>NZ_LMKW01000008.1:652145-747145 GCF_001421745.1 Sphingomonas sp. Leaf230 | reverse complement strand
CATGCCGCGGTGAATACGTTCCCAGGCCTTGTACACACCGCCCGTCACACCATGGGAGTTGGATTCACCCGAAGGCGTTGCGCTAACTCGTAAGAGAGGCAGGCGACCACGGTGGGTTTAGCGACTGGGGTGAAGTCGTAACAAGGTAGCCGTAGGGGAACCTGCGGCTGGATCACCTCCTTTCTAAGGATATCGGCAGAAAGCGCTGACAGGCCCGCATCTTATGGTGCCACCCTGTCGGAAGAGCTTCTTCCATTCCAAAGAACATTAGCCGCCGTCCTCATGTCCCTTCATCACTAGGTTAGTCCATAAGACGAGACAGCATCTGTTGTCTTGGCTGTGGGCAAGCTCGGCCAGCGCGCGAAGCGCGCCCCTGGGTCCCATCAAAGTAGTACTTTGATGGGGGCCCGATAAGGCGCAGTTCTGCTGCGTCTGACGGGCGCAGCGGGTGTGGGCCTGTAGCTCAGTTGGTTAGAGCGCACCCCTGATAAGGGTGAGGTCGGTGGTTCGAATCCACCTAGGCCCACCACACACAAGTGCGTTTGGGGCCTTAGCTCAGCTGGGAGAGCGGTTGCTTTGCAAGCATCAGGTCATCGGTTCGATCCCGATAGGCTCCACCATTTCGCAGTCAAAGAGACGAGGCAGCAAAGCTGCCGCGCACTTTGACAAGAACGGCCAGCGCTGAGAAGCGCGCCCATAAGGCGCGGCTTCGCCGCGACTGACGGGCTCGCGAGCAACGCACCATCAGCCACAACCTAGAGATGAAGAGAAACGGTTCGCCGTGCGAGAGCACGGTGATTGGGTCGAGACGACCCGTATTTGACATTGTGAATGGGTTTTTTAAAATCGATGCCGTGAGGTGCTCGATTTTGGAGACGAGGATTGCTTCGGCGGTTCGCAGGGCACTTCTGTGCAAGGCGATCTCAACGGGCAGTTCGAGGCTCCAGATATCGACATCATCATAACTAATAATCTGGCTGAGATTATAATCATCCGCACCTGACAAAGGCCAACGCGCACTGCTCTGCCGAGTTGGTGACCTCCTCTGGAGGCACCCAGTGATGTCGTTGGTGGTGTGGACTCTCAAGCGTGAGGTAAGGGCAATTCGTGGATGCCTTGGCACATACAGGCGATGAAGGACGTGGCACGCTGCGATAAGCGTCGGTGAGCTGTGAGCAAGCTTTGACCCGACGATTTCCGAATGGGGAAACCCACCTATCCCGATTAATTCTACCTGCGCGGTAACGCACAGGTCGAGTTAATTAGGTTAGGTATCACTTAGCTGAATACATAGGCTTCGTGAAGCGAACCCGGCGAACTGAAACATCTCAGTAGCTGGAGGAAAAGACATCAACCGAGATTCCGTTAGTAGTGGCGAGCGAACGCGGACCAGGCCAGTGCCTGAATTTCAACTAGTAGAAGTCTCTGGAAAGTGACGCCATAGCGGGTGACAGCCCCGTATACGAAAGTGAGAATTCAGGACTCGAGTAGGGCGGAACACGTGAAATTCTGTCTGAACATGGGGGGACCACCCTCCAAGCCTAAATACTCGTATGTGACCGATAGCGAACTAGTACCGTGAGGGAAAGGTGAAAAGCACCCCGATGAGGGGAGTGAAACAGTACCTGAAACGGATTGCCTACAAGCAGTTGGAGGGCTTTTATGGCCTGACAGCGTACCTCTTGCATAATGGGTCTGTGACTTAATGTATCAAGCAAGCTTAAGCCGATAGGTGTAGGCGCAGCGAAAGCGAGTCTGAATAGGGCGCCAGAGTTTGATGTATTAGACCCGAAACCCGGCGATCTAGGCATGACCAGGATGAAGGTGCAGTAACATGCACTGGAGGTCCGAACCGATTAACGTTGAAAAGTTACCGGATGAGTTGTGTTTAGGGGTGAAAGGCCAATCAAGCCGGGAAATAGCTGGTTCTCCGCGAAAACTATTGAGGTAGTGCCTCGCACGAACACCTTAGGGGGTAGAGCACTGGATGGGCTAGGGGGTCGCGAGATCTACCAAACCTAACCAAACTCCGAATACCTAAGAGTGATATGCGGGAGACAGACGGCGGGTGCTAAGGTCCGTCGTCAAAAGGGAAACAGCCCTGACCTACAGCTAAGGCCCCCAAATCGTATCTAAGTGGGAAAGCATGTGGGACTTCCAAAACAACCAGGAGGTTGGCTTAGAAGCAGCCATCCTTTAAAGAAAGCGTAACAGCTCACTGGTCTAAACAAGAGGTCCTGCGGCGAAGATGTAACGGGGCTCAAGATACGTGCCGAAGCTTAGGGTGTGCCACTTATGTGGTACGCGGTAGCGGAGCGTTCCGTAAGCCTGTGAAGCGATCTGGTAATGGGTCGTGGAGGTATCGGAAGTGCGAATGCAGACATGAGTAGCGATAAAGAGGGTGAGATGCCCTCTCGCCGAAAGACCAAGGGTTCCTGCGCAAGGCTAATCCGCGCAGGGTGAGCCGGCCCCTAAGACGAGCCCGAAGGGGGTAGTCGATGGGAACCACGTTAATATTCGTGGGCCTGGTGGTGTGTGACGGATCATGTGTGTTGTCATCCCTTATCGGATTGGGATGGCTTCGAAATGGTTCCAGGAAATAGCCCCACCGTATAGACCGTACCCGAAACCGACACAGGTGGTCAGGTAGAGTATACCAAGGCGCTTGAGAGAAGTGTCCTGAAGGAACTCGGCAAATTGCCTCCGTACCTTCGGAAGAAGGAGGCCCTCACTATGCGCAAGCACTTTGAGGGGGCACAGGCCAGGGGGTAGCGACTGTTTAGCAAAAACACAGGGCTCTGCTAAGTCGGCTTCAAGACGACGTATAGGGCCTGACGCCTGCCCGGTGCCTGAAGGTTAAGTGGAGGGGTGCAAGCTCTGAAATGAAGCCCAGGTAAACGGCGGCCGTAACTATAACGGTCCTAAGGTAGCGAAATTCCTTGTCGGGTAAGTTCCGACCTGCACGAATGGCGTAACGACTTCCCCACTGTCTCCAGGACATGCTCAGCGAAATTGAATTCTCCGTGAAGATGCGGAGTACCCGCGGTTAGACGGAAAGACCCCGTGCACCTTTACTGCAGCTTCAGAGTGGCATTAGGAAGAAACTGTGTAGCATAGGTGGGAGGCTTTGAAGCATCGGCGCCAGCTGATGTGGAGCCATAGGTGAAATACCACCCTGTTTGTTTCTGATGTCTAACCTCGTTCCGTAAGCCGGAACAGGGACCCTCTGTGGCGGGTAGTTTGACTGGGGCGGTCGCCTCCTAAAGAGTAACGGAGGCGCGCAATGGTGGGCTCAGGACGGTCGGAAACCGTCTGTTAGAGTGCAATGGCATAAGCCCGCCTGACTGCGAGACTGACAAGTCGAGCAGAGACGAAAGTCGGTCATAGTGATCCGGTGGTCCCTCGTGGAAGGGCCATCGCTCAACGGATAAAAGGTACGCCGGGGATAACAGGCTGATAACCCCCAAGAGCTCATATCGACGGGGTTGTTTGGCACCTCGATGTCGGCTCATCACATCCTGGGGCTGGAGCAGGTCCCAAGGGTTTGGCTGTTCGCCAATTAAAGTGGTACGTGAGCTGGGTTCAGAACGTCGCGAGACAGTTTGGTCCCTATCTGCCGTGGGCGTCGAAATTTGAGAGGAGTTGACCCTAGTACGAGAGGACCGGGTTGAACATACCTCTGGTGTACCAGTCGTTCCGCCAGGAGCGCAGCTGGGTAGCTATGTATGGACGGGATAACCGCTGAAAGCATCTAAGCGGGAAGCCTCCCTCGAGATAAGATTTCATAGAGCCGTCGGAGACCACGACGTTGATAGATCGGATGTAGAAGTGCGGTAACGCATGGAGCTAACCGATACTAATTGCTCTATTCGCGCTTGAGAGTCTCACACCATCAATGACAACACTGGGAAACCAGTAGCGACAAACGATGCGTGCGGATGATTAAGACGACGCCAGATTGCCAATCCCCTCGCCGTCGAGGGATTGGTCGAATACCACTACAAACCTTGCACGGTATCGATTTTAAACCCTCGGGCTTCGCAGCAATGCGAAGCCCGAGGGACCCAGATATGAACGCAAACGCATGTCGCACCGGCTCCATTGCCTGGTGGCTATAGCGTCGGTGTCCCACCCGATCCCATTCCGAACTCGGCCGTGAAACCCGACTGCGCCAATGGTACTATCGCTCAAGCGATGGAAGAGTAGGTCGTCGCCAGGCATTGAAGCCCGTGCAACATGCAAGCACGCAACATATCAAAAACCCATTCACAACGTCCCATACCCTCCTTCGCAACAGCGAAGTGTCGCGGGGTGGAGCAGCCCGGTAGCTCGTCAGGCTCATAACCTGAAGGTCACAGGTTCAAATCCTGTCCCCGCAACCANCCCTCCTTCGCAACAGCGAAGTGTCGCGGGGTGGAGCAGCCCGGTAGCTCGTCAGGCTCATAACCTGAAGGTCACAGGTTCAAATCCTGTCCCCGCAACCAACTCTATAGAACTACGATCGCCGCCCTTACGGGCGGCGTTGTCGTTTGTGGCCCAGGCCAGCAAATCCGACACCTTCGCCACCACCTCCGCCTCCGGACCATGCTCGCCGTTCGGGTAGATCGTTACGCTCTCGATGAGTGTCGCGAGGACAGACGCGGCCTCGGAACGGATAGTTACATCGTCTAGGGACGTCCGGAGCGCGGTTACCTTCTGGCTGAAACGCTCCAGCAGAACCGGAGGCGGCAGGATATCCGCGGGTTTGCGCGCCGTCGCGCTGACAGTCTGAGCCGACAGCCGCGCGAGTTCCGCTTCGCGGTCCGAGATCATGTCCATTAGGATGGGACTGACAAGGCCGCCCAGAAGATTTTGCGTGAGGTTGGAAAGCTCCACCTCAAGCAGCGGCGAATTGTGGCTCGTGCCCGACGCGCCCGCCAATAATGACAGAACGTGTTTCAGGCTTACGTCTTCCCCCCGCCTTTCTACAACTGGCAACACAGGCTTCGGAGGCATTCAAGGCGCGTCTGGAGAGGGCCGCCGATCGGAGAGAGGCGGTGGAAGCTATCATCGATATCATCGCCGACTCGGTCTGGGCCGAACCACGCACGTTGCTGCTCAGCTATGAACTCTATGCCTTTGCCGCGCGGCAGCCCCCGGTCACGGCAGTGATGCAACAGTGGATGGACAGCAGCCGCGTCGCGCTCGGTCGCTTTTTCGACCCGCTGACCGCGCGTGCGCTGGATGCACTGATCGAGGGTGTCGGCATCCACAACTCGATCGATGCGGCCCCCCTTAGTCGGGAGGCGATCCGCGTGGTTGTCGAACGAGTTGCAGGGACAAGTTGAGCTACAAACTGCCACGCGAACGCTGAAGAAATGGGGATTCACTATCGCCTCTGGCACGCGCTCGGCGCGTCCGCCTTCAATCTGCACGTCGCAACTGTATTGTATGCCGCGTTCACCTGTTCCAGCCTGACGACGATCAAGGCTATGGTTTCGGCGACATCGTGCCGTTGAGCCGCTGAAGCGCAGCCTGTCCAACTTCGAATTGCTGATCGGACAGTTGTTCTCGCGACGCTGTTAGCGGGCCTGATCGCGCTTCGTCTTGCGCGTAAGGAGCGACCGAAGGGGTAGTGCCGGCCAGGGGCAGCAGGATGACGCCCTTCGCAACTTGACGACTTAACCGAACGCCTTGCCAACACCGAAAACACGTCGCGACGTGGCCATAATGCTGCACCCACGCCGACGCCGCTCCCGAGCGCTTCGTGGCAATAGTCGTCCGATACCAAATAGTGTGTGGCATCGTTCGAGCCGCCATAGGTAAAGCTCGGTTTGGTCGTATCGTGGTCGCAGCCATACAGCGACACTGTGCCGTTGGTTTGGAACAGCCCGCTCTTGGTCGTGATGCCGATGATCCTGACGCTGCGTTGGCTATATTGCGCCGATAGTCGCCACGTCAGTAGCGCTTGGTTTCGCCTTCAGGGGTTGCAGCGCGTGTACTGACCGACAATCCCTCGGCACAGCGCTATCGAGTCCATCGCCGAGTCACGCGCGCCGATTTCTCGTCACCCGTAGTCGGTACCAGCAGGTCAATGCGCCGCTGTGTTCATGGCCTCCGCCCGCCCAAACGCGGTGAAGCGAAGGCAACACTATGCGCGCACTATGCGATCCGCGGGGATCGATCTCGCAGCGCTATGTCGCGGCTCGTAGATCATGAGCGCGGGCACGACGCTCGCGATACGAAAGGCAATGAGGCGACATGTCGTCTGAAACCATATCGGAACCCGATCCTGCTGGGCTCGTCATCTATGTCGGGCAGGATCGTGCAGGGCATTGGCTCGTGCAGGACAGCAGGCGCAACCTCGAAGGGCGTTTCATCTCCTACGGCGCGGCGATGAGCTACGCCCAGGCCGAGCGCGACATCTATCATGCGAGCGTCGAGATCGCCAACGCGCCGCTGATCCCGGTCATTTCGTTCGCCCCCGTTGGGCGCGACGAGCGCGCACTGCCGCGGGCGGCATGACGGAAGCGATGGCAATGAACACGCAAACTCGCCTGAACCGTCTTCACCCCGGCCCAAGCCCGAAGATCGCGACCAAAACCGCGATTCCAGGGTCGAAAGCCGCGATTCATGATCTGCGTTGGCCGGTCATCGCTGCCGCCCTTGCAACGTTGCGCGAAGACGGTCGTCACGCGGTCCGCATCGTCGATGCCGATTGCGGCGCGGGCTCGCTCCTCCTGCAAGCGGTGCATCATGCCCGGTCCCTCGGTTTCACGGCGATCGAGGGGCGCGGGATCGACGGATCGCCCGCGCTGATCGGTCGCGCCCGCGCGGCGGCGAACCGTTGCACCAACCTTGCGATCGGCACGACGTTCGACGTGGCGGACATGGTCACCGCCTTGCGTGAGGAGCATGATCTACCGGCCGATCTCGTGATCTGGCACGGCATGACGAAAGACCGGCGGCCAGAGGTGGCGTCGGCGTTGGGGAATGCAGCGCGGATCGTCATCGGCGACAACGTGACGTGGCATGCCGTCGGTACCGAAGCATGACGAAGCGTGACATCCTATGGCGGGGGATCGGCCTGGCATTGTGCGTGGGCGCGTGCAGCGTCGCGGTTGCGATGGACGGCTCGGCACGCGCGATGTTCGTATTCCCCTTCGCATTGCTAGGCCTGACACTGGCGATCAACGGCAAGCGGGTCATCATCGCACTTCGCGCCGAACGCCACGGTCATGCACGAACCGCCGAAGTGATCCATGCCGTCCGCGTCCGCCGCTATCGCCGCCGACTCGATCAACCGCATCCCTGACCTCGAGCCTCCAGGATCATCATGACGTATTTCGATCGGCGGGACAGTGGCCTGTGTGCCGAAGGCGTGCCGTTGCCGGCCATAGCCGACGCAGTCGGTACGCCCGTCCACGTCTATTCGGCAGCTGCGCTGCGCGACGCGGCCCGGCGTTTCACGGCGGCGCTGTCGATCCTGCCGCGGACGCGAACGGCGTTCGCGGTCAAGGCAAACCCGAACAGCGCGGTGCTGCATCTTCTGGCTGGCTGCGGCTTCGGTGCCGACATCGTCTCGGGCGGAGAGATGCGCCGCGCGCTCGGAGCCGGTATCGCCGCATCGGACATCGTCTTCTCCGGCGTTGGCAAGACCGATCGGGAACTCGCCGACGCACTCGACGCCGGCATAGGACAGTTCAACCTCAAGCTCGAGGAGGAGGGGCGGGTGCTCGCCGCGCTTGCCCAGGCGCGTGGCAAGCGGGCGGTCGCGGTTTTGCGCGTCAATCCCGACGTCGATGGCGGCACGCATGCCAAGATCTCTACCGGCCAGCGCGAGAACAAGTTCGGCGTGGCGATCGCCGATGCGCCCGCGATGTACGATCGCCTGTCACGACTCGATGGGCTCGATCTGGTCGGGGTCGCGCTCCACATCGGCAGCCAGCTCCACGATCTTGCTCCGCTGGAGGCCGCGTACGAGCGCATCGGTTCGCTGGTGATCGACCTGCGCGCCCGGGGCCACGGCATAACCCGCGTCGATCTCGGCGGCGGCCTCGGCATCCCCTACCGTGTCGACGACGTGGTCCCGACCCTCGACGCCTATGCCGCCATGGTCGCTGGGGTGACGCGCGACTGGGATGTCGACCTTATCTTCGAGCCTGGCCGGGTGGTCGCAGGACTCGCCGGCGTCCTGATGACGCGGGTGATCTGGGTAAAGCCCGGGGCGGACCGCCCCTTCGTCATCGTCGATGCCGCGATGAACGACCTGGCTCGACCAGCGCTGTACGATGCCTTCCACCGCTTCGAAGCCGTCGCGCCGGACGGCGAACGCATGGTCGCGAACATTGCCGGACCGATCTGCGAAAGCGGCGACGTGTTCGCGCTCGCCCGCGATATCGACCGGGTTCGCCGCGGCGATCTTGCGGTCTTTCATGCGACCGGGGCGTACGGTGCTGCGATGACATCGAGCTACAATTGCCGCCCGCTAAGCCCACAGGTCCTGGTCGACGGCGACCAGTTCGAGATCGTCGCCGACCGCTTTCTGCCCGAAGAGTTCGCGGCGTAGGTCGTACCGGGTCTGAACGGGAGAGGAGCAAGCTACGGGCATCCTGAAGCTACGACGGTGACGATCGCCGCGCTGGCCACGGAACGTCGCGGCCGCTGCTTCGCTGTGATGTCAGCGGGCGGCGTGCCCGGGGATTAGGACGGCGAGCATGACCCAGAAACCGAGCGATGCGATCACGGACGAACGTGGCGGTGGCCTGTCCCGTCCGGCTGCGCTTGCGGTCGTCATGGGGGTGCTCGGCGCCAGCGCGGTGCTCGGGCGACGTAACGCGCCCGACCCGTCGCATCCCGGTATTCGACGCTGGTACAAACGACTCGATAAACCAGCTTACACGCCGCCCGACGCCGCGTTCGGCGCGGTATGGCCGGTTCTGGAGACTGGCCTCGCCGTCGGCGGCTATCGGTTGTTGCGTCGTCCCGCCGATGCGCCGCGCAACCTCGCTGTCGGACTTTGGTTGCTGAACACGGGCATGGTCGGCGTTTGGACCGAACTGTTCTTCCGACGCAAGGCGCTCGGCCCCAGCGCGGTCGCGTCGGCCGCCATGATCGCGAGCGGGGCCGGTTATGTCGCAGCCGCGGCCAAGGTCGATCGCACCGCAGCGGCGACTGCGGTCCCGTTCGTCGCCTGGCTCGGGTTCGCGACCTTGCTTGCCGAGCGCATCTGGGAGCGGAACCGGTCCGACGGCCCGGGCAAGGCATGACCCGCCTAACGGTCTGGCATGATGGCGGATGTCCGCTGTGCCGACGCGAGATCGCGCTGATGCGTCGTCTCGATCGACGTAGCGCGATCGATTTCGTCGATGCCAGCAACGGCGACACGAGCTGTCCGATCGATCGAGCTGCGATGCTGGCGCGGTTCCATGCGCGCGAAGGGGACCGGATGCTGTCCGGCGCCGCGGCCTTCGCAGCGATGTGGCGCGCCATCCCGCTGCTGCGACCACTCGGGTTGGCAGCGCGCAATCCGGTCGTCCTGGCTGGTCTCGAACGGGTGTATCGGGCGTTTCTCCACGTCCGACCTCGCTTGCAGTCGTTCGCCCGGAAAGTTGATCGCACCGCATGAGGCCGGTCGTTCCCGATACCGCGCGACCGGGCCAGGAAAGCGTCTGGGATTATCCGCGTCCGGCGATCGCGCAGCGCAGCGATCGTCATGTCCTGATCGAGCACCGCGGGGTGACGCTCGCCGACACGCGGCACAGCGTCCGCACGATCGAGACGAGCCATCCGCCGAGCTATTATATTCCGCCCTCCGATATCCTGATGTCGGCGCTCAGGCGTTCAACGCGGCAATCCTTCTGCGAATGGAAGGGCAACGCGGTCTATTACGACGTCGAGATCGCGGGCGATGTCCTGCGCGATGTCGCCTGGAGCTATCCGTCGCCGACGCCCGCGTTTGCAGCTTTGCGCGACCACATAGCGTTCTATGCAGGCCCGTTCGACGGGTGCTTCGTCGATGGCGAACGCGTCATTCCACAGCCCGGCGAGTTTACGGCGGCTGGATCACCGCCGATCTCGCCGGACCGTTCAAGGGCGTGCCGGGTAGCCGCTACTGGTAGGTTGCCGCACGACGACCCTTATGCGCTCGCCCGCCAGTATGGGCGTTACTCGGTTCATCGCATTTCGATGTTGTTTACACCTTCGGCATAGCCGGACGCGTTAGAGGGGTGTGCCGGCCCGCCATCAACCTTTGGCTCGTCACCAAGGCGGGTCGGCACACCCTGTTCAAGATCCCCGAGCCGGATCAACGCGTTACGATGCCTCGGCGATCAGCTTTGCGGCGGCGGGCGTGTTCCATTCATAGCCGCCGGTCATCCGCCACACTTCCTTGCCCGCCGAATCGTACAGGATCGTGGTCGGCAGGTTCGCCTGATAGGCGAGGCTGAGGCCGAGCTTCGGGTCTAGATACGGCTTGAGCGTCGAGAACTTCTTTTCGGCGAAGAACGGCGTCACCTTCTCCGCGCCCTGCATATCCTGGCTGACCGCGATCACCTGAACCTTGCCGGCCAGCGACTTGGCGGCGGCATCGAGCGTCGGCATTTCCGCTACGCACGGCGCACACCAGGTCGCCCACATGTTGAGCAGCAACGGTTTGCCCTTGAACGATGCGAGCGTGACGGACTTGCCGTCTGGCGCGGTGAAGGCGACCGTTGGGCCGGTCTCGCCCTTGTGGCTGCGGTCGAGCTTTTCGGTGCTGGCGGCAGGGCCGGTCGCTTCGTCGGGGGTTGGGCCGGACGTAACCTCGTCGGCAGACACGGTGTTGGTGGCGACGACGTTTGCTTGCTCCGGCGCGGGCGATTTCCTATCGCAGCCGGCGACCAGCAGGCCCATCCCGACGAAACAGATGATGGGGCGCGAATTGAACACAGGACGCGAGAACATGGACGGTTCCAATTCGATGTGGGGCGGGCGGTTCGCCGAGGGGCCGGCAGCGGTCATGCGCGAGATAAACGCCTCTATTCCCTTCGACAAGCGCCTCTGGCAGCAGGATATTGCGGGCTCGAAGGCGCATGTCGCGATGCTCGGGAAACAGGGCATCGTATCGGCCGAGGATGTCGCGACGATCTCGGCGGGGCTCGACACGGTCGCGGCGCATTATGCCGAGCACGGCGTCGCGGAGGATCTGGTCCTCGAGGATATCCACATGCAGACCGAGGCGCGGCTGGCGGATGCGATCGGGCCGGTCGCGGGGCGGCTGCACACCGCACGCTCGCGCAACGACCAGGTCGCGACCGATTTTCGCCTTTGGGTGCGCGATGCGATCGACCAGGCGCTGGCGGCGCTCGCCGGGTTCCAGACGGCGTTGCTTGCGCGGGCGGAAGAGCATGCGGCGAGCGTGATGCCGGGCTTTACGCATTTGCAGTCCGCGCAGCCGGTCACGCTCGGGCATCACCTGATGGCGTATCACGCGATGATTTCGCGTGACGTCGGGCGGTTCGCGGATGCCCGCGCAAGGATGAACCGATCGCCGCTGGGCTCGGCTGCGCTGGCGGGCACGGGCTTTCCGATCGACCGCGCGATGACCGCCGTCGCACTCGGTTTCGACGGGCCGATGACCAACTCGCTCGACGGGGTCAGCGACCGGGATTTCGCGATCGAATACCTGACTGCCGCGACGCAGACCTCGCTACACCTGTCTCGGCTCGCCGAGGAGTTCGTGCTGTGGGCGTCGCAGCCGTTCGGGTTCGTCGCGCTCAGCGATCAATGGTCGACCGGCAGCTCGATCATGCCGCAGAAGCGCAATCCCGATGCTGCCGAGCTGGTCCGCGGGCATGCCGGACGCATCCTCGGCTGCATGACCGCGCTGATGGTGACGATGAAGGGCCTGCCGCTCGCCTATTCGAAGGACATGCAGGACGACAAGCCGCCGGTGTTCGAGGCGCACGACCTGCTCGCGCTGTCGATCGCGGCGATGACGGGCATGGTCGAGAGCGCGACGTTCCGCACCGATCGGATGCGCGGGCTGGCCGAAAGCGGCTTTGCGACCGCGACCGATCTGGCCGACTGGCTGGTGCGCGAGGCGGGGCTCCCGTTCCGCGAGGCGCATCATGTGACGGGGCGCGCGGTGAAGCTCGCGGAGGAGCGGAAGGTCGCGCTCGATGCGCTGCCGATCGACGACCTCAAGGCAATCGATGCGCGGATCGACGAACGCGTGTACGGCGTGCTCTCGGTCGATGCGTCGGTCGCCAGCCGGACCAGTTTCGGCGGCACCGCGCCCGACAATGTGCGCGCTGCGATCCGTGCGGCGCGGGGGGAAGTAGCATGAAACGGCTTTTTGGCATCGTTGGTTTGGCACTGGCCCTGTCGGGTTGCGGCGCAGCGGACGGGCTCGTCCCGGCGGAGGGCAAGACGCTCCCGATTGCGCCTTACGGTGCGAAAACGCCGCCGACTCCGGAGCAGTTGCTGACCCCCACGACGCAGCAACGCCCGCAGCGCAGCGACGAGCTGCTCACCACGTCCCAGCCGCGCCGCAGCGACGAGTTCGACCTGCCGCCGCCGAATTGAAGACCTGAATCATGGATCATTTCGCCTATCGTGACGGTGTCATGCATGCCGAGAACGTCGCCCTGCCGGCGATCGCCGAGGCCGTCGGCACGCCCGTCTACGTCTATTCGACCGCCACCTTCCGCCGTCACGCACAGGTGTTCCGCGACGCGCTGAAGGGCGCCGGGCGCGTCCACCTGGCCTATGCGATCAAGGCGAACCCCAACGTCGCGGTGCTCCGCGTTCTCGCCGACGAAGGCTACGGCGCCGACGTCGTCTCGGCGGGCGAGATGCAGCGCGCGCTGGCGGCGGGTATCCCGGCCTCGGACATCGTGTTCTCGGGCGTCGGCAAGACGCGGCGCGAACTGGCGCAGGCGCTCGATGCCGGGATCGGCCAGTTCAATCTCGAGCTGGAGGAGGAGGGCGAAGTCCTCGCCGCGCTCGCCCATGCGCGCGGCGAACGCGCACCGGCGGTGCTGCGCGTGAACCCCGACGTCGATGCGGGAACGCACGCCAAGATTTCGACCGGGCGCAAGGAGAACAAGTTCGGCGTCGCGATCGACCAGGCGGTGGCCATGTTCGACCGCCTGTCGAAGCATGACGGGCTCGACCTGCGCGGTGTCGCGATCCACATCGGCAGCCAGCTCGCCGACCTCGCGCCGCTCGAGGCTGCGTATGCGCGGATCGGCGAGTTGGTCGCGGAATTGCGCGCGGCGGGGCACACGATCAGCCGCGTCGATCTCGGCGGCGGCCTCGGCGTGCCCTACAAGCCCGACGACGTGCTGCCGAGCCCGGCGGACTATGGCGCCATGGTCGCGCGCGCGACCGCCGACTGGGATGTCGAGCTCATGTTTGAGCCGGGCCGCGTGATTGCGGGCAATGCCGGCGTGCTGCTGACCGAAGTGATCTGGGTGAAGCCCGGCGTCGTGAACCCCTATGTGATCGTCGATGCGGCGATGAACGACCTCGCGCGCGTCGCCATGTACGATGCGTATCACGACTTCGTCGCAGTCGCGCCGACCGGCGATCGGATGACCGCCAACATCGCCGGGCCGGTGTGCGAGACCGGCGACACCTTCGCGATGGGCCGCGATATCGACGCGGTAAAGTCGGGCGATCTCGGCATCTTCCGTACCGCCGGAGCGTACGGCGCGACGATGGCGTCGACCTACAACAGCCGCGCGCTGGTGCCCGAAGTGCTGGTCGATGGCGACCGGTTCGCGGTGGTCGCCGACCGCATCCACCCCGAGACGATCCTGGCCGCCGAGCGCGTGCCCGAATGGCTCAAGCGGTGATACTCCAGAGCCTGCCGCTGTTCGTGAGGCTGGCAGGGCGCCCGGTCATTCTGCTCGGCGAGGGCGAGGCGGCGGATGCGAAGCGGCGGTTGCTCGATCGTGCGGGGGCGGACGTGGTCGGGGAGGATGCTAGCGCTTCGCTCGCGATCGTCGCGATCGACGACGAGGAGGAAGCGCTGGCCGCGGTCGCGCGGTTTAAGGCGCGCGGCATCCTGGTCAACGCGGTCGATCGTTCGGCGCTGTGTGACTTTACGCTGCCCGCGATCGTCGATCGCGCGCCGGTGCTGATCGCGATCGGCACGAGCGGTGTTTCGGCCGGGCTGGCGGCGGCGTTGCGGCAGCGGCTGGAGGCACTGATCCCCGCCGATCTCGGCAAGCTCGCGCTGGCGTTGCAGGCTGCGCGGGGGTCCTTGCGAAAGCGCTGGCCCGATATGGGGGAGCGCCGCCGTGCGCTGGCTACGGCGATGGGGGCGGGCGGTCTGCTCGATCCGCTGTCGCCGACACACGATGTGGACGCATGGCTGGCCCCAACCGCCGAGCCCGCTGCAAAGCGCGACGTGGCAATAACCCTCGTTCTGCTGTCCGACGACCCCGAGGACCTGACGCTACGCCAGGCGCGCGCGCTCGCCAGCGCCGACCGGGTCTATCACGGCGCCGACGTACCCACGGCGATCCTCGACCGCGCGCGTGCCGATGCCGCACGGCTGTGCGCGGTTATGCCCACCGATCCCGGCACGGGCCTGTCGGTCGAAGTCGAGATGGCACGATGAGCGGTTTCGCATTCCGGATCGTCGATGGGAAAGCGACCCGCGTCGACGTCAAGGAAGCGCTCACCTGCACCGCCGACCTCGTCTGGGTGCATTTGTCGACCACCGCCGAGCATGCGCAGACCTGGCTGCGCGACGAGGCCAAGCTGCTCGACTATGTCGTCGACGCGCTCACCGCGACCGAGACCCGGCCGCGCTGCGAGGCGGTTGGCGATGGCGCGTTCCTCAATCTGCGCGGGCGATCGAAGGAGGAGCTCGACACGTCCGACCTGCTCGCGTCGGTGCGGATCTGGGCGGTGAAGGGCCGCGTCTATTCGGTCACGCGGAAGCCGCTGATCGCGGTCGCGGAGGTCGAGAAGATGGTCGAGCACCACGAGGTGCGCGATCCAGGCGACCTGATCGCCGCGTTCGCCACCGCGATCACCACCGATCTCGATCCCGATGTGGCGACGCTCGGCGACGAGCTCGACGATTGCGAGGAGCAGCTCGACGCCAACCGCGTGTTCGAACTGCGCCGCGCGGTCAGCAAGGTGCGCGTCGCGGCGATCGGCTACAAACGCTTCCTCAGTCCGCAACGCGCGGCGCTGGAGAAGCTCGCCGCGCTACCCGGCGACTGGCTCGCGGACGACGACCGGCTGCATCTGGCGGCGGCGGCGGACCGCGCCGCGCGGATGGCGGAGGAGCTGGAATCGATCCGCGAACGCTCGGCGCTGATCCACGAGACGCTGACGGACCTGCGCGCCGAACAGATCGACAACCGCTCGCTGATCATCTCGATCGCCGCGATGGTGTTCTTGCCATTGACGTTCCTGACCGGCCTGTACGGCATGAACGTGAAGGGCCTGCCCTATGCCGAGAAGCCGTGGGCGTTCGACGCGATCGCCGGAGCCTGCGTGCTGATCGCGGTCGGCGTCGTGGCCTATTTCGCCATGCGACACTGGTTCAAGCGGTAGCGTCTACGCGGCGCTGGCGGTCCGCCACGCCTGCGCGATCTCGTCGAGCATGTCGGCAGAGTCGCGGAACGGCTGCGGGTCGTGGCCGAGCGAGGCGTTGATCACGGTTTTCCGCGCGCCGCCATATAGTCGTGCGAGCGTTTCCGAGACCTGGCCGCCTTTCTCGAAGTCGAGCCCGGCTTCGAGCGCGAACAGGATCGCGGTAGCGCGCGTGATCCGCTCGCTCTTGATCGCGAACTTGCGCTTTTCGCAGGCCCAGGCGGCAGCGCGCAGGGCGGCGACCAGTTCCTTGTAGAGCAACTGGACGAGCGCAGGGCCGTCCGCCGTAGCGGTCTGGCCGACCGCGTCGATCTGGCGATAGGTCGCGAACGGGTCGCGCATCAACGTGCTGGCGTAGGTCACGAATCCTTGTTCCACGCGGCAATCTGGTTGGTGAGGAAGGTCTGCGTCGATTTATACGCCGACACGCGCGAATTCATGCTGGCATATTGCTGCGTCAGGCGCGTGGTCAGCTGTGCGGACTGGTCGGTGACCTTGTCCTGCTGCTTGGCGACATCGGCCTCCGCCGCAGTGTAGCGCACGGTCGATGCGCCGAGACCGGTGACCGTGCTGGTCGCGCTGGTGGTCAACGCCGTCAGCGTCGCGGACAGGCCGAGCGCGTTGGTGCCCGACGGCGCGAACATCGCCTCGATCGTGTCGGGGTTCGCCGCCAGTTGCTTGGCGAGCAGCGCGGAATCGACCCTCAGCGTACCGTCGGTGTTGGTGGCGACGCCGATCTCCGACAGCGACCGCGGAAGCCCGGCAATCGCGCCACCGACCAGCGGTTTCGACACCAGGGCCTGCAACGACCGCAGCAACGATTTCGCGGCGGGATCCGCGCGAAGATTGCCGGTGATCGGATCGGTCTGTTCGGTGATCGTCTTCAGGACCTCGTTATAGGTCGTGACGACATCGTTGATCGCTTGCGTCAGCGCGTCGGTCGGGGGCGTGCTGGTGAGAGAAACGGGGACGGTGGAGACGCTGTTGAGTTGAAGCGTCACGCCGGTCACAAGGTCGCTGACGGTGTTGCTCGGGCGTTCGACGGCGATCCCGTCTACGGTCAACTGCGCGTTTTGCGCGGTGGAGACGAGGCTGGTCTTCGTCGCCGTGCTGCCGCCGATGTCGAGCGCGTCGCCCTTCTCTCCCTTAAGCGTGAAGGCGTTGGCGCTGCCGGTCGCGCCCTTGACCGAGAGATACGCGCCGCCGTTCGCGTCGGTCACGACCGAGGCGGTGACGCCGGTCTTGGACGCGTTGATACCTGCGGCGATCGCGTCGATGCTGCCGTCGCCGACGTCGATCGCCGTGTCCTTGCCGCCGATGGTCAGCGTCAGCGCACCGGTGTTCAGCGATGTGGTGCGATCCGCCGCGGCGACCGGTGTCGTCGTCCGCGCAACTTGTCCCGTGGCGAGGCGCGTTACCGTGATGCTCGACGACAGCCCCGACAATTTGGCGCCCGACTGCGCGGTGGCCGACAGGATTGCAGCGTTCGAGCTGGTCGGCTGAGTCTGCAAGCTGCCGCCCTTCACCAGATTGGCGAGCGCGGTCGAAAAGCCGGTCATCGTGCTCTTGAGCGTACCGACACCCGAGATCTGCGCGGTGATCGTGTCGGACTTGGTCTTCAACGCGGCCGTCCGTGCGGCGAACTGCGCGGAGACGAGCGAGGTGACCAACGTGCCGGTATCGACGCCGGAGCCCGCGCTCAGCCCCTTCAGCAGTGCCTGCGTCGCGTCGTTGACGGCGCTCTGCGCGGTAGGCGTGGGTGTCGGCGTCGGCGTGGCCGTCGTGCTGGTGGTCGATGTTACCATGGCAAAGTTCCTGCACGTGTGCGCTCGTCTTTAAGAACGACCGCTCGGAACAAATGTTTAGGCCTGCTTCGTGCCGTTCTCGTCGAAGCGCGCATCCTTCGGCACGGTCACGAACGGCTGGACTCCCGGAGTGGTCCCACCTGCCGCCGCGTTCAACCCGAAGACGAAGGCAAGCACGGTCGCGATCGCGGTATAGAGGTCGTCGCGGACCTCCTGCCCCTCCTTGCTCGTGTAATAGACCGCACGCGCAAGCGTCGGATATTCGAGGATCGGCACGCGGCTTTCGCCAGCCAGCTCGCGGATCGCCAGCGCGGTCGCACCGCGGCCCTTGGCGACCACCACCGGCACTTGGTCCTTGCCGCGATC
This sequence comes from Sphingomonas sp. Leaf230, assembly GCF_001421745.1. Taxonomy (GTDB): domain Bacteria; phylum Pseudomonadota; class Alphaproteobacteria; order Sphingomonadales; family Sphingomonadaceae; genus Sphingomonas. Next base: position 729,395 of record NZ_LMKW01000008.1, on the reverse strand, counting down.
ATAGCGTAGTGCCACTGCGAAGTGCGTCGGGTTGGTCAGAACGACATGCGCCTCCGCAACCGATTTGCGCAGGCCGCCGCTCGCCATCGCACGCATCTTGGCACGCATCTGGCCCTTCGCCTCGCCGTTACCCTCGGTCGACTTGTGCTCGTCCTTCACCTCCTGCTTCGACATCCGCATCTTGCCCAAGCGGCGGATGATCTGGATCGGCAGGTCGATGCCGGCGATCGCGCACAGCCCGAACGCCATCGCGATCAGGATGCCCTTGAAGATCCCGCCGAGCGTCGACAGCGCCTGGTTAAGATCGGCGGATGAGGCGAGGCCCATCGTCGAATGCGCGGCGTTCCACAGCATCCAGCCGCCGATCGTGCCGAGTAGGATCACCTTCAGCAACGACTTGCCGAGTTCGATCCAGCCGTTCGCGCCGAAGATACGCTTGAGCCCGGCAGCCGGATCGACGCGGCTGTATTTTGGGGCGAGCAGTCCGCCGTTGAAGCCGAGCGAGCCGAGCCCCGCCTGGCTCAGGATCGCGGCGCCGATGCTGACGATGAACAGGGTTATCAGCGATGGCGCGAGCTTGCCGCCGGCTTCCATCAGTGGGCGCCAGGGGGAAAAATCCTCGACGTCGGCATGCGTGAACTGGAAGCTCGAGCTCATGATCGCCTTGCACGCGGTGATCAGCGTCGGGCCGGCGTAGATCAGCCAGGCGACTCCGGCGAGCATGCTGAGCGCGGTGGCGAAATCGCGCGATTTGAGGATGTCGCCCTTCTCGACCGCATCCTTCTTGCGCTTGGCGGTTGGTGCTTCGGTCTTTTCGCCCGAATCCTCAGTCATCAGCCGAGCACCAGGTTTTCGGTGGCGGCGAGGCCTTCGCGGACGATGACGAGCATGTAGTCGCCCATCGTCGGGAACGCGATCGCCAGCGTGACGACGCCGACCGCGAGGCTGGCGGGGAGGCCGACCGCGAACAGGTTGAGCGAGGGCGCGGCACGGCTCAGCATGCCGACGACGATGTTAAGGCAGAGCAGCAGGAAACCGACCGGGAGCGCGAGCAATAGCCCCGCAAGGAACGCATAACCGCCGAAGAACGCGATTGCCTTCAGCCGCTCGACGCCGATCCACGCGGCGCCCGGAGGGAGCACGTCGTAGCTCTTCACCAGCAGGTCGATCAGGATCAGGTGGCCGTCGACCGACAGGAACAGCAACGTCAGCATGATCGAGAAGAACTGGCCGAGGGCAGGGGAGGACTTGCCGTTCTGCGGGTCGATCGAGGACGCGAACCCAAGCCCCATCGCGCCGCCGATCACTTCGGCCGCGATCATCGGCGCAGCGAACGCGATCTGGAGGACGAAGCCGAGCGCGAGGCCGACGAGTGCTTCGGCGGCGGCGGAGAGTATGGTGGAGACCGCGAAGATGTTCTGTGGTGGGACGATTGGGTGGGCCGCGAGCACGAGGAACCCGATCGCGCCCGACAGCGTGACGCGCACAGTGAGCGGTACCGAGACGGAGCCGAACACTGGCGCCGCGATGAACGTCGCACCGATGCGGATCATCACGAACACGAGCGCCCAGAGCTGCGGCTCGATCGAGAGGCCGAAGCCTAGCACTGTAAAGTTCCCCTCCCGCTTGCGGGAGGGGTTAGGGGAGGGCGCGACGTACGTACCGGCGTCCGGCTCATGAGGCACGCCCCTCCCCCGACCCCTCCCGCAAGCGGGAAGGGAGCAGCAAGTGCGGTCACTTCACCAGATCCGGGATACGCTCGAAGATCCCGATCGTGAAATCGCTCAGCAACCCCAGGATCAGGCTCCCGAAGATCAGGATCGACACCGCGACCACGACCAGCTTGGGCACGAACGACAGCGTCTGCTCGTTGATCGACGTCGCCGCCTGGATCATCCCGAGGATCAGCCCCGCGAGCAGCGCGGGGATCAGGATCGGCGCACTGGCGAGCGCCAGCACCCACATCGTCTGATTGGCGACGGTCAGGAAATATTGCGCGTCCATGCTCTCAGGTCGCGAACGAGTTGGCGAGGCTGCCCATCGTCAGTGCCCAGCCGTCGACCAGCACGAACAGCAGCAGCTTGAACGGCATCGAGATGATCGTCGGACTGAGCATAGCCATGCCGAGCGACATTAGCACGGTCGCGACGACGAGATCGATGACGATGAACGGCAGGAAGATCAGGAAGCCGATCTGGAACGCGGTCTTCAGCTCGGACGTGACAAAGGCGGGGAGCAGCACCGAGAAGGGGATGTCGGTCGGCGTCGCGTAGGGCCCGGACTTTGCGATCTGCGCAAACATAGTGACGTCCTTGATCCGCGTCTGCTTGACCATGAACGCGTGCAGCGGGACGCCGGCGGTCGTGATCATCTGCGTGCCCGCCAGTTGCCCGGCGGCATAGGGCTGGATCGCGGTCGTGTTGATCTGGCTGATCGTCGGCGCCATGATGAAGAAGCTGAGGAACAGCGACAGCCCGAGCAGCACCTGGTTCGGCGGCGTCTGTTGCAGCCCGAGCGCTTGGCGCAGGATCGCGAGCACGATGATGATCCGCGTGAAGCTCGTCATCATCAGCAGGATGCCCGGCAGGACCGTGAGCAGTCCCATGATGATGAGGACTTGCAGCGACAGCGACAGCGAGCCGCTCTGGCCGGTGTTGCCCGCAGCCTGTCCGCCGAGCTGGCCGAGCGCGCGATCGACCGCGTCGCCGACGGCGGGGTTGGTCGGAGCGGGGACGCCTTGCGCGAAGGCGGGCATCGCAAGGAAGAGGGCGAGCAGGACGGCGAGGCCTATCCACAGCCATGCGTTTGCGCGCGGGCGCGGCGCAGAAGTATGCAGCGCACCGTTCGTGGCTCCTGGATTCCCGCGTGCGCGGGGAAACGGTTTGGCGGTCGATGCGGCGAATAGGGCAGGGCCCGAGCCTTTCCGCGTCACCGTCGGACGAGCGACCGCGCTCATGCGTCGACCTTGTCGATCAGGTGCACGCCGCCGCGGCCGACCGAGACGAGCAGCCGGCGGCCCTCGAAATCGATCACCGCGAGGCGCAGGCCCGGCGAGATCATCATCGTTTCCTTGACGCCGATCAGCCGCGTCGAGGGCTTGCCCGGAATCCGGCTCTCGAACTTGCGCCACAGGTACAGGCAACCGAACATCAGTCCGCACACGAGTGGCAGCAGGATGACGAGCTTGAGGATATAGGTCCACAGCATCGGGCTCAGCCGCGCTTGTCTGGAGACACGAGCTCGGTCATCCGCACGCCGAAGCGCTCGCCGACCGTCACCACTTCGCCGCGCCCGATCAGCGTGCCGTTGACGAATACATCGAGCAGCTCGTTGGCCTGGCGATCGAGCTCGATCACGCTGGATTCGCCGAGCGCGAGCAGTTCGCGCAGCGTCAGGCTGGTCGAGCCGATCTCGACGGTCAGCTTGACGTCGACATCCTGGAGCAGCCGGAAATTGGCGGCGACGGCAGCATCTACGGGGAAGCCTCCGGTCATGTCGTTCATGCTGCAAATCCTTCGTCGAAACGGGTAATCGAGGTGAGCTGGATGGCGGCGAAGCCGTTGGACGTGCCGACCGTGCCGCAGCCGAGGCGGTTGTTGCCGACCATCACCGGCACGTCGCCCGAGATGGTGATCGGGATCACGTCGCCGGGTTTCAGGTCCATCAGCATCGTCAGCTTGACGATCGGCTCGGCGAGTACCGAGCGGATCGGGAAGCGCACGTTCATCGCGGCCCGCGTCAGCTCGGTGCGCCAGGCCGGATCGGGCTCGGCCGACTTGCCGACGACCTTCGCGGTCAACGACGGCGCGTGCGGCTTCAACGCGGAGACGGGGTAGACGAGATCGAGGAACACCGGTTTCGCAGCGCCCGCGGCGATGCCGAAGCGCGTGACGATCATCGCGTCCTCGCCGTCGAGATCGGCGATCATCGCCGGGTTCACCTCGACGCGCGTCGGCAGAAAATCGAACCGTGCCATCGGCTCCCACGCGGTCTTCAGCGGCGTCGCGATCATCTGGCCGATCCGCGCGACCATTGCCTCGGCGGCGGGCGAGAACTCGGTCGGCAGCGTGTGCGGCGCAGCGCCGGTGCCGCCGAAGAACATGTCGAGCATCTCGAGCACGAACTTGCCGTCCATGATGCACAGCGCCTGCGCCATCCCCGGCGTCATGATCAGCGGCAGCCACGCGGTCAGCGCATCGCTGCGTTCCGCGCGGTAATCGGTGAAGCGCTGGACCACCAAGGGCTCGGCCCAGCAGCGCACTTCCTGGCGCAGCAACGGCTCGAACACGCCGCGCAAACCGCGTGCGAACCGGGCGGACAAATGCTGGAGCGAGTGCAGGTCGCCGAACGGATTGAGCTTGGCCCCGCCGAGTACGCCCTGGTGCAACACGCCCTCTTTGGGCGCGCCGGAGCGATCCCGGTCGCGTCGCTCGCGCGTCTTTGCTGAGGCCTCGTTAACCATGACTCACTGAACGACGAAACTGGTAAAGTAAACGTTACCGATGCCGCCGAATCCTTCCTTCTGCTTGAGCGTATCGTTGATCGCCTTCGCCAGTCGGACCTGCAGCTGGCGCTTGCCGTCGCTGCTCATCACCTGCTCTTCGGTGGTGTCGCCGAGCGCCATCAAGATCGCCGATCGGACCGCGATGTCGTTGGTCTTCAGGTTGGTGATCACGGTGTCGTCGTATGGTGTGGAGACCGCGACACCGACCTGGACGAAGTGCACCGAGTCCTGGAGATTCGAGGTGAAATCCTTCTCCAGCGGGTAGTAGGTGGAGGCATATTTGTCGCCGCCCTGCCCTGCGGGGGGCTTCATCCCGTGGTTTTCGGGCGCTGCGTCCTCGCCGCCATGACCGCCGCCTTCGCCGCCCTCGGTCGCGTGCTTCTGCTCGCTCTTGGGGACGAGCTTGGGCTTGCCGTCCTCGGCTTCGGCGGCGTGACCGCCACCGCCGATCAGCCCCGCACTGGAGGCATAGACGCCCGCACCGACGCCACCGCCGACCAGCACTAGCAGCGCGACGCCGCCGATCAGGATCGTCTTCATCTTGCCCTTTTTCTTCGGGGCGGCGTCGGGCGTTTCTTTTGTGTCGCTCATGATTTCAGGGTCCTTCGGTTCAAGCGATTCGTATGTCGTCGGGCGCGTCCGCGATCACGGCGGAGACCGGCGCAGGGCGATTCGGGGTTTGCGGAGTCGCGGGCGCGCGCTGCTGTTGCGCACCGCTGTCGCCGAGCGATCCTTGCGAAAGTTTCAATCCGCGCGCCTCGGCGAGTTCGGCGAGCCGTGGCTGCGCGTCCGCCAGCAACGTCCGCGTCGCGGCCTGCTCGGCATTGAAGTGCACCCGAACCGTATCGCCCTCGGTCTTCACCGAAACGTCGATCGCGCCGAGCGCATCGGGGACGAGGCGGATGCGCGTGTCGACCGCGTCGGCGGCATCGCGGAGCATCTCGATCCGCTCGATCATCGCGTGCGGCCAGCGCTCCTGACGCATGTCGAGTGGCGCCTGCTGCGCGTCGGCAACCTTGATCTCATGCGTTGCGGTCGCACCCACCGGAGTCAGCGGCGTATCGGATGGGGCGGCGGGGGTATCTGGCTCGTCACGCTCTTTGGTCGCGGCCTGGATCGCCGCGCCGAACACTATCGCAGCCGACGCGACCGTGCCGGGTTGCGGCTGGACGACATCCGGTTGCGCGACGGCGAGGGTGACGGGCGTCGTATCGGGCGTGGCCCAACGCGGCGCGTCGGTGGTCGGCGTGTCCACCGGCGTCTGCACGGCCGTCTTTACCGGTGGTATCGCGGCCATGATCGCGGCGGCGAACTGCGTTGCGGGTGTGCCGCCAGCTTGGATCGGCGCGGCGGGCAGGATTGGTTGAGGCTCTATCGGAGCAGGCGTGGCGGCCTGCGGCTGCGATTGCGCGAAGGTCGGGCGCTGCACGCTCGCTGGTTGCATGGCCGATGCATCGATGATGCGTGCAGCGGGCAGGGAAACGGCTGGGGCAGGGGCAGGCGTTGCAATGATCGGCTGCCAAACGAAGGCGGCATCGGGCACGACATCCGGCAGCGGCAAGGCGTTGCCGGTCGCGGCGTCGTCCTGCCGGGGCTCGTCTTCCGGCGCTGCGGCGGAAGGTTCGGGTTTCGCGTCGTCGCTGACCTGTTCGAAGGCGCCCGCGAAATCGCCCGACTCGCCGCCGCTCTTCGCAGCAGAGGCGCGAGGATGGAGGGGAACGGTACGGGAAAGGGTCGCGGTCTGGATCATTCGGGCACTCGCGTTCGGGCTTCTCCCCGACACTCAGCAAGGATCGTGCCGAACCTTCCGAAAGGCGGGTGCCTCTTCCATCGTGCGGATCGCTTTCAACACCGCATCGGCGTCGGCGCGGGCGAGGAGCTTCTTGACCGCGCTCTGGTCGCGCTTGGCGGCGCGCGTTGCTTCCGCTGCGCGCTCGACATGAAATTCGGCCGCCTGCACGCGCTCGACCGCGGCATGAGCGGACTGTTGCAGGCGGTCGCGGTAGTGCGCGGCGGCGCCGAGCGACACGGCGACCTGCGTTTCGTGGACCGGCGCGACGGCTTCGGCGAGCAGCGCGATACGGCCGGAGAGCGCCTGTTCGCTGGCGAATTTGTCGTGCGCGCGTGCTTCGTCGGCGCGGGTCAGGCCGAGCTGGAGCGTGCGGACGCGGTGGATGCGCGCGAGCGTCCTGCTGCGGGCATCCGCCATGTCAGCCGCCGAACACGCCGGTCAGCTCGGCGACCGCGTCGTTCAACGACACGGTCTCGTCGGCGTCCTGGCGGATATATTCCATGACTGCCGGGTGACAGGCGATCGCCGCGTCGATCGCCGGATCGGCGCCGTGGCGGTAGGCGCCCATCAGCACGAGATCGCGGTTTTCCTCATAAGTGGCGAGGTGACGGCGGAGCGTCCGCGCAGCCTTGGCGTGGTGCGCGGGCACGATGTCGGTCATCACGCGGCTGACCGACGGACCGATGTCGATCGCCGGATACACGCCGCGCTCCGCGAGGTGGCGGTTGAGGACGATGTGGCCGTCGAGGATCGAGCGGGCGGAATCGACCACCGGGTCGTTGCCGTCGTCGCCGTCCGCCAGCACCGTATAGATCGCAGTGATCGAGCCGCCGGTGTGGACGTCGACGCCCGCGCGCTCGATCAGGTTCGGCAGCATGGCGATGGCGCTGGGTGGATAACCGCGCGCGGACGCGGGTTCGCCGAGCGCGAGGCCGATTTCGCGACCGGCATGGGCGACGCGGGTGAGTGAGTCCATGATCAGGAGGACCTTCTTGCCCTCGTCGCGAAAGGACTCGGCGATCGCATGGGCCCGTAGCGCGCCGCGGATGCGGAGGACGGGGGAATGGTTGGCGGGGACGGCGACCACGACCGAACGCTTTCGCGCGGCGCCGGCGACCTTGGTTTCGAGGAAGTCGGCGACTTCGCGGCTGCGCTCGCCGATCAGGCCGATGACGATCACATCTGCCTGGGCGGCGCGGACGATCATGCCGAGTAGCACCGACTTGCCGACGCCCGAGCCGGCCATGATGCCGACACGCTGGCCCTGGCCGATCGTCAGCAGGCCGTTGATCGCGCGCACGCCGACGTCGAGCGGTTCGAGCACGCGCCCGCGATCGAGCGGCGACTGGAGTTTCCCCGCGAGCGGCCAGCGACCGGCGCCGCGGATCGGGCCGAGGCCGTCGATCGGCTTGCCGGCGCCGTCGACGACGCGACCGAGCATCGCAGCCCCGACTTCGGCCTCCCCCGGCGCACCAATCGGCTTGACCGGTGCGCGCGGAAGAAGGGCCGCGGCGCCACCGAGGTTCATCATCAACGTCCGGCCATTGCGAAAGCCGATGACTTCCGCCTCGACGCTCGCCGCGCCTTCGCCGACTTGGCAGACGGTTCCGACGGGCAGCGTGAGGCCGACCGCTTCCATCAGCAGCCCGTCGAACGAGGCGAGGCGGCCGGAGACCTTTGGCTTGGCGACGAAATCGGCGTTGGAGAGGGTTTCGAGATAATCGGCGGTAAAGCGGTTCAGCATTTGGGCACCGGCACGCGGTCGATCGCCTGCGCCAATTGATCCAGCCACAGTTCCGGACCGTCCTCGACGATCGTCGACGCGCTTTCGAGCACGAAGCTGCCGCGCGTAACGTTTGGGTCGCCGGCGGCGAAGATCGATTTCGGCAAGCGGCCTTCGAGCAGCGGTACATCGTCCGGGTGGACGCGGAGTAGCGCGGATTCGGCAGAGTCGGACAGAAGTTCGGCGGCGGTCTCGATCCGGCCGGCGAGCACGTCAGGCGCGATGCCGACTTCGCCGACGAGTTTCGAGACGAGGAAGAGCACCGTCTGGCGGAGCTGCGCCGCAACGCGGTCGCGGTCGATCCGGTCGTTGCCGAGCGCGCTGGCGAGATCGCCGAGCAGCGCGCCGTCGCGTGCAGCCGTCTCCTGTGCGGCCGCTGCCGCAGCGGCAAGGCCCTCTGCGTAACCGGCAGCATGCGCGTCGGCGAGCGGATCGATGAACGACGATTCGCTGACCGGATCGAGCGGATCCCAGCCGGCGGTCGGGTTCACGTCCTTGTCGGCCGGGCTGAAGTGGCGCGGCGTGCTCGGCTCTGAAGAAAAGTTCGGAGACGCGAAGTTGGTCGGACTCACCGTCGCACGCTCGCGGATATCCGCTGCGGCGAACCCGGATGGTGGTGCGAATGCGCTCGCCAAGACGTGCGCGGTCGTCGTGTGACGCGACGCGAAGCCCGCGGTGAAGCCGTTAGACATAATCGTCTTCCCCCCCGCCCATCTGGATCGTGCCGTCCTTGCCCAGCCCGCGCGCGATCGCGATCATCGCCTTTTGCGCTTCGAGCACCTCGGCGAGCTTCATCGGTCCACGCGCTTCCATCTCGTCGCGGATGCCGTCGGCGGCGCGCGCCGACATGCAGCCGAGGAAACGGTTGCGGATGCTTTCGTCGACGCCCTTGAGCGACTTAGTCAGGATCTCGCTGTCGACGTTGCGGATCAGCGTACCCAGGTTCTTGTCGTCGAGTTCGAGCAGGTTATCGAAGACGAACATCGCCTCCTCGATCGCCTTGGCCACTTCGCGGTCGATCTTGAACAGTTTCGGCATGACGCGCTGTTCGGTCGCTTTGCGCGCGCCGGACAGAATCTTGGCGGCCTCGCGCGTGCCGCCCAGCGTGACGCCGGCAGCACCGGGTGCGGAGGCGGTGCGGTTGGCGAGCACGACCTTCAACGTCTCGACCGCCTCGGGCGTGATCGGTCCGAGCCGGGCGATGCGGTGGAGGATATCGGGCTGAACCGCGTCGGGCAGCAGCTCGAGCACCTGGCCGCCGATCGACGCGTCGAGATTGGCGATCAGCACCGCCGCGATCTGCGGATGCTCCTTCTCGATCATCGCGGCGATCTCGGTCGCTTCGAGCCAGTCGAGCAGTTCGAGTTCGCACGCGGCTTCCGGCGGGGTGATGCGCGCGAGCACGCTCTCCGCCTTTTCGGGGCCGAGCGCGCGGTTCATCACCGCCTCGATCTGCGGACGTGGGTCGAAACCGATCGCGGTGCGCTCGCGAGCGCGACCGACGAAATCGTCGAGCACGTCCTCGACTTCCTGCTCGGAGACATCGGCGACCTTGAACATCGCCGCGCCGAGCTGGCGCACCTCTTCGGGCTCCAGCTTCTGGAGGATGGCAGCGGCCTCTTCCTCGCCGACGAGCATCATCAGCACCGCGGCGCGTTCGACGCCGGTGTAGGTGCGGCCAATAGCACTGGGGCCGACTTCGCTCACTTCGCGTCGGCCTTGATCATGTCGCGAACGGCCAGTGCTGCGCGCGTCGGATTGTCGCGGGTGAAGCCGCGGACCGCACCGATCCGATCGTCATAGCCGCGCGTGTTCTCGAGCTGGTCGAGGCTGACGGGGGCTGCAACCGCCATGCCGTCGACGTTCGCTGCGCCGATCGGCTGGCCAAGCGCGGGGCGCGTGCCGGCATCGTCGCGCTTCTTCATCAGCGCCTTGGCGATCGGGCGGACACCGAGCAGCAGGACCAGCAGCGCGATCAGGATCGCGGTCCCGTTGCGCGCGAGCACCGGCAGCCAGGCATTGTCGTACCACGCCGGGCCGCTGGTCGCGGTGGCGTCGGCGCCGGCGAACTTGCGGCTGATGACCGTGACGTTGTCGTTGCGCGCCTGGTCGAAGCCGACCGCGCTTTTCACGAGATCGCTGATCTGGTTGATCTCCATCGCGGTACGGCGGCCCTTTTCGGGATCGCGGAGTAGGACGGCGACCGAAAGACGCTTTACCCCGCCCGGCGTAGCGCGCGTGACCGACACTTCGCGGCCGAGGTCGTAGGCGCGCTGATACTGGTCGGACTGCTTCATCGCGTCGGGGGCAGGGCCACCGGCGACCGGCTGTGCGGCGGTACCCGGATTGCCTGTAGCGGGCTGTGGCGTCGACAGCGTACTCGCGGCAGGCGGCGTGTTGCTCAGTGCGCCCGGAATACCACCGGGCGCACCGGCGGCGCCGTCCTTCTGGTTGCCGGTCCAGTTGCCCGTCTCGGCGCGCAGCACGCCCTGCTTCTCGTAGCTTTCGCGCGTCGCCTGGCTCTCGTCGAGATTGACGTCGGCCTGCACCTCGGCGGTGAAATTGCCCGCGCCGACCAACGGCGTCAGCAGCGCGATCAGCTGCGTGCGATACTTGTCCTCGACGCGGCGCTGGATATCGATCCGCGCGTCGCTGGCCGCACCGGCGCCGTCGTTGCCGCCGGCCTTGGTAAGCAGCGCGCCCATCTGGTCGACGATCGTCACCGCCTCGGGCTTCATCCCCGGCACCGACGAGGCGACGAGGTTGATGATCGAGCTGACCTGCGCATCGCTCAGCGAGCGGCCGCCCTGGAGTTTCAGGATCACCGATGCCGACGGCGCAGCGTTGTCGCGGACGAACACGGAGGCTTCGGGCATCGCCAGATGCACGCGCGCCTCGGCGACCGCATCGATCTCCTCGATCGACTTCGCCATCTCGGACTCGCGTGCCTGGCGGAGACGTTCCCCTTCGACCGCGCGCGAAACGCCCATCGGCAGCTGGTCGAGGATCGCATACCCGCCCGGCGCTGCTTTCGGCAGGCCCTGGCCCGCGAGCAGCATCTTCGCACGGCTGTAATCGTCCTCGCCGACGGTCAGCGCGCCGGTGCCTTCGTCGATATGGCTCTTGATGTTGGCCGTCGTCAGCGCGGACGTGACCGCGGCCTTGTCGGAATCGGGCAGGCCGCTGAACAGCGTTTTCTGCGTCGGCGTCGACAGGCTCATCCATGCGAGCGCGGCGGCGGCGATGAGCCCGACCATCAGCGCCATCGGCAGCGAACGGCGGACCGCGGGCTGCGCGAACGCACCCTTGATCTGCTGGAGGGGGTTGGCGAACCGTTCGGTCGCGCCGGATGCGGGGATGAGTGCGGTGCTCATGTCAGACCGGCATGCTCATGATATCCTTGTACGCGGACAGCAGCTTGTTGCGGACCTGCAACGTCGCCTCGAACCCGACCGACGCCTGCTGGCGGGCGAGCATCACCTTCGCGATGTCGACCGTCTCGCCGCGCTCATAGCTTTCGCTGAGCTTGGCGGCCTGGGTCTGGCCGTCGTTGACGCTCTTCAGCGCGGTTTCCATCGAGTCGGCGAAGCTGGTCGGCTTGACCGTCTCGGTCGGCGTGACATTCCCGGCCGCCCCAGCACGCGAGAGCGCCTGGTTGCGTTCGAGTATTTGCGAACGCAGCGCCATCACGCGGTCGACGCTCATCGCGCCGCCACCGATGCCTGAGACGCCGCTCATGCCGAGGCTGCCCAGTTCTGGACGCTGCCGATGTCGTCACCCTGCTCGCGCGCCTTGGCGAGGCGATAGCGCAGCGTGCGTTCGGAGATGCCGAGGCGCTTGGCGGTCTCGATCCGGCTGCCGTTGCACGCCTTGAGCGTCTCGCGGATTGCCGCGAACTCGCTCATCTGGACGATGTTGCCCAAGGTTTCGGGCTCGCTCGGTGCGACCGGCGCGATCTGCACGACCGGCGCACTGCGCTGGAACGTCATCGTCACCGGGCGGTCGAACACGATGTGGTTCGCCTCGATCGTATCGCCGCCGCAGAACAGCAGCGCGCGCTGGATCACGTTCTCCAACTCGCGGACGTTGCCCGGCCAGTCGTGCAGCATGAGCTGCTCGATCGCCGCATGGCTCGGCCAGGGGATGACGTTGCGGTTGCCGGCATGACGCAGGATCAGCGTCGCGGCGAGCGCAGGAATGTCCTGCGGGCGTTCGGCCAGCGACTTGGTCGCGAGCGGGAACACGGCGAGGCGGTAATAGAGATCGGCGCGGAAGCGGCCGGCGGCGACTTCGGCGTGGAGGTCGCGGTTGGCGCAGGCGATGACGCGGACGTCGATCGGCTGCGGCACCGAGGCGCCCAGCGGCACGACCTCGCGCTCTTGCAACACGCGGAGCAGTTTCGCCTGCAGTTGCAGCGGCATCTCGGCGATCTCGTCGAGCAAAATCGTGCCGCCATTGGCTGCGCGGAAGAACCCGTCGCCGCCTGACGACGCACCGGTGAACGCGCCCTTCTGGTGACCGAACAGCAGCGCCTCGAGCATCGATTCGGGTAGCGCGGCGCAGTTGATCGCGATGAACGGCTTGTCCTTCCGCGCGGAGCCATTGTGGATGGCGCGGGCGAGGACTTCCTTGCCGGTGCCGGTCGGGCCGTTGATCAGCACGGTGATGTCGGCAGCAGCGACGCGCTCGGCCAAGGCGAGCAGCGCGAGCGATTCGGGGTCGGCGGCGGTCGGCATGTCCGGCCCACCGATCAGGGCGCGCGCGAAGCCGTTGCCGACGGCTGTATCCTCGGCGGCAAAGCTGATCCGAGCCGGCGAACCGCTGCGCGACGGGGTCACTTCGCGACCTTCGCAACCGATCACGACGGTGCGGGCAGGGGCGGCAATGCCTTCGCCGTCGGCGACCAGGAACAGGTCGTTCGCACCCGGCTGCGCGGTTTCGAACGAGCCCACGCCGAAGCCCTGCGCGCGCAACGACGAAACGAGCGCATATTTCCGCGAAGTGACTGCGGCCGATGGAAAAATTGAACGCATTGAGTGCCCCCTGAACGATTCGGGGAATGCCGCACTGGTGGTAAACGCGCGGTTAAACTCTGCCGCCCCCGGCAGATTATTTCCGGGCGCGTCTCCGCGGGCACACTGGCGCGCGTTTGCGCACACGAACGCGCGCGCGAGCACACGTACGGGCGCATGCGAGGCCCGGTCCCGGCTGCATTTTTTCGCTTAAGTCCGTCCCGAACCGGCCGTTACCCACATTGACGGATCGGCACTTCGCCATGGGGGCGGCGCGGATCGTCGAAGATCACGGAGATTTCGCAATGACTGTCATCGGTACCAACATCTCGGCGCTTCGGTCCGCCAATGCATCGACCAAGGCATCCAACCTGCTCGCGACCTCGATGGAGCGCCTGTCGACCGGCAAGCGCATCAATTCGGCCAAGGACGACGCCGCCGGCCTCGCCATCTCGTCGTCGATGACGTCGCAGATCAAGGGCATGAACCAGGGCATCCGCAACGCCAACGACGGCATCTCGATGGCGCAGACCGCGGAGGGCGCGCTCGACGAGGTCACGAACAACTTGCAGCGCATGCGCGAGCTTGAGGTCCAGAAGACCAACGGCACCTATTCGGCCAGCGATGTCGCCAACATCACGACCGAGCAGAACTCGCTCGCCAAGCAGATCAACAACGTCCTGTCGAACACCGCGTTCAACGGCCAGAAGCTGTTCGACGGCACGGCTGGCCAGGTCGGCACCGCAGCGGTCACCGTCTCGAAGCAGGTCGGTACGGCGCAGGTCGGCACGGCGCAGGTCGGTACGGCAGGATCGGGCGGAAACTCAGGCGATCAGGGTTATGTGGCTCCGTCGGACGACTACAAGGCTGCGTCTGCTGACTACAAGGCGGCGTCCGCCGATTACAAGGCTGCCGTCGTCACCCCGCAGTCGGCCGATTACAAGGCAGGCACCGGTGTCGTGTCGATCCAGGCCGGCGCAAACACGTCGGACAAGATCAGCATGAACCTCGGCAGCAGCCTGACGACCGCCCTCGGCAGCGTCGTCTCGGACACCGGTACGTCGGTGGCCGGCGCCACGCTCGAGAACTACGACTCCGCACTGTCGACGATCGCCGGCCGCCGCGCCGACCTGGGCGCGACCCAGAACCAGCTTCAGTCGGCGGTCAACAACCTGACGTCCAACTCGACCAACCTGTCGGACGCCAAGAGCCGTATCGAGGACGCTGACTTCTCGGCAGAGACGACCGCGCTCGCCAAAGCACAGATCCTGAGCCAGGCATCCACCGCGATGCTGAGCCAGGCGAACCAGAGCCAGCAGAGCGTGCTGAAGCTTCTGGGTTAATCCGGACCGGCACCGGCACCAGCCCCCCGCAGGGTGACGGTGCCGGTCGGACCCGCCTCGCTTCCCGCGAGGCGGCATGAAACCCCGGTGGCCGATGGCTGCCGGGGTTTTGCGTTCTTATTCGCGTCATCGTGGTCGGGGCGGCGTCGCGGAAGGCGCTCGGTGACGCTATTGTCATTGGCGGACGGCGCGGCACGGGATTACGTTTGCACGTCGATCACACGGGCGAGGCGATAACCATGAGACACGCGATCGGTGCGATCACGCTCGCGATCCTCGGATCGACCGCTGCTTTTGGACAAGCCCGGATCGGCGAGCGGTGCAACGGCACGGAAACCATCCGGGCAGGCGGCAATGCGCCAAGGGTCGTTCCCTACACGCTGACATTCAGCGCCGATCTGGCCGCGGGCTATTATTGCTACGCGGCGTGCGGGCCCGAACAGACCTATGCGATCAGCGACCGCGCGTCCGATCCGATCAAGCTCGCGGACGTACGGGAAAGCAGTCAGACTCGACTGATGACGTTCGATCGGAGGACCGCGATGCTGGTCGACCATCAGGTCATTCGGCTACTCGGGAGCGTCACGCGGAGCGCTACGGCCAGGTGCCGTGCCGCGCCATTTCATGCGCCGGTGCCGCCCGGTTCGAACGGCTGAGGGGCGTTATAGCTGGCGGGCGAGGGCTTTTTTCAGCTTGGCGTGCGCCGATGCCTTGATCTGGCAGACCCGCGCTGAGCCGACGCCGAAGACTTCGCCGATCTCCTCGAGGTTGAGTTCTTCGACGTAATAGAGCTGGATCACCTGCGCCTCGCGTTCGGGGAGCGCGGTGATCGCCTTGATCAAGGCCTCGCGCATGTCGTTGTCGGCGAGTTGCTCGAATGCGTCCGGCGTGTCGTCGGCGAACCAGGGCAGGTCGTCCGCGTACATCTCGTCGATCGAGTCGAAGCGGATCGCGTCGGCGGTGACGTAGTCGGTGCGGAGTTTTTCGATCGTGACGCCGATGTGCTGCGCGATCATGTCTTCTCCTGGAGCCTTGCCCGTGCGGGCGGTTAGCGTGCTGATCGCCTCTGCGTATTGGCGACGGCGACGCATCGCGCCGCGCGTGCTCGTGGCCTGACGGCGAAGTTCGTCGATCATGCTGCCGCGCAGGCGGGTGATGAGGTAGGTCTTGAACGGCATGCCCCGTTCGTCGAAATTCGCGGCGGCTTCGACCAGCGCCACGAGGCCGACCTGGATCAGGTCCTCGACTTCGACGCTGCTGCTCATGCTGCCGTGGACGTGCCAGGCGATCCGGCGGACCAGCGGGAGGTGCTGTTTCACCAACTGGTCGGCGTCGCCGCCGGGGCGTTGGTGTGGGCGATAGGTGAGGGGTTGGCCGGTGAAGGGCTGCGCATCCGCGAACGCGCAGCGCATCGGGAGGGCGCTCATGCGGCCAGCGCCTGTTGGGAGGCGCCGATGACGGCGACGACTTCGACCGCCTTCTCCTCCGGCACCTCGAAGAACGACATTACCGGCGTATCGGGCAGGCACGTCTTCACCAGCTTGCGGATGGCGATGCGGATGGTCGGCTGGACGACAAGCGCGAACGGCTTCGCTTCGGCGATCAGCGGTTCGGCGGCGCGTTGCAGCGCCTCGACGATGCGGCGGCCGAGATCGGGTTCGATGACGTGGCGGCGCGATTGATCGGCGCGCATCGCCTGGCCGAGCAGACCTTCCAATTGACCCTCCAACGTCATGACGCGCAGCGGTTCGCGCACGCCGCACAGTTTCTGGATGATGAGCGCGCCGAGCTCGGGACGGATCGTCTCGATGATCTCCTCGGCGTCCTGCGTGCGCTGCGCGGCCACCGCGATCGCGCCGGCGATGCGCCGGAATTCCTTCAGCGGGACGTTCTCCGCGAGCAGGCCTTTCAGGACCTGCGTCAGCGTCGTGATCGGCAGCGGCGCGAGTGCTGCGACCAGCTGCGCGGCGCGTTCCTTCAGGCCGTCGAGCAGCGCCTGCACTTCGTCCTGGCCGAGCAGCTCGGCCGCGTTCTGGCCGAGCAGATGGTTGAGATGCGTCGCCATCACGGTGCCGGGATCGACCACGAGATAGCCCGCCCCGGTCGCGGCATCGGCATCGCTGGCATCGACCCAGGTCGCGTCGAGCCCGAAGGTCGGGTCCTTGACCTTCTTGCCGAACAGGTCGCCGAACGCCTGCCCGGTGTCGAGCGCGAGCATCTCGTCGGGCGACACGGTGTCCTCGCCGACGACGACGCCGTTGACGAGGATGCGGTAGACGTAGGGCGCGAGGTTGATGTCGTCGCGGACGCGGACCTGCGGCACGACGAACCCAAGTTCCTTCGACAGCTGGCGACGCACACCGGTGATCCGGCTCATCAACGGCGACCCGCGACGCTCGTCGGCGAGCGGCACCAGGCCGTAGCCGATGTCGAGATTGACCTGCATGCCATCGGTGACTTCTTCCCAGCCGATTTTCGACTGGTCGATCGTCTCGACGGGGACGACCACGACGGGGGCGGGGCGGCGTTCGATCTGGCGGAGCTTCCACGCGGCGAACCCGGCGATCGCCGCGGCGGGCAGGATCACCATGTGCGGCATGCCGGGGAGGATGCCGAGCAGCGCGAGGATGACGGCGACGGGCGTCCAGGTGCGGGGCGACCCGAACTGGCCGCCGATCTGGCCGGCGAGATCCTTGTCGGAGGTCACGCGCGTGACGATCGAGGCGGCGGCGATCGACAGCATCAGCGACGGCAGCTGCGCGACGAGCGCGTCGCCGATCGCGAGCAGGATGTAGTTGTGCGCCGCATCGGCGATCGTCATGCCGTGGCTGACGGGGCCGAGGATCAGGCCGCCGATGATGTTGGCGGCGAGGATCAGCATCGCCGCGACCGCATCGCCCTTCACGAACTTCGACGAGCCGTCCATCGAGCCGTAGAAATCGGCTTCGGTGGAGACTTCGACGCGGCGCGCCTTGGCTTCGTCGGGGGTGATGAGGCCGGCGTTCAGATCGGCGTCGATCGCCATCTGCTTGCCGGGGAGTGCGTCGAGCGTGAAGCGCGCGCTGACTTCGGACACGCGGCCGGCGCCCTTGGTGACGACGATCATGTTGATGATCATCAGGATCGCGAAGACGAAGATGCCGACGACGTAATCGCCGCCGATCAGGAACGTGCCGAACGCCTCGATGACGTGGCCCGCCGCGCTCTCGCCCTCGTGGCCGTGGACCAGCACGATGCGGGTCGAGGCGACGTTGAGGCCGAGGCGGAAGAGCGTGGCGAACAGGAGGACGGTCGGGAAGGCGGAGAAATCGAGCGGCTTCTGCGCGTTCAAGGCGACCATCAGCACGGCGAGGCTGATCGCGATGTTCGCCACAAAGAAGATGTCGAGCATGAACGCCGGGATCGGCACGACCATGACGAGGACCAGCAGCAGGATCGCGAGCGGCAGGACCGACGCCCTGGCGTTGGAGAGAATGCGGTTCATCGCTTAGCCGCCCAACCGTGCGAGCATCATGTACGCGAGCCGTGCGGTGTCGGGCGTCGGGCGCAAGATGCTCGCGGCGGCCTGCGTCGTCTTGCCGGTGAACCTGCCCATCGCGGTAGTCGCCCAGGCGAGCGCGTCGTCCGCGCTTTCGTTGTTGCCGGTGATGATCGTGCTGCCGTTCATGTCGAGCGACTGCGCGGCGTAGTTGGCGGGTGTCGCGGTCGCGCTTGCCCCCGCGGCGGCGCCGCCTAGCTTGTCGGCGAACCGGTCGTAGATCGCCGACAGCGTGCGCGGCTGGTTGTTCGAATCGTAGAAGACGTTGTGGTTCGCGCGTGCCGCGGCGGGGAACAGCGCCGCGCCGCTCGCCTGCGGGTTCGCCTGCATCGTCTTGAGGAACTTGGTCGCGCCGCCGAGGCCCATGAAATGCGCCATGTAGAGGTCGGTGCCGGAGGCCGGGCGGTTCAGCGTGCCTTCGAGCGAGGCCTTGTTGTCCGACGCGTATTCGGCGGCCATCAGCGAGGCGGCGTTGGGATCGTTGCGCAGCGCGAGGACAGCGGCCTTGGTGGCGGCATCGCCGACCGAGAAGCGGCCGCTCGACGACTGGCCGATGCTGTTCGCGGCCCAAGCCATGCCGTGCTCCGCGCCGTGCTTCTTGACGACGGAGAGCCAGCTCTGTTCGATGAACTGGTAGAGGCCCGATGCGCTCGAGGTGCCGGCCTTGGCGTTGGCGTTGAGCCCGCTCTCGAGCTTCGCCTGGCCCAGCAGATAGTCGAAATCCACGCCCGTCTTGCTGCTCGCAAGCGCGATCGCGGACTGGATCCGGCCGGTAGTGATAGGATTGACGGTCATGCCCGTGTGCGGTGCCCCTGGTTCAGGGGTTGCTCAGCAAGGGGCGTGCCAGTTTTGGTGTGGGCAGGCTGTATTCGCCCGGTGCACAACGATCTCCCCTCCATGGAAGGGAGGGGCAGGGGGTGGGTAGGCCGGCTTGTGTCTTAGCGGTTCGGAATTCGCGGAAGGCGACCCACCCCCAACCCCTCCCTTCCAGGGAGGGGCGCAGAAGTCAGGCGTACGCGGCGCGCAGGCCGGGCCGATACCCGGCAACGGCGCCATCGCCGGTCAGGGTTTGCAGGCGGCGGCGAACATTTGCCGCCATCAAATTGGTGTAGATCCGGCAGGTCTCGTTGAGCCGGTTCGCCTCGTCGGCCAGCTCGCGGATCTCGGTGCCGGCCGGGCCGGTGCCGAGCAGCGCGACCTGTTCGATTCCGGCGAGCTTGTCCGCGGTCGCGCGCTCGAGGCTGGCGACGTCGTTCGACTTCAGCGCGGCGATCTCGGCGTGCAGCGCATCGATGACGCGGATCAGGGCATCACGCCGTTTCATTGGAATTCCAGTCCAGGCGAAGCGCCATCAGGCGATCGGCGATGGTCGCGGGAAGGATCGGAAAGGTGCCCGCGGCGATCGCTTTCTTGATCGCAGCGACGCGGCTCGCGTCGATCGGCGGCGAGGCGGCCATCGACTTGGCGAGCGCGATCGATTCCGGCTCCACCGACATCTGCTTGGGCAGCACAGGCGTCTGTACGACCGTCGTCGGCGTCGCCGCGGCGATGCGCGCGACGGAACGATCTCCTGCTACTGACGGCTTCGCGCCGATCGAGTCCACCATGTCCGCATCCTCTGGTTTGCGCTGACATCAGGAGAAACGGCCGCACCGGCAAAACCTTTAGCAAAATTAATCTGTTCGTCCGAAATTAGTTCGACCAGGCTCAGTTCGACCAACCGGGAAGCGTCGCGCGACCGGCATCGACCGCGATCGCCTGGACCGGCGTGCGGGTGTCGTCGACCTTGACCATGAAGCGGCCGCCGGGCGCGGCATCGCCCATCGCGACGCCTTCGCGGCTGATCGAGAAGCCTTCGGTACCGGCCTCGATCACGATCGGATCGCCGCGCTTGATGACCGGTGCGGCCTTCGCGGCGGGGGTGAACGAGGCTGCCACAGCGGCAGGCGCGTTGGCGGGGCGGATGACCGGCACGAAGATCCGCCACGCCGGGCCGGCGCACGACACGACGACCGCATCATGCTGTTCGGAACGCCACGACAGCGACACCGTCGGGCAGGTCGCAAGCCGCAACCGCGCATCGACCGGCGTGCGCGCGCCACCCTCGGCGCCCGTCGGCCGGCCGGTAAACGCGGCGACCGAGCGATCGAGTGCGGCGGTATCCTGAAAGCTCGCTGCCATGAGCAGGAACGGGATGATCATTGAGCGGTCCTTTGAACTTCGCCCCTGGGGGGTTCGCCGACAAAGGCGACGGAGACGATGGCGGCGCGGCGGCCGGGCTTGGTGGCGGTGACGATCGCGACGCGGGACGGCGCGACCGCGGCAAGCGCAGCGGCAACGGTGCGCGCGCGGTCGGCGGCGAGGATCGCGGCGCTACCCGTCACGCGGTCGATATCGGTGGGCGTGCCGTCGGTCGAACCGGTGACGGTGAGCATCACGCGAGGGTCACGCGCCGCCTCCCGCGCCCAGGCGACGAGCGCGCCCGGCGTGGTCGGCAGGATTGCCGAGCCGGGCGCGAAATCGAGGATGCCGGCGGCGGCGACGGGCATCGGCGTCGGCTCGGTATCGTTCGCACCGAAGCCTTCGCGAATGCCCTTTGCGAGGTCCTTGCCACCGATATGTTGCGTGGCCTGAAGCAGCACGAGGAAGCCGACCAGCAGCAAGGCGAGGTCGGCAAGCGTGATCAGCCAGAGCGGCTTGCCGGTCGGCGCATCGGGATATTCGCTGGCGTTCATGCGACGGTGGCCAGAGTCGGCGGCGCTATCGGGGCGACATAGCCGCGCGGCGTCTCGCGTTCGGCGAGGGCTACCAGCGGCGCTTCGAGGCGCGCGCGCTCGAACGCCTCGTTACGCCCTAGCGCGCGGAGGCGGTTGGCGATCGGCATGAAGAGCAAATTGGCGAACAGTGCGCCGTACAGCGTGGCGAGTAGCGCCACCGCCATCGCGCCACCGATCGCGCCGGGATCGCTCATCGTCGCGAACATCTGCGCTAAGCCGATCAGCGTGCCGACCATGCCCATTGCCGGCGCGGCCTCGGCGGCGCCGGCCCAGACGTCGGCGGCGGCGACGTGGCGCTCGATGCGGGCGCGGCGGCGATGCTGGACCAGCGTCGCGACGTCGGTCGCGGAGGCGCCGTCGACGATCGCCGCGATCCCCGCGGCGACGTCCGCGTCGGTGATGACCGAGCGATCGAGCGCCATGACGCCGTGGCGCTTGGCGATGCGGGCCAGGGCGGTGATTTGCAGAAGGAGCGGATCTGCGTCGAACCTGCCGCAGCCGAGCGTGGTGACGGCGGCGAGTGCTCGGCCGAAGTCGCGGAGGGGTGTGCGGAGGACGACGGCGAGCGTCGTGCCGCCACCGACGATGGCGAGCGCTGCGGGGTCGAGGAGTTGGGCGAGCGTGATCATGTGCGGGGGTGATGCAAGGGGTGGGCCAATTGGCGTAATCTTCTGTTCCCCTTCCTCGTGAAGGGAGGGGCTAGGGGTGGGTGGGCTCGTTATAGGTCGCGGAGTTCGCCAAGCGGCCCACCTACCCCCGGCCCCTCCCTTCACGAGGGAGGGGGAATAAGGGGGGATGCCTGCGGGCATTTGGCGCTTCCCCGGCGGAGGCCGGGGCCCAGTTGGGGGACGTTGTTCACTGAGCGCGCGCTTTGTTACTGCGACCTCGCCAACTGGGCCCGGCCTCCGCCGGGGTGGTGGACCTGTGGGGGGGGGGCGTCTGCACCAATCCGACGGAGTGTTGGCGGGAGTTGCGTTCATCGTACGGCAGCACCTGCTTCCTTGTTCTCCCGCGAAGGCGGGAGCCCAGACTGGGTCCCCGCCTTCGCGGGGAAACACAGTGGGGGCGCGGACCGGCAGTTCGGCTTGCCGCTTTCAACAAGCCACCGCACCAACCGGCAACCCGATTGCCGCCCACCCCTGCAACACCGGCAACCTCTTGCCGCTCCCCTTGCCGCCAGCCCGCCACCACCCGGCAAACCACCATCCCCCACCCTCGCCACAAAAACTGGCACGCCCATTGCTTGTGTCCGATTGCGCAATGGGTGCGCCGGGAGACGGGCTTGTGTCAGGCGACACGCTTTTCGGAGTTCACGGGGCGGCACTCGAGGTGCGGTCGCAGCGCATGGGTGTGCTGGCGTCGAACATCGCCAACGCCTCGACGCCCGGCTTCAAGGCGCGCGACATCGATTTTCAGTCGGCGCTCGCCTCGGTCGAGCACGACCAGGGCCTGACTGCTGCGACCAAGTACCGCATCCCCACCCAGACCTCGATGGACGGCAACACCGTTGAGCTGAGCCAGGAGCAGACCGCCTTCGCCGAGAACGCCGTCCAGTATCAGACGACGCTGTCGTTCCTGAACGGGCGGATCGGCCAGATCACCCGCGCGCTGAAGGGGGAATGAGATGTCCAACCAGCCCATGACGATCTTCCAGGTCGCCGGCCGCGCGATGTCCGCGCAGCTCGTCCGGATGAACACCACGGCGTCCAATCTCGCCAATGCCGGCGGCACCACCGGCTCCGCGGAGACCGCATACAAGACGATGAAGCCGGTGTTCCGCACCAGCTTCGACGCCGCGAGCGGCATGTCGACGGTCGACGTCGAGCGCGTCGTCACGGCCGGTGAAGCGCCGACCAAGCGCTACGACCCCGACAACCCGATGGCCGACAAGGATGGCAACATCTTCGAAGCGGCGGTCGATGAAACCCGCGAGATGGTCGACATGATGGAGACCGCCCGCAGCTACCAGAACAACATCGAAGTGATGAACACGGCCAAGTCGCTCATCATCGATACCCTCAAGCTAGGCCGCTGATCATGGCAACCTCCTTCGACTCCACGCTGTCCAACCTCGGCATTACGCGCACGTCGACTGCCGCGGCGACCACCACGACCAAGTCGTCGACGTCGCTCGGCCAGTCCGATTTCCTGAAGCTGATGACCGCACAGATGCAGAACCAGGACCCGTTCAACCCGGTCGACAACACCCAGATGGTCGCGCAGATGGCGCAGATCTCAACCACCTCGGGCATTTCCGAGATGAACACGACGATGAAGGCGATCGCCGACAAGCTCGGCGTCACCAGCACCGGTGAAGCGCTCGGCTATGTCGGCAAGACCGTCCTGACCCCGGGCAGCACCGCCTATGGTCGCGCAACCGGCGGGATCGCGGGTTCGGTCGAGCTGGCCGGCGCAGCGACCGACGTCAACGTCACGATCAGCGATGCGAACGGCGCGGTCCTGAAGACCATGTCGCTCGGCAAGCAGGCCAAGGGCACGATCGGCTACGACTGGGACGGCAAGGACGCCGCCGGTGCGGAAACCGGCAACGGCCCGTTCACGGTTCAGGTCAACGCGCAGAACGCCGGCACCACGGTCGGCGCGACCGGCTTGGTCTGGGCGCCCGTCCAGTCGGTGTCGACCACCACCGGTGCCGCCATCCTCACGCTTCCCGGCCTCGGCGAAATCCCCGCCAGCGCCGTCCGCCAGATCGGCTGAACCCAGAGTTTCCAGGAGTTAAACCGCCATGTCCTTCTACACTTCGCTCTCCGGTCTCCAGGCGTCGCAGGCCGAGATGTCGACGATCTCGCACAACCTCGCGAACGTCGCGACCAACGGCTTCAAGAAGAGCCGCACCGAATTCGCCGACGTGATCGCCTCCAGCGTGTCGGTCGCGCCGTCGCAGCAGATCGGCTCGGGCGCGATCGTCCAGGCCAATCGCCAGCAGTTCGCGCAAGGCAGCCTGATCCAGACCTCGAACAGCCTTGATCTCGCGGTGTCGGGCGACGGCTTCTTCGCGGTCAAGCCAAGCATCGAATCCGCCTCGATCAACTATACGCGCAACGGTGGCTTCCTGGTCGACTCGAACCGCTATGTCGTCGATTCGCAGGGCTCGCATCTGCAGGTGTTCCCGGTCGACGGCTCGGGCGCGGTGGTTGCGACCGGCTCCGATTCCGCGGTCAGCCTGCGCCTGCCGGAAACGAGCGGGACGCCGGTGCCGACTTCGGCGGTTACGATGACCCTCAACCTCAACGCCAATTCGGCGCTGCCGACGACGGCGACGTTCGACCGGTTCGATCCGTCGAGCTACAACCAGTCCGCGCAGACCACGGTGTACGATGCCAGCGGCAATGCGATGACGCTGACCAACTATTTCAAGCGGACCTCGGCACCGACGACGACCAACGCGAACAGCACCTGGGAAGTCCACAGCTTCGTCGGCGACAAGGAGCTGACGACGAACGGCACCGCCGGGACGGCAATGACGTTCGACCCGACCGGCAAGATGACCGCGCCGACCGCCGCGATCAAGTTCGACCAGTTCACCACCGCGAACTCGACCGATCCGCAGGCGATCGCCTTCACCTTCGGCAGCGGCACGACGCAGCTGTCGAGCGCGTTCAACGTCGCCTCGCGGACGCAGGACGGCAAGGCGGTCGGCCAGATCCAGGGCGTGACGGTCGACGAGAAGGGGCTCGTCAATGCGAGCTTCTCGAACGGCGACACGCAGGTGCTGGGGCAGGTGATGCTCGCGAACTTCTCCAATCCCGAAGGCCTGCGACAGCTTGGCAGCAGCTATTGGCAGTCGACCGGCATCTCCGGCTCGGCGAAGCTCGGCTCGGCGGACACCAACGGCTTCGGCAAGCTGATGTCGGGAACGATCGAGGGATCGAACGTCGACATCACCGAGGAGCTGGTCAACCTGATCGCGGCACAGCGCAATTTCCAGGCGAACTCGAAGGCCTTGGATACGGCCAACCAGATCTCCGAAACCATCTTCAACATCCGCAGCTAAGCAAGAGCGAGCAGGGGACCCTGAATGGACAAGCTGGTCTACACCGCGGCGACGGGCCTGCGCGCGCACATGGCGGCGCAGGCGGCGATCGCCAACAACATGGCGAACGCGTCGACCACCGGTTTCCGCGCCGATCGCGTGGTGTTCGACCGGCTCAACCTGAAGGGCGACGGCTCGACGATCGAGGCGCGCGCGCCGATCTCGGAAGAGGTGACCGACGCCGATCGTTCGCCGGGCGCGATCCAGTTGACCGGGCGTCCGCTCGACGTCGCGATCACCGGCACGACGGCATGGCTCGCGGTGCAGGCGTCGGACGGATCGGAAGCGTACACCCGCCGCGGTGACCTGGAGGTTGCGCCGTCGGGCGTGCTGCAGACCGGCGACGGGCATCCGGTGATCGGTTCGGGGGGACCGATCACCCTGCCGCCCTATCAGTCGCTGACGATCTCCTCCGACGGGACGATCTCGATCGTGCCGCAGGGTGGCGATGCGAAGGATACGCAGGTGATCGACAAGCTCAAGCTCGCCGACACCAAGGGGTCGGACACCGTGAAGGGCCTCGACAACCTTCTGCGCGTGCGCGGCGGTGGGGCGCTGCCCGAGGACATGGACGCGAAGGTTCAGGGCGGCGCGATCGAGGGATCGAACGTCAACATGACGCAGGCGCTGGTCGACATGATCGAGAACCAGCGCAGCTACGAAGTCCAGGCCAACATGATGAAATCCGCCAAGGAAATCGACGAGAGCGGTGCATCGCTGATGCGCCTGCCGAGCTAGAGGAAACAGACCGATGTCATCCGCAGCCATGCATATCGCGCGCACCGGGCTCGACGCCCAGGACATGCGCATGCGCGTCATCTCGAACAATCTCGCAAACGTGAACACCACGGGCTTCAAGAAGGATCGCGCCGCGTTCGAGACGCTCGCCTATCAGACCGTCACGACGCCCGGCACGCAGAGCACCGCCGAGACCAAATACGCGACCGGGCTCAACCTCGGCACCGGCGTCCGTATCCAGGGCACTGCGCGGATCGACACGCAGGGCGCAATGCAGACGACCGGCAACAGCCTAGATCTCGCGCTCGACGGCGACGGCTATTTCCAGGTTCAGATGCCCGGCGGCACGCTCGGCTATACCCGCGCCGGCAATTTCTCGCGCTCCGCCGAGGGGTTGCTGGTCACCAGCGAAGGCTATCAGGTGCAACCCGGCATCACCGTGCCCGAGGGGACGACGGGGATCACGATCGGCCGCGACGGCACCGTGTCGGCGATGGTCCCCGGCCAGACCGAGGCGTCGCAGATCGGCCAGATCCAGGTCGCCAGCTTCCCGAACGGGGCAGGGCTCCAGGCGACCGGCGACAATTACCTCGTCGAGACTGCGGCCAGCGGCGCGGCGAACGTCGGCGTCGCCGGGCAGGACGGTCGCGGCGGCATCAAGCAGGGCATGCTCGAGGCATCGAACGTCAACGTCGTCGAGGAACTGGTCGACATGATCGAGACTCAGCGCGCGTACGAGGTCAATTCGAAGATGATCTCGGCGACCGACGACATGCTCAAATACGTCAACCAGAACCTGTGATGCGCAACGCTCACATCGCCGCGCTTGTCGGCACGCTTTTCATCGCCGGGCTCGGCGCGTCCCCGGTGGACGCCAGCCTGTTCGGCAAGAAGGCGCCGCCCGAGGATTTCTCGGTCGCGCGGCCGTTGCCGGTCCAGCCGGTGCCGGTCGTCGCCACCGGCTCGATCTTCCAGGCGCAGGACGGCTATGCCGCACTGTACGAAGGCTGGCGCGCACGGAAAGTCGGCGATCCGCTGACGATCGTGCTGGTCGAGCGCACTGCTGCGTCGAAGTCGTCGGGCTCGAAGCTCGACAGCAACGGCTCGGGCAGCATCACGCCGCCGGCCACCGGATTCCTCAACCTGTTCAACAAGACCGACGCGACGCTCAGCGGCGGGCGTAGTTTCAACGGGAATGGCGCGGCTGACCAGACGAACTCGCTGTCGGGTGAAGTCAGCGTGACGGTGGCGCAAGTCTATCCCAACGGGACGATGCTGGTGCAGGGCCAGAAGCGTGTCACGCTCAACCGCGGCGACGAGTTCCTCAAGATCAAGGGCCTGGTCCGCACCGCCGACGTCGATGCGAACAACCGCGTACTGTCGACGCGGGTCGCCGACGCGCAGATCTCGTACACCGGCAAGGGCGACGTCGCCCGCGCCGGCCGCCAGGGGTGGCTCAGCCGCTTCTTCTCCGTCGTCAGCCCGTTTTGATGCACACCCCCCAGCCGTTCGTCCTGAGTAGAGACCGAGTAGCGCCGAAGGCGCGTATCGAGGGCTCGTATCGAAGGACAGGTTGGCGCGCGGAACTCATGCTTCGATACGCACCCGCGATACGCCGCAGCGCGCCTACTCGGTCGCTACTCAGCACGAACGGTAAAGGACTACAGACCGTGTTTCGTACTTTCGCAGGTCTCCTCACCACCCTCCTGGCCTCGCTCCTGATCGCCGCGCCGGCCTCGGCCGACCGGATCAAGGATCTGGGCGGGTTCCAGGGTATCCGGTCGAACCAGCTGACCGGCTACGGCATCGTCGTCGGCCTGCCAGGCACCGGCGACGACAACCTCGAATACACCGTGCAGTCGCTGAAGGCGGTCGCCTCGCGCTTCGGCCTGCAGCTGCCGCCGTCCGCGAACCCGGGCATGAAGAACGCGGCAGTCGTGATGATCACCGCCGAACTGCCGCCGTTCGCCAAGCCCGGCCAGCGCCTCGACATCACCGTCGCCTCGATGGGCAAGGCGAAGAGCCTTCGCGGCGGCAGCCTGATCATGACGCCGCTGCTGGGCGCGGATAACCAGATCTACGCGATGGCGCAGGGCAACCTCGCGGTCGGCGGGCTCGGTGCAGAGGGCGCGGACGGGTCGAAGATCGTCGTCAACGTACCCTCGACCGGCCGCATCCCCGAGGGTGCGACCGTCGAACGCGCTGTCGCCACCGGGTTCGACAGCGCGCCGACGCTCACCTTCAACCTTGCGCGTGCCGATTTCACCACCGCGCAGAACGTCGCCGGTGCGATCAACTCCAAGCTCGGCTTCGGCAGCGCGCAGGCGATCGATGCAGTCTCCGTCGCGGTTCGTGCGCCGATCGGTGCCGATATCCGCGCAACGTTGATGTCGACGATCGAGAATCTCGACGTGGTCTCCGCCGAGCCGTCCGCCAAGGTGATCGTCAACGCGCGCACCGGCACCGTCGTCATCAACTCGGCGGTCCGCGTGGGGCCTGCGGCGATCACGCACGGCAAGATGACGGTGCGGATCGACGAAAAGCCGCAGGTCAGCCAGCCCGCCCCATTCAGCCAGGGCCAGACCGCGATCACGCCGAACAGCCGCGTCGCAGTCGAGGAGGAGCGTCGCCCGATGTTCCTGCTGAACCCCGGCCCCAAGCTTGCCGACATCGTCAAGGCGGTGAACGCGATCGGCGCTTCGCCGGCCGACCTGGTCGCGATCCTCGAGGCGCTGAAGGAAGCCGGCGCGCTCAAGGCCGAGTTGATCGTCCTGTGAGCCCGCTCAACGCACCCGCAGCCGTAGCACCTACGACCGGCATCTCGACCGATACAAGCCGCCTCAAGTCGAAGGACAATCTCGACAAGGCGGGGGAGAAGTTCGAGGCGGTCTTCACCGGCATGATGCTGAAGAGCATGCGCCAGGCGAAACTCGCCGATCCGCTGTTCGATTCGAAGGCGATCGACACCTTCACCGACATGCAGGACGGGCTGATCGCGAAGTCGATGGCCGAGCACACGCCGCTCGGCATCGGCAAGGCGATGACCGATTTTCTCGCCAAGTCTCAATCCGATCTTAACCAGGCTGCGGCAGACTCGCCGCCATGAGCGATCTCCTTTCGATCGGCGCCTCGGGCGTGCGCGCGTACCAGACCGCGCTGTCCACGGTGTCGGAGAACATCGCGAACACCGGCAATGCGGGCTATACCCGGCGGACGACGACGCTTTCCGAAGTGTCGTCGGTCAATGGCGGACTGAACGCGCAAAAGTCGGTCAGCAGCAACGGCGTCACGGTCACGGGGATCGGCCGCAACGCCGATGCATACCGGTCGCAGGCGGTCCGCTCGGCCGGCACCGATCTCGCCAAGACCGAAGCCGGCGTCACCTGGATGAACCGGATCGAGACCGCGCTGGGCAACAACCAGCTCGGCGACCGGCTCACCAGCTTCTTCACGTCCGCACAGAAGCTCGCCGCCGATCCGACCTCGGAGCCGGCGCGTGCGGTGATGCTCGAATCGGCCGGCACGGCGGCGGCGGCGTTCACCGCGACCGGTGCGGCGCTCGATACCGCGGCGGCCGATCTCGATTCGACCGCGTCGCAGGCGGTGCAGTCGCTCAATGCGCTCGGCACTGCGCTAGCCAAGATCAACGACGGCATCGCGCGCACTGCGCCGGGTTCGTCGACCGCTGCACAGCTCGCCGACCAGCGCGACCAGATGCTCGAGCAGATGAGCACGATCACCGACATCACCACGTCGTTCGACGATCTCGGGCGGACCACCGTCCGGCTCGGTGGCGCGGCGGGCTCGGTGTTCGTCGCGGGCGGCGAGAGCGGGCAGGCGTCCTATGCGCGCAACGACGAGGGCGCGGTCCAGTTCGCCGTCACGCGCGGCAACGTCACGTCTGCGCTGTCGCCGACCGGCGGCGCACTTGCCGGGTTCGCGGAAGGCGCGCAGCGGATCGCCGCGGCGCGCGGGTCGCTCAATGCGATCGCCACCGACTTCACGAGCAAGATCAACGCGGTGCAGGCGCAGGGTCGCGATCTCGACGGCAATGCGGGGGCGGCGATGTTCGCGACTGGTCGCACGCCGACCGACATCTCGGTTGCGCTCGCCGACGGACGCGGGATCGCCGCGGCGAGCGCCACCGGCGGCAAGCGCGATGCGTCCAATCTCTCCGTGTTGCAGGGAGCCCGCTCCAGCGGTGGCTTCGAAACGCGCACCACGACGCTGATCGCCGGCAACGCCGCCGCGCTCGAACAGCGCAAGGTCGTGGCCGATGCGCAAACTGCAATCCGCGACGGCGCGGTGAGCTCGCTTGCGTCCGCGTCGGGTGTCGATCTCGATAGCGAAGCGGTCGACCTACTGCGCTTCCAGCAGGCCTATCAGGCGTCGAGCCGCGTGATCCAGACCGCGCGCGACACGCTCCAGACCATCCTCGATCTACGGTAACGCCCATGCAGATCGCGACTCGCCTCTTCTACGACCGCGCCTCGGCGTCGATGACTTCGCTCGGTGGCAAGGCGGAGTCGTTGCAGAACCAGATCTCGACCGGGACCAAGCTGTCGGCGCCCTCGTCGGACAGCGCCGCCTATCAGCGGCTTGCCGGGATCAAGCGCGATACCGTCGACGACAAGGCCTATGCCGCCAATCTCGGCACCGCCGAATCGGTGCTGAAGCAGGGCGACACCAGCCTGTCCGCAATCACCGACCAGTTGCAGAGCGCGACCGAGCTGGTGACGCAGGCGAAGACCGGCACGCTGAATGCGGCCAACCGCAAGGCGATCGGCGAACAGATCGCCGGCCTCGTCGCGACGCTGACCAACCTTGCCAACGCCAAGGACGCGCGCGGACAGGCGCTGTTCGGCGGCGCCGACGGCGCGCCCGCAGTCGCTGCAGGCGGCAGCTACGCGCTCGCGTCGAAGCCGGTCTCGGGCATTCCGATCGGCGACGGCCAGACTGTCCAGGCGAACGAGACCGCGGCGCGCATCTTCACCGTTGGCGGCAAGGGC
This sequence comes from Sphingomonas sp. Leaf230, assembly GCF_001421745.1. Lineage (GTDB taxonomy): Bacteria > Pseudomonadota > Alphaproteobacteria > Sphingomonadales > Sphingomonadaceae > Sphingomonas. The sequence continues at coordinate 698,845 of NZ_LMKW01000008.1, read as the reverse complement.
AAGCCGGATGGCAGCATCGAGGGTGGCACCAATACGCTGGCGATGCTCTCGGCGATCGCGACCGCGCTGCAATCGGACGATTTCAAGGCGAGTTCGCTCGATACGTCGCTCGCCGACATCAGCGCGGCGTCGGATCAGGTGTCGACGGTGCAGGCCTCGCTCGGGGCGCGTGCCGCGCGCGTCGATCTGGAGGCTTCGCGTCTGACCGATGTCGCGGCCGACCGCGAGGCGACCCGGTCGGGGCTGGAAGATACCGACATCACCACGACGGTGGTCGAGTTGCAGAAGACGATGACGATCCTGTCGGCGACGCAGGCGAGCTTCTCGAAGCTCTCGGCGCTGTCGCTGTTCGATTATCTGCGCTGATCCGAATTTAATCGCGCGCGACGTCGTCTTGGTAACCGGTTGGCTACCAAAGCCGGTTAATTCTGTGGCGACGCAAGCGCCGCCATCGGCCCTGGGGGAATTTCGAACACCATGTTTCCGGTCATCGGCATCGTCGTCCTGCTCGTCATGGTGTTTGGCGGATTCGCGTTCACCGGCGGCGCGCTCGGCCCCGTCATGGAGGCGATCCCGCACGAGATGCTGATCATCGGTGGTGCCGCTGCCGGCGCGCTGATCATCGGCAATTCGGGCAAGGAGCTGAAGGGGCTCGGCGCTGGCCTGGGGAAGGTCTTCAAGGGCCCCAAGTACAAGAAGCAGGACTATCTCGACGTCATCTTCCTGGTCAGCAAGCTGATGAAGATGCTGCGGATGGACGGGCCGATCGCGCTCGAGCCGCATGTCGAGGATCCGCAATCTTCGGCCGTATTCGCCGAATATCCGAAGCTTCTGAAGGACAAGGCGCTCGTCAACCTGATTGCCGATACGCTGCGCCTGGTCGTGGTGTCGTCGGGAACGCTCGACGTGCATGCGGTCGAGGAGGTGATGGACCACTCGATCAAGACGCATCATCACGAGGAGGAGGCGGCGCATGGCACGCTGGCCAGCCTCGCCGATGCACTGCCCGCGCTCGGCATCGTCGCCGCGGTGCTCGGCGTGGTGAAGACGATGGGCTCGATCGACAAGCCGCCGTCGATCCTCGGTGCGATGATCGGCTCGGCGCTGGTCGGCACGTTCATGGGCGTGCTGCTGGCGTACGGCATCGTCGCGCCGCTCGCGAACCGGTTGAAGCAGGTGCTCGATGCCGATGCGTCGATCTATGATGTCGTGAAGCAGATCATCATCGCCTCGCTGCACGGCCATCCGCAGCCGCTAGTGATCGAGGCTGCACGCTCGGGCATCGCACACAAGAACCAGCCGGGCTTCGCCGAAGTCTTCGACGGGTTGCGCGGGAAGTAACCCGGTGGCCGCCCGCGCCCCTCACGGTACGAATCAGCCGCCCAAGGTCATCGTCAAGAAGATCTATATCGAGGGGCACGGCGGCCATCACGGCGGTGCGTGGAAAGTCGCGTACGCCGATTTCGTGACCGCGATGATGGCGTTCTTCCTGTTGCTGTGGATCGTCGGCGCGACCACCGAAAAACAGCGCAAGGGCATCGCCGATTACTTCGCGCCTACCATCCTCAACACGCGCTCGCTCGGGATCGGCGGCGGGGGACTGTTCGGCGGCGAATCGATCCTCGACAAGAATCGCATCGGGCCGAAGCCGGGGCAGACGAGCATGGCACAACTGGCGATTCCGGATGCCGGGCTCGGTGGGCCGTCGGCGGGGACGGGGCCCAAGGGTTCGCTGAAAAGCCGCGATGCGCTGACGAAGGAAGATCAGAAGAACTTCCAGGCTCTGCGTCGGCGCGTGCTCGGCGAGATGTCGGGCAATGCGAAACTGTCGCGCCTGCAGAACCATGTCCGCTTCGTACCGACGCAGGACGGGATGCGGATCGATCTGGTCGACGACGCGGATTACTCGATGTTCGCACTCGGCACGACCGCGCTCGATCCGGAAGCGTCGGCGTTGATCGGCATGATCGCAGGCTCGGTGCAGGGCATGCAGAACCCGATCATGATCCGCGGCCATACCGACAGCGTGCCGTATGGCGACCCGCGTGCGATGAACAACTGGATGCTGTCTTCGGGTCGCGCCGAGGCGACCCGGCGGCGGCTGTTGTCGGGTGGTACGCCCGAGCAACGGTTCGAGCGGATCGAAGGCGTCGCTGATCGCGAACCGCTGATCGTGAAAGACCCTGCCGACCCGCGCAATCGCCGCGTCGCGATCACGTTGCTCTATAGGCGTGGGATCTTCGCCAAGTAACGCCGCTGCCTTCCCACGGTATGCGCAACAAAAAAGGACCGGTGCCGCGAGGCGCCGGTCCTTTTTGTCGTCACTGGCTGCGTCGCTTATTCGGCGGCGGCGGCAGTGTCCGTCTTGCGCTTGCGCGTCGTCGTCTGCTGGGCAGGCGCCGATTCGGTCTTGCGCGGACCGGGCTTGCGTCCGAGGCCGATCTTCTTCGCCATCGCGCGACGGCTTTCCGAGTAGTTCTCGGCGACCATCGGGTAATCGGGCTTCAGGCCGTAACGTTCGCGGTACTCGGCCGGCGTCATGCCGTGCGTCGCGAGGTGACGGCGCAAGGTCTTGTACGACTTGCCGTCGATCATCGAGATGATGTGATCCTTCGACGCGAGCGATTTGCGTGCCGTTACGGCAGGCGTGTATTCGGCCGCAGCTTCGACCGGAGCAGCTTCGGTGGTAGCGCCGAGCAACGACGCGACGGTCTCATGCATCTTGCCGAGAAACGCGGGAACGTCATCAGCCGAACTCCGGGTATTCGGGTTGCCGAGCCATGCGATCGTCAGTTCTGTTGCCAGCTCGACGGCATTCAGGTCGGTGGTATCTTCGGCCATAGTATACTCCATTGTCTGCGGACGCCGTAACGACGTGCGACATCGGGTTCAACCATCCAAAGACGTTTTCAGCCCATTAAATTGTAAAAATCGACATTGGAAGTGGGAACGGATGAAGATCGGTTCATTTCGATTGCTCTAAATTAGAGTTTCCGAGCATGAACAAAGCAAGCACGGCGAAGATATCGCGGGTCGCGGATGGCTGGACGCCTGTCGTCGCGGCGGATAGAACTCACGTGACGGTCGCCTGCGTATCGTCGGCCGCATCGATAGCTATCGTGCAACCTGTTCGGCACGCATCGTAGCTGCGATGCATCCTATCGAGAGAGTTTCCGCATGCTTTCAGGTCCCGACGGCGCGAACCGATCCGAACGCGCGAACCGATCCACCGGCATGGGCGGGACCGCGAAGGCGCTGTCGAAGGCGGACGCCTATTCGGGCAGCGACTGGCTCGCCAAGCTCGGCAAGGGCAGTGCGGACGACGACGCGCCGATGCTGAGAAGCGTCGGCGATCGCCTGATGCCGCTGCGGATCGCGATCATCGCGCTGATTTCCCTGGTGATGCTCGGTCCGATCATGACCAATGTCGAGGGCGGCAATGGCGGTGACGGGAGCGCCGTACGACAGATCGGCTATCTCGCGATCCTGGCCGGCACGATCTTCGCGATCCGTCCCTCGGCAAGTCCGAAGTCGCTAGTCGCGTTCACCTGGCCGATGCTGCTGGCGCTCGCATGGTGCTGGATCAGCGTATCCTGGGCGCTAGACCCGGGCACCGCATTCCGCCGTGTATTCCTGACGACGCTGGTCGCATGGATGGTGTTCAGTCTCGTCCGGCACGGCGGCTATCAACTGAACGTCGACCTGCTTCGCTATTCGCTGCTCGCCGCGATCCTGATCTCGTATCTCGTAGTCGTGCTGGATCCGATGGTAGGCATTCATCTTGAGGGTGAAGAGCAGGCGATGGCGCTGATCGGTAATTGGCGCGGCTTTCTCGGGCACAAGAACTTCGCCGGCGCAGTGTGTGCGCTGTGCATCATCATGTTCCTGTTCGATGCCAAGCGGATCCGACCGACGATCCGCATTTTCGCGATCGTCGTGGCCGGGTATTTCCTGTTCAAGTCGCAGTCGAAGACGTCGGGTGGCATGGTGGTGCTCGCCTCCGTCGGCGGCATTGTCTTCGAGACGGTCAGCATCCGGCTGCGTCGCTACATCATCCCGATCCTGATGATCGTCGGATCGGTCTTCTGGTTCCTGACCAGCGCCTATGCCGACATGGTCCAGTCCAACTTCCTCCAGCCAAAGGCATTTACCGGCCGCGGCCAGATCTGGGGGGCGCTGCTGAACTATGCCGGCGATCACCCCCTGCTCGGCGCAGGCTTCGGGTCGTTCTGGAACATCGAGGGCAGCAGCCCGGTGTTCCAATACGGCCATGGCTATGTCACCAAGATCACCGTCGGCCATTCGGGGTATATCGACCAGCTCGTGACGGTCGGTATTCCCGGCGTGTTGCTGATGGTTTTCGCGATGGCGGTATGGCCGTTGGGAAGGCTGCTCGCGAGCGCGGACGTCGCGAAGGGGCGAGGCGCGCTGATCTCGGCGATGCTAATGTTCTGCATCGGCCACAACATCACCGAGAGCGGCCTGTTCGAGCGCGACGGCATCGTCAGCACGATCTTCTTCTTCGCGGTCGCGCTCGCGCATTATTGCACGATGGACGACAAGCGGACCGCACCGGTCAAGCAGGCGGGCGACGACGTGATGCGCGAACTCCGCCGTCGCAAGCGCAAGCATCGCCCGGTGCTTACCGCCGGCGAATGACCGGGTGACGTGCGAGGATCGCCGCCAGCGCAGCCTGTGCGCCGGCCGGCGTGAAGTGCGAATGATCGAAGTGTAGCGGCGTGCCGTCAGCGGTGGTCAGGCGGCAGGTCGTGCCGGTGCATTCGGTGTCGATCGCCGAGGCGTAATCGGCGCCCGCTGCGCGGACCGGCCCCGCCATCGCGCGATCGAGCGCGATACGGTCGGATAGGCGAAACCCATCCGCGAGCGTCGAGTCGCCGTCCGCGTCCGATCGCACGATCAAGGTAGGCAGGTCCGCGTCATATTCGACCGAGGGCCCGATCACCAGAACGCGCGTGCCACGCGCCCGCAGCCAGCGGATCGTATCGAGCAACGCTGGCTGCTCGAAGTCTAGCCACCGTGCGGACAGCACGACCGTGTCGATCCGCTTGAAATTCAGTGTGCCGAACGCGGCATCCATGGTCGTGCGACAGGTCGGCAGGCCCTTCCCATGCAGCAACGGCCGACACCCCGCTGCGGTCACCTGCACGATGTTCGCGCCCGGCAGCAGCGTGTGCAGCGCTTGCGAGAAATGCGCGCCATGGCTGTCGCCGAACAGCGCGATGTTGGGCTTGGTCGCCGATAGACGCAGGCAATCGGGCGAGAAGCCGCGGCCGGTCGGCAAGACGAAGCAGCGATCCGTACTGAACTGCCGTTTGCCCGCGTCCGTCGAGTCCCAGCCGAGATAGCTGGCGGCCATCGCCTGGCGCGGCGAGAGCGGGCGGATGTCGTCGGCCTTGGCGGCGATCGTCAGTCCGGTGATAGCCATCGCTGCGAGCAGCACGACCGCGACGGCGTGCGGAACAAGCCCTGATCCGCTGCGCCAACGCCGGCTCGCCGGACGCTCGATCAGTGCAAAGCTCAGCCATGCCGCGCCAAGCGACGCGCAGAGCAGTCCGAAAGTCTCGACCGGCGCGAGCGTCGAGCCGTGGCGGATCTGGTAGAAGGCGATGATCGGGCGATGCCAGAGATACGCCGAATAGGAGATCAGTCCGACCGTCCGCAGTGGCCACGCACCGAGCAGTCGTGCCGTCGGACCCTCGCCGCCGTACGCCAGCAGCACCGCGGCCGCGATCGCGGGGGGCAGCGCGAAGGGCACGGGAAACGGCCATCCGCTGCTGATCGCGATGCAACTCGCGGCGATCACTGCGATGGCGAGGATGCACAGGGCCGCGCGGATCGAGCGGTTCGCGATCGTCGGTACGGCGCCGAGCGCGACCAGCGCGCCAAGCGACAATTCCCAGATTCGCGCGGGCAGCAGGAAGAACGCGGCGGAAGGGTAGGTCGTCGCCAGCCATCCGCCGATCGCGAACGAGGCGAGTGCGAGGCCGGCGATCACTTGCGCGAGACGTTGGCGCGATAGCCCCCGGAGCGACCACAGCAACACTGGGTAGAGCAGATAGAATTGCTCCTCCACCGCCAGCGACCAGGTATGGACGAGCGGCTTTGCGTCCGATGCCGCCGCAAAATAGTCCGAGGTCAGGTAGAAATAGACGTTCGACCCAAACACGCTGGTCGCCGCCGCGCTCCGCCCGAGATCGCGCAACTGGTTGGGCAGCAGGAGCACGCAGCCGAGCGCCAGCGTGACCGTCATCATCACGAGCAGCGCCGGCAGGATGCGGACGATCCGGTGTCGATAGAAGCGCGCGATCGAGAAGCGCTCCTCGGCGATATCGCGCACCATGATCGCGGTGATCAGGAACCCAGAGATCACGAAGAAGATGTCGACCCCGACGAAACCGCCCCGCAACTTCGTCACGCCGCAATGCAGGAGCAGGATCGGCAGGATCGCAAGCGCCCGCAGCCCGTCGATATCCGGCCGATAGCGGAGCGCGCGTCCGTCCTGCGATGCCGACGTTCGCGTGCCTGCGTGCGCGGCCGACCCTGTCGCTATGCTCTCGCTCACCTGTACCGACGCCCCCACTTGCGCCGTCGGTCTATAGCGGGTGGCGGCATGCTGCTAGGGCCGGCATGGACGCGCCTGCCGGGCGTTGCTACGCGCAGACGGCGGCGGGGGGCGGATCATCTGGTGACGGGTACGAACGACGAGCCTTCGCAAGCGGCAGATGCACGGCGCCTTCGGGTGATGCACGTCATCACGCATCTCGACATGGGCGGCGCCGAGAACGTCGCGCTGGGGTTGATCAATGCCTTGCGCGACCGGGTCGAGTTCTCGCTGTTCGCGGTGCTGCGCCAGTCGCCGCTGAGCAAGGTCGGGCAGGATATGGCCGAGCGGCTGGAGCGTTGGCACGTGCCGTTCCGGTTCGGCACCGAGCGCGGGTTCAAGTCGGGCGGCGTGGTCTTCGCGGCGCGGTCGCTCGCCCGCGCGGTAGCCGAGCAGCGACCCGACCTGATCCATGTCCATACCGAGATCCCGGAACTGACGCTGGCGGTCGCGGGCCTGATCTCGCGGCGCGTCCGCCGCACGCCGTTGCTGCGCACCGTCCACAACAGCGAGTTGTGGATCGCTTGGGGCAGCATCGGCCGATGGGTGACGCAACGCCTCGCCAAGGGCGACGCGGTGGCGGTGTCGCGTAACGCCGCCAACGCTGACGCGGCGATCGTCACGCGCGGGCGCCGACCGCTCGCCGACGTCATCTACAACGGCGTGTCGCCACCGGCGGCTCTTCCGATCGTGCGGGAAGAGGGCCTGGTACGCCTGTTGTTCGCGGGACGCCTCGTTCACCAGAAGGGCGCCGATATTTTGCCTGCCATCCTCCGCGAGGCCCATGCCCGCACGATACGCCGCGACGTCGTGGTGACGATCGCCGGCTCCGGCGCGATGCGAGACTCGGTGGCGCAAGGATTAGCGGAGGGCCTGGAGGGCTGGGATGTCCGGATGACCGCGCCGATCGAGCGCCTGTCCGAACGCCTGCAGGAGTATGATGCGGTGCTGCTGCCGTCACGGTTCGAAGGGTTCGCGCTGCTCCCACTCGAGGTGCTGATGGCGCGCATCGCACTGGTGACCACCGACGCTCCAGGCCTCGATGAGGCGATCCCGGCCGACTATCCGTTCAAGGCCGCAGTTGACGACGTCGCGGGGATTGGCGCGCAACTGGCGAAGGTGATCGACGATCCGGCGACCGCGCGCGTCACCGCGGCACGCTACGGCGCAGGCCTCGCGCGTAGCTTCAGTCCGGAGGCGATGGCGTCGGCGTATCTGGCACGCTATCGCTCGCGTGGGGATACGGGGGCAGAGTGACGGTCGCAGTCGGGATCAAGGCGCTGAACGAGGCGGCGCATATCGACGCCGCGATCGGCAGCGCGCGCGCCGCGCTCGATCGGGTCGGTGGCGGGCTGGTCGTGCTTGCCGACAGCGGATCGTCCGATGAGACGATAAAGCTGGCGCAGGCGTATCCGGGCACGCGGATTGCGCAGCTCGCTGATCCTGCCGAGCGGTCCTGCGGCACGGGGGCACAACTCGCATTCCAGGCTGCGTCCGAGACCCCCGGCGTCGACTATTTCTACTTGCTCGACGGCGACATGGTGCTCGACTCCAGCTTCCTCGAAGCAGGCATCGCCTTCCTCGAGGCGAACCCCCGCCACGCCGCGGTCGGAGGCCGCGTGCGCGAGGTCAACACCGACAGCATCGAGTTCGAACTGCGCGCGCGCAACGATCGCGTGAAGGGGAGCGCGGTGGCGGGCGATGTCGACCGGCTCGATTGCGGCGGGCTGTACCGCGTCGCCGCGGTGCAGCGCGTCGGGCATTTCGCCGACCGCAACCTCCACGCGTTCGAGGAATATGAACTCGGCGCCAGGTTGCGCGCGGATGGCTGGCGGCTGGCGCGGATCGACGTGCCCGCGGTCGAGCATCACGGCCATGCGACCGGCGGCTACCAGCTGATGTGGCGACGGTTGCGCACCGGCTATGCCGGCGGTCCGGGCGAAGTGATCCGCGCCGCCTGGGGCCGCCCGCACTGGTCGCAGGTCCTGCGTGGGTTCGCCCAGTTGCGCTACAGCGTGATCGTCTATGGCTGGTGGCTGGCGATGCTCGTCGCGCTCGCGATGGGGCAGGGGATCGCCTTGCTCGCGGTCGTGCTGCTGCCGGTCGTGTTCCTGACGATGCGCCGGCGGAGCCTGCGGGTCGGGATCTACTCGCTGGTGACGTGGAACGTGATCGCGATCGGCATGCTCCAGGGCCTCATGCGCGCGCGCCGCCCCGCCGATGCGCCGGTTCGCGCGCGCGACCTGTCCGCGCCGGGGCGATGAGCACCGCGTCCGGTTATCTCGGCAAGTTCGTCTGGACCGCGGGCACCTTCGTCGTGTCCGCCGGGCTGAAGTTCGGGCTCAACATCGTCCTCGCCTATCTGCTCGCGCCGGAGATCCTGGGCGTGATGGTGGTCGTCAACGCGATCCGGCTCGGCGTCGAATTGCTGACCGATGTCGGGATCGAGCAGAACATCATCCACCACCGCGACGGGCTCGACCGCCAGTTTCGCGACACCGCGTGGACGCTGCAACTGCTGCGCGGCGTGCTGTTGAGCCTGGTCTTCCTGATCGCCGCGCCGTTCCTCGCCCACGCCTACGGCATCGACGTCCGCATCTTCCTGGTCGCGGCGCTGTCGCCGATGATCGGTGGCGCGCACTCGACCGCGATCTTCGTACTGGTCAAGCAGATGGAGGTCCGCCGCCGCAACCTGTTCGAACTGTCGTGCGAGGCGCTGGCGTTCGCGGTGCAGGTCGCGCTGGCGGCGTGGCTGCGCTCGGTGTGGGCACCGGTCATCGGCCTCGTCCTAGCGGTCGCGATCCGCTCGGCGCTGAGCTACCTGCTGCCCGATCCCGGCCAGCGCCTCCGCTTCGACCGCGAAATCGTCCGGCGGATCATTCATTTCGGCAAGTGGATCGCGATCACGTCGCTGGTGATGTACGCCGCGACCAATCTCGATCGGCTGTATCTCGGCCGGGTCGCGCCGCTCGCGCTGCTCGGCATCTACGGCATCGCGCGCGCGATCGCCGAGCTGCCGACCACGCTCGCGCGGCGGATGAGCTATCAGATCATCTTCCCCGCGCTTGCCAGCGTTTCCGAAACCGACCGGGCGGGGCAGATGGCGGCGATCGCCGGCTCGCGCGCGGTGTTCACGCTCGGCGTCTGCGCGGCGCTGGCGTTGGCGGCGTCGGTAGCGGACGGCCTGATCCTGGTGATCTACGATCCGCGTTACCAGGCGGCGAGCTGGATGCTGTCGGTGCTGCTCGGCGGCGCGGTGTTCGCGGTGCTGTCGAACCTCAACGAGGCGTTGCTGCTGAGCGCGGGGCGGCCCTTCTATGCGAGCGTCGCCAACATGATGCGGCTGGCGACGCTCGCCATATTGCTGCCGACCGGTCACCGGCTCGCGGGCTTTCCCGGCGCGGTCGTCGCGGTCGCGGTCACCGAGCTGCTGCAATATGGCTATATCGCGGTCGGCCTGCACCGCGTGCGGATGAGCTTCTGGCGGCAGGACGCGCTGGCGATCGGCGCGGCCTGCGCGGTGTTCGCGGTGATGCTCGCGGTCCGCTGGCAGCTCGGGTTCGGCACGCCGCTCGCGGGCCTTGGGAGGATCGGATGACTCGCCTGCTGATCGTCCATTATGCCGGCGACTACCGCGAGGCCGACCGCCTGCGCCGCGCCACCGGGGGCGAGACCTATTACGGGCACGGCTATGTGCTCGACCAGCTCGCCGCGTGGCAGGCAAAGCACGAGGCGGTCGGGTTCCTGTGTTCGCTCGCGCCGTCTTATTGGGAGACGCTCGACAGCGGCGTGACGGTGATCGGCGCCGATACCAACCCGGACCAGGATCCCGTACCGGTGCTGGCGTTGATCGAGCGGTTCGCGCCGACCCACCTGATCGTGTTCGGGCCGATGCTGCATTTGATCCGCTGGGGACTGGAGCACGATGTCCGGCTGGGCGTGATCATGGCCGATTCGTTCGCCAATCCCTATTATCGCTGGGTCCGGTTCCGGCGGCTGCCGAAGCTGCTCAACGATCGCCGCGTGACGCTGGTCGCCAATCACGGCGCCAATGCCGCGCGGGCGCTGGTCGGGATCGGTTTGCGCGCGGACAAGGTGCTCGCATGGGATTTCCCCCACGATCGCACGCCCGAGACGCAGGCCTGCAAGGCGCGGGCGTCGGGACCGCCCTTCACGCTCCTGTTCGTCGGCTCGATCAGCGCGAAGAAGGGCGTCGGCGACCTGGTTCGCGCGGTAGCGTTGCTGAAGGACCGCCTCGACGTCCGGCTCGATGTAGCGGGCTTAGGCGCAACGGATAAGTTCGCGGCGCTGGCGACACGCCTCGGCGTTGCCGATCGTGTCCGGTTCCTTGGGCTCGTCCCGAACGGTGCGATCCCGGCGATGATGCAGGAGGCCGATGCGGTGATCGTACCCAGCCGTCACAATTTCCCCGAAGGCCTGCCGCTGACGCTGTTCGAGGGGCTCGCCTCGCGCACGCCGGTGATCGCGTCGGATCATCCGATGTTCGACGGGCATCTGGAGGACGGCGAGAGCGCGCTGGTGTTCGCCGCCGGCAAGCCACGCGCGTTGGCGGATGCGATCGCGCGGCTGATGACCGATCCGGCGCTGTATGCGCGGGTGTCGCAAGGGTCGGCGGCAGCGTGGCACCGGATGCAGAACCCGGTCAAATGGGGCGAGATGATCGATCGCTGGGTGCGCGACGATGCCGAGGATCGCGCCTGGCTGTCGGCGCACACCGTCGCGGCACTGGACGGGCCGGCATGACGGCTCGAACCGGCGCTATCCATTTTACGATGACGCATTCGACGGCCGGCGGCTTGCGCGAACTCTGGGACGACATCGCCGAGGGACTGATCGCACGCGGCCATCCGGTGAAGCGCTTCGTCCTCTATCCGCCCGCCGACGCGGAGCGCGAAGGCGTCGACATGGCGGTCTGGCACCACATTGCCGACGCCCGCCCGCAGTCGGTGCTCGGCGCGATCCGCACCTTCGCGGCGCTGGTCCGCTACCTACGCCGAGAGCGACCCGCCGCGGTCGTGTCGGCGATGCCTGCAGCCAACGTGCTGCTCCCGCTCGCGGTGACGATCGCGCGCGTGCGCACCCGCGTGTTCCTGTCGCATCACTCGCCGACCGACACGCATAACCGCCTGCTCGATCGGATCGACGGCTGGACCGGCAGTTTGCCGTGTGTCGCCGGGATCATCAGCGTGTCGGACGCGGTCGGCGCGACGCTGGCGCACAAGCCTGCCACCTATCGCGCGCGGACGCTCACGATCCACAACGCGCTGTCGGAGCGGGTCGAACGGGTCCTCGATGCCTTGCCTCGGGCAAAGGCGGCGGGCGACCGGTTGCGCGTCGTCGCGCTGGGCCGGCTGTCCTACCAGAAGAACTATCCGATGCTGATCCGCGCCATGGCCGAAGTGCCGGGCGCGGATCTGCAGATCGTCGGCGGCGGCGAGGACGAGGCGGCGTTGCGCACGCTCGTCGCGGACCTCGACCTCGGTGACCGCGTGACGTTCGCCGGCCTGATCCCGCGCGACGCCGCACTCGCCAAGGCTGCGTCCGCCGACGTCTTCGTCCAGGTCAGCCGCTACGAGGGGCACAGCCTCGCCCTGATCGAGGCCGCGCGGCTAGGCCTGCCGCTGGTCGTGTCGGACGTGCCGGTACAGGTCGAGGGTATTACCGCACGCGACGGAACGCGGTGTGGGATCGTCGTGCCGCTCGAGGATCCGGCGGCGCTGGCGACCGCGCTCCGGGGATTGCAGGACGATCCCGCACGCCGGTCGCACTGGGCGGATCTTGCCGCACGGCTGGGCGGCGAGGCGTCGAACGCGCGAATGCTGGATCGGTACGAGGCGGTACTGGCTCCCGCGGCACCGGCGCGATAGGAACAGGTCATGGCGACGGCGATCAACGTAGCGCGACGACCCGCATCGGGGCCGATCACGCCCCAGCAACGCGCGACGCGCCTGCGTACGCGTCGGCGCTACGCCATCGCCAATGCCTGTTTCGTGGTGTTCCTCGCGCTGGTGCTGGTCGGCACGTCGGCGTTCCAGGAATGGGCGTTTTCCGGGGCGATCGGCCAAGGCGACGCGGCCAACCAGGTGCTGCACGTCGTCATCTTCGTGATGCTGCTCGCGGGCAGCGGCATGCCGAGCAAGCGTCAGCTGTTCTGCATCCCCCTCGGACTTGCGGTGTTGCTCGCCTATTGCTTCTTCTCGGTGACCTGGGCGATCGCGCCGTTCATCTCGTTCCGGCGTATTTCGCTGACCGCGCTCGTCGTCTGGGTGACGTTCCGGCAGATCAACGATCTCGGTACCGAACGCGCACTGAAGCTCATTCGCTACGTGTTGATCGCGGTGCTGATCGTCAATTATTTGATGGTGTTCCTGACGCCCTACGGCATCCATTCGGAAGTGTTCGGCGAGGAGTCGTCGGTGGTCGGCGACTGGCGCGGGATCATCCCGCATAAGAACGTCGCGGGGGCGGCATGTGCGTTCACCGTGCTCTTCTTCACGTTCGACAACCGGCAGTTTCCGCGGATCGTTTCTGCGCTGGTGATCGCGGCGGCGACGATCTTCCTGTATTACACGCATTCGAGCACGTCGGAATTGTCGCTCGTCCTCGCGCTGGCGATGGGTTTTGCGATCCGGCCCTATGACGCCAGTCATCGCTTCGCCGTCGGGATTTGCCTTGCGATGGTCGTCGGGCTGGCGTTGCAGATCCTGTTCGTAAACCTCACGGCGTTGAGCGATTTCGTCAACGATCCCGGAGCCTTGACCGGCCGCGGCGCGATCTGGCCGCTGTTGTTCGAATATTCGCGCGAGCATCTCTGGACCGGCGCCGGCTTCAGTTCGTTCTGGCAGATCGGCCCGGACAGTCCGATCTGGACGCTGACCAGTGGTTGGGTCGCGGTGTATGCCGCGCATGGGCATAACGGCTTCCTCGACCTGCTCGTCACGATCGGCCTGCCCGGCCTGTTGTTGGCGATCGTCATGATGATCGTCTGGCCGTTGCTGCGGCTGTTGCTCAGCCAGTCGATCGGCAAGCCGCGGCGATCGCTGCTGGTGGCGATCATCATCTTCTGCGCCGGGCATAATCTGGCTGAATCCACGTTGCTGAACACCGCGTCGCTCGTCGAAGTGTTCCTGTTGATCGCGATCGCGATCACCTATCGCGAGTCCGATGCGAGCCCTGGCGCACATCACGCGCTGCGTGTGAGGATGACGCGGTTGTTGCGGAGGCCGGCCCGGCTGTCGCGCCGCTGATGGCCCGCGCGATCGGTTCGGCGCGGTTGTGGGAACTGGTGGACGGGCTGTTTCCCGCTGAAGATGGCGCCGCGCGACCGCCGGCACGCCATTGGCCGCTACGCCTCCTGATCTTCGTCGCATGGCTCGCGCTCGTGGTGTTTCTGGTCGCGCATCATGTGATGTGGCGCGACGAGGTCCGCGCGCTCAGCCTTGCGACGCAAGGGGCGTCGATCCTCGACATGCCGGCGGCGGCGCGCGGTTACGGGCATCCGCTGCTCTGGCATGTGCTCCTGCGGTTCGGCACCGACCTGTTGGAGACGAAACTCGTCTTACCGGGCCTTGCGCTGGCGATCGGCATCGTTGCCGCGGCGATCCTGGCATTTGTCGCCCGCCTGTCCCTGCCGGTGATGATCCTGACGCTGTTCGGCGGGTTCGCGACGTTCGATTATGTCGTGATGGCGCGGAACTACGGGCTCGCGATGCTGCTGCTGTTGCTCGTCGCCTGGGCCTATCCGGGAGTTCGGGAGCGCGGCCGGGCTCACCCGCTGATCCTCGGCGGCCTGTTGTTCCTGCTGTGCAATGCCAACGTCCATGCGGTCGTGCTGACCGGAGCGTTCGGTATCTTCTGGCTCGGCGACCTGATCGTGCAGGAGGGAAGGGGCTGGAGCCGGGCGAAGCGGCAATGGCTTACCGCGATGATCGTCGCCGCAGTAGGGGCGTTGCTCGCGTTCGTATCGGTCTATCCGTCGGTCGAGGACGCACCCGCCGCCGTGCACCAGAGTTTCGGTCAGACGCTGCTGCACCTCATACCCGGCGTCGAGTTCCAGCGGATCTTCGGCAATTTCAACGCCAGCCTGCCGATCACGATCTTGGCGGCGGTGCTCGTTACCGGCAGCGTCGCCGCCTTTGCGCGTCGCCCTGCCGCCTTGGTCGCCGCGATCGCAGCGCTGGCTGGGCTGCAACTGCTGTTCGTGTTCGTCTACCCGGGCCACTATCGCCACGATGCGTTGCTGATCGTGTTCGTCGTCGTGCTCCACTGGCTGACGGCGAAGGGGTTTGGCGGCTGGTACGACACGGTATTCGCCCGTCGCGCAGAGCGGATCGGACGGATCGCCTTCCTCGCCTTGCTCGCCACGCAGCTTCCCGCGACCGTGCGCGCTGTCGTCCAGGCGGCGAAGGCGCAGCCGCAGGGCGAGGCGAAAGCGCTCGTCGATCTGCTCGCGACCGAAGGCCTGTCCCGGTCGGTCGTGATCGCCGATCCGGACTTCCTGATCGAGAGCATCGCCTATTACGGCGCGAACCCGACCTGGTCGGTGCGCCGCGATCGGTTCACGTCGCTCGTGCCGATGACGCTGGCCGAGACCGCGCCGATGAGCCCGGGTCGCCTGCTCGCCACCGCAAAGCGCCTCACCACGGCCACGCACAGGCCGGTCGTGATCCTGCTCTCCGCGTCGTTCGACGATATCAGGCAGCGCACGGTCATCGATCGCGGCACGTTCGGGCCGCTGGTCCTCGATCCGGACGACATCGCCAAGTTCCGCGCGGCGACCACCAAGCTCGCGACACTGCGGACCGCATCGGGCGATGAAGTATACGACGTCTATCGACTGGCACCGTAACGTCCACAATTACGGTCTCGGGCTTGCCATGCCTTGGTGGGCTCGCGCATAGCATCCTCAATACAGGTCAGACGTTTGCGGTCTTGTAAGATCTGGACGGGAGACGAGCCGCTGTTCGAACGCGATCATCACAGTATTGCGCCAAATGCCGTCGATGCGTCCGCTGTCGATGAAGGCCTCGTGCGGACCGCGACGATCGGCGGCATGAAGATCGCCCGGCTGCGGCGCGACGAACTCGCGGCGTTGATGCTCGCCGATACGGCGCGCGCGCGGGCTGGGACGCTGGCGGAACCGCGCATCGTCACCTCGGCCAATGGCAGCGTCATCGCCGCGTATAACCGCGACGAAGAGTATCGACGGCTGATCGATGGCGCGGATATCGTCGATGCGGACGGCATGCCGCTGGTGTTCGCCAGCCGGCTGTTGTGCCGCGAGCCGCTCGAGGAGCGCATCGCCACCACCGACTTCCTGCTCGACGCGGCGACCATCGCCGCGCGCGATGACATCCGCTTCTTCTTCCTCGGCTCGCGACCGGGTGTCGCGGCCCGCGCCGCGCAACATCTCCGCAGTCGCTTCCCCGGCCTCAAGGTCGTCGGCACGCGCCACGGGTTCTTCTCGGCGGACGCGATCCCGGACATTTGCGCGAAGGTCCGCGCGTCCGGCGCCGACGTATTGTGGATCGGCATGGGCAGCCCCGCGCAGGAGCGGTTCGCGCTCGACAACCGCCATCTGCTCGGCGGGGTCGCGTGGATCCGGACCTGTGGCGGGCTGTTCGATCATTATGGCGGCGGCGTATCGCGCGCGCCGGCATGGATGCAGGCGACCGGGCTGGAGTGGCTCTACCGTGCCGCGCGCGAACCGGTGCGGCTCGGCTGGCGCTATCTCGTGACAAGTCCGGTCGCGATCTACTATCTGGCAACCAGAACGCATGATTGACAGCCCTCGCGCGGGGCCGGGATCGGCAGGGAGTTCGATGGAACCACATGTACGCCGCACCGTCCGCTACGAGGATTTCGTCCAGCCCCGCCGCCGTCGCTGGCCGTGGATCCTGGGCGTCGTGATGCTGCTCGCACTCGCCGCCGGGATCGCCGCCTTCTGGTTCGGGGGCGACCACCAGGCGCATGCCGCGCCGCGCGCTTTGTCGCAGGCCGGTGGCCCGGTCGCATCCGAGGCCTATCAGTGGAAGCACGTCGCGATCGGCGGCGGCGGCATGATCTCCGGCCTGTCGAGCGATGCGTCGGGCAAGACCTTCGTCGCGCGCACCGACGTCTATGGCGCGTATATCTGGGACGCGTCGGCGAACCGCTGGAGCCAGCTCGTCACAGCGGCGTCGATGCCCGACAGCATCCGCACGCAGAACGGCGCCGCCGCGGGTGCGTACGAGATCGTCGTCGCCCCCTCGCGCGCGCAACGCCTCTACATGGCGCTGCAGGGCCGGGTCTACCGCTCCGACGATACCGGCAGGCACTGGGTCCAGCCCAACGCCGGCAATCCGTTCCCGATGGTGTGGGACGCGAACAGCGAGTTCCGGCTGCACGGCCCGTTCATGGCGGTCGATCCGACCAATCCGGACATCGTCCTGCTCGGTACCCCGGCGACCGGGCTGTGGCGCTCGACCGATGGCGGCGCACAGTGGTCCCATGTCGGCTCGGTCCCGGTCAGCAAGGATCGCAAGCCCGATGCCGGCGCGCAGACACCCGGCACGATGCTGTGGTTCGAACGACCCGCCGGCGGCAAGCCGACCGGGCGGCTGTTCGCGCTCGCGTCGGGTGCGGGCATGTTCGTGTCGAGCGATGCGGGTGCGACGTTCCGCCCCCTTCCGGCGGTCGGGTCGCAGCCAATGACGCTCCAGCGCGGTACGTTCGATCGTCGCGGCACGTTCTTCGGCGTCGATGATCTGACCAAGTCGATCTGGTCGTACCGCGACGGACGCTGGCGCGATCTCACCGCAGACCTCGGCCTGACCGTGCGCGAATACGCCGCGGTCGTCGCCAATCCGCGTGCCGACCAGGTCATCGTCGTCGATCGCGGCGGGCAGGGCTATGCCAGCACAGACGGCGGCGCGACCTGGAACAGCGTATCGCACAGCGCGAAGGCCGGGGAGGGCGATCCCCCCTGGCTGCGCGTCGCCAACGCGCCGTTCTTCACGACCGCGGACATGATGTTCGATCCCGCGGTGCCGAACCGGGTCTGGGTCGCGGCGGGCATGGGCGTGTTCCATGCCGACGTGCCGCCCGGAACGGGGGCGCTCGACTGGGTCAGCCAGACTCGCGGGATCGAGGAACTCGTCGCCAACGACGTCATCCAGCCGTCCGGGGGCTCGCCGATCTTCGCGGGCTGGGATTTCGGTATCCACGTGAAGGACGATCTCAACGCCTATTCGACCACGTTCGGCCCCGGCGAGCGTGCCTTGATGACTGTCCCGCAGCTCGACTGGACGCCGGCCAAGCCCGGCTTCGTCGTCAGCAACGCGTCCGATGCTCGGATGGGCTGCTGTTCGGAGGACGGCAATGCGGTGATGGCGGGCACCAGCACAGACGGCGGCCGCAAATGGGGCAAGTTCCCGACGCTGCCGACGCCGCCCGGCACCAAGGACGACGATCCCTGGCGGATGTCGTTCGGGACGATCGCGGTCTCGTCCGGCGATCCGCAGAACATCATCTGGGCACCCGCGTTCAACCGCCAGCCCTATTACACCAAGGATGGCGGCCGCAGCTGGACCCCGGTCCGCCTGCCCGGCGCGAGCGGCGATACCCCCGGATCGTTCCAGGCGCAGTGGATGCAGCGCAAGACGCTGACCGCGGACAAGGCCGTCCCCGGCACCTTCTACCTCTATCATAGCGGCGGTGGCGCGAACGCCGGTCTTCAGGGCCTGTGGCGAACGACCGACGGCGGCGTCGGCTGGGACAAGGTCTTCGACGGCGAACTCGCACCGTCGAGCGAACTCGCGGCAAAGCTCCGTTCGGTGCCCGGCCATCCCGGCAACCTGTTCTTCACCTCCGCCTTCGAGCACACCAGCGACACCGGCCTGCGTCGCAGCATCGACGGCGGCAAGACCTGGCAAACCGTCACCGGCGTTACCCGCGTCGACGACATCGCGTTCGGCAAGGCGGCCAAGGGCAAGACCTATCCGACGCTGTTCCTGTCGGGGCGGGTCGCTGGTGAATACGGGATCTGGCGCTCGGTCGACGACGCCGCGAGCTGGCAGCAGCTCACGGACTTCCCGGTCGGTACGCTCGATCAGGTCAGCGTGGTCGGCGCCGATCCCGACGTCTTTGGCCGGGTATATCTCGGTTATGTCGGCTCGAGCTGGATATGGGGCGAGCCTGCTCCGTGCAAACCTGCCGCCTATCGCCCGTTGGCGGATCGGCAATGCTCATCGGTTCGCTAAGCGATAGCTCCGCGGGCGCGGGAGCGGTTCAGGCGGACTGACGCTCCCCGCCTAGTGTCAGTCCGAGATCGTAGCCGGCGCTACTTTCGTTTGCACGGGAACGCGCGCTGCAGCGCGTCGCGCACCACGAACGACGGTGCGCCAGTCGCCTTCTTGCCCCGCGTCCGCAGATATTTGCGCGCAGTCGCCATGACCTCGATGTTGGAGGAGCGCGTCGGCGACGGGCAAATCTGGCGGGCCAGCGACAGCGTGTCGAACGCCGCCAGGATATAGCCGGCGCAGAATGTCGGCGCGGGGTCGTTGTCCTTGCCGCGACACTGTTCGACGAGCTGATCGGTGGTGAGCGCGCTCACGACGACCGGTCGGTCTGCCGCGGCAGCAAGCAGGGCAAGCGCCAATATCATCGTCTTCGTCCCTCTCGACGTCGCCCGGACCGGGATCCGCCACTGTTCCAGCGTATTGGCAAAGCCACGATGGCCATGCCGGGATACACCTACTCGCTCGCCACGCTATTCAGATACGGCAGCAGGCGCACGCGTGGGAACACCTCGTCGAGCGACTTGGTATCGGGCAGGATATAGACCACGCCGCCTTTTCGCTGAAGTAGCGGGCGAAGCTTCTTCGTATAGAAACTGGTGCCGACGTTGATGCACCCGAAGCTGATCCGGTTGTCGTCCGGCGTCGGAGACAGCAGCCGTTCGACGCGATGCTCCGACTTGTGCGTGGTGATCACCGCATGCAGTGCCACCGAATTCGTATAATCCACCCAGAGGACTCGCTGGCGCCCCAGCGCCTTGCCGAATTTCGCGACGAACCTGCCCGCGGGCGTCGTCCGTTCGGCCGGGCCGATCTCCGCGAGGTTCTTCGCGCCCACGCCGGGCGTCGAATCATCGCCCATGCCGACGCCGAGCAGGACAGGGGTCTGTCCCTGGTAGTCGCCCTTGGCATTGAACAGGAACAAAGTCGCCGTCGGCTTGTCGATGACGACATAGGGCAGCGGCCCATTGTCGTGGGCGGCCGTCACCCATGCGATCATGCGGCTGGCCGCTTCCGATCGCATGGGTTCCGGATCTTCGGTCACGTCCTCGGCCGGAACGGCTTTCGGGCGTGGTTTCGCCACGACCTTGCGGTCGCGCGTGTGCGACACGGCCTTGCGGTCGGTCGCGTGCGACGCGGGGGCCGTGGCGAAACCCGGTTGCGCTGCAAGCACTGCGATCATGAGTGCCGCGGCTATGCCCGTACGCGAGGCGATACGGCACGGCCCGTCTACGGCGGCGGTCCTGTTCAGCAGACTTGTCCCTTCAGGCAACCCGAGTGCGCGATGCTGCGCTTAGCCGCGTGGCTTGCGCTGCCGCTGTTGCATCTGCTGCTCCATGCCATCGACGCGACCGTTGATCTGGTCGATCCGCTGACCGTTCTGCTGCGCCTGACCGGCAGCAGCCTGAGCCTGTGCCAATGCCTGGCCGGACGTGCCCTCGACGGTGCGCAGACGCCCGTCCATGCCGTCGATGCGGGTGTTCACGGTAGCGATCTGCTCCCGGACGAAGCCCTTCGTGGCGCAACCGCCAAGGCCCGTGGCGCCGACCAGAATCAGCGCGACCGTGGTAAATTTAGGAAGATTGGAACGCATATACTCACCTCTCCGAACGTGGATCGCATCTTCCATCCCACGCCAGCGGCGCACGACAATCGATTTTAGTCGAGACGTGCGGCTTATACGTCGGGAACCACGCGCCGGGCTTGCCCGATATGCGCGTCGTTTTGCCAGTTTGGCGGCGTTCAGAGGTTGGCCGGTTCGCGATAAGTTGAGCGTTTGCAAGGCGATGGTAGACTAGCGGCGTATCACGACTGAGCTCGGTAAGCCGCGCGGCCCACGGTCTTCCTCACTTTGCAGCGCGGGACTGCGAGAGAGTTCGTGAGAGGCGAATTTAGACTGTTCGCTGGAATGCGATCGGACCTGCCTGTCGCGGTCGTGAACGCTGCGTCAGCGTCTGTCTCGCCAAACCTATCGGCAGCGCACCGATGGTCCACCTTTAGCGGTGGTAGCTCCGTGCTCGAACGCCGTTGGTGAAGTCAGGCAATCGCCTTCACCAACGGCGCGACGCCATCATGCTTCCTGGTAATATTCCGAATATTGCTTCGAATAGTAATAATACGAACCGACTGCCTGCGAGCTCGTGTCGACCATCGTGAACATCGAGCCGACCAAGTTGGCGCCATCCGACTTCAGCCATGCGGCGGCCGACGTGACGGCGTGCTTCGGCGTGTTGTTCCAGCGGATCACGAGCGCGACCGCATCGGCCAGAGCCGCGAGGAAGCGACCATCCGCCAGACCGACGAGCGGTGGCAGATCGAGGATGATCGTGTCGTAGCGCTCGGACAGCTGCTCGAGGATCTTCGGCATCAGGTCGTTGCCGAACAGATTCTCGGACGAGAAGAATGGCTTGTGGATGATGATCTGGTCGAGATTCTGCAACCCGCTCGGCTCGATCGCCTCGTCGAGCGTCACGTCGCCGTGAAGCAGTTCAACCAGGCCGACGCCATCGGCCTTGGTCTGCGTGATCATCCGCAACTGCGCGCGGCGGACGTCGGCATCGACGATGATCGTCTTGTCCCCGTTCATCGCCATCACGCGCGCGAGGGCCAGCGCGGTGGTGGTCTTGCCTTCGCCCGGCAGCGCCGAGGTAAGCGCGATGATCTTTGGCCGAGGCTGGCCGCGGACGCCGAGCAGCGAGGCGCGGGCATTGCGCAACGCCTCGGAATATTGCGACGTCGGCTTGTCGACCACGATATCGGCAGGGTGATCCTGCCGGATATTCGGGATCGCCGCGATCAACGGCACGCCCAGCTCGCTTTCGACTTCGTCGATGCTGCGCATGCCGGTGACCAGCATTTCCTGCGTCACGATGACCGCGATGCCGACGCCGAACCCGGCGATGAGCGACAACAGGAACAGCAGCGGGCGGTTCGGCCAGCTGGGCGACTGTGGCGGCTCGGCATTGTCGATGATCTGCGCCTGCGCGATCGAGTTCTGCGCAGCCTGACGCGATTCGAGCGCCATCTGCGAGATTTTCTCGTACGCGTCGTGCTTGCCGTCGGCATCACGCTGGAGACTGGCCGCGATGACCGATGCGCGAGCGTTGCCGGCCTGCTTCTGTTCGAGCTGGGTCATCGATTGGCGCAGGCTGGCCGCCCGTGCGTCGGCGGCGCCTGCATCGGCATCGAGCGAGCGCACGACCCGACCCATTTCCTTGCTCAGTTCGGCGTCGATCCCCGCAACCTGATCGCGAACCTTGATGAAATCGGGGTGACGTTCGCCGTAGCGGCCACGGACGTCTTCGAGCGTCTGCGACAAGGATGCACGCTTGCTCCGCAGATCCTGAATGGTCGCCGACTGGCGAACATCGGAAATCGAGTCGAGCGCCCCGCGGCGGACCTGCTGTTTAGCCGACTGCTCCTTCGAACGCGCTTCGGCGGCAAAGGATTCGGCCGACGCTAGCTGTAATGACAGCGGCGCAACCTGTTGATCGACGATCGTCCCGGTCTGGTTCGAGGCACCGCGGACGATGCCGGCCTGCGCCTGGTACTGCGCGACGCGCTCGTCGGCGACGCGGATGTCGGCCGCGAGTTCATCCATGCGCTTCTGGTACCACGCCGTCTGGCGCTCGGCGGTACCGATCTTGTTGCCGACCTTGGTATCGAGATAGCCGGTCGCGAACGCATTGGCGATGCGTGCGGCCTTGTCGGCGGATTCCGAATTGAAGCGGATCGCCATGATATAGGTCAGGCGATCGCGCGCGACGTCGAGGTGGCTGTTGACCGACCGCGCGACGACATCGAGCTTGGCCGCCGGCGACAACGCAGGCTTGCCTTCGGGGGGCGGGCCACCACCGAATTCCGGATCGTTGAGCAGGTTGAGCCGCTTGACGACGACGCGCGCCAGGTCGAGCGAGCGGATCACCGACACCTCGGTCTCGATCGCCTCACTGGCGAGCTGCGCCTGCGCATCGTTGGCGGTGCGCGCCAGCGGGTTGCGGCTCGGATCGATCTGGATGCGGGTCACGCCCTGATAGACCGGCGTGATCCGCAGCGTCAGGATGATGCCGATCGCGGCGACCACCGCCGTGATGCCCAGGAGGATCAGGATGCGCCGGCGGATGACGTCGCGCACCGTGCGGATCACGTCGCTCAACCGGGTCTCGGGCTCTGCCGCGTTCACGACCTTCATGTCAGGATTTTCCTAAGTATCTGGCGGACAGGCCGTTGTTCTTCAGTTGAGACATGGTTGCGTCCTATCGTCTGATACGGATCGAGAAACGTGCACGCAACTCGTCAAAAGGATTGCCGAGGCCAATGCCGCTCGGTTTGTTGGACCCGTAGCCGATGTTCGCATCGAGACCGAGCCATCGCGTGATCTGGTAGCGGCTGCCGACTTCCGCGCGATAGACTTGCGTGGAACTCGACCGCTCCGGATACTCGCGCTTGCTGACTTCGCCGCCGACCGTGACGATCAGATTGTACAGAAGTTCGTGATCGATCGTGACTCGAATCCGGTTGTCCCAGGAACTACCCGCGTTGGACAAGTCGACGTCGATCAACCGGCGTTGCAGGAGAATACCGACCGTAGTCAGTTCGCTGGGAAACCAGTCCGCCCGTGCTTCGACCGACAGGCCGCTCGTCGTACGATACGTCTGGCTCGCGTCGAACTTGCGATAACTATAGCCGATGCCGACGGTGCCGCGCGCGACGCCGGCGATATCGAAGTTCGATCCGAACACGCCGCGATAGCCGTTTGAATCGCGGTTGGGTGCGCCGAACGCCTGCGCCAGACCATAGTTGTTCCGGTCGGCCTCGAGCCGCGCGTAAAGCGACAGGCTGGGGCTGAAACCGAGTTCATAGGTGCCAGTGCCGGCATAGGTGACGCGATCGCGATACCGCTGGTCACGGATCAACCCGTCGGCAAAGCGCACCGAACTGAATTCGTACGAGGTGCGATCGATCGTCCCGATCACGCGCGACCGGCCAGAATCGTACGACGTCCGTGTTCCCAGGAACGTGCGCAGATACCGCGACGGCTCGATCAGATTCGCGACGACGTCTGCGGAGAACGGCGACTCGTACGTCCGGTCTGCCTGTGCGTCGAGCCGCACCGTCAGGTCGCGAGTCACGTCGATGCGGCCGCTGCCCTGGACGTTCCACGCATCCTGGTTGCGGATGGTCTGCTTGGCGAAACGCCGGATGTCCGCGGCGCCGGTAAGCCGCAACTGATGCACCGACCAGTCGGACGCGACGTTCACATACGGTTCGAACGACGTGTAGACGTCGGACTTCTTGTTCGTGTTGTCGTTGAAGATGTTGTCGCTGTAACCGATCGACGTGTTTAGCTGCGGGTTTACGATGAAACTGCCGAGCCGGACGCCCAGCGCGTCATATTCGGGCCGCCCACGTTCGACGACACCGACATTGTGACCACGATCATAGTCGTCACCGCTGGTTGTCGCCGGCGGCAGCAACAGGCTGCTGGTCTGCGCGGCGGCAACGGCGGGGGTAAGCGCGGACGCTGCGATCAGCGTGCCCCGAAGCCACAATGCCGCGGCCCGGTGCCTCGACGCGGCGCGCGTCTGCGTGATGCTGCGTACCCCCGTCATATCGTCCGCGTCCCAGGTCCGGCTCGTCGAAAACAAGCGATAGCGTATCGACCGGCCTGACCGGATCGTGCTCGGTATCAGAAAAACCGCTCGGTCAGGCGGATCGTGTCGCCCGGATAGATCCGCAGGTTGGGCGTCAGGACATATTCCTGCTCATATTGATCGCCGAACCGACGGATGCGGACGGTCGCCTTGCGCGCGCGGGGCGTATAGCCCTGTGCCGTGGCGATCGCATTCAAAGCGGTCAGCCCGCTCAGATAGGGATATTGGCCGGGCGAGCGGACTTCGCCGAGGATGAAGAACGGGCGGTACGTCGCCACTTCCATGTTCACGCGGGGGTCGCGCAGATAGCCATCGGACAGGCGCGCCTGCACCTCCTGCGTGACGCGCTCGATCGGCTTGCCTGCGACCTGCACGTTGCCGATCAGCGGCAACGAGATCTCGCCGTCGCTGCTGACCGAGAAATCGCCGCTCAATTGCGGCTCATTGTAAACAATGACGCGAATCTTGTCGCCAGCGCCCAGTTTGTAGATGTCGTCGCTAGCTGCGCCCTCGGCATAGCGTTCACCGCTCGAAATAGGGGGCGGGCCGGATTTCGAACATCCGGCAAGCGCAAAGGCGGCTAGCAAGACAAAAGCCGCTCTATTTTTCACGCAAACCCCCATTTACACTGTCAGTTCTTGGCTAACATGCCGATAATAAAGCATCAAGGTAATTTGTTGCATCGCGGTATCTATCGGAGACCGGGTCTGTCGGGCTCACCGGCCCGTTTGCCGGAGAGAAAATGCCGTAGTTGTCGGATCTTGGAGGTCTTGGCGGGCCGATGAACGATCTCCGCCAATTGCTCGACAAACGCATCCGAGGCGATGGTATTGAGCGTCGGATACGCAGTCAGGTCATCGACCCGCTCGAGTAGCGCGCGCAGTTCGACTTCCGTGTCCGCGGGGTAGATGCCGGGGCGATCGCCAAATTGCCGCAAGGTCGCGAACTGGTGGCCGTTGCGATGTTCGCCCAGCTTGTGGTTTCGCGGCATCACGATGATCGGCTTGCCGAATTCCATCGCGGTGATAATCGATCCCATGCCCGCATGACACACCATCACGCGACACTCCTTCTGCAGATCGCGGAAGACGTCGTAGGCGACGTGCGCAAAGCTCTTCAGGGCGACCGGGCGATAGCGGGTCGGCCCGACCTGCGCGATCACATCGGACCGACCATGGTCGACCGCCCACCCGTCGACCGCGCGGATCAGGCGATCGAAGGGTAATTGCGTACCGACGGACACCAGGATCACAGGATTTGCCCTAGGTAACGCAGCGACGGGTTCTCGTCGGCGAGATGTTGCCACTGCGCGATTCGCAGATCGGCGAACGGCTTCACGAGGCGCCCCGACAGCGACAATGTTTCGCTGTTGGCGATACTGTCGATCCAGATCGTTCGTGCGCCGAACATCTTGGCGATCATCAGCGCAAGCGCGCCGGGTGCGGCACCGGTCGACACGACCAGGTCTGGATCGAACGCGCGGAAGACCCGCAGCAAGCCAAGCAGGGTAGGTGCCATCGCCCACGCCGAATCCCGCGCGGTGTCGGCAATTTCAAGAACCTCGCGGTCGCCGAGCGGGGGCGTCATGCCTTTGGACGTGCTGACGAATTGGCAGTCCGCGCCGACGAACGCCGCGCGAAGGCGGTGAAGTTCGATCCAATGCCCACCGGCCGAGGCGACAAGCAGGACGCGCATTGGGGTGCCGCTATCCGGATTTACCGGGAAGCGCAAATGATCGATCGATGCAACGGGTGTATTCGTTCGCCGCGGCGTAGAATCCGCCGAGGATGTGGCAGTATCGCTGTCATTGCCCGGGTTCACGAAGAACCGCTCGGGCAGGGAGCGGGCTGACGTTGATCCGACCTCAGCCACTTTGTCGCGTCCCCATCTTGCGCCACCAGTCCATCGGGATCATGCTCGACTTGGTGCATCCCGTCCGTGACTGGCCCTCTTCAATTATCGGCCAGCCCATGGGATGTGCAGTGCTCCACTATCGCAGACTTTGATATTTCAGCAATCGAACCAATTGATCGCAATGGCATATTCAAGTTAGATCGCCGCGCTTCCCCCACGACCTTGCGGGAAACGCTATACCGGAGATGTTGCGTTGCCAAGCACCGATTCTGGTGACCGAATATATGCCATCGGTGACATCCATGGCCGATACGACCTTCTCCAGATGTTGATCGCGCGGATCGGCGAGCATTCTGCAAGCTTGCCGCCGGCCCGCTCGCTCTACGTGGTTTTGATCGGAGACGTCGTTGATCGCGGGCCGCAAAGCGCCGAGGTGCTGGCGATGCTCTATGGTCTCCAGCGCCAGAATAGCCGCGTCATCGTCCTGCTGGGCAATCATGAAGAGGCGATGCTCCAGGCGCTCGACGGCGATCCGGACGCATTGCGGCGATGGCTCGCGGTGGGCGGCGATGCGACGCTCGCCAGCTTCGGCATCGCGCCGCTGCGCACCGACGACGACCCACGTGACTATATGAACGGCGCGCGACGCGCGATCCCGCGGCAATGGCTCGCCTGGCTTCGTCAATTGCCGCTCAGCGTCCAGTCCGGAGACTATTACTTCGTCCATGCGGGCGTTCGTCCCGGTGTCGCGCTTGCGCGGCAGGTACGCGACGACATGCTGTGGATCCGTGGCGAGTTCCTTCGGTCCGAACGCGATTTCGGTGCGGTCGTCGTCCACGGACACAGCATTACCCCTGACGTCGATGTCCGCGAGAACCGGATTGGGATCGATACGGGTGCGTATCGAACAGGCGTTCTCAGTGCAGTCTACTTGGAAGGCGAAAAAAGGGACATACTTGCTGTCTCGTTGCCAATGTGAACTCGCAAAAGTGAGCAGTTGCAGCAAATTGTAAAAAACAAACGATTCTGTTGTAAGAAACAGACGGTTTGTACAATTAATCCAGGTTAGTGGCGCGATCCCTGTACTTGACTCTTCTGCCAGCACGTGAGTAACTGAAGTATAGGCGCGGAACCGCCGTATTCAGGGGTCGGAAATCATGTTCAAAAAGATCATTCTTGGAGCCGCGCTCGCTAGCCAGGCTTTCATCGGTACCGCGTATGCAGCACCGGCGCGTCCGCAAGCAGTCAGCTTCGACAGCGTAAAGATGGTCGATGCTGCCGGTTCGCCGATGCGCGTCGGAACGTCGGCCAAGCGTAAGAATGATCTTGCCGGCGCGCCATTCCTGCTGCCGCTGCTCGGTGTCGTTGCTCTGGTTGCAGTGGTTGCGGTCGTTGCCAGCGGTGGTGACGACGACTCCAGCCCAAACTGATCGGCTGACGCGTCCTCGCTAGGCACGCGATCGCGAGAGTTATTGAGGCGAAGCATTCGAACGAGTGCTTCGCCTTTATCTTTTTGTGCCTTTCAGTGGTTTTTGATCCACGGTCGCGTTCGGTAACGTCAAGTGCGTCCGGGTGTAGGCAGGGATAACTTACCGACTGTGAGGCGTGATCTTCGCCAATTGCCGTTGATCGACGAATCGGCACGATCATCCCGGCCGAACGCGACGATCGATCGCCTGGCTGGCTCACCTGCCTGTCCCAGTCCTTATCGAAGCGGTCCATCGATGGCTTTACGTGACGTACGATCGCTGACGGCAGGCGTGGGATCGCATGACCCGGTGGGCGTGATGGTCATGCCGTGCCGCAGCGAGCATCATCGCTACAGTGCGTGGGGGCGTTCCGCATGAGCGGCATGAACGAGCGTCGCGGCTCTCGAAGAGAGAGTGGCCGGTCTGGCGGGCGGCCGAGCGGACGGTCTCGCACTCATAGGTTCGGTTTGTCGGCGCCGTGGCGAGCCCATGCGCCGTTGGTGGTGTTCCTGGCGGTCCTGCTGTTCGGCGGGGGCGCGGGCACTGGCTACCCACTGATCGAACTCGCCGCGCAAATTCTGGCGCTTGTCCTGATCGTCCGCGCTGGGCGTCCGACACCCTCCGAAATCAATACGCTTGCGTCCGCGCCGCCCGCCACGAGATCGGTCGCGCTGAGCCGTTTCGTGCTGGTGTTCGCCGCTGCGGCGCTCCTGCTGGTGGCGCAGCTGGTGCCGCTGCCCGCGAGCTGGTGGCACGGCCTACCGGCGCGCGAGACGGCGGTGCAGGTCTACACGCTGCTCGGCTGGACGACGCGGTGGCACGCCTTCAGCATGACGCCCGACACGACGTTTACCGCGTTGCTCACGTTGCTCGTACCGCTGGCCGCGATGCTGACGGTGGCGGCACTTCCGCTCCAGTCGCGCGTGACGATGCTCAGGCTGATCGTCATCGCCGCAGTGATCTCGACGGTGCTCGCCGCGTTGCAGGTTGCGGCTGGCGGCAGCGCGCCGGTCCTGTACGACACCGCGCATCGCGGGTTCGGCGTCGGCTTCTTCGTCAACCGCAATCATCAGGCGACGTTCCTGCTGGTGTCGATCGTGTTTGCAGCGGTGCCGGGCGTGATGGGCACGGGGGCGGCGCGCCGGCTCGGGATGCTCGGCGTCATCGGCTTCCTGTCGCTCGGCATTCTCGCGACCAGTTCGCGCACCGCGTTGCTGTTGCTGCCGATTTCGCTGATCGTCGCGTTCGCCCTGGTCGGCGATGTCCGGCGCACCGGCAAGTCGGTCGCTGCGGCCGCCGCGCTCTATGTCGTCGGCGGGCTCCTGTTGTCGCGCACCGATTTGGTCCAGCGCCTGTTCGCCCGCTTCACCACGGTCGCCGAAGAGCTGCGCTATCAATATTGGGAAAACTCGCTCTACATCGTCCGCGAGACATTCCCGTTCGGCACCGGCTTTGGCAGCTTCGAGCGAGTCTATCGCAGCGTCGAACCGCTCGGGCAGGTCTCGCCGCTGAGCGTCAATCATGCGCACAACGACTTCCTCGAACTCGTCCTCGAAGGAGGGCTGTCCGCAGCGATCCTGATCGCGGCAGGGCTGATCGTGCTGATCGTCGCGCTCGTATCGGGTTGGCGCCACGCCGGCGTTCGCGGCGCGAGCGACCGGCAGAGCGGCGATCGCCACGCGAGTACGCGTCAGGAGCGCGCGACACTGGTCGCGGGCGGGGCGGCGATCGCGCTGATCCTACTGTTCTCGCTGGTCGATTATCCACTGCGCATGGCGGGGATCGCAGGCCTGTTCGGCGCCGCGCTCGGCTTGATCGCCGCGGTCGGTCGTCCGCAGTCCCGCACGACCGCGTCCTTCGCCTGGACGCCCTCGACGATAACGATGACGATCGTCGCGGCCATTGTCGGGTTGGCGGCGAGTGGCGATGCGGCGGGTCGCTTCCTGACGATACGAGGCCAGGCCGCGGCCGCGACGACGGTCTCGCCGTGGTCGGCCAGCGCCTGGTCCGCGTTAGCCAATGCCGAGCAACTCGCGAGCCAGCCAGCCGCGGCACGCGCTGCTGCGGCCCGTGCGCTGGTGATCGACCCGATCGACGCGGGGGCAGTCCGCGCGCACGGCTATGCCGATCTCGCGCTCGACCAGCCGGTGCGCGGCAGCGCGTTGCTACAGGCGGGCGCCGCGCTGGGCTGGCGCGATACGTTGATGCAATTGTGGCTGGCGGAGCGCGCGCTAGAGGTTGGCAGCACGGGTGTCGCCGCGGAGCGTATAGACGCGCTGTTGCGCCGTGCCCAGCTGCCCGACGCGCTGATGCCCCAGATGCGCCGGACCTATCTGTCGCCCGGCGGCGTCGATGCGGTCGTCGCGCGCCTCGGCGATGTGCCCAAATGGCGGCAGGGGTTCTTCAACCTGATCGCCAAGGACGCTGCCGAATCGGTGCCGCGCACGCTCGAGTTTCTCGGCAAGCTGCAGAAGGCGGGCGTCGCCGCGACGCCACTGGAAACCACGCTGATTCGCTGGCAGCTCGGTGACAGGGGCGACATGGCCGGCGCGCGTCAGGTCTGGCTCGCGAGCGGTGGCCGGGGACTGGTCGCGGATGGCGGGTTCGAGGCGTTGCCGTCACCACTGCCGGGTGGGGTCATCCCCTATGCCTGGGGCGCGCCGAGCTTGCCGGGCGTACGCGTGATCCCGGCGGATCGCGGCGCGGATAACAGCGGCCATGCACTGCAGATCGTTTCGGACGGTCTGTCGAGCGGCACCGCGCTGGCGCAGGCGATAACCTTGCCGCCGGGCCGCTGGCGGGTGAGCGCGATGGTTCGCGGTGCCGACGTGCCGGCCACGCTTTCGCTGACATGCGCCGGTCGACCGGCCACGATCTCGACCGACGGCATCGCGCTCGACGGGCGAGGGGCGGGCTGGCGGCAGATGGCTGGTGTCGTCACGGTCGGAACCGGCTGTCCGGTGCAGATCCTGGGTCTCAACCTGCGCGAACGTGGTGGGCAGCCCGGCGTATTCTGGATCGATTCGGTTCGCATCGCCGCCGTGGCCGGGCAGTGACGTCGTGCAGGTGCCGGTAACACAGGTTAGACGCTTGACCGAGTGCACCGGGTAGTGCGAGGGTTCGTCATTCCAAAGGGGCAAGATCAACGGATGCGAGCGACCTTGATAGGGGTGGTCGCGCTGAGCGCCATGCTCGGCGCGTGCGCCGACGATAATGTCGGCCCTAACCTCCGAACCGGCGAAGCCGCGTATGAGACGATCCCGGCGCCTGTGGGGGCGCCACGGGTGCAGGATTATCGTATCGGCGCGCTCGACACGCTCGACATCGTCGTGTTCCAAGAAGCCGACATCTCGACCCGCGGCGTCGTCGTCGATGCCGCGGGCGTCATATCGATGCCGTTGATCGGACGGATTCAAGCGGCCGGCAACACCAGCACGCAGCTCGCCGACCTGCTCGCCGCAAAGCTGGCCGAGCGGTTCTACGTCAATCCGCAAGTCACGGTCACCGTCGCCAGTTCGGTCGCGCAGCGCGTCACCGTGCAGGGCGACGTCAAGGAGCCGGGCATCTATCCGATTTCCGGACCGACCACGTTGCTCGACACGATCGCGCTCGCCAAGGGCGAGAGCGAGGACGCGTCGTTGCGCGAGGTGATCGTGATCCGCTACATCGACGGCAAGCGGATGGGCGCGGTGTTCGATCTGAAGCGCATCCGCCGCGGTGACGATGCCGATCCCGCGATCGCGGCTCGCGACACGATCATCGTCGGCCATTCGACGGGCAAATCGGCCTGGCATGATATTCTGCGCGCGGCACCGTTGCTCGCGGGCTTCGGCGTCTTCGCGCAATTCTAAGATCACAGGAAGAGAACTGACTCATGGGGAGTGTCGACGTCTCTCAGGGCGCTCTCACGCCGAACGACCGGCGGAACTTCGGTTCGGCCCCTGGGTCGAATTTCGCCGAGCGCGAGGACTTTTCCGTGCCTGAGGGCGAGGGGGACGAACCGGCGATCGATCTTCGCGCGGTATGGGCGACGATCTTCCGCAATCGGTACATGATGATCGCGATCGTCGGCGTCGCGCTGATGCTCGGCATCGCCTCCGCGTTGCTGATGCCGCGCAAGTATACGGCGCAGTCGAGCATTCAGATCGACCAGCAGGTCGCCAAGGTTCTCGGCACCGAGGATTCGGAGCCGCAGGTCGCCGGCAGTGACGCCGATCGCTTCCTCCAGACGCAGGCGGACGTGCTCAACAGCCGGGCGATCGCGCGCCGCGTTTCGGACAGCCTCGCGCTGAGTGCGAACGACGAGTTCCTCAAGCGAATGACCGGCGCGCGCCAGATCGAGATCAAGCCGGGCGATGCCAGCCTTGCTGATCAGGTCGTCGACGTCTTGCAAAAGAACCTGACGATCGACCTTCGCCGCAACTCGCGCGTCGTCCACATCATCTTCACCAGCCGCGACCCCGCGCTCGCCGCAGAGATCGCCAACAGCTACGCGACCAACTTCATCGAGGGGAATATCCAGCGGAAATTCTCCGCATCGTCCTATTCCCGCCGGTTCCTCCAGAACCAGCTCGGCCTCGCCAAGACCCGCCTCGAAGGGTCGGAGCGCGACCTGATCGCCTATGCCCGGTCCGCGCGGTTGATCGACGCCAGTGCGGGTGCTCGCCAGCAGGAAGCGGACAACGCGCCGCGCTCGCTCGTCACCGCCAACCTCATCCAGCTCAACGCCGATTCGGCAACGTCGGAGGCCAATCGCCTGCGGACGCGCGCGCGGTGGGAACAGGCGCGTCGGGCGCCGCTGATGTCGCTGCCCGAAGTGCAGGCGAACGAGGCGGTCCAGCGCCTGTCGCAGAAGCGCGCGGAGGATATCGCCAGCCTCAGCGAAGTCCGCCGCCGCCTGAAGCCTGACCACCCTGTCGTGATCCAGGCGCTTGCCGAGATCGCCACGCTCGACCAGCAGATCCGCCAGCTTGCGGAGGTGACGCGCAAGTCGATCGAGAACCAGTATCTCACCGCCGAGCGTCAGAACCGCGCGCTCATCCAGCAGGTTACCGCGCTCCAGGGGGCGACGCTCGCCGAACAGGGCCGCAGCGTTCGCTACAATATCCTGCGCCGCGAGGTGGATACCAACCGCCAGCTCTATGAGGGCCTGCTCCAGCGCTACAAGGAAGTCAGCGCCGAGGCGGGGATCACGACCAACAACGTCTCCAGCGTCGATACCGCCGAACAGCCCCGCCGCCCGACGTCGCCGCGGCCGCTGCTCAACGTCGCGCTCGCGCTGATCGCCGGGCTCGCGCTGGCGATGCTGTATGCGTTCGGTCGGGACTATCTCGACGATTCGATCCGCGATCCGCAGGATGTCGAGCAGAAGCTGCACATCCCGCTGCTCGGCGTCGTGCCCGACACGCGGGGCGATTCGCCGCTCGACGCGCTCAACAATCCGAAGTCGGAGATCGCCGAGGCGTATCACGCGATCCGGACGTCGATCGAACTGTCGTCGAACCAGGGTCCGCCGCGGTCGATCCTCGTCACCGGCAGCAGCAAGTCGGAAGGCAAGTCGACCACCTCGTTCGCCCTCGCGCGCGACTTCGCCGGGCTCGGCCGCCGCGTCCTGCTGATCGATGCGGATTTGCGGCGTCCGTCGCTGCACCGCACGCTGGGGATCACCTTGCCCGAAATCGGCCTTTCGTCGGTCCTCGCGCGGATGACCGAACGCGGCGCGTCGATCCTGCCGACCGCGTTCCCCGGGCTCAGCTTCCTGCCGAGCGGGCGGCTACCACCGGATCCCGCGACGTTGTTCGCGGGGACGGCGATGCAGGATCTGCTCGCCGCGCTGGAGGCGGACTACGACGTCGTGATCGTCGACGGCCCGCCGGTTCTTGCACTCGCCGACGCGGCGCAGTTGACGGCCGCCGCGCAGGCCACCGTGTTCGTCGCCGAAGCCTCGAGCGCGCATTTTGGG
Source organism: Sphingomonas sp. Leaf230 (assembly GCF_001421745.1). GTDB lineage: Bacteria > Pseudomonadota > Alphaproteobacteria > Sphingomonadales > Sphingomonadaceae > Sphingomonas. The sequence continues at coordinate 664,988 of NZ_LMKW01000008.1, read as the reverse complement.
CAGGCACGCAACGCCGTGTCCCGCCTGCTCCGCGCCGGTGGCACCGTGATCGGCTGCGTGATGACCAAGTACAACGCCAAGAAGGCGGGCTTCGGCCAGTCCTACGATTACTACCGCTATCGCTACGACGACGCGTCGAAATAAGCCGAACCGCTGCTCCGGCTCGGGCCGGAGCAGCTAGCGCACGTCAGGGTTTGCCGCTCCGAGACGGGGCAGGCGGCGTCCCGCGCGGGCCGCTACCGCAGGCGTAGCGGATCTTCAGCGCGACGACGACGACCGAGGCCGCTTCGCCGGACAGGTCGGAGGGCTTGTCGCGCAGATAGTCGATGAACGCCTGGCGCAAATCGCCCTGCGGAACATGCCGGGGCACGCAGAATTCGCGCTGGTTCAGCCACGCCTCGTATGCGCGGACCGTGTCATGCACGCCGGTGATATAGGCGAAGCAATAGGACGCGTCGGCCGGCACGTTGGACAAACAGCGCTGCCGCAACTGCCCGGCGCTGAACAACCCCCCGGCGAGCGGCCCCGTTGAGGCTTGCGAGCTTGGCGCTTGCGGGGTGGGGGCCTGCGCGACCGCCCCATTCGGTTTCTGGGACTGGATCAACAGCGGCGCGGCGAGCAGCAGGACGAGGGGCATGACCATGATCGCCCGTCGTTACGCGCTGGCGCGGTGCGCTTCAATTCACTAACACCCGACGAAGCAATGGCTCTTCTCGACCTTATTCGGCGACAGGCGCCCGCGTCGCCCGAGCCGGCGCCCTCGACGCTGATCCTCGATCCGAACACCGTTTCGTCGTTGCCGCCGGTGCGTCGGTTTCACCTGGGCGTGATCGTGCCCGCCCTGCTGGCGCTGATCCTGATCGGCGGATCGATCATTGTCGCGGTCGTCAGCCTCGGGACGCCGCCGGACAAGGCGTTCGACGCGACCGGCGGCACGCGCTGGGCGAGCACGGCGCGGATCGAGGCACCGTTCGCACCGAAGACGATGCGCCCGCTGACGCCCGAGCAGGCGGTCGCCTGGAACGCCGCCGCGCCGACCGTGGCGAAGCGCGTCGAATCCGCGTCCACCTTCGCGTTGCGGACCGGCAAGGCGGAGGATTACAGCCGCTCGCTGCAATGCCTGACGATGGCGGTCTATTACGAGGCTGGCAGCGAATCGGACGATGGCGAGCGCGCGGTGGCGCAGGTCATCCTCAACCGCGTCCGCCATCCCGCCTATCCCAAGACGGTCTGCGGCGTCGTCCTCGACGGATCGCAACGCAGGACCGGCTGCCAGTTCACCTTCGTCTGCGACGGCGCGCTTGGCCGGTTACCGTCGCAGAAGGGCTGGCTGCGCGCCTCGCGGGTCGCGACGTCGGCTCTGGGCGGCGCGGTGTTCGCTCCGGTCGGCTGGGCGACGCATTATCACGCCAACTACGTCGTGCCGTATTGGGCATCGAGCCTGGAAAAGGTCGCGGCGATCGGCGCGCACATCTTCTACCGCTGGAACGGTCCCGCCGGACGCGGTGGCGCATTCCGCGGAGTCTATGCGGGTAACGAACCTGCGATGACGCTGCCTCCCGCGGTCGTTACCCCGACGGCGACGAACGCCGCCGCAACGGTGGCCACCGCATCCGGTGCGGTTGCGCCGAGCGAGCGACCCGTCCTCAGCGGCTATCGCGCCAGCCTGCCCGACGACTCCCCGGTGCCGACCGTCAGCCTTGGCGAACGGCGCGTGCTGCCGCGTGGTCCCGAAGTCGGCGACAGCAGCGCTTCGCCGACTCCAGAGCGCCGCGTCCTGCCGGTATCGCCTACCGCCAACTAACCTCAGGGGGCGACGAGTTCGGCCCTGGACGGCCGCCGTCCACGCAGCGCCTCCGCGATCGGCAGCTCGATCAACCGCCAGGACAGCCACCCCACGCCGAAGCACACCATGCAGGCGAGTGCCGCCATCGCGAGCAGCGCCGGTAGGCCGTATGCAACGATCGACACGGTCGCCGACGCGAACGCGCCCAACACGAAGCTGTGCGTGAGATAGATGCTGTAGGACGCGTTGCCGAACGCGCGCGAGAATGCGGCGAACCCGTCCGACCGTCGCGTCGTCGCGGGCGTCGTGAGCACGGTCACCGCCACTGCGACCGCGATCACCGCCATCGCCACGATCTGGCTCGGGTCGATTGCGGCGACTCCCAGCGCGGCCACGGCGACGACCGCGATCACCGACATCGGCAGCACCGGCAGGCGGTCGCCGATCCGGTGGCGGACGAGCGCGATGATGATCCCGATCGCGAAATAGCCCATGATCGGCCGCGTGAAGACATAGGCGGCGATCGACACGCCGACCCGGTCGGGTGGCGCATCGATGCCGGTCCCCACCGTGACCAACAGCCCAAGTACCGCCAGCACAAGGAACGCGCCGCGCCGCGCCAGCACTGCGAGGCCCGCCGCGAACAGCAGGTAGAAGAACATCTCGTAATGCAGCGTCCACCCCAGCTCGTAGATCGGCTGGATCAAACCGTTGGCGCCGCGGTGGGGGATGAACGCGAACGACAAGAGGAATTCGGTCACGTTCGGCAGGCGCGCCGCGACGATGGTCCGTGCGCCCATCGCCTGCGCCAGCCAGCCGAACGCGACGATCATCAGCGTCGTCAGATAATAGAGTGGCGCGACCCGCAGGAACCGGTTGCGCAGGAACGACCAGCCCGATGGCGGCGGCCGGTCCTCCCGCAGCGCGATATAGACCATGATGAAGCCGCTGATCGCAAAGAAGGTGGCGACCCCGGTCTGGCCGAGCCGAGTCGTGAAATCGGGAAGGTCGTGGGTAATCGCACCGCGCCGGACATAGCGCTCCAGCAAATGCTCCACGACGACGCCCGACGCCGCCAGTCCGCGCAGCAGCTGGAGCGGCGCTATCTGGTCGCGGTCCAGCGCCGCATCGCGCGAGAACAGCCGCGAAACCAGCGGCACGCGCGCGCCAATCACGCCAGCCGCAGCATGACGATGGTCGCATTCAGCGCGAACCCCAGCGCGACGCTCTTGATCATCTCGCGCGGCGTGACCGGCAAATTGGCGTTGATGATCGCCGCCACCAGCGAGGTAGACGCGGCGAACAGCAGCAGCGACCACCAGCTTGGCCAGGTTGCGTTCTTCACATGCGCCCAGTCGGTGATCAGCGGCAGCAGCACCATCAGGAAATGCCCGAAGCACGCCGCCAGCCAGTGCGACAGGAATCGCGGCAGACTTTCGCCCAGTTCGAGATGCGGATCACCGCTCATCGACGATGCTCCGCTCGTCCTGTTCCGCATGCGCGACCAGCGTCCCGATCAGGATTTCGTAATAGGCGGCGGCATTCGCCTCGATCTCGTCGTCGGCGTCCGCCTGCGTCGCGCCGGCCTGTCCAGCCGCCACCCGCGCCGCGCGGATCTGCCATTCGGCCATGTCGCGCCAGGTCGCCACGTCGCGCGCGGCGATCGCCTGCTGCGCAAGCCCGATCAGGATGACGAACGCGCCCAGCACCGCGACCGCGACCGCCAGGTAATAGCCATGCGCCCAGATCGCGCGCAGCCAGAAGCCATAGATGACCGTGACGATCACCACGATCAGCGCCACCAGGCAGATCGCATCGATCAGTCGACCGATCCGCTTGGGCCAACGCGATTGGTTGAGGCCATGGTGAAGAGGGTCGGGCACGCAGCAATCCTGTCAGAGAAGATCCGGATCGGCAACCGACCGGAGGTGCTTCGCAAGCGACGCATTCGATACCCGCGCGACGCCGGGACGGATCGTTCAGATTTGTACAGTCGCGGACGATAGCGCGCGGGCTGCGGCGTCCCGCTCGCGATCGGTCAGCGCCAATGCCGTCGTCGTGCCGGTGTTTGCGGACAGGAACGCCGCCTCGACGACCGCCATCACCGCCAGCGCTTCGATCGGCGCGACCGGATTTTTCGCTGCTTCCCGAACCGCCGCCGCGATGCCCCGATAATAATGGCGCTGGTCGCCGGGTAGCGCGCGCTGTTCGCGTTGCCCGTCGGCGGCGTGGATCACCAGCGGATCGGGATCCTCGCCCCAGTTCGCGTCGCCCGGCCGCATTCCGCTTAGAAGTTGCGCCTCCTGTCGGTCGGCGCAGTGCTTCGTCATGCTGCCGGCGGTGCCGTGCACGGTGAACCGGTCGACGCCGCCTGCCACCAGCATACTCGCCTGGAGGATCACGCGGCGCTCGCCGTAGGACAGGACGACGTGTGCCCAATCGTCGGTCATCGCGCCCGGCCGCTGTGTCGCGATCGACGCCTGGACCGTGTCCGGCAGGCCGAACAGGAGCAATGCCTGATCGACGAGATGCGGACCGAGATCATACCAGACACCGCTGCCCGGCCCCGATCGCTCGCGCCAGCGGTCGCGGACGTCCGGCCGGAACCGGTCGAAATGCGATTCGAAATGCGTGACGTTGCCGACGATACCGGCGTCGATCGCGGCACGCACGGTGAGGAAATCACTGTCCCAGCGCCGGTTGTGAAAGACGGACAGCAGCACGTCTCGATCTTCCGCCAGCGCGATAAGCCCGCGCGCTTCGTCGAGGTCGAGCGTGAACGGCTTGTCGATCACGACGTGCTTCCCCGCCGCGATCGCTGCCCTCGCGAGCGGTGCGTGCGTCTCGTTCGGCGTCGCGATCACGACCAAGTCTATGTCCTCAGCCGCGATCAGCGCGTGCGGATCGGCGTGGACCGTCATCCCCGGAAAGTCCGCCTGCACCTTGTGAGCATCGCTGGACGACACCGCGCGAAGTTCGAGCCCCGCGACCGACGCTATCAACGGGGCATGGAACGTCTTGCCCGAGAACCCGTATCCGATCAGTCCGACGCGTACGGGGCCGGCTTGCTCGTCCGTCATGCTCATCGCCTCAGTCCATGCCCGCGCGGATCGCCGCCGCCGCAAGGAACGGCGCGCCCGCGACGAACACGAGGCTGACCGCGGCCAGCAGCTTGACCGCGCCCGCGCCTCCGGCCGGATCGAGCGATCCCGCGCCGAAGATCAGCAACGGTACCGCGAGCGGCAGCATGACAAGGCCCGTTACCGCGCCGCCGCCGCGAACGCCCGCGACCAGCGCACTCGTCGCGACGGCAAGCGCGGCGAGGCCGGGCGTGCCGATCAGCAGGCCGACCTCGACGCGGAGCAGCGTGTCGGCCGACAGGTTGAGCAGGCCGGCGGCGATCACTGCGGCGAGCATCAGCGGCGGGCCGAAGCTCAGCCAGTGCGCGATCGTCTTCGCCAACGCGACCAGCGCAAGCGACATCCCGCGGACGACGAACTGTTCGAACAGCCCCCCCTCCAGATCGGGACTTACGAGGCGTTCGACCGGCAACAAGGCCGCAAGCAATGCCGCGGTCCAGATCACCCCGCCACCGATCCGCGCGAGCAACGCCGCGTCGGGGCCGATCGCGAACGGGAACAGCGTCGCGACCAGCAGGAAGAACGCGACCACCAATGTTGCGCCGCCGCTCGACACGCTGCGCCGCAGATCGCGGCGGATCAGCGCGATCACAACGCGATCTTCCGCGCGGCAGGGATCGCTAGCGACAGGTGCGTGGCGACCAGCGCGATCCCGCCGGTGGCGCGGTGCTCAGCGATCAGCGTTTCCAGTCGAGCGACCGACACCGTGTCGAGCCCGTTGGCGGGTTCGTCGAGCAGCCAGACCGGCGCTCCGCTAGCGGCAACGCGGGCGATTGCCGCGCGGCGGCGTTGCCCGGTCGACAGCAGGCGGACCGGAATGTCCGCGAGCGTGTCGAGATTGAGGGCGGACAGCGCCTGGGCGATCCGGGTATCGGGGGCGGGCGCATTGTCCAACGCGGCCCAGAAACGAAGCGCGGCGATCAGCGTGCGGTCGGAATCGAGCGCACTTGCCTCGGTCAGCAACGCCTTGTTCGCGTCACACGTCACGGCGCCTTCGAATGGCGCGAGCAGGCCGGCGGCGATGCGGATCAGGCTCGATTTTCCGACGCCATTGGGGCCGGTGACGATCGCCGCATCGCCCGGCCCGAGGTCGAACGACACGCTTGAGAACAGCAATCTTCCGCCCCGTACGCACGCCACGTCGCGAAACGCGAGACTCATGCGGCGGAGTCTTCCAGCGCGTGCATGTCGTCGTCGCTCAGGCCGAAGTGATGGCCAATCTCGTGGATCGTCACGTGCGCGACGAGATCGTCGAGGCGCACCCCGGTCTCGATCCATTCCTCCAGGATAGCGCGGCGGTACAGGACGATGCGGTCGGGCATCGGCGCGACGTCCATCGACGATTTCTCGCCGAGTGGGCGACCGTGATACAGGCCCGACAGGTCGAGCGGGTGTTCGAGGCCCAGCGCCGCCAGCGTCTCGTCGTCGGCAAACTCCTCGACCGCGAAGACGATGTCGCCGAGATGCTCCGCGAACTGCTGCGGCAGCCTGGCGATCGTCGCGCGACAGATCGCCTCGATCGTGTCGGCGTCGGGGGCCTCCCCGGATATTGTCGCTTGCCCGCTCATGCCGCCAGCCATACGCGTCGGCGAACTGTTGCGGCAAGGGAGAGCCCGATGATCGAAGCGCTGAACGATACCGAGCGGGCCGAGGCGCTCGATGGGCTCGACGAGTGGGATTACGACGATGCGCGCGACGCGATCACGCGGACGATCGTGTTCGCCGATTTCGTCGAGGCGTTCGGCTTCATGACGCAGGTCGCGCTGATCGCCGAACGCGCGAACCACCATCCGGAGTGGAAGAACGTCTGGAACCGCGTGGAAATCCTGCTGACCACGCACGACGCAGGCGGCCTGTCACCACGCGACATCGAGATGGCCGAAGCGATCGACGCGATCGTCGGCGACGCCTGAAGTAAAATGATCCTCCCCCGCCAGGGGGAGGTGGCACCGAAGGTGACGGAGGGGGAGGGCACGGAACCTCGGTCATCGCGTACCGCCCCCTCCGTCTGGCAAGTGCCAGCCACCTCCCCCTGGCGGGGGAGGATTAAAGCGGGTTCAGCCCTTCCGCATATCCCGGCGCATCCGCTTGCGCAGCGCGCCCGGCATCCACCTTGCCGCGAACGCCATGCGGTGCGCAGTCTTGCCCACGAACGTGTGGACCTTGTCGCCGTGCACCGCGGCCCAGGCCGCCTCCGCGACCTTGTCCACGCCGGTCAGTTCCAGTCCCGCCCCCGTCACCGTCTCGCGGATCGAGTGGTTGGTGTTCCCCGCGGCGGAATCGAGCAGCGGCGTGTCGATGAAGCTCGGTACGATCGAGCGCACCTTGATCCCGTCCGCCGCCCATTCGCCGTCGAGCGCCTCGGTGATCGCGCGCACCCCGAACTTGGTCGCGGAATAAGGCGCGAGCCCCGCCGAGCCGTAGATCGCCGACGCGGACGCAGTGTTGAGCAGGCACGATCCCGGCGTCCGCTTCAGATACGGATGGCCGATCCGCGCGCCGTTCAACGCGCCGACCAGGTTGATCGCGATCACCCGGTCGATCTCGGCGAAGTCGGTCTCCGCGAGCGGTCCGCCCGATCCAATCCCGGCATTGTTGAACAGCACGTCGAGCCGCCCGCCCGTGGTCGCGACGAACGCATCGAGCGACGTCACCCACGCATCGCGGTCGCGCACGTCCATCTGGTAGGTGCTGACCATCCCCGCGGGCAGCAGCGCGGCGGTCTCGGCAAGCCCTGCGACGTTGACGTCCGCCAACCCGACGCGCCAGCCCTTGGCAGCGAACAGTTGCGCCGTGGCGCGGCCAATCCCCGATCCGCCACCGGTGATGAAAATGCTCTGCTGCGTCATGCGCCCCTCTCCATTTGATTTTCCGGTATGTTTCCCGCATCCTGCGCGCAGATGCCAGACAATTCCCCAGCGCTCGCTTTCGAACGCGTTACCAAAAGATACGGGACGACGATTGCCGTCGACGGCGTTTCGCTGGAGATCGCACGCGGCAGTTTCGTCGCGCTCGTCGGCACGTCCGGTTCGGGCAAGTCGACGCTGCTGAAGACGCTCAACCGCCTGGTCGAGCCGAGCGAAGGCCGGGTGACGATCGACGGTGCCGACGTCGCTGCCGAGCCCGCGCCCGAACTGCGCCGCCGGATCGGCTACGTCTTCCAGAACATCGGCCTGTTCCCGCACATGACGATCGCCGAGAACATCGCGATCGGCCTGCGCATCGCCGGCCGCACGGATGAGGCCAAGGTCGGCGAGTTGCTCGACCTCGTCGACCTGCCCCGCGACATTGCGGGCCGGATGCCCGACGCGCTCTCGGGTGGCCAGCGCCAGCGCGTCGGCATCGCCCGCGCGCTCGCACCCGGCGCGAAACTGCTGCTGCTCGACGAGGCGTTCGGCGCGCTCGACCCCGTCACGCGCGATGCGCTCGGCACGCGGATCCGCGAACTCCACGACCGGCTCCGGCTGACCACGATCCTCGTCACGCACGACATGGCGGAGGCGCTGTTGCTCGCCGACCGCGTGCTGGTGATGAAGGCGGGGCGGATCGTCGCCGACGCCACGCCCGCCGACCTCGTCGCCGGCAAGGGTGGCGACGACGCGCAGGCACTGGTGCAGGTGCCGCGCGCGCAGGCCGAACGCCTCCAGGCGCTAGTCGCATGAGGGGGGGCGCATGAGCGCGTTCCTCGATGCGCTCGGCCGCGTGCCGCCGCTGCTCGCCAACCACGTCCTGCTCTCCGCGGCGGCGCTGCTCCTCGGCATCGCGATCAGCCTGCCGCTCGGCATCTGGTCCGCGCGCAACGCGACCGTGGCGCGCGTGTCGCTCGGTTTCGCAAGCCTCGTCCAGACGATCCCGAGCCTCGCGCTGCTCGCCTTGTTCTATCCGCTGCTGCTCAGCCTCTCCGCGCTGGTCGGCGGCGGCATCCCCGCATTGGGCTTCCTCCCGTCGCTGATCGCGCTGACGCTGTACGCGCTGCTGCCGATCCTGCGGAATGCAGTCGCCGGCCTGCACGGCATCGATCCCGCCGTGATCCAGGCGGCGGACGCGGTCGGCATGACGCCCGCGCAGAAACTGCGGCTGGTCGAGGCACCTCTGGTCGCGCCCGTGCTGATCGCCGGCATCCGCACCGCGGCGGTCTGGACGATCGGTGCGGCGACGCTGTCGACGACGGTCGGCCAGCCGAGCCTCGGCGACATGATCTTCGCGGGATTGCAGACGCAGAACTGGGCGCTGGTGCTCGCCGGCTGCGTCTCGGCGGCGGCGCTTGCGCTGGCGGTCGACGCGCTGATCGGGGCGATCGAATACGGCATCCGCGCGCGCCGCCGCTGGCTGTGGATCGCGAGCGCGGTGGTGCTGGTCTTGGGAACCGCGGCGGCGACCGCCCCGCTGTGGCCCAAGGGCGGCGCAGACCGCACCGTGGTCGTCGGCGCGAAGAACTTCGCCGAGCAATACATCCTTGCGCGGCTGATCGGCGACCGGCTCGAACATGCCGGCTATACCGTCGAATATCGCGACGGCCTCGGATCCGCGGTCGTCTTCGGGGCGCTCTCCGGCGGCGATATCGACGTCTATGTCGATTATGCCGGGACGATCTGGGCGAACGAGATGAAGCGCAACGATGTCCCCGAACGCCCGGCGATGGTCGCCGCGATCGCCGACTGGGCGAAGCGCGAGCATCACGTCGGCCTGGTCGGGTCGCTCGGGTTCGAGAACGCCTATGCCTTCGCGATGAAGGGCGACGCGGCGAAGGCCAAGCGCATCGCCAGCCTCGACGATCTGGTGAAGGCCGCACCCGGCATGACGCTCGGCAGCGATCTCGAATTCCTCGAACGTCCCGAATGGGCCGCGGTGAAGCGCGCCTATCCGCTCCGCTTCGCCAAGACGACGCCGTACAGCCCGACCTTCATGTACCGCGCGCTGGAGAGCGGCAATGTCGACGTCATCTCCGCCTTCTCGTCCGATGGCCGGATCGCCGCGGACGGGCTTACCGTGCTCACCGACCCGCGGCGCGCGATCCCCGGCTACGACGCGATCCTGATGGTCGCGCCGAAGCGGGCAGGTGACGCCAAGTTCCTGGCCGCGCTGAAGCCGATGGTCGGCCGAATCCCGGTCGAGGCGATGCGCGCCGCGAACTACCGGGTCGACCGCGATACCGACAAGGAAACGCCGGAAGCCGCGGCGACATGGCTCGCCGCGAAGACCGGGCTTCAGGAATAGGCGCGGTAGAAGAACACGATCGTCGTCGCGATCGTCACCAGCAGCGTCCAAACGCGGATCACCTGCGGCGACAGCAACAGCCCGAGTTTCGCGCCGAAATGCCCGCCGACGATCCCGCCGATCAGCATCGGCACGCATAGCGCCCACACCACCATCCCGGTCGCGATGAAGATGATCGTCGCGGCGAGGTTCGCGACCGCCAGCATCAGCGTCCGCGGCGGCGCGAGCGTCGCGGGCGTCGCGCCCGACAGCAGCCCCCACGCGGCGGTCAGCATCAGCCCGACGCCGCCCCCGAAATACCCGCCATACACCCCCAGCAATGCCTGCACCGCGACGAGCGACTTCGGCCCGATCTCGACCCGCGACCGGAGCCACAGCGATGCGCGCGTGCCGAACGCGATCGCCAGCGTCGCGAACAGCAGCAGCCACGGCACGATCAGGTCGAACGCGCGCGCCGACGTCGCCACCAGCAACAGGCTCCCGACCAGCCCGCCGACGAAGGTGATCCCCGCCATCGTCTTCATGCTGACGCCCGAGATCGGCTGGAGCCCGTGGCGATACGCCCATGCGCTCGCCATCGCGCCGGGCTGAAGCGAGACGTTGCTGGTCGCGTTCGCGAAGGTCGAGGGCACGCCGAGTCCGATCAGCGTCGGCATCGTCGCGAAGCTGCCGCCACCCGCAAGCGCGTTCATCGCCCCGCCGAGAACCCCAGCCCCTGCCGCCAGCGCGACCGCAGTCCACTCAAGCAAAGGCGTCGGACTCGGCAGCGGCCTCGCGATCGATCTGCGCGCGGCTCTTCTTCTCCGACGCGGTCTTCAGCTGCCCACACGCCGCGTCGATATCGCGACCGCGCGGCGTCCGCACCGGCGCCGAAATTCCCGCGCCGAACACGATGCTGGAGAACGACTTGATCCGCTCGGGCGTCGAGCACTCGTATTGCGCCCCCGGCCACGGATTGAACGGAATGAGGTTCACCTTCGCCGGCAGCTCATACTTCCGCAGCAACCGCACGAGTTCGCGCGCATCGTCGTCGGAATCGTTCTTGTCCTTTAGCATCACATACTCGAACGTGATCCGCCGCGCGTTGTTCGTGCCCGGATAATCCGCGCACGCCTGCAACAGCTCCTCGATGCCGTATTTGCGGTTGAGCGGCACGATCTCGTCACGCACTTCCTTCGTCACCGCATGCAGCGACACCGCCAGATTAACGCCGATCTCCGCGCCCGCACGCGCCATCATCGGCACCACGCCGCTGGTCGACAACGTGATCCGCCGCCGGCTGAGCGCGAGCCCCGCGCCGTCCATCACCAGCTTCAGCGCATCGCGGACATTCTCGAAATTATACAGCGGCTCGCCCATCCCCATCATCACGATGTTGGTGAGCATGCGGCCCTCGGGCTGGCTCGGCCATTCGCCCAGCGAATCGCGCGCGAGCATTACCTGGCCGACGATCTCGGCGGGCGTCAAATTGCGCACCAGCCGCATCGTGCCGGTGTGGCAGAAGGTGCAGTTGAGCGTGCAGCCGACCTGGCTCGACACGCACAACGTACCGCGATCCGCGTCGGGGATGAACACCATCTCGTAATCCTGCGCATCGTCCGACCGCAGCAGCCACTTCCGCGTCCCGTCGGTCGACACTTGAGCCTCGACCACGTTCGGCCGGCTGATCACGAAGCGCTGCTCCAGCCACGGGTGCATCGTCTTCGAGATATCGGTCATCGCCGAGAACTCGGTCGCACCGCGATTGTAGATCCAGTGCCACAGCTGTTTCGCGCGCAGCTTGGCCTGCTTCTCCTCAAGCTGCGATGTCTCCAGCGCCATCCGCAGATCGGCGAGCGACAGCCCGAGCAAGTCGATCCGCCCATCGCTGCGCGGCACGAAGCTGCGGGGAACGGGCACGGGATCGATGTGCCCGGGAATAGGCATGAGGTTCGCGGCGGTCTGCATGCGCGAGCCCGTAGCGGAATTTTCGTGATTTTTCTACTGGCTGCGGGAGAGGGAAGTAGACACCCTTCCGATCCTCCCCCGCAAGGGGGAGGTGGCAGGCGTAGCCTGACGGAGGGGGAGGCCTGCGCTCACGTTCGTTCCGTGTCCTCCCCCTCCGTCACCTGCGGCGACACCTCCCCCTTGCGGGGGAGGATCGTGAAGGTTCGTTCGGAACGTCTATTGGAAACGCGGGGCAGCAAAACGTCACCCTCCGCTACACCCCAACACCGCCGCATCGATCGCCGTCGCCGCCCCCGACAGCGCATACACATCGACAAACGGCCGCCCCCCAACACCAACCGCCTCCACACTCATACTCCGCCCCGATCGCATCGCCGCGACGATCGCGCGATCGCTCGGCGCATCGCCAGCCCAGGCATCCAAGCCGTTCGCCACCAACGCGAACCGCCGCTCGCCGACCGTCAGCGTCACCCCCGCCGACCGATCCCGCTCCCGACTGAGCCGCACATGCAAGGACGCGCGCAAACCCCGCTTCGGCCACGTCGCGACGCTGGCAAAGCCGGACGAACGCCCCCCCGCCATCACCGGCCGCGCAATCGCGTAACACCGCGCCGGACTCGCATCGCGAAACGCTCCCCATCCCTGGTAGATGCCGATCGTGTCACGCGCCGCTACCGGAGCAGCAATCGCAAACACCCCCACCGCCAAAACCAAACGCCACAGAACCCCCCTCCCTGGAAGGGAGGGGCAGGG
>NZ_LMKW01000008.1:0-652129 GCF_001421745.1 Sphingomonas sp. Leaf230 | reverse complement strand
CCCTTCCAGGGAGGGGATCAGAAGTAGACAACTCGGGTTTGAGACCTTCGACCCACGCGAATTTCACGCCGGAGCGAACCCCGTACCCAGATGCGGCACCGTCGCGCGTCCGTTCTCGACCAGCGTAACCGACCCTTGCGGCAACCCCTTCGCAACCGGCGCGCCCAGCAGCGGATCGACCGCCGCACCGGTCATCACGCCGAGCATCACCCGACTCGAAATCCCGTGCATGATCACCAGCCGATCGCCCGGATCCTCCGCCGTATCCGCCAGCCAACCGCCGACTCGTGCCGCGATCTCCGCATAGGTCTCGCCGTCTGGCGAAGGTTTCAACGCCCCACCCGGCAGCATCACCGGCCCGACCTCGTCGATAACGTCCGCATAATAGCGCCCGCCCCATGATCCCATGTCGATCTCGACCAACCGCGGATCGGTCCGGGCGTCGTGCCAGTCCAGCTCCAGATGCTCGCAGATCACCGCCAGCGTCTGCAAGGCCCGCCCGGTCGGCGACGCCCACAACGTCAGCGCCGGCTTAACGCCCAGCAGTTCCCTCAACGCCCGCCCAAGCTCGTCCGCCTGCGCGAACCCAGCGCGCGTCAACGGCGTATGCGCCGCATCCCCCTGCAACCGGTGCGCTGCGTTGAACACGGTTTCGCCATGCCGTGCGACGAAATCGCGACCCTTGCGCGGGGTCGGAGTATCGGTTGATCGGGCGTCCGCTTCACCCTGCCGTTGGCTTGGAATCATGGCTCGCGTTTCAACCCCCTGTGGCGCAAAAGCAACGGATTTTCGCGTTTATCTGGGGTTCATGCAACGCTCCGCGGACTGGTCCATTGGAGCGGTCCGCCCCGCGTAATGGGGCGCCAGATCAGTAAAGGAGTAACCCCAATGCGTACGCTTATCGTCGTCTCGCTGCTCGCCACCACCGCAGTGGCCGCACCAGCCCTCGCGCAGACCAACCCGACCTTCACCGGCCCCCGCGTCGAGGCCACGCTCGGCTATGACCACACCGGCGCCGGCAGCAGCGTGTCCAACAACAACGGACGCGACGACCAGAAGATCGACGGCCTGCTGTACGGCGGCGGCATCGGCTACGACATCGCGACCTCGGACAACATCGTGCTCGGCGCCGAAGCCGAACTGACGGGCTCGACCGCGAAAAGCGACCGCAACGACTATACCAGCGACTTCGGCTATGGCCGCGTCAAGCAGGGCCGCGACATCTATGTCGGCGCGCGCGCGGGCTATGTCGTCGCGCCGACGACGATGCTGTACGTCAAGGGCGGCTACACCAACTCGAAGCTGAGCGTGCTCGCTGGCAGCACCAGCCAGACCACCGACACCAACTTCAAGCTCGACGGCTGGCGCGTCGGTGCGGGCGCCGAGCACGCAATGGGCCCGAACAGCTATGCCAAGCTCGAATACCGCTATTCGAACTATGAGCGCGGCAACATCGACTATGCGACCGGCGGCACCAGCAGCCGCTTCGACGTCGATACCGACCGCCATCAGGTCGTGGCGAGCTACGGCTTCCGCTTCTGATCGCTTTAACGCGACGTTTACCGTGATCAAAGAAGGGTCGGGGCGCTTGCTCCGACCCTTTGTTGTTGGGTAAGCCATCTGCGGATTGCCCCCAGCCCCGAGTCCGGCTGCGGTGGCGGGGGGAATTACGATGAAGGCGACGATCGAACGCGCAACGCTCCTCAAGGGGCTGAGCCATGTCCAGTCCGTGGTGGAGCGGCGCAACACCATCCCCATCCTGTCGAACGTGCTGATCGAGGCGACCGCCGAGGGTACGCTCAAGCTGATGGCGACCGATCTTGATCTCCAGATCAACGAGTCGATCGCGGCGGCGGTCGACCAGCCCGGCGCGACAACCGTGTCCGCGCACACCCTGTTCGATATCGCCCGCAAGCTTCCCGAGGGTAGCCAGGTCCAGCTCGCCGCGTCGGAAGGCCGGATGAGCATCGTCGCGGGCCGCGCGCGCTTCTCGCTCGGCACGCTGCCGCGCGACGATTTCCCGGTGATCGCGGAAGGCGAGCTGCCGACCCAGTTCGAACTGCCCGCCGAGACGCTCAAGCAGATCATCGACAAGACGCGCTTCGCGATCTCGACCGAAGAGACGCGCTATTATCTCAACGGCATCTTCCTGCACGTGGCCGACGGCGACAGCTCGAACCCGGTGCTGAAGGCCGCCGCGACCGACGGCCACCGCCTCGCGCGCGTCACGCTGCCGCGTCCGGAAGGTGCCGAATCGATGCCCGACGTGATCGTGCCGCGCAAATGCATCGGCGAGTTGCGCAAGCTGCTCGATGAGGTCGATGGTTCGGTCGGCGTCTCGCTGTCGCCGACCAAGATCCGCTTCGACCTCGGCCAGGCGATCCTGACCTCGAAGCTGATCGACGGCACCTTCCCCGATTACAGCCGCGTGATCCCGACCGGCAACGACAAGATCCTCAAGATCGACCCGAAGAGCTTCATGGAAGGCGTCGACCGCGTCTCCACGATCGCAACGGAGAAAACGCGGGCGGTGAAGATGGCACTCGACCGCGACAAGATCACGCTGTCGGTGACCTCGCCCGAAAACGGCACCGCCGCGGAGGAAGTCCCCGGCGATTACGTCGCGCTCCCGTTCGAGATCGGCTTCAACAGCCGTTACCTGATGGACATCCTCGCACAGATCGACGGCGACATGGTCGAGGTGCATCTGGCGGACGCCGCCGCCCCGACGCTGATTCGCGAGAACGACAAGTCGCCTGCGCTGTACGTGCTGATGCCGATGCGCGTGTGATTCGGTCTGCCTGTCGCGCTGTGGTATAGCGGCGCGACAGGCAGGAGCCGGATCATGGACACGATCAACATCGCGGATCTGAAAGACGAACTGGGCACGCTTATCGACCGGCTCGAAAAGGGCGAGGCCGTGCAGATCACGCGCAACGGTCAACCCTTCGCCCGCGTGACCCCCGAGGCGCCGCCGCTGCCACGTCGCAAGCCCATCGACGTCAGCGCGCTCGAAGCGTTGGCGAAGTCGCTGCCTTACGATCCAACATCTGCGCGTGACCTCGTCCGGCAGATGCGTGACGATTCGCGGTATTGACCCTCTACTGCGACACGGCGGTGGTGGTGTCGGCCTTCACCGCCGAGGCGCAAAGCGAGGAGGTACGCGCGTGGCTATCGCGACGGGCAGATACTTTGGCGGTCAGTCATTGGGTCGTCACCGAGTTTTCCGGTGCGCTTGCGATGAAACGGCGATTGGGCGTCATCGACACCGCTGGTTGGAACGGTGTGATGAAGGCGTGGCAACGGTTTTGCGCCGGGGAACTTCACGTGGAGTCAGTCACCGAAACCGATTTTGCGTTGGCGGCAACGTTGCTCGATCGTGGTGATCTGAAGCTGCGCTCCGGAGACGCCCTTCACCTCGCGATCATCGTCGCGCGCGGTTGGTCCTTAGCGACGCTCGATCACGACCTTGCGCAAGCGGCCACGCAGATGGGCGTCGAAGTAGATACCGTCCTCGATTGACTCCTCGCCCGCTGCTCAATACTAACAGCAATGTCAGTAAGGAGTCGACTCGATGGCGAAGCTTCCTCCGTTTCCCGGTACTACCGGTCGTCGCGATTGGCGTACGGCGTTCGATGCAATCAAGAAATTGCTCGCGAACGGTGACGACACGACGCAGGTGTTCCGGATCATGCGCGCGCTGAACGTCGGCAATGCGCCGATGAATTACGCGCGATTGATCGCAACGGAGCAGGGCGGGCGGATCGCCTATGACCGGGTCGAACTGGCACAGCGTTTCTCCGACCCCGCGTTCGTCGCGAGCTTCGCGCCCGGCACGGTCGGGGCGGCGTATCGCACTTTCCTCGAGACGACGGGCTATTCCGCCGACGGACTGGTCGAGGTTTCGCGGCTCGTGCCGTCCGAGGACGATCTGGCGCACCCTTATGCGTGGTTCGGCCGGCGTGTACGCGACACGCACGACATCTGGCACGTGCTGACCGGCTACAAGGCGGACGAGAGCATGGGCGAGGCGGCGCTCGTCGCGTTCAGCTATGCGCAGGTCGGCGGGCTCGGCTGGGCGCTGATCGGCTCGGCTGCGGCGCTGAAGAGCATGCGTGTCACCGGCAGCAGGCTGTTCGCGAAGGCGGTCTGGGAAGGCTATCGCAACGGGCGAAAAGCGAAGTGGGTGTCTGACGAGGATTATCTCGAACTGCTCCACGAGCCGCTGGAAGCTGCGCGTGAACGGCTCGGGATCGTCACGCCGGTGGCGTATTTGCGAGCCCAGCGCGAACTCGGACCGGCGCTCGCATCGTATCTCAGCACGCAGAAGGCGGCGACCGCGGCTGCCGCACCAGCAGTCGTGCCGGAGCGGATCGCCGCCTGACGCGAGGCTCGATAGTTGAATGGGCGTGTCGCTAGCGCAGATGTGATCGGATCGGTCCCTCGCCCGTTCGTGCTGAGCGAAGTCGAAGCACCGGCGCTTCCGCCATGCCCTTCGACTTCGCTCAGGGCGAACGGAAAAGGGCGATGCAATCGGTTTCGAAACTGCTCTAAGGCCAAGGCAATGCTCTCGCGCCTCGTTCTCACCGATTTCCGCAATCACGCCGACCTGACGCTGACGCCGGGACCAGGGTTCGTCGTGCTGACCGGCGAGAACGGCGCGGGCAAGACGAATATTCTGGAGGCAGTGTCGCTGCTTGCCCCCGGCCGCGGGCTGCGGAGAGCCGCACTCGCCGAGATGGCGCGGCAAGGCGGGGCAGGGGGCTTCGGCGTAGCAGCCACGCTGTTCCCCTCCCGCTTGCGGGAGGGGCTAGGGGAGGGCGCGACGTACGTACTGGCGTCCGCTCCCGAGGAAAGCGCGCCCCTCCCCCGACCCCTCCCGAAAGCGGAAGGGGAGTCAGAAGTGCAGGGGCAGATACAGACTTCAGGCGAAGTCGACGTCGCCACGGGCACGCTAGCCTCCGCCCCCGAACGCCGCATCGTCCGCATCCAGGGCGCCACCGCCACCGCCAACGCACTCGCCGAGTGGCTCACGATCCTGTGGCTCACGCCCGCGATGGACCGCCTCTTCGTTGCCCCCGCAGGCGAGCGCCGCGGCTTCCTCGACCGCCTCACGCTGGCGCTCGCCCCGAGCCACGCCCACCACGCCGCCCGCTACGACGCCGCGATGCGCGCGCGAAACCGCTTGCTCGCCGACGAAGGCCGTCCCGACGGCGACTGGCTCTCCGCGCTCGAAGCGCAGATGGCCGAGCACGGCGCCGCGGTCGATGCCGCCCGGCGCGAGACCGTCACCCTGCTCGGCACGAGGCTCGCGAACCAGGACGACAGCCCATTCCCCCGCGCCGGCCTGACACTCGAAGGCTGGAACGGCGATACCACTCGTCTGCAAGCCGACCTCGCCCAGGGCCGCGCGCGCGATGCCGCTGCCGGGCGCACGCTCAGCGGCCCGCACCGAGTCGACCTGATCGTCACGCACCTCGACAAGGACCGCGCCGCGTCGCTCGCCTCGACCGGCGAGCAGAAGGCTCTCCTCCTCGGCATCGTCCTCGCCCACGCCGACCTCGTCGCGGAACGCACCGGCCAACCGCCCGTCCTGCTCCTCGACGAGGTCGCCGCACACCTCGACCCATCCCGCCGCGCGGCGCTGTTCGCTCGGCTCTCAGGTCGCGGCCAGGTGTGGATGACCGGCACCGAAGACGCGCTGTTCGACGCGATCGGCACGCAGGCAACGCGCATCGCGGTCGGGCGTTAGGCTGAACGCGCGCTGTCGAGCAGGCTCACCGCGCGTTCAAGCGGGCGCGGGCAAAGCTCGGTCCATCGAAGACACGGAGAGATCATGATGACCCGGAATTTCACGCGCGCAACCCTTGGCGTCCTGATGGTCGCCGCCACCACCGCCCCCGTTTTCGCGCAGGTTCGCGACGGCGGACGGCCGGAGGGGCGCTACGACATGAGCCGCGCGCCATGGTTGCGCCCCGGCTATCGCCTTCAAGGCGCAGGCGTACCGGTGCTCTTCCCCGAACTGCGCAATACGCCGCGCGGCATCGCATTCGTGATGCCGAACTTCGACGCGAACGGCGATGGCCGGATCAGCCCGCGGGAAGCCGACGACGCCAACCGCGAATTCGCGCGCATTGCGGGCCCCCGCCGCGACCGGTTCGACTGGGATGCGTACGGCCGCGACCCGCGCGGCTATCGCGGTGACCGCGGCGGCGGCACCACGGTGGTCGAGACCACCACGACCTGGGACCGCGGCGCGATGCGCAACTACGGCTTCCGCCAGACCCCGCGCGGTGCGACGCTGACGCTGCAGGAGGACGTACTGTTCCGCACCGACAGCGCCGTGCTGCGTCCTGGCGCGATCGAGAAACTGCGTCCGCTTGCCCGCTATTTGCGTGGCAACCCCGGCGTCCGCGTCGCGATCGACGGGTTCACGGACTCACGCGGGACGGATGCGCATAACCAGGACCTGTCCGAGCGTCGCGCGGCGAGCGTCCGCCAGGCGTTCGACGACATGGACGTCGTCCGCGCGCGGTTCAGCGTTGTCGGCCACGGCGAGAGCCAGCCCGTCGCGACCAACGCAACGCCGGCCGGCATGCGCCTGAACCGCCGCGTCGAAGTGACCCTGCTAGGCCAGCGCGCCGACCGCTTCTGACACAAGGGCTCCCTCGCCCCTCCGGGGAGAGGGAAGGGGCCCGCCGCGCTTGCGGTGGGAAGGGAGAGGGGAGTGAGGCTCGCGACGCTGATCCCAACTCCCCCTCACCCTTCCGTCGCCTACGGCTCCTCCTTCCCTCTCCCCAAGGGGAGAGGGTCAAGTCCCGCCCCTATGCACCACCCCGGCGAAGGCCGGGGCCCAATTGGGGGACGCTGCTGACGAAGCTCGGTTCTCCATTGCCCAGGACCTTTCCAATTGGGCCCCGGCCTCCGCCGGGGTGGTGCCTCTGCCGCAAGGGGATCACCCGCGCGCTGTCCTACACAGCCAGACCCTGTCACCATCCCCGCATGGCGATCCCAACCCCCTCGAAACCAGCCCGCCCGACCCTCGAAGTGCACACTCGCCGCAAAACGCTCCCAGCGTCTGCACTTCGTGCACTTCCGGCGCGGCACGCCTCACCCCTACAGGCCATTTCGCTTCCGTTTCGGCCCTCGAATGCCTATATACTCGGCATGGCATCCAACCCCGAAACCAACAATCCCAACCTCCCGAACATGGGCGACTATGGCGCGGACTCGATCAAGGTCCTGAAGGGACTCGACGCGGTGCGGAAGCGCCCCGGCATGTATATCGGCGATACCGACGACGGCTCGGGCCTCCACCACATGGTGTTCGAGGTCAGCGACAACGCGATCGACGAGGCGCTGGCGGGGCATTGCGACCGGATCGACATCGTCCTCAACGCCGACGGCTCGGTCTCCGTCACCGACAACGGCCGCGGTATTCCCACGGGCATCCACACGGAGGAAGGCGTGTCCGCAGCCGAGGTCATCATGACCCAGCTCCACGCCGGCGGTAAGTTCGAGAACACCAACGACGAGAACGCGTACAAGGTCTCGGGCGGTCTCCACGGCGTCGGCGTCTCGGTCGTCAACGCGCTTAGCGAATGGCTCGACCTGACGATCTGGCGCAACGGCGAGGAGCATTACATGCGCTTCGCATTCGGCGATGCGGTCGCGCCGTTGAAGGTCGTCGGTCCCGCCACCGAAGGCCAGAAGGGCACGCGCGTCACCTTCTTCCCATCGCCCGCCACGTTCAAAATTACCGATTTCGACTTCGACAAGCTCGAACATCGTTACCGCGAGCTCGCGTTCCTCAACTCGGGCGTCCGCCTGTTCCTCAGCGACGCGCGGCACGAGGAAATGAAGACCGTCGAACTTTATTACGAAGGCGGGATCGCTGCATTCGTGAAGTATCTCGATCGCGCCAAGGTGCCGTTGATGCCCGAGCCGGTCGCGATCAGCGGCACGCGCGACGACGTCACGATGGACGTCGCGCTGCAGTGGAACGACTCCTATTACGAGAACGTCCTCGCCTTCACGAACAACATTCCGCAGCGCGACGGCGGCACGCACATGGCCGCATTCCGCGCCGCGCTGACCCGCACGCTCAACAACTACGCCGAGAAGAGCGGCATGTTGAAGAAGGAAAAGGTCCAGCTCACCGGCGAGGACATGCGCGAAGGCCTGACCGCGATCGTCTCGGTCAAGCTGCCCGATCCGAAGTTCAGCAGCCAGACCAAGGACAAGCTCGTCTCGTCCGAAGTCCGCCAGCCCTTGGAAAGCCTGATGGCCGACAAGATGGCCGAATGGCTCGAGGAAAACCCTGCGCACGGCAAGGCGATCGTCGCCAAGATCATCGATGCCGCCGCTGCGCGCGAAGCCGCCAAGCGCGCCCGCGAACTGACGCGTCGCAAGGGCGTGATGGACATTGCCTCGCTGCCCGGCAAGCTTGCCGACTGCCAGGAGCGCGATCCCGCCAAGTCCGAACTGTTCCTGGTCGAGGGCGACTCGGCAGGCGGCTCGGCGAAGCAGGGCCGCGATCGCCATTTCCAGGCGATCCTCCCGTTGCGCGGCAAGATCCTCAATACCGAGCGCGCGCGCGAAGACCGGATGCTGTCGAGCCGCGAGATCGGCACGCTCATCACCGCGATGGGCACAGGTATCCGCGACGACTTCAATGCGGACAAGCTGCGTTACCACAAGATCGTCATCATGACCGACGCAGACGTCGACGGCGCGCACATCCGCACGCTGTTGCTGACGCTGTTCTATCGTCACATGCCCAAGATCATCGAGGGGGGGTACCTCTACATCGCCCAGCCGCCGCTGTATAAGGCGACCAAGGGCCGGTCCGAGGTGTACCTAAAGGACGACGCGGCGCTCGACGAATATCTGGTCGATGCGGGCGTCAATACGATGGTGCTCGACGGCCCCGGCGGCGGTCGTTCGGGGCGCGACCTGAAGGATCTGGTCGATCATGCGCGCCGGATGCGCACGCTG
Organism: Sphingomonas sp. Leaf230; assembly: GCF_001421745.1. GTDB lineage: Bacteria > Pseudomonadota > Alphaproteobacteria > Sphingomonadales > Sphingomonadaceae > Sphingomonas. Next base: position 643,132 of record NZ_LMKW01000008.1, on the reverse strand, counting down.
ATGCGCTATGTCCCGAAGCGCTACGACGCCGGGATGATCGAGGCGCTCGCGCTCGGCGGCGTGTTCGATCCGGAAGCGTCGGTCGAAGACCGCACCTCGCGGCTGGAGATCGTCACGCGTCGTCTCGAACTCGACGATGGCGATGCCCGCTGGACTGCGGTGCTGACCGAAGACGGCGGCATTCATTTCCAGCGCGCATGGCGCGGCGTGACCGACCACCACATCATCGAGGCCAGTTTCCTGGTCTCGGCCGAGGCGCGCAAGCTCCATGCGCTGTCGGGCGAGCATGCCGAAAGCTATGCCCACACCTCGAACCTCGTCCCCGCCAGCAAGGCGGCGGCGGCCGAAGAGCCTGAGGCTGAAGAGGGTACGGAACCTGGCGCCGGTGTGATCGGCTCGGTCACCGCCGTTGCCGCACGCGGCTCGACGCAGGTCTCGCGTCCGAGCCACCTGCTCGACGCAATCCTGACCGCGGGGCGGAAGGGCCTCGCGATCCAGCGCTACAAGGGTCTCGGTGAGATGAACGCGGAACAGCTGTGGGAAACCACGCTCGACCCGTCGGTCCGCTCGATGCTCCGCGTCACCGCGGTCAACGCCGAGAGCGCGAACGAGATCTTCACGCAGCTGATGGGCGAAGTCGTCGAACCCCGCCGCGAGTTCATCCAGGACAACGCGCTCAACGTCGCCAACCTCGACGTTTGAGTTTCAACCGTCAGCGCCGGTCCTGCCGTGCGCTGGCGGTGAAGCTGCGGAAGGTGATCGACCAGCGTGTCACCTCCATCTCGGCGATGCTGTGCTCCCAATCGTGGCGTGCTTCGCCGCTGAGATGATAGACCGAGCGCGGCGCGAGCGGGACGGCGGCGCGGTAGAAGCCGCCTGCTTTGCGCCGCCGGAACCGCATCGTTGCCGGTACGCCGAGCGAAATACCGACGACGTGCTCGAACACCGGGCGGTCGCGGTGCCAGCCGATCCCGGCCCCCGGATCGTACCGAATCAGCAACGCCTGCATGAGCGCCTCCTCGGGCAGCTTCGCAAACGCGGCGGCGCGCTGGCGGATCGGCCGCAGCCAGTCGGGCAACGGATCGGTCTCGCCGAACCGGCTCGTGTCGAAGTCGTAATGCCAGCCGAACGACCGGGTAAGCCGCTTGCCCAACCAACCCTGGAACTGGAACGGCGCCAGGTCCTGGTCGTCGATCCGGGCGATCAGCGCCGCTTCCTCCTCTTGGCTGAGCAGCGCGTCGCGATATTCGAGTCGGGGCAGGACGGGCGTGCCGAAAAGATCTGCGGTCGGATTGGCCATCGAGCGGATGTAGGGATGTGGGCGGCCATCGCCAGCCGAAAGCCCCGCGGTTGATCATCCGACCGCCGCCATCTACCGCGGAGCGCGCTTGCCGGAGACTGACATGACCGCCCATCTCAAGATCGACTTCGTATCGGACATTGCCTGTCCGTGGTGCATCATCGGCCTGCGCGCGTTGGAAGAGGCGTTGGTCCGCGTGGCGGATGCGCTCGACGCGGAGATCGTCTTCCAGCCGTTCGAACTCAATCCGGCGATGCTCGCAGGCGGCCAGAATATCGGCGAGCATATCGCGGAGAAACACGGGTCCACGCCCGAACAGTCCGCGGCGAACCGCGCGATGATCGTCGATCGCGCGCGCGACCTCGGCTTCACGATGGTGATGACCGAGACGAGCCGGATCTACAACACTTTCGACGCGCACCGCCTGTTGCACTGGGCGCAGATCGAAGGTGGGCAAGCGGCGCTCAAGCACGCGCTCTTCACCGCCAATTTCACTGATAATGTCGATCCCGGCGATCACCGCGTCCTGGTCGATGCCGCGACAAAGGCCGCGCTTGATCCCGTTGCCGCCGAAGAGGTGCTTCGGTCGGGACGCTACGCGGATGAGGTTCGCGCGGCGGAGGAGCTGTGGCGTGCTCGCGGGATCAATGCGGTGCCGGCGATCGTGATCAATGACCGGCATCTAATCTCGGGCGGCCAACCGGTCGAGGTCTTCGAACAGGCGTTGCGCAAGATCGCCGCGGCCGGCTGACCCAGATCGGGCGATCGGGCAGCAGGGTTGAGTCGTTTGAAGCGTAATTGTCTCGGGCACATCGCACTGCGCTCGATCGACCGGAACAACGGAAGACGCCCCGTCATCGCCCGGTCGAAGATCTTGCCGGCGCGGTACCCGCCCCGGCGCGCCTCAGTTCAGCGTCGTCATCTCGACGGGCTTGCCCTTGGTGGTCGGGTTGGACGCGTTCGCCTTGGGTGCCTTTTCGGCCTTGGGCTTGCGGACTTCCTTGCTCGATTTCTTCTGGCTCTTCGCCATCACGGCACCTCATGGAGCGGAAGGCCCCGCGGTCACACTACACGCGTTGCCGCCAATGCCCCTATCTTATCGGTTCGGCGTCCGGCGCAGCAGGTCCAATGTCGCCTGATCGTCTTCGCCATCGAAGAACCGTTCGAGCGCCGCGCGGAACGGCGAAGGATCGTCGGCAACCATGGCGAACAGCGTCATCGATGACCGCAACTTCACCGCATCGATCCCGCCGAGGATCGTTTCGGCGGATCCGGGCGCGGCCGTCACCGTCCGCGTGACCTCGATCAGTCGCGGCCCGAGTATTGGATGCGCGAGATACGCCCCAGCCTCGTCCGCCCCGGCGATTGCGTAGGTTCGCGCCATGGCGCTTTGGCCCAGTCCGGCGATTTGCGGGAAGATGAACCACATCCAGTGACTGCGCTTGGCCCCGCGCTGCAACTCCGCCAGCGCCTGCAAATAGACGCCGGCCTGTGCACCGACGAAACGATCGAGATCATGCTCCATGGACCCGAGATGGTCGCATCGGCTCCCCTCCGCAACCACGATGCCGGTCGATGCGTTGCAAAGGGGGTTGAGGAGATCAAGTGATGACAACGGTGCGATCATGAGGACGGCAATCGCGGTCGCGTTGCTCGCGGTGCCGCTTCTCGTCGGTGGATGCGGACGCAACGACGATCCCACCAAGACCGCCGCGCCCAGCGGCTTCACCCCGCCCGAAACGCGCGCGCCCGCGCCGATAGCAGGTCAGGCGCAGACCACGCCGATCACCGCCTATGTCGGCAAATACCCGCATGATGCGGTCGACGGCGTCGATTTCTTCGACCGCACCGACGTTGCGACCGGCCTCGTCAATGCGGTCGGCGATGCGAAGCTGCGCGAGATGATCCGTGGTCGATCGGGGCCGGCAACGCCCGTGTTCAAGATGGGCGACCGAGTCGCATCCTGGGGTTGCGAGGAGCATAATTGCGGCGACCACAACTGGACGGTGATCGTCGACCCGAAGCGCGGCAAGACCCAGGTCTGCTACCACGACGCATCCAAGATGGGCCCGCAGAGCGACTGGTATGACGGCGCGGCCCCCGCCCGCCGCGCCGAAACCTGCCCGTCGGAAGGATAAGCCATGCTCGAACATATTCCCGCCTGGCTTGGCCACGCGATGAGCGGCCTGCGTGCCGGGATCGACAAGCTTGCGATCGTCCAGTTGGGCGAGAATTTCGAGACGTTGACCCTGACCAGCCCGGCGTTCGCGCACGAGGCACGCATGCCGCCTCGCTTCACTGCGGACGGGGAGGGCGTGTCGCCATCGCTTGTGTGGAGCGAACCGCCGGCGGGGACCGAGCGCATGGTGCTGATCGTCGAGGATGCCGATGCTCCGGCCCCTCAACCCCTGGTCCACGCGATCATCTGGGGACTCGAAGCGGATGCGGGCCAACTAGCCGAAGGCGCGATCGCTGCTGACGGTGAAGGTGACGCGAAAGGTCGCGATGTCGGTCGTAATTCCTATCTGCGCGAAGGCTGGTTGCCGCCCGATCCGCCGAGCGGCCACGGCGAGCATCGCTATGCGTTCCAGGTCTTTGCGATCGGCGCGGGGGCAGGGGATGTCGGCGCGACACCCGGGCGCTCTGCGGTGATCGAGGCCATCACCGGGCATGTGCTGGCGGCAGGGCTCCTGATCGGCACCTATTCTCGCGAAGAAGAGGCCCCCGTAGGGCCGGTGGGGCTGGCCTCGCCCGCCTGACCGTGACGCTCGGCAGGCGCCTCGTCGGTCAGGCGAGCGCGCCGCCGGTCTGTGTCGCAATCAGCAGAATGGTGGTGGAAAAGGCGATGAGGCCGATGAGGATGCTGCGGTTCATGAGGGGTGTCCTGATCAGGCGATGGGGATGATCGGGACGGCAGTGCCGACTGCGATGGCTGCGAAGAACAGTGCGCCGACGAGCGAGAAGGCGATGCGCTGAGCGGTTTCGAAACGGATCGACATGAGATTTTCCTTCGATGGTCGGGCGCCGGACCATCCGGCTGCCGATATCGAATGAATTGCATGGCGCGTGCCAGTTTCTTAGATCGTTGATTTTACGCGGTTTATTGTTTTTGCGAAGATCGAGTTGGTACAACGCACCATTTCTACGTCGCAAATCGCGCCAACCATCGGCATCAACCCGCGCAGACCCGATCGCGACCGTCCTTCTTCGCGGTGTAGAGCAACTGGTCGGCGCGCTGGAACGCGGTTTCGGCGGCTTCGTCGGCATGAATCGCGGTCACGCCGGCGGATACCGTAATGACGCCGAGCGCGGTGTCTGTCTCGCGGTTGCGGAAGCGTTTGGCGGCAACCGTCGAGCGTACGGAATCGAGCATGTCTGCGGCTTCGGCCAAGGCGATCCCTCCGAGCAGCACCGCGAATTCCTCGCCGCCGTGGCGGACGACGAGATGTGGCGCGCATTCGGCCGCCATCGCCTGACCGATCGCGGTGAGCACGCGGTCGCCGACGCCATGGCCGTGCACGTCGTTGATCCGCTTGAACCGGTCGATGTCGCACAAGGCGAGGCAATAGGGCCCGGCATCCCGATCGCGCGTCGCGAACGCTTCCTCGAACGCGCGTCGGTTGGGCAGGCCGGTCAGCACGTCGCGGCGCGCCGTATCGCGCGCTTCGATCAGCTTCGACCGCAGCGAATCGGCCTCTGCGGTGGCCGCTGCCAGACGCACCTCGCTGTCGTGGATACGGGCGATCATCGCGCTCGTGATTTCCGCGATCTCGTCGATCTCCGCCAACTGCGTGATCGACGCCGCGCTTTTGGCCAGTTCACGGCCAAAGCCATGCGTCTCGGCCTGGATCGTCCGCACGATCTGCACGAAGCCATCGACCTGCTGTTGCGTCTCGATCACGAGCGCGATCGCGGTATCGGGTGTCCGATCGGGGTTGGAGTCTGCAGCGCCGTTGGTCCGCCGCGATCGGCCCGACGGGGGCTCGTCGACGACCGTTCCACCGAGACGCTCGATATCCGATCGGGTGAGACGAACACCGTCCTGCGTCAAGGCGGCGACCTCCAAAGCCAACTGGCTCTCGGGCGCCGACATCACGGCATAGGCAAACGCATAATGCGCGGGATCGGGGCTCAGCTTCTGCTCGTCGAGGAACACGCCGATCCGCTCGAACAGAGTCGCGTCCGGTCTTGCGTCCCGTATCGATCCGGCCACTCGTACGTCGCGCATGTCATCCCCCGCGTCCTCGCCAAAGCGATAGACCCGAAAGCGTTATCATAATGTCACCGGACCGGCAGGTAATTGCCGGTCCGGTTTCGATCGATTACTTGCCCGTCAGCTTCTGGACCGCAGCAAGCGTCGTCGAGACATGCGCCTCGGGGTTCATCTCGTCATGCACGAACGCGATGCGGCCATCCTTGGCGATGACGTAACTGGTGCGCTTGGTGATGTCGCGCCCTGCCATCTGCTTGCCGAGCGCGACGTCGTAGCCCTTGACCACGTTAGGCCCGGCGCTGGCGACCGCGAACTTGCCCGCGCACTTCTCGGCGGAGAACTTGCTGAGCGTCTCGACATTGTCGGCCGACATGCCGATCACGGTCGCGCCTGCCTTGGTGAACGCCGGGATTGCTTCCGCAAACGCATGCGCCTCGGCGTTGCAGCCGCCGGTGTAGGCCGCCGGGAAGAAGTAGAGCACGACCGGGCCCTTCTTCAGCTGCTCGGCGAGGTGGACGGTGAACACCTTGCCGGCGATCGCGCCGCGCGTGGTGAAATCCGGAGCCTTGGCGCCGGGCGCGAGTGCCGCCAGCGCAGGCGCCGCGACGAGGAGGGCAGCGGCGGTGGCAAGTGTCGAGACGAGGCGCATGGATGATACTCCGTTCAGATCGCAATGACCTACGCCGGCACGAACGATCCGTCCATTGCCCGTGACGCTTGCGCTCGATAGGCTGGAAATATGCCAGTAACCCAAGCCGATATCGATCTCGCGCACCGCCTCGCGGATGCTGCGGGCCACGTCATCCGACCCTATTTCCGCCATGAGCACGGCGTCGAGGTCAAGGACGACCAGTCCCCCGTCACCCGCGCCGACCGCGAGGCCGAGTCGGCGATGCGCCGGCTGCTCGACGCCGAGCGCTCGGGCGACGGCATCGTCGGCGAGGAGTATGGCGAGAAGGCGGGCGTCACCAACCGCAAATGGGTGCTCGACCCGATCGACGGCACGCGCAGCTTCACGGTGGGGCGCGCGATCTTCGGGACACTGATCGCGCTGGTCGAGGATGGGTGGCCGGTGCTCGGGATCATCGACCAGCCGATCCAGCGCGAGCGCTGGGTCGGTGTCGCAGGGCGTCCGACGACTTTGAACGGCGTACCGGTCCGCACGCGTACCTGCCGCGAGTTGGCAGGCTCGACGATCGCCACCACCAGCCCGCACCTCTTCGACGAGGTCGACGTCCCGCATTATTTGGCGCTGGTCGCGGCAATCTCGGGCGGCAATCCGAGGCAGGGCCCCGTCTATGGCGGCGACTGCTACAATTACGGCCTGCTCGCGAGCGGGCATCTCGACGTGGTCTGCGAATCCGGTCTCAAGCTCTACGACTTCGCCGCTCTTGTGCCGGTAGTTGAAGGGGCAGGGGGCCGCATGTGCGACTGGAACGGCGATCCGCTGACCGCGGGCAGTGAAGGCCATGTCCTGGCGATCGGCGACCCCGCGCGAATGGACGACGTGCTCGAGGCAATGCACCGGTTGCAGGATGACGGGCACGCCCATGAAGGGCACGACGGTCACGACCACGGATAAGGATTCCCTCCCGCCTGCGGGAGGGGCTAGGGGAGGGCACGACGTACGTACCCGCGTCCGGTCCGCGATCAGCCCTCCCCACCCGCAAGCGGGAGGGGCAAAAGACGTCACCGCAAACCGCAACGCCCCCACATCATCACCCCTCTCCGTCATCCCGGCGGACGCCGGGACCCACGGGCACGGAGCGCTATCCGTCTGAGCGGACCCAACCATGGGCCCCGGCGTCCGCCGGGGTGACGGGGTTGGTGTGGTGAGGAGTAAGCGCTTAGCGACGGCAGCGTCGTAGCCAAGCCGCTATTCGACTCGATCAGCGTATGTACTTCACACCTACGCGCGACATCCGGCCACAGGTAGCACCCGACCACGGCAATATCCGACCCGCATGTCCACCACCGAGCCCCGCTCACACCCCAATCCATCATCCCGGCGGACGCCGGGACCCACGGACACGCAACGCTAGCCCTTTAAAAGCGCTAAGCCATCGAGCCGGCGCTCGCGTCACGCTAGAAAAAGCACGGTGGGAAGGGGGCGTACCATCCTCCCCACCCCCTCAGAAAATCCCCAGAAACTTCTTCCGCTGCCCCTTCCGCTCCGCGTCAGACGTCTTCCCGTCCTCAGCCTTGGCGGTCGTCCCATGGCCCACGTCATCGCGCGGCTGGCCCTTGGTGGTCCGCTGCGCCGCCGCCGTAGCCCCGGACAGGACCGGCCCGCACGCGGTCGACTTCGCGTCGCCGACATCGACGAACGCCAGGATTCCCGCGACCGGCGTCGCCACCAACGCCAGCCCGAGTCCGCTACCGACCCTTGCGAGCAGATCCTTCGAGATCACGCTGAGCTTAGGCGCCGCGAACATCCCGCCGACCCCCACTGGAGATTGTCCCGCGAACAAGCTGAATTTCTTCGAATCCGCCCGAAACGCTAGATCCACCGCCTCGTTGCGGAAACTGAAACCGCCACGGCCAACGATCACGTTCTTGTGCGTGTCGATCAGGATCGGGTCCGCCGCCGCGACACCGCCGCGAACGGTAAAGCCGATCAGCCCGCAGTTGATCTGTACCGGCTCGTCCAGCTTCCCCTGGAACATCCGCTGCGCGAACGTGCCGATGTCGAGTTCGGCGAGCTGCACGTTGCGCACCGAAAGCGCTCCCGACGGCAACACGAACGCGATCCGCCCGCGCGACGACGCCAGCGAATCATGGATCGAGTCGCCACGCCCGTCGAGCTTGATGCGACCCTTGACGGTCCCAGTCGTCCCAGCCTCGGTCAGGCCATAGCCCTTGAGCAGCCGCCCCAGCGGTGTCGGAGCAAGCCGGATGTCGTAGGACACCGCGCTCGGCCGCGCGCGCGTGTCGAAAATGATGTCCGACGCCACGTTGCCGCGCGCCATCGAGAAGGTCAGTGGCGACAGCGCCAGCCGCCCACGCTCCAGGTCGAGCGTCAGGTCGATGTTGGAAATCGGCAGGTTGCGCGACTTCACCACCCCGATCGTCCATTTCAGGTCGGCATCGAAGATCTGCATCGTCGCGACCGGTAGGTTCCCGTCGGGCAGCAGGCGTTGCGGTGCAGCGCCCGTGGCGGCGGCTGCTGCCACCGCGCCCTTCGACTCGACGATGTCAGGATTGAAGCCGATGAAAGGCGCCGCATCGATGATGTCGAGGCTCTTGGTCGTGAGCACCGAATCGAGATGGATCCGCTCGCCGTTGGTAATCGTCAGCTTGCCCGCGAGATCGGTCCGGCCGGCAAAGCCACGCAGATGCGTGAAGGCGTATTCGTCGCCCTGCTTGATGAGCTGCGCGCGCAGTTTGTAGGTCCGCGTGTTCGGAATCGCGACGTCGATCACGCCCAGCAGCGTCGACAGGTTTGCGCCGCGAGCAGTGACGGCGAGCGGCACGTTCTCGACATCGGCGATGCTCGGCAGCGTGCCCGCGACGTCGATGATGTTCCCCGCCGCCCGCGCCCGCGCGACCAGCTTGTTCTGCCCGCGATTGGCGGTCGCGTCCGGCGACAGCAGTTGCGCGGTCACGGTGAACGGCGTCTCGCGCAACCGCCCCTTGCCCGTCAGCCCGACCGCACGACCGATCGTCGCGTCGACCGAGCGGATGTCGGCGACCTTGAGGTCCGCCAGCACGCGCATCCGCGGATCGAGATAGCGCACCGTCGTGCCCGTCACCGTCGCCACGTCGATCCGCGGAAACTCCAGCGGCTTGCCACCCTTCTTGTTCGAGAACGTCCAGGTATTGGCCGAATGCGCCGCGTTCCACTCGAGATCGACCGCGCCGTTGACCAGATCGAGCCAATACAGCCGCCGCTTGCCGAAGAGCAGCGACAGCGGTGCGATCCGCGTGTCGAGCTTGTCCGCCTGGAACAGGTTGGGCTTGCTCGCCCAGTCGGGGTTCGAGAGCGTGAAATTCCCGGCATACAGCTTGATGCGGAACGGCGCGAAATAGAGCTGGAAGTCGCCGCGCACGGTCAGCTTCCGGTGCGTGAGCGAGCTGACGACGCGCTCGAACGGATGCTTCAGGAAGCGCCCCTTGGTGATGTACAGCACCAGCCAGATCGCGACGATGACCGCGACGATCCCGAGCAGGATGTTGCGCAGTATCCGTCGCTTGCGACGTTTTTGCGTGACGACCGGCGCAGGGGCCGCGGAAGGGGTCTCGATCGGCTGCGTCGGGCTGTCGTCCATGCTTGGCCTATCGCACGACAGCCGCGTCAGTTCCACAACGGTTGATATGGCGGATCATTGCGTCTATGCGGCCCGCTTCCTCGAAGGGAACGCGTTCTACGAATCGCCCGGCCAGTGTGGGCTGCCGCGGCGATTTCAGCGTCCTCCTTCGTAACCGAAAGGATAAAAATGCCCAAGCTGAAGACCAAGAGCGGCGTCAAGAAACGCTTCAAGCTCACCGCCACCGGCCTGCTCAAGCACGGCGTCGCCGGCAAGCGTCACCGTCTGGCGCATCACAACGGCAAGTACATCCGTCAGAACCGCGGCACCAAGCTGCTGTCGAAGGCCGATACCGCAGCAGTGAAGGCCTGGGCGCCTTACGGCCTGCGTTGAGCTGAGAAGGAATTAGACAATGGCACGCGTAAAACGGGGTGTTACCACCCGCGCCAAGCACAAGCGTATTTTGGTTCAGGCGAAGGGCTATTATGGCCGTCGCAAGAACACCATCCGCATCGCCCGTCAGGCCGTCGAAAAGGCCGGACAGTACGCTTATCGCGACCGCAAGGTTAAGAAGCGCACGTTCCGTGGCCTCTGGATCCAGCGCATCAACGCCGGCGTCCGCGCCGAGGGCCTGACGTATTCGCAGTTCATGCACGGCGTGAAGCTTGCAGGGATCGAACTCGACCGCAAGGTCCTGGCCGACATCGCCATGCACGAGGGCGCTGCATTCAGCGCGATCGTCGCCCAGGTGAAGGCGGCTCTCCCCCAGGCCGCGTAATCCGCGACTGAGGTGAGTTTCGGGAGGGCGTCGGTGGGAGACCACCGGCGCCCTTTCTGCGTTTGGGGGGGGGTAATGCCCAACGTCGCAAGCTTCAGAAGCTTCAGAAGCTTCCCGAACTACCAAGCACTCCAACTTCCGTGGTCCCCACCCCCCTCTCCGTCATCCCGGCGAACGCCGGGACCCATGGTTACGGTGGACCCGGCGATAACGTGCTACCACCACCCGGCCCGCTACCGTGGGTCCCGGCTTCCGCCGGGATGACGGATGTTCAAGATCCGGGGTTAGGGCGATCAAGGGGAGCACGAAATGCGCGAAACCTTTCAGCCGTGTGTCTACATCCTCCACTCCCGCCGCCACGGCACGCTCTACATCGGCGTCACCTCAAACTTGCTCGCAAGGCTGGTTCAGCACCGAGAGGGGTTGATCCCCGGCTTCACTCGCCGGTACGGCATCAAGCGTCTCGCCTATTACGAGATGTTCGACACGATGGAGGCCGCGATCGTTCGCGAGAAGCGGCTGAAGGAATGGCGAAGAGCGTGGAAGATCGAACTGATCGAAGCGCGCAACGAAAATTGGGACGATCTGGGTATCGGCCTCGGGCTGCCCCGCCTAACCGAACCCGCCCTGGGAGTATGACGTGACGCAAGACCTGAACCAGATGCGCGACCATATGCTGACGGCGATCGCCGCCGCATCCGGCCTCGACGCGCTCGACGCGTGCCGGGTCGAGGCGCTCGGCAAGCAAGGCACGATCACCGCGCTGCTGAAGACGCTCGGCAAGATGACGCCCGACGAGCGCCTCGTCCAAGGTCCGATCATCCAAGGCCTCCGCGAAGCCGTCGCCAACGGCATCGCCGAGCGCAAGGCCACGCTCGAACGCGCCGCGCTCGACGCGCGTCTCGCCAGCGAAACGCTCGACATGACGCTCCCCGCGGACGCCACGCCCGCCGGCACGATCCACCCCGTGTCGCAGGTCATGGACGAACTCGCCGAGATCTTCGCCGACCTCGGCTTCGCGGTGGCGACCGGTCCCGAGATCGAGACCGACTGGCACAATTTCACCGCGCTCAACATCCCCGAAACGCACCCCGCGCGCGCGATGCACGACACCTTTTATCTCCAGCAGGGGATCGACGCGAAGGCCGCCGGCGCCGCCGACGAGAAGACGACCTTCTCGCTGCTCCGCACGCACACCTCGCCGGTCCAGATCCGCACGATGCTGAACCAGAAGCCCCCGATCCGCATCATTGCCCCCGGCCGCACCTATCGCTCGGATTCCGACGCGACGCACACGCCGATGTTCCACCAGGTCGAGGGCCTCGTGATCGACAAGGGCATCACGCTCGGCCACCTGAAGTGGACGCTGGAGACGTTCGTGAAGGCGTTCTTCGAGCGCGACGACATCGTGCTCCGCCTGCGCCCCAGCTACTTCCCGTTCACCGAACCCTCGGTCGAGATCGACGTCGGCTACACGCTGGTCAAGGGCAAGCGCGTCGTCGGCGGCGCCGAGCCCGATGGCTGGCTCGAGATCCTCGGCTCGGGCATGGTCCACCGCAAAGTCATCGAAGCGTGCGGGCTCTACCCCGACGAATGGCAGGGGTTCGCGTTCGGCTGCGGCATCGACCGCCTCGCGATGCTCAAATACGGCATGGACGACCTCCGCCCGTTCTTCGACGGCGATATCCGCTGGCTCAAGCATTACGGCTTTTCGAGCCTCGACGTCCCCACCTTGTCCGGCGGAGTCGGCGCATGAAGTTCACCCTCAGCTGGCTCAAGCAGCACCTCGAAACCACCGCCACGCTCGACCAGATCGTCGAAGCGCTGACCCGCATCGGTCTTGAGGTCGAAGGCGTCGAGAACCCCGGCGAGAAGCTCGCCGCGTTCAAGATCGCCAAGATTCTCAGCGCCGAACGCCACCCGCAAGCCGACAAGCTCCAGATCCTGTCGGTCGACGCCGGTAACGGCCCGCTGCAAGTCGTCTGCGGCGCGCCCAACGCCCGCGCCGGCCTGGTCGGCGTGTTCGGCGCACCCGGCGCGTACGTCCCCGGTCTCGACGTTACGCTCAAGCTCGCCAGCATCCGCGGCGTCGAGTCCAACGGCATGATGTGCTCGACGCGCGAGCTCGAACTCGGCGAGGACCACGACGGCATCATCGAACTGCCCGCCGACGCCCCGATCGGCACGCCGTACCCGGACTATGCGGGCCTCACCGACCCGGTCATCGACGTCGCAATCACCCCCAACCGCCAGGACTGCATGGGCGTCCGCGGCATCGCCCGAGACCTCGCCGCCGCCGGCCTCGGCACGCTCACGCCACTGACGTTCGACACATTCGCGAGCGAGGGCGCAGGTCCCGACGTCCGCACCGACGACACCGCCGGCTGCCCCGCCTTCTTCGCCCAGACCGTCACCGGCGTGACTAACGGCGAGTCCCCCGAGTGGATGCGCCGCAGCCTGCTCGCGATCGGCCAGAAGCCGATCTCCGCGCTCGTCGACATCACCAACTATCTGATGATCGACCTCGGCCGCCCGCTGCACGTCTACGACCGCGCAAAGCTCTCCGGCGGCCTTGTCGCGCGCAAGGCAAAGGACGGCGAGCAGGTCGTCGCGCTCAACGGCAAGACCTACACGCTCGACGCGACCATGACCGTCATCGCCGACGCCGCGGCCGTGCATGACATCGGCGGCATCATGGGCGGCGAGCATTCTGGCGTCTCGGCGGACACCACCGACGTCCTGATCGAATGCGCGTATTTCGATCCCGACCACATCGCCCGCACCGGCCAGAAGCTGACGCTCACCTCCGACGCGCGCAGCCGCTTCGAACGCGGCGTCGATCCGGCTTTCCTCGAAGACGGCCTCGCGATCGCCACAGCGCTGGTCCTCCACATCTGCGGCGGTACCGCCAGCGACGTCACCCGCTCGGGCGAACCCCCACTCGAACCGCGCGTAATCCACTATGATCCGCGCTTGAGTGCAGACCTTGGTGGGCTGCATGTGGCCCCCGAACGCCAGGCGCGGACGCTGTTGTCGCTCGGCTTCACGATCGGCGCGATCACGTCCGCCGACGCGTTCAGCGATGCGCTGTTCTCGACGATTGAGGGCAAATGGCCGGTCACGATCCCGACCTGGCGCCGCGATGTCGACGGCCCCGCCGATCTCGTCGAGGAAGTCGTCCGGATTGAGGGCATCGACAACATCCCCTCGACGCCGCTCCCCCGCATGCCCGGTGTCGCCAAGCCGACCGCCACGCCTGAGCAGAAGCTAGAACGCCGCGCGCGCAGGGCTGCCGCCGCCCGGGGGCTCGACGAAGCGATAACCTGGAGCTTCCTCTCCGATGCCGAAGCCGCGCCTTTCGGCGGCGGTGCCTGGACGCTCGCCAACCCGATCAGCGAAGACCTGAAGGTCATGCGCCCCTCGCTGCTCCCCGGTCTGCTCGCAGCGACGGGGCGCAACCTCAAGCGTGGTCAGCAGAGCGTCCGCCTGTTCGAGATCGGCCGCCGCTACCTCGCGGATGCCGAACGCGCGACCTTGGGCGTAGTCCTAGCAGGCGACCGCCGCCCCCGCGGCTGGCGCGATGGGAAAGCGGCGACCTTCGACGCGTATGACGCGAAGGCCGAAGCGCTGGCGCTTCTCGCCGCCTCAGGCACGCCGGTCGATAACCTGCAAGTGATGGGGGAGGCCGGCGACGCATGGCACCCCGGCCAGTCCGGCACGCTCCGCCTCGGGCCGAAGACGGTGCTGGCCAGCTTCGGCATGCTCCACCCGTCGGTGCTGAAGGCATTTGACCTCGACGGCGCGGTCGCCGCGGTAGAAGTTTACCTCGACGCGATCCCGCCAAAGCGCGCCACTGGCTTCGCGCGTCCGGCCTATACCCCGCCAGCACTCCAAGCAGTCCGCCGCGACTTCGCCTTCCTCGTGCCGGCGGCGCTCGCCACCGACACGCTGGTCCGCGCGGTCAAGGGCGCCGACAAGGTCGCGATCGTCTCGGCGCGCGTGTTCGACGTGTTCACCGGGCAGGGCGTCGAAGAGGGCCATAAGTCGGTCGCGGTCGAGATCGTCCTGCAACCGACCGCCAAGAGCTTCACCGACGAAGAAATCAAGGCGATCGCCGACAAGGTCGTCGCCGCGGCGGCAAAACAAGGCGCGAGCCTGCGCGCATAAGCGTGCCCTCACCCTTCCCACGACCAAGCGGCCGCGGGCCCCTTCCCTCTCCCCGCAGGGGAGAGGGAGAGACGCCGAAGGCGGCGAGGGTGAGGGCACGCGCTGGCGTCCTAATACCACCCCGGCGGAGGCCGGGGCCCAATTGGGAAGGCCATCGTAATGACGCGATGCCTTCGTTAACAACGTCCCCCAATTGGGCCCCGGCCTCCGCCGGGGTGGTGCTGATGTCGCGGGTTGTTTTGTGAGCGTTACGCGGCCTCGCGCGTTAAGAATGACGGAAGGAATCCCATGACCGACCTGATCACGATCGCCAACGACCAGCTCACCGCGCAGATTAACCCGCACGGTGCCGAGCTCACCCATCTCCACGACGCCGATGGCCGCGAGCTGATGACCAACGCCGACCCGGCCTTCTGGACCGGGCACGCGCCAATCCTCTTCCCCGTCGTCGGCGTCGTCAACGAAGGCGTCATCCGCCTCGACGGCCAGGCCTACCCGATGCAGAAGCACGGTTTCGCCCGCCATTCGACGTTCGACGTCGTCGCGCAGTCGGAAACCTCCGCCACCTTCCGCCTTACCGACAGCGACGAAACCCGGAAGGCCTACCCCTTCGCGTTCGCCCTGGACCTCGTCTTCACGTTGGACGGCGCGATGCTGACGCTCGAGGCGCACATCCACAACCCCACCGACGCCGCAATGCCGGCAAGCTTCGGCTTCCACCCCGCCTTCGCCTGGCCGCTGCCGTACGGCGAGCCCCGCGCAGACCACCGCATCACGTTCGACGCCGACGAACCCGGCAAGCTGAAGGCGATCAGCCCCGACGGCCAGATCGCTGTCGACGAGCGCCCCTCGCCGATCGAGGACTGCGTCATCGCCCTGCGCGACGAGCTGTTCGCCAAGGATGCGCTCGTCTGGGACCCGATCCATTCGGATTCGGTGACCTATGGCGGCGAGACCGGGCCGCAGTTGCGGGTCGCTTTCCCGGATACGCCCAAGCTCGGCATCTGGACGAAGCCCGGCGCGGCCTATGTCTGCGTCGAACCCTGGCACGGGATCGCCGACCCCGAAGGCTATACCGGCGATTATCGTGACAAACCCGGTGTGTTCGAGATCCCCGCCGGCGGTACGAAGCGGATCGAAATGAGCGTGACGCTGGTCCAGGAGCACTGACGACCCCCCTCCCTGAAAGGGAGGGGCAGGGGGTGGGTCGGTTTCCGTATCACGGCACGGTTGCGGCCAAAGCTGACCGACCCACCCCCAACCCCGCCCTTCCAGGGAGGGGAGAGCGTTCATCTCCAAGGCCTAGAGGCACTCCCACTATACAGCAACAGCGCCTCGCGCGCATGCCCCTCTGTCCTCCACGCCCCACATCTGCCAAGAGCGGCATCAAGCCCGCCGCGTTTTCCCACTGCATCCCGCCGCACCGCGCGCGGACTGCAGCTTGGCCTAACCCGGCCTAACCTTCTTTTCCCAGCCAAGTCCGACGACTCGGCTCACCGGACCCACGCCATGACCCAATTTCCCCGCCGCACCTTCGCGATCATCTCGCATCCCGATGCCGGCAAGACCACGCTGACCGAGAAGCTCCTCTATTTCGGCGGCGCGATCCATCTCGCCGGCGAAGTGAAGGCGCGCGGCCAGACCCGGCGCGCGCGTTCCGACTGGATGAAGATCGAGCAGCAGCGCGGGATTTCGGTCACCTCGTCGGTGATGACGTTCGAGCGGCAGGGGATCACCTTCAACCTGCTCGACACGCCGGGCCACGAGGATTTCTCCGAGGACACCTATCGCACGCTGACCGCGGTCGACTCGGCGGTCATGGTGATCGACGCCGCCAAGGGCATCGAGCCGCAGACGCGGAAACTGTTCGAGGTCTGCCGCCTGCGCAACGTGCCGATCATCACCTTCGTCAACAAGGTCGACCGCGAGGGCCGCGATCCGTTCTCGCTGCTCGACGAGGTGGCGGAGATGCTCCAGCTCGACGTCTGCCCGATGAGCTGGCCGGTCGGCATGGGCGGCGAGTTCGAGGGCGTCTACGATCTCTACGCCAACACGCTCAGCCGTCCCGAAGGCGACAGCCGCGAATTCATGGGCAAGGCGATTCCTTTTACCGGCATCGACGATCCCGAACTCGCCAAGATCCTCAGCCCCGAAGCGATGATCCGCCTGAACGACGAAGCCGAACTCGCGCAGGGCGGCTATTCGAGCTTCGACCCCGAGGCCTATCGCGCGGGCAATTTGACGCCGGTCTATTTCGGCTCGGCGCTGAAGGACTTCGGTGTCGCCGAACTGATCGCCGCGCTCGCCGACTACGCCCCGCCACCGCGCGCGCAGCCGGCCGAGCCCGCCCCGATCTCGCCCGACGAGCCCGAAGTCACCGGCTTCGTGTTCAAGGTGCAGGCGAACATGGACCCCAACCACCGCGACCGGATCGCGTTCATGCGGCTCTGCTCGGGCGTGTTCAAACGCGGCATGAAGCTCACCCCGACCGGCCACGGCAAGCCGATCGCGGTCCACTCACCGATCCTGTTCTTCGCGCAGAACCGCGAGCTGGCGGACGAGGCGTTCCCGGGCGACATCATCGGCATCCCCAACCACGGCACGCTCCGAGTCGGCGACACGCTTAGCGAAAAGGCCGCGATCCGCTTCACCGGCCTGCCGAACTTCGCGCCCGAGATCCTGCGCCGCGTCGTGCTGAAGGACTTCACCAAGACCAAACAGTTGCGCAAAGCCTTGGACGACATGGCGGAGGAGGGCGTCACGCAGGTGTTCTATCCCGACATCGGCTCGAACTGGATCATCGGCGTGGTCGGGCAGCTCCAGCTCGAAGTGCTGCTGTCGCGCCTCGATGCGGAGTACAAGGTCGCAGCCGGGCTCGAACCCGCCCCCTACGAGACCGCGCGCTGGATCTCGGCAGAAGACCCGCTTGAGCTGAAAACCTTCGCCGAGATCAACCGCGGCGCAATGGCCAAGGACCGCGACGGCAACCCCGTCTTCCTCGCCAAGAGCGCCTGGGAAGTGAACTACATCGCCGAGCGCTATGCGAAGATCCGCTTCGCCGCGACACGCGAGCGGTAGGATACCGGATCGGCCGGCAAGTCTTCAGAGACTGCTAGAAGTCTTCGATTCTTGCCGGCCGCGGTTGCAATATTACAATGTCTGGTCCGTCTTGCCCGGCGACCGATAATGGCGCCGCTCCATCAGGCGCCTCGCCGGATTTTCCCGCAGCAACTTCGTTGCCCAATTGTCGCGTTTGATCGGCTTGCGATGCCGATGGCGCCGCGCGCCGTAACGTCTGGTACGCGCAAGCTTTTGTTGCCACCGCACCACGCCTGCAATGGCGGCAACGAGTATAACGCCCGCAACCATGACTTGAACGTTCATCCATCGGCCCCGCTTCCAATAGACTGAGTATCAAATATCAGGCTGATTTGTAATTAAATTGTGCTTCATGCTCAAGTTAAGACGTAACTCTCTGAGTAAGCTGTCCTAATATTAGCGGAATAGCGATAGCTGAGAAATATCAACTGACCGTGTTATGTAGATAAAACTATCCTACATCAACGGGCTTGTTGAGCCGAAAGGCGTTGATAACGGGTACTTATCAATAGTCGTGGGGGTAACTTGCGGAAGTTCGCAACTGGCCAACCGGCTTGATCGGAGCAGCAACAAAAGGGCCGAGGTGATCCGCTTCACCCCAGCCCATCCTGATCAACGCTTAGGCTTCGCAGCGAATGCTGCCTTGAGCCGCGCGATTGCCAGCGTGTTCGCATCCTGCGCACCGCGCACGACCATGCCCATTCCGAAGAATTCGTGCGTCACGCCCGGAAAGGTGCGCTGCTCGACCTTGTCGCCAGCCGCGCGCATAGCCGCTGCCAGCGTCTCGCCATCAGAGCGCAGCGGATCGATCTGCGCGTTGATGATCGTCGTCGGCGGCAGGCCGCGCAGGTTTGCCTTTACCAGGTTCAACCGCGGGTCCTGCGCATCGGCAGGGCTGGTCTGGTAATAATAGCCGAACCACTTGAGCATGGCGCCGTTCAGCGGCTTCGCATTCGCCGAATCCATCCGCGACGGCAGCGTCATGCTGCTGTTCGCGATCGGATAGACCGATACGATGTGCAGCGGCGTGGTCAGGCGATTGTCGCGCGCGTAGATTGCCGTCGCGACCGCCAGGTTGCCGCCGGCGCTCTCGCCTGCGACCGCGATCTTGCGCGGATCGCCACCCCAGCTTGCCGCATTCTGCAGCGTCCAGCGATATGCGGCGGCTGCGTCGTCATGCTGTGCCGGGAACTTGAACTCCGGTGCATGGCGATACTCGACGGAGACGACGATCGCACCAAGCTGTTTGGCGAGCAAACGTGGTGCCGCGTCATAAGTGTCGACCGTCGCGATCACCCAGCCACCGCCGTGATAATACACGACCACCGGCAGGTTCTTGGCGTTGGCGAGCGATGCCGGCTTGTAGATCCGGGCGAACTGGTTCGCGTCGCTGCCATAGGGCACGTCGTGCGTCGTCACGGTCGCGTCAGGCGTTGCCGACAGGCCGTGCTTAATCATGACCTGCTTGGCGCCATCGGCTGCCGACGGCTGCATCCGCGCGACCGCAGGCGTGAGCGTCTCGATCGGCTTGCCACCGAGGGCGGCGAGCTGGTCGAGTACGGCCTGCATGTCTGGTGCTGCCTTTGCCGGCTGGGTCGCAGTCGGTGCGGGCGGCGGCGGTGGCGGCGCATCGACCGACCGTGCGGACTGCGCAATCGCGCCGCTCGTCAGGGCGATACCCGATGTCGTGATCAAGGTCGCGGTGGCGAGCGCCATCAGTGTGCGCGATGAACGGTTGGTCATGCGGTATGGTATCCTGTTTCGAGTGCCCCCACTCGCCGCATAGAACCGCGTGATCGGCTTTCCGTTCCCGCAAGCCCGTGTAACCAGCGCTTTTCACACGTGTTTTCTGCCGCCGAAGTCGCTCTCCGTCGTATCAGAATGGCGCAGCGCGTCCTGCGACCCAGGTTTCCACGACCTTGTCGACGTCGGCGATCGAGCGGGAGGGATCGCCATCGACGACCAGCAAATCGGCGCGCGTTCCGGCCACGATCACGCCGCGATCGCGCAATCCGAGCAGGTCCGCACCCGCAGCCGTCGCAACCCGCAAGGCTTGCTCGGGCGTCAGCCCCGCCTCGACCATCAGTGCCAGCTCACGATGTTCGGCGATGCCGGGCACGCGCACTGCACTTGCTCCACTGTCCGTGCCGAACCCGATCTTCACGCCGGCGTCGTACAGCGTCTTCAGGTTACGCAGGTTCATCGCCAGCGATTTCCGCGCATCGGCCGTCTTCGGATCGGCCAGTATCTTGGCACGCCACGCCGGATCGTCGACCTGTTGTGCGAGGGCAGGCGACAGCGCGGCGCGGGCGAACGGCGTCTGCGTCCACGGTGCGCGATCGGCCCAGGCGAACGTCGCTTCGTCGAGTTGCAGCGTCGGGATGTACCAGATGCCCTTCGCCTTCAGCGTCGCGACGAACGCAGGGGGCACCGGCGTATCACGGATACCGTGCGCGATGATGTCCGCACCCGCCGCGACGATCGCCTCCGCATCGGCGAGATCGTGGATATGCGCCGCCACGCGCAGCCCGCGCGCGTGCGCCTCGGCGATCACTGCGCGGTAGATGGCCGGGCTCATCTTGACCGGTACGCTGCCGCCGAAATCGTCGAGCCACAGTTTCACGAGATCGGTCTTTTCGGCGGCCATCATCGCGACCGCCTTGCGGGCTTCCTCGGGCGTCGAGGGGCGGAACAACTGGGCCGGCCCGACCTTGAGCATCGCCTGCGGTGGCGCGCCATTGGGGACGCCGATCCCCTGCATCACGCCGAACAGGTCCGCGCCGTCGATCCGTCCGGCATGTGCGTCGGCGCGTATCCCGACGAACGCCGGGCCGTTATTGCCGAGCGCCGTCACCGTCGTCACGCCGTAGCGGCGATACTGGGCAAGCTGCGCGACGATGTTGGCGCGCGTGTAGTTCTTCGCGCCCGTCTCGGTGCCGCTCACCTGTCCGACGTGACTGTGGTCCGAGACGAGGCCGGGCATCACGGTGCGCCCTCGATAGTCGCGTCGTTCCGCGCCCGCCGGCACCGCGACCTTGCCCGCCGCGACGATCCGTCCGTTTGCGATTACGATGGTCGCGTCGTCCACCGGTACGCCGCCGCGCCCGTCGATCAACCGGACACCGGTCAGCGCGATCGTCTGCGCGGTAGCGGATCCGGCGGTGAGGGCCGATGCCGCAAGGGCGATCGTGTAGAGGCGAGCGGAGATTTTGGTTCGGCGCACGATGATGTCCTTCTCGGGAGGATGCGCCGACGGGACGCTATCGCCCTGAAACGTGGGCGGATGACGCCCGTTCCGATCCGTGTCCGTCAACGCCGAGCGCGCGCGACCCTCAGCGCGATCCGGACCGGCTGCATCAGCGAATTTGATCGACAAGTGGCACATCTTGGGCCGTTTTTTGTTAATAGCAGTTCTCTCGGTTTGTTGGTCGCCGCCCGGTCATTGCGGTTGCTCTAGTCGCTGCCGCGCGAGCCGGGACTGTGTCCCCTGGATGTCAGCGGGCGTCGTCGACGGGCGCTGTCAGGATCACGCGCAAGCCGGGCATGTTGTCGTCCTGCTCGATCGTGCCCGACAGCCCGGCGACGATGGCGTTCATCATCCGGCTGCCGAAGCCGATCCGCGTCCCCGACTTGCCAACGCCCTGGTCCGCGACGATCAGGCGCAGCCGGTTGCGATGCTGTTCGAGGATGATGTGGATCGGGCCGGCATCGCCGCGATAGGCGTATTTGCTCGCGTTGATGACGAGTTCGGTCAGCACCAGCCCGATGTTCACCGCGCGATCGGTGGCGACGAGCACGGGGGCGAGATCGAGCGTCATCTGCGCCGCCCAGTCCTCTCCGAGCGACGTCTGCATGTCGCCCGTGAGTTCCTCGATATAGCGCGACAGGTCGACCGACTCGACCTGGTCGTCGCGGTACAGCCGACGATGCACCAGGGCGACCGCGGCGAGCCTGGCCTGTGCCTCGGCGAGATGCTCCTTCACCTTCGCGTCGTCGGATGATTTTGCCTGAAGGGACAGGAACGCCGCGACCAGTTGCAAGCTGTTCTGCACGCGGTGATTGACCTCCTTCATCAGGACGTCCTTCTGCGCAATCAACGCATCCTTGTCAGCTAGCGTCCGCTGCAGGTCGGCGTTGAGCAGTCGCAGGCGCTGGTTGATATGCGCGTCGTGGAACGCACGGCGCAGGCGGTGCGCCGCTTCGATCTCTTCCCGCGTCCAGCGCCGCGATCGACCACTGACTGCCTGCGTCCACGACTCGAACGACGCGCGCGGGGTCAGCACCGCATTGGGATCGACCGACACCGCCTTGTGCGGATTGCCGGCCCATTCGACCTCTTCGATCTGCTCGGCACGAAACCACAACAGCACCGCTCCCTCGTCGACCAGCGGCAGCGCGAGCAAGCCGCTCGCCTGCGCACGGTAAGCCTCGGCGCGGGGCAACAGTGCCGACAGTTCATGCGTCGTGAACGGCTCGATCACGCCCCTCGTGCGGGCCCATGCGGCGAGATCGAGAATGTCGTCCTTGCCGGGACACGGCCCGTCGGTGTCGACGATCGTGCCCTCGACATAGGCGAAGCCGTCGCCGTCGAGCATCCGCCGGAGATCGTCGCGCAGCGCGGCGACGATGCTGCGCGGCGCCGGTTCGGTCGCGAGCTTGGGGATGACCGCATCCTCCGCCGCGCGCAGCCGCAGCCGTTCGCGGTACGTCTCCGCCTCTTCCTTCGCGCGAATCTGGCGCGCGAGCCCACTGGCCAGCGTCGCCGACGCCGCGCGGATGTCGGGGGTGAGGCCCTTCGGCGTACCGTGATGGCAGGCGATCAGGCCCCAGAGCAGCCCGTCCTTGACGATCGAGATCGACGCCGACGCCGCCACGCCCATGTTGGCGAGATAGCGCAGATGGATCGGCGACACGCTGCGCAGCGCCACGTCGCTCAGGTCGAGCGTCTCGAACCCGGTCGGGCGCAGCACCGCGGGCGCGTAATCGATCATCGGGATCGTTCGCGTCCGGTTGCGCACGTACAGCGCACGCGCCTGTTTCGGGATGTCCGACGCGGGGAAATGGTGATTGAGGAAGGTGCCGAGCCCCGTCGCCTTGTCCTCGGCCATCACGCGGCCCGCCTCGTCGTCGAGGAAGCGATAGACCATGACGCGGTCGAAACCCGTCAACTGGCGGAACGCGGTCGCGGCGCGCTCGCACAACGCCTGGAGGTTGCTCGCGCGCTCGAACGTCATCGCCATCGCGTTGAGCCGGCCGAGCATGCCGGCCGCAGTGACCGGCTCCGCTTCGACGGGTTCGAGTTCGACGAGGACGTGATCGGCGGTGCGGTGAAGGGTGACGTCGAACCGTTCGGTCAGGCCCGCTACCGGCAGTCCGGCAAGCGCCACGCCGGCGACCGTGTCATTGGCCGTGAGTGTCGCATCGATGTCCTGCGCCAACAGCGCCGACAGGTCGCTGCCGAGCCAGTCGGGAGTCAGGCGAGTCTCGAGGTCGCCCGCGCCCGCGACGACGGTCAGACTGGCTGCATCGGCGACGAGCAGCAGGCCATGCGGCTGGATCGCACCGGGAATGTGGATCGGCTCGCGGTCGCACGCATTGAGGTCCAGCCCCACGCCATCGGTGGAACCGGCAATATCGCTCGACGCGCTCATCTACCCGAAACTCTCCTATCGAGCCTCGATCATGCAACCCCCGGCGGAACAAAGCAAATACCCGCAGCGGGTTACCATATTAATCTGAAGCAATATCGCGTGGTGCGGACTCGGCATAGCGGCGCGCGATCACCGCGCAGGCGATCAGCTGCAACTGGTGGAACAGCATCAGCGGCAGCAGGATCACGCCGACTTGCGCGGGCGGGAACAGCACGCCTGCCATCGGCACGCCCGACGCGAGGCTCTTCTTCGAACCACAGAATTGCAGCACGATCGCATCCTCGCGGGGCAGCTTCATCAGCCGCGCAACGGCAAACGTCAGCCCGAGCACGAAGGCGAGCAGCGCGGCGCACAACAGCCCGATCAGGATCAGGTCGCCGATCGACAATTTGGTCCAAAGCCCCTCGACCACCGCGGCACCGAACGCGCTGTAGACGACCAGCAGGATCGAACCGCGATCGACCACCGTCAGCAGGCTCTTGTTGCGCGTCACCCACGCACCGATCCAAGGCCGCAACAGATGCCCGGCGACGAACGGCACCAGCAGTTGTAGCACGATCGCCTCGATACTCTCGATCGAGATCCCGCCGCTGCCCGAAGTGTTCATCAGCAGCGCGACCAGCGCCGGCGTCACGAGAATGCCGAGCAGGTTCGAGAACGACGCGCTGCACACCGCCGCGGCGACATTGCCGCGCGCGATCGCGGTGAAGGCGATCGACGACTGCACGGTCGAGGGGAGCAGCGTCAGGAACAACAACCCGGCGGCGAGCGGCCCGGTGACGAACGGCAGCGCGGTCAGCCCGAGCCCGAACAGCGGGAAGGCGATAAACGTGACGGCCAGCACCGCCAGATGCAGCTTCCAGTTGCGCAGGCCCGCCCAGATCGCCTCGCGCGACAGTTTCGCGCCGTGCAGGAAGAACAGCAGGACGATGCCGATATCGGCGGCGTAACCGACGATCGTCGCAATCTCGCCGCGCGCGGGCAGCAGGCTCGCCAGCACGACGGTGCCGAGCAGCATCAGGATGAACGGCTCGAAGACCGCGAGGAAACGTCCGATCACGGATGCGCCTTCACATAGGCGTCGAGCGTCGCGAGGTGTCCGCTGAGCGCGTCGTCGTCGAGGAAACTGCCGAGGAAGCTGTTGCGGGCGAGCGTCACGACCTGCTCGCGCGACAAATTCTTCGCACGGACGGTCTGGCGAAAATTCTCGCCGATATAGCCACCGAAATACGCCGGATCGTCCGAATGGATCGTCGCGCGCAGGCCGAGATCGAGCATCCGGTCGATCGGATGATTCTCCAGTTTGTCGACGTTGCGCAGCGCGACGTTGGACAACGGGCACACGGTCAGCGTCATCGCATCGCGTGCCAGTCGCGCGACCAGCGCCGGATCCTCGAGCGCGCGGTTGCCGTGGTCGATGCGGTCGACTTGGAGGATATCGAGCGCCTCGTGGATATAGGCGGGCGGCCCCTCCTCGCCGGCATGCGCGCATAGCATTAGCCCGGCATCCGCCGACGCCGCGAACACGCGCGCGAACTTCGAGGGCGGATGGCCGACCTCGGACGAATCGAGCCCGACGCCGATGAACTGGTCGAGCCACGGCTCGGCCTGCGCGAACGTCTTGAACGCGTCCTCCTCATCGAGATGGCGCAGGAAACTCATGATGAGGCCGACCGACATGCCGTGCTTCTCCTGCGCCTCGTCGATCCCCGCGAACAGACCGCGCGCGACGACGTCGAACGGAATGCCGCGGTGCGTGTGAGTCTGCGGATCAAAGAAGATTTCGGCATGGACTACGCCGTCCTGCGCGACGCGGTCGAAATAGGCGACCGCCAGATCGCGGAAGTCCTCCTCGGTCTGGAGCACCGCGGCGCCAGCGTAGTAGATGTCGAGGAAGGTCTGGAGATTGGTGAAGCTGTAGGCCGCGCGGACGTCCTCGACGCTCTTGAACGGGATCGCGACCTTGTTGCGTTCGGCCAGCGCGAACATGAGCTCGGGTTCTAGGCTGCCCTCGATATGGAGGTGGAGTTCGGCCTTTGGCAGGTTCGTGATGAAGTCGTCGTTCGGGAAGGGGGTCATGATCCGTCCTGTCGCTTGGGTCGCGTCGGCTGCAACCATTCCGCCCGCCACGCACTACCGCAAGTGCGAAAGCCGTTGCATGACAATCCTGTCACGTTACCCAGCGCCGATACTTACGCGAAGGACACCATCGATGCCGACAGGATTGGTCGCACTGCTCGACGACATTGCCGGGATCACCAAGCTCGCCGCCGCCAGCCTCGACGATATCGCCGCGACCACCGGGAAGGCGGGCAGCAAGGCGATCGGCGTGGTGGTCGACGATGCCGCAGTGACGCCGCGCTACATGGTCGGGTTCGAACCCAAGCGCGAACTGCCGATGATCGGCAAGATTGCGCTCGGCTCGTTCCGCAACAAGCTGGTCTTCATCCTGCCCGCCGCGCTGGCGTTGAGCGCGTTCGCACCGTGGCTGCTGACGCCGTTGCTGATGATCGGCGGTACGTATCTGTGCTTCGAGGGCGCGGAGAAGATCCTCGAGGCGTTTGGCGGCGGTCATGCCGAGGAGGTCGTCGCCGAGCCGGTCGATGCCGCGACGCTCGAAGCACAGAAGGTCTCGGGCGCGATCCGCACCGATTTCATCCTGTCCGCCGAGATCATGGTGATCGCGCTGTCGGACGTCGCGACCAAGCCGATCTGGGAGCAGGCGATCGTGCTGGCACTGGTCGGGATCGTCATCACGATCGGCGTCTACGGCGTGGTCGCGCTGATCGTGAAGATGGACGATATCGGACTGCATCTGGCGCAGCGCAGCAGCGCGGTCGTGCAGGCGATCGGGTGTGGGCTGGTCAAAGGCATGCCGATCGTCATGTCGGCGCTGTCGGTGATCGGCACGGCGGCGATGGTGTGGGTCGGCGGCCAGATCATCGTCCACGGGATCGAGGAGTTCGGGTTCACGACTTTGCCGCACTGGATCCACGATACGGCGGAGGCGGCTTCGCATGCGGTGCCGTTCGCCAAGGGCGCGGTGAACTGGGTGATGAACGCGTTCTTCTCGGGGATCGTCGGGCTGATCCTGGGCGGCGCGATCGCGCTGGGCTTGCATGCGGTGAAGAAGCCGAAGGCGCACTGACTGGGAGAGCGTTGTCCGCTCTAACCTTGTTCTCCCGCGAAGGCGGGAGCCCAGTCTGGGTCCCCGCCTTCGCGGGGAAACAAGTCGCGCCTGGTTACAAGACGCTACTACCATAAAACACCACCCCGGCGAAGGCCGGAGCCCAATTGGGGAACAGAGGTAACGGCGGATAGCCCCTCGTTACTGCGACCTCTCCAATTGGGCCCCGGCCTTCGCCGGGGTGGTGCTCATTTAGTCGGGGTGGCGGTATCGGGAGGGAAAGAGGCAGCCCCTACTTAGCCGTCCACTTCCCCATCCAGCCCAGCACTTCTCCATACCATTGCCGCGAGTTCTTCGGCTTCAGCACCCAGTGGTTCTCCCCCGGGTTCACCAGCAACCGCGACGGGATCCCGCGTCGCTGCAACGCGGTGAACGTCGCCAGCCCCTGCGTGTACGGAATGCGGAAGTCCTTTTCGCCGGTGATCACCAGCATCGGCGTCTTCCACTTCGCCACGTAATTGACCGGGTTCCATTTCTCGAACGCCTGCGGGTCCTCGTAATAGGCTTTCCCGCCATGCTCCCATTCGTCGAACCAGAGCTCCTCGGTCTCGTACGCCATCGCACGCGCGTCGAACACGCCGTCATGCTGGACAATGCACTTGAAGCGATCGGGCCACTGCCCCTCGATCCAGTTCATCATATAGCCGCCGTACGACGCACCGAGCGCACACGCATTGTCGGCATCGAGCCACGCGAACTTGTCGGTCGCGGCAGCCAGCCCCTTCTTCAGATCCTCGAGCGGCCAGCCGCCCCAGTTGTTGCTGATCGCGTCGGTGAAGCCCTGCCCGTAGCCGGTCGACCCATGAAAATCGACCGCGACCAAGCCGTAGCCCGCGCCGGCGAACACCGCGGGGTTCCAGCGATACGACCAGCTGTTGTTGCTCGATCCCTGCGGGCCCCCGTGGACCATGTAGGCAACCGGGACCTTCCCCGTGGAGCCGTACGGTTTGACGGCATAGCCCCAGACGGTGTCCGCGTTAGCGCCCTTGAAGTTGAACCGCGTGACCGTCGGCATGTCGATCCCGGCGAGCTTGGCGGCGTTGACCTGCGTCAGCCGCTGCGGTGTGCCGGTGCCCGCGACACGGTAGAAATCGGCGGGTGCGGTGAGGCTGTCGATCGCCACCACAGGCCCCCGCGGCGTGATCGCGACCGCGCTGACATGCCCCTCCTGCGTCAGCCGCGTCACCGCGCCGCTCGTCGCATCGACACGGAACAGCGGCGTCTCCTGCGTGTCGTCCGCCGTCACGTAGAGCGACTTCGAGTCCGGCGCCCATGTGATCGAGCCAACCGACCGGTCCCAGCGCTCGGTCAGCGACACCGTCTTGCCGCTGGCGATATCGCGCAGCGTCAGCACCTGGCGATCCGCCTCGAACCCCGGCCGGCGCATCGCGAAATAGGCGAGGGTGCGACCGTCGGGCGATACCGTCGGAAGGTTGTCGGTCGCCTTGTTCCCCGCGGTCAGGTTGACCGGTGCCGCCGAGCCGTCCGCGGGCACCGAGAAGATGTCGAGATTGGTCGACAGCGCCTCGATCCGGCCGGCTTCGCGCAGCGCGAAATAGACAGTGCGGCCGTCCGGGCTCCACGAGATTTCCTCACCGCCGCCATAAGGCTTGGACGGCGTATCGCCGACCAGCGCGCCAACCAGCGGAACGCCGTTGCCGGTCGCACCCGCGGCGGTCAGCGGCAACACGAACAGTTGCGAGCGCGTGCCGTCCGCCCACGTATCCCAATGCCGCACGAACAGCTGGTCGTACGTCCGCCCGGCGCCCGCGTTGGGATCCTTCTTCACCATCGCCGGCTCGAGGCTCGGCGCGCCCGGCTTGCGATCCGCCCAGACGAGCAGCTTGTCGCCGGTCGGCGCGACCTTGAAGCCGCTGAACCCGCCCTTGAAGCTGGTGACGCGCCGCGACGTGCCGCCAGTGACGGGCACCGACCAGACCGCATCTTCGCCGCCCTTGTCCGATGTAAAATACACGGTCGAACCGACGATCTGCGGGTCGTTCTCGTTGACCTGCGGATCGGCGAGCAGCTTCACCGGCGTCGCGCCCGGCTTGCTCAAGTCGAGCCGCCAGAGATCGTAGCGCCCCTTGTCCGCCGCGAGATCGGTCTCGCGCTGCGCCCAGACGAGCCAATGCCCGTCCTGCGACGCGGTCGGCGCACCGACGCGGCTGAGCATCGTCACGTCGTCGATGGTGAGTTGCCGGGCGGCGGCAGGGGCACTCGCAAAGGCGAGCACGGCGAGGCTGGCGGAGAGCATGATCTTCATGGCGTGCTTGATAGGACGCTTGCGAGATCGCGCGCAATCACCTCGATCGCTTGCGTGAAAGCACCGGTTCAGATCATGGCGGTATGACGCCTCAGAAGACCCGCGCGCCCAGGATTTTGTCGTTCATGTTCACTATGTCGGTTCGGTGGTTTCTGGCGGCGGTGTTGCTCGCACTCTGGGCGGGGCCGGCATCGGCGGCGCAGGTGCAACTGCCGGTCGACGCGCTGATGCAGGATGCGGGAGAGTATGCGACTCGGTTCGGCGTGCCGTTCGACGAGGCGCTGCGGCGGATGCGCGCGCAGGGCGCCACCGTGCCGACGACCGACGCGCTCCGCGAGACCTACAAGGATCGCTGGGCCGGGGTCGCGATCGAGCATCAGCCGAATTACCGCATCGTCGTGCTGCTGACCGGCACCGATCCGGTCGCGGATCAATCCGTGATGGCGGGCGGGATGGTCGTGCCGATCGTCTTCCGCACCGGCGCACCTGCGACGCGCGAGGCGGTGCTCGCCGCGATCACGGCGTATCAGGCGAAGATACGCGAGTCCCTCCCGCACCCGCCCGGGCTCGGTGTGGATCAGCGAACCGGCGAACTCGTCGTGATGATCGCATCGGGTGATGCCGATCTCGACCGCGACGGCGCGCTGCGTACCCGGATCGCGACGATGACCGGCGTTCCGGTGCGGATCGAAGCCGTTGATAAGCCGTCTGCGAATATGGCGCAGGACCAGGTCGCTCCAGCCCCCACGCTCATACCCGCCCCGGTCGACGGCGGCGCGATCGAGGGCGGGGGGCGCGTCGTCGGGACGGTCGACGGCAAGCGCTATGCCTGCACGACCGGCTTCGTCGTATCCGACGGCGTGCGCAACGGCGTGGTCACCGCGGCGCATTGCCCGGACGCGCTCTCCTATGTCGGCAAGCGCCCGTCGGACGGCGGCCGCGAGGAATGGCCGCTGGCGTTCGTCGGGCAATGGGGCTGGGGATATCAGGACGTACAGGTCAACGTCGCGACCGCGCCTGACGTCGGCTACGCACCTTTGTTCTACGCGGATACCGCCAAGACGGTCGCGCGGCCCGTCGCGACGTGGCGCTACCGCACGAGCACGCGCGCCGGGGACTTCGTGTGCCATCGCGGCGAGCGTACCGGGTATAGTTGCGCAGTGATCGCGATGGTCGACTTCGCGCCGGCGGGCGATCTGTGCGGCGGCGCGTGCCTGCCGACCTGGGTCGCGGTCGAGGGACCGACGTGCAAGGCCGGCGACAGCGGCGCGCCGGTGTTCGAGGGCAGCACTGCGCTGGGTCTCGTCAAGGGTGGCACCTATCGCCGCGACGGGACGTGCCTGTTCTATTATTACATGTCGACCGACTATCTGCCGCAGGGCTGGACGCTGCTGCACCAGTAACCCGGTGCCGGGCGCGCTGATTGTGTCTCCCCGCCAAGCGCTGTACGTCCCGCCGGGAACACGGCGCCGCCGAGCGCCGATCGGCGGCCTATCGACACGGGCATGACATGGACTCCTCGGGCCTTGAGGCCGTTTTCCTAGCAAATCGCAATACGCTGCTGCGGTTCATCCGTTCGCTCGGCGCGGGCGATGCGGAGGATCTGCTGCAAGAACTGTGGGTGCGGATCCAGACCGCCCCGACCGGGCCGATCGCGTCGCCGCTGTCGTACCTCTACCGGATGGCGAACAACCTGATGCTCGATCGCCACCGCGCAGTGCGGCAGGCGGAGAAGCGCGATCGCGAATGGACCGAGGCAACGGGGGGACCATCACTCGACCGCTCCGAGGAGCCCTCCGCCGAACGCGTCGTGATCGCGCGCGAGCAGGCGGCGCTGGCGGAGTCGGCGTTGCAGTCGGTCGGGACGCGCGCCGCCGCGATATTCCGTCGCCACCGGATCGATGGCGTCGAGCAGCGCGCCGTGGCGGCCGAGTTCGGGGTGAGCCTCAGTACCGTCGAGGGCGACCTGCGCAAAGCCTATCGCGCGATGATCGATGCAAAGCGACGTTACGATGAGGCTTGATCACAACGTCTCCGTCTTCGGCTATAGGAGGCCATGATGGCGGAGCATGACGACATCGAAGCACGCACGCTGAACGAGGCCGCGCTGGACTGGGTCGTCCGGACCGGCGGCGATGCGTTCGACGACTGGCCGGCGTTCCACGCCTGGCTGGAGGCGGACCCGCGCCATGCGGCGGCGTATCATGCCATGTCGATGGATATCGAGGAAATGGCGGCGACGGTGCCGCCTGTGCCGATCGCTCCAATCGCGATGCAGGGTCCGCGGCGGCGCTGGCCGGTATGGGCTGGTGGAGCGATCGCCGCTTTGCTCGCGCTGTTCGTCGGGTATGAATCGATCGAGACGCGCGCGCATCCTTATGCGGTCGAAACCGCGGCGGGAACGATGCGGACGGTTCGGCTTGCCGATGGCAGCACGATTGCGATGGGCGGTGCAACGCGCCTGATGCTCGACCACAACGACCCGCGTGTCGCGACGCTGGAGCGCGGCGAGGCGATGTTCGTGGTCCGACACGACGACAGCGATCCGTTCGAGGTCAGCGTCGGCGGCGCGCGGCTGGTCGATGTCGGCACCGCGTTCGACGTGAAGCACGCGCGCGGCGAAACGCGTGTCGCGGTGTCGGAAGGCGCGGTCGACTATAACCCTGGACAGGGCGGCATCAGGCTCGTGAAGGGGCAGGGGCTGGTCGTGCGCGACGGCAAGGCGACCGTGACCGCGGTCGATGTCGCCAGCGTCGGATCGTGGCGCGACAGCGTGCTGGCGTATGAAGGCGCGACGCTCGCGGAAGTCGCGGACGACCTGTCGCGTGCGCTCGGCGTCGACCTGCGCGCCGATCCGGGCGTCGCCAAGCGCGCGTTCAGCGGCAGCATCGCGACGGCCAAGCTGTCGGGCGATCCACGGCTCGCCGCGCCGTTGCTGGGTGTCGCGATCCGCAAGCGTGGCGGTCACTGGGTGATGTCCTCGCGCTCGTGAGAATGCGCGGATGTCTGGTCGTCGCGGCGCTCGCCGTCGCCGCTCCCGCGCAGGCGGGGCAGGGGGCGGTCGACTTGCCGGCGGGGCGTCTTGGGGACGCGGTGCTGGCGCTCGGGCGGCAATCGGGAACGAGCATCGTCGTCGGCGATCCGGCTTTGTGGGCGCGGCGCGTGCCGGCGGTCCGCGGGCGGATGAGCGCGCGCGAGGCGCTCGACCGGCTGGCGACTGCGGCGAATGCGGACGTCGTCGCAGCGGGTGCGGTCGGGTGGCGGCTGACCGCTCGCGCACCGCGCGTCATTCCAGTGAAGCGTCCGAAGGTCGTTCCGGTCGCCGCACCGCCGGCGGTCCAGGGCGCGGACATCGTCGTCACCGGCAGCAAGCGCGACGTCCGGCTGCGCGATTTCGCAGGCCAGGTCGCGTTGCTCGATGGGGTCGATCTCGCGCTCGGCGGCGCGGGCGGGACCGAGGCGATCCTCGCGCGGCTGGCGAGCGTATCGTCGACGCATCTCGGCGCAGGCCGCAACAAGCTGTTCATCCGCGGCATCGCCGATTCCAGCTTTACCGGGCCGACCCAGACTACCGTCGGCCAGTATTTCGGCGACCTGCGGCTGAGCTACAACGCGCCCGATCCCGACCTGCGGCTCTACGATATCGCCTCGGTCGAGGTGCTCGAAGGACCACAGGGGACGTTGTACGGCGCAGGCTCGCTCGGCGGGATCATCCGCACCGTACCGAACGCACCGGAACTGGGCGCGGTGTCGGCGTCGATCGCAGGCGGCCTCTCCGCGACGTGGCACGGCGATCCGGGCGCGGATCTGGGCGCGACGCTGAACGTGCCGCTCGGCGAGCGGGTCGCGCTGCGCGTTGTCGGCTACGGCGTGAGCGAGGGCGGGTATATCGACAATCCGGTGCTCGACCGCCGCGACGTCAACCGGACGCGGATCGGTGGCGGTCGGGCGGCGCTGCGGCTCGATGCGGGGAATGGCTGGACGGTCGATCTCGGCGGGATCGGGCAATGGACCAAGGGCGACGACAGCCAGTACGCGGACCGCGACGCGCCGCCGCTGACGCGGTCGAGCGCGATCGTGCAGGGCTTCTCGGCGGACTACACGATGGGGCAGGTCGTCGTGTCGGGCACTATCGGCGGGCTGAAGGTCAAATCCTCGACCGGGATCGTTAGCCAGACGCTGACCGAACGGTACGACGCGACCCTGCCAGCAGTCGATCCGACGCTACCGATCACCAACTGGCCTGCATTCGGCAGCCCTCTGACGACAGCCGCGGGCAGCCCGCGCGTATTCGCGCAACGCAACGCGACCGACATGATGGCGAACGAGACGCGGGTATGGCGCCCGATGCGCAACGGGTTCGGCTGGGTGGTCGGCGCCAGTTACACGCATAATCGCACGCGGTTGTCGCGCTCGCTCGGCCCGGTCGATGCGCCCGCGCCGGTGACGGGCGTGACCAACAGCATCGAGGAAGCGACCCTGTACGGCGAGGGGAGCTTGCAGCTGGTGCGCGGGTTGACCGCCACCGCCGGCGCGCGCGTGACCCGGGCGTCGCTCGCGGGGACCGGCGAGGATATCGCACCGGCGCGGCTGGAGGCGGTCGCGCTCGCCCGTGCGCGCGTGACGGCGGACCGGATCGAGACGAGCGTGCTGCCGTCCGCCTCGCTGATTGCCGTAGTGTTGCCGAAGGTATCGCTGTACGGGCGCTACCAGCAGGGGTTTCGACCCGGCGGGCTGGCGATCGAGAGTGATTTCGTCCGACGGTTCGAGAATGATCGCGTGCGGACGCTGGAGACCGGCATGCGCTTCGGGCTCGCCGGTGTCGATCGCGCGTACCTGACGGCGAGCGTGTCGCACACGATCTGGCAAGATATCCAGGCCGACTTCATCGACGCCACCGGCTTGCCGAGCACCGCCAACATCGGCGACGGGCGGATCTGGACGTTCAGCGCGGCGGGCGGGTGGAAGCCGGTCGCCGGGCTGACGGTCGACGCGGGCTTCACCTACAACGACAGCCGCGTGACCGAACCGAGCGCGGCGCTGTTCGTGGCGCTTGCGCGGATGAGCCAGGTGCCGAACATCGCACGCTATGCCGGGCGGCTGGGGGCGGACTACCGGCGTGATATCGGGCGGGATCTGGAACTGCGGGTGTATGGCTGGGCGCGCTATGTCGGGCGGTCCCGGTTGGGTGTGGGGCCAGTGTTGGGCGAGGAGCAAGGTGACTATCTCGACACGGCGCTCACCGCACGGGTCGGGCGGCCGTCGTTGGGCGTGACGCTCGGGGTAACGAACCTGACGGATAGCGTCGGCAACCGGTTCGCGCTGGGGACGCCGTTTCAGGTCGGCAGCGGGCAGATCACGCCGCAACGTCCGAGGACGTTCCGCATCGGACTGGACGCTGCGTTTTAGCGAACCTTTCGATCCTCCCCCGCCAGGGGGAGGTGGCTGGCTCTTGCCAGACGGAGGGGGAGGTAATGACAACATCCGTTGCGTGTCCTCCCCCTCCGTCTCGCTACGCGATCCACCTCCCCCTGGCGGGGGAGGATCGGAGTTCAGCCCTTCGCCAGTGCGCGCTGGTCCGCCGGGAGAAGTGACAGCGCAGTCTTGTAGCAATCCTCCACGTGCGAATTACCGACCAGCTTCATCGCGCCAAAGCTGATCGTCGCCGCCACCGCCGAGCCCGCGAACGGCACGAACTTCGCCATCGATCCCACCGCGATGCGGGCGCCGACGCGGCGGAGCAGGGCAACGACGATACGCTTCGTCACCATCCGGCC
Organism: Sphingomonas sp. Leaf230; assembly: GCF_001421745.1. GTDB lineage: Bacteria > Pseudomonadota > Alphaproteobacteria > Sphingomonadales > Sphingomonadaceae > Sphingomonas. The sequence continues at coordinate 608,447 of NZ_LMKW01000008.1, read as the reverse complement.
GATCATCGTGTTGCCGAGACTCGACGCCATCACGAGCGCCTGTTGCGCAAGCTGTGGCTCGAGCTTCTGCACCTGTTCGTGATCGAGCCCGAAGCGCTTGCTGATCTCGGGCAGCAGCTTGGTGAGCAGGCCGATATCCGCGACGATATCCGCGCCGGGGATCGGCACGACCGCCGCGCCCGCCGACATCATCGAGCGCGTCGTGACGAGGCGCTTGCTGTCGTCGCGGATGCGGTCGAGTTCGGCGATAGTGGTGATCATGCTGGCATTTCCCTGAAGATATCCGCCGCACAACGCGCCGCTTCGGCCATTGTGCCGCACGATAATGAAGCGCTCTTCAAGGTTCGCGAGCCGCGTCTCCGTCCTCTTCTCGAAAACACATCGAAAAGGGTTCCGTATGCGTCGTCTCCTGCTGACCACCACCTGCCTGTTCGCGGTAACGACGGGCGCCCAGGCGCAGACCGTGATCGACACCAAGCGGACCGACACGGTGCGGACCTCGACGATCAAGGCCGGCGCCCCCGACAATATCCGCATCGCTGCCGCGGGTTCGGTGACCCCCACGACCGGCACCGCGGTAACCGTCGACAGCGTCAACTCGGTCACGAACGAAGGCACGATCCAGGTGACCAACGCCGACGGATCGACCGGCATCCTCGCCAACGCCGGCACCGGCGGCGGGATCACCAACGCGGCGACCGGCAAGATCATCATCGACGAAAGCTATGTCGCGACCGACACGGACAAGGACGGCGACCTCGACGGCCCGTTCGCGGCCGGCACCGGACGCACCGGCATCCGCACCGCGGGCGCGTATACCGGCGCGATCGTCAACAGCGGCGCGATCACGGTGAAGGGCAACAACTCCGCTGGCATCTGGCTCGGCGGGCCACTGACCGGCGCCTTCACGCATGACGGCCAGACATCGGTCACCGGCAACGGATCGACCGGCGTGCGGATCGCCGACGTCACCGGCAACGTCCGGCTCGCCGGTACGATCGCGGCGATCGGGCAGGGCGCGGTCGCCGCGCGCGTCGATGGCGACATCGCGGGTGCGCTGGTGGTGCAGGGCGCACTCGGCTCGACCGGCTATCGCTATGCGACGGCACCGGCCGATACGACCAAGCTCGACGCGGACGATCTGTTGCAGGGCGGATCCGCGCTGGTCGTCGCGGGCAACGTGTCGGGCGGGATCATCTTCGCGATCCCGCCAAAGGACGCGAGCACGACCGATACCGACGAGGACAAGGACGGTCTTCCCGACGCCACCGAAGGCTCGGCTGCAATCACCTCCTTCGGCGCGGCCCCGGCGGTGCAGATCGGATCGGCCACGCGCGCCGTCGCGATCGGTGCGGTCGCCGGCACTGGGACCGGCTTCGGCCTGATCGTAGATGGCGGCATCGCGGGCAGTGGCGTCTATGGCGGCGTCGAGGGCAATGGCCTGGCGATCGGCGGCCTTGGCGGCGCAGTAACGATCGCAGGCGGGATCGGCATCAACGGCACGGTCGCTGCCGTAGCGAACGGCGCAAGTGCGACCGCGTTGAAGCTTGGCACGGGTGCGTCCACGCCTCAGATCCGTAATGCCGGCACGATCTCCGCGGCAGGCGGCGGCACAGCCGCATCGCGTTCGACGGCAGTCCTGGTCGATACCGGCGCATCCGTCGGCACGATCCGCAACAGCGGCACGATCAAGGCGACCGCGCAGGCCGCCGACGGCACCGCGATCGCTATCCTCGATCGGTCTGGCACCGTCACGCTGGTCGAGAACAGCGGCGGGATCGGTGCATCGGGTGCACTGGCAACGTCCGAGCGCAACGTCGCAATCGACCTCTCGGCGAACACCACCGGCACGATCGTTCGCCAGACCGCAGTCGCGACCGGCATCGCGGCGCCCGCGATCGTCGGCGACGTCCGCTTCGGCAGCGGCAACGACGTATTCGACGTCGCGGACGGTACCGTCACCGGCACTGCGCGCTTCGGCAGCGGCAACAACCGCCTCGCGCTGTCGGGCGATGCCAATTTCTCAGGCGGCGCAGTGTTCGGCGCTGGTAACGACGCGCTCACGCTCGCAGGGACCTCGGTGTTCAGCGGCGCGGCGGACTTCGGCGGCGGCACCGACACGCTGACGCTTGGCGGCACGTCGCGCTTCTCCGGCACGCTCGCCAATTCGGGCGGCCTTGCGGTCGCGGTCAACGGCGGCACGCTCGACATTACCAAGGCCGTATCGATCGCGTCGCTGTCGGTCGGCGGCGGAGGTATCCTCGCCGTGACGCTCGACAAGGCGGGCGGCACCAGCACGATGATCCAGGTCGCAGGCACGGCATCGTTCGACAAGGACTCGAAGCTTGCCCTGAAGCTCACCAGCGTCGTTGATGCGGAGGGCCGCTACACGGTCCTGCGCGCGGGCACGTTGACCGGTGCCGCAAACCTGACAGCGACCACGACGACGCTCCCGTTCCTCTACAAGGGCAGCATCGCGACCGGCACGGGCAACGACCTGGCCGTCGACATCGCGCGCAAATCGTCGACCGAACTCGGGCTCAACCGCTCGCAGGCGTCGGCGTATGACGCGATCTACAAGGCGCTCGGCAACGACGCGAAGGTCGGCGGCGCGTTCCTCAACATCACCGAGGCCGACGCGTTCCGCGGCTCGGTCCGCCAGATGCTGCCCGACCATGCCGGCGGCACGTTCGAGACCGTGACGATGGGCTCGCGCGCCACCGCCCGCCTGCTCGCCGACCCGCACGGCCCGTTCAAGGACGAAGGCAAATGGGGCTATTGGGTGACGCAGGTCGCGTGGGGCACGTCGAAAAGCATTGCCGATACCGCGGGCTACGACATCAGCGGCTGGGGCGTCTCGGCGGGCGCGGAATACAAGACAGGCGTCGGCAACTTCGGGACCTCGCTCGCCTATCTCCACGGCCAGGATGCCGACGACGGCACGGACAACGAGGTGAATTCGGACCAGTATGAGCTGGCCGGATACTGGCGCGGGCATTGGGGCGGTCTGCAGGCCAATGCCCGCGCTTCGGGGGCGAAGGTGAAGTTCGACGGTGTCCGTCAGTTCGCCGGCGCGATCGGCGCCGAGGCCGTTGCCCGGACCGCCAAAGGCAACTGGGACGGCACGCTGTACGCGGCGTCCGGTGGCCTGTCGTACGAGGCCGGCACCGGCATGCTTACCTTCCGCCCGGTCCTTGCGATCGATTACTACAAGCTCAAGGAGGACGGCTATAGCGAGACCGGCGGCGGCAAGGCCATCGACCTGGTCGTGCGGTCGCGGACCAGCGACGAGCTGGCGGTCACCGGCAGCGGCGCACTCGGGCTGAACTTCGGCGGACCCAAGTTCGAGAATGGCTGGTTCCGCGTCGAAGCCGAAGGCGGCCGTCGCCAGCTCGTCGGCGGCGGCCTGGGCGCGACCACCGCGTCGTTCGAAGGCGGCCAGTCGTTCACGCTGACCCCCGACAAGCGTACCAGCGGCTGGGTCGGGAAACTGCGGGGCGTCGGCGGCAACGGCATCTTCCGGATGGGCGGTGAGTTCAACGCCGAGCAGCAACAGGGCCGCGTCGCGCTGTCGCTACGCGCCAACCTCCAGATCGGGCTTTAGGCAACCGCACTTTTCGGGGGCGGAATGGCTCGATTCCGCCCCCGGACTGTTGTCGGCGCATAGCAGGAGCGAAGATATGGCCGAAGACCGTTTGAACATCGATACCAAGACCCTCGAGGACAATAGCGACCTGCGCCAGGTCGAGTTCGAGGCCGAAGTGAGCGAAGAACGCTATCAGTTCGCGGTCCAGTACGATGTGCTCGAAGCGCTCAGCACGGTATCGCCCGAAGGCGACGCCGTGGCGATCTTCAAACAGCATGCCGAAGAGATCGCCGAACTCGGCGTCGTCGCACTGGCGCGCGATCCCGATCAGGAGATTGTCGTCATCAGCGAAAACGATCTGGACTAGCGCTGGCTTCCGGCCGATCCTCCCCACCGAGCCGGCATTGTCGTCCGGACGGTGGGAGACGGATGATGAAAACGATCTGGACGAGCGTTGCAGTGGCGATGACCATCGCGGCGGGCACAACGACAGCGTATGCGCAGAAGGTCAGCCCCGCGATCACCAGCGCGCTCGCCGATCCGGCGCGCGCCGACCAGCAAGGCGGTGATGCCCGCCGCAAGGCCGCCGACGTCCTCGCCTTCTCCGGCGTGCGGCCGGGCAACGTGGTCGTCGATTACCTGCCGGGTGCCGGCTATTGGACCCGGATCTTCACCGGCGTCGTCGGACCCAAGGGCCATGTCTACGCGGTCTGGCCGGCAGCCGGCGCGAAATACGCCGAGAAGACGCTGCCCGCACTTCAGGCGCGCAATCTCGCCAACGTCACCGCCGTCGTCCAGACTACCAACCTGCCGACCTCGCCCAAGCCGGTCGACCTGTTCTGGACCGTGCAGAACTATCACGACATCGCCAATAACGGCGGCGGCGAGGGCGCGTTGAAGGCGTTCGACAAGGCGGTGTTCAACATGCTCAAGCGCGGCGGCATCTACGTCGTGATCGATCATGCGGATGCCCCCGGCAGCGGCCTGGGCGGGACCGAGACGCGGCACCGGATCGACCCGGCGGTAGTAAAGGCACAGGTCCAGGCGGCAGGGTTCAAGTTCGTCGGCGAGTCCACTGCATTGCGCAACCCGGCCGACGACCACGCCAAGCCGGTATTCGACCCCGCGATCCGCGGCACGACTGACCAGTTCGTCTACAAGTTCAAGAAGCCGTAAGCGCATCGGCGACTGATCGGCGGCACTAGCGTTCGTCGATCAGTCGCCATCGCCTTTGCGTTACGGCGTCCGAGTCCAGCGCTCGGGCATGGCGTTCGAGCGGCGACAGTCCTAAGCGGCTTTCATGAACGACAAAATTGCTGCCCCATCGATGCGTCCAGGCGAGTTCGTCGCCTTCATCGCCGCGTTGATGGCGGTCAACGCGCTCGGCGTCGACCTGATGCTGCCCGCGCTCGCCGATATCGGCCACCAGCTCGGCATCGCTACCGCGAATCACCGCCAGTGGATCATCACCGCGTACATGCTCGGCTTCGGCGCCGGGCAGCTCGTCTACGGGCCACTCGCCGATCGCTATGGCCGCCGGATCATCCTGCTCGTCACGCTCACGGGCTTCGTCGCAGCGAGTATCTTCGCCGCTGGATCGCAGACGTTCGCAGCATTGCTCGGTGCACGCGTTCTGCAGGGGCTGATGTCCGCATCGACGCGCGTACTCGCGGTCGCGATCGTGCGGGATCGGTATTCGGGTCGCCAGATGGCGCGCACGTTGTCCGTGGCGCAGATGATCTTCTTCTTGGTGCCGATCATGGCGCCGAGCCTGGGGCAGGTGCTGCTCCAGTTCGGTCCATGGCGATTCATCTTCTACGCGCTGGCCGGCTTCGCGGCGTTCGTCCTCGCCTGGTCGGTAATGCGGTTGCGGGAATCGCTGCCGGTCGAGCGACGGTCGCCACTGTCGTTCGCGTCGCTCCGCCAGGCGTACACGCTGACGCTGACCAACCGCTATTCGGCCGGCTATGCGGTCGCCGCGTCGATGACGTTCGGCGGGATCATCGCCTTCGTGTCGTCGGCGCAGCAAATCTTCGTCGACGAGTTCCATGCGGGCGAGCGGTTCACGATCCTGTTCGCGGTCTGCGCGTTTTCGATGGGGTGCGCGTCGTTCGCCAACAGCCGGCTGGTCGAGCGTCTCGGCACGCGGCTGATATCGCAGGCGGCGGTGCTAGGGCTGATCGCGCTGTCGGTGGTCCACATCGGCGTGATCGCCGCAGGGTCGGAATCGCTGTGGACCTACATGCTGTTCCAGGCGCTCAGCATGACGTGCATCGGCCTGTGCGGCTCCAATTTCGGCGCGATGGCGATGGAGCCGGTCGGGCACATCGCCGGCACTGCGTCGTCGATCCAGGGGTTCATCACCAGCGTCGGCGCGGTGATCGTCGGCTCGCTGATCGGCCAGTCGTACAACGGCACGACCTATCCGCTGGCGATCGGCTATCTCGCGATCGGGCTTGGCGTACTGGCGGTCGTGTACGTGGTCGAGGGCGGCAAGCTGTTCCACGCGCACCACAAGGCCTGATACACGTTACGCCCCCACGCCGCGTTCGTGCGCCCACACGATCGCGGCGCTGCGCCGGTTGACGCCGATCTTCGCGTAAAGCCGCGCGACATGGTTGCGCACCGTGTTGCGCGACAGGTCGAGCCGGGTGGCGATCGCCGCGTCGTCGAGATCTTGGCAGATCAGTTCGAGCACCTCGCGCTCGCGCTTGCTGAGTTCGGTGGTCGGGGGCGTGGTGCCCGAGCCGGCGCGTGGATTTCGTAGCGTCGCCAGCTTGTCCATGATCGACCGGCTGAGCCAGTTGGCGTCCTTCATCACCGCGTCGATCGCTTCGACGAGTTCGAGTTCCCCACGGCGGCGCGCCGTGATGTCCTGGTACAGCCACAGGACGCAGGGCGTACCATCGACGCTGATCCGTTCGGCAGAGACGAGGCAGTCCAAAGTTTCGCCGTTCTTGTGCAACAGGCGGACATCGTGGCCGCGGATGCCGTTCCGCTCGCGGATCTCGGTTTCCAGTTCCACCCGCTGCGCGGCGTCGTTCCATAGCTGGAGATCATCGGCGATCCGGTCGACGACCGCGTGATCGGTGTAGCCGGTGAGGCTCTTGAACGCGGCGTTGACCTGCACGATGCGGTTCTCGTCGCCCTTGGTGATGACCATCGCGACGGGAGCCATCTCGAACACCGACGCGAAGTGCCGCTCGCTCGCCTGCAGCGCCAGTTGCGCGCGACGCCGGGGTTCGAGGTCGGCGAAGGTGAACAGCAGGCAGTCTTCGTTGGCGAGTTCGATCGGCTGGCCCGCGAGGATGACCAGCGTCTTGTCGCCCCCCGCGAGCGGCAGCTCCGCCTCCAGTTGCGGAACGGTCTTGCCGGCTGCGACGCGTTCCTTGACGAACGGCTTGCGCTCGACCTCGGCTAGGAAGTCGAGATCGAACAGCGTCTTGCCGACGATCTGGTCGCGGTCGTAGCCGGAGAGATCGAGGAACCCCTGGTTGACGAGGACATAGCGCTGGTCGGCGACCCGCATGATGAGGGCAGGGGCGGGGTTCGCATGGAACATCGCCTGGAACCGGTCCTCCGCGTCGAACCGTTCGGAGACGTCGTTGATGACCATCCCCAGGCAATCGGGATCGCCGCCATCCTCATCCATGACGATGTCGCGGACCTGATGCACCCAGCGCGGCTCGTCCGCATCCGGTGACGAGACCTCGACGATCAGGTCGGGGAAGCTTTCGCCGGCAAGAAGGCGCATCAACGGATATTCGCGGCGCGGCAGCTTGCGACCGTCACGGTACCGCAGCCGAAAGCGCGCCGCGTAATCGTCCGCGGTCTCGCCCAGGTCGGCCAACGCCTTGACGCCGTGCATCTTCAACGCAGCCGGGTTCGCGCTGAGGATCATGCCGGTCGGGTCCATCAGGATCACGCCTTCGAGCAACCCGGTCATGAGCTGTTCCAGGTGATGCAGCGTCGGGGCGTGGAGCGGCTTTCCGTTGGTCTTGGTCATGCCTGTCCAGCGACCAAAAGGGGGCTGCGGTTCCGTGCCTGGCGCTATATTTATACTAATGCGACCGGTACGTGAGCACCAATCGCAAAATCCTGGCGCGGCGCCGAAACTGAACGGATCGTCGACCCCGACTGTTGAGCCTCCTGTACCATCACCCAGTATCATTATCGTCCAGGAGCCTCATCATGAACCTCATCATTCTTCTCGTCGTCGGCGGGCTCATTGGTTGGGTCGCCAGCATGATCATGCGCACCGATGCGCAGCAGGGCATCTTCCTCAACATCGTCGTCGGCATCGTCGGCGCGTTGCTGGCCGGCTTCCTGATCACGCCGCTGATCGGTGGTGCATCGATCATGGACGGCGCGCTCAACATCCAGTCGATCCTGATCTCGCTGGTCGGCGCGGTGATCCTGCTCGCGATCGTCAACATGTTTCGTCGCGGTACGGTTCGCTGATCGGACCGGGGGGCGGCGTGGTCGACATGCCGCCTCCCACTCGGCGACCATCCCCGTTTTCAAAACCAGAAACCCAGGAGAGTATCATGACCGTTCGAGCATTCATGGCATGCGGCGCAATGCTGCTGGCCTCCAGCGCCGTCGCGCAGACCGCAACGCATGCCGGCGCGCACAACCCGGCCGTCAAGAACAACGATGCCGCCCATGTCGCGGCACCGGCCAAAGGCGCCAATTCCTTCTCCGAAGACCAGGCTCGCGGTCGACTGACCAAGGCCGGCTACCAGTCGGTCTCGCGCTTGGCGAAGGACAGGGACGGCGTCTGGCGCGGCAGCGCGACCAAGGCCGGCAAGAAGGTCAATGTCGGGCTCGACTACAAGGGCAATTTGACCGCACGCTGATCCATTTTTCCAGGAGAGAAACGATGACCAAGACCCTTACCCGCCTGTTCGACGACTATTCGGATGCGAAGTCGGCACTGAACGATCTCGAGCGTCTCGGCGTGCCACATGACTCGATCAGCATCGTCGCGAACAACGCCGATGGCGGGCATGGCGATCACGACACGTCGCTGGACGACGTCAACGATCGTGGCGATGTCAGCCGTGGTGTCTCGACCGGTGCGGCCGTCGGCGGCGTCGGCGGCCTGCTCGCTGGTCTCGGCCTGCTCGCCATCCCGGGCCTGGGGCCGATCGTTGCAGCCGGCTGGCTCGCGTCGACGGTCGTCGGTGCCGGTATCGGTGCAGCGGGCGGTGCCGCCACCGGCACGATCGTCGGCGCACTGAAAGACGCGGGTCACACCGATGACGAAGCACATGTCTATTCGGAAGGCGTCCGTCGCGGCGGCACGTTGCTCAGCGCACGCGTCGACGACAGTCTCGCGACCGAGGCCGAAGCGGTTCTCGATCGTCATCGTTCGGTCGATGCGACCACTCGTGGTGCAGCGTATCGCCAGGACGGCTGGACGCGGTTCGACGAGGCAGCGCCTGCATACACGCGCGACGAAGTCGTTGCCGAGCGTGGCCGCTATGGTTCGGTATCGTCGACGAACGCGTCGACCTACTGAACGAAGTCGTCACGATCCTTGCCGCCAGCGTATCGGGCGGCGGGTGTGACAGCGTCGGAATAGCGAAGGGGTCGATTTGGGTTCACCCAAACCGACCCCTTCGTCGTTCAACTACAGGCCGAAGACCTTAGCCGTGCAGTGACCGACGGAACGTCTCGGGCAGGAACACCAGCCCGACCAGCACCGTCACCGCGCAGGCGACGATCGGATACCAAAGGCCGTAGTAAATATCCCCCGTCGCCGCGACCATCGCGAACGCCGCGGTCGGCAGGAACCCGCCGAACCAGCCATTGCCGATATGATAAGGCAACGACATGGAAGTGTAGCGGATCCGCGTCGGGAACAACTCGACCAGCAGCGCGGCGATCGGGCCGTAGACCATCGTCACGTACAGCACGAGCAGGACGAGGATCGCGATCACCATCGGCTTGTTGATCTGTGCCGGGTCCGCCTTTTCAGGGTAACCGACCGATGTCAGGGCGGTCTTCACTTCCGCACCGAACGCCTTGATCGCCGCTGCCTTCTCAGGACCCGAGACGACCGCGGGGTTGACGACCGGGATGGTCGTGCCACCGATGTGGATCTGCGCGACGGTGCCCGCGGGTGCGATCACGTTGGCATAGGAGATGCCGGCCTTCGCCAGATACGCCTTGGCGATGTCGCACGAGCTGCTGTCGAACTTGTTCTTGCCGACCGGATCGAACTGCACAGAGCATTCGTCGGGATTGGCGACGACGCTCACCGGCGAATTGGCCTGTGCCGCATAGAGCGCCGGGTTGGCGGCCTTCGACAGCGCATGGAACAGCGGCATGTACGTCAGTGCCGCGAGTGCGCAGCCCGTCAGGATGATGTATTTCCGCCCGATCTTGTCCGACAGCCAGCCGAAGAAGATGAACGCCGGCGTGGCGATCAAGAGCGCGATCGCGATCAGGATATTGGTAGTCGGTCCGTCAACGCGCAGGTTCTTCTCGAGAAAGAACAAAGCGTAGAACTGGCTGGTATAGAAGATGACGCCCTGGCCGACGACCGCACCGAACAGCGCGATCAGCACGACCTTGAGGTTGCTCCACTGCCCGAACGCTTCGGTCAGCGGCGCCTTCGAGGTCTTGCCCTCGTCCTTCATCTTCTGGAACACCGGGCTCTCTTCGAGCTGCATGCGGATCCAGAGCGACACTGCCAGCAGCGCGATCGAGACGATGAACGGGATACGCCAGCCCCATGCCGCGAATGCCTCTTCGCCCACCAGCGTACGTACGCCGATGACGATCAGCAGCGCCGCGAACAGCCCGAGCGAGGCGGTGGTCTGGATGAAGCTGGTGAACAGCCCACGCTTCTTGTCGGGTGCGTGCTCCGCGACATAGGTCGCGGCACCACCGTATTCGCCGCCGAGCGCGAGGCCCTGCAACAGGCGCAGCACGACGAGCGCGATCGGCGCGGCAACGCCGACCGAGGCGTAGCTGGGGAGCAGGCCGACCAGGAAGGTCGACAGGCCCATGATCGCCATCGTCACGAGGAAGGTGTTCTTGCGCCCAACGACATCGCCGATCCGTCCGAACACCAGCGCACCGAACGGCCGCACCGCGAACCCCGCCGCGAACGCTGCGAGCGCGAAGATGAACCCGGTGGTCTCGTTGACGCCCGAGAAGAACTGCGCGGTGATGATCGTCGCCAGCAGGCCGTAGAGATAGAAATCATACCATTCGAACACCGCGCCGAGCGACGACGCGATGATGATGAGCGGCTGGCTCTGCTTCACGTGCCCGAGGGGCGAAGCATCCCCTGTTGTAGTCGCCATGGCAGTGTCCTCTCAGAAGGAAAATTGGGTGGAACAGCCGATCTCTGCCGACTTATGAAAAACTAGAAATGCCGGCCAAGCGGCTTGCCGATCCTCCCCCGCCAGGGGGAGGTGGCAGGCACTTGCCTGACGGAGGGGGAGGAACGCGATGACCATTGTTCCGCATCCTCTCCCTCCGTCACCCTCGGCGACACCTCCCCCTTGCGGGGGAGGATCGTGAAATCATGCGCTAGAACGAGTACCGCGCCGCGAGCTCGCCACGGTCCATCTTGCCGACCTGCCCGTCGACCAGTTCGCGCTCGGCGTGACGGAATTCGACGCCGAGGTCGATGTTCTTGATCGGCGAGTAGAACAGGTTGGCGGACGCGCTCCACGCCGAGTCGCTCGCGCCGACGGGCTCACCGCCGGTCGGGTAATCGATCGACTGGACGCTGCCGATGAAGGTCGAGCGCAGCTTGTCGGTCCAGCCGAGCTTCAATGCCGCGAACCCTGCGGTGAGGCTTGGCGTATACAGCCGCGCGCCGACCACCGGCACGAACACCGCGTCGGGGGCGAGATCGAGACCGACATAGCGGCCGATCCCGTCGCCGTGCGTGACCATGAAGCGGATATCCGAGCGGCCCTTGGCATCGAGCGGTACCTTGCCCGCGAACGACACGCCCCAGCCGGTCGCGCTGTCCTTGAGCGCACCCGTATCGATCGTCAGCTGGCGCGCGAGGCCGGCCAGCGAGAACTCGCCGAACGCGGTCTTGTAGTTGAGCCGCGCGGTGACGTCGGGCAGGCGATCGTCGGCATTCTCGACGATCGTTGCGGACACAAGGCTGGTCGATGCCGTCTCCGGGTTTTCGGCCGCGACTGACAGCGACAGCGTGTCGTTGAGCTTACGCGTGTAGCGGATCTGCGCCTGGCGGACGAACACGGTGCCTTCCGACGGACCGATGAAGTCGGTCGTCTCGGGCAGCGCACCGATATACTGGAAGTTGGTCCACTCCTGCCCGAACAGCCAATCGTCGAACGTGAAGAACGCGCGGCGCAGGCCGGGGTTGTAGCCGTTGACGACGCGCTGGTTGCCTTGAGTCCCCGGCACGACCTGGAAATCGACTTCGAGCAGGCCCTTCAGCGTATGACCGGCGATCGGCGTTTCGGTGCCCAGCACGATCCGCGTCTGCTTGGCGTGTGCCTCGACGCTGTTGCCTTCGTTGCGGCCACCGACCGGGGTCATGCTCGGAAAATAGAAGTCGCGACCGACCGATTCCGGCGCGATGTTGCCCCCGCTGTAGCGACTGACCGATGCCCAGGTCTTAATGAAGCCGTTGAGCTTGACCGTCGTCCCCGCGACCTTGAACCCGTCGGTGGACGGCGCCGCGCCCGGTGCCTTCGCTTCGGCGAGCGCGGTCGGCGCGGTCGGGCCCATCGGCGCGGTCGGATGCAGATCGTTCGGCGCGGACGCAACCGCCGTCGGTGCGGAGGTCGATGTCGCCGGAGTAGCAGGCTGGGGCGCGGTCGCCGCCGTTGCCCGCGCCGCGTTCAGCTCGCCGCGCAGATCCTGCACCGCCGCCTCCAGCGCCTTCAACCGCGTCTCGAGTTCGACCTCACGCGCGGTCTGCGCCTGCGCCATGCCCGGCACCAGCGCGGTACCAGCCAACAAGGCCGTCAAGGCCAGCCGTTTCGTAAACGCCATACGTGTCATCCCCGTCTCTGCTCTCTTCCACTGATCTGACGCGTGGATAGCAGCGCCGTCATCATGGCGCATTGCGAACCTGCGTCCATCCCTTACTTTGGTTAGGGATGATCGCCCGAACGCGACCGCGTACAGCGCGGCAAAAGGAGAGCCAGATGACCGAGGCAAGCTATCCCGTCCCCGCGGAATGGGCGAAGGACGCCCTGATCGATGCCGCCGCCTATGACCGGATGTATGCCGAGGCCGCGACCGATCCCGACGCGTTCTGGGCGAAGGAGGCCAAGCGGCTCGACTGGATCGTGCCGCCGACCAAGATCAAGGATACCTCGTTCGACGAGAGCGACTTCCACATCCGCTGGTTCGAGGACGGCCAGCTCAACGTCGCCGCGAACTGCGTCGATCGCCACGCCGAGACGCGCCCCGACGCGACCGCGATCCTGTGGGAAGGCGACGACCCCGCCGACGACCGCAAGATCAGCTATGCCGAACTCCGCGATGAGGTCTCGAAGCTCGGCAATGCGCTGAAGGCGAATGGCGTCAGGAAGGGCGACCGCGTCACGATCTATCTGCCGATGATCCCCGAGGCGGCGTTCGCGATGCTCGCCTGCGCACGGATCGGCGCGATCCACTCAGTCGTCTTCGGCGGCTTCTCGCCCGAGAGCCTGTGCAACCGCATCCACGATTGCGACAGCCGCATCGTCATCACCGCCGACGAAGGGCTCCGCGGCGGCAAGACCGTGCCCCTGAAGGCCAATGTCGACGCCGCGCTCGACCACGGCGATCTCGCGGTCGAGACCGTCATCGTCGTCCGCCGCACCGGCGGCAAGGTCACGATGACCGAAGGCCGCGACTGCTGGTATGCGGACTGCGTCGAGGGCCAGTCGACCGACTGCGCGCCCGAGCCGATGAACGCAGAGGACCCGCTGTTCATCCTCTACACCAGCGGCTCGACCGGCCAGCCCAAGGGCGTTCTCCACTCGACCGGCGGCTATCTGGTGTGGGCGTCGATGACGCACGAATACGTCTTCAACTACCGGCCCGGCGAGATCTTCTGGTGCGCGGCGGACGTCGGCTGGGTCACCGGCCACACCTATTCGCTGTACGGCGCGCTCGCCAACGGCGCGACCACCGTGATGTTCGAGGGCGTGCCGAACTATCCCGATCACAGCCGCTTCTGGCAGATCGTCGATAAGTATCAGGTGAACATCCTCTATACCGCACCGACCGCACTCCGGTCGCTGATGCGCGAGGGCGACGACTGGGTGACGCGCACCAGCCGCAAGTCGCTGCGCCTGCTCGGCTCGGTCGGCGAACCGATCAATCCCGAGGCGTGGAACTGGTATCACAGCGTCGTCGGCGACGGCCGTTGCCCGATCGTCGACACTTGGTGGCAAACCGAAACGGGGGGCCACATGATCTCGCCTTTGCCCGGCGCAACCGCACTCAAGCCCGGTAGCGCAACGAAACCCCTGTTCGGCGTGCTGCCCGAACTGGTCGATGCGGACGGCAAGGTGCTGGAGGGCGCGGTCGAGGGCAACCTCGTCATCGCCGACAGCTGGCCCGGCCAGATGCGGACCGTGTGGAACGATCACGAGCGCTTCTTCCAGACATACTTCTCGACCTACCCCGGCAAGTATTTCACCGGCGACGGCTGCCGCCGCGACGAGGATGGCTATTACTGGATCACCGGCCGCGTCGACGACGTCATCAACGTCAGCGGCCACCGCATGGGCACGGCCGAGGTCGAGAGCGCACTCGTCGCGCATTCGAAGGTCGCCGAAGCCGCGGTCGTCGGCATGCCGCACGACGTGAAGGGCCAGGGCATCTACGCCTACGTCACGCTCAACGCGAACGCCGAGCCGAGCGAGGAATTGCGCAAAGAGCTCGTCCAGTGGGTCCGCCGCGAGATCGGCCCGATCGCGACCCCCGACATCCTCCAGTTCGCCCCCGCGCTGCCCAAGACCCGCTCGGGGAAAATCATGCGCCGCATCCTGCGGAAAATCGCGGAGAACCAGCTCGACCAGCTCGGCGACACCTCGACGCTCGCCGATCCCGCGGTGGTCGACGCGCTGATCGCCGGCCGCGAGGAGGCTATCCCCGTACCGGCATGACGCGCACGATCCTAATCGCCGACGATCACCCGCTGTTCCGCCAGGCGCTCAAACTGGCGGTCAGCCGTGCCGCGCCCGATGCGGTGGTGATCGAGGCCGGGCAACTCTGCGAGGCGGTCGATGCGGCGCGGGGGGCGGAGCGTCTCGACCTGATCCTGCTCGATCTGCGGATGCCGGGCTCGGAAGGTTTCGCGGGCGTCGCGCTGCTGCACGCCGAACGCCCCGACACGCCGATCATGGTGATCTCCTCGGCCGACCAAGCCGAGGCTGCACCGCGTGCGAGGGCATACGGCGCAATAGGCTTCGTCTCGAAAACTGCTGATCTCGCCACGTTGGAAAATGCCGTAGCCCGAGCCCTCTCCGGCGAACGCGACGCGCCAGTCGATGGCGCCCCCGTCGATGACATGGCGACGCGCGTTGCGAGCCTCACCCCCACCGAACTCAAAGTCCTCCTTGGCGTCCTAGCCGGCCGCCTGAACAAGCAAGTCGCCTTCGACCTCGGCATTTCGGAAGGCACGGTGAAGGGTCATATGACGGCGATCCTCCGCAAACTCGGCGTCCAGAACCGCACGCAAGCCGTCCTCGCGGCCCGGGCAATGGACATCCACTTCGCCGACTAATCGCGCGCCACGTACTGCCTCAACGTCATCCTGACGAAAGTCAGGACCCAGGATACCACCCACCCCGATCATGGCTCTGGATCCTGACTTTCGTCAGGATGAAGGCGTGGCTTCGTGCCTCAATCCTCCCCCGCAAGGGGGAGGTGGCGCCGAAGGCGACGGAGGGGGAGGAACACGCAACAGCAGTTCTCCCTTTCCTCCCCTCCGTCAGGCAAACGCCTGCCACCTCCCCCTGGCGGGGGAGGATCGAGAAGCCTCAACTCCCCAGCGCCGCCGCCGCAGACGCATCCTCGATAAACCGCCACAAATCCGCCGGCACCACCGGCTTCGTCAACACCACCAGCCCAGCACACCGCACATCCTCCGCCACCGCGCGATCCGCCGTCACCAGCGCAATCGCCGGCGCCGGCGTCATCGCCCGCAACCGCGCAACAACATCCAGCCCGTCCTCGACCTCGTCCAGATGAAAGTCGACCAGCGCCACATCCGGTTCCTCGTCCGCCGCCAGTTCCATCGCCTCCGCGATCGTCGCCGCCAGCAACGGCACGCACCGCCGCGCCCGCAACGCCGCATCGAGCGCCGCGAGGATCGTCGCATCATTGTCGAGACACAGCACCCGCAACCCCGGCACCAGCGCACGGCTGGCCAGAGGCGTTGGCAACAAAACGTCCAGCCCGGCCGGCGCAAGCGGCACCCTTACCGCAAACGTCGTCCCCCGCCCCAATTCCGACCGCAACTCGACCGCAACCCCAAGCAATCGCGCGATCCGCCGAACGATCGCCAGCCCCAGCCCGACACCACCGCCCGCGCTGCCCTTGCTCTCCAGCCGCTCGAACTCCTCGAAGATCCGCTCGCGGTCCCCAGCAGCGATCCCCGGCCCGTTGTCGCGCACCTCGATCAGCACATCGTCGCCCCGCCGTCGTGCGCCGATCCAGATCCGCCCGTCCGCCGAATAGCGTACCGCATTCGACAGGAAATTCTGCAGGATCGACCGCAGCAACGACCGATCCGTCGCCACGCTGAACACACCGGGATGCGCCGCCAGCACGAGCCCACGCTCACCCGCCAACGGCCGGAACTGCACCGCCAGCTCGTCGATCAACGGCCCCAACGCAAACCGCTCGACCTTCGGCACCACGCCCCCCGCATCGAGCCGCGACACGTCGAGCAGCGCGCGCAGCAACGTGTCCGCCGACCCGATCGCGCCATCGATCGCGCGCACCAGTTCCGCCTGATGCGGCGCCCTGTCCTCCGCAAGCGCCGCGCAAAACAGCCGCGCCGCATGCAATGGCTGCAACAGGTCATGGCTCGCCGCCGCCAGGAACCGCGTCTTGTCGCGCGTCGCGGTCTCGGCGATCGCGCGCGCCTCGCCCAGCATGTGGTTCGACCGCGCGAGGTCCTGCGTCCGTGCTGCGACCCGCGCCTCGAGATCGGCCTGCGCCTCCTTCTCCGCGGTGATGTCGGTGAAGCTCTGGACGTACCCGCCGCCCGGCATCGGCCGCCCGACCATCTTGATCCACCGCCCCGATGGCCGTTGCCGTTCGAAACTATGCGGCGTCCCGCGCGCGAGATGCGCCACCCGCCGACCGACATGCGCCGCGATATCGCCCGCGATGCCCTCGCGCTCGGCATTGTAGCGGATCAGGTCGGCGATCGAGCGCCCGACGACGACATAGCCCTCGGGATAGTCGAACATCTCGACATAGCGCGGATTCCACGCGACCAGCCGCAGGTCCGCATCGATCACGCTGACACCCGGATCGATCGTCTCCAGCGTCGCGGACAACAGCGTGCGCGAGAACCGCAGCGATCGCCCGCGCTGGTCGAGCAGCCGCACCACGTCGCTGACGTCGATCGCCGACCCGGCAATGCTCGACGCGACGATCTTGCGCGCCGACGGCGCGCCGATCACGCCCGCGATCAACCGCTCGGCAGTGCGCGCGGCAGGCCCGTCGATCGGCGCGCGCAAGTCCGGCGACGCCACCCCGATCGCCTCCGCCTCGCCATCGCCGACGAACCGCGCGACCAGCATCCGCAATTCGCCCAAAGTCGTGACGTGATCGAGCGCAGCGTTCCCCCGATGCCGCTCGCGCAAATGCAGCCCGGCCATCAGCGCGACGTTGACGCCGAGGCTCCACACCGTGCCATTGACCAACGGCGAGCCGATACGCCACCCAAGCAGCGCATCCGGATCGAGCCACCCGCGCGTGAACTGCGCAAGCGCCGGCCCGACACCCTCGCCGATCGACGGCAGCAACAGGCAGTAAATCCAGACGATCACGCCGCCGACCAGCCCGGCGCGTGCCGCCGTATGGTTGGCGAAGTTCCACCCCACGCTTGCGATCAATGCAGGCGCGAACTGCGCGACGCCCGCAAACGCGATCAGCCCGATCGACGCCAGCGGCAGGTCCGCACCAAGACTCCGGCCATACACCAGCGCAACCGCGACGATCGCGGCGATGATGACCCGCCGCACGCGCAGCATCCGCCGGCCGAGTTCGCCCTCGCCCGCCTCGCCGTGCCGCCGCAGCAACAGCGGCGCGAGCAGGTCGTTGGTCGCCATCGTCGACAACGCGATCGTCTCGACCACCACCATCGCCGTCGCCGCCGAGAAGCCACCCAAAAACGCGAGCAACGCGACGAGGTGATGTCCCTGCTGCAACGGCACCGCCAGCACATACAGATCGGGCTCTGCACCATCCGGCAACAGCGTCATCCCGGCGAGCGCCAGCGGCAGCACGAGCAGCGAGATCACTACCATGTACGCGATGAACGGCGCCCGCGCTCGGGCGACCGACTCCGGACCCTGCGCCTCAATCACGCCAACATAGAATTGCCGCGGCAGGCACAGGATCGCGAGCGCCGACAACAAGGTCCGCACCCAGAAATCGGACGTCAGCGTACCCCAGGTGAAGCCGGACCGAAGCCGCGCCACCGGCGGTGCCAGCGTCTCGGCCGGCACGTCAGCGAGCAACGCGACCGTCACCACCCCGAGCACCACGAAACACACCAGCTTGATCAGTGACTCCGCCGCGATCGCCGCGACCACGCCGGGGTTGCGCCCCGCCACTTCATACCGCCGCGCGCCAAAGACGATCGCGAACACCGCCAGCAACAGCGCGACGAACGTACCGACCTCCGCCGAACTCCCCACGCCCGCGATTGCGCCAAAACTCAGCGTCACCGATCGCAGTTGGAGCGCGATATACGGCACCGACGCAAGCAACGCTGTCCCCGCGACGATCGCTGCCGTCCCCCGGCTGCGCCCATAGCGCGCGGAGATGAAGTCCGAGATCGAACTCGACCCTTCCTCGCGCGCCAACCTTACCAGCCGCGCGAGAAACTTCGGTGCGAGCAGGAACACCAAAGCCGGCCCGAGATAGATGGCTAGGTAATCCCACCCCCGCGTCGCCGCCGTGCCGACCCCGCCGAAGAACGTCCAGCTGCTGCAATACACCGCCATCGACAGTGGATAGGCGATCCGCTGGAGCCGCGCCGACAGCCCGCGCCGGTCGACGATCCAGGCGATCCCGAACAGCAACGCGCCATAGGTCAGGATCGCGACGATGACACTTGGCCCGACGATGGCAGCGCTCCGGTTCAGGATTGAGTCGGCGATCTAGCACAGGACGCGCGCCCGACGTCGATCGGTATGTGACGTGCCGCGACGGCTAGCGGCTTGCACCGACAGGACCGTTTGAATAAGAGCGGAGGGCTCTTCCCGTTCGCCCGTTGGAATTCCAACGGAAAGATTATTGGAACGGAGATCGGCACAGTCTTGGAAATCCAATGATTTCAAGGCGATGCGGGTATAGTACAATGGTAGTACAGCAGCCTTCCAAGCTGAATACACGGGTTCGATTCCCGTTACCCGCTCCACCCTCAGTCGAAATCACCGGACCGCGCGCATAGCGACCGGTACGCGTGCGTTCGCGGCCATCGCGCCAGAAACGTAAGCAACATTGACCCTTGCATTTCCCTGCTGCGCTGCCGCAAAGGGGAATTGTCGGGCAGGTCTGGCGGCTCCGGGAGTCGCCACCAGTCGTGCCGCGTTCGGATTGGAGTCTCTCCGTGATCGGTATCGTCAGGGTCGCCCTATCGCGCCCGCTCACCTTCATCGTCATGGCCATTCTGGTCGCGGTCGTCGGCGTGCTGGCGGCCGTACGGACTCCGGTCGACATCTTCCCCGACATCAAGGTGCCGGTGATCGCCGCCGCCTGGACCTATCAAGGCCTATCACCCGACGACATGGCGGGGCGGATCATCACGCCGTACGAGCGCGTGCTGTCGACCACCGTCAACGACATCGACCATATCGAGAGCCAGTCGATGCCGGGCATCGGCGTGGTGAAGATCTATTTCCAGCCGGGCGCCGATATCCGCACGGCCACTGCGCAGGTCACGTCGGTGTCGCAGACGGTGCTCCGCCAGTTGCCGCCGGGCGTCACTCCGCCGCTGATCCTCAACTACAGCGCCTCGACCGTGCCGATCCTGCAGCTCGCGCTGTCGGGCGTCGGGCTGTCCGAGGGCAAATTGTTCGATACCGCGGTCAACCAGATTCGCCCCGGCCTCGTCACCGTGCCGGGCGCGGCGATCCCGTATCCATCGGGTGGGCGTCAGCGTCAGGTGCAGATCGATCTCGACCCGCAGGCGCTGCAGTCGAAGGGCTTGTCCGCGCAGGACGTCGGCCTCGCGATCGCCGCGCAGAATCAGATCAACCCGGCCGGCTTCGCGAAGATCGGTGGGTTCCAGTATAATGTCCGCCTGAACAACGCGCCGGGCTCGATCGACGAGTTGAACAACCTGCCGGTCAAGGTCGTCAACGGCGCGACGATCTACATGCGCGATGTGGCGCATGTCCGCGACGGCAGCGCGCCACAGACCAACGTCGTCCATGTCGACGGGTCGCGGTCGGTGGTGATGACGATCCTCAAGAACGGCTCGACCTCGACGCTGGCGATCGTCCAGGGGATCAAGGACGCGCTGCCCGCGATCCAGGCGACCTTGCCCGACAGCCTCAAGATCGTGCCGATCGGCGACCAGTCGCTGTTCGTGAAGGCGGCGGTCGAGGGCGTCGTCAAGGAAGGCGCGATCGCCGCCGCGCTGACCAGCCTGATGATCCTGCTGTTCCTCGGGTCGTGGCGCTCGACCGTCATCATCGCGATCTCGATCCCGCTGGCGATCCTCGCCGCGATCATCGCGCTGTCGGCGACTGGGCAAACGCTGAACGTGATGACGCTCGGTGGCCTCAGCCTCGCGGTCGGCATCCTGGTCGACGATGCCACGGTGACGATCGAGAACATCAACTGGCATCTGGAGCAGGGCAAGAGCGTCCGCCAGGCGATCCTCGACGGCGCCGCGCAGATCGTCACCCCGGCGTTCGTGTCGCTGCTGTGCATCTGCATCGTGTTCGTGCCGATGTTCTTCCTGCCGGGCGTCGCGGGCTTCCTGTTCGTCCCGCTCGCGCTGTCGGTGGTGTTCGCGATGATCGCGTCGTTCGTCCTCTCGCGCACGCTGGTGCCGACGATGGCGATGTACCTGCTCAAGCCGCATGCGGGCGACGTCCATGCCGCGGGCACGCCGACGTCGCGCAATCCGCTCGTCCGGTTCCAGCGCGGTTTCGAGGCGCGGTTCGAGCGGTTTCGAGGCGGTTATGGTCGCCTGCTGGAGCGCGCGCTGGCGACCGGCAAGCCGTTCCTGCTCGGCTTCCTGGCGGTGGTTGCGCTGTCGATGCTGCTGATCCCGTTCCTCGGCCAGAACTTCTTCCCCGCGGTCGACGCAGGCCAGATCACGATGCACGTCCGCGCGCCGATCGGCAGCCGGATCGAGAGCACGTCGGCGCAGTTCGACCGGATCGCGCGGAGGGTGCGCCAGATCATCCCCGCGAACGAACTCGTGTCGGTGGTCGACAACATCGGCCTGCCGGTCAGCTCGATCAACGCGACCTACAACAACTCCGGCACGATCGGTCCGCAGGACGGCGACATCCTGATCCAGCTCGCGCACGAGCATGCGCCGACCGCCGATTACGTGCGCAAGCTGCGCGAGACGTTGCCCGGTGCGTTCCCCGGCGCGACCTTCTCGTTCCTGCCCGCCGACATCACCAGCCAGATCCTGAACTTCGGTGCGCCCGCGCCGATCGACGTGCAGATCACCGGCAAGGATGCGGCGGGCAACTACGCCTACGCACGGACTTTGCTGCGGAAAATCGCGGCGATCCCGGGCGTTGCCGATGCGCGCATCCAGCAATCGGCGCGCTACCCGGAACTCCGCGTCAACATCGACCGCAGCCGGATCGGCCAACTCGGGCTGACGGAGCGCGACGTCACCGCCAGCGTCGGGTCCTCGCTCGCGGGCACGGTCCAGACCGCGCCGGTCTATTACCTCAACCCCGAGAACGGCGTGTCGTACAGCGTCGTCGCGCAGACTCCCGAATACCGTGTCGGATCGATGAGCGACCTGTCGAACATCCCCGTCACCGGCACCAATGCGGGCGGTACGTCGCAGGTGCTCGGCGGGCTGTCCACGGTCGTCCGCGGTACCTCGCCCGCCGTCGTCTCGCACTACAACATCGCGCAGGCGATCGACATCTACGCGACCCCCAATGGCCGCGATCTCGGCGCGGTGGCGGGTGACATCAAGCGTGTGCTGGCCGATGCCAAGGCGTCCGCACCGAAGGGCACGACGGTCGCGCTGCGCGGGCAGTATGCGACGATGAACAGCGCGTTCTCAGGGCTATTCTTCGGGCTGATCGGGGCGATCGTGCTGATCTACTTGCTGATCGTCGTGAACTTCCAGAGCTGGCTCGATCCGTTCGTCATCATCACCGCGCTGCCCGGCGCGATCGCCGGCATCGTCTGGATCCTGTTCCTGACCGGCACGCCCTTGTCCGTTCCGGCGCTGACCGGCGCGATCATGTGCATGGGCGTCGCGACGGCCAACGCGATCCTGGTCGTGAGCTTCGCGCGCGAGCGGCTTGCCGAACTCGGGGACTCGCACAAGGCGGCGATGGAGGCGGGGATGACCCGCTTCCGCCCGGTGCTGATGACCGCGCTCGCGATGATCATCGGCATGTTGCCAATGGCGCTCGGCTTCGGCGAGGGCGGCGAGCAGAACGCGCCGCTCGGCCGTGCGGTGATCGGCGGGCTGATCGTCGCGACGTTCGCGACGCTGATGTTCGTGCCCGTCATCTTCAGCCTCGTGCACCGCAAGGACGCAGAACGCGCCGCCGCCAAAGCCCGCCGTGACGAGATTTTAGAGGAAGCGCATGTCTGAGATCGTTCATCCGGATCCCGTCGCCACCGAACCGCAGCGCGGGTCGCTCAAGAAAGTCGGCATCGTCGCGGCGGTGATCGCGCTGGCGCTGGTGGCGTTCGGCATCTTCACGCGGCACCGCTCGGACTCGCAACTCGCGACCTGGACGACCGCACAGTCGACCCCGATCGTCACCGTGATCCGCCCGACCGCCGAGGGCGCGAGCGACGCGCTGACGCTGCCGGGCAACGTCCAGGCATATAACAGCGCGGCGATCTACGCGCGGACCACGGGCTATATCCGCAAATGGTTCGTCGACATCGGCGATCCGGTCCGCGCCGGTCAGACGCTGGCGATCCTCGACGCGCCCGAGGTCGACCAGCAGGTCGCCGCCGCACAGGCCGATCTCCAGACCGCCCGCGCCAACCAGTCGCTCGCTGCATCGACCGCCACCCGCTGGCGCGATCTGCTCGCCAAGGATGCGGTGTCGAAGCAGGAGACCGACGAGAAGATCGGCGACCTCGCCGCCAAGTCCGCGATCGCCAGCGCCGCGTCGGCCAACGTCCGCCGGCTCGGCGCGTTGCAGGGCTTTACCCGCCTGACCGCGCCGTTCTCGGGCGTCGTCACGAGCCGCTCGACTCAGGTCGGCGCACTGGTGACCGCAGGGACGGCCGCGTCCACCCCGCTGTTCACGATCGCCGACGTGAACCGAATGCGCATCTATGTCCGCGTGCCACAGGCCTATTCGGGGCAGACCCGGCAGGGGATGCACGCGACGCTGACCGTGCCCGAATATCCGGGACGCGCCTTCGACGTGACGCTGACCCGCAGCGCCGACGCGGTCGACCCGCAGTCGGGCACCGTGCTGGTCGAGTTGCAGGCGGCGAACACTGATCGTGCGCTGAAACCGGGCGCCTATGCGCAGGTCAAGTTCCCGGTCGGTGCGGGCGGCACCGGCGTACGGCTGCCGTCGAGCGCGCTGGTGATCGGCGCGAAGGGCACGCAGGTCGCGGTCGTCGGCAGCGACGGCAAGGCGCATCTCAAGACGATCACGATCGGCCGCGACGATGGCGACAGCGTCGCGATCAGCGCAGGCCTCACCGCCGGCGACCGCGTGATCGACAGCCCGCCGGACTCGCTCCAGACCGGCGACCCGGTCCGTATCGCGCCTTCGACAGGACCCGCCCGTGCGAAGCGCTAGGCTGGGTATGGCGGCGGCGGCAAGCCTGGCCGGGTGCTCGCTCGCGCCGCCGTACAGCATCCCGCCGAGCCCCGCCGCGGCGGCGTACAAGGAACTCAGACCGCAAGGGCAGGGGCCCTGGCAGCGAGCCGCTACCGACACATCGCTCCCCGCCGCGTGGTGGACCGCGTTCGACGATCCGACGCTGACCGCACTCGAAGCGCGGATCGATGCGGGCAATCCCGATCTCGCCGCCGCCGTGGCACGCTACGACCAGGCGCGCGGTCTGCTCGGCGAGTCCCGTGCCGCGCTACTGCCGTCGATATCGGTAGGGGCCGACGGCGGCCGTTCGCGCGTATCCGCCGGCCGACCGCTCTCGCCGGGTAACGCCGCGACGTACAACAATCTCTCGGTCGGCGCGTCGCTGGCGTACGAGATCGACCTGTTCGGCCGCGTCCGCAATTCGGTCCGCGCCGATGCCGCCTCGGCGCAGGCCAGCGCGCAGGATGTGGTCGCGGTCCGTCTCGGGCTCCAGGCGTCGCTCGCGGATTCCTATTTCCAGATGCGCGGTCTCGATGCGCGTACGGTGTTGCTGCGCCAGACCGTCGCGGCGTTCCAGCGCGCCTACGACCTGACCGACACGCGTCATACCGGCGGCATAGCCTCGGGAATCGACGTCAGCCGCTCGGCCGCGTTGCTGTCGAGCGCGCGCGCGGAACTGTCGGCGGTCGCCGGCGCACGCGCGGCGTTCGAGCATTCGATCGCCGCTCTGGTTGGCGAGACCCCCTCGACCTTCGCAATTCCCGTAGCGGACACATTGCAGCGTCCGCCGGCGATCCCCGTCGGCGTGCCGTCGACGCTGTTGCAACGCCGCCCCGACATCGTCGCGGCCGAGCGCCGGATCGCTGCCGCCAACGCCCAGATCGGCGTGGCACGCGCAGCCCAATACCCGTCGCTCACGCTCGGCGGGTCGGGCGGGTTCGAGGCGGGCAACGGCAACATCCTCCGCGCCTCGAACAGCTTCTGGGCATTGGGGCCGCTATCCGCCGCACTCGCGATCTTCGACGGCGGTGCACGGCGTGCCCGCGTGCGCATTAGCCGCGCGCAATATGACGAGGCGGCCGCATCCTACCGCTCGACCGTTCTCACCGCCTTCCGCGAAGTCGAGGACGACCTCGCCCGCTCGCGTGCCCTGGTGGCCCAGGAACGCGACCAGCTGGCCGCAACCCGCGCCGCCGAGCGCACGCGCGATCTTGCGCTCATCCGCTACCGCGACGGCGCATCCGATTATCTCGACGTGGTGACGGCGCAGACCGCGGCGCTCGACGCGCAACGCCTGTTGCTCGAAGTGCAGAGCACGCGGCTACAGATCGCGGTCGACACCGTCCGCGCGATCGGCGGCGGTATCGCGACCTGACTGCCGAACCGCCGCCGCCGGGTCAGACCCGCAGGTAGCGGTAGTACCAGACCTCGTGGCCCTGCCGCCGGGCCTTGCGTTCGTACCGCGTCTCGGGCCAGTCGTCGGGACGGGTCAGGAAATCGTGGGGCGTCTTCGCCTGCCATTCGAAATCGCGACGCGCGTTCATGATCATCATCGACCAGCGACAATAGGTCGGATCGTCGGTGCCAAGCCGGAATTCCGCGCCGGGCTTGAGCTTGGCGGCGATCGTGTCGAGCGGGCCGTGGTTGACCATGCGGCGCTTGGCGTGGCGTGCCTTCCGCCAGGGATCGGGATGCAGCAGGTATAGCCGGTCCAGGCTTGCGTCGGGCAGGCGTTCGATCACCTCCAGCGCATCGCCCATGTGCAGCCGGACGTTGGTCAGCTCGCCGTCGCGGATGTGCGCAAGCGCACCGACCACGCCGTTGAGGAACGGCTCGCAGCCGATGAAGCCGACGTCAGGGTTCATCGCGGCCTGTCCCGCCAGATGCTCGCCTGCACCGAAGCCGATCTCGACGTGGAGGGGGCGGTGGTCGCCGAACAACGTCATCGCATCGATCGGGCCTTCCTCGGGCACCGACAGGTCGGCGAGCGTTTCCTCGACGAGCGCGGCTTGGCCGAGACGCAGCTTGTGGCCCTGGCGACGGCCATAGAGGCGGCGGATAACAGAAGGATCGTTCATCGCCGCGCGCTCTAGCGGGCGATTGCGCCGGAGCAAAGCGCGACGCGGACCGTTGCAGTCTCGTAATGGTCGACAACGCTTCCAATCCGCCCGGCGAAGACGTCGAGGATCTTAAGGCCGCCGATGCGCAGGACCTGCACAAGGCGGTTCGCGAGGAGGGCGAGGAAGAACTCGATCGTCCGGTGTCGTCGCTGTTCTTCTCCGGGCTCGCCGCGGGCATGGCGATCGCCAGTTCGCTGATCGCGGAAGGCGCGCTGCACCACGCGCTGCCCGATACGCCGTGGCGGACGATCATCGTCTCGCTCGGCTATCCGATCGGGTTCCTGGTCGTGATCCTCGGGCGGATGCAGTTGTTCACCGAGAGCACGATCACCGCGATGCTGCCGCTGGTGACTAAGCCGTCGGGCTGGGCATTGCGGCGCACCTTGCGGCTCTGGAGCGTCGTGTTGGGCGCCAACCTCATCGGGACGGCGCTGGCCGGCGGGATGATCGCCGCGGGCCTGCTCGGCGGCAGCGAGCTTCGTACGGCGATGATCGAGGTTTCGATGGCGATCACCGAACTCTCGCCGGGTGCGACGTTCGTCAACGCGGTCCCGGCCGGGTTCATGATCGCGATCCTCGCCTGGTCGCTGCCGAATGCGCGCGAACAGTCGTTCCTCGTAATCGTCGCGATCACCTATGTCGTCGCGATCGCTGCGTTCAGCCATTCGATCGTCGGATCGGTGGAGGCGTGGCTGCTGGTGTTTTCGGGTAAGGTCGGCGTGGTCGAAGCGCTCGGCGGCCTGATGGTACCGGCGATCCTCGGCAACTTGCTGGGCGGTGCGGGGTTGTTCGCCTTGCTCGCGCATGCACAGGTGCGCGGTGAAATGGACGGACAGGGCGAAAACTGATGGGCAAGACCAAGGACGCCGCAAAGGCCGTCGAGAAGGCGGACCGCAAGGCGACGCACAAGGCCGCCGAGCACCGCGACCAGCCGCTGGTCAAGGCGACCGGGTTCCTCGCCGAGATCGGCGACCAGCCGCAGCTGGTGGCGACCTCGATCGGCACGGTCGTGATCGGCCTGATCGCGCGCAGGCCGGACGTGATCCGTGGCGGCGTGCGGATGCTGGCGGCGCACGCGGCGGCGACCTTCGTCAAGTCGGCGATCAAGGCGTCGGTCGACCGCACCCGCCCCGAAAAGGCGATCGAGGGCGGCAAGGCGCGGTTCGAACCGGGCAAGAGCGACGATCACGACCAGACCTCGTTCCCGTCGGGCCATACTGCCGGCGCGGTAGCGGTCGCACGTGCCGCTTCGCGCGACATCACGGGCGCCGGTGGTCCGGCGGCGTTGATCTCTGGCGCCGTCGCGGCGGCGCAACCGGTGAACGGGAAGCATTACCTCTCCGATCTCGTCGTCGGTGCAGCGGTCGGCTGGATCGCCGAAGCGCTCGTCAGCGCGGTTTTCGACCGGGTCGCGCCCGTGGTCGAGACGGCGGTGGCCAGCAAGGCGCCCCTGCTGATCGAGCATGCCAAGGCCTGAGCGGTTCGACGCAACCCGAGTGTTACCCGTTGACCACAGATTGCGGCGAAATCGATATTTGTGAGGACGGGCAAGGGGATAGCGGAACCGTTACGCCCGCGTGACGGTTGCTTCCGCATCGTAACCAGAACGGACTATCCCCATGAAGAAGCTTTCCATCGCCGTCACGCTCGCCGCCATGGCCGTCTCGCTCGCAGCATGCGGCGGCAAGGGCGATGACAAGCTCGGCAGCCAGGTCGAGAAGGCCGCGGACAACCGCGCCGATGCACTCGAAGCGACCGCCGACAATCTTGAAGAGCAGGCCAAGGCAGTCCGCAAGGACGGCGACCGCCAGTCGGACGCGATCGACGACGCAGACGTGAACGCGCAGGCGATGCCGCAGGCGCAGAAGGATGCACTGGTCAACGGCAGCGAAAAGCTCCGTTGATTTTGTAGGCGCACACCAGCGCCGGCGTCTGACCGCCTTCCGGTACGCACCGGGGGGCGGTTTTGACGTTCTGAAACGAACCGGCTCGACCGGCCAATACGACGACAGGGGACACGGCAATGATCGACAGGCGTCGACTGGAAACGGGGGGTTTCATCACCTTCCTGGTGGCGATCACGATCGCGTTGTGCGTGGTCGTATCGTCGTTCGCGGCAGCGTTGCTGTGGAGTGCGCTGGCAGCGATCCTGTTCCAGTCGCTGTACCAGTGGCTGCTCAAGCGCTGGCCCGACCGCCGCAACTTGGCGGCGGCACTGACGCTGCTTATCATCTTCGTCGCGGTGATCGTGCCGGCCTTGTTCATCGGCAGCCTGATGATCGACCAGTCCGCCTCGGTCTACGCCAAGCTGCAGAGCGGCCAGATCAACTTTGGCGCGTATTTCCAGCAGATCCACGACGCGATGCCGAACCGGATCCAGGGTGCGCTGGACAAGGCCGGGCTCAACAGCTTCGAACAGGCGCAGTCGCGGGTGTCCAACATCCTCGGCAACAGCGTCCGCTCGATCGCGGGGCAGGCACTGTCGATCGGCCGCAACGCGGCCGCGTTCCTGCTGTCGTTCGGCGTCGGCCTGTACGTGACGTTCTTCCTCCTCCGCGACGGCGACAAGGTCGGACCTGCGATCCGCCGCGCGTTGCCGTTCGAGCATTCGGTTGCGGTGAAACTGGTCGACAAGTTCGTCGCGGTAGTGCGTGCGACGATCAAGGGATCGGTGATCGTCGGGCTCGTCCAGGGTGCGCTCGGGGGCCTGACCTTCTGGATCGTCGGCGTGCCCGCCGCCCTGCTCTGGGGCTTGTTGATGGCGCTGACGTCGCTGCTGCCCGCGCTCGGGCCCGCGATCGTGTGGGTACCGGTCGCGGTGTACCTGCTGGCGACTGGTGCGATCTGGCAGGGCGTGGTCGTGATCGTCTCGGGCGTCGTGGTGATTGGCTTGGCCGACAATATCCTCCGGCCTATCCTGGTCGGGCGTGACACGGGGATTCCGGATTACATCGTGCTGGTGACGACGTTGGGTGGGATCGAGGTCGTGGGGCTCAGCGGCATCGTCGTCGGCCCATTGGTTGCGGCGCTGTTCCTGACGGCGTGGCAGATCCTGACCGAGCAGCGGCATGCCCAAATTTCCCCCGCTCGTCCTGAGTAGCTGCTGAGCCTGTCAAAGCGGCGTATCGAAGGACAGCTTGGCAAGCGGAACGCTCGTTGTCCTTTTTAACCCTCTCCCCTCGGGGAGAGGGAGGGGCCCGCACGGCGAAGCCGGGTGGGAAGGTGAGGGGGAGTGGGGCTCGGACCCTCTCCTCCAAAGCCCCTCACCCTTCCGTCGCCAAGCGGCTCCTCCCAGTCCCTCTCCCCGGCGGGGAGAGGGACTGGAGTTCAGCTCACAATAAAAAAGCCTCTCGCGGACTGGTCCGCGGGAGGCTTTTTCGCAACCTCAAGAGGCGTCGCTATCAGGCGACGGCAGCCTTCAGCGCGTCGACCAGATCGGTCTTCTCCCACGTAAACGTGTCACCCTCGGGCTCACGACCGAAATGCCCGTACGCCGCCGTCTTCTTGTAGATCGGCGCGTTCAGCTTGAGGTGCTCGCGAATGCCCTTCGGCGTCAGGCGAACGAGCTTCGGCAGGACCGCCTCGAGCTTGGCCTCCTCAACGGTGCCCGTGCCATGCGTGTCGACATACACCGACAGCGGCTCGGCAATCCCGATCGCATAGCTCAGCTGGATCGTGCAGCGACGCGCAAGCCCCGCAGCAACGACGTTCTTCGCCAGATACCGCGCGACATAGGCTGCCGAACGATCGACCTTCGTCGGATCCTTGCCCGAGAACGCACCACCACCATGAGGTGCCGCGCCACCGTAGGTGTCGACGATGATCTTGCGCCCGGTCACACCAGCGTCGCCATCGGGGCCACCGATCTCGAACTGG
Organism: Sphingomonas sp. Leaf230; assembly: GCF_001421745.1. GTDB lineage: Bacteria > Pseudomonadota > Alphaproteobacteria > Sphingomonadales > Sphingomonadaceae > Sphingomonas. The sequence continues at coordinate 578,658 of NZ_LMKW01000008.1, read as the reverse complement.
CCGGTCGGGTTGATGTAGATCGCGGTCTCGTCGGTGATGAAGCCGTCGGGCAGCACGTCCTTGAACACGCCCATGACATAGTCGCGCAGCACCGCGTACTTGGCGGGATCGGCGTTGTCGCCCTTCTCGCAATAGCCCGGGGCATGCTGAGTCGAGACCACCAGCGCGGTCGCGCCGACCGGCACTTCGTTCTCGTACGACAGCGTGACCTGGCTCTTCGCGTCGGGCTCGAGGAACGGCGCGGCGCCCGAGTGGCGATCTTCGGCCATCTTCGCGAGGATCTTGTGGCTGTAATACAGCGTAGCGGGCATCAGGCCGGGGGTCTCGTCGGTCGCGTAACCGAACATGATGCCCTGGTCGCCGGCGCCCTCGTCCTTGTTGCCGCTCTCATCGACGCCCATCGCGATGTGCGCGGACTGGCCGTGGAGGTTGTTCTCGAAGCGGAACGTCTCCCAGTGGAAGCCCGACTGCGCGTAGCCGATTTCCTTGACGGTGTTGCGGACAGCCGCCTCGATTTCGGCCTTGGCACCGGGCGCCCAGAAGTCCGTGTCCTTCCACTCGGCGCGACCATATTCGTAGACGCCCTTGCAGCGGATTTCGCCGGCGAGGACAACGAGCTGCGTGGTGGTCAGCGTCTCGCAGGCGATGCGTGCCTCGGGGTCCTTGGCGAGGAACAGGTCGACGATCGTGTCGCTGATCTGGTCGGCGACCTTGTCGGGATGGCCTTCGGAGACCGATTCGGAAGTGAAGAGGAAAGACTTGCGCATGCGGGCCTCTTTGCCATGCTCTGGAGCGAGCGTCATATAAGGAAAGCTTTATATGACCCTAGCGCTGGCGACGGCGCAGGGCAACCGCGCTTGCGAGCATCAGCGCGGCGACGATCGCCGCCATCGCGTTGCCGACGCGCGAGAACAGCGTTGGGGGCAGCGCGGACGGCATCGGTTGTTCAATGGCACCGGCGGTCTCGTGCGGGACGGCCGCGACGAGGCGACCATCGGCAGCGATGATCGCGGAAATACCGGTCGGCGTCGCGCGGAGGATTGGCAGCCCTTCCTCGATCGCGCGCATCCGGGCCTGAGCGAGATGCTGCGGCGGGCCCCATTTGCCGAACCACGCATCGTTCGACGGATTGAACAGGATGCGGGGGCGGTGTGCGCGATCCACGACCTCACCCGAAAAGATGATCTCGTAGCAGATCTGCATGCCGATCGAACCGAAGCCCGGCAGCGTCAGGTTCGCAGGGCCCTTGCCCGACGTGAAGTCGATGTCGCCGGGCACGAGCCGCGCTAGGCCGAGCGGCTTGAGCAGCCACGGCATCGGCAGATATTCGCCGTATGGCACAAGGTGCGCCTTGTCGTAGCGGCCGCGCAACCGCGCTTGCGCGTCGAGCGCGAATACCGAGTTCGCCGCGCCCGAGATCTGATCCCTGGCGTTGAACTCAAGCGCAGTGCCGCCGATCAGCAGGATGTCTTGGGGGCCCAGCAACCGCGCCATGCGGCGGCGGAGGTAGAGCGGGCTCGACCAGCCATAGGCGTAGAACGGGTAGCCATCCTCGACGTAATCGCGAACGACGCCCTCGGGCCAGACGACGAGACGCGGGGTGGCGCCGCCTTGGCCGCTAAGCTTTTCGAGCGCTGTGAGAACACGTTCGCCGTCGGTCTCGCTGCGATCTTCCTGGCCGATGTCGGGTTGGACCACGCGGACCAGAGGCGTGCCGGCAGCGGGCGGCGGCGCATTCGTCCAGAGCGCGGACAGTGCTGCGAGACCGAGCGCTGGAAGGGCGACGGCTGGCAGCGTCCAGCGGCGCACCGCGAGCATCAGCAATGCGCCCGCGGCAAGGATCGTCACACCCGACAGCGCATAGGTGCCGATCCAGGCGGACAGCCGCGCGACACCGATCGCGGGGAGCCAGACGACGCTCAGCGGATCCCAGGCATAGCCGGTGAACAGCGTCGCGCGCAGCCACTCGGTCGCGATCCAGGCGGCGGCGAAGACGAACACGAACGTCGCGTCGGGGGCGCCGGGCCGTCGGGCGATCCGCCACGCGAGCCCGCCTGCCAGCATCGGAAACACTGCCAGATATAGCGCGAGACCGACCGCCGCGAAGTACCCTAGCACCGGCGGCATCGCATCCTGGAAGTCGAACGCATGCTGGAACCAGTTGTTGTTCACAGTGAAGTGCCCGACCCCGAACACCCACCCGCGCCACAGTGCGCTGCGCAGGGTCGGTGCGTCGTGGACGATCTTCATCCACAGCGCGAACGCAACGAGCGTCAGCGGCCAGAGATCGAGCGGAGCGAACCCGGTCGCGGCGAGCGCTCCGAGGACGAAGCAGGTAAGGGCTGAGTAACGGTTCACGCTCGCGCTATGGCGTGGCGGAGGGGGCCGGGCAATGTCTTAGCCTTGTTGGTCACGGCACTGTCGCCCCGCTCTCCACCACCCCGGCGGAGGCCGGGGCCCAATTGGAAAGGTGGGAGTAACGACGCGCTGCCCTCCGTTAGCAACGTCCCCCAATTGGGCCCCGGCCTTCGCCGGGGTGGTGCAGTGTGAGGGGGAGGGCGCCCGCCCAAAGATTGTTCTCCCGCGAAGGCGGGAGCCCAGACTGGGCTCCCGCCTTCGCGGGAGAACAAGAGAGGGCCACCGTCCCGGTAGGTGAAAGCACCCACGCAATCCCCCGGCTCGACGAACCGGATCGCCCGACCTATCTTCCCCCAATGACCTTACGCCCCTTCCACTTAGCCTTCCCGGTCCACGACCTCACGGCAGCCCGCACCTTCTACGGCGCCACCCTCGGCTGCCGCGAAGGCCGCTCCAGCGACCACTGGATCGACTTCGACCTGTTCGGCCACCAGATCGTCGCGCACCTCGACCCCGCCGCAAAGCCCGTCGCGGTCGAGAACGCGGTTGATGGCCACGCCGTCCCCGTCCCGCATTTCGGCGTCGTACTGACGATGGACGACTGGACCGCGCTGTCCGAACGCGTCACCGCCGCCGGCGTCCAGTTCGGGATCGCGCCGTACATCCGCTTCAAGGGCGAGCCCGGCGAGCAGGCGACGATGTTCTTTCTCGACCCCAGCGGCAACGCACTCGAGTTCAAGGCGTTCGCCAACGACGACATGATTTTCGCGACTTAAGGAACAGACATGGGCACTCCCATCACCGTCGACGTCCCCCATCAGCTCGGCAAGACCGCGGTCCGCGCGCGGCTCGACGGGGGGATCGGCAAGATCAGCGACAAGATCCCCGGCGGGTCGGTGACTGAGCAGCGCTGGGAGGGCGATACGCTGCACTTCACCGTCCAGGCGATGGGCCAGACGATCGCCAGCGCAGTCACCGTATTCGAGACCAACGTCCACGCGGTAGTCGACCTGCCCGGCATCCTCGGGCTGTTCGCGAGCAAGGTGCAGGACATGATCCGCAAGGAAGCACCAAAGCTCCTGCGGTAATATCAGTCCGGCGCGCGACGATACAGCTCGAACGCCGCCTTTGCGCCGACGATAGCCTCCTTGATCCAGGCTTCGTCGGCGGGCTCACGGTCGATCGCGGCGAGCAACGAGCGCCATTCGCCGGACAGATGCTTCGCCCCGAGATAGGCCGACGGCATCCCTTCGGGCACCGAGCGTGACAGCATGATACCGCCAAGCCGCGACCCCTCGACGACATACATCGCGCCCCACCCAGCGGCCGTACTCGCCGGCACGTCGAACGTCATCGGCGCGGGCATGTCTTCACCCAGCGCGGCAAGATCCTCGGCCAGCGCCGCTTCTCGCGACCGCACCGCCGCCAGTCCCGGGATTGCAGCGAGCCATGCCTCGACCGCCGGCAAAGCCCTGGCATGCGCAATCAGGAACGCGCGGTAATCATCCGCGTCGCTCAGGTCGTAGCGCCCGAACCCCGCATCGACCGCGTCGTGATCCGCTGCCGTCGCCGCCCGGAGTCGCGCGACAGTCGAAAGCACATCGGTCAACAGCAGCGTCCCCCGCCCTTGCTACCGTACCGCGCCTCCTGCCGATCGCGGAAGAACGCGCGCTCGTCCATCGGCGCATGGTCCGGATGCCGCTCGGCCATGTGCTGGCGATACGCGGCATAGGACGGCACGCCGACCATCAGCAACGCGGTCTCGCGGGCCTTCGCGTAGAGCGCCCGGATCATTCCGCGGCCACCAGCTGCGGCGGGACTTCGGTCACCGTCGGCCGGTCGATCTTCAGCGCCGCCAGACAGGTACGGATGCCGAAGACCACGATCGACAACACCACCGCGAGGAACAGCGCGCAAAGCCCGGCGTCGATCCGGTCGTTGAGGACGATCCGCTGCATCTCCGCCATAGTCTTGGCCGGCGCCAGCAGTTCGCCCCGCGCCGCCGCATCCGCGAACTTCGACGCGTGAGCGAGGAAGCCGACCTTGGGATCGCTCGCGAACAGCTTCATCAGCCCGGCGGTGATCGTGCACAGGCACAGCCACGCGGCGGGCAGGATCGTCACCCACGCGTACCGCTGCCGCTTCATCCGAAACAGCACCACCGTCGCCAGCACCAGCGCGACAGCCGCGAGCATCTGGTTCGAGATGCCGAACAGCGGCCACAGCGTGTTCACCCCGCCAAGCGGATCGGTGACGCCCTGGTACAGGAAGAAGCCCCAGGCAACGACACACAGCGCGGTCGCGATCAGCCCGGGCAAGATCGCCGACGCATTGCGGAACGACGGCACCGCCAGCCCGATCAGGTCCTGCAGCATGAAACGCCCGGCGCGCGTCCCCGCATCGACTGCCGTCAGAATGAACAACGCCTCGAACAGGATCGCGAAGTGATACCAGAACGCCTTCATCGCCTGCCCGCCGACGAGGTGGCTGAAGATCTCCGACATCGCCACCGCCAGCGTCGGTGCGCCACCTGTCCGGCTGACGATCGTAGTCTCGCCGACGTCCTTCGCAGTCTGCGCGAGCAGTTCGGGCGTGATCGGGAAGCCCATCGCGGTCACTGCGGTGGCGGCCGAAGCGAGGTCGGTGCCGACCACCGCCGCCGGGCTGTTCATCGCGAAATACACGCCGGGATCGAGGATCGACGCGCCGACCAGCGCCATGATCGCGACGAAGCTCTCCATCAGCATCGCGCCATAGCCGATGAACTGCGCGTCGCCTTCACTGGCGATGAGCTTCGGCGTGGTGCCGCTGGCGATCAGCGCGTGGAAGCCCGAGACCGCGCCGCACGCGATCGTGATGAACAGGAACGGGAAGAGCCCGCCCGACCAGACCGGGCCGCTACCGTCGATGAACGGCGTGAGCGCGGGCATCTTGAGCGGCGGCGCGACGACGGCGATGCCAATCGCCAGCGCGACGATCGCACCGATTTTGAGAAAGGTCGACAGATAGTCGCGCGGCGCGAGCAGCAGCCATACGGGGAGGACGGAGGCGACCGCGCCATAGCCCACCATCAGCACGCACAACTGCACCGGGGTCAGCGTGAACAGCGGTGCGAGCGTCGGCGAGGCGGCAACCGTGCCGCCATAGACGATCGCGGCCAGCAGCCCGATGACGCCGAGAACGGAGACTTCGCCGACCTTCCCGGGCCGGATCCAGCGCGTGTAGATGCCCATCAGGAACGCCAGCGGGATCGTCGCGGCGACGGTGAACAGCCCCCAGGGACTGCCGGCGAGCGCGCGGACGACGATCAGCGCGAGCACGGCGAGGATGATGACCATGATCGCGAACGCACCGATCAGCGCGATCACGCCGGGGATCGCGCCCATCTCCATGCGGATCAGTTCGCCGAGCGAACGCCCGTCACGCCGCATCGAGATGAATAGGATCATGAAGTCCTGCACCGCGCCCGCCAGCACGACGCCGGCAAGGATCCAGAGCGTGCCGGGGAGATAGCCCATCTGCGCGGCAAGCACGGGGCCGACGAGCGGGCCGGCACCGGCGATGGCGGCGAAGTGGTGGCCGAACAGGACGTTGCGATCCGTCGCGACGTAGTCGAGGCCGTCGGCTCGGCGAAGGGCGGGGGTTTGCCGCGATGGATCGAGCTGCATGACGTGGCAGGCGATGTAGCGCGCGTAGAAGCGGTACGCGATCAGCTGGACCGAGACCGCCGCAGTGACGATCCACAGCGCGTTGACATGCTCGCCCCGTTCGAACGCGACGACCGCGAGCGCGCTGGCTGCGAGCAGGGCGAGTGCGCCCCAGCCGATCTTCTCGCGTAAAGTCATAGCGTTCGCCCTCCCGTGCGGTCCGTCTGCGCGGCATCGCGTATTCGGGCGGGGAGCGCTAGCCTAGATTAGGCTCGCTATGGCTGCGAGCCCCGCCCCGGTGGCGAACTCAACCCCGGCGGAGGCCGGGGCCCAATTGGAAAGGTTGCCGCAACGGAGTGGGGAGCGTCGCCATTGCCGTCCCCCAACTGGGCCCCGGCCGTCGCCGGGGTGGTGGCGTTTGCGATCCACACCGAGGCTGTTCCCCCGCGGATGTGGGGGCCCAGCTAAATACCCTGGTATGCCGTCATCCTGGACCCCCGCCTTCGCGGGGGAGCGGTAGATGCTCGGTTTCCGTTAATGCGGATGCACATTGAGGTGCTTCTACGACTGGGGTTGCCGGCGTGAGGCCCGTAGAGAGGGGCGCCACCTTTTGTGGTGTCGACCACGAACACCACCAAACGCCCTTACTTCGCTCCCCTCCCTGGAAGGGAGGGGGTGGGGGTGGGTTGGCTGGTTTGAGCCAGTACCGATGGAGCATGTGGAAGCCGACCCACCCCCTACCCCTCCCTTTCATGGAGGGGGGAAGGATAGGTCGGCGCCTTGGCCTAGCGGCGGGCTTCTACACTCGCGCCAAACTCAAACCTGCGAATGATGCCCCTTCAGCTCATCGCCCACGATGCGTACGACGTGCAGCACATTCGTCGACCCAGGCGTCCGGAATGGTACGCCCGCCAGCACGATAACCCGATCCCCCGCCTTCGCCATCCCATGCCGCAAAGCCATCCGCTTCGACTTCGCCACCATGTCCTCGAACGACTCGACGTCGCGCGTATGCACGGCATGCGTCCCCCACAGCAGCCCGAGCCGCCGCGCGGTCTCGTGGCTGGGCGTCAGCACCAGCAACGGCACCGAAGGCCGCTCGCGCGCGATGCGGCGCGCGGTCGAGCCCGAGGTCGTGAAGCAGATGATCGCCACCGCCGACACCGTCGCGGCGATGGTCTTTGCCGCCTCGGCGAGCGCGTCGGCAGTCGTCGGATCCGGCTTCATCACGGTGAAGTGCATGCGGTCGCCGTGCTCGGGATCGGCCTCGACCGACACGCCGATCGCGTCCATCATCGCCACCGATTCGACCGGCCACGCGCCCGCTGCGCTCTCCGCCGACAGCATGATCGCGTCCGCACCGTCATACACGGCCGTCGCGACGTCCGACACTTCCGCCCGCGTAGGGGAGGGCGACGTGATCATCGATTCGAGCATCTGCGTCGCGACCACCACCGGGCGGCCCATCCGGCGCGAAACCTCGACGATGCGCTTCTGCAGCGGCGGCACCTGCTGCGGCGGCAGTTCGACGCCGAGATCGCCGCGCGCGACCATCACGCCGTCGCACGCCTCGACGATTTCCTCGAGCCGCTCGATCGCCGCCGGCTTCTCGATCTTCGCCATCAGCGCCGCCTTGCCGCCGATCAGTTTCCGCGCTTCCCACAGATCCTCGGGGCGCTGCACGAACGACAGCGCGATCCAGTCGACGCCCTGGTCGACCGCGAAGTCGAGATCGCTGCGATCCTTCTCGGTCAGCGCGGCCATCGGCAGCACCACGTCGGGGACGTTCAGACCCTTGCTGTTCGACAGGGCACCGCCGACCTCGACCCGCGTCGTGATCTCGCGCGGGCTGTGCGACACGACGCGCAGCACGAGCTTGCCGTCGTCGAGCAGCAGGCGGGCGCCCGGCTCGATCGCTGCGAAAATCTCGTCGTGCGGCAGCTCGACGCGGGTAGCATTGCCTGGCGTCGGGTCGCGGTCGAGCACGAAGGTCGAACCGGTTTCGAGTACGGTGCGGCCGCCGTCGAACTTGCCGACGCGCAGCTTCGGTCCCTGGAGATCGGCGAGAATGGTCGACGGACGACCATATTCCTTTTCCAGCGCGCGAATCGCCTGGATCACGGCGATCTTCGACTGCTGGTCGCCGTGACTCATGTTAATGCGGAATGCGTCCGCGCCGGTACGGAAGAGGGTAGCGATCATCTCGGGGGTGCTGCTGGCAGGGCCGAGCGTCGCTAGAATGCGGACTTTGCGCGAACGGGGTGCGATGGCCTTGGTCATGCGGTGCGTCTTCCTCGGCGTTTCCTGGGGGAGGTCTTTGCCGCGACGGGCCTTAAACCCTATCTCCGCGGGATCAACCACGGAGCATAGTAATGAACCCCGATCGCCTCGATACTTTGGACGATGCCGTAGCGGCACAGGCCTTTCGCCGCCTGATCCGTCATCTCCGCCACCGCGAGGACGCGCAGAACGTCGACCTGATGGGGCTCGCCGGTTTCTGTCGCAATTGCCTGTCCGACTGGGTCGAGGAAGCGGGCGGCCTGTCGAAGGATGCCGCACGCGAGACTGTGTACGGGATGCCGTATGCGGAGTGGAAGGCGCACCACCAGGGCGACGCGACGCCCGAGCAGCTCGAACGGATGAAGGCGAGCGTCGCGAAGAACGCAGTGGTCTGAGAACGGCTGCAATTGATTCGCGACGATCCCCCGCAGGGTCGCTTGAGCCGAACACGGTAAACGCCTAGACGCTGGCCCGCACCCAATTCGGCATGATTCAGGACGTCTCCGGACGGCGATCACCGGTGCGGGCTTGTATCTTGATTGGCTTTTGACCGGCGCGTGGGCGCTGGCGAGTGGGGAATTTTCGATGTCTGACGAACGGCAACACGGCATGGGCGGCGGCGCGGTCGCAGCGGACGAACTGCGCCTGCTGATCGAGCGCGCCGAGCGTCTCGAAGAAGAGAAGAAGGGTATTTCGGACGACATCAAGGACGTGATGGCCGAAGCCAAGGGCCGCGGTTACGACCCCAAGGCGATCCGGAAGATCCTGTCGATCCGGAAGAAGAAGAAGGAAGAGTATCAGGAGGAGGAAGCGATCCTCGAGGTGTATCTCCAGGCGTTGGGGATGATCTGAGTTTCGCCAGGGCGATGAGACGGCCAAACGCGTCGGTTTTGACGTGTTTAACAGAACTGTCATCGGTTGCGGATTAGTGTCCGGCTATGACCATCCGTTTTCTCGCCGCCCTCGCGCTGGCTACTATGGCCGCCCCCGCCCAGTCGGATGAGGGGGCGGCCAACGCCAGCTTCTGCCAGCGGGTCGCAACCGAGCTCGGTATGAAGACGGCGAAACCGTCTGACGGCCACGCCGCATGGGAGCTAAAGACGCTCGGCGGCCTGGGTACCGCACTGTTCGGTGGATCGAGCTATGTTTCGATGGGGCTCGGTCCGGCTGAAGACTCGGTCATCACTAACGCACGCCAATATGTCGATGCGTGTGCCAGCGTCGCCAACGGGATGGTATGCACTGTTACCGGGCCGGCGGAATTCCAGATTGGCGTGAAAGACCACATGGTCAAGATGCGCGCGAATGCGGGCGAGCGTGCAGAGGTCCGCATGGTTAAAATGCGGATCCGTTGCGAGGACCGTTGACCGCGCCGAATAGTGCGCTTGCCGTCATCACGGCCGTCCTCTTGCTGGTGCTGGTCAACGTCATCACGGTCGCCGCGTTCGCCGCGTTCGCCGCGTTCGCGCTCGACAAGCGGCGATCGCTGACTGGCAAATGGCGGATTTCGGAAGCGCGGTTGCTCTGGCTGGCCGCACTTGGCGGCAGCCCGGGCGCGTTCTGGGCGCGCAATCGCTACCGGCACAAGACACGAAAGCAACCATTCGTCGGTCGGCTCCAGCTCATCGCGATGGTACAAGTCGGCGTCATCGCAGGTCTCGCCATCGCGTTCGCATTCTAGGTTCGGCAACCGGCAGCGTCATTGCTGCACCTGAAGCTTAGGTGTATTGCCGTTATGCAACATTGCATCGGGGGGCAAGAATGCGGGTATTTCTGGGGATTGCGGCGGCATCATTGGTTAGTGTTCCTGCCGCGGCGCAATCGGTTGAGGTCGACATCCAAAAACTCGGTCAGCGTGCCGAGGCGTTCGTCCGGGTCCGCAACCAGTTCGATCAAGCGGCGATGATCGCGATGATGGCGCCCGAATACCAGGAAGTGTCTCCGGTCGGTGAGGTCGATTCCCGCGAGCGCGTGATCGGGTTCTACGCAGCCGACAAGAAATCAGCCGCACCGCCGATGACGATTACCGAAACCGTCGCACGGCCCGCTGGCACGATCGGTGTCGTCACGATGCGGATCGCTTACACCATGCCCGGCAAGGACGGCCAGATTCAGACGCGCGCGCTGCGGGCCGGCTTCGTCGCGCGACGGATCAAGGGCGACTGGCAGTTCTTGTCGTTGCAGTTCACCCCGATCCGCGGATGACGATCTACGCCGCCTCCGCCGGCAGCGTCGTCCAGCCCAGCCCTGGGATCGTGATCGAGCGTTTGCCGGCGAGATCGGTGCGGCACACGATCAGTTCGCGGCTCTCTATGTAGCCGATTAGACGCTTCACACGGCCAAGCGAACTCGTACCATACGTCGCTGCGATGCGCGCGTCCGAAGGGCACGGTTCACCCTCGCGCGCCGCACGCGCGACCAGCAGGAACGCGCCCAGCATGTCGTCCGGCAGGCCGCTCGCCACGTCCAGCGCTGCCGTCCACGCCTCGTCGGTCATGTCGAAGATGCCGGCGCGGGCGCAGCTCAGCCGCCGCACGAAGCCGGGCAGGTCTAGCGGTGGCTTGGCAAGGCCCCCCATGCGGCAGCGCACCTGGAAATCCTGGAACAGCACCGACGGCGGCCGCAGCGTCGACTCCGGATCCTCGACGATCGCGCGGAAGACGTCGGCGTAGACCGCCTCGACCTCGTCGTCGGTCTTTTCGGGCGGCGGCGGTGCGGCGGTGCGCGGCTCGGGCGGGCGGGCGATGCCGTCGAGCAGTTCCTCCGCCGGCACGCGACGCGGGCGCGAATCGAACATCAGGCCGAGTTCGGGCGCGTCGACCACCGGCTCGGACAACAGGTCCTGCAGGTCCATCGGCGCAGCGCTGGGGAGGGGGGTCAACTTCGGGCTCCCGCTGCGCGCGGAGGTCGCGACGTCGCCGATCTTCACCGTGATCGGCCGGCGCGAGACTGCCGGTCCAAGCGCCATGAACGTGCCGCGCTGGAGATCGCGAATCGCTTCGGCCTGGCGCCGTTCCATCCCGAGCAGATCCGCCGCGCGCGCCATGTCGATGTCGAGGAAAGTGCGGCCCATCAGGAAGTTCGACGCTTCCGCCGCGACGTTCTTCGCAAGCTTCGCCAGCCGCTGAGTCGCGATCACGCCGGCTAGGCCGCGCTTACGCCCACGGCACATCAGGTTCGTCATCGCCGCCAGCGACGCACGGCGGACCTCTTCCGACACTTCGCCGCCGGTCACCGGCGCGAACATCTGCGCTTCGTCGACTACTACCAGTACCGGGTACCAATGCTCGCGCGGCGCATCGAACAGCGCGGACAGGAACGACGCGGCGCAGCGCATCTGGCCTTCGACTTCCAGCCCCTCAAGGCTGAGCACGGCCGACGTGCGATGTTCGCGCAACCGCGTCGCGATCCGTGCGATCTCGCGTTCGCTATAGTCGCCGGCCTCGATCACGACGTGGCCATGGGGCCCCGCGAGTGTTACGAAATCGCCCTCCGGGTCGATCACGATCTGCTGGACGTGGCCCGCCGATCGCTCGAGCAGGCGGCGCAGCAGATGCGATTTTCCCGAGCCCGAATTGCCCTGCACCAACAGGCGGGTGGCGAGTAGTTCCTCCAGGTCGACGCCGACGGCAGTACCATTGCCGTCGGTGCCCATATTCACGCTAACCGTCATGCCGCGCGTTTGGCAGGTGCGGGCGTGTGGGAGCAAGGAGTCTTTGTCGCTTGCGTCGCAAGCCCGGCTTTGCGCTGGCATAATCCGCAGTCCGGGCTAGGGCGCAAACCATGGCCACGAAACAATCCCTGCTCGCCGATCTCTCGCAGCGACTGCTCGGCAAGGCGCCGAGCGATCTCGATGACGAGGAGCGCCGCGTCCTCGCGGGGATCGAGGCGGGGACTACGGTCAGCCGCGATGCCGCCGACGTGTCCGACGAGCGGTCGACGTTCGGCGAACGCCTGTCGGACCGCGTCGCCGCGATCGGTGGGTCGTGGGGGTTCATCATCGCGTTCAGCGCAGTGCTGATCGGCTGGATGCTGCTGAACTCGGACATCCTCGCGCATTTCGGACGCGCGTTCGATCCGTATCCCTACATCTTCCTCAACCTGCTGCTGTCGACGGTCGCCGCGATCCAGGCGCCGGTGATCATGATGAGCCAGAACCGGCAATCGGCCAAGGATCGCCTCGCTGCCAGCCTGGACTATGAGACCAACCTGCGCGCCGAACTCGACATCCTGCGCGTGCATCACAAGATCGATCATCTGGTGCTCGCGCGCCTCGACGCGATCGAGCAGAAGATCGACGCTCTGGCGAAAACGGCCTCGCCGTCCTAAAGCCACCGCATCAGGCTATTAGAGGCACCGATGGCAGGCCATTCCAAATACAAGAATATCATGTACCGCAAGGGCGCGCAGGACAAGAAGCGCTCGTCGGCGTTCAGCAAGCTCAGCCGGGAAATCACGGTCGCGGCCAAGATGGGCCTGCCCGACGTCGACATGAACCCGCGCCTGCGCGCGGCGGTGAACGCGGCCAAGGCGGCGTCGCTGCCGAAGGAAAACATCCAGCGCTCGATCGACAAGGCTAGCCGCGGCGATGCCGAGAATTACGAAGAGATCCGCTACGAGGGCTTCGGCCCCGGCGGCGTGTCGCTCATCATCGAGGCGCTGACCGACAACCGCAACCGCACCGCGACCAACGTGCGCGTCGCGGTCGGCAAGAACGGCGGTAACCTCGGCGCAGGCGGTTCGGTCAGCCACGCGTTCGACCGCGTCGGGCTGATCTCGTACCCGGCGAGCGCGGGCGATGCCGACACGGTGTTCGAAGCGGCTCTCGAAGCGGGGGCGGAGGACGTCACGTCGAGCGAGGACGGCCATGAGGTCTGGACCGCCCAGGGCGACCTGCACGAGGTGGCCAAGGCTCTGGAAGCGAAGCTCGGCGAGGCCGAAGGCGCGAAACTCGCCTGGCGTCCGCAGGTGATGGTCGCGGTCGGTGCGGACGATGCGGCGACGCTGTTCAAGCTGATCGACGCGCTCGACGACGACGACGATGTGCAGACGGTGTGGGGCAATTACGAAATATCCGACGAGATCATGGAAACGCTCGGCTGAGATGAAGAAGGTTGGTTCACGCGGAGACGCGGAGACGCGGAGAGTTGTGTTTCGTGGCGACCTCCTCCGCGTCAGCGGCCTCATCTCTGCCGGCCGGCCCGGAGAACTGAAAGTCCCGCTAACGCAAGACGATCGCCAAGAACGCACCCTCTCCGCGTCTCCGCGCCTCCGCGCGAACCAACTTTCTCCTTCTACCTGCGCATGATCATCCTCGGACTAGACCCCGGCCTCGGCACCACCGGCTGGGGCGTCATCCGCGCCGACGGCAACCGCTTGAGCCATATCGCCAACGGCCAGATCAAGACCGATCCGTCGATGGCGCTCCCCCGCCGCCTCACCGCGCTCTACAACGCGCTGATCGACGTCATCCGCACCGAGCGCCCCGACGGCGCCGCGGTCGAGGAAGTGCTCGGCAACACCAACGCGCAGTCGACGCTGAAGCTCGGGCAAGCGCGCGGCGTCGTCCTGCTCGCCGCGGCGGGCGCAGGGCTGCATATCGGCGAATACCACCCGTCGACCGTCAAGAAGGGCGTCGTCGGCACCGGCGGCGCAGACAAGAAGCAGATCCAGGCGATGATGGCCGTGTTGTTGCCCGGAGCGAAACTCGCCGGCCCCGACGCCGCCGACGCGCTCGCGGTTGCGATCACGCACGCGCATCACGTCGCAAGTGCCGCCGCCCTGGCGCGACGTAGCGGCATAGGCGCCTGATCTCTCCGGCGATCCGACCAACGCGAGGTAACGCCGTCCCCGGTGTAGCATCCGAAGACGTGCGCCACGGCTAGCCGCATCACAAATATCAACCCCAGCCAATATCCGCTCGGACAAAACTTGGTTCATTTTGAATGAGATCAGCGCCTGAGCGCTATAATTACACCTCAATCAAGTTTTAATAGCCAAGCCTGCATTGCTGTGGCAGCGCCGCCCGTGATTTTTTAATTTAGATTAAGGGCGGCGCGATGCTTGTCGAACACGTACGAGGTGGAACGAACAGCAACAATGTTCCGGCCTCGGCGTTCGCGATGCCCGCGGGCATGACGATGCGGTACGACCTGCCCGATCCCGCGCTGTCCGAGTATTTGACGGGGTACGCGATCTACGCCTCGAACGACCGTACGCCGATGCTCAACTGGTATCTGCCGGCACCAGCGATGATCTCCGTGCTGGTCGACGCCGGGCCGCTGACCGTGTCGGTCGGCAACCACCGCTTCGGCCCGCTCGATCGTGCAAGCTTCTACGGTCCGACCAGCCGCGCCTTCCGGACCGAGACGCGTGGCGGGATCGCCGTCGGCATCGGCCTCAGTGCGCTCGGCTGGTCGCGGCTCACCGCGCGGTCGGCGGGCGAGTTCCACAACCGCGTCGTGCCGCTCGGTTCGGCGCTGGGATCGGACCTTTCCGCGCGGCTGGTCGAAGGGCTCGACGCGCTCGACGACGACACGATGATCAAGCCGCTGCTCGATGCGGTGTTCGGCGCGTTTTTCACTCGCCCGCACCCGCGCGAGGATTTGATCCGCGCGTTCACCGCGTTGACCGTCACCGACGGCGTGATCGAGATGAAGGACGTCGCCGACCGCCTCGACATCCCGACGCACGAGCTGCGACGCATGGCGACGCGCCATTTCGGCATGCCGCCAAAGCTGTTGCTGAGGCGCGCGCGGTTCCTGCGATCTTTCATCAGCCTGATCCGGACGGACGGCATGGCGGACTATTCGAAGATCGACAGTAGCTATTTCGATGCCTCGCATTTCCTCCGCGACGCCGGCACGTTCCTCGGCACGACCCCGCGCCGCTTCATCGCGTCCGACACCGTATTCCTGCGCGCCAGCCTGCGTGCCCGCGCGATGGTGATCGGCGCGCCGACCCAGGCGCTGCACGAAACCGCGAAGGCCGCCGCGCCCGTCCAGAACCGTCCGACGGGCGAGCAGGGTCGTCCGCAACCAAACGCCTGACCGACGTGCGCGTCGATCGAGCCGGGAAGCCTGTATTTTGACGGGATGACGCCGCGCCGTCGATGTTCTACCGCCTGATCCAATGATCGTGCATCTCAAAGGACGGCTGGACTCGACCGGCATCGACCATGCCGTGATCGACGTCGGCGGCGTCGGCTATCTGGTCGGCGCCTCGGCGCGCACGCTGTCGGCGCTCGGCCCGATCGGCGAAGCCTGCACGGTGTTCACCGAGTTGCTCATCGGCGAGGATTTCCAGCGGCTGGTCGGCTTCTCCAGCGCGGACGAGCGCGACTGGTTCCGCCTGCTGACCGGCGTGCAGGGGGTTGGTGCCCGCGTCGCGCTCGCGATCCTGTCCGCGCTGGAGCCCGTCGATCTCTCACGCGCGATTGCCAGCGGCGACAAGGCGATGGTCGCGCGTGCGAACGGTGTCGGGCCCAAGCTCGCCCAGCGCATCGTGATGGAATTGAAGGACAAGGTCGGCGGGATTGCGCTGGGCCTTGGGCCGGCGGTGGTCAACGCCGCGCCGGGCGCGTCTGCGGATGCTGTGTCGGCGCTGCTCAACCTCGGGTTCCGGCCGAACGAGGCGAGCGTTGCGGTGGCGGCGGCGGACGAGGAACTGGGACCGGGCGCTTCGCTCGATGCACTGGTCCGGCTGGCGCTACGCAAGGCGTCGAAGTCTTAGGGTTCGGACGATCGCCGTTCTCCTGCGTACGCAGGAGTCCAGGATCACAATCCTCGCGCTCCGTTACCCTAGGCTCCCGCGTCCGCAGGAGAACGGTAATACAGCTTGCTGACATCAATTTTCCGGCCGTCATCCTGACGAAAGTCAGGATCCAGAGCCGCAATCGGCAGCGCCAATAACCCTGGATCCTGACTTTCGTCAGGATGACGGAGATGACCCGGGAGGTATTCGTACTACGGCCACCTCGTCCTTAGAGCGGCGTAAGTAGGTCCCTACCCGCAAAATGAGCGTCGAGGTTCGCGATGACCAACGCTGCCATCGCAGCCCTACCATCGACCGTAGCGCTGCCTTGATGGGGTGACAGGACGACCTGATCCATCACCTTCAGCGCGTCGGGAACCGCAGGTTCGTCAGCGAACACGTCCAGCCCCGCGCCGGCGATCGTCCCGTCCATAAGTGCCGCCACCAACGCCGGTTCGTCGACCAAGCTTCCCCGAGCGATATTGACGAGGATACCGTCCTCGCCAAGCGCCGCGAGAACCCCCGCATCCACGATATGCGACGTCGCGTCGCCCCCAGGCGCGGCAATGATCAGCACGTCGCACGCCGCCGCAAGCGAAGCGATGTCGGCATGGAACACGCCCGCGAAATCCGGCTTGGCGGAGCGCGCCGTATAATGGAGTTCGCTCGCAAACGGCGCAGCACGCTTGGCGATGGCTCTACCGATCCGCCCCAGCCCGAAAATCCCGATCCGCCGCCCGCTAGCCCGGCGCGCAAGATCGACCTGCCACCCGCCGCCGCGCACCGAACGGTCGTTCGCAACGATCCGCCGCTGCACCGCCAACATAAGCCCGATCGCAAGGTCCGCGACATCGTCGGTCAGCACGTCGGGCGTCGTCGTCACCGCGATGCCGCGCGCCTTGGTCGCGGCAAGGTCGATTCCGTCGTACCCGACGCCGTGGATCGCAATGATCTCCAGCGCGGGAAGGCGATCGAGCAGCGCCGCATCGACCACGCTGCTCCCGCCACCGACGATCGCGCGCGTCGTTGCCGGCGGATCCTCGCGGTACAACGTGAAGCGCTCGACAAGCGTCGCCTCCAGCGCGGGCGAGACTCCGCCCAACAGATACAAATCGGGGTGCGAGGTGTCGTTGGTCATCCCACACCCATAGCCGCCTTGCCCCCTTCACCGCGAGCGCGCTATCGCAGGGTGTGACCGATACAGACCGCATCCTGACTGCCGCCAAGCGCCCCGAAGACGTCGACGCCGCGCTGCGCCCGAAGACGCTCGACGAATTCGTCGGGCAGAAGGCCGCGCGCGAGAATCTGCGCATCTTCATCCAGGCGGCAAAATCGCGCGGCGATGCGCTCGACCACGTGCTGTTCTTCGGGCCGCCGGGGCTCGGCAAGACGACCCTCGCGCAGATCGTCGCGCGCGAGATGGGGGTGGGCTTCCGCGCCACCTCGGGCCCGGTGATCGCCAAGTCGGGCGATCTCGCCGCACTGCTGACCAATCTCGAGGACGGCGACGTGCTGTTCATCGACGAGATCCACCGCTTGCAGCCCGCGGTCGAGGAGGTGCTCTACCCGGCGATGGAGGACCGTGCGCTCGACCTGATGATCGGCGAGGGACCGTCCGCGCGCTCGGTGCGGATCGACCTGCCGCGGTTCACGCTGATCGGTGCGACCACGCGGCAGGGGTTGCTGACCACGCCGCTACGCGATCGCTTCGGCATCCCGGTGCGGTTGCAATTCTACACGGTCGAGGAGTTGGAGCGCGTCGTCACGCGAGCGGCGGGACTGCTCGGGCTTGGCATCGCCAAGGACGGCGCAATGGAAATCGCGCGCCGGGCCCGGGGTACGCCGCGCATCGCCGGGCGGTTGCTACGCCGCGTGCGCGATTTCGCCAACGTCGCGGGGCACGAGACGGTCGACGCGCGCGCGGCGGACGCGGCGCTCAACCGGCTGGAGGTCGATTCGCTCGGGCTCGACGCGATGGACCGCCGCTATCTGATGATGATCGCCGACATCTACCGCGGCGGCCCGGTCGGGGTGGAGACTCTAGCGGCAGGTCTCAGCGAACCGCGCGACACGATCGAGGAAGTGATCGAGCCATATCTGATCCAGCTCGGCCTGATCGCGCGCACCGCTCGCGGTCGGTTCCTGAACGCAGGCGGCTGGAAACACCTGGGTCTGAACCCACCAGCCGGCAGCCAGGACGGCCTGTTCGACGCGTAACGGGTTGCGTACGCGCTACCGTGTTTCCCCGCGAAGGCGGGGACCCAGACTGGGCTCCCGCCTTCGCGGGAGAACAAGAAGGAGAGGGCAACCGTAGCCGATGAGATTTACGCGCCGCGATCCGCACCAATCCCTTTTGTAAGAATCCCCACCGCCAGATCGATCGAACTTCGCCCCGGCACTGCTTTTGTTGCGTGGCACCCAAGCGCTTCATCTGATAGCCAACTCCAATGCCCCTTTCGGCCGCCGCCTCCGCCCGCGAAATCCTCACCAGCCTTCACGACGTGATGGCGTCGCGCACCTCCGCGCAAGCCAAGCTCAACGCCGTCGTCGGCATCATCGCGACCGCGATCGACAGCGAAGTCTGCTCGATCTACCTCCTGCGCGAAGGCGTGCTCGAACTGTTCGCGACGCGCGGCCTCGACCAGGCGGCCGTCCACGTCACCAAGCTCGCGCTCGGCGAAGGGCTCGTCGGCACGATCGCCGAGGATGTCGAGGTGCTCAACCTCGACGAAGCCGCCAGCCACCCCGATTTCGCCTACAAGCCCGAGACCGGCGAGGATCGCTTCCACAGCTTTGCCGGCGTGCCGATCATCCGACGCGAGCGCTCCGTCGGCGTCCTGGCCGTCCAGCACACCGACCGTCGCAGATATGCCGACGTCGAGATCGAGGCGTTGCAGACGGTCGCGATGGTGCTCTCCGAACTGATCGCCAACGCGGGGCTGATCGACACCACCGGCGGCGGCGCGGACCGGCCGCAGTCGACCGCGGCGATGCGGATTCCCGGCCAGAAGCTCGTCGACGGCATGGGCGCAGGCTTTGCGGTCTACCACCAGCCGCGCATCCACATCGAGCACACCGTTGCCGAGGACACCGATGCCGAGCGCCACCGCGTCTACGCGGCGTTCGACAAGATGCGCGAAGGCATCGACCGGATGACGCGCGAAGCCGAATTCGGCGTCGGCGGCGAGCATGTCGAAGTGCTCCAGACCTACAAGATGTTCGCGTACGACGAGGGTTGGGCGCGGCGCATCAACGAGGCGATCGACTCCGGCCTGACCGCCGAGGCGGCGATCGAGCGCGTCCAGCAACGCACGCGCCAGCGCATGCGCCAGATCGACGATCCGCTGCTCGCCGACCGGATGCATGATCTGGAGGATTTGTCGAACCGACTACTGCGGATCGTCTCGGGCCAGATGGGTACCGCCGCGCAGATGGGTCTTCGCCAGGACACGATCCTGATCGCGCGCAACCTCGGCCCCGCCGAACTGCTCGAATACGACAAGCGTCGGCTGAAGGGCGTGATCCTGGAAGAAGGCTCGCTCACCGCGCACGTCACGATCGTCGCGCGCGCGATGGGCGTACCCGTGCTCGGCCGCGTCCGCGACATCCGCCGGTTGGTAGCAGAGGGCGACATGCTGTTGCTCGATAGCGCCGAGAGCAACGTCTTCGCGCGGCCCTCGGCAGCGATGGAGGAAGCGTTCGAGGCGCGCCTCGCGATGCGCCAGAAGCGCAAGGCGGCGTTCGCAGCGCTCCGCGACGTGCCCCCCGTCACCAAGGACGGCCACCGCCTGACCTTGATGGTGAACGCAGGCCTCCGCGACGACGTGGCCGCGCTCGACGTCACTGGCGCGGATGGCATCGGCCTGTTCCGCACCGAGTTCCAGTTCCTCGTCTCCGCCACGCTGCCGCAACGCGAGCGCCAGCAGCGGCTCTACCGCGAAGTGCTCGACGCGGCGGGCGATCGCCCGGTGATCTTCCGCACCGTCGATATCGGCGGCGACAAGGCGCTGCCGTATCTCAACAAGGAAGATTCCGACGAGGAGAACCCGGCGATGGGCTGGCGCGCATTGCGCCTCGGCCTGGAGCGCGACGGGTTGATGAAGGTGCAGGCACGCGCTCTCTTAGAAGCCGCCGCCGGTCGCACGCTCAACGTGATGTTCCCGATGGTCAGCGAGCCGTGGGAGTTCGACGAGGCACGCGCGCTGTTCGAGGCGCAGCGGACCTGGCTCGAAGGGCGCGGTCGGAAGATGCCGCTGGCGATCCGCTACGGCGCGATGCTCGAGGTGCCGGCGCTCGCCGAGATGCTCGACATATTGCTGCCGAAGATCGAGTTCCTGTCGATCGGCACCAACGACCTGACGCAGTTCCTGTTCGCCGCCGATCGTGCCAACCCGAAGCTCGCCGAGCGCTACGACTGGCTCAGCCCGTCGATCCTCCGCTTCATCGCGCGGCTGGTCGCACCGGTCCGCGACGCCGCGGTCGATCTGGCGGTCTGCGGCGAGATGGGCGGGCGTCCGCTGGAGGCGATGGCGCTGATCGGGCTCGGCATTGAGAGGTTGTCGATCACCCCCGCCGCAGTCGGCCCGATCAAGGCGATGACGCGCTCGCTCGATCGCGCTGCGCTCGTCGCATACATGGCAGGGCTGCTGGCCAACCCGCCACGCGACATGCGCGGTGCGCTGACCAACTGGGCGACCGAAAACGGCGTCGAAATCGTCTGATCGGCGGAAAGCTGCGGTTAAGACGTTCGGTGCGTTGACACGGCTGGGGCCCTCTGAAAGACGGGTGACATGGCGGGAAACGCTACGCACCCGTGTTCGGAGACAAGAATGGACGAGGTCGAAACCGGCCAGAACGCAGCACCCGCTCAACCAGAGCGTGCTGGCGACATTCTCCGCAAGGCGCGCGAGGCGCAGGGCCTGACCGTCGCGGATATCGCGACGCGTACCCGCGTGCCGTTGCGTCACCTCGAAGCGATCGAGGCGTCCGATTATTCCACGCTGCCGTCCTCGACCTACGCGGTCGGTTTCAGCCGCGCCTATGCCCGCGCGATGGGCATCGACGAGGTGCAGATCGCGAACATCGTCCGTAGCGACGTCGCGAAGCTGGGCAGCAAGAAGCCAGAATACGAACCGTACGAGATGACCGATCCGTCGCGCGTGCCTTCGCGTGGCCTCGCGATCGTCGCGCTGGGCATCGCGATCGCGGTGCTGGTGCTGGTCGGGCTGTGGTACGGCACCGACATGTTCCGTGGTTCGAACAACGCCTCGACCACGACGCCGATCGCCGAGACCGCGCCGAACCCCGCCGCGCAGACCGCGCAACCGGTTCCTGCGCCGGCCACGCCCGCCAACGGGCAGGTCACGCTGACCGCCTCGGACGAGGTATGGATGCGCGTCTACGATGCCGACAACAAGACGCTCTACCTCGGCACGATGAAGCCCGGCGAAAAGTTCGACGTGCCGAAGGATGCCAAGGACCCGAAGATCAACATCGGTCGCGCCGACAAGCTGGCGGTGACGCTCAACGGCGCCGCGGCGCCTGCGCTCGGCACGGGTGAGCGCGCGATCAAGGACGTGTCCGTGGGTGCGCCGGCAATTGCCGCGCGGATTGCCGGCACGCCCGAGCCTCAGACGACGCCTGCCGCGACCGAAGCGACGTCGACGCGGTCGTCCGAGCGGTCGCGTACTGCAAGCCGTCCCCGCACGCCGCGTCGTCCGTTGAGCGAAACGCAGCGCGCCAACCTCGACGCGGCCGCCAATCCACCACCCGCCGCTACGGCAACGCCCAATCCGTGATTGCAGCCGACCATCGCCAGGGTCTTAAGGCTGGCGACAGGATGGGTAGTGCAGCTATACCCGGACGATTAACCAATCCACCGGGGGGTGTGGCCCATGCGTAAGTTAATTCTGGTCGGCGTCTGCCTCGCGGCGCTGTTGCCCGCTGCCGTACAGGCACAAAATGTCGAGGGCCGCGTCGGCAAGCTCGAAAGCGAAATGCGCGCGGTCCAGCGCAAGGTCTTCCCGGGTGGTGCGGGCCAGATGCTCCAGCCCGAAGTCCGCGCGCCGCAGAGCGAACAGGGCCCGGGGCCCGGCTCACCCGCGACGAGCGCGCTCGCTGACGTGAACCAGCGCGTCACGTCGCTCGAACAGCAGATGACCTCGCTCACCGAGCAGATCGAGCAGAACCAGAACCGCACCCGCCAGTTGCAGGACGCGTTCGACAATTACCGCCGTTCGAACGACGCGCGGCTGAAGACGCTCGAGACCGGTCCCGCGCCGATCGCGACGGGGGCGGGGACTGGTGGCCCGATCGAATCCGATGACCAAGCGGGTGGTCAGTCGAGTGGTCCATCACGCCCGACAACACGCCCCGAAGCCGCGAGCAAGCCCGGCGCTGCCACACCGATCAAGGTCTCGGTCGAGAAGCCTTCGACCGGCGATCCGGCGGAGGACGAGTATATGTACGGCTACCGCCTGTGGGCCGCCAAGCAATACCCGCAGGCCGAGGCCCAACTGAAGAAGGTCGTCGCCGAATACCCCAAGAGTAAGCGCGCCAGCTATGCGCAGAACCTGCTCGGCCGGTCGTATCTCGATGAGGGCAAGCCGAGCCTCGCATCGATGGCGTTCTACGACAATTACAAGAAGATGCCCGAGGGCGAGCGCGCGCCGGACAGCCTGCTGTATCTTGGCCAGGCGCTGACCAAGCTCAACAAGCCTGCCGATGCGTGCAAGGTGTATGACGAGCTCAACGACGTCTACGGCGCCAAGATGGCGTCGGCGATGAAGGGGCAGGTTGCCGCCGGGCGCAGCGCGGCGAAGTGCAAGTAAGGCATCTTCCAGTGCGCACGCGTACCGACCTGTCCGTGACCTCACGTCGCACACCAGCCCCCCCCCGGCGGAGGCCGGGGCCCAATTGGCAAGGTCGTCGTAACGGCGGGCTACGCTTAGTCATCACCGTCCCCCAATTGGGCCCCGGCCTCCGCCGGGGTGGTGACTGCTCGACCGTCAGGATTGTCTCCGCATGACCGAAGAGGGACGCCGCTTCGCCGCCGACTTCGCGCGCCTGGCAAGCGACATCGCCAACCCGCTGTTCGCGGTCTCCGGCGGCCCCGACAGCATGGCGATGCTCACCCTCGCGCACGAAGCGCTCCCCCCCGGCTTCACGGTCGCCAGCATCGACCACCGCCTTCGCCCCGAAGCGGTGGAGGAGTCCGCGATGGTCGCCGCGCATTGCGCAACGCTCGGCATTCCACACGCCACGCTCGCCCCCAGCGAACCGATCACCGGTGCCAGCATCCAGGCGCAGGCCCGCACCACGCGCTATGCCCTTCTCACCGACCACGCCCGCGCGATCGGGGCAGGGGCGCTCGTCACTGGCCATCACGCCGACGACCAGGCCGAGACCTTCCTCATGCGCGCTGCCCGCGGGTCAGGGCTAGCCGGCCTCGCCGGTGTCCGCGCCCGCACCGAAGTCCACGGCTTCACCGTGATCCGCCCCTTGCTCGACTGGCGCCGCGCCGAACTCCGCGCGATCGTCCGCCGTGCCGAGGTACCGTTCTTCGACGATCCTTCGAACCACGACGACCGCCACGATCGCACCCGCTTCCGCCGGTTGCTCGACCAGAACGAATGGCTCGGCACGCCCAACCTCGCGCGCGCCGCCGCCGCGCTCGCCGAGACCGACACCGACGTCCGCGCGATGGTCGACTGGATCTGGACCGAACGCGCCAAGGTCGGCGGCGGCGAGGTGAAGCTCGCGGTCGAGAAGCTGCCCCGCGAAATCCTTCGCCGCCTCGCGCGCCGCGCGATCGGCACGGTCCGCACCGACGCCGGCATCGTCGCGCCCGAATGGACCGAGGCCGCCAATATCGAAAGCCTGCTCGACTCGCTGATGACCGGCAAGCGCACCACCCAAGCCGGGATCATCGCCAGCGTTCGCGGCGACATCTGGCGCTTCCGCGAGGCACCACCGCGCCGAACCGATTAGCGCGCCCGTCCGTTCACACTGATCAACGCAAGTCGCGCGTTGTTCCATTGCCATTAACCTGCGCACGCTTATCTTGTGCAGTGAAAGGTATCGTGCACCCATGAGCGACAACGACAACCGCGGTCAGAAGCCCCAGGGCCCCGGCAATGGCGGTCCCGAAAACGGCGGCGGCGGCAATCCTTGGATGAAGAGCCTGTTGATCTGGGTCGGCATCCTGCTCGCGCTGGCGCTGTTCGTGACCATGTTCGACGGCCGCACGGCTGCGTCGGGTGGCAACACGATCGCGTATTCGGCGTTCCTCGACAAGGTCGACGAGGGTACCGTCAAGGACGTCAACATCTCGCGCGACATGATCTCGGGGACGCTGTCCACCGGCGATAAGTTCAAGTCGTACCCCATCCCCGATTCGACGCTCGTGCCGAAGCTGCGCGAGAAGGGCGTCTCGATCAGCGCGAAGCCCGAAGAGGGCCCGTCGATGCTGGCGCTGCTGCTGTACCAGTCGCTGCCGTTCCTGCTGTTCCTCGGCATCGCGTTTTTCGTCCTGAAGCAGATGCAGAAGAATTCGGGATCCGGCGCGATGGGCTTCGGCAAGAGCCGCGCGAAGATGCTGACGCAGAAGGAAGGCAAGGTCACCTTCCAGGATGTCGCTGGCATCGACGAAGCGCGCGAAGAACTCGAGGAGATCGTGGAGTTCCTGAAAGACCCGACCAAGTTCGCGCGCCTCGGCGGCAAGATCCCCAAGGGCGCCTTGCTGGTCGGTTCGCCCGGTACCGGCAAGACGCTGCTCGCTCGCGCGATCGCGGGTGAAGCCGGTGTGCCGTTCTTCACGATCTCGGGTTCCGATTTCGTCGAGATGTTCGTCGGCGTCGGTGCGAGCCGTGTCCGCGACATGTTCGAGCAGGCCAAGAAGTCCGCACCGTGCATCGTCTTCATCGACGAAATCGACGCGGTCGGTCGTCATCGCGGCGCCGGTCTTGGCAACGGTAACGACGAGCGCGAGCAGACGCTGAACCAGCTGCTGGTCGAGATGGACGGCTTCGAGGCGAACGAAGGCATCATCATCATCGCCGCGACCAACCGTCCCGACGTGCTCGACCCGGCGCTGCTGCGTCCAGGCCGTTTCGATCGCCAGGTCACGGTGCCGCGTCCGGATATCGAGGGTCGCATCAAGATCCTTGAAGTGCACATGAAGAAGGTGCCGCTCGCCCCCGACGTCGACGCTCGCGTAATCGCACGCGGCACGCCCGGCTTCTCGGGTGCCGATCTCGCCAACCTCGTCAACGAGGCGGCGCTGCATGCGGCGCGCAAGGGCAAGCGTCTGGTCGCGATGGCCGAGTTCGAGGAGGCCAAGGACAAAGTCATGATGGGCGCCGAGCGTCGATCCATGGTCATGACCGACGACGAAAAGCGGATGACCGCGTATCACGAGGCCGGCCATGCCGTCGTCGCGATGCACGAGGCTGCGTCGGATCCGATCCACAAGGCGACGATCATTCCGCGCGGTCGTGCGCTGGGCATGGTCATGCGGCTGCCCGAGCGTGACTCGTACAGCTATCATCGTGACAAGATGTACGCGAACCTCGCGGTCTCGATGGGCGGCCGCGTCGCCGAGGAAGTCATCTTCGGCTACGACAAGGTCTCGTCCGGCGCGTCTGGCGACATCCAGTACGCCACAGGTCTGGCGCGCGACATGGTCACGCGCTGGGGCATGTCGGACAAGGTCGGTCCGCTCGAATATGGCGAGCCCGAGGGCGAGTCGTTCCTCGGCTACTCGTCGAGCCGTCCGTCGCGTATGTCGAACCAGACCGCGCAGTTGATCGACGACGAGATCAAGCGGATCGTCGAAGGCGGTCTCGACCGCGCCAAGCAGGTGCTGAGCGATCATGTAGATCAGCTTCACACCGTGGCCGGCGCGTTGCTGGAGTTTGAGACGCTGACCGGTGACGAGATCAAGAAGCTGATCGCCGGCGAGGATCTCGATCGTCCGGATCCGGGTGCGAAGGCGTCGACCGTCCCGCGTGCGGGCACGTCGATCCCCAAGACGCGGCGCCCGTCGGGTCCGTTCGGGACGCCAACCCCTTTGGGGGCGTGATCCGGTTCACCGGACAGTCACTTAAGTAGCTCTATGGGCGGTCTTTTCTCGGAAAGGCCGCCCATGCCGTATTCGCGTTCCAAGGCTGTAGTCGCAGCGCTACTGATGGTCGGCGCGGCAATGCCGGCAAGCGCGGCAATGACCGTCGGCACCTTCCTGGCCCGCGCCAACGCGCTGCGCGACCAGGGCCCGATGGCGCTCATGTCCCCCGACCTCCCCGCCCTGAAGGCCGAAGCCAAGGCCGCAACCAATCAATTGAAGGCGGAACGCGCCGCCCGCGCCGCCGCCGGCAAGCCCCCGATCGCCTGCGTTCCAGAAGGCGAGTCCGTCGGCATCATGGACATGCTCGACGGGCTGAACGAGCTCCCCGCCAGTTACCAGAAGCGCCCCCTCAAGGACGGCTACGCCCGCGTCCTGGCGAACCTCTACCCCTGCCGGTGAGATGTCTGGGGGAGGTGTTGAGGGTGTCCTCTTGTCGCCGTTCGTCCTGAGCGAAGTCGAAGGGCATGCCCCGCGCGAAGGTGCTTCGACTTCGCTCAGCACGAACGGGAGTTTGCAGAACCCGCCAGATGCGATCAGTCCGTCAACCCATGCAGCAACAGCAGTACGATAAACGCCAGCAAAACCGTGAACGCGAACGTCAACAGCGCCATCGTCCGCCAAGCCGCCGACCACTTCCGCAACTCATAAGCCCCACGAAGCTGCGCGAACATGTGGACTGGCGGCACGCACATCGCCGCCATCACGATCCAGCCCTCCGCGACGCCTATGACGCCCGCGACGATCAACACGATCGTCAGGAGCATCATGAACGCCAGCGAATAGGTCACGAAGATCGCGTGGTCGTAGAGGTGATGTTGGCGTCGCCAGAGGAAAAGAAGCGCCATGAACGGCACGGATAATGGAATTAGCCCCCAGCTGTATTTATACGCGCTGGTCTGCAGCTTGTAGAACATCAGGCCCGGATTGCCGTTCGCCTTGCCGATACCGTGGTCCAGCCGCTTCCAGCCGGTCCTGAAGTCGCCGAGGTCGAAAAGCGTCCCGTTGGCGCCCCCATTCTGCATATCGGCGGCGACCCTCAGTGCACGGACAGTGGTACGCAGCGCGCTCGCCTGCCGATCGAGAGTGGCAAGCTGTTCCCCCGAATATTTGGCGGGCGCGCGCTTCGCAACCTCCTGCTGCGCCTCGACTTTGTTCAGTGCGAGGCGAGCCCTGGCGGCCTCGCGCGCATAGTCGGACGTCTTGCCGGTACGCTCGTTCCGGATGAAGTCCTTCGTCATTTCCCCGCCGACCGCGCCGATCGTCGCGAACATCAGGAAGACGGTGAACAGGAACAGCGCCAGCGGCGACACGAACCGCGCCCGCTCGCCATTGACATACCGCCGCGTGAGCGCACCCGGATGCAGCACCAGCAGCGGCAAAGTCCGCCATATCTTGCCTTCGAAATGGAAAACCCCGTGCGCGATCTCATGCCCGATCCCGCCGAGCGAGCGGTGGACGTGTGCTGATTGGCCGCAAGCATGGCAGTGCTCGCCCAACAACCGCGTCCCGCAATTCAGGCACAACGCACCGTCCGTACCATGGCCCGTAGGCGCGCCATGCGCTTCGCCCGCGCTCGGTTCGAACGGGCGCCCAATGACCGTACCTGTGGCGATATCCGCCGCTGCCCCGATATCTCCAGTCATGCGTCCCCCTGCAATATCGGCAGCGTAACGAGTTCCTGACGTTGGCGCGAGCGGCTTCGCATGGTACCGGCCGGACTATGGCCGACGCAGAAAAACCGACCGAAATGATCGCAGAAATGGGCGCACGCGCGCGTTCTGACGCGCTGGTTCTAGCAGCGATGCCGTCGGCGCTTAAAGCCGCGGCGCTTGTATTGGCGGCGGAGTCGATCCGGGCAGCATCTGTTGAGATCGTTGCGGCGAACGCCGAGGACATGACCCTCGCGGACGAGGCGGGTCTGTCGGGTGCGCTGCTCGATCGGCTGCGGCTTGACGAAGCGCGTGTCGCGGCGATGGCTGACGGTGTCGCGGCCGTGGCAGCGCTCACCGATCCAGTCGGGCAGGTGATCGATTCCAGCAAGCGTCCGAACGGCCTGAAGCTCTCACGCGTCCGCGTGCCGATCGGCGTCATCGGCATCATCTACGAGAGCCGTCCCAACGTCACGGCGGATGCCGCAGCGCTATGCGTGATGGCCGGCAACGCGGCGATCCTGCGCGGCGGGTCCGAAGCGGTAAAGAGCAATCGCGCGATCCACGCAGCACTGGTCGCGGGGCTGAAGGCGGGCGGGGTGCCAGTTGGCGCGGTCCAACTCGTGCCCACCACCGATCGCGCAGCAGTCGGCGCGATGCTGAAAGCGGGCGGGGTGATCGACCTGATCATCCCCCGTGGCGGCAAGAGTCTCGTGGTGCGCGTCCAGGCCGAAGCGCGCGTGCCCGTCCTCGCGCATCTCGACGGCATCAATCACGTCTTCGTGCATACGTCGGCCAATCCGGCGATGGCCGAAGCAGTCGTCGTCGACGCGAAGATGCGCCGCACCGGCGTCTGCGGGTCGATGGAAACGCTGCTGGTCGACCGTGACTATGTGGACGCACCCGCCCTGATCCGAAGACTCGCTGCAACGGGCTGCGAAGTCCGCGGCGATGCAAGCGCGCGCGCCCTAGTTCCCGAGATTGTTCCCGCCGGAGCGGTCGACTGGGACACCGAATATCTCGACGCGATTGCCTCGGTCGCGATCGTCGACGGCATCGGCGGTGCGATTGCGCACATCGCCCGCCACGGCTCGCACCACACCGACGCTATTGTCGCCGAAGATGCCGCGATCGCCGAGCGTTTCCTGACCACCGTCGACAGCGCGATCGTCCTCTGGAACGCCTCTACCCAGTTCGCCGACGGTGGCGAGTTCGGCCTCGGCGCGGAGATCGGCATCGCCACCGGCCGCCTCCACGCCCGCGGCCCGGTAGCGCTCGAAGGCCTCACCACCTACAAATGGATCGGCCGCGGCACCGGCCAGGTGCGCGGTTGATTGTAAGAGGTGGAAAGCGCATGTTCGCGACATGACGAACGCATCGACCTTGATGATCGCGATCGAGCCCGGCGTTGCCGACAAACTCGCGACACTGGCGCAGCGCCGCGGTGTCGACGCTAGTACCATCGCTGCCGAAGCGATCGCGCGTCGCGTCGACGAAGAACTCGAATTTCTGGACTTCATTCAGGCCGGCGAGGATTCGATCGCGCGAGGCGATTATCTGACCCAGGAGGAAATGGAAGCCTGGTTTGCGCAACGGCATAAGACCGCCAACGCTGCATGAGGGGCGTAAGATGGTCGCGCGACGCGCAGGCCGATGTTGCGACGATCGATGACGAGTTCGACAAGATCGATCCGAATACCGCGAGCCGGGTTGGCACCTCGGCGGTCAACGCAGCCAGATTTCTGGCGGATTACCCGGGCGCGGGGCCAGCGGTGCCAAATACCCGACTGCGTAAATGGCGCGTCGCAGGTACGCCTTACATCTTGCTCTATCGGTTGGCGGACGATGACCTGTTCATCGTCCGCGTCATTCATGTCGCGCGTGACCGACAGCAGTTCCTATGACCCACGTCGGTATCCTCGGCGGGTCGTTCAATCCTGCGCACCGCGGGCATCGTGGCATCACGTTGGCGGCGATCGACGCGCTCGCGCTCGACGAGGCGTGGTGGCTGGTATCCCCTGGCAACCCGCTCAAGGATGCAGCCAACGACATGGCTCTGCTCGCTACGCGCCTCGCCTCCGCGCGGAAAATGGCGCGCCGTGCGCCGATCCGCGCAACCGATATCGAGACGCGGCTCCACACGCGCTACACGCTCGACACGATCCGCAAGCTCAAGCGGCGTTATCCCAAAATGCGGTTCATCTGGTTGATGGGGGCGGACAATCTCGCCGACTTCCACCGCTGGAAGAACTGGCGGCAGATCGCCCGCGAGGTTCCGATTGCGGTAATCGCGCGTCCGGGATATGACGGGCGCGCCCTCGCGGCCCCCGCGATGGGTTGGCTGCGGCGCTTCCAACGGCGCACAGACCATGCGAAGAGCTGGACGACGTGGAGATTGCCGGCCCTCGTGCTGTTGCGCTTCCGACCCGACCCGACCTCCGCAACCGGCCTGCGTGCCGAAAATCCCGACTGGGCCCAGCACGTTGCTGGCTCGGTAGTCTTACTCAGGAGCTGACTTGGCCACTTCCCCTACTGCCCCTCGCGCGACCGACCCCGAAGAGGTTGAGGCGCTGCATCGCCTGATCCTCGCGTCGCTCGACGACGACCAGGCGGTCGAGACCATCTCGATCCCGCTCGCGGGCAAGACCAGCATCGCCGATTACATGGTGATCGCCAGCGGTCGTTCGACCCGCCAGGTCGCCTCGATGGCGCAGAAGCTGGCCGAGCGGATCAAGGCCGAGTTCAAGCGTCCGGTGAAGATCGAAGGCCTGCCGACCGCGGACTGGGTGCTGATCGACGCGACCGACGTCATCGTCCACCTGTTCCGCCCCGAAGTCCGCAGCTTCTACAATCTGGAGCGGATGTGGGCGTTCGGCGACGCGCCGGCCCCGCCGCCGGTGCCGACCTTCACCGACGAAGACTAACCGACCTTAGAGGCGGCGATGCTGCTCCACATCGTCGCCCGTGGACGGATCGGGCGCTCGCCCGAGGCCGAACTGGTCGACCGCTATCTGAAGCGGATCGTCTGGCCGACCAAGGTCAGCGAGCTTCCCGACACCGGCGGCAAGATTCCGCTGGTCGGGGAACAGACCAAGCGCATCCTGCTCGACGAGAAGGGCGAAACGCTCTCCTCGACGCAGTTCGCGCAAAAGCTCGAGCGGTGGCGCGACGACGGCGTGCGCGAGGCGCGGTTCATGATCGGGGCCGCCGACGGCTTCGACGATGCGGCGCGCGACGAGGCGGACCTGCTCTTTTCGTTCGGCCGCGCGACTTGGCCGCATCTGCTCGCCCGCGCGATGCTTGCCGAGCAACTCTTTCGCGCGACCAGCATTCTTGCCAACCACCCCTATCACCGCGAAGGGTGATGCATGAGGATGGGGAGGGGCCTCGTCGTCGCGGCGTTGCTCGCGGTGGCGGGCGGCGTGACCGCGCAGACCAACGACACGGCCGAGGTCGCGAGCGAGCAGGCGCGTCTGGTCGCGGCAAAGCGCGATGCCGCGATCGCCGCGCGCCGTGCCGCTAAACTCACCGCCGCGGCTACCCAGGAGCGCAACGCCGCCGACAAGGCGCGGCGTGAAGAACAGGCGCTCGCGGCGCGCGTTACTGCCGCGGAGGCTAATCTCGCGACGGCCAGCGCCCGTGTGGCGCTAGTCGACCGCCTCCTGACCGATCAACGCGCCAAGCTCGGTCGTGCGCAAGCGCCCGTCGCCCGGTTGCTCGCGGCACTGGAATCGCTCGCCCGCCGCCCGACCATCGTCGCGGTTGCGCAGCCGGGATCGGTCGACGACCTCGTCCATGTCCGCGCAGTTCTGGGCAGCGCCCTTCCCGTGGTCCGCCAGCGTACCGAAGCCGTCCGCATCGAACTCGCTGAAACGCATCGCCTGCAATTCAGCGCCACGCTCGCCGTCAAGGTACTCGCCGATAGCCGCGCGCGTTTGGAGAACGACCGCGTCGCGCTGGCGAGCCTCGAGGCACGCCACCGCCAGCGTAGCCAGAGGCTCGGCCGAGGCGCACTCAGCGAGTCCGACCGCGCATTGGCGCTCGGCGAACGCGCGCGCGATCTCGTCGACGGCATGGCCGCCACGACCAACGCCAAGGCTACCGCGGCCAGTCTGATCGCGCTTGCCGGTCCGATCCCCCGCCCGATTGCGCTCGGCACCACGCCCCCAGCGCCCCCGAGCGGCGTGTACCGCACGCCAGTAGCGGGCAAGCTCGTCACTGGTTTCGACGAGGTTTCCGACTCCGGCGTACGATCGCGCGGCCTGACCTTCGCCACCGCCCCGCGCGCGCGCGTCGTCGCCCCCGCGGCCGGCACGGTTCGCTACGTCCGCCGTTTCCGCGGCTATGGCACGATCGTCATCATCGATCACGCCGATGGCTGGACGAGTCTGATTACGGGCCTCGCCGCAGCCATCTCAAAACCCGGGGACCGCATCGCGATGGGCGCCCCGCTCGGCACCGCGCCCAGTGAAGCCCCCCGCATCACCGTCGAACTCCGCCGTCAGGGCCGGCCGGTGGATGCCGCTTCGTTGATGGGGTTGCGCTGACCGTGCAAGCCTAATGGCTAGATTGCAATCCTCCCCGCCAAGGGGAAGATCGAAATCCCCTCAGTCAGTCCCTATTTAGTCCTCGACCCCGCTTTGCTCTGCGCGTTGCCGCCAGCGTTCCGCTACGCTACGCCGTCACGACCGTACGACACGTCTTTTCTCAGGTTGCAGGACTATCGATGCCTCGTCCTATACTGCGTACCCCGTTCCTTGCCGCGACTGCGATCGTCGGCGCGCTGACGCTGATCCCATTGGCCACCTCCGCGATGGCGGCAGTCGACACCGATACGTACCGCGAGTTCGACCAGTTCCTCGACGTGTTCAACCGCGTGAAGGCGGAATATGTCGACAAGGTCGATGACAAGACGCTGATCAAGGGTGCGATCCAGGGCATGCTAGCCAGCCTCGATCCACACTCCAGTTATGTCGACGCGCTCGACTACGAAAACCTGCGGATCATGACCGAAGGCAATTACGGAGGTCTCGGCCTCACGGTGCAGATGGAGGACGGCGCGATCAAGGTCGTTGCCCCGCAGGAGGATTCCCCCGCTGCCCGCGCCGGCGTCAAATCCGGCGACTACATCACGCACATCGACGGCAAGCTGATCTACGGCGATTCGCTCGACGAGGCGGTCGGCAAGATGCGCGGCAAGCCCGGCAGCAAGATCACGCTCGGCCTCGTCCGTCCGGGCCGCGACAAGCCGCTCGACGTGACCATGATGCGCGAGATCATCGTCCAGAAGCCGGTAAAGTGGGAAGTCCGCGGCGACGTCGGGTATATCAACATCAACACCTTCAGCGAGAATACCGGCGCCGACACCCGCGCGGCGATCATGAGCATCGACAAGTCGCTCGGCCACCGCCCGCTCGGATACGTGGTCGACCTCCGCGAAAACGGCGGCGGTCTGCTGACACAGGCGATCGAAGTCAGCGACGCGTTCCTCGATCACGGCGAGATCGTCTCGCAGCGCGGCCGCGAGAAGACCGATATCGAGCGCTATTACGCCAAGCCCGGCGACGACGCGCACGGCCTGCCGGTCGTCGTCCTCACCGATCCCGGCACCGCCTCCGCGTCCGAGATCGTCGCCGGCGCGCTCCAGGATCACCACCGCGCGCTGATCATGGGTGAGCGCAGCTTCGGCAAGGGCTCGGTCCAGACCGTGCTCCAGCTCGGCCCCGAGACCGCACTACGCCTGACCACGGCGCGCTACTTCACGCCGTCCGGCCGCTCGGTGCAGGAGGGCGGGATCGAGCCCGACATCAAGGTGCCGCAGCTCACCGATCCCGACTACAAGTCGCGCCCGGTGTTCCGTGAGGCCGACCTCCGCAAACACCTGATCAACGAGGTGAAGGCCGACAACGCAGTGCTCGAGGAGGATACCAAGACCGATCCGCGCTTCTCGCAGACGCCCGACCAGTTGAAGAAACAGGGCATCGACGACTTCCAGCTCTATTATGCGCTGAAGACGGTGGCGCGCCTCGGCGGGGCAACGCAGGTCGCCGCCGCGACCAAGCCCCGCCCGATCAAGCCCGATCCCACGGACACCACCAAGGCGCCCACCAAGTGAGCGTGCGTCGCGGGCTTGGCATGACCAAGAACGAAGAGATCGCGCGCGCCATCGCGTTGTTGCTGCCGGCGTTCCTGCTGCTCGGCGCGTTGGGCTCGCAATATCTCGGCGGGCTGTACCCCTGCGAGATGTGCCATTGGCAGCGCTGGCCGCATTATTCCGCGGTGCTGATCGCGGGCGCGGCGTTTTTCGTCCCCGGCCGTTCGCTGCGGGCGTCGCTGGTGATCATCGCTGGGTTGCTGATCGGTCTCAGCGGACTGATCGGCGTCGCGCATGCCGGCGTCGAATATCATTGGTGGAACGGCTTTACCGCCTGCACCACGACCGTCTCTATGGCTGGCACCACCGCTGCCGAGCGCCTCGCCGCGATCATGAACGCGCCGATGGTGCGCTGCGATTCGCCACAGTGGAAACTGCTCGGGATTTCGCTCGCCGGCTTCAACGCGATCTTTTCCCTCGTCGGTGCGTTCACCATATTCGCACTGATGAGGAAGACGAGATGAGCGGCTGGAAGCCAGGCGACGCCAAGCGCGCCACCGATTCGATGATCCGCGTCGACCAGGCCGGCGAATACGGCGCGATCCGTATCTATGCGGGCCAGCTTGCCGTACTCGGCGATCGTCACCCGGCATCACGCTCGATCCATCACATGGCGCAACAGGAGGAACGCCACCGAGCGTTCTTCGACAAGATGATCGTCGAGCGCCGCGTCCGCCCGACGGTTTTGCAGCCGATCTGGAAGGTGGCCGGCTTTGCGCTCGGCGCGGTAACCGCGGCGATCAGCCCGCGGGCTGCGATGGCGTGCACGGCGGCGGTCGAGACCGAGATCGACAAGCATTACGAGGAACAGCTTGTTCAGCTTGGCGCCAGCGACCCCGAGCTATCGGCAGCGATCCTGGATTTCCAGGCCGAGGAACTCGAGCACAAGGCCACCGCGATCGCCGCGGGGGCGGAGGAGACGCCGGGCTATCCGGTATTGAGTGCCGCGATCCGGCTCGGCTGCAAGGTCGCGATCGCGACCGCCAAGCGGATCTGAAATCCGGCTGATACAATGAGATACGGATTGTGGGAGTGATGCGTATGAAGATGCTTTTCGCGGCGGCGTTGCTCGTTGCCGGACCCGCGGTCGCGCAGACTGCGAAGCCTGCCCCGCCGACGCTGGCGCAACTGCCTGCCAAGGGGCCGACGCTGGCCCCCGCCTTGCCCGGCGCTACCGGCAAGGCAAAGCCGATCTCCGCCCCCGGCGAGGTCTCGCGCAGTGCGCCGATCAACGGCGTCCTCACGCTGTTCGGCAACGAACGCTGCCCGACTAACCAGAATGGCGAGGAAATCGTCGTCTGCGTCCGCCGCAGCGCGCAGGAGCAGTACCGAGTCCCCAAGGAACTCCGCGAGTTCGTCGTGACTCCCGAAAATGCCAGCTGGGCGACTAAGGCACAGGGAACGCTCGACGCAGGCGTCGGCGTCAACACGATCGGCAGCTGCTCCGCGGTCGGCCCCGGCGGCGCCTCCGGCTGCTTCAACCAGCGCGTCAAGGAATCGCGCCTGGAGAACAAGACGCGCGCGGCAGAAGTCCCCGTCCTCCCATAAAGCGGTCGTAAGCGGCAGCGCCTCTACTTCCCCCCTCCCTAAAAGGGAGGGGCAGGGGTGGGTCGGCTTTTCGCACCGCTTACCGTCCCTTGGCGCACAAAAGGGGGCAAACGGGTGGGCTAACATCCGGAAATTGAAAACCGTCCGCGCCCGATCCGCGTCGATGGTTACGAAAAAGACTTCTCGCCTACTCTGCAATTTTTCTTGCCGCCGTCATGACCGCGCTGATGCTCGGGACGTGGCTGTTCGCCTGACACCCGCGCGCGCTGTTTTAGACGTAACTGTCCTACAGGCGGATGGAGTGGCATGATGCGCGAATGACGTCGGCAGCCATCGGAGGCGCGTTCGCTCAAACCGCCTCCTACGGTGCGTCGGGCACAGGGGAAAATGCTGCGCCAGCGTCTGCACTTTCTGCACTTCGGGCGAGCGTGGTCATTGCACGTTGCCGGACTCGCGCTGTTTTTCAGCGAGCTAAGGCGATTCCGAGCGATGTCGCGATTCTTGATCGTAAGAACCTATCGCAAGGAGCAATCACATGACCAAACCGCTGAGCATCGCCTTCCTGCTGTTCCCGAACGTGACGCAGCTTGACCTGACCGGCCCCGCGCAGGTTCTGTCGCGGCTCGGCAACGCTCGCCTCGATCTTGTCTGGAAGACGCTCGATCCGGTGTCGACCGACGCGGGTTTCTCGATCCTGCCGACCGCGACCTTTGCGGACGTGCCGTATGCCGATATTCTATGCGTGCCCGGCGGTTTCGGCATAAACGGCGTGATCGCCGACGACGAGGCGATGGCGTGGGTCCAGACGGTCGGCGCTGAGGCGACGTGGGTGACGAGCGTGTGCACCGGATCGCTGATCCTCGGTGCGGCAGGGTTGCTCGATGGCTATCGTGCCGGGTGCCACTGGGCGCAACGCGACATGCTTACGCTGTTCAACGCGATCCCAGTCGATGCGCGGACCGTGGTCGATCGCAACCGCGTGACCGGCGGCGGCGTGACCGCGGGGATCGACTTCGCGCTGACACTGACCGCGATGATCCGCGGCGAGGCGCATGCTCGAGCGGTGCAACTCGGTCTGGAATATGACCCCGCGCCGCCATTCGACAGCGGTTCACCTGCCAAGGCTGGTCCCGAGATCGTCGCGGCGTATCAGCGCCGCATGCAGTCGATCGTTCCTACGCGCGACGACGATCTGCGCGCGTTAGCAAAGCTCCGTGGTTACGGGTGACGCTTCAGTCCGCGCACCCGGTGCCAGATGTAGAAGCCGACGAGGGCTATCAGGACGACGCCGATCAGCAGGTCGGCGCTGTGGAACGCGGCCTTTACGCGCGGATCGCTGTCCCATTTGTCGCCGAGCTTCATGCCGACCCACGCCAGCCCGAAGCACCACGGCCATGATCCGATGAACGTGTAGACGTGGAACGGTACAAGCTTCATCCGCGCGACGCCGGCGGGAAACGCGATGAATGAGCGGATGACGGGGAGCAGGCGGCCGATTAGCACCGCCATCGAGCCCCAGCGTGCGAAGAACCGGTCGGCTGCGTCAAGCTCACCCGGTCCGATCAGCAAGTAGCGGCCCCAACGCTCTGCCATCGGCCGCCCGCCGCGCTTGCCGATCTCGTAGGCGACGATCGAGCCGAGATTGCACCCGATCGCGCCTGCGGTGGCGGCGAGATACAGGTCGAACCGCCCGGTCGAGACAAGGTACCCGGCGAAGGGCATGATGATCTCGGACGGAAGCGGGATGCACGCGCTTTCGATAGCCATGAGCAGCGCGATGCCGACATAGCCACCCGACGAGATGACGCCGATCGTGAAGGTGGCCAGCACGGCCAGGATCTTTTCGAACATGGCTCGGTCGATTGCGCGAACCGGGCGCGGAAGGGAAGAGCCAATCGGAACCGCCGGCCGTGTCATGCGCTGTTTGCGGCATGACAGATCTTACACTCAACGACGGCCGCACGATGCCTCAGCTTGGCATGGGCACGTGGCAGATCCCCGACAGCCAGGCCGCGGCGATCGTCCGCTCCGGGCTCGATATCGGCTTCCGGCTGGTCGACACCGCGGCGGTCTACGAGAACGAACGCGGCGTCGGCGATGGGTACAAGGGAGCGGACGCGTTCCTGACGACCAAGCTTTGGAACGATCGCCAGGGCGACGCCGAGGCGGCGATGGACGAGAGCCTTGCATTGCTCGGTGTCGAATCGGTCGACCTGTACCTGATGCACTGGCCGGTGCCGAAGCAGGACGAGTATGTCGAAGCCTGGAAGGCGATGATTGCGCTGCGCGATGCCGGACAAGCCAAGTCAATCGGCGTGTCGAACTTCCTGCCCGAGCATATCGACGCGATCGTGGCGGCGACCGGCGTGACACCCGCGGTCAACCAGATCGAACTCCACCCGAATTTCCAGCAGCGCGAGCAGCGCGCGTATCATGAGGCGCACGGCATCATGACGCAGAGCTGGAGCCCGTTGGGGCAGGGCAAGACGCTGTTGCAGGATGGCGCGATCGTCCGAATCGCGGACAAGCATGGTCGAAGTGCGGCGCAGGTCATCTTGGCGTGGCATTTGGCGAACGGTTTTTCGGTAATCCCGAAGGCGTCGGATGCCGAGCATCTCGCGGACAATTTTGCGGCGTTGGATCTGACGCTGGATGACGAGGACATGGCCGCGATCGAAGCGCTCGACGATCCTGCGGGCCGGCTGGGACCAGAACCGAACAGCATGTAATGACGGTGAAGAGGCGCTCGACTGAGAAGCTCGTCATCCTGACGAAAGTCAGGAACCAGGGTAACTGGCGTTGCGCTATTCGCCTCTGGATCCTGACTTTCGTCAGGATGACGGAGATAGGGAGCGTGAAGTTTGCTCGTTCGGTGATCAAGCAATCCGGCCGCCGACCGTCCGCAAGTCCTCGACGAACCGCGCATACTCTTCCGCCGCCTGCGCTGGATCGGGTAGCCTTAGCAGATAGCTTGGATGAACCGTGATCCAGGCCTCGCCGCCATCCGGCAATTGCAGCGCCCGGCCACGCTCACGGCCGATCGTGATCACCTTCCCGAACAGCGATCTCGCCGCCGTCGCGCCTAGCGCCACGGTTACTTTTGGCTTGATGAGCATCTGTTCCTGCTCGATCCACCAGCGGCAGGCGTCGATTTCGCCCGCGCCCGGTTTGGCGTGAATGCGGCGTTTGCCGCGTTGTTCGAACTTGAAGTGTTTGACCGCGTTGGTGACGTACGCGCGGGAGCGGTCGACTCCCGCCTCCGCCATTGCCTTGTCGAACATCTGGCCGGCCGGGCCGACGAACGGGCGTCCGGCGATATCCTCCTGGTCGCCTGGCTGCTCGCCGACGAACATCAGTGGCGCATCGATTGGGCCTTCGCCGAACACGGTTTGCGTCGCGGGTTTGTAGAGCGGGCAGCGGGTGCAGCCGGCGGCCTCGTCGCGCAGTGCTTCCCACGCGATCAGGCTGTTACCACCTACCGTGTCGCGCGCCCTCGCGATCATTCCGCTCTCCCTTGCTTGCGCCGCCGCCAGCAAGCCCGGCACCAGCGCGGTTTCGGGCATGTTCTTCCAGTATTTCTTCGGCATCTCCTTCAGCATCGCGCCGATTTTCACGCGCGCCGGGTTGAAGATGCTGGCGTAATAGGTTTTCCAGACTTCCTCGGTCGGGTCGCCGTCGGGCGCGTCGGCCTTGCTCGCGCCAGGGCCTTCGCTGAGCGCCTTGCCGTCCCAGTGGATCGAGACTTCGGGCGTCAGGATCGACCAGCGCATGCTGGCGAAGCGGTTGACGAAGAAGGCTGCGTTGGCGCGGACGATGTGGTGGTCGGGTTCGAACCACGCAACGAAGCGGGTTCCGCCGTCCTCCTCAACCTCGCGGAAGCGGAGGAAGGCGCGCATCTTGTGGATGTCGCGGCGGACGTCCTTGGCGATCCGGTCGAGGCGGCGGACGAGCGGATCGGCGCGGTCCTCGATCAGTTTTTGTTCGCGGCGGAGGCGGAAAAGCAGCGTGTAGAGCAGGGCGAACCGTTCTGGGTCGCTGCCGAGGATGGCGCTGCGGGCTAGGTCTATGAAGGCGCGGGGGACGGAGAACGCGCCGGGGGGCGGGGCAGGGGCGGGTTCGGCGACGGTTGCGAACAGGTCGACTGGCTCGTCGCCGACTTGCCAGACGACGTCGTCGGGGGGGACGTCCTCGGCGATCAGGCCACGCGCGGCGTCACGCCAGCCGTCGAAGTCGTCGGGTTCGGATAGGGTTACGACGCGCATCTTTACCTTCTTCCCTGGAAGGGAGGGGGCTGGTTGCTTTCGAGGGAATGCCGCGTGAGCCTCGGGCCGACCCACCCCCAACCCCTCCCTTTCAGGGAGGGGGGCAGGGTGCGCGCGGGGCTCACGCGAACATTTCCATTTGCTTGGGTTTTGGGGCGATGATGGGGCGGAGCTCGGCTTTGTCCGCCAGAGCTACCGGGCGCCAGTCTTCGGCGATGATGAAGGGGCGGAGCTTGGCGACCGAGACCGTCAGGCGGGCGATGTCAGCCAAATGCAGGCGGCGCCAGCGGCGGCTGGTGAGGATGCCGTTGACTGCCTTTACGCCGAGTCCGGGGACGCGGAGGAGCATTTCGCGGGGCGCGCGGTTGACGTCTACCGGGAAAGAGCCGCGGAATTTGAGTGCCCAAGCGAGCTTGGGGTCGATGTCGAGCGGGAGCATGCCGGTCGCGTCGTCGGCGGCAGCAACCACCTCGTGGGGCTGGAATTCGTAGAAGCGCATCAGCCAGTCGGACTGGTACAGCCGGTGCTCGCGCATCAAGGGCGGGCGTTGCAGCGGGAGGACGGCGCTCGCGTCGGGGATCGGACTGAACGCGGAATAATAGACGCGGCGCAGGCCGAAGCGGTCGTACAGGGTCGACGCCTTCCGGACGATGTCGCCATCGGTTGCGGCGTCGGCGCCGACGATCATCTGGGTCGACTGGCCAGCAGGGGCAAACTTCGGCGCGGACTTGTACTTGGCCTTGGCGTCCTTGCCGTCGATGATCGAGGCCTTCACCTCCGCCATCGCAGTTTCGATGCGGACGCCGTCCTTTTCGGGGGCGAGACGCTTCAGGCCGTTCGCGGTCGGGAGTTCGACGTTGATCGAGACGCGGTCGGCGTACAGCCCGGCCTGGTGGACGAGCTCGGGATCGGCGTCGGGAATCGTCTTGAGGTGGATGTAGCCGCGGAAATGATGATCCTCGCGCAAACTCCGCGCGACTTCGACCATCTGCTCCATCGTATAGTTCGACGATGCGATGATGCCCGACGAGAGGAACAGCCCCTCGATATAATTGCGCTTGTAGAAGGCGATGGTGAGGTCGACGACTTCCTTCGCCGTGAAGCGCGCGCGGCGGACGTTCGAGCTCTTGCGGTTGATGCAGTAATGGCAGTCAAAGATGCAGCTGTTGGTCAGCAGGATCTTCAGTAGCGAGATGCAGCGACCGTCGGGCGCATAGGCGTGGCAAATGCCCATGCCCTCGGTCGAACCGAGCCCCTTGCCGTCCTTCGAATTACGCTTGGTCGTGCCGGACGATGCGCAGGACGCATCGTATTTGGCCGCGTCGGCGAGGATCTCGAGCTTTTCACGGGTGTCGAGTTGGGCCATTCGTTCGTCTTACGTTCCGTGAAAAGTGGTGTCGAGTGATGGAGATCAACTTGTCGCTATGTCGTTGTACCGGCTACCTTTCGGGTCGGCCCCGATGCTGGAAGTGCACGAAGTGCAGACGCTGGGAGCATTTTTCCGATGTCTGCACTTAGGCCCAGACGTGGACGATTGCGGATTCACGACGGTGGCAGGATCAGGTTGTGTAGGACACCCGAAAGTCAGCTGAACAGATAGCGGATCAGGTCGACCATGCCGCCGAGGCTCACGGGCAGGAGCAGCAACAGGAAGAGATAGACGAAGATCAGGCGGGTCAGCGCCTTCTCGTGACGATACACGGGCTTGCGGGGAGGCAGGTCCTCCTTGCGCGGCCAGATGCTGGATTCGTCGAGGAACATCGAGGATCAACGTCGCGAACGGGGATTGTCTCCCTACGCCGTTGTAATGAGTCCGGTTGCGGCTTGAAGGTCGACCGAGACGAGGCGGCTGACACCGCGTTCGATCATCGTCACGCCGAACAGGCGGTGCATGCGGCTCATCGTGACGGCGTTGTGCGTGACGACGAGGTAGCGCGTGTCGGTGTCGCGCGACATGCGGTCGAGCAGGTCGCAGAAGCGCTCGATATTGGCGTCGTCGAGCGGCGCGTCGACCTCGTCGAGAACGCAGATCGGCGCGGGGTTGGTAAGGAACAGGCCGAAGATCAGCGCGACTGCAGTCAGCGCCTGTTCGCCGCCCGACAGGAGGGTGAGCGACTGAAGGCGTTTGCCGGGTGGTTGCGCCATGATCTCAAGTCCGGCTTCGAGCGGGTCGTCGGAGTCTATCAGCTCGAGGTGCGCGGCGCCGCCGTCGAAGAGCGTGGTGAATAGGCGTTGGAAATGGCCGTTCACCGCTTCGAACGCGGCGAGCAGGCGCTGGCGGCCTTCGCGGTTGAGCGTGCCGATCGAGCCGCGCAGGCGGTTGACGGCTTGGCCGAGTTCGTCGCGCTCGACCGCGTTGCCCCGCGCGGAATCTTCGAGTTCGGCGAGTTCGGTCTCGGCGACGAGGTTGACCGGGCCGATCCGCTCTCGGTCGGTGGTGAGGCGGTCGTGCGTGGCGGACTCTTCGGCCGGCGCGCGGACGTCGGCGACCGCGAAGCCGAGGCGCTCGGGGAGGACGGGCGCGGGGCATTGGAAGCGCTCGCCCGAGAGGCGGCCGAGATCGAGGCGGCGCGCTTCGTGGTTTTCGACGCGGGCGATCGCGCCGGCACGGGCTTCTCGGGCGACGGCTAGCGCTTCGGTAGCGGCGCGGTGGGCGTCGTCGGCGGTGCGGGCGGCGGTCTCCGCGGTGCGTTCGATGGCCAGCAGGGCGTCGGCCGTGGTGCGGGCTTCCTGGTGCTCGCTGTCCAGCATGGCGATCTCTGCGTCGAGGGCGGCGGGGCGAGCGGCGATCGCGGCCAGGTCGGTGCCGAGCGTGGTTTCGCGCGAGTCCATGGCGGCGATGCGCTTGGCGGCTTCACCGGCGCGCGCGCGCCAGCTTCGGGTGTCGGCTTGCGCGGCGGCCAGGCGTTCGCGGTGGGCGGCGATGCTGCGGTCGAGCGTGGTGCGATCGGCGCGGGCCTGCGCGACAGCGGCGCGGGCGCGTTCGGTATCATATTGGAGCGCGGCGACTTGGCGCGCGTTGGCGGTGCCGTCGGGGACGGCGGCCATCGCGGCTTCGGCGCGGGCGCGGTCGGCGTGCGCGTCGGCGACGTCGTCGGCGATACGGTGCGCGCGGACGTCGAGGTCTGTGCGCTGGGTGGCGAGGCGTTCGAGCGCGGCGGCGGCGCGGTCTTCTTGACGGAGGGCGTCGCGCGCGGCGGTTTCGGCGCGTTGCAGGGTGGCGCGGGCGGTTTGCGACTGGCCTCTAGCCTGGGCGATGCGCTCGTCGATCGCGGCGCGGGTTCGTTCGGCGTCTTCCAGCGCCTTGGCCGCAGTGGGGCGGGCGGCCTGGAGCGCGGCGAGGCGGTTGCGGCGGACGAGGCGTTCGGCGGCGGCCGCGCCGGTGCCGGTTGTGGTGAAGCCGTCCCAGCGGCGGAGTTGGCCGTCTCGGGTGACGATGCGTTGGCCGACGGCGAGGTGTTGCTGGCGGTCGGTGTCGACGACGAAGACCTGCGCGAGCCTGCGGGCGAGGGTGGGGGGCGCTTCGACATGCCTTGCCAGCGGTTCGGTGTCGGCGGGTGCGGCGGGGTCGTCTTCGTGGGGCTTGGCGCCGGCCCATGCGTCTAGGTTGGTGTCTAGATCGTCGCCGAGTGCGGCGGCTAGCGCGCGTTCGTAGCCGGTCTTGGCCGAGACGTGGTCGAGCAATCGGTCGCGGCCGTTGCGCTGCGTTGCCTTGGTGAGAGCGGTCACTTCGCTGTCGATCGCGGCGAGGTCTGCGCGAGCGGTGGCGCGGGTGGTTTCGGCGGCGTCTCGCGCGCTGGTCGCGGCGGCTTCGTCGGTGTCTGCCTGGGCGATGGCCTGGCGGGCGGACTCTGCGGCGGCGGTCGCGGCGCGTCGGGCTTCGGCGGCGGTTTCGCGCTCTGCGGCTAGCGGAACGGGGTCGCCGAGGGCGCGGAGAGCGGCGGTGATCTGGGCGGCATCGCGGTCGGCGCGGTCGGCGCGGGTGCGGGCGGCGGCGAGCGCGGCGCTGGCGACGCGGACTTCGGCTGCGTCGCGGGCTTGCGTGGCAAGTGCCTGGGCGAGGGAGACTTCGGCGTCACGGGCGGTGCGTTCGGCTTCGGCGAGTGCTGCGTCGAGATGGGGAATCGCGGCGGTGGCGTCGGCGATCGCAGTGTCGAGCGCCT
This sequence comes from Sphingomonas sp. Leaf230, assembly GCF_001421745.1. Classification (GTDB taxonomy): domain Bacteria; phylum Pseudomonadota; class Alphaproteobacteria; order Sphingomonadales; family Sphingomonadaceae; genus Sphingomonas. The sequence goes on along the minus strand of NZ_LMKW01000008.1, from coordinate 534,722 downwards.
TGGCCTCGTCGGCGAGGCGGGCGAGCGCGGCGGCGGCGTCGCTGGCGAGTGAACCTTCGCGGGCGCGGTCCTCGGCGATGCGGGTGCGGGCGTCGGTCAGGTCGGCGATCCTGCGCTCGACGCTGGCCTTGTCGGTTTTGAGCGCGGCAAGTCGGTGCGCGAGATCACCGACGAGGTCGCGCGCGATGAGCGCTGCGGTGCGGGCGGCGGAGACGGCTTCGATCGCGCGATGCTGTGCTGCGGCGGCTGCGCGTTCGGCGTCGGTGAGTGCGCGGACGCGGGTTTCGGCGGTGGCGGCTTCGGCCTTGGCGGCGTCGGCTGCGGTGGCGGCTTCGCGCCATCGGGCGAACACTGTGCGCGCTTCGGCGACGCGGATCTGGGCAGAGATCAGGCGGTAGCGTTCGGCGGCGCGGGCCTGGCGCTTCAGCGTGGCGGCGCGCGCGTCCTGGCCGGAGATGATCTCGTCGACCTTGGCGAGATTGGCTTCGGTGGCGCGGAGTTTGCCCTCGGCGTCTTTCCGCCGGACGTGGAGGCCGGCGATCCCGGCGGCTTCCTCGAGCATCGCGCGGCGGTCGGCAGGCTTGGCGGCGATGACCGCGCCGATCTTGCCCTGGCTGACGAGCGCGGGGGAGTGCGCGCCGGTGGCGGCGTCGGCGAAGAGGAGGCCGACGTCTTTCGCGCGGACGTCGCGGCCGTCGATCCGGTAGGCGGAGCCGGCGCCGCGTTCGATCCGGCGGACGATCTCGCGTTCGTCGCCGGCAATTTCGGCGAGGATCGAGACTTCGGCGAAGTCGCGCGGCGGGCGGGTGGCGGTGCCGGCGAAGATGACGTCTTCCATGCCGGCGCCGCGCAGGGATTTCGCGCTCGCTTCGCCCATCGTCCATCGGAGGGCTTCGAGGAGATTGGATTTACCGCAACCGTTCGGGCCGACGACGCCGGTTAGGCCGGGTTCGATGCGGAGGTCGGCGGGGTCGACGAAGCTCTTGAAGCCGGTGATGCGGAGGCGCTTGATCTGCATTTCTTGCGCCCCCCGACGACTAAAGTTGGATCCTATCGCGAACGGAGCCCTAAACCTTGTTTCCCCGCGAAGGCGGGGACCCAGACTGGGCTCCCGCCTTCGCGGGAGAACACGGAAGGAGCTGCTGCCATTCGACTGAGTGCGCCAACATTGCACCACCCCGGCGAAGGCCGGGGCCCAATTGGGAGACGGCGCTAACGAAAGTTGCGCTCCGTTACTGCGACCTTTCCAATTGGGCCCCGGCCTTCGCCGGGGTGGTAGTTACTGGTGGCGGGGTTAGCTTACGCCCCAGCCGCCTTCAGCGCCTTCTCCATCTGATCCCAGCTCACGACCTGATCGAGCTTCTTGTCGTTGATCAGGAACGTCGGCGTGCCCGTAACCGTCCCGGCCTGCATCGCATTCTCGGTCGGCTTGGCCATTACTTCCAGCTGCTTCTGATCCGCGAGGCAGGCGCGCGCCTTCGCCTCCGGGATCCCGCGCTGCTTGACGAAATCGATCGCGCCCATTTGTTCGGCGAGCTTGGTCGCGACGACCGTCGGCGGCTGGTTGGCGAGCGCCTTCTGCTGGTCGGGGGTCATCGCCTGGAGCTTGTCGAGGAAGGCGATCTGGTTGCCGTACATCTGCTCGAGGATCGGGAAGAACGGCGCGACGCCGCCGCACTGGCCGAGCAGGGTCAGCGCCACGTCGGGCGCGCCGTGGACGAGGAAGTCGCGGAATTCGAAGCTGACCTTCCCGGTCGAGACGTACTTTTCGGTCAGCGGCTTGTACGCTTCGCGGCCGAACGCACCGCAGGTCGGGCACGAGCGTGCGCCGTATTCGACGAGCTTGATCGGCGCGTTCGGGTTGCCCATCAGGTAACCCTCGGGGGTCTTCACGACGGTCTCGGTCCAGTTCTGGCCGGCGGGGGCTGCGGCGGCCGCGACGGGCGCGGCGGCGGGCTGGTCGACGTTACCGGTCGAGTCGTTCTTCGAGCAGGCGGCGAGCGCGAGCGGCAGGACGGCGAGCGTGGTCAGGAACTTCATCGGGTTACTCCAGTGGATCACGTGAATTAACGGGCGCCTGCCTTGCGGAGCGCGGGTTCGAGCTGTTCCCAGCCGACGTGCGGGACGAGTCTGCCGTTGAGGTAGAAGGTCGGCGTCGAGTCGATCTCCTTCGGCGCGTCGGCAGTCAGTTTGACGATGCGGTCGATCTCGGGCTGGTTGGCGAAACACGCGTTGATCGCCGCGTCCGAGAGCCCGCGTGCCTTGACGAACGCGGTCAGGCCGGAGCCGTCTGCGTTGGCGCGGATCTGGGCCGCTGCCGGGTACATGTTCAGGCGCGCGGCGTTGCCTTGCTGGTATTCGATTCCGCGCTCGAGCCATTGCGGCTGTGCGGCGAAGATCGCGGACGAGGTGGCGGAGAAGCCTCTCGGGCCGGTGCAGCGGGCGAGGATCGCTGCTGCCAGATCGAGCCGGTCGCGGATGAAGCTGCGGACTTCTAGGCTGGTCGAGCCGGACGCGATCATCTGGCGCTTCAGCACGGGTTCGGACTTTACCGAGAAGTCGGCGCAGTGCGAGCAGGTGTAGCTGGCGTATTCGACCAGCTTCACGCGCGCGGCGGGGTTGCCGATCAGGTAGGCGCCCGAGGGGAGGATGCGCGCGGTCTGCGACCAGTCGCGCTTGGGCGCGGCGCCGGTCAGGAGGAAGAGGGCGGAGACGGCAAGGAGGACGCGCATCAGTTGATCCTGGGAAGGCCGTGCGTCGAGGCGACGCCGGCGGCGAGGGATTCGAGGACGGCGCGCAGTTCCGGATCGGCGATGCCCTTCAGGCTCATACCGAGATCGACGGGGACTGGGCGGATCGAAGGCGGGGCCTTCCGCGGGACGGGGGCGGCGACCTCGCCCTGGCGGATCGCGACCTTCACGATGGCCGCGTAGCCGAAGAAGCGGTTCACGCGCTCGATGATCTCGGGGGCGATGTGCTGCATCATCGGTGCGTGCGCGCCGCGGACGGTGAGGGTCAGGACGCCGTCCTGTTTCTTGCCGACCGGGAAGCGGATCGATTCGGGGATGCTCGCGCCCGCCAGTTTCGCGCCGACGATCTCGGGCCAGCGGCTGACGATCGACGACTGGACGAAGCCGAATCGCCGGAATGCCGCGCCGCCGATCGCGGGCAACAGCTCGGCGACCGCGCGTGAGCGGTTCTCGCGCGGGGCGTCGGGGTCGGTCCTGCCTTTAATGCGCCCTGACGCAGACTTGGTCGTCGCCGGCTTGGGCGTCGCAGATTTTGGCACAGAAACGGGCGGCTTGCTCATCTGCGAACCCATGCCATAGGCGACGCGTGAACGCCAAGCGCTCTTCGGTCTCCGGGGCCCTGCTCGACTGGTATGACGCGCATCGCCGCGACCTGCCGTGGCGCGCGAAGCCGGGCGAGACGATCGATCCGTACCGGGTGTGGCTGTCCGAGGTGATGTTGCAGCAGACGACGGTGGCCGCGGTGACGCCGCGGTTCCTCGCGTGGACCGCGCGGTGGCCGGATTTCGCGAGTCTGGCGGCGGCGGATGACACCGATGTGATGGCGGCCTGGGCGGGGCTTGGCTATTATGCTCGGGCGCGCAATCTGGTGAAGGCGGCGAAGGCTGTGGTGGCCGAGCATGGCGGGGAGTTTCCGCGGACCGAGGTGGAGCTGCGCGCGCTGCCTGGGCTCGGCGCTTACACGGCCGCAGCGGTGGCGGCGATCGCGTTTGGCGAGCGCGCGGTGGTGGTCGATGCGAATGTCGAGCGGGTGGTCGCGCGAGTGTTTGCGATTCAGACGCCTTTGCCGGCTGCGCGACCGGCGATTCGGGTGGCGGCGGATTCGATCACGCCGGATGCTCGGGCGGGTGATTTCGCGCAGGCGATGATGGATCTGGGGTCGGGGATCTGCACGACGCGCGCGCCGAAGTGCCTGCTGTGTCCGATCCGCGCGTTTTGCGAAGGCTTCAAGCAGGGCGCGCCCGAGCGGTTGCCGGTGAAGGCGAAGAAGGCGGCCAAGCCCCAGCGGTACGGGACGATCTTCTGGCTGGAGCGCGACGGGCAGGTGTTGCTGGTGCGGCGGCCGGACAAGGGTCTGCTGGGCGGGATGAGGGCGTTTCCGACCGGGCCTTGGGGTGATGTTCCCCCCGGTTTCGAGGATGCGCCGGCGCAGGCCGATTGGCGGATGTTGGACGCAACCGTCGCGCACGGATTTACGCATTTCGATCTGCAACTGACGCTTGCGGTGGCGACGGTCGAGGCGCATCAACCGCGCGTTCCAACGGCAAGCGAATGGTGGCCGATCGACGAGCTGGATACCGCCGGGCTCCCGACCGTTTTCGCCAAAGCCGGCAAGACCATACGGAGAGCTGCATGAAACTGGTGCACTGGATTTCGACTGGCGGACTTGTTGCGCTGGCCGCCGCCACGGCCTATGCCCAGCAGGCGCAATCGCGCCAGCAGGTCAGCCCGCAGGCTCGGCCGACGCCGCGGATGACGATCCCGGTCAACGCGCTGCTGCCTGCCACGTCCGCGTTGTTCGACAGCTATGTCGCGCAGGACAAGATGCCGGGGATCGTCGGTGCGTTCGGCGCCGGCGACGGTCCCACGCTGTTCCCGTCAGCGGGGAAGATCAGCGACGCCCCCAATGCTCCGGCGGCAGGCCCCGATTCGCTGTGGCGCGTCTATTCGATGTCCAAGCCGATCACCGGGATGTCGGCGATGATGCTGGTCGAGGACGGCAAGCTCAACCTCGACGATCCGGTCAGCAAATACATCCCGGCGTTCAAGGACATGAAGGTGGCGACCAGCCCCGACACGTCGCTCGCCACGCGCCCGGCGACGCGGCCGATCACGATCCGCAACCTGCTGACGCATACCGCGGGGCTCGGCTACACGATCGTCACCAAGGGGCCGCTGCTCAAGGAATATGAGCGGCTCGGGATTCTGCCGCTGTCGGTCAGTGCGGCGATGGAAGAGAAGATGCGGCCCGTCCGGCCGAAGTCGCTCGAGGAGTTCGTCAACCGCGTCGCGACGCTGCCGTTGATCGCGGATCCGGGTACCAAGTGGAGCTATTCGATCGGGCTGGACGTGATGGGTCGGGTGATCGAGGTCGCGAGCGGCATGAGCTTCGAACGGTTCGTGCAGACGCGGCTGTTCGATCCGCTGAAGATGAAGTCGAGTTTCTGGCAGGTGCCGCGGAGCGAGATCGGGCGGCTCGCTACCAACTACGCGTTCGTCGGCGATACGCGGACGCCGCTCGATCCGGCGGCGAACTCGGTGTTCGCGCAGAAACCGAGCTTTCCGTACGGCGGCGCGGGACTGGTGATGTCGGCGCGCGATTACGATCGGTTCCTGCACATGATCCAGGACGGCGGCACGCTCGACGGCGTGCGCGTGATGAAGCCCGAGACGATCGCGCTGGCGACGTCGAACCTGTTGCCGGCGGGCGTCGTGTTCGGCGGTATCGGCGGCGGCACCGGAGGGACGCAGGGGAGCAACATGGGCTTCGGTGCGGGCGGTTCGGTGGTGCTCGCGGATACGCCGAACGGACCGGGCAAGGGCACCTATGCCTGGGGTGGTGCGGCGGGCACGATCGCATGGGTCGATCCGGCGAAGCATTCGCGCGGCAACGTGATGGTCAATTACTTCCCGGCGGACCGGATACCGCTCCGCCAGCAGGTGGTCGCGGCGCTGATGCAGGATGCGGCGAGGTTGCGCCGATGAGCGTGATGGACGCACCTGGGTTTACCGGCGGGACGCTCGACCGGTCCGATGCATTGCGTCACGATCCGGAAGGGCTGGAGGCGGCGCAGCGCGACTGGCGTGCGCGGTTGCTGGTGCTCGACGGGTTGCTGCCGGGCACGACCGACGACGGGCACCTCGCCTGGACGTCGATGGCGGACATGCCGGACGATGCCGAGCCGATCCTGCTCGGGCTCGACGAGACCGGGCGGCCGCATTTCGCGGCGCTGTTGGCGGGCATGCGCGTCGACAATGCACCAGCGATGCGGTCGCCTGCGCTGATGGCGGTGCTGGCGTCGCTCGCGCCCGGTGAGGCGGCGACGTACGCTGGTGCGCGGAGCGTGATCGACTGGCATGTCCGGCATGGTTTTTGCGCGAAGTGCGGTTCGCCGACCGAAATGTTCCGGGCGGGGTGGGCGCGGAAGTGTCCGAACTGCGGGACCGAGCATTTCCCGCGCGTCGATCCGGTGGTGATCATGATCGCCGAGCATGACGGGCGTGCGTTGCTCGGGCGCGGCAAGGGGTGGCCGCCGGGGCGGTATTCCGCGCTCGCCGGTTTCGTGGAGCCGGCCGAGTCGATCGAGGAGGCGGTCGCGCGTGAGATCCTCGAGGAGTCGGGCGTTCGGGTCGGCAAGGTGCGCTATATCGCGAGCCAGCCCTGGCCGTTTCCGTCTTCGTTGATGATGGCGTGCGTCGCCGAGGCCGAGGACGATGCGATCACGCTCGACGTGAACGAGCTCGAGGATGCGATGTGGGTGCCGCGCGAGATGGTGCGCGCGGTGTTGCGTGGGGAGGAGGGGCCGTTCGTCGCGCCGCCGCCTTATGCGATCGCGTACACGCTGCTCACGGAATGGGCTCAAGAAATGGGCGGGGGAATAGGCGCTGAGTCAGCTTCGGATGGACGGCGCGGGGTATAGTCTCGTAACGGCGATGCATGACCCCGCTGACCTTTGATCGCCCGGACGAGCAGACTCGCGCTCGCCCCGATTGCCACCAGGCGATCAGCATCCTCGACCTGTTCACGATCGGGATCGGGCCATCGAGTTCGCATACCGTCGGGCCGATGCGTGCTGCGTGGTTGTTCGCCGACCTGGTCGCGGACGAGCAGCCGGTGGCGGTGCGCGTCGACCTTTATGGTTCGCTGGCGCTGACCGGGCGGGGGCATGCGACCGACAGTGCGGTGATGTTGGGCCTGAGCGGCGCGCAGCCGGAGACGATCGATCCGGACCTGATCCCGGTGCGGCTGGCAGCGATCCGGTCTAGCGGGCGGCTTATGCTGGCCGAGCGAGTGGAGATCGGGTTCGAGGAGAGCCAGCACCTTCTGTTCCATGCGCAGACGTTCCTGCCGGGGCATCCTAACGCGGTGACGTTCACCGCCTCGTTCGGCGACGGGCGGAGCGTCGAGCGGACCTATTTCTCGATCGGCGGCGGGGCGATCGTCGAGGCGGGCTCGGGGCCGGTGAAGGCGAACATCCTGTTGCCGCGGCCATTCTCGTCGGGGGCGGAGCTGCTCGCGACCGGCGATGCCACCGGCATGACGATCGCCGATATCGTCCGCGAGAACGAGATCGCGTGGCGGCCTGAGAGCGAGACAGATGCGTTCCTCGACGCCGTCCGCGGCGCCATGTTTGCGTCGATCGATCGCGGGTGTCGGCAGGGTGGCATTTTGCCGGGCGGGCTGAAGGTGCCGCGGCGGGCGAAGGCGCTGTTCGAGGGATTGCAGGCGCGCGATACCGCGGCGGATCCCTCGGCCGTGTTCGAGTGGGTCAGCCTGTACGCGCTCGCGGTGAACGAGGAGAATGCGGCGGGTGGCCGCGTCGTGACCGCGCCGACCAATGGTGCGGCGGGTGTGTTGCCGGCGGTGCTGCGCTTCTACGAAACGTTTACGAAGGACCCTACGCCGAAGGGTGCGCATGATTTCCTGCTGACCGCGGCGGCGATCGGGTTTCTCTACAAGAAGCGCGCGTCGATTTCGGCGGCGGAGATGGGGTGCCAGGGCGAGGTCGGCGTCGCCTGCTCGATGGCGGCGGGCGCGCTCGTCGCGGCGCTCGGCGGGACCAACGAACAGATCGAGAATGCCGCCGAGATCGGGATGGAGCATAACCTCGGCCTGACCTGCGATCCGATCGGCGGGCTGGTCCAGATCCCGTGCATCGAGCGCAACACGATGGGTGCGATCAAGGCGATCAACGCCGCGTATCTGGCGCTGCGGGGGGACGGTCGCCATATCGTCAGCCTCGATGCGGTGATCGAGACGATGCGCCAGACCGGTGAGGACATGCGCTCGCAATATAAGGAGACGTCGCTTGGTGGCCTGGCCGTCAACGTCGTCGAATGCTGAAGGATTTCTCATGACTGCCCCGACGAACCCGCTTCTCGATACGCTGTCGCTGCCCCGTTTCGCCGAGCTGTCGCCCGACCAGATCGCGCCTGCGCTCGACGAGGCGATCGCGCGGCATGAGGCGATGGTCGAGGCGCTGACGACCGCGCGGCCGACCGATTTCGCGGGTGCGTGGCTGCCGTACGAGCGCGCGAATACCGAGATCGGCGCGATATGGTCGGCGGTGTCGCATCTGCACGGCGTCGCGGACACGCCCGAGCTGCGCGCGGCGTATTCCGAGGGGCAGAAGCGGCTCGTCGAGAACGACATGAAGGTCGGGCAGAACCGCGATTTGTACGAGGTGTTCGTGGCGCTGAGCGTGTCGCCCGAGTTTGCCGATTTGGCCACCGAAGACCGGGTCGCGGTGGAGCAGGCGATCCGCGACTTCACGCTGTCGGGCGTGGCGCTGGAGCCTGAGGCACGGGACCGGTTCAGCGAGATTTCGGTCGAGCTGTCGGGGTTGTCGAACGAGTTCGGCAGCGCGGTGCTCGATGCGACCGATGCGTGGTCGGAACTGGTGACGGATGAGGCCGATCTCGCGGGGATTTCGGACGCGGACAAGGCGATGTTCGCGGATGCCGCCAAGGCGAAGGGGCAGGCGGGCTGGCTGGTCACGCTGCAACAGCCGAGCGTCAACGCGGTGCTGACCTTCGCCGAGAACCGTGAGTTGCGCGCCCGCATGTACCGTGCATTCGCGACACGCGCGTCGGATCAGGGGCCGAACGCGGGCGAATTCGACAACAGCGCGCGGATCGCACGGATCCTCGAGCTGCGGCACGAGGGCGCCAAGCTGCTCGGCTTCACCGATCCGGTCGCGTGGTCGCTGGAGACCAAGATGGCCCCGAATGGTGCCGAGGTGATCGCCTTCCTGCGCGATCTGGCGCGGCGGGCGAAGCCGGCGGCGAAGCGCGACCTCGCCGAGCTCAAGTCGTTTGCCGCCGAACATCTGGGGATCGCCGATTTCGAGCCCTGGGATGCGGGCTTCGTGTCGAACCGGTTGCGGCAGGATCGCTACGCGGTCGATGCGCAGGTGGTGAAGGCGTATTTCCCGGTCGAGCGCGTGATGGAAGGCTGGCAGATTCTGATGCAGCGGCTGTTCGGCATCAAGCTGGTCGAGCGTGACGACGTGTCGCTGTATCACGACGACGCACGCTTCTTCGACGTGGTGGACGAGACAGGGACGGTGTTCGCGGGTCTCTACCTCGACCTGCACGCACGTACCGGCAAGCGTGGTGGCGCATGGATGGCGCAGGCGCGGCCGCGGTTGCACGACGGCAATACCGTGACGGTGCCGGTCGCGTATCTCGTCTGCAATTTTGCGCCGGATGGGGGCGAGACGCCGTCGCTGCTGAGCCACAACGACGTGACCACGCTGCTGCACGAGACCGGCCACTGCATCCATTTGCTTTTCACCAAGGTGAACCGGCCGAGCATCGCCGGCACCAACGGGTTCGAGTGGGACGCGATCGAGCTGCCGAGCCAGCTGATGGAGGATTTCGCCTGGGACAAGGACGTGCTGACCGGCATGTCGGGCCACTACAAGACCGGCGAGACGCTCCCCGCCGACCTGTTCGAGCGGATGGTGAAGGCGCGGCATTTCCAGGCGGGGATGTTCATCCTGCGCCAGGTCGAGTTCGCGCTGTTCGACCTGCTGCTGCATCTCGGCACGATGGGCAGCGATCCGATCGAGGTGATCGAGGCGGTGCGCGACGAGGTGGCGGTGATCCGCCCGCCGGAATGGCACCGCTTCCCGCACGCGTTCAGCCACATTTTCGCAGGCGGCTATGCGTCGGGCTATTACAGCTATCTCTATGCCGAATTGCTGGCAGCCGATGGCTTCGAGGCGTTCGCGGAGGCTGGCCTGGTCGATCGCAAGACCGGCGACCGGTTCCGCGAGGAAGTGCTCGCGCGCGGTGCGACGCGGCCGGCGGCGGACAGCTTCCGTGCGTTCCGCGGGCGTGACCCAGAGCCGACCGCGATGCTGGTTCGTCACGGGCTGCAATGACGCCTGCAATGACGGGGAAGCGCGTCGACCGGCGCTGGTTGTCGGAGGCGGTGCGGCGGATCGAGGCGGACTATAACCGGTCCGCCGACACGCACCTCATTCGGGTGGATTTGCCGCGGTATCCCGGCATTGTGCTGTACCTGAAGGACGAGAGTTCGCATCCGACCGGCAGTCTCAAGCACCGGCTCGCGCGGTCGCTGTTCCTGTATGCGCTGTGCAACGAATGGATCGGGCCGGAGACGACGGTGATCGAATCCTCGTCGGGGTCGACCGCGGTGTCGGAGGCGTATTTCGCCAGGATGCTGGGGCTGCGGTTCATTGCCGTAGTGCCCGCGACGACCGCCAAGCCAAAGCTCGACGCGATCCGCTTTCACGGCGGCGAGATCCACATGGTCGACGATCCGCGCACGGTCTACGCGGTCTCGCACCGGCTCGCGGCGGAAACCGGCGGGCATTATCTTGACCAGTTCACCTACGCCGAGCGGGCAACCGACTGGCGCGGCAACAACAACATCGCCGAGAGCATCTTCGCACAGATGGCCGAGGAGGAGCATCCGTGCCCGTCCTGGATCGTCTGCGGCGCGGGGACGGGCGGCACGTCGGCGACGATCGGGCGCTTCATCCGCTATTGCCGGCACGACACGAAACTGTGCGTCGCGGACCCGGTGCACTCGGTGTTTCACCGCCATTTCGAGGACCGATCGGTGGTTGCGTTGCCGGAGGGGTGCGCGTCGCGGATCGAGGGGATCGGGCGGCCGAGGGTCGAGCCGAGCTTCGTGCCGAGCGTCATCGACCGGATGATCGCGGTCGAGGACGCCGACAGTATCGGTGCGATGCGCGCGCTGTCCGACCGGCTCGGGCGGCGCGTTGGTGGTTCGACCGGGACCAACCTCTGGGCGTGCGCGCAGATCGTCGAGGAGATGGCGGCGGCGGGCGAGACGGGGAGCATCGTCACGCTGTTGTGCGATGGCGGCGACCGCTATGGTTGCACCTATTACGACGATTCATGGCTCGACGATCGCGGGGTCGCGTGGACCGATCCCGCGGCGCGGATGACGCAATTTCTGGGCTGAGTAACCGATGACCACATGGCAGTTCTGGATCGACCGCGGCGGCACGTTCACCGATGTCGTCGCGCGGCAACCCGATGGGCGGATCGTCACCGCCAAGCTGCTGTCGGAAGATCCCGAACGCTATGATGATGCGGCGGTCGAGGCGATCCGGCGGTTGACCGACGGGGCGGACGTGCCGCTTGAACTGCGGATCGGGACGACGGTCGCGACCAACGCGCTGCTCGAGCGCAAGGGCGAGCCGACGTGTCTCGCGATCACCCGCGGGTTCGGCGATGCGCTGCTGATCGGGCACCAGGAACGCGCCGACATCTTCGCGCGAGACGTGAACCGCCCACCGCCGCTGTTTGCGCATGTCGTGGAGATCGACGAGCGGGTCGGGGCGGAGGGCGACGTGCTCCGTCCGCTCGACGTCGACGCGGCGCGCGCGGGCTTGCAGGCTGCTTTTGATAGTGGACTTCACGCGGTCGCGATTGTTCTTATGCACGGCTATCGCTTCACGGCGCACGAGGAAGCGCTGGCGGCAATCGCGGCTGAGATCGGCTTCACCCAAATCTCGGTCAGTCACCGCGTCGCGCCGCTCATAAAGCTGATCGGGCGCGGGGATACGACCGTCGTCGATGCGTATCTGTCGCCGGTCGTCGATCGCTATGTCGCAGGGCTCAGCGACGCGCTGGGGCAGGGCGCGCTGTTCATGCAGTCGTCGGGCGGACTGGTCGACGGCGCAGGCTTTCGCGGCAAGGATGCGATCCTCTCGGGCCCCGCGGGCGGCATCGTCGGCATGGCCGCGACCGCGCGTGAGGCCGGGTTCGAACAGATCATCGGCTTCGACATGGGCGGCACCTCGACGGACGTGTCGCATTATGCCGGCACCTACGAACGCGACACCGAGACACTGATTGCTGGCGCCCGCATCCGCGCGCCGATGCTGCGGATCCACACCGTCGCGGCGGGCGGCGGCTCGATCTGTCGGTTCGATGGCGAGCGGCTGATCGTCGGCCCCGAGAGCGCAGGCGCGGTGCCGGGGCCGGCGTGCTACCGCCGCGGTGGGCCGCTCACCGTCACCGATTGCAACGTGATGCTCGGCAAGGTTCGCCCCGAATTCTTCCCGGCGTTGTTCGGGCCGGCAGGCGACCAGCCGCTCGATGCCGAGGCGGTGGCTGCCCGGTTCGCGGAACTGCCGCTTGATCCGCAGGTCGCCGCCGAAGGGTTCATCGCGGTTGCGGTGGCGAACATGGCGAATGCGATCCGGACGATCTCCGTCGCGCGCGGGCATGACGTGACGCGCTACACGCTGGCGTGCTTCGGCGGGGCCGGGGGGCAGCATGCGTGCCTCGTCGCCGATGCGCTGGCGATGGACCGGGTGATGATCCACCCGCTGGCCGGGGTGCTGTCGGCATACGGAATGGGGCTGGCCGACCGCCGGGTTCTTCGCGAGGCTACGTCGGGCGCGGCGTTCGCGAATTACGCTGAGATCGTCAAAGCGTTGGACGGGCTGGCGGAGGCCGCGCGCGAAGCACTGGTAGCGCAGGGCGTCACGGCGGACTACGTCCGGATCGAACGCCGCGTGCATCTTCGCCGAGGCCAGACCGACCACACCATCGAACTCGATCTCGATGAACCGGCCGTGATGATCGCCGCGTTCGACGTCGCGCACATCGCGCAGTTCGGGTTTGCCAGCGAAGCACCGCTGATCGCCGACCGGATCGTCGCCGAGGCGATCGCCGAGAGTCCGCCGATCGACGCCGCGCTCGTCGCGTTCCCCGAAGAGCCAGCCGCGCCGCTGTCGGTCGCGCCCGTCTACATGGCCGGCGCATGGCACGACACGCCCGTCCTTGCCCGCGAAGGCCTCCCCGCCGGACACGCGATCGATGGCCCCGCGCTGATCCTCGACAGCGTCTCGACCACCATCGTCGAGCCCGGTTGGCGTGCGCGCGTCGATCCGATCGGCAATCTGATCCTCGACCGCATCGCCCCCCGTATCGGTGCCAGCGTCGGCACCGAGTCCGATCCCGTCCGGCTCGCGATCTTCGCCGGACTGTTCATGAGCATCGCCGAGGAGATGGGCGCCGCGCTCCAGCGTTCCGCGGCCTCGGTCAACATCCGCGAACGCCTCGACTTCAGTTGTGCTCTGTTCGACGCGCACGGCAACCTCGTCGCGAACGCGCCGCACATTCCAGTTCACCTGGGGTCGATGGGCGAGAGCATCCGCACGATCATCGACGCACGAGGCGGCGGCGCAGACGGCCGCGGTATCCGCCGCGGCGATGCCTACGCGCTCAACGCGCCGTATCGCGGCGGCACGCACCTGCCTGACATCACCGTCATCATGCCGGTCTTCGCAGACGATGACGGCGATGCGCCGGCATTCTTCGTAGCCGCCCGCGGGCATCACGCAGACGTCGGCGGTATCACGCCCGGATCAATGCCGCCCGAGAGCCGCTCGGTCGAGGAAGAGGGCGTGCTGCTCGACGACGTGCTGGTGGTCGACGAAGGTCGCTTCCTCGAAGCGGAATTGCGCGCGGTGTTCGCGTCCGGCCCCTATCCCGCACGCAACGTCGACCAGAATATCGCTGATCTCGCCGCACAGCTGGCAGCCTGCACACGCGGCGCGACTGGTCTCATACGACTCGCGAACGAGTACGGCACGGACGTCGTCGCTGCTTACATGGAGCATGTCCAGGCCAATGCCGACGCCGCGGTCCGCCGCCTGATTGCGACGCTCGACGACGGCACGTTCGCCTACGAGATGGACGATGGCGCCGTCGTCCGCGTGGCGGTCGGCGTCGATCGCGATGCCGCGACGATGGAGGTTAATTTCGCCGGCACCAGCGACCAGCGCCCGACCAACTTCAACGCCCCCGTCTCGATCGTCCGCGCGGCGGTGCTCTACGTCGTCCGCGCGCTGATCGACGAGGCCGTGCCGCTCAACGACGGCTGTCTGCGCGGCGTGACGATCCGCGTGCCCGAAGGCTCGATGCTCAACCCGCGCTATCCGGCGGCGGTCGTCGCCGGCAACGTCGAGACTAGCCAGGTCGTCACCGACGCGCTGTTCGGCGCGCTCGGCGCGATGGCCGCCAGCCAGGGGACGATGAACAACTTCACCTTCGGCAACGCCGTGCACCAATATTACGAGACGATCGCCGGCGGGGCAGGCGCGGGCCCCGGCTTCGATGGCGCCTCGGTGATCCAGACGCACATGACGAACAGCCGGCTGACCGACCCGGAAGTCTTCGAAACGCGCTTCCCGGTGTTGCTGGAGGAATTCTCGATCCGCGGCGGCTCGGGTGGGGCAGGCGCGCATAACGGCGGCGACGGGGCGACGCGGCGCGTGCGCTTCCTCGAAGACATGACCGCCTGCATCCTCGCCAACCGCCGCCGCGTGGCGCCGTTCGGGATGGCCGGCGGTGACAGTGGCGGGCTCGGCTCGGCATCGGTCGAGCGCGCGGATGGCGGCGTCGAACGGCTCGGCTCGACGGCCAAGGTGGACATGCACGCCGGCGACGTGTTCGCGATCGAGACACCAGGCGGGGGCGGGTTCGGCCAGGCCTGATCGCACCCGCGCCACGCGAGGAAGGACTTTCGGCTGATGGCGGAGGCGCTCGCTGACGTTCGGTAGAGCGTTGCGCCTCCTTCTGCCCCCCTCCCTGAAAGGGAGGGGCAGGGGGTGGGTAGGCCGGCTTGGGTCGCCGACGTTCCACGATCCGGAAACCGACCCACCCCCAACCCCTCCCTTTCAGGGAAGGGAGCCCTTGCGACGGCTGGTTGCGGTAACGCGACGAACGCGGCACACATGGCATACTAGATTCTCGTGAAAGTGAAGCCATGACCGCATTTCGTTCCCGCGCCCTGTTCGTCCGTTTGCTCGCGGGATCGGTGCTGGCGATCGCACTGCCCGCGGTAGCGCAAACGACCAACAACGCACCCGGTGCGGCGGCGGCGCGGACCGAGGCTCCCAAGGCGCGGCCCTGGATGAACACTGCGCTGGGGGCCGATGCGCGCGTCGATCTGCTCCTCAAGGAGATGACGCTCGACGAGAAGCTGCAGCTCACCTTCGGTTACTTTGCGACCAATGCCGACTGGCTGAAGACGCCGGTCAAGAACTGGGTCTATCCGAAGGACGGCCTGGCCGCGTCCGCCGGGATCGTGCCCGGCATCCCGCGGCTCGGCATCCCCAGCCAGTGGCAGACCGATGCCGGCGTCGGTGTCGCCAGCCAGCGCGGGCCGACGCCGCGCCTGCGCACCTCGCTGCCCTCCGGGATCGCTACCGCGGCGACCTGGAACCCGGAACTGGCGCAAGCCGGCGGCGCGATGATCGGCAACGAGGCATTCCTGTCGGGCTTCAACGTGCAGCTTGCGGGCGGGATGAACCTGACGCGCGAGCCGCGGAACGGCCGCAATTTCGAATATG
Organism: Sphingomonas sp. Leaf230; assembly: GCF_001421745.1. Taxonomy (GTDB): domain Bacteria; phylum Pseudomonadota; class Alphaproteobacteria; order Sphingomonadales; family Sphingomonadaceae; genus Sphingomonas. The sequence goes on along the minus strand of NZ_LMKW01000008.1, from coordinate 519,103 downwards.
GCGGTGAGGATCCGTTGCTGGCGGGCGTCATCACCGGGCACGAGATCAAGGGGATCCAGTCGCAGCACGTCGTATCGACGATGAAGCATTACGCGTTCAACGGGCAGGAGACGAACCGCAACAACATCGATCACAAGATCGGCGAACAGGCCGCGCGCCAGTCCGACCTGCTCGCGTTCGAGATCGCCAACGAGGTCGGCCAGCCCGGCTCGGTGATGTGCTCGTACAACCGCGTGAACGGTCATTATGCATGCGAGAACGACTGGCTGCTCAACACCGTCCTGAAGCGCGACTGGGGCTTCAAGGGCTATGTCATGTCCGACTGGGGCGCGACGCATTCGACTAGCGAAGCGGCAAACGCCGGGCTCGACCAGCAATCTGGCTGGGCGTTCGATCGCTCGGCGTACTTCGCGGATGCGCTGCGCGAGGCGGTCAACAACGGTCATGTGACTGAGGCGCGCGCGACCGACATGGCGCGGCGCGTACTGTGGGGGATGTTTTCCGTAGGAGCGTTCGACAAGGTCGTGGCGGGTGATCGCGCCACGGCGATCGATTACGCGGCGCATGCTGCAGTGACCCGCGCGGATGCGGAAGAGGGCATCGTCCTGCTCAAGAACACCGCGGGGCTGTTGCCGATCGCCAAGACGGCCAAGTCGATCCTGCTGATCGGCGCGCATGCCGATGTCGGCGTGCTGTCGGGTGGCGGTTCGAGCCAGGTCTATTCGCACAACGCGCCGGCCAACGGCTTGATCGTGGCGGACGAATTCCCGAGTGGGTTCCCGGGGCCGAAGACGTATCACGCGTCGTCGCCGATGAAGGCGTTGCAGGCGCGGACCGGCGCGACCGTGACGTATCTCGACGGCAAGGACGTCAAGGCGGCCGCCGCGGCGGCGCGGAAAGCGGACATCGTCGTCGTGTTCGGCGAGCAGTGGACCGGCGAGTCGTTCGACGTGCCCGACTTGAACCTGCCGGCTGGCCAGAACGCGCTGATCGACGCGGTCGCGGGGGCGAACAAAAAGACGGTGGTGATGCTCGAAACCGGCGGGCCGGTGGTGATGCCGTGGCTCGGCAAGGTCGGGGCGGTGCTGGAGGCGTGGTACCCGGGTACGGCTGGCGGTGAGGCGATCGCGCGCGTGCTGACCGGCGAGGTCAATCCGTCGGGGCATCTGCCCGCGACCTTCCCGGCGTCGCTCGCGCAGATCCCGCGCCCGAAGCTCGAAGGTGATCCCAAGCTCGACCGCGATTCGCATCCGATGGGCAATTACGACGTCGAGGGCGCCGCGGTCGGTTATAAGTGGTTCGACAAGACCGGCGCGAAGCCGCTGTTTCCGTTCGGTTATGGACTTTCCTATACGAACTTTGCCATGAGTGGTTTGACGGCGGCGCCCGCCGGCAAGGGCGTCAAGGCGGACTTTACCGTCCAGAATACGGGTGCGGTGCAGGGCAAGGCTGTCGCGCAGGTCTATGTGTCGGGCGCCGGCTGGGAGGCCCCCAAGCGGCTCGGCGCCTTCCGCAAGGTCGATCTGGCGCCCGGCAAGAGCCAGACGGTGTCGATGACGATCGATCCGCGATTGCTGGCGACGTTCGATGTCGCGAGCGGTGGGTGGAAGATCGCTGGCGGCGACTACAAGGTGATGCTGGCGACGTCGGCGGCGGATGTCGTGCAGACGGTGACGGTGCGGGTCGCGGCGCAGACGTTGGATCGTGGGGGAAAGTGAGGGCTCGCCCGTTCGTTCCGAGTAGGGGGCGAGCAGCTACGTAGGAGCGTATCGAGACGGCGTATCGAGGGACGGGGTGTCGCGCGGAACCTGTACCTCGATACGAGTCCTCGATACGCCCAAGGGGGCTACTCGGTCTCTACTCGGCACGAACGGGTGTGGAGCGGGGTGCACGACCCGACGCAGATCGGGTGAGGCGACGCTGCCGGAAAGCGGCATGAGGTGAAGGTCCGTCGCCGGGCGAAGACCCCCCTTACGTCGTACCGTATTCGTCCCCCTCTCTCGTTGGGAGAGGGAAGGGTGGAAGCGATCCCGATCGATTTACCTGATCCTCCCCCGCAGGGGGAGGTGGCTGGCGCTTGCCAGACGGAGGGGGAGGTAAGGAATCACCGGGGTTGCGTGTCCTCCCCCTCCGTCACCTTCGGCGCCACCTCCCCCCGAGCGGGGGAGAATCAACCGACAGATGTCAAGCCCGCCCTCGGAGCGCCGCGATCCGCTCGTCGACGCGGCGTTCCAGGATCGTGAGCGGCATCGCGCCTTCCTTCAGGATGTCGTGGAACTGCTTCAGGTCGAACTTGTCGCCTAGCGCCGCCTTCGCCTTCATCCGTGCACGCGTCCAGGCCATGTGGCCGACCTTGTAGCTGCAGGCCTGGCCTGCCTGCGTGCAGTAGCGCTCCACTTCGCGCTGCGTGCGGGGCCGGGCGAAGCCGGTCGTCGCGACCATGTAGTCGGTCGCCTTCTCGCGGCTCCAGCGCTTCGCATGGATGCCGGTATCGACCACCAGTCGCGTCGCGCGGAACAGGAACGACTGGAGATACCCGGCGCGCTCCAGCGGCGACGCATAGGCACCGAGTTCGTCGGCGAGTTGCTCCGCGTACAGCGCCCAGCCTTCCGAATACGCCGAGAAGAAGCCGATCTTCCGCAGCGTCGGGATGTCCTTCGATTCCTGCGCGAGGCTGATCTGGAGGTGATGCCCCGGCACGCCCTCGTGATAGGTGAGCGACGGCAGCGTGTATTTCGGCCAGTCGCCGACGTCCTTCAGATTGACGAAGTAGATCGCCGGACGGCTGCCATCGAGTGAGGCGCGGTTGTAATAGCCGTTCGATGCGCCGTCCTGGATCTCGACCGGGACCGCGCGAATCTCGAGCGGCTGCGTCGGCACTTCCGAAAACGCCTGGGGCAGCTTGGCGTACATCGCCTTGATGCCGTCGTTCAGGCCGGCGATCAGTTCGGTGCGGCCCTCCGCGGTGTTTGCGTAGAGCTGGTCCGGCGTGACGTTCAGTTTCGCCAGCCGCTCGCCTACCGTGCCGGTCGTGAACCCTTGCGACTTCAGGATCGTGTCGAGCTGCGCGGTGATCTCCGCCACCTGGGCCAGGCCGATGCGGTGGACCTCGTCGGGGCTCATCGTCGTGGTGGTCGCCTGGTTCAACGCCATAGCGTAGATCGCATCGCCATTGGGCACGCGCCAGATGCCGTCGCCGGGCTTGGTGGTCGGCTTCAGTCGCTCGATCAGCGCGATCTGGCGATCGAGCGCGGGATACACTTTCGCGTCGACGATCTTCGCGGCGCGCGCCTGCCAGTCGCCGGTCAGGCCCTTTGCCGCCGCGCGCTTCACCAGCGACTGGACGATGCTCGACGTGGCGGCAGGCTGGCCGCGCAGTTTCCGCATCTGGCCGAGCGTCAGGTCGAGCGACCAGCCGGGTGCGAGCAGGCCGCGGGCCGCCTCGGCCTGCTGCATCGCGCTTTCCTGATCGAGCACCGTGCCGAACTGGTCGAGCCGCGACAAATACGCTTCGGCATCCGGGGTGGCGTTGATCGTGTGCGCGGTGTTGAGGAAATCCGGCACCTGGAAATAGGCGCCGCCCTGCTGGAAGATCCGGTAGGGGCGGATCGGGCTGTCCATGCCGAACTTCTCGGGCGCGGCGATCTGCGTGGCGAGCGAGTAGCGGACGACTTCTAGGTTGAGCTTGGCGGCGGGTGACAGGCCTGCGCCGTCGTAGCGAGCGAGACTGGCGAGCGCGGCCTTGGTCTCGGCGACGTCGCGCGCGCGCTTGTCAGGTGTGCGTGGCGACAATTGCCCCTTCAGCGATGCTAGCGGTCCCTTGTCGAGGCCAAGCGACGTCGCGAGTTCGGGCGACCGCGCGACGCTCGCCTGGAAGATCCGCTCGAAATCGGCGTTGAGCGCGGTATCGCCGCTCGACTGCGCGAAGGCCGACGACGGCAGCAGCGTAGTAGCGAGCGCGGCGACGCCCCCCGATGCGAGGAACTGGCGACGATCCATGACGAACTCTCCCGTGAACTTTGGCGCATCTAAGCCGATCTCCGCGCGGATCGCCAGCGCTTCGGAAACTGAATTTTGACGCGTCTGCGGCCGGAACCGGCGCGAAACATGCGCATATGGCGAAACCGCGGGAAACTGCCGGAACAAGCGGGGATATCGTCGGTTTGACCCGAGAGCCCGGCGGTGTCCTTACCCCCCCCGAAGGATGCCGTCGGGTGTATGCGTAGGTGAGGTAGACGTGCGAGACGAGACATTCAGGCGTGAAGCCGGCAGGCGTGAAGCCGGCAGGCGTGAAGCCGGCGCACGATTGCATGATGTCGGCGAGAGATTGCGCTCGTCCTGGCAGACTCCCACGGACACAATGATCACCGAGGACATCCCGACGCTGCTCACGCGCCTGTCGCAGGTGCCGAAGACCCGCAGGAAACCGTAATTTGATCGGTCCGGCGCGGGCCGGACCGATTCTATATCCTGACCTCAGCTGCTCGGCGTGATGTTCTTCGCGGCGTTTTTCATCGCCTCGATTAGCTTCTTCACTTCCTGACTGCGGCCGCGTCGCATGATGAGCACGTCGTTGCCGCTCGCGACCACGATCAAATCCTCGACGCCGACCAGCGAGACGCGGACGCCGTCGCTGCGGACGAAGCAGTTCTTCGTATCGATCGCGAGCACGTTGCCGTCACCGTGGCTGCGGTGCGCATTGCCGTCGCCGTCGGTGTCGCTGATCGCGTGGAGCGCGTCCCAGCTGCCGACGTCGTTCCAGCCCATCGCGACCGGCACGACCGCGACCCGGTCGGCCTTTTCCATGACCGCGTAATCGATCGAATCGTCGGGCGAGGCGGCAAAGGCGACCGCGTCGGGGTAGATCCGCGAGCCCTCGGTACGTGCCTTGTCCATTGCCTCCTGCGTGGCGGTCAGGATACCCGGATCGAACTGCGCGAGGGCTTCGAGATAGGCGTCGGCGAGGAACAGGAAGATCCCACCGTTCCAGGCGTGATCGCCACTGGCGAGCATTGACTGCGCTTTGTCGAGCGGGGGCTTCTCGACGAACCGCGCGACGCGGTTGACGCCGGGCTGCAGTTCGTCGCCGATCTGGATCCAGCCATAGCCGATCTCGGGTGCATCGGGTGCGATGCCGAATGTGACGAGCCACCCTTGGGTGACGAGCGGCATCGCTGCTTCGATCGCTGCGTGGAAGGCCGCGACATCGCCGATGACGTGGTCCGATGGCATTACCAGCAACGCGTCGCCACCACCGCCAGCAGCGATCGCCGCGAGCGCGATAGCAGGCGCGGTGTTGCGGCCGATGGGCTCGAGGATCAACGCCTGTGGGGTCGCGCCAGCCTCGGCGAGCTGCTGCTCGACGAGGTCCGCGTGACGCGCATTGGCGACAACGATCGGCGCGGCGAAGCGATCGCCGAACGCGCGGCCCGCGGTCAGCTGGAGCATCGTCTCGTCCGCGGTCAGCGCCAGCATCTGCTTGGGCATTTCAGGGCGCGACATGGGCCAGAGGCGCGTGCCCGAACCGCCTGAAAGAATAACGGGAACGATCTTACGTGCGGTCATGAAGCCTCCTGCTGGCGCCGAGCTATAACGTGGCAATTTCGCACGCCAATCGCCGAATGATCGGATTGCTATGCCGTCTTCAGGCTTTTTTGGTGTTTTACTGCGAAACGTGGCGTTCAGGTGTCGGAAGCGTTTACACTGGTGCGTCGGGATAGCGGACGATGATACGGCTCTTCAAGCATTACGTACCCTATGCGGTCCTCCTGCTCGGCTTGGTCGATGCGGTGTTGTTGATCGCGTCGGCTGAGATCGGCTGGATCGTCCGCGCGCATCAGATCGGCATGGAGGTCGGGCCGATCCATACCCGGATCGCGCAGTTGCTGACGTTCGCGCTGGCATTGCAGGTCTCGCTGGTCGCGGTCGGGGCGTACGGCGTCGCGTCGTTCCTGTCGCTGCGTTTTGCCGCCGCGCGGCTGGCGGTGGCGCTCTCGCTGGGCGTGATGTTCCTGTCGCTGATCTTCTTCCTCGTCCCCCCGCTCGCGCTGTGGCGATCGAACCTGCTCTACTCGACGGTGATTGCGACCGTCCTGCTCGTCACGGTCCGTGCGGTGCTCGGCAAGACGCTCGGCGGCGAGACGTTCAAGCGGCGGATCGTCGTGCTCGGCGCCGGCACGCGCGCGGCGCGGATCGAGACGCTGGCCGCGCAACCCGGCGTGAACTTCGTTGTCGCCGGCTTCGTCCGCATGGGTGAGGTCGAGCCGGTCGTCCAGAATGCGATGCCGCGCGCCGACATCCCCAATCTTGCCGCGCATATCGTCGACCAGAATGCGAGCGAGGTCGTGCTGGCGCTCGACGAACGCCGCAACGCGCTGCCGATGAAGGATCTGCTCCGCGTCCGCACCACCGGCGTGCAGGTCAGCGAGATATCGAGCTTCCTCGAACGCGAGACGGGACGCATCGACCTGAAGAGCGTCAACCCGTCCTGGTTGATCTTCTCGGACGGGTTTGCCTCCAGCCGAATGCTGTCGAGCGTGTTCAAGCGCGCGTTCGACATCGTTGCCAGCGGGCTGCTGCTGGTCGTCACCTTGCCGATCATCCTGCTCACCGCGATCGCGATCAAGCTCGAGTCGAAGGGTCCCGCTTTCTATCGCCAGCGTCGCGTCGGGCTCTACAACGAGGGCTTCGATATCCTGAAGCTGCGGTCAATGCGGCAGGACGCCGAGGTCGCAGGCAAGGCAGTTTGGGCGGCGGAGGACGATCCGCGAATCACGCGCATCGGTCGCTTCATCCGGAAGGTGCGGATCGACGAACTGCCGCAGACCTGGACCGTGCTGAAGGGCGAAATGAGCTTCGTCGGCCCACGTCCGGAACGGCCGCAGTTCGTCCAGCAACTCGAGGAGCAACTGCCGTTCTACGCCGAGCGGCATATGGTGAAGCCCGGGATCACCGGCTGGGCGCAGATCAATTATCCCTATGGCGCGTCGATCGAGGATGCGCGCCACAAGCTCGAATACGACCTGTATTACGCGAAGAATTATTCGCCGTTCCTCGACATGCTGATCCTGTTGCAGACTCTCCGCGTGGTGTTGTGGCCGGCGGGGGCGCGATGATTTTTGTAGCTGACAGCGCGTGATCGCGACCCTGGTCCTGTGGAGCCATGCGCTGGCCGCGTTGCTGTTCGGCGCGGTGGCGCTTGGGCAGATGCGGCGGCCGAGCGGGCATTGGCCGCATCGCGCATTGCTGGTGGCGCTGGTCGCGACCAGCCTGTGGGCGCTCGCGGTCGCGGGGATCGGCGCGCAGGACATCGCGACTCGCGTCGCGGCGAGCGGTCGCGATGTCGCCTGGCTCGGGTTCATGCTGGCAATGGTGCGGCGCGATCGTACGGGCAACCGGGCGCTGGACGCGGTGTATCTGGTGGTGACGACGCTCGCCGGTGCGGCGGCGCTGCTCGCGTTCGTGGAAGTTGCCGTCCTTCACGACGAGGCATTCGCCGCGGTCGCGTCCGCCCGCCGAATGCTCGGCATGATGGAGGCGGTGAGCGCGCTCGTCCTCACGCATCACCTGTATCAGGCGGCGCCGACATCGCGGGGCGGAGTCCGTATGGTGATGTTGGCGCTTGCGGCGATGTGGGGCGTCGACCTGTTGGTGGCGGCATTGGCCTATGCCTCGACGGTGGCAGCGCCGATCGCGTTCGTCGCGCGGGGCGTCGTGATGATCGGCGTCGCGGCTCTGCTGGTCGTCGGCGTGCATCGCAGCGGCGAGTGGACGCTCGCCTTGTCGCGACCGATCGCGGTGCGTGCATTGTCGGCGATCGCGTTGGTCCTCTACGCGGGCATCACCGCGCTTGCGACCGCCATCGTCGCCAGCCTTGCCGGGCCCTATGCGCGGGTGGCGCAGACGGCGATCGTGTTTGGCGCGACGGCGATGGTGGTGGCGCTGCTGTCGACGCCCTGGCTGCGGGCTTGGGCCAAGGTGAAAGTGGCCAAGCACCTGTTTCGCCACCGCTATGACTACCGTGCCGAGTGGCAGCGCTTCACCGATACGCTGGGCCGACCCGATTCCGGTGTGGAGTCGCTCGATTGTCGCGTGGTGAAGTCGATCGCCGACCTTACCGACTCGCCCGGGGGGCTGTTACTGGTTCCCGACGGGGCGTCGCTGGGCCTTGGCGCGACATGGAACTGGGTTGGGGTCGCCGATGGCCCCCGTGACGAGACGTTGGCGCGCTATCTCGCGCAGGACGCGCGGATCATTGAACTGGACCGCGTCCGCGCCGGCACGGCGCCAAGCGACGACCTGGCAAGCGTTCCCGAGTGGCTGCGCGACTGTCCCGAGGCGTGGGCGATCGTGCCTTTGGTGCACGGGGGCACGCTGGTCGGCGCGATCGTGCTGGCGCGACCGCCGGTCGACCGTGCGCTCGACTGGGAGGATTTCGATCTGCTTCGCGTCGCGGGGCGACAGGCGGCGAGTTATCTTGCCGAGGACCGCGCGCATGCGGCGCTGGCCGACGCGGCGCGGTTCGACGAGTTCAATCGGCGGTTCGCGTTCATCCTGCACGACATCAAGAACCTCGTCAGCCAGTTGACGCTGGTCGCACGCAACGCCGAGCGGCACGCCGACAATCCCGATTTCCGCGTCGACATGGTCGCCACCCTCAAGGACTCTTCCGATCGCATGAACGCGCTGCTCGCCCGCCTTTCGCAGCACGGACCCGTCCGCGGCGAACCGCTTCAGCCGATCGACGTCGCCACCATCGTCGAGCGAGTCGCGGCCGATCGCAAGGCGCAGCACCCGATCGTCGCGCGCGGCGGTCCGGCCTACGCACTGGGGCACGCGGCCCGAATCGAACAGGTGCTGGGGCAGCTCGTCCAGAACGCGGTCGAGGCTAGCGCTGCGGATGCGCCTGTTTTGCTGGCGGTCGAGACCGTCGGTGAACAGGTCGCGATCGACGTGATCGACCATGGCTGCGGCATGACGCCGGCCTTCGTCCGCGACCAGCTGTTCAAGCCGTTCGTGTCGTCCAAGCCCGCCGGCTTCGGGATCGGCGCGTTCGAGGCACGACAACTGGTGCACGCGATGGGTGGCGCGCTCGATGTCGTCAGCCGCGAGGGGGAGGGTACGCGCTTCCGCATCCTGCTGCCCGCAGTTGCGGCGCTGGAGGTGGCGGCGTGAGCAGTGACGAGCGCCCCGTCCTGCTAATCGTCGAGGACGATCTCGGGCTGCAACGGCAATTGCGCTGGGCGTATGAGGGGTATGAGATCGTCGTCGCGAGCGATCGGGCGCAGGCGCTCGACGCGGTGCGCGCGCATGAGCCCGCGGTCGTGACGCTCGATCTCGGCCTGCCGCCCGATCCGGACGGAGTCACCGAAGGGTTTGCGACCCTGCGCGATATTCTAGCGATGAAGCCGGATACCAAGGTGATCGTCGCCTCCGGGCACGGCGCGCGCGACAGTGCGTTGCAGGCGATCGCGGATGGCGCCTGGGACTTCTATGCCAAGCCGATCGACATCGACGCGCTTGGCATGATCGTCAGCCGCGCGTTTCACGTCCATGCGCTGGAGGCCGAGAACCGCCGGCTCGCCGCGCGGATCGACGCGGGCGGGTTCGGCGGGTTGATCAGCGCTTCGCCCGAAATGGCGGTGGTGACCCGCACCCTGGAGCGAGTTGCGCCTGCCAATGTCTCGGTGATGCTGCTCGGCGCGAGCGGTACCGGCAAGGAACTGCTCGCGCGCGGACTGCACGACGCGTCGCCGCGGTCGCGGGGGAATTTCGTCGCGATCAACTGCGCGGCGATCCCCGAGACGTTGCTCGAAAGCGAGCTGTTCGGTCATGAGAAGGGCGCGTTCACCGGCGCGGTGAAGACCACCGAGGGCAAGATCGAGCAGGCCGCGGGCGGCACGTTGTTCCTGGACGAGATCGGCGACGTTCCACTCGCGCTTCAGGTGAAGCTGCTGCGGTTCCTCCAGGAGCGCGTGATCGAACGCGTCGGTGGGCGCAAAGCGATCCCGGTCGATACGCGGATCGTCTGCGCGACGCACCAGAACGTCGACGCGATGGTCGCGGACGGGCGGTTCCGCGAGGATCTGTATTACCGGCTCGCGGAGATCGTCGTGCGGATACCGGCACTGGCCGAGCGGACCGGCGACGCGGTGCTGCTCGCGCGCCACTTCGTCACGCGCTATGCCCGCACGATGAACCCCGTCGTCACCGGCCTGGCCCCCGATGCGCGTGCTGCGATCGACGGCTGGGGTTGGCCCGGCAACGTCCGCGAGCTGGAGAACCGGATCAAGCGCGCGGTCATCATGGCCGACGGCAAGCTCGTCACGGCGACCGATCTCGACCTCGACGGCAAGGGCGAGGAGGCCGCCGCGCTCAACCTGCGCGCCGCTCGCGAACTCGCCGACCGGAAGGCGATCCGCCAGGCGCTGGCGCGCGCCGACGGCAATATCTCGGGCGCATCGCGGTTGCTCGGGATCAGCCGTCCTACCCTGTACGACCTCCTGAAAAGCTATGATCTCCATGCCTGAGACCGGATCCGCGGCGACGCACACGCATCGTTATCCGTTGCTGAGCCGGGGCCGGCGTCGGCGCCTGAAGATGCGCGGCGTCGTTACCGCGAGATATACACGCTTGGTTGCGATCGGCGTCCTGTGTCTGCTGATCGTCGGTATCGCGATCGCCCTCGCGACTCGTCCGCCGCGGCCAGATGCGCGTCGGTCGCTGATCGACAGCCTGACGACGCTGGCAGCAGGGAACTACAGTGCCGCGCGGACCAACGCGCAGGCCGCCATTAAGGCTGCCCCGACGTTGGGGATCGCGCATGCGGTACTGGCGCGCGCATATCTCGAACTCGGCGACGGGCTTGCGGCGGAGGCGGAACTGGCGCGGGCGACCGACGCGGGGTTGCCCGCGGATCGCCTGCATCAACTTCAGGCACATGCGCGATTGTTGCAGGGCGACCCCGATGACGCGATCGACGAGGCGGCGCAGGCGCAACCGCGGTATGCCGGGTACGCTGCGCGAATCCAGGCACGGGCGCTGGCGTCGCAAGGCAAACCGGTAGAGGCGCAGGCGGTGCTTCGGGCGCTGCTCGAGCAGGTGCCGAACGATGGCGCGGCGTGGACTGATCTTGGCCGTGTCCGGTTGACGGCGGGCGATGTCGGTGGCGCGTCGGTCGCGGCGGTGCGCGCGGTGACGCTGGCGCGGGGCGAACCTGCGGCGCTGACGTTGCAGGGGGAGGTCATTCGCAGCCGCTACGGGCTCGTTGCCGCGCTGCCGTGGTTCGAGGCGGCGTTGCAGCGCGACGCCTATTATCACCCCGCGCTGATCGAATATGCGGCGACGCTGGGCGAGGCGGGGCGGAATGCCGACATGCTGGCGGCGACACGTCGCGCGCTGTTGGCGCGGCCGGGCAGCCCGCAGGCGCTGTACCTCCAGGCGGTATTGGCCGCGCGCGCAGGACGCATCGATCTGGCGCGCGGGCTGCTGCAGCGAACCGGTGGCGCGGTTGCTGGTTTGCCGGGTGCGATGCTGCTGTCGGGCAGTCTCGATTATGCGGAAGGCAAGTTCGAACAGGCGGCGGTGACGTGGCGACAGTTGGTTGCGATCCAGCCCCTCAACGTGACGGCGCGCCGATTGCTCGGTGCGGCGCTGCTCCGGTCGGGGGACGCGCAGGCCGCGCTAGGCGTGCTGAGGCCGATCGGGCTGCGCGCCGACGCGGACAGTTACTCGCTGACGGTGATCGCGCGGGCGTTCGACGCGACCGGGGATACGTCAACCGCGGCGCAATTCCTTGATCGTGCGGCGGGGGGGCGGACGGCGCCCGCCGGGATCTTCGCCACGGACGATTCGGTCGGCGCATTGTTGGCCGTCGCCGATGCCGCGTCGAACGACCCGACCTATGTGCTGGGGGTGATCCGCGGCCAGATCGCGCGTGGGGATACTGCCGGCGCAATTGCTCGGGCGCGTGCGCTCGTCACGGCGAGCCCCGGCGCACCTGCCGCGCAACTTGCGCTTGGGGACGCACTGGTTGTTGCCGGGCGCTATCCCGAGGCGGCCAGCGTCTATGCGCGTGCCGCGGATCTGTCGTTCGACGAACCGACGATGCTGCGTCTTGTCGATGCGCTTGGGCGAGCCCGGCGTGCGCAGGACGCGGCGGCCTCGCTGGCGCTGTATCTTTCGCAGAACCCGCAAAGCCTGACCGGATTGCGCCTACTGGGGCATTGGCAGGTCGCGTCGGGGGACTGGGACAAGGCGATCGAGACGCTGGAAGGCGTGCGGCGAAGGGTCGGCAATCGCGATGGCGGCGTGCTGGTCGATTTGGCGCTCGCCTATGCGGGCAGTGACGATGGCGCCATCGCGGTGCGCTATGGCAAGGCTGCGTATAGCCTCGCGCCGATGAACGCGGCCGCGGCGGACGCTTACGGCGTCGCCCTGGCAGCGAGCGGGAATAGTGATGGTGCGCGCCAATTGCTCGACAAGGCGGTCCGACTCGCGCCGGGCGATGCGGTGATTGCAGGCCACCGCCGTCAGCTTGGCTGAACGCTGCTGGTCCTGCCTTCGGAACCCTTGCCTCTAGGTGAGCGTGTCGTCAGAAGCCGCGCATGACCGATCCGCTGGACCGCATCGCCGCCGCACTCGAGCGACTGTCGCCACCGCCACCACCGGCTGCCGATCCGCGCGCGCATCCTGCGTATGTCTGGCGTGGTGGAGTGCTCCAGTCAGCCCGCGGGTTTGCGCCGTTGCCGCTCGATATGCTGATCGGTGTAGATCGCCAGAAGGCGTCGCTGCTGGCCAATCTGCGCCATCTCGCGGCGGGGCATGCCGCGCAGGACGTTCTGCTGTGGGGCGCGCGGGGAACCGGTAAGTCTGCGCTCGTCAAAAGCGCGGTGGCTGACGTGCAAGGTTCGGGCGGCGACATTGCGCTGGTCGAGGTTACCGAGCTTGCCGGACTGCCGACGCTTTTCGCGGCCTTGGCACAGGTGCAGCGCGCGTTCGTCGTGTTCGTCGACGATCTCGGGTTCGATGTTCCGGCCGAGGCGCGTGCGCTCCGGTCGATGCTGGAGGGTGGGGCGGAACCCCGGCCTGCCAATGTCCGATTGCTGGTGACCGCCAATCGCCGACATCTGGCGCCGCGGGACATTGCCGAACAGGAAAGCGCGATCAATCCGCGCGACTCGGCGGACGATCATCTGGCGCTGTCGGATCGCTTCGGCCTGAGCCTGGGCTTCCATGCGCTTGATCAGGACGGGTATCTTGCGATCGTTGCGGCCTATGCGGCGACACATGACCTGGAGTTCGAACCGGGCGAGGCCATCGGTTGGGCTACACGTCGGGGCAGCCGATCGGGCCGCGTCGCGTGGCAATATATAGTCGATCTAGCCGGTCGCGCTGGCAAGGCGTTGTAACCTTCAAAACGGTGGGCCGGTGCCGAAGCACCGGCCCGGCAACATCAGTTGCTGTCCGAATCGTCGTCGTTGTCGTTGACGATGGCGATAACGCCGATCGCTGCAACGCCAGCTACGATCAGGAGGGCGAAGATGCCGCCGCCGCCTGCGAGCTCGTTCTTGCCGGACGTTGCCGAGCCAACGCGTGCGTTCGCAACCGACAGGCTGGCAGGAGCAGCCGACGCTGCAACCGAGGTGGTCATCATTGCAACGGCAAGTGCGCCGCCGGTAAGGGCCTTGAGCTTCATATACATCTCCGCATTAAACAAACAGAACTGCCGCAACGCAGCAATCACACCGTGGTTCCCGTATTGACCGAAGATGGAAACGTCCAGCTAAATCTAGTTCAAGAAGTTCCCTCGACCATTTCTGCAAGCTCAAGCCAACGCAGCTCCGCGGCCTCCTTTTCGGCGCGGGCAGCATCCATCGCTTTGGTCAGCTTCGCGAACGTCGCATTGTCGCGCATGTAGAGGTCGGGCTTCGCCAGCTTGACCGCATCGGCTGCCATCTGCACGTCGAGTTCCTCGATTCGCTTCGGCAGCATTTCATAGTCGCGCTGGTCCTTGTAGGTCAGTTTCGCGCGGGGGGCGGCAGCGATGGGGGCGGTCGCCGCGACCTTCTTCGAAGCGCGCTTGCCTGTGGTCGTCGACACGCGACGCTTTTCCCAATCCTCGTATCCGCCCGCGACCACGTCGACCGTGCCCGAACCATCTAGCCCGAGCGTGATCGTCACGGTGCGGTCGAGGAAGTCGCGGTCGTGGCTGACGATCAGCACGGTGCCGTCGTAATCGCCGATCACTTCTTGCAACAGGTCGAGCGTCTCGAGATCGAGATCGTTGGTCGGCTCGTCGAGCACCAGCAGGTTCGAAGGCTTGGCGAACTCGCGTGCCAGCAGCAGGCGCGAGCGTTCGCCACCCGACAGCGAGCCGATCTTCGCGTCGACCATGTTCGGGTCGAACAGGAAGTCCTTCAGATAGCCGTGGATGTGCTTGCGCACGCCGAGCACGTCGATCCATTCGCCGCCGTCGACGACGACCTCGCGCACCGTCTTCTCGGGCGCCATCAGGCTGCGCTGCTGGTCGATCACGACCGCATCCAGCGTCTGGGCCAGCTTGATCGTGCCGCTGTCGGGCTGGATCTCGCCGGTCAGCAGCTTGAGCAGGGTCGACTTGCCGGCGCCGTTGCGGCCGACGATGCCGATGCGGTCGCCTCTGGTTACACGAAGCGTCAGGTCGCCGATGATCGTGCGGTCGCCGTAGACCTTGGTGACGTTCTTCGCGTCGATCACGACCTTCGACTTCGTGTCGTCGCTGGCGGTCGTCAGGTTCGCCGAGCCCTGCGGCCCGATCATCGAGGCGCGTTCGGCGCGCATCTCGTGCAGCTTGGTCAGGCGGCCCTGGTTGCGCTTGCGCCGGCCGGTGACGCCGCGGAGCAGCCAATGCTCCTCCAGCTTGAGCCGCGCGTCGAGCTTCTCGGCTTGGCGCTGTTCCTCGGCATAGACCTGCTCGGTCCACGCCTCGAACCCGCCGAAACCGATCTCCGCACGCCGGATCGCGCCGCGATCGAGCCACAAGGTCTGCTTCGTGAGTCGGGTCAGGAAGGTACGATCATGGCTGATGACGACGAACGCGCCGCGGAAGCGCTTGAGCCAATCCTCGATCCATTCGATCGCACCGATGTCGAGATGGTTGGTCGGCTCGTCGAGCAGCAGCACGTCGGGGTCCTGCGACAGCGCGCGGACGATCGCCGCGCGACGCCGCTCGCCGCCCGACGCGGAAGCCGCCTCGCGCGACAGGTCGATGCCGAGCTGATCCGCGATCGAATCCGCCTCGTAGTTCACCGGCGCGTCGTCGCCCGCCATCACATAGTCTCGCAGCGTCGCGAAGCCGCGCAGGTCGGGCTCCTGCTCGAGGATGACGACGCGGGTGCCGGGGACTATCGTCCTGCGGCCCTCGTCCGCCTGGACGCTGCCGCCGAGCAGTTTGAGCAAGGTCGTCTTGCCGGCGCCGTTGCGGCCGATGAGCGCGAGCCGGTCGCGCGGTCCGATATGGATGTCGAGATTGCGAAAGAGCCATCCCGAGCCCTGGACGAGTCCGAGGCCTTCGAATGCTAAGATTGGTGCTGCCATGTTCGCGCCACGTAGGGGTGCGAAGTGATGCAGGCAAGTTACACCGCGCGGGCTTCGTGCTGTCGGCGGCCTGTCGCGATCATTCACAGGCTGTTCAATGCGGGAGGCCTATGTCACCGACATGAAGATGCTGCTTTTCCTTGCAACCCTGGCCGCTGCGCCGTTCCTGATGGGTGCCGCACCCATGCTGGCGGGCGAGCCTCCGCAGCGCCGCAGCGACCAGATGTCGGCGTTGCAGGCGCGCAAGACCGGAGCGCCGTCTTTGCGCGAGATCGAGTCGCGCGTGATCCCGACGATGCGGGGTGCGCAGTATCTCGGCTCGGACTATGATTCGGGCAGCGCCATTTACACGCTGAAATTCCTGCGCGATGGAACCGTCATCTGGGTCGACGTCGATGGCCGTAACGGCCAGATCGTCGGCCGCACGGGTCGCTGAACACTGTAATCGAGAGGATTGTCATGCGCGTTCTGATCGTCGAGGACGAGCCGAATCTCGGCCAGCAATTGAAGAATACCCTGGAAGGGGCCGGCTATGCGATCGACCTCGCGGTCGATGGCGAGGAAGGGCATTTCCTAGGTTCGACCGAGAATTACGACGCGGTCGTGCTCGATCTGGGGCTGCCGGAAATCGACGGGCTGACGGTGCTCGACCGCTGGCGCAAGGAGGGCAAGACGATGCCCGTGCTGGTGCTCACCGCGCGCGACAGTTGGTCGGACAAGGTCGCCGGGCTCGATGCCGGCGCGGACGATTACGTCGCCAAGCCGTTCCAGAGCGAGGAGCTGATCGCGCGTCTGCGTGCGTTGATCCGGCGTGCGTCGGGCAATGCCTCGTCCGAGCTGACCGCGGGCGATATCCGC
The DNA here is from genome assembly GCF_001421745.1 of Sphingomonas sp. Leaf230. Taxonomy (GTDB): domain Bacteria; phylum Pseudomonadota; class Alphaproteobacteria; order Sphingomonadales; family Sphingomonadaceae; genus Sphingomonas. Next base: position 502,669 of record NZ_LMKW01000008.1, on the reverse strand, counting down.
CTCGACACGCGCAGCGGCAAGGTGACGCGCGCTGGCGAGCCGGTGAAGCTGACCGCGCAGGAATACAAGCTGCTGAGCTATCTGCTGCACCACAAGGGCAAGGTCGTAAGCCGTACCGAGCTGATCGAACATATCTACGACCAGGATTTCGATCGCGATTCGAACACGATCGAGGTGTTCGTCACGCGAATCCGCAAGAAGCTCGGTCAGGACGTTATCACGACGATCCGCGGGCTTGGCTACAGCCTCGAAGATCCGGACGCCTGATCGGCTGACGATGGACAGCGCGCCGGTCACAGACACGCCGATAGCGGACGGGCCGATCCGCGTGCCCGCCGCGGTCAAGGGATCGCTGTCGCGGCGGATGATCCTGATTGCGGCGGTGTGGATCGGCGTGCTGCTCAGCGGCGGTGGGTTCGCGCTCGACCGGGTGCTGTCGGCGGCGGTGACGCGTAATTTCGACGACCAGCTGGAATATGTGCTGCGGTCGCTGCTCAATGCGTCGGAGATCGGGCCCGAAGGCGAGGTGATATTCACGCGTGAAGCGGTCGCCGACCAGCGGTTCCTAGAGCCTGGTTCGGGGCTCTATTATCAGGTGTCCTCGAAAGGCCAGGATGATCTGCTGTCGCGTTCGCTGTGGGATCGGAAGTTGGCATTCGGTGGCCCGCACAACGACCGCACCGCGCATTTTTACGACAGCACGCAGTTTCCCGATGAGAAGCTGCGGATCGTCGAGCGCGACGCGGTCATTCCGGGCTCGAAGGTGCATTGGCGCTTCCAGGTCGCGCAGGCCCGCGATGGGCTCGACGCGCAGATAACGACCTTGCGGCGGACGCTCGTGCGCAGCTTCGCGCTGCTTGCGCTCGGGCTGATCGTGATGGCGGCGCTGCAGACGTTTTACGGGCTGTGGCCGCTGCGGCGGGTGCGCGAGGAGATTGCGAGGATGCGGGCGGGCCAGTCGAACCGCGTGTCGAGCGCGATGCCGGTCGAGGTCGCGCCGATGGTCGAGGAACTGAACGCGCTGATCGAGCATAACGAGCGCCAGGCGGAGGAGGCGCGGCGGCATGCCGGCAACCTCGCGCATGCGCTGAAGACGCCGTTGACGGTGATCATGAACGCGGCGACGGCGCAGTCGGACGACCTCGCCGACACGGTGATCCGCGAGGCGCGGACGATGCGGCGGCAGGTCGACCATCACCTCGCGCGGGCGCGGGCGGTCGGGCGGCGGGGATCTGCGCATAGTCGAGCGGATGTGTGGCCCAGCCTGGAGTCGGTCGAGCGGGCTGTCGGTCGGCTTTACCGGCATGTCCGGATCGACGTGACTGGGCCGCGTGGGCTTCAGGTGCATGTCGAGCGGCAGGATCTCGACGAGATGCTCGGCAACCTGATCGAGAACGCCGCGAAATATGGTGGCGGCAGCGTGTTCGTGACGGTGGGCGCGCAGTCTGGCTTCGTCGAGTTCCTGGTCGAGGACGACGGGGTCGGCATCCCGGAAGAGGAGCGGGTGCGCATCTTCGATCGGGGTGTGCGGCTGGATACGGGGAAGCCGGGGACGGGGCTTGGGCTGGCTATCGTGCGCGATGTGGCGGAGATTTACGAGGGGACGGTTGCGCTTGAGGAGAGCGAGGATCTTGGTGGGTTGCTCGTGCGGTTGCGGTTGCCAGCAGCGAACTGACGCCGTTTCGATCCTCCCCCGCAAGGGGGAGGTGGCGCGAAGCGACGGAGGGGGAGGACACGGAACACACGTTGTCCTCTGCCTCCCCCTCCGTCTGGCGAGGGCCAGCCACCTCCCCCTAGCGGGGGAGGATCAGTGTCATATCACCCCCGCGATCTTGCCTGCCGATACGTCCCCAGCACGCGCAGCCACTTCGAATGGAATCCCAGTTCCTCCAGCGCATGGTCGAGGTTCGCGTCACCCGGCTTCCCCACTACGTCCGCATAGAATTCCGTTGCGGAGAAGCTGCCGTTGCGCTGGTAGCTTTCGAGCTTGGTGATGTTCACGCCGTTGGTCGCGAACCCGCCGACCGCCTTGTAGAGAGCGGCGGGGACGTTCCTGACCTCGAAGATCAGCGTCGTCATCCATTCGCCGCCGACCGGCTCCTGCGCAGCGGGCGGCTTGCCGCCGCGCGCGAGGACCACGAACCGCGTCGTGTTGTGGTCCGCATCGGCGATGTCGGTCGCGAGCAGGTCAAGGCCATATAGCGCGGCAGCGGCGGGCGGTGCGAGTGCGGCGATCGCCGGGTCGCCCAGCTCCGCGACAACCGCCGCTGCGCCAGCCGTATCGGGATAGCTCACCGGCTCGATCCCGTGTGCCTTCAGCCAATGCCGGCACTGCCCGAGCGCCTGCGGATGGCTCATCGCCTTGCGGATGCCGTCGCGCGGGCCGCATGCCATCAGCGCGTGGCGGATCGGCAGGAAATGCTCGCCGGTGATGACCAGCCCCGATTCGGGGAGCAGGAAATGGATGTCGGCGACGCGGCCGTGCAATGAATTCTCGATCGGAATGATCGCGCAATCGGCGCGGCCGTCCTTCACCGCGTCGATCGCGTCGGAGAAATCGAAACAGGGCAGGGGCAGGCCGTCCGGGAACGCCTCGACCGCGGCGACATGGCTGTTCGCGCCCGGTGCACCCTGGAACGCGACGGCGCGCGCGGGCTCTGCGGCGGCTGCGGCGGTCATCCGCGCGACGATCGGGCGGGCGGGTGCGGCGAAGTTTTCCATGCGCCGAGCGCCTAAAGCGCGCTGCCTGCCTGTTCAAGCCGCGTAAAGCGCCGCCGCCCGCCATACACCCGCCCTTCAAGCGCGGCTTGCGGTGCACGCCCGCGTTTTCTATGGCTATCCCAAACAGAACAGGGCGGATGCACAAGATGGACAATCGGACCAATACGATCGCCGGCTGGGTGCTCGCAGGCTGTGGTGCGGCGCTCGGGCTGTCGATCGTCGGCGGGATGATGTTCCACGGCGAGCGCCCCGAGAAGATGGGCTATGCGATCGAGGGCGTCGTCGCCGAGGGCGGCGAGGGCGCGGCCGCCGAAGTGCCGATCGCCTCGCTGCTGCCGACCGCCGACGCCGCCAAGGGCGCCGAAGTGTTCAAGAAGTGCGCTGCCTGCCATACCATCAACCAGGGCGGCGCGAACGGCGTCGGCCCGAACCTGTACGGCACGGTCGGCGAGGAAATCGCCAAGGGCAAGGCCGGGTACGCCTTCTCGTCGGCGCTGGCCGGGATCGGCGGCAAGTGGGACTTCGACAAGCTGAACGCGTGGCTGACCTCGCCGCGCAAGTTCGCGCCGGGGACGAAGATGACCTTCGCCGGGCTCGGCAATGCGCAGGACCGCGCGAACGTGATCCTGTATCTGAACCAGCAGGGTTCGAACCTGCCGTTGCCGGCGGCACCTGCTGCTGGCGCTGCTCCGGCGGCGGCCAAGGATGCGGCGGCCAAGGATCAGCCGGCGACGGCGAATGCGGCGGAGGCTGCGGCTACGAAGGGCGCGCCGACTGCGGACATCGCGAATACCGGAACGCCCGCGTCGGGTGCGCCGTCGGTTGATCCTGAGGCTGCTCGCAAGGGCGCCCGCTCGGAAAAGTAGCCGCTTCTCCCTCTCCCCTGCGGGGAGAGGGCTGGGGTGAGGGGCTGTTCCAGGTGGAGCATTGCTTGGCTGCCCCTCACCCCGACCCTCTCCCCGGAAGGGGGAGAGGGAGCAGAAGAGTACTTCCCCCGGGAAGGCTCAGCCCTCGGCCGCTTCCTTCTCCGCCCGCTCGCGATAGAACGACTGCACCGCATCCCAGGCCTCGTCGGCGGTCTCGACGTAGCGGAAGATCCCGAGGTCCTTCTCGCTGACGACGCCTTCCTCGACCAGCGCGTCGAAATTCACGACCCGCTCCCAGAAAGCCCGTCCGAACAGCAGCACCGGGATCGGCTGGATCTTGCCCGTCTGGATCAGCGTCAGCAGCTCGAACAGTTCGTCGAACGTCCCGAACCCACCCGGAAACGCCGCGAGCGCCCGCGCGTGCAGCAGGAAGTGCATCTTCCTGAGCGCGAAATAGTGGAACTGCACCGACAGCGACGGGGTGACGTACGGGTTCGGCGCCTGCTCGTGCGGCAGGACGATGTTAAGCCCGATCGACTCGGCGCCGACATCGTCAGCACCGCGATTGGCGGCCTCCATGATCGACGGACCGCCGCCAGAACACACCACGAACTGCCGCCAGCCACGCTCGTCGCGCGGCAGCACGCTGACCTTCGCCGCCAACTCGCGCGCGACGTCGTAATATTTCGACTTCTCGACCAGCCGCTCGGCGATCTTCTTCGACTTCTCATCCGTAGCGAGCTTCAACAATGCCTGCGCCTTCGACGGCTCGGGAATGCGCGCGGAGCCGTAGAACACGAAGGTCGATCCGATCTTCGCCTCGTCGAGGACGAGTTCGGTCTTCAGCAGTTCGAGCTGGAACCGCACCGGTCGCAGGTCTTCGCGCAACAGGAAATCCATGTCCTGGAAGGCGAGCCGGTAATGCGGGTGCTGCGTCTGGGGGGTGGAAACGGAGTCGCGGGCGGACTCGGCATCCTGGCTGGCGTTCGGAAAAACGCGCGATGGTACTCGTGTATCGGTCATTCAGGCGCGATTAGAGGAAACGCGAGGGGAGGGCTAGAGCGGTGCGCTAGCGGCAGAAATTGGCGTGATCGTCTTCGAGATGGAGGTGGTTGCGGTGCGCGGCGTTGTAGTCGGGGCTGAGCACCGTGCCGAAGCGCTTGCATGCCGAGGCGCGGATCGTCTGGAGGAATTGGCGGACCTGCGGGTCGGCCGAGTTCCAGTCGTTCAGCACCGTGATTCGCCGCCCGTCTTTCAGCACGAACCCGCCGACGTCGATCGCGTTGGCGATCGCGTGGCCCGAGCGGCGGCTGGTGTTGCGCGCGGAGCCGACGACGTTGCGGCATGCGTAACTCCCCATGCTGTCGATCCGCGCCAGTTCGCTGCCGAGCATCTGATACGCGGCCGGCGCGACCGCATTGCGCGTCCAGCCGATGAACGCGCGCGCCGCGCCGCAGCGGACCGCGGTGAGGTTGGCGACGGGGACGCCGATATCGACGAGCTTCACGGTGCCGTTCAGGCCGCATCCGGGGCCGGTCTCGCGGTCGGGCAGGACCTGGAACGAGACGTGCAACTCGCGCAGGTCGGCGAGGCACTGCGCGGTTTCGCGGTTGCTTGGGACTGAGAGGTTGGGGCGAGTCTTGGTCGGTGCCGTGGGGCGATCGGCACGTCCGCAGCCGGCTAAAGTCAGTGCGAGAGCCGCTACTACCACCCACTCCGTCATGCCGGGCCTGTTCCGGCATCCACTCATCATCTTGTCCCCCATGCCAATGGCCGTGCGGCACGGTGGACCCGGGAACAAGCCCGGGGTGACGGAGCGAGTTTGGCGCACGGTGGGGCGAGTCCCGCCGCCGCGCGCTCGCAATCGAACGCGGTTGACACCCCCGTGAACGCCGTTAGGGCCGGCGACGGGCCACGCGGTCCCAACGCCGCGCGTGCTCTCTGTGAGGAGAGATACATGACTGATACGACCTACGCACCCGCTACACATGCGCCTGCTTTGCCTGCTACGACGCCGGCACGTCCCTTTTTCAGCTCCGGTCCCTGCGCGAAACCTCCGGGTTGGTCCGCGGACAAGCTCGCCACCGACTCGCTCGGTCGCTCGCATCGCTCGAAGATCGGCAAGACCCGCCTTCAGTACAGCATCGACCTGATGCGCGAGCTGCTGAAGCTCCCCGAAACGCACCGCATCGGCATCGTCCCCGGTTCCGACACCGGCGCGTACGAAATGGCGATGTGGACGATGCTCGGCGCCAAGCCCGTCACCGCGCTCGCCTGGGAAAGCTTCGGCGAGGGCTGGGTCACGGATGCTGTGAAGCAGCTCAAGATCGATCCCACGGTGGTGCGCGCCGATTACGGCCAGCTGCCCGATCTGGACGCGGTCGACTGGTCGAACGACGTGCTGTTCACCTGGAACGGCACCACCAGCGGCGTGCGCGTGCCGAATGCGGACTGGATCCCGGACGACCGCGAGGGGCTCTCGTTCGCCGATGCGACGTCGGGCGTGTTTGCGTACGATATCGACTGGACCAAGATCGATGTGGCCACCTTCTCGTGGCAGAAGGTGCTCGGCGGCGAGGGCGCGCACGGCGTGCTGATCCTCGGGCCGCGTGCGGTCGAGCGGCTGGAGACCTACACGCCCGCGTGGCCTTTGCCGAAGGTGTTCCGCCTCGTCTCGAAGGGCAAGCTCGCCGAAGGCGTGTTCAAGGGCGAGACGATCAACACGCCGTCGATGCTGGCGGTCGAGGATGCGATCTTCAGCCTTGAATGGGCGAAGTCGCTGGGCGAAGACGGGCTGATCAAGCGGTCGGATGCGAATGCGGCGGCGCTCGACAAGATCGTGGCGGAGCGTGACTGGCTGGGGCATCTGGCGGTCGATCCGGCGACGCGGTCGAAGACCAGCGTGTGCCTGACGGTCGAGGGTGCGGACGAGGCGCTGATCAAGGCGATGGCTTCTGCGCTTGAGAAGGCTGGCGCGGCGTATGACGTGGCGGGTTACCGCGACGCGCCTCCGGGCTTGCGGATCTGGTGCGGCGCGACCGTTGATACCGCCGATATCGAAGCGCTCGGCCCCTGGCTCGACTGGGCCTACGCGACCGCCAAGGCGGCCTAACTAGCTACCGCGTCTTTTACGCCCTCCTTCCAACAATCACCCCCATTCCGTCATCCCGGCGCACGCCGGGACCCATGGACACGGAGCATTCGCTCATGAAGCGAACCGCTACCGTGGGTCCCGGCTTCCGCCGGGATGACGGGGGAGTTGGAATAGGGACGCGCCCCAATTCACTGAATTCACAGGAGCAATCCCATGCCTAAAGTCCTCATCTCCGACAAAATGGACCCCCGCGCCGCCCAGATCTTCCGCGAGCGCGGCGTCGAGGTCGACGAGATCACCGGCAAGACGCCTGCCGAACTGATCGCGATCATCGGCGAGTATGACGGCCTCGCGATCCGCAGCTCGACCAAGGTGACCAAGGAAATCCTCGAGCACGCTACCAACTTGAAGGTCGTCGGCCGCGCCGGGATCGGCGTCGATAACGTCGATATCCCCGCCGCGTCGGCGAAGGGCGTGGTCGTGATGAACACGCCGTTCGGCAACTCGATCACCACCGCCGAGCACGCGATCGCGCTGATGTTCGCGCTCGCCCGGCAGCTGCCGGAAGCTGACGCTTCCACGCAGGCCGGCAAGTGGGAGAAGAATCGCTTCATGGGTGTCGAGCTGACGTCGAAGACGCTCGGCCTGATCGGTGCGGGCAATATCGGTTCGATCGTCGCCGACCGCGCGCGTGGCCTGAAGATGAAGGTGGTTGCGTTCGATCCGTTCCTGACGCCCGAGCGTGCGATCGAGATCGGCGTCGAGAAGGTCACGCTCGACGAACTGCTCGCGCGCGCCGACTTCATCACGCTGCACACGCCGCTGACCGACCAGACGCGCAACATCCTCTCGGCCGAGGCGCTCGCCAAGACCAAGAAGGGTGTCCGCATCATCAACTGCGCGCGCGGCGGCCTGATCGACGAGGTCGCGCTGAAGGCGGCGCTCGATTCGGGGCAGGTCGGCGGGGCCGCGCTCGACGTGTTCGTCGAGGAGCCCGCCAAGGCATCGCCTCTGTTCAACACGCCGAACTTCGTCAGCACGCCGCATCTCGGCGCGTCGACGACCGAGGCGCAGGTCAACGTCGCGATCCAGGTCGCCGAGCAGATGGCCGATTTCCTGATGTCGGGCGGCGTCACGAACGCGCTGAACATGCCGTCGCTGTCGGCGGAGGAAGCGCCGAAGCTGAAGCCGTACATGGCGCTGGCGGAGAAGCTCGGTTCGCTGGTCGGGCAGCTGACGACCGGTGCGGTGTCGCGGATTTCGGTGCATACCGAGGGCGCGGCGGCGGATCTGAACGCGAAGCCGATCGTGAGCGCGGTGCTCGCCGGCTATCTCCAGACGCAGACCGCGACCGTCAACATGGTCAACGCGCCGGTGCTGGCGCGTGAGCGTGGTCTCGAAGTTCGCGAAGTGCGTACCGAGCGTGAGGCGGATTACCACACGCTGCTGCGCGTCGCGGTGAAGACCGAGGACGGCGAGCGTTCGGTTGCGGGCACGCTGTTCGGCGATTCGGCACCACGTCTGGTCGAGCTGCTTGGGATCAAGATCGAGGCCGATCTGGCTGGGCCGATGCTGTATGTCGTCAACGAGGATGCGCCGGGGTTCATCGGTCGTTTGGGGACTGCGCTTGGCGAGGCTGGGGTGAACATCGGGACGTTCCATCTTGGGCGTCGTTCGGCTGGCGGTGAGGCGGTGCTGCTGCTTTCGGTCGACGAAGCAGTGACCCCTGACCTGCTGACCAAGGTCCGTGCGCTGCCAGGCGTGAAGACCGCAATGGGCCTCAACTTCTAACAAGACTCCCTCTCCCCTTGGGGAGAGGGTAGGGGAGAGGGGCAGTACCAAGAGATGGCGTTTGGGGCGCCCCTCTCCCCGGCCCTCTCCCCAAAGGGGAGAGGGAGTCGTGACCAAAACCGATGACATCATGCTGGGCCGAGCGAAGGCAATGCGGTCCGGACAGACCGGGCCGGAAATGCGGTTCTGGTACGAAGTTCGCGCCAAGCGCTTCCAAGGGGTGAAGTTCACCCGCCAGGTCGTGATCGGTGCGTTCATCGCGGATTTCGTCGCGCGTTCGCACATGCTGGTCGTCGAGCTTGACGGCGATACGCACACCGACCAAGCACGCGACGCCCGCAGGACGGCGTGGCTGGAAGAGCAGGGATATCGGGTGATCCGTTTCGCCAATACCGATGTGATGACCAATCTCGAAGGCGTTTTGCAGGTGTTGGGCGATGCACTTGTCACACGCGTGGACCTGACACGATGACCGCACTCCTCCCCGAAGGCTTCCGAGATCGCCTCCCCCCGTTCGCCGATTCGGCCGCGGCACTAGAAGCCCGCGTGCTCGAAGCTGCGCGCCTTCATGGTTACGAACGTGTCGACCCGCCGCTCGCGGAATTCGCCGACGGTCTGGAAATGCGCCTCAAAGCTGGTGGCCTCCATGACGCAGTGCGCTTCGTCGATCCGGTGTCGCAGCGCACGCTCGCGATCCGGCCTGACATCACCGCACAGGTCGCGCGGATCGCTGCCACGCGGATGGGGCACCACCCTCGGCCGGTTCGGCTGAGCTATGCGGGGTCGGTGCTTAAGCTGCGGGCGTCACAGCTCGCGCCCGCGCGTGAGACCCGGCAGATTGGCTGCGAGCTGATCGGCTTGGACTCAGTCGCCGCCGCGCAGGAACTCGTCGCGGTCGCAGTCGACATGATCGCCGCCGCCGATGTTACCGGCGCGTCGATCGACTTCACGCTCCCCGACCTGGTGCCAACGCTGGCCGCTGGACCACTGCCGGTCGCGGATGACCTCGTCGCAACCTTGCGCGATCGCCTCGACGCCAAGGACGCCGGTGCCGTCGCCGCGCTCGCCCCCGCCTATCTTCCGTTGATCGAAGCCGCCGGGCCGTTCGACCAGGCGATGGACCGCCTCCGTGCGTTCGACACGACCGGTGCGCTGGCTTCCCGCCTCGACGGTCTCACGCGAATTGCCGAAGCGATTGACGGTCGCGTCGCGCTGACGCTCGACCCGACGGAGCGGCACGGGTTCGAATACCAGAGCTGGCTCGGCTTCTCGCTCTTCGCCGACGGCAGCGCGCGGGAAGTGGGTAGGGGCGGCACCTACACCATTGTCCACGAGAACGGCGCCGAGGAAGCTGCCACCGGCTTCTCGCTATTCGCCGACGCCTTGGTTGAGCGCGTCGCTACCGTCGATCGCCGCCGCCTCTTCCTTCCGTTCGGCACGCCCGCCAGCGAAGGTGCAGCAATGCGCGCGCAAGGCTGGGTCACCGTCGCCGCTCTCGACGCAGGCGATACCCCCGAAGCACAAGTCTGCACGCATCTATGGGTGGCGGGCGAGCCCCGCGCGCTGTAGGCGCTGCGCGTAATCCTCAGGAGATAGAGTTTGGCCAACGTAGCAGTCATCGGCGCGCAATGGGGCGACGAAGGCAAGGGCAAGATCGTCGACTGGCTCGCCGAGCGTGCCGACATGGTCGTGCGGTTCCAGGGCGGGCACAATGCCGGCCACACGCTGGTCGTCGGCGATAACGTTTACAAGTTGTCGCTGCTGCCGTCGGGTATCGTCCGCGGCACGCCGTCCTTCATCGGCAATGGCGTGGTGCTCGATCCCTGGGCACTGAAGGACGAGATCGCGCGGCTCGGGGCGCAGGGCGTCGTCGCGACGCCGGAGACGCTGCGGATCGCCGATACCTGCGCGCTGATCCTGCCGTTCCACCGCGATCTCGATGGTCTGCGCGAGGATGCGAGCGGTGCCGGCAAGATCGGCACGACCCGCCGCGGGATCGGGCCTGCGTATGAGGACAAGGTCGGCCGTCGCGCGATCCGCGTTTGCGATCTCGCGCATCTCGACGATCTCGGGCCGCAGCTCGATCGCCTCACCGCGCATCACGACGCGCTGCGTGCAGGGTTCGGCGAGCCGCCGATCGACCGCGCGCGCCTGATCGCCGAGCTGCGCGAGATCGCCGGCTTCGTGCTGCCGTTCGCCAAGCCGGTCTGGCGCGATCTCAACGCCGCGCGTTCGGCCGGCAAGCGGATCCTGTTCGAGGGCGCACAGGGCGTGCTGCTCGACGTCGATCACGGCACGTATCCTTTCGTAACCTCGTCGAACACGATCGCGGGCGCAGCGGCCGGCGGTTCCGGCCTCGGGCCATCGGCGGTCGGCTTCGTGCTCGGGATTGCCAAGGCTTACACGACACGCGTTGGTTCGGGGCCTTTCCCGACCGAGCTCGAGAACGAGACGGGCGAGCGGCTAGGCGTGCGCGGGCATGAGTTCGGGACGGTCACGGGGCGGAAGCGCCGCTGCGGCTGGTTCGACGCGGTGCTCGTTCGCCAGGCGGCCGCGGTTGGTGGGATCACCGGGATCGCGCTGACCAAGATCGACGTGCTCGACGGGTTCGAGACCGTGTCGATCTGCACCGGCTACAAGCTGCGGGGAGAGACGCTCGATTATTTCCCGGCGCATGCGGCGGACCAGGCGCTGGTCGAGCCGATCTACGAGACGATGGAAGGCTGGCAGGAGACGACTGCCGGTGCGCGGAGCTGGGCCGACCTGCCGGCGCAGGCGATCAAGTACATTCGCCGGATCGAAGAGCTGATCCGCTGCCCGGTGACGTTGGTGTCGACCAGCCCGCAGCGTGCCGACACGATCCTCGTCCGCGATCCATTTTCGGACTGAGCGGACACTAAAAAGCCGGGCGATCGCTCGCCCGGCTTTTTATTTGCTGTAGCGAGGTCGGATCAGCGCGGGGTGGTCGTGCCGGTCGTCCCGCCCGTGGTCGAACCCATCGTGCCGGTGGTCGTGCCACCCATCGTGCCCGTGGTGCCCATGGTTCCGGTCGAGCCGCCCATCGTTCCGCCCATCGTGCCGGTGGTACCCATCGTACCAGTCGTGCCGCCCATCGTGTCGGCGCCCATCGTGCTACCGGTCGTGCCCGACATCGTGCTGCCCGTCGTACCGGTGCCGCTCATTGTGCCCGACGTCGTGCCCCGCGTACGGCTGCGAGCCTTGGTGCCACGCTGCGTGCGGGTCGTCGTGGTCGAACGGGTGCTGGTCGAGGGGTTGGCCTGATCCATCGTGCCGGTCGACATGCCGCCAGTCGTGCTGCCTGCGGTCGAACCGCCCATGGTGCCGCCGCTCATCGCGCCACCCGTGGTGCCGCCCATCGAGCCGCCGGTGCCCGTCTGTGCCATTGCCATGCCCGGGATGATCAGCGCTGCCGCTGCTATCGAAGTCAGAATACGCATTTCGCTCTCCTATGTTATTGAAGAGCAAGCGCTTAAGTCCTGCTTATGTTCCGACCTCAGCCGCACTGGCCCCGATGCAGCAACGCCTGGTCGGCCAGCACGAGCGCCACCATCGCCTCGACCACGGGGACTCCGCGGATACCCACGCACGGGTCGTGACGACCCTTGGTGGCGATCGTCGCGGCCTCGCCGGTCGGGCTGATCGTCTCGACCGGGGTGAGGATGGAACTGGTCGGCTTGAACGCGACGCGCAAGGTGATCGGCTGGCCGGTCGCGATGCCTCCAGCAATACCGCCGGCATGGTTGGCGAGAAACTCCGGGCCATCGACGCCCGGCCGCATCGGATCGGCATTCGCCTCGCCCGACAGCGCGGCAGCCGCGAACCCGTCGCCGATCTCGATGCCCTTGACGGCGTTGATGCTCATGCAGGCGGAGGCGAGTTCGGAATCGAGCTTGGCGTAGAGCGGCGCGCCCCAGCCAGCCGGCACGCCGGTCGCCTCGCACGCGATCACCGCGCCGAGCGACGAGCCGGATTTCCGCGCGGCGTCGACGAGCGCTTCCCAACGGAGTGCTGCCTCAGCGTCGGGGCAGAAGAACGGGTTCTGGTCGATCTGGGCATCGTCGAAGTTGGCCGGATCGATCGCATCGCCACCGATCGCCTCGACCCATGCGCGGACACGGACCTGCGGCACGACGAGCCGAGCGACCGCACCGGCGGCAACGCGGGCGGCGGTCTCGCGCGCGGAGGAGCGCCCCCCGCCACGGAAATCGCGGAACCCGTATTTTGCGTCATAGGCATAGTCGGCGTGGCCAGGGCGATAGGCCTTGGCGACGTCCGAATAATCCTTCGAGCGCTGGTCGACATTCTCGATCATCAGGCTGATCGGCGTCCCTGTCGTGCGGCCTTCGAACACGCCCGAGAGGATGCGCACCGTATCCGGCTCGCGCCGCTGCGTCGTGAAGCGCGAGGTGCCGGGACGGCGCTTGTCGAGCCAGGGCTGAATGTCGGCCTCGGTCAGCGGAATGCCAGGAGGGCAACCGTCGACGATCGCGCCTAGCGCAGGGCCGTGGGATTCGCCCCAAGTGGTGAAGCGGAACAGCCGTCCAAACGTATTGAAGCTCATTCTGCTGCGACCGCGTCCCAGGCGGCGCCGAACCGCTCTGCCATGTAACGCGCCGTGCCGAAACGACCCGTCATGAGTCCAGCCACGGTAAAGTCCGCGTCCAGCGACTCCCAATGCAAACCAAATCCGACACCCAAAATTTCGACTTCCGCGATCTGGTCCGGGGTCGCGCGATCGAAGCCCTGCAACAGCTGCGGCGGAAACGCGAACGTCGATCCATTCACCAGATCGACCACGATACGATCCTGGTCGCGATCGTAGCGCGCGCTCTTCGCCCGGGGCTTGGTCGCCATTGCGATGCGACCGCGTTCGTTCGCAGCCAGGATGTCCTCGTCAGTCAGCTCGGTCATGGATTTCGACCCATTTCATCAGCAGCATTGTCTGGTTCTGAGCGACGGCGGCAAGCGCACGCCGCTGCATCGCTCCACTTAATCCTTCAGCATATATCATGCGCGGAGACCGCCCGTCGCCTCCGATCTCGACTTTCGCTTCGCCGTCTCCAAATACATGGACATGAGCCGGTGCATGATCGTCGAGGAAGATCATGAACCGCAGGCCATGCAGCCGGAGCACGGTTGGCACTAGACCAAAGCGATATCGGGGGCGTCTTCGGCCTTCATACCGATCACGTTGTAACCCGCGTCCACGTGGTGCGTCTCGCCCGTGACGCCCGAAGCCAGGTCGCTCAGCAGATACAGCCCCGCGCCGCCGACGTCGTCGATCGTCACGTTGCGCTTCAGCGGCGAGTTCAGCTCGTTCCACTTCAGAATCAGGCGGAAATCGCCGATGCCGCTTGCTGCCAGCGTCTTGATCGGCCCCGCCGAGATCGCGTTCACGCGGATGTTGTCGCGGCCGAGGTCGACCGCAAGATACTGCACGCTCGTCTCTAGCGCAGCCTTCGCCACGCCCATCACGTTGTAATGCGGGATGACCTTCTCCGCGCCGTAATAGCTGAGCGTCAGCATCGCGCCGCCCTCGGTCATCATCTTGGCGGCACGCTGCGCCACCGCGACGAACGAATAGACCGAGATGTTCATCGTCATCAGGAAATTGTCGAGGCTGGTGTCGACGAACCGCCCGCGCAACTCATTCTTGTCCGAAAAGCCGATCGCGTGGACGACGAAGTCAATCGTCGGCCATTCCTCGGCGAGCTTGTCGAAGGTCGCATCGAGCGCACCCATGTCCGACACGTCGCAATCGAACAGCCGCGCCACGCCCAATTGCTCGGCGAGCGGGCGGACGCGCTTCTCCATCGTCTCGCCCTGGTAGCTGAACGCGAGCTCCGCACCCGCCTCGGACAGCTTCTTGGCAATCCCCCAGGCCAGCGACTTGTCGTTCGCCAAGCCCATGATCAGCCCACGCTTGCCCGCCATCAAACCGTTCACGCCGTCCCCGCCTATACCTGCATATCCGTAGCAGGCTGCTCTAGCGTTGTTTCGGGTGGTTCCGCCAGTGCTGCGTTGAGATGCGCGCCGAATACAAGCCCGAGCCCGATGACATAGAAAAATAACAGCATGATGACGACGCCCGCCAGGCTGCCATAGGTGAGGTCGTAACCGCCGAGCCGCGACAGGATCACCGGCAGCAGCGCAGTCGCGCTGACCCACCAGGCGGTGGTGAACAGGGCGCCCGGCCATTTGCGGCACTTCGAATAGCGATAGCGCGATGGGGTGACCGAGTAGAACAGCAGGTACAGCGCGCCGAACATGAGCAGGCCGGGGATGAGTCGCGACAGCCCGACCCAGCCGGCGGCGTCCTGCGCGAAGGGGACGAGGCGATAGATGAACTGCTCGGCCGCAGTCAGGATACCCTGGACGAGGAACGACAGCAGCGCGATCACCACCGAGAGGATGATTACCGCGGACGAGCCGAGGCGCGATTTCCAGAACGGTGCGGTCGCCTTGATCCCGTAGGCGCGGTGGAAGATGTCGCGGATCGTCTCGACGAAGCTGCCGACCGTCCAAAGCCCGACGAGTGCACCAAGCCACAACAGCGACCCGGTCCGCGCGGCGAGCACGTCGGCGATCGGCTTGCGCAACAGGTCGCCGACGTTGGGCGGCAGGACGTTGAGGAACGACTCGACCGCGCGCACCGTCTCGACGCTCTGGCCGAAGATCGACAGGATCGCCGCCGCCACGATGAAGAACGGGAACACCGTCATCAGTGCGAGATACGCAAGGTTCCCCGCGTGGATGAAGCCATCGTTGAACACGCCCACCGCGGCCCGCTTGACGATTTCGAACGCGTAGCTGCCCGGCCTGACCTTCGCCATGCCACGAGTGAGACGGGCGCGCGTCGCACCATGATCGTGCGCGCGCGCTTCGGGCGTTAGGGTATTGTCATTCACAAGGCGTTCAGACGCCCATGGCCCCCCGCGGGTTCCCCGCTTCGCGACCATCCCAGCTTTCGACGAACGCTGTCAGTGCCGCATCGCTGGCGGGAATGTCGATCATGAGGGTGACCAACTGGTCGCCCCGCGTGCCGCCCTTCTTGTGGAAACCCTTGCCCTTCAGGCGCAGCGTCTTGCCAGACGTCGTACCCTTGGGAATCGTCAGCATCACCGGCTTGTCGACCGTCGGCGCCTTGACCGAACCACCTAGCACGGCTTCGGCGAGCGTGATGGGAAGGTCTAGGCGGACGTCGTCGCCGTCGCGCGTGAAGAACTTGTGCGGCTGGACCTCGATCGTCAGGATCGCATCGCCTGCGCCGCCCGGACCCTGCTCGCCCTTGCCGGCCAGCTTCATCTGCGTGCCGGTCTCGACACCAGCGGGGAGCTTGAGGTCAAGCGTCTTGCCGTCCGCGAGCGTCACGCGCTGCGGCTCCAGCGTCGCCGCCTCGACGAACGGGACCTGCAGGCGATACGCGGCATTCTCGCCCTTGGGCTGCGGGCGCCGACCGAAGCCGCCGGAGAACCCGCCGCCGCCGCCACGCTGCGCGCCGCCGAACAGCCCTTCGAAGATGTCGCTCATGTCGGCCCCGCCGGCGCCGCTCTCATAGCCCTCGCTGCGGAAGCCGCCGCCGGGCTGCGGTCGTCCGCCGCCACCGCCGCCGAACCCGAACGGCGACGCGGGATTTCCGTCGCCGTCGATCTCGCCGCGATCGAACCGGGCGCGCTTGTCCTTGTCGTTCAGCAGGTCGTACGCGTTGGTGACCGTGCTGAACCGCTCCGACGCCTTCGGATTGTCCTTGTTGCGATCGGGATGAAGCTCCTTCGCGAGCTTGCGGTACGCCTTCTTGATGTCGGCTTCGGTCGCGTCGCGCGCTACACCCAGAGTCTTGTACGGATCGGCCACTTACGTCCCCATTATACCTTGCGCGTCTATGTGGGGGGATCGCCCGCGCAACGCAATTGCGCGCGGGGTGTTTGGTTGCACGAGAGGAACGATCATGACCGACAAACAACCGATGCAAGGCGTGCCGAAGAACGACGACGGCGCGAAGGAGAAGGATGGCGTGAACGACGCGCCGGCCAAGGACAAGGACGGCGAGAGCGGCGGCGGCTCGTATTCTAACCCGCACGACGAGAAGTAACGCCTTCATCCTCCCCTATGAGGGGAGGTGGCAGCCCGCTTGGGCTGACGGAGGGGTGACCCGCCATCGAGAGGGCGTCACCCCTCCGTCTGGCAAGTGCCAGCCACCTCCCCTTGCAGGGGAGGATCGCATCGCCCCTATGCGGACTCCAAAGGCGCGACATCCACACTAACATCCATGTTCTGCGCCCCCGACCCGAGCACCACGCCGTCGACCGGCGCGATCTCGGCGTAATCCCGGCCGACCGCCATCACGATATGATCGCTCGCCATCCAGATTCCGTTCGTCGGATCGACCCCGACCCAGCCACGCACCGGCCCGCACCACAGAAGCACCCACGCATGCGTCGCATCCGCCCCCACCAGCCGTGGCTGACCCTCGGGCGGGATCGTGCGGATATACCCCGACGCATACGCCGCCGGCAGCCCTGCCGCGCGCAAGCCTGTGATCATGATCTGCGCGAAATCCTGGCACACGCCCTTGCGCTGGAGGAACGCCTCGTGCGGCGGCGTATCGACCAGCGTCGCGTCCGCATCGAATTCGAACTCAACCTGGATCCGGCGCGCGAGCGCGATTCCGGCCTCCAGCGCTCCTCGCGAAGGATCGAGATCCACCGCGCAATAGTCGGCGATCGCCTGGTCGAGCGGGATCAGCGGCGAAGGATAGATGTAGTTCGCAGGGCTCGCCGCGGAAAGATCGGTGCTCGCCCGCGCCATCGCCGCGATCTCGCCCAGCGTCGGATCGCTGGCATCGGGCACGGGCACGAGGCGGTCCACCGTCATCCGCGACCGGCTCTCGATCGTCAGGTGCCGGACTGGGCTGTCGACCACGAGCCGCGTGACGTTGGCGAGCCCCGCCTCCGCGCGCGCTGGACTGGTACGGCCGGCCGGATGCACCGACAGCGCATAGGAATCCAGCCGCTGCCCCGGCCAGTCGATCGGCTTCAACCGCAGATTGCACCGCGCGAACTTTACGCTCGCGCCGTA
Organism: Sphingomonas sp. Leaf230; assembly: GCF_001421745.1. Lineage (GTDB taxonomy): Bacteria > Pseudomonadota > Alphaproteobacteria > Sphingomonadales > Sphingomonadaceae > Sphingomonas. The sequence goes on along the minus strand of NZ_LMKW01000008.1, from coordinate 485,098 downwards.
ATCGAACGTCGTGACGTGGCGAATGTCATAGATCATGACCGCAAACCGATGCCCGTAGCTGAGAGGGACGCCCTCTTCTTGCTCCCTCTCCCCTCCGGGGAGAGGGCTGGGGTGAGGGGCTGTTCCACGCGCAGCACTGCTGGGCTGCCCCTCACCCCGACCCTCTCCCCGGAGGGGAGAGGGAGTAGGCTGCTCACGGCCACCCTCATGCCAAAGTCAGCCCGCTAGTCCGCAACGGCTCCGCACCCTGCAGGAAATACCGCCGCGCCAGCGCATCCGACACCGCGCCGAGACGCCGCTCGATATCCCCCAGCGTCTCCGCATCGAGCTCCGCCGCGGTCGCGGTCATCACGATCGCCTGCAGCCCGGTCGCTTGAGCCTGTTGCGGCTCCGCCATCTCGTCGTCGCTCAGCACCGGCAGCTCCGCCAACCGTGCCGCGATCCGCTCCGCCGAAAACGCCAACGACCGAGGATTGCCCGGATCGAGCGCCACCAGATCCATCACCGGCACGCGCGCGATCCCCGTCGGATAGCGCTGCCGATAACTGATCTGGCTGTCGGCAAGGTCGAGCAGCACCGACAGATCGTCCGGCGACGCGCCCGGCATCCCGAACAACCGGATCGCGCGCGCCATCGCCATCGCCCGCTCGACCCGCCGCCCCAGATCATGAAAGCGCCATGCCGCCGTCCGCCCCATATGCTCCGCCGACAGCCCGGCGATCGCCGCATAGCGCCGTTGCAGCGACCCGGCTCGCTCCAGCATCCCGCGGTGCGTAGGGAAGGGCGCCTCGAGCAACCGCACCATGTCAGCCGACAGTCGATCGCGCGAGCCTTCGCCGATCTCGCGCGCATGACGGTTGAGCGTCAGGATCGACTGCCCGCGCTCATCCTCCATCGCGGTGCGGGCGAGCGCGGTCAGGTCGGCGCGACGCAGCGATGGCGGATGCGGCGCGCTGCCCGCCCCGACGATCAGTCCGACCAGCTTGCCGACCGTGGTTGGCGACAGCACAGCACCGCCGTCGACGTCGATCGAATTGCCCAGCATCACCCGGATCGCGCCGAGCAGAGCCTCGCCCCGCTCAAGATAGCGCCCGAGCCAGTAGAAATTGTCCGCCACCCGGCTCGGCAACGTCCCCGGATTGCGCCGCACCTGAAGCGAGTCCGCGGCGGTCAGCAGCGATACCGGCGCGACCGGCTCGGCACCGTAGATGCAGACGTCCGCGGACCAGATGCCTTCGCCCATCACCGCCGCCCGCGCGTCGGGATGCTCGCCGATCCGCGCGAACCCGCCGGGTAGGACGGTCCATTCGCCGTCGCCGTTACGCGCCGCGAAGACGCGCAGGGTGAAGGGGCGGGGGACGAGCGCATCGCCGACCACGACCGGCATGGTCGAGAGCTGGACGAGTTCCTGCCCGACATAATCCTGCGGCCGATTTGCCATGTCGGCGAGCAGGCGCGTCCGGTCTTCGCCAGCGATGTCGGCACCCGTGACCGGGCCGCCGGTCATGCCGAGAGGCCGCGAATGGAATGCCGGACCGATCAGCAGGCGATCGAAATTCGCCTCGACCTGGGCCCGCGCGCCGTCCTGCCCACACCACCATGTCGCGATGTTGGGGAGCAGCAGATCTTCGCCGAGCAGCGACTTCGCGAGCTGCGGCAGGAACGCCGAGAACGCCGGCGCTTCCAGCACGGCGGACCCCGGCGCGTTCGACAGCACGACGTTGCCGGCGGCGTACGCGTCGATCAGCCCGGGCACGCCGATCTGCGAATGCGTGTCGAACGCCAGCGGATCGAGCAGCCGCGGGTCGAGCCGTCGCCACAGCGCGTCGATCCGCTTGAGCCCGCCGATCGTGCGGACATACACCTTGTCCTCAAGTGCGGCGAGATCGGCGCCCTCGACTAGCAGCAGCCCGAGATAGCGCGCGAGATGCGCTTGCTCCGGGTAGCTCGGGTTGAACCGACCAGGCGTGAGCAGCCCGATCCGCGGGTCGGTCCGCTTGCACATCGCCGCGATCCCGGCGCGGAAGGCTGCAAAGAACGGCGCGTGGCGCTGCACGTTGAGCCGATCCTGCAACCCGCCGAGCGTGCGGCTGACGGCGATGCGGTTCTCCAGCGCGTATCCGGCGCCGGCGGGCGCGCGGAGGTGATCGGCGAGCACGCGCCATTCGCCGGTCGGCCCGCGACCGAGGTCGATCGCGATGAAATCGAGATGGCGGCCGCCGGGCGGGTCGAGCCCGACCATCGGTCGCAGGAAGAACGGACTGCCGGTGACGAGCGCGGCGGGGATGTGGCCGTCCGCGACCAGCTTTCCCTCGCCGTAGAGGTCGGCGATCACCGTCTCCATCAACGTCGCGCGCTGGATCACGCCGCGCTCGATCCCCGCCCATTCGCCGGCCTCGATCAGCAGCGGGACGGGTGAGACGGGCCAGGGGCGCTCGTCGGGCTCGTCGGCGATCCGGAAGCCGGTGCCGATGTCGACCGCATGCCGCTGGACGCGTTCGCGAATGTGGCCGAGGTCGTCCGAGGCGACCATCGCCAGCTCGGCGAACATCGCTGCCCAGGCGGGGTCGGCGCTACCGTCTTCAGCGGGGCACAGCACGTCGGCGCCAGTGGTGCGAGCGCAATAGTCGGCGATCCAGCGCTCGGCATGGATCATCGCGTCGAAAAGGGGCGCGGTGTGCGTCGCCGTGTCCGCCGTGTTCAATGCCTCATGCCCCCGAATACAGGCGGCGGTGTTTCACCTTTCGACGCGGCGGTGCAACATAAATTGTCGCGGGGGCCGCGCGTTACTCCTGTTCTCTCGCGAACGCGGGGTCCCGGAATTCCAAGCGCTGCGTGCAGTTACCCTGGCCCCCCGCGTTCGCGAGGGAACAGTAAGGGGGGCGAGCTGTCGCCTCCACAAACCACCACCCCGGCGGAGGCCGGGGCCCAATTGGGGGACGGCGCTAATGACGGGCATCGCGCCGTTACCGCCACCTTTCCAATTGGGCCCCGGCCTTTGCCGGGGTGGTTATGGTTGTGGTTGTGGTTGTGGGGAGGGGGAATGGCTCACAAATCCGGCAGAACCTGATCCGCTACACCCCATCCCGCCAACGCCCGTGACCCGGCCCGGGCGATCAACTCGGTCCCATCCTTCACTCCCCAGCATGCCGCCGTCTCAATATCCCGCAATTCGGTCCAAGACACCGGTGCAGCCACCGGCGCGCCCGCTCTCGCCCGCGCCGAATACGGCATCACCGCGGTCGCCCCGCGCTGGTTGCGCAGCCAGTCGATAAAGATCCGCCCCTTCCGCTTCGCCTTGGCCATTGTCGCGACGAAGCGCTCGGGATCGGCCCCCGCCATCGCCCGCGCGAAGCGGTCGGCGAAGTCCTTCACCGCCGGCCATTCCGCCTCCGGAGTCAGCGGCACCACTACGTGCACGCCCTTGCCCCCAGACAGCATCGGGAAGCTGACCAGCCCCAGTTCGGCCAACTGGTTCTTCAGATGCTCCGCCGCCTTCTTGGTGTTGCCGAAATCGAGCCCCTCGTCGGGATCGAGATCGAACACGAGGCGGTCGGGCTTCTCCAGCGCGGCGTTCGACGATCCCCAGCCGTGGAACTCGATCGTCCCCATCTGCACGCACGCGACCAGCCCGTCCGCATCGTCGACATACAGATAGTCCTCGGTCGAGCCGTCCTTTTCGCGGATCGGCACTTTGTGGACAGCGTCGCCGAAGCTCCCGGCATCGTGTTTCTGGAAGAAGCACGCGCGCGATCGACCCTGGGGGCAGCGCACGAGGCTAATCGGGCGATTGCCCGCTACCGGGAGCATTATGCCCGAGACTGCGACGTAATAGTCGGCGAGATCGCCCTTGGTGACGTCCGACTTGTCGAAGATCACGCGGTCCCGGCTGCTGACCTTTATGCTCGTCTCGGGGGCGGCATCGGGCAAAGGCGCGGGCGTCTCGGCGACGACGTCCTTTGCCGCCTTGTCCTCGCGCAGACCGATGAAGCTCGAATGGCGCAGCACGCCGTCGGGGGTGATCTCGGCGAAGGCGACCTCCGCGACGAGTTTCGGCGTCACCCATTTCGCGCCGCGGACCGCTGCCTTGGGGGCCTCGACCGTCGGCATCTTGCGGTCGAGCGCGTCCAGTTTGTCGCGGATGTCGTCCATCAACGCCTGGTCGAAGCCGGTGCCGACCTTGCCTGCATAGCGAAACCCTTTGCCCTCGCGGACGCCGAGCAAGAGCGACCTGAAGCCGCGTTTCTTGTCGGACGGCAGCCAGCCGACAATCACGAACTCCTGGCGGTGCGTGCATTTGACCTTGAGCCATGCCTTGGTCCGCTTGCCCGAATACGGCGCGTCGGCGCGTTTCGAGACGATGCCTTCGAGGCCTTCGCGGCACATCGTCTCGAACAACTGCTCGCCTGCGCCGATGACGTGGTCGGAGTAGCGGAGACGGTCTTCATCCTCGGGGATCAGGGGCTGCAGGCGCGCTTTGCGGTCGAGGTTGGAGAGGCCGGTCAGGTCTTCGCCGTCGAGCGCGAGCAGGTCGAACGCGAACAACGTCATGTTGCCGCCGGTGGAGATCGCGTCCTTCAGCGTCGAGAAATCGGGGTGGCCGTCCTTGAACGCGACGATCTCGCCGTCGATCAACGCGGATTTTACCGGGAGTTTCGCGGCGGCGTCGGCGATCGCAGCGAACTTGTCGGTCCAGTCGAGGCCGGTGCGGGTGAAGACCTTGGCCTTGCCGTTGGCGAGGGAGATCAGCGCGCGGTAGCCGTCGTATTTTACCTCGTGAAGCCAGGCGGAGCCGGTGGGGACGGCGTCGACGAGAGTGCAAAGTTGCAGGTCCTGAAATTCCTCCCCGGCACGGGGAGGGGGACCGCCGTTAGCTTTCGCGGTGGTGGAGGGGGGCTTGCCGCGCGCGAGAACTTTACGGCTGGCGGTACTCTTGCGGGCCGCCCCCTCCACCACCTTCGCTGGTCCCCCTCCCCGTGCCGGGGAGGATTTGCCTTCTTCGATCTCGATCATCGTGCGGCCGGTCGAGATGCTGGTCAGCGCTTCTTCTACCAGCGTGTCCGTGCCGCCGGCTGCCGCATCGTCGATCTTGCGCAGCAGCCAGTTCTCGCGTTTCTCCTTCGCGCGGGGCTTAAGGCGGATGAGCAGCCATTCGCCCTTCATCCGCTCGCCATCGAGGACGAAGTGGAGGTGGCCTTTGTCGAGATCCTTTGCGGACTTGCCCTTGATGGGCGACCACGTGCCGCGGTCCCACAGCATCACGGTGCCGCCGCCATATTCGCCGGCGGGGATCGTGCCTTCGAAGGTGGCGTAGCTGAGCGGGTGGTCCTCGGTGCGGACGGCGAGGCGTTTTTCGTTGGGGTCGAGGCTGGGGCCGCGGGTGACCGCCCAGCTTTTGAGGACGCCGTCGATTTCGAGGCGGAAGTCCCAGTGGAGGCGGGTGGCGTCGTGCTTCTGCACCATGAAGCTGTTGCCGTTGCCGGGGGCCAGCGTGCCGGCGGGTTCGGCGGTTTTGGTGAAGTTCCGCTTGGCATTGTAGAGCGCGAGGGGATCGTTGGTCATCTTCACCCCTCCCTGGAAGGGAGGGGCCGGGGGTGGGTCGGCTGCTTGGCGGGCGGGGCGCTATTACGGTGAGCGACCCACCCCCAACCCCTCCCTTTCAGGGATGGGAGCTTAAGCACGTTTTTTGGCTGGCGCTTTGGCCGCCGTCTTGGCAGGCGCGCGCTTGGCAGGGGCTTTCTTCGCCGGCGCCTTCTCTGCACTCCCCCCACTCTTCTCCATCGACTTCTTCAACGCCGCCATCAGATCGACCACGTTCGACCCGGTCTTCCCGCCGGTGTCCTTGTCCTCGATGATCTTCTTGCCGTTCGACTTGCGCTTGCGTTCGATCAGGTCCTTCAGCGCGTCGACATAGCGATCGTGGAACTCCTGCGGATGGAAGTCCGCGCTGCGCTTTTCGATCAGCGCCTCGGCAAGTTCGAGCAGCTCCTCGGACGGCTTGTCGTCGGGGATCTCGCGGAAATACCCCTGCGCCTTGTGCACCTCGTCGGCATAACGCAGCGTCTCCAGCACCATCCCTCGCCCGCATGGCTTCAGGCTGACGACGTATTCGCGGCCGCGCATCGCAAGCTGGCCGAGCCCGACCTTCTTCGTCCGCTTCAACGCCTCGCGCAGAACGATGAACGCCTCCTCTGCGAGATCATCCGCGGGCACCACGAAATACGGCTTCTCGTAATACAGCACGTCGATCTCGCTCGCATCGACGAACTGCGTGAGTTCCAGCGTCTTCTTTGACTCGAGCTTCACCGCATCGATCTCGTCCTGCTCCAGCAGGACGTATTCGCCCTTCGAGACCTCATAGCCCTTCATGATCTCGTCGGCGTCGACCGGGCCGACGCCGGTGACGACCTTGTCGTAGTGGATCGGCTGGCCCGAGGGCTCGTGGATCTGCTTGAACGACACCGCCGCGCCGGATTTCGTCGCGGAATAGATCTCGACCGGGATCGAGACGAGGGCCAGCCGGATCTGCCCCTGCCAATACGCGCGCGCTGCCACCTTGCGTGTTCCTTCGTTGCGGAAACGATTCAATTACCTGGGTCAATCATCGGCACGGTAGAGTCGTTCCAAAGTTTCGTTCCGCGCCAAATCCCGCTATGGCGCGCGGCATGTCAGACGATCCCTTCACGCTGTTCGATAGCTGGTACGCCGAAGCCAAGCAGTCCGAGCCGAACGACCCGAACGCGGTTGCGCTCGCGACCGCCGATGCCGAGGGGCGGCCGTCGGTGCGCATGGTGCTGTTGAAGGGGCATGGCCCCGACGGCTTCGTGATCTACACCAATCGCGAAAGTCGCAAGGCAGGCGAGCTCGCCGCCAATCCGCAGGGTGCGCTGCTGTTCCACTGGAAGTCGCTGCGCCGTCAGATCCGCATCGAGGGTCCGGTATCATGGGCGACGGACGAAGAGTCCGACGCCTATTTCGCCTCGCGTGGTCGTGATTCGCAGCTTGGCGCCTGGGCGTCGGAGCAGTCCCGGCCGCTCGATAGCCGCGAGACGTTCGAGCAGCGCTTTGCCGCAATGACCGCGAAGTTCGAAGGCCAGGACGTGCCGAGGCCGCCGCATTGGGGTGGCTACCGCGTCAAGCCGACGCGGATCGAGTTCTGGCAGGACCGTGCGCACCGGCTCCACGAACGGCGGTTGTTCGTTCGCGAAGACGGCAACTGGAGCGAAGGGCTGCTGTTCCCATGACGCAGGACGAACGGCGCAGGGTCATACCCCTCGCAACCCGCGCGGCGCTGGCCAGCGTCGCGATGGCGTGTTTCCTGCTGCTGCTGAAGGGCTTTGCGGCATGGTCGACGGGTTCGGTGGCGATGCTCGGTTCGCTCGCCGATACCGCGCTCGACCTGCTCGCGTCGCTGGTCACGCTGTACGGCGTGCGGCTGGCGGCGACGCCGGCGGATCACGACCACCGCTTCGGCCACGGCAAGGCGGAGGCACTGGCCGCGCTGTTCCAGGTCATGCTGATCACCGCGTCGGCGGTCGGCATCGCGTGGCGTGCCATCCTCGCATTCGGCGATCCGCAGCCGACCACCGGGGCGGATTTCGGCATCGGCGTGTCGGTCGTCGCGATCGTCGCTACGGTGTTCCTGCTGTCCTATCAGCGTCGCATCATCCGCCAGACCGGCTCGGTCGCGATCCTCGCGGACAACGTGCACTACCAGTCGGACGTGCTGCTCAACGGCTCGGTGATCGTCGCGCTGGTGCTCGATCAATATGTCGGGTGGAGCGGCGCGGATCCGATCTTCGGCATCGTCATCGCGTTGTGGCTCGCCTGGGGTGCGTTCCAGGCATCGTCGAACGCGATCGACCAGTTGATGGACAAGGAATGGCCGGAGGATTTCCGGGCGCAATTCCTCGACGTCGCGGCGCGCCAGCCTGGCATTCGCGGCATTCACGATTTCCGCACGCGGCGCTCGGGGAGCCACGATTTCGCGCAGTTCCACATGGAGGTCGCCCGCGACCTGACCGTGGAACATGCGCACGACATCGTCGAGGCGGTCGAGCGCAACCTGCGCACCGCGTTCCCCAAGGTCGAGGTGCTGATTCATCTCGATCCCGAGGGGCATGTCGATACCGACAATCCGCTGGTCGAGGCGGACGTGACGCCGCATTGGTTCGGCAAGCGGGTATAGTCCGCTCAGGATTCGGCAAACGCGTTTGAGGATTCAGGCATGAGAATACCGTTCGCTCAGATCGATGCGTTTTCCGACACACCGTTCGGCGGCAACCAGGCGGCGGTGATGCCGCTGTCCGCATGGCTCGACGACGACGTGCTCCTCAACATCGCGCAGGAGAACAACCTGAGCGAGACCGCGTTCATCGTTGCTTCGGACGACGAGGGTGTCGATTTCGACCTGCGCTGGTTCACACCGGGGGCGGAGGTTGCGCTGTGCGGCCATGCGACGCTGGCGAGCGGGCATTTCGTGCTGTCGTCGGACACCGCGCTCGACCGGGTGCGGTTCCGGACGCGGCAGGCGGGGATGCTGGAGGTCGCGCGGGCGGATAGCGGATACACGCTGGAGCTGCCGGCTTGGGGGCCGAGCCCGAAGGCGATTCCGGAGATCGTCGCCGCGCTGAACGTCGCCGAGCCCGTGGAGACGTTGTGGCACGAGAAGGGCTATGCGCTTGTTATCGTTGAGAACGAGTCGATCGTTCGCGACCTGAAGCCCGACTTCACCGCGCTGGCTGCCTTCCCGATCGTCGCGATCGTGGCGGCGCGGGGGGAGGCGACCGACATCGTCAGCCGCGTGTTCACGCCGTATTATGCGATCGATGAGGATCCGGTGACGGGCTCGGCGCATGCGGTGATGGTGCCGTATTGGGCGCCGACCTTGGGGAACAGCTTCACGGCGTATCAGGCGAGTGCGCGCGGCGGGAAGCTGACGTGTCGTCTGGACGGCGACCGCGTGGTGCTGGGCGGATCGTGCGTGACGACGATCGAAGGCACCTTCCTGCTGCCTTGATTTAGGCGCGGCTGACAATGCCCCCGGGGGGATCATCGTGGTGATCTTCCTGTTGCTTCCCCCCTCCCTGGAAGGGAGGGGCCGGGGGTGGGTCGGCTTCCGCTTTCTCCGAACGCGCGTGACTCAAGCCGGCCTACCCACCCCCAACCCCTCTTTTTCAGGGAGGGGGGCGAAGAAGAGCTACCGCTTCCGCCCCTTGGTCATCGGATCGGGCTTTTTCGGTTTCACCCAGCCCGGCGGCGGCGTCATCCGCTGCTGGCTCGTTCCAAGCCCCATCGCGCCGGGCTGTTGCCGTGTCAGACCAGCCGTGTCCGCTACCTCGCCGCCGCCGCGCAACACGCTGATCTGATCACGCAACTTGCCCGCGGTTTCGAAATCCATCGCCGCGGCGGCGGCTTCCATCTGGCGGCGTAGATCTTCGATATCCATCCGCCCTGAACGCGTCAGGCGGCGACGAGTGCCGCTTCGGTTTCCGCGATCCAGCCGCCGCCGAGCACGCGCTCGCCCGCATAGAGTACTGCCGCCTGACCGGGCGCGACGCCGTATTCCGGCGCATCGAACACCACGCGGTCGCCGACCAGACGGGCGGGGACGGGTTTCGCCATCGATCGCACCTTGGCCGTCAGCGGCCCGGTGAAATCGCCACCCAGCCAGTTGATGTCGGTCATCCGTGCTGCCTCGACCGCCAGCGCGCGACGGGGGCCGACGACGACCCGCTTCGTAGCAGGCTCGACTCGCACGACGTAGAGCGGCTCGGGACTGCCGCCGATCTCCAACCCGCGGCGCTGGCCGACGGTGAAGTGGATCAGCCCACGATGTTCGCCGAGCTTTGCGCCGCCGAGATCGACGATGTCGCCCGCAGTCTCCGCCGCCTCGGGGCGCAGTTTTTTGACGAGCCCGGCGTAGTCGCCGTCGGGAACGAAGCAGATGTCCTGGCTGTCCGGCTTGGCCGCGACGCCGAGGCCGAGTTCGGCGGCGATCTCGCGGACGCGTGCTTTGGGTAGGCCACCGAGCGGAAAGCGGAGGTAATCGAGCTGCGTCTGCGTGGTCGCGAACAGGAAGTAGCTTTGGTCGCGCGCGGGATCGGCGCCGCGGTGGAGTTCGGCCCCGTGCGCGCCCTCGACACGCCGCACATAATGCCCGGTCGCAAGGCAGTCCGCGCCGAGATCGCGCGCGAGCTTCAGCAGGTCGGTGAACTTCGGCCCCATGTTGCACTGAACACACGGGATCGGCGTGCGACCGGCGAGATACTCGTCGGCGAACTTGTCGACCACCTGCTCGCGGAAACTGGTCTCGTGATCGAACACGTAGTGCGCGATGCCGAGGCGATCGCAGACCGCACGGGCGTCGCGGATATCGCGGCCCGCGCAGCACGAGCCTGCGCGGCCGACCGCCTCGCCATGATCGTACAGCTGCAACGTCACGCCGATGGTCTCGGCGCCGGTGGCATGCGCGAGCGCGGCGACGACCGAACTGTCGACGCCGCCCGACATCGCCACGACGATGCGCTTTCCGGCCATGCCCGTATCGGCGCTGGCCCCGAGCTGAAAATCGGTCTGATCCATGCGGCGCTACATAAGCGCGGAGGCACCGCGTTGCAAAAAGATGCGTCGATTAACCTCGATCAGGCCGAAGCGAGTGAAAAATGCGACCGGCGAACGTCGCGATGCAACAAATCGGCCACTGCGTGGCGGGTGTTTTACGCAGTCTTCATCCCCTTGGCCTAGACAGGGGCTTCCGAGAATGAAGCGAGTATCCCGTTGGACCTGAGTTTTCCCCGTTTCGATCGCGACGCAGAGGTCACCGTTCTTCCGGGTGACCTGGCCGTCCTGATCGTCGGTATCGCCGCCCGGCAGGCAGCGAGCCCGACAGCGGCGGTGCAGGCGGGATTTGCTCGCGCCACGATCGATCCGAAGTTGTTCGCGCCACTCCACGGTGCGTTCAACGGGCCGATGGCCGCGGCGTTGACCCGTTGGAAGGAGGAATGAAGATGCTGTTTACCGCGGCGTTTCAGCCGATCTTCAAGACCTGCGCTTACAGGTCGTGTGTGCGTATCGAGAGGGGGCCCCCCGCCCCGACCAGAGGTTTCAAATGATCGAGAACCAGAAAATCCGTCCCGGCAAGGTCATCGGGCCCTTGGGCGAGCAGCTGACGCTGGACAGCCTGCCACCGCCCAGCACCACGCGCTGGGTCGTTCGGCGCAAGGCCGAGGTGGTCGCCGCGGTGAATGGCGGGCTGTTGAGCGTCGACGATGTCTGCGCGCGCTACGGCCTGACGGTCGAGGAGTTCGCCGGTTGGCAGCGGGCGATCGATCGGTCGGGAATGCCCGGACTGCGCGTGACGCGGATCCAGCACTATAAGTCGTTGTACGAGCGCCAACAAAAGTATTGAACGGCAAAACTCAAAACGCGAGCGGAACAAAAAACGCCGTTCGCACGTCTTTCCGCCATCGCCCGGATACGGGTTCAACGGAGGGAAAATATCATGGGTCTCATTCTTTGGCTGATCATCGGCGGCGTCATCGGCTGGATCGCTAGCATGATCATGCGCACCGACGCGCAGCAGGGCATCTTCCTGAACATCATCGTCGGCATCGTTGGCGCGTTCATCGGTGGCCTGATCCTGTCGGGTGGCTCGATCAACAACCAGCCGCTGACGCTGACCTCGTTCATCGTGTCGCTTCTGGGTGCGATCATCCTGCTCGCGATCGTGAACCTCGTGCGTCGCGGTAGCGTCCGCTAAGAGTTCGCATCGTCACGCGAAGATAAAGGGTCGTCCGGGCAACCGGGCGGCCCTTTTTTCGTGCGTGAGATTATTTGCCCGATCCGCAGCCGGCCTTTGCATCCTCCCCCGCCAGGAGGAGGTGTCGCCGAAGGTGACGGAGGGGGAGGGCAAGAAGCAGCGGTTGCTCCTTCCTCCCCCTCCGTCTGGCAAGTGCCAGCCACCTCCCCCTTGCGGGGGAGGATCGTAAGAGGGTCAGTTCAGCAGGAAGCGTACTGACAGCGTGACCGTCACGTCCTTCTCGCCGGGTGCGATCTGCGTGCTGTCCTTGGCCATCGCCGCACGCGCCATGAACATCGGCTGTGCCGGACCACCCGTGTCCTGGCCCGATTCCGCGATCGAGACGATCCGCGACACGCGCAGCCCCGCCGCCTTGGCGTAGAGATCGGCGCGGCGCTTGGCCTGCGCGATCGCATCCGTCCGGGCTTCGTCGAGCGCTGCGTCAGGCTTGTCGATCGACAGGTTCGGCCCGTCGATCTGGTTAGCACCCTCAGCCACCAGCGCATCGAGGACCGTCCCCGACTTCGCGACGTCGCGGAAGCGGATCGAGACGGTGTTGGTCGCCTGGTACCCGGTGATGACCGGCGGCTGGTTGTCGGCGTAGCGATATTGCGGGGCAAGCTGGACGGTCGAGGTAGCGATGTCGCGCGGCGCAACGCCTGCGCGCTTGAGCGAGGCCAGCACCTTCGCCATCCGCTGCGCATTGTCGGTGAGCGCAGCCGCCGCGGTCGTCGACTGGGATACGACACCGGCGCGGATTGTCGCCAGATCGGGCACTCGAGTGGTGCGCCCCTCGGCGGTCACGTCCAGAACGGTCCCGGCGGCAGGCACCATGGGCTCGACGGTCGTCGGCGCGGCCTGAGCGTTGGCAGCGACGGCAGGCAAGCCGATCGCGACGGTAGCGAGGGCGCTCAGGAACGATGCTGTCTTCATTGTTTCTCTCCGGTAGAACACGACCTGCCTGTCGTCCTACACAGTTCAACGCAAGCTGAACGGCATTGCGGATAGATCGGAATCGAAGCATGTCTGCGGTCCGCATGAGCCAAAGGGCTTGAGCGCGGTGACCTATTCATATAACACAGCCGGTGAATGGCGAAGCGGGTCGAGACAAGACCGGTCGAAATTGGGATTGTGACGCGCATGAACTACGAGACGAAGACCGTCGGCCAGATTGACGGTGGCGAGCACGAGGACCAGCTTGTGCTTCCCGATTACACCGCACCGTCGCACCGCCGCCGCAACATCATCATCGCGGTCGTCGTCGTGCTGGCGATCATCGGCGCCGTCTTCGCGTTCAAGGGCGGCAAGAAGGACGCCGCCGCCGGTCCGGTCGTCGAACAGGTGCCGACCGTCTCGGTCATGGTACCGGGGCGCAAGACCGTCGACCGCACGATTTCCGCCACCGGTACGATCGCCGCGCGGCGCGAAATGCCGGTCGGCGTCGCGGGCGAAGGCGGGATGATCACGCGCGTGCTGGTCGAGCCGGGCCAGTGGGTCGCGGCAGGTCAGGTGCTGGCGACGGTCGATCGCTCGGTCCAGACCGAGACCGCCGCCTCGCTCGCCGCCTCGGTCAGCGTCGCGCGCTCCGACGAAACGATCGCGCAGGCTGAACTCGATCGCGCCAAGCAGCTCGTCGATCGCGGCTTCATCTCGAAGGCCGATCTCCAGCGCAAGGCCGCGACCCGCGACGCCGCCGCCGCCCGCGTGAAGGTGGCGCAGGCGACGCTCGGCGAGGCGCGCGCGCGCAACGGTCGCCTCGATATCCGTGCGCCCGCCGCCGGCCTCGTGCTGACGCGCGGCGTCGAATCGGGCCAGGTCGTCGGCGCGGGTACGGGCGTGCTGTTCCGCATGGCCGCGGACGGCCAGATGGAAATGCGCGCGCAGTTGAGCGAAGCTGATCTCGCCGGGCTCCACGCCGGGGCGCGCGCGACCGTCGTTCCGGTCGGCACGACTCAGGGCTTCCCAGGCCAGGTGTGGCAGGTTTCGCCGGTCATCGACCCGCAGAGCCGCCAGGGCATTGCGCGGATCGCTGTCGCCTATGACCCCGCGCTGCGGCCGGGCGGTTTCGCCGCGGCGACGATCGTCGGCGGTGCCACCCAGGCACCGCTGCTCCCTGATTCGGCGCTGCAGAGCGACGAGAAGGGCAGCTTCGTCTATATCATCGGCGCCGATAACAAGGCGGCCCGCCGCGATATCAAGATCGGCCAGGTCTCCGATGCGGGCGTGACGATTCTCAGCGGACTCGATGGAACCGAGCGAGTAGTGTTGTCTGCAGGCGGGTTCCTGGCGCCCGGGCAGAAGGTGAAGCCGGTCACGAAGAAAGCGAGCTGAGCTCATGAACTTTCGCAACATCTCGGCCTGGGCGATCCGCAACCCGGTGCCGCCGATCGTGCTGTTCATCGCGCTGACCCTGGCGGGCATCGTCAGCTTCATGCGGATGGACGTGAACAACGATCCGGACATCGACTTCCCGATCGCGATCGTCGTCATCAACCAGCCGGGTGCCGCGCCGACCGAGCTCGAGACGCAGGTCACGCAGCGCGTCGAGGCGGCCGTTCGTTCGCTCCAGGGCATCGACGAGATCACCTCGACCGTTACCGAGGGCCAGTCGCAGACCGTCGTCCAGCTCAGCATCGGCACGCCGATCGACCGTGCCGTCACCGACGTCCGCGACGCGATCGCACAGATCCGCAGCGACCTGCCCGAGGGTATCCTCGAGCCGCAGGTGTTCCGTGCGAACACCACCGACAACGATCTCGCCAGCTATTCGGTGATCGCCAAGGACATGACGGTCGAACAGCTGAGCTGGTACATCGACAACAACGTCGCGAAGGAATTGCTGTCGGTCCCCGGCATGGCCGCGGTCAACCGCAACGGCGGCGTCAGTCGCGAAATCCGCATCATCCTCGATCCGCTCAAGCTGCAAAGCCAAGGGCTCACCGCAAGCCAGGTCAACGCCCAGCTCCGTCAGGTCAATCTGAACGCAGCGGGCGGTCGCGCCGAGATCGCCGGGTCCGAACAGTCGGTCCGCGTGCTCGGCAACGCGAAGGACGCGGTCGCACTCGCCCAGACCCAGATCAGTGTCGGTAACGGCCGTACCGTGCGATTGGCCGACATCGCACAGGTTCGCGATCTCTACGCCGAACAGCGCAGCCGTGCCGCGATCGACGGCCGCCAGACGATCAGCTTCGACTTCCAGCGCTCCAAGGGATCGTCCGACGTCACCGTCTTTAACGAGGCGGTGAAGAAGCTCGCGGCGATGGAAAAACGCAATCCGAACGTGCATTTCGTGCTGCGCTCGAACAGCGTCAAATACACCGAGATGCAGTATGAGAGCGCGATCCACGCGATGATCGAGGGCGCAGTGCTCGCGGTGATCGTGGTGTTCCTGTTCCTTCGCGACTGGCGCGCGACAGTGATCTCGTCGCTCGCGATTCCGCTGTCGGCGATCCCGGCCTTCTGGTTCATGGACCTGCTCGGCTTCAACCTGAACCAGATGACGTTGCTTGCGCTCAGTCTCGTCGCGGGCGTGCTGGTCGACGACGCGATTGTCGAGATCGAGAACATCGTCCGGCACATGCGGATGGGCAAGTCCGCCTATCAGGCCTCGATCGACGCCGCCGACGAGATCGGTCTCGCCGTGCTGGCCACGACGATGGCGATCGTCGCCGTGTTCCTGCCGGTCGGCCTGATGCCGGGTATCTCGGGGCAGTTCTTCAAGAATTTCGGCCTGACGGTGGTCGCCTCGGTACTTATGAGCCTCGCGGTCGCGCGTCTCGTCACGCCGATGCTCGCCGCGTATTTCCTCAAGTCCGCCGGCCCCGCTGTGCACGGCGAGGGCGTCCTGATGGACGGCTATATGGCAACGCTGAAGTGGACGCTGGAGACCGGCAAGGCGAAGGCCTCGGCCGCCCGTGGCGGCTTCCACCGCTTGACCAGCCGTTTCCGCGATCACCGGTTCTGGGTGCTCGGGCTCGGCCTGTTCGCGTTCCTGATGACGATCGTGATGTTCGCGGTCCTGCCGATGACGTTCCAGCCTGCGCAGGACAACGACACCTCGATGGCGGTCATCGACATGGTGCCGGGCACGACGCTGGCGCAGACCGAAGCGGTGGTGACCAAGGTCGCGGCGCTGATCGGATCGCAGCCCGACGTCCAGTCCGTCTACGCGCGCAGCGGTGCCAACGGTTCGGTCAATGCCGGCCGCGTCACCGCGACGCTGAAAGACGACCGCAAGATGAAGAGCACGGAGTTCGAGCGCAGCCTCGCACCCCAGCTCGCGGCGATCCCCGACGCACGCGTCTCGTTCCGATCTCAGAATGGCTGGGGCGGCAGCACGCGCGACATGAGCGTGACGCTGGGTGGCGACGATCCCAAGCTGCTCGATGCGACCGCGCAGAAGATCGTGACCGAGATGTCGCGCCTGCCGACGCTGGTCGCGCCGCGCGTCGCCGGCAACATGCAGCGCCCGGAAATCGTCATCAAGCCGCGCTTCGATCTTGCCGCCAATCTCGGCGTGACGACGCAGGCGCTGTCGTCGGCGATCCGGATCGCGACGCTCGGCGACATCGACCAGAACTCGGCGCGCTTCTCGCTCTCCGATCGCCAGATCCCGATCCGCGTCGCGCTCGACCAGGGCGCGCGTAGCGAGCTGTCGACGATCCAGAACCTGCCGGTCTCGACCGCCTCGGGTGGTTCGGTGCCGCTCAACCTGGTGGCGGAGATCACGCTCGGCTCCGGTCCGACCAAGATCGACCGCGTCAATCAGCAGCGTCAGCTGACGATCGGCGCCGATCTCGCGCCGGGGATAGTCTCCGGCGTCGCGCAGAAGCAGATCGATGCGCTGCCGACGATGGCGAACCTGCCGACCGGCGTGAACAAACTCGTGCTGGGGCAGTCCAAGTTCCAGGCGGAGATGATCAACAACTTCATCCTCGCGGTGATCGCGGGGACGTTCCTGGTGTTCGCGGTGCTGGTGCTGCTGTACCGCCGCGCGTTGCCGCCGTTCGTCAACATGGGGTCGCTTTTGCTGGCGCCGCTGGGCGGGTTGATCGCGTTGTGGGCGACGGGCAATCCGGTGTCGATGCCGGTGTTCATCGGTATCCTCATGCTGCTCGGCATCGTCGCGAAGAACTCGATCCTGCTGATCGATTTCGCGCTGGAGGAGATGGGCAAGGGCGTCGACGTCTGGACCGCGGTGGTCGATGCCGGCCACAAGCGCGCGCAGCCGATCGTGATGACCACGGTCGCAATGGTCGCGGGCATGATCCCGACCGCGCTGTCGCTCGGCGGCGACGGATCGTGGCGCGCGCCGATGGGCATCGTCGTGATCGGCGGGCTCGTCCTGTCGACCATCCTGACGCTGCTGATCGTCCCCGCGGCGTTCAGCCTCGCGGTCGGGATCGAGCGGTATATCGGCCCACGCCTCGGCCGCAGCCTGCTGACCTATCGCCCTGGCGACGACGGCAGCGAAGTCATCGGGCTCGCCGGACCGTCGGGGCCACGGCTCGGACCGGCAACCCCCAAGCTCGGCGATGGCACGCAGCCAGCCGAGTGACGCCATCGCGCCCCTCGTGTTGAACGACTCCAAAGTGCTGCGTAATGGCGGGGCGTCGACGAATACGGCACGAACGGCGAATGCACGGGCCGTCGGGTCGAGCATGGGAAGGTCGAGCGCGTGCCGGTCGAGCGTAGAACGGTCATGCCGGACTCATTCGAAAGCCGCGCGGTCGAGCATGGGCCAGTCGAGCGCGGGCCGGTCAAGAGCATTGCGCGTCGGCGTGGCGTCGAGGAATACGGCACGAACGTCACCAGCGCGAGCCGTCTGGTCGAGCACGGGCGAAGCAAACACGCGGCGGTTGAGCGTGGGCCGGTCATGCCGGCTTCGGTCGAAAGCCGTGTGGCAGTCGAGCACGGACCGCTCGGAACCCAGCCAATCACGCGCGGGGGTGGCAAAATTCCACCAGCCGAGCGCACCTGAATCGAGCGCTCGCCGGGCGAAAGCCGGATCGTCGGCGGCGGTCGTGAACTATCCCCGCGCTGGGGGATTGTTTCGGGCATGACAGTTTCAACCCGCACGCGCCCGGCGAGCGAAGCAACGCCGCCCGCCCTCGTCCGCATGCGGATCGTCGCGACCGGGCTGCTCGTGTTCATGGCCGCGACCTTCTTCGTCAGCCGCGCGCTCGTCCCCGTCCACCCCGCCTTCGCGTTCGTCCGCGCGTTCGCCGAGGCGGCGATGGTCGGCGGCCTCGCGGACTGGTTCGCGGTGACCGCGCTGTTCCGCCATCCGCTCGGCCTGCCGATCCCGCACACCGCGATCGTGCCGCGCAACAAGGACCGCATCGGCGACACGCTCGCGCAGTTCCTCCGCGCGAACTTCCTGATCCCCGTCGTCATCGCCAGGCGAACCCGCCGGCTCGACGTGGCGGGTGCGATCGCCCGCTGGCTGACCGATCCGCCCGAGGGGGCAGGGGGACGCTTTCGGCAGGGCGCGTCGAAGCTGGTCGCACAGGTGCTGAAGGGTCTCGATCCGGCGCGGCTCGGCGGGATGGTCAAGGCCGGGATCGGCGCCCGCCTGCGCGCGACGGAGGTGTCGCCGATCCTCGGCCAGTTGCTGAAGGCCGCGATCGCCGAGCGCCGCCACGCGCCGCTGCTCGAAAGCGCGATCCGCTGGGCGGCCAAGACGCTGGCCGCGAACGACCACCTCGTCCGCGCGATGGTCCACGACAAGGCCGGCTCGATCCTGCGCTGGACCGGGCTCGACACGACCGTCGCGGACAAGCTCATCAGCGGTTTCGACAAGCTGCTCGCGGAGATGGCGGAGGACCCCGAGCATCCGCTGCGCCTGAAGGCGGAGGAGGGGCTCGATCGGCTCGCCTGGGACCTGCAATATGACCGCCGGATGCGCGAGCGCGTCGAGACGATGAAGAACGACCTGCTCGACAATCCGGCGATGCAGCGCTGGCTCGACGGCCTGTGGGAGCAGGCACGCGGCGCGCTGCTGGCGATCGCGCGCGACCCCGAGCGGGCGATGGCCGGCAAGCTTGGCGACATCCTGCGCCAGCTCGGCGAGACGTTGCAGCACGATCCGCGCATGTCGCGGACGATCAACCGGTTCGTGCGGCGTGCGGCGGTCGGCGCGGCGGCGGACTACGGCGACGGCATCGTCAAGCTGGTCTCGGAAACGGTCCGCAGCTGGGACGCCGACACGATCACCCGCCGCCTGGAAAACGCCGTCGGCCGCGACCTGCAATATATCCGCGTGAACGGCACGATCGTCGGCGGGCTGGTCGGACTGGTGATCCACAGCGTTGATGTGCTGTTGTGAGGGGGCGGCGTGTGATCGTTTCGATCGCGCGCGGAACGGCAGCATTATCGCTCGGTAGCGTGTGGCCGTCTGGGTTAAGTAAGACCTGGAGAAGTTAACTTTGAAAACAGATCGAGATGGGGCGGCGCTTGCCGACATCGAATGTCTGGGTCAATCCTTATCGGCAGAACCATTTCTTCAATGACTTAGCGGGCCCCTCCGCTGGTTCACCTTTGCTCGGGCAGGACCGGGGGCACGTATTGGTGCAGTCGACCTGATTAGCCGAAGGCTTTCGCAGCCGATGGACACAATCAGGATTTATACTGCATAGGGCCTCGGATGAGAAGGGGGAGTGTATCAGCGTTGTCGATAGAGTATGAGGATGGCGTGCCGGCTCATTGCCCTCCCGCGCAGGCCGAAGAAAAAGCCGCGACGCTTTATCGAATCTGCGGCGCCAGCCCACCGGATGCGGAGGACTATACCTCACATGCCAGATCAACCTCTTTACGCAAGGTGAAGCAGGCGCAGGCCGCGCTTAAGCGTGATCCACAAGATTGCACTCCGTCAGGTCTCTCGGTTTATCTCACGGAGAAAGGCATTCGGCACGCCTGCAAACTTTTTCCGTTTGCTCAAGGTGCTTTTGTCTACACCACTAACGTGAACGCGAACGAGGGGGCTCTGCTACCGACGCGATCCGCAGAACATTACACGTACTGGCCACGTGCCTCAACAAAGCTAGACGAACGTGCAGAGCTCGCGTTTGGTCCAGTCGATAGGGCTACAGTCGATGTGGGTTGATGGTCGCCCGTTCCTTACGAAATGGTATGGCGGTGCCGTCAGCCCCGCGGAAATTCTTTACGAGCTTGATGGCCCCGCTATTTTCACAAGTCACGCAGGGCCGGCGACATTTCTCTGTTTCAAGGTTGCAGAAGAGAACGAGGGTGACGTTTTTCTAGTTGCTCCCGTTGAAGATGAAGAATTGGTAGCACTGCGCAGTGGCAATCTATCGATGCGTGGTGCTATGAGTCACCGCGAAGCATGGCTCGCGGAAATTAACTTCGATTTTGAAGTTATTCGCTATCAAGAACAATCTTATCAGGAGTACGGCAAGTTATTGCCTGATAAGGGCGTGGCTCTTTATTCGAGTTTTGGCGAAGCGGCTGATACTCTTGAGCAATCAGAAGCATTTTTGTCTTTTAAGTTTGAGTCGGGTCTAATGTCGGCGCTGTCGATGCCTCTGAGCGTTCTTAAAGGTCGCCTAGATGCTGTTTCTGACGTTGTGCGTGGCGCATTGATGCCAGAACGATTGTCTTATGGGCGAAAAGGACGTTTTTTCGACCCAGAAGTATTCCCGCTGCGTTTTGACAGCCTTCTTATTGCAATAAAAGAGCCGCAGTTTGACGAGCAAGGACTACTATCATCGAAGGAAACCGCCGGCTTTACGCCCGAGAGCCTCGTCTCCGAAAGTGAAGACTTGGGAGCCAGATTTGTAGAGGAACTTGAAGAGACGGCAAATCTGGCGCGAGGTAACGGCTTAACCAAGGCAGAAGCAAATCTTCATTTTGAGCTACTTGATCGCATTGCCGGTATTGTTCCCACAACTAAGAACGAACTGACTCGTCTTCAGGTCGGCTTCCGAACGAAGGCAGGAGTGAAACTTGTCTCGATAGACAAGCGAACTGGGGACAACATAGTAGCTGCGAGACAGAGCATTCAGGCTCCGATCAGGCGAATTAAAGGCACTATCATTGAATTAAATGATGACGCTAAGACCTTTATAGTCAAGGACGCTGCGGGGCGACAGACGACGGTGAATCCGTTAGCGGAGAAGTATCAGGAGATGATTGATCGAGACCTTATGAAAATAGGTCAGCGTCTTCTAGTCACTGGAAGATTGTGGGAGCGCATCCGGCGAGATTATATAATCCTTACGCAAAGTGCCGAACCCTTAGCTTAAACAATAATGAGATTTTAAGCTTCTCAGCAGTTCAACGTCGCGAGCAACGGTGTTGGTCCTGCCCCGGTCCTTACCAACTTATCCGCACTTATCTCTCGATGCATGCTAAGTAGCTTACTTAATTAGCAAAACGCTGATTCTGGCGCTATCTACCTCAGCCCTAGGCAGTCATCGCACATCAGTTTATTGCAGCTACATTCCGTTCGCGCAGGGCATGCGCTTGACCGCTCTAATCGCAGCCTTGCTCACTGGGTCGATAAGGGCAGCAACTTTGCCTTTCGAACAGAACTGAAAATAGGGGCGAGTCGAACAGAACTGAAAATAGGGGCGAGTCGCGATCGGCCACCCCACGTCAGAACTGGAGCTGAATAAGCGACCGGAGTAGGGTTGACGAAGACGGCTTCAAACGTCCTAGATTGGGTGTTAGTTACTGAATTAGGTGTTGGCAGCGGTCACTGGTCGAACGGAGCTACCGCTCCCAATCCGGCATTGCCCAACCCTTGGCCTTCGCCAGCAGTCGCAACGGCCCATGCGCGTTCACCGCGAAGGGTTCGTCGGCCCATTCGAAGGTCGGGGCGTCCGAAACATGGTCGGAATAGAAGCGGATGTGGGCGTGGTCTCGGGGGATGCCTTCGCGGTCCATCCAGGACTGGATCATCCGCAGTTTTGCCGGGCCGTAGCAATTCTCGCCTTCGATGCCGGCGAGCAGCACGCCGTCGCGGTCGCGCAGGCTCTCGGTGCCGATCACCGCGTCGAAGTCCAATCGCTTGGCGATCGCCTCGACGTAGAATCGGTACGATGCGGTCGCCATGACCAGTCGGTAGCCGGCGGCGCGGTCGGCCTCGATCTGCGCGCGGGCGCTGGCGAAGACGCCGTCGCGCATGACGCGGTCGGCGAAGGCTTCGGCGGCGCGGCGTTCTTCGGCGGGGGTCATGCGCTTGCCGAGCATCATGCGCTGCATCAGGTATTTGAGCCGGCCGCGGCTGATCAGCTTGCCGACATAGCCGAGCGCGGCGACTCCGGCGAACGGGACGAGCGCCAGCCGCCACGGCGCGCCGCCTTTCTTCGCGGTGTGGAGCAGGAACGGCGTCCAGGTCGGCGCGTGCGTGATCGTCTTGTCCATGTCGTAGATCGCGAGACGGATGGTCGGGGGGGCGGAAGGCTTTTCGATCATCGTCGTCACTTACGCCGCATTCATCTTGCCGATCCAGTCACTTTGCCGCAAAGGTGCCCCCGATGAGCGCGATGGCCGATTTCCAGCAGGACGGTGCCGATACCGGCACGCTTCGCTTTACCGGCGATCTGTCGCTCGCAAAGATCGGCAATCTGCCCGATCGGCTCGAGGCGATCGACGCGGCTTCGGTGAAGCATGTCGACCTCAGCGGAGTCGACCGGATCGACACGATCGGCGCGTGGGTCGTTCACCGGTTCGCGGCGCGCAACGATGCGACGATCGATGGGCTCGACGAGAACGACCAGGCGTTGTTCGACCAGGTCGTCGCCTCCGATCAGCCGATCGCCGCCAGGCCTGCGAAGGTCGGTGCGCTGTCCCGCGTGGTCGGCGAGATCGGCGACGCGGTCGTGCTGTCGGGCAAGACGATGCTCGGCCTGCTCGGGTTTCTCGGCGCGACGACGATCGCGTTCGGCAGCGTCATCCGCCACCCACGCCGCTTCCGGTTCAACGCCGTGGTCCAGCGATTCGAGGTCGTCGGCGTCGCCGCGCTCGGCATCGTCGGGCTGATGAGCTTCCTGATCGGCATGGTCATCGCGCAACAGGGCGCGGTCCAGTTGCGGCAGTTCGGCGCGGAGGTGTTCACGATCAACCTCGTCGGCCGCCTGACGATCCGCGAACTCGGCCTGTTGATGACCGCGATCATGGTCGCGGGGCGCTCGGGATCGGCGTTCGCGGCGCAGTTGGGCACGATGAAGCTCACCGAAGAGATCGACGCGATGCGGACGATCGGCGTCTCGCCGATGGAGGCGCTGGTGCTGCCCCGCGTGCTCGCGGCGATCGTGATGATGCCGCTGCTCGGCTTCTATGCGTCGATCATCGCGATCATCGGCGGCGGGCTGCTGTGCTGGGTCCAGCTCGGCATTCCGCCGGTGACGTTCATCGCGCGCATCCGCGAAGTCGTGCCGATCACCGATCTGTATATCTCGCTGATCAAGGCACCGGTGTTCGGCGCGATCATCGCGATCGCAGGCTGTTTCCAGGGGATGCAGGTCGAGTCGGACGCCGAGCAGGTCGGCCTGCGCACCACGTCGGCGGTGGTCCAGGGGATCTTCCTAGTGATCGTGCTCGACGCGTTCTTCGCGGTGTTCTTCACCTGGTTGGGTTGGGACTGATGCCCCGCAAGACGGACAACAAGACAGACGATTTTATCATCTCCGTGAAGGGGCTGAAGAACGCGTTCGGCGATTCGGTGGTGCACGAGGGGCTCGACCTCGACGTGCGGCGCGGCGAGATCCTCGGCGTGGTCGGCGGGTCGGGTACCGGCAAGTCGGTGCTGATGCGCTCGATCATCGGGCTTCAGACGCCGGTCGCGGGTGAGATCACGGTGTTCGGCGAGCCCAATATCGGCCGCGAGGAAACCGAGGCGACCGAGATCCGCAAGCGCTGGGGCGTGCTGTTCCAGGGTGGTGCGCTGTTCTCGACGCTGACCGTGGCCGAGAACGTCGAAGTGCCGTTGCGCGAATTCTATCCGGATCTGTCGCCGGCGCTGCTCGCGGAGATCGCGTCGTACAAGGTGGTGATGACGGGCCTGCCCGCCGATGCCGCGAACAAGTTTCCTGCCGAACTGTCGGGTGGCATGAAGAAGCGTGCCGGTCTTGCCCGTGCGCTGGCGCTCGATCCGGAGTTGCTGTTCCTCGACGAGCCGACCGCCGGGCTCGATCCGATCGGGGCGGCGGCGTTCGACGGGCTGACCCAGTCGTTGCAGAAGACGCTGGGGCTGACGGTGTTCCTGATCACGCACGATCTCGATACGCTGTATGCGATCTGCGACCGGGTTGCGGTGCTGGCCGACAAGAAGGTCATCGCGGTCGGGACGATCGACGAGCTGATCGCGCTCGATCACCCGTGGATCGAAGAATATTTCAAGGGGCCACGCGGTCGTGCCGCGGTCGCGACGCAGGAGGCGCATGAGCGCGCCGACCAAGAAGCAGCCCGACATCCTACTGAAGTCCAGTCCAAGCAGTCCGCGCCGGACGACGCCGACGCGACATACGCCGAGAAAGAAGCAAGGACGCGCTGATGGAAACCCGTTCGAACCACGTCCTAGTCGGCGCCGTCGTGCTGATCCTGCTGGCCCTGCTGGCGCTGTTCACCGTGTGGATCGCGCGGATCGGTGGCAAGGAAGAGAAGGAATACGACATCTTCTTCCGCCAGTCGGTCGACGGACTCGCGCGCGGCTCTGCCGTGGTGTTCTCGGGCGTACCGTCGGGGCAGGTGAAGACGATCTCGCTGTGGAAGAACGATCCGCAGTTCGTCCGCGTCCGGATCAGCGTCAACGACGAGACGCCGGTGCTGCAGGGCACGACCGCGTCGATCTCGGGCGTCGGCTTCACGGGCGTCAGCCAGATCTCGCTCGATGGCGCGCGCAAGGGTGCGCCGGCGATCGGCTGCCCCGACACGAAGACGCCGACCGAATGCCCGTACGGCGTGCCGGTGATCCCGACCAAGCTCGGTGGCCTGGGCGCGATCCTGAACTCGGCACCGCAGTTGCTCGAGCGCCTATCGACGCTGACCGAGCGCCTGACGGGGTTGCTGACCGATCGTAACCAGGCATCGATCGCGGGTATCCTCGAGAACACCAATCGCCTGACGGATGCACTCGCCGATCGCGGGCCCGAGATTGCCGCGACGCTTGCGCAGACGCGGGTTGCGATCCAGCAGGCCGGTGATGCCGCGCAGCAGTTCGGTGTGCTCGCCAAGACCACCAACGGCGTGCTGTCCGAGGACGTGAAGCCGGCGATGACGAACCTGAACAAGGCGATTACCTCCGCACAGCAGAGCGCGGAGACGTTGAACGCCGCGATCGGCGATGCACGGCCAGGCTTGCAGGCCTTCTCCAAGACGACGATCCCGGAGGCGAACCGTTTGGTTCGCGACCTCCGCACGACCGCCGCGGCGCTGTCGTCGGTCGCCGAGAAGGTCGACCAGCAGGGTGCGAGTTCGCTGATCGGGCAGCAGAAGCTCCCGGATTACAAGGGTAAGTGAGGCACGCCATGAAGACACCGCTCATCCTGATCGCGATGCTGCCACTCGCCGGGTGCATCAGCTTCGGCGCGAAACCGCCCCCCACATTGCTGACGCTGACGAGTGCATCGTCGGTGCCGGTCGGCCAGAACCAGGATTCGGCGACGGCGAAGTCGATCACGATCCAGGTCCCGGTCGTGCCGCAGTCGCTGGCCACCGCGCGCGTGCCCGTGCAGGCGACGCCGACCTCGATCGCATACGTGACCGACGCGCAGTGGGCCGAGCCCCCGGCGCGGCTGTTCTCACGGCTGGTGTCGGATACGGTTGCGGCGCGGACCGGGCTGGTGGTGCTGTCGACGGCGCAGTCGGTCGGCGATCCCGGCGGGTTGCTCGGTGGCGAGCTGCGGTCGTTCGGTCTCGATGCGACGACCCGCGAGGCAGTCGTGACGTTCGATGCGTCGCTGACCCGCGTCGGCAAGACGACGGTCGAGAAGCATCGCTTCGAGGCACGCGTGCCGGTGTCGGCGATCGATGCACCTTCGGCTGCGGCGGGGATCAATCAGGCGGCGAACCAGGTCGCGACGCAGGTAGCGGACTGGATCGGTCGGTGAACGCCCCTTCGTTCTGAACGCGGCGTCGGCCTGAGCGTTGATGCTTTCTGACGAGGAGAGCGACGATGCCACAGGGCGACAAGAGCGCGTACACGGACAAGCAGAAGCGCAAAGCCGCGCATATCGCGGACGGCTATGAAGAGCGCGGCGTTCCCGAGAAGGAGGCCGAGGCGCGGGCTTGGGCTGCGGTGAACAAGGATTCCGGTGGGGGAAATTTGTCGGGCTCGGGCCGCGGCAAGCCCGATACGCACGCGTCTTCGCATGAGGGCGGGAAGCAGGCGGCTGGGCGTAGCGCGGCGGCGAAGTCTGCGGCGGCGAAGAAGGGCTGGGAGACACGGCGGAAGAAGGCGGGGTAAAGCCGGAGGACGTCATCGAAGCGGTCCGTCATCCTGACGAAAGTCAGGATCCAGAGTTACACGTGGTGCACTTCATGGCTCTGGATCCTGACTTTCGTCAGGATGACGGGCAGTATTTGGGTACGTGCTTGTTAGCGCTTCAGCGTGCGAGCGTGGCTTCCGCCTCGGCAAGGTGCAAACGTTCCACCATCTGGCCGTCTAACCGGATGGCGCCCTTGTCGGCATTCTCCGGTTGCGCGAACGCCGCCACGACCTTGCGGGCCCATGCCAATTCTTCCTCGCTGGGGCCAAAACCGGCGTTAGCCGCATCGATCTGAGACGGATGGATCAACGTCTTTCCGTCGAACCCCAGCATAGCGCCTTGCGCGCACTCGGCGGTGAAGCGGGGCGGGTCGTCGAGGGCGTTGCAGACGCCGTCCAGCGCGACGATCCCGGCAGCACGGGCGGCCATGATCGTTGCGGTGAGAGCAGGGATCAGTGGCATGCGATCGGCACCGAGCCGGCAGCGCATCTCCTTGGCGAGATCGTTGGTGCCGGCGACCAGTGCGGTGAGGCGCGTTTCGGCTGCTGCGGCGGATAGGGCGGGGAGGGCGAGGATGGCGGCGCAGGTTTCTATCATTGCCCAGATCGGAGGGCCGTCTTTGCCGAGCGATGCGCGGACTGTGAGCAGGTCGGCGACCGACGAGACCTTGGGGACGAGCACCGCGTCGATGCCGGTAGCGCGGATTGCTGCGATGTCGTCGGTATACCAGGGGGTGTCTAGGCCGTTGACCCGTACGACCAGTTCGCGTTCGCCGAAGCCGCCTTCGCGGACCGCCTCGATGACGCGGTCCCGTGCTGCGGCCTTTTCGTCGGGGGCGACGGCGTCTTCCAGGTCGAGGATGACGACGTCGCAATCGAGCGTCCGCGCCTTGGCGATGGCGCGAGCGTTCGAGGCGGGCATGTAGAGCGCGCTGCGGCGGCGTCTGGTCGTCATGCTAGCGGCCGTCGCGGATCAGGTGACGACGTCGGGGGCGGTGCGGCCGGTATGCTCCGCGATCCTCGCGATTGACGCCGCGGCGGCGACGATGCTGGCGAGCATCTCGCCGGTGTCACGGTCGAGGTTGCCGCCGACGGGCTCGTAGCGTTCGAGGTACACGCGCAAGGTCGCGCCGGTGGTGCCGGTGCCCGACAGGCGGAACACGACGCGGCTGCCGCCCTCGAACAGGATGCGGACGCCTTGGTTGCGGCTGATCGAGCCATCGGTCGGGTCGGTATAGGCGAACTCGTCCGCGGTCTCGACGGTGAGGTCGCCGAATTGCTGGCCGGGCAGGGTGGCTAGGCTGGCGCGCAACGCCGCCATCAATGCGTCGGCGCGCGGGGTTTCGACGCCTTCGTAATCGTGGCGGGCATAGTAGTTACGGCCGAACTTCGCCCAGTGATCGCGGGCGATCGTGTCGACACTGTCGCCGCGGACCGCGAGAATGTTGAGCCACAGGAGGACTGCCCACAGGCCGTCCTTCTCGCGGACATGGTCGGAGCCGGTGCCGGCGCTTTCCTCGCCGCAGATCGTCGCCATGCCGGCGTCGAGCAGATTGCCGAAGAACTTCCAGCCGGTCGGGGTCTCGTAGGCGGGGATGCCGAGCGCTTCGGCCACTCGGTCGGCGGCGGCGCTGGTCGGCATCGAGCGGGCGATACCCTTGAGGCCGCCTGCGTACCCCGGCGCGAGGTGTGCGTTCGCCGCCAGCATGGCCAAGCTGTCCGAAGGGGTGACGAAGCGGTGCTTGCCTATGATCAGGTTGCGGTCGCCGTCGCCGTCCGACGCTGCGCCGAAATCGGGCGCTTCGGACGCCATCATCGTCTCGTACAATTCATGCGCGTGGACGAGATTGGGGTCGGGATGGTGACCGCCGAAGTCGGGGAGGGGCTCGCCGTTGCGGACGGTGCCGGGCGCGAAGCCGAGGCGGCGTTCGAGGATCTCGGTCGCGTACGGCCCCGTGACCGCGCTCATCGCGTCGAACGCCATCGTCAGCTTGGCGCTGCGGATCGCGTCGAAGTCGAACAGCGTCTCCATGAGCGCGGCATAATCCTCGACCGGATCGACGACCTCGACGGGCATATCGCCGACCGTGACTTCGCCGTCGGTGTCGAGGTCGATGTCGGCCGCGTCGACGGTCAGCCAGCGGTCGATCTCGAGCGTGCGCGCGTTGATCGCGTCGGTCACGGATTCAGGGGCGGGGCCGCCGTTGGCGATGTTGTACTTGATCCCGAAATCCTCGTCGGGACCGCCGGGGTTGTGGCTTGCCGAGAGGACGAGGCCACCGATGGCGCCACGCTTGCGGATCATGTGGCTGGCGGCGGGGGTGGAGAGAATGCCGCCGCGGCCGACGATCACGCGGCCGAAGCCGTTCGCTGCCGCCATGCGGATCGCGACCTGGATGACTTCGCGGTTGAGGAAGCGACCATCGCCACCGATCACCAGCGTCGCGCCGGCCTTGTCCGCGACCACGTCGAACACGCTCTGGACGAAATTTTCGGCATAGTTTGGCTGCTGGAAGACCTTAACCTTCTTCCGCAGGCCCGAGGTGCCGGGCTTCTGATCGGAATAAGGCGTGGTCGATACGGTGCGGATCATGCGGTCCCCGTCAGGCTTGCGTAAAGGTCTGCGTAGCGGCGGCCGCTCTCGTCCCACGAGAAGTCCGCACGCATCGCGTTGCGCTGCAACATGGACCAGCGATCGGGGCGTGCATAGAGGGCCATCGTTCGGCGCAGCGCGTGGCTGAGCGCTTCGGGCGTAACGCCGTCGTGCTGGATGCCGGTGGCGACGCCCGCTGCGATCGCGGCTTCGTTCGCGTCGATCACGGTGTCGGCGAGCCCGCCGGTGCGCGCGACGACGGGGATGCAGCCGTAAGCGAGGCCGTAGAGTTGCGTCAGGCCGCACGGCTCGAATCGCGATGGGATCAGGATCGCGTCGGCGCCGCCTTGCAGCAGGTGCGAGACGGGTTCGTCATAGCCGATGCGGACGCCGATCCGGCCGGGGTGGCGTTCGGCGGCGGCTAGGAACGCGCGTTCCAGCGCGGTGTCGCCCGAGCCGAGCAGCGCGAGACGGCCGCCGAGTGCGACGAGTTCGTCCAGCGCGCCGGCGAGGACGTCCATGCCCTTTTGCCAGGTAAGGCGGCTGATGACGGTGAAGATCGGGCCGTCGCCGGTGTCGAGCCCGAACAGGGTTTCGATCGCGCGCTTGTTGGTGCGGCGGCGGGCTAGCGTGCGCGCGGTGTAGCGGGCGGGGAGGGACGCGTCGGTTTCCGGGTTCCAGACGGCGGGGTCGATGCCGTTGACGATTCCGGTGACGCGGCCGGCGCGGTCGTTGATCAGGCCTTCGAGGCCCATGCCGAATTCGCCGCGGCGGATTTCTGCGGCGTAGGTCGGGCTGACGGTGGTGATCGCGTCGGCGGCTTCGAGACCGGCCTTGAGGAAGCCGACGCCGCCGTAATATTCGACGCCGTCGAGCGCGAAGGCTTTGTCGGGGAGCGCGAGATCGGCAAAGATGTCGTGGCCGTAGCGCCCCTGGAACGCGATGTTGTGGATCGTGACGACCGTCTTGGCGGGGGCGCCGGGGCCGGGCGCGTAGCGGAGATAGGCGGGGGCCATCGCTGCCTGCCAGTCGTGCGCGTGGAGGATGTCGAATGCGTAGCCGGGGACCGCGCCCGAGGCGAGATCGGCGGCGGCGCGGCTGAACGCGGCGAAGCGGCGCCAGTTGTCGGACCAGTCTGCGCCGGTCGCGTCGCCGTAGGGGCCGCCGCCTCGGGCGAACAGCGCGGGGGCGTCGAGGACGAGGAGCGGGTAGTCGCCGATCTTTGTCTTGAGGATGCGGGCTTCGGTGCCGAGCAGGTCTGTGTAGCGGTGGATTACCTTTGCGCGTTTGGTGACGGCGGCGAGGGCTGGGTAGCCGGGGAGGAAGGTCGTGAGCGCGACGTTATGCGGCGCGAGCGCGGCCGGGAGCGCGCCGACGACGTCCGCGAGACCGCCGGTTTTTATGAGGGGGTAGGCTTCCGAGGCGACGGAGAGGACGCGCATCAAATCCTCCCCGGCACGGGGAGGGGGACCATGCATCGCATGGTGGAGGGGGGCTTCCGCAGGCGGTATGCGTTCGATCGCAGATGGTATGCTCGCGGGCGGTACGCTTGCGGTCGCAGGCGATACGCTCGCGGTGAGCCCCCTCCACCCTTCGCCGATGGCGAACGGTCCCCCTCCCCGTGCCGGGGAGGATTTGCGTTGGTCATCACGCCGTCAGCCGGTCGATCATGGATTTGGTTACCAGCACCACGCCGTTGTCGGTGCGGCGGAAGCGTTGGGCGTCGGATTCTGCGTCCTCGCCTACGATCAGGCCGTCGGGGATTTCGACGCCGCGATCTACCACCACTTTCGACAGGCGCGCGCCGCGGCCGATCACGCAGTGCGGGAGGATCACCGCTTGATCCAGCATCGAGTAGCTGTGCGCGCGCGTGCCGGTGAAGATCAGGCTGCGGTGGATCGATGAGCCGGAGATGATGCAATCGCCGGACACCAGCGACGATACCGCCTCGCCGCGGCGACCGTCGTCGGCGTGGACGAACTTTGCGGGTGGCGTGACCTCGGAATAGGTCCAGAGCGGCCAGCTGCGGTCGTAGAGGTCGAGCTTGGGCACCACGTCGGTGAGGTCGATATTCGCCTCCCAATAGGCGTCGACCGTGCCGACATCGCGCCAATAGGCCTCGACCTCGAGCCCCGAGCGGACGCAGCTGTCCGAGAAGCGATGCGCGACCGCCTTGCCGTTTTTGACCAGGTACGGGATGATGTCCTTGCCGAAGTCGCGCGACGATCCGGGGGTTGCGGCGTCGCGACGAAGCTCCTCGAACAGCAGCTTGGTCGTGAAGACGTAGATCCCCATCGACGCCAGCGCGATGTCCGGGTTGCCGGGGATCGCGGGCGGATCGGCGGGTTTCTCGACGAACGCGGTGACGTTGTCGTGCTCGTCCACGGCCATCACGCCGAAACCGACCGCTTCCATCCGCGGCACTTCGAGGCAGGCGATGGTGACGTCCGCGCCGGTCTCGCAATGCTGTTGCAGGATCAGTTCGTAATCCATCTTGTAGATGTGGTCGCCCGCCAGGATGACCATGTATTCGGGCGCGTGGCTCTCGATGATGTCGATATTCTGGTAGACCGCGTCGGCGGTGCCCTCGTACCATTGGAATTCGCTGATGCGCTGCGACGCGGGCAGGATGTCGAAGCTCTCGTTGCGTTCCGAGCGCAGGAAGTTCCAGCCGCTCTGGAGATGGCGGATCAGCGAATGCGCCTTGTACTGCGTCGCGACGCCGATTCGGCGGATGCCCGAGTTGATCGCGTTGGACAGCGCGAAATCGATGATGCGCGCCTTGCCGCCGAAATACACCGCGGGTTTCGCGCGCGTATCGGTCAGCTCCATCAGGCGACTGCCGCGGCCGCCGGCCAGCACATACGCCATCGCGTCGCGCGCCAATGGCTGTCCCCGCCGTTCCACCATGTCCGTCTCTCCCGTGTTCGTCTTGTTCGTCGCTATAACTCCCCGTCACCCCGGACTTGTTCCGGGGTCCACCGTTCCGCACACTCTCAAGCCGCTGAGCCTGCGGAACGGTGGATGCCGGAACGAGCCCGGCATGACGGACTATCCTTCGTATTCGAGCATGATCGTCGCGAGCGGCGGCAGCGTGACCCAGGCCGCGCCGTCCTTCGCGACGACGCCGCCGAGATTGCCGAGCCCGCTGCCCCAATAGTCGTGCGCGTCGCTGTTGATGATCTCGCACCAGCGGCCGTCGAGCGGCAGCGGCACGCGGTAGGGCGCGCGCGCGATCGGCGTCATGTTGGCGACGATCGCGATCGGCTTCGCGCCGGGGGCCTTGCGCAGCCACGCGAACACCGAATTGGCGGCGTCGTCCGCGACTAGCCATTCGAAGCCCTCCGCCTCGCAATCGCGCGCGTGCAACGCCGGCTTCTCGCGGTAGACGGTGTTGAGGTCGCGGACGAGGTTGCGGATGCCTTCGTGGCTACGTGCGTTGCGCAAGTCCCAATCGAGCGCGCGCGCTTCCGACCATTCGCGGCGCTGCGCGAACTCCTGCCCCATGAAGAGCAGTTTCTTGCCGGGGTAGCCCCACATGAACGCGTAATAGGCGCGCAGGTTGGCGAACTGCTGCCAGTCGTCGCCGGGCATCTTGGTGAGCAGCGAACCCTTGCCGTGGACGACCTCGTCATGGCTGAGGGGCAGGACGAAATTCTCGCTGAACGCGTAGACGAGGCCGAAATTGATCTCGCCGTGATGGTGCTTCCGGTGCAGCGGATCGCGCGCCATGTACTGGAGCGTGTCGTGCATGAAGCCCATGTTCCACTTGAACCCGAACCCCAAGCCGCCGCTCTTGCCGTCGTCGCTTACCGGCGCTGAGACGCCCGGCCAGGAGGTCGATTCCTCGGCGATCGTGAAGACGCCGGGGTGCTGGCCGTAGATCTCGCGGTTCATGTCGCGGAGGAACGCGACGGCTTCCCAATTCTCGCGGCCGCCGTCTGCGTTGGGGATCCATTCGCCGCTTTTGCGCGAGTAATCGCGGTACAGCATCGACGCGACCGCATCCACGCGCAGGCCGTCGATATGATAGCGCTCGGCCCAGAACAGCGCGTTGTTGACGAGGAACGACGTCACTTCGCGCCGCCCGAAATTGTAGATCGCGGTGTTCCAGTCGGGGTGGAAGCCGAGCCGTGGGTCCTCGTGTTCGTACAGCGCGGTACCGTCGAACTTCGCCAGCCCGAACGCGTCGGTCGGGAAATGCGCGGGGACCCAGTCGAGCAGCACGCCGATGCCGGCGAGATGCGCGCCATCGACGAACCGCGCGAACCCTTCGACGTCGCCGAAGCGCGCGGAGGGCGCATAGAGGCCGGTGGTCTGGTAGCCCCAGCTCGGGTCGTACGGGTGTTCGCTGATCGGCAGGAATTCGATGTGCGTGAAGCCCATCTCGACCACGTACGGGATCAGACGATCGGCGAGCGCGTCCC
Source organism: Sphingomonas sp. Leaf230 (assembly GCF_001421745.1). Classification (GTDB taxonomy): domain Bacteria; phylum Pseudomonadota; class Alphaproteobacteria; order Sphingomonadales; family Sphingomonadaceae; genus Sphingomonas. The sequence goes on along the minus strand of NZ_LMKW01000008.1, from coordinate 451,829 downwards.
AAGTCAGGAACCAGCCGTCGGCGTCGCGGTCCCAGGAGCCGGCGTGGACCTCATAAATGCTGATCGGCACGCGGCGTGGATCGACCGAGGCCCAATGTTTCCGATGATCGGTGTCGGCCCAGTCGTGCGCGAGTTTCCGCGTGATCGAGGCGTTGGCGGGGCGGAGTTCGGCCGCGAACGCGAACGGGTCGGCCTTGAGCGGTTGCAGCTGGCCGTCGGGGCCGACGATCTCGAACTTGTACGCGCGGTATTCGGCGATGTCGGGGATGAAGATCTCCCACACGCCGACGTCGCCGCGCTTGCGCATCGCGTGGCGGCGGCCGTCCCAGTCGTTGAAGTCGCCGACCACCGACACGCGCTGCGCATTGGGGGCCCAGAGCGCGAAATGGACGCCGTGTGCGCCTTCGTGCTCGATCAGGTGCGCGCCCATCTTGTCGTGGAGGCGGCGGTGCGTGCCCTCCGCCATCAGAAGATCGTCGATCGGGCCGAGCACGGGGCCGAAGCTGTAGGGGTCGGTGACCCACCACGACGTGTCGCCCGCCTCCGCATGGTATTTCACCGGCTGTGCTTCGCCGTCGATCGGACCCTCGAACAGGCCGCGATCGTCGATGCGAGGGAGCGTGCCGAGCGCGGTGCCGTCTAGTGCGTGTGCCTCCGCGGTATCCGCGCCGGGCAGCCAGACGCGGGCGAACACGCCGGTCGGGCCGCTGTGGACGCCGAGCAGCGAGAACGGATCGTCGTGACGCCCTTCGAGGAGAGCTACGATGGCGCCTTCGGGTGGCTTCACATCACCGTCCAGATTTCCCGCGCATATTCGCGGATCGTGCGATCGGACGAGAACCAGCCGACGCGCGCGACGTTGCGGACGGTCGAGGCGACCCATGCATCGCGGTCGTTCCAGCGCGTGTCGACCGCGCGCTGGGCGGCAGCATAGCTGTCGAAATCGGCGGCGAGCATGAACCAGTCGCCGTCGTACAGCCCGCCCATCAAGCCGGCGTAGCGCGTCTTGTCGTCGGGGGAGAACACGCCGGACGCGATCGCGGACACCGCCTGGCGGAGTTCGTTCGAGCCGTCGATGACGCTGCGCGGATCATAGCCGTCGGCGCGCTTCGCCTCGACCTCGTCCGCGGTCATGCCGAAGATGAAGATGTTGTCGTCGCCGACGCGGTCCTTGATCTCGATGTTCGCGCCGTCGAGCGTGCCGATCGTCAGCGCGCCGTTCATCGCGAACTTCATGTTGCCGGTGCCCGACGCTTCGAGGCCGGCGGTCGAGATCTGCTCGCTGAGGTCGGCGGCGGGGATGATCTTCTCCGCCAGCGACACGTTGTAGTTGGGCAGGAACGCGACCTTGAGCAGGCCGCCGACCGATGGATCGGCATTGATCCGGCGCGCGACGTCGTTGGCCAGCTTGATGACGAGTTTGGCGTTATGATAGCTCGACGCCGCCTTGCCCGCGAACAGCTTGACCCGCGGGGTCCAGTCGCGTTCGGGATGGCTGCGGATCTGGTCGTAGAGTGCGACCGTCTCGATGATGTTGAGCAGCTGGCGCTTATATTCGTGGATGCGCTTGATCTGGACGTCGAACATCGCGTCCGGGTCGACGCGGAGCCCCATCGTCTCCTTGATGTGATTAGCCAGTGCCACCTTGTTCGAACGCTTCACGCTCGAAAAGCGCTCCCTGAAACCGGAGTCGTCCGCGAAAACATCCAGATCGACCAGCTTTTCGGCATCGTCGAGGAAGCCATCGCCGATCGCATCGCGGATCAGCGCGGTGAGGCCGGGGTTGCACTGCTGGAGCCAGCGGCGCGGCGTGATGCCGTTCGTCTTGTTGTTGATCCGCGTCGGGTAGAGCTTGTGCAGATCGGCGAAGACCGTCTTCTTCATTAGCTGCGTATGCAGCGCGGCGACGCCGTTGACGCTGTGCGACCCGGCAAAGGCGAGGTTCGCCATCCGCACGCGCCGCTCGCCGCCCTCGTCGATCAGGCTGATCGCCGAGATCGCGCGGTCGTCGATACCCTCGGTGCCGCGCGCCTCCCGCAGCAGCTTGGCGTTGATCGCGTAGACGATCTGCATGTGCCGCGGGAGCAGGCGTTCGAACAGCGGCAGCGGCCAGCTCTCCAGCGCCTCGGGCAACAGCGTGTGGTTGGTGTAGCCGAAGGTGGCGCGCGTGATCTTCCACGCCTCGTCGAACGCGAATTCGTGGTGGTCGATCAACAGCCGCATGAGCTCCGCGACCGACACTGCGGGATGGGTGTCGTTGAGCTGGATCGCGGCCTTGTCGGGCAGCGTACGGATGTCGCCGAAATACTGGATGTGGCGCCGGACGATGTCCTGGATCGACGCGGACGAGAAGAAATACTCTTGGCGGAGACGTAGTTCCTGCCCCGCCGCGGTGGAATCGTTGGGGTAGAGGACGCGGGTGAGCGTCTCGGCGCGCGTCTGATCGGCAAGCGCGCCCGAGAAATCGCCAGCGTTGAAGCGGTCGAGCTTGATCGGATCGAACGCGCTGGCAGTCCAGAGGCGGAGCGTGTTGACGTGTTTGCCGCGCCAGCCGACCACGGGAGTATCGACGGCAGTGGCCTCGACCGCTTCGGACGGGCTCCAGTGAACCTGACCCCCATCGGTTACCGTCACTTCGCCGCCGAAGCCGACGAAATAGGCGCTCTCGCGGCGTTCGAATTCCCAGGGATTGCCGTGCGCGAGCCAGTTCTCCGGCATCTCTACCTGCCATCCATCGTCGATCCGCTGGCGGAACATGCCGTTCACGTAGCGGATGCCGTAGCCGTAAGCCGGCAGCGCTAGGCTTGCCATGCTCTCCATGAAGCAGGCGGCGAGCCTGCCGAGGCCGCCATTACCGAGCGCCGCGTCGGGTTCGATCTCTTCGAGTTCGGCGAGGTCGACGCCGTGGAGCGCAAGCGCCTGCGTGACTTCGTCGTTGCGCTGGAGGTTGGTCACCGCGTCGCGCAGCAGCCGGCCGATCAGGAACTCGAGGCTGAGATAATAGACGCGCTTGGCGCCGGCCGCGTGTGCCGCCTTGGTCGAGGCCATCCAGCGTTCGACGATGTCGTTGCGCACCGTCAGAATCGTCGCGGCGAGCCAGTCGTGGGGGCGGGCGGCCTGCGCATCCTTGCCGATGCGGTGGACCAGCGTGTCGAGGATCGAGTCGGCTAGATCCTGGATGACGGGTGCTTGAACGGGCGGCTGTACGGCAGGATCTGAGGTCACGCGGTTTCCGAAATCGTTACGGTCGCGGCGATCCTAGCCGTCCGCGAGCCGATGTCACGCGGACTTCCTTCCCGTGACGGAAAAGAATGTTGCCGATCAATGCTTTGAATTTGGGATGATCCATCACCGCGCGGGGGCGGTGGTGGACAGGGTAGGGTTCGAACCTACGTAGGAGAAACTCCGGCAGATTTACAGTCTGCTGCCTTTAACCACTCGGCCACCTGTCCAGGCCGCTTTTGCAAGCGCCGCTCTTTCAAGCGAGGCGGCTCAATGGCGAAGCGCGCCCCGCCTGTCAACGCGGGTTTTGCGAAGTTTCGTGGTTCATAGTTGCCGCGGGAGCGGAATGCCGACAAGGACGCGGCATACACAGACACGATAGAGAGCGAATATGGCACGCAAGGGACACAGGCCGAGCAAGGCACCGGCAGGCCGCCCCCGCTTCTGGGGCAAGCACGCGGTGGGCGCGGCGCTCGCCAATCCGGAGCGGACGGTGCGCAAAATCCTCGGCACGCGCGAGGCGCTGGCCGGGTTCGACCTGCCGGCCGACGTGCCGGTGACCTATGCCGAGGCGATGGATTTGGCGCGGCTGGTGCCGGGCGACGCGCCGCACCAGGGCGTGGTGATCGAGGTCGAGCCGCTCGAGGACATGTGGCTGGCCGACCTGCTCGAGCACGGCAAGGACGACAACCGCCCACTGGTGATCCTCGACGGGGTGACCGATCCGCATAACGTCGGCGCGATTTTGCGCTCGGCGGCGGCGTTCGATGCGCTGGGGATCATCACGCCGGATCGGAATGCACCGCCGGAGTCCGGGACGATCGCGCGGGCGGCTTCGGGCGCGCTTGAGTCGGTGCCTTGGATTCGGGTGGTGAACCTGGCGCGCGCTCTGGAAGAGATTGCGGCGGCGGGGTTCTGGCGGATCGGGCTGACGGGCCACGCGACGCAGACGTTGTCGGAAGCGATGGGTACGCAGCGGATCGCGATCGTGCTCGGTGCCGAGGGCGAGGGCATGCGGCAGAATACCGAGCAGCATTGCGACGAGCTGGCGAAACTGCCGATCTCGGAGAAGGTGGAGAGCCTGAACGTGTCGAATGCGGCGGCGATCGCGCTGTATGCGATAACGACGCGGTGACCTGAACTCCCTCGCCCCTACGGGGAGAGGGAAGGGGCCCGCCGCCCTTGCGGTGGGAAGGGAGAGGGGCGTGAGGCTCGGGACTTGGATCCCAACAGCCCCTCTCCCTTCCGTCGCCTAAGGCTCCTCCCTCCCTCTCCCCGTAGGGGCGAGGGACAGGGGGAATCAGTCCTCCGCCGCGATCCGAACCTTCAGGCCATCGAGCCCTTCAGTCAGCTCGATCTGGCACGACAGGCGTGAAAACTCATCCCGATCACTCGTCGAATCGAGCAGGTCATCCTCGTCAGGCCCCATCGGCTTCAATTTGGCCGCAAAGTCCGGGTCGACATGGACGTGGCAGGTGGCGCACGAGCAACAGCCGCCGCACAGCGCCAGGATCTCGTCGATCCCGGCGTCGCGGATGACTTCCATCACCGAAAGGCCCGCCTCGCCGATGATCTCGCGTTCTTCCCCTTCGCGCGTCACGACGATAAGCTTGGGCATGTCATTCTCCGAAAAATCTTCGTGCGTTCATGCCGTTGCGCGAGCCAGGGATCAAGCATCATGGGCCTGAGCGCAGAGCAACTCGAAACCGCGATGGCGGCATTGTGCGAAATCGAGCCGGCGTTCGCGGTCGCGGTCGGCAATGCGGGCCACCCCGCGCCGCGGATCAGCGAGCGCGGCTTCGCGACGTTGCTGCGGACGATCGTCGGGCAGCAGGTGAGCGTCGCCTCGGCCGCGGCGGTCTGGAACAAGCTCGACGCGGTGGTCGGCGGCGCAGGTGACCCGGCGAAAATCGCCGCCGCCAGCGACGAGTTGCTGAAGAGCGCCGGCCTTTCCCGCCAGAAACTCGGCTATGCCCGCAGCCTCGCCGACGAGGTGACGAGCGGCCGGCTCGACCTCACCAACCTGCCCGAGGACGACGAGGAGGCCATAGCGGCGCTGGTCCGCGTGAAGGGGATCGGTCGCTGGTCGGCGGAGATCTACCTTCTGTTCGCGGAAGGGCGGACGGATATCTGGCCGGCGGGCGACCTCGCGATCCAGATCGAGGTCGGGCGGATCCTTGGCCACGAGACCCGGCCGAGCGAGAAACTGACTCGCGAGGTGGCGGAGGCCTGGCGCCCCCACCGCGGCGCGGCGGCGATCTTCGCGTGGCATCATTACCAGGCGGACATGAAGGTCATCTGACCTCCTTGCTCCCCTCCCTGGAAGGGAGGGGGCGGGGGTGGGTCGGTTTCCACATGTTCGGACCGTGGTGGCTCGAGCGGGCCTACCCACCCCCAGCCCCTCCCTTCCAGGGAGGGGAGAACGTTCCCATATACTCGTTACGTACCCGCACACACGTCGGCTCGGCGAAAGCCGGCATCTCTCCATTCGAATGGCTACACCCGCCAACCGGGATACCCCAGCTTTCGCTGGGGTGACGGAAGCGGGTCAGCGCATTGTCGCCCGACTCGCCAGCCACGCCTTGTCCCCTTCCCCTCGTTCCGGCAAAGCACCCCCCGATGTCAGCCCCCAATCTCCCCGCGTCCGACTTCGCCAACTCGCTCGCCGAGAGCCACCGCACCGTCGTCGTCCCCGAAGGCGCGTCGTTCTGGCGCCGGCTGTTCGCGTTCGTGGGGCCGGGGTATCTCGTCGCCGTCGGCTATATGGACCCGGGCAACTGGGCGACCGACATCGCCGGCGGCTCTGCATTCGGTTACACGCTGCTGTCGGTCGTGCTGCTGTCGAACCTGATGGCAATGGTGCTCCAAGCGCTGTCCGCGCGCCTCGGCATCGTGGCCGGGCTCGACTTGGCCCAAGCCTGTCGCGCGCACTATTCGAAGCCGGTCTCCGTCGCGCTGTGGTTCCTGTGCGAGATCGCGATCATCGCGTGCGATCTTGCCGAAGTGCTAGGCACGGCGATTGCGCTGAAGCTGCTGTTCGGCCTGCCTTTGGTCTACGGCGTCGTCCTCACCGCGCTCGACGTGTTCCTGATCCTCGCGCTGCAACGCTTCGGGTTCCGCAAGCTGGAGGCGTTCGTCGTCGCCTTGCTCGTGATCATCGCCGGCTGCTTCGTCTTCGAGCTGTTCCTCGCGCGGCCCGAATGGGCGGGCGTGCTCGGCGGGCTGGTGCCGACGACGCAGATCGTCACCAACCCGGCGATGCTCTACATCGCGATCGGCATCCTCGGCGCGACCGTGATGCCGCACAATCTGTATCTCCATTCGTCGATCGTCCAGACGCGTGCGTTCGCCAAGGACACGGCGGGCAAGCGCGACGCGATCACGATGGCGACGATCGACGGCACCGTGGCGCTGGGCCTCGCCTTCTTCATCAACGCGGCGATCCTGATTCTGGCGGCGGCGACCTTCCACGTTGCAGGGCGCACCGACGTCGCGGAGATCGACCAGGCGTACCAGCTGCTCGCGCCGATGCTCGGGATGGGCGCGGCGAGCGTGTTGTTCGCGGTCGCGCTGCTGGCGTCGGGCCAGAACTCCACGGTGACGGGCACGCTCGCCGGTCAGATCGTGATGGAGGGGTTCCTCAACCTGCGCATGCCGGTCTGGGCGCGGCGGCTGGTGACGCGGTTGCTAGCGATCGTGCCGGCGGTGTTCGTGGTCGGTGCGTCGGGCGATGCGGGGGCGACCAAGCTGCTGGTGCTGAGCCAGGTCGTGCTCAGCCTGCAACTTCCGTTCGCCGTCGTGCCGCTCGTCAAGTTCACCGGCGACCGCACGATCATGGGCGACCTGGTCAGCCCGGCGTGGCTGAAGGTTCTCGCCTGGGTGATCGCCGCGGTGATCATCGGGCTGAACGGCACGCTGCTGTACGGCATGCTGTAAATACGAAAACGGCGGCCAATCGCTCGGCCGCCGTTTCCTCATTCACTAGCTTCGGCTGAAGCTCAGCGGCACTTCACGTTGCCGCGGTCGACCGACCGGCCCAGCAGTGCGCCGCCACCGGCACCGGCCAGCGTGCCGAGCGTGCCGCCACCGATCAGGTTGGCCAGCGCGCCGCCGCCGAGTGCGCCGATCACGAGGCCGGTCGTGCCGTCGTTGCGCTTGCAATAGGCGCGGCCGTCGCGACCACGATAGATCCGGTCGTTGCGGCTGAGGCGGCGCTCGCGGTACTTACCGTCGCGGTAGCTGTTCGACGGATCCCAGTTGCGGTCGTCGCCACGCCAGTTGCGATCGTTGCCGCGGCGGTCGTTGTTGAAACGGCGATCGTCACGATCGCGACGGTCGTTGTTGTCGCGGCGATCGTCGTAACGCTGCGCGGTCGCGGCGGTCGGCAGCATGGCCGGCGCTGCGACGGCGACCGACATCAACGCTGCGATAAGATGCTTCTTCATGGGATAATCTCCTGATCTATGCCGGTGTAACTTGCGCCACTCCGTAAAAGTTCATTCTTCGGCTTTCGTGCGGCTGGCGGAGGGCTTGCACCGGTTTGCGCCGGCCGATAGCAATCGAGCGATGAAGGTCGACGGCAACTATCGTGACAACGGGTTCGCGCATCTTCGCGGACTGATACCGGTCGAGGTGACCGATGCTTTCCTGCGCCGGCTCAAGCAGGATCTGGCGCTGGACCGGGTCGACCTTAGCGGTGTCACGCAGCATCCCAATCTGCTGAAGCGTGCCGCGTTCGAGGTTTACGGTCGGCAATATCCGCCGATGCTGCAATTCCTCTGGGGACTGACGCCGATCGTCAGCCAGCTCGTCGGGCGCGACCTGTTGCCGACCTATGATTATTTCCGGATCTACCGCGAGGGCGACGTCTGCATGGTGCATTCGGACCGCCAGGCATGCGAGCACAGCCTGTCGATGACGCTCGATTACAGCGACGGCGCGCCCTGGGATCTGGAGGTCGGCACGGAGCGGACCGAGCCGAGTGCGCGCGTTACCGACGACTTCGGCGCGGAACCATATGCGGGAATCGCGATGGAGGTCGGCGATGCGGTCCTGTACCAGGGCGTGCATCACCGCCACGGCCGGATGACGCCAAACCCTAACGGCTGGTCGGCGCATCTCTTCCTGCACTGGGTCGACCGCGACGGGCCCTACCGCGACCAGGCGCTGGAAGGCGAAACCAGCCGTGCGAAGGCGGACTTTCACTTTATCTGACGCGCGTCAGACCTTGTCGGGGCTGGCCATCGAGCAGTCGTGGCCGTGGCCGGTCTCGACCTGCAACGTGGCGTGGCCGATCCCGAATTTGTCGTGGAGCATCGTCCTGGCGTCGCTGAGGAATTGGTCGCCAGGGTGGCCGGCGGGCATCACGAGGTGTGCGGTGAGGACGGGTTCGGTGGTGCTCATCGGCCAGATGTGGAGATCGTGGATCTCGGTGACGCCGGGCAGGCCGCACAGCGCCTCGTCGACATGGTCGAACTCGATTCCGCGGGGGACGGCGGACAGCGACATCTCGACGGTTTCGCGGAGCAGGCCCCAGGTCTGCCAGAAGATCAGGACCGCGATGACGATGCTCACCGCGGGGTCGATCCAGGTAAGGCCGGTGCGCCAGATCACGAAGCCGGCGATCACCACGCCCGCGGACACCAGCGCGTCGGCGGCCATGTGGAGGTACGCGCCGCGGATATTGACGTCGCCCTTGCGGCCGCGTGCGAACATCCAGGCGGTGAACGCGTTGACGGCGATGCCGATGCCCGCGACCATCGACACGGTCAGGCCGGCGGTGGGGGCGGGATCGGAAAAGCGCTGCGACGCCTCCAGCACGATCGCGCCGAGTGCGACCAGCAGCAGCAGCGCGTTGGCCAGCGCGGCGAGGATCGTCGAGCCCTTCAGCCCGTAAGTGTAGCGCTTGGTCGGTGCGGTGCGCGCGAGCATCGTGCCGCCCCAGGCGACGACGAGGCCGAGTACGTCGCACAGGTTATGGCCCGCGTCGGCGAGCAGCGCGACCGAGTCGATCCGCAGGCCGACGATCGCTTCGACGACGACGAAGACGATGTTGAGGCCGATGCCGATCGCGAAGGCGCGGTCGAACGAGGCCGGGGCGTGGCTGTGGCCATGCCCGCCATGGGAGTGTGAGTGACCATGCGAATGGCCGTGGTCGTGCCCGTGATGATGTCCGCCCAAAGCCCGCGCTCCGCTAAATCCGGCCGCCGCGTAGCATCGACGTATCGTGAGATACTAGGACGCGGGAGACATTCTCGCACGTAGCCAATCACGTAACGGTCCCCCCTCCCTGAAAGGGAGGGGCAGGGGGTTGGTTGGCGCGTTTTTGCCGCAACCGTAAGGACATGCGGGACCCGACCCACCCCCAACCCCTCCCTTCCAGGGAGGGGAGCAGCTTACCTTGCCACCAACTCACTCCGTCACCCTGGCGGAGGCCGGGGCCCACCGTCCCGCGCACTCAATTCTCTCGAATGTGCGGAACGGTGGATGCCGGAACGAGGCTCTCCTGAGCTAGTCGAAGGGTCCGGCATGACGGGGCTATACATCGTTGGAGGGCTACCCCTCGTTCGCCAAGGCCTTCAACCGGTACAGCGCGTCCAGCGCATCGCGCGGGCTCATCGCGTCGATATCGAGTTTCGCCAGATCCTCGCGCAGCACGTCGCACGCCGCCTCCTCGACCTGCGCGGCGGCGGCGAACAGCGGCAAGTCATCCAACCCCGCCGCGAGCCCACCCGTCTTCGCGCGCCCGGCTTCGAGTTTCGCCAGCACCGCCTTCGCGCGCGCCACCGTCACCGGCGACATCCCTGCCAACCGCGCGACCGCCAGCCCGTAACTCCGATCAGCCGGCCCATCCGCGAGTTCGTGGAGCAGCACCAGCTCCCCCTTCCACTCGCGCGCGCGGACGTGGTGCAGCGACAGCGCCTCGCACCGCTCCGCCAGCCGCGTCAGCTCATGATAGTGCGTAGCGAACAGGCACCGGCATCGGTTGTCCTCGTGGATCGCCTCGACCACCGCCCAGGCGATTGCGAGCCCGTCATAGGTCGACGTTCCGCGCCCGACCTCGTCGAGGATCACGAACGACCGCGGCGTTGCCTGCGCGAGGATCGCCGCGGTCTCGACCATCTCGACCATGAACGTCGAGCGCCCGCGTGCGAGGTTGTCCGAGGCACCGACGCGGCTGAACAGGCGGTCGACCAGCCCCAGCGTGGCCTTGGTCGCGGGCACGTACGACCCGGCCTGCGCGAGGACGGCGATCAGCGCGTTCTGGCGGAGGAAGGTCGATTTACCGCCCATGTTCGGGCCGGTGACGAGCCACAGCCGCGAACTCTCCGACAGATTGCAGTCGTTGGCGACGAACCGGTCGCCCGACTTCGCCACCGCTGCCTCGACCACCGGATGCCGCCCGCCCTCGATCTCGAAGCATGCGTGATCCACGAGCGACGGCCGCGCCCAGGCGCCTTCCGCTGCACGCTCCGCCAGCCCTGCCGCGACGTCCAACCGCGCGAGCGCATCCGCGGTTGCGGCGATCGCCTCGCGCCCGGCGAGGGCTTGCGCGGTCAATTCCTCCAGATGCGCCGCCTCCGCGGCCAGTGCATGCGCGCCCGACTGCGACACCTTCGCCGCGACCTCGTGCAGCGCAGGGGTATTGAACCGGACCACGCCCGCGAGCGTCTGGCGATGCGTGAAGCCGCTTTCGGGCTTCATCAGCGGATCCGCCGCGCGCGCGGGGACCTCGACATGATAGCCGAGCACGCCGTTGTGGCGGATCTTCAGCGCGGTGACGCCGGTCGTGGTGCGGAACTCCGCCTCCAACGCGGCGATCGCGCGCCGCCCGCCAGCGCCTGCATCGCGCAGATCGTCGAGCGCGGCGTCATAGCCTGCCGCGATATAGCCGCCGTCGGATGCCTCGATCGGCGGCGACGGCACCAGCGCGCGCTTGAGCAGGTCGATCAGCGCGCCGTGTCCGCGCAACCTTGGCGCGATGTCCCGGAGCAGCACCGGCGGATCGACGATCGCATCCATCCGCTCGCCGAGGCTCCACGCGCCGTCGAGCCCGTCGCGTAGCTGCCCGAGATCGCGCGGGCCGCCGCGCCCCGCCGCGAGTCGCCCGAGCGCGCGGCCGATGTCCGGCATCGCGCGCAAGGTCGAGCGCAGCCGCTCGCGCGCCGCTTGATCGTCGTGGAACAGCCGCACCAGATCGAGCCGCGCATCGATCGCCGCCTTGTCCATCAATGGTGCGCCGAGATCCGCGCCGAGCAACCGCGCGCCGGCTCCCGTCACGGTCCGGTCGACCGCGTCGAGTAGGCTCCCTTTGCGCACGCCGCCGGTGGTGCAGGTCAGCTCCAGGCTTTCGCGGGTGGCCGCGTCGATCGCCATCGTCTCCGCCGCACGCCCGATCCGCGGGGGGCGGAGGAAGGGCATCGTGCCCTTCGCATTATGCTCCAGATACGCGACCAGGCCTCCGGCTGCGGCGAGCCCCGCGCGGCCGAACTGTCCGAACCCGTCGAGCGTCGCCACGCCGTACAGTCGCTTCAGCCGAGCCTCGCCCGCGCCGCTGTCGAAGTCGGTCTTGGGGCGCAACGTGGTAGCGGCTTCCTCGAAAGCGCTCGCCTCCGATGCCACGACTTCGGCCGCGCCGAGCCGCGCGAGTTCCGCCTCGACCGCGTCGCCTGCAACCTCGACGATCTCGAAGCGCCCGGTCGACACGTCCGCCGCGGCGATCGCGACCGACCCGCCCGCCTCGCCGATCGCCACGCACCAATTGTCCGAGCGCGCGTCGAGCAGCGCTTCCTCGGTCAGCGTGCCCGCCGTCACCACCCGCACGATCGCGCGTGCGACGAGCGCCTTCGAGCCGCCGCGCGCCTTGGCTTCCGCCGGGCTCTCGACCTGCTCGGCGATCGCGACGCGGTGGCCGGCCTTGATCAGCCGTTGCAGGTACACCGTCGCTGCATGCACGGGCACGCCGCACATCGGGATCGGCTTGCCCTCATGCTCACCGCGTGCAGTCAGCGCGATGTCGAGCACCCCCGCCGCGATCCGCGCATCGTCCATGAACAGTTCGAAGAAATCGCCCATCCGGTAGAACAACAGGCAGTCCTGCGCCTCCGCCTTCAGACCGAGATACTGCGTCATCATGGGGGTGGGGGCGGGGTGCGACATCGGCGTCGATCTAGCGGGAGTTTGTCGCCGCGTCATCCGGTGCCGTTCTCCTGCGAACGCAGGAGTCCAGTTTTCCAGGGGACAGCGCTGCTTGATCCTGGGCTCCTGCGTTCGCAGGAGAACATGGGCGAAGTGTCCGGGGTGACGAACGGCGACCGCCTGCCTAGAAGGTCCTCCAAACCCAACGACCGCGCGAGGCCCGCCCATGTCCGACGAAACGCTGCAATTTTCCGAACGCGAAGCTTTGCTCTTCCACTCGGAAGGCCGCCCGGGGAAGATCGAGATCATCGCCTCCAAGCCGATGGCGACGCAGCGCGACCTCGCGCTCGCCTATTCGCCCGGTGTCGCGGTGCCGGTGCAGGCGATCTACGACGATCCCGCGACCGTCTACGACTATACGGCGAAGGGAAACCTCGTCGCGGTGATCTCGAACGGCACCGCGATCCTCGGCATGGGCAATCTCGGGCCGCTCGCCTCCAAGCCGGTGATGGAAGGCAAGGCCGTTCTCTTCAAGCGCTTTGCCGACGTCGACGCGATCGACATCGAGCTGAAGACCGAGGACGTGAACCGCTTCATCGATGCGGTCGAGCTGATGGAGCCAACCTTCGGCGGGATCAATCTCGAGGACATCAAGGCCCCCGAATGCTTCATCATCGAGCAGGCTCTGCGCGAACGCATGAACATCCCGGTCTTCCATGACGACCAGCACGGTACCGCGATCATCACCGCCGCCGGGCTGATCAACGCGTGTTTGTTGACGGGGCGGAAACTGTCCGAGGTCAAGATCGTCGTCAACGGCGCCGGCGCCGCGGCGATCGCCTGCACCGAACTCGTCAAGGCGATGGGCGTGCGCGGCGACAACGTCATCCTGTGCGATCGCAAGGGCGTGATCTACCAGGGGCGCGAGGGCGTCGACCAGTGGAAGTCGGCGCACGCGGCGGTGACCGAAACGCGCACGCTGACCGAGGCGCTGGTCGGTGCCGACGTGTTCCTGGGGCTCTCTGCGGCAGGCTCGCTGACGCCGGAGATGGTCAAGGACATGGCCCCCGCGCCGATCATCTTCGCGATGGCCAACCCCGAGCCGGAGATTCGCCCCGAACTGGCGATGGCCGCGCGCCCCGATGCGATCGTCGCGACCGGCCGCTCGGATTATCCGAACCAGGTCAACAACGTGCTCGGCTTCCCGTTCATCTTCCGCGGTGCGCTCGACGTTCGCGCGACCGGCATCAACGACGCGATGAAGATCGCCGCCGCCAACGCCATCGCTGAACTCGCGCGCGAACGCGTGCCCGAGGAAGTCGCGGCGGCGTACGGCGTCAGCCACAGCTTCGGCCCGGCGTACATCATCCCCGCGCCGTTCGATCCGCGCTTGATGGAAGTCGTGCCCGTCGCGGTCGCCAAGGCCGCAATGGCGTCTGGCGTCGCGACCAAGCCGATCCTCGATATCGAAGCGTATCGGCATTCGTTGCGCGCGCGGCTCAACCCGACCACCTCGGTCCTGTCGATGGCGTACGAAGGCGCCCGCGCGCATCCCAAGCGCGTGATTTTCGCGGAAGGGGAGGAAGAGGTCGTCCTGCGCGCCGCGATCGCGTTCAAGGAAGGCGGCTACGGCACGCCGGTGCTGGTCGGTCGCGACGACGTGCCTGACCGGTTGCGTGCGCTCGGCGTCACCGATCCCGAGAGCTTCGAACTCCACAACAGCCGCGTCTCGCCGCTCGTGCCGCGGATGGTCGACTTCCTGTATTCGCGGCTCCAGCGTCGCGGTTACCTGCGCCGCGATTGCGAGCGGATGGTCAACCAGGACCGCAACATCTTCGGCGCGCTGCTGCTCCAGCTCGGTGAAGGCGACGCGATGATCACCGGCATCACGCGCACCTACGGCGAGACGATGCGCCAGATTTATCGCGTGATCGATCCGGCGGCGGGGAAGACGCCGTTCGGTATCCACCTGCTGGTGGGCCAGAGCCACACGGTGTTCATCGCCGACACGACGGTCAACGAACGCCCGACTGCCGAGCAGTTGGCCGATTTTGCCGAGCAGACCGCGGCGGTCGCGCGGCGGATGGGGCATGAGCCGCGCGTGGCGTTCCTGAGCTATTCGAACTTCGGCAATCCGAAGGGCGAATGGCTCGACAATATCCGTGATGCGGTGACGGTGCTCGACGGGCGGAAGGTCGGGTTCGAGTATGAAGGCGAGATGGCGCCCGACGTTGCGCTCAACCCGAAGCAGTTGGCGAACTATCCGTTTGCGCGGCTGTCGGGGCCGGCGAACGTGCTGATTATGCCGGGGCTCCAGTCGGCGCATATCTCGGCGAAACTGCTCCGAGAACTAGGCGGGGATTCGGTGATTGGCCCGATGCTGATCGGGATGGAGAAGCCGGTGCAGGTTGCGCCGATGACAAGCACGGCGAGCGAACTGGTGACGCTGGCCGTTCTCGCGGCTGGCGGCATAGCGCGCTAAACCCCCTCGCCCCTACGGGGAGAGGGAAGGGGCCCGCGGTACTTGCCGTGGGAAGGGAGAGGGGAGTGAGGCTCGGGACGCTTCATCCCAAAGCCCCTCTCCCTTCCGTCGCAAGCGCTCCTCCCTCCCTCTCCCCGGAGGGGCGAGGGACGCAGAAGTTAGGCGTCGATGCTTGTGCCTAGCGACGCATGCACGAGGCCGCCGTCCACCGTGATCGTCTCCCCGATCACGTAATCCCCCGCGCGGCTGGCGAGATAAATCGCCGCGCCGGCCATGTCCTCGTCCACACCTACGCGCTTCGCCGGAATCCCCTGCGCGACCGCATCGCCGTGATCGCGCGCCGCCTTGTTCATGTCGCTCGCGAACGCCCCCGGTGCGATCGACGTGACGTTGATCGAATCCGTCACCAGCCGCGCCGCCATCCGCTTCGTCAGATAGATCAGCGCCGACTTCGACGCGTGATAGCTGTACGTCTCCCACGGGTTCAGCCGCTGGCCGTCGATCGACGTGATGTTGATCACCTTCGCAGGCTTCGCGCGCGATCCCGAAGCCTTCAGCGCGGCATGCAGCGCCTGCGTCAGGAAGAACGGCGACTTGACGTTCAGGTCCATGACCTTGTCCCAGCCGACCTCCGAAAACTCCTCGAACGGCACGCCCCACGCCGCGCCCGCGTTGTTCACGAGGATATCGAGCTTCGATTCATGCTCGGCGAACTGCGCGGCCAATGCCTTGCACCCCGCCACCGTCGAGACGTCCTGCGGCAACGCGATGCAGTTCGGCCCGAGTTCCGCGGCCGCCGCCTCGCACACATCGGCCTTGCGCGACGAGATATACACCTTCGCCCCCTGCGCGATGAAGCCCGCGGCGATCATCTTGCCGATCCCGCGGCTGCCGCCGGTGATGAGCGCGACGCGGCCATCGAGCCGGAACAGGTTGGTCGTATCCATCACGCATCCTCCGAATGTTTGGCCGCTTGGTATCGCCGCGCGCCGTCCGCCGCAAACCCGTTTTTCGAACGAGCCGTCATTGACGAGTGCAAAGCCCGTACTATGCTCGCAAAAATGAGCAGGAGAGAGCGTGTGAAGTTTTCAGGCAAGCGTGCGGTCGTGACCGGCGGCGCGTCCGGCATCGGCCGAGCGACCGCGTTGCGACTCGCCGACGAAGGCGCCACCGTCCTGATCGGCGACATCGACGAGACCGGCGGCCACGCGCTCGCCGACGCCTCGGGTGGCCGCATCCTGTTCCAGCGCACCGACGTGCTCCAGGCGGGCGATATCGAGGCGCTGATGCAGACCGCCGACGATGCGGGCGGGCTCGACATCCTGTTCAACAATGCCGGCGCGGGCGGCTCACGCGACCCGATCGGCGAGATTTCCCCGGAGGATTGGGACCGCACGCAGGCGCTCCTCCTCCGCTCGGTCGCGCTCGGCATCCGGTACGCGGCACCGCTGATGGCCAAGCGCGGCGGCGGCGCGATCGTCAACACCTCCTCGGTGTCCGCGCTCGGCACCGGCTATGCGCCGACCGCCTATTCCACCGCCAAGGCCGGCGTCCTCCACCTGACCAAGCAGGCCGCCGCCGATCTCGCGCAGCACAGGATCCGCGTGAACGCGGTCGTCCCCGGCTTCATCGTCACCAACATCTTCACGCGCACGCTCGAACTCGACGCCGCCAAGACGACGCAGGCCGATGCGATGATCGCGCACATCGCCGCCGACGCGCAGCCGATCCGCCGCCCCGGCACCGGCGACGACATCGCCGCCGCGGTCGCGTTCCTCGCGAGCGACGATGCGAGCTTCATCACCGGCACGCACATCCTCGTCGACGGGGGCATGACGATCGGCACGCGGCCAAGCTGGGACCCCGCGCAACCCTCGCTGTTCGCGCTGCTCGACAAACTGAAATGACCGCACCCGCCCGCCGCCTCTCGACCGGCACGATGGCGAGCTACGGCTTCGGCGCAGTCGCCTACGGGGTGAAGGACGCCGGGTTCGGCACGTTCCTGCTGTTGTTCTACAACCAGGTCGTCGGGCTCCCGTCCGCCACCGTCGGGCTCGTCATCATGATGGCGCTGCTGATCGATGCGTTCGTCGATCCGGCGGTGGGCTTCTTCTCCGATCGCACGCGGACCAGATGGGGCCGTCGGCATCCGTGGATGTACGCGTCTGCGCTGCCGATCATGATCGGCTGGCTGCTGCTGTGGAACCCGCCCTCGGTGATGTCGCAGCCGCAGACGCTGATCTGGCTGTTCGTCATGGCGGTGATCGTGCGCAGCGCGGTGAGTTGCTACGAGGTGCCGTCGGTCGCGCTGACGCCCGAGCTGACGTCGGGCTATGACGAGCGGACGCGGATCATGGCGTATCGCTATCTGTTCGGCTGGGTCGGCGGGCTGCTGATGCTGTTGTCGGCGTACCAGTATTTCCTCGCGCCCACCGCGGCGTTCCCGAACGGCCTGCTCAATCGCGCCGGCTATGGCGGCTTTGCGCTGGCGGGGGCGATCTTCATTGGTGTCGCTATCCTAGTTTCCGCGCTCGGCACGCATCACGAGATCAGGCATCTCCCCAATCCGCCGATCACTAGGCAGACTCTCCGTGAGTCCTTCGCCGAACTCCGTCAAACCGTGAAGAACCGCGCGTTCGCGATCCTGATGGCGGCGGGCGTGTGCGCCTACACGATCCAGGGCATCAGTTACGCGATGTCGAATTACCTCTACACCTATGTGTGGGGCTTCAAGGGGCCGGTGTTCGTCTACCTGACGATCGCGCTGTTCTCGGGCGTGTTCCTCGCGTTTCTCGCCGCGCCACGGCTCGGCAGGACGGGGAGCAAGCCCAAGGCGGCGATGGGCGCGGTGCTGCTTGGCGCGGCGCTCAATACTTCGCCGTACTGGCTGCGGATGCTCGGCGTTTTCCCGGAGGTCGGCGAGCCCACGCTGCTGCCGATGCTGTTCGGGTTCTTCATCCTCGGCACCGCGTCGAACGTTACCGGGTTCATTCTCGGCGCGTCGATGATGGCGGATGTGGTCGAGGATTCGGAGGCGAAGACAGGTAGGCGGTCGGAAGGCGTGTTCTTCGCGGGCTCGTTCTTCGTCCAGAAATGCACGAGCGGGATCGGGATATTCTTCGCAGGCATGATCCTCGCGATGGCGGGGTTCCCGGCCAAGGCGACGCCGGGGACCGTGCCGGTCGGGACGATCGATCGGCTGACGTTGATCTATGCCGGCCTCTACATCGTGCTGGCATGCGTCTCGGCGTTCTTCTTCTCTCGGTTTCCATTCGGGCGGGTCGAGCATGAGGCGCGGTTAGCGCGACTGGCAACGACACCGGTTCGCGATAGCTAGGAGTCACGGCTTCCAATGATCCTCCCCCGCCAGGGGGAGGTGGCTGGCCCTTGCCAGACGGAGGGGGAGGCATGCGAAACGTGCGTTCCGGATCCTCCCCCTCCGTCACCTTCGGCGACACCTCCCCCTTGCGGGGGAGGATGCAAAATCGCGATCGTCCCACCCTTCCAGCAACGGGACCCGCACGGTAGGACTGACGTTTGGCCTTCCCGATATCGAGGAACGCCGACATCGGAGTTTTCATGCGTATCCCCGCACTAGCCACCGCCCTCGGTCTCGTCCTCGCATCCCCCGCCGTCGCGCAGACGGTCGCCCCCATCCTCACCACCCCCGACGCGCGCGATCCGCACAGCTACGCCCGCCCCGCCGAGGCCCGCGTCACGCACGTCGCGCTCGATCTCGCCGCCGACTTCGACACCCACGTGATCCGCGGCATCGCGACGCTCGACATCCTGGCGAAACCGGGCGCGAAACTTGTCCTCGACGACAACGGCCTGAAGATCGTCACCATCACCGACGCCGCCGGCAAGCCGCTCCCTTACGAGATCGGCGCCGTCGACAAGATCCACGGCGCGCCACTGACCGTCACGCTCAACGGCGCCAGGAAAATCCGCATCGCCTATGCCTCGTCCCCCGACGCAAAGGCACTCCAATGGCTCACCCCAGCGCAGACCGCGGGCAAGACGCAGCCGTTCCTGTTCAGCCAGGGCGAGGCGATCCTCAACCGCAGCTGGATCCCGACGCAGGACTCCCCCGGCATCCGCCAGACGTGGGAAGCGAAGATCGCCGTCCCCAAGCAACTCACTGCGGTGATGAGCGGACTCGCGACCGGCAAGCCGACCTGCACGGCGGATCGCTGCACGTTCGAGTACAAGATGGACAAGCCCGTCGCGCCGTATCTGATCGCACTCGCGGTCGGCGACATCGCGTTCAAGTCGACCGGCCCGCGCACCGGGATCTGGGCCGAGCCTGCGACCCTGCCCAAGGCCGCGTACGAGTTCGGTGAACTCGAGAAGTTCGTCGCCGCCGCGGAGGGGCTGTACGGCCCGTATCGCTGGGGCCGCTACGACGTGCTGGTCCTGCCGCCGTCGTTCCCGTTCGGCGGCATGGAGAACCCGACGCTTACCTTCGCCACGCCGACCGCGATCGCCGGCGACCGCAGCCTCGTCTCGCTGATCGCGCACGAACTCGCGCACAGCTGGTCGGGCAACCTCGTGACGAACGCGACCTGGGACGATTTCTGGCTCAACGAAGGCTTCACCAGCTATTTCGAGAACCGGATCATGGAAGCGCTCTACGGCAAGCGCCGCGCCGACATGGAGGCCGACCTCGCCTGGACCGACATGCTCGCCGCGGTGAAGGACGCTGGCGGCCCCGCCGCGAAGGACACGCAGCTTCACCTCGATCTCGACGCTGCGCGCGATCCCGACGACGGCATGACGCAGATCGCCTATGACAAGGGCGCCGCCTTCCTCCGCACGATCGAGAAACAGGTCGGGCGCGCACGGTGGGACGCGTATCTTCGAAGCTATTTCGACCGCCACGCCTTCCAGCCTCAGACCAGCGCGGGTTTCCTCGCCGACCTCAAGTCGAAGCTGCTGACTCCCGCCGAAGCCAAGACGATCGGTGTCGACATCTGGGTCTACAGCCCCGGCATCCCGGCGAACGCGGTGCACGTGACGTCCGCCGCGTTCCCCGCGGTCGATGCGGCGGCGAAGACGTATGCGGCTGGCGGTCCCGTCTCGGGCGTGCCCGGCAAGGCGACCACACAGGAGATCACGCGCTTCATCACGCAGCTCCCGCGGAAACTCCCGGCCGAGCGGTTGAAGACGCTCGATACCGCGTTTGGCTGGAACACGACGGGCAATGCCGAGATACGCTTCGCCTGGCTACAACTCGCGCTCGCCAATCACTATGCGCCCGCCGACGCCTCGGCCGAGCAGTTCCTGACGTCGCAGGGCCGCCGGAAGTTTGTCGCGCCGCTGTTCCAGCAGCTGATGGAGTCGGGTGACTGGGGCCACAAGCTGGCGATGCAGATCTACGGCAAGGCGCGGCCGGGCTATCACGCGGTCACGCAGGTCACCGTGGACCGCATAACCGGTTGGAAACTCATGAACTGAGCCGCCCTGAGCGCCCATTCGGGGCGTTGGTCGGCGCGGTAACACGCTTCGTCGGATATGGTTCCCGCACGGGTTCCAATTAAATCGAACCTCCCGTAGCCAGAATGCGACAAACGGGTTTTGGCCGGGGGGTCTCGATGAATTTCAAGGCGTTAGCAGCGCGTTTTGCGCTGGTGGTATCGTGCGGCCTGATGACGGCCACCCCTGCTGCGGCCCAGTTCTGGCAGTGCGTGACGTTCGCACGCTCGGTGTCGGGCATCGAAATCCGCGGCAACGCGAACACCTGGTGGAGCCAGGCCGAGGGTCGCTACGAGCGTGGCCACACCCCGAAGGCCGGCTCGGTCCTCGCCTTCTCGCCGACCTCGCGGATGCGCGTCGGCCATGTCGCAATGGTCTCGAAGGTCGTCAGCGATCGCGAAGTCCTACTCACCCACGCCAACTGGTCGCGCCCCGGTGCGATCGAGACCAATGTCCGCGCAGTCGACGTCTCGCCGGCCGGTGACTGGAGCATGGTCAAGGTGTGGTACGGCCCGCAGGGCGACCTCGGCACTTCGGCCTATCCGACCAAGGGCTTCATCTATTCGGGCCACGCGCCTGCTGGCGATACGCTCGATGCGCCGGTGCAGCCTTCGTTCCAGATGGCGAGTGCTAGCCACATCGTCTCTGCAACGCAGCGCGCCAATGCAGCGCAGCTTGCGACGATCCAGCACGGCCCGACCGATCCGCGCGGGATCTTTACGCTGGTGAACGAGGCGAACTGAGGTTTGCCTGTGAGGTGAGCGGGGGTCCCGGTTCGGTACCCACAGCATTCGGTTCCACGTCGCCAGCCTAGCGTTTCACTCGCGACCGCCCCCCTGACAGTTAGGCGCTTCAGCCTCCCAAACGTCACCTCCCCGGCGAAGGCCGGGGCCCAATTGGAAAGGTCGCAGTAACGGAACGCTGCCCTCGATCAGCGGCGTTTCCCAATTGGACCCCGGCCTCCGCCGGGGGGGCAAAACAAGGCCCCGCTCGGCATACATTCTTGTTCTCCCGCGAAGGCGGGAGCCCAGTCTGGACCCCCGCCTTCGCGGGGGAACACGCTACCTAATCAGGTCCGTTACGCGTCGAATACGTTCAAATGAACGCCCTCAAACCGCCTTGAACGTCAGCGCATCGCCGTTCATGCAATAGCGCTTCCCCGTCGGCTTCGGCCCGTCATCGAACACGTGCCCGAGATGACCGCCGCATCGGCGGCAATGCACCTCGGTCCGCCCCATTCCCATCGTCGAATCCACCCGAGTCCGAACCGCATTCGGCAGCGGCTGCCAGAAGCTCGGCCAGCCCGTGCCGCTCTCGAACTTGGTCTTCGACGAGAAGTTCGGCAACGCACACCCGCCGCACGAGAAGATTCCCGCGCGATGTTCGCCGTTGAGCGGGCTCGAATAGGGCCGCTCGGTGGCCTCCTTGCGCAGCGTATCATACGCATCGGGCGACAGCTTCTTGCGCCACTGCGCGTCGGTCAGCGTCACCTCGAACCGCTCGGCGGCCTGGGCGGGTTGCGACGTGCATCCCCAGAGTGCGAAGCCGGCGACGCCCGCTCCGGCAAGCGTTAGGAAAGCGCGGCGGTCCTGGGTCATGTTCGTCTCCATGGTTCGGATATAGGTACGGTCGAACCACCCGATAAGGTTACGCCGAGCCTCAGTATTTGCTGATTTCCACCGGCAGCGTGCGATAGCCGTGGACGAAGCACGCCGCGACCCGCGTCGGTTCGGCGAGCACGTTGATCCGCATGCGCCGCGTCGCCATTTCCTCCAGCAGGATCGCGATCTGCATTTCGGCTAGCCGTGCGCCGACGCAACGATGGATGCCGTGGCCGAACGCCAGGTGCCGCCGCGCGTTCGAGCGGTCGACTACGATCGCATCCGCATCGTCGCCGAACACGCTCTCGTCGCGGTTCGCCGAGATGTACCAGAGCGCGAGCTTGTCGCCGGCCTTGATCTGCTGGCCCATCAATTCCGCGTCCGCCGTCGCGGTGCGGCGCATGTGCGCGAGCGGCGTCTGCCAGCGCAGGATCTCGCTCACCGCGTTGGGGATCAGCGTCGGGTCCGCCTCCAGCTTCGCGCGCGACTCCGAGAATTTGTCGAGGCCATAGGCAAGCGCCGACATCGAATTGCGCGTCGTGTCGTTGCCGCCGACGATCAGCAGGATGAGGTTCCCGATGAACTCGTTGTGATCCATGTGGCTCATCGCGTCCGAATGGATCATCATCGAGATCAGGTCGGGCGTCGGCGCCTTGTCGATCTTCGCATCCCAGAGGTTTTTAAAATACGAGCCGCATTCGAACATATGCGCGAGCCGCTGACCGCGCAGATCCTCGTTCTTGACGATCTCGATATCGCCCGCCCAGTCCGACCACAGGGTCAGTTTCCGCCGGTCCGCCCAGGGGAAGTCGAACAGGATCGCGAGCATCTGCGTGGTGAGTTCGATCGCGACCGTATCGACCCAGTCGAACGGCGTGTTCCACGGCAGGCTGTCGAGCATGTCGGCGGTCCGCCTGCGGATATCGCCCGACATCCGGGTCATCTCGCTTGGCGTGAAGGCGGGCGCGACGGTGCGGCGTTGCCCGGTATGCACGGGGCGGTCACGTGCGATGAACATCGGCATGCGGACGTCGCGCTCGGCGACGAAATCGGCGATCGTGATGCCGCCGGCCTCGGAGGAATAGAGGTCGGGGAGAGACTCGACCTCGACGATGCCCTTGTAGCTGGAGACCGACCAATAGGGGCCGTAGTCGGAATGCTCGACGTAATGGACGGGGGACTCGGCACGGAGTTGTGCGAACGGCGCCTGCCAGAGGTCGTCGCGGTAGAGTTCGGCGCGGCTCACGTCGAGCGGATCGACTGTGTGTTGCGCCACGTCTCTTACCAGAGTCGCCATCGTTTCTCTCCCTTGTTTTGCCGCAGGAGAGGCTTTGCTGACACTTATGTCAATAGAGTAGGGATCGTAACCGAATGATCCTCCTCCGCCAAGGGGAGGTGGTGCCGAAGGCGACGGAGGGGGAGGACACGAAGCAGAGGTTATCCCTTTCCTCCCCCTCCGTCTGGCAAGAGCCAGCCACCTCCCCCTGGCGGGGGAGGATCGTAAACACCTACGCTGCCGCCTTAACCTTGCGCCGCCAGAACGGCCGGGCGCTGCCCGATTGCAGCACGCCGCGGCGGAACAGACGCGCCCCCACCGTTATGAAGATCGTCACCCACAGGGCCTGCCACGCGAGTGCGGCGACGTGTGGCCAGAGTTCGGGCGAGTTTGCCGCGCGGCCGGCCATTGCGAATGGCGAGGAGAGGGGGAAGAGTTCGGCGGCGGTGGCGAGCCAGCTGCCGGGGTGGGAGACCGCGGCGGAGGACAGTCCGAACATCGCGACTTGCAGGATCGTGATCGGCAGCGACAGCATCTGGATCTCGCGCATCGTCGTCGCCTGCGCCCCGACCCCGAGGAACACCGACCCGAGCAGCAGATACGCCATGCTAAAATAGGCCGCGAACAAGACCGCGAACATCGGCGCGCCGACCGCGGGCGTCAGGTCGCCCAGCGCGACTGCCGCGGCGGCGGGCATCAGCGACGTGATCTGCGTGACGACGGTGCCCCAGAACGCGACGAAGAGTACCGCGACTCCGAACATCCCGATCAGCTTGCCGAAGAACACGGACTCCAAGGGCACCGCGGCGGCGAGCACCTCGATCACCTTGTTGTTGCGCTCCTCGGCCATCGTGCCGACGACCTGGCCGGAGAGGAACAGCGTCAGGAAGAAGATCCCGAACACCGCGAAGAAGGCGGATTGGTGCTGGCCGCCGACCGAGGTGGTCGAACGCGTCACCTGCGTCTTGGTCGCGGCGATCGTCGGCAGCGTTCCGCCGAGCTTCTCCGCCGCCAGCGTCGTCTGCGCGAGCAGCCCGAGGTAATCGGCCGAGCGTTTGCCGCGCGGTCCGTACAGGATCTGCGGCGCGTCGAGCGGGCCGTACAGCACTGCGGAAGCGTCGACGTCCTTGGTCTCGAACGCCGCGCGTGCCTGCGCCGCGGGATCCGTGGCCGGCGCGACGATCGACAGTTCGGGGGGCGCTTCGTCGCTGCGGAACATGCCGCGCAGCCGGGAGTCGGCCTCGTCGATCGGCCGCGTGGTGGTGGCGGGGACGATCGCGATGATCCGCGTCTTGTCCTGGGCACCATCAGTGACGCTCGCCGCGCCCAACCCACCGATCGCGCCGAACGATCCCATGATCAGGGGCGCGAACAGGAACAGCAGGAAGATCGGCGTGAACACCGTGGCGATGAAGTCGCGGCGCGCGATCGTGAACGTCTGGCGGAGGGTACGACGGAACCGGCTCATGCCGCGTCCTCCTTCGCGACGTCGGCATGCTGCCCAACGATCTTTACGAACGCCTCGTGCAAGCCGGGCCGCTCGATCGACAGCCCCGAAATCCCGTATCCCGCGTCGATCAGTCTCACGAGCAAGCTCTCGATTCCTTCGTTCGGCAGCTCGAACCGCCAGCTATCCCCGTCCGCTACCGCATCCGACGGGAGCACGCCGCGGATCGCCGGATCGGGGCGGTGCGGCGTATAGTGGACGCGTTGCGGTAAAATTCCCCGCGCGTCCGCCACCGTGCCCTCGAACCGCCGCTTCCCGCCGGCGATGATCGCGAGGCGGTCGCACAGCCGTTCGGCGTGGCTCATGATATGTGTCGAGAACAGGATCGTCGCGCCGCGATCGCGCTCGTTGAGGATCAGCTTCTCGAGCCGCTCCTGGTTGACCGGGTCGAGCCCCGAAAACGGCTCGTCGAGCACCAGCAGGTCGGGCTGGTGCACTACCGAGCCGAGCAACTGCACCAGCTGTGCCATGCCCTTCGACAGTTTGCGGATCTTCTCGTCGACCGCATGGCCAAGGCCGGCGGCTTCCATCAGGACCACCGCACGCTCGCGCCCGGTCTTCCAGTCGAGCCCGCGCAGAGCCCCCAGGAACGCGATCGCCTCGCGCGCCTTCATCGCCGGATACAGCCCGCGCTCCTCCGGAAGATACCCGACCCGGTCGCTTGCATCGCGCGGATTGTCGTAGCCGAGCAGCGTGCGCGAGCCCTCGTCGGGCTCGATGATCCCGAGCAGCATGCGCAGCGTCGTCGTCTTGCCCGCGCCGTTGGGCCCGAGTACGCCGTACACCGAGCCGCGTGGCACCATCATGTCCACCCCGTCGACCACGCGCCGATCGCCGAACCGCTTTACGATCCCGCTCGCGGTGACCGCCCATTCATCGTTCACGCGCAATCTTCCTCCCGAGGGTGGCGTCGTGGTAGCGGGCGGACGTGGCGCAAGACAAGCTGGAACACAGGCTGAAGGCCAAAGCGGCGGAACTCGGCTTCGTCGCGTGCGGGATCGCGCATGCGGGGGCGGCGCCGCGCGCGGGCGAACGGCTCCACCAATGGCTGGCGGACGGGCGCCACGGCGACATGATCTGGATGGAGGAGCGCAAGCACCACCGCGAGAGTCCCGCGGGTTTGTGGCCGGAGGTTCGCAGCGTGATCGCGCTCGGCATGAGCTATGCGCCGAAGGACGACCCGTTGCGCCTGGCGGACGAGGGCGGGGTAGGGCGGATCTCGGTCTATGCGCAGGGTCCGGATTATCACGATGTCGTGAAGCGGCAGTTGAAGGCGCTCGGACGGTGGCTGGCGGCGGAGGCGGGGCGCGACCTGCCGCCGTTCGACCTGAAGGTGTTCGTCGACACCGCGCCGGTGATGGAGAAGCCGCTTGCCGAAGCCGCCGGGCTGGGCTGGCAGGGCAAGCACACCAATCTCGTCAGCCGCGATCATGGCAGCTGGCTATTCCTGGGCGCGATCTACACCACGCTCGATTTGGAGCCGGACCGCGGCGGCGTCGACACTTGCGGCAGTTGCGACGCGTGCCAGACCGCATGCCCGACCGCGGCGTTTCCACGGCCGTACCAGCTCGATGCCCGCCGCTGCATCTCGTACCTGACGATCGAGCATGCCGGCCCGATCCCGCACGAGTTCCGCGCCGCGATCGGCAACCGCATCTATGGCTGCGACGATTGCTTGGCGGTGTGCCCCTGGAACAAGTTCGCCGCCGCCGCCAACGCGAACCTGGCATTTCATCCTCGCGCGGAGTTGGTCGCGCCCGAACTCGCCGACATCCTGGCGCTGGACGATGCGAGCTTCCGCACGGTGTTCGCGGGCTCGCCGATCAAGCGCGTCGGTCGCGCCAAGATGATCCGCAATGCCTTGATTGCAGCGGGGAACAGTGGCGATCCTGGCCTCGTCGAGGCCGTCGTCGGACTGTTGGGCGACTACTCGCCGGTCGTCCGGGGCGCGGCGATATGGGCATTGCGGCGACTGGATAGCGCGCGCTGGGGCAGCGAGCGCGGACGTCGGCTGGCGGACGAGGGCGATCAGGGCGTGCTTGGTGAGTGGGGGGCGGCTGCGGTGGATCGTGTCGTGCCTCTGGTCGATCTACCCGTGAGCGAGTAACCAAACGGGTTAATTACCTTGACATCGTCACGCTCATCTGGCACATAACGGGAACATCGAAAACTAGCGAGTCGGGCCGGGCGGTCTGGCTTTCGGGAAGCCGGGACGATCGGGGCGGGAGCCTTTGTCGTCGCCGGCTTTCTGCGTTTGGCGGTGCGGTGCAGGCAAGCGGGGGCGCGGCATGGGGATCAAGAGCAAGGCGGCCGGGAACGCGAAGGTCGGCGGGTTAGTCGTCACGGGTGGGAAGAACCGGGTTCTTGTGGCCCGGAAACCCCGGGCGAAGGAATGGACACTCGAGCGGCAAGCCACGTTTCTCGAGGAATTGGCGATGACCGGCAACGTGACCACGTCTGTCGTCGTGGTAGGGATGTCGCTCGGTGGAGCCTATCACCGCCGCTCGCACGATCCTGCGTTTGCCGCAGCATGGCAGGCGGCGTTGTCGCGCGGGTATGACCGGTTGGAGGAACTGCTGTTGGCGACGTCGCTCGCCTCTCTGGATCGCGATGATGGGCGTCTTGGCGGGCAGGGCGACGACGACCCTCGCGATGGGGGTGTGGAGGCGCCCCGCAACGAGACGGCGGCGGTCGGCGACGCTGGTGCCGTCGAAGACGTGGGTGCCGTCGAAGAAGGGGGCGGCGAAAAGATCTGGGGCGGGGCTGCGGTGCCCGGTGCGGGGCTGATCAAGCTGTCGAGCGTGACGGCGATCCAGTTCGCGCTGGCTATGCTGAACCAGCATCGCGCGCGAGAGGCGCGGGGCCGCCAGTCCAGCCAGACCTGCCGGGCCACGTCGGTGGAGACCGATGCCGCATTGCTGAAGCTGCTGGATTCGCTGGCGCGGCGCCAGGCGCTTGTCTCTTGACGCGCTCGGGAAGCGGCGAAGGCGATCCGGGGGCGGTCGACCCGGCGCCGGTGGCCACGGTCGAACGCGACCTGGTGGCGGAGCTGGCCGACCTGCCGGTGGTGCACCGTGCCGGGATCATGCGGAAGCTGTCGGTAGGTCAACGCAACGAGCTGCGCGATCGGTGGCGGCACTGGGCGCATGACGGGCAATATCCACCCGAGGGTGACTGGCGGATCTGGCTGATCCGGGCGGGGCGCGGATTTGGCAAGACGCGGGCGGGCGCGGAGTGGGTGAGCCAGATCGCGCGCGACGATCCGACCGCGCGGATCGCGCTGGTCGGCGCGACGATCGACGATGTGCGGCGCGTGATGGTGCAGGGCGAGAGCGGCCTGATCGCGGTGGCGCACGACAACGAGGCGCTGACGTGGCGCAGCGCGGTCGGCGAAGTGCATTTCGGCAATGGCGCGAAGGCCTATGCGTATTCGGCGGAGGCGCCGGAAGCGTTGCGTGGGCCGGAGCATGGCTGGGCGTGGTGCGACGAACTGGCGAAGTGGCGTTACGGCGATGCGACCTGGGACAATCTGATGATGGGCTTGCGGTTGGGTACGGTGCCGCGCGTGCTGGTGACGACGACGCCCCGGCCGGTTGCGCTGATGCGGCGGGTGATGGCGTTGCCGGGACTGGTCGAAACGCGCGGGCGGACGCGCGACAATCCGCATCTGCCGGTGAGTTTCGTGGAGGCGGTTACCGCCACGTATGCGGGGACTCGGTTGGGGCGGCAGGAGCTGGATGGTGAGCTGATTGAGGATATTGCCGGCGCCTTGTGGACGCGGGCGCTGGTGGAGTCCCGGCGGGTGGCTTTTGCGCCGGAGCTGACGCGCGTCGTGGTGGGCGTGGATCCTCCGGCGGGGAGTGTGTCCGGGGGGCCGGGGGATGCTTGCGGGATCGTGGTGGTGGCGCTGGGAGTCGATGGGTTTGGGTATGTTTTGGAGGACGCCAGTGTTTCGGGTGCTTCTCCCGAGGGGTGGGCTCGGGCCGTGGCCGAATGTGCCGAGCGGCATGGCGCGGATCGGGTGATCGCCGAGGCTAACCAGGGGGGGAAGATGGTAGGGAGCGTTCTCGCTGGCGCCGACCGGGCGATGCCGGTGAAGCTGGTGCATGCTTCGCTTGGGAAGGTGGCGCGGGCGGAGCCGGTGGCGGCTTTGTATGAGTGTGGGCGGGCCTGGCATGTGGGGGCGTTTCCGGCGCTGGAGGACGAGCTTTGCGGGCTGATTGCCGGTGGGGGGTATGAGGGGCCGGGGCGGTCGCCTGATCGGGCTGATGCGCTGGTTTGGGCTATGACCGAGGTGATGCTTGGGCCTCGGGCGCGGGTTTCGGTGCGGGTTTTGTAGGGTGGCCCTCTCCCCGACGGGGAGAGGGAAGGAGGAGCTCTTGCGACGGGAGGGTGAGGGGCTTTGGGGCGGGTGTTCCTAGCCTCACTCCCCTCTCCCTCCCACGCGCAAGGGCGCGCGGGCCCCTCCCTCTCCCCGGAGGGGCGAGGGAATTTAGAGGAGATCATCCATGAAATTGTTCGGGTGGAAATCCGGGCGCGATGAGTCGCGGCCGGTGTTGTCTCGGTCTTCGGCGGGGGCGATCGGGGGATCGGCGTTTGGCGAGTGGCCGCGGAGTTACGAGGCGCAGGTGCGCGAGGCGTATCTCGATAATCCGATCGCGCAGCGGGCGGTGAAGCTTGTCGTCGAGGGGCTGGGGAGCGCGCCGATCGTCGCGTCGGATCCGGCGTTGCTCGCGTTGGCGACGGTGCGGTCGGGCGGGCAGACGCTGATCGAGACGGTGGCGGCGCATCTGATGCTGCACGGCAATGCGTATGTGCAGGTGCTGCGCGATGTCGAGGGCGGGGCGGCGGAACTCTATGCGCTGCGGCCCGAGCGGGTGACGGTCGAGCCGGATGCCAGTGGGTGGCCGGCGGCTTACCGGTACCGGGTTGGGGAGCGGGTGGCTCGCCTGCATGCCGATCCGGTGCGGCCCGAAGTGATCCACCTGAAGAGCTTCAATCCGGTCGATGATCATTATGGGCTGGGGTGCCTGGGGGCGGCTTCGGGGGCGGTGGCGATCCACAATGCGGCGGCGCGGTGGAACAAGGCGCTGTTGGATAATGCGGCGCGGCCTTCGGGGGCGCTGATGTACGATCCCAAGGACGGCGCGACGCTGTCGACCGAGCAGTTCGAGCGGTTGCGGGGTGAATTGGAGGCGTCGTTCTCGGGGGCGGGGAATGCGGGACGGCCGATGCTTCTGGAGGGGGGGCTCAGGTGGCAGGCCTTGAGTTTGTCGCCGGCGGATATGGATTTCGTGGGCACGAAGGCGGCGGCGGCGCGGGAGATCGCGCTGGCGTTCGGGGTGCCGCCGATGCTGCTCGGGCTGCCGGGGGATAATTCATATGCGAACTACCGTGAGGCGAACCGGGCGCTGTGGCGGCTGGCGATCTTGCCGCTGGCGACTGCGGTGTTGGGCGGGATCGCGCAGGGGCTGGCCGGGTGGTTCGAGGGGGCGGCGATCTCGGTCGATCTCGACCGGGTGCCGGCGCTGGCGGAGGATCGCGAGCGGCTTTGGGGGATGGTTTCTGCGGCTTCGTTTCTCAGTGATGTGGAGAAGCGGGCGTTGCTCGAGATTCAGGAGGTGGCGTGATGGATGGGGCGGTTTTGGCGCAGTTGATGCGGCAGGGGGCTGAGCGGGGTGTCGACCTGGTGACGCTGCGGGCGATCGTGGAGGAGGCGGGGGAATTGGGGGCGGCTCGGGCTTTGGCGCGGGTGGCGTTGAGCGACGAGCGGGCTCGGGAGGATGTGGCGGAATTGCGCGAGCTGCTGGCGGCGTGGCGGGATGCGAAGCGGTCGGTGTGGAAGGCTGTGGTGGGGTGGATCGCTCGGCTGGCGATGGCGCTGATGCTGGCTGGGCTGGCGGTTAAGCTGGGGTTTGCTGCGTGGTTGAAGTGAGTGTGGCGTTTGCCGGGTATGCGGCGGTGTTCGATGTTGTCGATCGGGCTGGGGATGTGGTTCGGCGGGGGGCTTTTGCTGGGGCTGGGGTGGTGCCTTTGTTGTGGCAGCATCGGGGCGGGGCGGTTGGTTTGCTGGCCTCGGTTCGGGAGGATGCGCGGGGGTTGCGGGTCGAGGGGGTGGTTTCGGATCCGGAGCTGGCTCGGCTGGTGCGGGCTGGGGCGGTGGCTGGGTTGTCGGTTGGGTATCGGGCGACGTCCGTGCGGCAGGGGGTTCGGCGGGAGTTGCTGTCGGTCGAGCTGGTGGAGGTCAGTCTGGTGGCTGTGCCGATGCAGGTTTTGGCTCGGGTTGAGGTGGTGGGCATCGTGGTGTGATCGTTTTCCTGCGGACGCAGGAATCCAGGGTCGAGGGGTGAGACGCGTGTGACCCTGGGCTCCTGTGTTCGCAGGAGAACGGTGATTGGCGCGGGTGTTCCTAGCCTCACTCCCCTCTCCCTCCCACGCGCAATAGCGCGCGGGCCCCTCCCTCTCCCCGTAGGGGCGAGGGAATTTGTGAAGTTTCATGAGGCGTCCTGCGGGGCGCCTTTTTTCGTTTCATGCGAGGAGATGGACATGAGTGTTGTTGACCGGCCGGTTTTGGCGGGGGCTTCCCCCTTGGCGCAGAATGCGGCGTTTGCGGGGTTCGTTCGGACTGGCGCCACGCTGGAGATGAAGGCTTTTACCGGGGTAACCGGCGATGCCGGCGGGTTTGCGGTGCCGCGGGAGATCGATGCTCAGATCGATACTTTGCTGAAGGCGGTGTCGCCGATCCGGTCGATCGCCAATGTCGTGAAGGTGGGATCGGCGGGGTATCGCAAGCTGGTTACGACCGGGGGTACGCCTTCGGGGTGGGCGGCGGAGAATGCGGCTCGGCCGGAGACGGCGTCGCCGGTGTTCGTCGAGATCGCGCCGCCTACGGGGGAGCTGTATGCGAACCCCTCGGCTAGCCAGGCGATGCTCGATGACGCGGCGTTCGATGTCGAGGAGTGGCTGGCGGGCGAGATCGCGATGGAGTTTGCTAAGGCCGAGGGGGCGGCTTTCGTGTCGGGTTCCGGTGTGTCGCGGCCGAAGGGGTTTTTGACTTCGGCTACCGCGGCGACCGCGGATGGGGTTCGGGCTTTCGGGACCTTGCAGTATCTGGCGAGCGGTACGGCGGGGGACTTTTCGGCGAACCCGCAGGAGCGGTTGATCGATCTGGTTCAGTCTTTGCGCGGGCCTTATCGGCAGGGGGCCAGCTTTGTCATGAATGCGGCGACTCTGGCGCGGATCCGGAAGTTCAAGACGACGGATGGGGCATTCGTCTGGGCGCCTTCGCTGGCGGCTGGGGTGCCGGCTACGCTGCTGGGGTATCCGGTGGTGGAGGCCGAGGACATGCCGGATATCGCGGCGAATGCGCTGGCGATCGCGTTCGGGAACTTCCGCGCGGGGTACATCATCGCGGAGCGGACGGAGACGGGGATCCTGCGTGATCCGTATTCGAACAAGCCTTTCGTGAGCTTCTACGCGACCAAGCGGGTCGGTGGGTGCGTGACGAATTCCGAGGCTATCAAGCTGATGAAGTTCTCGGTGGCTTGAGTGGTGCCCCCTCTCCCCTGCGGGAGAGGGAAGGAGGAGCACTTGCGACGGGAGGGTGAGGGGCGGTTGGGATTCACGTCCTTAGCCTCACTCCCCTCTCCCTCCCACGCGCAAGGGCGCGCGGGCCCCTCCCTCTCCCCGGAGGGGCGAGGGAAGTTTTGGAGACATCGTTATGACGGGGTCGGCGATTTCTGCCGGGGTGATCGCTGAGGTGGTCGTCGCGGCTAGGGCTTTGTTGCGGGTGGAGAGTGGGGAGGACGTCGTGCTCTCGCGGTTGGCGCAGACCGCGCTGCTGCTGGGGGAGGCTTTCCTGGGGGCGGCGGTGATCGGGCGGCCGTTCGAGGATGTGGTGACCAGTGCGGCGGGGTGGCGGCGGCTGATGGTCGCGCCGGTTACCGTGATCGCGGGGGTTACTGGGTTGCCGGTGGAGGGAGCTCCGTTCGTGTTGGCGGTCGGAGCGTATGCGGTCGATATCGATGCGGATGGGGTTGGTTGGGTTCGCGTCCTGGCTGCGGGGTCTGCTGGGCGCGTGGCTGTGGCGTATTCGGCGGGGCTGGCCTTGAGTTTCGAGGCGGTGCCGGCGCCGATCGCGCAGGGGGTGGCGATGCTGGTCGCGCACCTCTTTGATCACCGGGAAAGCGATGTGGCGCCGCCGGCTGCGGTGGCGGCTTTGTGGCGGCCTTATCGGCGGATGCGGCTTGGTCTCGCGGTGCATTCGTGAGTGCTCGGGTGGTTTTGCAGGCGGCGATCGTCGCACGGCTGAATGCGGTGCTGGACGTGAGCGTCTTCGATGCGCCGCCGGTTCGTGGAGGGCTGCCTTATGCGGTGGTCGATGAGCCGGTGTTGTCGGACTGGAGCACGAAGACCTGGGTTGGGCGGGAGGGGCGCGTTCTGCTGACGCTGTTCGATGGTGGGGAGCGGCCGGTTCGGGTGCGTTCGTTGCTGGCTGCTGCGGAGGAGGGGTTGGAGTTACTCGCCCCTGACCTTGGTGAGGGGTGGCGGGTTGTTCGCTTGGCACTGGTTCGGTCTCGGGTGCTGCGGGTCGGGGATCGGTGGCGCGGGACGTCGGAGTTTCTGGTGCGGATGTACCGCGAGAGTTGAGGGAGACAGGCATGGCGGTGGAGAAGGGGAGTGCGTTCCTGCTGAAGGTGGGGAACGGGGCGGTGCCGGTGGTCTACGCGACGGTGGCCGGGCTGCGGACGACGCAGATGTCGGTGAATGGGGAGGCTATCGTGGTGACCACCAAGGATTCCGGGGGGTGGCGGCAGTTGCTGTCGGGGGCTGGGGTTCGGAGCGTGTCGGTTTCGGGGGCGGGGGTTTTTACCGGGTCGGTGGCCGAGTTGCGGGTGAAGGCTAGTGCGCTGACCGGGGTGCTGGATGATTATCGGCTGGCGTTCGAAGGCGGGGATACGATGACGGGGAAGTTCCTGGTGTCTCGGCTGGATTACGCCGGGGATTTCAATGGGGAGCGGTCTTACACGCTTAGCCTGGAGAGTTCCGGGGCTGTTGTTGTGGGTTAATCTCCCTCGCCCCGTTGGGGAGAGGGAAGGAGGAGCCGCTTGGCGACGGGAGGGTGAGGGGTTTTGGGGCGGGGGTTCCGTGCCTCACTCCCCTCTCCCTCCCACGCGCAAGCGCGCGCGGGCCCCTCCCTCTCCCCGGAGGGGCGAGGGTTCTCTTTTTGGAGACATCTTATGGGTGATTTGGCGAATTCGGTTCGGGGGGAGGAGTCTCTTCGGGTTGGGGGAGAGGTGCTTGTGCTTCGGCCTAGCTTTGCTGCGCTTGTGGCGGCCGAGGGGGAGTTGGGGCCTTTGTTTGCGCTGGTGGAGCGCGCGGCGGAGGGGAAGCTTGGGATCGGGGAGATGGTGGGGCTGTTCTGGCATTGTCTGCGCGAGTGTCCCGAGGGGGTTACTCGGGAGCGGTTGGGGGAGGCTGTGGTCGAGGCGGGGCTGGCGGCGGTGACGCCGGTTTTGCGGGGGCTGTTGCGGCAGATCCTGGCGGGGAAGTGACGTTTTCCGAGAATGCGGCGCGGTTGGCTGGCTTTGCTGGCGCAGTGCTGGGGTGGGCGCCGGAGGTGTTCTGGCGGGCTACGCCGGCGGAATTGGCGGGGGTCGTGGGGGCTTTGGTGGGGGACGTGCAAACGCCGCCGGATGCTTCGACGATCGCGCGGTTGAGGGGGGCTTTTCCTGATGGATGATCTTGATGCGGCTCTGGTGAGCGTGCGGGCGGATACGACCGGGTTCTCGCGTGATGTCGAGGCGATGCGGGGGGAGTTGGAGGGTGTGCTCGGCGCTGGGGCGGAGCGGGCTGCGCTGCGGGTTGAGGCGGGGCTGTTGCGCGCCGTTCGGTCGGGGAAACTGGGGTTCGAGGAGCTGAAGGGGGTGGCTCTGTCGGCGCTGGATGCGATTGCTTCGGCGGCTTTGAAGGCTGGGGTGCAGTCGGTGTTGAGTGGCGGGGGTTTGAGCGGGGCGCTGGCGGGGCTGGTTGGTGGGTTGCCGGGGCGGGCGACTGGCGGGCCGGTGTCGCCGGGGCGGGCTTATGTCGTGGGGGAGCGGGGGGCGGAGGTTTTCGTGCCTACTTCCAGCGGGCGGGTCGAGGTTGGCGCGCCGGGGGGCGGGGTTCGGGAGGTGAGGGTGGCTATTACGGTGAATGCTGCAGCGGGGAGTGCGCCGGGGGTGTTGGCGCAGTCGGGGCGGCAGGTGGCGCGGGCGGTGAAGGCGGCTTTGGCTAGCGAATAGTCCCTCTCCCTTTCGGGGAGAGGGAAGGAGGAGCCGTAGGCGACGGGAGGGTGAGGGGTGGTCGGGATTTGGGTTCCGTGCCTCACGCCCCTCTCCCTCCCACGCGCAAGGGCGCGCGGGCCCCTCCCTCTCCCCGGAGGGGCGAGGGAAAGAGGAGGATATTATGGCGCATTGGCTTTGCTCTGCTCGGAGTGTGCAGGTCGAGGGGCTTGTTTCTCGGTTCGATCCTCGGTTTTGGACGGTGGATTTTCCGCGGCCGATGATGGCTTCGGTTGTGACAACCGGCCCCGCTTCGCTGCGGGTGGATGCGGTTTTCTATAAGGCGGACGATCTGGCCGGAGTGATCTGGGAGGCGGTGGATCGGTTCGATCATCCTTTGCTGAAGTATGAGACTTCTCGGGATTTTCGGGACTGTCGGCTACGGTTTCGGTGGCGGTCTTCGGGGGTGATGGCGTTGGATGCCATCAATGGGCCTACGCTCACGATCGAGGGGCGGGATGCGGCTGGGGTGGCTCGGTCCTGGTATGTGCGGTTGTGGAATTATGCGGTCGGGACGCCGGAGGACGCGGTGGTCTCGCTCGATTTCGGCGTGATGGTTGGCGGGTTTGAACTGCCCGAGGATAGCGATCCGGTGTGGGCGGGGGATATCGACCGGATGTTCGTGTCGGTGGTGCCGCCGGAGTATACCGAGGTCGATGTTCCGCTGGCTGCGCCGCGCGAGGGGTGGGTCGAGTGGACCGATCTCGTCTGCGAGGGGCCGGGGTCGGTGTTGGCGATCGGTGATGCGGTGGTGCCGGAGCATGGGGTTCGGATCGCGGGCGGGTATGACGACAGCTATAATCTGACGCCGGCGCGGCTGCTGCGGAATGCGCTGCATCTCGGGTATCGCGGGAGCATCGTGCACTATGTGGGCATGAGCCATTATTTCCGGCTCGAGGGGGCTGGGGGCGGGCTCTTTGTGTCGGCGGCGGGGGGCGTTTTGAACGTCGCTTGCGCGGCCTGGCACCGGGATTTTGCAGCGCGGGCGAAGGCGCTTGGGTTCGATGTCATCTGGTCGCTCAGCTACGAGCTGTTCGATTCGCATTGCTGGAACGACTGGAAGCAGCGGGCGGCGGATGGCGCGCCGGCGCTGACGGGGTGGGAGCCGCCGTCTACTTTGCTGTCGCCGGCGCATGGCGGGGCGATGGGGTATCTTCAGGCGGTCGCGCGCGCGTTCATGGGGATTGCGGTGGCGGCGGGGTTGGCGCCGAAGTTCCAGGTGGGCGAGCCTTGGTGGTGGGTCATGCCGGATGGGCGGCCTTGCTTCTATGACGCGAGTGCTGTGGCGGCGTTTGCGCCGGTCGAGATGGCGAGCATTCGCAGGTCGAAGACGCCGGCGCAGATCGCGACGCTGGATGCGGCGGGGGTTTGCCTGGCAGCGTCTACTGCGGCGTTGGTGGCGGCTGCTCAAGCCGAGGCGCCGGGGTGCGTGTCGCATCTGCTGACGTATCTGCCGACCGTGCTGGAGGCGAAGGCGCCGGAGGCCAAGCGGGCGAACATGCCCGTGGGGTGGGCGAGCCCTGCCTTCGATGTGCTGCAGTTGGAGGATTACGACTGGGTGACGGCGGGGGATTCTGCGTCGTCCGCCGAGGGCGTGGCGGTGGCTTTCGCGCGGCTGGGGTATCCGGTGGCGAGGCAGCATTATCTGTCGGGGTTCGTGTTGCGGCCTGACCAGGCGGCGGAGTGGGGGCTGATCGAGGCCGCTGCCGAGGTAGCTCGGGCGCGGGGGGTGGCGGAGACGTTCCTTTGGGCGCTGCCGCAGGTGATGCGGGATGGGTTCGTGCATTTCGATACTGCTGGGGGAGACGAGGTCGTGGATGCGTTCGATGACGTGCTGTTTCCGTTGGCGCTGGGGCGCGAGGCGGAGGTGGCGCCGGGATTTTCGACCGCGATTTTGACGAGTGCGGGGGGGCGGGAGGCTCGGAATGCGGCGTGGGCGGAGGCTCGGACGTCGTATGATGTCGGGCCGGGGTTGCGGAGCGAGACGGACATCGCGGTGCTGCTCGCGTTCTTTCGGGCGCGGATGGGGGCCGCGCGGGGGTTTCGGTTGCGGGATCCTTTCGACTTCGACGCTGTCGGCGAGGTGGTCGGGGTTGGGGATGGGGTCTTGCGGCGGTTTGGCTTGGTGAAATCTTACGGCGCGATGGAGCGGCGGATTACGCGGCCGGTTGCTGGCAGTGTTTCGGTGGCTTTGGGGGGTGTTGGGACTTTGGCGTTTTCCGTCGAGGCTGGGGGGTGGGTGGTGCTGGATGCGGCGCCTGCTCCTGGGGCGGTGGTGACGGCGGGGTTTGCGTTCGATGTGCCAGTTCGGTTTGCCGAGGATCGGTTGAGCGTGGCTCGGGCTACGTTTCTGGCTGGGGTGGCGGCGAGTGTGCCTCTGGTCGAGGTTCGGGAGGCGTGATCTTTCCCTCTCCCCGCCGGGGAGAGGGAGGGAGGAGCTCTTGCGACGGAAGGGTGAGGGGTGGTTGGGGTAGATGTCCCGAGCCTCACTCCCCTCACCCTCCCACGCGCGAGGGCGCGCGGGCCCCTCCCTCTCCCCGAAGGGGAGAGGGTATTCTTTAAAAGGAGACGCTCATGTTTCTGGATGCTGAGCTGGCGACGATCGCCCTGTGCTGGCGGATCGAGCGGCGGGATGGGGTGGCGGTGGGACTGACCGCGCATGACCGGGATCTGGTGGTGGGCGGGCTGGTGCACCGGGCTGCGCCGGGGATGACGCCTTCGGCGATCCAGCGGAGTGACGGGCTGGAGGCGGATACGATGGATGTGGCGGGGGCTCTGACGTCTGCTGCGATTGGCGAGGGGGCTCTGCTGAGCGGACGCTGGGATGGGGCTCGGGTGGTGCTGTTTGCGGTCGACTGGACCGATCCCGTCGCGCGGGTGGAACTGGGCGAGGGGATCATTGGTGCGGTCGAGCTGGGAGATGCGGGGTTCACCGCCGAGCTGCGGGGGGCGAGTGCTGCCTTGGATCGGGCGGTGGTGGAGGAGACGTCGCCGGAGTGTCGCGCGGAGCTGGGGGATCGGCGGTGTCGGGTGGCGATGGCGGGGCGGCGTAGGTTTGCCCGGGTTGTTGCGTGCGAGGGGGCGGTGGTGACGTTGGACTCCAGCGCTGAGGGGCTTGGGGGTGGGTTGCTGCGCTGGTTCGGGGGGACGAACTGCGGGTTGGAGAGCGCTGTCGCTCGGGGTGCCGGGGTGGCGGTTACTTTGCGGGCGGTGCCTTCGTTCGTCGTGGAGGCGGGGGTGTTGGTCGAGGTCGTCGAGGGGTGTGACAAGAGTTTGGCCACGTGTGCGGGGCGGTTCGGGAATGCGGTGAACTTTCGGGGGGAGCCGTATCTGCCGGGGATCGATCTGCTGACGCGATATCCTGGGGCTTGAGTGCGATCGCGGAGGCTGCCGTTGCGGCGGTGGGGACGCGGTTTCGGTTGCATGGGCGGGGGCTGGACGGGCTCGATTGTGTCGGGCTGGTGGCGTTGGCTCTGCAGGCTGGGGGTTATCTCGGCGAGGTTCCGAGCGGGTATGCGCTGCGGGGTGGCGATTGGGGTTTGCTCGATCGGGTGCTGGTGCGGGTTGCAGAGGCTGAGCCGGGCGACGTGCTGCTGATGGCGGCGGGGCCGGGGCAGGTTCATCTGGGGATCAGGACGGCGGCGGGGTTCGTGCATGCGGATGCGGCCCTGCGGCGCGTGGTGGAGCGGCCGGGGATGCCGCCCTGGCCGCTGATCGGTGTGTGGCGGATGGGGGTGTGACATGGCGACCTTGGTATTGACCGCGGTGGGGAGCGCGGTGGGCGGGCCGATCGGGGGCGCGATCGGGGCGCTGATCGGGCAGTCCGTGGATCACGCGCTGTTTGGACCCAAGCGACGCGAGGGGCCGCGGCTGGTCGAGCTGGCAGTGCAGACGTCTTCGTACGGGTCGCAGATTCCGAAATTGTTCGGGACTATGCGGGTGGCGGGGACGGTGATCTGGGCGACCGACCTGATCGAGAGTCGGGCTTCGTCTCGCGCGGGCAAGGGGCAGCCGAGTACGTCCACCTATTCCTATGCGGCGTCTTTTGCGGTGCTGTTGTCGGCTCGAGCTATACTTGGCGTTGGGCGGATTTGGGCTGAGGGGAAACTGCTTCGGGGGGCGGCTGGGGACTTCAAGACGGCGACTGGGTTTCGGTTGCATCTGGGGGGTGAGGATCAGGCGGTGGATCCGTTGATCGCGTCTGCGGAGGGGGCGGCGACGCCGGCGTATCGGGGGGCGGCTTATGCCGTGTTCGAGATGTTGCAGCTCGCGGATTTCGGGAATCGGATTCCTTCGCTGACGTTCGAGGTGATTGCGGACGAGGGCGCGGTGCTGGTGTCGACGATCGCGAAGGCGCTCGCGGGGGAGGTTTCGGGGACGGCGGCGCTGGCGGTGGGTGGGTTTGCCGCGTCCGGCGGGAGTGTTCGGGCGGTGCTGGAGATGCTGGCTCAGTCTGGCGGGGCTTGGTTTGCGCCTGTCGGTGGCGGGTTGGTGATGTGCGATGTCGCTGGGGCGACTGTCGTCGTGGCGGACGAGGGGTTTGCGGTTGAGGGGAAGGGCGTGCAGCGGGCTCGGGCTGTCGCGGCGATCGAGACGGTACCGCGGACGGTGACGGTTGGGTATTATGATGCGGCGCGGGATTATCAGGCGGGGGTGCAGCGGGCGCGGCGGCCGGGGGCGGGCGTGCGTGACGATCGCGTCGAGGTGCCGGCGGTGCTGGAGGCGGGGGCGGCGAAGACTGTGGCGGAGGCCATGTTGGCGCGGGCTGAGGCTGGGCGGGTGCGGAGAACTATTGCGGCCGGGTTCGAGGCGATGGCGATTGCGCCGGGGGCTTGCGTGACGATTGCTGGCGAGGGCGGCGTCTGGCGGGTGGCCGATGTGAACATCGAGGCAATGGTGACGACGCTGGGGCTGGTGCCGCTGGTGGTGGCTTCGCTGCCGGCGACTGCGACGAGCGGACGGGTTTCGGGGGCGGTGGATGCGGTCGTCGGGACGACGATCGTGCGCGCGTTCGAGGTTCCCGGGTTGGGGGATGCTCCGTTGAGCGCGCCGCGGATGACGGTGGTTGCGGCCGGTACGGGGGCGGCGTGGCGGCAGGCGGCTATGCTTTACAGCGTTGATGATGGGGTGAGTTGGGTGGCGGCCGGGGCGACGGCGGCGCCTGGGGTGCTTGGGACGATTGCGGTTGTGGCGCCCGGCGCACCGGCGACGCTTGTCGATCTGCGGGGAGCGTTCGAGGTGGTTCTTGCGCATGCGGAGATGGAGCTGGGCGATGCGGATGCGGCGGCGCTCGACCGGGGCGTGAATTTGGCGCTCCTGGGGGACGAGCTGGTGCAGTTCGGTCGGGCGGAAACGCTGGGCGGGGCGCAGTGGCGGTTGAGCCAGTTGCTGCGTGGGCGGCGGGGAACCGAGGCGGCAACAGGCCTGCAGATGGTCGGGGAGCGGTTCGTGTTGCTTGAGGCGGGGGCGGCTGGGGCGTTCGACTTGCCGGTGTCAGTGCTGGGGCGTGAGGTTCGCGTGATCGCGTCCGGCGTCGGCGATGATGCGCCGGTCGAGGCGCGGTGCGTGATGCGCGGGGCTTCGGTGGTGCCGCCCTCGCCGGTGCATCTGCGATTTGCGAGTGAGGCCGACGGCAGTGCGACGGTGCGCTGGACGCGGCGGAGCAGGGCGGGATGGCGCTGGATCGACGGGGTCGATGCGCCGCTGGCCGAGGAGGTCGAGGCGTACCGGGTGACTGTGACGGCCGGCGGAACCTCGCGCGATGTCGATGTGGCGGAACCCTTTGTCTCGATCACGGCGGCGGAACGTGTCGGTGCCGTGAGCATCGCAGTTCGGCAGCGCGGCGTGTTCGGGGAGTCGCTCGCGGCGGGACTGATCGTACCGCCCCTGATCGTACCGGCGTGATTCACCAACGGGGGAACGAATTATGAGCGACGACCGCACAGCACGTCTGGCATTGCCGTTGTTGCAGCCTGGCCAGGCGCAGAAGGAAACGACGCATAACGAGGCACTGACGTTGCTCGATCTCGCGGTGCAGGCGAGCGTGACGGCGGTGGGAACCAACGTGCCGCCGGTCGCGCCGACCGCGGGCAGCGCGTGGATCGTCGGGACCGCGCCCACCGGTGGCTGGGCGGGGCAGGCGCGAGCGATCGCCGGGTGGACGGCAAGTGGGTGGCGGTTCCTGGTGCCGCGCGAGGGCATGACGGTGTGGAGCATTGCCGATGGACAGTCGGCGCGGTTCGGTGCGGGCGCGTGGACGCTGGGGGTACTGGCCGGAACCAAGGTCTCGATCGGCGGAGTCGACGTGGTGGGTCCGCGTCGTCCGGCGGTTCCCGACCCGGCCGGCGGCACCGTCGTCGATGGACAGTCGAGAGCGGCGATTGGTGCCATATTGGCAGCATTGCGGGGGCACGGATTGATTTCCGTCTAGAACACCCTGAAAACTGTGTCGTTCCAGCAACACTTCTAACTTTTGTCAGCTTGCGTGGAAACAAGCCCGAGGATAGGGAGTTTGCGATGTCCGTGTGACACTCATGAAAGGGGATTTATATGCGGAAGCTTGCCGTCGTTCTGGCACTCGCCTCCACCGCACTTGCCACTCCCGCCCTCGCCCGCGACAAGTCGTGGTACGTTGGCGTCGAAGGCGGTGCGATGATCGTTGAAGATATCGATTATGATATCGGCAACCTGAATAAGGCCGGTTCGGTCGATCATGACTATGGTTATGACGTCGATGCGGTCATGGGTTACGACTTTGGTGGTTTCCGTCTGGAAACCGAAGTCGGCTACCGCAAGGCAACCGTGGATGGCTACTCGTCGTCGACGACCACGCCTGTGTTCGGTGCAACCGGCGTTCGCGGCAACGCTGGCGCAAACAGCTACGACTACGCTGGTGGTTCGTCGTCGGCGCTCAGCTTCATGCTGAACGGCCTTCTGGACTTCGGTCCGGACGATGGCATCCAGGGCTTCGTCGGCGGTGGTGTTGGTGTTGCTCGCGTCAAGGCGCAGTACGCTCTCAACAACAACGGTGACTTCCTGAACGACTCGGACACCGTGTTCGCGTATCAGGGCCTGGCCGGTATCCGCGCACCGCTGACCGACCACATCGACGCGACGCTGAAGTATCGTTTCTTCAACGCCGAGAACGTCAAGCTGGTCGACGTTTCGAACCGCGTGTTCGACGGTCGCTATCGTTCGCACAGCATCCTTGGTGGTGTGACGTACAACTTCGGCGAGCCTGCTGCTCCGCCGCCGCCGCCGCCGCCGCCGCCGCCTGAGCCAGTCGCTCCTCCTCCGCCGCCTGCGCCGGTCGAAGTCGTCTGCTCGCCTGGTCCGTTCATCGTGTTCTTCGAATGGGACAAGTCGGACATCACGCCTGAGGCAGCGTCGATCCTCGACAACGCCGTCACGCAGTACCAGTCGTGCGGCAACGCACAGGTCATGCTGGCAGGTCACGCCGATAAGTCGGGTTCGGCATCGTACAACGTCGGTCTGTCGCAGCGCCGCGCAGATGGCGTGAAGGCATATTTGTCTTCGCATGCCATCCCGGACAGCGTCATTTCGACGGAAGCATTCGGCGAGAGCCGTCCGCGCGTCGAGACCGCCGATGGCGTTCGCGAAGTGCAGAACCGTCGCGTGGAAGTCACCTACGGTCCGGGTTCGGGCCAGTAAGACTTTCGCCAATCGGCTCTCGGGTCGGTTACGGAATGAAGATCGGGGAGGTCGGCGCAAGCTGGCCTCCCTTTTCTTTTGTGCATTCGGCGCAGCGGCCAGTTGCGAGGGTTCGTGGATTGGCGAGTGTCGATTCTGTTCGCGCGGAGGCGCGGAGCCGCGGAGAGTAAGGGCGGAGATGAATCGTTCCGGGTAAGCGCATCCGCGAATGCGGCTTTGGATGATCAGCTTCGCCAAGGCGGGGCGATGGTGGAACGCGCTAACCAAGCCGGCTTCTTACTCTCCGCGGCTCCGCGCCTCCGCGCGAACAAAATCACCGCCTGGGCCTTTCGCGACGGCGGTGTTTGGCGGAACGTCGATGTATTCACGCGAAGGCGCAAAGGCGCGAAGAGGGTTTGCCGGTGGCGGCGTTGGTCGCTCTCTTACGTAATCTTCAGTGCTGCCGCGGGCGCGGGAGGCGGAGCGCTTGGGGCCGACATCTTTGCGCCTTCGCGCCTTCGCGTGAACACATCTATCGACGCTTCACCGTGGCGGCTCGCGACTATAGTGAGAGCGGACTTAGCGAGGAGATGCAGATGAAACCGCTGATTGGACGCGACACGCGGCTGTGCATGTCGTTGTCGGCGCGACCGGGGAATTTCGGGTCGCGGTTTCATAACCGGCTCTACGAACTGACCGGGCTCGATTTCGTCTACAAGTCGTTCTCGACCACCGACCTGGGAGCGGCGATTGGCGGGATCAGGGCGCTCGACATTCGCGGGTGCGCGATCTCGATGCCGTTCAAGGAGGCGGTGATCCCGCTGCTCGACGGGTTGGCGCAGTCGGCAAGCGCGATCGACAGCGTGAACACGATCGTCAACGACGATGGCGTGCTGACCGGCCACAACACTGATTATGGCGCGGTCGTCGATCTGGTCGCGGAGTTCGACCGGACGATGCCGTTCGTGGTGCGGGGATCCGGCGGGATGGCGAAGGCGGTCGTGGCGGCGCTCGGCGACAACGGGTTTCGCGCTGGCACCATCGTCGCGCGGAACGAAGCAGCCGGACGCGCGATCGCGGATCGCTATGGTTTTGCCTGGGCGGCGGAACCGGAGGGTGAGGCGGCGTTGCTCGTCAATGCCACACCGCGCGGGATGAATGGGTCGGATGCCGACGTACTGGCCTTTCCGCACGCCACGATCGCGGCCTGCACCGTAGCGTTCGACGTGGTGCAATATCCGGTCGCGACGCCGTTTCTGAAAGCTGCGGGCGAGGCGGGTAAGCGTTGCATCACCGGGGCGGAGGTGGCCACGCTCCAGGCGTTGCAGCAGTTCGTGCTGTATACGGGCGTGACGCCGTCACCCGCTCAGGTAACGGACGCTGCGGACTGGGCTCGCGCGCATCCGTGAGCGAGTCAGCCGGTCGACGTTTCCGTTAGCGCCGTGGCCAGCCACGGCGGAATGATTGCGTCGCCCAGTGCCTCGACACGGCGATGCTCCACCATCAGGCCGAGTTCGGGATAGGTCACGTGTGTCCTTCCGCTCGGTTCGGTGAACGGCGCGACGATCAGCCGGCGATTGACCTTCGAGCGGTGGTGCATCCGCGCGGTGTTCTCCTGACCGACGTAACACCCCTTGGTGAAACTGACGCCGTTCAGTTCGCGCGCGTTGCATTCGAGCCAAAGTGTCTCGCCCGCGCCGAGTTCGCCGACTCCCTCGGTCACGCCGAGCGACAGGCGGTGCGCGTGCCAGTCGGTTGCCGGCTCGGCAGGTGGCCCAAGCCAGCGGCGACCCAGGTCCGCAAGGCGAGGATCG
Organism: Sphingomonas sp. Leaf230; assembly: GCF_001421745.1. GTDB lineage: Bacteria > Pseudomonadota > Alphaproteobacteria > Sphingomonadales > Sphingomonadaceae > Sphingomonas. The sequence continues at coordinate 407,342 of NZ_LMKW01000008.1, read as the reverse complement.
GGAACGCCGCGGTCGCCATCCCATGCCCAATGGACCGCAAGTGCGTCGGGCGCGAGCGTGATTGCGCGGCGCAGGCGGTAGAGCGAAAGGCGCTTCGTCAACGCGTCGGCTTGCGCGGCCTCGACGTCGATCAGCACGTCGGTGCCGTCGGCCCACAGGATGAAGTCGAACAACACCTTGCCTTGCGGCGACAGCAACGCCGCCCAGGCGGGTGCGTCCGGCGTGAGCAGCGCCGTGTCGGCGGTGACCAGCCCCTGCAGGAAGCCGCGTACGTCTTCGCCGGCGACGCGGATCACGCTGCGGTCTGCGAGCATCGTTCCGGGGAGGTCAGTGTTCATCCGTACCACCTAGTGCGTGCGCGGCGATTTCCAACCAAGGTATGATCCCGACCGAAGGCCGCATCCGCCCATGCGACGAAAACCCGCGCCCGTCCGTCTGGCGTCGGGGCACGTGCGCCGATAGGAAGGCGGCATGACCGACCGCCTCACGATCCGCCGCCCCGATGACTGGCACGTCCACCTGCGCGATGGCGCGATGCTGGAGGCGGTCGCGGAGCATACCGCGCGGCAGTTCGCGCGCGCGATCATCATGCCGAACCTGACCCCGCCGGTGACCTCGATCGAGGCGGCGCAGGCGTATCGCGGTCGGATCATGGCAGCGGTCGGCAGTGTCGCGTTCACGCCGCTGATGACGTGCTACCTCACTGACGGCACCGATCCGGCCGAGCTTGAGCGCGGCCATGCGGAGGGCGTGTTCACCGCGTGCAAGCTGTACCCCGCGCATGCTACGACCAACTCCGCGCACGGTGTTACCGACATTAGCGCGCTGACGGCTGTGCTGGAGAGGCTGCAGCGGATCGGCATGCCGCTGCTGATCCACGGCGAGGTGACCGACAAGTCGATCGACATCTTCGACCGGGAGGCGGTGTTCGTCGAGCGCGTGCTGACGCCGCTGGTGCGCGATTATCCCGGGCTGAAGATCGTGCTGGAGCATATCACGACCGCCGAGGCGGCTGCGTTCGTGGCAGAGGTTGATCATCCAATCGCGGCGACCATCACGCCGCAGCACCTGCTGATCAACCGCAACGCGCTGTTCGACGGCGGGCTTCGTCCCCACGCGTATTGCCTGCCGGTACTGAAGCGCGAGACGCATCGGTTGGCCGTGCGGCGCGCGGCGGTGTCGGGTTCGCCGCGGTTCTTCCTGGGAACGGACAGCGCGCCTCATGTCGTCGGGGCGAAGGAATCCGGATGTGGGTGCGCGGGGATCTTCAACGCACCGTTCGCGCTGGAGGCGTATCTGCGCGTATTCGACGAGGAGGGCGCGCTCGACAAGTTCGAGGGGTTTGCGTCGGAGCATGGCGCGCGGTTCTACGGCTTGCCGTTGAACGAGGGGACGGTGACGTTGGTGCGCGGCGACGTCGCGGTGCCGGCTTCGGTCGGCGCGGGGGATGCGGCGGTGGTGCCGTTCCTTGCGGGAACCAATGTCGGGTGGCGATTCGAGAGGTAAAATACCTTCGATCGCAGTATGCCCCCGACGCTCCGTCGTCCTGGGCTCGACCCAGGATCCAGAGCGATGCATGTCGACGTTTGTGGCTCTGGATCCCGACTTTCGTCAGGATGACGGGCGGCTGGTATCTACTGCTACAGGCCTGCCTTCAGCCGATCGAGCCACAGCCGCGCTTCCTTCTGCTCGCCGACCGCACTAGCGCTGACCGGGCCTCGCGCGGCGAAGAAGTCGCGGTGGAGTGCGAAGGGTTCGAGCATCAAGCGTTCGCGCATGGAGTCGATGTCGGTGCCTATCTCGGTGAGCGCGTCGATCGTCGGGGCGATCGCGGCGCGGACGCGGCGATCCGGGGTGCGGTCGAACAGGCCCAGCGAACCGGCGGCGGTCTTCTCGAGGGCTGCGATCAGCGTTTCGCGGTAGTCGGTTTCGAGGTCTTCGCGCTGGGCGTCTAGACGGGCGAGGCGGTCAGGTTTTGCCATTTGCCGGGGGTAGCGTTTGCGGGGCGGGCGTCAACTTTTGGGCTTGGGTGCAGTGGCGCCAAGCTACGGTGAGTTGTGGGCGCGCGCCGTGGGCAAAGCCCACGTCGTCGGACGGGGCCTTGCCCCGCCGGCCGGGCTTGTCGGAGTCAGCCGGGCGTGGCCGGCTGCCCGACTGCGCCTAAAACGGCAGCCACCTGCTCTTGTGCGTAATATTCATATACCCGACGTTCACACCCGCGCGCCAGCCGACGCCAAGGCGGATGGGGATCAGGACGACGTTGCCGCGCCTCAAGTACGTCGCGGCGAACCCACCGACTAGGTACAGGCGGCCTTCGACTGCTGGGAAGCGTTTGTAGAGTTCTTCGGTGTCATAGAGGTTGTAGACCAGCACGAAGACCTTGTTCGCGTCGCCGCCGACATCGAAGCCGACCGAAGGACCGGTCCAGTAGACCGGCTGCTGGCCCTCGACCTTGTGGCTCATGATCCCAGACCCGTAGCGGACGCCGAGGATGAACGCGCCCGACGCCTCTCGCCCGGCGATGTACGCGTTGGGCTGACCCTGGTCCTTGAGGATCTTTTCGAGGAGGCCGCCCAGCCCGGCGGCGCCCTTGCCGAACACGCCTTCGCCTGCCGCGAGCAGATCGTCGCGCTCATAGGTATCGGCGGCCTGCATCGTCGCCTCGGCGCGCGTTTCCGGGGGGCGGGTGGTGGTCGTCGTGACGGGCGGCGCGGAGTCCTGGACCGGGGTCTCCGGATAGGCGGGGTCAGGTGCGGCCGGGCGCGACGGCTGCGTTGCCTGCGGACGCGAGGGGGGCTGATAGGCGCGCGGCGCGAGATCGCCGTCGATCGCCTGGTTGGGATCGATCGTGCGGACCTGCGCGGACGCGCTCGCCGCGCCACCCACGGCACTCCCGCAAACGGCCGTCGCAATGGCACCAAGGCCAAGCCAGAAGCTACGCATGTCGATCCCCAAACCCATCGCAAACACAGAAGGCGCCCCGAAGCAGGGCCGTCAACCGCTGCGCCACGGGTTAACCCCTAAGCGACGAGTTAACCAGCGCAGGGCTTGCCGTGCAATGAACGATGGGCGCGAGCCTGTCGAATTTGGGCTAATTCGAGTGAATGGCCGGGCAGGCCGGGACGAAGAGCTGAGTGAATCCAGAGAATGACGAATAACGCGCTGGACGCCATTACAGGCGTTGCCCCTTCGCCCTACCCTCGCTATAGCCCCGCATCTGCTGCAGCCGGAGACGTGGGTGAGTGGCTGAAACCAGCGGTTTGCTAAACCGCCGTACCGGGTTTACTGGTACCGAGGGTTCGAATCCCTCCGTCTCCGCCATTTTTGCCAACTCACCGACCCGCTAGCTGGCGATCTCGCCGAGCCTCGAATGCCGCGGTGACGGCTATTGGTAATGCCCACGTGTTGCAGCGCTGTGATCGTTTTGCGGCGTACGCTTACTCTGGTCCCCTCCATTTTCTGACGTTGCTTCGGGAGCCCGGGCTTGAAGCGGGTGTTCCGAGCACTGGACGGAGTTAAGGTGCGGGGCCGCATACTGGGACGGTCGATGCCGTCCTCGGAATTACCGTGTTCGTAGACAGTATGGCGGTGCCAAACCGGCATCCAGAATTGTTACAGGGCGACTTTTAGAGCGGGGTACTCATAACTGCCGTTGGATGTCCGTAACTGCATTGACTGATTTCCGAGGACTAATGACGGATGTCTTTTAGGCATGCTTATAGTGTTTGTGATCAGACGGCGGCTATTGGCTGCCCCGCTCTTTTGAACGTTTTCGCGCTATTCGAGGATTACGTTGACGATGCTGCCTTATTAAGGGATCGGCACTGCCGGACGGTTCCAGACGCAGATTTCTTCGAACCATGCATCGTTGTGAGGAACGACGCTGAGGCGGCAAATCAGCGCGCTAAATCTAACCGAAGGTAAAAGCCGATGGCTCCCGCAGATCCCTTACCAACCGGAAACGTCCGTTCCGGGAAAGACGTGGCTGGACGAACGTTGGCAGGAACCTAGGGTGGCGGCAGCCGGGGGACTGAATTTGACCGTTGTACCAACACTCGAGCCGCTTGCGTATCATCGTGCGGTCGTCGGATACCTGACCACGTCGGAGCCTGAGATCTGGGCTTGGGCGATGGCGCAGGAGACGCGTGGGGAGCAGGTCGAAGAGGTGCGGGCGACGTTGTTGCGGCAGAATTACCGGCTCGACGCCGCGGCGCATCCCGAGATCTACGAGGATTGTCGCGCCGTGCTGGCAGTGCTGGCGGTCGAGGCGCCGGTGACGATCTATCAGGCGCCCGACACCACGATGAACGCCGCGCTCTGGTATGTGCCCGGGGAAATCCACCTCGTGCTGTACGGCCCCGTGCTGGAAAAACTGTCGCGCGTGGAGCGTGTCGCGTTGTTCGGTCACGAACTGGCGCACTACAAGCTCTGGTCGATCGAGGGCGGGATCTATCACGTCGCCACCACGGTTCTCGATCATGTGCTGGCCTATCCGAACGCAGCCCCCAGCCATGCGGAGACAGCGCGGATCTACCGGCTCTCAACCGAACTCTATGCCGATCGCGGCGGCGCGGTTGCCGCAAACGCCACAGCGCCCGCGATCGCGACGTTGGTCAAGACGATGACCGGCTTGCTGAGCGTCGACGCCGAGGCGTATCTGCGACAGGCGGCCGAACTCGAGGCGACCAAGCCGGTGGCGGAGGGCGTCACGCATCCGGAGATATTCCTGCGCGCGCAGGCGCTCGACAAATGGTGGCGGGCGGACGTCGACCTGGAGGAATGGCTGACCGAACGCATCCGCGGGCCGCTGTCGATCGCGACGCTGGACCTGCTGCGACAGCAGGACATGACCGCGATGACGCGCGCCGTCCTCGCCAGGCTTGCCAAGGACCCGGCGGCGAGGGGCGAGGCGGTAGCGGCGCAGCTGCGGCGCTACTTCCCAGACTGGGGACCCGACGAGACACCGATCGACGCCGCCGCGCTGGCTCCGGCCAGGATCGATGCGGCAACGCGCGAATATCTGATCGCGCTCAGCTTCGATCTGGCGATGGCCGATCCCGACGACCGCGATGCGATGCTCGTGGCCGGTGCCCGGCTCGCCCAGGACTATGACGGGCTCGCTGCGTTTCGCGAGGCGCTCAAGCGCGATCTCAAGATGAACCGCCAAGCGATCACCCGCCTCCTCGCGCCGCTCGACAAGGTTTCCGCATGACCCAGCCCGTCTCGATGCAGCCCGCCGTTACGCTGCGCCAGCGTCTGGCCGCCGATGGCGGTAGCGTGCCGTCCGAGGATCTGTTGCGCGCGGTGCTGCCGTTGATGCGCGAGGTCGGCGCGCTGCACGCGCGCGGACTGGTCGCGGAGCTTGGCGACGAGGCGGTGGTCGATCGCGATGGCGAACTCGCGCTCGCCCGCCCCGATGGGCGTCCGCTGCAACTGAACGAAGCGGGCATCCGTGCTGCGCAGCCGCGCGTCTCGTCGGCGTTACGGGTGGTCGGCGAATACCGCGTCACAACCGACATCGAGACGGGATCGCAAGTCGACGATCTGCGCGCCGGCGGCCCGGATGGGGAAAGGCCGGATGCCGACCTGCGGGAAGCGGTGAACCCCGCATACCAAATCGGCTATCGGAGCTGGGAGGAGCAGGTCGGCCATCACGACGAGCAGACCGATATCTTCTCGATCGGGCTGATCCTTGCCAGCCTCGCGTGCGGGCTCGACTTCAACGACGAGACCGACGTCAGGCGCTTCTCCGCCGACCAAGGCAATCTGTTCAGGCTCAACGGCGCGTTGCATCCGGTGATCGCGTCGCTGATCGGCGAGATGACCGCGCTCAACCGGCACGAACGCGCCAGCGACCTGATGGCGGCGGCAAGCCGGTTGGAAGACTATCGCGATCAGCCGGTCGGGCTGGATGTGAACCGCGTTCTGGCGGGGGCGACCGGCGTGCCGAGCCGCCGCGCGGCTGTCCTCTCGCATCTGCGCGATCGTCTGTTCGACCTCTCGCGTCGCAACCGCCTGATCCATTTCCGCCCGACCCAGGCGACGGTGAACCTGACCGTTGCCAGCGTACCGATGGTGATGCGTCTCGAATCGATCCGTGCCGAACAGCTCTGCACCTGGGATGGCAAGTTCGCCGCCGAGGTTCTGGGCGGCGGCAAGGTCAGCCTCGCGAAATGGCTGCGGTTCGAGGACCAGCCCTATCTGCCATCGGCGTTCGACCGGGTCATTCAGGAGACGCGACGCGACCGCGCCGAATATGGCTTCAGCCATCTCCGGCTTGTCGTCGCCTATCTGCACTGGCACAATCTGAAGGAGTCGCCGGACGAACGCATCCAGTCGCCGTTGCTATGGCTGCCGGTCGAGGTCGCCAAGCATAAGGGCGTGCGCGATCAATATTCGTTGCAAATTGCCGACACCGAGGCCGAGTTCAACCCGGCGCTCCGCCATTACCTGCGGCAGCTATACGATATCCAGTTGCCCGAGCGGGTCGACCTGTCGCAGACGTCGATTGCGGAAATCCAGGCAGACCTGCTCGCGCAGATCCAGCGCACCGAGCCCGGCGTGGCGCTCGCGTTGAAGACCAAGCCGGAAATTCAGCTGATCCACCAGAAGGCCGTTCAGCGGTTGCGTGTGTTCCAGCGTCGTCGCGGCGCGACGGCCGGCAGCCAGGGAATCACGCGACCCGAGTTCAGCTACGATCGCGACGATTACCGGCCGCTCGGGCTCGCCTTGTTCGAGAAATACGTGAAGCCGAGCCCGCTGCCCCAACGGATTGCGGTGGGGGCGGCGATGCCGCCACGGCCCGATCGCATGGCGGCGGAGGCCGAAGCGACGTCCTTCGCGCTGGCCGGTGGCGAAGGTCACCGGTTCTCGTGGGAAATCGACCTGACGCAGGTCACGCTGGCGAACTTCAACTACAAGAAGATGTCGCTGGTGCGCGACTATACCCAGCTGATCGACGACCGGGTCACGCCGCCGTCGTTCGACACGGTGTTCTCGATCGAGCCGCGCCCGATCGAGGCCTCGCCGCCGCCACCGCTCGCACCGTCCGACCTGTGGAGCGTAGTGCCCGCCGATGCGACGCAGGAGGCGGCCGTCTCGATGGCGCGGACCGGGCGCAGCTTCATCATCCAGGGGCCGCCCGGCACCGGCAAGTCGCAGACCATCACCAACCTGATCGCGGACTATGCCGCGCGCGGCAAACGCGTGCTGTTCGTGTGCGAGAAGCGCGCCGCGCTCGACGTCGTGTTCAACCGGTTGAAACAGGCCGGGCTCGATCGGTTGGCGTGCCTGATTCATGATTCGCAGGAGGACAAGAAGAGCTTCGTCCTCGATCTGAAGGATTGCTACGAAAGCTGGAACAAGGCCGACGATGCGATCGACCATCATCGCGCCACCCGCGATCGGACGGTCGCGGCGCTGTCGCAGCATCTCGGCCGGATCGCGGCGTTCGATCGGGCGATGGCGCATCTGCCGACGGACTCGACGGTCACGCTGCGGGCGATGATCCGACGAATGCTCGCGCTGCCCGAGCCGACCGAGGCCGATCCCGCGATCCGCGAGCGCTTGCCGCCGCTGGTGGAATGGGACGCAAATCGTGCGTTGGCCGATCGTATCCATCGGACGGTCGGCGATGCGTTCGGTCTCGACAGCCTCGCCGAGCATCCGTTCGCCAGAATGTCCCCGGCGACGGTCGCCGACGAGCGATGCTATGCGCAGGTGTCGGCGATGGTCGCGGACGGCGTGCAGCTGTTCGACCGGATCGATCCGATGCTGGAGGACGACGGCACCCTGGTGTCGGGGGATACCAGCTTGGCGGATGCGCTGGTGGTGGTGCGATCGGCATCGGCAGCGGTGCAGACGAACCTTGCGGGCAACCTCGATCTGCTCGACCCGACCTCGGCCGCGTCGCGCGAGTTTCGCGACGCCAGCGCTGCGTTTGCCGCGGCTGCATCGAAACATGCGGCGGCGGCGGACGCGGCAGGGCATTGGACCGATCCGCTATCCCCCGAAGATGCCCAAGCCGCGCTGGATCAGGCGCGTCGACAGGAGCCGGGCTTTTTCAAGTTCCTGAGCGGAACCTGGAACCGCCTCAAGCGCACGATCCACGAACGCTACGATTTCTCAGCGCATGCCGTCGAACCCAGCATCACCGCCGTGCTCGAACGGCTGGTGGCACGCCAAGCCGCGGCGGCGGAGGACACCGCCGCGCGCGCTACGCTGAACGCGCGGTTCGGAACCAACGATGCCGATGCGCTGGCCGCACTGCGTGACAGGTGGTCCGACGATGCGGCGCCGGTGCTCGTCCGCCGCCTGGTCGCTCATGCGCAGGCTTCCGCGGATCCGGCCGCAACGCTCGTACGGGAAGCGCGCGCTAGCGCCGCCATCGAAGCGCTCGCCGCGCTATGCGATCGTCATCTCGTCGATGGCCAGGCCATGACGTTGAGCGCGCTGGCCGAGGCGATGCGCGACATGCGCGAGGGCCTCGACGACCTGCCCGACCTGTTGCCACTGCTGCGGGCGGCGGATCAGGCGGGGCCGCGGGTGGCCTTTGCCTTGCGGACGATGACGCTCGATCCGGCGCGTATCGAAGCGCTCGTGCTCGACGAGGCGATCAGCCGCGCGTTGCGGGCCGAGGCGGCTCTGCACCGTTTCGACGCCGCGCAACTCGCGTCGAGCGCGCGCCGGGCCGCGCGTGCCGGCGAGATCCTCCAGGACGACAACGCCGCCTGCATCCGCGCCACCGCGCAGCGCAAGTTCCGCGATCACGTCCGCCAATCGACGCTGTCGGTGACGCAGCTCGATGGCGCCGGGCGCCAGGCCAAGAAGATATACGCGACCGGGCGGCGCGAGCTGGAGCACGAGTTCGGCAAGACCATGCGCTATCGTTCGATCCGCGACCTGTCCGATGACGAGACCGGCGTGGTGGTCAACGACTTGAAGCCGGTATGGCTGATGAGTCCGTTATCGGTATCGGACACGCTGCCGCTACAGGCGGACCTGTTCGACGTCGTGATCTTCGACGAGGCCAGCCAGATCCCGATCGAGGAGGCGGTGCCGGCGCTCAGTCGCGCGCCGCAGATCGTCGTCGTCGGCGACGAGATGCAGCTGCCGCCCACCAGCTTCTTCGCCGCCGCGCGCGACGAGGACGAGATGCAGGTCACGGCGGAAGAAGACGGCCAGACGATGGCGATCCTGCTCGATGCCGCCAGCCTGCTCGCCCAGGCGGCGCGAAGCCTGCCCGCGACGTTGCTTGCCTGGCATTATCGCAGCCGCTCCGAAGCGCTCATCAGCTTTTCCAATGCGGCGTTCTACGATGGCCGACTGGTTACCATTCCCGACCGGACGATCGCCGAGACGGGCGCGTCGCCGACGGCGGTGCGATCGGACGACGAGAGCGCGCCGGTCGATAGCGTCGATCGGCTGCTGGCGCGCGCGATCAGTTATCACCCGGTCGCCGACGGGCTGTACGACAAGCGCGCGAACCTTCCCGAGGCGCGCCTGATCGCAGCGATGGTCCGCGACCTGCTCGGCCGCGAAACCGGGCTTAGCATCGGTATCGTCGCGTTTTCCGAGGCGCAGCAGACCGAAATCGAAAACGCGCTCGATGCGCTTGCCGCGGAGGATCCGGCGTTCGCCGCGCTGATCGAGGCGGAATATGTCCGGGAAGACGACGGCCAGGTGAACGGGCTGTTCGTGAAGAATCTCGAAAACGTCCAGGGCGACGAACGAGACGTGATCCTGCTGAGCATCTGCTACGCGCCCGATCGCACTGGGCGGATGGCGATGAACTTCGGCCCGATCAACCAGCGCGGCGGCGAAAAGCGCCTCAACGTCATCTTCAGTCGCGCGCGGCATCACATGGCAATCGTGTCCACCATCCGCGCCGAGGCGATCACGAACACGCACAACGACGGCGCGCGTGCGCTCCGGACGTTCCTGTCGTTCGCCGAAGCGCAGGCGCGGGGCGACGGACCGCACGGCCAGGCCATTCTCGCCACGCTCAATCCCGAAGCGCAACGCATCTTTTCCCGCGCGCCGGCACCGGACCCGCTGCGCGATGCCCTTGCCGCGGCGCTGCGCGCGCGTGGCCATGTCGTCCAGGAATATGTCGGCAGCGCCAGCTTCCGTTGCGATCTCGCGATCGTCGCGCCGGACGGCAAGAGCCACGCGCTCGCCATCCTGCTCGATGGAGACGCCGGCGATGCGATCGCCGATCGCTACGTGTTCCAGCCGACGATCCTGCGGCGCTTCGGCTGGCGGGTGATCGATATTCCCTCGCATGCCTGGCTCCGCCAACCCGAGGCGGTGATCGCGCAGATCGAGGCGGCGTTGCGCGGCGACGAGAACGCCGTCGATGACGATCCGTTCGAGCCGGGATCGGCGTTGCCGCTACCCGTCATACCCGTACCGTCCCCTGTCCCGGAAGCGCCTGCGGCAAAGACGTCGGCGGAGGGCTTCACCACGTTCGAGTTCACGCAAGGGTCGTCCGACAAGTTCTGGAAGATCGCGGTAAACGGCACCGAAGTCACCGTCGTCTATGGTCGTCGCGGCACCAAGGGCAGTTCCGTCGTCAAGACCTACGAGACGCCCGAACGCGCGGCCCGGGAAGCGAACAAGCTGACGCTGGAAAAGACGCGCAAGGGGTATGTCGAGACCTCTTGAGACAGGTCTGTTGCCTGATGCTGTTTGAACCGGGCCGTCACGGCGAGCGCAATGTTGCTGCAATACACCAGGACCATATCGGAGGTTGACGCGCGATCTTCTGGTGGGAACGCGTAGAGCGGCGGTTCGGCGTCGCAGCCCGTCTTCATAAGGTCCCTTGGTGAGAATCCTGATCGTCGAAGACGAAGTCGAATTCGCTGCGGCATTGTGTCGCTCTCTCACCCGAGAACGCTTTGTCGTCGATCACGTCGATCGGTTGACGATGGCCCGGGAGGCAGTGCGCTCGGTGGCCTATGATCTCGTCCTCCTGGACAGGACCCTGCCCGATGGCGACGGGCTCTCGCTGGTCCCGTCGCTGCGAGCCGGCAATCCCGGACTTCCCATCATCGTGCTGAGTACGCTCGGGGAAATATCGGACCGCGTTGCCGGACTGGACGAGGGCGCCGACGACTATCTCATCAAGCCGTTCGCGCTCGAGGAAATGTTCGCACGCATTCGCGCGGTCAGGCGTCGCCCCGCGGACTTGGCCGTCGAGCAAATCCGGGTGGGCGCGCTCGTCTTCGATGTCGCCAACGACGAGGCCGTCGTTGCAGGCGTCAGGCTCGACCTCGTCCGGCGCGAACTTCGCGTCCTTGCGACCTTGGTCAAGCGCCGCGGCAGAACGGTGCTGCGGGAGTCGCTGGAGCACGCGGTGTACGGGTTCGATGACGAGGTACAGTCGAACACGCTGGACTCCCACATATCGCGTCTTCGTCGAAAGCTGGCCGAGGCGGGTGCGGGAATCGAGATCCATGCGATCAGAGGCGTCGGCTATTTGTTGAAATCGTCGTCGTGAGCGCGCGGCCACCGTCGCTGAAGCGCGCGCTGATCGTCAAACCGATGCTGATCCAGTTCGCGACGCTGACCATGATGCTCTCGGTGATCCTCCTCGTGTTCATGCGGATGAGCAGCAACGTCGCGTATACCGAGGAGACGATCACCGGCGTCATCGCGCAGTCGATCGTTCGCCACGCCGATGGCCGAATGACGGTGCGCCCGACACCGGAACTGGCGCGATTGCGCGCGGAAACGCCCGGTCTCTGGTTCGTCGCTGAAGACGATCGCGGGCGCAACGTCACGCTTGGCCAGGTACCGCCGCCATACGCGCATTTCGGTGGCGCGCTGCACCGGCTTTCCTACATGCAGATTCGGGACCGGGCGCCACCCTATGGGTTGTCCGCGGTCATTCGACAGGAGGTTTCGCCGGCGGGTAAACTCACGATCCTTGCGCACGGCAAGCTGACCGAGCTGACGGTCTCGCTACTCGTCGCGTTCAATCTCTTCAGCATCCTGGTCATCGTCCTGCTGGCGCTGGTCTCGCTGGTGGTCACGCCGTGGATCGTCAGGCGATCGCTCGCGGGGGTGAACCGGATCGCGGAGGAGGCGGGACGGATCGATGCCCATCGTCGCGGCTGGCGGCTGGGCGAACACCAGGTGCCGATCGAGATCCTGCCGCTGGTTCGCGCGGTCAACGACGTTCTGCGGCGCCTCGACGAGGGATATGAGCGACAACGACGCTTTATCGCCTCGGCCGCGCACGAGTTGCGCACGCCGATCGCCATCCTGCGGATCAAGGTCGACGGCGCGGACGAGGCGGCGACGCGCAGCCTTGGCAGCGATGTGCACCGGCTCGCCAATCTTGCCGAGCAACTGCTCGATCTCCAGCGTCTTGATGTCGCCCGCGAGCAGGCCGACGTCGATCTCGTATCCTTGGTAACACGCGTCGCCGCCGAGCTCGCGCCGCTACTGATCGCCGCGGATCGCACGATCGAAGTGGTGATCGTGGAACCGCGCACGATCTGCGGCGACGCGGGGCCGATCGAGCGCGTGCTGACGAATTTGGTGCAGAATGCGATCGAGCATGGTGGCCGTCACGTGATCGTACGCGTGCTGGGCCATGGGTTCGAAGTCGAGGACGACGGCATCGGCATACCGATCGAGGAGCGCAAGCGCGTGTTCGAGCCCTTCCACCGCCTGAAGCCGAGATCCACGGGCGCCGGCCTCGGCCTGAACCTAGTGCGGCAGGTGGTCGAACTGCACGGCGGACGCGTGTCGATCCTCGCGGCACCGGTGAACGGCACGGTGGTGCGGGTCGAGTTTCTCGATCGATAACGGTGCTTGGCCGAGCCATACACACGCAATGTTCGCCCCGCATCTGACCGCATCGGCAAGATCAGACCTGATCTGGACAAGCCGTCGGCAGACATCCGGGGTATCTATGATGACATTGTATTTTCTGACGCCAATCCTGCGCATATTGGTGCCGATCGTGACCAGTATTTTACTGGTCGTCGGCTTGAACGGTTGTGCAACGCTCGAGGAGCGGCGCCGTGTATCTCTGGCGCAGGATATCGATACCTGTGCCAGCTTTGGCGCGGCGCATGGGTCCCCGGACTATACGGGGTGCATGCTGACTCAACAGCAACGCCGTGACGCGCAGGGTGTCGAGGCCTTGGAACAGGCTCGCCTCGCCACCGAGATCAACAAGACGATGCAGGACATGACCGACAGCCGGATCCGGAACTGCGAGCGTCAGCGGAAGCATGACCGCCCCGGCGCGCGACGAAGGACGTGCGCCTGATCCGCCACGATGAGCCTCTTCCGTCGGCCTTTGGTGATTGAAACAGCGTCACCAATGGCCGACGGGTAGTTGCACGAGGATCAGAAGCCGGCGTTGATGCCGAACAAGACCTTCGATGTCGTCAGACCATTTCCATAGTCGATCTTGTTATATTCGGCCCGCAAGAACAGTCCGGAATACACGGCCGTCTCGATGCCGCCGCCAAACAGGAAGCCATTCTCGGTACCTTTGGCTTTCACGTCGCTGGTCGTGACGGCGCGAAAATCGGTCTTTTCGCGAACCCGGAGCAAACTATAGCCGACGCGGCCGTACAGCAGTATCTGTGGTTCGACGAGGAATCCTGCACGGCTCGAAACATCGAGCGACCAGCGCGGTTTCAGCGTGTAGACGCCCAATGCCTCGTCGGCCGAGAGATTGGTATCGCTGCGTCCAATCGCAACTTCGGACCCTATGACGAAGCTTTGACCCACTTGGTTATCGTATCCCAAATGCAGGCTATACCCAATGCCGTCTTTCCTGCGATCGATGACAGAGGATAGGCGTGGCAGGCCATAGTGAACCGTTGTTCGTCTCCAGTCGGTATCGGCACCGATCTTGAAGCCGCTGAATGTCGGGTCAGCAGGCGTGTCCTGGGACTCCATCTGTGTTGGTTCCGGTGCGTGCTGCTGGACTTGCGCCACGGCAGGTAGAGATATCGCCGCGCATATGCTCGTGACCAGGTATGAGATTTTCATCGGACGCCTTCCATTTGGTCTGGATCAGACCGCACGAAGACTTTGTCCGCCGAGAATTGCGCAGGCATTGTGCGTTGGCCAGGCGCGCGAGTGCGGACGGTACTTTACACGCTGGAGCGCGGCAGTAACGTCGTCCCAGTGTCGGGAACAGGCGCAGTTCGGCGTCTACCGCGATCTCGTCGTCGCCGAGCCCGACCTCATCCCGCAACTCGGCGACTAGACCTACGAGCAAAGCTATCCCGATGATGTCTGCGTTCGCACCGTCGGAGCATCCGACCCTTCTAATCTCGCCGTCCAGCCGCCGAAGCGGGCATAGAGCGTCGGCAGGACGAACAGCGTCAGCAGCGTGGCCGAGATCAGGCCGCCGATCACGACGGTCGCGAGCGGTTTCTGCACTTCGGCGCCGGCGCCGTGCCCGAGTGCCATCGGTACGAAGCCGAGGCTGGCGACCAGTGCCGTCATCGCGACCGGTCGCAGTCGCGCCAACGCGCCGTCGTGCGCGGCGCGTGTCCTGTCCATGCCGCGAGCCATCAGGTCGTGGATCGACGAGACCATCACCAGCCCGTTGAGCACGGCGATACCCGAGAGCGCGATGAACCCGACCGCAGCCGAGACGGAGAACGGCATCCCTCGAGCCACGAGCGCGAGGACGCCGCCGACGAGTGCGAGCGGCACGCCTGTGAACACGATCGCCGCGTCGCGGACCGAGCCAAGCGCGCCGTAGAGCAGCAGCATGATGACCGCGAAGCAGACCGGCACGACGAGCATCAGGCGGTCGCGTGCGGAGGCGAGGTTCTCGAACTGCCCGCCCCATTCGACATAGGTTCCGGGCGGCATCGTCACCTCCGCGTCGATGGCAGCGCGCGCGTCGGCGACCACGCCGGCGACATCGCGGTCGCGGACGTTGGCCTGGACGACCACGCGGCGCTTGCCGTTCTCACGGCTGATCTGGTTGGGTCCGTCGACGACCGCGATGTCGGCGACGGTCGACAGCGGCACGAACCCGCCGGCCGAGGTCGGGACGGGGATTTGCGCCACTTGGGTCAAGTCCGAGCGCGACGATTCGGACAGGCGGATCACGACCGGGAAACGCCGATCGCCCTCGAAGATCATGCCGGCCTCGCGTCCACCGATCGCGGCGGCCACGGTGTCCTGCACGTCGCCCGCGGTGACGCCGATCCGCGACATCGCCATGCGGTTCGGGCGGATGTCGAGCATCGGTAAGCCCTCGGTCTGTTCGACGCGGACGTCGACCGCGCCGCGGGTCTTGCGCAGGACATCGGCGATACGGTCCGCGGCGGCGTTCATCCCGCCGAAGTCGTCGCCGAAGATTTTCACCGCGATGTCGCCACGCACGCCCGCGATCAGTTCGTTGAAGCGCATCTGGATCGGCTGGGTGATCTCGTACGCGTTGCCGGGCAGCGTCGAAAGCTGCTTCTCCATCCGCGCGACCAGCGCTTCCTTGGGTAGGCTCGGGTCGGGCCATTCGGCCTTTGGTTTCAGGATAACAAAGGTGTCGGTGGCGTTCGGCGGCATCGGATCGCTCGCGATCTCGGACGTGCCGGTGCGCGAGAAGGCGAAGCGGACCTCGGGTTGGCGCGCGAGCAGCTTCTCGACCTGGAACTGCATCGCCTGGCTCTGGTCGACCGAGGTGCCGGGAATGCGGACCGCCTGGACGAGGATGTTGCCCTCGTCGAGTTGCGGCAGGAACTCCTGGCCGAGCGTGGTGAAGGCGACACCCGCCAGCGCCAGCGCGCCGACGGCGATGCTCAGGGTGATGCTCGGGCGTCGCATCGCCTTGCCGAGGCCCGGTTCGTAGCGACGGCTCAGCCAGCCGATGATCCGGCTTTCCTTCTCGTCTACGCGCCGGCTGAGCGCGATAGCGATCGCCGCGGGGACGAACGTCATCGACAGGACGAAGGCGAAGACGAGCGCGATGATGACGGTCAGTGCCATCGGCTCGAACATCTTGCCCTCGACGCCGGTGAAGGTGAGCAGCGGCGCATAGACCAGAATGATGATCGCCTGCCCGTAGACCGAGGGGCGTATCATCTCGCGCGCCGATGCTGCGACCACGTCGAGGCTTTGTCGCAGGGGCAATGGCTCGCTGCGACCATGTTGCGCGTCGCCGAGGCGGCGGAGCGCGTTCTCGACGATGATGACGGCGCCATCGACGATCAGCCCGAAATCGAGTGCGCCGAGGCTCATCAGATTGGCGGAAACGCCGGCCTTTAGCATGCCGATGCTCGTCACCAGCATCGTGATCGGGATGACCAGCGCAGCGATCAGCGCAGCGCGGAAATTGCCGAGCAGCACGAACAGCACGACGATAACCAGCACCGCGCCTTCGGCGAGATTGCGGGCGACGGTCGCGATCGTCGAATTGACGAGTTCGGTGCGGTTGAGCACCGGCTTCACCACGATGTCGACGGGGAGCGCGCGGCCGATCTCCTCGAGCCGCGTGCCGACCCCGGTCGAGACGGTACGGCTGTTCTCGCCGATCCGCATGACCGCGGTGCCGACGACGACCTCGTGGCCGTTCTCCGACGCCGAACCCATCCGCAATGCCTGGCCCGTGCGGACGGTGGCGATCTGGCTGAGCAGGATTGGCACGCTCTCGCGCGTCGCGACCACGGTGCGCGCGAGCTCGTCGGCGTTGCGGACCCGGCCGTCGGCGCGGACCGCGAGGCCCTCGCCGTTACGGTCGACGATGCCGGCGCCTGCGCTTGTATTGTTGCGTTCGAGCGCGGTGGCGAGGTCCTGGAGCGTGATCTTCATCGCCGCCATCCGCTGGATATCGGGGACGACGAGATACTGCTTGGTATAGCCGCCGAGGCTGTCGACCCCCGCAAGACCTGCGCTGCTCTTCAACTGCGGCGTGACGATCCAGTCCTGCACGGTGCGCAGATACGTCGCCTTGTCGGGTTCGCTGACGAGATGGTCGCCTTCCGGCGTGATATAGCTGCCGTCCTTTTGCAGGCCGGGTTCGCCGTTGCGGTGGCGGACCTGGTCGAGCTCGCGGTATTCGACCGTCCACATGAAGATGTCGCCGAGCCCGGTGGCGATCGGTCCCATCTCGGGCACCACGTCGTCCGGCAGATCGTCCTCGGCGGTGCGCAGCCGCTCCGCCACCTGCGACCGCGCGAAGTAGATATCGGTCTTCTCGTCGAATACCGCAGTGACCTGCGCGAAACCGTTGCGGCTGAGCGATCGCGTATAGTCGAGACCGGGGATGCCGGCGAGCGCGGTCTCGACGGTGAAGGCGACCTGTTTCTCGATCTGGTCCGGCGACAGCGCGGGGGCGCGGACGTTGATCTGGACCTGGTTGTTGGTGATGTCGGGGACGGCGTCGATCGGCAGCCGCTGGATGGCGAACACGCCGGCGAGCGCGGCGGCGAACGTCAGCAGCAGGACGAGCCAGCGCTTCTCGACGGCGAGCGTTACGATACGCGAGAGCATGGTCTAGTCCTCGTCCTTCGCCGCGCCTTTGCCGAGTTCGGCCTTGAGCGTGAACGAGTTGGTCGAGGCGATGCGCTCCTCGCCGGTCAGGCCTGCGGTCACGGTGACCGCCCCGCCATTGGTGCGGCCGAGCGTCACCGGCGTGGCACGGAACCCGCTCGCAGTACGGACGAAGACATGCGGCCGGTCACTGATCATCTGCACGGCAGCCGAGGGCACGGCGACGCTGCGGTCCCCGCTCGCAGGGAGCAGCACCGACACGCCGACATTCTCGCCGACGCGCCAGAGGCCGCCCGCATTGTCGATCGTCGCGATCACGGGGACGAGGCGCGTGGTTTCGTCGAGGATCGGCGAGACGAAGGTCACGCGGCCATCCTGGCGGCGGCCGGCGGACGTGACTTCGACGCGTGCACCCGGCCTTACGCGACCGGCATCCGCAGGAACGAGCGACATCGTCACCGACACCTTGGCGAGGTTGGCGACGCGGAAGATTTCGGCGTCGGCCGCGACCCGCTGCCCGAGCGTAGCCGACCGGGCGATTACCTGGCCGGCAATCGGCGCGCGCACCGCGATGCGGTTGAGCGCACCGCCTCCGCCACCCGTGGCCGACAGCTGCTGCCGCGCGAGACGGAGCGCGATGCTCGCTTCGGTTGCGGCGGTGCGGGCTGCGACTAGATCCTGCTCGGGTGACACGCGTTCGGCAAACAACCGCTGTTCGCGTTGGAGGTTCGACCGGGCGAGCACCGATCGCGCACCGGCGGCCTCGACCTCGGCGTTGAGCGACGCTGCCTCGCGGCTCTCGATGATCGCCAGCGTCTCGCCGCGGCCGATCGACTGGCCGAGGTTGCGGGTGAGCGAGACCAGCCGGCCGCCGATCGGCGCGGCCACGACCTGCACGCCCTGCGGATCGCCCTCGATCGTCGCGGGCAGTTCGATCGCGCCCGCGACGCCGCCGACGGTCGGGCGCGTGACCTCGATACCGGCGTCGGCAATCTGCTGCGCCGACAGGGTCGCGACCGTGGGATCGCCGGAAGCCTTCTCTCGGTCCTCATTCGCCTTAGCGTTGGCTACGGGCGTCGGGTCGGGGGAGGGGCTACAGCCTGCAAATGCCAGAGCGGCAGCGGCAGGCGCTATCGCGCGCAAAATCGTGCGGTTCATCGGTCGGTGTCCTTGGCAATCGGCGCTTCGGCCGTCAGCCGCTCGAGGCGCGCACGAGCGTCGTGATAGGCGGCAAGCGCGTCGATCGCGGCCGTCCGTGTGTCGAGAAGCGTCCGCTCCGCGTCGAGCAGGTCGAGCTGCCCGAACTTGCCTTCGCGGTAGCCGATGCGTGCGATCCGCGCGGCTTCCGCGGCCGCGGCGAGCGCGGGCCCGGTCGCGTTGCGCGCGGTGGTCGCGGCATTCCCGGCCTCAGCCTGCGTGGTTGCGATGTCCTGCTCGGCATCGAGCACCGCCACGCGCCGCAGTGCATCCGACTGGTCGCGCTGCGCATCGGCGACGGCAACCGCCGATCGGCCGCCGTTGAAGACGGTCAGCGGGATCGAGACGCCAAAAACGGCGGCGGTGTCGTTGGTCTGCTCAAGCCGTCGTGCGCTGGCGCTGAGCGTCAAGTCGGGCACGCGCTGGCTTCGCGCGAGCCGCACCTGCGCGGTCGCGGTGTCGAGATCCGCGCGGGCTGCCGCGGCGATGAGTGTGCCCGTCGAACGGGATGGTTGGACGGGGCCTAGCGCGTCCACCTGCTGGAACCAGGAGTTGTCGAGCGCGCCGACCGGCATTCCAATAAGTCGGGCAAGGTTCGTCGCGGCGACGGTGGCTGAACGGTCCGCACGTTCCAAGGCGCCCCCGGCGGCAAGGCGCGCTACGTCTGCGCGCTGTTCCTCAAGCGGTGAGGCGCGCCCTGCCTGCACCCGCACCTTGGCGGCGCGAAGCACTTCGGCGGCAATCCCGACTTGATCGCGCGCGACCGCTACACGACGTTGCGCGGCCACCCCGACGACATACGCCTGCGTGACCCGCAGTCGGAGGTCGGCGCGCGCAATCTCTGCGGCGATACCTGCGCGGCCGATCTGCGCGTCGGCGAGTGCCATCCGGGCCTGCCGCTTGCCGCCGCGTTCCAGGGGCAGCGCCAACCCCAGCGTCGTCTCGGACGAGCGCAGGCCCCGATAGATCCCGGACCCCGCAACGTTCTCGGTCTCGGCGACGATCGACGGGTTCGGCCGAAGCGCCGCGACCCGGCGCTGCGCCTCGGCGGCTCGAACGCCGGCGGACGCGGCATCCTGGAAGGGTGACGACGCGCCGGCGCGGCCAAGCGCGCCGGCGAGCGTAAGGACTGGTTCCGCCAAAACCGGCGGACGGGTCTGGGCCTGCAGCGACGATGCGCAGGCGCCTGCGGCCACGATAGCCGCGAAAATACGATGCATGGGAATGCTCCTGACGAAGTAGATTCAGGCGCGCTCGGCGCACCCGATCGACGTGTCAGGCCCGGGGCGGTCTCAGCGCAGTGTCGGCGTTCCGCCCTACCAGCGCTGCGCCGTCGAAGGACACGAGCGTGGCGCGGGTTGGACCGGTTATGCCGGCCAAAGCGTCGGAGTCCGGCGCGCTCATATGGTGCGCGTGGCAACTGCCGTGATGATGCGGATAGCCCTTGTCGGCATCGGCCGCGACCTGATCGCCATCGCTATCGACATGCAGGGCAGCTTCGTACTGGCTGGTCTCGATGCAACCGCCAACCTCGGCCGCATGCGCCACGCCGACCCAAGTGGTCAGCACGAGCATCAGACAGGCAAGGAAGGGCAGGAGCCTACGCATCGCCGACCGAATAGCAGATGCCTGCGCCGCTGTAACGGGCATCGTGGTGAAGCGGTGGCGGAGCAGGCGTCACGCTTGGACACGAGATCCGTGGCATGGCGGGTATCGACCGGACCCATCTCGCCAAGTTCCGATCGAACCATCGACACTGGCCGCGTGCATTGGCGGCGTACGCCGGATTTCCCGTGAACGAGCCCCGGCGATGCGGTAGCGCGGCTGGGTAGCTCTATCGGGATACCGCGCCATGATCATCTCCAGCGACGAATTCGTCGAACTGCCTTCGGCCGATGGCGGCGTGATGCGGGTCCATGTGTTTCGCCCGGCGATCAAGGGGCGGTTTCCCGGGGTTTTGCTGTTCTCGGAAATCTATCAGGTGACGGCGCCGATCCGGCGACTGGCGGCGTATATCGCGGGGCACGGCTACTGTGTTGCGGTCCCCGAGGTGTATCACGAGTATGAAGCGCCCGGGACCGTGCTGGCGTACGACACCGCCGGTACGGATCGTGGCAACGCGTTGAAGATCGCCAAGCCGGTTGCGGCGTTCGATGCCGATGCGACCGCCGGGCTGGATTTTCTGGCCGGGCACGCGGCCTGTACGGGGCGGCTTGCGACGGTGGGCGTGTGCCTGGGCGGGCATCTGGCGTACCGTGCCGCGCTAGATCCGCGCGTGCTGGCGGCGGCGTGCTTTTATCCGACCGATATCCATGCGGGATCGCTCGGGCTCGGCAAGGATGACGACAGCCTAGCGCGGATGGCGGACCTGAAGGCGGAGACGCTGTTCGTCTTCGGTCGCGCCGATCCGCATGTGCCGTTTGCCGGCCGGGCACTCATCCGCGCGCGCCTGGAAGAGGTCGGTGCGCGCTATGAATGGCATGAGGTCAACGCCGCGCATGCGTTCCTGCGCGACGAGGGGCCACGGTATGATGCGGCACTATTCGCGCAGGCGACCGGGTGGATGTTCGCATTGTTCCAGCGGGTTCTGTCTGCCTCCGACTGAGGGTCCAGCGCCTTGTGTACCGGTAGCGATCGCGTGATCTCGCTATTGAACGACGGCTGTCTGACGGGTGTGCCCCGATTGGACTGAGTCGATCTCTACGACGCTTCGTCCCTAAACCGTCGACAGAAGCGATTTATGAATCGCGACACGATGACGATGCGCGTTCGGCGGTCATAATACTGCTCAACTCGCTGAAAAGCCGACGAGACCATCCTAGATCCCGAACCGGTAGAGCCGACCACGTAATATTGGCCTAACCGAACCATCTTGACTCGTCGACCAATAGCGATGAGATAGCGCTATCAACGGACCCGCATAGACGGGCGTGACGAGGAATGGGGATGGCTTTTAACGCTATTGATGTCGCATGCCCGTCGACCAGTTGGTCGAGCCGGTGGAGTACGTCGCGCAGTACCTAGCGCCCGGCACCTGACGTTTTTCAAGCTTTCATAACAACGAGACGCTTCCTGCCGCCAGTCGGACAGCGAGGTTCCAAGAGGATCCTGAACATGACGCCTTTCAAAATGGCCCCTCGTCTTACGCGCGCAGCGCTCCTGTGTGCGACGACGATGGTAGCGCTGTCGTCGACCGTTGCGGCGGCGCAGACCATTCCGCCGACGCAGGACCCGGCACCAGCCGCGTCGCAAGGTGCCGCGCCCGCCACCGCCGGGCCGACCGCGCCTGCCGCGTCGCCAGCAGCGGCCCTGCCGGACTCCGACCAGACCCCCGGCACGATCGATGCGGCCGATAGCGGCGACATCGTCGTCACCGGCTATCGTTCGAGCCTGGCCAAGTCGACGAACGCGAAGCGCGCGGCAACCGGCTTCACGGATTCGATCTTCGCCGAGGATATCGGCAAGTTCCCCGACACGAACATCGCCGAATCCTTCAACCGCATCCCGGGCATCACCATCACGCGCGACGTGACCGGCGAAGGTACGAACGTCGCGATCCGTGGTCTCGGATCGAACTTCACGAACGTCACGCTCAACGGCGCGACGATCGCGGTGGCGTCGTCGGGCGCGACCGATGCGCAGGGCACCGATCGCTCGGTCGATCTCAGCTTCTTCCCGACCGACCTGTTCACCAAGCTGACGGTCAACAAGAGCTACACTGCGGACCTGCTCGAAGGTGGTGCGGCCGGTAACATCGATCTGCGCTCGGCACGGCCGTTCGATCGCGCGACCTCGTTCCTCGCCTACAACGTACAAGGGACGAAGCAGTCGCCCGAGGACCGGATCGGTGCCCGCGGCTCGCTGATCGGCAGCTGGCGCGGTGACAAGGTCGGTATCCTCGCAGGCGTGTCCGCCCAGCGCCTGTTCACCGACACGCGCGGGTTCGAGACGATTGGCTATACCAATCCTGCGCTGACGACGCCCAACGGCATCGCCGGTACGACCAACGGCGTCCAGAATACGCCAACCGCGGCGCAGACACTTGCTGCCCAGTGCCGTGCCAACAATGCGAGTTGCAATGGCACCGGTGGCGGCAACTGGACCATCCCCGGGTTGGTCCCGGCCGGCGCTGGCGCCGGGTTGGTTGCCGGCACGGTAATCAATCAGGATTTCCTGCTCGCGAACAACCCAGGTGCGACGATCCAACAGATCGACAACGCATTGCTGCCGCGGCTTGGGCGTTCGACCAGCATCCGCGGTCCGCGTGACCGTATCAACGCGATCGTCAGCGCCGAATGGCAGCCGTCCGATACGCTGCACTTCTACGTTGATGGCCTGTACGGCTACAAGAAGAACGACCTGACGCGCGAGAACATGGCGTGGATCGTCCGCAACGGCGCGATCATCCCGACCAACCTGACGTTCGACAAGGCCGACTGCACGATCGGCTGCGTCGTCACCGGCGGGACGTTCGCCAACGCGCAGTTCTTCAACGAATTCCGCCCGTACACCGAGACGACGAAGCTCTTCAGCATCAACCCCGGCGGCGAGTGGGAAATCTCCGACACGCTCAAGCTGAACCTGCAGGGCAATTACGCGCGCTCGACCTTCCACCGCGAGAACCCGTCGGTCGGCCTGACGACCCCGCTGGGTGTCGGCAACACCGTGACCTATTCGAACGACGGCAGCGGCATCCCGACGATCCAGAGCGCGCTGGACCTGAACGATCCGGCGAATTTCGGCTGGAATCCCGGCAGCCGCGTCAACATCTCCGACGAACGCCGGCTCAACAAGAGCAAGGGCGCGCGCGGCGACCTGACCTGGGGCAAGCCGGCCCTCAACCTGAAGATCGGCGGCGCGTTCGACGACGTGTCGCGCCGGATCAGCAGCAACGACAACAGCCAGGCCTACCAGAACGCCGTTTGCGGCAATAATCCCAGCGTGTTCGTCGCCTCGCCGAATTCGCAGCCGCCCTGCGAAGGCCTGAACGCGCCGGGCGTGATCCCAGCCGGCTACCCGACCTATCCGGGCTTCGGCACCGGATCGACCGCGGGCATGACCGGCCCGGTGACCTATGGTGGTTCGCTCGTTCCCAACTCGGCGGCACCAAGCTACCTGACGCCAGGGCCGGCCGGTTTCGTGACGGTCGACTGGCCGAAGTTCGCGGCTGCGACCAACTATGACTTCTACCACGACAACTCGCCGGAAAGCGGTGCGTCCACCACGGGCGCAAGCGGCGGCGGCATTCGCGAAGTGGTGAAGTCCGCGTTCGCCACGGTGAACGGCGAGCAGGACCTTGGCGGCAACATGCTGCGGTTCAACGTCGGCGTACGCTACGTCAACACGATCCAGACGATCACGGGTCGCGTCTCGTTGCCCGATCCGCGCAATACGACCGCGACCGGCGTCGCATTGCCGGACGGTAGCCGCTATCCGAACCTCGTCAGCATCGTGTCGACGCGCAACGTCTATTCGAAGTGGTTGCCCGCCGCGACCTTCGCCTACGACGTCAGCGAGCACGCGGTGGTCCGCGTCGCCGGATCGCGTACCATGACGCGTCCCGATCCGTCGGCGCAGCTGCCGGGCGTGAACTTCGGCGCGCCATCGGCGGACCAGGCTTCGATCGGCAACCCGGCGCTCGAGCCGTACATGTCGACGAACATCGATCTGGGCTTCGAATATTATACCGGCCGCGAAGGCGTGGTCAGCTTCAATGCGTTCCGCAAGTCGATCAAGGGCTTCACGAACACCGCGATCAGCACGGTTCCGTTCTCGAACCTGTCGCAATACGGGATCACCTACGACACGCTGAACCCGACGCAGCAGATCGCGATCAACTCGCGTGGTGGCCCCGGCACCGCGCAGGTCCAGGTCACGTCGCAGGTCAACGTGGCGGACAAGCTGACCATCAACGGGCTCGAATTCCAGTGGGTCCAGCCACTCGACTTCCTGACCAAGAATATCGGCATCACCGGGTTCGGCTTCAACGCCAATGCGACGGTCGTCGACCAGACCAGCAAGGGTGCGGCAACCGCGTTCGGCGTGGCGCCGTTTACCTACAACATCACGGGCTATTACGAAAAGCACGGCGTCATGCTGCGGGTGTCGACCACCTCGCGGGAGGGATCGCAGAACAGCGGTGCGGCGCAGAACGGTATCCCGGCGGCGGCATTGTTCGGTACGGACTATACGACCTACGACTTCTCGTCGTCTTTCGATCTGGACAAGATCTTCGGCCTTGCCGGGGCGCCTCAGCTGACGGTGAACGTCGCAAACTTCACGAACGCTACGCTGCGGTCGTACTTCCAGTTCGAGAACGCGACCTTCACGCAGTACAAGCCGGGTCGTCAGTTCCTGGTCGGTCTGCGCGGGACCTTCTAGTAGACCAGACGGTGCGGTCGTGATGCGACCGCACCGTCGGTATTTTGCTCAAGACGTGGTCGCGACCGGTCTACGATCGCACAAGCCGACCGATGATCGGCAAGATCGGTTCGACGATACTAGCGCAGGCCGGCGAGATTTCGCGCGCAGATCCGACGGGGCGCGGTCGGGCTACGGATAGCCGATGCGAGGTCCGCCAAGCGCGGCCAGCGGGTTTGGCACGGGGCTGTCCGCCTGCTCACGACAGGAGAGACGACAATGTCACAGGCCGTATCACGCCGTACGTTGATGGGTGGTGCCGCATGTGGCGCTGCGCTGGCGACGCTGCCCTTGCTCACTGTCGAGGCGCATGCTGCGCCCGATCCGCGGACCGCGTTTCCCCTGATCGTCAAGGGCATTCCAGCAGGGGTCCTGATCGATGCCGACGCCGACAGCGCGGTTCGGCATGTCGCGACCAATTTCACGGCCGATTTGGAGAGGGTCAGCGGCACCGCTGCGCGACTGACCGATGGCGCGAGCGGCGTTGCGCAGGGGCCGGTGGTCATCATTGGCGTGCTAGGCCACAGCGCCGTCATCGATCGTCTCGTGGCGGCCGGCAAGATCGCGGCTGCCGACCTGCACGGCGAATGGGAAGCGTTTCGGCAGATCGTCGTCGACGACCCGATGCCGGGCGTCTCGCGCGCGCTGGTGATCGTCGGGTCCGACCGGCGCGGCGCGGTGTTCGGCACCTATGACGTATCCGAGCGGATCGGCGTTTCGCCGTGGCACTGGTTCGCGGACGTGCCCGTCCGTCGTCAGCGCGACGTGCTGATCCCAGCGGGTTCGCGGCGCGACCAGCCCAAGGTCCGCTATCGCGGGTTCTTCATCAACGACGAGGATCCTTGCCTCAGCGGATGGGCGAAGAAGGCGTTCGGCGGCGTGAACGCGGCGATGTACGTGCACGTCTTCGAACTGCTGCTACGGATGAAGGGCAATTATCTGTGGCCCGCCATGTGGGGCAAGGCGTTCGCGGACGACGACCCCGCGAGCATGGTGCTGGCCGACGCGATGGGCGTCGTGATGGGCAATTCGCACCACGAGCCGATGCTGCGCGCACAGGCCGAATGGCATCGTCACGAGGAAAAGGGCGTGACCGGCGGTGCGTGGGATTATGACAAGAACGGCGCCAACCTGCGGAAATTCTGGCGCGGCGGGATCGAGCGCATGATGGCGAAGGGCGGCGGCCGGCATTATGATTCGGTGGTCACCGTCGGCATGCGCGGAGACGGCGACGAGGCGATGGCCGAGGGTACCGCGACCGGGCTGCTCGAACGCGTCGTCGCCGACCAGCGCAAGATCATCGCCGACGTGACCGGCAAACCGGCGACCGAGACGCCTCAGGTCTGGGCACTCTACAAGGAAGTACAGGACTATTACGACCACGGCATGAAGGTGCCGGACGACGTCACGTTGTTGTTCTCGGACGATAATTGGGGTCAGATCCGCCGCCTGCCCGATCCCGCCGCAGCACCGCGAAAAGGTGGGTACGGCGTCTATTATCACTTCGATTATGTCGGCGGTCCACGCAACTACAAGTGGATCAACACCAACCAGATCGAGAAGACCTGGCAGCAGATGGACCTCGCGTACCGGCATGGTGCGGCGCAGATCTGGATCGTCAACGTCGGCGATATCAAGCCGATGGAATATCCGCTGGGCTTCTTCTTGGCGCAGGCCTGGAACCCGGATGCGATGACTCCGGCAGCGGTTGCCGACTATCCGCGCGCATGGGCGACGGCGACGTTCGGCCCCGAACAGGCGCGCGCGATCGGCGAGATCGTCACGCAGTACAGCCAGTATGTCGCACGCCGAAAGCCCGAGTTGATCGATCAGGACAGCTTCCCGCTAGGCGGAGTTACGCCCAAGGGCCTCGATGGCGGCGAGTTCGGCGCGATGGTTGCACAGTGGGAGGCGCTGGAGGCACGGATGCTTACGGTTCGCGCCACGCTGCGGCCGGATCAGCACGACGCCTATTACCAGTTGGTCGAGTTTCCCGTGGCAGCCGTCGCGAACCTCTACCGGATGTATTACGTCACCGCGTGGAACCGGCTGCTGGCCTCGAAGAACGACGCCCGCGCCAATTATTTTGCCGACCAGGTCGAAACGGCTTTCGGGCGCGACGGCGAACTGACGCAGCGGTATCACGCGATCAACGGCGGCAAGTGGGACGGCATGATGGCGCAGGTCCATATGAGCTATGTCATCTGGAACGATCCCACCAAACAGACCATGCCGAGTATCGTCCGGGTCGGCGCCGATACGCCCGAGGCAAAGCGTCGGCAGCAGCCGGTCTTCGTTCCGACGCCCGCGACGCAGGCCGGTATCGTCGCCCTCGAAGCACCCGCCTTCAGTCGCGCGCGCGACGGCAAGGGGCTGCGCTGGACGACGATACCGCATCTGGGTCGGACGGCAGGTGCAGTGATCGCGATGCCGCAAGGTCGACCGGCAACGCTGGCGAGTGACGGCGTCTGTCTGGAATACGATGTCGTCGTGGCGAAGGCGGGACCAGCTACCGTGACGCTGTACCTCGTGCCGACGCTCGACACGTTCGGTCATGACGGATCGCGCATCGGCGTGTCGATCGACGGCGGTGCGGTTCAGATCCTGCGTGCGGTGCTCGAGCCTACCGGAGGCGATACGGACAATATGGCCAAGGCGCGCTGGGCGGATGCGGTGCGTGACAATGGCGTACGATTGTCGACAGGCCTTGGTGACGTTGCTAGCGGCCGTCATACGATCAAGATCTGGCGGCTGGACGACAATATGGTGCTCCAGAAGCTGGTACTGGCGACCATCCCGGTACCGATGTCCTATCTTGGCGCGGTTCCCGTCGCCTGACGGAACGCACCGCGCGGCGATCCCTTAGGGGATTCGACGATGCCAGTTTCCTTGGGAAGGGCGACGTAGTAGCATCAATACGCAGACATTAGATTGGTAAGTCCAGTGGCAAAGCCCGCCTCCCAGAACGCGCTGTTCGCGGTCGGAAAATACGACGCTCCCGCGAATGATCGCCTGTACCAGCGGCTGGCGCGGCGGTTGTTCAAGGAACTGGTTGCCGGCACCTATGCGATCGGCGATCGGCTGCCCGCCGAACGCGAGCTGGCGATCGATTACGGCGCCAGTCGCCCGGCGGTGCGCGAAGCCCTCATCGCGCTGGAAGTGCAGGGTTTTATCGAAGTCCGTGTCGGCTCCGGGGCGTATGTCTGCCGGCTGCCGGGGCAGGGCGAAGAGCCGGGTTTCGCCATCACCGCGTTCGAACTGACCGAAGCGCGGATCATGTTCGAGGGTGAGGCGGCAGCGCTCGCAGCGGTCCAGATCACCGATGCGGAGATCGACCTGCTCGACGGACTGGTCGAGGCCATGACAACCGAGAATTTGCTGACCGAAGTCACCGAGATCGCCGATCGCGACTTCCACATGGCGATCGCCAAGGCGACGCGGAATTCGGGCGTGGTTCGGACGATCGAGGATTTGTGGCATTTGCGCTCGACGTCGCCCGAATGCGCGCTTCTCCATGCCAAGGCGCGCAACGCCAAGGTGCGGCCGGTCGTCGCCGAACATGCTGCAATCGTTGATGCTTTGCGCGCGCGCGACGCGGCGGCGGCGCGTAGCGCGATGCGCGCACACCTGACGTCGGTGATGGACCACCTCCTGTTCCAGACCGAGGAGATGGCAATGGAACAGGCTCGACTGGCGCTTGCGACGACTCGCCAGCGTTACGGCGGCGTCCCGACCAATTGATCCGTCCGGCGACCAAGCGCTTATAGGTTGTCAGACCAATTCGATCGTTGCTATCGACAGTGTGAGCATGTGGCTGCACCGCCATGGGAAAACGGGGATGAGCGGCCGATGAAGATGACCCAGACCATGCGCTGGTTTGGCCCGAACGACCCGGTGCCGCTAAACGCCATCCGTCAGGCCGGCGCGACCGGGATCGTCACGGCGCTGCACGAGGTCGCCAATGGCGACGTGTGGACCGTCGACGCCATCGCCGCGCGCCGCGTGATGATCGAGGACGCCGGGCTCGACTGGAAAGTGGTCGAGAGCCTGCCGGTCGTCGAGGATCTCAAGCGGCGCTCGGGCGACTGGGATCGGCTGATCGAGGCCTACGTCGCCAGCCTGCGGAATCTGGCGGGGCAGGGCATCGAGGTGGTGACCTATAATTTCATGCCGTTGCTCGACTGGACGCGGACCGACCTGAGCTGGGCGTTGCCGGACGGCGCGCGCGCGCTGCGCTTCGAGCTGCACGCGCTGGCCGCCTACGACATCCACATCCTGCGCCGCCCAGGCGCCAAGCGCGACTACGCACCCGATGTCGTCGCCGTCGCCGCCGAGCGGTTCGCGGCGATGGACGAGGCGGCGCGCACGACGCTGGAGCGGACGATCATCGCCGGGCTGCCGGGGAGCGAGGAGAGCTTCAGTTCGCCGCAGTTGCTCAAGCAGATCGAGACCTATGCCGACATCGACGCAGCGCGCCTGCGTGCGAACCATGTCGCGTTCCTGGAGGCGGTGTGTCCGGTCGCCGAGGCGGAGGGCATCCGGCTGGTGGTGCACCCGGACGATCCACCGTTCCCGATCTTCGGCCTGCCGCGCGTGGTGAGCACCGAGGCGGACGTCAGCGCGCTGTTCGCGGCGGTGCCGTCGGCCGCCAACGGGCTGTGTTTCTGCAGCGGATCGTTCGGCGTGCGTGCGGACAACGACCTGCCGGGGATGGTCCGGCGGCTCGGCGAGCGCATCGGCTTCGTGCATCTGCGATCGGTGCAGCGTGAACCCGGTGGCGCGTTTCACGAGGCGGCGCATCTGGAGGGCGATGCGAACATGCCCGCGATCATGACCGAGCTGGTCGCGTTGCAGGCACGCACCGGGCGGTCGCTGCCGATGCGCCCCGATCACGGGCACCAGATGGTGGACGACCTCAACAAGCGGACCAACCCCGGCTATTCACTGATCGGGCGGTTGCGCGGGCTGGCGGAACTGCGCGGGCTGGAAACGGGTATCGCGCATCGGGGCGCCGCGTAGGAACCAGGCCTACCGCGTCATCGCCAGCTGCGTATCGTCGAGCGCCAGGTCCACCAGCTTGCGCATCGCCGCGTTGGCGGCGGCGGGGTCACTAGCCGCGATCGCCTCGTACACGCGGACGTGATCAGGAATCGGATTGCGCGGAAGCGAACGGGTGCGCTGCTTGAACTGCGTGGTCCAGCTGACTGCCGCGCCGATGCTTGCGCTGAGCACGACGAGCGCGTCGTTGCGGGTAGCCTGCAACACCGCGTGGTGGAACTCGCGGTCCGCGGCGCGGCCGGCTTCGGTGGCCAGCGTATGGCGGCGCATCGCGGCGAGCGACTCCTTCATGACGGCGAGGTCGGCACGATCGCGTCGCTCGGCGGCCAGCGCGGCAGCGGCAGGCTCGACGATTGCGCGCAGCTCGAACAGGCCGCGGACGAAGTCGATGTCGGGTTCGCCGGCAAAGGCCCAGGCGAGCACGTCCGGATCGAGCAGGTTCCAGCGACTGCGCGGCAACACGCGGGTGCCGGTTTTGGGTCGACTTTCGACCAATCCCTTCGCCATCAGCACCTGGACCGCCTCGCGGTAGGCGCTGCGCGACACGTCCAGCGCCTCCGAAAACGCGACTTCGCCCGACAATGTATCGCCCGGGAGATACTCGCCCGACAGGATCGCGGTGCCCAGCTTGTGTGCGATCGCGCCGTGCAGCCGCCGTCCCGTACCGCGTGGCGGGCGTGGCGGCGTAGCGCTTTCCGACGGTATCGCCGCGTCCGACGCGATTGGCGTATCCGACGACGGGCTCGTCTGATCGGGATTGAAGTTCGTCATTGGTAAGCTCCCATCACCGGGGTGATAGCCGCGTGACAATCGCGAGACGATAAGAGATTTTCTGTCCTGGGGCTCGGAACGCCCTGATACAGGCTGCATACGGTACGCGAGTCGGGCGTGCTGCGGTCGTCAGGGCTGCTGGTAGGTCGGCCGGATGCCCCTGCGTTCGATGACGCGCGGCTGGCCAGTCATCGTTTTCGATATAATCGACCGATCGGCTGTTCAGACAGTCGACCTATAATAATTTCCGGAGATTTCGGGATCTTAATTCTGCCGCGCATTTGGCATGCGCAACACAGTTGCGGTCGATCAGCGGACCCGGATCGGTCGGCGAATGATACATCGTGCCGCGCGTGCCGGCAGCCGATGCGCATTTCCGCCCTCTCGGGACATGCCCGATCCCACGCCGGAGCGCAGGATCGGGCGGTCGTCGATCAGAGGACTCGGTTGATGAGGTTCTCGATCCGCTCCTGCTGGCCAGAGACCGGCTTGGGATCAATGCCGCGCTCGATCGCGAGGTCGGCGATACCAGCGAGGTCTAGCCCACCGATCGCGCCACCGAACTCACCGTCCCAGCCGGCATAACGCTTGGTCTTGATCGCATCGATACGACCGTCTTCGATCAGCTTGGCGGCATTGAGCAGGCCCTTCGCGACGACGTCGATCGCGCCGACATGACCGTAGAACAGGTCGGCCGGGTCCATGCTCTGGCGCCGCACCTTGGCGTCGAAGTTGAAGCCGCCGGTGGTGAACCCGCCCGCGCGGATGATCTCGAGATTGGCGAGCGTCAGTTCCTCGACCGAGTTCGGGAATTGATCGGTATCCCAGCCGTTCTGCGGATCGCCGCGATTGGCGTCGATCGAGCCGAAGATGCCGAGCGCCGCGGCGGTCGCGATCTCATGCTCGAACGTGTGGCTGGCGAGGGTTGCGTGGTTCGCCTCGATGTTGACCTTGACCTCGTTCTCCAGGCCATAGCGCTTGAGGAAGCCATACACCGTCGCGGTGTCGAAGTCGTACTGGTGCTTGGTCGGCTCGAACGGCTTGGGCTCGATCAGGATCGTGCCGGTGAAGCCGATCTTGTGCTTGTGCTCGACCACTAGGCTCAGGAAGCGGCCGAAATTGTCCAGCTCGCGCTTCATGTCGGTGTTGAGCAGCGTCTCGTAGCCCTCGCGACCGCCCCACAGCACGTAGTTCTGGCCACCGAGACGGTGCGTCGCCTCGAGCGCATCGCGGACCTGCATCGCACCGAACGCGAACACTTCCGGATCGGGGTTGGTCGCGCCGCCGGCAGCAAAGCGCGGGTGGCTGAACAGGTTCGCGGTGCCCCAGAGCAGCTTGCGGCCCGATGCAGCCTGGAGCTGTTCGAGATGGTCGACCGCTTCGGCGAAGAATTTCCGGTGCTCGGTGATGTTGGCGGCGTCGGCCATCACGTCGACGTCGTGGAAGCAGTAATAGGGCACGTCGAGCGTCTTGAAGAACTCGAACGCGACCTCGCGCTTCATCGCGGCTGCTGCGCTGTCGTTGGCGCCGCGGTGCCACGGGCGATCGAACGTGCCGCCGCCGAACACGTCGGAACCGGGCCAGCAGAAGGTGTGCCAGAAGCACGCGGCGAAGCGGAGGTGATCCTCCATGCGCTTGCCGAGGACCATCTTGTCCTTGTCGTAGAAGCGGTACGCCAGCTCGTTGGTGCTGTCGGGGCCCTCATATTTGATCTGGGGGATATCGGCGAAGAAGTCGGACATCGGGATTCCTACGATTTGGGGGTGATGCGGGAATAGGCTTGGCGGAACGCGGCCTTCTTCTCGGCGAGCGCCGAGACGAGGGCAGGGTCGGGGACGATGGTGTGCGAGACGGGAGGCGCGACGCAGATCTCGGCGGGACCGCCACCGTCGACGCCGATCTGGGCGAGGCGGGCCGCACCGAGCGCGGGGCCGACTTCGCCGCCCTGGAGGTAGACGAGCTCGACCTCCATCGCCGCGGCGATCACCTCGCCCCAATAGCGCGAGCGGGCACCGCCGCCGATCACCGCAAGGCGCTCGACCGTCGTGCCCGCCTCACGCAACACGTCGAGGCCGTCGGCGAGCGCGAACGCCACGCCCTCCAGCACCGCCTGCGACAGGCGGTCGGCGTCGGTGTCGTTGTCGAGGCGCAGGAACGCGCCGCGCACCTCCGGATCGTTATGCGGCGTGCGCTCGCCCGAGAGGTAGGGGAGGAAGATCTCGGGGCCACTGGCCGGGCCAGCGGCCTCGGCGCGCGCGAACAGATCTGCGGCACCGGCGGCACCGGTAATCCGCGCGACCCAGTCGATGCACGACGCCGCCGACAGATGGACCGACATCTGGTGCCACATGCCGGGTAGCGCGTGACAGAAGGCGTGGACCGCACGCGCCGGATTGGGGCGGAAGTCGTTGGTCGCGACGAAGATGACGCCCGACGTGCCGAGCGACAGCAAAGCATCGCCGTCCTTGACGACGCCGACGCCGACCGCGCCCGCTGCATTGTCGCTGCCGCCTGCCGCGACCGGGACCTGCGGCATACCCCAGAGTTCGGCAACTTCTGCGGTGAGCGTGCCGGTTATTTCCGACCCTTCGTACAGCTTCGGCATCTGCGCCTGCGTCAGTCCGCAGGCGGCGAGGATCTCGTCGCTCCAGCAGCGGCCGCCGACGTCGAGCCACAAGGTGCCCGCGCTGTCCGACAGGTCCGACGCCTTGTCGCCGGTCATCAGCAGCCGGACATAGTCCTTGGGCAGCAACACCGTCGCGATCTTCGCGAAAACCTCGGGTTCATGCTCGCGCACCCAGAGCAGCTTTGGTGCGGTGAAGCCGGGCATCGCGATGTTGCCCGATATGGTGCGCAGGTCGGGAACGGCGCGTTCCAGTGCCTCGCATTCGGCGAAGCAACGGCCATCGTTCCACAGGATCGCGGGGCGGAGCGGCTTGTCGTCGGCGTCGAGCAAGGTGGCACCATGCATCTGGCCGGCAAGCCCGACGCCGCGCACCGATCGGCGGACGCTCGGGTCGATCGCCTGCACCGCGGCGATCGTCGCCTTCCACCACGCATCCGGATCCTGTTCGGACCAGAGCGGATGCGGCCGCTGCACGGTCAGCGCGGCGGTACCCTGGCCCACCACGCTGCCATGCTGGTCGAGCACCACGGCCTTGACACCCGAGGTGCCGATATCGATTCCGAGGAACATCAGTTGACGAACGGATCGATGGTCGGGATCGAGCCGTCGGGCGCGAACTTGAGTTCGGTCACCTTGACGTTGCGCAGGTGGTTCTTGTTGCTCATCTGCGTATCCGCATAGAACAGCCACCATTTCTTGTTCCATTCGACGATCGAATGGTGGCTGGTCCAGCCCTGGACCGGCTTCAGGATATGGCCGCGATAGGTGAACGGGCCGTACGGATTGTCGCCGGTCGCGTAGTTCAGGAAGTGCGTGTCGCCGGTCGAGTAGGTGTAGTAATATTTGCCGCCGCGCGTGAAGACCCAGGACGCCTCGAAGAAGCGGCGTTCATGGTCGCCGCCGAGCACGGGCTTGCCGGCCTCGTCGAGGATCTGGACGTCGCGCGGGGTCTCTGCAAAGCTCTTCATGTCAGGGTTGAGCTTTGCGATCTTGCCCGACAGCGCGGGCTGGTCGTCCTTGCCGAGATCGGTGTCCGAACCGTTGGCGTCGAACTTGCCGTCCTTCCAGCGCTGGAGCTGGCCGCCCCAGATGCCGCCAAAATACATGTAGCTCGCGCCGTTCGCGTCGGTGAACACTGCGGGGTCCATCGAGAAGCTGCCGGCGATCGGCTTGGGATCGGCCTTGAACGGACCGACCGGGCTCTTCGAGGTGGCGACGCCGATGCGAAACGTGCCGAGGCCGTTCTTGTCGAGCTGTTTGTCGCGCGCCGGGAAGTACAGGTAATAGGTGCCGTTCTTGTAGGCGGCATCGGGGGCCCACATCTGCTGCGATGCCCAGGGCACGTCCTTCACGTCGAGCGCAACGCCGTTGACCTTCACCGGGCCTCCGATGCGATCCATCGACAGCACGCGGTAGTCGCGCATCGCATATTGATTGCCGAGGTCGTCGTCGGCGATCTTCACGTCGATGTCGTGGCTCGGATAGACGTAGATCTTGTTGTTGAAGACGTGCGCGGAAGGGTCCGCGGTGTAGATGCTGGTGACCAGCGGCTGCGACAGATAGCGCTTGCCGTCGGGGCTGCGCGGCTCCTTGCCGGCGGATGCGGATTTCGCCCCGGGTGTCGAGGGGGCGTTCCCCCCATTGGTCTGGGCGAGGGCGATCGTCCCCGTTGCGGCAAGTGCGGCAATGACGAGCGTAGGCGCGAGGCTGAAACGCATCGGTCCGTGGTCCTTCCTAATGTTCACCATCTGATGTGGTGTCGAGCTTCGATGTGTTTGGGTAGCGCTACCGTACGAAACGTGTCAACTCTTAGCACGCCGGGCGGACGACTGTCGACATGACCTTAGTCGCCTGTGGGCCTACGCGGCTCACTTCCTCCACGCATAGGGACCGACCAGCGTGCCGACGAAGCCGCCTGCGGTCTTGGTGCTGAGAATGCGCGCGTCGACGTCGCGCGCGAGGGTCTTCTTGCCGCCGGCACCGTCATAGTCGAACGCCATCGTGCCGCCGTTCGCGCGGATCGTCAGCGTGACGGGGCCCGTGCCGGTGACGGGTGCGGAGGCGACCAGTTGCTCCTTGCCCTTGTCGGTGGTGTAGAGCGCGACGACGGGCGTACCGGCAATCCGGGTGATGCCAAAGAAAAGGTAGTTCGCGTCGCTCTGCATCGCGACCAAGCCGGCGCGGTCGCCATCGGTGTCGGGGGCGAAGCGGACCGTCGTCGACATCGTCGCGACGTGATGCTGCTGGCGGCGTCCGACGAACGACGGCACGTGGGAGAGGTCGCCGATGCGTCCGCCGCGGTTCAGGATCAGGTCGCCGTGGTCGAGCTGGTAGAAGGGCGTCTTGGGCGTACGTACGCCGACCCATTGCATCGCCAGCTTGCTGCCGTCGAAGCTGTCGACATAGCCAAAGTCGCCGCTGGTCGGGATGCGGCTGGGCGGGCTTGCGGGCAGCCTGGGCTTGGTGCCGACGAACGGGACCGGCTGGCCCTTGGGCAGGATGATCGGCCAGCCGTCCTTCCATGTTACCGGTAACAAGAACGTCTCGCGGCCGATATTGTAATAGTCGCCCTCGTACGGCCGCACGCCGAGGAAGGTCGCGTACCAGTCGCCGTTCTGCGTCTCGACGAGCTTGGCATGGCCGGTCGAGGTGACCGGGTTTGGTCGCGCAGGATCGAGATCGCGCTGCGTCAGGATCGGATTGCCCGCGAACGGGACATAGGGTCCGCGGAGTGACTTGGAGCGCAGCGCGACCTGCGAGTGGTTGACGCTGGTGCCGCCCTCGGCTGCGGTCAGGTAGTAATAGCCGTCCTTGCGGAAGATGTGCGGTCCCTCGATCCACACCGGCTTCTTGGAAATGTCGACGCCGCCGTTGATCAGCTGCGTGCTGTCGCCGACCATTTTCCCCGCGCGCCAGTCATATTCCTGGATCCAGATCGCGCGGTGGCCGTCGTAGCGGGGCGGCTCGGCGGGGGCGCGGTTGTTGACGATATACGCCTTGTCGCCCTCCCAATAGATCGACGGGTCGATACCCTCGAACGGCAGCCATGTCGGGTTCGACCACGGTCCTGCCGGGTCCTTCGCGGTGATGACGAAGTTGCCTTTGCACGCGACGCACGTGTTGACGATGTAGAAGACGCCGTCGTGGTACGAGATGTCGGGCGCGAACACCGCCTGCGACGTGCGCATCCCGGTGAAGTCGAGCTGCTCCGGCCGGTCGATCGCGTTGCCGATCTGCGTCCAGTTCACCAGGTCCTTCGACTTGAAGATGGGCAGGCCGGGGTAATGCGCGAACGAGGATAGGACGAGGTAATAGTCGTCGCCGACGCGCGTTACCGACGGATCGGGATAATAGCCCGACAGGATCGGGTTACGATACTGGCCCGGGCCGACGCTGACCTTCTCCTGCGTGTGGCCGTCATAGCTGAAGCTGCTGAACCGCGGTGCGTCGCTGGCGAACGCGGGCGTTCCGAGCGCGAGACCGGCGAGCAGGGCGAGCGACTGGATTTTCATGGCGGTTCTCACTTGATTGCGCTGGCTGTCTGGGTTGGCTTGGATGCAGTCCCCGCGGCGAGTTCCTGCGCGGCTTGCGCGAGTTCGATCCACATCGCGCCTTCGGGGATGACGTATTCGTTCTCCCCCCAGAAGAACGGCCAGTCCTCATGGTTCTCGGGGAAGTCCGGCTTGATGATCAGCACGCCCGGCACCACGCCGCCGGCGATGAACGAGAAGTCGGCGCGGTTGTTGCCGTAGGCGACCTCCTTCGAGACGGTGCCGACCGCGGAGACGAACGACACGTCCGACGCGGGGTGGTTACCGACCAGGAACTCGAGCCCGCGGAACACGGCGTCGGCAGGCATGATCTCCGGGAACGCCTTGTGCAGCGTGTACGCGTTCATCGCATAGCCGAGCACGGTGCCGCTGCCCGCCCAGCCGCCGGTGGTGATCGGCACGCCGAACGGGTTGGCCTTCGCCGCGGTCTCGGCGGCGGCGGCATAGGCGCGCACCGCCGGGATCATCGCTGCGCGATAGGCTGGCGGCATGAACGGAATCGCCGCCACCGCATCGCGCAGGGTGAAGGCGAACGTCTTTTCCATCGCCGGCCACAGCGACTGGACCGCATCGGCATAGCGAGGATCGCGCGTCGTGCGGAGCAGCTCGACCGCGGCGGAGAAGCGCTCCGCGTCAAGCGGCCCGCCGGTGGTGTTGCCGTGCTGGTACAGATCGGGCGCGTGCGACTGTTCCTCCGCCCAGGTGCGCGTTGCGATCCCGAGCGCCTTCTTCGACAGCGCCGGATCGACCTCGGCGAGCGCGCGCGATGCGGCGGCGAGCCCGGCGATCGAGCCGTAGTTGAGCGCCGAGGCCTTGGTCGTGAACGCCCAGCGATCGTCGGGTGTCCCGCTGCGGCCGTTCTTTTCCTCGCTGAGCTTCAACGTCGGATCGTAGACCAGCCCATCGGTCTTGGTCGAGGCGTCGCCGAGATGCGTGTATTGCGCGACGTCGGGCTCGACGATGCCGTGGATCGCGTGGCCGACCGCATCGAACTGCGCTACGAGTTGCAGCGTGCCGTGGCGGATCTGCTGGACGAGATCGGGCGTACCGTCGGGCACGTGGATCTCGGTCTTGCGCCGCGTCCAGTCGATCGCGGTGGTGTCGCGCATCGGGTGCCAGCGCTCCCAGCTGTCGACCAGCGAGCGGATCACCTGATATTGCGACTGGGTGCGGATGTCATAGTCGCCCGCGTCGAACCATCCGCCGACCGCGAGGCCGGGGATGTGCTCGCCCGACTTGAACTTCGTGTCGGTGGTCGGGCCTTGCGCATAGAGGTCGATATGCTCGTGGTCGGTCGGCGCCTGGCGGGCATCGTCGCGGTGCGCGTCGCCGTGCCAGACGCGGTAGCCCTCGTTGACGAACATATGGTCCATCGCGACCGGGAAATAGACGTCGAGCGTCGGATGCCACGCGCCGGCATAGGCATCGGCGGCGATCCGGAACGGTGCGGTGCGCGTCGTGCCATAGTCGAGCACATAGGTGCCGGGCTGGCGGACTGCGCTGAAATCGAGTTGCAGATAGCTGTAGCGCAGATAGTCGCCCCAGCGCTTGGCGGGCGCGGTCGGCACGGGCGTCATGCTGCCGTCCTCCCCGACGCGCAGCAGGCGCGCGGGCAGTGCACGACGATCGTTGCGGTCGAGCTCGATCGTCGCGACCTTCCGTGCGTCGGGCGTGTAGCCGAGCTGCGAATGCGCGATCACCGGGGGACGGAGCCAGCCCGGTACGCTGTTGGGCTGGATCGTCCATTCGAGCACGGTGCCGGTGCGCCCTGCCGGGAGCAGCGAGCGGAGCACGAACCAGCCATTCTGCGCCTGGTTGCGGCCATCGAACAATTGCACCTCGGCGGTCGATCGGATCGTCACGCGGCGTGCCGGGTCCTCGGGTGCGAGCACGAAGCGGCTGCCCTTGGCGATCGCGGTCGGTTCGGCGCCGGGACCTTCTGCGCGACCGCTTGCCGCGTTGCGCTGCGGCGTCTGGATCATCGCGTCGGCCGGATAGACCGGGAACGCACCGCTGACGCCGTCCGCCATGTAGCTGTGGTGGAAATAGGCGGCGGGGAGGAATTCGAGGTTGAACCCGGCCTTCCCCGCGAGCGCGGCTGGCACGGGCTGGTCGAGGATAACCGACACGGCGACCGCGCCGCCGCGTTTTTCCGAGCGCACGCGGTAGCGCCAATTATAGTCGGGATATTCGAGCGTAACGGTAATCGCGCCGGTCGCGGCGTCGATCTTGCGGTCGACGAGGCGCCCGATCGCATCCCATTGGCCGGGTGTGGAGGACAGGCGGACGTCGCCGTTGGTGGCGATCCGTTCGCCCTGCTGGATGATCTCGACGCCGCTGATCTTCGAATCGGCGAACAGGCCGTCATACCAGTTGGAGAAGACGAGCACGTTGGCGGCCGGCGCCTCGTAATAGCCGGTGGCGTTGAGCGTCAGGTCGGTCGACGCGGCGCGAGGGCTTGTCTGAGCGATTGCGGGCGCGGCGCTCGCGAGCAGAGTCGCGATCAGGCAGAATGCGGATTTGGCCGCCATGGTTTTTCCTCTCCGGTATCGTCGTGCGGCGTTGGATTCGCCTGCTATTCCCGCGACTATAGCGCTAACAAACGCATACGCCACCCGCTGTCGCTGTTCCCGTATGGACAGGATAGCGGTATCACCCTAATACTCATACAAGGTTGCAAAGGGCACGCGACGGTTCCGGTTTCGGGACGTCGGAGAACAGCCTGCACGCAATCGATAGGGAGAAGAGGATGACCGGGCCAACCGTCGATCGTCGTCGCGCGATGCTTGCATCGATCGCCACAGGGGCGGGGCTGATGCTGCCCGCAATCGGTCGCGCGCGTGCTGCGCCTGGACCCTCCGCATCGCGCACCGGCACCTGCTCGACGCCGCAATCGGCGATTGCGCGGACGCAATACGGTCCGGTCCGCGGCTATGTCTCGGACGGCGTCTATACCTTCAAGGGCGTGCCTTATGGCGCGGATACCGGCGGCGAGAACCGCTGGCTGCCCGCCAAGCCGCCGCAGCGCTGGACCGAAACGCGCGACACGATGTCCTACAGCGCGAACTGCCCGCAGACGCTGCATGATTTCAGCGCGGTCGAGCACACGTTCCTCCAGCAGTGGACCGATGGGTTCGTCGGCGAGGACATGCTGAAGCTGAACGTCTGGACGCCGTCGCTGTCGGGCAGGCGGCCGGTGATGGTGTATTTCCACGGCGGCGGGTTCGCGTTCGGATCGTCGTACGAACTCGCCTCGCACGACGGCGCGCAGATGGCGCGGCATCACGACGTGGTGCAGGTGTCGATCAACCACCGGCTGAACGTGCTCGGGTTCCTTGACCTGACCGACGTCGGCGGCGCCGCATACGACACGTCGGTCAACGTCAGCATGACCGATTGCGTCGCGGCGCTGCGCTGGGTGCAGGAGAATATCGCGCGGTTCGGCGGCGATCCCGACACGGTGATGATCTACGGCCAGTCGGGCGGCGGATCGAAGGTGACGACGTTGCTCGGCATGGCGGCCGGCAAGGGCCTGATCCACCGTGCGGCGGTGCAGTCGGGTGGCGGCGGGTCGCTGCCGACCGCGGAACAGTCGCGCGATTTCTCGCGGCGCGTGCTGCGCGAACTGAACATCGGGCCGAAGGATCTGGGCGCACTCCAGCGGATCGCGTGGAAGCCGCTGTTCGAGGCTGGCAACAAGGTCGCGACCGAGATCAATGGTCCGCGTGGGCCGATGGGGCCGTCGCTGACACCGCGCGTAGGCTGGAACCCGACGCTCGACGGCAAGGTGATCGACGTCCGCTCATACTCTGACACCGCGCCGGAGGTGTCGCGCGACGTGCCGGTGATGATCGGCAACGTCAGCGAGGAGGGGATGCGCTGGGGCTACAACCCGACCGAGGCGCAGTGGCGGACCGATCTCACCGCGCAGATGGGTGGCGACAAGGCGGGTCGGCTGATCGCGGCGATGAAGCAGGCGCACCCGGAAAAGGTGGTGCGGACGCTGGCGTACGGCGTGCAAGGCCTGCAGAACCGCAACCGCGTGCAGGACATGGTGCGGCTGAAGCATGCGCAGCGCGGCGCGCCGGTGTACCAATATCTGTTCCAGTGGCAGTCGCCGCAGCTCGGTGGCGTCGCGGGTGCATGGCACACCGCCGACCTCGCCTTCTGCTTCGACAACACCGCACTCTGCGACCAGGGCACCGGCAATACGCCCGAAGCACAAAGCGTCGCGCGGACCATGTCGACGGCGTGGGCGAACTTCGCGCGCACCGGCAATCCGAGCCAGCCGGGCCTGGCCTGGACGCCGACCGATCCAAAGCGCTGCCAGACGATGGTGTTCGATACGACGAGCCGCATGGTCGACGATCCCGAGGGTGCGGCTCGGCGAATCCTGCTGTCGTGAGCGTGGTGTGACGGACACTCTGGGGGAGAAGACGATGCGTTGGTCGATCGGATTTGGGCTGTTTGCCAGCGCATTGGCATTGGCGACGCCGGTTCTGGCACAGGACGCGAAGATGACCGCGACGGCGGCTCCGGCCGAGCCGACCGCGATCCCGCTCAATACCGGCGGCGTGAAGGGACAGGCCGCGCCCGAGGCGTGGTTTCAGCAGTACGGCGTGGCGATGACGCGCAACGTCACGTCCGCGACGCTGACGCCGTTCCTGCCCGATCCGGCGAAGGCGACCGGAGCGGCGGTGATCGTGGCGCCCGGCGGCGGTTTCCTGATGCTGTCGATGGAGAACGAGGGCTGGCGCGTGGCGAAGGCGCTCGCCGACCGGGGCATCGCGGCGTTCGTGCTGAAATACCGGTTGAAGCCGACGCCGGCGGACACGCGCGGGTTCGAACGGTCGGTCACAGCCATGTTCGCGGGCGCCGCGCAGGCGCAACGTCGCATGAGCCCGGACGAGGCGATCGCCGGCCTCAGCGATCAGATCGCCGATGCGCGAGCCGCGTTTGCTTTGGTGAGGACGCGCGCGACCGAGTGGAAGATCGACCCCGCGCGCGTCGGCATGGTCGGCTTTTCAGCGGGGGCGATGACGACGATGGCGACCGCGCTGGCCGCGCCCGACACGCATCTGGCTTTCATCGCGCCGATTTATGGATCGATGGAGGCGGTGAAGGTGCCGGCCGACGCCCCGCCGCTGTTCGCGGTGCTCGCCGCCAACGACCCGCTGTTCGCCAACAAGGGATTCGGCCTGATCGAATGCTGGCAGAAGGCGGGAAAGCCGGTCGAGTTCCACCTTTACCAGG
Organism: Sphingomonas sp. Leaf230; assembly: GCF_001421745.1. Taxonomy (GTDB): domain Bacteria; phylum Pseudomonadota; class Alphaproteobacteria; order Sphingomonadales; family Sphingomonadaceae; genus Sphingomonas. Next base: position 364,988 of record NZ_LMKW01000008.1, on the reverse strand, counting down.
CAGGCGGGCACGGCTTCGGGCTGGGCAAGAAAGGCACGACCAGCACCGGCTGGTTCGAGGATTTCATGCACTGGCTCGACGCCAACGGCATGCTCGTACGGCGATGACACGATGCAGGGGGAGACGGGTATGATACGCTTCACGAGGGTTCGGGCGATCGGACTGCGCGCCGCGCCGCTGCTGGCGTTGGGTGCGCTGGCCGGGCTGTCGTCCGGCGCTAACGGGCAGGATACGGCGCAGCCACCGGCGACCGGTCTTGCGCCGTATTTCCAGCCGGTGACGCAAGGGCCCACGACGCCCGACAGCGACGGGTTCCTGCGTCGCTGGCTGTTGCTCGAGCCGATCGACAAGCCCAACCGCAGCAATACGGGTTTCACCGCCACCTATGTCCGGCAGGCGCTGACCACGCAGTATTTCCCCGGCCAGTTCACCGCGATCCCGCGCGACGGCCAGGTCGTGAAAGCGGCCCAACCGCTACGCTGGCACGCACTCGATTCCGGCGCGTTCGACGTCAAGCTCTTCAGCTTCGCCAAGGGTCTTGGCAAGCCGACCTACGGCGTGATCTTCTGGGCGGTGACGATCGTCGACAGCCCGCGCGAGATGCGCGACGTGCGGCTGGCGGTCGGGTCGAACTCGGCGTCGATCTGGTGGCTGAACGGCAAGGAGACCGCCGGGCTGTTCAACGATCGTCGCATGGTGATGGACGACGTGCTGTCGGACCGCGTGACGCTGCGCAAGGGCCGCAACGTCCTGCGCGGCGCGGTGATCAACGGCCCCGGCCTGAGCAACTTCTGCGTCCGCTTCGTCGATGAGGCCGGCCGGCCGATCACCGACCTCAAGACCGATGTCCGCTAGCATGGAGACCCTCATGACGCGTCTTGCCGCCGCCGCTCTCGGGCTGTCCGCGATCCTCGCCACCGTAGCGCCGCCCGCCGCCGCGCAGTTGCAGGGCGAGACGTTCATCCACGATCCGTCGACGGTGACCGAGTCCGATGGCAAATATTACACGTTCGGCACGCGCGGCGGAGGCCTGGTCTCGGACGACGGCTGGACGTGGCGCAGCGGCCCCGAGCGTCCCGGCGGCGGCGTCGCGCCCGACGTGATCAAGATCGGCGATCGCTATTACGTCGCCTATGCGGTCGGTGGCGGCGGCATGTCCGGCGGGCATGCGAGCCAGGTCAAGATCATGTGGACGCTGTCGCTCGATCCGAAATCGCCGCGGTTCAAGTATCACGACGTCGGCGTGGTCGCGTCGAGCGACGGGGTGGAGACCGCCGACGCGATCGACCCGGCATTCCTGTACGTCGACGGCCATTTGTGGCTGACCTACGGCACCTATTTCGGGCCGATCCGCATCATCGAACTCGATCCCAAGACGGGCCTGCGCGTCGCAGGCAATCAGCCGGTCGACGTTGCGATCGACATGGAAGCCACCGCGATGATGCACCGCGACGGCTGGTATTATCTGCTCGGGACGCACGGGACGTGCTGCGACGGGCCCAATTCGACCTACCATATCCGCGTCGGCCGATCGCGCAGTCCGCTCGGGCCGTATGTCGATCACATGGGGGCGCCGCTACTGCGCGGCGGCGGCAAGCTGGTCGTCAGCGCACGCGGTCGCAATATCGGCCCCGGTCATTTCGGGCTGATCGAACTGGACGGGGGCGTCGAGAGATTCTCGATGCATTACGAGGCGGACATGGATCGCAGCGGCCGCAGCGTGCTGGGGATCGAGCCGCTCCGCTGGACCGACGGCTGGCCGGTCGCGGGGGAGAACGTCGTCCCCGGCACCTATGAAGTCGCCTCCGAACGCAGCGGCTACGCGCTCAGCCTCGCGACCGATGTCGTCAGGATCGCGTTCGACCCGCGTCGCGCCTTCATGGCCAAGCCGACCGACCCGGTCGGCCCGATTCCCGACCAGTCTTTGGCGCAGGATTCGGCGGGCTGGCCGCAGGGCCGCATCCGCGTCGACCTCGCCGACTATATGAACCGCCCGCATCAATTGTGGACGATCGCGCCGGCGGCGGGGGGCGGCGGGTATTTCGGTGCGCCCTATTACACGATCACGATCGCCGGGACGACGCGGGTGCTCGCCGCGACCGGGCAGGGCGAGGTAGAGACGGTGCCAGCGTTCACGGGCGCGACCGCGCAGATGTGGCGGATCGACCAGCTCACGGACGGCACCTACCGCATCATGCCGACGTCCGTACCGGGTGGTCGCGCCGGTCTTGCGCTCGTCGCGATCGGCGCGAGTACGCCGACGCTCGCCAAGTTCGATCCGGCCAGCCCCGCCGGGCGCTGGACCTTCAAGCGGCCGTAGTTGATCCCGGCCGACGTTGACGCCGGCCGAGATTGAACTACTCCTACAAGTATCGAAAAGATGGGGCTGCCTCATGGTGGCCGAAAGGGAGAGTATGGACCTGTTGACGCAACGCACTTCACAGTCGGGTTCCGGCCTGACGCGCGCGCTTACCGCGCTGACGTTCGCGCCGCTGATGCTCGCGGGCGCATTTGTCGCGACGCCGACCATTGCGCAGGACGCCGCGGCACCGACCGTGACGGCGACGCTGCAGGCGGACAAGCCGGGTGCGGTCGTCCACCGCGATGTGTTCGGGCAGTTCGCCGAGCATCTCGGCCACGGCATCTATGGCGGGATCTGGGTCGGCAAGGGCTCGCGCATCCCCAATGACGGCGGCTATCGTCGCGACGTGCTGGACGCGTTGAAGGCGATCAACGTGCCGATGGTGCGCTGGCCCGGCGGGTGTTTCGGCGACGAATATCATTGGCGTGACGGGATCGGCGCGACCAAGGCGCGCCCGACCAAGGTCAACACCAACTGGGGCGGCGTCAACGAGGACAACGCGTTCGGCACGCACGAATATTTCGGGCTGATGGATCGCCTCGGCGCGAGCACCTACGTCTCCGCCAACGTCGGCAGCGCACCCCCGTCCGAGACCGCGCAATGGGTCGAGTACATGACCGCCGCGAAAGGTACGACCGTGCTGGCCAAGGAGCGCGAGCGCAACGGCCACGCCGCCCCGTGGAAGGTCCAGTATCTCGGCATCGGCAACGAGCTGTGGGGCTGCGGTGGCAACATGCGCGCCGAATATGCCGCCGACCTGACCAACCGTTATGCGCAGTTCGCCAAGTCCGCGAACGGCCCGATGCTCAAGATCGCGAGCGGCCCGAGCGACTCCAACTACGAGTGGACCGAGGCGATGATGCGGATCGCCGGCAAGAACATCGATGGGCTGGGGCTGCATTACTACACCCGCCCGCGCGACAAGGACTGGAAGGACAAGGGCGCCGCGATCGGCTTTCCCGAGCGCGAATGGGCGTCCACCATGTCGCACACGCTGGAGATGGAGGAATTCATCACCAAGCATTCGGCGATCATGGACAAGTACGATCCGGCCAAGCGCGTGATGCTCGCGGTCGACGAATGGGGGACGTGGTACGATCCGACGCCGGGCAGCAATCCCGGTTTCCTCGAGCAGCAGAATTCGTTGCGCGATGCGGTGGTCGCCGGGCTCAACCTCAACATATTCGCGCATCATGCCGACCGCGTGAAGATGGCGGCGATCGCGCAGATGGTGAACGTGTTGCAGGCGATGCTGCTCACCGACGGCGCGAAGATGGTCAAGACACCGACCTATTGGGTGTTCGACCTCTACAAGCCGTGGCAGGGCGCGACGTCGTTGCCGATCCAGGTGACGTCGCCCTGGTATCACAAGGACGAGGTGGCGGTGCCGGCGGTCAGCGCGTCGGCGGTGCGCGATACCGCGGGGCAGGTGCATGTCGCGCTGGTCAATCTCGACCCGAACCGCGCGATGCCGGTGTCGGTCGCACTCGCCGGATTACAGGCGACGCAGGCGAGCGGGCGGATCATCACCGGCACCGCGATGGACGCGCATAACAGCTTCGACGCGCCGGATACGGTCGTGCCGCAGCCGTTCGCGGGCGCGCAGGTGACGGGCGGCAATCTGACGCTGACGGTGCCGGCGAAGTCTGTCCTGGTGCTCGACCTGCGCTGATCGGGCGATGACCGTCGAACCCACGCGTCGCGACATGCTGGAAGGCGCAGCGGCGGTCGCCGTCGCTGCGCTTGCCGGACCCGGCGCTGGACCGAGTCAGGCGTGGGCTGCCGCATTTGCGGACGGTCCGCGGCTGTGGTATCGGCAGCCGGCGGTTGCCTGGACCGAGGCGTTGCCGGTCGGCAATGGCCGGCTCGGCGCGATGGTGTTCGGCGGGACCGCCAGCGAGCGGTTGCAGCTGAACGAGGATACGCTGTGGACCGGGGGGCCGTATGATCCGGTCAACCCGGCGGCGCACGCGGCGCTGCCCGAGGTGCGGCGGTTGATCGATGCGGGCAAGTTTGCCGAGGCGCAGGCGCTCGCCAATGCGCAGGTCATGGGGCTGCCCAAGACTCAGATGGCGTACCAGCCGGTCGGCGACCTGATGCTGGAGATGCCCGGCGTGGCGGGGGCGGTCGGCGACTATGTCCGGCAGCTCGATCTCGATGCGGCGGTTGCGACCACCAGTTTCACGATGGGCGGCACGCGGTTTCGGCGCGACGTGTTCGCGTCGCCTGGGGACCAGGTGATCGCGGTGCACCTCGTCGGCGATCGGCCGTTCGACCTGCTGGTGGGGCTCCAGTCGCCGCAGCTTGGCGCGAGCGTCTCGGTCGACGGCGCGACGGTGACGCTGGCCGGCCACAATGGCGAGCGGGCTGGGATTGCGGGCCGGTTGCGGTTCGCGGCGCGCGCGCGGGTTTCGACGGTGGGCGGTGTCGTCTCGAAGGATGGCGGCCGGGTTCGCATCACGGGAGCGCGTGCGGTCACGGTGCTGGTGGCGATGGCGACCAGCTATCGCCGGTTCGACGATGTGAGCGGCAACCCGGAAGCCGCGACGCTTGCCACGCTCGATCGCGCCAGCCGGCGCGGAGTCGAGCGGATCCGCGTGGACGCGAGCACGGCGCATCGTACCCTGTTCCGTCGTGTGACGCTCGATCTCGGACGCACGGCGGCGGCGGACAAGCCGACAGACGAGCGCGTCCGTGCCAATCGTGCTGGCGACGATCCCGCGCTGGCGACGCTGTATTTCGACTACGGCCGCTATCTGCTGATCGCGTCGTCGCGACCGGGGACGCAGCCGGCGAACTTGCAGGGTATCTGGAACGACGCGATCAAGCCGCCGTGGGAATCCAAATACACCGTCAATATCAACACCGAGATGAACTATTGGCCGGCGGAGGTGACTGCGCTGGCCGAGTGCACCGCGCCGCTGGTGCAGATGGTCCGCGAACTGGCGATCACGGGTGAGCGCACGGCGCGGACGATGTACGGTGCGCGCGGGTGGGTGTGTCATCACAACACCGATCTGTGGCGCGCGACGGCGCCGATCGACGGGGCGCAATGGGGGCTGTGGCCGACCGGCGGCGCGTGGCTGTGCACGCATCTGTGGGATCGCTACGATTACGGGCGCGACCTCGATTATCTGCGCTCCGTCTATCCGCTGATGCGCGGGGCGGCGTTGTTCTTCCTCGATACGCTGCAGACCGATCCGGCGACCGGCGCGCTGGTGACCAATCCGTCGCTGTCGCCTGAGAACATCCATCCGGCGGGCGCTTCGATCTGCGCGGGGCCGACGATGGACATGCAGATCCTGCGCGATCTGTTCGATCAGGTCGGGCAGGCGGCGGCGTTGCTCAAGATCGATGCGCGGTTTGCGGCAGAGGTGGCGGCGGCGCGCGCGCGGCTCGCGCCCGATCAGATCGGTGCACAGGGTCAGCTTCAGGAATGGCAGCGCGACTGGGACGCGACCGCGCCTGAGCCGCATCATCGCCACGTCTCGCATCTGTATGGGCTGTTCCCGAGCGACCAGATCGATCTCGACCGGACACCCGCACTGGCGCAGGCGGCGCGGCGGTCGCTCGAACTGCGCGGCGATGAATCGACCGGCTGGGCGACCGCGTGGCGTGCGAACCTGTGGGCGCGGCTGCGCGACGGCGATCACGCGCACCGGATCTTGGCGTTCCTGCTGGGCCCCGAGCGGACCTATCCCAATCTGTTCGACGCGCATCCGCCGTTCCAGATCGACGGCAATTTCGGCGGCACGCGCGCGATCGCGGAGATGCTGATGCAGAGCCGGAGCGACGAGATTTTAGTGTTGCCCGCGCTGCCGAGCGCTTGGCCTGCCGGATCGGTGACGGGGCTGCGTGCGCGGGGGCGGTGTTCGGTCGATCTACGCTGGCAGGGCGGCGAACTGGTCGAGGCGGTGGTCCGCGGCGAGATGTCGGGGCGTCGCGTGATCCGGCTGGGCACGCGACGGGTCGAGGTCGTGCTAACCCCGGGGAAGGCGGTGAGGCTTCGCGGCAACGCTCTCGCGCGCGCGTGAACAACAAAAGGGGATGTCCGTGAACACGCTTCTCGTCGCACTCGGTACCGCGTTGATGCTGTCGACCGGCCCTGCTTCGGCGCAGGTCAAGACGCCTGGACCGCCGCCGGTTGCCGGTGCGAAGCCAGTGACGATCGAGCGGATCACCGTCCACTCACCCGCGATCGAGGGCAATCTCGAAGGCGAGAGCCCGGACCGCGGGGTGCTGGTGGTCCTGCCGCCAAGCTACCGTGCCAATCCGACGCGACGCTATCCGGTGGTCTACGCGCTTCACGGCTATTCGATCGGCGCGGAGCAGTGGATCGGCGAGATTCACGTGCCACAGACGATCGAGGGTGCGTTCGCCAAGGGCGCGCGCGAGACGATCGTCGTGATCCCCGACAGCAAGACCGCGCATAACGGCTCCTTCTATTCGAGTTCGGTGACGGTCGGCGATTTCGAGACGTTCGTCGCGCGCGATCTGGTCGGCTATGTCGACGGCCATTACCGGACGATCGCGGACCGCCGCAGCCGCGGGCTCGCGGGACATTCGATGGGCGGCTACGGCACCGCGCGGATCGGCATGAAGCATCCGGAGACGTTCGGCGCGCTCTACATGATGAGCCCGTGCTGCCTCTCGACACGCGCGCTCGGCACGCCCGATGCCGCGACCGAGACGGCGATCCGCGCGCTGCGGTCGCCCGCGGACAGCGCGACCCTGTCATGGGGGCAGCGCGCGCAACTCGCGACTGCCGCGGCATGGTCGCCCAACCCCAAGGCGCCGCCGCTGTATCTCGATCTGCCGGTCAAGGACGGCGTGCCGCAACCCGACGTGCTGGCGCGCTGGGCTGCCAATGCGCCGCTGGCGATGCTCGACCAATATGTCGGCAATCTGCGGCGCTATGCGGCGATCGGGATCGACGTCGGCGACCGCGACGGGCTCAAGGACGATGCCGGCAAGCTCCACGCCGCACTGGATTCCTACGGCATCGCGAACAGCTTCGAGGTGTATTCGGGCGATCATACCAGCGGCGTCGCGGGGCGCGTGCAGGACACGATGATGCCGTTCTTCTCGCGCGCCTTGGCGTTCGGCAAATGAGGGTAGCGTTTGCGGTCGCGCTGGGACTGCTGGCGACCGCCGCTTCGGCGCAGGTATGGCGGTCGGACCAGGGCGACGGGAGTTTCTGCAATCCGGTGCTGTTCGCGGATTACCCCGATCCCGACATCATCCGCGTCGGCAGCGACTATTATTTCGCTACGACGACGTTCGCGAACACGCCTGGGATCACGATCCTGCACAGCCGCGATCTGGTCAACTGGACGCTTGCCTCGCACCTCGTCGATCGGCTGGAGGGCAAGCCCGAATACGACCTGAAGGGCGGCAACGCGTACCGGCACGGGCTCTATGCCTCGTCCTTGCGCTATCACGCCGGCACCTATTATCTCGCCAATACGCCGGTCGGGCAGAAGACGCGGATCTGGTACGCGAAGGACGTGCGCGGGCCGTGGCGCTATCACGAACTGGAGCGCGAGGCGTTCGATCCGGGGCTGTTCATCGAGCCGGATGGGCGCGCGTATCTTGCGACCGCGAGTACCGCGGACGGCACGATCACGCTGCTGACGCTCGACAAGCAACTGGCGCACGTCACCGCGTCGCAGAAAGTGCATTATATCAAGGGCGCGGAGGGGTCGAAGATCATCCGGCGCGGTGCATATTACTACCTCTTCAACGCGCTGCCGCCGCGGTTGGGGCTGACCGTGTCGCGGTCGCGCAGCCTGTTCGGACCGTGGGAAACGCGCGACCAGATCGACGACAAGACGGGAGGGCACCAAGGCGCGCTGGTCGACCTGCCCGATGGTCGCTGGTTCGGCTTTGTCATGGAGGATAGCGGCGCGATCGGGCGGATGACGAACCTGAGCCCGGTGTTCTGGCAGGACGACTGGCCGGTATGGGGCACGCGCGAGGCACTCGGTCGCGTGCCGCGGCGTGCGGCGAAACCGATCCTGGGTGGGGCGTTCGCGGAGCCGGCGACGTCGGACGATTTCGGGAAGCCGACGCTCGGGTTGCAGTGGCAGTGGAACCACAATCCCGAGCCTTCGCGCTGGTCCTTGTCCGAGCGGCCGGGTTGGTTGCGGCTGAAGCCGACGATCGCGACCGGGTTCTGGAGCGCGCGCAATACGCTGGTGCAGAAGGGGCAGGGGCCTGCAAGCCGAGCCGAGGTGAAGCTCGACATCCGCCATCTGGCAGCGGTGGATCGCTGCGGGTTTGGGACGTTCGGGCAGTTCAGCGGGAATCTGACGGTGCAGGGCGCGGCGGGCGGCAAGGCGACGCTGGCGATGGAGGTGACCGAGGACACGGTCGCCGGTGCCCGAACCGAGGTTCGCGCCACCGCGCCGTTGCCGCGGACCGAGGGGCTGTGGTTGCGGACGGACATGGACTTCACGACCGACCGGGCGCGCGTGGCGTATAGCGTGGATGGGCTGCGCTGGACCGGGCTGGGCGGCGACTTCCCGCTCGCGTTCGCGTGGCGGACGGGGACGTTCCAGGGCGAGCAGCTTGCGGTGTTCTGCTATGCGGCGACGGCGAGTTTGGGGTGGCTGGATGTGGACCGGTTCACGCTGTCGGCGTTGCCGCCGGGCAAGCCGGAGCGGGTGCGTTAGCGTCCTTTCACACCCTTCCGTTCGTGCTGAGCGAAGTCGAAGCATCGCCCTCAACGGGCGTGTACGCTGGTGGAGGGGTACCCTTCGACTTCGCTCAGGGCGAACGGGGGGAGGGGGCCCGCTCTCAACGGATTTTTACGCTCGTGGAGAGCAGCTCTTCGACTACGCTCAGGGCGAACGGGGAAGGGGGGCTTCTCATCACTGTTTGCTGGGCGTGACGTCCGCCCAAGCTGCTGGTTAAGGTGTGCTGGCATTTGGACTGTCCACACCTCTCCGTTCGTGCTGAGCGAAGTCGAAGCACTGCTCTCAACGGGCGTTCACGCCTGTGGAAAGGTACCCTTCGACTGCGCTCAGGGCGAACGGGAGAGGGGGGCCTCTCCCATCGCTATTTGTAGAGCGCAGCGTCCGCCCATGTTGCAGGTTGCGGCGCCCCGGTATTCGCCGCACCACTCCCCCGCGCCACAAGCTCGACGATCCGCACACCCGCTACCTTCGCCTCCAGCGGGACCGCTGCCTCACCAAACCCCATCGGCCGCGACTTGGTCAACAGTCGACCGTCGCCCCAAATTTCGAACACCGTCGTCCCCGACCGCGGTTGGCCGGAATCGTTGATGCCGACCTTGGCCGCGAACCGCGCATAGCCCTGGTTGCGCACTTCGAGGCGGGAGTTTGCGAGTACGCCGATCCCCGTGTCGAAGTCGGTGCCGGCCACGCGCAAAAGCTTGCCATACGGTGCGCGGTCGGCTTCGGCGCCGCCCCACCCGCCATATTGCGGATGCTCGCCACCGCCGCGCGTGCCCGTCCAAGGCGTAATCGACTGGTAGATCGTCGGATCCGGCTGCGGCACGACTACGCCATCGGTCGCCGGATTGACGCGGCCGGTCTGCTCCGAAAGGTATAGCCCGCCGGGCAACCGCCGCGTGCCGGTCGCGCGGAAGATCAGCGTCTCGTGCGGCGCGAGCGTCACCGCGATCTCCTTGCGGAAGCTCTGCTCCTTCTTGGTCCAGAGGTTCTTCAGGCGCACGTCGGCGGTCGGCAGCATCTTGAGTTGTTCGGCGGTCAGCACGGCTTTGGCGGGCGAGGCAGTGCGGTTGAAGAGCGCGACGCCCTTGCTGCCGTCCGCGAGCGTCTTGACGAAGGTTTGTACCTCCGACGAATCATAGGCCAGCACCGCCTGGTTGCCCGCGGCGTCCTGGTTCAGCGCGACGATATCCGCGTTGCCGAAGATCGCGAGCAGGTCCGGCGTCAGTTTCCGGAGATCGTAGCCAATGATCAGCGGCGCGTTGAGCATCGCCCACAATGCGAAGTGCGAGCGTGCCTCCGCGCTGTGCGCCGCGTCGAAATCGCCGGTGCCGACGAACAGCATGTCGGGGTCGTTCCACGATCCCGGGTGCGCATAGAGCGCGCGGTGCGTGACGGTGTCGAGGTTGGTCAGCATCCGCGGCCAGACCGGCTGGATGTCGTCGCTGGTGCGCGACGTGTTGCCGACGTCCTTGCCCCAGGCGCGCACGTCGCCCGCGCCCCACAGGCACAAAGAATAGACGTAGGGCCGGTCACCCGCGTGCGTGTTTAGCGCGGTGTGGACCTGTTCGTAGAGGCCGCGGATGCCGCCAATGTCCGATCCGCCGAGCGACTGCATGTCGACGAGGGGCGTGAGGGCGCGGTACAGGCCGGACTTCACGCGCGGTGCGTCGACCGGCAGGCCGCGCGCGCCGCAGCCGTCGACCTTCAGGAAATCGAAGTTCCATTCGGCGAAGAACAGTCGGATGTCCTGGTCGACATGGCCGTACAGCCCGACCTCGCGCTCGGCGACACTGCCCTCGGGCTGGTTCTTGAAATCGGGGGTGTAGATCTGGCCGCAGCTGTTGCGGCCGATGTCCGAATAGATGCCGACCTTGAGGCCCATCGCGTGGAGGCGGTCGGTGAACGGGCGGAAGCTCGTGTCCGCGCCGGTTGCGGCGGACGGGAAGTGGCTGGTACGGATCAGCAGTCGACCGTCGGGCTGGCGACGCTTCAGCCACCAGCCATCGTCGATATTGACGTAGCGATAGCCGATGTCGCGCAACTTGGTGTCGATCAGCGCCTGCGCCGAGGCGAGCACCTTCTCCTCGTCGACGTCGCTGTTGAAGGCGTTCCACGAACTCCAGCCCATCGGCGGCACGGCCGCGGAGCCATCGGTATTGGCGCTCCATTTGCCGGTCGGGGTCAGCGGATCCGCCAGTGCCGCGATCGGTGTGCAGAGCGCGACCAGTGCGGTGCCGAGCGTCGCGAGTGTCCGGATGCGGCTCACTTCGGCAGCTCCGCCGACCGGCGCGCGGTGAAGCTTGCCGTCTGCCCCGCGACCCCCGTACCGGGCTGTCCCGCGCCGACCGTCACGCGGTAGGTGCCGGCAGCGACCGAGCGCGCGCCGTCCAGCGCCACCGAGCTGAGATCGCGCGGCGACAGGTCGAACGTCAAACTGCGTGCTTCGCCGGGGCGGAGTGCGACGCGCTGGAACCCGCGCAGCGCGATCCGCGGGGTGCCGGGCCGGTCGGGGAAGTCGAGATAGAGTTGTGCGACCTCTTCGCCGGGTCGGTCGCCCTGGTTGGTCAGTCTCGTGGTGACGCGCAGGCCGTTCTCGGCACCGCCGCGTGCGGGTGTGACGGTGAGCGGCGCATAGCCGAACTTCGTGTAGCTGAGCCCATGGCCGAACGGATAGACCGGCGTGCCCGCGAAATAGCGATAGGTGCGGCCCTTAATCGCGTAATCGCCGAACGGCGGCAGGTCGCCGACGCTGCGATAGAAGGTGAGCGGCAGGCGGCCCGACGGATTGGTGCGGCCGGTCAGGATGTTGGCCGCAGCGGTCCCGCCGGTCTCGCCCGGATACCAGGCCTCAAGCACGGCCGCGGCGTTGTCCTTCGCCCAGGCGAGGTTGATCGGGCTGCCGTTCATCGTGACGAGCACGACCGGCTTGCCGGTGGCCTTGGCCTGTTCGAGCATCGCGATCTGGTCCGCGGGGAGGTCGAGCGTCGTCTTGTCGCCGCCCGAGAAGCCCGGCACCGTCACGCCGGTTTCTTCCGCCTCGAGGTCGGAGGTGAGGCCGACGACCGCGACCAGCACGTCGGCGGCAGCGGCCGCGCGACGAAGCTCGGCGGACGGCGCATCCGACACGCGCTTCCACACCAGGTCGATCCCGCTGCCCTCCGCGCGGATCGCGTAACGCCTGCCGCCTTCGAGTTTCAGCGTCGTCATGCCGGGCAGATCGTTCCAGCGCGTCTTGCGCCGGTCGGAGATCATCTTGCCGTCGAGTGTCAGCGTGCCGCCCGACCCCGACAGGCCGACGCGGTAGGTGCCGCTTTCGGGGGGCACCAGGAAGCCGGTCCATTCGGTACGGTGGACGTCGGTGACGCGTGCGAGATCGAGGTTGCGATCGCCGACGTCGGGCTCGATGCGGGTCACCACCGGCTGCGCCTGATACTTGGCGGCGGCGACGAGTTTCTCGCGCGTGCCGCGGGCATATTGCGCGGGCATCGGCGTGGTCGGATTATAGTAGCGCGCGAGCAGGCCGGGCTTGCCGTCGGGAGTGAGCAGCGCGGACGTCGGCACACGGTCGCCGTCGGTAACGGACTCGCCGAACGGCACGAGCGTGACCTGGCTTGCGCCGAGCGCGGTCTTCAGCCCCTCCAGCACCGATACCGGCTGGCCCGACAGGGGCGATGAATAATTGCCGCGCAGCACGCGCGTGGCATCGCCGAGCGGGCCGATCACGGCGAGCTTCACGCCCGGCTTGAGCGGCAGGATTCCGTCGTTCTTCAGCAGCACCATCGACCGTTCGGCCGCAGCCAGCGCCAGACGGCGATGCTCGGGGGCACCGACGACGCTGGTCGGCAATGCCTTGGGGGCGCCGGCAAGTCCGGGCAGGTCGCCGTTGCGATAGCGCGCGGTGAACAGGCGGACGAGGCTCTGGTCGACGTCCGCCTCGGTGATCAGGTCGCGGTTCAGCGCCTCGCGGTACCGGGTCTCCAGGCCCGCGGTATCGCCCAGCGTCTCGCCGTTGCACTCGTTGTCGACGCCCGCGCGCATCGCGGCGGCGACCGCGGCGGCGCTGTCGGGGGCGTATTTATGGTTGTCGGCGATGTCCTTCACCGCGTCGCAATCGGACACGACATAGCCCTTGAAGCCCCACGCACCACGCAGATGCTCCTTGAGCAACAGGTCGCTGGCGCAGGCCGGCTGGCCGTCGATGCGGTTGTACGCGCACATCACCGAGCCTGCGTGCCCGTCGACCAGCGCCGCGCGGAAGGCGGGAAGGTAGGTGTCCTCCAGGTCGTGCGCGGAGATGTAGACGTTGGCCTGGTGGCGCGTGCCCTCGGGCCCGCTGTGCACCGCGAAGTGCTTGGGCGTGGCGATCACCTGCGGGCGATCGGGGTTCGGGCCCTGCATCCCGGTCACGAACGCGACGCCCATCGTCGCGGTCAGGAACGGATCCTCGCCATATGTCTCCTGCCCGCGGCCCCAGCGCGGATCGCGGAAGATGTTGATGTTGGGCGACCAGGTGTCGAGCCCGGTGCCGATATGCCCGTTCCTGCCGGTCACGCGGCCCAGCGTATGCAGCCCGCGCACCTCTTCGCTGATCGCGCCCGCGACGTCGTGAACGATCGGCGCGTCGAAGCTTGCGGCAAGGCCGATCGGCTCGGGAAAATTGGTGGTCGCGAGCGGTCCCAGCGCGCCGTGCAGCGACTCGGTCCACCAGTTGTACGCGGGCACGCCGAGCCGCGGGATCGCGGGCGCGACGTTGAGCAACTGCAGCAGTTTCTCGTCGAGCGTCATCCGCGACACCATCGTCCGCGCCATCTGCTCGGCGGGATCGGTCGCGGTCCGCTGGCTCGGTGCAGCGGCAGGCTCGCGCGCGATTGCGGGGGAGACTGCGAGCGCGAGCCCGGCCGTCGCCAGGGCTTTCGCCTTCATGGTCATGCGCATCGTCAGTCTCTCCCGTTGCGGCGCGCGTTGGCGGCCGTTCTTGTTCTTCGCACCCGTTCGGGGCTTATCGCGCCGGCAGGACCGGCACTTCGAACGTGCCGACGGGTAGCGGTGCGTCGTCGGCAAGGTTGGTCGCCGGGGCGTCGGCCCAGGCATAGCGGACGCGCGTGACGGGTTGGCCATCGCCGGGCAGCGTCACCTCGGACCCCGCGACCTTGCCCGGAGCGTAGCGGCAGGTGCCGACCGCCGCGCCGCACAGTTCGAAGCCGATCGCCTGCGCGGAACTGCGGGCGTGCAGCGCGCCCGTCACGCCGCTGAACCGCACCGTGACGCCGCCATCCGCACTACGCCGCGCATCGGCGACCGCAGGGCCGGACGGCGCGATTTTCTCGCCGTAGACCGCGGCGCGCATCACACGCGCGAGCCTTTGCCCGACCTCGTGCTTCTCGCCGGGATGAATGTCGAGCGCATCGCCGAGGTCGAGCGCGACGGCGATGCCTGCATGCGGGTCCGCCGCCGCCACGCGCCGCTGCGCATCGCGGACGTCGCCCCAGCCGCTCTCGCTCGGCGCGATCGCCGGGCTGCCGTAATTGGCGAGCTGGACGATGCCGAATCCGGTTTCGGGCGTGCCGAAGCGGTGGCGCCAGTCCGCGATCAATGCGGTCATCCGGCGGTCGTATCCGGGGATGCCGGTGTCGGACTCGCCCTGGTACCAGGCCATCCCGGCGAACTTCGTAGCACCGAGCGGCGCGATCATCGCGTTGTAGAGCGTGCCCGCGCCGTTGATGTCGTCCCACGGAACGCGCGGTGCGGCCCCTGCGAGGCGCTTGGCGATCGCATAGCGCCAGCCAGTGCCGAGCGGTACGCTGGTCCCGTCGGCGAACGACAGCCGCATCGAATCCGCGGGGCCGGTCATCCCGCCATAGGCGTAGACGTCGTCATCGTTGACGGTGATGACGTTGCGCCCCGCCTTCAGGCTGCCGGCGGGCAGCGCGTAGACCCGCGATTGCGACGCGAGGCTGCTGCCGCCGACACCCACGCCGTTGACCCAGGTGCGGTCCGCGTCGTCGACCATGCCCAGCACCAACGTCGCGGGGCCGCGTGCCTGTTCGGCGGTCAACTGGACCTCGTGCTGATACCAGATCATGCCGTTATAATCGGCGAGCGCGGGCACGCCCCAGGTCTCGAAATTGGTCATCGCGGGCACCGGATGCCAGTCGAGCGCGGCATCCGGCTGCCACGGTTCGCGGCCGGCAGCGTCGCCCGAGCCGTCGCGCCACCAGCTTTCCCAGATCGTCGATGCCTGCCGGTTGGCGGCGGCGGGATCGCGGGCATAGAGCGCGAGCAGGTCGGCGGGGGCGCCTAGCCCGGCCTGACGCAGGGCGGTGTCGCTCATCCACGCACTGATCCGCGATCCGCCCCAGCTCGAATGCACAGCACCGATCGGTACGCCGGACGTACGGCGTAGCGCCTGGACCATGTAGAAACACGCGGCCGAGAAGCTTGGCGCGGTGGTCGGGCCGGACACCGCCCACGCCGGCTGTTCGGCAAACCGCGCAACCGGTGTGGCGGCGGAGACCTTGGCGATCGTCAGCAGGCGGAGCTTGTCGTCGACCTCCGGGTGCGCATCGGGAAACAGGCCCTGTCCCTGCTCGACGCGGAGTTCCATGTTGCTCTGGCCCGAACACAGGAACACGTCGCCGACCAGGATATCGCGCAGGACCGCCGCACCGCTGGGGGCGGCGATCGTCAGGTCGTAGGGTCCACCGGCGGGGAGCGCGGGCAGGCTCGCCGAAAAACTGCCGTCGCGCGCGGCCTTGGCGGTGACGCTGCGCCCGGCCAGCGTGATCATCACGGTCTCGCCGGCTGCTGCCTGTCCGGTCAGCACGATGGGCTGCCCGCGCTGGATTACCGCGTGATCGCTCAGGATACCGTCGAGGCGCGGGGCGGCCGACGCGGCGGTCGCGCCGATCGCGAAGACGGCGCCCAAGGCCAGGCGCGCTGTGATGGTCCGCATGTCTCTGTTCCCCTGACGGCTAGATCGACTGAAGGCCGTGCCGTTTGATCTTGTCGATGAGATCGCGGTGGCCGGGCAGGCTGCTCACCAGCCGCTGCGTCTGCACCTGGTTGTCGTGCCGCGCGCGCCGAGCCAGCGCGACATCGTCGTCGATCGACCCCGGCATCACCGCGGTCCGCGCACCCATGCCGTACAGCACGTATTGATAGCTTGCCGACGGGAAGACCTCCTCGGCGCGATCGAATTCGTCATGGACCCAGGGCGGCTGGAACCGCCACAGTTCCATCAGCCGAGCCAGCCGGTTGGGGATCGACTCCGGCCGGACATTGTCACGCCAGAACGCGGTGTCGGTCCGCTTGGTCAGCGCATAATGCAGCTTGAGGAAGTCGATGATCCGCCCCCATCGATAGTGCGCCGTGTCGTTGAAGCGGTGCGCGACGACGTCCATCACTTCGCGACACGCGGGCATCTGCTCGGCGATCATCTTCGCCGACAGCTCGATCAGGACGATCGCGGAGGCCTCCAGCGGTTCGAGGAACCCCGCGGCGAGCCCGACCGCGACGCAGTTGCGCACCCAGAATTGTTCGCGGTGGCCGGCACGGATCGCCAGCCGGCGCGCGGTCAGGTCGCGCGCCGCGGGACCGATATAATCGCGCAATTCCTGCTCTGCGGCGTCCGCGCTGATGTGGCTGCTGGAGAAGACATGGCCGACCCCGCGCCGCGTCGGCAGGCCGATGTCCCAGATCCAGCCGGCCGACTGCGCGGTCGAGATCGTGTGGCTCGCGATCGGTGCGTCGGGCACGTCATAGGGCACCTGCATCGCCAGCGCGGTGTCGCAGAACAATATGTCGGTGCAACTGCGGAACGGCACCTTCATCGCGCCGCCGATCAGCAGCGCGGCGAACCCGGTGCAATCGATGAACAGGTCACCCGCGATCGAAACGCCCTGTTCGGTATCGAGGGTGGCGATGTCGCCGCTCTCGTCGAGATGCACCTCGGTGACGTCGGCCTTCACATGGCGGACGCCGAGCGTGTCGCAACAATGCCGCTGGAGAAAGTGCGAGAACTTCCCTGCGTCGAGATGATACGCGTAGTTCGCATGGCCGTCATACTCGGGCGTCGCGATCGTCTTGGGGCCGAGCCCTTCGTCGCAGATCCGGCCCTGCGGCGTGACCGTGTCGCAGAACGTCGCGCTGCCCTCGTCCGCCAGCCAGTGCGGCGCAAGGTTCACCTGGCCGAAGTGCTGCGGGAGCATCAGCGGGTGGTAATAGCCGTCGTCCGGCGCACCGGTGGTCCACCGATTGAACCGCGCGCCCTGCTTGAACGACGCGTCGCACTGCCGGAACAGCTCGGTTTCTGACACGCCCATCTTCTTGAGCGTCGAACGCAGCGTCGGCCACGTCCCTTCGCCGACGCCGATCGTCGGCACGTTGGGCGATTCGACCAAAGTGACGGTGAATCCGTGCTGGCGCCGCGCCTGGTGCTTGGCCGCGATCACGCCCGCGGTCAGCCACCCTGCGGTGCCGCCGCCGACGATAACGATGTTCTGAATTTCGTGCATGGTGCAGCGTAATCGAAAAAAGGCGGAGCACGAACAGGTCGTGCTCCGCCAGTGGGAGGGGGATCAGAAGTGGAAGCGGACGCCCGCGGTGTAGCGGCGGCCGTAATCGAACACGTCAAGCAACTGATTGTCGAAGCGCCCGTGCGTGCTCTGCTGGTTGTTGTTGACGTTCAAGGCTTCGGCGAAGACGCTGACCTGCTTGTTGACGTCGTAGCTCGTCGACAGATCGACCTGGAAGCTCTGGTCGACGAAGGTCGGCTCCGACCCGAACGCGCCGGTATTCTGGTTCTGGCCGAACGCCAGCAGATACTTGTCGCGCCAGTTGAGCGCGGTGCGGAACTGGAACCCACCCTTGTCATAGAAGCCGACGAAGTTCGCCGAATTTGCCAACCCGGTGACCGCGAAGCCGGTCTGCGAGATGTTCTTGTCGTCATAGGGCCGGTTGGTGTTGACGAAGGTTGCGTTGGCCTGGAACCCGAAGCCCGAGTTGCCGAACACCTGCTGCCACGCCAGTTCGACACCGCGGACGGTCGCGTTGGGTCCGTTGACCTGCTGCGATACGGCGAAGCTCGCCAGGATGCCCGTCGTCGGATCGATCAGCCCGTTGATCGACTGCCGCGTCACGCCGCCGATGATGAAGTTGCTGACGTTCTTCAGGAAGAAGTCGACCGACAGATACGAGTTGCGCTGATAATACCATTCGGCGGCGACGTCGAAATTGTCCGCGAGATACGGCTTCAAATTCGGGTTGCCGCCGCTGGCCGTCAGGGCGCCGACGCGCTGGCCGTTGCCGACGTTCAGCACCGGGTTGAGCACGCTGAGGCTCGGGCGGGTCAGCGTACGTGACGCGTCGAAGCGCACCAGCAGCGTGTTGGTGATTTCCAGCTTCGCATCCAGGCTGGGCAACAGGTAGGAATACGAGCTGTTGGTCGTGTTCGGCACGATTGCGGTGTAGGTCGGGATGCCGAGCAACGACGGATCGGCGGTGCTCGTCGTGATCGAGGTCGGCAGGCGACCTTGCCCAGTCGCGCGCAGGTTCGTCGTTTCGTTGCGGACGCCTGCGTTCATCGTGAACGGCATGCCGCCGACGTCCGCCTTGAAGTTCGCGCTGAAGTAGAGCGACCAGGTCCGCTCGCGCACGTTCAGGACGCTGCCCGGATCGACCGCCTCGTCGAACGCACCGCGGAAACCGAGCAGGCCGTCGCCGCTCGTCGGGCTCGGATAATTGAAGCCCGGGATGTTCTTCGCGTACGGGTTGCCCAGGCTCGTCAGGTAGTTCTGATATGCGGTCGGGCTGAACACGAATACCGACGGCGGCAGGCTGCCGTTGAAACCGGGAATGAAGTTGTCGAGGCTGACCGAGCCCTGGTAGATGTTCGCGGGGACCGGCGAGATGCCCGTCGTCCGCCCCGATGGGCCGCCATAACCGGCATAGGCCTGCCAGAAGTTGTTGGTGAACGTGCTCTGGTTGCGGAAGTTGAACGTGTCCTGATAATATTGGCCACCGGCCTTGAGCGTCAAATTGTCCTGCTTCCAGGTGGCGTTGCCGCGGAACTGGGCGAGTTCATCGGTATTGTGCTGCGTCTGGTTGACCGTGACGTGCGTACCGATCACCGACTGGTCGGCCCAGCGTGCGCCATCGCCGGCGGGACCGAAGTTGCTGATCGTCGGGAAGGCATCGCTGCTCTTGCCGTCGACCTTGAAGCGCAGGACGTTGCCGAGCGCGTTGCCGTACCCGATGTCACCGTTCTTGCTGCCGATCACGTTGCCGGGGTTCAGCCAGCTTTTCGCATACGAGCCGTCTGCTTCCAGCGTCAGATTTTCCGTCACGTCATACTTGACGTTCAGGCCGGTCTGGTTGGTCTGCAGGATCTGCTTGTTTTCCGCAGCCGTGAAATCGGTCGGGCTGCCGGCCTGCGTGAAGTCGACCGCGGTGCCGTTCTTGTCGACCGTGACGTTGCGCAGATCGCCCTGGCTGAACCATACGCCGAACGCGTAATTGTCCTGGTTGATCGTCTGGCGCGAGAAGTTGTTGTCCAGCGTGACCATCAGGTCGTCGGTCGGATGATATTGGAACGCGACGCGCGCATCGACGCGCTCGTCCTTCACGCGCTGTTGCTCGGCACCATATTGCTGCGGGAACCAGCCGGGCAGGTTCTGGCGATTGTTGGGATTGGCGTAGTTTGCCGACTTCGGATCGCTTGTTGGCGCACAGTTTGCGGCCCCGGCATTACCGGTCAGCTGGCACGGCGCGAAATTGCCGCCCGGCCAACCCGATACGTAGACGCGATTGGTCTCGGTATCGCGCCGCGTGTAGATCGCGTCGGCCAGTACGCCGAACGTCTCGTCATTGTTCGTGCTGCTGATGAGTAGGCCGGCAGTCGGCACGATCTTGCCTGCACGATCCTGGATCGAACCCGAGCCGGTGGCGGCAAGGCGGAAACCGGGATGGTCGAACGGCTTGGGGAACGCGATATCGACCGTCGCGCCGATCGAGCTCGATGCGACCGTGACGTCGGGCGTCTTGAAGACGCTCAACTGGCCGATGAAATCGACGCCCACGGTGCTGAAATCGATCTGGCGATTGCCGGTCGCGGTCGAGATACGGCGGCCATCGTACAACGTGGTGTTGAAATCACCGCCGAAACCGCGAACCGTGATACCGGTCGGCTCGCCGCGCGAACCGGAACGTTGGATCGATACGCCTGGCAGGCGCTGCAGCGACGCCGCTACGTTCGAATCCGGGAACTTGCCGATGTCCTCGGCCGAGATGACGTCGACGACGCCCGACGAGGTGCGCTTCAGGTCGAGGTTGCGCTGGAGCGATCCGCGCAGGCCGGTGACGATGATGTCGTCGCTCTGCGGTGCGCTAGTCTGGACCGTGTTGCCCTGCGACGCGTCGGGTGCGGTGGCTGCGTCCTGCGGCTGTCCGGCCTCCGACGCGGTCGTGGTGTTCGCGGTAGTCGGCACGGCTGGCTGCGGCGCGGTCGGCTGCGTGGTCGTGCTGTTCTGAAGATTGCCCTGATCCTGCGCCATTGCCGGGATCGACCACATCATCGCCAGTACGCTGGTCGCGCAGGCGAGTGCGCTCGATGGGTGGGCCAGTCCTCGAAAGCCGAAAGCGCGCGTAGTGGTGGTCACGGTCAAACATCCCCTCATGCGGCGCCGCACCGCCCTTCTTGTGAGAGGCGTCCACGACAAAGTTACTTCGACGATCGAATCATGCGCGTTTCCGCACCGTCTCGATCATCTACGGTAGCGCTCACAATACTCAGGCTAACAATCAATGCAAGCATTTGTATGAGTGGTCGCGGCGAGGCTTTGCAACCGGGGCGCCATGTGCGATCTCTTAGCCAAGAAGACTGTACGGAGAGAGATGGATGCCGATCTGGGAGATGCTGAGCCATGCGCAGCACGCGGCGTTGCGCGTATCGCGCGCGCACGATGGCGAGCGGCAATTCGCGCAGATCGTCGCGGACGAATTTCTCCAGGCCGCCCCGTATTATGCGATTTTGTTCACGAAACACCCGGAAACCGGCGCCTTCTACGCAGGCGTCGTGATGGGGCTGGAACCGGGCCGCAACCTGATGGCGGTGAAGGGGGCGTTGCCCGACTACCGACCCGCCGACCTCGAACGCCAGGGCTTCTACATCACCGACGGGCAACTGGTCGTCGACCGCGAGCACGGTGTCTTCGCGGAGCCGGACGGCCAGCTTTTGTTCGACATGAACGGTGAGGCAGCGCTACCACTCAAGCGCATCCAGCAGGCGCTGCACGTCCTCCAGTCGGGCATTCCCGAGACCGATGCGCTGATCGAGCGCTTCCTCGCGCATCGCCTGCTCGAGCCGATCGACGTGACGATGAGCTTCGACGACGGCGAACATCTGACGCTCGAAGGGCTCTACACGATCAGCCTCGACGCGCTGCACGCGTTGCCCGATGCCGCAGTGCTCGACCTGTTTCGCCGTGGCGACCTGCAACTCGCCTATGCGCAGGCCGGATCGATCCGCCATCTGCGGACGCTCGGCCGGATCCGGAACAACCGGTTGGCGGACATCGGCTGATGCTGCACGAGCCGCCCGCCGACGCGTTGCGCGATCCGGAAATTTTTCAGGCCGAGGTGATGGCGCGGTGCGAGCCCGCGGTATTGCGCGGCGCGGCACGGGATTGGCCGATGCTGTCGCAGGCAACAACGCCAAGTGCTGCGCTGGACGGCGTGGTGGCGCAGCTTCGCCGTTTCGATATCGGCAAGCTCGCAGAGGTGTTCGTCGGCAAGCCCGAGATCGGCGCGCGGTATAATTACGACGCGACGCTCGCCGGGTTCAATTTCGACCGCAGCGCGGTGCCGTTCGGCGAGGCGCTGACGCGAATCCTCGACAGCGCGGCGGACCCCGGCCGGACCAGCATGTACATGGGATCGATGACCGCGGAGACGTATTTCCCCGGTATCGAGGAGACGACTCGCTTGCCGTTCGTACCGCCCGCGGTGCGCCCCCGGTTCTGGGTCGGGCACGCCTCGACGGTCGCCTGCCATTACGACACGATGGACAATGTCGCGTGCGTCGCGGCGGGGCGGCGGCGCTTCACGCTGTTCCCGCCCGACGCGATCCGCGACCTGTATGTCGGACCGATCGACCACACGCTCGCTGGCCAGCCGATCAGCCTCGCGGTCGGCAGCGAGCCCGGCGACCCGCGCTTTCCCCGCTTTGAAAACGCCCGCGACCGCGCACTGGTCGTCGAGCTGGAGCCCGGCGATGCGCTCTACGTGCCGAAACTCTGGTGGCATCAGGTCGAGGCTGTCGGCGACGTCAACGTCCTAATCAATTTCTGGTGGGACGGGTTCAGCGCTGGACCGGACCAGCCTTACACCGCCTTGCTGCTATCGCTCCTGACGATCGCCGAACGCCCGCCGGCCGAGCGCGCAGCGTGGCGCGCGTGGTTCGATCATTACGTGTTCCGCCCCGACGGCCACCCGCTCGCATTCCTCCCGCCCGAACGCCACGGCGTGCTCGGCGCGTCGAAGGCGAATTACGGGCGTATCCGAACACTGGTGATGCGTCTGCTGCGCGGCGGTTGAGAGTGTGGGCAATGTGCGGTCGTGTGGAGTTCGTACGTGGGATCGGCGACGAACTATCCGTCGTGGCAAGTGTTGCCAGTGCGGCGTCCAAGTTGCGACCGTCTCCGCACTTCCAAGCGGCAAGGCGGTCTCCGCACGCATCACGATCTGCGGCCACGCCAAGCGGATCGATTGCATGGTCGACGGCCACACGGTTTGGATGGCGGGCACGAAAATCCGCATCGCCGACATCGACACGCCGAGACCCACCCGCCGCGCTGCGCCCGCCAAGCACGGCTGGGGCAGGCGGTAGCGCTGGAGATGCAAGCGCTGCTCAACGCCGACTCCCTCACGCTGACCCAGATCAAGCGCGACGTCGATCGCTACGGCCGCAAACTACGTATCGTTGAAAGGGGAGGGGTGTCGCTGGGGGCCTTACTGGTCCGCCACGGCCTCGCGCGGCATTATGGCGGCAGCAAGCGCTCGCCTTGGTGATAGCGGGCACGAGTTGCCACTGGTCGTGATTGCAATTGAGGTGTATCCCTCAAGGATGGCCCGCGATGATGCCCTGTTCGATACGAGCGATCCCGCTGCGGAGGCTGAGGCCGACGCGCGTGCAGATGCAGCCGTGCATAGCGGACGGTTGATCAGTCACGACGCGGTCAAGGGCTGGCTATCGTCATGGGGTTCGACCGAACCTCTACCCCGACCTCGCGTCGGCGATTAGTTGCGCATCGTCTGGACGGACGATGCCGTCGCCAATCTAGAGGCGATCGTTACCTATGTCTCGGCGTTCAATCCCGCCGCCGCCAATGCATTGGGCGCGCGGCTTATCGCGGTGGCAGACAGCCTCGCGAGTTTTCCAGATCGAGGTCGCGACGTAGGCGACGGACGGCGTGAGCGGACGACGGTATGGCCGTATATTCTTCGCTACCGCGTGGTCGGCGACTGCGTAATCATCTTGCGCGTCAGGCATGGGGCGCGGGACGAGGAGGCAGAAGATGTCCAGAAAGAATGAGTCCGGGCAGCGAGCGCAACGCGATTATAATACGTGGAAGCGCGCTAAGATCGAGCGCGGGATGGCACAAGCGCGCGACCGATCGATGATGATCCCGATCGAACAGGTGTTGCGCGAACTGGCAGTTTGAACATGTCGAAGCGCTGCAATTTGCGACGCAGTTTTCACGCCGCTTTTGCGGTTAGTTCGAGGCCGAGAGCCTTGAGCGTTCGGATGACCGAGTGGAGCGGAATATCGGGCCGGGGCTTGGGCTGTTCGGCGATACCACGGACCTTGGCTACATCGGCGAGTGCGGCGGCGATCAACGTGGGGTCGCCGTCTTCGAAGAGCGCTTCGAGATAGGCGAGGATCGCGGCGTCGCTGTCGAGGTGGTCGGTGGCGTTCCAGCCGGTCGTTTCGACGGCCATCAGTGGGACTCCCAAGCCTTGGCAACGTGGCGGACAACAGCATCGGCAGTCCGTTGAAATTCAGCTTTGCCAGCCGTTTCAGTGTGGGGAGGCTGCCGCAGCCTCCCCAATTTCTGTCATCGCGGAACAAGCTGCGACGTCATTATGGCGCTATCTTCTGGGCGGGGGTGGCGGAACCGAGCCGGGATCCGACTTCCGAACGTAGCCTCCGTAATCAGGACTTGGGGGTGGTGGTGGTGGTGGCGGAGGAGGTGGCGGCGGCGGCGGCGGCGGCGGCGGCGGGGGAGGCGGCGGGGGAGGAGGTGGCGGTGGTGCTGGCGGGTTTGCCATTTGATTTCCTTTCCAAGGTTATCAGCGCGGTAGTGGATAATACAACTGACGCTGCAAACATCACGCATGCCGCATTTCGGCACCACCTTACCCATTTGACGAATGCTTCGTTACGAGTCGTTTCACTGATTAAGGCGTAATAATCACGCACAATCAGTGTTTGAAGGCGATAAGCTTTCGCCGATAGATATTGCTCTATCATGGAAAGTAGCAAGGTAATTAGAAAGGCAGCTATACCAAGGTATAGCATCTTGGCGGTCGAAAACTCGGGAAAGGACTGATCAGATCCAAATATTAAACCCGGAATCGCCAAAAGCGCGGTGGATGATATCTGGGTGATCGTACCGATCAAACCATCCTCTCGCGCCTGTCGCGCAACATCCAGTGCTGCGCACTCTGATCGCATCCATTCATAACATTTGTCTGGATCGACGTGAGCAATCGGATGTTTTCCGATCCTCGCACGCGCCAGCCTTCTCGCCTGTCTTCGAATAACCATCTGGTCAGACACAGTTGAAATGGGCTGGCGCATGCTGCCCTCTTAACTATTTGATTTTTGATGGATCATTCAGCCGCGACCGAATCGCTGAACATGTCCCGAACCTCACTCAGGTCCACATTCGCAGCCGGCCCCTTCTTCGCCGTCTGGCGCTTGTCGAACGAGTCCCAGACGTCGTTCCACTGGCCCTTGGTCGCGGCCTTCGAATACTCGGTGGCGCGCTGTTCGAAGAAGTTGGCGTGCTCGACGCCGTTGAGCATCGGGGCGAGCCAGGGCAGCGGGTGCTCGTCGATCATGTAGATCGGCTTCAGGCCGAGCTGAGTCATGCGCCAGTCGGCGATGAAGCGGATGTACTTCTTGATCTCCTTGGGGGTCATGCCGTTGACCGGGCCCATCTCGAAGGCGAGGTCGATGAAATTGTCCTCGAGGCGGATCGTCGTCTGGCAGACGTCGGCGATGTCGTCCTTCACCGCCTTGGTCAGGCACTGGCGCTCCTGACAGAAGGTGTGGAACATCTTGATGATGCCCTCGCAGTGGAGGCTCTCGTCGCGGATCGACCAGGTGACGATCTGGCCCATGCCCTTCATCTTGTTGAAGCGCGGAAAGTTCATCAGCATCGCGAACGACGCGAACAGCTGGACGCCCTCGGTGAAGCCGCCGAACATGGCCAGCGTGCGCGCGATATCCTCGTCGTTGTCGACGGTGAACTGCTGCATGTAGTCATGCTTTTCCTTCATCTCGGCATATTCGAGGAAGGCGCCGTACTCGCTCTCGGGCATACCGATGGTGTCGAGCAGATGGCTGTAGGCGGCGATGTGGACCGTCTCCATGTTGCTGAACGAGGTCAGCATCATCTTGATCTCGGTCGGCTTGAACACGCGGCCGTATTTCTCGTGGTAGCAATCCTGCACCTCGACGTCGGCCTGCGTGAAGAAGCGGAAGATCTGCGTGAGCAGGTTGCGCTCGTGATCGCTGAGCTTCTGCGCCCAATCGCGGCAATCCTCGCCCAAGGGCACTTCCTCGGGGAGCCAGTGGAGCTGCTGCTGGCGCTTCCAGAACTCGAACGCCCAAGGGTATTCGAACGGCTTGTACTGCTTGGAGGCGTGAAGGAGGGACATGGGGTAAGCCTTTCGGAAGATTGGTTTTATATCGAGAAACTGGGGGGATCAGGTCGCGTGTTTCATGTCTCGGTGCTCCATTGCCACATCGCGGCGGCGGACATCGCGAGAACGATCGCGGCGGAGGTGAGCATGATGCCGATCATGCGGAACGCGTAGGTCTGTTGCTCGGTGATGCTCGGGCTGCGCAAACGGAACAGCATCGCGGTGCCGACGATTCCGAGCACGCCTGCGACCACGAACATGATAGCTGAACCATACGTCATGCGACCAACTCGCCCGGCGCGCGTTCAGCACCCGAACCCAACACAGGAGAACGACCATGGTCGATGCAACCAAGATCCAGGAACATGCCGAAGTCATCGGCGCGGACGGCGTCCATGTCGGTACCGTCGACAAGGTCGAAGGCAACCGCATCAAGCTGACCAAGAAGGACTCGGGCGCGCAGGTCGTCGAGGGGACGGGCAGCCATGAAGGGCATCATCACTTCATCTCGCTCGGGCTGGTCGCGGATATCGAGGACGGCAAGGTCCGGCTTTCCGCCAACGCCGACGTGGCGGTGACGTTCGAAGAAGAGGCATAACGCGCTGGCGGTGCGTTCGACACGCGCCGCATAGCCTGCCCGAACCCCGGTCCGCTTCGCGCGGGCCGGGGTTTTTTGCGTCAGGCGCTCTCCGGTCCGCGTGTCACGGGCCGGGGTCACGCTTGAACGCCGAGAGGCCTTACTGGCAGGCAAGGCACTCATCGTAATCCTTCGACTCGACGTCGATCTGGCGCAGGTCGATCGTGTTGTCGGCCTCGACGCCGCCAGCGAAGCCCGCACGCTGGACCGACTTCGAACGCAGGTAATAGAGCGACTTGATGCCGAGCTCCCATGCGCGGAAGTGAAGCATCAGCAGGTCCCATTTCTCGACGTCCGCCGGGATGAACAGGTTCAGCGACTGCGCCTGGTCGATGTAGGGCGTGCGATCGGCGGCGAGTTCGAGCAGCCAGCGCTGGTCGATCTCGAAGCTCGTCTTGTAGCAGTCCTTTTCCTCGACCGAGAGGAAGTCGAGATGCTGGACCGAGCCACCCTGCTCGAGGATCGAGTTCCACACCGCGTCCGAGTTCTTCGACTTCTCGCTCAGCATCTTTTCGAGATACGGGTTCTTGATCGAGAAGCTGCCCGACAGCGTCTTGTGCGTGTAGATGTTCGCCGGGATCGGCTCGATGCATGCCGACGTGCCGCCGCAGATGATCGAGATCGACGCGGTCGGCGCGATCGCCATCTTGCAGCTGAACCGCTCCATCGCGCCGACGTCGGCGGCATCGGGGCAGGGGCCGCGCTCGATCGCGAGCTGCATCGAGGCTTCGTTGGCTTGGCTGCTGATGTGCTTGAACATGCGCAGGTTCCACGACTTTGCCATCGCGCCCTCGAACGCGAGCCCACGCGCCTGGAGGAACGAGTGGAAGCCCATCACGCCGAGCCCGACCGAGCGCTCGCGGCCCGCCGAATAGGCGGCGCGTTCCATGCCGGGTTCGTGGCGGTCGATGTAATCCTGCAGCACGTTGTCGAGGAAGCGCATGACGTCCTCGATCAGGCCCTTCTCGTCCTTCCACTGATCCCAGGTTTCGAGGTTCAGCGACGACAGGCAGCACACCGCCGTCCGCTCGTTGCCGAGGTGATCCTTGCCGGTCGGCAGCGTGATCTCGGAACACAGGTTCGAGGTCGAGACCTTGAGGCCGAGCTCGCGGTGATGCTTCGGCATCGCCTTGTTCACGTGATCGGCGAAGACGATGTACGGCTCGCCGGTCTGGAGACGCGTCTCGACGAGTTTCTGGAACAGCGAGCGCGCGTCGACGGTGGCGCGGATCGCCTGATCCTTCGGCGAGCGGAGGTGCCATTCCTCGCCGTTGCGGACGGCCTCCATAAAGGCGTCGGTGATCAGCACGCCGTGGTGGAGGTTCAAAGCCTTACGGTTGAAATCGCCGGAAGGTTTGCGGATTTCGAGGAATTCCTCGATCTCGGGGTGCGAGACGTCGAGATAGACCGCGGCCGAACCACGGCGCAGCGAACCCTGGCTGATCGCGAGCGTGAGCGAATCCATGACGCGGACGAACGGGATGATGCCGCTGGTCTTGCCGTTGAGGCCGACCGGCTCGCCGATGCCGCGGACGTTGCCCCAATAGGTGCCAATGCCGCCGCCGCGCGAGGCGAGCCAGACATTCTCGTTCCAAGTGTCGACGATCCCGCCGAGGCTGTCGGGGACCGAGTTGAGGTAGCACGAGATCGGCAGGCCGCGACCGGTGCCGCCGTTCGACAGAACGGGGGTGGCGGGCATGAACCAGAGCTTCGAGATCGCGTCGTACAGGCGCTGCGCGTGGCCGGCATCGTCGGCGTACGCCGACGCGACGCGGACGAACAGGTCCTGGTAGCTCTCGCCCGGGAGCAGGTAGCGATCCTTGAGCGTGTCCTTGCCGAACTCGGTCAGCAGCGCGTCGCGGCTATGATCGACCTCGACCGGGTAGATCTGCGCGCGCACGGAGTGGCTGTCCTGCGCCTGACGCGGGGCCTTGGGGGCCTCGGCGGCGGGCGTTGCAGTGGTCTGTTCGATCGTATCTGTGGTCATGTCGCTATCCCGGCTGCTGTCTCTGAAATCCATCGAAACCGCTCCTAGTGTTCTGTATTCGTTCGAATCGGCGTCATGTCGCCATGCTACCATCAGACGGCCCCTAACGGGAGAACAAAAAGTGACCATCGCGGCGGTGGAAGGCGCGCTTACGGTCATATCGCATATGGCTATGCGAGGGTTGTTCTACCAGCGATTGGGTCCGCCCCCGAACGCAACCCCAAGAGATTGTGCCAAAGCGCGAAGAGACGCAAGGGGGTGCGGGTGTGGTCGGGGCCTCGGTTCGTCGCGTTCGCGTGCGGGTTGGCCGAGCGGCATATTCGCGACGCGTGGACTTCTGCGGGGTTCGTGAAGCGCAAGGGGGCGAAGCGGGAACGAAAAATTATTTCGGGGTGGAAGATGGCAAATGTTGCTTTGGTTGAAGGTGGTAGAGGGGGTGACCATGACGATCCTCCCCCGCAAGGGGGAGGTGGCGCCGAAGGCGACGGAGGGGGAGGGCGCGCAGCCGAGATTTTCCCTTTCCTCCCCCTCCGTCTGGCAAGCGCCAGCCACCTCCCCCTGGCGGGGGAGGATCGAAGTCTGGTTGGTGGTTCATCCAAACCAGTTCGACGGCACCACCCCGGCGAAGGCCGGGGCCCAATCGGGGGACGGTGATAACGAAACGCGGCGCGCCGTTATGACCACCTTTCCACTTGGGCCCCGGCCTCCGCCGGGGTGGTGGCATTTGGACGAGGGGTGGCCTGCCTCTACCCCTCGATCATCGTCCGGATCTGCGTCGCCAACGCCTCCATCGCGAACGGCTTGGTGATCATCGACATCCCCGGCTCAAGGAAGCCCGACGCCAGCGCGGCATTCTCCGCATAGCCCGTCATGAACAGCACGCGGAGCCCCGGACGCAGCGCACGACCCGCATCGGCGACTTGGCGACCGTTCAGTCCTGGTAGGCCGATGTCGGTGACGAGCAGGTCGACGCGCTCCATCGTGCGCAGGCGCTCAAGCCCGGCGGGACCGTCATGTGCCTCGACCGCCTGATAGCCCAATTCGCCCAGCACCTCGACGATCAACGCGCGGACGACCGAATCGTCCTCGACCACCAGCACGATCTCGCCGGCATCGGTGACATGCTCCTGCGTCAGGCCGGGAAGCGCTTCGTCCTGCTCCGCTTCGCCGTAGTGACGCGGCAAATACAGCTTGATCGTCGTGCCCTGGCCAAGCTCGCTATAGATCCTCGCATAGCCCTCCGACTGGCGCGCGAAGCCGTAGATCATCGACAGGCCGAGCCCCGTACCCTGGCCGATCGGCTTGGTGGTGAAGAACGGCTCGAACGCCTTGGCGATCGTGTCGGCGGACATGCCGGTGCCGGTGTCGGACACGCAGATGCAGACGTAATGGCCGGGCCGGACGTCGCGCTGGCTGGCGGCGAAATGGTCGTCGAGGTGCGCGTTGCAGGTCTCGATCGTGAGCTTGCCACCATGCGGCATCGCGTCGCGCGCGTTGATGACGAGGTTGAGCAGCGAATTCTCGAGCTGGTTGGGATCGCACAATGTCGTCCACAGGCCGGCGCCGAGCACCGTCTCTAGCTCGATCTGCTCGCCGGTGGTGCGGCGAAGCAGGTCCTCGAGCGACGCGACCAACGGGTTGACCTTGACCGGGCGCGGATCGAGCGGCTGGCGGCGCGAGAACGCCAGCAGGCGGTGGGTGAGCGACGCGGCGCGGTTCGCGGCGGTGGTCGCGCCGGTGATGAAGCGATCGAGCTCGCTCACCCGGCCTTGTGCGACGCGGCGCTGGACGATCTCCAGGCTGCCGGTGATGCCCTGCAACAGGTTGTTGAAGTCGTGTGCGATGCCGCCGGTGAGTTGCCCGACCGCCTCCATCTTCTGTGCCTGGCGGAGGGCCTCCTGCGCCTCGATCAGTTCCTGGGTCCGGTCGCGGACGCGCTGTTCGAGGTCGGCATTGAGCGATTGCAGGTCGCGTTCGAGCCGCTTGCGATCGGTGACGTCCGCCCCCTCGACGAAGATGCCGACGACCGCGCCGGTCGCGTCACGGATCGGCTGGTAGACGAAATCGAGATAGCGATCGTCGACCGGACCGCCGGGTTCGGCCTGAACCGCATAGAGCATGCCGTGCGCGGTGAACGCCTCACCGTTCGCGAACACGCCGTCGAGCAGATCGAGAAACCCTTGCTCGACCGCGTCGGGCAACGCCTCGGCGACGGTGCGGCCGAGTACCTCCCGGTGGCCGACGAGCTTGCTATAGCCGGGATTGGCCAGCTCGAACCGGTGCTCGGGCCCGCGCAGCATCGCCATGAAAGTCGGCGCCTGCGCGAACATCTGGCCCATCCGCTCGCGTTCGTCACGCAGCGCGCGCTCTGCCAGGACCCGTTCGGTGCTTTCGTAGGTCGAGCAGAACATGCCCGCGACGGCGCCGCTCTCGTCCCGCACCGGCGAGTAGGAGAAGGTGAACCACGCCTGTTCGTCATATCCCTTGCGATTGGTGACGAGAGGCAGGTTCTCGAAGAACGAGGCTTCCCCCGCCAGCGCCTTGTCGACGAGCGGGCTGATGTCCGCCCACACGTCGCCCCAGATGTCGTTGAACCGTCGACCCAATGCGTGCGGATGCTTGTCGTGCAGCAGGCGCGCATAGTGATCGTTGTAGAGGAAACCCAACTCCGGGCCCCAGGCGGCGAACATCGCAAATTCCGACGCGAGCATCAGCGAGGCGATCGAGCGAAGCGACTGCGGCCAGCCTTCGATCGGGCCGAGCGGCGACGACGACCAGTCGTGGGCGCGGATCATCGCGGCCATCTCGCCGCCGCCGGTCAGGAAATCCGCGTCCGCCGGGATATCGGTCTTCATCTCAGGTCCTTGGGGCATGTGTCGGCGACAGTCCGGCAAACCCGATACCCGTTGATCGCGGCATTATCCATTGTTCGGACTATCATAGGTTAGTCACGAACATAGTTCTGTGGCCAGTTGCGTGAGCGTATCGGCACTAAAGTCCCAATCCTGTGCCGCGTCTGCATCGGGCGCCGCGCGACCGCCATATTCGAGCGGGCGAGCGACGTATGCGGTCTGCAGGCCGGCGGCGCGGGCGGCGGCGAGGTCGCTATGGTGCGCGGCGACGAGGCAGAGTTCGGCCGGATCAATCGCTAGCATGCGCGCGGTGGCGAGGTACGATTCGGCGAGCGGCTTGTAGACACGGCTGACTTCAGCCCCGAGAATCGCATCCCAGGGCAGGCCACCGTGGCGCGCCATCTCCAGCATGAGCGCAATGTTGCCATTGCTGAGCGTGACGATCGGGTACCGGGTCTTGAGGCGGGTGAGGCCCTCGACCGAGTCGGGCCAGGGATCGAGCCGGTGCCAGGCGTGAGTCAGGTCGGTGAGCGTATCTTCGTCCACCGCAGCCGGGTCGACGCCGTGGTGACGGAGCAGGTCTTCGAGTGCCTCGCGGTGGAGCGTGTCGAGAATGACGAACGGCCGCCGTCCGCTGCGGACCTCCTCGAGCGCCGGTTGATAGCGTTTGCGCCAGCCGTCGGCAAAGCGGTGCGGGTCGATGTCGCCGCGGTCGAGGCGGGCAAGGATCGGGGCGGCGTCGCGCGCGATACCGGAGCGCCAGTCGACCACGGTGCCGAACACGTCGAACGCGAGGGCTTTGATCGGGGCGCGATGTACCATGAGGGTGAGACGGTGGGAGGCGGCGGTTGGTTCCCGGGAATGGGTGGCTTCCGGGCCCTTGCGCAGGCCGCCGTTGAGCGGGGAACTCGACAATTTATCCCACCATTCTAGGAGATTACCTACCACCCCGGCGGAGGCCGGGGCCCAATTGGGAAACGTGGATTAGCGAACGTCGTTCGCTGTTACGACGACCTCTCCAATTGGGCCCCGGCCTCCGCCGGGGTGGTGGACTTTTACCGTTCTCCCGCGAAGGCGGGAGTCCAGGAGTCGCAAGCGGTCGCGCTGCTTGATCCTGGGCCCCCGCCTTCGCGGGGGAACTAGAAAGCAGACGTACCCGCCTCGTTTGATATGTCCCTACCCTTAGGGGAACTCAAACGCCGTTTTGCCCAATTCACCCAGTCCGGCGAAGACGCGCGGAGTGGCCCTGGTTCAGCCGTTCCAGGTTGAACGCCTCGTGGAACTCGATTCCCGCCTTGCCGGCGCGGGCCCAGCGGATGCGCGCGCCGAACATCTGGTCCTCGACCAGTTCGATCTGCATCTCGACGCCGTCGGGGTTGCCGTCGATCCGCAGCCCGTCGAGCATCGCGCCCGAGGTCGATATGTCGCGGATGCGAACGTCGCCGCGGACCCCGTCGATCGCGATCCGGGCGGAGCGCAGCATCTTGGTGCGCGGTGCACGGCTGACCTTGAAGCCGCTCGCGGCGGCGGTGCCGTTCTCGACTCCCAATTGCCGCAACGCCTCGTCCGCGCGGACCGGGCGGCCATAGACATAGCCCTGGATATGGCTGCACCCGAGGTCGCGGATCAGGTCGATCTCGTCCTGCACCTCGACCCCCTCGGCGGTCGTCTCCATGCCGAGCGTGTCGGCGAGCGTGACGATAGCCTTGATGATCGCGGCGTTGCGGTTGCCCGGCTCGGCCGCACCGCGCACGAACGACTGGTCGATCTTGATCTTGTCGAACGGCGCGTTGCGTAAGTAGCCGAGCGACGAATAACCGGTGCCGAAATCGTCCAACGCAAGCCGCACGCCGATCCCCTTCAGCGCCCTGAACATCTGTTCCGACGAGCGCGTCTCGTCGAGGAACACGCCTTCGGTGATCTCCAGTTCGAGGCGTCCCGCGGCGATCCCAGACTGGGCGAGCGCG
Organism: Sphingomonas sp. Leaf230; assembly: GCF_001421745.1. GTDB lineage: Bacteria > Pseudomonadota > Alphaproteobacteria > Sphingomonadales > Sphingomonadaceae > Sphingomonas. The sequence continues at coordinate 331,559 of NZ_LMKW01000008.1, read as the reverse complement.
CTGGTGACGAGCGCGGGCAGAGCGGGGTTGGCGAACTGGATCGGCGAGACGTTGACCGCGACGCGCACCGAGCCGGGCCAGCGCGCCGCCTCCAGGCACGCGGTCCGCAGCACCCATTCGCCGATCGCCTCGATCAGCCCGCATTCCTCCGCGACCGGGATGAAGTCGGCGGGCGAGACGAGCCCGCGCGTCGGGTGGTTCCAGCGGATCAGCGCTTCGTAGCCGACGATCTGCGCCGACTTCGTGCTGACGATCGGCTGGTAGCAGAGGTGGAACGCGCCATCTGAGATCGCCGCGCGCAGGTCATCCTCGAGCAGTTTCCGGGTGCGCGCGCCGGTCAGCATGTCGTCCGAATAGAAGCGGTGGACACCGCGGCCATCGGCTTTGGCCGCGTACAGCGCGAGATCGGCGTTACGGACGAGCGTCTCGGCGTCGTCGCCATCGTCGGGTGCGATCGCGATGCCGATCGAGCAGCCGATCGTGACCGACGTCCCGCTGATGAAATAGGGTTCGGACAGCGATGCGATCACTTCACGCGACAACGCGGCGAGCGTGTCGCGGTCGGCGATGCCGGGCAGCACGACCTGGAACTCGTCGCCGCCCAGCCGCCCGACCAGCCCCGCATCCGCGATGCCGCGCTGGAGCCGTTGCGCGACCTGCTTCAACAACGTGTCGCCCGCCTGGTGGCCCAGCGTATCGTTGACCGCCTTGAACCGATCGAGATCCATCAGGAACAACGACGTCGCGCGATAGGGACCGGTATTCTGCGCGAGCGTCTTGTCGAGCGACGATCGCATCCGCTGGCGGTTCGCGAGCCCGGTGAGCCCGTCGAACAACGCCAGCCGCGTGATCTCCGCCTCCGACCTGCGCTGTTCGGTCAGGTCGCGGCCCGAGCCGATGAACCCCTGGAAGCGGCCGAGATCGTCGACCACCGGCCTCCCTGAGATCGACCACCAGCGTTCGCAATCGGGCGAGGTCGCGGCGCACACCGAATAGTCCGAGAACGACGTGCGCGAGGCAATATGGAAGGCGAGCGTCCGTTCGGTGCCCGGCGCGTCGTTGTCCATGCGGAACAGGTCGGTGAGCGGTTGCCCGACCGCGTCGTCGGCGAGGCCGAGTTCGTCGGTGACCTTAGCGGACAGATAGGTCAGGCGGCCCTGGCGGTCGGCTTCCCAGAACCAGCCGGTACCTTGGTCCTCGAATTCGGCGACCATCCGGATCGCGAGGCGGCCTTCGTTCGCGTTCTCTGCGCGGTTCAGTTCCTGCGCGACGTCGATCCGCGCGAGGCGGTGCGCGACGATTCCCAGGCTGCCGAGGAACACGATCGCGACCACTAGCGGCATACCGATCCCCGCGCATACCGCGAGCATGACGACGATCCCAGCGCCGAGCCCAAGCGTCGCCGCGCGGACCGCATGGACGCTAACCGCCGTAACCGCGATCATCCCCAGCACCGCGACGCAGCAGGCGAGTTGCAGCGACCCCGACGGCGCGCGCGCAACGGCCCACAGAAGTGACAGCGACAGCGCTGCGATCCCCGCGACCCCGACGGTAAGCGCGCGGTTGCGCTTATAGGCAGGCCATTCGCGCAACCCCGGCAGTCGCAACACGCCGAACACACCTGCGGACAGCGCCGCCAGGATCGCGGCATGGATGCCGATCGACGGGACGATGGTGCCAAGACCGGTGGGCGGTGCGATCAGCGCAAGCGCGACGAGGAGGACGCAGCCGACCATCTGCGTGGCAACCGCGATCGGCCAGGTTTCCGCGACCTGCGCGAGCTTGCGATCGAGGAGTTCGGCAACCTGTTCGCGCGCATCCTCGCCAAGTCCGAACACGGCGGGGGCTGGCGATCGATCGCGGGCGCGGCGATCCGCGACGGGGAGGGGGGCGTACATCCAACCGTTCTGACTGGAATATCTTGCTGATACGGTAAGATCGGCGGGACGCGAAAAAAACTTCGTCCGCTCAGTGCGTTATAAAGGCGGAGAGAACGGAGTTGCGTCTGATGCCTCCGTTCCCTTCAACGCGTCAGTCCGTTTCCGGCCGCGGTGCGCCGCTCATCGTCACCGGTTGTGGCCCGCCTGCGGTGGCTTCGAGCGTCGAATCGCCCCCCAGCACGCGGTACAGCGTCACGCGGTTGCTCGCGCCGACGAGTTGCGTCGCGACGAGGTTGCGCTGTGCGGTGTACAGCGAGCGTTGCGCGTCGAGCGAGTTCAGGAACGTGTCGATCCCGCCGCGATAGCGCGCGTCCGATAGGCGGTACGTGTCGAGGGCCGCTTCGGAGAAGTTCTGGTTCGCCTTCAGTTGGTCGGCGATCGTGCCCTGCCTGGCCAACGCGTCGGCGGTCTCCTGGAACGCGGTCTGGATCGTCTTCTCGTAGGTTGCGAGCGCGGCGTCGCGTTGCGCCTTCGAATAGGCGACGCCGGCGATTCCAGCCCCTGCGCGGAAGATCGGATAGCTGACCGAGGGCGCGACCGAATAGTTGAACGCGCCGCCGCTGAACAGCGAGGTCAGCGACGTGCTGGCGAACCCGAGGATGCCGGTAAGCGAGATCTTGGGGAACAGTTCCGCGCGCGCTGCGCCGATCTCGGCGTTGGTGGCGCGGAGCTGGTATTCGGATTCGACGACGTCGGGTCGGCGCAGGAGGATGCTGCTGTCGAGCCCTGCCGGCAGCGCGGCGACGGTCGGCAGCGCCTGCTCGATCGACGTGGGCAACAGGCTAGCGTCGACGGGGGCACCGACGAGCAGTTGCAACGCGTTAACGTCTTGCGCGAGCGCGGTGCGTTGCTGCGCGAGGTCGGACTGCGCGGTGAACAGGATCTGCTGCGCCTGGCGGAGATCGGTGCGCGGGGCGACGCCGCCGCGCAGTCGGGCGTTGGTCAGCGTGACGCTGCGCTGCGAACTCGTCACCGTGTCCTGCGCGATCTTGAGCAGGCTCTGGTCCGAAGCGTAGGTGAGCCATGCGTCGGCGATGTCGCCGACGAGCGTCAGGCGGGTGGCGCGCGCGGCGGCTTCGGTCGCGAAATAGCGATCGAGCGCGGCGCTGGTGAGCGAGCGGATGCGACCGAACAGGTCGAGCTCGAAAGCGGTCGTGCCGAGGTCGACCGAGAAGGCGCTGTTCGAGCTGGAAGAACTGACGACCGATCCGGTGCCGGTGCCGGTGCCTGTCCCGGTGCCGCCTGTGCCGGTGCCGCCTGTGCCGGTGCCGCCAGTCCCTGTACCGGTCCCAGTGCCAGTTCCGGTGTTACCCGTTCCTGTTCCCGTACCGCCCGATCCGCCGCTCGTAACGGTGTTGCGCGTGCCGTTGCCGCCGCCGGAATAACTGTAGCGGCCGCTGGCATCGACCTGCGGCAACAGGTCGGCGCGCTGGATGCGGTATTGCGCGCGGGTCGAGGCGATGTTGGCGGCGGCGACGCGGAGATCGCGGTTGCTGGCGAGCGCCTGCACGATGATTTGCTGGAGCCGAGGGTCCTTGAAAACGTCGCGGTAGGTGATCGCGGGCAGCGTCGCCTCGGACTGGCGCAGATACGCGTCGCCGACCGGGAGCGACGGCGGCACGGGAAGTTCGGTCCGCGCATATTTGGGCGCGAGCGAGCAGCCGGCGAGTGCGGTCGACGCAGCGAGGATCAGGACTAGCGAGCGCATTATGCGGGCTCCGGCCGGTGAGGGCCCTGTGGTTCAGGTGGTCCGAGCGGTTCGTTGTGATCGTCATCGGATCCGTGGCCGTCATGGCCCTGGAAACCAGTCGGCTTGCCCCGCAGCTTGGCGATGCCATCACGCGCGCCGCGGCGGACGAGGACGAAGAACAGCGGGATGTAGAAGATCGCCAAGATCGTTGCGGTCAGCATGCCGCCAACCACCGCCGTACCGATCGCGATACGGCTGTTCGCGCCCGCACCGGTCGACAGTGCCAACGGCAACACGCCGAGGATGAACGCGAACGACGTCATCAGGATAGGGCGCAACCGGATCTTCGCCGCGGACAGTGCCGCCTCGATGACGCGCTTGCCCTTCTTCTCTTCCTGCTCGGCGAACTCGATCATCAGGATCGCGTTCTTCGCGGCCAGACCCATCGTCGTCAGCAGGCCGATCTGGAGATAGACGTCGTTGATGAGGCCCCTCAGCGTCACCGCGAGGATCGCGCCGACGAGGCCGAGCGGGATCACCAGCAGCACGGCGATCGGGATCGACCAGCTCTCATACAGCGCGGCGAGGCACAGGAACACGACCAGTAGCGACAGCCCGTACAGGATCGGTGCCTGACCCGAGGACAGGCGCTCCTGATACGACAAGCCCGACCACGCGACCGACGTGCCGGGGATCTGCCCAGCAAGCTCGGCGATCCGGTTCATCGCATCACCCGAGCTGACGCCCGGTGCGCCCGAACCCTGGATCTCGTACGAGGCGATGCCGTTGAAGCGCGACAGCGTAGTCGGCGCCTGGCCCCAGCTGGTCTTCGCGAACGATGAGAACGGCGCCATCTGGCCATTCGATCCGCGCACGAACCACTGGCTCAGGTCGGACGGCTGCGCGCGGAACTGCGCGTCGCCTTGAACATAGACGCGCTTGACGCGGCCGCGGTCGATGAAGTCGTTGACGTACTGACCACCCCAGGCGGTCGACAGCGTCGAGTTCACGTTGGCCTGCGTGAGGCCGAGCGTCGACAGTTTCTGCTGGTCGGCATCGACGCGCAAGGTGGCGACGTCGGGCAGCTCGGTCAGGCGAATCGCGGTCAGCGACGAGTCGGCGCGGGCGAGCGCGAGCAGCTTGTCGCGCGCGGCGTTGAACTCGACCTGGCTGAGCCCGCCGGCGTTCTGCAACTCCATCGTGAAGCCGTTCGATGAGCCGAGACCACGGACCGCCGGTGGCACCAGCGAATAGACCTGCGCGTCGCGGAAGCCGGCGAACGCCTTCGACGCGCGACCGGTGATCGCCTCCGCGGTGTTTTCCTTGCCCTTGCGATCGTCCCACGGTGCGAACGCGATGAAGCCTTGCCCCGTATTCTGGCCGCTCGCGCCGCCACCGCCGCCACCGCTGACGGTGAACATCGTCCGGACGTTGGCCTTCTCGTTGGTGTAGTAATATTGCTCGATCTGCTTCTGCAGCGCGAAGGTGCGGCCTTGCGTGGCGCCCGCGGGGAGCTGGAACTGGACGATGCCCGAGCCTTGGTCCTCGGTCGGCAGGAAGCCCGTCGGCAGCCGCAGGAACAGCACCGCGAGCACCGCGACGATCACCGCGTAGATCAGCAGGAACAGCCACTTGCGGTCGATCACCGACTGCACGGCACTGGTGTATTTCTGCGTGCCCTTCTCGAACCCGCTGTTGAACTTGTCGCCAGCGCGCGTGAAGAAATGCGCGACCTTCGGGAATTTACGTTCGCCCCAGCTCTTCTCGGTGTTGCCGTCCGCGTCCTTCTTCTTCTGCTTGAGCAGTGTCGCAGTGAGGGCAGGCGAGAGGATCAGCGCGACCAGCACCGACAGGACCATCGCCGACACCATCGTCAGCGAGAACTGGCGGTAGATCACGCCGGTGGAGCCGCCGAAGAACGCCATTGGCAGGAACACCGCCGACAGCACCAGCGCGATCGCGACCAGCGCGACGGTGATCTCGTTCATCGACTCGATCGTAGCCTCCCGAGGCGTCATTTCGGGATTTTCCTCCATCAGTCGCTCGACGTTCTCGACCACGACGATCGCGTCGTCGACCAGCAGGCCGATCGCGAGCACCAGCCCGAACAGCGTCAACGTGTTGATCGAGAAGCCGGCGAGATAGAACACGCCGAACGTGCCGAGCAGCACGACCGGGACCGCGATCGTCGGGATCAGCGTCGCGCGCCAGCTCTGCAGGAACACGAACATGACGATGACGACGAGAATGACGGCCTCGATCAGCGTCTTCACGACCTCGTCGATCGACAGCTTGATGAAGTCCGTGGTGTCGTTGGCGTAGGCGAATTTCAGGCCTGGCGGGAAGCTCTTGGCGGACTTGGCGACGAACGCCTTGACCAGTTCGGCGGTCTTGAGCGCGTCGGCGCCCGGCGCGAGAAGCACCGCGATACCGGCGCCGGGATGCGCGTTGACGCGGCTGCGCGCGTTGTAGTTCTCCGCGCCCAGTTCGATTCGGGCGACGTCGCGCAGCTTGACCACGGCGCTGTCGTTGGTCGTCTTCAGGATGATGTTGGCGAACTGCTCGGGGGTCTGGAGGCGCGACTGTGCGGTGACGGTCGCGTTCAGCATCTGCGTGTCGGGCTGGGGTTGCCCGCCGAGTTCGCCGGCGGCGACTTCGGTGTTCTGCGCCTGGATCGCGGTCGTCACGTCGCTCGGGATCAACTGGTAGCTGGCGAGCTTGTTCGGGTTCAGCCAGATCCGCATCGCGTATTGCGCGCCGAACACGTTGCTGTCGCCGATCCCCGGAATACGGCCGAGCGGGTCCTGCAGGTTCGAGACGAGATAGTCCGAAACGTCCTGGTTGGTCAGCTTGTCGGTCTCGTCATAGACGCCGACGATCAGCAAATTGTCCGGGTTCGATTTCCGCACCACGAGGCCCTGCTGCTGGACCTGTTGCGGCAGGCGGGACAGCGTCTGCTGGACCTGGTTCTGGACCTGGACCTGCGCGATATCGGGATCGGTGCCCTTCTCGAACGTCACCGTGATGTTCACCGAGCCGCGCGACGACGACGACGAGCTGAAATAGATCAGCCCGTCGATACCGGTCAGCGACTGCTCGACGACCTGCGTGACGCTGTTCTGGATCGTCTGCGCGTTGGCACCCGGGAAGGACGCGCGGACGGTCACCTGCGGCGGTGCGACGTCGGGGTACTGCGCGATCGGCAGGCTCATGATCGCGCCGATGCCGCCAAGCATCACGATGATCGCGAGCACCCAGGCGAAGATCGGGCGATCGATGAAGACACGGGATAACATAAGGGCTTAGCCGGCCTTTTTCTGGCTGGAGTCGCCACCGGAGGAGTCATCCTTGGGCGCTTCGATCTTCTGCGCGGTGTTTTCCGGCACCGGCTTCACGCCCTGGTTCGGTGCGATCTTCGACAGGCCTTGCGTGATGATCCTGTCGCCGGGGTTGAGCCCGCTGGTGACCACCCAGAACGCGCCCTGCGTGCGGTCGGCCTTGATCTTCTTCTGCACCGCCTTGTTGTTCGCATCGACGACATAGACCGTCGCATTGCCCTTCGCGTCGCGCGACACGCCCGCCTGCGGCACGAGGAACGCGCGCTGGTTGATCGCCTGCGCGAACTTGGCCTGGACGAACATGCCGGGGAGCAGCAGCCCCTGCGGATTGGGGAAGCGCGCGCGCAGCGTCACGGTGCCGGTCTCGGTATTGACCAGCGCTTCGGCGAACTCGACGCTGCCGGTCGCGCCATATTCGCTGCCGTCCTCGAGCGTCAGGCGGACTTCGGCGCGGGTCGCGACGATGCCGTTCTGGCCGAGCGAACGGCGCAGCGCGAGCAGGTCGCCCGACGATTGCTGGATGTCGACGAACATCGGATCGAGCCGCTGGATCTGCGCCAGCGGATCGGTCTGCGTCGCCGAGACGAGCGCGCCGACGGTGAACAGCGAGCGGCCGATGCGCCCGGTGATCGGCGCGGGGACGGTCGTGAACTTGAGGTTGATCTGCGCGGTCTCGAGCGCGGCGCGGGTCTGCGCGACCGAGGCGGTGGCCTGGCGCGAGGTGGCGACCGCGTTGGTGTAATCCTGCTTGCTGATCGCCTCCATCTCGGCGAGCGGCTTGTAGCGCTGTGCGAGGATGGTCTGCGCCTGCTGGTTGGCGCGCGCGCTCTGGAGGTTGGCCTGCGCCTCGTTGGCGGCGGCGCGATAGAGGCGCGGGTCAATCTCGTAGAGCGGCTGGCCCTTCTTGACGAGCGTACCCTCGGTAAAGAAGCGGCGGCGGATGATGCCGGTGACCTGGGGACGGACGTCCGAGCTTTCGAACGCGGTGGTGCGACCGCTGAGTTCGGTGGTCATCGCGACGCTGGTCGGCTGGACGACGACATAGCCGACGGTTGGCGTGCCTTGGCCCGGTTGGCCACCGCGGCCGGCCTTGCCTTGAGCCTTGTCGCCACCGCCGGAGCAGGCGGCGAGCGCCAGTGCAGGCACCAGCAGGATGGCGCACTGCCGCGCAGAAAATCGTGTGGCTATCAAGTTTGGTATCCGCTCGCGATCGGTGGTGGCAGCTGTTGGTCGGCCTAAACCACGAGGATGTACCAGAAGTATGTCAGTTGAAAAGCGCGGGTGAGAAATAGGGAAGAAAGAGTAACCTGTTTGATTGTTTACGGGTGATTTCGCGTTCGTTGCGCTTCGATGCCGAAGATTGTTTCCCCGCGAAGGCGGGGACCCAGACTGGGCTCCCGCCTTCGCGGGAGAACAAGGGGCGGGCGGGCGCCCCTATCCACACGCACCTCCAAGCAGCCACCGCACTAGAGAACCGCCGCGCCGCCCCTGAGCCACCGCACCACCCCGGCGAAGGCCGGGGCCCAATTGGGGAACGTTGCTAACGAAGGGCAGTCCCTCGTTACCACGACCTCTCCAATTGGGCCCCGGCCTTCGCCGGGGTGGTGCTTTGTGTGGGAGTCCTCCAAACCAAATTGTCGCGAGGGCGTTGAGCGGTGGGTGCCGGAACTAGCCCGGCATGACGAAAGGTGTGGGCCGATGGCTTCTATCGATGATGACAAGAAGGCGGCTGCCATTGCGGCTGTGGCCGAGGTGCAGGACGGGATGCTTGTCGGGCTTGGCACCGGATCCACTGCGGCGTTCGCAATCCAGGCGCTCGGCGATCGCGTCGCCCAAGGCTTGCAGATCCGCGCCGTCGTGACCTCGGAAGCCTCAGGCAAACTCGCCCGCGAACTCGGCATCGAGATTCTCGACTTCGCCACCATCGCCCATGTCGACCTCACGATCGACGGCGCGGACGAGATCGACTCGCGGTGCTTCGCCATCAAGGGCGCAGGCGGGGCGATGCTGCGCGAAAAGATCGTCGCCGCAGCCTCGGCACGGATGGTCGTGATCGCCGACAGCTCCAAGCGCGTCGACCGGATCGGCGCCGCCAAGCTGCCGGTCGAGGTGCTACCGTTCGCCATCGCCTATGTGATGCATGTGCTGACGGACATGGCCGCCGCCCCAAAGATCCGCGACAACTACCGGACGGACCAAGGCAATCTCGTCATCGACTGCCACTTCGCCACCCTCGACGACCCCCGTGCAACCGCCGCCACCCTTGCCGCGATCCCCGGTATTCTCGGCCACGGGCTGTTCCTCGACGAGGTCGACGCCGCATATATTGCAACGGACGGCGTCGTTACGCGACTGGAACGGATGGGTGCATCCGACTAAAGGCATCCTATGTTGGCAACCAGATCGGATGCGCGGCGTTCGGTCACCGTCTAGAGCGAGGCTTCTTCCATGACCGATACCGCAACCGCCCCCACCAAGGCGGACTCCAAGCTGCACGAGGACGGCTCCCCCGAGCGTCTGGCGATCGATACCATCCGCACGCTGTCGATGGACGCCGTGCAGAAGGCCAATTCGGGCCATCCCGGCACCCCGATGGCGCTCGCGCCGGTCGGCTACACGCTCTGGTCGAAGTTCCTGCGCTATGATCCCAAGCACGCCGACTGGCCTAACCGCGACCGTTTCGTGCTGTCGGTCGGCCATGCGTCGATGCTGCTCTATTCGCTGATCCACCTCGCCAAGATCGAAGAGATCGACGCCGAGGGTAACAAGACCGGCAAGGAGGCCGTCAGCCTCGCGGATATCGAGCAGTTCCGCCAGCTGTCGTCGAAGACGCCGGGTCACCCGGAATACCGCCACACGACGGGCGTCGAGACCACGACGGGCCCGCTCGGCCAGGGTTGCGGAAATTCGGTCGGCATGGCGATCGCCGAGCGTTGGCTGGCCGCGCGCTACAACAAGGACGGCTTCACGCTGTTCGACCATGACGTCTACACGATCTGTGGCGACGGCGACATGATGGAGGGCGTTTCGGCCGAAGCTGCGAGCCTTGCCGGCCACCTCAAGCTCAGCAATCTGTGCTGGATCTACGACAGCAACCACATCTCGATCGAGGGCGCGACCGATCTCGCGTTCGACGAGGACGTCGGCCTGCGCTTCGACGCCTATGGCTGGAACGTCATCCACATCGACGACGCGAACGACACCGCCGCGCTGAGCCGCGCGATCGAGACGTTCAAGGCGACCAACGACAAGCCGACCTTCATCGTCGTGCATTCGGTGATCGGCTACGGCAGCCCCAAGGCGGGCAGCGAGAAAGCCCACGGCGAGCCGCTCGGCGAAGAGAATATCCGCATCACGAAGAAGGCTTATGGCTGGCCCGAGGACAAGTCGTTCTACGTGCCGGACGGCGTGATCGAGCATTTCAACGGTGCGATCGCCGAGCGTGGCGCCAAGCTGCGTGACGAGTGGGTCGCGCTGACCGACAAGTATCGCGGCGCCTATCCAGAGCTGTCCGCCGAGCTCGACCTGCTGCTCAAGGATGAACTGCCCGAGGGCTGGGATGCCGATATCCCGACCTTCGAGGCGGATGCCAAGGGCGTCGCCAGCCGTGACTCCGGTGGCAAGGTGCTCAACGCGATCGCGGCCAAGGTGCCGTGGCTGATCGGTGGTTCGGCCGATCTCGCGCCGTCGACCAAGACCGACATCAAGGGTCAGCCCTCGTTCGAGGCAGAAAATTACGCCGGCCGGAACTTCCACTTCGGCATCCGCGAACACGGGATGGGCGCGATCGTCAACGGTATGGCGCTGTCGCACCTGCGTTCGTACGGCTCCACCTTCCTGGTGTTCGCGGATTACATGCGAGCGCCAGTCCGCCTGTCCGCGATCATGGAAGTCGGCGCGATCTGGGTGTTCACGCACGACTCGATCGGTGTCGGCGAGGACGGCCCGACGCACCAGCCGATCGAGCATCTCGCCACGTTGCGCGCGATCCCCGGTCTCGACACGATCCGTCCGAGCGACGCGAACGAAGTCGTCGCGGCGTGGAAGGCGGTCCTCAAGGACGCCAGCACGCCAGCGGCGCTGATCATGTCGCGCCAGGCTCTCCCGACTCTCGACCGGACCAAGTATGCGAGCGCAGACGGGCTCGAAAAGGGCGGCTATGTCCTCGCGGATAGCGACGGCACGCCTGACGTGATCCTGATCGCGACCGGCAGCGAAGTGTCGCTGGTCGTCGAGGCGCACGAGAAGCTGACCGCGGACGGCGTGAAGAGCCGGGCCGTGTCGATGCCGAGCTGGTATCGCTACGAACTGCAGGACGCCGCGTACAAGGAAAGCGTGCTGCCGCGCGAAGTGCGGGCGCGCGTTGCGGTCGAGATGGCCGGGTCGATCGGCTGGGACCGCTATGTCGGGCTCGACGGCGCGACCGTGACGATGTCGACCTTCGGGGCTTCGGCACCGCTCGCCAAGCTGCAGGACAAGTTCGGGTTCACCGTCGACAATGTCGTCAAGGTCGCCCGCCAAGTGATGGAGACCAAGTGATGGGTGCGCTCAACGATCTCGAAGGCTTTGGCCAGGCGGTATGGCTCGATTTCGTCGACCGGAAGTTCCTGGAGGCCGGTGGTCTCCAGAAGCTGGTCGACGAGGATGGCCTGACGGGCGTCACGTCGAACCCGTCGATCTTCGAAAAGGCGATGGGGCACGGCGATGCGTACGACTCGACGCTCGCCGAATACGACAAGCAGCATGCCGGCGCGGCGACGATCGACCGCTACGAGCATCTGGCGATCCAGGACATCAAGGCGGCGGCGGATACGCTGAAGCCGGTGTACGACAAGCTCGACGCGAAGGACGGCTATGTCAGCCTGGAAGTGTCGCCGTACATTTCGGACGATACCGATGCGACGATCGCCGAGGCGAAGAAGCTGTGGGGGATGGTCGACCGGCCGAACCTGATGATCAAGATCCCGGGGACGCTCGCGGGCGGGCCGGCGATCTCGTCGACGATCGCGAGCGGGATCAACGTCAACGTTACGCTGCTGTTTGCGCTGGACGCGTACATTCGCGTTGCCGAGGCGTATGCGGCGGGGCTCGAGGAGCGCGTCAAGCAGGGGCAGCCGATCGACAAGATCGCCAGCGTCGCGAGCTTCTTCGTCAGCCGGATCGATTCGTCGATCGACAAGGAGATCGATGCGCGTATCGAGAAGGGCGATGCCGAGGCCGAGGCGCTGAAGGCGGTGCGCGGCAAGGTCGCGATCGCCAACGCGAAGATGGCATATCAATGGTATCTCGACTTCCTGAAGTCGGATCGTTGGCAGGCACTCGCCGCCAAGGGTGCGCAGCCGCAGCGCCTTCTGTGGGCGTCGACCGGCGTGAAGGACCCGAGCTATCCCGACACGCTCTACATCGACACGCTGATCGGCAAGGATACCGTCAACACGATGCCGCCGAAGACGATGGATGCGTTCCGCGACCACGGCACCGCGGCGGAGACGATCACGCAGGACGTCGAGGGCGCCAAGCATACGCTGGCGGAGGCCGAGCGGCTGGGTCTCGACCTGAACGGCGTGACCGGCAAGCTGGTCGAGGAGGGCGTCGCCTCGTTCGTCAAGGCGTTCGACGACCTGCTCGGCTCGATCGCCAAGAAGCAGCCCGCGACGGCGTAAACTTCTGCTCCCTCTCCCCGTTGGGGAGAGGGTCGGGGTGAGGGGCGCCGCGAGCGCTGCCCTCCCCAACTGCCCCTCACCCCAACCCTCTCCCCGGCGGGGAGAGGGGGTAAGCAAGGAATTCCCCATGAAGATCGGACTGATCGGCCTCGGCCGGATGGGCGGCAACATCGCGCGCCGGTTGATGAAGAACGGCCACGAAGTCGTCGCGTTCGACCGCGATGCCGAAGCCGTGAAGAAGCTCGCCGCCGACGGTGCGATCGGCGCGGACTCGCTCGACGACATGCACGCCAAGCTCGACACCCCGGCGATCTGGTGGGTAATGGTCCCGGCCGGCGAGCCGACCGAGAGCACCGTCCAGGCGATCGCCGCGAAGTCGAATTCGGGCGACATCATCATCGACGGCGGCAACAGCTTCTACAAGGACGACGTCCGCCGCGCGAAGGAACTGGCCGAGAAGGGCATCCACTATGTCGACGTCGGCACGTCGGGCGGCGTGTGGGGCCTGGAGCGCGGTTATTGCATGATGATCGGCGGCGACAAGGAAACCGTCGACCTGCTCGATCCGATCTTCGAGACGCTCGCACCTGGCATGGGGACGATCGTCCGCACGCCGGGCCGCGTCGAGGGTCAGGCCGATCCGCGCGCCGAGAAGGGCTATATCCACGCAGGCCCCTCGGGCGCCGGCCACTTCGTCAAGATGGTCCATAACGGCATCGAATACGGCCTGATGCAGGCCTATGCCGAGGGCTTCGACATCCTCAAGGGCAAGTCGGGCGAACATGTCGTCGAGGAGGAGCGCTTCGATATCAACCTGACCGACGTCGCCGAAGTCTGGCGTCGCGGCAGCGTGATCTCGTCGTGGCTGCTCGACCTGTCGGCGATCGCGCTGGCGAAGGACGGCACGCTCGAAGGCTTCAGCGGCAGCGTCGCGGACTCGGGCGAGGGCCAGTGGACGATCGACGCGGCGATGGAGGAGAAGGTGCCCGCCAACGTGCTGAGCGCGGCGCTGTATGCGCGCTATCGCAGCCGCGTGGACCATACGTTCGGCGACAAGCTGTTGTCGGCGATGCGCTATGGCTTTGGCGGGCATGTCGAGATGCCCCAGTGAGCGGTGGCATGAGCGATATCAAGCTGCTGGTCTCCGATGTCGACGGCACGCTCGTCGACAATGAGAAAAAGGTCACGCCCGCGACCGTCGATGCGGTCAAGCGGTTGAAGGCTGCTGGCCTCGGCTTCACGATCATCAGCGCGCGGCCGCGGTCGGGGATGATGCCGATCGCGGAATTGCTCGGCATCGACGAGCCGATGGGCGCGTTCAACGGCGGGATCGTCTTCAAGCGCGACGGCACCGTGATCGAGCACCACATGATCGACGTCGATGTCGTTCGCGGTGCGATGGAGATCATCGGTGACGCGCCGGTCGATACGTGGTTCTTCGCGGACGATGTCTGGTACGCCAGCACCGATCAGGGCGGGCATGTCGGCAGCGAGAAGAAGGCCTCCGCGCAGGACCCGGTGATCGTCTCCGACTTCACCGACCTGCTCGCCAAGGCCGACAAGGTCACGTTCGTCAGCGATGACGAAGACCTGTTGCGCGACCTGCACGCAAAGGTCGCCGCCAAGTTCGATACGCAGGCGACGATCGTCCAGTCTCAGACCTATTATCTCGACATCACGCCCGTCGCCGGCAACAAGGGCAGTGGGATCGAGGAACTGGCGGACGCGTTCGGCATCAGCTTGACGCAGACCGCGGCGATCGGCGATCAGGCCAACGACATCGCGATGCTCAAGCGCGCCAAGCTGGCGATCGCGATGGGCAACGCACCGCAGACTGTCCGCGACGTCGCGCACGAGATTACCAGCGCGAACGATGCCGACGGCGTCGCCCACGCGATCGACACGTTTATCCTTACTGGAGTTTCCGCATGAAAGAGTTGGTTGCCTTCGACCTCGATGGAACGCTGGCCGAGAGCAAGCAGCCCCTGCAGGAGCCGATGGGCGAGGCGTTGGCGAACCTGCTCGACGTCGCGCATGTCGCGGTGATCTCGGGCGGCGACTGGCCGCAGTTCGAAAAGCAGGTCGCCTCGCGCCTGCCCGAGCGGGCCGATCGCACCAAGCTGTGGCTGATGCCGACCACCGGCACCAAGCTGTACCGGTTCGATGGCGAATGGCGCGCGGTATATGCCGAGCTGTTCGAGGACGACGAGAAGCAGAAGATCTTGCAAGCGTTCGACGAGTCGTTGGAAGCTACCGGGTTCGTGCCCGAGAAGACCTGGGGTGAGCGGATCGAGGATCGTGGCAGCCAGATCACGTTCTCGGCACTCGGCCAGGAAGCACCGATCGACGCGAAGCACAGCTGGGATCCGGATTTTGCCAAGCGCAAGGTGATCCAGGCGGATCTGCAGAAGCGCCTGCCGGGACTGTCGATCAACATGGGCGGCGCGACCTCGATCGACATCACGCGTGAGGGTGTCGATAAGGCTTACGGGTTGAAGAAGCTCAACGAGGCGAGCGGCATCGCGCTCGACAAGATGATGTTCATCGGCGACGCGATCTTCCCGGGCGGGAATGATTATCCGGCGGAGCAGCTTGGGCTCGACGTCGTGAAGGTGAAGAACGTCGACGGCACGCTGGCGGCGATCGCCGGGATCGTCGCGTGCCTGAAGTAAGGGCATGAGCGTCGCCTTCCGTCGCGAGAGTGACGAGGAACATCTCGAACCCAAGTTCGAACAGCCGATCGCGCCGGGGCCCAATCTGGTCACGGCGCGAGGGCTGCGGTTGCTCGGCGAGCGGGTAACCGAGATCGAGGCGGCGGTTGCGGCGGAGACGGACGAGGAGGCGCGCAAGCTGCTGCTGCGCGACCTGCGCTATTGGCACACGCGCCAGACGACCGCCGAACTCGCGCCTTTGCCGGAAGAGGACGAGGTCGGGATCGGCTCGCGGGTTCGTGTTCGGATGAACGGGGGCGAGCGGGTTATTGCGATCGTCGGTGGCGACGAGGCTGAGCCTAGCGAGGACCGGCTGGCGTTCTCGGCACCACTGGCGCGTGCGCTGATGGGGGCTGCGGTTGGCGAGACGGTCGCGTTTGCGGACAAGGCGGACGCTATCGAGGTTCTGGCGATCGACAAGGATGACGGCTGATGGCTGAAGCGAAATTCGAACGGCACCGTCAGGCGTGGACGCAGGACGAGATCCAGAAGCTGCATACGCTCGCGAAGAAGGGGATGGCGCTGAAGGCGATCGCCAAGGCGCTGACTCGGAGCGAGGAGTCGGTGAAGGTTCGGGCGAAGGAGGACTCGCTGAATATCGCCAAGCTGCGGTAGTCACGGCGCGTCAAACCGTCGTCATCCTGGACTTGATCCAGGATCCAGAGCCACGGACGGCATGGTATCTGGCTCTGGATCCTGACTTTCGTCAGGATGACGGAGTGCGGCTCAGGCGTGGCAGAGCCCTCTCCCCCGGGGAGAGGGTTGGGTGAGGGGCTGCAGCAATCCTCGCCATGCTCTCGGAGAGTCCTGCCGCCCATATGGCACCACCCCGGCGAAGGCCGGGGCCCAATTGGGGGACAATAGTTACGCAGGTTGCGCACCGTTACCCCAACCTTTCCAATTGGGCCCCGGCCTTCGCCGGGGTGGTATTGGTGTGCTGGGGTGGCCCACAGTTATGCGGGGCACCACCTATGTGGCCCCGCCCGAACACGCTACAGCGGCCACCCCTTGTTCTCCCGCGAAGGCGGGAGCCCAGTCTGGGTCCCCGCCTTCGCGGGGAAACACTCTCAATTGGCGGCTGCTGACCGAAGCCGTACGGAGCTATACTTGGCTGACTACGACGCGATAATCCTCGGCGCAGGCGCAGCCGGCCTCATGTGCGCCGCGGTCGCCGGCCAGCGCGGGCGGAAGATCCTCCTAGTCGATCACGCCGACCAGGCCGGCAAGAAGATCCTGATCTCCGGCGGCGGGCGGTGCAATTTCACCAACGTCCACACCGCCGCCGACCGCTACATCTCCGCCAACCCGCATTTCGCCAAGTCCGCGCTCGGCCGCTACACCGCACAGGACTTCCTCGCGCTCGTCGAATCCTACGGCATCGCCTGGCACGAGAAGACGCTCGGCCAGCTGTTCTGCGACGGCTCCGCGCGCCAGATCGTCGAGATGCTGCTCGACGAATGCGACAAGGGCCGCGTCGACCTGTCGCTCGGCCGCGCGGTCACCGGAGTCGACCACGCCGACGGCCGCTATCGCGTATCGCTCGACGGCCGCACCGTCACCGCCCCCGCGCTGGTGATCGCAACCGGTGGCCCGTCGATCCCCAAGATGGGCGCGACCGGGTTCGCCTATGATCTCGCGCGCCAGTTCGGGTTGAAGGTCGTCGAGCCCCGCCCCGCGCTCGTCCCATTGACGCTCGGCGGCGACGAGACGCTGTTCCGCGAACTCTCCGGCGTCGCTGCCGAAGTCGTTGCCACCGCCGGCAAGACCGCGTTTCGCGAAGCTGCGCTGTTCACGCACCGCGGCCTGTCCGGCCCGGCGATCCTGCAAGTGTCGTCCTATTGGCGCAACGGCCAGCCCGTCGGCATCGATTTCCTCCCCGATCGCGAGTCCGGCTGGCTCCCCGCCGCCAAGCGTACCACGCCGCGCGCGACTCTGCGGAAACTGCTCGGCAGCACGCTCCCGGACCGACTCGCGGAGACTTTGAGCGAGCGATTGGGCATGACGAGCGAGATTTCCACGCTCACCGACCGCAAGCTGCAGGACGCCGAACGCGCGCTAAGCCATTGGCAATTCACGCCAAACGGGTCCGAAGGCTATGCCAAGGCCGAGGTCACCGCGGGCGGAATCAGCACCGCGGAACTGTCATCGCAAACAATGCAAGCCAAACGCGTACCAATGCTGTATGCAGTCGGCGAAGCGGTCGATGTCACAGGGTGGCTCGGCGGCTACAACTTCCAATGGGCATGGGCGAGCGGGTGGGCCGCGGGTCAAGTCCTGTAGGGACCACCACGCCAGTGCCTTGCCGTTGCGTAAGCCGGCCACCAATTAGGACGTACATGCCTTTTACAAATATTCCGTCGCTTCTCTCCGAGGCGCTCGAAGCGCGCGGCTATACCGCGCTCACCCCCGTCCAGGCTCATGTGATCGAGGACAATGCGATCGGTCGCGATCTCGTCGTGTCGGCGCAGACCGGCTCGGGCAAGACCGTCGCGTTCGGCCTGGCGATGGCCGGCGAATTGCTCGGTGAAGCCGGCGAGGACGGCGTTCAGCGCCTTCCCGCGCCGCACAAGCCGCTCGTGCTCTGCATCGCGCCGACTCGCGAGTTGGCGCTCCAGGTCAGCCGCGAGCTGATGTGGCTCTATGCCAAGGCCGGTGCGCGCATCTCGACCTGCGTCGGCGGCATGGACGCCTCGAAGGAGCGTCGTTCGCTCGCCCACGGCGCGCACATCGTCGTCGGTACGCCGGGTCGTCTGCGCGATCACCTCGAGCGTGGCGCGCTCGACCTGTCGGCCCTCAAGGTCGCCGTGCTCGACGAAGCCGACGAGATGCTCGACATGGGTTTCCGCGAGGACCTCGAGCAGATCCTCGACGCGTCGCCTGAAGCACGTCGCACGTTGCTGTTCTCGGCGACGATGCCGCGGCCGATCGTCGCGCTCGCCAAGCGCTACCAGAAGGATGCGCTGCGGATTTCGACCGTCGGCGAGGATCGCGGTCATGGCGATATCTCGTACCAGGCCGTCACGGTCTCGCCGTCCGAGATCGAGCATGCGGTGATCAACCTGCTGCGCTTCCACGAGGCGGAGACGGCGATGCTGTTCTGCGCGACTCGCGATAACGTGCGTCATCTGCACGCGAGCCTGGTCGAGCGTGGCTTTGCCGCCGTGGCGCTGTCGGGCGAGCATTCGCAGAACGAGCGTAACGCCGCGCTTCAGGCTCTGCGTGACCGTCGTGCGCGTGTCTGCGTCGCGACCGACGTCGCGGCTCGCGGTATCGATCTGCCAACACTGTCGCTGGTCGTGCACGTCGAACTGCCGCGCGATGCCGAGACGCTCCAGCATCGCTCGGGTCGTACCGGTCGTGCGGGCAAGAAGGGCACCGCCGTCCTGATCGTGCCGTTCCCGCGTCGCCGTCGCGTCGAGATGATGCTCCGTGGCGCGAAGATCAACGCGGAGTGGGTCAACGCCCCGACCGCGGAGGACATCCGCAAGAACGATCACGAGCGCCTGATCGGTATGCTGTTGCAGCCGGTCGAGGTCGAGGAGGAGGATCGCGCGCTCGCCGTCCGCCTGATGGCCGAGAAGACGCCGGAGGATATCGCCGCGGCGCTGGTGCACATGCACCGCGCCACGATGCCGCAGGCCGAGGATCTGATCGACCAGAGCAAGCAGCCGACGCAGGACGAGCGTTCGCAGGGCCCACGCGCCGGCTTCGAGGATACCGTCTGGTTCCGGATGGACATCGGTCGTCGCCAGAACGCCGATCCGCGTTGGATCCTGCCGTTGATCTGCCGTCGCGGGCACATCACCAAGTCGGAGATCGGCGCGATCCGCATCGGGCCGAACGAGACCGCGTTCGAGATCCCACGCGCCGTAGCGTCGCGGTTCTCGGCGGCGATCCAGCGTACGGCGCAGGCTGGTGAAGAAGAGAGCGGCGTCGCGATCGAGGCGATGCAGGGTGCGCCCGAGAGCGGTGCGCGGCATGATGGCGGTGGTGGTCGCAGCAATGCGAGCGGTCCCCGCTCGACGCTGCACCGTGCGGCCCCCCGTGGCGGTCCGGCTCCTGCGCGGAAGCCCCCGTACCGCGGCAACCGCGAGCGGAGCTGAGGGCTTCGGCGCGTCCTCCCCAATAGGGGAGGGCGCGTGGCCGCAAGAACTCCGTCATCCTGACGAAAGTCAGGACCCAGAGTAACGAACGCCGCCCTGCTTGATCCTGGATCCTGACTTTCGTCAGGATGACGGAGCGGGTGGGGCGGTTTGGGATGTGTACGATGACGAACGTATCTTCCAGCACGATCCGAATTCTCGTTGACGCCGATGCGTGTCCGGTAAAGGACGAGATCTACAAGGTAGCATGGCGCCACGAAGTCCCCGTGACGATCGTCGCCAACAGCCATTTCCGCATCCCCGTCCACCCGCTGATCTCGCGCGTCGTGGTCAGCGACGGGTTCGACGCCGCCGACGACTGGATCGCCGAACAGGCCGATGCGAAGTCGGTGGTGATCACCGCAGACATCCTGCTCGCCGATCGCTGCGTGAAGGCGGGCGCGACCGTGCTCGCCAATACCGGCAAGCCCTTCACCACCAGTTCGATCGGTGGCGCCATCGCGACGCGGGCGATCATGGCCGACCTGCGTGCGGGCGGCGACATCATCGGCGGCCCAGCCCCCTTCTCTAAGACCGACCGCTCGAGCTTCCTCTCCGCGCTAGATGCAGCGCTGGTCCGGCTGAAGCGCAACTAACCAAGGCGCCGCAAAGGCATCGCAGGGCGGCAGGCCCGTCGCTGCGCTCCCAGCGCGAGGCCAGCGACTTCGTTGTGCAACTCGCCAACGTTGCAGCGATCGACCAAGTCTTCCCAAAATATGACGATATCGACGCGGCACGTAAGTCGGTTCAGGCGAACTACGCGAGCGGCGATGGCTTGTAAGTACGTAAAGACCCCCAAATGAAACAGATGGTAGCGCAATCTTAACTAATTAATCCGTTGCGTGGACATTGTAAAATATCAGGTTCGCAACAATAGCTTTGTCGCGTACAAGTGTCTCGGAGGCGGGGGTCAATGACAGTATTTGCCATGGGGCAAATCCCCGTCGACGGCTTGCGTCTTCCCCGATCAGGTCGGATCGAAACGCTTGATATGCTGCGCGGGTTCGCCGCGCTGCTCGTTCTGTTTCAGCACCTCGCCGAGACCATCATCGCGACGCACGCGCTTCCCCTTCCGATCGAACAGGCCGGCGTGCTGCTGTTCGACGGCATCTTCCACTTCGGGCGGTTCGGCGTTGCGCTGTTCTTTCTGATCAGCGGGTTCGTCATCCCGTTCAGTTTTCGCACCGATCGTCCGGTCCGCGGATTCGCGATCAGCCGCGCATTCCGCCTGTATCCCGCCTATTGGCTGTCGCTGGGCGTCGCGCTGCTGGTCCTGCATATGACAGGCGCGCGCGCTCCCGCTGCGGTGACGATCGTGGCCAATGTGGCCATGATCCAGCATTATGTTGGCCAGCCCGATATCGTCGTCGCCTATTGGACGCTGGCAACGGAGCTGGCGTTCTACGTGCTGGCCGCCTGCCTCGTTGCCTGGGGGGTGCTGCGTGCGCCGTTCGTCTTGGCCGGAGGAATCGTTGCGCTGTTCGGTGCAGCGCTGTTGCTCGCACTGGCGTCTCATCTGGTCGACAAGCGGCTGCCCGCCGACCTGCCGCTGAACTTGGGACTGATGTTGCTGGGAACGATGCTGCGACTGGCGATGCTCGAGCGCAATGCGATCGCGGTGCGTCTGGCGGGGATTCTCTGCGGGCTTTTCCTGGCGATCGTGCCGGTCGTCCAGTTCATGACGGTCCCGCCGGTCGGCGCCCCAGGTTTCAACCTCGCGCCGACTTTAGGATATATTGGCGCGCTGCTGCTGTTCGTGGGAGTCGTCGGCGCTGGCTCGGAGGGCACCCGCGCGGTTGGCCGCCATTCGGTATATCGGCGTGTAACAAAGTGGTTCGGGACCATCTCGTATTCCGTCTACCTGTTCCACGGACCGGTGATCCTGGCGTGCGGGACGATCCTGATCGCGGGCGATCCGGGTTCGGCATTACGCTACGTCGCGGTAGTGCTGAGCGCGACGATACTCATTGCGGCAGTCGTCTATCATGCCGTCGAAGAGCCGATGGCGCGCCTAGGCCACCGCATGATCCGGCGACCTGTGCCAGCGCAAGCGCCGGGTCTGGCAGAGCCGATCCTCGCGACCCCCACGGTCGGTCCGATCTTCGTCGAGACGGAGTTCCGCTAGCAGGTCTCGAAAAGCCGCTCCACGACGTTCCATAGAAGCCAGTTGTTTGAACCGAGAGATCAACGCGTGGACAGCGCATACGACCTAAGGCGAGGTTGCGCTGTACAGCGCGCGGCAGTCGACCAGCGCACGCTCGCCGACATCGCAGCAACCAGGCTTTTAGCTAACCTCGAATTGAATTTTGGTGCACCCGACTGGATTCGAACCAGTGGCCTCTGCCTTCGGAGGGCAGCGCTCTATCCAGCTGAGCTACGGGTGCCGGACGGTCCGCCTAGCAAAGCAAACCGGGGTGCGCCAGACGTTTTCGCGATCAGGCCTCGCCGGTTGCCGGATCGGGGGCCGCCTGGGGAGCCGAGCCTGCAAGCGCTCGGCTCTTAGGCGGCGGGGTCTTGGGTTTGTACGCGCACAGATCGCTGACGATGCAGCGCCAGCATTCGGGCGTCCGCGCCTTGCAGACGTAGCGGCCGTGCAGGATCAGCCAGTGATGCGCGTGGAGGCGAAACGGTTGCGGGGTCGCCTTGTCGAGCTTCAGTTCGACCGCGAGCGGGGTCTTGCCGCGCGCCAGACCGGTGCGGTTGCCGACGCGGAAGATATGCGTGTCGACCGCGAACGTCTCCGCACCGAACGCGACGTTGAGGACCACATTGGCGGTCTTGCGACCGACGCCGGGGAGGCGTTCGAGTGCGGCGCGGTCGTTGGGGACTTCGCCGCCGTAATCGTCGATCAGCATCTGCGAGAGCGCGATGACGTTCTTCGCCTTGGTGTTGTAGAGCCCGATCGTCTTGATGTGGCGCTTCAGGTCGTCGAGCCCAAGCGCGACCATCTTCTCGGGCGTGTCGACCTCGCGGAACAGCGCGCGCGTCGCCTTGTTTACGCCGACGTCGGTCGCCTGCGCCGACAACGCGACCGCGACGACCAGCGTGTACGGATTGACGAATTCCAGCTCGGTCTCGGGGTGCGGATCGGCTTCCGCCAGACGCGCGTAGAACTCGATGACGTCAGCCTTCTTCACGCCCTTACAGTCCGAGCACGTCGCCCATCCGGTAGCGTCCGGCGGGCTGTCCCGCGAGCCAGATCGCCGCACGCACCGCACCGCGCGCGAAGATCGAGCGATCGTCGCCGCGGTGGTTGAGTTCGATCCGCTCGCCTTCGCCGGCGAAGATCACGCTGTGGTCGCCGATCACCGATCCGCCGCGCAGTGACGCAAAGCCGATCGTGCCCTCGGTGCGCGCGCCGACGAGCCCCGCGCGGCTGTCGACGCGGAGTTCGGCGAGTGTCGTGCCGCGGCCCTTGGCGGCGGCGTCGCCGAGCAGCAGCGCGGTCCCCGACGGCGCGTCGACCTTGTGCTTGTGGTGCATCTCGACGATCTCGACGTCCCAGTCGGACCCGAGCCGCGCGGCAGCCTCGCGGACGAGAATGCCGAGCAGCGTGACGCCGAGCGAGGTGTTGCCGGTCTGGAGGATCGCGATGTCCTTGGCCGCGTCGTCGATCATCGACTGGTGCTGCGGCGACAGGCCGGTCGTACCGATCACGATAGCGGTACCAGCAGCACGCGCGGCGGCGAGGTGCGCCTCGACCGCGGAGGGCGTCGAGAAATCGACCAGCACGTCGGCGTTCCGGGCGAGCGGGTTCGGGTCCTCGCGCGCGTCGACGCCGCCGGCGAGCGATGCGCCCGCCGCCTCGATCGCTTCGACGATCGCGCGGCCCATGCGTCCTGCGCTACCATAGATGCCGATCGAGGTCGTCGTGATGGCGGATGAGGCGGGTTGGGGCGCGAGCGTTTGCATGCGCGGCGCTTTGCACCAACCCGGCCTTCGGAAACAGGGGCGAACGGCAGGCCGAGTTATTTCTTCGCGGAATTGGCGCAGGCGGTCGGCGGCTCAAGCCTTTTCGACGAGCGTCCGGACCAGGTCAAGATCGGCGGGCTTGTCGACGTCGACCGCGGCCAGGCCGAACGGGCTGGCGATAGCGGCTGCGTCGAGGCCAGCGAGGCGACCGAGATGCGCGATCGCCGCGACCAGCGTCAGGCGACCCGACAGATACCGGAGCAGCGTGCCGATCCCGAGCCGGCGAACGATCCGCCATGGTCGCTTGCGGTCCGCCTCGACCTGCGCCCAGAGATCGAGTGCGGCGACCGAGCGCGGCGTTGCGAAGTAGAACAGGTTGCACCCCGACCACGCCCCGTCGGCAAAGCGAAGATAGGTGCGCCGCGTGCCCGGTGCGGCGGCCTCAATGACGTCCTGGCGTGCCAGGAGCGCGCCGACATCGGCCTGTAGAGGGACGTCGGCGAGGAAACGCGTGACCCATTCGGGCTGCAACAGCGCGTGATCGGCGGTCGTGACCAGCAGGGGGGCGCCGAGCGCTTCGACTCCGTCGCGGACGCTGCGGCTGGGACCGGATGCCGCGTCGAGCACGATGAGGCCGAGCGCATTTGCCGCGGCACGGACCGAATCGTCCGACACCGATACGGCGATCGTGCGCGCGCCCGCCTCCTGCAACGCCTGCGCGACGCGGGCCAGCAACGTCTCGCCGTCGAGCACGATCAGAGCCTTGTGCGAGACACCCGCATAGGTCGCGACCGGATCGACGCCGCCGCGCGAGCCGGCGAGGATCAGCGCGTTGAAGCGTCTAACATCCGCGCTCATACCGTTTTCGGCCCGGTTTGCGCCCGCGCCCGCCAGACTCGCCAGAACACGCCCGGCGCGGCGAGGATCGGATGCTTTTCGCGCCACGGCGTCAGCGGCACCGCGACGCCGGTATGCCGCTCGACCTTCCACACGCCGTAGCGCGCGGCACCTTCGAAGGTGAACGCCGCCCGCACCAATCGCGCGACGTTGAGCGGCTTGCCCGCACGACGACGACGGCCCCACGCACGCAGCAACGCGTTTCGTCGCGCTGGCGACAGGTCGGGCTTCAACATGCCAGCTTCGTCGCGATAGGCGATCCCGTCGGCGGTCCAGGCGAGCGGCAGGAGTTCGGCATAGCGACCCGGATCGAAGCCGAGGATCTGGCCCTCGCGACCCTTGCGCTCGACACGGAGTTCGGCGGCATAGGTCTGGCGGAACAGCGCCCGCCAATAATCGTCGGCGGTACCGGTCTGGGGGCCGAGCGCCGCGGCAAAGCGCGCGGCGGACTTCGCCGCATCGCCGATCGCCGCAGCCACTTGGTTCGCGGTTGCCGGATCGCGGACCCAGACAAGCGCCGAGGGTTGCACGAAACGCGTCCAGATCGTCGTGTCGAGCGTCTGCGCAGCGGCGGCCTTCGCGAACGTCGTCAGTCGCATCGTCGCGATTTTGGCGCGCAACGTCTCGCCGTGCAGGTCGAACTCGCGGTAGCTGACGGTCGGCCACAGGCCGCGCTCGGGCGGACCGGCGGTCAGCACGTAAAAGTCGAGCACGCCTTCGGTCTCGCCGGTGCGCAGGTTGGAACCGTAGAACAGTACCGCCGCGGTCTCGGGCATATCCCCTGCGAGTATCGCCGCAACGTCGCGGACGGCGGCGATGGTCGGGACGTGCAACTGGCGGCGGACGACGTCGCCGAGCGTGATCACGGAACGACGAAACGCAGCGCGCGTGCCTCGCGGATGGT
Source organism: Sphingomonas sp. Leaf230 (assembly GCF_001421745.1). Taxonomy (GTDB): domain Bacteria; phylum Pseudomonadota; class Alphaproteobacteria; order Sphingomonadales; family Sphingomonadaceae; genus Sphingomonas. The sequence goes on along the minus strand of NZ_LMKW01000008.1, from coordinate 306,362 downwards.
CAGGTCGCCACCCGGATAGACTTCGCCGTCGAGGATGAAGCCCGAGTCCATCGACAGGTCGAAGCTTGGCGAATCGATTCGGTGATACCCCGCGCGATCGAGCCACGCGGCGGGCGATCCGGCGACGATCAACGGCGTCGCGGCGGCGAGCCAGCGCGGCGGCGCGTCGACCAGCAAGGTCTTCAGTCCGCCGCGGGGCACGCCGAACGGTCGTATCCCGATCGGCATCCGCTTCAGCGTCGAGGCGAGAAGGATGTAGCGGGCGCGATCGCTGTCCGTGTTCCGACCCGCGGCATGAACGCCTTCGTCGCCGCGCGATTCGAATCGGATCCGCATCCGGTTGCCCGCGCGCCACGAACTGTTCGCGCCCCCGAACAGCGTCTGGAGGATCGCCCAGCACAGCGCGAGACCGACCGCGACGCCGTTGAAGGCGCCGGCGCGGTGGGTGCGCTGCGCCAGCGCGGTCGCGTCGACGAACGCGCCTGCGCCCAGCAGGAAGCCGTGCAGCCGCGTACCGGTATCCTTGCGGACGACCTCGATCGGGCTGCGGATCTTGACGTTGCCGGCGCGTGCCGCGGTCAGCGCCTGGTCGAGCGTCCAGTCGTCGGGGATCCCGAGATCCAGTGCGAGCGCGTTGGTCTTGCCCGACGGCACGATCGCGACGCGGGGGGCTGCACCGGTCCAGACTCGCGCGGCAGCGGTCATCACGTCGCGGATCGTGCCGTCGCCGCCGTCGATCACCAGCAACTCGATGCCGTGGCGCGCGAAATCGGTCAGCACTTCGGCGAGTTCGGCCTGGGTGCGCGGGGTCACGGCCAGCACGGTGCCCGACAGGAACGGCTTGGTCGCCTCGACGCTGCTGCGGTTGCGGTGGCTTTTCGGGTTGCAGATGATGCCGGTACGGATCTTCGCCGCCGCGTCGCGCGGGCTCACGCCGTACCGCTCGGATGCCGACGGATCGAACATGCCTTCGGGCAGCCACGCCGGCGGCGCCGGTGGCGAAAGAGGGTGCCCGCCAAAGGCATGGAAGTTCGAAACAGCATCGGCCACGATATAAGATACCCGTCGCGGTACATAACCGCTACAAATTTGTGTCAGGAAGATTTCCGTTCCGCTGCAACCAGTGGATTTCGGATCACCGGCGATACCGCATTTTCATACGCACGACGGTCCCGGATGGGGCCAAGGCCGTGCGTGCCGCTTCGAAAGACGGCAGCCCGATCGAGGTCGGCGCATCGTTGGAAAAGCCGAATCCCTCTTTCGGCGCAAACAGCGTCCGATTGAAATCATGGTCGCTGTTCTCGTCGTGATATTGCGCGACCGCATAATGGCCGGGCTTCAGCCAGAAGCACGCGCGCGGGCTGCTTGCCGCCACACGCGCCCGCACCAGCTTGCCGCCCTTCGCCAAAAACCGTTTCTTATCATCGGGATAGACGGTGAACGCAACCTCGCCGACGGCGTTGTGCATCGCCGTGGCCTCGACGATCAGCTTGGCGTTGCCGCCGCCGGGCGCGCCTTCGCACGCCTCGGCTGCCTGCGCCGAGACGGGCATCAGCAGCGCCGCCGCGCCCAGGCCCAAGGAAACCACAGTCTTCATACTGAGGCTTAAGCGCGGAAAAGATGGCCGCAGCGCGGCGCACAGATGACATTTGCGACGCGAACGGGGCGTTCGTCGTTCGCGCGCTACGCTCCGTCGATCGCCTGCGGCCCGGAGGGCGTGCGCGTCATCCGCGCGGCGGCGAACCCGAGCAGGATCGCCACCGCGACCGAACCGACCGCGACCGCGGCTGCGACTCCGGTCGAATCATAGGTCGGCATCAGCGCGAACGCGGTGACGAACAGCAACAGCACCCCGACCGCGCGAATCGCGAACACCGTGCCTGCGCGGTGCAGCGCGGTCATCACCGTGTCGAGGCTGACGGTGGCGAGGTCGAAGCACCCGGCGGCGGCGAGCCACAACAGCACCGGGTACGCGCCGACGAACGACTTGCCGCCGACGACCTTCAGGATCGGTTCGCCGACCAGCGCGACGATGGCGAGGATGACGAGTGCAGCCGCCGTGCTGGCGAGCATCGTCCGGATCAGGATGCGGCGCAGGCGCGACGGTTCGGCAGTGCGCACCGCGCGGACGATCTCGGGGAAGGCGGCGCGCGACAGCATCTGCGACAGTTTCGCCAGCGCCTGCGCCAACTGCGTCGCCAGCCGGAACGCACCCGCCGCCGCCGGGCCGATCGACGCACCGACCAGCAGCAGCGGGATCTGCTTGCTCGACAGGCCCAGGGTCGCGCTGGCGTTGGTGCTGAGCGAGAAGCGGACGATGCCCGGATTTTCATCGCGCACCTGCTGCCAGTTGCCCCGGCCGCTCGCGAGCAGGCGCAGGTCGCCGCTTTTCGCGACCATGATCCAATAGGTCGCGGCGGTGACGATCTCGGCGACCGCCCAGGCGAGCATGAAGCCACGGATCGTCGGTTCGAAGATCATCGCCGCGCCCGCGCCGACGAAGCGCATGATCGGCGTCATGCTGTCCGCCACCGCCGACAACGAGAATTTGTCGCGCAGCCGCAGGATGCCGAGCGGGGTCGAGCGGATCGTGACCAGCTGCACCACCGCGAACATCAGCGTGTCGCGCATCAGGTCGGGCGGAATGCCGAATCCGTCGCTCCACGCGAACAGGATCGCCACAGTCAGCGCGGCACCGACCAGCGCGCTGCACATGTCGAGGATCGCCGACAACCGGAGCAGCCGCGCGAGCCTGGGCGTGTCGCCGTGCTGGATCGGCTCGACGCCGTATTGGACGATGATCTGCCACGTCTGGAAGCCGACGAAGGTCGCCAGCGCCTGCGCGGCTCCCGAGATCAGCGCGAACCGGCCGAAATCGACCACGCCCAGCGTGCGCGTCGCAAAGCCGAGATAGAACAGCGACAGGATCGCCAGCACGCTGCGACTGGCGAGCAGCCAGCCGAGGTTGCGCGCCGCCGCCCGGAAAATCCCGGTCGAGCCGGTGGTAACCGGAATGGGCGCGGGGTCCTGAACCATCTGCGACCGGCCCCTAGAGCGCGATGGCGAGGGCGGCAAGATGCCCGGCGGTACTAGGGTGGCCCGGAGGTGACAAAGCGGCGGTCGGCTCCTAGACCGCGCGATCGGGCGGCGGTGCTGCCGTCATGCGAGGGATCGTTCGTCATCTGCGGAATTGCCGGCCTTTACGCACGAGGTGGCGGTGTCGTCTCGCCCCGCCTCATTACCGCGCAGTGCGACACGATCCTGCACCGCGGACCCGACGACCAGGGCGTCATGACCGATGGCGATTTCGGCTTCGGGATGCGCCGGCTGAGCATCATCGACATCGAGGGCGGGCACCAGCCGTTCCATTCGCCCGACCACCGCTATGCGCTCGTCTTCAACGGCGAGATCTACAATTTCCGCGAACTACGCCGCGAGTTGCAGGCGCTCGGCCGCGTGTTCGAGAGCGCGGGCGATACCGAGGTGATCCTCGCCGGCTACGAACGCTGGGGCGACGACGTCTGGGCAAGGCTCGACGGCATGTTCGCGGTCGCGGTGTGGGATACGCACGCCCGCCGCCTGACGCTCGCGCGCGACCCGATCGGGATCAAGCCGCTCTACTATACCGACCAGGCCGCAGGGTTCGCGTTCGGTTCCGAACTGAAGACGCTGACGTTGCTGCCCGGCATGGCGTTCGACGTCGATCGCCGCGCGCTCCACGATTATTTCAGCTTCGGCCACGTCCGCACCCCGCGCTCGATCTACACGCAGGTCCGGACCCTGCCGCCGGGCCATGTGATGACCGTCGACGCGAGCGGCACGCCGACGATCCGCGCCTATTGGACGCCGGCCTATCATCCCTCTGAACCCCGGTCCGAGGCGGAGTGGATCCTACGTTTCCGCGACGAATGGCTCGACACGATCGGCAAGCAGATGGTCGCGGACGTCGATGTCGGCGCGTTCCTGTCGGGCGGCGTAGACTCGTCGGCGGTGGTCGCGGCGATGGCGCAGGTCTCGGATCGGCCCGTGCGCACCTTCACGATCGGCTTCCCCGACCCGCGCTTCGACGAATCGCCACATGCCGAGGCGATCGCGCGGCATCTCGGCTGCCACCACGTCACGCGCACGCTGGAACTGGCGGATGCGCAGGCGATGCTGCCCGAGGTTCAGCATTGCTATGACGAGCCGTTCGCCGATCCCTCCGCGGTGCCGACCTGGTACGTCAGTCAGATCGCCGCGCAGGAGGTGAAGGTCGCGCTGTCGGGCGATGGCGGCGACGAGCTGTTCTTCGGGTATAAGCGTCACGCGACCGAACGCCGGATCGGTGCACTACCCGCGCCTCTGCGCAGGCTCGCGCGTGCACTGGATGCAGTGCCGACCTTGCCCTCGAGGCATGCGAACGCCGTGTTGCAACGCTGGCGGAAAACCACCGGCAGCGCCGCACTCCCGAACGGCATCGCACGGTTCTTCGCCAAGACGCAGATCACGAACGAAGCCTTCCGCCGCGAGATATTCTCCGCCGAGTTCATCGCCGAGGAAGATGGTGGGATCGCCGCTTTGGTCGCGGAGTATTTCCCCGATCCCGACGCGATCTCGACCGACACACTCGAACAGTTCGGGTTGGCGGACCTCGCGCTCAACCTCCCCGGCGCGATGCTCACCAAGGTCGACCGCGCGAGCATGGCGCATTCCTTGGAGGTCCGCGTACCGATGCTGGGGCAGGGCATGGTCGACCTCGCGCTGTCGATGCCCGCGGACATGAAGCTGCACGGCAAGGTCGGCAAATACGTCATCCGCCAGGCGATCGCGCCGTGGTTGCCGGAAGGAATCCTCGACCGACGGAAACAAGGCTTCCAGATGCCGCTGGCCGCATGGTTCGCCGGCGATTTCGGCGCATATGCCGAGCAACTCTGGCGCGACAGCGGCGTCCGCGAGCAAGGCATCTGGCGCGCCGGCGCGGTCGACAAGGTGTTCGCCGATCACCGTGCTGGGAAGCGGGATTACAGCCGCTTCCTGTACGCGCTCGCGATCTACTGCCTGTGGTGGATCGGCCGGCCCAAGCCTTTGCGCGCAGAATAACTTGATTCTCGCGCTGCCAAGCTGCCGTCCCCCCCCTTTTTCCGTTCGTGCTGAGTAGAGACCGAGTAGCTTCGCAGAAGCGTATCGAGGGCGCGTATCGAAGCATGTGTTCCGCGCGCCAACCTGTCCTTCGATACGCCGTCTCGATACGCTGCAAGAGCAGCTACTCGATGGCTACTCAGGACGAACGGAAGAGGAGTGTAAGAACGGCCCTCAAGCCAGCCAGCTCACCAGCACCTCACCCCTGGCCTTGCGCACCATAGCCTGCACCAGCCGCACCAGATGCACCACCAACGAGATCGCAGTCCACGCCGCCACTCCGACGATCCCCCAATCCGGCCGCGTCACCAGCAACCCCGCAAACAAGATCACCATGTTCGGATTGCGTCGCGCGGTAATCAGACGGAACCAGCTGTCGAACCGCTCCCACACATGGATATGCATCCCGAACCGGACGATGAACGCCCCCTCGATCAGCCGCTGCGCGACATAGCCGAACAGCATCGTCCCGATCACCGCCCAGAACACGCCGTCCTCGAGCGGCCGCCCATATGGCGCACACCCCGCCGCCCAGGCCCACCACCAGAACGGCGGATGGACCAGGTCGACCCCGTGGTCCCACGCATTGCCGAGCTTCGACGAGGTGATCGTGCACCGCGCCAGCTTCCCGTCGACGGTGTCGAGCACCATGAAGAACAGACCCGTAGCCAGCCCGGTCCAGAACCAGCCATACCAGAACGCCACGGTCGCGACGATGCACAGCACCGATCCGAGCGCGGTCACCTGGTTCGGCGTGATCCCGGCGCGCGCGCAGACCCGCGTGATCGCCAGCGCCCACTCCGGCCAGAGATACTTGGTCAGCAGGTCCGTGACGCCCTTGTACGCGCCGACATAGCTCGCCCGCTCGATCGCCGGCACCGCGGCGGGGGTCAGCAGTTCGGCGAACGGACGCTCCCGCTTGCGCAACGCCTCGTTGAGGATACCCTCCTCGGCCTCGGCGGCGATCACCGTCAGCCCGGTCACCAGCGGCGCCTCGCCAAGCATCGCCGCGGTCATCCGCGCGCGCTCGTCGGCACCCCGGACATGCGCGAGCACGGGCACGCCGGTGCGAGTCACGACGGTGCCGGGCCGCGTCTTCAGATACGCGATCCACATCGGGTCGAACGCATAGGCGAGGTTGGCGAGGATTACCGGACCGGTGTCGCCGTCGCCATCGGGCAGCAATCCCTGCGCGACGCCAATCCGCCGGATCCGCTCGGCATTGGTCATGCCCCAGAGCAGCGTGTCGTTCGCCCGGACGGTCCGGAGCGCTGGCGTAGGGGCTGTCGAATCTACCATGCCGCACCCGTTACCCGATCTGGTCGTGAAAGCGAGAGGGGGTGGGGTAAGTGAAGGACACTCCCCCAGAGCCACCACCCCGGCGAAGGCCGGGGCCCAATTGGAATGACCGGCGTAACCTCGCGCAGTCCTTCGTTGGCAACGTCCCCCAATTGGGCCCCGGCCTTCGCCGGGGTGGTGGAGGTTTAGCGGGCGGGCGGGGCTTCCAGTAGCCGAAGGACTTCCTCCGCAGCACGCGCCGCGCCACCTTCAACCGCCCCAAGCGACCGCCCGGCAAACTCAGCCTGAACCGCCACAAACCCTGCATGCTTCAACGCCGACCGATCCACCGCCGCGACAACATCCGCAACGTCGCCAACAACCTCCCCACAAGCCCACATCGCGTAATTCGGATCGCCCGCCCAAGCAGCCCCCCCCGCATTCAGAAACACGCAAGGCCGCGGCCGCATGAGAAACTCGATCACCTGGCTCGACGTATCGCCCAGATACACGTCCGCCACGCCGGTATAGCTCCCATCGACCATCGCGAACCCATCGATGTCGCAATGCACATGCGGCAAGTCCCCGATCTCGCGCATCAAATCCGCCACCTCGGGCGCGCGCTCGACCAGTCGCTGATGCGGCGCGAAGATCAGATTGTAGCGCCCGTCCGCGACCAGCCGCCGCACCACCTCCGCCCCCCAGCGCCACCATGACGAGCGATGCTGCTGCCAATGCGGCGTATACAGGACGACCGGCCGCGTATCCGCGAACGGCGGCGCGGCATGCGTCCGGTGCGTGAAGTCGGCCTTCACATAGCCCGTCGCGACGAACCGCTCGGCCGCGAACCCGCGGTCGAGATAGGTCCGCCGCTCCAACTCGCTCGGCACCAGAGTCAACGCCGCCGCCCGCCGCCGCGGATCGTCACGCGCGCTCATCGAACCGACGCCGTGCGAGGTCTTCACGAACTTCGCGCGCATCGGAAACAGCCGCGGCAGCCACAGGCTCGTCTGCTCGGCACACACGACGACCGCCGCGCTGCGCAGATACGGCAGCAGCCGCAGCAGCATCGGTATCTTCGCCGGCAGCACCGGATTGCGCCCGGTCCCGTCGTCGGCAACCGCGCGAAACCCCGGTGCTCGCCGGACCCGCACGTTAGGGAAGGGCGCCGCCCACCGCGCCAGCAACGTCTCGTGCACCGACGTACTCACCCAAAGCTCGATCGGCACGTCCGACTTCGCAGCGAGCGCCTCGACGATCGGATACAGATGCGGAATAAGCAGCGTCTCGCCGAGAAACAGGAACGCGACCTTCCGCGTCATGACCCCGAAGCGCCGCCCACATGCGCGACATGGTCGTGCTGCCACAGCGCGATGTCCTCCGGGCGGTCGATCTCCTGCCAGCGGACATTCCCTGCGATCCGCACCGCGCGGACGCCGACGGTTTCCGCGACGCGCCGGACGACCGCGTGATGATAGGCATGAATGCCGTCGTTCTCGCCGATCACCGCGCGCAACGCCTCGGCATAGGCGCCGCCGCCGGTCGACACGATCAGCCCGAGCGATCGATCGGTCGCCTGGTGCCCGACCAGATGCTTGCCGACCGCGACGACAGCGTCGCCGTCCGCCTCGACCAGCATGTCGTCGAGCCCCGGCGTCGCCAGTCGCTCGATGACCAGCTTCACGCCGGATTCTTCATCGGCAAGCGCCGCGCGCAAAATAGCCGCATCGAACAGCGTGTCGCCGTTCATCAATGCGAACGGCTCTTCGAGAAATCCGTGCGATGCCCACACGCTACCGATGCTGTTGGCGATCGCCCAGAACGGGTTGAACACGAGTTCGGTGGGTACGCCGCCTTCGCGCGCCGCCAGATGCGCCGCGACTTGGTCGATCCGGTAGCCGCCGACGATCACCGCGCCTTCGAACCCGGCCTCCGCCACCGCGTCGAGCTGATGATCGAGTATCGCGCGGCCACCGACCTGCACGAGGCATTTCGGCGTCGTCAGCGTCAACGGCAGCAGCCGCGATCCGTGACCGGCAGCAAGGATGATGGCCTTCATGGGCGCGGACTTACGCACGAAGTGTGGCAGGAAAAAAGCTGCTACGTATCCCGCGGTCATGCTGCACTGCAGCGGAACATCCGGCGGCGTTTACCGTTGCGCTTAGATGCGCATGTTCAGATCGCTCCACATACCCCCCGAATGGGTCTGGCTGGAGAGCGTCGCCGTCGTCTCGGCGGCCGTCCTCGTCGCGCTGATCGCGCATTGGCTGACGATGCGGATCGGCGGCCACGCCCAGCGTCGCTCGACCGCCAAGACCGATGGCCTCGTCCTCGCCCGCGTCCGCCGCCCGTTGCGCGCGGTGTTCGTCTCCGTCGCCGTCGCGTTCGTCTCGCGGATCCTGCCGATGGACAACGATATCGAGGATCTGTGGAAACAGTTGCTCGGCTTCCTCGTTCCCGGGTTGCTCGGCTGGCTGGCGGTCGCAGCCCTCCGCGCGTTCCAGGACGTCATAGAAATTCGCGCCGACATCTCGGTCGAGGACAATCTCCGCGCCCGGCGGAAACGTACGCGCGCGGCGATCCTCGGGCGGATCGGGACGTTCTTCATCATCTTCGTCAGCGTCTGCCTGATGCTGCTGAGCGTCCCCGGCATCCGCTCGATCGGCGTCACGCTGATGGCGTCGGCGGGTATCGCCGGCCTCGTCGTCGGTGCCGCCGCACAGCCCGCGCTGAAGAACCTGATCGCGGGCGTGCAGATGGCGTTTACCGAGCCGATCCGGATCGACGACGTGCTGATCGTCGACGGCGAATGGGGGCGCGTCGAGCAGATCAACCTGACCTTCGTGGTCATCAAGATCTGGGACGAACGCCGCCTCGTCGTGCCGGTGTCGAAGTTCCTCGAACAAAGCTTCCAGAACTGGACGCGTGAGACCAGCCAGCTGATGGGGTCGGTGTTCTGGTATCTCGACCCGTCCGCGGACGTGCCGCGCCTGCGCGAGAAACTGGGCGAGATCGTCACGTCGAACCCGCGCTGGGACAAGCGGTTCTACAACCTCCAGGTGACCGACGTGAAGACGGACTGCATCGAGTTGCGCGGGCTGATGACCGCGAAAGATGCGGCGATCGCGTTCGATCTTCGCTGCGATGTCCGCGAGGCGTTGCTGAAGTATATCCGCGAGGAAATGCCTGAGGCTATCCCGAGAAACCGCCTACTGATGGCGCCGGACCCGGTGAGCCGCCCCTGACTTCCCCCCTCCCTGTAAGGGAGGGGGGCAAGAAGCCAGGCTCCCCCAATCCTAGGGGCCACGGAGTCAGGCCTCGACGTGCTCCGGCACCGCTTCCAGCGCAGTGATGAACAACTCGCACCACCACATCACGTCCTCCTTCCGGACGTTGTCGATCAGCTTCTCCCACCGCGCCTTGCGCTCGGCCAGCGGCATTTTCAGCGCCCGGTCGATCGCGTCCGACATCTCCTCGGGGCTGTACGGATTGACCAGCACCGCGTCCTTCAACTGCGTCGCCGCGCCCGCGAAGTGCGACAGCACCAGCACGCCCGGATCCTCAGGGTCCTGCGCCGCGACATATTCCTTCGCGACCAGGTTCATCCCGTCGCGCAACGGCGTCACCAACCCAACGCGCGCGGCGCGGTAGATTCCCGCCAGCACGTCGCGCGGGAAACCTTGGTTGACATAGCGGATCGGCGTCCAGTCGATGTCCGAATATTCGCCATTGATCCGTCCCGACATCGAATCGAGGTTCGCGCGAATCTCCTGGTAGGTATCGACCTTCTCACGCGAAGGCGGCGCGATCTGGAGCATGTAGACCAGGCCCCGCCGATCCGGGTGCGACCCCAGGAACCGCTCATAGCCAGCAAATCGCTCGGCGAGACCCTTCGAATAATCGAGCCGGTCGACCCCGACGATCAGGCTGCGGCCCGTCGCGGACATGTACATCCGCTCCTTGGCATGCCGTGCGGCATCGCTGTTCGCCGACTTCTCGAAGTCCGCGGTCTCGATCCCGATCGGTGTCGTGATCGCCTTGATCGTGCGGTCGCCGACCGTCACCCAGCCATCCTCGCCGACCACGCCGTCGAGCTGGCTCGTGACGTAATGGAGGAAGCTGTCGAGCCAGTCCTGCGTCTGGAACCCGATCACGTCGTACGCGAACATCGATTCGACCAGCGCACGGTGGCTCGGCAGCGACAGCAGCATCGCCATCGGCGGCCACGGGATGTGGAGGAAGAACCCGATCTTGTTCTCGACGCCGAGCTTGCGCAGTTCCTGGCCGAGCGGGACGTGATGATAGTCGTGGACCCACACCAGATCCTCCGGCTCGATCAACGGCAGCACCGTCTCCGCAAACCGCTTGTTCACGCGCGCGTAGCCGCTGGAGAAATCGCGCTCGAACTCGGTCAGGTCGATCCGGTAATGGAACAGCGGCCACAAGGTCCGGTTCGCATAGCCGTTATAATATTCGTCGAAATCCTGCTCTTCGAGGTCGATCGTCGCGGTGGTGACGCCCTTGCCCTGCTGGAAATTGATGTGCCCGGTGAAGGTCTCGGTGGTTGATCCCGACCAGCCGAACCACACCCCTCCCTTTTCGCGGAGTGCGGCAAGCAAAGCGACCGCAAGGCCGCCCTGGTTGCCCGAAGGCGCATCGACCGACTGGACGCGGTTCGAGATGACGACGAGGCGGCTCATCGGACGGCACTCCACGGCTTGCTGAGCAGGACCGCGCAGTTGATCAGCCCCACCAGCGAATAGGTTTGCGGATAATTGCCCCACAGCTCGCCGGTGTTCGGGTCGATATCCTCCGACAGCAGCCCGGCCGGCGTCCGCCGCGCGACCATCTCGCAGAACAGCGCGCGTGCGTCGGCGGTGCGGCCGGTCGCGTGCAGTGCCTCGATCAGCCAGAAGGTGCAGACGTTGAACGCGGTGTGCGGCAGGCCGAAATCGTCCTCGGTCGCATAGCGCAGCATGTGGCTCCCGCGCCGCAGCCCTTCCTCGACCGCCTTTAGCGTCGACTGGAACCGCGGATCGTCGGGCGCGAAGAAGCGCAGGTCGAGCAGCTGGATCAGGCTCGCGTCGAGATCGTCGCCACCGAACGTCGCCGAGATACGCTGCGTATCCTCGCGCCACGCCGACTGCTCGATCGTCGTGCGGATGGTGTTGGCGCGCTCCTCCCAGAACGTCCGGCGATCCTCGAGACCAAGCACCTCGGCGGCGTTCGCGAGCCGATCGCACGCCGCCCAGCACATCGCCGCCGAATAGGTGTGGACGTGCGCCTTGGTGCGCAATTCCCAAAGCCCCGCGTCGGGCTTGTCATAGGTTTCCCACGCACGGTCGCCGACCAGTTCGAGGCTCTTGAAATCCTCCTCGCTCGACATCCGGAACAGCCGCTTGTCGAAGAACGCCTGGACGTCGGACAGGATGATCTGGCCGTACGCGTCGTGCTGGATCTGCTCGTACGCCTGGTTGCCGACGCGCACCGGACCCATGCCGCGATAGCCGGGCAGGTCGCTCTCGATCCGCTCGATCAACGTCGCCTCGCCGCCGACGCCGTAGAGCGGCTGGACATGCCCGCCCTTCGACGCATCGACGATGTTGCGCAGATATTCGAGATACCCTTCGAGCACGTCGAGCGCACCCAGCCGGTTGAGCGCCTGCACGGTGTAATAGGCGTCGCGGATCCAGCAGTAGCGATAGTCCCAGTTGCGCTCCGACCCCTCGTGCTCGGGGATCGAGGTGGTGAGCGCGGCAACGATCGCGCCGGTCTCCTCGTGCTGGCACAGCTTCAGCGTGATCGCGGCGCGGATGACGACATCCTGCCACTCGACCGGCGTCGCCAGCCCGCGCACCCAGTGGCGCCACTCGTCCTTGGTCCGCGAAAGCATCGCTTCCGCCGCCTCGTGCAGCACGCCCGCGAAGCTCTCGTCGGGGCCGAGGAACAGGTGCATCTGGCGTTCGAGCCGGAACCAGTTCTCGCCGACGATATGCCCGACCGGCGCATCGGTGGTCAGCCGCAGCGTCTGGTCGTCCATCAGAAAGCGGATGTGGTTCGAGCCCTGCGTGTGCTCGGTCGGCTTCCCCCAGTTCGTCGCGACCCGCATCCGAACGCGAATGCGCGGCGAGCCCGCGACCGGCTTGACGATCCGGACGAAGCTGGTCGGGCGATAGGTCCGCCCCTCGCGCACGAAGCGCGGGCAGAAATCGATCACCTCGACCGCGTTGCCCGCTTCGTCCTCGTGCCGCGTCACCAGGATCGGCGTGTTGCGGATATAGGCCTGCGTGGTTTTCGCACCGCCCTCCAGTTCGATCGCCCAGAACCCGGTCTTGGGCGCATCGCCGCCGAGCAGCGCGCAGAACGCCGGGTCGCCGTCGACGCGGGGCACGCAGCCCCAGACGAACGTGCCGGTCTTGTCGATCAACGCGGAGACCTGGCAATTGCCGATCGGCCACAGGTTCATGTCGGCTTTTTGGGTAGGTGCGGTCATCGTGTTTCCAACATGGGTGTTTCCAATATGGCAGCAATCCAGTCGCGAAGTGCGGCAACGTCGTTCAGGCGGTAGGTGGCGGCGGTAGGCCGTTGCTCACCGATCAGCACGCCCGCCCCGCCAAGGTGGCGCGCGGCTTCGAATCCGTCCTCGTCGGTCACGTCGTCGCCAAAGAAATACGGCACGCTGCCCACCATTGCCGGGGCATCGATCAGTTTGCGGAGCGCGGCGCCCTTGTCACCGGGGGTGCGTAATTCGACCATCATCTTCCCGCGCTGGAGGGTGAGGCCGTGCGTGACGGCGAGGTCCTCGGCGAGGCGGACCGCGGCGGGTTCGAAGTCCGGCGCCATCCGGTAGTGCAATCCGGCGCCAAGGCTCTTGGCTTCATAGACGAGCCCGTTGGCGTCGGCGAAGTGGCGGAACGCGTCGGCGGCGGCTTCGAGCGAGGCGGGGCGCTCGGCGGCGACATGGCCGTCGTCGGGCGTGCGCGTCTCCGCCCCGTGGCTGCCCGCGACCGCGAACAGGTGTGCGTGGCGCCCGAGCATCGCGTCGAGTTGCGCGATCGAGCGCCCGCTGATGATCGCGACGCGACCGGGGAAACGCTCGGCAAGCGTATCGAGCGTGTCGAGTAGCATCTGGCTCACCACAACTGCATCCGGCGTGGCGGCAAGGTCGACGAGCGTCCCGTCGAAATCGAAGAACAGGCTCACGGCGTCGGGCACGGCAAGGGGCGGCGCGAGGACATCAGTCGCGGGCTGGCGTTCGGCTAGCATCATCCCTGAACCCCTAGCGCCACCGCTCCGTTCCGCTGCACTGCAAAATTGGAACGGGTGCGGTTCGAATTTCGGGGTGGGGAGAGAAGTGATTGGCGAGCGCGACCGTCCCTCACTGTTCTCCCGCGAACGCGGGAGCCCAGGACCAAGCAGCGCAGCGCCGGTAACCCTGGCCCCCCGCCTCCGCGGGGGAACAATAAGGGGAGAAGCAGGCATGAACGCTCTAACGTGGCACAATTTCACCACTCACATCGCCGCACCCACCACCACCCCGGCGAAGGCCGGGGCCCACTAGGGAAGGCAGTTGTAATAGCCCACGGGCATTCATGAGCCCGGTCCGCCCAATTGGGCCCCGGCCTCCGCCGGGGTGGTGTAGATACGAGACCTCTCTTCGTCATGCCGGGCCCGTTCCGGCATCCACCGTTCCGCACTCCCAGCACCTCAAGAGAATGCGGCCCGGTGGACCCCGGAACAAGTCCGGGGTGACGGAAGGCCAGCAAACCTTGTTTCCCCGCGAAGGCGGGGACCCAGACTGGACTCCTGCCTTCGCGGGAGAACAAGTAGCAGGGGGTGGCCCACGTTAAACAGCGTATGCACGTGCCATCAGGATAGCGGCCGAGCAAGTCAGTGCAGACGGCGCCAGTTGAAGCCACCACCCCCCTCCAATCCACCCCACCTGCGACACCTCGCGACACAAAACCGCTGGACTAGCCCCAGCCGCTTGGTCATGCCTGCCGCCCATGTCCCGCGTCCGCGCCCTTCTCATCGCACCCGTCTCCGCGGCCGTCCTGCTAGCCGGCTGCACCGTCGGCCCGGACTACCACCCCAAGGCCGCCGCAGAGCTGGGCGTCCCCGACGCATACTCGGTCACCCCCGAAACCAAGCCCGAAGACCTCACCCGCTGGTGGCAGAAGTTCGACGACCCCGTCCTCGGCCAGCTCGTCGAGCAGGCCGCCGCCGCCAACCTCGACCTCGCGCAGTCCGTCGCCCGCCTCCGCCAGGCCCGCGAAAGCCTGCTCCAGAACCGCGCGTCGCTGCTCCCGACGGTCAACGGCTCGGCCGGGTACCAGCGCAACGAGAACGTCCGCGGCGGCGGCCGGTCGTTCACGCTGCCCGACGGCACCGTCATCGATACCGGCGGCGGCGGCGCTAACAGCTTCACGGTAGGCGCCAGCGCCAGCTATCAGGTCGGCGTCTTCGGCGAGATCCGCCGCACCGTCGAGGCCAGCCGCGCGGATTACGCCGCGTCCGGCTACGACTACGCCACCGTGCTTATTTCCGTCGAAAGCGAGGTCGCGCGCAACTACGTCCTCGCGCGCTCGTACCAGCAGCAGCTCGCCAACGCCCGCGCCTCGCTCGCGATCCAGGACGACAATCTGGAGATCGCCGGCTTCCGCGTGCAGGCGGGGCTCGTCTCCAGCGTCGACGCCGAACAGGCCCGCGCCCAGCGCGCGCAGACCGCGGCGACGATCCCGAGCCTCGATCAGCAATACGCCGCCGCCGTCGCGCGGATCGGCGTGCTGACCGGCCAAGCCCCCGGCGCGCTCCGGGCGATGATGGCGCCCGTGAAGGCGATCCCGACCGGCCCCGCCGCGGTGGGCGTCGGCATCCCCGGCGATACGTTGCGCCAGCGCCCCGACATCCGCTCGGCCGAACGCGCGCTCGCCGCGGCCACCGCGCGGATCGGCGTTGCCAAGGCGCAGCTCTATCCCGCGCTTGCGATCACCGGGAACCTGAACACCAACGCGACCTCGATCGGCAACATCGGCGACGCGATCACCGGCAGCCTCTTCGCCGGGCTGACGCAGGCGATCTTCAACCGCGGCCGTCTGCGCAGCCAGGTCCGCACCAGCGAAGCCGCCGCCGACGGCGCGCTCGCGCTCTACAAATCGACCGTCCTCACCGCGCTGGAGGATGTCGAGAACGCCGTCGTCGCGCTGCAGACCGCGCAGGAACGCGAGCGCCAGTTCGCGATCGCCCTCGACGCGTCGAACAATTCCGCGATCCTCAGCCGCAGCCAATACCGCACCGGCCTCACCGATTTCACCACGCTCAACCAGCAGGAAACCGCGCTCCTGTCCGCACGCAACGGCGCCACGCAGGCGCGCGCCGATGCGGCAACCGCGTTGATCGCACTCTATGCCGCACTCGGCGGCGGCTGGGACTCCACCGTGATCCCGCAAGCGCCCATATCCAATCCAGAGGCACGCTGATGGCCGACGCATCGATCGACGACTTCCTCGGCGTAAAGCCGCAGGCTCCCTGGAAACGCTACGTAAAGTGGGTCCTGATCGCGGTCGGCGTGGTCCTGCTGTGCCTGCTGCTCGCGAAGTGCTTCGGCGCGAAAGAGCAGACGCAATATTCGACACAGGCCGCGCAGCGCGGCAACCTGACCGTCAGCGTCTCGGCAACCGGCAAGCTCGCCCCGACCACGCAGGTCACCGTCGGTTCGCAGCTGTCGGGCCTCGTCACCAAGGTCGTCGTCGACGTCAACGACCGCGTCACCGCAGGCCAGCCGCTCGCGCTGATCGACCCCGAACAGCTCGACGACCAGATCCGCCAGACCAGCGCACAGCTCGCGGCGAACCAGGCGCAGGTCGCGCAGGCACAGGCCACCGTCGCAGAATCGCGCGCGCAGCTGAACCGCCTCGAAGAGGTCTCGCGCCTCTCGGGTGGTCGCGTACCGTCGAAGACCGAACTCCAGACCGGCCGCGCCGACTACGCCCGCGCCGTCGCGGCACAGAAGGTCGCCGAAGCCAACGTCGTCGCCAGCCGCGCGCTCCTCGCGCAGAACCAGACGCAGCGCGCGCGCGCGATCATCCGCTCGCCGGTGACGGGGGTGGTGCTCGCGCGCCAGATCGATCCGGGCCAGACCGTCGCCTCGTCGTTCAACACGCCGACGCTGTTCGTGATCGCCGAAGACCTTACCAAGATGAAGCTGGAGGTCGCGATCGACGAAGCCGACGTCGGCGAGGTCAAGATCGGCCAGAAGGCCAGCTTCACCGTCGACGCGTTCCCCGGCCAGACCTTCCCCGCGACGATCAGCCGGGTCGATCTCGGCTCGAACCTGACGGTCAGCTCGGCCACCTCCTCGACCTCGACCACCGCGACCTCGACCACCGGGCAGGTCGTCTCGTACGCGGCCGACCTGACGGTGGGTAATCAGTCGCTGACGCTGCGTCCCGGCATGACCGCGACCGCGGACATCGTCACCTCGGACAAGCGCAACGTCCTGCTCGTCCCCAACGCCGCGTTGCGCTTCAAGCCGACCACGGCGTCCGGCGACGCAGGCGGCGGCATCGCCGGCTCGCTGACCTTCCGTCCGCGCCGTGGCGGCGGTGCGGAGCGCACCGCGACGGTCGCTCGCGGCGCGCAGCAGACGATCTACGTCAAGGGCGCGGACGGCACGCCGCAGCCGGTGCAGATCACCACCGGCGACACCAACGGCACGATGACCGAAGTCCTGTCGGGCAATCTCCAGCCCGGCGCGCAGGTCATCACCGGCCAGTTGGCGAGCGGCGGCGACGACGCCAAGCGTAGCGGGGGCGCACGTCGCTCAGGTGGCGCGAGCAAGGGTGGGGGCGGTGGCCAGTAACGCGCCGCTCACCGCCGAACCGCTCATCTCCCTGCGCGGCGTCACCAAGACGTACGGGCAGGGCGCGACGATGTTCCAGGCGCTCAAGGGCGTCGACCTCGACATCGCGGCCGGCGATTTCGTCGCGGTGATGGGGCCGTCGGGCTCGGGCAAATCGACGACGATGAACATCCTCGGCTGTCTCGACGTGCCGAGCGACGGCACCTTCCTGTTCCGCGGCCACCACGTCGAAACGCTCGACCGGGACCAGCGCGCGCTGCTGCGGCGAAAATATCTCGGCTTCGTGTTCCAGGGCTTCAACTTGCTCTCGCGCACGTCCGCGCTGGAGAATGTCGAACTCCCCTTGCTCTACCGCGGCGACGAAAAACGCGCGCGCCGGGATGCGGCGATGGCGAGCCTCGACACCGTCGGCTTGGCGGACTGGTGGGACCACACCCCCGCCGAACTGTCCGGCGGCCAGCAGCAACGAGTCGCGATCGCGCGCGCGCTGGTGACCAGCCCCGACGTGCTGCTCGCCGACGAACCGACCGGCAACCTCGACAGCGAACGCTCGATCGAGATCATGCAACTCCTCACGCGGTTGAACGCGGAAAAGAACATCACGGTCCTGATGGTCACCCACGAACCCGACATGGCCGCCTTCGCCAGGACGGTGGTCCACTTCAAGGACGGCCTGGTGGAACGCATCGAAAGCCAGCACCGCCAAGGCGAAAGCGTGGAATCGTGAGCGGCGTCCGCGAAGCATTCCCCTCCCGCTTGCGGGAGGGGTCAGGGGAGGGCGCGACGTACGTACTGGCGTCCGGTCTATTTGGTCAGCCCCTCCCCCGACCTCTCCCGCAAGCGGAAGGGGAGCAGCAAGACTACGCTCTCGATACCGGAGCGACGCGCTAATGTTCGGCACCACCCTCGTCCTCGCGCTTCGCTCGATCCGCCGCCACCTCCTGCGATCGTTCCTCACCATCCTCGGCATCGTCATCGGCGTCGGCGCGGTCGTGACGATGGTGACGCTAGGCAAGGCGACCACCGCCGCGGTGCAGCAGTCGATCTCCGCGCTCGGCACCAACATCCTGCAAGTCCGCCCTGGCCAGGGCTTCGGTCGCGGCGGTGGCGGCCCGCGTCCGCCCGACTTCAAGCCCGAGGACGTCGCCGCGATCGCCAACCAGATCGCCGGCGTCACCGCGGTCGCGCCGCAAGCCAGCGCCACCGCCACCGCGATCTACGAAGGCGCCAACTGGTCGACCACGATCAACGGCACCACCGACGCCATCTTCCAGGTCCAGCCATGGCCGCTCGCCTCGGGTCGCCGCTGGACGCCGGTCGAGGAAAGCGCCGGTGCCGCGGTCTGCATCATCGGCAATACCGTCTCGAAAAACCTGTTCCCCGGCGGCGATCCGGTCGGCCACCGCTTCCGTATCGGACCGATCAGCTGCGACGTGATCGGCGTGCTGACCACGCGCGGCCAGGCCGGGTTCGGCGGCGATCAGGACGACACCGTGGTCATGCCGATCAAGGCGGTCCAGCGGCGCTTCACCGGCAACCGCGATATCCGCCTGATGCTGGTCGGCGTCGACGAGCGCTTCTCCACCAGCACCGTGCAGGCCGGGATCACCGACCTGCTCCGCGAACGCCGCACCATCACCGGCGACAAGCCCGACGACTTCAACATCTTCGATACCAAGCAGATTTCGGACACGCTGACCGGCACCACGACCCTGCTCACCGGCATCGTCGCCGCGGTCGCCGGTATCAGCCTGGTCGTCGGCGGGATCGGCATCATGAACATCATGCTGGTGTCGGTGACCGAGCGCACGCGCGAGATTGGCATCCGCCTCGCCATCGGCGCGGTCGCGCGCGAGGTGTTGTTGCAGTTCCTCGTCGAGGCGATTGCGCTGTCGTGTCTCGGCGGCGTCATCGGCTTGATCGTCGCGCAGGCGGCGATCGCGATCATCGCGCCGCTGATCAAGGTTCAGTGGCTGTTCGTGCCAGAGATCAACATCTTCGCGTTCGCGATCTCCGCGGTGATCGGCGTGGTCTTCGGTTATTTCCCGGCCAGGCGCGCGGCGGCTATGAACCCTATCGACGCGTTAAGGCACGAGTGATCGCCGCCTTGGGATCGTGGACCAGCGCCTGCAGCCGGTCCAGATCCTCGGGCGTGTCGATATCGATCAGTTCGGCAGGCGCCGTCACGACATGCCGCCCCGCCTTCACCAGGTCACGCGCGCCCGCATCGCCGTCCAGCGTCAGCAGGAAATCGAACCGCTCGCGCCCGAACAGGGCAGGGGGACTCGGCTTCTCGCCATCGCTCGACGCGACCACCGCGTCCGCGCTGTCGGCGGCATCGAGCATCCGGTAGATATGCGCCGCGGTCACGCGCGGCATGTCCGCCAGCGCGATCAGCACTGCCTCCGCGCCCTCGTCCTTCGCGCACTGGACGCCCAATTTCACCGACTGCGACATGCCCGACGACGGATCGTCGTTATGCACGACCTCGAAATGATGGCTGATGAAGTCGAGCTTGCAGCCGTCGGTCACCACCAGCCGGCGCTTGAACGGAATGTTCTCGAAGGCCGTGACGACGTGCATCCCGAGCGGCTTGTTGAGGAACGGCACCTCCAGCTTGTTGGGGATGCCGAACCGCTCCGAACGCCCGGCCGCGAGGAGGATGAGGAAGACGTTTTCAGCGGCGATCATTGAACGCTCCTATCATCGCCGCCGCGACCGACAGCGCGATTTCCGATGGTCCGATCGCGCCGATATCGAGCCCGACTGGCGCATCGATCCGGTCGATGTTCTCCGCCGTAACGCCCTCCGAAGCAAGCCGCTCGCGCCGCGCCGCATGGCTCTTGCGGCTGCCGAGCGCGCCGACATACGCGGCATCCGACGCGAGCGCGGCGATCAGCGCAGGGTCGTCGATCTTGATGTCGTGGCTCAGCGTCACGACCGCGGTCGACGGACCGGGGCGGAGCGCGGCGATCGCCTCGTCGGGCCAGCGATCGTCGAGCGTCACGCCCGGAAACCGCTCCTCGGTCAGGAAGCGCGCGCGGGGATCGATCACCACCGTCTCGATCCCGAGTTCGCGTGCCAGCCCCGCCAGAGCCTGCGCGATCTGCACCGCGCCGACGATCAGCAGCCGGCGCGGCGGATCGTAGCGGTTGACGAACACCTCGCCCGTCTCCAGCGGCCGCGCGTCGCTGTGCCCGGTGGTGAGGTCGGTCGTCACGGTCAGCGCATCGCCCTGGTCGCGCGCATCGGCGATCCGGTCGAACAGCTCGGGATCGAACCCCTCGGCGGACACCGGCTGCACCATCACCGCGATCTCGCCGCCACACGGCAGCCCGACTTCCCACGCCGCCGCATCCGCCACGCCGTAGTTGCGCACCTGAAACGGCGCCCCGGCGATCACCTCGGCAGCGGTGGCGAGGATGTCGCTCTCGACGCATCCGCCGGACACCGAACCCTCGAACCGCCCATCGGCATGGACGAGCATGTGGCTGCCCTTGGGCCGCGGCGCGGATCCCCAGGTCGAGACGACCGTGGCGATCGCCATCTTCTCGCCCTTCCAAGTCTTCGCAGCAGCGAGCACGCTATCGTTTTCGGCCATGTTGTCTCTCTTCTCGTTCTCCCGCGAAGGCGGGAGCCCAGGAGCCACGAACGCTCCGTTTGGTATCCTGGCCCCCCGCCTGCGCGGGGGAACAGCTCTTAAATGGAGGGTAGTCCTGCCAGCAGCTTGTCGAGCGTCACCGGAAAGTTCCGAACCCTCACCCCCGTCGCGTTGTAGATGGCGTTCGCCACCGCAGCCCCCGCGCCGGAAATCCCGAGCTCCCCAACGCCCTTCGCCCCAACCGGGTTCGCGGAGTCGTCGATCTCCTCAATGAAATGCACTTCGAGTTGCGGAATGTCGGCATTCACCGCGACATGATATTCGCCGAAATCGGGGTTCACGAACGCTCCGGTCCGCGTGTCCACCACGCCCTCCTCGCTCAGCGCATAGGCGATCCCCCATGCCATCCCGCCGGTGATCTGGCTCGTCGCCGTCTTGCGATTGAGCACGCGCCCGACATCGAACACGCCCAGCATCCGCCGCACGCGCGTCTCGCCCGTCACCGCGTTCACCGCGACCTCGACGAAGTGCGCGCCGTGGCTCGCCTGGCTGGTGCGCTTGCTCTCGGCACCCGGCCCGGTCTTACCCATCGCCACGATCGGCTCACCGCGGACCAGATCGGCCAGCTTCACCGACCGTCCGCCAGCGCTCACACAGCCGTCGTGCAGGCTCAGGTCCTCGGGCGCGGCGTTCATACGCAACGCCAGTTCGCCAAGGATATCCTCGCACGCCAGCACCACCGCCGAACACGCGCTGCCAGCACCGAACGACCCGCCCGACCCAGCGCTCGGCGGGAGGTCGGTATCGCCCAGCCGCACGTTCACCTCGGCGACCGGCAACCCGAGCATCTCGCCCGCGGTCTGCGCGAGGATGGTGTACGTCCCCGTGCCGATATCGGTCATGTCGCACTCGACCGTCGCCCGGCCGTCCACCTCCAGCCGCACACGCGCCTGCGCCTCGACCGTGAAGTTACCGCGCAGGCTCGCCGCCATGCCGATCCCCACCAGCCACTCGCCCTCGCGCACCGATCCCGGCGCAGGCACGCTCGCAGGCCAGCCGAACCGCTCGGCGCCTTGCGTATAGCAATCGAGCATCCGCCGCGTGGAGAACGGCTTGCCGCTCACCGGATCGGTCTCGGGCTCGTTGCGCCGCCGCAGCTCGATCGGATTGATCCCGAGCTGCTCGGCCAGTTCGTCCATCGCGCACTCGACCCCGAACGTGCCGACCGCCTCGCCCGGTGCGCGCACCGCGCCACTTGCGGGCAGATCGACACGCACGAGGTCGGTCTTGAACCGCCGCGCGTCGCCCCGGTACAGCGGCAGCGTCCCGAACGGCACCGGCTCGAGAAACTCGCCATCGTCGTTCTGCGCGACGACGCTCTCATGCCCCATGCCGAGGATCACGCCGTGCTCGTCGGCAGCAATCCGGATCCGCTGCGTCGTATGCGAGCGATGATGCACCATATACGCGGTCTGGCGGCGGGGCAGCGCGACCTTCACCGGCCGCCCGACGACCTCCGCCGCGATCGCCGCGAGGATCGCCTCGGGACCGACACCAGTCTTGCCGCCGAACCCGCCGCCGACATACGGCGAGAGCACGCGCACCTTGTCCGCATCGATCTTCAGCGCCTTCGCGATCGTCTTGCGCGCGCCGCCAATCACCTGGTTGCTCGACCGCACGATCAGCTTGTCGCCCTCCCACCATGCGGTGGTCGCATGCGGCTCCAGCGCGGCGGGGAAATGCACGGGCGTCGTGTAGGTCCGGTCGAACGTCACCGCCGCGTCCGCCATCACCGCGTCGAGATCGCCCTTGTCGATCGGCGGCAGGAAGCCGATCTTCGGCGCGGTATCGACCGGCTGCGTCTCGACGTCGAACCGATCCTCGCCCGCTTCGGTGCGAACCATGACCAGCGCGGCGGCATCGCGCGCGATCGCCTGGTCCTCGGCGACGACGATCGCGACCGGCTGGCCGAGGTGGAGAATGACGTCGGTATCGAACAGCGGCATCGCCCGCGAGTTGGACTCGCCGGCCGGCATCCGCGGATCGTTGTGAATGACGGCAATGACGCCGGGCAACGCCTCGGCGGCGCTTACGCCAATGCCAAGAATGCGCCCGCTGCCCACCGGCGTGCCGACGATCGCGGCATAGGCGATGCGATCGGGCGTGCCCTCATACGCATAGTCCGCCAAGCCGGTGACCTTCGCCGGCCCCTCGATCCGGTCGAGTCCAAGCCCGAGAACGCCCTGCTTGGCGCGGTCGAGACCCCTCGGACGAAACGCCGCATCCATCACGTGTTCGTTCATTCTGCGGTCCTCGGGTGGAGCGAAGCATATGGGTAGGGCGGGGGCGTTTGACGAGGGTTGGGAATGAGACGCCCTCCACCTCGCCGCCACCCCGGCGAAGGCCGGGGCCCAGTTGGAAAGGTCTTGATAACGGAGGACGATCCTTCGTTATCTTCGTCCCCCAACTGGGCCCCGGCCTTCGCCGGGGTGGTACCTGTTTATGGTATCGTCAGCCCTCAAACAGCCGGCAACTGATCCAGCAGCTTATCCAGCGTAATCGGGAACTCGCGCACCCTAATCCCCGTCGCGTTATAAACCGCGTTCGCCACCGCAGCACCGGCACCCGAGATCCCCAGCTCGCCGATCCCCTTCGCGTGGATCGGGTTCGCATGGATATCGCGCTCGTCGACGAAGTGGACGTCCATCTGCGGAATGTCGGCGTTCACCGGCACATGATATTCCGCCAGATCGTGGTTCACCAGCTTGCCGGTACGCAGGTCGTGGATCAAATCCTCGGTCAGCGCCGCGCCAATCCCGAACGTCATCCCGCCAAGGCATTGCGAGCGCGCCGTCTTCGCGTTCAGCACGCGCCCCGCCGCGAACGATCCGAGCATCCGCCGCACGCGTACTTCACCAGTCACGGCGTTCACCGCGACCTCGGCGAAATGCGCGCCGAACGACGCCTGGGTCGTTTCCTTCTCCTGCTTGCCCGGCTTTATGTGTCCGGTCGCATCGAGACCCTTGCCGACCAGCTCGCCGATCGGTGTGGAGCGATTGTCACCGATCGCATTGCCGTCCTTCAGCGTCAGGTCGTTTTCATCAACGTCCATAGCCTTGGCCAGCTTCCCGCGCAGCATCTCGCACGCGAGATACACCGCCGTCCCCGAAGACGTCGCGCCCCACGAACCGCCCGAACCAGCCGCCGGAGGATCGTTGGTATCGCCCAGCGACATCGTGATGTTCTCGACCGGAATACCCAGGATCTCGGACGCGATCTGCGCCAGGATCGTGTAGCTGCCCGTGCCGATATCGGTCATCGCCGACGACACCGTCGCCGAGCCATCCGGATGAATCTCCACCTTGGCGGACGATTCCTGCATCATGTTCCCGCGCACTGCCGCAGCGACGCCCGTCCCGATCAGCCACTCGCCCTCGCGCCGCGTCCCGGCCTTCTGGCGCTTGTCCCAGCCGAACTTGGCCGCGCCCTCGTCGAGCGCACGCGTCAGATTGCGCGACGAATAGGGTACGTCCCTCTCGGGATCGACCGCCGGGTCGTTGATCCGGCGCAGTTCGATCGGATTCATGTCGAGCTTCTCGGCCAGCTCGTCCATCGCGCCTTCCAGCGCCATCATGCCGACGGCCTCACCCGGCGCGCGCATAGAGCCCGACACGACGAAATTCACATCGACGATGTCGTGCGTGATGATCCGGTTCTCGCCACCGTACAGCATGTGCGTGCCGATACCCGCTGGCTCGAAATAATCCTCGGTCGACTGGTTCGAGGTGAGCGTCTCGTGACCGATCGCGCTCAGCTTGCCGGTGGCATCGGCCGCAAGCCGGATGCGCTGCTCGGTATTCGAGCGGCGGACGGTTGCCTCGAACACCTGCTGGCGTGCCATCACCGCCTTGACCGGACGGCCAAGCTGTTTCGCCGCGATCGCTGCTGCAACGCTCTCAGGCGCGATGCCGAGTTTCGATCCGAACCCGCCGCCGATATAGCGCGCGATGATCCGCACCTTCTTCTCGGACACGCCGAGCGACTTCGCCAGTTGCTGCGCATCCGACGTCGGCATCTGATAGGCGCCGTACAGCGCCAGCGAGCCATCCTCTTCCCACACCGCGATCGAGGCATGCGGCTCCATCG
This sequence comes from Sphingomonas sp. Leaf230, assembly GCF_001421745.1. Taxonomy (GTDB): domain Bacteria; phylum Pseudomonadota; class Alphaproteobacteria; order Sphingomonadales; family Sphingomonadaceae; genus Sphingomonas. The sequence goes on along the minus strand of NZ_LMKW01000008.1, from coordinate 281,358 downwards.
CCGCGGAGTTCTGGCTCGGCGTGACGTATGTGACGTCGACCGTCACCGGCGCGGCGTCCATCGCCTTGTCGACGTCGCCCTGCGCGAAATGCGCCTGCGTGGCATCGTCGGCCGGCTTGCGGGTCTCGTCACGATGCGCGGCGAAGTCGTACTGCCCCTCGCTCGCCTGATACTCGATCGGCAACCGGGCCGCCGCGTCCCGTGCGACTTCGAAGCTCTCGGCGAGCACGATCGCGACGATCTGGCCGAAGAACGCGATGTCCTTCACGCCCTGCGTCGGCGCATCGGTCGCACCGCCCTGTGCCGCAACGCGGATGAACCGATCGAAATCGGTCACGACGTCGATCACGCCGGGAATGCTCTTCACCGCATCCACGTCGATCGAAACGACCTTGCCCGCCGAAATCTTCGTGCCGACGAGAACCCCGAACGCCATGTTGGCGAACTGGTATTCCGCGGCATAAGTTGCCGTTCCGGTGACCTTCAGCGGACCGTCGATCCGGTCGAGCGGCTTGCCGATGACGCCCTGGACGCCCGTATCCAGAAGACTGTCCGGATGCGGCTTGTCCATCGTCAAGCTATTCGTAGTGCCAAGACCAAACATGCTTATGCTCCCGTGACGTTGCGCAGCGTCGCGATCAGCGTGCGACGGGCGAGGGGGATCTTGAAGTCGTTCGAGCCATAGCCCTTGGCATCAGCCAGCAGCACGGTCGCCGCAGCCTCGAACACGGCATCGGACGGCGCCTTGCCGACCAGCGCCGCCTCGACCGCCGGATTGCGCCACGGCATCGGGCCAAGCCCGCCGAACGCGAGCGAGGCCGACGCGATCACGCCGTCCTGCACGTCGACGATCGCCGCTACCGAGACGAGCGCGAACGCATAGGACGCACGGTCGCGCACCTTGCGGTATTCCTGCTTGCCTTTGACCGGTGCCGGCAGCTCGATGTGCGTGATCAGTTCACCGGCCTCGAGTGCGTTCTCGATCTGCGGCGTATCGCCCGGCAGGCGATAGAAGTCGTGGATCGAGATCCGCCGACGATCGCCATCCGCCTTCAGCGTCACGATCGTCGCGTCGAGCGCCCGCATCGCCACCGCCATGTCGCTCGGGTGCGTCGCGATGCAATGCTCGCTCGTCCCCAGCACGGCGAGGATGCGGTTGAAGCCGCCGATCGCCGAACAGCCGCTGCCCGGCTCGCGCTTGTTGCACGCCGCCGCGGTGTCGTAGAAATAATAGCACCGCGTCCGCTGGAGGAGATTGCCCCCGGTCGACGCCTTGTTGCGCAACTGGCCCGAAGCACCCGCCAGCAACGCACGGCTCAGCACCTCGTACTTGGCGACGACGCGGCGATCGGCAGCGAGATCGCTGTTCGGCACCAGCGCACCGATCGTCAGCCCGCCATCCTCACGTTCCTCGATCTTCGCGAGATCGAGCCGCGAGATGTCGACCAGCTTGTCCGGCGTCTCGACCTGCAACTTCATCAGGTCGAGCAGATTCGTCCCGCCCGCGATGAACTTCGCGCCGCTCGTATCGATATCCTTGACCGCAGCCTCGGGCGTCGCGGGCTTCTCGTAGGTGAAGGTCTTCATGCCACCAGCTCCCCACGCGCATTGGCTTCCATCGCGGCGTCCTTCTCATCCGCGGTCCGGCCTGCGGGCTCGGCACCACCGACTTCGCGGATCGCGTCGACGATGTTCGGATACGCGGCGCACCGGCATAGGTTGCCGCTCATCCGCTCGGAAATCTCGGCATCGTCGAACTTCGGATCGGTCAGGTCGCCCGACGCATGGCTGGCCCAGCCCTTCTTGACCTCGTCGAGCATGCCGACCGCCGAACAAATCTGCCCCGGCGTGCAATACCCGCACTGATAGCCGTCATGCCGCACGAACGCGTCCTGCAACGCATGGAGGTTGCCCGGCTGGCCGATCCCCTCGATCGTCGTGATCTCGTCGTCCTGGTGCATCACCGCCAGCGTCAGGCAGGAATTGACCCGGCGCCCGTTGATCAGCACCGTGCACGCGCCGCACTGGCCATGATCGCAGCCCTTCTTCGAGCCCGTCAGCCCGAGATGCTCGCGGCACAGATCGAGCACCGACGTGCGAATATCGGGCTCGGCGTCATATGATTGACCATTGATCGTGAAATGCATGGCGGTGCCCCTGGTTGAATGTGCCGGGAATGTACGGATTTCGAGGACTTAACGCCGATGCGACCGATCGTTTCCTATTGCGACAAGCTCTCACGTGTTGGTACGCTGGCGTTCATAGCGCTGAGCGGGCAAGCTGTTGCGATGACGCCAGCTTCTCCCCGATTGTCGCCTCCGATCGTCATCGCGCACCGCGGCGCAAGCGGGCTCCGGCCCGAGCATACACTGGCGGCCTATTCGCTCGCGATCGACCAGGGCGCGGACTTCATCGAGCCCGATCTTGTCCCGACCAGGGACGACATCCTCGTCGCGCGGCACGAGAACAACATCGCGGAGACGACCAACGTCGCCGACCACCCCGAGTTCGCCGCGCGGAAAACCACCAAGACGATCGACGGCCAGACGATGACCGGCTGGTTCGTCGAGGACTTCACGCTCGCCGAACTGAAGACGTTGCGCGCGAAGGAGCGGCTGCCCAAGCTCCGCCCCGCGAACACCGCCTATGACGGCCAGTTCGCAATCCCGACGCTCGCCGAGATCATCGCGCTCGCCAAACGCCGCACGACCGAGACGGGCCGGACGATCGGCATCTATCCCGAGACCAAGCATCCGACCTATTTCGCCAAGATCGGCCACCCGACCGACGCGAAACTGGTCGCCGAACTGCGCGAGGCCGGCTGGGATTCGGCCAAAGCGCCGGTGTTCATCCAGTCGTTCGAGGTCGCCAACCTCCAGCGCCTCCACAAGATGACCAAAGTCCGCCTGATCCAGCTCATGGACGGCGAGGGCGGTCCTGCCGACGGCGCGCAGCCGAGCTACAAGGCGATGATCACGCCCGAGGGACTGAAGGCCGTCGCCGCCTATGCCTACGGAATCGGCCCGAACAAGAGCATGCTCTGGACCGACGCGACACCGACCACACTGGTCGCCGACGCGCACGCCGCCGGCCTGCGCGTCCACCCCTGGACCTACCGCGCCGAAAACTATTTCGAACCGACCCGCTTCCGCCGCGGCACCGACCCCGCAGCGCACGGCGACATCGCCGCGGAGATCGACGCTGGGCTCGCACAAGGTATCGACGGATTCTTCACCGACTTTCCGCTATACGGGAGCCAGGCGCGCGATCGGTCCCGCGCAGGAGTGAAGTAAATGCGTAAAGTCCTCCCCGTACTCGCGGTCCTGCCGTTCCTCGTAAGTGGCTGCATCAGCACCGCAACCTCGATCGTGAAGGCACCGTTCCAGGTCGCCGGCAAGGCGGTCGACTGGACCACCACCAGCCAGGAAGAATCGGACCGCAACTACGGCAAGAAGATGCGCAAACAGGAAGCCGAAGAGGGCAAGCAGCGCAAGGAACTCGCGAAGCGCTGCAAGCGCGACCCACAGCGCTCGGAATGCGGCCAATACCAAGGCTACCGCGCGGGAAACTGAGCGGCCCGGTACCCATCCTCCCTCACTACCACCCCGGCGAAGGCCGGGGCCCAATTGGGGGACGTTGCTGACGACGGACTGCGCACTGTTACCGCCGCTTCCCAATTGGGCCCCGGCCTGCGCCGGGGTGGTGGCCCGAACAACCGCATCCCGCCCCCAACTTGTTCTCCCGCGAAGGCGGGAGCCCAGTCTGGACTCCCGCCTTCGCGGGAGAACAAGGTTGGCTCAAAACCACCCCATCACCGTAACCGGAAACGGCGTCCACCACCCAACCCGAACCCCAGAAAACCGAAGCGCATCCCCCGTCCACGCATTACACGTCCGCACCGCACTATACCGCCCGTTAGCCTCGTAAAACGCATCATACCCGGCATACCCCCGATACCGCGCACCCCCATCCCGAAAGCTAGCCCGGATATACGCCGCCAACCGTCGATACTGCGCCGGCGTCACCACGATCTCGCGAGCCCCATCCCCCGCACGCGGCCTCGGCAGATGATCGACATGCATCAACGTCCGCGTACTGCCGGTCGCGGCAGCAACCACGGTCCGCAGCTTCACGTCCGCCCAGGTCGGCGTCTCCAGGTAGAACGCCTTCTCCCCCCACCCGAACGACACATGATCGAACGCCCCATACCGCGGATCACGCAGATCCTCCGCGCGAGCCACCCCGCGCCAGTCCACCCCGCCGGCCAGCTTCGGCACGATGATCCCGGTATGCACGCCGTTGCTCTCGACGAAGATATGAACCCCTTCGGCCGGCGCCCGCCAGTCACGATTGCTCGGGATCGATCCGCCGACCAGCCCCGCCACCGCATAGCTCGCAACCACCCCAAACACTGCGGCGACCGCCCATAAAATCGACTTAACCCAACGCGTTTCCGTCTTCATTCCGTCATGCTAGACCAGCCGCATGGCCAATGACACACATGTGCTGAGCACCCCGCCCGAAGGCGCGCCCGACTGGACGATCCCGCAGAACTGGGCGGATTACACCGCTGAGGATCACGCGACGTGGGACACGCTGTTCGCGCGCCAGTCGAAGCTGCTCCCCGGCCGCGCGTCGAACGCCTGGCTGCGTGGGCTCGATGTCCTGAAACTGTCGAAACCCGGCATCCCCGATTTCGAAGAGCTGTCCGAGCGCTTGACCAAGCTCACTGGCTGGTCGGTCGTCGCGGTCCCCGGCCTCGTCCCCGACGACGTGTTCTTCGATCACATGGCCAATCGCCGCTTCGTCGCGGGCAACTTCATCCGCCGCCCCGACCAGCTCGACTATCTGCAGGAACCCGACGTCTTCCACGACGTGTTCGGCCACGTGCCCATGCTCGCCGACCCGGTGTTCGCGGACTACCTCGCCGCCTACGGCCGCGGCGGCCAGCGCGCGCTCGGCCTCGACGCGCTGAAGTATCTCGGAAGACTCTACTGGTACACGGTCGAGTTCGGCCTGATCGCCGAACCCGAAGGCCTGCGCATCTACGGCTCGGGCATCGTCTCCAGCTACGCGGAAACGCGGTTTGCGCTCGACGATCCGAGCCCCAACCGCATCGCGCTCGATCTCGCGCGTGTGATGCGCACCGAATACCGGATCGACGATTTCCAGCAGAACTATTTCGTCATCCCGAGCTTCGAGGAGTTGCTGCGGCTGACGGTAGAGACGGACTTCGCGCCGCTGTACGAGGAACTGAAGGCGCTCCCGAATATTCCCGTCGCGCGGATCGAACCGGGGGATGTGGTAATTACCGAGGGTACGCAGGCGTACGCTAACGCGAAACTCAGTGCGTAATTAGATAAGAAAGCACCACCCCGGCGAAGGCCGGGGCCCAATTGGGCGAACCTCCAAAATAGAGCCGCACCGCCATTTCAATTGGGCCCCGGCCTCCGCCGGGGTGGTGCCGGAAGTGAGGTGAGGGCAGCCCTTCCCAACTTGTTCCCCCGCGAAGGCGGGGGCCCAGACTGGCCCCCCGCCTTCGCGGGGGAACAATCTTCTACGGGTGGCTCAAATATCCAGCGCCCACCCATCGCGCCCCTTAGGATCGAACGGCCCCTCCGCCACAAACCTCACCGCCCCAGCCCGCAACCGAAGCACACTCCAATCCCCCCGCCGGTCGACCGCCTCGAGCGAACACCCGCAAGCCTCATACGCCGCCACGACCCCGGCCCGCTGCGTCTCCAGCAACCCGGCCAGCACGATCGTCGCCCCCACATCCGAAATGGAAGCGATCTCCGGCGCCATAGACACCAGCGGCCCCGCCAGAATATTCGCGATCACCAGATCATACGGCGCGCGAACCACGATCGCATCGTCCAGCGTACCGTCCGCCACAACCAGATCGATCCCCTCGACCCCATTGAGCGCCGCATTCTCCGCCGTCACATCGATCGAGACCGGATCGATATCTGTCCCCATCACCGCAGCCGCAGGCCAGAGATGCGCCGCCGCAAACGCAAGCAACCCCGTCCCCGTCCCGATATCGATCACGTTCGCAAACGAAGCATCCGCCAACCCGTCGAGCATCGCCAGACACCCGCTCGTCGTCTCGTGATGCCCCGTCCCGAACGCCCGGCTAGCCTCGATCAAAAACGCCCGCTTGTCCGCCGGCACCGAACCCGCATGCGCCCCGGTATGCACGAAGAACCGCCCGACCGACAAAGGCTCGAGCCCGGCCTGGCTCATCGTCACCCAGTCCGCATCGCCCAACCGCTCGACCGCGATCTCGGCCCCCGCCGCACTCGGCACCAGCGCCCGCACCGCTGCGACCGTGTCGGCCGCCGGCTCATGCTCGAAATACGCATCGAGCCGCCACGACTCGACGTCGTCCTCGATCTCCTCGGTGGTCATCAACACACCGTCGATCGTCAGATCGTCGCTCGCATCGATCGCCTCCGCCTCCGCGCGCGTGCAGGGGAGGGTGAGCTTCCAACTATCGGACATAGCTCGCCCCATTCACGTCGATCACCGAGCCCGTCATCGAAGCCGGCGCCTCCAACGCCAAAAACTTCGCCGCCGCCGCGATCTCGTCAGGTGCCGCAACCCGCCCGAGCGGAATGTCCGCCAGCAACGCATCGCCGCCCCGGCTCGACAGATACTCCTCCGCCATCCCGGTCATCGTGAACCCCGGGCACACCGCAAACGCCAGAATGCCCTCCCGAGCATAGCCCCGAGCAATGGTCTTGGTCATCGCCACCATCCCCGCTTTCGACGCGGCATAATGCCAATGCGCCGGCGAATCCCCGCGATACGCCGCCCGGCTCGCGATATTGACGATCCGCCCGCCGAACCCGCGCGATTGCCAGTGCAATACAGCCAACCGGCACAGCTCGGCCGACGCGGTCAGGTTGATCCGCATCGTCCGCTCCCACTGCGCGGTCCAGTCGTTATCGGCGAGCGGTGCCGCCTCGAACACGCCAGCATTGTTGATCAGCACATCGATCGCGCCGCCAGCCTGCTCCAACGCAGCGTTCCACAACGCAGTCGGTCCCTTAGGATCGCTAAAGTCAGCCGGGATACCGCTGGCGGTCCCATGCCCGATCACGGAGGCGCCCGCGTCGGTCAGCGCCGCATGAATAGCTGCGCCGATACCGCGACTGGAGCCGGTTAGAAGAATAGTCATGTCAGCGCTCTAGCGCCGCAGGCCGTATCCGTCACCAAGCCGAAGAAGGATTGGTTCACGGAGACGCGGAGGCGCGGAGAGAGTGCGTGTCGATTAGGCGAAGCGCTCCCCAACGAAAGTTTTGAAGAACCTCAGGTTCCGCCAGACCCTCCGCGTCTCCGCGCCTCCGCGTGAACCACCCTACGCTTTCTCCCTTAGACCGCCCTCACGCCACGCTAGCCGAAAACCCGTCCGCCGCACCGCGCAGCACGCCAAGCTGGTCATCCACCTCGCCGAACGCGTGACCCAGCCGGTCGATCTCGATTGCCACCGCCTCCGTATCCGCGCGGATCGTCGCGATCGTGGACGACATCGTGTCCGCTGCCAGCGCGGTCTCGTCGACGGCCGCGGTGATCGCAGTCACGGTGTGCGCCTGTGCCTCCATCGCATGCCGTATGCGGTCTGCGCTGTCCCTTACCTCGCCGACAGTCGCCTTGATCCCCGCATTGGTCGCGACCGTAGCCGCCGTCGCCGCCTGGATCGCAGCGATCTTGGCCGCAATGTCATCGGTCGCCCGCGCGGTCTGGCTGGCGAGCGACTTCACCTCCTGCGCCACCACCGCGAACCCGCGCCCGGCATCGCCCGCGCGCGCCGCCTCGATCGTCGCGTTCAGCGCAAGCAGGTTGGTCTGTCCGGCGATGCTGCGGATCAGCCCGAGGATCGATTCGATCGATTTCGCATGCTCGCTGAGTGTCTCCGACATGCCGACCGCCTCGCCAGTCTGTGCACAGGCGCGATCGGCGATCCCGGCCGCCACCTCGACTTCGCTGCGTGCGGTCTCGATCGCTCGGATCAATCCCGCGGAGGTCTGCGCCGCCTCGCGCATCGCCAGCGCGGACTGTTCCGCCGCCGCCGCGACCTCGCTCGCCTTGCCGAGGATACCGCGCGTCGAGGCCGCTGCACCCGCCGCCTGCACGTGGATGCGCGCACCCAAGATCGCGGTATGCTCGATCGACTCGGCAATACTGCCGCGAAAGTTCGATGCGCGCGTTTGGCGCTCCGCCTGCGCCGCCGCCGCATCGGTCGCACTCAGGTGCGAGACCATGATGTCCGCCTCGATCAGCGCGATCCGCTGCACCACGTCGGCGACGATCCGCATCGTCGCGGCATCGGTGCCCGCCCGATCGACGATCAGGTGGAGCGTAGCGCTATGCGCGAACGCCGCCGCCGACAGCAAAGCAGGCAAGGGTATTGCCGACCGTCGCGATTCATCGGCATAGGCGATCGCCATCGCTTCCCACGTCTGGTCGTAAGGCGACAGGTACCGCATCCGCGCATAGGTCGCGCTCTGGGCGATCCGACGTTCGAGCCGCTCGGGCGTGATCTGCGATGCGATGTGGCGGACCGCGTCCAAAGACAGATAGTGTCGCCAGAACATCTCGCCGATCCGCCGGTGATCGTCCTCGTCCAACAGCGCGCTCAGCGTCGCGCACGCCGGCTCGATCAACCCATCCCAGTCGTAATCGCGAACCCGGTCGCGCAGCGTTCGGCCCCGCGCAGGCATGGCCACAACGTTAGTCACACTCGTCATCGCTCGATCGCCTATGCGGCGACTTTGGCGACGAAATCGCCCGCGCTATTCTTCAAATTGCTGAGCCGCCCGTCGAGCACGTCGAACCCGCGACCTACCCCGTCGATCTCGGTCGCCACCGTCTCGGTATCCTCGCGGATCGCGGCGATCGTGTTGGACATCGAATCCGCCGCCAGCGCGGTCTCGTCCACCGCCGCGGTGATCGCGGTCACCGTCTGCGCCTGCGCTTCCATCGCGTAACGGATGCGATCAGCGCTTTCCTGCACCTCGGCCACCGTCGACTTGATCGACGCATTGGTCTCCACGGTCGAGCGCGTCGCCGACTGGATCGCGGCGATCTTCGCGGCGATGTCGTCGGTCGCCCGCGCAGTCTGGTTGGCGAGGCTCTTCACCTCCTGCGCCACCACCGCGAACCCGCGCCCGGCATCCCCCGCGCGCGCCGCCTCGATCGTCGCGTTCAGCGCCAGCAGGTTGGTCTGCCCGGCAATGTCGCGGATCAGCCCCAGGATCGACTCGATCGACTTCGCATGATCGCTCAGCGTTTCCGACATGCCGACCGCCTGGCCAGCCTGCGCCGACGCCCGATTGGCGATCTCCGCCGCAGCCTCCACCTCGGTCCGCGCATCCTCGATCGCGCGGATCAGGCCGGCGGCGGTCTGCGCCGCTTCGCGCATCGCCACCGCGGACTGCTCTGCCGCGGCCGCGACTTCGCTTGCCTTGCCGAGCACCGCGCGGGTCGACGCCGAACTCCGCAGCGCCTGTTCGCGCAGCATATGCCCCTCGTCGGTCGCGGTCTCGACCATCGCCGCGATTCCATCGCGGAACTCCGCGGCCAGCGTATCGCGCGCGACCTGCGCGGTATGCATCTGGTAGCGGTTATAGATCGCGACGGTGATCTCGCCCTCCAGCGCCGACAGCCGCATCAGCGTGTCGATGAACACCGGCAGCTTCGGATCCGACCGATCGACCCGGCGCATCAGCACGTCGAGCGCGGCGCGGTCGCTCGCGCTGATCATCGACAGCAGCGCCATTGGCGATACGTCGGCGACATAGGCCGTCGCGACCGACCGCTCGATCGATTCGATCCAGGCGCGTCCACTCGTGTCCAGGAAGCGATTGCGCAGGAACGTGCAACCGATCTCGATCATCTGGTCGGTTTCGTGCGGCGCCCAGATCCGTTCGTCGGAAAAACACTGCAGCCACTGTTCCCAGAACGCCCTGGATACATGCGTGATCTCAGGCGCCAGCGCGGCCCAGACTTCGCGGCTCGCGCCGGTCAGCGATCCGTCGAAATCGAACACCCGCAGCCGCGCCATCAGGTCGACGGAAGCCGCGATCGAGCCGGGGGCCGGCAGGTCGTTGGTGGTCAAGACGGTGAACTCCGGATCGAATGTACGACGCCATCGCTACACGCCATGTCTTAAGGGCTGGTTAGGGATCGACGTCACGTCACGTGCATGGCCATCGTGTCCCGCACGGCATCACGCCCGCGGTGTCATGGGTTATCGGACCGGCCCCAATGGGTTGCATCGCAGCACGCGGTGGCTAATAGGTCGCCCAATCTATATATTCTGGACCAAGCTGTTCTTGGTTCGTCATCTTCTGGTTCGAGGACTCCGCCCTTGGCATCGCGCAACCCGGCACGCCCGCTTTCTCCCCATCTGCAGGTCTATAAATGGGGCCCGCACATGCTGGTCTCGATCCTGCACCGCGTGACCGGCAGCGGGATGGCGACCGTCGGCAGCATCCTGCTCGTCTGGTGGCTCGCCGCGATCGCCTCGGGCGATCAGGCGTACGCGACCTTCGTCGATGTGTTCACCGCCGACACCGGCCGTCTTAACATCCTCGGCTATGTCGTCGCGGTCGGGCTGACGCTGTCGCTGTTCCAGCACATGATGACTGGCATCCGCCACATGGTGCTCGATATCGGCGCCGGCTACGAACTGAAGCGCAACAAGATGGGCGCGATCGCGACGATGGTCGCGAGCGTAGCGCTCACGGTCGTGTTCTGGCTCTACATGGGGATCAAGTAATGGGTTCGGGTACGGCAATCGGTCGCGTCCGCGGCCTGGGCAGCGCCAAGCACGGTGCGCATCACTGGTGGCAGCAGCGCCTCACGGCGGGCTCGAACTTGTTCCTCATGGTGTGGCTGATGATCTCGGTCGCGCGGATGCCGGGCTATGATTACGCCGCGGTCCATCTGTGGCTGCAGTCGGCCTGGGTCGCGGTGCCGATGGCGCTGTTGATCCTGTCGGTGTTCTATCACTTCCGTCTCGGTCTTCAGGTCGTGATCGAGGATTACCAGCATGGCGAGAGCCGTGTCGTGACGATGATCCTCCTCAACCTGTTCACCTTCACGCTGGGCGGCATCGCCCTGTTCGCGATCCTGAAGGTCGCCTTCTCCGGAGCTCCCGCCTGATGTCTGCCTACAAGATCATCGATCATACCTATGATGCGGTCGTCGTCGGTGCCGGCGGCTCCGGCCTGCGCGCGACGATGGGCATCGCCGAGAGCGGCCTGAAGACCGCGTGCATCACCAAGGTCTTCCCGACCCGCAGCCACACCGTCGCCGCACAGGGCGGCATCGCCGCCTCGCTCGGCAACAACTCGCCGGATCACTGGACCTGGCACATGTTCGACACCGTCAAGGGATCCGACTGGCTCGGCGACCAGGACGCGATCGAGTATCTCTGCCGCGAAGCGCCTCAGGCGGTCTACGAACTCGAGCATGCCGGCATGCCGTTCAGCCGTAACGAGAACGGCACGATCTATCAGCGTCCGTTCGGCGGCCACATGCAGAACATGGGCGAGGGCCCTCCAGTCCAGCGCACCGCTGCCGCCGCCGATCGCACCGGCCACGCGATGCTCCACGCGCTGTATCAGCAGAGCCTGAAGTACAACACGGACTTCTTCGTCGAGTATTTCGCGCTCGACCTGATCATGGAGAACGGCGTCTGCCGCGGCGTCATCGCGCTATGCATGGAAGACGGCTCGATCCACCGCTTCCGCAGCCACCAGACCGTGCTCGCCACCGGCGGCTACGGTCGCGTTTATTTCTCGGCGACCTCGGCGCACACCTGCACCGGCGACGGCAACGCGATGGTGCTCCGCGCCGGGCTTCCGTTGCAGGACATGGAGTTCGTCCAGTTCCACCCGACCGGCATCTACGGCGCGGGCGTTCTCATCACCGAGGGCGCACGCGGTGAGGGCGGCTATTTGACCAACTCCGAGGGCGAGCGCTTTATGGAGCGCTATGCCCCGTCGGCAAAGGACCTCGCCTCGCGCGACGTCGTCAGCCGCTCGATGGCGCTCGAAATGCGCGAAGGCCGCGGCGTCGGCAAGAACGGCGACCACATCTTCCTGCACCTCGATCACATCGATCCCAAGGTGCTCGCCGAGCGCCTGCCGGGCATCACCGAGACCGGCAAGGTCTTCGCCGGCGTCGATCTCACGCGCCAGCCGCTGCCGGTCACGCCGACCGTGCATTACAACATGGGCGGCATCCCGACCAACTTCCACGGCGAGGTCGTCAACCTCGTTGACGGCAACCCCGACGCGGTCGTCCCCGGCCTGTTCGCGGTCGGCGAAGCGGCCTGCGTCTCGGTCCACGGCGCCAACCGCCTCGGCTCGAACAGCCTTATCGACTTGGTCGTGTTCGGTCGCGCGACCGGCCTGCGGATCAAGGACACGCTGAAGCCCGGCACGGCGCACGCGCCGCTGCCCAAGGGTTCGGAAGACCTCGCGCTGACGCGTCTCGACCATTTCCGCAATGCGTCGGGCGGTTCGCCGACTGCGCAGATTCGTCTCGACATGCAGCAGACCATGCAGAAGCATTGCGCCGTGTTCCGCGACACCGAGCTGCTGAACCAAGGCGTTGAGAAGATGGCCGGGATCTACAGCCGGATGACCGACGTCGCCGTGAAGGATCGCAGCATGATCTGGAACACCGATCTGGTCGAGACGATGGAACTCGACAATCTGATCGGCCAGGCGGTCGTGACGATGAACTCGGCCGCCAACCGCACCGAATCGCGCGGCGCACACATGCACGAGGATTTCCCCGAGCGCGACGACGCGAACTGGATGAAGCACACCATCACGACCTTCAACGGCTGGGGCGGCAAGGGCGGCGAGACCAAGATCGATTTCCGCCCGGTCCACGACTACACGCTCACCGACGACATCGACTACATCAAGCCCAAGAAGCGGGTATACTGATGAAGCGGATGTTTCGATGACGTGGGCCATCATCGCGATCGGGTTCCTCGTACCCGTCGCGGTGGGCCTCCTGACGCGCTTCCAACCGATGATCGCCGGCTTCCTATGGCCGGTGGTCGTCGCGCTACTAACCGCCATCTACGTCTTCGGCATCGAACCCCGCGGTGTGGGCGAAGAACCCCAGAAGATAGCGATCACCTTCTACGCGCTGTTCTCGCTCGTCGGCGGCGTGCCGGGCGGCCTGGTAGGCTGGATCCTCCAGTACAAGCGGACGAGCCGAGAAGTCTGACCCTCTTCCTTGTTCTCCCGCGAAGGCGGGAGCCCAGTCTGGATCCCCGCCTTCGCGGGGAGACAAGCTTTGGCGCAATGCCGACGACTAATCGATCCGCCCAGCCGCGATCTTGTACACCAGATTCCGATCCCGCCGCCCGACCGCCACGACGATCACCGTCACCAAGCCATCGTCGACCCGGTACACCAACCGATACCCCGCGGCCCGAAGCTTGATCTTGTAGCACCCGGTCATCCCGCTCAGCCGCGCACTCGCAATATGCGGCTCGCCCAACCGCTCGGTCAGCTTCGCCTTGAACTGCTCGCGAACATTGGCGCCGAGCTTCTCCCACTCCCGCAGCGCGCTCGGCAGGAAAGCGAGACTATAGGTCGCCAAGCGACACCGCGACCGGCACCTCGTCGGCACGCGCTCGCACCAGGTCTGCCAGTTCGACGTCCTCCAACCGATCCATCAATTCCTCCCACGCCGCTGCCGGCACCAGATACGCCGCGGGCGTATTCCGATTGAGCACAGCCACGGGAAATCCGCCCGCAGCCTCGATGACTCCAGACGGATTCTTCTTAAGGTCGCTGATGCTCACGGTCGCGCCGGCATGGATTGTCTCGATCATGACCGTTTTATAGCACGTCGAACAGGTCACACCAAATCACTGTGCTGATATGCGGCAACCTGTCCGGAACCCACCGCCCCCGCAAAAGTTTGCCGCGGCATGACCGACACATCCCCCGCCTCGAACGCCCGCAACTACCCGTTGCTGGCCGCCCCCCACATCCACCTCCACGGCCCCGTCGACGACGCGATGTACGACACTTTCAAGTCGCAACTCGTCGCCGCCCCCACCGAGGGCCCGCTCGTCGTCTCGATCACCACGCTCGGCGGCGACCCCGAAGTCTCGCGCGCGATGGGCGACAACATCCGCCTGCTCCGCGAATACACCGGCCGCGAGACGCTCTTCCTCGGCAAGGTCGCGGTCTATTCCGCCGGCGCGACCTTCATGTCCGCTTTCCCCGTCGACAGCCGCTTCCTCACCCGCAACAGCCGCATCATGATCCACGAGCGGCAGATGCAGAGCACGATCGAACTCAACGGCCCGCTCAACACGCTCTCCTATACGCTCAAGGCCAAGCTCCACGAGATCGAGGACTCGATCAACATCCAGGAGGAAGGCTTCCGCGCGATCGTCGAGGGCTCGAAGGTATCGCTCGAGGAATTGAAGAAGAAGGCCCCCTCCAACTGGTACATCGAAGCCGAGGAAGCCCGCGACCTCGGCCTCGTCCTCGACATCATCTGACCCGGCGTGAGCAGGCAACGCGACAGCGGGTGTGACGCATGTTGCACCCGCGAAGCTAAGGATTTGCGGGGAGGGCCCCTGTCATGTATCGGCTCTGACAACCTATAATCACACCACGGACGGACCGCTCGCAATGGCCGAATTCTCGCTCCCGAAAAACAGCGTCGTCAAGAAGGGCGTCAAGCACGCCTCGACCAGCGGGGGTAAGCGTCTCAAATCGTTCAAGGTCTACCGCTACGATCCGGACAGCGGCGAGAACCCGCGCTACGATAATTTCGAGCTCGATCTCGACGACACCGGCCCGATGGTGCTCGACGCGCTGATCAAGATGAAGAGCGAGCAGGATTCCTCGCTTACCTTCCGCCGGTCGTGCCGCGAGGGCATTTGCGGCTCGTGCTCGATGAACATCAACGGCAAGAACGGCCTCGCCTGCACGACCGCGATCGAGGATTGCAAGGGCGAGGTCCAGATCACGCCATTGCCGCACATGGACGTGATCAAGGACCTGGTCCCCGACTTCACGCATTTCTACGCGCAATATTCGTCGATCAAGCCGTGGCTGCAGACCGTCACTCCCCCGCCCTCGGGCAAGGAGCGTCTCCAGTCGCCCGAAGATCGCTCGAAGCTCGACGGCCTGTACGAGTGCATCCTGTGCGCGTGCTGCTCGACCTCGTGCCCGAGCTATTGGTGGAACGCCGACAAGTTCCTCGGGCCCGCGATCCTGTTGCAGGCCTATCGCTGGCTCGCCGACAGCCGCGACGAGATGACCGGCGAGCGCCTCGACGAACTCGAGGATCCGTTCCGCCTGTATCGCTGCCACACCATCATGAACTGCGCGAACGCGTGCCCGAAGGGCTTGAACCCCGCCAAGGCGATCGCCGAGATCAAGAAAATGGAAGCCGAACGGATCGTCTGATCCCTTCGATACGGGCCTTCGACTTCGCTCAGTCCCTACTCAGGACGAACGGGGGGTATAAATTTCCGTTCGTCCTGAGTAGCTGCTGAGCTTGTCGAAGCGGCGTATCGAAGGACAGGTTGTTGACTACCCCCCATTTCGTCGAAGCCGAAGACCCCGCCAACCCAGGCTGGCGTAGCTGGTCGCTCTCCGACCCCACCCGCTTCAACACCCTGCTCGGCCCCATGCTCTACCGCGTCGACGGCCACACCGTCCGCGTCCGCATCACCCCCGAGCATCGCCACTCCAACCTCCAGAACAACGTCCACGGCGGCGCGCTCCTCGCGTTCATCGACGTAGCCCTGTTCGCCGCCGCCAGAGGCTTCGGCCTGATCACCGCCGGCACCGCGGTCACGCTCGATCTCAACACGCAATTCATCGGCGGTGGACGCGTGGGCGAACCGATCGAGGCGCAGGTCGAGGTCCTCAAGGAAACCGGCCGCCTCTTGTTCCTCCGGGGTCTCGTGGTGCAAGGGGACGACGACACGAAGATCGCCGCCTTCTCGGCCACGATCCGTAAGCCGTCCGGCAAGCCTCCAAGGGCTGACACCGCCGCGTAACACCACCCCGGCGAAGGCCGGGGCCCAATTGGGAAACGATCAGTGTTGAAGCGTCCCGCGCCGTTACCGAAACCTTTCCAATTGGGCCCCGGCCTCCGCCGGGGTGGTAAAAGGATGGGCAAGTGACCGTCCTCAAGGCCTACGAAGCTCTCATCGCCTCAGGCGAACTCCGCCCCGACCTTGAGCAAGCCGCCGCCGCCGTGCGCCTCCACACCCTCGCGACCGAACTCGCTACCCCCAAGTCGACCGGCTTCTTCGCCCGCTTCTCCAAGAAACCAGACCCCCGCGGCGTCTACCTCTGGGGCGGCGTCGGTCGCGGCAAGTCGATGCTGATGGACCTGTTCTTCGCCAACGCGCCCGTTGAGAAGAAGCGCCGCGTCCACTTCGGCGAGTTCATGCTCGAGGTCCACGCGCGCATCGCCGCCGAGCGCCGCAAGGAAGTCGGCGACCCGATCGTCCCCGTCGCCACCGCGATCGCCGACGAGACCCGCCTGCTCGCGTTCGACGAGATGATGGTCACCAACAGCCCCGACGCGATGATCCTGTCGCGGCTGGTGACCTCGCTGCTCGATTCCGGCGTGACGATCGTCACCACCTCGAACCGCCCGCCCGCCGATCTCTACAAGAACGGCCTCAACCGCGAGCATTTCCTGCCCTTCATCGCGACCATCGAACAGCGCCTCGACGTGCTCCCGCTCAACGGCCCGGTCGACTATCGCCGCGATCGGCTCGGCAGCCAGGACACGTGGCTCGTCCCCAACGGCCCCGAGGCGACCGCGCAGTTGTCAGCCGCGTTCTTCCGCCTCACCGACTTCTCGACCGACGACAGCGAGCACGTCCCTGCCGAGGACCTCATTGTGCAAGGCCGAACCCTGCGCGTGCCCAAGTCGCTCAAGGGCGTCGCGGTGTTCAGCTTCAAGAAGCTTTGCGGCGAGGCGAGGGGAGTGGCCGACTACCTCGCCATCGCGCGGAAATTCCACACCGTCATCCTGGTCGGCATCCCCAAGCTCGGCCCCGAGAACCGCAACGAGGCGGCGCGCTTCGTCGCGCTGATCGACGCGCTGTACGAGCACAAGGTGAAGCTGCTCGCCGCCGCCGATGCGCAACCCGGCGATCTCTACGAAAGCGGCGACGGGCGCTTCGAGTTCGACCGCACGATCAGCCGCCTCGAAGAGATGCGCTCCGAGGACTATCTCGCCGAAGGCCACCTCTAAGCTTATTGCATATGCGAACGAGTTGCAATAACAACCCGCTTTTGTCCTTTTAGCGGTTGCCGTAGCGGGATAATGCGCGTAACCGGCGTCACCAATCACCCCGCACATCAGACGGAGACGGATTGGAATGGCTCGCAAGAAGATCGCGCTGATCGGCGCCGGTAACATCGGCGGTACGCTCGCGCACCTCGCAGCACTCAAGGGCCTTGGCGATATCGTCCTGTTCGACGTCGCCGAGGGCATCCCCCAGGGCAAGGCGCTCGACCTGTCGCAGTGCGGCCCGGTCGAAGGCTTCGACTCGCAGATCACCGGCTCGAACGACTATGCCGACATCGCCGGCGCGGACGTCATCATCGTCACCGCTGGTGTCGCGCGCAAGCCCGGCATGAGCCGCGACGACCTGCTCGGCATCAACCTGAAGGTCATGAAGGCCGTCGGCGAGGGCATCAAGGCGAACGCCCCCGACGCATTCGTGATCTGCATCACCAACCCGCTCGACGCGATGGTTTGGGCACTCCGCGAGTTCTCGGGTCTGCCGCACCACATGGTGGTCGGCATGGCCGGCGTGCTCGACTCGGCACGCTTCAGCCACTTCCTCGCCGACGAGTTCAAGGTCTCCGTCAAGGACGTCACCAGCTTCGTGCTCGGCGGCCACGGCGACACGATGGTCCCGGTCATCAGCTACTCGACCGTGTCGGGCATCCCGGTCCCCGATCTCATCGCGATGGGCATGTCGAGCCAGGAAAAGATCGACGCGATCGTCAAGCGCACGCGCGGCGGCGGCGGCGAGATCGTCGCACTGCTGAAGACGGGCTCGGCGTACTACGCGCCGGCGACCAGCGGCATCGCGATGGCCGAAGCGTATCTGTACGATCAGAAGCGCGTGCTTCCGGCCGCGGCGTATGTTTCGGGCGAGTACGGCCTGACCGATCTGTATGTCGGCGTGCCGGTGGTGATCGGGGCTGGCGGCGTCGAGAAGATCGTCGAGATCAAGCTGGACGACGAAGCCAAGCAGAACCTCACCGTGTCGGTCGATGCGGTGAAGGAACTGATCGTCGCCTGCAAGGGTATCGACGGTTCGCTGAACTGATTTGAGGGACTAAGCTGATTTGAGGTGAGGTAAGGATCGCACCACCCCGGCGAAGGCCGGGGCCCAATTGGGAAGGCCCCGCTGATGGAAGAACAAGCGTTCGTCTACATCATGGCAAGTGGGTTTAACGGTACGATCTACCTCGGCTCGACGCTGAACCTGGCAAAGCGCGTGTGGGAACACCGCAATGCCGTCGTCGCCGGGTTCACGAAGAAATACGACTGCAAGCTGCTCGTCTGGTATGAGTTAGCCGGTAGTTGGGAAGCCGCCCGGCAGCGCGAGCTGCACATGAAGGAGTGGAAGCGAGACTGGAAGCTGCGTGAGATCAATGGTTTCAATCCCTCATGGGACGACCTTTACGATCGCATCGCACGACCATGACCGCTTTCCCAATTGGGCCCCGGCCTTCGCCGGGGTGGTAAGGAACGAGACAAGATGAGCATCCTCGTCGACAAGAACACCAAGGTCATCACCCAGGGCATGACCGGCGAAACCGGCAGCTTCCACACCAAGATGGCGCTGGAATACGGCACGCAGATGGTCGGCGGCGTCACGCCCGGCAAGGGCGGTACGACTCACCTCGACCTCCCCGTCTACAACACCGTCGCCGAAGCCAAGGCGATGACCGGCGCGACCGCGTCGGTCATCTACGTGCCGCCCCCCTTCGCCGCCGATTCGATCCTCGAGGCGATCGACGCCGAGATCGAGCTGATCGTCGCGATCACCGAGGGCATTCCCGTGCTCGACATGGTCAAGGTCAAGCGCGCGCTGTCGGGCTCCAAGTCGCGCCTCATCGGCCCGAACTGCCCCGGCGTGCTGACCCCCGGCGAGTGTAAGATCGGCATCATGCCGGGCTCGATCTTCAAGAAGGGTTCGGTCGGCGTTGTCAGCCGTTCAGGCACGCTCACCTATGAGGCGGTGTTCCAGACGTCGAACGCAGGCCTCGGTCAGACGACCGCGGTCGGCATCGGTGGCGATCCGGTCAACGGCACGAACTTCATCGACGTTCTCGAGCTGTTCCTCGCCGACGACGAGACCCAGTCGATCATCATGATCGGCGAAATCGGCGGCGACGCGGAAGAGCAGGCGGCACAGTTCCTTCGCGACGAAGCCAAGCGCGGTCGGTCGAAGCCGATGGCAGGCTTCATTGCCGGTCGTACGGCGCCTCCGGGCCGTCGCATGGGCCATGCCGGCGCGATCGTGTCGGGCGGCAAGGGCGACGCGGAGAGCAAGATCGCGGCGATGGAAGCCGCCGGGATCAAGGTCTCGGAAAGCCCCAGCCTGCTCGGCGAGACGCTGCTGAGCGTGTTGAAGGGTTGAGCTGACTACCCCTCTCCCCCCGGGGAGAGGGAAGGAGCTGCCTCTTGGCAGCGGAAGGGTGAGGGCACGTGACCGCCCGTGCCCTCACCCTCCCACCCGCAAGTGCGAGTGGGCCCCTCCTTCTCCCCCGCGGGGAGAAGGACACTGAGGACGAGAACGATGGGCTACGAAGGCCAGGATTTCAGCGATATCGCAGCCGGCGTCAGCCCGGCGTTCGTGGAGACGCTCTACGCCAAGTTCAATGCGGACCCGGCCTCGGTCGAATCCGGTTGGCGTGCGTTCTTCGAGGGTCTCGAAGGCTCCGCGCAGGGCCCGAGCTGGGAGAGCGCCCGCTGGCCGCTCACCACCACGGACGACCTGACCGCAGCGCTCGATCCGACCCAGATGGAGCCCGCGCCCAAGCCCGCCAAGGGTGGCAAGCCTGCCCCCGCCGCAGCGGCACCTGCGCCCGTCTCGAAGGAAGAGATCGTCAAGGCCGCGGCCGACGCGATCCGCGCGCAGCTGCTCGTCCGCACCTACCGCGTCCGTGGTCACCTCGCCGCGAACCTCGACCCGCTCGGCCTCTCGAAGCGCGAGATGCCCGAGGACCTGAAGACCGAATATCACGGTTTCTCCGACGGCGACATCGACCGCAAGGTCTATCTCGGGGGCACGATGGGCTTCGAATGGGTCTCGATCCGCGAGCTCGTCGACACGTTGCGCAAGAATTACTGCGGCAATGTCGGCCTCGAATACATGCACATCTCCGATGTCGAGGAGCGCCGCTTCCTCCAGGAGCGCATGGAGGGCCAAGACAAGGCGATCGAATTCTCCACCGACGGCAAGAAGGCGATCCTCACCAAGGTGATCCAGGCCGAGCAGTGGGAGAAATTCCTCGGCAAGAAGTATGTCGGCACGAAGCGCTTCGGGCTCGACGGCGGCGAATCGATGATCCCCGCGCTTGAGAGCGTGATCAAGTATGGCGGCCAGATGGGCGTGCGCGAGCTCGTCATCGGCATGGCGCACCGCGGTCGCCTCAACGTGCTGGCGAACGTGATGGCCAAGCCGTTGCGCGTGATCTTCCACGAATTCGCCGGTGGTTCGGCCAACCCCGACGACATCGGCGGTTCGGGCGACGTCAAGTATCACCTCGGCACCAGCACCGATCGCGAGTTCGACGGCCACAAGGTTCACATGAGCCTGGTCGCCAACCCGTCGCATCTCGAGGCCGCCGACCCGGTCGTGCTCGGCAAGACCCGCGCGATCCAGACGCTCAACAACGACCTGAAGGATCACGTCGCGAGCTTGCCCGTGCTGATCCACGGCGACGCGGCGTTCGCAGGGCAGGGGATCGTCTGGGAGTGCCTCGGCTTCTCCGGCATCCGCGGCTACAACACCGGCGGCTGCGTCCACTTCATCATCAACAACCAGGTCGGCTTCACGACCTCGCCGCAGTTCGCGCGCTCGTCGCCTTACCCGTCGGACGTCGCCAAGGGCGTCCAGGCGCCGGTCTTCCACGTCAACGGCGACGATCCCGAGGCGGTCACCTTCGCGACCAAGATGGCGATGGAATTCCGCCAGAAGTTCCACCGCGACATCGTCATCGACATGTGGTGCTACCGCCGCTTCGGCCACAACGAGGGCGACGAGCCGTCCTTCACGCAGCCGCTGATGTACGACAT
Source organism: Sphingomonas sp. Leaf230 (assembly GCF_001421745.1). Taxonomy (GTDB): domain Bacteria; phylum Pseudomonadota; class Alphaproteobacteria; order Sphingomonadales; family Sphingomonadaceae; genus Sphingomonas. The sequence goes on along the minus strand of NZ_LMKW01000008.1, from coordinate 260,004 downwards.
CATCCGCAAGCACCCCGGCGTCTCGTCGGTATACGGCGATCGCCTTATCAAGGAAGGCGTGATCGACCAGCCTTGGATCGACGAGAATGTGAAGCAGTTCACGCTCCGTCTCGAAGGCGAGTTCGAAGCCGGGTCCTCGTACAAGCCGAACAAGGCGGACTGGTTTGGCGGTCGCTGGACCGGCCTCAGCGCGCCGACCGACGGCGCGTCGGCACGTCGCAACGTCGAGACCGGCCTCAGCACGAAGTTGTTCGACTCGCTCGGCCGCACGCTGACGACGATCCCCGACAGCGTGAAGATCCACAAGACGCTCAACCGCGTGATCGATGCCAAGCGCGAGATGTTCAAGTCGGGCAAGGGCTTCGACTGGGCGACCGGCGAAGCACTCGCGTTCGGCGGCCTGCTCTCGGAAGGCTATGGCGTCCGCCTGTCCGGCCAGGATTCGGGCCGCGGCACTTTCTCGCAGCGCCACGCGGTCTGGGTCGACCAGACCGACGAGCACAAGTACGTGCCGTTGCAGGAAATCGAGCACGGCCGCTTCGAGGTACTCGACAGCCCGCTCAGCGAATACGGCGTGCTCGGGTTCGAATATGGCTACGCGCTCGCCGACCCGAAGACCTTGGTCCTCTGGGAGGCGCAGTTCGGCGATTTCGTCAACGGCGCGCAGATCATGATCGATCAGTTCATCACGAGCGGCGAATCGAAGTGGCTCCGCGCCAACGGCCTCGTGATGCTGCTCCCGCATGGTTACGAAGGGCAGGGGCCTGAGCATAGCTCGGCACGTCCCGAGCGTTTCCTCCAGTCGTGCGCGGACGACAACATCCAGGTCGCGAACTGCACCAGCCCGGCGAACTATTTCCACCTGCTCCGCCGGCAGATGCACCGCAACTTCCGCAAGCCGTTGATCGTGATGACGCCGAAGTCGTTGCTGCGTCACAAGCTGGCCGTCTCGAACGCGGAGGATTTCCAGGGCGACAGCCACTTCCGCCGCCTGTTGTCGGATACCAATCCGGCCGCCGACGTCGATACGAAGCGTCTTGTCCTGTGCACCGGCAAGGTCGCGTACGACCTTATCGAGGCACGCGACGCGGCGGGCGACACCGATACGCAGATCGTCCGCGTCGAACAGCTCTATCCCTTCCCCGGCAACCCGATCGCCGAGCGCGTCGCACGGATGCCGAACCTGGAAGAGATCGTCTGGGCGCAGGAAGAGCCGAAGAACAACGGCTACTGGTTCTTCGTCGAGCCGCTGATCGAGGAGGCGCTGGCAACGGTCGATTCCCGCGTGAAGCGCGCGCGTTACGCCGGGCGCAACGCCTCGGCATCGCCCGCGACCGGTCTGATGAAGCGTCACCAGGCCGAACAGGGCGCGCTCGTCGCCGACGCGCTCGGCCACTCCGTCCGCGACGAAATCCGCCGCACCCGCGCAAATTGATTGAACCCGGTCCCTGTTTTCTTGCGAAAGCAGGAACCCAGGGTCCGGCAGAGTAACCCTAGGCCCCTGCGTCCGCAGGAGCACAAAAGGTAGAAGCAAACATGGCAACCGAAGTCACCGTCCCCGTCCTGGGTGAATCGATCACCGAAGCCACCCTCGGCGAGTGGCTGAAGCAGCCCGGCGACCCCGTCGCGGTCGACGAGCCGATCGCCAGCCTCGAGACCGACAAGGTCTCGGTCGAGGTCCCGTCGCCGGTCGCCGGCGTCATGGGCCAGCACGCGGTCGCGGTCGGCGACACCGTGCAGGTCGGCGCGATGCTCGCCACGATCGACTCCGGTGACGGCGCCGCCGCTGCGCCCGCCCCCGCTACCGCAAAGGCTCCCGAGCCAGCCGCAACTGCGACGCCGTCCGCGCCCGCCAAGGACGAGTCCGGCGCAGGCTATGGCGACCAGCCCGGCGCCGGCACCAGCGACTCGCCCGCGGCGCTCTCCCCGTCGGTCCGCCGCGCGGTGCTCGAGCACGGCGTCGATCCCGGCACCGTCAAGGGCACCGGCCGCGACGGTCGCATCACCAAGGAAGACGTGACCGCCGCCGCGTCGAGCAAGCCAGCGCCTGCTCCCGCCGCAGCGCCTGCTCCGGCAGCAGCGCCTGCCGCCGCATCGGGTCGCGGCGAAGAGCGCGTCCGCATGACGCGCCTCCGCCAGACGATCGCCAAGCGCCTCAAGGAAGCGCAGAATACCGCCGCGATGCTGACGACGTTCAACGACGTCGACATGACCGCGGTGATCGAGGCGCGCGCCAAGTACAAGGACCTGTTCGAGAAGAAGCACGGTGTCCGCCTGGGCTTCATGGGCTTCTTCGTGAAGGCCGCCACGATGGCGCTGCGCGACATTCCGTCGGTCAACGCGTCGATCGACGGCGACGACATCGTCTATCACGATTACGCCGACATCTCGGTCGCGGTCTCGTCGCCCGGCGGCCTCGTCGTCCCCGTGATCCGCGACGCCGACCAGATGTCGGTCGCGACGATCGAGAAGACGATCGGCGACTTCGGCAAGCGTGCCAAGGAAGGCGCGCTGAAAATGGACGAGATGAAGGGCGGTACCTTCACGATCTCCAACGGCGGCGTGTTCGGCTCGCTGATGTCGACCCCGATCATCAACCCGCCGCAGTCCGCGGTGCTGGGCCTCCACCGCATCGAGGAGCGCCCGGTCGTCGTCAACGGCCAGATCGTCATCCGCCCGATGATGTACCTCGCGCTCAGCTACGACCACCGCCTGATCGACGGCCGCGAAGCCGTGACGTTCCTGGTCGCGCTGAAAAATGCTATCGAGGATCCGACGCGGATTCTTATCGACCTGTGAGGTAGCGATGAACTGGCGCGACCATATCCATTCGGACCCCGAAATCCTGGGCGGCAAGCCCGTGGTCAAGGGAACGCGGATATCGGTCGAGCTGATCCTCGAATATTTCGAAGACGGTGCGAGCATCACCGATGTTCTCGCCGCCTTCGACCATATCACCGAGGAAGACGTCCGTGCAGCGATCGCGTTCGCGCGAGACCTGCTGGTCGACTCGACGGTCGCGGCGCAGCGCAAAGCGGCCTGACGGGTGCATCTGCTCGCCGACGAAAACCAGCATCCGGTTGTCGTCGCGCGGTTGCGCAGTGCTGGTCACGCCGTCGAATGGATCCGGGAAACATCGCGCGGCGCCAAGGACCCGGAGATACTGGCGCGCGACGACATCGCGGCACTGATATTGGTCACCGATGACCGCGACTTCGGCGACCTGATCTTCAACCGTGGTTACCCTGCGCCCCGCGCGATACTATATAATCGACTGAACCGCGTGCATCCGGATGCCATCGCCGACCGCCTGATTGCAGTGTTGGCCGGTGGTGGCTTCGAAGGCCACATCACAACGATAACCAAGGACGGCGAACGCAGTAAGCCGTTCCCCGCTGGAGCATAACATGGCTGACTACGACTATGACGTCCTCGTGATCGGTGCGGGCCCCGGCGGTTACGTCGCGGCGATCCGTGCAGCGCAGCTCGGCCTGCGCACCGCTTGTGCCGAGTCCCGCGAGACGCTCGGCGGCACCTGCCTTAACGTCGGCTGCATCCCGTCCAAGGCACTGCTCCACGCGTCGGAGATCTACGAGGAGGCCAAGGGCGGCCACATGACGAAGTTCGGCATCGACTTCCAGGGCGTCACCCTCAACCTCGACCAGATGCACGCCGAGAAGGCCAAGGCCGTCAAGGAACTGACCGGCGGCGTCGAATTCCTGTTCAAGAAGAACAAGGTGACCTGGCTCAAGGGCAAGGCCGCGTTCCAGGATGCGCACACGGTGGAGATCGCCGGCCAGAAGGTCACCGCGAAGAACATCGTCATCGCCACCGGCTCCAGCGTCATGCCGCTCCCCGGCGTCGAGGTCGACCAGAAGACCGTCGTCGACAGCACCGGCGCGCTCGAGATCCCCAAGGTCCCCGAGCACATGGTCGTCATCGGCGGCGGCGTGATCGGTCTCGAACTGGGCAGCGTCTGGCGTCGTCTCGGCGCGAAGGTCACGGTCGTCGAGTTCGTCGACCAGATCCTCCCCGGCTTCGACGGCGAAGTCCGCCGCGAGACCGCCAAGCTCTTCAAGAAGCAGGGCATGGAGCTCAAACTCTCGACCAAGGTCACCGGCGTGACCGTCGACAACGGCGTCGCGACCATCACCGTCGAGCCCGCCGCGGGTGGCGCATCCGAGACGCTGACCGCCGACGCGGTGCTCGTCTCGATCGGGCGGAAAGCGAACGTCGACGGCCTCAACCTCGAAGCCATCGGCCTCGAGCTCAACAAGCGCGGCCAGATCGAAACCGACCACAGCTTCCGCACCAAGGTCGACGGCGTCTGGGCGATCGGCGACTGCATCCCCGGCCTGATGCTCGCGCACAAGGCTGAGGACGAGGGCGTCGCGGTCGCGGAAAACATCGCCGGCCAGACCGGCATCGTCAACGAGGACGTCATCCCGAGCGTCGTCTACACGATGCCCGAGATTGCCGGCGTCGGCCTCACCGAAGAGGCGGCGCGCGACAAGACAGAGATCAAGGTCGGCAAGTTCCCGTTCGCCGCGAACAGTCGCGCCAAGACCAACCGCGACACCGATGGTTTCGTGAAGATCATCGCCGACGCCAAGACCGACCGCGTCCTCGGCGTCTGGATCGTCTCGAGCCTCGCCGGTACGCTGATCGCCGAAGCTGCCATCGCGATGGAATTCGGCGCGACCAGCGAAGACATCGCCTACACGTGTCATGCGCATCCCACGCATGCCGAGGCGATCAAGGAAGCCGCGATGGCCGTGCAAGGCAAGCCCATCCACATTTAGCAAAAGCTAAATGTGAATCCAAAGGGCTTGCCCGGCCGGCGGCGCTCCAGCGCCGTCCGACGACAGGGGCTTTGCCCCTGTCCGGCCAAGCAGGGCTTCGCATCTGCGAGTGAAGTAAGTTCGAGAGGGCGTCGGTGGCAATCCACCGGCGCCCTCTCGGCGTTGCAGCGCGAAAGTTGAGGGCGAAGGCAAAGGGGCAAAGGTTAAGTTCGATCGGGGGGATGGATATCGGGGGGATGGATGTTGCCGCAGTTCGCCAGTTCGCCAGTTCGCCAGTTCGCCAGTTCGCCCCACGCCCCAGGCCCCGTCCACCCGCACCCCATCCGTCATCCCGGCGAACGCCGGGACCCACGGTTACGGCGGACCCAGTGATACCCCCTATCATTACCCGGTCCGCGACCATGGGTCCCGGCGTCCGCCGGGATGACGAGGGAGGGGTAGGACGGTAGAGGAAGGAGGTTAGGGGGCAGGGGCGCGATCATCCGGCAGCGCGAACCATCGCAAGCTCACGATCTGCAAGGTCTTTGACGGCATCACCCATTCCAAAGACCCAAGCTCCGCACCCCTCTCAAACTCACCAACCTAAACCCCTCCCGTCATCCCGGCGAACGCCGGGACCCACGGTTACGGTGGCCCCAGCGATATCACGCTAGCATGACCCGGTCCGCGACCATGGGTCCCGGCGTCCGCCGGAATGACGGGGGGAGGGGGCGCAACAACTGGGCGCAATCTGGAATGGCGTGCACGAAACGCCCGACAACGCCGGTCAAGTCAGAACCACCCCGCCCAAACGATACCGCCCGCCTCCTTGTTCTCCCGCGAAGGCGGGAGCCCAGTCTGGGTCCCCGCCTTCGCGGGGAAACATCCTTGGCACAGCCACCACATCCGCCTTCCGCATCGCCCATCACCTCGACGCTACGCGGCTCCTCATCGCGCCACCGCCAACCCACCCCAAACCAAAACCCGCAAACTTCCGCCCCCGCCCCCCAACCGGAACCAATCCTTAGCAAAGCCAACCTATTAGTCCGCGCAACGAACGAACAAGCAGGTCTCCGTGGCGCTCGATCTCTCCACTCTCTACGTCGTCGCAGGCCTCGGCATGCTGGTCGCCGGGTTCATCCACCTCATCCCGCTGGCAACCGGTCGGTTCGGATCGTGGGCAGGGCTATGGGGCGCCGGCCACCTGATCGCCGGGTGCGGCGCACTGATGGCGGTGCTCAACGATCGGATCGGCCTCCCCTGGGCGCCCAGCATCGGCAACCCCGCGGTGGTGATGGGCTATGCGCTGATCGCCGGCGCGGTCGTGAAGTTCAGCCGTCCCGACGCGCGCCTGATGTCGATGCTCGCGACCGCCGCGGTCCTTGGCCTGCCCCTCTGGTTCACGCACGACCCGGCGCATTTCCACCTCCGCGTCGCTTATCTCAGCGTCATCCGCGCCGGGTTCGACCTCGTCGTGGTGATCGTCGCCATCCGTCTCGCGCGCCGTGACTCGCTACAGACCGGCTGGATCGTCGCTGCGCTGTTCGCGGTCACCATACCGATGTTCCTCGGCCGCGCCTGGCTCGCTTACGGCGACCGCATCGGCACGCAGCTGACCGGTCGTCACGACGACTTCGGCGCATGGCTCGCGGCCGGCCAGATCGCCTTCATCATCTTCCGCGCCTTCTCGCTGCTGATCCTCCAGGCCGAGCGTGGCCAGAACCTGCTGCTAGATCAGATGGAGCGCGACTGGCTCACCGGCGCGTTCAACCGCGCTGGCCTGGACCGCATCGCGCAGACCTTCGCCGGTCGCCATGCGCCGCGCACGCTGACGGTGATGATGCTCGATCTCGATCGCTTCAAGACGCTCAACGACACGCTCGGCCACGCCGCCGGCGACGCCGCACTCCGCAGCTTTGCAGAGATCGCCCACGACGCCGTCGGCCGACAAGGTCACCTGATCCGTTGGGGCGGCGACGAGTTCGTCTGCGTGCTGCCCGACATCCCGACGGCGCAGGCGACCATGATCGGCAACCGTATCGCCACCCGGTTCGCGCAGGCCATGGCACCGCGCATGGCCACGCATGGCACGCTCGGGGTCAGCATCGGTGTCGTCGAAGGCGACCCCGACACGCCGATCGTCGATCTCATCGCGGGCGCAGACCGCGCGATGTACCTCGCAAAGGGCGACCGCCGCCAACCCGCCATCTACATAAAGGCAGCCTGAGCCGCGCGTATTGGATTGCCCCTAAAGGGCCGCAACGCCTAGCGCGGCGTCGCGGCCCTGCACACTCAAGCGGCAGGCGGGTCCTTCTTCGCGGTCGGCTTGCCGAACCCGACGAACAATCGCTCCAACCCCACCGTAACCGAGTCCAGCACCTTCGCGAACTCCGGCGGCAGCGCGTTCGTCTCGCTCCGTGGCGGCTCCCGCGTCTCCCCGGCAAACGGACCATTGCCCTGCGGCTTGGTGGACTCCGTCGCCACGTCCGGCTCGACCTTCGACGCTGCAGGCTCAGCCTGTGCCGAGGACGAGGCAGGGGAAGGCGGGGCAGGGGGCGTCGGCGGCGTCGGCCGGGCGCTCGACTTCGCGTCATGCTTCGAGATCGCCGTCGCCGCGGCCATCAGCCCCGCGGCGATCATCTGCCGCCCGACCGGCGTTCCCATCTGCCGCGCGATGGTAGCAGCGATCCCCGCGAACGGCGCGCCGCCTTCATGCTTGCGACCCTCGTGCTTCCGGCCCTCATGCCTGTGCGCGTCATGCGCATGGCCCTCATGGTCCTCATGCCCAGCACCCGAGTGCCCCTGAGCCGCCGCCATCTCGGCCTCGCGCTCGCGCCGCTTCCGCTCGTCCTTCTTCTTGCCCATGTCGTCCTCTGTGCCATTCCGCGTCTGTGTGTACGAACAAGATAATACACCGATACCGGAGTGCAACCCCGGCGCCTTCGCCCCGTCCAGCCGTGACGGTCGCTCAGCTGCCGGACCACGCGCCCGGCAATCGCCACGTCACCTTTTGCGTCGCGTGGCTGACCATCGGCTTGCCGTCGAAGCCAAGCGCGGGCGTATAGCGTGCATGCCGCATGATCGCGCTGCAGGCCGCCTTGTCGAGTTCGACCTCACCGCTCGTCACCACGGGCCGGCAATCGGCAACCCGCCCATCGAGGCCGATCGTCCACAGGACCGTCGACGTCCCTTGCGCACCCTTGCCGACGATCGTCCTCGGGTAATCGTCGGGCCCGATCCAGTATTCGGGCCGCGTCGTCGCCTTGGCAGGCTGGGCGATCTTCGCGCGCTCGGTCGGGTCGATCCCCCACTGCTTGGCCGTCGAATCATTGCATTTGGCCAGGGCCTCGAACGCCGCCTTGGCATTCGGCATCGCGAACGCCCAGCCCGACATCTTGTCCGGGGTGATGCGCAGGACGGCATCGGCGGGCAGCGTTTCGAACAGCGTGGCATCGACCTGCATGCGCGTCATCCGCTTGCCCGAAGCCTGGGTTGGATAACTCTCGTACCGGCTGTCATCCGATCCCCCGCCGACGATGCCGATCTTCGCCTGCCCCAGCCGCATCGTTACGCTACGATCATTGGTGTAGACCATCAGCTCGAGCGTGGACGCCAGCGGCAGCCGACGCAGCGCGAGAATCGTCTCCGCCTTGCCGGTGGCATAGGTGCGGCCGAGCATGCAGGCGGTCGCGCCATAATCGACGTTCCACTTGCTCACCGGCGTTACCGGCACGGCCGCGGTCGGCTCGGCCAGCGCAGCGGCGGCGGCCAGCCCCAGCATCAACGGCATCCGGACATACTCGTCATCGCATCATCCCCTTGCACCCCGTCCCGTTCGCCGGTTCTCCAAAATACGCCGCCCGGTGGCAAGCCGCGTCGACGGCTCGATCGCTCGTCGCGCAATCGGCTGCGCAATCGATCGTCCCGGATGAACTGGCACCCGGCCTCATGCATTCCTATCTCTCCCACTAGTCTCCCGATCAGAACAGAAGTAGAACCAGCCTCATGCTGACAAAGATTTCCGTACGCGGCGCGCGCGAGCACAACCTCAAGGACGTCGACATCGACATCCCCCGCGACACGCTCACGGTGATCACCGGCCTCTCGGGCTCGGGCAAGTCGAGCCTGGCGTTCGACACGATCTACGCCGAGGGCCAGCGCCGCTACGTCGAGAGCCTCTCCGCCTATGCCCGCCAGTTCCTCGAACTGATGCAGAAGCCCGACGTCGACCACATCGAGGGCCTCTCGCCCGCGATCTCGATCGAGCAGAAGACGACGTCGCGCAACCCGCGCTCGACCGTCGCCACCGTCACCGAGATATACGATTACATGCGCCTGCTCTGGGCGCGCGTCGGCATCCCGTATTCCCCCGCCACCGGCGAGCCCATTGCCGCGCAGACCGTCAGTCAGATGGTCGACCGCGTCATGGCGCTCCCCGAGGGCACGCGCCTGTACCTGCTCGCCCCCGTCGTCCGCGGCCGCAAGGGCGAGTACCGCAAGGAACTCGCCGAGTGGCAGAAGGCCGGCTTCGCGCGCGTCCGCATCGACGGCACGATCCACGACATCGACGAAGCCCCCGCGCTCGACAAGAAGTACAAGCACGACATCGAAGTCGTCGTCGACCGCCTCGTCGTCGGCGGCGAGATCGCCACGCGCCTCGCGGAAAGCTTCGAAACCGCGCTGAAACTCGCCGACGGCCTAGCCTATGTCGACCCCGCCGACCCGGTAGAACCGCACACCCCCAAGTCCGAGATCCTCGGCAACAACGCCCCCGACGGCCGCATCGTGTTCAGCGAAAAGTTCGCCTGCCCGGTCAGCGGCTTTACCATTTCCGAGATCGAGCCACGCCTGTTCTCGTTCAACGCCCCCCAGGGCGCATGCCCGGCCTGCGACGGCCTCGGCGAGAAGCTGCTGTTCGACGAAGACCTCGTCGTCCCCAACCACATGCTCAGCATCAAGAAGGGCGCGGTCGTCCCCTGGGCGAAATCCAACCCGCCGTCGCCCTATTACATGCAGGTCCTCGGCAGCCTCGCGCGCGAGTTCAAGTTCGACATCGAGACCCCCTGGTCCGACCTCCCGCCGGAGGTCCAGAGTACCATCCTGCACGGCTCGAAGGGCAAGCCCGTCACGCTCACCTTCATCGACGGCAAGAAGAAATACGACGTCAGCAAGCCGTTCGAGGGCGTCATCGGCAACCTCAACCGCCGCATGCTCCAGACCGACTCCGCCTGGATGCGCGAGGAGCTGAGCAAGTACCAGTCCGCCGCCCCCTGCGAAGTCTGCGGCGGCGCGCGCCTGAAACCGGAAGCGCTCGCGGTCAAGATCGCGATGAAGGACATCTCCTACGCCACGCATCTCTCGGTGGTCGACGCGCTCCAGTTCTTCACCGACATGCCGCAGCACCTCGGCGACCAGCAGAACGCGATCGCCGAACGCATCCTCAAGGAGATCGTCGAGCGGCTGGGCTTCCTCAACAACGTCGGCCTCGATTACCTCAACCTCGACCGCACTTCCGGCACGCTCAGCGGCGGCGAAAGCCAGCGCATCCGCCTCGCGTCGCAGATCGGCAGCGGCCTGTCGGGCGTGCTCTACGTCCTCGACGAGCCCTCGATCGGCCTGCACCAGCGCGACAACGACATGCTCCTCAAGACGCTCCGCCGTCTGCGCGATCTCGGCAACACCGTGCTCGTCGTCGAGCATGACGAGGATGCGATCCGCACCGCCGACTACATCATCGACATGGGCCCGGGCGCGGGCGTCCGCGGCGGCCAGGTCGTCGCGCAGGGCACGCTGAAACAGATCCTCAAGTCCAAGGGCAGCATCACCGCCGACTACCTCAACGGCACGCGCGAAGTCCCCGTCCCGGCCACACGGCGCAAGGGCAACGGCAAGAAGCTCACCGTCCACAACGCGGTCGCGAACAACCTGCGCGGCGTCACCGCCAGCCTGCCGCTCGGCACCTTCACCTGCATCACCGGCGTCTCCGGCTCGGGCAAGTCGAGCTTCACGATCGACACGCTCTACGCCGCCGCCGCCCGCGAGCTGAACGGCGCGCGCATCGTCCAGGGCAAGCACGACAAGATCACCGGCCTCCAGTATCTCGACAAGGTCATCGACATCGACCAGTCGCCGATCGGCCGCACCCCGCGCAGCAACCCCGCCACCTACACCGGCAGCTTCACGCAGATCCGCGACTGGTTCGCCGGCCTGCCGGAATCGCAGGCGCGCGGCTACAAGCCCGGCCGCTTCAGCTTCAACGTCAAGGGCGGCCGCTGCGAGGCGTGCCAGGGCGACGGCGTGCTCAAGATCGAGATGCACTTCCTCCCCGACGTCTACGTCACCTGCGACGTCTGCCACGGCGCGCGCTACAATCGCGAGACGCTCGAGGTGAAGTTCAAGGGCCATTCGATCGCCGACGTGCTCGACATGACGGTCGAGGACGCCGCCGAGTTCTTCAAGGCGGTCCCCCCGATCCGCGACAAGATGGCGATGCTGGTCGAGGTCGGCCTCGGCTACGTCAAGGTCGGCCAGCAGGCGACGACGCTCTCGGGCGGCGAAGCGCAACGCGTCAAGCTCGCCAAGGAACTCTCGCGCCGCGCCACCGGCAACACGCTCTACATCCTCGACGAACCCACCACCGGGCTCCACTTCGAGGACGTGCGGAAATTATTGGAAGTCCTCCACGCACTGGTCGAGCAAGGCAACACGGTCGTCGTGATCGAACACAATCTCGACGTCATCAAGACCGCCGACTGGGTCCTCGACTTAGGTCCCGAAGGCGGCGTCAAGGGCGGCGAGATCGTGGCCGAGGGCACACCGGAGAAGGTCGCGAAGGCCAAGGGCAGCTTCACGGGGAAGTATCTGGCTCCGTTGCTGGAGAAGCGGGTGCCCGAAAAGGTGCAAAAGGCTTCGGCGGGGTGAGTCCTTATCGCCCGGAATTCATCGCCGCTCTAGAGCTTTTCGCTATCGTCAGCGAGGTTGTGGAGCGGAGAGGGTTCTTGCGACCTGTCCTAGTGGGTGGCGCAGCAGTGGAACTCTACTCGGCCAGCGACATCGCGACGGGCGATTTTGATCTTGTCACCGCTCGGCAGGATGTTCTTGAGCAGGCATTACAGGCTAATGGTTTCGTCAAGCCATCTGGTCCCGGTAAGCTGACGCGCGGCTGGATACATCCCGAGTTGAAGCTTGGCTTCGAGGTCGTTGGCTCGGCTCTGATGGATGGCAGGGCGGAACGGGATCGCGTAAAGCTTATCGATACCTCAGCAGGCGATCAGTTCGCCGTGATTTCGGTTGAGGACTTGATTGCCGATCGGATGGGGCAATATGCTTCTGGGTCAGCCCCTGACATGCTGGGACAGGCACAAGTGTTATTCAGCCTTTATCAAGGCGAAGATAGTAGCTCGTAGGATTCGCGAGGAAACCGATACCAAATATGGCGTTGCAGACCTCCAATAGCCCTCGAGGCATGTCGCTCGCCAGTTTTGGGCAGAGCGTGGCACGTCGGCGCGAGATGCTCGGTGATATCGCGATGCCGCGCAATTCCGGTCTACGCCGTACGGACAGCAAGATCGCGTTGCTCGCTGCGATTGAGAATGTTGGTGGCTCTTGGTAACTGTCAGCCGAATTCGCTGAGCAACAGGCGCCATTCTCGTAGGACGCTTGAATAGCGGTGACGGAAAATCGCTTCCTCGTCTCCTTGTAGAGGATGCCGATCGACAGAAAAGGTTTCTCCTCGAATGACATCGAGAATTCGCATGTCATCGATGCCGTGATTTGGCAGTGCTCTACTCATAGCCCACAGGCCTATCCGCGCAGCTTCCTCGGACAAGGTAGGTCTGTCGGAAAAATAGGGATAGATCAGCCGCGTCTTGTCGGTTCCGACTTTTAACGACATGAGATTGTCGACCCGGACTATTCCTTCGATGTCTGCAAAACCGCACGTCCCGCTGATCGAATTCGGGGACTCCTCAATATCCTCATTGATCCAGCGCCGTGTTTGGTTCCACCAGTGTAGAAATCCGTCACGCAGTTTAGGGTACAGGTTTTTCCGATGCCAATCTCGCTCGATTTGCCGGTCGGTCGACTCGGTGAGATCGCTCTTTCCTGCCGCATGACTTTTTGCATCCGCCCAGAACGGGTAGTGAAAATGCCGGGCTAGTGACTTCTGCCCGGATCGCCTTGCAAGTTCGTCCTTCGCCTCACGCTTTAGTTTGGTAGAACGGATCGAATCCTTCAAAAAGAACAGATGTAGCGCTTTCCTGAGGGCGATGGTGTCAATCGACATGCGGTTCCCTTGGCGGATTTGCTGGGAGAATCATTGCAGGTGCCCGACCCAATGCTGTTCCGACACGATCGTGATCGGTACGCCTTCGGCTCGCATATCGGCTGCTTTGAGGATTTTGTTGCCGAACGAAGAATGCTTCCAGGATTCAGTCGCGTACAAACCGATGACCAGTACGTCGGTCTTCTGCGTCAAGCTGCCGCACCGGCCCCCGCGCTCGCTTACGGCGGCTTCGCAGGCTTTGCGCTGTCCGAAATTAAACGTGCCGGTGAAGCAATAACTGCGGCCACCGAAGGTTAGATTCGGCGCGGGGTCACATAGCGGCAACGTAGTTGCCTTGAGTACCTCGCCCAGCTCAAAGTTACGGCTCGAAAATGCATTTAGAGTTGCCAGCAGGTCACGGCATTCCTCCTCGTCGGCTATGCCGTCTGCCAACACCGCGTTCACGCGATCGTACAGTGTTCGGATAACTGGCTGACCACTGATGCCCACGCTGGCAGCCAGCCACTTTTGCAAAAATTCAACTTCGCTTTGATTGAGCGTGCCATCAGCGGCGATGCCACGCGTGATGCCGATCAATTCGTCGATCTGTCGCGATGAAATGCGATCATTATTCACTAGTGCCAAAAAAGTCTCATTAGTCATCTTCGTCTCCGACTAAATTCATGCTGGCTCAAGTGGATGATGCAAAGCAAGGGGGTCGCTGTCCGAATTGTAGCGATCTCCTCAAAGCTGGAACATGGCAGCAGGCCAGTTCGTTTAATTGCCCAAATCAACTGCATTGGATGATTGTTATGACCAAACTCGACCACCGCCCGCACAAGCCAGCCCAGTCGAAGACGTTCGGCATCAACGCGCTGTCGATCGGGGCTGCGGCGATCGGGCTCGGGGGTGCGTTGCTGGCGGTGTTCCTGCGGTCGAAGGCCAACCCCGCCGAGCATGCCGCGCCCGATCTCGCGCTCGACAAGCCGCGCCCGGGTGCGACCGATCGCGCGCCGGACGCCTTCCGCCCCGATCCCACCGCGGTCCCCACCAAGGCCGAGCGCGAGTCGCTCCGCCCCGCCACCGGCCCGGCCCCGTCGTTCGCCGCGGATCGCGGTTTGACGCTCGGCTGAGACGCCTTCCTGATCCTCCCCCGCTAGGGGGAGGTGGCTGGCGCTTGCCAGACGGAGGGGGAGGGGGCGATTACCTTCGTTGCGTGTCCTCCCCCTCCGTCACCTGCGGTGCCACCTCCCCCTGGCGGGGGAGGATCGCAATGGCCCGGCCCTTCGAGGCTTATCCTGATACCACCATCCGTGCTTCGTCACCGCTGGTTGGATCGTTGGATACGTCGAGCCAGTAAGCCTGTTTCCCCGCGAAGGCGGGGATCCAGACTGGGCTCCCGCCTTCGCGGGAGAACAAGGAGGGCGTCGTATCGCGCTCTGACGCGTGTTCGAGATCGATGAGCACTGGTTTCATCACCCACGCCACGCCCTCATCCCCCACTCCGTCATCCTGACGAAAGTCAGGACCCAGAGCCAAAAGCACCATGCCCCGTAACCCTGGGTCCTGACTTTCGTCAGGATGACGAGGGGGCGTTATGACGAGCCCCCCCGAAACCGCTGTCCTACACACCCCGATCCGGCATACCTGATCGGTCCTCTTGCAACGAGGATCGACCATGGCAAACGCACCTACCCCGGCCGACCCGCCCCCGTGCTACATCGCAACGCGCGCGGTCCCCGCCCCCAGGCCGCGCTACGAGCCCCCAATCCCCGACCATCTCCCAGACGCGGTCCGCCACGTCATGGCCTAGCAAGCGCATGTCGACGCCGGCCGGATCGGCAACCGCCTGCCCGTATCCCCCGAGATCGCCGCCAACCGCGACCGCTGGACCGCGCTCGCCCGGACCATGCGCAAGTGACCGCCGCTCTCCAGGACCAAGGCGTCGACGCGCCGCCCATCGACTCCTTCACGCGGCAAAATCGCCCACGCATCGACGGCTGGTCCCCCGAGCGCCAGCGCGGCTTCCTCGAACGCATCGCCGAGGGTGCCACCGTCGACGAGGCGACCGCCAGCGTCGGCCTGTCTCCCCGAGCCGCGTACAGCCTGCGCCGCCGCGCAGCGGGCGCGGCGTTCGCGCTCGGCTGGGACGCCGCCAAGCTCGTCGCGCGGCCGATCGTCGCCGAGGCGCTGTTCTGTCGCGCGATGGTCGGCCAGATCGAGCGTCTCACGAAGCCCGACGGCGACGTGATCGAACGCCACCGCTTCGACAACCGCCTCGCCATGTCGCTGCTCGCCCGGCTCGATCGCCATGCCGAGGAAAGCGAGACCACCAACGCCGCCGCACGCCTGATCGCGACCGAGTTCGACGCGTTCCTCGACCTGGTCGAGCGCGACGCCGGGCCTGCCCGCGCCGGCCTGTTCCTCGGCGAGCGTGTCCGATCGTCCGACGCAGGGGAGGGGATGGCGCCGATCGTGGCGCTGGCCCGCGCGGACCGCTGGCTCCGCAGCAACGCCGGCCTCGCGTCGGAGATCGACGTTGCCGATCTCGATCCCGCCGCCCGCGCAGGCTGGACCGCCGAGCAATGGGCGCGCGCCGAGGCCGCCGGCCTGCTCAGTCTCGCACCCGAACCTGTCGCCAAACCTGCGCCTCCGAAACCGGCGCCAGCGTCTGCACTTTCTGCACTTCCGGACGTTGAACCGGGCGGACCCGACGGCGAATGTCCGGTCTGGTGGGACGAGTTCACCAGTGCCTGGCGCACCCGCTTCCCGCCGCTGAGCGACTTCGACGAAGGCAATGGCGGCACTTTCGGCGACGACGGTTACAGCCGCGAATGTTCCCGGGAGGAGGCGATCATCCTCGATGCGCCGTACGACCTAGAGACCGCCGAGCGCGTCGTCGTCGAGGGCGCCGACCGCGACAGCTGGTTCATCGGCTATGCGGTGAGCTGCGGGCTCATCGAGGATGACGCGGTCGACGCGGTCGCCGCGACCGATATCGCGCGCGTCGCTGCGCTGGCCCGCAATTTCGACCCGGATCGCCCGAGAAAGCCTGATCCCGAACCCGGTAACGCCGCTTCGTCCGGCGCCGGTCCCGGCCAGTCGCACGGCCAGCCGCCCGGCCAGTCGCCCGGCCAATTGCACACCGCACCCAATCTGGCGCCGACGCCCGCGGACGCTGCACCCAAATCCGCCACCGGGCGTTCTCCCGCCATACGCATAGTCAACGGAGTACCCCCATGAGCATCTTCAGCAAGATCAAGTCCGCCATCTTCGGTGAGCACGGCCCGCTCGGCAGCGGCCATTTCGGCACGCCCAAGGCTGCGCCCGCACCGGCACCCGCGCCCGCACCGCAGACCACGGCCGCCCAGCCTGCACCGACGCCCGCCGCCCCGACTCCGCAGGCCGCGCCTGCCGCGCCAGCCCAGGCGGTCGATGTCGAGGCCGTCCTCTCGGGCATCGCCTCGAAGAAGGGCTCCGATCTCAACTGGCGCACGTCGATCGTCGACCTGATGAAGCTGCTGGATCTCGATTCGAGCCTCGACAACCGCAAGGAGCTCGCCACCGAGCTCGGCTACACGGGCGCCAAGGACGGCAGCGCCGAGATGAACATGTGGCTGATCAAGGCGGTGATGCGCGAGCTGGCAAAGAACGGCGGCACCGTGCCCGCCAACCTCAAGGATTGATGTAAGATAGGCGCGGGCAACCAAATGCCGGCGCCGATCATTACGCCTTCAGTATCAACCCACTGAAAGGACACGAAATGCGCGTTGCGATGCTGGGCCTGTTGGCCGCCTCCACCATGGTCGCCGGTTGCGTTGGCGACGGGGGCAGCCGCTACGGCGTCGACCCGCGCTATCGTTCCTACGACTATAACCGGGTCGATCCCGCCTACGGCGGCTACGACGCAGGTCGCTATTACCGCGACGATGCACGGTATCGTGAGCGCCGCCTGTCGCGCAACGACCGCGTCTATCGCGGCAATGACGGTCGGTATTATTGCCGCCGCAACGACGGCACCACCGGCCTGATCGTCGGCGGAGTCGCGGGCGGCGTGCTCGGCAACGTCATCGCCCCCGGCGGTTCGGGCTTGCTCGGTACCGTACTCGGTGCGGCCGGCGGCGCACTCGCCGGGCGTGCGGTGGATCGCTCCAGCAACGACACGCGCTGCCGTTAAATCCCTCGACCGGCGTCGAAATATCGGCGCCGGTCGTTTTAAATCATCGTCGTCGATGGCGGCTCGCGCGAAAATATTATTTGCGTAAATCGACGCAGTTCTTGACCCATTTTACCGGCAAGATTTGCAATTCCGGCGGTCTTGGCCCATATAGCGCTCAGCTACAGTCGCATATCGACGGTTCTTGGCGCTTTGCGGCACCTTTCTCCTTCTTTCCCTGCTCCGCGGCACGGGTCGCCCGAACGTCGGGTTACTCTCTACTAAGAAGGAGCCACTTCATGGCTATCACCGGAACCGTCAAGTTTTTCAACGCCGACAAGGGCTATGGCTTCATCGCGCCGGATGGCGGCGGCAACGATGCATTCGTGCACATCACCGCGGTTGAGCGCGCCGGCATGCCGACGCTGAACCAGAACCAGCGCGTCACCTACGAGCTCGAGCCCGACAAGCGTGGCAAGCAGTCGGCCGTGAACCTCCAGCCAGCCGATTGATCTCGCTGGCGGATTACGGTCCGCCAACCTGATCTCGGTTGCGATGCGGCGGCCATCATGGTCGCCGCATCACCCCTTTGAAATTTTCCGCAGGAGCGCACCAGCATGGCCGATAATCCAGAATTTTACCGGGCCCGCGCTGATGAAGAGCGTCGCAACGGCGATGCCGCCCTCCTCGACAACGTCCGCGATCGCTGCCGCCGCGCCGAAAAGGCCTGGGACGACATGGCATCGCGCGCCGAACGCACCCAGATCCTCCGCGCCGCCCGCGAAGCCGCCCCTCCCGGCGGCGAACGCATGATGATCGGCACCCCGTCGATGGTCCCCGCCGAATAGGCTGGATCTCCAAGGTTCGATTTGTTTTTAGTAGAACCCGGATGCAGCGATGCACCCGGGTTTTTCTTTGTGTCTTTGTGCGAAACAACTTCTGAGGAACGTCAACTCCGAGGCCGCTTACGCAGCACCGTGGAAGGTTGCCGCAACTTACTTCAGTGGCTTACCCGAATCCTTCCACCGGTCGAGGATCTGCGACTCTGGCGGTAGCATGTCGGAAGCAGCCGGTATTGCGGGTGTCTGAGTAGCAGGCTTGGCCTGCGCAACAGTCGCTACCACCGTAGCCGGCACTGGGACGGAGACAGCTCCAGCCGTGGCAGCTGCGATCATCTGCGGTGTGGGCGGCGCAATCGGTTGCACTGACATATGTGGCCCAGGCACCGGTTCACCACCGGCGTAACGCTGGCTAAACGCGGCCGAAGTACCCCAATACCCCTTCCACCGATGAAAGAAATGCGCACCGACGACATCGGTCATCACCATGCTCCGGTTCCACGCAGGCGTCACAGCATAGGTATGATAGTGCGTCGCCAACCCAATCGGTGCGTAGACATAGCCGGCCAGCGCCATACCTGCCGCGCGCGCTGCGCGGACCCACGCCCCGCGCGCCGGCACCCGAGTCATCGCGCCGTCGCACGCGAAGCTAAACTGGCACCCTGCGTGTTCGGAGCCTTGGTAAACCACGCCGCACACCGTTCCCGGGAAGGCAGGATGCCGCGCACGATTGAGGACGACTTGCGCGACCGCCTGCTGGCCCACATCGGGTTCCGACGCCGCTTCGTAATAGATCGCCGCGGTGAGGCATTGCAGCGCGCGGTCGCGGTCCAGCGCCGATGCGCCTGCCATCGAGAAAGGCCGTGCGGGGACGATGCCCGCGTCGAGCGTCGCACCGGCCGGGATTGGCAAATCCGGGAGGTCGATGGTCCCCGTAACACCAGCCGCAGGAGCGGCGATCTCCTGCTCGGCCAGCGTAGCGGCGGGGGCCGTGACCTGTACCGGAGAGGCGACGCTGGCGCGGTCGTTCGCCGCGTTCCGGGCCGATATCGCCCGGAGTGCGGCGTGGGCAGAGATTCCGGCACCTATGATCAACAACGTGACGACCATCGTCGCCCAGATGCGTTTCATCAACCGAACCGTCTGCAACCTAACGCGCAATCGCTTTCCTCGTACTTGCCTGTCGAGCCGGGCATAGCCGATCTGGCCGGACCGATCGCGCACGGATTCAATCCGTCCCACCGCGGGACGGACGGTCACCGTAGCAGCAAGCGCTTACCGTAAGGTTGCGGTGTCGAGCTTCAGCGCGGCCTCGGGAATGACCTCGACGTTCGGATAGGCTTTGCGCAGCGGCTCGATGAACTGCTTGGCATCGCCGACCACGACAATGCTCGCCGCCTTCGGATCGAGCAACGCGACGGCCACCGCCTGCACGGCCGCCGGATCGACGGCACCCACCGCGCCGGTGTAATGCTGGAGTTCACTGAGCGGCACGCCGTTCTGGACATACGCGCCCAAAATCCCGGCAACGCCCGACGTCGTCTCGATCCCGCGCCCGAAATTGCCGACGAGCACGGCCTTGCGCGTGTCGAGTTCTGCGGCGGGCACGGGGGACGTCCCCATCCGTGTCATTTCGGCGGCAATCAGCGTCACTACTTCGGCAGCGGTCGGGTTCTTGGTCTGAGTCCGCGCCGCAACCGTGCCCTGCGTCTTCCCCGCATCGAGCCCGCTGCCCGCCCCGTACGCCAGCCCGCGCTTGATCCGAATTTCCTGGTTCAACCGCGACGAGAAGCCGCCGCCAAGGACCGT
Organism: Sphingomonas sp. Leaf230; assembly: GCF_001421745.1. Taxonomy (GTDB): domain Bacteria; phylum Pseudomonadota; class Alphaproteobacteria; order Sphingomonadales; family Sphingomonadaceae; genus Sphingomonas. The sequence goes on along the minus strand of NZ_LMKW01000008.1, from coordinate 240,156 downwards.
ATTGCCGACCGCGAGCGGATAATAGCGTGCATCCGACCGCGCGATCGCAGGACGCGCAACCACGACGCCCGCCTGACCCGCCTCTGGCATGTCGACGACGATGACACGAGGTTTCGGGTACGTGACCTGCGGCGCGCTCGCGGTTGCCGTGCTGGTCGATTTCCAAGAACCGAACTGCGAGTCCGCCAAAGCCTTGGCGCGCGCCGCGGTGACGTCGCCGACCATGATCAGCGTTGCCTGGCCCGGCTGGAAACTCCGCGCATACGCCGCCGTGATATCGGCTCGCGAGATTGCCTTCAGCGATAGCGGCGTGCCCCCGTTCGGTGCACCATAGGGCGATGCCCCCAGCACCGCGCGATCCGCAACCAGACCGGCGACCTGCGCGGGATCTTTTAGCGCCAGCGTCACCGCGTCGACCTGCTGCGTTCGTGCGCGTTCGATCTCCTCGGGCGCAAACGCCGGGTTGATCGCGACGTCGGCGAGGATCGCCATCGCCGGCGCAAGCTGGTCCGACTTCACCGTCACGTCGACCGCCGCGCCATCGCTGCCAGCCGAGCTGCCAATCGCACCGCCAAGCCCCTCGATCGCACGCGCGATCTGTGTCGCCGACCGCGTCTTCGTACCCTTGGTCAGCAGGTCCGCCGACAGGCTGCTAACGCCGGCGCGGTTCGCCGGATCGGTCGCCGCACCACCAGCGGTCACCAGATACGCTGTGACGATCGGCAGGTCGTGCCGCTCCACCGTCACCAGCCGCATGCCGTTCGCAAGCCGCGTCTCCACAGGCTGTGGGATCGTTGGCGATACCGGCGCGCTTGGCGCTGGCGGCTGGACCCGCTGCCCTTCTGGCGCAGGCGTCACGATCTCGATATTCGTCGGCGCCTTCAGGTCGGCAACCTGCACCGTCGGTGCAACCGTGATCGTATCCGTGACACCGCCCGCAGGCTTGGCCGCGAATGGCATGTACCGGATCGTCGCCGACTGGTTGTCGCCGAGGTATTTTCGCGCAACCCGCTGGATATCCGCCGCCGTCACCCGCGCGATGGCCGCCAATTGCTTGTCAGCCGCCTGCGGATCGCCATCGACCAGCACGGCAGACGCCAACGTGCTCGCCTTGCCCTCGGCTGTCTCACGCGACTGGATCGACTGGGTCAGGATCTCGTTCTTCGCCTCCGCCAGTTCGGCGGTGGTCACCGGCGAATCGCGGAACCGAGCGATCTCGCGCTTCAACGCAGCCTCGCCCGCCTCGACCGTCTTGCCGCCCGCAAGGATAGCGTAGACGACCATGTTGCCGGTCGCCTGCTTGGTATCCAGGAACGCCTCCGCCGACTGCGCAAGCTGGTCGCGGTACACGACGCTCTCGTACAACCGCGAGCTCTCACCGGTCGCCAGCACCGCCTTCAGCACCGTCAATGCGGCAATATCCGCATCCCGGTCGGCCGGCACATGATAGCTGACCAGCACCGCAGGCAGTGGCGTGTTGGGCTCGTACACCGTGCGCGTCACCGCCTTGGTGCGCGTTGGCTCGGCCACCGTCACGCGCGGGATCGCGGCGCTCGGCTTCTTGATTCCCGTGAAATACTGGTCGACCCAGCCGTTCAACTGCACCGGATCGAAATTGCCCGATACCACCAGGATCGCGTTGTCCGGCCGATAATAGGTCGCATGGAACGCCCGGACGTCATCGATCCCGGCGGCTTCCAAATTCTCCAGGCTGCCGATCGTCCCGCGTGCATAGGGATGCGTGGAATAGGCAAGCGCCGGATAATAGAGCGAGAACAGCTTACCGTACGGCCGCGAGAGCGTGCTCTGGCGCAGTTCCTCCTTCACCACGTCGCGCTCCGAACCGAAGCTCTTGGGCTCGACGACGAGGCTCGCCATCCGGTCGGCCTCCGCGAACAGCAGCCGCTGAAGGTGGTTGGCCGGGATCACCTCGTAATAATTGGTATAGTCGTCGTTGGTCGACGCGTTGTTGTAACCGCCGACATCCTCGGTCAGCCGGTCCATCTGCTCCGACACAAGGTTGCGCGTCGACTTGAACATGAGATGTTCGAACATGTGCGCGAACCCGGACTTGCCCTTGGGATCGTCCTTCGAGCCGACGTCGTACCACACCTGCACCGACACGTTCGGCGTGCCCGTGTCACGGATCGCATACACGCGCAGACCGTTCGGCAGCGTGCGCTCTGTAAAGGCGATCGGCTTGACCGAAACCTGCGTCGGGGCAGGTGCGGTCTGCGCCCCCACCGCTACCGGGAAAGAAGCTGCGGTCAGCAGCAGCGCGGAGCGGAGGAGGCGCATCGGGATCCTTACTTGTTGCGGTTCGCGAACAGCACCGCACCCGCGATTGCCGCCGAGCCGATGCCCACGCCCAGGCCGATCTTCGCGAGCGGCCAGCTCTTGGCCTTCTCCGCGGCGTTGTGCGCGGCGGCTTCGGCCTGCAGCTTGGCCTCCTTGGCGGCGGCGAGGATTTCGTTCGGGGTGTCGCTGTCGATCTTGATCGTCACTTGGGCTCTCCTTCACTCTTCCGGGCATACACGCCACGGAAATCATTCGCGAACTGCGTCAGCGTGCCCGAGGCGATCGCCGCCCTCAGATCAGCCATCAGCGTTTCGTAGAACCAGATGTTATGCTCCGTCATGAGCATCGCGCCAAGCATTTCGCCCGACCGTACCAGATGATGCAGATACGCCCGGCCCCAGGTCGCGCAGACCGGGCAGGGGCAGGCGGGATCGAGCGGCCCCATATCCTCGGCAAACTTCGCATTGCGGATGTTGATCGGGCCGGTCCGCGTGAAGGCCTGGCCGGTGCGACCCGACCTGGTCGGCATCACGCAATCGAACATGTCGATCCCGCGCTCGACCGCACCGACGATATCGTCCGGCTTGCCGACCCCCATCAGATAGCGCGGCTTGTCGACCGGCAACTGGTCCGGCGCGAAATCGAGGCAGCCGAACATCGCCTCCTGGCCCTCGCCGACCGCCAGCCCGCCCACCGCATAGCCATCGAAGCCGATATCGATCAGCGCATCCGCCGAAGACTTCCGGAAGCCCTCGTTCAGCGCTCCCTGCTGGATACCGAAGATCGCGTTGTTCTCGGCATGATCTTCACCCGCGTCGAACGCCGCGCGCGATCGCTTGGCCCAGCGCATCGATCGCTCCATTGCAGCGGCCTGCACTTCACGCGTCGACGTCGTCGGCACAAGTTCGTCGAACGCCATGACGATGTTCGAGCCGAGCAGCCGCTGGATCTCGATCGACCGCTCAGGGCTCAGCAAATGCCGCGTGCCGTCGAGGTGCGACTTGAACGACACGCCCTCCTCGGACCGCTTGGTCAGGTCGGCAAGGCTCATCACCTGATAGCCGCCGGAATCGGTGAGGATCGGCTTCGACCAGCCCGAGAACGCGTGCAGACCACCCAGCCGCGCAACTCGCTCGGCACCCGGCCGCAGCATCAGGTGATAGGTGTTGCCGAGGATGATGTCCGCACCCGCACCGACCACATCGGCGGGCTTCATCCCCTTGACGGTGGCCGCGGTGCCGACCGGCATGAACGCGGGAGTGCGGATGTCGCCGCGCTGCATCGCGATGACGCCAGTACGCGCCTTGCCGTCGGTGGCGGAGATGGTGAAGTCGAAGCGGGGGCGGGTGGTCATGTTACTTTTTCTTGCGGATGCCGTAGCGATCGCCGGCCGGCGCGCCGCGGATGGTGATGAGTTCGGCGCGAGTCAGCACGCCATCCTTGTCGCGGTCGAACCGCGTGAAGAACTGCGCGAACCGCGCCTGGAGTTCGGCCAGCGTGATCCGGTTGTCGCCATCGCGGTCGACCTCGAACGGGCTTGGCAACGCGTTACGATCGCCGAGCCACGCCTGCGCCCAGTCGGCAAAGGCAATGTACCCGATCGATCCAGACGCAGCCCCCTCGGCGGTCGCATAGCTCCGCGCGACGCCCGCGGTCAGTTCGACCTGCGTCACGCGGCCATCACCGTTCGCGTCGCACGCGGCGATGAACAGTGCGGCAGGCTCGGCGAATATCGTCGCGGGCGGTTGCGGCGTGCCAGCGGGCGGCGGCGCGGCAACTATGGCCTGGAGCAAAGCGAGTACGAGCAGCATGCCGCCCGTCATGGCAGCAGAAGCGAGGCGTCGCCATAGCTGTAGAAGCGATACTTCCCGGCGATCGCATGCGCATACGCCGCCTGCATCCGCTCGCGCCCCATCAGCGCCGACACCAGCATGAACAGGGTCGAGCGCGGCAGATGGAAATTGGTCATCAGCCCGTCGATCCCGCGGAACCGGTATCCCGGCGTGATGAAGATTGCGGTGTCGCCGTCGAACGGGCGGATCACGTCGTCCTCGCCGGTCGCGCTCTCGATCAGCCGCAGCGACGTCGTCCCCACCGCGATCACGCGACCATTGTTCGCGCGGACCGCGTTGAGCCGATCCGCGGTAGCGGCGTCGATCCGCCCCCACTCGGCGTGCATCTTGTGCTCGGTCGTGTCGGTCGCCTTCACGGGGAGGAACGTCCCCGCGCCGACATGCAGCGTCAGCGTCGCATGGCCGATCCCCGCCGCCTCCAGCGCTGCCATCAGCTTCGGCGTGAAGTGCAACGCCGCCGTCGGCGCCGCCACCGCGCCCGGCTCGGACGCGAACATCGTCTGGTAATCGTCTGCATCGCGTTCGTCGGTCGGACGCTTGCCGGCGATATACGGGGGCAGGGGCATGTGGCCCGCACGTTCCAGCAACAGCTCGACCGGCTCGTCGCCCGCGAACACCAGCGCGTAGCTCCCATCGTCCTCGCGATCGACCGCCGCCGCGCTGACGCCGTTGCCGAACTCGATCACGTCGCCGTCACGCAGCCGTCGCGCATTGCGAATGAACGCGCGCCACCGACGCGGCCCCTCGCGTTTGTGCAGCGTCGCGCCGATCTTGGCATCGCCGCGCCGCCCGTCGAGCTGCGCCGGGATCACCCGCGTATCGTTGAACACGAGCATGTCGCCACGCCGCAGCAGTGATGGCAGGTCCGACACGCCCGCATCCCGGGTCGCATCACCTTCGAGCACCAGCATCCGCGCAGCATCGCGCGGCGCCGCGGGACGGAGCGCGATGTTGTCGGTCGGCAGGTCGAAGTCGAAAAGGTCGACGTTCAACGTGGGGTCACTTCTTTGCAGGAGCCTTCTTTACCGGCGCCTTGCGAGCGGCCGGCGCGAGCTTTGGCTTGGCAGCATCTGGCCCCGAAGCCGTACCCGGCAACGTCACCGGTGCACCGAGCGCCGGGGCAGGCGGCCCAGCCATATACGCCGGAGGATTGTCCGCCGCGATATACGCATGGACGATCCGCGACGGGTTCGCCGGCGGCTCGCCACGCTCGATCGCGTCGACATACTGCATCCCGTCGAGCACGCGACCGAACACGGTGTACTTCTTGTCGAGGCTAAGACGCGGCTGGAAGACGATGAAGAACTGGCTGTTCGCGCTGTCCTCCTTGTCCGACCGCGCCGCCGACACCGCACCACGGACGTGCGGCAGGTAGTTGAACTCCGCCTTCACGTCGGGGAGCGTCGAACCGCCGGTGCCGTCGCCCTTGGGATCGCCGCCCTGCGCCATGAAGCCATCGATCACGCGGTGGAACGCGAGGCCGTCATAGAAATGCTGGCGGGTCAGCGTCTTGATCCGCTCGACCATCAGCGGCGCGACGTCAGGGCGCAGCCAGATCGTCACGCGCCCACCGGTCGACAGATCGAGCAGCAGCAGGTTCTGCGTATCCGTGGTCAGGGGCGGGGTCGCGCGAACGGCAGGCGCCACGACTTCCTTCTTCTGCGCTGCACCAGCCGGCACCGTGACTAGGCACCCGAGCAACGCGAACATTCCGACGAAAAAGCGCATCAAATTCCCACTCGAAAGAGGCCCGGCGCAACCAGGCTGCCGCCACTTAGAGCAAATCCCCGCTTGCGCCAATCTGAACGTGATGGGGTTGCGCACTGCAGTCCCCCAACACGATCCGTCATCCTGACGAAAGTTAGGACCCAGGGTAACCGAGCACCGCCCTCCATGGCTCTGGGTCCTGACTACCGTCAGAATGGCGAAGAAGGTCAGCTCCCCTTGCGGCCGATTTTCTCGACCCGAGCGACCACCTCTTCGCGCACCGATTCCGGCACGAACTTGGCGATATTCCCGCCGTACAGCGCGATCTCCTTCACCAGCCGGCTCGCGATGGGCTGCAACGCGACGTCGGCCATCAGGAACACCGTCTCGACACGCGGATTGATCTGCTGGTTCATCCCCGCCATCTGATACTCGTACTCGAAATCGGCGACCGCGCGCAGACCTCGGACGATTACTTTCGCGCCCTGTCGCTCGGCAAAGTCCATCAGCAGTGAATCGAACGCCACCACCTCGATATCGCCATCGACGTCCGCGACCTCGCGGCGCACCGTCGCCATCCGCTCCTCGATCGTGAACATCGGCGACTTGGACGGATTGGTCGTCACCCCGATCACCAGCCGGTCGACCAGCTTCGCGCCGCGCCGGATGATGTCCATATGACCCAGTGTCACGGGATCGAAGGTCCCCGGGTAAACGCCAATCCGTGCGGTCATGTTGAACTCCCCGGTGATAGACTTAGCGGTCGCGTTCGAGCACGAAACGGGCGATATCCCGCAACAGGTCGGCTTCCTTGCCATAGCTGTGCAGATGCGCGACCGCCTGGTCGACGAGCATTCGCGCCTGTTCGCGTGCACGCTCGGGTCCGAGCAGCGACAGGAACGTCTCCTTGCCCGCGACCTCGTCCTTGCGCAGCGACTTGCCGACGACAGCCTCGTCGCCCTCGGCATCGAGCAGGTCGTCGGCGATCTGGAACGCGAGCCCCAGGTCATGCGCGTAGCCACGCAGACCAACGCGACCTTCCGGTGGCAACCGCCCGAGAATCGCGCCAGCCTCGACTGAAGCCGAGATCAGCGCACCCGTCTTCATCTGCTGCAACCGGGTCACGGTGTTGAGGTCGAAGCGCGTGTTCTCAGCCTCGATGTCCATTTTCTGGCCACCGGCCATGCCGTTCGGCCCGGACGCACGGGCGAGGTCCATGACCAGTTCGATCCGCACGAACGGATCGGGGTGCGTCTCCGGATCGGCGAGAACCTCGAACGCCAGCGCATGCAGGCAGTCGCCCGCCAGGATCGCGGTCGCCTCGTCGAACACCTTGTGCACAGTCGGCTTGCCGCGGCGCATGTCGTCGTCGTCCATCGACGGAAGATCGTCGTGGATCAGCGAATAGACGTGGATCGCCTCGATCGCGGTCGCGGCCCTTGCGGAGCATTCGCGTGACACGTCGAACAGATTGGCGGTCGCGAACACCAGCAGCGGCCGCAGTCGTTTGCCGCCGCCGATCGCCGCATGCCGCATCGCGCGGTACAGGTCGCCGCGCGGATCGTCCGGAATGGTCAGCAGCTGGTCGAATTGCCGGTCGATCTCCGCGGAGACCTCGGCAAGCGCGGCATCAAGCGTGACAGGCATCCCGCTCACCGCGTCAGCCCGCCGCGAACGGGCGGACGCCGGCAGGCTTGCCGTCGCCATCGAGCCGGATCGCCTCGATCCGCGCCTGCGCCGCATCGAGCCGGTCGGCGCAACGCTGGCGCAGCTTGTTGCCGCGCTCGTACAACTCGATCGCCTGCTGAAGCGGCGTGTCGCCACTTTCCAGCTTCCCGACGATAAGCTCGAGTTCCTTCAGTGCATCCTCGAACGCGAGGTCTTCGATCGGCGTGTCCATGTCCGTCGCTATGGCGCAGGCACGCGACGAGGGTCAAGGACGCGCGAGAGGGCGCCGGATATGCGGCACGCACTTACCGCAGGCGGTTGACGGTCCAGGTGTACAAGACCGAGACACCGACCAGTCCGAAATCGACGACGGCCTGCATCCGGTGCGGCGACGGGTCACTCTTTTCGTGCGTGATCAGCCTGAACTCGGCGGTCGGATGACGCACGGCGAGTGTCACGAGCGCAAGCCCCGCCACCGCCAGCACAAGTTTCCGGTTACGCATGGTCGATCTCCCAGGCGTGCGATCATGGCTCACACGTTGCCGTTTCGCAAGCGAACCGGCTTCAAGCGGCTATCGGCAGTATGCCTGCGTCGCGCGACCGATCGCGCCCGGCGCCCTTGGCCGCGAACAGCGCGCGATCGGCGCTGCGATACAGCGCCTTCCAGTCCGATTCGCGCTGCAGCGGCCCCGTACAGCAGCCGATGCTGGCCGTTATCGCCATGTCGAACGGCATGCGCTGGCTGCGCAATCGTTCGAGGATCGTGTCGGGCAGGACCGGCGTCGTCGCGTCGATGAGGATGGCGAACTCTTCACCACCGATCCTCGCGACCAGAGCGTCGGGCGGCACCGCGTTGCGCAACACCCGCGCCACGACCCGCAGGACTTCGTCGCCGCCATCGTGGCCGATCGTCTCGTTGACGTGCTTGAAGTGATCGACGTCCGCGATCAGCAGCATCTGATCGCCCGACCGTCCGATCGCGCGATCCAGGAATGCACGGCGATTGAGCAACCCTGTCAGGGGTTCGGTATCCGCCAGCAAACGCGCCGCGATCTCCTGTTCACGCGCGTCGTCGCGTTCGACGCTGAGCAGGCGGATCCGGTACGCGATCGCCAGGCTGGACAGCAGCGCCTCCAGCATCATGGAGATCATCGTCGAATTATCGATCCAGAAACTCCACGACATCAGCCCCAGCGCACCCGCGATCCGCAGGCTGGCAAAGACGATGGGGGCGCCCCAGGCGAGCGTGAACATCCAGAGATAGCTGCTCCGGACCCGCCAGGCTCGGTACAGCACAGGCGGCACCAACGCGATCAGCGGGATGTAACTGAGCGTCAGCAACCGATCGAGCCAGTAGATCTGCCACGGCGCCAGGATCGCGAACGCAATTCCGGACGTGGCGAGCGTCGCGAGCGCCACGTTGCTGGCGGGGCGCGGCCAACCATCGAACACCGCACGCTCGAAAAAAGCGCGTGCGAAGACCAGGACCATGCCCGCACAGATCGCAAGTAGGCATACGTTTAACTTCAACCGGATGTTGTTGTCGAGCGACGGCACAAGCTGGCCCAGAGCGGCCGACGACGAAAAGGCGTACCCGAGCAAGCATAGCACCAGCAGGCAATAGACCGGCTGGAACGACTGTCGAAGCGCCCCCCACAACGCGAGATTGTAGACGATCAACGCGATCGCCATGCCGCCGAAGCTTGCATACAGCGCCGACAGGATGATTTCGCTCTCTGCGGCTTCCGCGGCCGTTGCGAGTGTCGGCCCGAGTACGACGCCCCGCAAATTCGCCGAACCCTCGACGTGCCAAAGCAGGCGGACGGGGGGCGCAACGTGGGGCGGCAGCGTCAGAGACAGGGTTGCACCGATCATGAGATGGCGGCCGGACGTGCGACTTGTGAACCCGGTACGGCGGATTGCGCCGTCTGCGTATAGGACGAAGAGCGTGACGCGATCCTGCCAGACGCTCGCGGTCAGGGCACGCAGATCAGGGATGTGCGTCAGACTCGTCGGCAAAACCTGCGACAGAACCCAGAAATCGCCGGACCCATAGGCCGACTGAGGGGTGGTGCAGTCGAACCGTGAGGGCGTTCGAAACAGGGTAGGTACGGAAAGTCCTGGGGTAGCGCGCACGATACAGACATCGAGCAGTTGCCCGGTCCGTGCCTCGGCCGGTGCAGCACCGAGCATCGCCAACGCCGTCGCAACGATGCCGATGAGCCAAGTGATACGAAACCCGAACGTCATGCAGACACCGTCTAAGCCGCCTTCGCCAATTAATGGTAAAGAGGCGCCCGTACGACGGCGTAATCAATCGGATTTCGACCATACTGGATCGATTTATGCCAATTTGGCTCGCAATTCGAACCACGCTATCGGCTTTGGGAGGTCGCTTCATCCTCACCGCCGATCGTGTCTCAAGGACAGAACCGGGCGTGAGCCGAAAGAAAATTGATAGAATTTGGAGTGCTGTTCATCCAGCCACCTCAAATCAAACCTGGTCCAGCTCTCGCTGAACCAGGTTGATAATCGTTAGCTGGCGTCGACCGTCTCGGTCTTGCCCTTCTTCTTCGGCTTCTTCGGTGCCGCCGGTTCGATTGCGAACGACAGCGCGCCGTCCTTCATCTTCACCGTCACCTCGCCGCCATGGACCAGCTTGCCGAACAACAGTTCCTCGGCGAGCGGCTGCTTGATCTTCTCCTGGATCAGGCGACCCATCGGCCGTGCGCCGTACAACTTGTCGTAGCCCTTGGTGGTGAGCCACGCCTTCGACTCGTCGTCGAGGACGATATGGACGCCACGGTCCGCCAGCTGGAGTTCGAGCTGGAGGATGAACTTGTCCACCACCCGCGCCACCACTTCGGTCGGCAGGTACCCGAACGGCACCACCGCATCGAGACGGTTGCGGAACTCGGGCGTGAACATCTTCGTCACGGCCACCTCGTCCTCGCCCTCGCGCGACAGGTTGCCGAAGCCGACCGTCTCGCGCGCCATGTCGCTGGCGCCCGCATTGGTCGTCATGATCAGGATGACGTTGCGGAAATCGACCGACTTGCCATGCTGGTCGGTCAGTCGCCCGTTATCCATCACCTGCAACAGGATGTTGAACAGGTCCGGATGCGCCTTCTCGATCTCGTCGAGCAGAAGCACGCAATGCGGGTTCTGGTCGATCGCGTCGGTCAGCAGACCACCCTGATCGAACCCGACATAACCCGGAGGCGCACCGATCAGACGGCTGACCGAATGCCGCTCCATATATTCGCTCATGTCGAACCGCTGGAGTGGAATGCCGAGGATCGTCGACAGCTGCTTGGCGACTTCGGTCTTCCCGACGCCGGTAGGCCCGGTGAACAGATAGTTGCCGATCGGCTTCTCAGGCTCGCGCAGGCCCGCGCGGGCCAGCTTGATCGCCGACGACAGCTTCTCGATCGCCGCATTCTGACCGAAAACCACGCGCTTCAGATCCGTCTCGAGCGTGGCCAATGCCAGCTTGTCGTCGGTCGAAACCGACTTCGGTGGGATGCGTGCCATCGTCGCGATGACCTGCTCGATCTCCTTCGGCGTGATCGTCTTCTTCCGCTTGTTAGGCGGCACCAGCATCTGCATCGCGCCGACCTCGTCGATCACGTCGATCGCCTTGTCCGGCAGCTTGCGGTCGTTGATGTACCGCGCCGACAGCTCCACCGCCGACTTGATCGCATCGGGGGTGTACTTGACGTTGTGGTGATCCTCGAACGCCGAGCGCAGGCCGGCGAGGATCTTGATGGTATCCTCGATCGTCGGCTCGTTCACATCGATCTTCTGGAAGCGCCGCAGCAACGCACGGTCCTTCTCGAAGTGATTGCGGAACTCCTTGTACGTCGTCGAACCGATGCAACGGATCGTGCCGCCGCTAAGCGCAGGCTTGAGCAGATTCGAGGCATCCATAGCGCCGCCACTCGTCGCACCCGCACCGATCACAGTGTGAATCTCGTCGATGAACAGCACTGCGTCCGGCAGCTTCTCGAGTTCGTTGACGACCGCCTTCAGCCGCTCCTCGAAGTCGCCACGATACCGCGTCCCCGCCAGCAACGCGCCCATGTCGAGCGAGTAGATCACGGCAGGCAACAGCACATCGGGCACGTCGCCCTCGACGATCTTACGCGCCAGGCCTTCCGCGATCGCGGTCTTGCCGACGCCGGGATCACCGACATAGAGCGGGTTGTTCTTCGACCGGCGGCACAGGATCTGGATCGTGCGATCCACCTCCGGCCCGCGCCCGATCAGGGGATCGACCTTGCCGTTCTTGGCCTTCTCGTTGAGGTCGACCGTGAATTGCTTGAGCGCGCTTTCCGTCTTGCCCTTCTCCTGTCCCTTGGCCGGCTTCTCGTCGTCCGCACCCTTTGGCGTGGATGCTTCGGTCGCCTGCTGCCCGCCCTTGCCGACACCGTGGCTGATGAAGCTGACCGCATCGAGGCGGCTCATGTCCTGCTGTTGCAGGAAATAGACGGCATAGCTCTCGCGCTCGCTGAACAAGGCGACGAGCACGTTGGCACCGGTCACTTCGTCGCGGCCCGAGGACTGGACGTGGAGGATCGCGCGCTGGACGACGCGCTGGAACCCGCTGGTGGGGGAGGGGTCGGTCGCCGCATCGACCTTCAGCGCATCGAGTTCGCTATCGAGGTAGTGCGAGACGGTGTTCTTCAGATCGCCGATCTCGACGTTGCACGCGGTCATGACCTTCGACGCATGTTCGTCGTCGATCAGCGCGAGCAGCAGATGCTCCAGCGTCGCATATTCGTGACGCCGGGACGATGCCGCCTCGAGCGCCTTGTGCAGCGTGGTCTCGAGGGCGGGTGCAAATGATGGCATTTACAATACTCCTGTCGGGCCGCGAGAACGCGAGCCCTTTGCCACTATGTCGGAACTGATATCGGTCGCATCAAGCACTTGAACCCGGCCCCGTCCGTTCCTGCGCTGCCTAAATGCGACGCTTGTGGAGGCGGGCAGCGCGATCACCGCCTGAACAGGTCGTCGGCGCTGGCGCGGTGACTGACCGCGCGGTCCTTCTTCAGCTGGCAACGCGCGATCTCGCCCTGCAGCACGGTGATCCGCGCATCGAGCTCTGCGACCGACAACGGATCTAGGTCCTGTCGCACGAGCGCGTCGAGCAGATCGTCGGGACGGGAGGGGGTGTCGTCCGGTTCCATAGTTTCTGTAACGTTGACCCGCACCCGAGTGATGTCAATAAGGCGCGGAAATCTAAAGGGACGTGACGAGCAATGACCGCGATACCCGAAAACCAATCCAGTAACTTACGTGTACCTGAAGTGATGAAGGCGATCGATCCGGAACAGCCCGGCGGTCCCGAAGTGCTGGTCCTCGTCGACCGTCCCGTGCCCAAGCCGGGGCAGGGCGAGGTGCTGGTCAAGGTGGCGGCCGCCGGGGTCAACCGCCCGGAGGTGATGCAGCGCCAGGGCAAGTATCCGCCCCCGCCGGGTGCCCCCTCGATCCTCGGCATGGAAATCTCCGGCACGATCGTCGCAGTCGGCGAAGGCGTCGGCGACGAACAGATCGGCCAGCTCGTCTGCGCGCTGATCTCGGGCGGCGCGTATGCGGAATATGCGGTCGCGCCGTTGGGCCAGTGCTTGCCCGTCCCCGAGGCGCTGACGATGGTCGAGGCGGCGGCGATGCCCGAGACGCTCTTCACCGTCTGGACCAACCTCTTCGAGCGCGCCTACGCGATGGAAGGCGACACCGTCTTGGTCCACGGCGGCACCAGCGGCATCGGCACGATGGCGATCGGCCTGTGCAACGTCTTCGGCATCGACATCATCGTGACGGCGGGGTCGAAGGCGAAGTGCGAGGCGGCGCTGAGCCTCGGCGCGACGCACGCGATCGACTACAAGTCGGAGGATTTCGTCGAGCGCGTGAAGCAGATCACCGGCGGCAAGGGCGTCGCGGCGGTGCTCGACATGGTCGGTGGCGACTACGTCCCGCGCAACCTGCAATGCCTTGCGGAAGACGGCCGCCACGTCTCGATCGCGGTCATGGGTGGCGCGACGGCGACCGTCCCCCTGTTCGAGATCATGCGCCGCCGCCTGACGCTGACCGGCTCGACGCTCCGCCCGCGCGATACGGCGTTCAAGTCGCTGGTCGCGGACGAACTCGCACGGACGGTGTGGCCACACGTCGAGGCCGGCAAGCTGAAGCCCGTGATCGACCGCGTGTTCGCCTTCGCAGATGCACCGGCAGCACACATGCGGATGGAAGCAGGCGACCACGTCGGGAAGATCGTGCTGACGATGGAGTGAGGGGAAGGGGCAAACGCCTACCACTCGCAGCATTGCACCACCCCGGCGGAGGCCGGGGTCCAGGTGGGGACGCTCAGTAAGGACGCGGTGCGCTTCGTTATTGCTACCTCTCCAACTGGGCCCCGGCCTCCGCCGGGGTGGTGGCCTCGAAGCTCTACCCAACAAACCTTGTTCTCCCGCGAAGGCGGGAGCCCAGTCTGGATCCCCGCCTTCGCGAGGAAACATGCTGACCTTGTTTCAGCTGTAAACACGACAGATCCGCTGACTTCGAACAGTCACCGGACTGCGACCACCGTGTAACAATACTCGCCTAATACTCGCGACAAGGATAGTTTTGCGGGGGCAGGCTCATGAACGCCATCACGACGTTTTCGCCATCTAGCTTCGTTGGCGCCGACATCACCGATATCGCCGACTTCATTCACTCCCGGCCCGCCGTACCCGAGCCGGTCGTCGAGCGCCGACAGTATCGCACGATCTGGATCTCCGACGTCCATCTCGGCACGCGCGGGTGCAATGCGGGGATGCTCAACGACTTCCTCGATCACGTCGACAGCGAGACGATGTACCTCGTCGGCGACATGATCGACGGCTGGCGGCTCAAGAAGAAATTCTACTGGCCCGCCGCGCACAACGACGTGATCTGGCGCCTGCTGAAGCGTGCCAAGCGCGGCACCCGCGTCGTCTACATCCCCGGCAACCACGACGAGGTGTTCCGGCAGTATTCGGGGCTCGACCTGGGCGGCATCTCGATCCGTCGCAACGCGATCCACGAGACGGCGGACGGTCGCCGCCTGCTCGTCCTCCACGGCGACGAGTTCGACGCGATCACGCTCGCACACCGCTGGGTCGCGCACATCGGCGACGCCGCCTACACGATGCTGATGGGCCTCAATCGCTGGGTCAACGGCGCGCGCCGCCGGATGGGCATGCCCTATTGGTCGCTGTCGAAGCACGCCAAGGCCAAGGTCAAGAACGCCGTCGCCTTCATCTCGCACTTCGAGGAAGTCGTCGCGCACGCGGCCGGCGTGCGCGGCGTCGAAGGTGTGGTCTGCGGCCACATCCATACCGCCGAAATGCGCGAGATCGCCGGGATCGCCTATTACAACGACGGCGACTGGGTCGAGGGCTGCACGGCGCTGGTCGAGCATTTCGACGGCCGCATGGAGCTTCTCCACTGGGGCGACGAAATCGCCGCCCGCGAACGCGACAAGGTCATATCGATGGCTGCCTGACTTAACCCTCTCCCCGACGGGGAGAGGGCAAGCCGCGTCAGCGGCGCGGGTGAGGGCAAGTCCACGATGTCGGTGAAAAAATGCCCTCACCCTCCCACCCGGCTGTGCCGGCCGGGCCCCTTCCTCTCCCCATGGGAGAGGGGCAAAACGGAGAAGACACGATGCGTATCGCAATCGTCACGGACGCCTGGAGCCCGCAAGTCAATGGCGTCGTCCGCACTCTCCAGTCGGTGCAGCGCGAGCTCGAATCCGTCGGCCACGAGGTCCTGGTAGTCTCCCCCGAACGCTTCGCCTCGATGCCATGCCCGACCTACCCCGAAATCCGCCTCGCCTTTGCCCGCTCGGGCGCGGTCGGTCGCATGCTCGCCGCGTTCGGCGCCGACGCGATCCACCTCGCGACCGAAGGGCCGGTCTGCCTCGCCGCCCGCAACTGGTGCCTCGCCCGCGCGCTCCCGTTCACCAGCGCGTATCACACGCAGTTCCCCGACTATATCGCCGCCCGCACCGGCGCGAACCCCGACTGGATCTGGCGCTACATCCGCTGGTTCCACCGCCCCGCCCAGTCGATCCTGGTCTCAACGCCCTCGGTCGCGGCAACGCTCGCGGCCCAGGGCCTGCATCAGGTCCGTGAATGGGGCAGGGGCGTCGACTTCGCGCAGTTCGGCCTCGACGGCGCGCGCGATCCCGAGATAGCGGCGCTGCCCGGCCCGATCCTCCTCTATGTCGGGCGCGTCGCGGTCGAGAAGAACATCGAGGCGTTCCTGTCCTCCGCACATCCCGGCACCAAGGTCGTCGTCGGTGACGGCCCCGCTCGCGCAACGTTAGCCCGCCGCTTCCCTAACGCCGTCTTCCTCGGCCAGCGCTCCGGCCTAGACCTCGCCGCCGCCTATCGCACAGCAGACGTCCTCGTCTTCCCAAGCCGCACCGACACGTTCGGCCTCGTCATGATCGAAGCTCTGGCCTGCGGAACACCCGTCGCGGCCTACCCGGTCACCGGGCCGATCGACGTCGTCGACGACCGCGTCGGCGCGATGCACGAAGACCTCGACATCGCGATCGCCACCGCGCTCACCCGCGACAGCGTCACCTGTGCCGCCTATGCCGCACGCTACAGCTGGCCCGCCAGCGCCCGCCAGTTCCTCCACGCGCTCGTCCCCCTCGAAGGAAAGCTCATGGCCGCCTGAGCTTGTTCGCTTGCCTGTTGCCCCCGCGCGCACTAAGTCTCTCTCATGTCAGGCCGCTCCGAAAGGGGCGGCCCTTTCTATTTTTACGGAGTTCCCGCCGTGGCCCAGCCGCTCATGCCCCACGCGACCGCCGCCTGGATGGTCGACAATACCGCGCTCAGCTTCGAGCAGATCGCGGACTTCTGCGGCCTGCACATCCTCGAGATCCAGGCGATCGCCGACGACACCACCTCGACCAAGCTCACCGGTCGCGATCCCGTGCGCGCGCACGAGGTGACGCAGGACGAGATCGACAAGGGTGCCGCCGATCCCGATTACCAGCTCAAGATGATCAAGGGCCCCGAACAGGTCCGCCGCACCAAGGGCCCGCGCTACACGCCGGTCTCGAAGCGCCAGGACAAGCCCGACGGCATCTCGTGGATCATCCGCAATCACCCGGAGATCACCGACGGCGCGATCTCGCTGCTGATCGGCACCACCCGCACGACGATCGCCGCGATCCGCGACCGCAGCCACTGGAACATCGCCAACATCACGCCGAAGGATCCGGTTACCCTGGGCCTGACGTCGCAGCGCGAGCTCGATGCGGCAGTGGCGAAGGCAGCCAAGGCAGCCGGCATGGAAGCGCCGACCGACACGCGTCTCGAAGGCGACCGCGAGGTGTTGCTCCAGCAGCTCCGCGCCGAGCGCACTCAGGCGGCAGCGGACGCGCAGTTCGTGGCAGACGGTGGCGTGTTGCCCGTCAAGCCGCTCTTCGACGACCCCTTCAAGCGCTGACCGCACTTCCACTCCCGCAAGCGGGAGGGGGCAGGGGGTGGGCTCGCGCCCTCCTCATACGATACGGCTAGCGAGATTAGCGGACGCACAAGGCGGCGGCCGTGATGTCGAACAGTCCGCGCCTCCATGTTCTCCCGCGAAGGCGGGAGCCCAGTCTGGGTCCCCGCCTTCGCGGGGAAACAAGCTTCCCCCGCTTCAACCGGATAGGATCCGAACCAGTTCGGAGTGACGGAGCGCGGGCAAATTCACCCAAACCCAACCTAATCCTCCCCCGCCAGGGGGAGGTGGCTGGCACTTGCCAGACGGAGGGGGAGGCATGCGAAACGTCCGTCCTGTCTCCTCCCCTCCGTCACCTGCGGTGCCACCTTCCCCTAGCGGGGGAGGATCGAGAGAGCCGTCGGCCGCCAAGCAGCACTATCTCCCGCCACATCCAGTTGCTAACTGCAACGGATGGCAACCGCACCCGACACAGATTTCGCGCCCACCAGCCACAAGGGCCTGACCTACCCCTTCGGCGGCGCGGAGCCCGCATCGGGCGAAACGATGCAGGTCGCCCCCGGCATAGACTGGGTCCGCCTCCACATCCCTGGCCCATTACGCCACGTAAACTGCTGGCTCCTCACCGACACCGACGGCAAAGCGCTGGTCGACACCGGCATGAACACCGCGGCCGCGCGCGACGCCTGGAAAGCCATCTTCAACGGCCCCAAAGCCAACACCCCCATCACGAAAGTGATCGGCACCCACTTCCACCCGGACCATATCGGCCTCGCCGGCTGGATGTGCGACCACCACGCCGCCCCCCTGATCATGACCCGAGCCGAATGGCTCACCGCGCGCATGCTCGCTGCCGACGCCCGCGACTCCGTCCCGCACGAAATGCTCGCCTTCTGGCGCGGCGCAGGCTGGGCCCCAGAACAGATCGACCACGCCACCGCCAAGGGCTGGGCCGGCTTCCGCAAGATCATCACGCCGCTGCCGCTCAGCTATACCCGCATCGAAGACGGCGACACGCTCACCATCGGCACGCGCGACTGGCGGATCGTCACCGGCTCCGGCCACTCCCCCGAACACGCGTGCCTGTACGACGAAGCCGGCGGCATCCTCATCGCCGGCGACCAGGTCCTCCCTCGCATCAGCCCCAACGTCTCGCTCGGCATCACCGAACCGGGCGCCGATCCGCTGGGCGAATGGTTCGCCTCGATCGCCAAGCTCAAGACGCTGCCCGCCGACCTGCTCGTCCTCCCGGGCCACGGCGACCCGTTCACCGGCCTCCACACCCGCCTCGATGCAATGGACCGCGAACACCGCGAGCGACTCGACGAACTCGCCGTCTTCCTCGCCGAGCCCCGCCGCGCGGTCGACTGTTTCGGCCGCCTGTTCCGCCGCGCGATCGGGCAGGACGTGCTCGGCATGGCGACCGGCGAGGCACTCGCGCATCTCCGCCGCCTCGAAGTCGAGGGCCGCACGACCCGCGACACGCAAGATGGCGTATGGTGGTGGCGCGCGGCCTGAGTTAGCATGCGGCCAAATTCAAGAGGATAGGCCCATGTGCGACGAGCATACCGCAGACGATAACGAAGCCTATCTGGCCGGCGTCTCGCGCCGCCAGTTCGGCGTGATGACCGGCGCGATGGGCCTGACGATGTTGTTGCCCGCGCCAGCGAACGCCGCCGTCATCAAGGGCCGCGACGTTTCGATCGCGACGCCCGACGGCAAGGCCGACGCCTATTTCGTCGCGCCCGCGACCGGCAAGCACCCCGGCGTGCTGGTCTGGCCCGACATTATGGGCCTGCGCCCCGCCTTCCGCCAGATGGCCGACCGCCTAGCGCAATCCGGCTACGCGGTACTCGTCGTCAACCAGTTCTACCGCTCGACCAAGGCGCCATTCCTGAAGCCCGGCGAATCCTACGACCAACCCGAAGTCAAAAGCCGCATCGCCCCATTCCGCGAAGCCCTCACGTCCGAAGGGACGGTTCGCGACGCGAAAGCCTTCACCGCCTTCCTCGACGCGCAACCGCAGGTCGATCGCAAGCGCGGCATGGCCACCACCGGCTATTGCATGGGCGGCCCGATGGTCATGCGCACCGCTGCAGCCGTGGCGAACCGCATCCGCGCAGGCGCGACCTTCCACGGCGGCGGCTTCGTCACCGACAAGCCCGACAGCCCACACCTCCTGATCCCGCAGATGAAGGCGCAATACCTCATCGCGATCGCCGCCAACGACGACGCGCGGTCGCCGACCGAGAAGGACACGCTCCGCACCGCGTTTGCCGCCGCGAAACTCCCAGCCGAGATCGAGGTGTACGCCGGCACCATGCACGGTTGGTGCCCGCCCGACTCGAAGGTCTACAATCCTGTCCAGGCGGACAAGGCCTGGGCCCGCATGCTCGCGCTGTTCGACAAGGCGTTGGTGTGAGGTGAGGGGGCTCCACTGTACGGCGCCCCTTATCCTTGTACTCCCGCGAAGGCGGGAGCCCAGTCTGGATCCCCGCCTTCGCGGGGAAACATTTCTGCACGGCCTTGACCGCACCCCCTCTCCATGAGACCATCGTTCACGATCCGTTCTCAAGGAGAGTCGCGTGGCCCTGACCCTGTACACCAACCCGATGTCGCGCGGTCGCATCGCGCGCTGGATGCTCGAAGAGGTCGGCGCCGAGTACGAGACGGTCGTCCTCGACTACGACAAATCGATGAAGGCCGAGGCGTATCGCGCGATCAACCCGATGGCCAAGGTCCCCGCGCTGGTCCACAACGGCAAGACCATCACAGAATGCGCTGCGATCTGCGCCTATCTCGCCGAAGCATTCCCGGATGCTGCGCTCGCCCCACGCGAGGAAGAGCGCGCCGACTATTACCGCTGGCTGTTCTACGCTGCCGGCCCCGTCGAAGCGGCCGTTGGTAACCGCGCGCTTGGTGTAGTGCCGGACGCCGCGCAACAGCGGATGATCGGTTATGGCAGCCTCGACCGCGTCATCGACGTTCTCGAACAGGCAGTTGCCGCGCACCCGTACATCGCTGGCGACCGCGTTACCGCCGCCGACGTCTATGTCGGATCGCAAGTGATCTGGGGCATGCAGTTCGGCTGGCTGCCCAAGCGCCCGACCTTCGCCGACTATGCCGCTCGTTTGATCGAGCGTCCGGCGTACAAGCGGGCTGGAGATCTGGACGACGCCCTGATCGCTGCTGCAGCCCAGGGTCGGCCGACGGCGTGCGACCAGCCACTCAACCCGTCATCCTGACGAAGTCAGGATCCAGAGCCACAGGCGCTAACTTTTGGTATCCTGGGTCCTGACTTTCGTCAGGATGACGCTGCTATTGGCCCGCACAGGGCGTGTTGCAATTGGATTCCTGGCAGAACCGATTGCGTATTGCGTATTGCGTATTGCGTGTTCGAAGGTTGCAAACTCGTTCCACCACCCGGGATTGGCCCGGCCATGATCCGACAGGCCCCGTACCTGCGGACCAACAGCATCGCTACCGCCCCTTGTTCTCCCGCGAAGGCGGGAGCCCAGACTAGGTCCCCGCCTTCGCGGGGAAACACGCTTGCGGCCCGGACCACGTGACCGCCGCCGCGCCCAGAAGGCTACCGGCCAGCTAATACCGTCTATAGACGCCGGTTCTGCCAGGCAGGAACCACTCCCTCACGACATGGCACCGATCGTCGATCGTCGATCGAAACCTAATCGAGTCGGCCTCGGCGAGGCAACGCCCACCACGACCCAGATCAGCCAAGGATCTCGGCGTCAGTCGCCAGGCGTCAATCAGCGCACGCCGACTCTCAAATTCCGATCAGGCCGCCCACTTCGCCAACCAGTCGGCCAACGCCTGCGGCCCCATCGACCGGGCATCCGCCAGTTCGGTCTCATGCCCTGCATTCAACAGCTTGTTGGTCCGCGGATCGACCACCAGCACCGCGGGCACACCCTTGAGGCGGCCCTTGATCCCGTAGCCCGCTGCAATCTGCCCGTTCTTGTCGAAGCGGCCGATGTCGACCGTCACCACCACGAACTTGCTGTCCACGAAGCGCTTCATCTCGGGCAGGTCGATCGTTCCCGCCAGCAGACGGCAATCGAGACACCAGTTGCCACCGAGGTCGATCAGCAGCCGCTTGTGCGTCTTCAGTGCGCGCGCACGTGCCGCCGCAACCTGCGCATTGGCGTTCGCCGACTCGTTGTAAGGCAGCGGCAAGGGCTGCGGCAGCTTGTCGAAGCTCGTCGTGTTGACGTGCGGCGCCACGACTTTCGCGCGTGGCGCGGCGGGGGCGGCCACGGCAGTTGCGAGCAAGGCAAGCGCGGCGAGACGGCGCAACGACATCATTCATATCCTCCGATCACGGCATTCAGGAAGCTCGGGAATGGCCCGTTCCAGCCATCCGCCGGCGTATCGGCGACCGGTTGGCGGCGACCACCGGTTGGATCCGCAGGAATGCGCTCCGTCCGTGGGGGTTCGACTTTTGCCACTTCCGAACGAACAGCTTGCGAGCGAACCGGTTCCGACCGCACCGGCTCCGCCTGCACCGGCTCAGACCGAACAGGCGCTGTGCGAACCGGTTCGACATACGCGGGTTCGACATACGCGGGTTCGACATACACGGGTTCGACCCGTGCCGGCTCCGCCACGCGCGGCTTGACCGCAGGCACGGGCTCGTCGATCGGCGTCCGCTCCCAGCGCGGCCGCTTCGCCACCACTGGCTCGACCGCAGCCAACACCTCGGCGATGACCGCCGGTGCGACCGTGTCTTCGCGCGGAACGCGACGCGTCCGCGACCGCTCGCGGCCAGCGTCCGCAGCAGCAACCGGCGCGACATCCTCCGAACGCCCGCTACGACGGTTCCGCGACCGATCGCGACGCGGAGCTTCCTCGTCGGCTTCGACGGCAACCGGTGCCGCCTTGGGCTCGGCAACCTTCAGCCGTTCGATCGTCTGCCCGGTAAGCTTTTCGATATTGACGATGTTCTCGGCATCATCCGGCGCAACGAACGTGTACGCCGTCCCCGTCGCCCCGGCGCGACCCGTCCGACCGATCCGGTGGACATAGTCGTCCGGATGCCAAGGCGCGTCATAGTTGAACACCGTCGAGACGCCCTTGATGTCGAGCCCGCGCGCCGCGACGTCCGAGGCGACCAGGATCGTCACCGCGCCGGTCTTGAACAGCTCGAGCTCGGCCAGCCGCTGCGGCTGTTCCATGTCGCCGTGGATCTCGCCCGACTTGTAGCCCGCCTGCTTCAGCACCTTGTTGAGGTCGCGCACCGTCGTCTTGCGGTTGCAGAAGATGATCGCGTTGGTCACCTCTTCCTGCGCGAGAATGCGGCGCAGCGTATCGCGCTTGGCGGTCTGGCTCGGCACCGGCACCAGATACTGCTTGATGTTGAGGTTGGTCGACGCCGGGCGCGATACCTCGATCGTCTTGGGATTGGTCAGGAACTTGTCCGCCAGCTTCTTGATCGGCGGTGGCATCGTCGCCGAGAACAGCAACGTCTGGCGCTGCTTCGGCAGCTTGGTGCAGATTTCCTCGATGTCGGGGATGAAGCCCATGTCGAGCATCCGGTCCGCCTCGTCGATCACCAGCAGCGAACAGCCGTTGAGCATGATCTTGCCGCGCCCGAACAGGTCCATCAGCCGGCCCGGCGTCGCGATCAGGACGTCGACGCCCTTTTCCAGCGCGGCGAGCTGGTCGCCCATCGACACCCCACCGATCAGCAGTGCCATGGAGAGGTTCGAGTTGACGCCGTATTTCTCGAAATTCTCCGCCACCTGTGCAGCGAGTTCGCGCGTCGGCTCGAGGATCAGCGAACGCGGCATCCGCGCGCGGCTGCGCCCGTGCGCGAGAATGTCGATCATCGGCAGCACGAACGACGCGGTCTTGCCGGTGCCCGTCTGGGCGATGCCGATGATGTCGCGCATCATCAGCACGGACGGGATCGCACCGGCCTGGATCGGGGTCGGCTCGGTATAGCCGGAGTCGGTGACTGCCTTGAGCAGTTCGTCGGAGAGGCCGAGATCGGCAAAACTCATGCAAATGTCCGGTAAATGGAGGGTGAAATGCACTGCCCTCAAGCGTTCCGGCGCTCGCCGATTTGGCGACAAATGTCAAGGAAACGCGGTGAATGGAGGGTGGGGAGGGGGTCTTGGGCAGGAAAATACCAATCACCCGTGGCGTCCGCATACTCTGAACGACGTGCTGGTGCATCTATCCACCAGATGCACCACCCCGGCGGAGGCCGGGACCCAGTTGAAAAGGTCGCAGTAACGAACGGCAACGCAGAGTTGGCGGACGTCACCCAACTGGACCCCGGCCTTCGCCGGGGAGGTGCTTGTCGGATGCTGGCGCTTATCGAACTTTGATAGGATGGGGCGAACAGGCAGTGAGTTGCGCGCCGAAGCGACCGCCCTACTTCTTCTTCGCCCGCAAGCTCTTGAACCCTTCGATCTCGCAGCGTGCACCCGAACGCATCCGGATCGCATCGCGGTCCTTGCAGATCATCCCGTCCGGGCCCGGCCTCAAGTAAAACCCCGAATAATAATCTAGCGGCTTGCAGTCCCCGTCGAGCCGCGCGCGCAACCGCGTCGTGTCGTCCATCACCAGGTCGACCGCGCCGTCCTTGTTGAGCATCGCACCGGCGATCTCGTCGACCGCGATGCATTTGGGGCCCTTATGCTCCTTCCACTCGGTCGGCGGCGCGTAGGTACGAACGGGGGCTCGGCTCATCCGGGGCACGCGGATGATGATCCGCTCGTGGATCGAGACCTGCGCGATCTGCATGCCATCAAGCTCGAATCCCGAAGACTGCCCGGGTGACGGTACATCGCGCAATGCCACAGCAAAGGGACCCGCGAGCGCGAGCAGGGTGGCGGGTATCGCGGGGTGAATCATGGTGTCTGGATCATGCTGACGTAATCGTTAGCGCCTATCGTTGAACGCGCGATGAATTTTGTCTAGCGCCGCCTACATGGCCGAAATTCAGTCAGCAATCCTGACGCCTTCGCAGGCGCCAATGCTCGAATCGCTCTCCTCGCATCTCGACGCGAAGGCGATCGTCACCGACCCCGCCGATATCGATCCCTGGCTGCACGATTGGCGCGGCCGCTTCCACGGCGCCGCGCCCGCAATGCTCGCGCCGACCTCGACCGCCGAGGTCGCGCTGATCGTCGCGGCGGCCGCCAAGCACCGCGTGCCGCTGGTCGCGCAAGGCGGCAACACCTCAATGGTCGGCGGCGCGACCGCCCCCGCCGACGGCAGTGCGCTGATTCTGTCGCTGCGTCGCCTGAACCGCATCCGCAGCCTTGATGCCGACGCCGGGCTCGCCATCGCTGAGGCCGGCGTAATCCTCGCCGACCTAGACGGCGCCGCGCAAGGGCAGGGGTGGCGTTTCCCGCTGACGCTCGGCGCGCGCGGGACGGCGACGATCGGCGGCCTCGTCTCGACCAACGCCGGTGGCACGCAGGTGCTCAAGTTCGGCACGATGCGCGGCCTCGTCGCGGGCGTCGAGGCGGTGCTCGCCGATGGCAGCATCTACGACGGCCTGTCCGCGCTCAAGAAGGACAACCGCGGCTACGACCTCGACCAGCTCTTCATCGGGGCGGAGGGCACGCTGGCGATCGTCACCGCCGCCACGCTTCGCCTCGCCCCCGCAATCGCAGCGCGCGGCACGGCGTGGGTCGGCATCGGCTCGCCGCAGGCCGCGCTGAAACTCCTGCGGACGATGCAGGCAAAGACCGACGCGATCGAGAGCTTCGAGATTCTCCCCGCCGAGTCGCTCGACGCCGCCACCGCGCACCTCCCGAACGCCCGTGCCCCGCTTGCCGGCCGCCACCCCTGGCACCTCCTGATCGAGGCGACCTCGTCCACCACCGAAGGCGAGTCTCCGTCTGCGCTACTCGAACGCCTGCTCGGCAAAGCCCTCGAAGACGGCGCGATCGAAGACGCGACGATCGCCACTAGCGAAGCCCAGTCCACCGCATTCTGGCTGCTCCGTGACTCGCTCTCCGCCGCCGAACGCGCGCTCGGCCCCGCAACGCAGCACGACATCTCGATTCCCGTCGAGACGATGCCGCGCTTCATGATCGAGGCGGCCGCGGCGTGCGACGCGCGTTTCCCCGGCACGCATGCGAGCGGCTTCGGCCATCTCGGCGACGGCAACGTCCATTTCCACGTCCGCGCCGCCCCCGGCACCGACCCCGCGCACTGGTATGCCGAGGACGCGCCGGTCGTCACCCGCTTCGTCGGCGACCTCGTCGTTGCGGCCGGTGGCTCGATCTCGGCGGAGCACGGCATCGGCCAGATGAAGCGCGACGAACTCGAACGCCTGTCGTCGCCCGCACGGATGACCGCTCTGCGCGCGATCAAGTCCGCGCTCGATCCGCTCGGCATCCTGAACCCCGGCAAGCTCGTCTGAATGATCCTCCCCCGCCAGGGGGAGGTGTCGCCGAAGGTGACGGAGGGGGAGGGCACGGGACAGGGGTTTCGCTTTCCTCCCCCTCCGTCTGGCAAGTGCCAGCCACCTCCCCCTGGCGGGGGAGGATTGCAGGGGTTGGCAGTCGCGTCCCACCACCCGGCAAGCTTGTCACACTTGCACGCCCGCCCGGCGCACCATAGAGCCTCGCCCCAATCGGTGGCATGAGCCACCGGCATTTCGACCGACCGATCCGGAGAGTAACATGGCCAGCACCGCCCAGCTTCCGCTTTTCTACAATGGCCTCGAGCCGCTTTCGAGCGACACGCATGCCAACTACAAGGTCCGCCCGCAGGACAGCGCGCCGTTCCTGGTCGGCCAGCATGCGATCCCGATCACCGTCGACGAGTTTCCGCTGGTCCAGCGTCACATGCCGATCGTCTTCTCGGTCGGTGACGACGCGATCCCGCTCGCGCTGATGGGCTTGAACGAGGGCGTCAACGTGTTCGTCGGCGAAGACGGCAAGTTGACCGAGAACACGTTCTACGTGCCGGCATACGTCCGCCGCTACCCGTACATGCTCGCGCGGCTGCATCCCGATGCGCAGGAGCTGTCGCTCTGCTTCGACCCGACCTCGCAGGCGATCGGCGATTTCGAGGACGGCGATGCGCTGTTCGAGAACGGCCAGCCGACCGAGCTGACCAAGAACATCCTCGGCTTCAACGAGTCGTTCGAACAGGCCGGCGCACGCACGCAGAACTTCATGAACGAGCTGCGCGAACTCGAACTGCTGATGGACGGCGAAGTCACGATCCAGCCCGACGGCGCCGAGCAGCCGTTCGTCTATCGCGGCTTCCAGATGATCAACGAGGAAAAGCTGATCGACCTGCGCGGCGACGCGCTGCGCAAGATGAGCAAGTCGGGCATGCTCCCGCTGCTGTACGCACACCTGTTCTCGCTGTCGTTGATGCGCGACATCTTCGCGCGCCAGGCGCAGCTCGGCATGACCCCGCAGCAGCAGATGCCGGCCCCTGCGCAGTTCAACGTCTGATAGCGAAACCGGCAGGCCGCGAAAATTATTTGGGGTGCGGTGCAGCAGGGGTTGAACCAAAACGGCGCTCACCCATTTAGATCCTGTACGGCATCGTGTCCCCCCCTTTCGCGGCGCCGTACGGGACGCTTCTAGCGTCCCTCCTCCCTGAACCTAGGCCACTCCGTGCAACACGCACGGGGTGGTTTTTTTTGGCCTGCGCAATGCGGCGGGCCCGTCCTCTCCTCCCACCCGTTGCGTGCCCGTGGAATTATTCGAAAGTCTCGACGTCATCCTGCTCGCCGCACTGGTCCTGCTGGTCCTGGCGCGCAAGCTGAACGTGCCGTACCCGACCTTGCTGGCGGTGGCCGGGATCGCCTTTGCGGCGTTGCCATTCGCCCCGAAGATCACGGTCGAGCCGCATCTGGCGCTGGCCTTGTTCATAGCACCCGCGCTGCTCCACGCCGCATACCACACGAGCCCGCGCGCCTTGCGGCGACACTGGTTCCCGCTGCTGAGCCTTGCCGTGTTCGCGGTACTAGTCACTGCTGCAGCGGTCGCACTGGTCGGCGTGACGCTAGGTGGGCTGCCGCTCGCCGCCGCGTTCGCCTTGGGAGCGATCGTCGCACCGCCCGACGCCGCCGCCTCGGAAGCCGTGCTAGGCGAGGTCGGCATCCCCCGCCGCGGCCTGTTGTTGCTCCAGGGCGAGAGCCTCCTAAACGACGCTACGGCGTTGCTGTTGTTCGGGCTCGCGGTGGCGTTCGCGACGCATTCCGACACGCCGGTAACGCCGCTCACGCTGGCCGCCGCGGTGCCGGGCGGGATCGTCCTCGGCGTCATCGCCTCATGGCTGTACCTCCGCGTGACGCCCCTGTTTGCGCGGACGCTAGGCGCGAGCCTAGCCGATTTCGCGGTGACGTTCGGGATCTGGCTGCTCGCCGAGCGGCTGCATATCTCGCCGGTACTCGCGGTCGTCACGTTCGGGATGATCGTGTCGCAGCGCCGCCCGATCGGCCAGCCTGCGCGCGACCGTTTGCAGGGCGCGGCGGTATGGTCGGCGGCGGTGCTCGTCCTCAACATCATCGCGTTCGCGCTGATGGGGCTGCAATCGCGCGACGTGCTTGTCGGCCTGCCCGCCGCCGAGCGCTGGCCAGCGATCGGGTTCGCCGCCGCGGTGCTGGCGACCGTGCTCGTGACGCGTATCGCGTGGGTGTTCTTCGTACGGTTCGTCGAGGGCGTCATCGCCAACCGCTACGCACCGTCCTGGCTGCCCAAGCCGCCCCCCTGGAATGCGTCGATCATCCTGTCTTGGTCGGGCATGCGTGGCCTGCTGACGCTCGCGACCGCGTTCGCGCTGCCGCGGTCGGTGCCGGGCCGCGACCTGATCGTGCTCGCTGCGTTCGGCGTTGTGATCGGCACGCTGGTGCTGCAGGGGCTGACGCTCGGCCCATTGATCCGCCGTCTCGATCTCGGCGCAGACACGGGTCTTGCCGACGAGATCGCCCCCGCGCGCAAGCGACTGATCGATGCAGGCCTCGCGGTACTGCCGGCGCGTGAGGGCGCGGCGGCGGATGCATTGAGGTTCCGTTATGGCGCGGCGGGCAAGGTCACCGCCGAAGCGGACGATCCGCAGGCGACCTCCGAATTCGACGAACTCCACTTGGAAATGATCGCCTGCCAGCGTGTCGTGCTCCACGAGATGCGCGACAAGGGCGAGGTAGCCGAGGACGTCTATCGCCGCCTGCAGGAAGAACTCGACTGGGCGGAGGTCGACGCGCGTGCGTTCGGGGACAACATCCTCACGGCGACCTGAGGGCGTGCGGGGAACATCGGCACACGCTATGCGGTTTGAAGGAACCACCGCAGAAAGGGTCGATGCATGCCAGAGGCGAATTCGTGAGCAAGTCCGTGAAGCCCGCACCGCCGACGACGCTCGTGATCTTCGGTGCCTTCGGTGACCTGACCCGCCGCTTGTTAATGCCGGCATTGATCAACATGACCCGGCTCGGGCTGGTCGGGAATGATTTCCATGTGCTCGGCGTCGGCATCGACGAAGGAAACGACCAGTCGTTGCGCGAGGCGCTTGGCACGTTCGATGCGAAGGGCGGCGAGGGCGATGGCGAGAAGGGCGACGCATGGGCGCGGCTCAAGGACCGAGTCGGCTATCTCCAGGGCGATTTCACCAAGGACGACGTCTTCGAGCAACTCAAGGCCCGGGTGAACGGCAACGTCGCGTTCTACTTCGCGGTGCCCGCGAAGTTCTTCGGCACGATCGTCGACAAGCTCGCCGACCACGGTCTGATGGCGGAAGCGCCGCATGCCTTCCGCCGGATCGCGATCGAAAAGCCGTTCGGCCACGACCTCGCCTCCGCCCGCGATCTCAACGCACGCATCCTCGCCCGCGTGTCCGAGGCGCAAATCTACCGGATCGACCATTTCCTCGGCAAGGAAACCGTCCAGAACATCATGACCGCGCGGTTCGCGAACATGATGATCGAGCGCGTCTGGAATTCGGATTGCATCGCGCACGTCCAGATCACCGCCGCCGAGACGGTCGACGTCGGCACCCGCGGCAAGTTCTACGACGGCACCGGCGCGCTGCGCGACATGGTCCCCAACCACCTGTTCCAGCTGCTCGCGATGGTCGCGATGGAGCCGCCCGCGAGCTTCGATGCCGAGGCGATCCGCAACGAAAAGGGCAAGGTCCTCAAAGCCGTCCGCGTCTATTCGCCCGGCAAGGCGAAGCGCAACGGGGTCCGCGGCCAGTATACCGCGGGAAAAGTGAAGGGCGTGGATGTTCCCGCCTACGCCGCCTCGCCCGACGTCGCGCCAGACAGCCGGACCGAAACCTACGTCGCGCTGAAGCTGATGGTCGACACATGGCGCTGGGCAGGCGTGCCGTTCTACCTACGCACCGGCAAGGCGATGACGTGTCGCGATACCGAGATCGCGATCACCTTCAAGCCGGTGCCGTTCGCATCGTTCCCCGGAGCCGCCGCCGACATGCTGCCGCCCAACCGCCTGATCATCCAGATCCAGCCCGACGAGGGTCTGAGCATGGACATCAACATCAAGCGCCCCGGCCTCGACGTGGCGACCGCACCGATCGCGCTCGATTTCCGGTATGCCGACGAATTCGATATCGGTCACCTGACCGGCTACGAGTCGCTGATCTACGACCTGTTCGTCGGCGACCAGACGCTGTTCCAACGGGCGGATGCGATCGAGGCGGGCTGGGCCGCGGTACAGCCGTTCCTCGACCTCTGGGCGCATGACGCCGGGATGCCTGAGCCGTACGAGGCCGGGACGCTAGGCCCAGCCGCTGCGGACGCGCTCCTGGCGCACGACGACCACACGTGGCACGAACTCGCGCCGGCGGGGCAGACGGTCCCCTGACTTTCACCCCTCCCTGAAAGGGAGGGGCAGGGGGGTGGGTAGGCCGCTTGGACGCACGACGTCCGCCAACAGGCCGACCCACCCCCAACCCCTCCCTTTCAGGGAGGGGAGCAGGGTCAAATCCGCTCGGTCAGCTCGATCTCGCCCTCGACCTCCATCTCGTCCTCGTCACCCATGTCGTCCATGTCGGGCATCGTGAAGTCGGCTTTCCAGTCATAGACCTTCTCGACCCCGCCCTGCACCCAGACGCGCACCGCGCCCTCGGTGATCTCGCCGCCCATCGCGCCGACGAAATCCGCCACCAGCGAATCCGCCGCATCCTCGTGATCGGTCGCGCCGGGAATCGTCGCGGCGGTCATTTCCTCATCGAGTTCGATGATCTGCGCCCAATATTGCTTCGCCATGTGATGCTCCTGCGTAGATAAAAAGCCGTCAGCCGGGGTATTTGAGACGCCGTCAGCCGGCGGTAATGATGGGGTGATCCTCGCGCAGCCGGTCCGCCAGCCGCTCGACCGCGTCGACCTCGCTCGCGCTTCCCGACGGCGTCACCGCCCAGTTGCAATGCGCGTGCGTCGCGAGGCTGTAGACCTTCACGTCGCCGACGATCAGCCGCCACCGTCGCCGGTCGCCGCTATTGTACCGGACGAGGTTGGTGACGAACAGGCTCTGGAGATCCGATGCGGTCATCCGCGCCCCATAGCGACAATCGCCCGCCCGCCGCCACCGCAAACCGGCCAGCGATGGTGACTACTGATCGCGTACCAAGCGGGAAACGCTAAGAACCGACCGCGATCGACGCCGTCACGCCCGGATCGTCCCGCAGCCGCAGGAACAGCGTCCCGCCGACCGGCTTCGGCACCGCGAGCGAAGCGCCGGTGAACCCGTCCGGCACGCGAACCGCGTCGGCAAACCCAGCATTCGCCGCAATCGACTCGATCAGGAACAGGTCGCTCCCGGTCAGCGTACAGGTCTCCTTGCACGCCACCCCCGCCAACGTCGGCGTCCGCACCAACGCCGTGAGCGGGACCCAATCCCCCGCAACGCCGCCTTGTACCAGTCGCCATTTGAGCGGCCCATGCGCGGAAACCCCGAGCGCCTTGCCCGGCTCCACCGACACCACAGCGATCCGGTCGTCCTGCACCGTCAGCCCGCGCCCCGACGTGACATTGGTCGTCATCGCGCCATCTGCCGTCGCGATCTCGACACTGTCGCCCGCAGAAAATCGTGTTCCCTCCGCACGCAGCGAGAAGGTCAGGCGGGCATCCTGCGCGATCGCCGTATCGCCGGCCAGCAGGACGGGAAGCCCGGGGGAGGGGGGCGCCACCACGCTCTTCGCGATCAGCGTCGCCCTGGGCCGCGCCGCCGCGACGGTGAACTTCACCGACCGCTTCCGTCCATCGGTCAGCGTCACGAGCGCCGTCTTCGCCTGGCCTGCCGCGAACGTCGGTACCGTACCCGCCGCCAGCGCCAGCCGATCCGCCTTGTCGGCCCGCACGACGTCACTCGGCTTGAACGCGACCCCGTCGATCGTCATCGACGCCACCAGATCGAGCCGCGTCCCACTCAACGTCCCGGACGCATCGCCGGCATACAGCGTCAGACCATCGATCCGCCCTGCCTCTGCGAGTGCGGTCAACGCGATCTTGTCCGGCGCCTCGACCCCGTATTGCTTGACGAGCAGCGACAATTTTCCCGGCGCAGCCTTAGCCAACGGCAAGGTCAGCCCGATGCGCTCGCCGGTCGACGTCCACGCGAGCGGCACGTCGCCCGCAGCACCGACCAATGTCACCGACTCCACGCAACTCGGCGTCGGCCCCGCCAGCGAGACCGCATTGTCGCGCCCGACCACGAGACTCTCGGGATCGGTATCGACCATCTGCCATCCACCGGCGCGTGGCACCTGCAACCGGAACCGTGGCCCATCGAGCGGCGTGAAGCCCCAGCGGCCGTGCAACGTCGCATCGGTCACGCTGCTCAACCCCGCGGTCTGCATCCCGACCTGGTCGAGCACATAGCCGCCGCGTTCCGCATCCGCCTGCACCGGCAGCTCGACCACGCCACCCTGCGGCGTCGTCACCCGCAAGCTCATGTCGTGCGCGAACTTGGTCGCATAGATCAGCGGTGCGCCCTCGACCGGCAGCACCAGATCGGGCTTGGCCGCACAGACCAGCCGGTCCGCCTCCGCGCGCCGCATCGTCGGCGTCTGCGGCGCACCCGTTTCGATCACCGGCATCGCGACGACCATCACCGACTTCGGGCTGGCAAACGACGGCGCCGCGTTCAGCAACAGCGCCAGCCGATCGTCATGCGCCCGCGCCAGTGCCGGAATATACCGGAACTGCGTCGTCTGGAACGCGCCGAAGATCTTCGCCAGATCGCGCACCACGCCGATATACGGGCTGTAATAGCCAAGCCCGCCCTCCGGCGTCGCGCTCAGTTGCAGCGCCAGATCGGTTGGCGCACCTACCAAGGTATCCGCCAGCGTCGAACTCTGCCCATCCGCCAGCACCAGCGAATCGCGGCTTTGCGTCAGGCAGGACGCTTGCAGGTCCGCCGCGAGATCGAGGCACTCCGCCTTCAGCTTGATCGCCAGGCTCCGCGACAACAATGGCGAGACCGCCTCGATCCGCTCCGGCCGCGTCCGCTCCAGCGCATGGATCCCGTCGAGAAACGCATCGAGCCGCGCCCGATCCAGCGACGCCTGGTCGAGATCCTGCACCGCGCGCACGAACGCCCCCGGCTGCTTGCGCACCGCCGACACAACAGCGTCGAACCCGCCGCTCTCCGGCACCAGGAACACCACCAGTTGCCGCGCGCCCTCCGGTACCGTCAACGCCAGCGCGTTCCTCTTCGCCTTCCACGTCTCGGCCTTGAAGAACCACGACTTCGGCGGCGGCTCGGTCGCGCCGCGCAGGAACGCCGCGACCAGCAGGTAGCGCGCGCCGTCGTCCTTCTTGCCGACGGCCAGCTCCGCCGCGATCGACACGCGGTCGCCGGTCGCGAGCCTCGGCACCTGCGCGATCGGCAACGTCGTCGTCCCATGCGTCACCCCGACGCGCAGGCTGGGCCCGGTCAGGTCGAACGGTGCCGGATCAGCGCGCGCAGCCAAGGGCACCAGCGCAGCAGCCAGCGCGCAGAACGGAAGACATCGAAGCATCATCACGGGCGATCTCGTCGTCGGAAGCATCACAGATGGCCTGTACCGGTGTCGATAATAGGGCAAGACGCGGCACTTGCTCGATCGCCCGCGGTACCGCACACAGCGCGCAACACGGGGAAGGGGACCTACATGATCGCGCGCATTCTCATCGCGACGCTACTCGCGACGACCGCCGCCAATGCCGACGCGAAGACGGTCGTCGTCACCGCAGCGCACATGATCGACGTCCTTGCCGGCAAGCGAGTCGACAACCCGCAGGTGACGATCGTCGATGGCCGCATCACCGCAGTGGGCCGCAAGGGCGACGCGGTGCCCGCCGGTGCCGAACGCGTCGATCTGGGGGAGCGCACGTTGCTTCCGGGCCTAATCGACATGCACGTCCATCTGACCAGCGATCCGACGCTCAGCGGCTATCGTCAGCTCGAATTCACCGACAATTTCTGGACCGTCGTCGGCGTGGCGAATGCGCGGAAGACGCTCGATGCGGGCTTCACCACCGTCCGCAACGTCGGCTCGGCCAATTATGACGACGTCGCGCTGAAGCAGGGGATCGAGCGCGGCTATGTTCCCGGCCCACGCATCGTCCCCGCCACCTACGCGCTCGGCGCGACCGGCGGCCACTGCGACGCGACCGAGTTCCCGCCCTCTATCCAAGTCCCGCACCCGCAGATCGCCAACACGCCCGACGAGTTCCGCGGCGCGGTGCGGACGATCCGCAAATACGGCGCAGAGGTGGTCAAGGTCTGCATGACCGGCGGCGTCCTCTCGAAGACCGACGCCGTCGGCGCGCAACAGATCAGCCTCCCCGAGATCAAGGCGATCGTCGAGGAAGCGCATATGCTTGGGTTGAAGGTCGCGGTCCACGCGCACGGTGCGGAAGGGATCAACGACGCCCTGCGCGCAGGCGTCGACACGATCGAACACGCCAGCCTCGCCGATGCCGAATCGTTCAAGTTGGCCAAGGCGAGCGGGGCGTGGTTCGACATGGATATCTACGACGACGACTATATCCTCGCCGAAGGTGCCAAGAACGGCGTCTTCCCCGAAAGCCTGGAGAAGGAACGCCAGGTCGGCCTCAAGCAGCGCCAGACCTTCCGCGCGGCGCACGCCGCCGGGGTGAAGATGCTGTTCGGCACCGACGGGGGCGTCTACCCCAACGGCAACAACGCGCTCCAGTTCGCCAAGATGGTCGAATGGGGAATGACGCCGATGGAGGCGATCCAGGCTGCCACTTCCAGCGCGGCGATCGCGTTGGCCAGAACTGCAGACGTCGGTGCGATCCAGCCCGGCCGTTTCGGCGATCTCGTTGCAGTCGACGGCGATCCGCTCGCCGACGTCCGCCAGTTGGAACACCCCGTCTTCGTGATGAAGGGCGGCGCAGTAGTCGTCGCACCCAAGTAAGCCAGCCTACTGATCCTCCCCCGCAAGGGGGGGGTGGCTGGCACTTGCCAGGCGGAGGGGGAGGTAAGGGAAGCGCCCTGCTCCGTGTCCGCTCTTTCCGATACCTGCGGCGACGCCCGCCACTGGCAAGGGAGGAGTGTAGTCAACCGACGCCCGGCCGCTCATACGCCACCAACGTTTCACCGCTACCCAGAAGCAGCTCGTCGCATCACGGGTTGCCGTCGGGTCACGTTCAGCCTCCCCCGCCCACAACGCCGCGACGACCGCGCGCAGGGGATTTCGACGATGACGACCGACCGCGGGGCGCTGGCCGCCCTGCTCGCCACCATGACCGTCCTGGCCGCCACCGCGACCCCGTCGGCCGCGCAAACCGAGCCGGCCGCACCCGTGCGTGGCCTGGAGCGCCTGCAGACTCCCGGCACGCAGGCGAACCCCGACGCCACCGCCATCCCAGTGCCCGCCGCGCCGACGATCGTCCTGCCGAACACCACGCCCGCCCCCCGTCGTACTCCCCGCTCGAGCGCTGCGGCAAAGCCCGCCACGGATCGCGCGACCACGAAACGCGAAGGGGTGGATCGCCCGACGACCGAAGCGCCGGCGCGCGAACGGTCAGCCACCCATGCGGCACCGGAACCCACGACCCGACAGCGCGCGTCAGCGGCAGAACCAACGCTTGCAACGACATCGACCGAACCGTCACCCGTTGCAGCCCAGACGCCGGAGCCTGCTCCCCAGTCTCCTCCAGCCCAGGCCCCGGCCACCGAAGTGGCGCCGCAGCCCACCGCGTCTGTGCCGGCAACGACGCCAGCCCCAACCCCAACCCCGGAATCCACCCTCTCGACGCCGGAAAAGGACAGCGCGATGCCACTATGGCTTTCGCTGACGGCGATTGTCGTGGTGCTCGGCGCGCTGTGGGCGCTCCGCCGCAAGCCGCGCAGTCACCGGTACGAGAGCGTCGAACCCGAAGCCTATGTCGAGCCGACTCCGCCGCCCGTTGCCGCGAAGCCGGTCGTTGCCCAGCCTATTGTTCCCCAGCCAGTCGCCCCCAGGCCGGTCGTCTCCGAACCGGCCGAAACCCCGGCGGCCGTCACCCCTGCCACAGCATCTGCGGTCGCACCCGTGGCTGCCGTGCCAATGGCCGCGCCCAAATTTCTCGAGCCTAGGGGCAAGGCGCCGCCCACGCCGCCAGTCGCCGCGCGTGCCCGGCTGACCTGCGAACTGCGCCCGCTGCGCGCCGGTCTCAATCTGCTGAGCGCAACCGTCGAGTGCGAACTCGTCGTGACCAACACGGGCACCGCATCGGCCGAAGCGATCCGCACCGGCGTCGCGTTGCTTACCGCGCACGCCGATCAGGATCAGGACCTTGCGCAGTTCAACGCGGCGCCCGTTATGCGGCCCGTCGCCCCGCCGTTCGCGCTGGCGCCGGGCGAAACGCGGACGATCCGTACCGTAACGGCGATCGCGCGAGAGGCGATCCGGACAATGACCGCCGCCAACCGGCCGATGTTCGTCCCCGTCGTCGCGACCAATATCCTGTACGTGACGGCTGGCGACGAGGCGCAGACGGCGCGCGCATGGGTGGTCGGCATCGAGCGCGTGGACTCAGCGAAGCTGGCGCCGTTCTGGCTCGATGCGCCTGCACGGATGTACACGACGGTTGCCGCGCGGCCGCATGCGGTGACGTTCGATCGGTAGGTGAGGGGCTCGCGCGGCGTGCTGACCTTCGACACCCGGTCATGTCCTTGCTTCGAGCGGTAACACCCGGGCGTACACGTAAAGCTTGTTTCCCCGCGAAGGCGGGGACCCAGACTGGCCTCCCGCCTTCGCGGGAGAACAATGCCGCGGTTGCGGCAGAGGCTGGACAGCGCAGCTATGCCGCAGAAGGCTGACTGCTTTGGTCCGACGCCCATCACTACGCGCGCGACTGGTTGCGGAACCTTGGATGCGCATCGGAACCGGCGTGAAGCGAGCCCTGCTGGAATGAACAACGCGATATTCCCGCACAACAAAAAAGGGCGACCCCATCGCTGGGGCCGCCCTTTTTCTTAGCTGCGGCCAGCAGGGGCAAAGCCCCTGCTTCGTCGGTCGGCATAGATGCCGCCGGCCGGCCTTGCGGGGAGTGCGCTTCAGCGTGGCTGAAGCGTCTCTCCCGCTGCGGCTTACTTGACCTCGACGGTCGCGCCAGCTGCTTCGAGCTGAGCCTTGATCTTGGCGGCTTCGTCCTTCGACACGCCTTCCTTGACGGCCTTGGGAGCCGACTCGACCAGCGTCTTGGCTTCGGTCAGGCCGAGCGCGGTGATCGCACGGACTTCCTTGATGACGTTGATCTTCTTGCCACCGTCGCCGGTCAGGATGACGTCGAATTCGGTCTGCTCTTCTGCTGCAGGAGCAGCTGCGCCGCCGCCTGCTGCCGGTGCTGCGACCGCTGCTGCGGCCGAAACGCCCCACTTCTCTTCGAGCAGCTTCGAAAGCTCAGCTGCTTCGAGAACGGTCAGTTCGCTCAGGCTCTCAACGAGCGCGTTCAGGTCTGCCATGATAAATCTCCATCTCGGGGCTCGTGCCCCATCAGTTCAAAAAGGTAACGAAAGGCCTGCAAGATCAGGCGGCTTCCTTCTCCGCGTAGGCGGAAAGCACGCGCGCGAGCTGCGCTGCCGGAGCCTGCGTGATCGTTGCCAGCTTCGTGGCAGGTGCCACGATGAGGCCAACGATCTTGGCACGCAGTTCGTCCAGCGAGGGCAGCGTTGCGAGCGCCTTCACACCGTCGACGTCGAGGGTCGTCGCGCCCATCGCCCCACCCACGATTTCGAACTTGTCGTTCGTCTTCGCGAATTCCACGACCACCTTGGCGGCCGCGACGGGATCGATGGAGCTGGCCAGACCGACCGGACCCGTGAGCATGTCGCCCAGCGAGCTGTAGTCGGTGCCGTCCATTGCGATCTTGGCAAGCTTGTTCTTCGAGACCTTGTAGGTCGCGCCGGCGTCGCGCATCTTGTTCCGCAGCACAGTGGACTGTGCGACGGTCAGGCCGAGGTTGCGCGTGACAACGACGACGCCGACCTCGGAAAAGGTGCGGTTCAGCTCGGCTACGGCCGCGGTCTTTTGATCACGATCCATGCCATTCTCCACGTTTTCGGATTCACCGCTTGCGCAGTGGACCCGGTTACTAACCGGAGGCGCAGACAAACCCGCGCTTCCGGGGTGTCTCGTCGATGGGGCATGGGAGAGGGGCGGCGCGCAGATGGGCCGACAAAATCTCATTCCCCGTCTAGGTGGGAGATTAAGCACCGGCAAACCCCGTGCACCCACTGTCTCGGACGGAGTTCGACGAGCAAGCCCGCCGAACGAAGTCGCGCCTTAGCGGAATTGGCGGGGGAGTCAATTGCGGAGAGGGTCAGGCGTCGAGGTATAGCCCGGTATCCGCGCCATCGAGCCGGCGTATGCGGGCCGCCGCCAGGATGTCGGGCGGCATCAGACGGGCGTTGATGCCGATCCGGTCGATCGCGGGGTCGACCTTCGTCCAGTGCGTCACGCATCCGCATTCGCTGCACCGGTGGAAGCGCAATGTCTTGGCACTCCAACTGTAGACGTCGATCGGAACGGATGCCGCGACGCGCACGTCACTTGCCCGGTAATAAGCCCAGAGGACTCCGTAGCTGCGACAGATCGAGCAGTTGCAGTCGGCTACCCATTCAGGCGGTAGGTCGATGGCCAGCGTTACCGCGCCACAGTGGCAGGAGGCTCCGATCATGCGTCATGACGTGGACCATAATGGCGCGCGGTTCACGCGTTTTCCCACGACCCCGTCATCCTGACGAAAGTCAGGATCCAGAGCCAGAGGGGCGACGTTTGTAACCCTGGATCCTGACTTTCGTCAGGATGACGGAGTGGGGTAGGGGCGATCTTAGCCGAGCGACCGGTACGGCCACACGCAAAAAGGGCCGGGATCGCTCCCAGCCCTTTTCTGTCTCTAAGCGGCAGGACGGGAGTAAATCCCGTCCTCGTCGGTCGCGGTTGCCCGCGCCGGCCGGCCTGTCGCCGTCTCGGGATTAGCTCGCGCTAATCCCGTGCGGCTTGGGCTTACGCGCCGGCAACCTCGGTCGTGTCGACCTTGATGCCCGCACCCATGGTCGACGAGATCGCGACCTTCTGGACGTACTTGCCCTTGGCGCCGGTCGGCTTGGCCTTGACCACCGCGTCGACCAGTGCGTCGAAGTTCGCGCGCAGGTCTTCCGCCGGGAACGACGCCTTGCCGATGCCCGAATGGATGATGCCGGCCTTCTCGACGCGGTATTCGATCTGGCCGCCCTTGGCTGCCTGAACGGCGGCCGTGACGTTCATCGTCACCGTGCCGAGCTTCGGGTTCGGCATCAGGCCCTTGGGACCCAGAACCTTACCGAGGCGACCGACGATGCCCATCATGTCCGGGGTCGCGATGCAGCGATCGAAATCGATCGTACCACCCTGGATGATTTCCATCAGGTCCTCGGCGCCGACCACGTCTGCGCCTGCTGCGAGGGCTTCTTCAGCCTTCGCGCCGCGGGCGAACACGCCGACGCGGACGGTCTTGCCGGTGCCCTTGGGCAGCGTCACCACGCCGCGGACCATCTGGTCTGCGTGACGCGGATCGACGCCCAGGTTCAGCGCGACTTCGATCGTCTCGTCGAACTTCGACGTGGCGCCCGACCGTGCGAGACCGATGGCCTCGTCGATGCCGTGCAGCTTGACGAGGTCGACCGTGACGGCCTTCTGCTTCTTGCTCAGCTTAGCCATGATATCAGCCCTCCACCACTTCGAGGCCCATTGCGCGGGCGCTGCCTTCGATGATCTTCGTCGCAGCGTCGATATCGTTGGCGTTGAGGTCCTTCATCTTCGTCGTGGCGATCTCGCTCAGCTGGCTGCGCTTGATCGTGCCGGCGACGACCTTGCCCGGCTCCTTCGAACCCGACTTGAGACCAGCGGCCTCCTTGATCAGGTACGAGGCAGGCGGGGTCTTGGTCTCGAACGAGAACGAGCGATCCGCATAGACCGTGATGACGGTCGGGATCGGCATGCCCTTCTTCAGTTCGCTCGTGCCGGCGTTGAACGCCTTGCAGAACTCCATGATGTTCACGCCGCGCTGACCCAGCGCAGGCCCGATCGGCGGCGCGGGCTTTGCCTCGCCTGCAGGCACCTGCAGCTTGATGTATCCGGTAATCTTTTTAGCCATGTCACTCTCTTTATGTGAGCCTAGCGGTGATGGCGGCCGTCTCGCAACAGCCTCCCGCAAATTCCATCAATGAAGGTGGAAGCCGGCGCGCATAGCCGAAAACGCGGGGCGCGGCAACCGGCGTTCGCGTCGTCGCGCGGAGGCCGAGGAGGCTGCGCGATCGACCGCGGTTTATTCGAAGACGTCGACTGGCCAGGCGATCTGCTTGGCTGCGGCGTAACAGGCCGACCGCGTGGCGTATCCATCGGAATAGCTGATCAGCCCGCCAGCCTCGTGAAACAACAACCAGGCCCAGGCACCTGCCAGCACGAGGGGTGGCGAAAGGTCGAGCCCCTCGACCTCACGGAGTTCGAGCCGCATCGAGGGCCGCTCACCTTCGACCGGGTTCGTGGCGACGGGCTCGGCCTCGTCGAGCGTCCGGCCTATAAAGCGGCCGAACCTGTTGTCAGGCACCATGATGGGGTACGATCGATTCAATCGGCACGGGTTTCCCCCAGTAAAAGCCTTGCCCGCAGTCGGCACCGAGCGATTTCGCCAGGACGAGGTCGTCGGCGGTCTCGATGCCCTCGATGACCGTTCCGATCGACCGGCTTCGGCAATAATCGATGATTTCCTTCAGCAGCGACGGCGGGAACTCGCCCTTCCGGCACTTCTGGAAGATCTTCCGGTCGATCTTGACCTCGGACACCGGCAAGTCGGAAATGCGATCGAAGTTGGTCGCGCCCTTGCCGAAATCGTCGAGCGAGATGGGTATCCCCATCGTGCCAAGCTCGCGCATGTTTTCCAGCAGGCGACCGTCGAGTCCTGAATAACTGATCTCGGTGAGTTCGATCCCGAGCATGCCGGGGGCGACGTTGTGGCGTCGCAGCAGGATCGGCATCGCGGCGAGGAAATCCGGATGCGCGAGCACGGCGGCGCTGCAGTTCACCGCGATAGGCACTGGCCTGCCCTCGGCTTCCAGCGCCGCGAGCAGTCGTGCAGCCGCTTCCACCGCAAGCGACGTCGCGGCGACCTCCAGCGAGAGGATCGTCGACGGTGCGAAGATGTGCTCGGGGTTGAGCGACGGTCGATTGCGCAACCGCGTGAGTGTTTCGTAGCCGGCGATGCTGTCGTCGTGCAGGCTGCGCTTCTCATGAAATTCATGCGTGAGATTGGGCAGCAACCGGCCCTGCTGGATTAGCCACGACAGGAAATGACGGTCGCCGGTGTCGCCGTCATGCGGTTGCCGGGCGATATGGGCCAGGCGGTCGACAATGTCCTGCGCGCTATAGGGCGCGTCGAGCCAGTCGACGTGATCGATCCCGGACTGTTCCGCCAGGGCAATCGCATCCCGGAAATGCACGCTGGGCCGCAACAGCGTCAGTGTCCCGGAAAACTGTTCTTTGTCCAACAAGGCGATGAACGCGTGACGATTGCCGATCGAGGCATCGGGGTTGATCACGACGAGGTCTGGTTGAAACGCCAGCCCGGCGCGTTCTTCGCTGGCCAACCCGATCCACGCGGTTTTGTGGCCCATCTCTTCGAGTTCACGACGAACACCGTTGGCGGCTGCATTCTCAAGGTCGAGAAACAAGATACGATGACCGGCTTCGTTTGAATCCGGGGACGGGCGAGCCGTCGCAATCCCTGAACGCAAGTGATCGCCATGCTCGAGCGATTTCTTTAAGGCCGTGGTCGTCAGGGGCATCAGTCATTTCCTGTAGGCGGATCGCTGAATACGGTCGCATGCGTGTCGAGCTGGTCATGGGGTACATAGAGTTTACCGATAACGCCGGACGTCATATTCGTTTGGCGTATTGGTAACTACGCAACGTCTTGTACGCGGATGTCCTACAAATGTTAGCGCAATATAACTAGTTATGGTTAACCAAACGTAAAATAAATGCGGTATCGTTTCGGGTGTAGGAGGTATTCAGGTCAACCCGATGATAATGAACAAATCTATGCCAGTTCGACCAACAGTTATTGCGCCTCGCGAGTGAAATATATTTTGATTCGCCGAATGATATTGCGGCGCAAGTAAAGGTATCGATCCGGTACTCTTCTTCGATGCGACATATTTGGCTGGCCGCGGACATTTTTATCCGCCCGAGTAAACAGGTCGAGCCGGCCATGATGCACAGAGCAAGAGTTCGGCCCTTGGAGGTCGGAAAGCACTCGTTTTGAACCAAATAATTCTCGGACGATGGGCTGCTCCGGCTCTAATATGCCCTGAATCGGATGGGGGCATCCGGGAACAGGGGTGGGTATGATCATTTTGTGCCGGGCGACGCTGGTCGCGCTGATGCTTGCGGTTTCGGCGATCGCGCCGGCGTATGCGCAGGAGAAGACTGGGCTGAAGCCTGGTTTCGTCCTTGCGCCCGGTACCGCGCGGATCGTGTTGATGCGGCCTTCAATCCGGGTCGGCGCGCAGTCGACCGGCGGCATGTACGAGCCGAATGCCGACTGGACGGATCAGGCGAAGGAGAACATCGCCAGCGCGCTTGCGAAGGCGCAGACCGGGCTCGGTAACAGCGTCGTCGGGTATGTCGATCCGGTCGGTGCGGGTTCGGCCAAGGTCGCGGAGTATCAGGAACTGTTCGGCGCGGTCGCATCGTCGGTGATCGAGTATCAGTTCTTCAAGGGCAACCGCTTGCCGACCAAGAAGCGCAAGGACCAGTTCGAATGGGGGCTCGGCCCCGATGTTCGAACGCTCCCCGGGCTGGAGACGGCCGACTACGCGCTGTTCATCACGACGGAGGATCATTTCGGTTCGACCGGGCGGAAGGTGCTGCAGGTCTTCGCGGCGATGGCGCGCGTCGGCGTCACCGCGGGCGTGCACAAGGGATTTGCCGGGCTGGTCGACTTGCGTACCGGCGAACTGGTCTGGCTGAACGCCGATATGCAGATGGGCGGCGACGTCCGTGACGTGGAGGGCGCGGACAAGCGCGTGCGGCAATTGCTGGAGGGCTTCCCGGGGAAACCGGTGGAGGCTCCGATCGCCGCCGCGCCCGCCATCGCTTCGGCGCACTGACATGCGGATCCCTGTGGTCGGCCTTCTGCTCGCGACCGCGATCGGTACGTCTGCGCTCGCCGCCGACAAGCGCCCGCCGCTACCGACTTACACGCAGGCCTATACCCCGACGACGGTCGACGAGCGCGGGATCTGGATGGAAGCGGACGAGCGCGAGAGGGTGCAGCGCGACTCCCGGTCGCTGGTCAAGGATCCGGCGCTCAACGCGTATGTCCGCGGCGTGCTTTGCCGGACCGTCGGCGAGGACCGGTGTCGATCGGTCCGGCTCTATATCGACGAAGTGCCGGCGTTCAACGCATACATGACGCCCAACGGCGCGATGGTCGTCTGGACCGGACTGTTGCTTCGTGTCCGGAGCGAAGCCGAGCTGGGGGCGATCCTCGGCCACGAGTTCGGCCATTTCGAGCTCCGGCATTCGCTC
Source organism: Sphingomonas sp. Leaf230 (assembly GCF_001421745.1). Taxonomy (GTDB): domain Bacteria; phylum Pseudomonadota; class Alphaproteobacteria; order Sphingomonadales; family Sphingomonadaceae; genus Sphingomonas. The sequence continues at coordinate 197,116 of NZ_LMKW01000008.1, read as the reverse complement.
AAGGACTTCAAGAGCCACCGCACCGGCACCGACGTCATGGCGTGGGCGTCGATCCTCATCTGCAACAGCGCCAACATCCAATACTCCGTAATGGGCCAGATGTACGCCTTTAGCCGCGACCAGGAACGCGAGGCCGACATGACCGGCTTCCAGTATCTCGCACGTTCGCAATACCCGTCTTCGGCCGCCGCCGACGTCTGGGAGCACGTCATGGGCGAGGCCGATGCGACCGCGATCGGTCGCAGGGGCAGGGCGCAACACAAATACGTTGCGGGGGTGTTCGCCACCCATCCGACCGATCTCGCGCGTGCAACGTATCTGCGCGCCGCGTCGATCGAGGCGCATGACGTCAAGCCCGCGGTCGTCGACACGCATCAGGCCGCGATGGCGAAGTGGCTGCCGATCTTCCTCAACGACCAGATCAAGCTCAACGACTTCGGCGGCAGCGAGTATCTGCTCGCCAATCTGGCGGACGGTACCGGCTGGACGACGCCGCTGCTGTGCGCCCGCGGCGACCTGTACCGCGAGCGCGGCAATCCGCGCGATCTCGTCAGTGCCGCGCAATTCTACCAGGAGGCGATCGGCAAGGGCGACGCGCCGCCCGAGGCGTATCGCGGCCTCGGGCTGGCGTTGCTGCGCAGCCAGCAGGTTGTCGAAGGCCAGGCCGCGCTCGCGACGTATCTCCGCCTCAAGCCGGCCGCGACCGACGCCGCGCTCATCGCCACGCTGATCTCGTAAGGAGGACGACCATGTCCAAGAAACTCGCCCTGCTCGCCGCGGTCGCAACGCTCGCGTGCGCAGCCCCCGTCGCGGCGGGCAACAAGCTCATCCCCGCCGGGCAGCGTATCGCCGTCGCCAAGTCGGCGATGACGGTGCAGCCGGGGGCGGAGTGGAACAAGCTGTCCGAGCGCCCCGGTCGCAACGCCGAAACCTGGACGCAGGACGGCGACGAACTGAATGATCTGAGCTTCTATGGCGGCATCGAGTCCGGCAGGCCGCTGTTCCGCGAGGTCGACAAGAAGAACAGGCCGTTGCCGAAGGTCTCGGCGACGATGCTGATCACCGACATCCCGGTGCTGCTCGAAAACAGCTACCGCATCGCGCGCGACGCATCGTCGATGGCGATCGACACGATCGCGCCGATCCAGTTCGCCGGCAACAAGGGCGTGCGCTTCACCTACACCTTCTCGAAGCAGAACGAGACGTTGCAGCGGCGTGGCGAAGCACGCGGTGCGGTGGTTGGCGGGAAGCTATATCTGGTGACGTACGAGGCGCCGAGCTTGTATTACTACGACCGCAGCGCGGCGGCGGCTCGGGTGGTGGCGGATAGCGTTCGGCTTTGAGGCGCTTGGATTTGGCTGGGCATCGCCTTGCCGAAGTGCGCTCCTCGGAGCGGGGCGGTCGCCTTACTCCGTCATCCTGACGAAAGTCAGGATCCAGAGCCAAGCAGATCAGCGCTCCGTAACTCTGGATCCTGACTTTCGTCAGGATGACGGAGCGGGATGCTAGAAGCGGTTTGCGTTCTCAAAGGCGCGACGCGGGAGTAAATCCCGCGTCGTCGGCCGGGCCGTTGGCCCGCCGGCCGGGCTGGCGCCGTCTCGCAATTAGCCTTGGGCTAATCGCGTGCGGCTTGGCCTTACTTGCTGCGCTCGACCTGCTCGAACTCGAGCTCCACAGGCGTCGCACGCCCGAAGATCGACACCGAAACCTTGACGCGGCTGCGGTCGAAGTCGAGCTCTTCCACCAGCCCGTTGAAGGTCGCGAACGGACCGTCGAGGACCTTGACCTGGTCGCCGATCTCGTAGTCGACCTTGACCTTCTGCTTGGGCGCAGCGGCAGCTTCTTCCTTGCTGTTGAGCATCCGCGTGGCTTCCGCCTCGCTGATCGCCTGCGGCTTGCCCATGCTGCCGAGGAAGCCGGTGACCTTCGGCGTGTTCTTCACCAGGTGATACACGTCGTCGTTCATGTTCAACTTGGCGAGCACATAGCCCGGCATGAACTTGCGCTCGACCGCGATCTTCTTGCCGCGACGGGCTTCCGTCGTAGTTTCGGTCGGGACTTCGATCTGCTCGACGAGCTGTTCGAGACCCATCCGGGTCGCCTCGGCCATGATCGAGTCGCGGACCTTGCCCTCGAAGCCCGAATAGGCGTGAATGATGTACCAGCGCGCCATGACGGAACCTTGCTTACTGAGCGAGTTTGAGGAGGGCGGAGACGATCGCTTGCAGGATCGAGTCGACGCCCAGGAAGAACAGCGCGAGGATCGTCGTCATGATCACCACCATCACGCCGGTCATGACCGTCTCGCGACGCGTCGGCCACGTGACCTTCGCGGTCTCGTTGCGGACCTGCTGGATGAATTCGAGGGGGGACGTCTTCGCCACGATGTTCTTCGAACCCGCTGATTGAGAAACTGAGATGCGAGACATAGACCCACTAGCCGCTCCCTGTGAAGGGCCGCGGCGACAGGTCCGTTCTCGCTGTCGGAAGCGCGGCAGATAGCTGCCGTGACAGGTGAAAGCAAGTGCGCGGCAGGAGAGGGGCGGGCGTCGTATCGAAAGCCGCACGGCGGTGGCCGGCAGAAGTGGCGGGGGAGAGCGCTTGGGTCACTCGATCCCCCGCACGATCGTCTTGCCGGTGCCGGTTTGACCGGCGGCTCCGCTCCCACGGTTTCTATTTATCGTTCGGCTTGACGACGGCACTGACGGTGTACGCGCGATCGAGACCAAAAAAAAGGCCGGTACAAGACCGGCCGTGAAAGTTTTTAGGAGAGGATGCCTGAAAGGCCTGATCGTTGTGCATCGCAGCACATCATAGATCAATTGCGAAAATTGCATTATGAAATGCAGTTTCTGCAATCGCGATGGACACGCAAAAGCGGCGGGGCAACCGCCGCGATTTTTGCAGGGAATTAAAAGGGGGTGGCAGGAGTGCTCGGATTCGAACCGAGGGCCTTCGGTTTTGGAGACCGACGCTCTAACCAACTGAGCTACACTCCTACACGGACGCGCCCCTTACCCAGCGTTTTCGCGAAGGGCAAGCGTCTCGCATGCAATTCGTTCGGGAACCATGATCGCGGCGATCACGCGTTGGACGATCCGTTATTTGCTCGTTAACCGTGAAGCCGTCTCGTTGGATGCAGGAAAGCGTAATCGTATGAAGGCCGGATTGATGATGCTGGCGCTGCCGGTTGCGGCGTTGCTCATGGGGGCGGGGCCGGTTCCGCAGGTGCCGGACCTGGGGCCGCAGCTCGAACGCTTCACCTATCCGTGGCCGGTCCAGACGATGGAAGTCGATATCGTCGGGACGCCTGCGCAGATGGCCTTTATGGATATCGCGCCGCAGCGCCCCAATGGTCGCACGGTCGTCCTGCTCCACGGCAAGAACTTTTGCGGTGCGACCTGGGGCAGCACCGCGCGGGCGCTGAGCGAGGTCGGCTACCGCGTGATCGTTCCCGATCAGATCGGCTTCTGCAAATCGTCCAAGCCACGCAATGCGCAGTATAGCTTCGAGATGCTGGCGACCTTCACCAAGCGGCTGCTCGAATCGCGCGGCATTACGCGGGCAACGATCGTCGGGCATTCGATGGGCGGCATGCTCGCGATGCGGTACGCCATTCTCTACCCGGCGTCGGTCGACAAGCTGGTGCTCGTCAATCCGCTCGGCCTGAAGGATCGCGGCGAGGAGGGCGTGCCCTATACCGACGTCGACACGCTGTGGGCGAACGAGAAGAAGACGAGCTACGCGTCGATCAAGGCGTATCAGCTCGAGAACTATTATCACGGTGTGTGGAAGCCGTCCTATGATCGTTGGGTCTGGATGCAGGCGGGCATGTACCAAGGGGCAGGGCGCGGCACCGTGGCGCTCGCGCAGGCCAAGACGAGCGAGATGATCAAGACGCAATCGGTCGCGCACGAGCTGTACCGGATCACGCCTTCGACCACCTTGATCATCGGCACGCTGGACAAGACCGCGTTTGGCCGCGCGCAGGCGCCGGCGAACTTGCGCAAGTTCCTAGAGCCGGTGCCGATGGTCGCGCCGCGGGCGGTGAAGCAGATGCCGAATGCCAACCTGGTGATGCTGGATGGGCTGGGTCACTCGCCGCAGGTCGAGGATCCTGCGCGATTCGAGAAGACGCTGCTGGCGGTCCTCGGGACGCGATCGCGGTAGGGCAGGTGGCACGATCCTCCCCCGCCAGGGGGAGGTGGCTGGCGCTAGCCAGTCGGAGGGGGAGGGGGCGACAACGCTGGTTACGTGTTCCTCCCCCTCCGACACCTTCGGTGCCACCTCCCCCTGGCGGGGGAGGATTAGAAGGGGTGGTCGGCGGACCCGCGTGAGCAATTGTCTCCGCCTACGAACTCAATAACCTACCCGCACCCAAACCGATTCCGCCCCGTTGACCGCGACCGCGTCCTGACCTATAGGCGCGGCCTGTTCTTCGGGAGTGTTTCCCGCCGGGCATGCTTGAACATTGCTGGATGCATTCCAGGACCTGAGGGGCGCTTCCGCGTTCCTATGGTCCTTTTTGTATTCTCAGGCGCCTCATGGCTCCAGCAAAGTAACCACTTGAAAGGTGAAGGCTTCAATGCCGACGATCAACCAGCTGGTCCGCAAGGGCCGCGATCCGCAGAAGGCCAAGTCGAAGGTCCCTGCGATGGAAGCAAATCCGCAGAAGCGTGGCGTTTGCACGCGCGTCTACACGACGACCCCGAAGAAGCCGAACTCGGCTCTGCGCAAGGTGGCCAAGGTTCGCCTGACCAACCAGCGCGAAGTCATCAGCTACATCCCGGGCGAGGGCCACAATCTTCAGGAGCATTCGGTTGTCCTGATCCGTGGCGGTCGTGTCCGCGATCTTCCCGGTGTTCGCTATCACGTCCTGCGCGGCGTGCTCGATACACAGGGTGTGAAGGACCGGCGTCAGTCGCGTTCCAAGTACGGCGCCAAGCGTCCGAAGTGATCATGCCGGGGGCATGATCATCCCGGAAAGATCGCTCCAGGCGATCTTATCCGGGATCCACGCCTCGGAAGTTACGAAGCTTAGTAAGCCCCGGACGTGTTCCGGAACCGGCTGAAGTCTACAAGGAAATTGAAATGGCACGTCGTCGTCGTCCCGAAAAGCGGGTCATCCTGCCTGATCCCAAGTTCGGGGATGAGGTTCTGTCGAAGTTCATGAACAGCGTCATGCTGGACGGCAAGAAGTCCGTCGCAGAGCTGATCGTGTACGGTGCATTCGAAACCGTCGAGAGCCGCGCCAAGCGCGATCCGATCGGCGTTTTCCACGATGCGCTGAACAACGTGAAGCCGGGCATCGAAGTCCGTTCGCGCCGCGTCGGTGGTGCTACGTACCAGGTGCCGGTCGAGGTTCGTCCCGAGCGTGCACAGGCGCTGGCGATTCGCTGGCTGATCGGTGCGGCGCGTTCGCGCAGCGAGAACACGATGGCCGCACGGCTGTCGGGTGAGCTGATGGATGCCGCCAACAACCGTGGCAACGCAGTCAAGAAGCGTGAAGATACGCACCGGATGGCGGAAGCCAACCGTGCATTCTCGCACTACCGCTGGTAACAGGGCTTCCTGCCGCTGGTAACAGCGGGCTTTGAAGCCTAGCATTGCTATCCGTGTGACGGGCGGTCTTTCGCCTGTCATGCAAACACCTATATATTGGGGAGCCGGCACGTTCGGCTCCCCATATCCTTAAGGAAGCACGATCATGGCCCGCAGCCATCCGCTCGACCGTTACCGCAACATCGGCATCATGGCGCACATCGACGCCGGTAAGACGACGACGACCGAGCGCATCCTCTATTACACCGGCAAGTCCTACAAGATCGGCGAAGTGCATGAAGGCACCGCGACGATGGATTGGATGGAGCAGGAGCAGGAGCGCGGGATCACGATCACGTCGGCTGCGACCACCTGCAAGTGGCGCGCCGAAGAAGGTAAGGGCGAAGAGCACCTTATCAACATCATCGATACGCCCGGCCACGTCGACTTCACGATCGAAGTCGAGCGTTCGCTCCGCGTGCTCGATGGCGCGGTCGCATGCTTCGACGGCGTTGCCGGCGTCGAGCCGCAGTCCGAGACCGTGTGGCGTCAGGCCGACAAGTACGGCGTGCCGCGCATGTGCTTCGTCAACAAGCTCGACCGCACCGGTGCCGATTTCTACTTCTGCGTGAACTCGATCATCGATCGTCTCGGCGCACGTCCGGCCGTGCTGTATCTTCCGATCGGCATGGAAGGCGGCTTCAAGGGCCTCGTCGACCTCGTCGAGAACCGTGCGATCATCTGGCTCGAAGAGAGCCTGGGTGCGAAGTTCGAATATGCCGAGATCCCTGAGGATCTGGTCGAGAAGGCCGCGAAGTATCGCAGCGAGCTGATCGAGATGGCCGTCGAGCAGGACGATGCCCTCATGGAGGCGTATCTCGAAGGTAACGAGCCGAGCGTCGCCGACCTCAAGAAGCTGATCCGCAAGGGTACGCTGAGCATGGCGTTCGTCCCGGTCGTTTGCGGTTCGGCGTTCAAGAACAAGGGCGTTCAGCCCCTGCTCGACGCCGTCGTCGACTATCTGCCTTCGCCGCTCGACGTTCCCGCGATCCAGGGTCTGAAGCTCGACGGCGTGACGCCGGACGAGCGTCCTTCGTCGGACGACGTTCCGTTCTCGGCACTGGCGTTCAAGATCATGAACGATCCGTTCGTCGGCACGCTGACCTTCGCCCGCATTTACTCGGGCAAGCTGGAGACCGCATCGCAAGTCACCAACTCGGTCAAGGACAAGAAGGAAAAGGTCGGCCGCATGCTGCTTATGCATGCGAACAGCCGTGAGGACATCCAGGAGGCTTTCGCTGGCGACATCGTCGCTCTCGCGGGTCTCAAGGATACCACGACCGGTGACACGCTCTGCGCGATGAACGCACCGATCATTCTCGAGCGGATGGAATTCCCCGAGCCCGTGATCGAGCTTTCGGTGGAGCCGAAGACCAAGGCCGACCAGGAGAAGATGGGCGTCGCGCTCAATCGTCTCGCACGCGAGGATCCTTCGTTCCGTGTGTCGTCGGACCCCGAGTCGGGCCAGACCATCATCAAGGGCATGGGCGAACTCCATCTCGAGATCCTGGTCGATCGCATGAAGCGTGAGTTCAAGGTCGAGGCGAACGTCGGCGCTCCTCAGGTCGCATATCGCGAGTATCTGAAGAAGCCGGTCGACGTCGACTACACGCACAAGAAGCAGTCAGGTGGTACCGGTCAGTTCGGTCGCGTGAAGGTCAAGGTCACGCCGGGCGAGCGCGGTTCGGGCATCACGTTCAAGGACGAGATCAAGGGCGGCAACATTCCGAAGGAATATCTGCCGGCGATCGAGAAGGGCTTCCGCGAAACCGCTGCGTCGGGTTCGCTGGTCGGCTTCCCGATCATCGATTTCGAGATCGTGCTGTATGACGGCGCGTATCACGACGTCGACTCGTCGGCACTGGCGTTCGAAATCTGTGCACGTGGCGCGATGCGGGAAGTCGCTCAGAAGTCGGGCATCACGCTGCTCGAGCCGGTCATGAAGGTCGAGGTCGTCACCCCGGAGGATTACCTGGGCGACGTCATCGGCGACATGAACAGCCGTCGTGGCCAGATCCAGGGCACCGACAGCCGCGGCAACGCGCAGACGGTCGAGGCGATGGTCCCGCTGGCCAACATGTTCGGCTACGTGAACTCGCTCCGCTCGTTCACGCAGGGTCGCGCGCAGTACTCGATGCAGTTCTCGCACTATGACGAAGTGCCGCAGAACGTTGCTGACGAGGTGAAGGCTAAGCTGGCGTAAGCCCGAGGCGCACCGAGCCAGGTTTTCCTGGCTCGGAGACGCCGAAAGGCCGGCCGGCTTCGGTCAGCGACCGAAGTTCGACGACGCGGAATTTACTTCCGCGTCGGCCTCTCCCCAAGCAGGGGCTGGCGCAACGCTTTAACAGCCGCTATTGGGCCGCGTTCGCGCGGTTCCCGGGGTGGCACCGGAATACGAATCAGAAGGTAGGAAACAATGGCCAAGGCAAAATTTGAGCGGAACAAGCCGCATCTCAACATCGGCACCATCGGTCACGTCGATCATGGCAAGACGTCGCTCACCGCTGCGATCACGAAGGTTCTAGCAGAGACGACCGGCGGTACCGCCGTCGACTTCGCCAACATCGACAAGGCTCCCGAGGAGCGCGAGCGCGGCATCACGATCTCGACCGCACACGTCGAGTACGAGACGGCCAACCGTCACTACGCGCACGTCGATTGCCCGGGCCACGCCGATTATGTGAAGAACATGATCACCGGCGCAGCTCAGATGGACGGCGCGATCCTCGTCGTTTCGGCGACCGATGGTCCGATGCCACAGACCCGTGAGCACATCCTGCTCGCACGCCAGGTCGGCGTGCCCGCAATGGTCGTGTTCATGAACAAGGTCGATCTGGTCGACGACGAGGAAATCCTCGAGCTGGTCGAGATGGAAATCCGCGAGCTGCTCAGCTCGTACGACTTCCCGGGCGACGACATCCCCGTCATCAAGGGTTCGGCTACCTGCGCCCTGTCGGGTTCGAACCAGAAGCTCGGCGCCGACGCCGTCACCGAGCTGATGCAGGCCGTCGACGACTACATCCCGCAGCCAGAGCGTCCGCTCGACAAGCCGTTCATGATGCCGATCGAGGACGTTTTCTCGATCTCGGGTCGTGGTACGGTCGTCACCGGCCGCGTCGAGACCGGCATCGTCAAGGTTGGCGAGGAAGTCGAGATCGTCGGCATCCACCCGACCGTCCGCAAGACCACGGTCACGGGCGTCGAGATGTTCCGCAAGCTGCTCGACCAGGGCCAGGCTGGCGATAACGTCGGCGCGCTGATCCGCGGCGTTGCACGTGACGAAGTCGAGCGTGGCCAGGTGCTCTGCAAGCCAGGCACGATCAAGCCGCACACCGATTTCAACTCGGAAGTGTACGTGCTGTCGAAGGAAGAGGGTGGCCGTCACACGCCGTTCTTCGCCAACTACCGCCCGCAGTTCTACTTCCGTACGACGGACGTGACCGGCACCGTCGAGCTGCCTGAGGGCACCGAGATGGTCATGCCAGGCGACAACGTGTCGCTCGGCATCAAGCTGATCGCACCGATCGCCATGGACGTGGGCCAGCGCTTCACGATCCGCGAAGGCGGCCGTACCGTCGGTGCAGGCGTCGTGAGCCAGATCGACAAGTAAGCATCTGCTCCTTCGGGAGTTGATCGAAGAGCCCGGCTTCTCGCGAGAGAGGCCGGGCTTTTTCGTGTTTTTTTGGGGGGCGACCGGGTTGCTGAGGCGCTATCGCGCACCTTTTGGGCGAACTGACTTGCCCGACTCCGCTTGTGGTGCGCATAGAACAGTATGATAATTCAGCGGCCAAGACGTCAAACGTTGCTGGTATGGATCACTGGCTACCTATGGATTGTTCCGGCGGTCATTACTCTTAGCCGTGTGCTGAATTGGCAATATGATGCCGATATCGGCTGGTGGGTCGTCATGGCTTTTACGGCGCCGATCATTATGCTTACCGAGCCTTTCGGTTCAGCTGTACCGTTTCCTGTATATACTACCGCTTATCTCGTCGTTCTGTTTGCAATGACTCTCTTGGTTGTCCGTAACTGGGATTCTAGCGGCTCTTCGGCGGGAAACTGATTTTGAGTGGGGTGGGAGCTATGCGGCTCTTATGCGCCGATTGATGATGAACACGTTCAGACTGCGAAAATGGATTGATCACGCCGTCGGTGGGTAAATCGCCGATGTCGTGTTGCCTCCCCGTCTGTCACGCTTCGCGTGCCACCTCCCCCCGGCGAGGGAGGATCTCATGCTCGCGCTTGGGGCGTCAGCTAGTGTCGCTCCGCGATCACCCCGGCGCAGCCAATCCTCCCCCGCAAGGGGGAGGTGGCGCCGAAGGCGTCGGAGGGGAGGGGGCGATTAGCTCTCGATGATGGTTCGGCGTTGGAGCGCGACGGACGTGATCTGGCGGATGACGTCGTCGAGGTTGACTAGCATTTCGCGGGTTGGGTATCGGAGGACTTGGATGTTTTGGGCTGTTAGCCATGCCTCTCGCGCTGCGTCTCGTTCAGGGCGTTTGCCGTGGTTGTGGGCTTCGCCGTCGACTTCGATCGCGAGTCGGGCTGGGGCGCAGTAGAAGTCCAGGACGTAAAGGCCCGCGGCGTGTTGTCTGCGGAAGCGTAGGCCTTCCTCATTGGCACGTAGCGCTAGCCAGAGGGCTATCTCCGGCGGGGTCATCTGTTTTCGCAAGCGCTTGGCGTTGTCGCGGCCGGGTATGGATCCTTCGAGCTTCATCGCTTGCCTCCCCCTCCGTCACGCTTCGCGTGCCACCTCCCCCTGGCGGGGGAGGATCGAGTAGTGGGGCAATCTTAGCGGGAGAGCGTCAACATCTTCAATCCTCCCCCGCAAGGGGGAGGTGGCGCCGAAGGTGACGGAGGGGGAGGGCGGGGCGCGCTTCGATGTCGCCCGCTTCCCGGAAAATCCGCTCCCCCTAGTTGCGTTTTCGCCGACTCTCCCGTAATGGCCCGCCTTCGGTTTAAACATCAACCAGCAAGAGCCCGGAAACGGGCCCGCTCTTTCGCATCGGTAGGGACTATGGACAGCAATATCCGCATTCGTCTGAAGGCGTTCGATCACCGTGTGCTCGATCAGGCCACTGGCGACATCGCCGACACCGCACGCCGCACCGGCGCGCTCATCCGCGGTCCGATTCCCCTTCCGACGCGCATCGAAAAGTTCACCGTGAACCGCGGCCCGCACATCGACAAGAAGTCGCGCGAGCAGTTCGAGGTGCGCACGTACAAGCGTATGCTGGATATCGTCCAGCCGACGCCGCAGACGGTCGATGCGCTGATGAAGCTGGACCTCGCCGCTGGCGTTGACGTCGAGATCAAGCTCGCCTAAGGGCTGGCGCGGCGCGGTTGACCGGTAACGGTCCCGCGCCGTTCGACATTGGGATACCGCCGTCGGTGAAAACCGACGGGGCAGCGTCCCCCGTCACGCTTCCGCATCTGCAGGAGCACCAGCCCGGGACGGGGGCACGTTTCGTATTTACCGGGTTGAACCGACTCCATTCAGGGCTTTTGCCGGGGATGGGGTCAGGTGGACGCATCATGGAGCACGCTCCGGACATGGTCCGCAAGCCCCCGAGGAATAGTCCGACGGGGCCTCTGTCTAGGAAGGGACAAGATCATGCGTACTGGCGTGATCGCGAAGAAGATGGGGATGACCCGCCTGTTCCAGGAAGATGGTCGGCACGTGCCGGTCACCGTTCTGGCACTCGAAGGCAATCAGGTCGTTTCCGTTCGCGAAATGGATCGTGACGGCTACACTGCCGTCCAGCTTGGTGCAGGTGTCGCCAAGTCGAAGAATGTCGCAAAGCCGCAGCGCGGCCATTTCGGCAAGGCCGAAGTGGAGCCCAAGGCTGTCGTCCATGAGTTCCGCGTGAACGCAGACGGCCTGCTCGACGTCGGCGCCGAGATCTCGGCCGACCATTACGTCGCAGGCCAGATCGTCGATATCCAGGGCAAGACCCAGGGTAAGGGCTTCCAGGGCGGCATGAAGCGTTGGGGCTTCGGCGGTCTGCGGGCAACCCACGGCGTGTCGGTCTCGCACCGTTCGCTCGGTTCGACCGGTCAGCGCCAGGATCCGGGCAAGGTCTTCAAGAACAAGAAGATGGCCGGCCACATGGGCGACAAGTATCGCACCCAGCAGAACCTCGAGATCGTATCGACCGACGTCGAGCGTGGTCTCCTTTTCGTCAAGGGTTCGGTTCCTGGCTCCAAGGGCGGCTGGCTCTTCGTCAAGGACTCGGTGAAGGTCGCGCGCCACGCCGACGCACCGTTCCCCGCCGGTCTCAAGACCGCAAACAGCAACACCGCAGCAGACACGCCGGCCGAAACGACCGACGCACCTGCAGCCGACGGCCAGGAGGGCTGAGCGTGAAGATCAAGGTTTCATCTTTCGCCGGCACTGACGCAGCGGACATCGAGCTCAACGACGAGGTCTTCGGCCTCGATCCGCGCGCCGACATCCTGCACCGTGTCGTCACCTGGCAGCTCGAGAAGCGTCGCGAGACGGCTCGTGGCACCCGTGAGCGCGCAGACGTCGCACGCACCGGCAAGAAGTTCGGTCGCCAGAAGGGCGGCGGTACGGCTCGTCACGGCGATCGTCGCGCACCTGTGTTCATCGGTGGTGGTAAGGCTCACGGCGCACGCGTCCGTGACTTCAACCCGTCGCTGAACAAGAAGGTTCGCTCGCTCGGTCTGCGGATGGCTCTCAGCAGCCACGCCAAGGCGGGTTCGCTGGTCATCATGGACAGCCTGGCTGTCGAGGGTGGCAAGACCAAGACGCTGCAGGGCGATCTCGCAAAGCTCGGCTTCGGCAAGCGTGCGCTCGTCATCGACGGCGACATGGTCGACACCAGCTTCGCATTCGCTGCGGGCAACCTGTACGAAGTGAACGTCATGCCGGCCGCCGGCGCGAACGTTTACGACATCCTGAAGCATGACACGCTGGTGCTGACGCGCGCCGCTGTCGAAAAGCTGGAGGCGCGCTTCCATGGCTAAGAAGCAGAAGGCGGGCATCGATAATCGTCATTACGACGTTATCCTCGCCCCGCACATCACCGAGAAGACGACGACCCTGTCGGAGTTCAACGCGGTTGTGTTCAAGGTATCGAACGATGCCACGAAGCCCGAGATCAAGGCGGCCGTAGAGGCGCTGTTCGACGTGAACGTCGTCGGCGTGAACACGCTCGTCCAGAAGGGCAAGACCAAGAAGTGGAAGGGCACGAACTACTCGCGCTCCGACATGAAAAAGGCAATCGTGACGTTGAAGGACGGTCAGTCCATCGACGTGACGACGGGGATCTGAGGCCATGGCACTCAAGCATTATAATCCGACATCGCCGGCACGCCGCGGTCTCATCCTGGTCGACAAGTCGTCGCTCTGGAAGGGTCGCCCCGTCAAGGCGCTGACCGAAGGTAAGCACAAGACCGGCGGTCGTAACAACAAGGGCCATGTGACCTCGCGCGGCATCGCCGGCGGTCACAAGCAGAAGTACCGCTACATCGACTTCAAGCGTCGCAAGTGGGACGTCGAAGGCACTGTCGAGCGGATCGAGTATGATCCCAACCGCACCGCGTTCATCGCCCTGGTCAAGTACCCGGACGAGGAACTCGCCTACATCCTGGCGCCACAGCGTCTGGCCGTCGGCGACAAGGTCCTCGCGGCCAAGAAGACCGACGTGAAGCCAGGCAATGCCATGGAACTCGGTCAGATGCCGGTCGGCACCATCGTCCACAACGTGGAGATGAAGCCGATGAAGGGTGGCCAGATCGCCCGTTCGGCCGGCACGTACGTGCAGGTCGTCGGTCGCGACAAGGGCATGGTGATGGTCCGCCTGAACTCGGGCGAGCAGCGCTACATCCGCAGCGATTGCATGGCGACGGTTGGCGCGGTCTCGAACCCCGACAACCAGAACCAGAACCTGGGCAAGGCAGGCCGTTCGCGCTGGATGGGTATCCGTCCTCTGACGCGCGGCGTCGCCAAGAACCCGGTCGACCATCCGCACGGCGGTGGTGAAGGCCGTACCTCGGGTGGCCGTCATCCGGTTACGCCTTGGGGCAAGCCGACGAAGGGTGCGCGCACGCGTCATAACAAGTCGACCGACAAGATGATCATCCGGTCGCGTCATTCGACGAAGAGGAAGGGCTAACATGGCTCGTTCAGTCTGGAAGGGCCCCTTCGTGGACCTTCATCTGCTCAAGAAGGCAGAAACCGCCCAGGACACCAACGCGCGTTCGCCGATCAAGACCTGGTCGCGTCGCTCGACGATCCTGCCGTCGTTCGTGGGTCTCACGTTCAACGTCTATAACGGCCGCAAGTTCGTGCCCGTCTCGGTCAACGAAGACATGGTCGGCATGAAGCTCGGTGAGTTCGCGCCCACGCGCTACTTCCCTGGCCACTCCGCCGACAAGAAGGGCAAGCGCTGATGTCTAAGCAAGTCAGCCCGCGCAAGGTCGCGGACAACGAGGCGCTTTCGGTCGGTACGCAGATCCGTGGTTCCGCGCAGAAGCTCGGCCTCGTGGCTGCGCTGATCCGTGGCAAGAAGGTCGGCGATGCGATGAACATCCTCGCCTTCTCGACCAAGGGCATGGCGATCGAAGCGCGCAAGGTGCTGGCCTCGGCCATCGCCAACGCCGAGAACAACCATAACCTCGACGTCGACGCACTCGTCGTCGCCGAGGCTTCGGTCGGCAAGTCGATCACGATGAAGCGCTTCGCTACCCGCGGCCGCGGCAAGTCGACCCGCATTCTCAAGCCATTCAGCCGTCTGCGCATCGTCGTGCGCGAGCAGGAAGAAGCATAATGGGTCAGAAGAGCAACCCCATCGGTCTGCGTCTGCAGATCAACCGTACCTGGGATAGCCGCTGGTACGCCGAAGGCGCCGACTATGGTCGGCTCCTGCTCGAGGATCTCAAGATCCGTGCATTCATCATGAAGACGCTGCCGCAGGCCGCGATCTCCAAGGTGGTCATCGAGCGTCCGGCCAAGCTGGCCCGCATCTCCATCTTCGCTGCACGCCCCGGCGTGATCATCGGCAAGAAGGGTGCTGACATCGAGAAGCTGCGTTCGACGATCGGCAAGATGACGTCGTCGACCGTGTCGCTGAACATCGTCGAGATCCGCAAGCCGGAAGTCGATGCGCGTCTCGTCGCGCAGGGCATCGCCGATCAGCTCGAGCGTCGTATCGCCTTCCGTCGCGCCATGAAGCGTGCGGTCCAGTCGGCGATGCGTCTCGGTGCCGAGGGCATCCGGGTGAACTGCGGTGGCCGTCTTGGCGGCGCCGAGATCGCACGGTCGGAGAGCTATCGTGAGGGTCGGGTTCCGTTGCACACGCTGCGCGCGAACATCGATTATGCCGAGGCTACGGCGCACACGTCCTACGGCGTTTGCGGCGTGAAGGTCTGGGTCTTCAAGGGCGAGATTCTCGGCAACGATCCGACGTCGTACGACCGCATCATGATGGAGGCTCAGACCTCCGGCGTGCGGCCGCAGCGCGACGATCGTCGCTAAGGGGCAGGAACAGACATGCTGCAACCAAAAAAGACCAAGTTCCGGAAGGCCTTCAAGGGCAAGATTTCGGGCGACGCCAAGAGTGGCTTCTCGCTCAATTTCGGCTCCTACGGCCTCAAGGCGATGGAACCCGACCGGATCACCGCACGCCAGATCGAGGCGGCCCGCCGCGCGATCACGCGTCACATGAAGCGCCAGGGGCGTTTGTGGATCCGCATTTTCCCAGACCTTCCGGTCTCGGGAAAGCCAGCCGAAGTCCGCATGGGTAAGGGCAAGGGCGCGCCGGAATACTGGGCCGCTCGCGTCAAGCCGGGTCGGATCCTGTTCGAGCTCGACGGCGTCGACGGCAAGATCGCCGCCGAGGCGTTCGAGCGGGCGGCCATGAAGCTGCCGATCAAGGTAAAGGTCGTTGCCCGCCTGGGCGACACCTCGCATCTGGGAGGCGAGTAAGATCATGGCTCGTATCGACGACATGAAGACCAAGAGCGACGACCAGCTGTCGGAGTCGCTCGGCGAACTGAAGCGCGAGCAGTTCAACCTGCGCTTCCAGGCCGCCACGAACCAGCTCGAAAAGCCGAGCCGCGTTCGTGAGGTCCGCCGCGACATCGCTCGCATCAAGACCCTGCAGGCTCAGCGCACCAGCGCTGAAGCCGCGAAGTAAGGAACGTATCATGCCGAAGCGCGTGCTGACCGGTCTGGTCGTGTCCGACAAGGGCGACAAGACGGTGGTCGTGAACGTCGAGCGTAAGGTGAAGCACCCGCTCTACGGGAAGATCATCCGTCGCTCGAAGAAGTATCATGCTCATGATGAGAGCAACGAGTTCAAGCAGGGCGAGACCGTGCGGATCGAAGAGACCGCACCAATCTCCAAGCTGAAGACCTGGAAGGTGATCGAGCGGGTCAACACCCACGCGACGCCGGAGCGGGCTTCGGCCGAGGGCTGAACTGGTACGCTCCAAACCCCGTCTTCTCAGCGAAAGCTGGGATCTCGTGGTGAAGGGCGATCGGCTCGAACAGGGATACCCCAGCTTTCGCTGGGGTGATGGGTTTGAGTTAAGAGGGCAGGGGGGAAACCTCCTGCGCTCTTGTTTTCGTAAACGGGAACGGCTAAGCGGTCGCTCCTCCCCGCTGCGGTTCGTCCGTGGCGGGGTGATTTTTTAGGCGGGGTTCGGTCGGTATCGACCCCAGAGACAGAGAAGGGATACGGATCCATGATCCAGATGCAGTCCAATCTCGACGTCGCTGACAACAGCGGCGCGAAGCGGGTGCAGTGCATCAAGGTGCTTGGGGGTTCCAAGCGTCGTGTTGCAGGCGTTGGCGACATCATCGTCGTCAGCATCAAGGAAGCGCAGCCACGTGGCCGTGTGAAGAAGGGCGACGTTCACCGCGCGGTGATCGTGCGTACCGCCAAGGATATCCGCCGTGCAGACGGTACGGTCATCCGCTTCGACGGCAACGCCGCGGTGCTGGTCAACAAGAACGAGGAGCCGATCGGCACCCGTATCTTCGGCCCAGTCGTTCGCGAGCTGCGCGGCAAGAAGCACATGAAGATCATCAGCCTTGCGCCGGAGGTGCTGTAATGGCGTCGCAGCGTATCAAGAAGGGTGACAAGGTCATCGTCCTGTCCGGCAAGGACAAGGGCAAGACCGGTGAAGTCACCGTCTCCATGCCGAAGACCGACAAGGTCGTCGTGTCGGGCGTCAACATCGCCGTGCGCCACACCAAGCCGACTCAGGGTGACCCGCAGGGTGGCCTGATCCGCAAGGAAGCACCGATGCACATTTCGAAGGTCGCGCACGTGACCGCCGACGGCAAGCCGACCCGCGTCCGCTTCGAGGAGCAGGACGGCAAGAAGGTCCGCGTCGCCGTCAAGACCGGGGAGAAGATCAATGGTTGATCAGAACACTGGCGAGCAGAACGGCGCAGAGACCGTCTACGTCGCACGCATGCGCAAGCTGTACGACGAGACGATCATCAAGGCGATGACCGAGAAGTTCGGTTACAAGAACGTCATGGAGATCCCCCGGCTCGACAAGATCGTGCTGAACATGGGCGTCGGCGAAGCCACGCAGGACAAGAAGAAGGTCGACCAGGCTGCTTCCGAAATGGAGCTGATCGCCGGCCAGAAGCCTGTCGTGACGAAGGCCAAGAAGTCGATCGCACAGTTCAAGCTGCGTGAGGGCATGCCGATCGGCGTGAAGGTCACCCTTCGCCGCGAGCGCATGTACGAGTTTCTCGACCGTTTCATCACGATCGCTCTTCCCCGCGTCCGCGATTTCCGCGGCCTCAACCCGAAGAGCTTCGATGGCCGCGGCAACTATGCCTGCGGTATCAAGGAGCAGATCGTGTTCCCAGAAATCAGCTATGACCGGGTCGACAAGGTCCGCGGCATGGATGTGATCGTAACGACGACCGCAAAGACCGACGACGAGGCTCGCGAGCTTCTCCGTCTGTTCGGTTTCCCGTTCCCGATCGAAGACGACGCTGCCGACGAGAAGAAGGCAGCTTAAGTAACTCCCTCTCCCCTCGGGGAGAGGGTTGGGGTGAGGGGGAGTGAGTCTCCCTCGCCCCGCCCGAAAACTGGAGGCGCGGTCCTGCTGGGCTGCCCCTCACCCCGACCCTCTCCCCGGAGGGGCGAGGGGGCAGAAGAAAGAAAGAACTTAAGTCGATGGCGAAACTGAGTTCAGTCAACAAGAACGAGCGCCGCAAGCGCATGGTCAAGCAGTATGCCCCGAAGTACGCGGCACTGAAGGCTATCGCAGCGGACAAGACGCTCGACGATGGTGAGCGTTTGATCGCTCGTCTCAAGATGGCGGCACTGCCGCGCAACGCGAACCCGACCCGCATCCGTAACCGGTGCGAGCTGACCGGTCGCCCGCGCGCCTATTACCGCAAGTTCCGGCTCTGCCGTATTCAGCTGCGCGATCTGGCCAACAAGGGCCTCATCCCCGGCGTCACGAAGTCGAGCTGGTAAGGACTAAATCATGGCAGTGACCGATCCCCTGGGTGATTTGCTCACCCGTATCCGTAATGGCCAGCGCGCGAAGAAGGACTCTGTCCTCACGCCGGCGTCGAAGCTGCGCGTCCGCGTGCTCGACGTTCTGCAGCGCGAAGGCTATATCCGTGGCTATAGCGAAGAGCAGATGGGCCCCGCGGCCGGCCTTCGCATCGAGCTGAAGTATTTCGAGGGCCAGCCTGCGATCAAGCATGTCGCGCGCGTCTCGAAGCCCGGCCGTCGCGTCTATTCCGGCTCGCAGGAACTCCCGCGCGTCCGTAACGGCCTCGGCATCACCATCGTCTCGACGCCCCGCGGCGTGCTGTCGGATTCCGAAGCGCGCGAGCAGAACGTCGGCGGCGAAGTCCTCGCGGAGGTGTTCTGATGAGCCGCATTGGTAAGAAGCCGGTCACCGTACCGGCAGGCATCACGCCGACCATCGAGAACAAGCAGCTGACGATGAAGGGCCCCAAGGGCACCCTCAAGATGCCGCTTCGCGACGAGATCAGCTACACGATCGAAGACGGCGGCATTTCGGTGCAGCCGGCCAACGACACCAAGCGCGCTCGCGCGTTCTGGGGCATGCAGCGGACCATGGTGCAGAACCTGGTCACCGGCGTGTCGGAAGGCTTCACCAAGAAGCTGCTGATCACCGGCGTCGGCTATCGTGCCGCAGCGCAGGGTCGCAACCTCAAGCTGCAGCTCGGCTACAGCCACGACGTCAACATCGACGTGCCGGAGGGGATCGAAGTCAAGACCCCCGACAACACGACGATCGAGATCTCGGGTTCGGACAAGCAGATGGTCGGTCAGCTGGCCGCGGAAATTCGTCAGTGGCGCAAGCCTGAGCCTTACAAGGGCAAGGGTATCAAGTACGACGGCGAGTTCATCTTCCGCAAGGAAGGGAAGAAGAAGTAATGACCAAGGGACTTTCTCTTTTCGCCAAGCGGCGTCGCCGCAACCGTACCGCGCTCCGCGCACGTGCAGGCACCCGTCCGCGGTTGTCGGTGCATCGCTCGGGCAAGCACATCTATGCTCAGGTGATCGACGATGCCGCCGGCACGACGGTCGCATCGGCCTCGACGCTGGAGAAGGACGTGCGCGGCACGTCCGGCGCCAACATCGACGCGGCGACTTCGGTCGGCAAGCGCGTCGCCGAGGCTGCCAAGGCAGCGGGCGTGACCCAGGTCGTGTTCGATCGCGGCGGCTTCCTCTACCACGGTCGCGTGAAGGCTCTTGCCGATGCCGCGCGCGAAGCCGGATTGGAGTTCTAAGACATGGCTGACGAAAACAACACGCCGGCAGTAATCGCGCCCGAGACGACCGCACAGGACGTTACGGCTCAGAACGTCCCGCAGAGCACTGGCTACCAGGGCAACAACGGTGGCGGTCGCGGTCGCGGCGGTCCCGGTGGCGGTGGCGGCGGTGGTCGTGGTGGCCCCGGCGGCAACCGCAGCGGTGGCCCCGGCGGCAACCGCGGTGGTCGCGACGGCGGTCGCGGTCGCGACAATCGTGGCGGTCGTCCGGGTGCGGACGATGGCGGCGAAGAGCTGATCGAGAAGCTGGTGCACATCAACCGCGTCTCGAAGACGGTCAAGGGCGGTAAGCGCTTCGGCTTCGCAGCGCTCGTCGTCGTCGGCGACGGCAAGGGTCGTGCAGGCTTCGGTCATGGCAAGGCACGCGAAGTGCCGGAAGCCATCTCGAAGGCGACGGCCGCTGCCAAGAAGAAGATGGTTCGCGTTCCGTTGAAGGACGGTCGCACGCTGCATCATGACGGCAACGGTCACTTCGGTGCCGGCAAGGTCACGCTGCGGTCGGCGCCTCAGGGTACGGGCATCATCGCCGGTGGCCCGATGCGCGCAGTCTTCGAATCGCTGGGCGTTGCGGACGTTGTGACCAAGTCGGTCGGCACGTCGAACCCCTACAACATGATCCGCGCCACGTTCGAGGCCCTTGGCGAGCAGACCTCGCCCAAGGCCGTCGCACAGCGTCGCGGCAAGAAGATCGCCGACCTGCTCGGCCATGGTGGTTCGAAGACCGCCGAGGCCGATGCAGCTGCAATCACGGAGTAAGCGATCATGGCAACCATCAAGATCACGCAGACCGGTTCGCCGATCCGCCGCGAGAAGGATCAGCGCGCAACGCTGATCGGTCTCGGTCTCAACAAGATGCACAAGACCCGCGAGCTGGAAGACAGCGCAGAGGTCCGCGGCATGATCCGCAAGGTGCAGCACATGGTATCCGTCGAAGGCTGAGCCTTAACGCTACCTAGTGACAAATACCGGGAAGGGGGCTAACGGCCCCCTTCCTTATTTCCGGATTCGAACCCGGCGATTTCAAACCAGCGCGTAACAAGCGAAAGCGAGTGCATTACCATGAAGCTCAACGAACTCCGCGATAACGAAGGTGCCCGTAAGTCCAAGATGCGCGTCGGACGCGGCATCGGCTCGGGTAAGGGCAAGACTGCAGGCCGCGGCCAGAAGGGCCAGAAGAGCCGCGAGGGCGTGTCCATCGCCGGCTTCGAAGGCGGCCAGATGCCACTGCACATGCGTCTGCCTAAGCGCGGTTTCAACAACATCTTCCGCAAGGACTTCGCAGAGGTCAACCTCGGCGCGATCCAGCTTGCGGTCGACGCCGGCAAGATCGAGGCAAACGCCACGCTCGACCACGACGCGCTGAAGGCCGCTGGCCTAGCACGCGGCGGCAAGGACGGCGTCCGCCTCCTCGCCAAGGGCGAGCTGACCACGGTCCTCTCGTTCACCGTCGACGGCGCGTCGAAGGGCGCGATCGAAGCGGTCGAGAAGATCGGCGGCAAGGTCGAGGTGATCCACTTCGTCCCCGCAGCCGAGAAGGCTGCCGCCAAGAAGGGCGTGAAGTACAAGGAGCGTGCGGCGCACAAGGCGTCGTTCAAGGCCTGACTTTGATGGGGGAGGAGGTGCCGAGTGCACCTCCTCCCTTTTCGTTTGTGGCGTCTGAGACGCTCCGCCGCGGCAACCCTCTCCACCTCTCCCCCATGCCGTTCGTGCCGAGTAGAGGTCGAGCGCAGTCGAGAACTCGTATCGAGGTACAAGACCCAAGCGGGCCAGTCCTTCGATACGCCGTCTCGACAAGCTCGACGGCTACTCGGGACGAACGGAATGGGGTGAGGGCAACAAGGTGGCGGAATTGGATGGACCAGGTGGCTCTCCACCTCTTCATATCCGCCTTAGCCATTAGACAAGCGCGCTGCTGCGCCTATATGAGCGGCGGGGGCGGTCACAACGCATCCCGCCTTCTTTGTTTCCAGGACGATCACACGCATGGCATCCGCAGCCGACCAGATGGCGCAAAGCATCAGCCTTTCGAAATTCGCGAAGGCGACCGACCTCAAGAAGCGGTTGTGGTTCACGATCGGTGCGCTGATCATTTTCCGCCTGCTCAGCTATGTCCCGTTGCCGGGTGTCGACCCGACCGCGCTCGGCCTGCTCTCGCAGCAGACGCAGGGCGGCGTGCTCGATTTCTTCAACACCTTCTCGGGTGGTTCGCTCAGCCGCATGTCGCTGATCGCGCTCGGCGTGATGCCCTACATCACCGCCTCGATCGTGGTGCAGCTCGCGACCTCGCTGTCGCCGACGCTAGCCGCCATCAAGAAGGACGGCGAATCGGGTCGTAAGCGCCTCAATCAGTATACGCGCTACGGCACCGTCGGCCTGACCGCGGTCCAGGGCTATTTCATCGCCGTCGGCCTTGAGACGCTCGGCGCGGCGCAAGGCATCCAGGCGGTCATCGAGCCCGGCATGATGTTCCGCGTCGCCGCGGTCATCTCGCTGATCGGCGGTACGATGTTCCTGATGTGGCTCGGCGAGCAGATCACCAGCCGCGGCATCGGCAACGGTGTCTCGTTGATCATCATGGCCGGCATCGTCGCGCATCTCCCCGTCACGCTCGTCAACCTGCTCGAAGGCGGCCGCTCGGGCTCGCTCGATCCGATCAAGCTGATCGGCATCGTCGTCGCGGTGGTCGTGCTGATCCTCTTCATCTGCTTCATGGAGCGCGCGCAGCGCCGCATCCTGATCCAGTATCCCAAGCGCCAGACGCAGCGCGGCATGCAGGCCGACCG
Source organism: Sphingomonas sp. Leaf230 (assembly GCF_001421745.1). Taxonomy (GTDB): domain Bacteria; phylum Pseudomonadota; class Alphaproteobacteria; order Sphingomonadales; family Sphingomonadaceae; genus Sphingomonas. Next base: position 174,919 of record NZ_LMKW01000008.1, on the reverse strand, counting down.
CAGCCATCTGCCGCTGAAGATCAACACTGCCGGCGTCATCCCGCCGATCTTCGCCTCATCGCTGTTGCTCATGCCGCTGACGATCTCTCAGTTCGCCGGTCAGCGCGTGGCTGGTGAGTCGAAGTGGGGTGACTTCATCATCACCCTCAACCAGTACCTGCAGCACGGCAGCCCTGTGTACATGCTGCTGTACGGCGCCGGCATCATCTTCTTCTCGTTCTTCTACACCGCGGTCGTCTTCAACCCCGAGGAAACCGCTGACAACCTGAAGCGCAATGGCGGGTTCATCCCCGGGATCCGCCCGGGCAAGAACACCGAGAACTACTTCGATTACGTACTGACGCGCATCACCGTGATCGGTGCGGCGTATCTGACGATCATCTGCCTGTTGCCCGAATATCTGGTGACCGCGTTGCAGATCCCGTTCTATCTCGGTGGCACCAGCCTGCTGATCGTCGTCAACGTGACGATGGACACGGTGACGCAGATCCAGTCGCACCTGTTGGCGCACCAGTATGGCGACCTGATCAAGAAGGCGAAGCTCAAGGGCAATCGACTTCGTTAAGCAGCGGGGTTAAGCCGCGGGCCTAACCCGGAAAAAATCCTGCACGAACGAGGGGAGTGCGTTTCGTGAATATCATCCTTCTTGGACCGCCCGGCGCGGGCAAGGGCACCCAGGCCGCCACGCTCGTCAGCGAGCGCGGCATGGTCCAGCTTTCGACCGGCGACATGCTGCGCGCAGCGGTCGCCGCCGGAACGCCGGTCGGCCTCCAGGCGAAGTCGGTCATGGAATCCGGCGGTCTCGTGTCTGACGAGATCGTGTCGGGCATCATCGGCGAGCGTCTCGACCAGCCGGATACCGCCAACGGCGTCATCTTCGACGGCTATCCCCGGACGGCTGCTCAGGCCGAGGCGCTCGACGGTCTGCTCGCCGACCGCGGCCGCACGCTCGATTACGTCATCGAACTGGGCGTCGACGAAGCCGCGCTGATCGACCGTGTCGTCGGCCGCTACACCTGCGCCAAGTGCGGCACGGGCTATCACGATCGCTACAAGAAGCCGGTCGTTGCCGGCGTCTGCGACGTCTGCGGCTCGACCGAGTTCAAGCGTCGTCCCGACGACAATGCGGAAACTGTCCATAACCGCATGGCGGAATACCGCGCGAAGACGGCACCGATCCTGCCCATCTACGACGCACGAGGCCTGGTCCACCGCGTCGACGGCATGGCCGACATTGCGCACGTGGGCGCGGCAATCGCGGCGATTCTGGACAAAAAGTAAGCGTGTTCCGCCGGGGGGGCGGGGCCCAATCTGGGTCCCCACCCTCACACCCTTTCCGTCATCCCGGCGAACGCCGGGACCCACGGATACGGCGGACCAAGAGATAGCGAACAACCACTACCCACTCCGCAACCACGGGTCCCGGCGTTCGCCGGGATGACGGGGTAGGGGTTGGGTAGATCTTTGGGACGGTTTCGTATCAAGCCCCACAACAACATCAACATGACGAAATTGTCACCCCTCGGTCATCGCCCTGACCCCCGCCCGATCCTAGAACGACCACGTGGCCAGCAACGGTCGCATGAGTTTCCAGAGATCGGTGCCCGTCACTCCCGGGGGTACCGTGGGGGCCGGCGGGAAGGGTTCTTTCCGCCGGCCTTTCCGTTTATAAGGGCAGGAGATGGTGACCGAAATCGGTGGCAGGGAAGGTGATACCGCGTTGAGCCGCAAGATCCTGATCGTCGAGGACGACGCCTCGACATCCGCCTATCTTGCCAAGGGCTTGGCTGAGGCCGGCCATGCAATTGAAGCCTGTGCAGACGGCCGCGACGGCCTGTTCCTCGCCAGCGAAGGCATCTTCGACCTCATCATCGCGGACCGCATGCTGCCCGGCCTCGACGGCTTGTCGATGGTCAGCGCGATTCGCGCCGCGGGTATCGCTACGCCGGTCCTGATCCTGTCCGCGCTCGCCGCCGTCGACGACCGCGTCGATGGCCTCAAGGCCGGCGCCGACGATTATCTGTGCAAACCCTTCTCGTTCGCCGAACTCTCCGCACGGATCGAGGCCATGCTCCGCCGCTCCGACCGCGCCGCGACCGAGCCGCAGAAGACCAAGCTCTCCGTCGGTGACCTCGAAATCGACCTGCTCGCCCGCGCAGTGTCCCGCGCCGGCCGCTCGATCCCGCTCGGCGCCCGCGAGTTCAACCTGCTCGAATTCCTTGCCCGCCATGCTGGCCAGGTCGTCACCCGCACGATGATGCTCGAGAAGATCTGGAACTACCATTTCGACCCGGGCTCGAACGTCGTCGACGTCCATATCGGCCGTCTCCGTCGCAAGCTCGAGGAAGGCTTCCCGACGCCGATCCTCCATACGGTCCGCGGCGCAGGCTACCGACTCGCCGTAGAAGGGTGATTCGCCTTTCGGTAACAGCCCGAATCGCGCTGCTCTCGATCGCGCTTGCGCTGATCTCCAACCTCGCGCTGGTCGGCTTCGTCTGGAAGACCACCAGCGCAGACGCGATCGACGCAATCCGGCGCGAGACTACAGAACAATCTGAAGCCCTGCGCGCGGTCTGGCGTAACGGTGGCCTCCCCGCGATCCGCCAGGCGATCGACAGCGCAGTCGTCCCCGGCGACGTGTCGCTCGTCCTCGCGGTAGTCGACCCGAAGGGCAGGGCAGTCGTCGGCATCGCGCCCGAGCGCCTCGCAGTCCCGCTCCGCATCACGCAGTTTCGCATCGCACGACTCGGTGCAGACGAGCTCTGGTCGGCGCGCGAGACCGGGTATGCGCTCCACCCCCTCGGCAGCTACTGGCTCCTGACCGGCCGCAATCTCGACCTGATCGCCGCGGAGGAGCGCGCGATCGAACGTGCGCTCGCGGTCGCCGTGTTTCTGTCGCTCGCGCTTGGCGTGGTCGGAGGGTTTGTCCTCACGCGCTACGTCAGCCGCCGGCTCGACGGCATCGCCAAGGCGATCGAGGCAGCGGGCGAAGGCGACTTGTCTCGGCGCGTCAATATGATCGCGGGCGGGGGCGATGCGTTCGACCGCCTTGCCGCCCGCCTCAACGTCATGCTGGGCAAACTCGAAGGTGTGATGGCCGAACTGCGGATCGTCACCGACAGCCTCGCACACGACCTCCGCTCGCCGCTCGCGCGCTTGCGCACCAAGACCGAGCAGGCGGTGCTGATCGCCGATCCCGACGCTCGGGAAGCGGCGCTGAGTGGCCTCCTGGTCGAAACCGACCTGGTGATGCGGATGCTGACGATGGTGATCGAGATCAGCCGCTCGGGCTCGGTCTCGCGCGACCGCTTCATCGAGGTCTCGCCGGCGAACCTGCTGGAGGAGATCGGCGAACTCTACGCGCCCGTCGCGGAGGATGCCGGCCTCGTTTTCACGATCGCGATCGACGACCGCCCACCGCCGATGAAACTGCACCGCGAACTCATCAGCCAGGCGATCACCAACCTGATCGACAACGCGCTGCGCCACGGCGCTGGCGGTGGCGAGGTCACGCTGCGGATCGTCCACCGCACCGACGGCGTCGCGATCCAGGTCGAGGACCGCGGCCCCGGCATCGCCGCCTCCGACCGTGCACAGGCGTTGAAGCGCTTCGGCCGCCTCGACAGTGCGCGGTCCACCCCCGGTGCGGGCCTCGGCATGGCGCTGATCGAAGCCGTCGCGCGGCTCCACGATGGCCACTTCGAACTCGCCGACAACGCCCCAGGCTTGGTCGCACGCATAGTCCTCCCAGTCTGATCCTCCCCCGCAAGGGGGAGGTGGCTGGCGCTTGCCAGACGGAGGGGGAGGAGAGGCTAACCTCGGTTGCGTTTCCTCCCCCTCCGTCGCTACGCGCCACCTCCCCCTGGCGGGGGAGGATTGTAAGCCGCAATCGGTTGACCTCAACGGCGACCACGGCGAGACCGTGCCCATGACGACGCTAGCCTCCCACCGCCGCATCCTCGCCGCCAGTCTGGTCGGCACAGCGGTCGAGTTCTACGATTTTTACATCTATGCGACCGCCGCGGCGCTCGTGTTTGGGCCGCTGTTCTTTTCGGGGCAGTCCGCCTCGGCGCAGTTGCTGCTGAGCTATGCGACGTTCGGCTTGGCCTTCGTTGCACGCCCGGTCGGGGCGATCGTGTTCGGGCATTTCGGCGATCGGATCGGGCGTAAGTCCACCCTCGTTGCGTCGCTGCTGATGATGGGCGGATCGACCGTCGGCATCGCCTTCTTGCCAACCTATGCGCAGGTCGGCTGGATCGCTCCGGCGCTGCTGTGCCTGATGCGGCTCGGGCAGGGGCTCGGGCTTGGCGGCGAATGGGGTGGGGCGGCGTTGCTGGCGGTTGAGAACGCACCTCCGCACCGCAAGAACACCTGGGGGATGTTCCCGCCGCTTGGTGCCCCGGTGGGCTTCCTTGCCGCGAATGGGCTGTTCCTGGTCATCGGGCTCGTCCTCGACGAAACGCAGTTCATCGCCTGGGGCTGGCGCATCCCGTTCCTGCTCAGCGCGATTCTCGTTGGGCTTGGCCTATGGGTGCGGCTGAAGCTGACCGAGACTCCCGCCTTCCTAGAAGCGGAGGCTACCGAGGCGCTCCCCAAGGTACCGATCGCGACGCTGCTCACGCACCATCTCCGCGCGACATTGGCTGGCACGTTCGGCGTCATCGCATGCTTCGCGCTGTTCTATCTCGCGACCGCCTTCGCACTTGGCTACGGCACCAAGACGCTCGGCTATTCGCGCGAGGCGTTCCTCGGCGTCGAACTCGTCGCCATCTGGTTCCTGGCGGGCGGCGTGATCGTGGCCAGCGTGCTCGCGGACCGGCATTCCGCAGCACGAATGCTCGCGATCGGGTTTGCCGGGTGCATCGGTGTCGGCGCGCTGATGGGGCCGATGCTCGGCTCGGGATCGCTGTTCACGGTGTGGCTGTGGCTGTCGGGCGCGCTGTTCGTGATGGGGTTCGCCTACGGCCCGCTCGGGGGCTGGCTACCAAGCCTGTTCCCGGCGGGGGTGCGCTACACCGGCGTGTCGATGACGTTCAATCTCGGCGGCGTGCTCGGCGGTGCGCTCGCGCCGATCGTCGCGGAGGCACTGGCGCCGCGCGGGTTGTGGCTGGTCGGCGGGTATCTGATGGCGGCCGGGGTGCTGAGCCTTGGTGGGCTGCTGATCCTCGGCCGCACGACCGACAAATAGAATGCTCTCCCGCCTCTGCGGGAGAGCATGCCTTTACGCAGACACTGGCCGCAACAGCGTCAGCCGCGCCTTGCCGTGCACGCGCGTGGCGTCGACCTCGAAGCCGGCGAGTTCGACGACTTCGGCCTTCGCCGTCTCCAGGCTGATCCACGTCGCCGGTCCGACCCAACCCAGCCGCGACAGCTTGTCGAGCGCGACCAGCCCGGCACCGGTGTTGTAGGGCGGGTCCATCAGGATCACGTCGAGCGGCGCCGGCGCGGGCCCGAGCGCCATCACCGACGTCGCGCGGACATCCCCGCGGATTTCCAGCTTGGCGAGGTTGGCCTTCAGCGCGTCGACTGCCAACTTGTCCGATTCGACGAACATGCACGTCGCCGCACCGCGCGAGAGCGCCTCGATCCCGAGCGCACCCGAGCCCGCGAACAGATCGGCGACCGCCAACCCTTCGAAGCTTCCGACCCGACTGGTCAGCATCGAGAACAATGTCTCGCGCATCCGGTCGGCGGTGGGACGGGTGGTGTCACCCTTGGGTGCGGCGATCTGACGGCCGCGGTACAGTCCTGCGATGATCCGCATCAGCGCTTCCCTCCACGTGGTGCACGGGGCGGATGACCGCGCCCTCCCGACGGACCCTTGCCCGGTGCCGTAGGACGGCTGCCGCGTTCAGGTCGCGCCGGACCCTCCGATCGCACCGGCCTTGGCTCGGCACCCGGACGCCCGCTGGCACTCCGCGCCGCGCGCTTGTCGAGAGAACTGCGCCCCCGCGTATCGTCGGCCTGCGGACGGAAGCCCCGCGGTTGCTCCTGACGCTGCACCGTAGCGCCCGCGCCGACGCGCGACGGCGCAGCGCGCTCCCGCGGTGGCTTGGCGGCGCGGAAATGCTTGATCTTGGGGTTCGTGCTCAGCTCTTCGCCGCGATCCGCACGCTCCTGCCGCACATACGGCTTGGACGTCTCGCCACTCGTTGGCCGCGCATGATGCGCCCCCGTCGGCCGCGCGGCGTTCCGTGCATCGGGCCGCGCCCAAGGATCGTTGACGTCGCCGCGCTGCATCGCCGCGGTCGGCCGGATCCGCTCGGGACGCGCCGGTCGCGAAGGCCGATCGGTCGGCACCGCGCCGCTCGAGAAGCCCGAGCTTGCAGGTGCAGCATACGGACTGCGAACCGGCGTACGCACGCCAGCAGCCGGGTGCGCGCCCGAAACCGGGCGCGCACCCGGCGCTGGCCGCGTCGTCGGCGCAGGCCGCGGCGCATTGCTGCCCCGCTGGCTCGACCGCGTGCCGATCCCGGCCCCCGCGCCCGCACTCGCGCTGATCCCGATGTTCGCGCGCGCGCCCGGACCCTCGGGCTTGCCCTTCGCCAGCTCCTTCTGGAACGCGACGACGTCGTGCTGCAGCACTTCGCCGATCTGCCCCGGTGCGAGATCGCCGAGCACGAACGGACCGTAGCGCGTCCGGATCAGCCGCGAGACCTGCAACCCGAGATGCTCCAGCACGCGGCGGACTTCGCGGTTCTTGCCCTCGGTCAGGATCATTTCGATCCAGACGTTTGCGCCAGTGCGCCGCTCGATATTCGCGTTGATCGAGCCGTAGCGGACGCCCTCGATCTCGATCCCCTCGATCAGTTCCTCGAGTTGCGGCTGCGTGATATTGCCATAGGCGCGCGCGCGATAGGCACGCTCGACACCCGTCGCGGGCAGTTCGAGCTGACGCTTGAGCCCACCGTCGGTGGTCATCAGCAACAGCCCCTCGGTGTTGAGATCGAGGCGGCCGACCGGCACCAGCCGCGGCAGTTCGCGCGGCAGGCGGTCGTATATCGTCGTGCGTCCGGCGGGATCGCGCTCGGTGACGAGCAGCCCGGTCGGCTTGTGATACAGGAACAGTCGAGCCGAACTCGGAGCCTCGACCGGGTCGCCATCGACCGTAACGCCGTTGAGGTTGCGCAGGATCGTCGCAGGCGTGTCGAGAATGGTGCCATTGAGCGCGACGCGGCCCTCGGCGATCATCCGCTCGATATCGCGGCGCGAGGCGATCCCGGCGCGCGCGAGCAGCTTGGCGATACGGTCGCCCTTGATCGGTGCGGCCGGCGTTTCGGGGGAGGTTGCGGGCGCGTCGGGCGACGGGCTGGCAGTCGGGTTATCGTCTTTTGAAGTCGTCATGGCGCGGCTGATACTATGGATCGGCGCTCAGCGCGAAAATATTTGCGACCGTTCGTGCGGCGGTGCGTTAGAACTCGCGAGCGTAACGACCTTTCGTTCGCGTCCGGGGGCCTTTCGGCAATGTTGTTCGGGAAGAAGAAGCGGCAGATTGTCCGGCTTTTGGTAGTCGAGGACGAACCGCTGGTCGCGTTCGATACCGAATATTTCCTGACCGACGCTAAGTTCACGATCGTCGCGACGATCGACCGGGTCGCGGAAGCCTTGCCGATCCTGGCGAGCGACACGGTGATCGATCTGGTGCTGGTCGACGTGAACCTCGCGGACGGTTCGGGCATCGATGTCGCACGCGCGGCACAGGCCCGCGGCGTGCCGGTGATGTTCGTGACGGGAAGCTGCCCGGTCGAGGCGACCACGCTCGCCGCCGGCTGCATGGCCAAGCCATACATGCCGCGCGACCTAATCGCGGCGATCGAGGCGATCGAGGCGATGCTCGGAGGTGGTAAGCCGACGCGCGTGCCGTCGGGCTTCACGTTGTTTCCGCGGACGGCGTGACGTTTCCCCACGCTCCATCGCCTGATGGGTAGCGCATCCGCGATTTCCCGTTAGGGTTCGCGCGAGCGAGTGGGGAGCGTAAGTGCGATGAACGGAACCTTAGGCAAGCGCTGGAGCGACGGCTTCCGACCCTATGCGGAGAAGGCGCCGCTGGGAGCTTTGGCGCTCGGCATATCCTCGGGCTTTCCGTATGCGATGATCGGCGCGACGCTGACGACGCGGCTCGCGGCCAGCGGTATCGACAAGAAGACGGTGACGGCGTTCAGCCTCGCCTTCCTCGTCTACAACCTGAAGTTCCTGTGGGCGTGGGTGGTCGACGGCGTTCGGCTGCCGATCATCGGGAGGCTGGGCCAGCGCGTTTCTTGGCTGATCGTGACCGCCGCGCTGGTAGTTGCCGCGGTCGTCAATCTCGCTCTGATCGACCCGGCGGCTAGCATCGCCTCCACCGCAACCGCAGCGATCCTCGTCGGCGCGGCTGGCGCGACCTTCGATGTCGTAATCGACGCGTTCCGGATCGAGACGCTCGAACCGCGGCAGTTGGGCGTCGGATCGGGAATGAGCCAATATGGCTGGCGGATCGGATCGGCGGGTTCGGGGGCGTTGGCGCTGGTGGTCGCCGAACGCGCCGGCTGGAACGCGGCCTATCTGGCGTGCGTCGTCTTTGCGTTGCCCGCGGTCCTGGCAGGCCTGGCGCTGGGCGAGCCCGAACGACGCCGTCCGCCGATCGAACGCCGCGGCCTCGCGGAGGGCTTTCGCGCGATCTGGGGGCCGTTCGTCCAGTTCTTCTCGCGCGAAGGGGCGTTCATCGTCCTTGCCTTCATCCTGATCTTCAAAGTCGGCGACACGCTCGCCAATCTGACGCTGCGGCTGCTGTTCGACGACCTCGGTTTCACCGGCGACGAGATCGCGTTCTACGACGTCGGGATCGGCTTCATCGCCTATCTGGTGGGCATCTTCATCGGTGGCATCCTGTACGCGCGAATGGGGATGAAGCGATCGGTACTGCTGTCGCTGGTGCTGATGGGCGTCTCGAACCTGTCGTTCGCGGCGCTGGCGGCGGCCGGGCACTCGAACTTCGGCATGGCGGCGGCGATCGGCTTCGAGAATGCCTCCAGCGGTTTTGGCGGCGTCGTCGTGATCGCGTACTTCTCCGCGTTGTGCGACCTGCGCTTCACCGCGGCACAGTTCGCGCTGATCTCGGCGGCGGCCAGCATCGTCGGACGGATCGTCACCGGCACCACCGCCGGCGCGCTGATCGAAGCGTTCGGCTATGTCGATTTCTATCTGCTGACGACGGCGCTCGCAGTACCAGGGATCGTATTGTTCTGGTGGATGAGCCGGTCGGGGATGATCGACCGTTCGATCGGCAGCGCGGGCGTCGAGGGTGAAGGTGACGCCCGCGCCGGTGATCCGGTCTAAAGCGTGATCGGGCGACCCTCGTCGGCGAAGGCGGCTGCGACCGCGGCGGCGCTGGCGAGGACGCCGTCTATGCGACGGACGCCGAGCAGGTCGGCCATCAGATAGCGTGCGGTCTCGGGCGCGGTCTCGACGCGCGCGAGGACCGAGAGCATCGCCGATTCCGCCGGCGTCATCCGCGCGCAGCAGCACGGGGCGATCGCGATCGTACCCGCCGACGTGCCGGCGAGGTCCGCCATCAGTGCCCTCAACAGCACCAGCGGGCGACGGAAGCCTTGCCCGAACGCAGTGAACATCGTGTGCGAGGCACGGGCATCGGCGAGCCCGTGTGCGCCCATGCGCCGCATTGCGAACAAGGCGATTCGCGCGTTTTCACAAGGCGGTAGCGCGTGGGGCAGCAGCGAGGTCGCGCTGGCGATGGTCTGTGTCGAGGCGGCCGTCGAGTTGGTCGTCGAATTGGGGCGGGTATCGGTCATTCACGCGACTCCGTGGTGGTGCCCACAAAGTCGCGCGTTAGTTATTGATAGTCAATAGCAATAAGAACTCAGTCCGGCGGTTGGTCGTTTGCGGCGAGCACTTCACCGGCGAGATAGAGCGAACCGGCGACCAGCACGAGTTGCGGGTGTTCGGTTTGTGCGGCGATCGAGGCTAGCGCTTCACTGGGCGTGGCAGCTGTTCCAGCGGTCTTTCCGAACGATCGTGCGAGCGTCGCAAGTGCCTCGGGCGCGTGATGGGCGTGGCCGGGGACGGGGATGGCGATGACATGGCCGACCGACGGCGACAGGATGCGAACCACGGCCTCCGCATCCTTGTTCGCGAGCATGCCGAGGATCAGCGTTACCGGGCGTCCCTTCGCAAGCGTCCTTAGGGCACGCGCGACCGGTTGCGCGGCGTTGGGATTATGCGCGCCGTCGAGCCACAATTCGCTGCCCTCGGGCAATCGCGCGAGCAGCGGGCCATCCGACAATCGCTGCATCCGCGCGGGCCAGTGCGCCCAGTCGGCGGCGGCGCGCATCGCGGCTTCGGGAATGTGGAGCACGCCCTGGTGACGGAGCATGGCGATCGCGAGCGCGAGGTTGCGTGACTGGTGCGCACCGACGAGGCGCGGGCGGTTGGTGACGACCGAAAAGCCGGTGTCCTCGTAGCGGACGGTCGATCGCGCGGTTTCGCTGCTCCAGGCAGTGCCGCGGGCGAACACCGGTGCGCCGGCGGCATCGGCGACCGCGGCGATCTTAGCGCGGAGGGCCTTGGGATAGTCCATCGTGACGAGCGGCACGCCGGGCTTGGCGATGCCCGCTTTCTCGCCGGCGATCTCCAGCAGCGTGTCGCCGAGGAACGACTGGTGGTCGATGCCGAGCGCGGCGATGCCGGTGACGACCGGGTTGGGAATGACGTTGGTCGCGTCGAGCCTGCCGCCGAGGCCGACTTCGATGATCGTCGCGGCGGCGGGCGTGCGGGCGAACGCGAGGAACGCGGCGGCGGTGGTGACTTCGAAGAAGCTCGCCTGGAGATCCGCGGCGTGGTCGAGCACTTCCGACAGCAACGCGGCGAGCAGGTCGTCTTCGATCAGCTTCCCCGCGAGGCGGATACGTTCGTTGAAGCGGACGAGGTGGGGCGAGGAATAGACGTGGACGCTGTGCCCGGCCGCCTCGATCGCGGCGCGGAGGAACGCGCAGGTCGAACCCTTGCCGTTGGTGCCCGCGACGTGGAACACCGGGGGGAGGTTAAGGTGGGGGTTGCCGAGGCGGCTCAGGAGCGCGGTGATGCGCTCCAGCCCGAGAATATCCGCGCCGGGCGACAATGCGGTCAATCGGTCGAGCTGCGCCTGAACTGCGGGCGAGGAAGAAACGGCGTGGTCGGGCATTCTTCTAGACTCCCTCTCCCCTCCGGGGAGAGGGCTGGGGTGAGGGGCAGTTCCGGGCGCAGCGTTGCTTGGCCGCCCCTCACCCCGACCCTCTTCCCGAAGGGGAGAGGGAGTAAAGATTACGCGGCTTCGCGCGCGCTTAGATACCCGATGACCGTGCCGAGCTGCTCGCGAAGATCCTTCCGGTGAACCACCATGTCGATCAGTCCATGCTCCAGATAATATTCCGACGTTTGGAAGTCCTCGGGCAGCTTCTCGCGGATCGTGCTCTCGATCACGCGGCGACCGGTGAACGCCAGCGTCGCCTTGGGCTCGGCGATCTGGACGTCGCCGAGCATAGCATATGCCGCCATCACGCCGCCCGACGTCGGGTCGGTCAGCACGACGATGTACGGCAGGCCGGCATCGTGCAGCATCTGAATCGCGACCGTGCTGCGCGGCATCTGCATGAGGCTGAGGATGCCCTCCTGCATGCGTGCGCCACCGCTCGCGGTGAAGATCACGTAGGGCACTCGGTCCTCGATCGCAGCCTCGACGCCGCGCACGAAGGCTTCGCCTACCGCCAGGCCCATCGACCCGCCCATGAAGCCGAAATCCTGCACGCCGACGACGACACGGTGGCCGTCGATCGCGCCGCGTGCGTTGATCAGCGCGTCCTGCTCGCTGTTGTCGGTCCGTGCCGCCTTCAGGCGATCGGTATAGCGTTTCTGGTCGCGGAACTTGAGTGGATCCTCGGGGACCTTCGGCGCCGGCAGTTCGCTGCAGCTACCCTCGTCGAACAGCTGCGCAAAGCGGATCTTCGGTCCGATGCGGTCGTGATGATCGCATTTCGGGCAGACATAGAGATTGTCCTCGAGCTCCTTGGTGAAGACCATCTGGCCGCAACCCTTGCACTTGTGCCAGAGATTTTCGGGCGTCTCGCGCTTCGCGACGAAGGGCAAGACGTTGCGAACGCTGTTGAGCCAGCTCATGCGGAGACCTTTCGGGCCGAGGCAACGGCGTCGGCGAGAGACTTGATATAGATGCGGACCGGCTCGGCCGCAGCGGCACCGTGTTGCGCGACGAGTTCGACGATCGCCGAGCCGACGACGACGCCGTCCGCGACGCGTGCGACATTGGCGGCCTGCTCAGGCGTGCGGATGCCGAAGCCGACCGCGATCGGGATGTCGGTCTGCGCCTTGAGGCGGGCGACGGCGTCCTCGATCGAGGATTGCTGAGCCTGCTGGAGCCCGGTGATGCCGGCGACCGAGACGTAATACAGGAACCCGCTCGCGCCATCGAGCACGGTCGGCAGGCGGGCAGCATCGGTGGTCGGCGTGGCGAGGCGGATCAAGTCGATCCCGGCGGCACGCAACTGAGGGCCGAGCGCATCGTCCTCTTCGGGCGGCACGTCGACGCAGATCACGCCGTCGACGCCGGCGTTGGCAGCCGCCTCGGCGAACCAGTCCGCGCCGCGCCGGAGCATCGGGTTGCCATAGCCCATCAGGACGAGCGGCACGTCCGGATGCCGCGCGCGGAACGCGATGGCGGTGGCGAGGATATCCGCGGTGCGCGTACCCTGCGCGAGGCTGCGGATGTTCGCAGCCTGGATCGCGGGGCCGTCGGCCATGGGATCGGTGAACGGCATGCCGAGCTCGATCGCATCCGCCCCGCCCGCGACGAGCGCGTCGAGGATCGGGCCGGTCGCCTCGGTGGTCGGATCGCCCGCGGTCACGAACGCGACGAGCGCGGCACGCCCGGCGGCGGCGGTGCGTGCGAAGGTGGCGGCGAGGCGGCTCACTGCTCCCCTCCCGCTTGCGGGAAGGGTCGGGGGAGGGGCTGACATAGCCGCACATCCAAGGTCCGGGGAGCGAACAGGCCCTCCCCCGACCCCTCCCGCAAGCGGGAGGGGAGCAGAAGTGCGATCATATCGCCACCCCAAGTGCTTCGGCGACGGTGAAGATATCCTTGTCGCCGCGGCCGCAGAGGTTGGCCAAGATGATTTGATCCTGCCGCATCTCGCGTGCCTTCTTCGTCACCGTTGCGATCGCGTGGCTTGGCTCCAGCGCGGGGATGATGCCCTCGGTCCGGCACAACAACTGGAACGCGTCTAGCGCTTCGGTGTCGGTGGCGCTGTCATACTGGACGCGGCCGATATCGCGTAGCCAAGCATGCTCGGGGCCAATGCCTGGATAATCCAAGCCCGCCGAGATCGAGTGTGCCTCGGTGATCTGGCCGTCTTCGTCCTGCAACAGGTAGGTCTTGTTGCCGTGGAGCACGCCGGGGAAGCCGCCCGCGAGGCTCGCCGCGTGCTGCTTGTCGAGGCCATGACCCGCTGCTTCGACGCCGAGCATCTGCACGTCGGCATCGTCGAGGAACGGATGGAACAACCCGATCGCGTTCGAGCCGCCACCGATCGCCGCGACCAGCATGTCGGGCAGGCGACCGATGCGCTCCAGCATCTGCGCGCGTGCCTCGGTGCCGATCACGCTCTGGAAATCGCGGACCATTTCGGGATACGGATGCGGGCCGGCGGCGGTGCCGATGATGTAGAACGTGTCGTGGACGTTCGCGACCCAGTCGCGCATGCCCTCGTTCATCGCGTCCTTCAACGTGTGCGCGCCGCTGGTCACGGGGCGGACTTCGGCGCCGAGCAGCTTCATGCGGAACACGTTGGGCGCCTGCCGCTCGACGTCCTTGGCGCCCATGTAGATCACGCAGGGCAAGCCGAAGCGTGCGCAGACCGTGGCGGTGGCAACGCCGTGCTGGCCCGCGCCGGTCTCGGCGATGATCCGCGTCTTGCCCATCCGCATCGCGAGCAGGATCTGGCCGATGCAGTTGTTGATCTTGTGCGCGCCGGTGTGGTTCAGCTCGTCGCGCTTGAACCAGACTTGTGCACCCATGCCTTCGGGCGCGGACTCGCGCAGCGCTTCGGTCAGCCGTTCGGCGTAATAGAGCGGGCTCGGGCGGCCGACATAATGTTCGAGCAAATCGTCGAACTGCGCCTTGAACGCAGGGTCGGCCTTGGCCGCGCGGTACGCCTCGTCGAGTTCGAGGACGAGCGGCATCAGCGTCTCGGCGACATAGCGGCCGCCGAAGTCGCCGAAATGGCCGCGCTCGTCGGGCTGGGCGCGGTAGGAGTTGGGGGCGAGGGTTGGAGCGTTCATGACTGGGCGTTTAGCACTTCGTAAATCGCTGTCACCCCTTCCGTTTCCGCTAAAGACCACCCCGGCGGAGGCCGGGGCCCAATTGGAAAGGTCATAATGGCGGCGGGAAGGGACTGTCACAGGTCTCCCCCAATTGGGCCCCGGCCTCCGCCGGGGTAGTGCTAGCGCGCGGCGACAGCTTTCAGAAACGATGCGATCTTTGTTTCGTCCTTCGTACCCGGCTCGCTTTCGACCCCCGAGGACACGTCGACCAGTTTCGCCCCGGTCCGCCGGATCGCCTCCGCCACATTCGTCGGATCGAGCCCGCCCGATAGCGCCCAGGGCAGCGGATGCCGGAACCCGTCGAGCAAGTCCCAGTCGAACCGCAAGCCCATCCCGCCCGGCAACGCCGCCGAGTCCGGCGTCTTCGCGTCGTACAGGATGCGGTCGGCGACTCCGACGAAGCCGTGCGCCGCATCGAGATCGCCGCGCGTGCGAACCGCGACCGCGACCCAGGTCTCGATCCCGAACTTCGCGCGGATCGCAGCAGTGCGCGCTGGCGTGACCTTGTGGAGTTGCAGCACGTCGAGCGCCGCCGAGCCGACCGCCTGTTCGAGCATGTCGTCTTCCGGATCGACGAACACGCCGACCTTCGCGACGTGCGGCGGTACGCGTGCGGCGAGTTCGGCGGCTTTCGCGAACGTCACGTGGCGCGGGGAGGCGGGGAAGAACACGAACCCGACATGGCTCGCCCCGTGCTTGATCGCGGCGTCGAGCGTGGCGGGAGTGGAGAGGCCGCAGATCTTGGCGGTGGTCATTCGGGTTCCTTGGGGAGCAGGCGCTTGATCATCCTCACCCGCCAGGGGGAGGTGGCGCCGAAGGTGACGGAGGGGGAGGAAAGAGCACGCAACGACGGCCTTCCCTTTCCTCCCCCTCCGTCAGGCTGTGCCTGCCACCTCCCCCTGGCGGGGAGGATCGTGAATTACGCGTGCCGCTAAAGCGTCGCGCCGATCGCGCGGGCGGCGATGTCGGGGTCTTCGGCCTGCGTTATCGGGCGGCCGACCACGAGGATCGAGGCGCCGGCGTCCATCGCCTGGCGCGGGGTAACGACGCGCTTCTGGTCGCCGACCTGGCCGTCGGGAAGGCGTACGCCCGGCACCACGAAGAACCCCTTGGGCCAGATCGCCTTGGCCGCCGCAACCTCAGCGCCGGAACACACGATCCCGTCGACCCCCGCCTCGCAAGCGAGTTCGGTGAGCCGCGAAACCTGGTCGTGCGCGTTGCCGATGACGCCGGTAGCGGCGAGATCGGTCGCATCGAGGCTGGTCAGCATCGTCACCGCGATCACCTTGGTGCCGAGCGGGGCGGCAGCCTTCGCGTCTTCCAGCATCGCCCGCCCGCCACTCGCATGCACGGTCAGGATCGCCGGCTTCAGTGCGCCCAAGGCCTGTACCGCCTTGGCCACCGTGTTCGGAATGTCGTGGAGCTTCAGGTCGAGAAAGATCGGCAGGCCGAGTTCCGCCATCGCATGCACGCCGGACTGGCCGTGCGCGCAGAAGAATTCGAGCCCCAGCTTGATCCCGCCGACATGGTGGCGGACGCGCGTCGCCATCGCCTTGGCGCGGGCGAGGTCGGGTGTGTCGAGTGCAACGTAGATACGGTTGCTCACAGGAGCGACCCCGGCGGCGTGGCGGTCGGCACAACAGTCGGTGCGATCGTCGCAGGAGTCTCGGCAGGCACGAACGCCACCGGCTCCGGTCGCGGCGTGCGCAGGTCCAGCAACTCGCGCTCGCAGGTCGAAAGCCGCTGACGCAGCCGCCACCGGATCGCATGATTGTAGAGCATCGTCGGCACGAACCCGATCAGGAACGTCACGAACAGCAGCAGCGGCAGGTTCACGTCCGCGATCAGTCCGCCCCAGAGCTGGATCTGGACGGCGTTCCAGTTGCTGATGGTGAAGACCGCGGCGATGAACGCCAGCAGGCACCAGAACAGGATTTTCAGGAACTGCATGCGGCGACCCTTTATCATACCCCACCCGCGTCGAAACGCGGCTGGAAACGCAGAGCTACCGCCACATCGGCGTTTTGGCCAGCTTTAGCCGATTTCGGTACGCAACTGCGCGATCAACGGCAGGATCGCGGTCAGCCGTGGCTCCTCCTCATCGAGGATCGCGAGGAACGCGGCGCGCTTGATCGCCGCCACCCGGCCGGGCTTCATCCGCACGGTCGATGGCAGCGTCGAGACGGTGATGTCGATCATCCGTTCCGACCCATGCAGCCGCCCCCAGAGATAGTCGTTCTCGCGGTAGGCACGGCTGAAGAACGCGCCGAACGTCCCGAACTGGATCCCCTTCAACGTCGCCTCGGCGCCGCCGGAGCGGATCGAGGTCGCATCGTCGGGCGCGATCCGGTCGACCTTGATCGGATCGAACTCGTCGAGACCTTCGCCCTGCAACAGCGGCAGCGTCGCGGTATCGAAATACGGGAAGCCGAGATAGGCCAGCAACAGCGTTCGCCGCGTCGGCTTGGCGAGCGCGGCGAACGCTTCCGCCAGCCGCTGGTCGGTTTCCGCATCGAGGCGATCAAGGTCGAACGTCCGGCCGAGCGTTTCCAGCACCGCGCCCGCATCGCCGCGCATCGCCCGTACCGCATCGTGGAGCCCGGCATGCATCTCGGCGCGCAACCGATCGAGATACGGCGAAAGCGATTCGTAGATCGCGTCGCGCATCGGCCCCAGTTCCGGCTCGTCGGCGGCGGTCTCCACCTCCGAAAGGCGCCGCGCCATCAGCCGCAGTCGGCGGATGCGGAAGCCGATATCGAAGGTCCGCAGGAATGCGATCGACGCGGCACTGGCCCCGCCCGCATGCCCCGACCCAAGTAAGTCCGCACCCGAGGCGGCGACATGCGCGACGATCGCGGCCCGGATCTGCGCCAGCCGCCGCGGCCGGTGGTGTTCCCCGGCATCGAACAGGAGCAACGCCAGCGTCTCGATCACCGCGCTGCGCTTCAGATGGCCGTACGCGACGAAGCCATAGCCCGAGCTCGCCGCCGCCGCCTTTTGCGCACGCCGCCGCCACGCGATCAGCCGCGGCGCGGTCGGCCGGTCGAGGAACAATGTGTGGCCGAACAAAGATTCGACGTCGGCCTCCACCTCGGGACGGATTGCGGTGAGGATGCCGCGCATCCGATCGATTCTCGCGGAACGTTCGGCGATCGCCTCTAGATTGTCGCGGATCGGTTGTTGGCGCGGGATGTCGCTGATCGCGCCGATGATCGTCTGGAAGAATCCTGGCGTGCCGCCACCGCGGTTGAGCCGCAGCTTGATGTCGGGGGAGGGGTCTATGTAGATAAATCGCCGGTCGATCTGGCGCCGCGCCGGCCGCTCCTTGAGCGCATCGAGCGCGGGCCGGAACGGCGCATTGGCGAGCACCGACCCGTCGATCAGCACCGCGCTTTCCGCTGCGTTGGCCGCCGTATGACGGGGCAGGACACGCGCGAGGAACGCAGGACGCTCCGGCCAGACGATCGCGCGATCCTTCAGCACGCCGTCCAGTTCGGCGACCGTGAACGGCGGAAAGGCTCCCGGAAAGCTCGACGTCGCGCGGGCCGCGAACGCCAGTTCTGCAGGTGGTGCGAGCGTATCGCACGCCCCGCCACTGTCGGTGAAGTCGACCACCAGGCGATGCTCGGTTTCGACCACTTCGGCGGGTGAATTGAGCTGCAACCGCTCGGGATGCCCCGAAAAGTCGGTGACCGTCACGAACAGGTCGAGCGGCTGGCCCGGCGGCAACAGGCGCGGCCCGCGTTCGCTCGCCGCCATCGCGTCGAACGCATCGAGCAGGAGGTTGGTAAAGGTCTTCCCGCCGAACGGCGGCTCGAACCAGCGCGAGCGGATAAAATGCGACAGCTTGGTGCGCACCTCTTCGCGGGTCGGATCATCGAGCGCGTCAACCTTGTCGGTGCTGCGCCCCGCTGCCATCCATGCGAGCGGCATCGCCCACGCCTTCGAGA
Organism: Sphingomonas sp. Leaf230; assembly: GCF_001421745.1. GTDB lineage: Bacteria > Pseudomonadota > Alphaproteobacteria > Sphingomonadales > Sphingomonadaceae > Sphingomonas. The sequence goes on along the minus strand of NZ_LMKW01000008.1, from coordinate 156,605 downwards.
ATCGCGATTTGGGTGCCGCTTCGGTATCGATCAGCGCCTCGACGTCGGCGGACGTCATCCACAGGTCGGTCAGCGGGTCGAGGCTTTGCCCGGTCGCGATCGCCTGCGCGAGGAAGATGCCATTGATCCCGCCCGCGCTGGCGCCCGCGATGATGTCGGCCAGGACGCGGACGCGGATCGCGCCATGCGCCTCGATCTCTTGGAGCAGCGCGTGATACACGCCTTCGCTGCCGCCCTTCGGCGTGTCGCCGTCGTGGAACGCGCGGCTGGCGCAGACGAGGCGCCAGATCTCCTTGGTGATGCCGTGCATGTAGACCGCAAGGCTGATCCCGCCATAGCAGACGAGCGCCAGTCGCAGTTCCTTCTCGCGCATTCTACATCCTCATGCCGACGGTATCGCTCGGGGTTTATCTGGTGGCCCCGGTTCGGTTCGTCGGCGTTTTCGTTTCCAGAATAGCCCAGATCGGCAGGTGATCCGAGGCTTTCCGCGCCGCCGGGCTCGCATGCACGCCGCACTCGACCACGTTCAAGTCCGACGACACCATGATCCGGTCGAGCCGAGCGACCGCGCGCCGCGAATGGAAACTCGCGCCCGTCTCGGCGAATGCATAGTCGCGGCCGAAGTCGCGCAGGCACCCGGCGCCTGCGCTCCATTCGTTGAGATCGCCCATCATCACCGTCGGATGCGCCTGCGCGCAGGTATCGACGTGGTTCATGATCGCGGCGGCCTGCTTGCGTCGCCACAGGCCGGAGAGATCGAGATGCATGCCGAGCACGCGCAACATGCCGCCCGCGAACTGGACGTCGGCCATCACCGCCCCGCGTGGCTCCAGCGAGGGGAGGTGGAGCGGCTCGCTGTCGACCACCCGCGCCGACTTGCGCACCAGGATGACATTGCCGTGCCAGCCCATGCTGAGCGCGCGCAAGCCGAAGTCGACCGGCTTCCAGTCGCTATGCTCCTCCAGCAGGTGATGCGGCAGCACGCAGGCCTTGGCCCCGAACCGCCGGTCCGCTTCCTGCAGGGCGATCACGTCGGCATCGATCTCGCACAGAACCTCGACCACGCGTTCGGGATTACGCCGACGGTCGAGCCCTATGCCCTTGTGGATATTGTAGCTGGCGACCTTGATCATGCGTGGGCCCTATAACGCGACGGGCGCGATCCGGGTTGCAGAATGACGGTGCGTGACATGCAAAAGGCACGGGCGGTCGATCTGGTGGAAGAATTACGTATCCGCTCCTGCGTCGTGGAGCGGAGACCGACACCCGAGCGTTGTGTGTCCAGATTGTGGGGGAATTGCTGGTGCGTCTTGGTTTGATCGGTGCATCGCTGCTGGCGATGACGTGTGCACTCTCGGCTTGCGAGGTGAAGACGACGACCGCCTCGAACACGCAGCAGCCCGCGGCGGCGGCGGCTCCTGCAGCGGCGCCGACCGGGTGGACCACCACCACCGCCGGGCAGTTGCGCAAGGCGATCGCGGCGCGCGGTGCCCACGGTCTCGACCGGATGAGCTTCGATGCGAGCGCGCAGCCCGGTGCCGGCGACGACGCTTTGACCAAGGCCGCGCTCGCATACGGCAAGGCGCTGTCACAGGGCGCGACCGATCCGACCAAGTTGTTCGACGTCTACACCGTGCCGCGCCCGCAGGTCGATCTCGGCCGTGGCCTCGCCGCGGCGCTACAAGCTGGCGACGTCGGCAAGTGGCTCGCAGGGCTGGCGCCGCAGGACGAGAATTACGCGCGCCTATCGAAGGCCTATCTCGCGACGCCGAAATGGGAGCAGACTCCGGCGTCCGCGATCCCCGACACGGGCAAGCCGATCAAGCCGGGCGAAGCCGATCCGCGCGTGCCTGCGATCGCGCACCAGCTCGTCGCGTTCGATTATCTCGACAAGGCGGCGGCGCAGGGCGATCGCCTGACCCCGGCGATGATCCTCGCGATCAAGAAGATGCAGGCGGACTACGGGATCAAGCCCGACGGCATGATCGGCAGCGCGGCGCTCGGCATCCTCAACTTGTCCGACGCAGACCGGGCGCGCGCGATCGCGGTCAACATGGAGCGGCTCCGGTGGCTCGATCGCAACGCGCCGACGACGCGGATCGACGTCAATCTCGCGGCGGCACGGTTGAGCTATTGGCGCGACGGCAAGCTGGTCGACAGCCGCAAGGTCGTGGTCGGCGAACCCGACAAGGAAACGCCGCAGCTCGGGTCGCCGATTTTCCGCCTCGTCGCCAATCCGACCTGGACGGTGCCGCGCTCGGTCGAGAAGAAGGAGATGGCGGGCAAGGGCGCCGGGTATCTGCGCGCGAACAACCTGGCGTGGAAGAATGGCTGGCTGGTCCAGCAATCGGGGCCGAAGAATTCGCTCGGCCTGGTCAAGTTCGACATGTCCAACGAGCACGCGATCTACCTGCACGACACGCCCGCGAAACAGCTGTTCGCCGAGATTCAGCGCCAGCGTAGCCATGGCTGCGTCCGCGTCGAGGATGCGCTCGGTTTCGCCGAGCTGCTCGCGAAGGACGAGGGTGTGACCGATCAGTGGCATGCCGCTCGCGCGACCGGCAAGGAGACGTTCGTCAAGCTGCCGAAGGAGATCCCGGTCCGTCTGCTGTACCAGACCGTGCTGTTCGACGACGCCGGCGAGCCCGTCATCCGCGCCGATCCCTATGGCTGGAACGACCGTGTCGCCGTCGCGCTGGGGCTTGGGACGAGTGCGAGCTACAAGCCGGCGGCACGCGATGCCGACGTCGGGCCGTAATAGCCTGACCTACTCTATGCCTTTGGTAGTCATCCCCGCGCAGGCGGGGATCCATATCGGCTGTCATTCGCAATTATTCGTGCAGTCAGCCAGTATGGTTCCCGCCTCTGCGGGAATGACCGGTATAGAGCGTCTTACCCCTGAAGCGTCGTCGTCGATGGATAATGCTTGTCGAGATGACGCTTGATGATCCGCAGGTTGCGGGTGTTCGAGCGGAAGAAGAAATCGGGGATCGCGCCGACGAACGGGATCATCCCGAACGCCCAGTCGATCCCGACATTGCCGAACATCCGCGCCATCTGGATCTTGGACATGCCGATGTTGCGCGCTTCCCATGCCATCCACGCGCCGACTGCCGCTGCTATCGTGCTGCCGGCGAACGGGATGAGGTCCAGCACGACGTCCATGCCGACCTTGCGGTTGGTGCCGGGGATGACGAACAACCCCTCCATCACGCGCTCCATCGCCTCGACGCGGCGGCGCACCGACAGTGCATCCTTGCCGAGCGGCAGCGTCTGGAAGATCTCGCCGGGGGCGATGCGGGTGGTGCGCGGGTTCATCGACCTTAGTTGGTATCGGGGCGCAACCGGTTCAACGGGTGCCACGCGCGGGTGTTCGCCTGCCACTGGCTGAGCCGCGGGGAGACCAGCGACCATCGCATCGGACGCGCCAGCGGGATGAACGCCACGTCCTCGTTCATCGCGGCGTCGGCGGCGGCTATCCTGGCGCCGCGTTCGGCGAGCGTCGGCGCCTCGCGTGCCGCTTCAAGTGCCGTCCGTGCAGCATCGCCACATGCGACGCACGCCGCCGCCAGATACCAGCGCGCGCTGTCATAGGGCGCGACCGCGTCGACCAGCTTCAGCTCGGCCGCGTCGTCGATCCCGACTCGCCGGGGGACGATCCCGATCGCCATCAGCGACGCCGCGATCTGCGCATACAGCAACGTCGCCCCCGGTCCGACGGGAAGCGCGACCCGCAGCTCGATCGGACCCGGACTCTGCTGCTTCCAACTCGCGACCCGCTGGCGCGCGGCGGCGCGACGTTCGTCCTGCGTCAACAGCGTCCATGCCGGCACCTGCGGCAGCGAGGCGGAGTCGAGGATATCGGGCAGGATGCGATCCGCCGCGTCCCAGTTCGGCGCGACCGCCCCGGTCACCGCCGACCGGTCGATCGCCTGCGACACGGCGGCGCGGTTGACGGCATCGGCCAGGAACCCGTCGCGCCGGACGATCGCCAGGCCGAACAGCCCCACCGCCGGATCGATGCGGATGTTCGCCGGCGCGATACTGGTCACCGCCAGCAACGGCCAGTCGACGAAGCTGCCCCCGCTCACCAGATCGGAGTCACGGTTGGCGAACCGCGCGATCGCGCGCGCCGCACGCTCGCCGATCAGCCGGACGTCCTCCTGCGGCTTTGCCTCGCGCTGGTCATCGGGATCGGCCTGGCCGGGATCGAACGCCGGGCGCAGCAACGGTGCACGACCGCGATGTGCAACGCGGAACGGTCCGGTCCCGCCGGTCGGTCGCAGCCGCAGCAACGCGAGTTCGGGTTGCGCGAACAGCTTCAACAGGTCGGGTCTTGGCCGCGACAGCCGCACCTCGATCACCTGCGGCGTCATTACGACGATCTCGTCGATCGCGGTGAGGAACGGCGCGAGCGGATTGCGTGCGCCCGCCGCCGCCCGTGCGGTATCGGGGCCGCCAATCTGTCGTCGGAGCATCGTCACCACCTGTTCGGCGGTGACCGGCGTACCATCGCCCCAGTCGCCCTCGCGCAGGCGGAAGATGTAGCTCATCCCGCCGTCGATCACGATCCAGCGCTCGGCGATCCCCGGCTCGATCTGTCCCGCGGCATCGAACCGCACCAGCCCCTGCGCGGTCGAATCCATCAGCAGGCGGGCAGGGGTGTCGAGCGCGACGCGGCTCGCATCGGCGACATGCGGGACGCCGCCGATCGCACTGACCACCACCGCGCCGGTATCCGGCCGCCGATCGCACGCGGCGAGCACCGCGCATCCGGCGAATAGCGCGACGCTCGCCGCAAGCCGCAAGCGTCGTCTGCGTTCAGCGCCTAGTTGCAAACCGGGGCGACCGCCTGAATCCGATCGCAGCACAAGAATCTGGTGGATCGTCGACGTCAGCATCCTCGACGGTGTAGGCCCGGACGTCCCGCGGGGCAACGCAGAGGGCAACGCGGACCAGCCTATAAACGCCTCGCAACGTTACCGGCCGCCTCGAAATGCGAAGGTGAAGCGATAGGCGCTGTCCTTTGCGGGACGAGCATTCACTCGCCGCGCCGGGCTGGCCGCGACCAGGGTCAGCGCGCCGTCCGCGACGTTGACGGGCATGCCCAGCGTCAGATCGATCTGCCTGGACCAGCCGCCACCCATGACGGTCGCGCGCACCACGAGCCGCCCCGCCCAGACGCACTGCACATCGACGGGGCAGCGACTGTCTTCGATGACCCGGTCCGCGCGCACTTTCGGTCCGTCGACGAACGCGGTCTGGCCAAGCGCTATCGGACCCTCGACCGGGACATGCGCCGTGCAACCCGTGATGAACGTCCCGGCCAATGCGCAGATAGCCGCTCGCATCAAGACTGGGCGCTCAACCACAGGATGCGGAAACTACTCGGCCGTCCGCGACGATGACGGTCACGCGCTCCTGCCGATAATCGCGCGTCATCGGATCGCCCGGTGCGAGCCGGCGGACCACGGCGCTCCCCGTCTGGCGAAGAATATCCGTGTCGCTAGGCGCGGTCTGCCCGACGAGCGTCGCGGCGGCATCGGCGCGGCATAGTCTCGTACTCGCACGGTCGTTCGTGCCGGTCGAGGCGCAGGCTCCGAGGCACGCCAGCCCAAGCATCGACACCAGCATGCTTCCCTTGATCGTCGTCATCGTCACATCCCCGTCCCCGTAAGCCGCGCCCTGATTAGCGAGCCGAACCTGAACGGTAGACGGTGCCGACAACGGATAGCCTTGATCGAACGGGCGGGGGGCGTGCCCCGGTATCCAGTGCAACGGCGTGCAAGGCCGACCGTCCGCGGAAGGCCTTGCACCGCCCGGTCAGCTGATATGCACGGCCTTCGTGACGAGATGCGCGGCAATGCCCTCCGGGCCGTCCTCGGAACCGTGCCCGCTCTCCTTCACGCCGCCGAACGGGCTGTCGGGATAGCTCAGCCGGACGTTGTTGATCGCGATCATCCCCGCCTCGATCGCGTCGCCGAGCATGTTCTGGCGACGGCCATTCTCGGTGAAGCAATATGCTGCCAGCCCGAACGGCAGGCGGTTGGCTTCGGTCACCGCGTCCTCGTCCGTCGCGAACCGGCTGAGCAACGCGACCGGACCGAACGGCTCCTCGTTCATCGCGCGCGCCGACAGGGGTACGTCGGCCAACACGGTCGGCTGGAAGAAGAACCCGCCCTGGCCGCCATAGTCGCCGCCCGCGAGCAGCTTGGCGCCGTGCCCGGTCGCGTCGCCGACCAGCTCAGCGATCGCATCGGGACGGCGGGCGTTGGCCATCGGGCCCATCTGGCTCGCCGCATCCATGCCGTCGCCGATCTTCAACGCGCGCGTCCGCTCGGCGAAACCGGCGGCAAACCGGTTATAGATGCCATCCTGAACATGGAAGCGCGTCGGCGCGACGCAGACCTGGCCTGCGTTGCGAAACTTGTGCGCGACCAGCGTATCGAGCGTCTTCTCCAGGTCGCAATCGTCGAACACCAGCACCGGGCCGTGCCCGCCCAGCTCCATCGTTGTCCGCATCATCGTATCGGCGGCCAGCTTCATCAGCGCCTTGCCGACCGGCACCGATCCGGTGAAGCTCAGTTTCCGCGTGATCGGCGAGGCGAGCAGCTGGCGCGACACCATGTCCGGCACGCCGAACACGCACTGCGCGACGTCACCGGGCAACCCGGCGTCCTGGAAACAGCGCATGACCTCGACCGCGCTACCCGCGGTTTCCTCGGATGGCTTGATGATGATCGAGCAGCCGGCAGCAACCGCCGGCGCGATCTTCCGCACGACGTTCATGATCGGGAAGTTCCACGCGCAGAACGCCGCCACCGGGCCGACCGGCTGGTGCAGGACCAGGCTCCGCGTGCCCGATGGGCGGGGCAGCACGCGGCCATAGACACGCAGGCCCTCGGCGGCGTGGAAGTCGAGCAGCGCGGCGGCAAACGCGACTTCGCCCTTCGCCTCGGCCTGGATCTTGCCCTGCTCCAGCGTTGCGATACGAGCGATATGGTCGCCGCGCTCGCGCAGCAGTTGCGCGGTCCGGACCAGGATCGCGGCACGCTTTTCCGGCGGGGTCGCACGCCAAGCGATAAAGCCGCGCTGCGTCGCCTCCAGTGCACGATCGAGGTCCGCTGCATTGGCGAGCGGCAACGCCGCCTGTCCCGCACCGGTCGCCGGGTTCAGCACGTCGCGCGTCTCGCGACCGTCGCCGCTCAGCCATTCGCCGGCGATGTAGAGCCCGAGCTTTGTGTCATAGGCGGTGGTCATAATCGTCTCCGTTGTTGGCGTCGCGTTCGGCTGAACCGTCATGTCGTCGTCGATCGTCGCCGCGGTAAGACCCAGGGCGCGATCGAGGGATCGTACGTGGCAATCGCCGGATCGATCGAGCGAAATGCCGGGATCGCCCGGCATGGCGATCACAGCATATGGCAGCGGGTCCACAGGCTCAACCGGAGCGATGCGATCGTTCCACCTATCATCGGTGCGGACGCCCAGCCCCGCGCGACGCCTCGTGTCACGCACATGACACGCATCGGGCATACGGAGCAGGCGCGCAGTACCTTGTGCGATCCCGCGCGTTCGCGGATCGTGCGCGTTCATCATTCGGATCGTGGCCATGACAGAAGTTTCTCGTCGCACGCTGCTCGCCGCCGGCCTGTCCGGTGCGACGCTGTCCGCGTTTCCCGCGGCGATCGCGCGGGCGGCGGCGATCGCACCGGACGTGAAGACGGGCTCGATCATGGATGTCGAGCATGTCGTCATCCTGATGCAGGAAAATCGCGGCTTCGATCATTATTTCGGGTCGCTGCGCGGCGTCCGCGGGTTTGCGGACCGGTTGCCGATCCCCGTCCCGTCCGAGGCCGACGCGACGAAGCCGGCGCCGGTCTGGTACCAGAGCGATCGAACCGCCCCCGGCGGCGCACGCACGGTCCTGCCGTTCCACCTCGCCACGCGGACCAATTTCGACCTGATGCGGATGGAGGGCGCCCCGCATAGCTGGCCCGATGCGCAACGCGGGTGGCACGACGGTCGGATGGCGCACTGGCCCGAAGCCAAGAGCCAGCGCGCGATGGGGCATTATCGTCGCGAGGACATCCCGTTCCAGTTCGCGCTCGCGGAGGCGTTCACCGTCTGCGATGCGTATCATTGCTCGGTCCAGACCGGCACCAACACAAACCGCCTGTTCCTGTGGAGCGGCACCAACGATCCCGGCGGCACGCTGGGCGGTCCTGCGATCGGCAATTCGCACGACAGTTTCCCCGCGGACGGCGGCGCTGCCGATCCGTATCGCTGGACGACGGTGGTCGAGCGGTTGCAGGCGAAGGGTGTCGACTGGCGCATCTACCAGGACATGGCCGATAATTTCACCGACAACCCGCTGGTCGGCTTCGCCGCGTTCCGCGATGCGCACCGGGGTGGTGGGGATGCCGCATTACGAGAGCGCGCGCTGACGACCCGCGGGCTCGACGTCTTGCGCGCCGACGTGCTCGGCGGGCGACTGCCGCAAGTGTCCTACGTCATCGCCACCTCGAAAGGCTCCGAGCATCCCGGCCCTTCGAGCCCCGCGCAGGGCGCCGCCTACACCGCCGACGTACTCGACGCGCTGACCGCGGACCCCAAGGTCTGGGCGCGGACCGTGCTGCTCGTGATGTTCGACGAGAATGACGGCTTCTTCGATCACGTCCCGCCGCCGGCGCCACCCGCGCACGCCGCCGACGGCACGCTGCTCGGCGGCTCGACGGTCGATCTCGAGGGCAGCTATCACCTCCACCCGAGCAAGGGCGATGCCGCGCTCGATCTGCCCGCCTATCGCGGCCGGGCGTATGGGCTGGGCCCGCGCGTGCCGATGTATGTCGTCTCGCCGTGGAGCCGGGGCGGGTGGGTCAATTCGCAGGTGTTCGATCACACCTCGGTGATCCGCTTCCTCGAACGCCGGTTCGACCTTCACGAACCCAACATCGCGCCGTGGCGCCGCGCGGTCTGCGGCGACCTGACGTCCGCTTTCGACTTCACCGCGGCCGACCCTGCGCCGTTCGCCGCGATGCCCGATCCACGGCCCGATGCCATCCGGGCCGCGGCGATCCCCAAGCAGATAAGCCCCCAAGCGCCGGCCGGGTCGCTGCACCCATGGCAGGAACCCGGCATCCGCCGCGCTCGTCCACTGCCCTATGTCTTGGCCGTCAGCGAGAGGATCGCGGATCGCGCCCTCCATCTACGATTCACTGCGGAAGGGACGCAGGCGGCGGTGTTCCACGTCTACGACCGCACCGCCCTGGCCCAACCGCCGCGCCGCTTCACCGTCGAGCCCGGACACGCGTTGGACGGGCACTGGCCGTTCGACGACGCGGGCTTTTACGATCTGTGGGTGCTCGGCCCGAACGGATTTCACCGCCATTTCACCGGCACCGGGAACGAGCCAGCGCACCTGTACCGGATGCAGTGGATCACCACCGCGGACGATCTCGTTCTGCGACTGCCCGGCAGCCAGCGCGATCATGGTCTGGTGGCGAGCGTTGCGGCGATCGGCATGCCCCCCAAGGTGATACCATTGGCCGAAACACGCTATCGCTGGCCTCTCCGCGACAATTTCGGCTGGTACGACGTCACGGTATCCACGGCGACGGCCCCCCATTTTCGCCGTCGCGTGTCCGGTCGCGTCGATGCGCCGGGCCGGATCACGTGCAGCGATCCATTTCCGCCTGACGCTCACGCGTAGACCTGGTCGGTCCACCGAGGCCAACACGACCGCACAGCCGCGAACGCGTCATCCGGCGGGAGACTTCCGATCGGCGTCTTCCTCGCGCAGGAACTGGAGAAGCTCCTCGATCTCGTCCGATCCATAGCGCAACGCCATGTCGTCCACCTCAATCTCTACCGTAGCGCGATCCTCCGACGACCAACCGGCGAGGATGTCGGCACAATCGGCCAAAGACCCGCGCGCAACGCTCTTCCGCTCCCCACCCGATTTGTCGGTGCGGTAGATCGTGGCTGGCTCACTCAGCGGATAGGTCGTCATGGATCTCGTCTCTTCCGTCCAGCACTGTATGGGATGCGGATGCCCGCCGACTGCATGCCGGCGGGCATTCGACGTCATTCGTCTTCGTCTTCGGCGTCGATGTTGACGGTCGTCTCGGCGAGCTTCGTCATATATTCATCACCACCGTAGATGTCCTTGGTGGCCGCGCTAAGCTTCTTGTGGTCGTCCTTGAGACCCAGCGCCTTGGCGTACGCCGTCGCGGTACCGAACCCGGCGATCCCGTAATGCGTCATCCGCTGATACTGCGCGATGATCATCACATCGAGCAGCGGACCCTTTTCGGGACCTTCCTCGAGGACATGCTTGGTGGCTTCGGCGACGAGGCCTTCCATGCCCTTGCAATGCTCTTTCGAGACCTTCTCGTCGTTCGACGCGATCAGGTCCTTGAGCAGGTCGGTATGCTTCTCGATATCCGCCTGCGACTTGGTCAGCATGTCCTTAAGCGATGCGTCGCTCGCCTTCGACGTGATCTTCTTGAGAACCTTCTTCATCTGGTCGTTCGCGGACCACAGATCCTTCAGTTCGTCAGTGTAGATTTCCTGGAAATCTTCGGGTGCAGACATGGGATCATCCTTGTGGCTCCACCGAGCGGAATGCGCGGCGGCTGGTTTTGAATTGCGAAAATGCGGATTGAAGCGCGGCGACCTCAGCCGGCGCCGGGTCGCTTCTGCTCGTCCTCGTAGTCCGCATCGGTGCCAATCTTGCCGCTGGCCTCGGCCTCGGCGATGCCCGACGTCTCGACGACGTCGATTGTCTTACCTTCGGCCGCGATCGCATGCGGCTCGCGGTCCGCATCGGGGTCGGCGGCGATCGTCGTGCGGTCACCGCCGTCTGAGCCTGCGACACCGTTTCCGGCATTGCCGCCGTCTTCGCCCGCCTGACCGCCACCGTGATAGGCGATGTCGGTCTGGCCGCCGTGCGCCATGAAACCGGTGTTCGTATCGGTCTTGCCGGCGTGCGGGTTGGGATAGGAGCCGCCGCCGCTTTCGCCGCCTTCGCTGCGGCCGTGGACGTCGGCGCCATCGCCGCCGCGGGGCGAGTCCGAAACGCCGTCCGGTGCGCCCTTGCTGCCGGGATTGCCGGGCACGGGGGCCTGAACCTTTTCACTCATCGGTACGTCCTTCCGAATGTAGCGGATCAAAACAGACCGGCCCGATCCGCTCCGCTCGTTGGGAGCGGACCGGGCCGGGGAGGGGTTACGGCCGGAGCACGACCTTAATGACGCCGTCCTGCTTGTCGCGGAACTTCTGGTACATCTCGGGCGCATCCTCGAGGCTCGCCGGGTGCGTCACGACGAAGCTCGGGTCGATATCGCCCGCCTCGATCCGTGCGAGCAGCGGCTTGGTATAGGCCTGGACGTGGGTCTGGCCGGTCTTGATCGTCAGCCCCTTGTTCATCATCGCGCCGATCGGGATCTTGTCGCCCATCCCAACATAGACGCCGGGGATCGACACCGTGCCGCCCATCCGGCAGCTCATGATTGCCTCGCGCAGCACGTGCACGCGGTCGGTCGCGAGGAAGGTCGCCGCCTTCACCTTGTCGATCACCGCATCCATCGCGCCATGACCCGACGCCTCGGCGCCGACCGCGTCGATGCAGCTGTCGGGGCCACGGCCCTTGGTGCGGAACTGGAGCTCGTCATAAACGCTGTCGACCTCGGCGAAATTGATCGTCTCGGCACCACCGGCCTCGGCCATCGCGAGGCGCTCGGGTACCTCGTCGATCGCGATCACGCGGCCCGCACCCAGCATCAGCGCCGAGCGGATCGCGAACTGGCCGACCGGACCGCAGCCCCAGATCGCCACGGTATCGCCCGGCTCGATCTGCGCATTCTCGGCTGCCATATAGCCGGTGGGGAAGATGTCGGACAGGAACAGCGCCTGTTCGTCGGTGACGCTGTCGGGCACCTTGATCGGGCCGATATCCGCCATCGGCACGCGCAGATACTCGGCCTGGCCACCGCAATAGCCGCCCAGCATGTGGCTGAACCCGAACAGGCCGGCGGGCGAATGGCCCATCGCCTTGATCGCCATCTCTGCGTTCGGATTGGTCCGCTCGCACGCCGAGAACAGCCCCTTGCGGCAGAAGAAGCAATCGCCGCAGCTGATCGTGAACGGCACCACGACGCGGTCGCCGATCTTCAGATTGGTGACTTCCGAGCCGAGCGCGACGACGACGCCCATGTTCTCGTGGCCGAGGATGTCGCCGGCCTGCATGGTCGGCTGGTAGCCGTCGAGCAGATGGAGGTCGGACCCGCAGATCGCGCAGGCCGACACCTTGATGATCGCGTCGCGCGGATGCTTGATCTCGGGATCTGCAACGGTATCGACCCGAACATCGCCTTTTCCATGCCAAACAAGTGCGCGCATCAGAAGATCTCCGTCATAGAATTGCTGCCTATTGCTCACGCACGACACGACATCGCGTCAGACATGACTCGGCAATGGCGCAAACGCCGCCTGATCATCATCAACACTATGCACTGTCACCACGAAGTCTCGGCCGCGACGTTTCCGCGTCGCCGCCGTCAGCGTGAACATATCCTGGGGAGTATAGCGATCAAGGTGGCGTCATCGTTCCTGCGTCACGCCAATATCCGCAGTTAAAATTTCATGTTGATTGTGATCAATATCGAAGAACTTGAGCTAAATCGAGATGCCACAATGAAAGTCCATAGATCGTAAGGACTTGTCGAGCTCGATCGCTCTGCGACATCGTTGCGGTTGCGACATTGATGCTGCGGCTTCCTCTGCGCGACGGCGATCGCCCTACCAAGTTTGCGGACGCCGGGGCCAATTCGGAGTGTGGACCGTTAGGACGCTATCGCAGTCTGCCGACGCAGTTCGCCCGCCACGCCTTGCACGGTGCTGCGGCGTTCCGACGGGCGGGTGCACGATTTCAGATCCGGGATAGCCTCATGCAGATCAAAGCCATTCTCTTCGATATCGACGGTACGCTGGTCGACACCAACGACATGCACGTCCTCGCCTGGGAAGAAGCGTTCGCGACCGTCGGCGCATCGTTCGACCGCCAGCAGATCCACGACCAGATCGGCAAGGGGACCGACATGCTCGTGCCGACGCTGCTACCCGACGCGGACGAAGATCAGCAGGAAAAGCTCGGCGACACGCACGGCGCGATCTTCAAGGCGAAATACCTCGAGACAGCCAAGCCGTTCGCGCAGGCGCACGACCTGCTGGCCCACGCGCATGGTCTCGGGCAGCAGGTCGTACTGGCATCGTCCGCCTCCGAGGCAGAACTCGACCATTACATAGACCTGCTCGACGCACGCGACCTGATCGCCACGACAACGAGCAGCGACGACGTCGAGAAGACCAAGCCCGCCCCCGACATCTTCGCGACCGCGCTCAAGAAGCTGCCGAACATCGATCCCACCGAGGTGATCGTCGTCGGCGACACGCCCTACGACATCGAGGCCGCGGCCAAATGCGGGATCGCCGCCGTCGCGGTCCGGTCAGGCAAGTTCAACGACGAGCAACTGCACGCGGCAGGCGCGATCGCGATCTACGACGACGTGGCGGCCTTGCTCGCCGGCTACGCAACCTCGCCACTGGGACGCTGATCGACATGGCCATCACCTTGAAACCCCTCCGCGATCAGGTCATCGTCGTCACCGGCGCAACCAGCGGCAATGGCCTCGCGATAGTCGAGGAAGTCGTGCGCCGCGGTGCCGCCGTCGTCGCGACCGCCCGTGACGAAGCGGCGCTTGAGGCCCTGCGTGATCGCTTGTCGGCCGATGGCGGCCGCATCGCGATCTGCGCCGCGGACGTCAGCGACATGGCCGCCGTCGAGCGTGTGTCGGCCGTCGCGATCGAAGCGTTCGGCGGCTTCGACAGTTGGGTCAATAATGCCGGCACCGGCACCTACGGCACGCTCGAACAGGTGCCGGTCGCCGATCACCGCCGCGTGTTCGACGTCAATTATTTCGGCGTGCTGCACGGCTCGCTCGTTGCCGCGCGACATCTGCGAACACGTGGCGGGGCGATAATCAACGTCGGGTCGATCCTCAGCGACCGCGCGATCGTCGAGCAGGGGCCGTATTGCGCGACCAAGCATGCGGTGCAGGCGCTGACCGATACGCTGCGGATGGAACTGGAGCAGGAGGGCGCCGCGATCTCGGTGACGCTGATCAAGCCCGGCGCGATCGACACGCCATTCCCCGAGCACGCGCGCAATTTCATGGACCAGCCACCACGCCTGCCGCCGCCGCTTTACGCGCCCTCGGTCGTCGCCGATGCGGTGTTGTTCGCCTGCGGAACGCCGCGGCGCACGCTGTATGCCGGGGGCGGGGGGCTGCTGTCCTCGCTCCTTTCGCGCGCCGCGCCACGGTTGAGCGACAAGATCATGGAACTGGTCGGCACCGTCGCGCAGCAGAAGCCGGACGATCCCGGCGACCCGGCGCGTCGCGACAACCTCTATGAGCCGCGCGTCGATGCGTTGCGCGGAAGCCAGGATGTCCACGCGCGGAAATCGAGCACCGTGTTGCAGGCACAGAAACTTCACCCTGCTGTTCTGCTGCTCGGCATCGTCGGAGCCGGGATCGCGGTTGCCCTCAGCCGGCCGAAGGATACCAGCCGGTGACACCGGACGCCGAACGGGCAGGGGCCGCGCGCGAATTCAACGTCGTGCTCGTCCTCAGCGGCGGCAACGCGCTCGGCGCGTTCGAAGCGGGCGTCTACGAAGCGCTGCACGCGCATGGCTTCCAGCCCGACTGGGTCATCGGCGCCTCGATCGGCGCGATCAACGGGGCGCTGATTGCCGGTTCCGCTCCCGATCGCCGGATCGAGACGCTGCGAACGTTCTGGCGACCCGCACCGTCCGGCGCCCCGACGCTCCCGTGGTTGGGTGCGCTTGAAACCAGCCGCCGCACGAACGCCGTCGGCTGGTCCGCAACGCTCGGTCGCCCCGGGATTTTCGGCCCGGTGCTCTCCGCCTTGACGCCCTGGAGCGACGACCAGCCGTCGATCTTCGAAACCAACCAGCTCGCCACGACGCTGGAAACGCTAGTCGACTTCGAGCGCCTCAATGTGGGCCCGTGCCGCTACACCGCGACTGCGGTCGATCTCGAAACCGGCGACGATGTCGTATTCGACAGCGCCGCGATGCAGATCGGACCCGATCACATCCGTGCCAGCGCCGCGCTGCCGGTTGCCTTCCCGCCGGTTGAGATCGACGGCCGCTGGTTGGTCGACGGCGGCCTGTCCGCGAACCTGCCGCTCGATCCGGTGCTGAGCGAGCCACCACCGCGACCAACACTCTGCATCGCGGTCGACCTGTTGCCGCTCCACGGTCCGCGCCCGACAACGTTGGGCGAGGCGACGAGCCGCATGCAGGATCTGATCTTCGCCGCGCAATCCCGCCGCACGATCGAACGGTGGCAAGCCGCGCATGCCGGCCGCCAGGACTTCGCGCTGTCGCTGGTCCGACTCGCCTATAGCGAGCAGGCCGATGAAGTCGCCGGCAAGGCACTCGACTTTTCAGGGCCCACGATCGAACAGCGCTGGTCGGCAGGTCGTCGCGTCGGGATGCTGGCTGTCGAAGGCGTAAAGGCCGGAACGCTGTCGATTGGCGTTCCCGGCTTCAACATCGCCAAGATCGATTACCAGCAACCCAGCGGCGCCAACCGATGAGCAGTCAGGCAGGTCCGGTGGGGTAGACAGGATTGGTGCGGACGGCGGGACTCGAACCCGCATTCCTAGGGAGGGAGATTTTAAGTCTCCTGCGTCTACCGGTTTCGCCACGTCCGCACACGCGCCCAACAAGACGAGGTGGCGCGCAGCGTCAACCCATCTTGCCAGGCCGGCAGCATATTCTTCGACTGTCTACGGTTCCGCGCAGTGGTACCGCTCACACGTTCAGGCGTGAGCGCATTTCCTTGCCCGGCTTGAAATAGGGCACGCGCTTGGCCTCGACCTCGACGACTTCGCCGGTACGCGGGTTGCGGCCGGTCCGCGCATCGCGCGCACGCGTGGAGAATGCACCGAAACCGCGCAGTTCGACTCGACCGTCGGCGGCCAGTCGCTTGGATATCTCATCGAAGAAGGTGCTGACGATCAGCTCCACTTCGTTAGGCTGTAGGTCCGGATGCGCCTCGGCGATCTTAAGGACCAGTTCAGATCGGATCATTCGAGCCCCCGCCCATCTAAAAAAACGCGTACAGATTGATACAGGTCAACCTGCGAGGCATTAGCACTTATTACCGAACAGTCAAAAACCAAAGTGGATCTGACAATAAAAAGCCCGACATGTTCGAGACATGCCGGGCGTTTTCATCGATAAGCCGTTAGGCTTTTCTTAACACTTACTTCTTCTCGGCGTCCGTGCGGGCCTTGAGAGCCTCGCCCAGGATGTTGCCGAGAGTCGCGCCCGAGTCCGACGAACCGTACTGCGCGACAGCCTGCTTCTCTTCCGAGATCTGCATAGCCTTGATCGAGAAGGTCGGCTTCTTCGAACGATCGAAGCCGGTGACCATCGCGTCGAACTTCTGGCCGACCTGGAAACGCTCCGGACGCTGCTCGTCGCGATCGCGACCCAGATCCGTGCGCTTGATGAAGCCGGTCGCGCCATCGTCGCCCTGCTGCACTTCGAGGCCCGCGTCGCGGACTTCGAGAACGGTCACGGTCACGATCGCGTTCTTGTTCAGCTTGTCGCCTGCTGCTGCGATGCCGCCGGCCGATGGCCCGCCGCGCTCAAGCTGCTTCATGCCGAGCGAGATACGCTCCTTTTCGGCGTCGATGTCGAGCACGACGGCCTCGACGGTCTCACCCTTGCGATGCAGGTTGAGCGCGTCCTCGCCCGAAACACCCCATGCGATGTCGGACATGTGGACCATGCCGTCGACGTCGTTGTCGAGGCCGATGAACAGACCGAACTCGGTCGCGTTCTTGACTTCGCCTTCGACGGTCGAACCGATCGGATGAGCGGCAGCGAATGCCTCCCAAGGATTGGCCTGAGCCTGCTTGAGGCCGAGCGAGATGCGACGCTTCTCGGAATCGACTTCGAGGACCATGACGTCGACTTCCTGCGAGGTCGACACGATCTTGCCCGGATGGACGTTCTTCTTGGTCCAGGACATTTCCGACACGTGGACGAGGCCTTCGATGCCCGCTTCCAGCTCGACGAACGCACCATATTCGGTGATGTTCGTGACGCGGCCGGTGAGCTTCGCGCCGACCGGATACTTGACCATCGCGCCATCCCAGGGATCGCTCTCCAGCTGCTTCATGCCGAGGCTGATGCGCTGGGTGTCCTTGTTGATGCGGATGATCTGCACCTTGACGGTGTCGCCGATGTTCAGGACTTCGCTCGGGTGACCGACGCGCTTGTAGCTGAGATCGGTGACGTGCAGCAGGCCATCGATGCCGCCGAGGTCAACGAATGCACCGTAATCGGTGATGTTCTTGACGACGCCGTCGATGATCTGGCCCTCGGCTAGGCTGAGGATCAGGCCCGAACGCTGCTCTGCGCGCGTCTCTTCGAGAACGGCGCGACGCGACACGACGATGTTGCCGCGCTTGCGGTCCATCTTCAGGATCTGGAACGGCTGGGGGATATCCATCAGCGGGGTGACATCGCGCACGGGGCGGATATCGACCTGCGAACCGGGCAGGAACGCGACGGCGCCGTTCAGGTCGACGGTGAAGCCACCCTTCACGCGGCCGAAGATGACGCCTTCGACGCGGGTCGTCTTGGAGAATTCGGTTTCCAGCTTGTCCCATGCGGCTTCGCGACGGGCGCGATCGCGGCTGAGCATCGCTTCGCCGTGGACGTTCTCGACGCGGTCGACATAGACTTCGACTTCGTCGCCGACCTTGAGGTCAGCCTTCTGGCCCGGCGCTGCGAATTCGCGAAGCGGCACGCGGCCTTCCGACTTCAGACCGACGTCGATGACGGCCATGTCGTTCTCGATGCCGGTCACGGTGCCATGCACCACGCGGCCCTCGAAGCTGTCGGCGTCGCCGAGCGTTTCGTTCAGCATCGCCGCGAAATCGTCGCGGGTCGGCATTACCTGGGTTGCCATAGAATTCAGTAATCCTAGTCTGTTTCCGGCCAAGCGGTTGGGTCCGCTGGTCTTGGCCTTCGTTGCCGCGACGACCGAACGCCGGCGCAGCATCCGGACGGCACGAGGCGCGGAGGACGTAGACGCTGAATGCGAAAACGGCGCGTGAGACTCGAGGGTCTCCGCGCCTTCCTCCACGAGCATCGCTCGCCGGACGGTTCCGTATAGCCGAAACCGGGTCTCGGAGCAAGTTCGCCGCTGCTTCGTTAGGGGCCGCTCACAACAGGAGCGAAGATTTGAACGAACGCGGCATTCTCGTGCTGGGCTGGGTCGCCACCGTGACGGCGATCGTGATGTACCTGTCGTACATCGACCAGATCATGCTGAACCTTGCGGGGCAGAAGGGATCGGTGGTCCAGCCGTTCGCGACGATGGTAAATTGCGCGCTGTGGGTGGGGTATGGGTTCCTGAAGGACAAGCGGGATTGGCCGATCGTTGTGGCGAACGCGCCGGGGGTCGTGTTCGGGGCGGTGGCGCTGGTTACTGCGCTTTAGGTCCACTGATCCCCCTTCCCTCCCTGGAAGGGAGGGGCAGGGGGTGGGTCGGCTTCCGCATAGACGATTTGGGGTGGCGCAAGCTGGCCGACCCACCCCCAACCCCTCCCTTCCAGGGAGGGAAGCGAGAAGAAGATGCGCTTCCGTTACCCAACAGAGCAACCACCCCGGCGGAGGCCGGGGCCCAATTGGGGGACGATGCTAACTGAGGACTGCGCTTCGTTACTGCTGACGTTCCAATTGGGCCCCGGCCTTCGCCGGGGTGGTGCACTCGCTCGGGTGTGAGGAAGGCTTAAACCGAAGCCGCCTTCTTCACCCGCTGCGCCTCCACCAACGCCACCGCCCGCTGCACCGAAGCCTCGATCGACAAAAAGCTCGTATCCAGCAAAGCAGCATCCGCCGCCATCACCAACGGCGCAGTCGACCGCCCGCTATCCCGAGCATCCCGAGCCCGGATATCCGCCAGCACCCGATCCTTGCTCGCCGTCCCCCCACGCGCCTGCAACTCCGCATGCCGCCGCTGCGCGCGAATATTCGGCGTAGCCTTCACGAACAGCTTCGCATCCGCATCCGGCGCGATCACGGTACCGATATCGCGCCCGTCAAGAATCGCGCCACCCTCCTGCGCGGCGAACCGCTTCTGCCGATGCAGCAACGCCGCCCGCACCAGCGGATGCGCCGATACCACCGACGCCAGCGCGCCGATATCGTCGTCGCGCAACGCCGGATCGCCCAGCAACGCATCGCTAAAGTCGCACGCGGCGACCGCGTCGGCCTCGGTCTCCGGATCGAGCCCCATCCGCGCCACGCTCAACGCGACCGCACGGTAGAGCAGCCCGGTATCGAGATACGGCAGCTTGTAATGCTTGGCCAAGGCACGCGCGATCGTGCCCTTGCCCGATGCCGCCGGACCGTCGACTGCGATGATCATCTTAATTCCCCCGGCCGGTCAGCGCGTCGAGCGACCGGAAGAATACGGGATAGCTCGTCGCCACCGGCGATACATCATCGATCGTGACGGCCTGAACGGCGCCAAGTCCAGCTACGACCATGCTCATTGCGATGCGGTGGTCGAGTTTCGAGGCGATCCGAGCACCACCGCGAATCGCCGCGCCGCCCGACCCGGTGATCGCCATGCCGTCCTCATACTCCTCGCAAGGAACCCCGCACGCTTCGAGCGCGATCCGCATCGTCGTAATCCGGTCCGATTCCTTGACCCGCAACTCATGCGCACCGCGTGCGATCGTCGTGCCGCTCGCGAAGGCCGCGGCGACGAACAGCACGGGATATTCATCGATCATGCTCGGCGCGAGATCGGCCGGCACCTCGATCGCGGTCAGCGGCGCATGCCGGACGCGCAGATCGGCGACCGGCTCGCCGCCGACAGTGCGCGGGTCGAGCTCGGTGATATCCGCGCCCATCATCCGCAAAGCCGTGACGATCCCGATCCGCGTCGGGTTCAGCCCGACATTGTGCACGACGATATCGGACCCCGGTACGATCGACGCCGCGACCAGCCAGAACGCCGACGACGACGGGTCGCCCGGCACCACGATATCCTGCGGCTTCAGGTCCGCTTCGCCAGTGATCGAAATGATGCGACCCTGGTTCGTCTCCTCGACGGTCAGCTTGGCGCCAAACCCCGTCAGCATCCGCTCGCTATGATCGCGCGTCGCGATCGGCTCGATCACGCGCGTGATCCCAGGCGTGTTGAGCCCCGCCAGCAGGATCGCCGACTTCACCTGCGCCGACGCGACCGGCAGCGTATATTCGATCGGCACCGCCGGACACATCCCGCGCACCATCAACGGCAGCCGCCCGCCAGGAGAGGACGTAATGTCCGCCCCCATCTGCGACAGCGGCTCGATCACCCGTCCCATCGGCCGCCCCGACAGCGATGCGTCACCCGTAAAGGTGCAGGTGATCGGATGGCTCGACACCAGCCCCATCAGCAACCGCGTCGACGTCCCCGAATTGCCCATCTCCAGCGCGGTCTCGGGCTGGAGCAGTCCACCGACCCCGACGCCGTCGACGACCCAGATGCCGTCCTCGCCGCGCTCGATCGTAGCCCCCATCGCGCGCATCGCCGCCGCCGTAGCGAGCACATCCTCACCCTCCAGCAACCCTTCGATCCGGCTGGTGCCGACCGCGAGGCTCGCGAACATCAACGCGCGGTGGCTGATCGACTTGTCGCCGGGGACCGCGATCGAACCGGTCAGAGGACCGCGTGCGACGACGTCCATCGAAGTGGGGAGGGGGTGTGCCATGGGGCCGGGCTTTTGACAGTGGCCTTGCGCTATGGCAAGGCGCGCCCACTTTGCGAGGGTATCCCCCCGCAATCCATTCATCCGAAAGGTTCTATCGGCATGATCAAGCCGGAATGGGGCACGAAGCGTTCGTGCCCGAAATGCGCGACGCGTTTCTACGACCTCGAAAAAGCCGACCCCGTGACCTGCATCGAATGCGGGTATGCGTGGGAGCCCGAGCCCATCCTGAAGTCGAAGCAGCCGCTGCCGTTCGAGGTCGCCAAGCCCGACACCAAGAAGCCCGACGCGGATCTCGAGGGTGACGAGGAAGAGGACATCGCCTCGATCACCGGCGAGGACGAAGAGCCGTCGGCGGACGATGAAGTCGATCTCGGCGGCGACGACGACCTCGGCGTCGAGACGCCGCAGGACGAACACGAGCGTTAAGTCGAATAAATTTGGCAGGCGGCATTTACGCCGCTTGCCAACCCGGGCGGGTCCGGTTAGTGACCCGCCTCCCAACGGGAATGGGGCCGTAGCTCAGCTGGGAGAGCGTTCGCATGGCATGCGAAAGGTCAGGGGTTCGATCCCCCTCGGCTCCACCATTTCCGTTACAGTGTTGATAACACTGGGATAAATCTGGAAATCATGGGTTTCACCGGGCGGCTGTTACAGACGTAACAGGGACCGATGACCATGTGCACATTTCTGAGCAAGCGCGGTGCCACCTACTATTTTCGTAGGACGATCCCGGCTGAGCTACGCCCCCTCCTGGGCGGTAAAGCGGAGTTCATGGTGTCCCTACGCACCAAGGACCGCGAGGAAGCCAAGCGGCTCATCCCCGGCGAAACTCTGACATCCCAAGCTCTGCTAGACGAGGCATCCCGACGATTGCCTGCTAAGCTCCCCGCTGGGGCCCCACGGACTCAATCGCGGCCATTCCCGGAGTATGATGCCGCCGCATGGGAATGGGGCAGGGAGAGGGCTGCAATCGAGTCCAAGGAGCTTGTCGAAAAGCAGGCCCGCCATGATGGTGCGGCGGCTGCCGTGGCGTTCCTCACTGAGCGCATCGGGGGATCAACCAAGGAACTGCAACCCGATGATCGCCCCATCCGCTATCTAGTCGATGACAAGGAGTTCGATCTAAAGGTCTTGAGGGAGCATCTGGGGGCTGCCAAGGCTGAGGTTCAACGGCTTGCGGCTGAGCTTGCCGCCGCCCGTACCGAGCCCGTGGCACCCGCGCTAGCCGCCCCTGAAGCAGCCCCGACGAAACCCGAGTCGGGGACCATGCTCGATACGGACATTATCGAGCTATGGGCCGCAGAGCGTAAGGTGGTCACCAAGGGCAAGGATACCCACGCCGCTGTAGCCCGATGGTTCTATGAGCGTACAAGCCGAAAGCCCGTGCGAGATATCACCCGTAAGGACGTGCTGGCCTTCAAGGTCGCCCTAGTGGACGAGGGGCAAACCCCTGCGAATATAAAAATGAAGCTCTCCCGGCTGCGGACACTGCTGCAATGGGCAGCCGATAACGACCATGCGGAAAGCAATGTGGCCTCCGGGATCACCATCAAGGACACCGATGCCGCTAAGAACAAGCGCAAGGAGTTCGACCTAGCTAGCCTCAATGCCATATTCGCCAGCCCCGTGTATGCCGATGGGGCACGGCCTGCGGCGGGGAAGGGGGAGGCGGCTTATTGGCTACCTCTGCTGGCATTATACACCGGGGCCCGAATGGAGGAGCTAGGGCAGCTTAGGCCTGCCGATGTGCAACAGATCAGCTACCCCGATGGGGACGGCGTTGATCTGTCATCTTGGTTCATTCGTATCCAGGAGGATGCCGATGATAGCCTGAGGCTCAAGAATGCTGCCAGCGAGAGGGATGTACCCGTACACCCTGAGCTTCAACGTCTCGGGTTCCTCGCGTTCGTGGCGGCGGCAACCAAGGCTAAGCAGGAACGGCTCTTCCCGAAGCTCAACGCGAATATCTACGGAAGGCTTACAGCCAAGTGGGGCGAATGGTTCGGGCCCTATCTCCGGGGTGCCTGCGGGGTCACCGATAAGCGCATGGTGTTCCACTCCTTCCGGCATACCTTCAAGCAATACGCCCGTCATGCTGGCATCATTGAAGGGGTGCAGCGTCAAATCATGGGGCATGGTAGCTCGGACGTGGCCGATGATTACGGTAGCGGGTACCCCCTGCACCAAGTGGTGGAAGGCATGGGGCTGTATAAGGTGCCGGGGTTAGTGCTTCCCGCTGCTAGCAAACAGGATTGATGCGTTACGTACAATCGGGATTTATTAGCTAGCCCCTAGCAATGACTTGGCAAATCTAGGTCGGTATCCGATGTAATTTGACATGGTTAAACGATGATTAAGCCTACTGTCGGGTTCCTAACAGGAGAAGACTAGTGGCTAAGGTATCATCGTTTCATTCCAGGCTCCCCGCGACTGAGGTGCATCACAACAACAATTCCTGCACTGTCGGTAACAATATCGAGGCAGTGAACAAGGTGTCCGGTACGGGCGGGCATCGCCTTTGCAGCCAGTGCAGCGGCCTTTAATCTGCTAACGTAAATACCCTGCCCCCGGTAACATGGGGGCAGGGTTGATTTTGAGTGCAGACGCTACCGCATAGCGGGTGCCCCCACGAAGCGAGTAGGCTTCCGGTCGGCTGCCCCTTGGCCTGTTCTGTTGGAGACGTAGGTGTGAGCCTCAGTGGCTAGCTCTGCGTACTGGATGATCGAGCGTACCCGCACACCCTTGGCATTCTTCACCACAGCGATGAATGCTGGGTGCCCGTTGTCGTCATAACGGATGAGGCTGTCGGGGTCCGTGTTATGGGATGCCCCCACTAGGCTCATGTGCTTGTTGTAGACGTTGGTGAACACTGCTGAGCTATCGCGGGCACCCAGCCCGAGCATCTGACCTACCGGCTTGGTCCCAGCCTTGTTGCGAACAGCGAACTGCCCGTACCGCTCGAACTCACCGGATGCCGTGGCTGCTTCAATGGCTTCATCCATGAGGGCCTTGGTGCCCTGCGAACTGTTGTTACCAGCGGTGGCAACGTAGCGGTAAGACACCTGCTTC
Organism: Sphingomonas sp. Leaf230; assembly: GCF_001421745.1. Classification (GTDB taxonomy): domain Bacteria; phylum Pseudomonadota; class Alphaproteobacteria; order Sphingomonadales; family Sphingomonadaceae; genus Sphingomonas. The sequence continues at coordinate 132,665 of NZ_LMKW01000008.1, read as the reverse complement.
ACGATGTTGTTGCCACTGTCTCCCATGTTGGTGAGGCCCCATGGGTTCCATGTGGCCTGAGAGGAGATAACCCCAGCGATAGCCTTGGCGGCTTCCTTGCCACGCTCTGGGCCTACGTCCGTGGAGCCGTACTGAGCGGCATCCCCGAAGGTCTTGGCAAATGCCGTGATGGGGTCCGTATGGCCCTTCACTAGGCTGTCATACTTCTGCATGACCACATGGTATGGCCCGTAGAACGCTAGGGCTGCTGCGGGCTTCTCGGCATAGAGCTTGCCCCACTGCTGGTAGGTCCGTTCGAAGTTCCGATTGTACTGCTCGCCCACCGACGCCTCCACCTGAGACGCAGCGGACTTCTTCACGGCATCCGAGACGTACCCCAGATTGAAGGTGCGGATGATGTTCTTGTTGTTCCCGCTCAGCCAATCATTGGTGGCCTGGGCTTCGATCAAGGCATGATCCGCGCCCCCTGCAATGGCTTGTACGGGGTTACCGGCCGTCCACGCGATGGTGGCAAGGGATACCTTAGATGCCTCATCATCCTGCTTAACCTGGGCATCATGGTCCCAATCCTGTTTGCGTAGGAACTGCTCATAGGCGCGATCCTGCCGCTTATTGTCGGCGGCGATGGCAGCGGACGTGATGGTATGCCCCTCCGCCCGGAGGTCCTTCGCGTCGAATACATCAACGTCAAAGCCGGTAGCCCGTTTGATGTCATCGTTGATGCGATCCAGGTCCGCAGGGCCTTCCCCAGAGCTGTAGTCCCCGTGCTGCACCTTGGTATCATGTACCCGGAGACGCTCTGCAAAGTCCGCACGGCCTGCCATTTCCATGTTGGCCCGGCTGCCGAACTTCAGAACTAGCTCATCCATTTTGTCCTGCTGGTCCGCATCCATGAGGCCCCAGAAACCCTTGGCCTTCATGGCGCTCACGGCAAACCCGTGCCCAGCTTGCGCTAACCCTCGCACGGCACCCACAAGCATCGTCTGGTAGCTGGCATCATGCATGCCGATGGGCTTTCCCATGATGCCGAATAGGCCATCTAGGGACCCGAGGGTCGCGGTGTTCGCCGCATCTTCCTCAGGCGTGCCCCCGCTTAGTGCAAGCTGCTGGGTCACAAGAGCTTGCATGGATGCGCCCTGTGAAAGGATGGCATCCGTACCCGCGTTGACCGCTCGGGTTTGCTGCCAAGCATCCCGGCGTTTCGCAATGGTATTGAGCAAGGGTCCTGTAGCGTCAAACAGACCCTTTTGGATCATCTGGTCTGCAAAGGGGTCCCCGGTCTTCATAGCGGAGGATGTATCTGCGATATGCTTGGCTAGGTCTTGGGGCTCAAGGGTTTGGAGGTTATCCATATCCTCGACTTGGTTGCGCTGCCATGTGCTGACTGCGGTACTGGCGGCATACATCTGAGCGCCCTGCTCATACCCCGAGGGGCCGAAGATTTTATTCACCGGGTTATTGGGGTGGCTAAGCTCCCCCAGCGCGATACCGCTCTGGGCTGCGGCCATACCCTCTGCGAACCGCTGGTCCTGCTTGCGCTTGACGAAGGGTTCCATAAGGTTCGCAAAGAACTGCCCTAGCTGGGCACCCACGGGCCCCGCGTTGGTTTCGAGGCCGGGAGTGACCACGGACCCCTGCGAGGCCCCGCCGATCACTTGGGCACCCCGGCTGCTACCCCTTGCGGAGGGTTGATCCTGCACGGGGGCGATACCCTGAAAGGTGAATGTCTGGCGGGTCATGCCGGGGCACCCTCTGGCGTCTCAGTGAAGCCCTGGGTTTTCCCCGAGGCCCGCTCTCGGGCTGCCACGCGTACTGCAGCAGGCGTCATGCCGTGGAATGCGGGTGCTGCATCCGGCGTCCACCCCGTATAGCCTGAGCGTGCCTTGGCGGCTTGCGCGGCGGGGCCTGAGTGACCGGCCGCTGCGACGGGGGAAATCTGGGATGCCCCCACTTCGGGCGCAACGTCCGCAACGGCGGCAGTCGGGGTGTTCTCGGCAAAGGTCTGGCGGGATGCAGCGGAGGGCTCTGCACCAAGGGCAGCGGAGTAATCCCCACGAGCGGCATCCTCCTCCGTCATTTCGCCATGCTTGGTAGCAAGCGCCATACTGTCCCGTGCTACCATTGGGGCCAGCGCATTGAGTGACACGCTGCTACCCGTTTTGATGTATTCGCTTAGTGCCTTGTCGTACTGCGCAACGCTCTCGGGGGTACTCGCCTGGATCAACCGGGTAACCTTACTCATAGTAGCCCCAAGTGTTGGGAAGGCTGCCGCAAACTCAGTCAGCACGGTGCTATAGGCAACAGTGGCGGGATGCCCTTTGGCGATCAGGGCTTGTGCTGCCTTCGTGACAGCCGGGGCACTGTTGCCGCTGTCATAGATAATAACCAACGCTGCATTAACTTGGGCGCGTTGCTTGGGTGTCATGGTCAAATTGTTGGGGCCTCTGGGCTATCTGGGGTAGGGGTCGGCACAAGTGCAGCTACAGCCTCTTGGGCTACGGCGAGGAATGCCAGTAGTTCGGGGGCAAGGGGATGTATGCCGCCGTATAGTTCGGAGTTGATCTGCAAGCTGTTTATAGAATAAGCCATGGCACTGCGAAGCCTGCTGCCCCCACCAACTGTAATCATGGGTAGATCACATGCGTACACTGTCGATGTCCTTATTTTGATATTTCATTTTGCATGCGAGTACGTGCCCATGTGCATGCTCGATTGCGCGAACTATGCCGGGGCTTCCTGCCTCATGCCAATCAACGATGGTCTGAGCGGCGATGGTGCGAATGCTGTCCTGAACGTCCTGCGGCATCAGCGGGAGGGCCGGTGGTTTTCGCAATCCATTGAAGTCCGGTAGCCCGTGGGCCTCATCCTCCTTCAAGCATAAGCGGACAGCACTACTTGCCGCAATGTACCCCTGTGAGAGTAAGTCGGTGGTCCCGTTGAACAAAACCCATGTCATTACTGCTTGCCAACATGCATGGCGTACAGCGGCATCCCCATAGGGCTCCGCCCGCATGTGCAATGCTTCTAGGTCTTGAGGCTTGCCTAGAGTCTCAACATACTGGCTGCTGTTGGGATGCTCATACGGGATCGCGGTAGGGCGGAACACAGGGAGGCCCCGGTCACCCTCAGCGGCGGCATTCTGCAACCGGCGAAGTTGGAGGCTCATGCCTGGGCCCTGTTGGTGTCATAGGCGTTGCCGATCAGGTGCCCGCGCTTCATGCCGATAAAGTATCGCTCGAAGGCCTCATAGGGATCAGCGGCTAGCTGTGCGATCTTGGCGGGGATTTTGCTGGGGTGGCGTTCGATTAGATACCCAAGCAAATCATCGGGCATGCTCAACAGGCCCGTCATGGTAACCCGCTTAGGAACAGACTGCCGGCCGTCCCAAGAGGAAGTCGTGTAGCTGACCTCGAAAGATGACCTTATGACATTCTCGTCTGGTGTCTTGTCGGTGATGTCGACGGTAGAGAACTTCGCGAAGGCTGTATCCTGACGGGCCTTAGCGGCTTGCTCAAAGATTAGCGCCTGCTGGGCGATTATGGCAGCCTGCAAGGTAGTCAGAGCGGTAAGCCTGTCGGCTGCACCATTGAGGCGGTCTAGCAAGGCTATGTCGGCCTTTGCCTGCTCAATCCCATGCATGGTGTCAGCGAGGGCAGCGGTGGCGGTATCTGCGGTATACGTAGTCTGGTCGGCGTGGGTGATCGGATTATCCTAAGAGGGTTGTCGGTAGAGTTCGGCGGTTAGCCGCGTGAGGGTGACACATGGTCTGCATCGTATGCAGCCCGTGCGGCCTTGGCAGCGTTAGGCCCCGTGGGGGCTCGGAGGGCGTAAGCCGGGAGGGGTAGCTTTAGCATTTCGAGGGTAGCCCGAAGGCCGCTCATTATGCGTCTATCCGCTCCCGTGAAGTACAGTGCTGCGTGGGCACTGTGTAGCACGTCGGTATCAATAGTATGGGTTCCCACATGGGGTCCTATGATTAGAGGGTGGGTGTCTGGGGGTACCCTAGGGTTACTAGGGCGGGGTCGAGCAGGGGGACTTATTGTCCCATGCAATGTGATAGATATGTGCGGCGGGAACACGGGAGAACGCGAGGGCTCACCAGTTTAGGGACTTCGCGGCTTCCCTCAGGTAGTCTGGGGCGAACCGAGCATAAACCCGCGCCGTTATCCCGGCATCCTTATGCCCAAGATATGAAGCTATCTCGACCATCGGCACCCTATCCTCAGCCATCCATACGGCGGCACTATGGCGAAGCATGTGAGGATGTACCTTGATGCCACTACGGATGGCGGCGGAGCGGAACCCTACTAGTATGCTCGATACAGGCTCTCCGTGATACTCGATCACGTAATCCGACATGGCCCCAGCCTTGGCCTCTAGCAGGATGGGCAATAGCCGATCGTTGATTGGGACAGTTGCCCGACCCTTCAATGCTCCAGCGGCCACCCCTTCGGGCCTAAGTCGGATGATACCCCTATCGAAATCCACGGCTGACCAAGGAAGCTGCAGGAGTGCCGTGGCTCGGGAACCTGTGGTGACAGCGAGGGCAGCGAACAGGCTGACATGCGCCGACGTGCAGCCCGTGAGGAACTGTCTAAACTCCGCCTTTGTTAGATGCCCTACCGTACTTTCCGGGATTGCCGGAAGACGTACAGGCGGGGCACTGGGCAAAAGTTTCTCAGCAACCGCCCATGCCATGGCAGCATAGATCGGGCCTAGCTCATGGCGCATGGTGTTCGCCGCCTTGGCCCTCCACACGGTATATTCCGCGCTTGTCCCGGCATCTACCTGGGATGGCAGCAGGTTGCCCCAGAAGGGCTTGGCCTGTCGCCACCCCTCCCGCTTGCGCTGGGCCCCCTTGATCCGGGATTGCACCACGGGGTCATTCTCCCCGTTCCGTTTCCACCCATCATAGGGCTTCGGCAGGGTATCCAAATAGGCCTCGACCAAGGTGCCCATGGTCGTGCCGCTCTTGGTCCCGACATGGATGCCCCAGAACTCCCGCGCTAGGGCCGGTGCCGCTGCCTTATCAGTCGTGCCGAGCGATATGCGGACGCGTCTACCGTCTGCTCCTGCCCACTGGATGACATAGGACCAATACTTGGTCCCGTCGGCTCTAACTCGGGTGAGCTTTCCGATGCGGTAAGGTTCTGACATTCGTAGGCCTCCATGGCTGCAACGGTAATGCGATAGTTACGCCCAAGTTTCCATGATTGGAGTTTCCCGGCGGCTATCTCCGCATAGACGAACGTGGTGCTACATCCCCAATGGGCAGCAACACCGTTCACGTCCAAGGGCTTCACGTTGAACCCCCTGTGTTCTGTTGCTTGCGCTCGTATTCATCAACGGCGGAATGCCTGATGCGTATATCCCTGCCGCCTAGCTTCCACGACTGTAGGGCACCTGAGCTTATCAACGTGTAGACTTGCTTGGGATGACAGCCCCAATGCTTCGCAAGGGCCTTCACGGTGAAAGACCCTGGTTGTCCTGTGGCATCCTCAGTCATGTTACGCGGCCAGCAACAGAGGGAACGCGCTGGGCCTAGGGGAAGCCCCGTAGTCGTCACCTGCTGCGCCAAGGCAAACCCAGATGCCATCAACGGTCCAAGCGATAGTATCTCCGCTCATGGCATCCTCAAGTGCTTCCTGTGGAGTACGCCCGGTACGCTCCGCAAGATTTACTACGTCGGTATACTTGGCTGCTAATGGGATCATCGGGAGTGCCGCTAGAACGGTAAGCTCGAATGCTGAGCGCACGGATACCCATGGCCGAATATGCTGCCGAATAGTCATCGTTAGTCTCCCTGCGGTAATCGCCGGGGCTTGTTGCGCTCGAAAATCAACACTTGCAAACTAATATTGAACAAAGCGGAATATAGTTCCGAGTTATTCCACGTAATGTCTAGTTGATCCTAATGCTAGTCATCTAGGGTGAGGCATCTATAATAAACCTAAAGGGGTCTATTAGCCTATGCATACTTGCTATATTTGCATGGTGCTACGTGCAGGAACCTTAGGGTGCCCCATGCGTACCTTTCTTGCATACGTGGGGACACCAATGGGTGGGGCCGGTGGTCCAAACTGGTTTACTCAACCATTGGTGACCTCATGTATGCTTGTACGTAAGTCCCCTTGAGATGATCCAGTGAGTATACCTCGACAGACAGCGCCGTTCTGTCGTCATGGTATTCAAACTGGATCAACTGAAAGGGACAACCTCTAGGGTGTCAGTGGCTAGCCCTTACCTGCTAGGCTTGGCGTCATCCCGATAGCTAGCAGGGGTGCCCAGGGTTTTGCCTAGAGCTATGATCCCTGATGTTGCTCGCTTTAACGACTGCGGAGGCAGCCATAGTATCTGCTACTCCCGCCACCGGACCCTGTTGGGATCGCAATGGGAGCAAGAGCGGATTAGGTGAGATAGCCGTAGGGATATCACCGGCGCCAATAGATGCGGAGGGTGTTCTTTGTGCCTGATGGTATCAATTCACTGAGGGCTCCAGGCATCCCGTTCCCTCCCTCCCATTGCGTACCTGGTAGCTGATACAATGTATCAACCATGGCATATCAGCAGGTTACCGGGAGGGCTCCGCAGGGTGTCAGCAGGTTCCAGCGTGGCCCATCCTTCGCGTGGCCTGCTCACGATCGGGGCGCGGAGTACGGAGGTTAGGCGGCCCGCCAATGATCGGGGATGCGCTTGTCGTTCAGATGACGGACCCGCGCAACATGTGGCGTAAACCCGTTGAGCTTGGCCCAACTGATGGCTTGGGATTGCAGGGCAAAGGACACTAGCGGATGGTCTGCGTGGTCCTCGACAACATAGGAACTAATCGGGGTGCCCTCAGGCCTGCCCTTAGGATGCGCTTCGATATAAACGACTGACATGCACTCTCTCCTAGACGTACCGGGAGAGACTGACACAGTGCCGCGCTAGACGCTACGCAGCGTCCACCCGCTGCAAAGCCCGATGCAGGTTCGCAAGGTGCCACTTGCCGCCACCTGGGGAGGCCACCCCGTCCGTATTCAGGGCAGCCACCATGGCGCGCATGGAAAGGCCCCGGCTCCGCAATTCCGCTAGCGTATCGACAACGGGCGATAGCCGCTCGACCGCCTCAGCCCTCCTCTGGATGGCAAGGACCTTCCCGTGGCTCCCGAGTACCTGCCCGCGCTCTTTCGCTGCCCGTAGGGCTGCCTTGGTACGCTGGGAGATAGCCCGCGCTTCCTGCTCGGCAACGGCTGCAAAGATGTGAAGCTCAAGCCTGCCAGCGTGGGGCATGTCGGCGGCAACGAAGTCCACCCCGGTTTCCATGAGGCCCGAGATGAAATGCACGTTGCGGGCTAGGCGATCCAGCTTGGCTAGCACTAGGCGGGCCTTCCGCTGCTTCGCATCTGCTAGGGCTGCTAGTAGCTGGGGCCGCTTGCTCAAGGCGTTGGTGCCCTTGCCCGTCTCAACCTCGACGTACTCCGCTACCAGGGTAAGCCCTGCCTCAGCAGCGTATGCCGCCACGGCTGCCCTCTGGGCCTCCATGCCTAGCCCACTGCGGCCCTGCCTCTCGGTGGACACCCGCAGGTATGCCACTGCCTCCCGGTTGTTCTCGACTTGCTTAGCCATGTCGGTGTCCCACTGTTCACAGATGTACGAACGTATGTGTGTGAACAAGCCAGGGTTGGCAAGCGGTATTTCATGGGAAAGGCAAGGCATCCGGCTGGCTGGGCTGCGGTGGCGGCAGGGCTTGGCGATAGTGACACGTCATGCAGGGATGGAAAACCACGCGCGATAATGCAGGTCGCGCTAGGCGTGTCATAATCGTGTGAGGCCCCGGAGGGCCCCATGGGGGTAAACCGCGTCTGACTTCGTCGGAGGCCATCCCTCGGATAACTATAGCGGTTTCAGGTCGTGGTCGATTGTAAGGCTCAGTATTAAATGGCACACTTCCACTTATGAACGAACCATCTGAGGCTTCTAACCTTCCCGCCGCAATCACCGGCGGCTTCGCAGGTATCCCGGCAGCACTGATCCCAGCCAGTATAAGGGCTTTGGATCGTCTAATCGGGGCTGCCGTTGATATTCCTGTCGCTTGGTTGGAATATCAAAAGGTTAAGATCACCAGTCAGATTGACGCATTCCGAACTGTCGATGCTGCGATCATTAAGAATGCTGCTTCAAAAGCTGGTAATGACGACGAGTATGCTGACAGGGCGTTAAATAACGTGGTTCGCAAGTCCTACCGTCAACTTAAGAACAAAGAAGCAGTTAGCGCTGCAATGCTTGAAGATATGCGTGATAGAGCCGCCGATAACCCTGATGTGAAAGCCGATGCAGGTGCAGTGAATGAGCCGGCCCCGATTGATGATGACTGGCTAAATGTGTTTGAGCGGTATGCTGAGGATGCATCAACGGAAAGGATGCAGAAACTCTGGGGTAGAGTGTTGTCGGGTGAAGTTCGCGCGCCTGGAAAGTACTCCATGAGAACGTTGCGGTTCCTCTCGGAGTTCTCTCAGGCTGATGCCCTCGGATTTTCCGCTTTATGCCAAAATACCTTTGGGGATCTAGCTCCTAAAAATCTCGTTAAACCCGAAGGAATGACTGATATCCGAGATCTTTTGTACATGGAGTCTGCTGGATTAATACAGGGTGCTAGCGGAATGGGCTTAAGCAGTAAGCAGATGTTTGCCGAAAGCGGGCGTCTGTTTATGCGAGAAGGTAATCTGGCTATAATGCTAAACGGCATTCCCAACACTCAATTTGAGTACGAAGTGATTGCTCTTACCCCCTTAGGTCAAGAGCTAGTAACCTTGCTGCCTGGCCGCGACGCTCGGGCCGCTGCCCGCTCTGTTGCGATGGCTATAAGAGGCCCACACGTTACGTCCGCATTTCTGATGCTTATCGGGGACGACGGGTCCGCGATGACCATGGAGGTTCTGTGGCAGGATAGCACCCAAGCCGCACCTGTCGAAAGTACCTGAGTCTCGAACTTAATCAGAAGGTGTTGCTTGGTCGGCTAAAACTGTTACATCCGAGTGTACCAACCGCAACAGCCTTCCAAAATAAAACTATTGTTTCCAATGGTTAGAGCCGATTACTTCGATCCCCCTCGGCTCCACCATTTCCGTTGATGACCGGTCCGCCGGTACCGCTTTTTACATAGCGTCAGTCGAGATCATCGGCATCGGCTCGCGCCGCATGCATGTCCCTGAACGTCTCCTCGATCGCCGCGACCATGATACTTCCCTCGATCCGAGAGGCGGAATCGTTCGCCACCATGAGGCCTATGCGCCTTGTCGGGTCGAAACCGGTCAACCGAATCATCGCGATGCCCTCGCTGGCAAAGCTCGACGGCATGACTGTCATCCCCAGCCCTGCGCGGACATAGGTCAGTGCGCGGTCGTCGCTGACGGTGCGGGCGGCCATGAAGGGCCGCACGCCGCGCGCGGTGAAGAAGCGGCTCGTCTCGGCCAGCGCTTCGCAGTGGCGGCGGACGATCATCGTTTCCTCGGCGACGTCGGTGACCGCGAGGGTGGCGCGTCCGGCCAGCCGGTGGTCGATCGCGACCGCGACCGCGAATCCTTCCTCGAACAGCACCCGGCCCCGCGGATCGTCGCCGATCGCGCCGAGCATCACGTCGATCCGCCCGCGATCGAGCAGTGCGACGAGTTCTCTGCTCCGTCCCTCGACGACTTCGAGGCGTTCGGTGGTCGAGGAGCGTCGCGCCCGGCTTAATGCCGTAGCGATCCAGGAGGGCGGTAGCGTCGTCGCGATCCCGAGGCGGACGAGCTTGGTAGGCGCCGTGTCCTGCAAATCCCGCTCGGCAGCCGCGAACTCGGCTTCGATTCGACGCGCATGCACCGCGAACCGCGTGCCCGATGGGGTGAGTTCGATCCGCCGGTTGGTCCGCAGGAACAGCGTCTGCCCGAGCGACGCCTCCAGCTTGGCGATCCCGACCGACAGCGTCGGCTGCGAGATTCGGCACTGCGCGGCGGCACGCGTGAAATTGCCTTGGTCCACGACCGCCAAGAAATAGCGCAATACATAGCGCTCGATCATGCGCGTCTGATCATAGCGAGTGCAGCCATAGACGGGGTCTATCGCATGTGTTCGGTCGTATCAATTTCTCTTGGACGCAGCGACCGAGTATCATGCCTGCAACACAAGGTCTGGAGAGGCTGCATGATACCCGATTTCGATTTCGCGCTCGGCGAATCCGCGGACATGATCCGCGAGAGCACGCACCGTTTCGCCATCGACAAGATCGCGCCGCTGGCCGCGAAGATCGACGCGGACGACTGGTTTCCGCGCGAGCTGTGGCCGGCGATGGGGGAACTTGGCCTCCACGGCATCACCGTCGAAGAAGAATATGGCGGCCTCGGTCTCGGCTATCTCGAACACGTCGTCGCGGTCGAGGAAGTCTCGCGCGCATCCGCGTCGATCGGGCTCAGCTACGGCGCGCACTCGAACCTGTGCGTCAACCAGATCCGCCGCTGGGGCAATCCCGAGCAGAAGGCCAAGTACCTGCCGAAGCTCGTGTCGGGCGAGCATGTCGGCAGCCTCGCCATGTCCGAGGCGGGCGCCGGCTCCGATGTCGTTTCGATGAAGCTCAAGGCGGTGAAGACCGACACCGGCTACGTCCTCAACGGCACGAAGTTCTGGATCACCAACGCGGCCTATGCCGACACGCTGGTCGTCTATACGAAGACCGGCGAAGGCTCGCGCGGGATCACCGCGTTCCTGATCGAGAAGGACATGCCGGGCTTCGCGATCGGCCAGAAGATCGACAAGATGGGTATGCGCGGCTCGCCCACGGCGGAGCTCGTCTTCACCGATTGCGAGGTCCCGTTCGAGAACGTGATGGGCCCCGAGAATGGCGGCGTCGGCGTGCTGATGTCGGGCCTCGACTATGAGCGCGCGGTGCTCGCCGGGATCCAGCTCGGCATCATGCAGGCGTGCCTCGACGTGGTGATCCCGTACGTGCGCGAGCGGAAGCAGTTCGGGACGGCGATCGGCCAGTTCCAGCTGATCCAGGCCAAGGTCGCCGACATGTACGTCGCGCTGAGTTCGGCGCGCGCGTACGTCTATGCGGTGGCGAAGTCGTGCGATGCGGGCAAGACGACCCGGTTCGACGCGGCGGGCGCGATCCTGCTGGCGAGCGAGAGCGCGGTGAAGGTCTCGCTCGAGTCGATCCAGGCGCTGGGTGGGGCAGGGTATACCAAGGACTGGCCGGTCGAGCGGTTCATGCGGGACGCGAAGTTGCTCGACATCGGCGCTGGGACGAACGAGATTCGGCGGATGCTGATCGGCAGAGAACTCATCGGGGCCGCCCCCAAGGTGGCACAGTGAAGCGCCTACTGCTCCCCTCCCGCTTGCGGGAGGGGTCGGGGGAGGGCAGGCCGCGAGTGTCCTTCCTGGCCGCATTCCCTCCCCTAACCCCTCCCGCAAGCGGGAGGGGAATCAAGTGACCGCGCCCGTCCTCACCTCCGCACTGTCCCCCGACAGCGAAACCTTCCGCGCCAACGCGACCCACAACCGTGCCCTCGCCGAAACCCTCCGCGAAGACGTCGCCCGAACCGCGCTAGGCGGCAACGCCAAGTCCCGCGAGCGCCACACGTCGCGCGGCAAACTCCTCCCCCGCGACCGCGTCGAACGCCTGCTCGACCCCGGCTCGCCGTTCCTCGAAATCGGCCAGCTCGTCGCGAACGGCCTGTACGACGATGAAGTCCCCGGCGCCGGCCTGATCATCGGCATCGGCCGCGTCTCCAGTCGCCAGTGCATGATCGTCTGCAACGACGCGACGGTGAAGGGCGGCACCTACTACCCGCTCACCGTCAAGAAACACCTCCGCGCGCAGGAAATCGCGCAGGAAAACCGGCTCCCCTGCATCTACCTCGTCGACAGCGGCGGCGCGAACCTGCCGCACCAAGCCGAGGTCTTCCCCGACCGCGATCACTTCGGCCGGATCTTCTTCAACCAGGCGCAGATGTCCGCGCTCGGCATCCCGCAGATCGCCTGCGTCATGGGCAGCTGCACCGCGGGCGGCGCGTATGTGCCCGCCATGTCCGACGAGACGATCATCGTTCGCGGGCAGGGGACGATCTTCCTCGCCGGCCCGCCGCTGGTGAAGGCCGCGACCGGCGAAGTCATCTCGGCCGAGGAACTGGGCGGTGCCGACACGCATGGCCGCCGCTCGGGCGTGGTCGATCACGTCGCCGAGAACGACGAGCACGCGCTGACGATCGTCCGCGACATCGTCTCGACGCTGCAACCGCAGGCGCAGACCGCGGTGAACCTCCAGCAGCCCAAGCCGCCGAAGTTCGCCCCCGAAGAGCTGTACGGCATCGTCCCGAGCGACGTCCGCGCGCCCTACGACGTCCACGAAGTCATCGCGCGCCTCGTCGACGGCAGCGAGTTCCACGAGTTCAAGGCGCTCTACGGCACCTCGCTCGTCTGCGGCTTCGCGCACATCTGGGGCATCCCGGTCGCAATCCTCGCCAACAACGGCGTACTGTTCAGCGAGAGCGCACAGAAAGGCGCGCATTTCATCGAGCTCGCCTGTCAGCGCCGCATCCCGCTGCTGTTCCTCCAGAACATCTCCGGCTTCATGGTCGGCGGCAAGTACGAGGCGGAGGGCATCGCCAAGCACGGCGCGAAGCTCGTCACCGCCGTCGCCACCGCGACCGTCCCGAAGATCACGGTATTGATCGGCGGAAGCTTCGGCGCGGGCAATTACGGCATGTGCGGCCGCGCCTATTCGCCGCGCTTCCTGTTCACCTGGACCAACAGCCGGATCAGCGTGATGGGCGGCGAACAGGCCGCCTCGGTCCTCGCCACCGTCCACCGCGACGCGGAAAGCTGGACGCCCGAGCAGGCCGAGGCCTTCAAGGCGCCCGTCCGCCAGAAATACGAGGACGAGGGCAACCCCTGGTACGCGACCGCGCGCCTCTGGGACGACGGCATCATCGATCCCGCCCAGACCCGCGACGTGCTGGGGCTGGCCTTCGCCGCGACGCTCAACGCTCCCATCCCCGAACGCCCCGCGTTCGGCGTGTTCAGGATGTAACCCGATGATCCTGCTGTCTCTTCTCCTCGCCGCCGGACAGATCACCCCGGTCCAGCCGATCGTCAAGGGCACCGGCCTGCCGCCCGCGGTAATGACCGAAGAGGCCGGCGTCATGGTCCCGATCGATGCGCTCTTCGCCGCGCTCGCCGCCCGCGACGGCCAGGCGATCCTCGCGCAGGTCCGCTCCGACGGAGGCGCCACCGTCGCCGAGGAAAAGCCCGACGGCACGCGCTCGGTCCGCCGCACCAGCTGGCCCGAGTTCGCCGCATCGATCAAGCCTGGCCCCGAGCGCTACGCCGAACGCCTCACCGATCCCGCGGTCGACATCGACGGCGACATCGCGATGGTCTGGTCGCCCTACGTCTTCACCATCGACGGCAAGGTCTCGCATTGCGGCACCGACCATTTCGACATGGTCCGCGAAGCCGGCCGCTGGAAGATCGCCAACCTCACCTGGTCGAAGCGCACCACCGGGTGCGCGAACTGACATGGCCTGTCCTACACCGCCCGCATCGGCTTATGCCGGGATGACCATGATGAACCAGTCGATCCTTTCCACCGATCTTGCTGCCTTCGAGCGGCTTTCGAGCCCGATGTGCACATCGCTGGAGCGTCTGCACTTTGTGCACTTCCGCGGAGCGAATCGATGATCGAATCGCTCCTGATCGCCAACCGCGGCGAGATCGCCTGCCGCATCATCCGCACCGCAAGGGCGCTCGGCATCCGCACGGTGGCCGTCTATTCGGACGCCGACGCGACCGCGCTCCACGTCCGCCAGGCCGACGAAGCCGTCCACATCGGTGGGTCCGCTGCGCGCGAGAGCTACCTCGTCGGCGACCGCATCATCGCCGCCGCGAAGGATACCGGCGCGCAGGCAATCCACCCCGGCTACGGCTTCCTGTCCGAGAATGCCGACTTCGCCCAAGCCGTACTCGACGCCGGCCTGATCTGGGTCGGCCCCAACCCCGACAGCATCCGCGCGATGGGCCTCAAGGACGCCGCGAAACAGCGCATGATCGCCGCCGGCGTACCCGTCACGCCCGGCTATCTCGGCGAGGACCAGGCTCCCGAACGGCTGAAGGCAGAGGCCGACGCGATCGGCTACCCCGTCCTCATCAAGGCGGTCGCCGGTGGCGGCGGCAAGGGCATGCGCCGCGTCGATACCGCCGCCGAGTTCGCCGACTCCCTCGTCTCGTGCCAGCGCGAAGCGGCCTCATCGTTCGGCAACACCGACGTCCTGATCGAGAAATACATCCTCTCGCCGCGCCATATCGAGGTGCAGGTCTTCGGCGACAGCCACGGCAACGTCGTCCATTTGTTCGAACGCGACTGCTCGCTCCAGCGCCGCCACCAGAAGGTAATCGAGGAAGCGCCCGCACCCGGCATGGACGCCGCCACCCGCGAAGCCATCTGCGCCGCCGCGGTAAAGGCCGCCAAGGCGGTCGATTACGTCGGCGCTGGCACGATCGAGTTCATCGCCGACGCCAGCGAAGGCCTCCGCGCCGACCGAATCTGGTTCATGGAAATGAACACGCGGTTGCAGGTCGAGCACCCGGTGACCGAAGAGATCACCGGCCAGGATCTCGTCGAATGGCAACTCCGCGTCGCGTCCGGCGAGCCTTTGCCGAAGCGTCAGGACGAACTGGCGATCGACGGCTGGGCGATGGAAGCGCGTTTATATGCGGAAGATCCCGCCAAGGGTTTCCTGCCGTCGATCGGCACGCTCGAACGCTTCGATCTCGGCACCACCGCCCGCGTCGATACCGGGGTAGAGCAGGGCGCTGAAATCTCGCCCTTCTACGACCCGATGATTGCCAAGGTCATCGCCTGGGGCGAAGATCGCGAGACTGCGCGTGAAGCCCTGGCGTATGCGCTAGACGGCGCGGTCGTCTGGCCGGTACGCTCCAACGCCGGGTTTCTCGTCGAGGCGCTCGACCATCCCGACTTCGTAGCGGGCACACTCGACACCGGCCTGATCGCCCGCGAAGGCGACGCGCTCATGCCGCCGACGCACCCGACCGAAGAGGCGTTGGCCGACGCCGCAGGCGCACTCGTCTCCACCGATCCGATCTCAGGCTTCCGTCTGAACGCCTCGTCGCGCCGTACTGCGACATTCCTGCTGGACGGCGAACCGGTCGAGGTCGATCTCGACGGACGCGCCGGAACGACGTCGGCGTTCGAAGACGTCCTGATCTCCGAAGCCGGCCAGACCTGGCAGCTCAAGCCTTGGCGCGCATCTGGTGTCGCTGCAGGCGGAGCGGCCGATGGCGCGATCCTGTCGCCGATGCCCGGCCGTATCATCGCGGTCGACGTCGCGGCAGGCGATACCGTCCTGAAAGGCCAGAAGCTCGTCACGCTCGAGGCGATGAAGATGGAGCATTCGCTGACCGCGCCGTTCGACGGCATCGTCGCGGACCTCAACGCCATCGAGGGCGGGCAGGTGACCGAGGGCACCATGCTCGTCCGCATCGAGAAGGATTCCTGATGGCCGGCCGCTATTTCGACGACTGGAGCATCGGCGACCGGATCGAACACGAGATCCGCCGCACGGTGACCGAGACGGACAACCTCCTGTTCTCGACGATGACGCACAACCCGCAGCCCCTCCACCTCGACATCGAGGCAGCCAAGGCAAGCGAGTTCGGCCGCATCCTCGTCAACGGCACCTTCACCTTTGCGCTGATGGTCGGGCTGTCGGTCGGCGAGACGACGCTCGGCACGCTCGTCGCCAATCTCGGCTACGATAAGCTCGTGCACCCTAAGCCCGTCTTCATCGGCGACACGATGCGCTGCCAGACCGAAGTGACCGAGCTGAAGCCGAGCAAGTCGCGGCCGAACGCGGGCATCGTCACCTTCACGCACCGGCTGATCAACCAACGCGACGAGATCGTCTGCCAATGCCTGCGCACCGCCCTGATCGAGCGGCGCGCAAGTCCTCCTCAGTGATTGTCGCGGGGTAGGCCCATCGTCTGCGCGATCCGCTGATACTTCTCGGCGCCTTCGAGGATCGCGCCGGTCTCCATCTGGCCGACCGTGGCGCGCTGGATTTCCTGCCACGGCGTCTGCGAACGCGGATAGGCATAGCCGCCCGCCTCGGTCAGCGCACGGCGGCGCTCGGCAAGCTCGTCGTCGGAGATCAGCACGTTGGCGCTGCCCTTGGCGAGATCAATGCGAACCCTGTCGCCGGTCCGGATAAGCGCGAGCCCACCCATCGCCGCCGCCTCGGGCGAGGCGTTGAGAATCGACGGCGAACCCGACGTCCCCGACTGCCGACCGTCGCCGATGCAGGGAAGGGCATGGACGCCCTCGCGGATCAGATACGCCGGCGGCCGCATGTTCACGACCTCGGCCGCACCCGGATAGCCGATCGGCCCCGCTCCACGCATGAACAACAACGTGTCGGTGGTTATCCCGAGCGAGGGGTCGTCGATCCGGTGGTGATAATCCTCGGGACCGTCGAACACGACCGCGGGGCCCTCGAATGCCTCGAGATCGTCCGGGTTGCTCAAATACCGCTCGCGGAACTCTGGCGAGATCACGCTGGTCTTCATGATCGCGCTGTCGAACAGATTGCCGCGCAACACGATGAAGCCGGCATCCTCCAGCAACGGCGTCGCGAACGGGCGGATGACGCGCTCGTCCTCGATCGTCGCGGTCCGGCAATTGTCGCCGATCGACTTGCCGTTCGCGGTCATCGCGTCTTCGTGGATCAGGCCCTGCTTCATCAACTCGGCAACCACCGCGGGCACGCCGCCCGCGTGATAATAATCCTCGCCGAGATATTCGCCGGCGGGCTGGAGGTTGACCATCAACGGCACCTTGTGGCCGTGCGTCTGCCAGTCGTCGATCGGCAGGTCGACGCCGACGTGGCGCGCGATCGCGGCGAGGTGGATCGGTGCGTTGGTCGAGCCGCCGATCGCCGAATTGACGACGATCGCGTTATGGAACGCTTCCTTGGTGAGGATGTCGCTGGGCTTCAAATCTTCGGCGACCATGTCGACGATCCGCTTGCCGGTTCGATACGCAACTTCCTGACGATCGCGGTACGGCGCGGGGATCGCGGCCGAGCCGGGCAACTGCATGCCGAGCGCCTCTGCAAGGCTGTTCATCGTCGTCGCGGTGCCCATCGTGTTGCAATAGCCGGTCGAGGGGGCGGACGAGGCGACGAGCTTGATGAAGCCCTCGTCGTCGATCGCGCCGGTTGCGAGCAGTTCGCGCGCCTTCCAGACGATCGTCCCCGAACCGGTCCGCTCGCCCTTGTGCCAGCCGTTGAGCATCGGCCCCACGGAGAGCGCGATGGCGGGGATGTTCACGGTCGCCGCCGCCATCAGGCACGCCGGCGTGGTCTTGTCACAGCCAATCGTCAGCACAACGCCGTCGAGCGGATAGCCGTATAACACCTCGACCAGGGCTAGATAGGCGAGGTTGCGGTCGAGCCCGGCGGTGGGACGCTTGCCGGTTTCCTGGATCGGGTGAACCGGGAATTCGAGCGCGATGCCGCCGGCTTCGCGGATGCCCTCGCGCAGCCGTTCGGCGAGCACGAGGTGGTGGCGGTTGCACGGGCTCAGGTCGCTGCCGGTCTGCGCGATGCCGATGATCGGCTTGCCCGAGCGTAGTTCCTCCAGGGACAGCCCGAAGTTCAGATAGCGCTCCAGATAGAGCGCAGTCATGTCGATGTTCTCGGGGTTGTCGAACCACGCGCGCGAGCGGAGCTTAGGCATGTCGGTCATGAGGAGCTTTCTGGAGATCGAAAATCAGCGGGCGACGGAAAGGCGGTAGATCATCGCGTGGTGATACGGCTTGCCCGGATCGACGCGTGCGGAGACGAAGTTCGGCTTGTTCGGCGCATCCGGGAATTTCTGCGGTTCGAGCGCGATGCCGTCGCCCATCCGGTACAGATGACCCTTCTTGCCGATGAACGTGCCGTCGAGGAAATTGCCGGTATAAAACTGCACGCCGGGCTCGGTCGTCAGGACTTCGAGCACGCGGCCCGAGACAGGATCCTCCAGCCGCGCGGCCAGTTCGGGCTTGGCGGTCAGACCTTTGTCGAGCGCGAAATTATGGTCGTAGCCATGGCCGTAGCGGATCTGCTGGTCGCGACCATCGCGGATACCTTCGCCGACGATGCGGCCGTTTCGGAAATCGAACACCGTGCCTGCGACGGGTTGCAGCGCGCCGGTCGGGATTAGTTTGTCGTCGACCGGCGTGATCGCCTTGGCGGGAATCGTCAGTCGGTGGCCGTACGCGCCCATCGCCGAGCCTTCACCGGCGAGATCGAAGATCGCATGGTTGGTCATGTTGATGATCGTCGGCTTGTCGGTCTTCGCGTCATACGCGATGCCAAGATTGCCGGCTTCGTCGAGCGTATAGGTGACGGTGACGTCGAGGTTGCCGGGATAGCCGGAATCCCCGTCCGGGCTGCGGTAGCCCAGCACGAGCGTCGCGGTCGGGCCGTTCGTCGCCGAGACGATCTTCCAGGCGACCTTGTCGAAGCCCTTGCCGCCGCCGTGCAGCGAATTGACCTTGTCGTTGAGCGGCAACTGGTACGGCTTGCCGTCCAGCGTGAAGCGGCCACCGGCGATGCGATTGGCGAAACGGCCGACCGTCACGCCGAAGAAATTGGGATGATCGACGTAGGAGGCGAGATCGTCATAGCCGAGCATCACGTCGGCGATCTTGCCGTTGCGGTCCGGGCCCATCAGCGATTGCAGCGTCGCGCCGTACGACAGGATGCGCGCGGAGACGCCATGCGCGTTGCTCAGCGTCACGGCCTCGATCGCGGTACCGTCCTTGAGCGTACCGGCAGGCGTGCGCTTCGCCTCTGCCGCGTCGGCTGCGTGCGCCGAAAGCGCTGCCAGCAAGGTTGCCACGATGATCCTCGACTTTGTGATTGCACGCATTCCGGTTCCCCTCCTTATTCGTCCGACGCCGTTGACGCGCCTTGTGTGGCTATATAGTCGGACAATATATTTCTGAGCAAGCCTTGCGGGAAAAGACTGTTGCAGTCACCGACAGGGCACGGAGGATGAAACGACTATGGCGATGCCGATACAGACGCAAAAGCCCGTTGACGCTGGAGTGGTGCATGACGCGGGAGGCGCTCCGAGCTATCGATCCGCGCTCACGTTGCTCGCCAGCCTGTTCTTCATGTGGGGCTTCATCACGGTCATCAACAACACGCTGCTGCCGCACCTGCGCAGCGTGTTCGACCTCAGCTATACGCAGACGACACTGATCGAGAGCGTCTGGTTTATCGCTTATTTCTTCGCCTCGATCCCGTCGGCCAAGCTGATCGAGCGGGTCGGCTATCAGCGCGCGATGGTGTTCGGGCTCGGCCTGATGGCGGTCGGCGCATTGATGATGGTGCCCGCCGCGCGGCTGCCCTCCTACGGCGTCACGCTGATCGCGCTGTTCGTTATCGCAAGTGGCATCACGCTGCTGCAGGTTGCGGCCAACCCCTACGTCGCCGTCGTTGGTCCGCCCGAGACCGCGTCGTCGCGCCTGAACCTGGTGCAGGCGTTCAATTCCGCAGGTGCGACGCTCGCGCCGCTGTTCGGTGGGTACCTGATCCTGGGTCGTTCGACCTCCGGCACGGCCGCCGCCGGTTCGACCGCGGTGCTGACGCAGACCGAGCGGATCGCCGACGCGCAATCGGTCGTGCTGCCCTATCTGATCGTCGCGGCCGTGCTGGTCGTGCTGGCGATCGTCATCGCGCGCTTCCCGCTGCCCGCGATGGGGTCTGCGACGCAGCGGTCGGCCAAAGCGGACCGCCAGGGCCAGTCGCTCTGGTCGCATCGCAACCTCGTGTTCGGCATCCCGGCAATCTTCATTTATCTGATAGCCGAAATTGGTGTCGCCAACCTATTCATCAACTTCGTCAGCCAGCCGAACATCGGCAACCTGACGCACGAACAGGCATCGCATTACCTGTTCATCCTGTGGGGCGGAATGATGGTCGGCCGGCTGATCGGCAGCGTCGTGATGCGCACGATCCCTGCCGAGCGCGTGCTGGCGTTTGCGAGCATCGGCGCCTGCGTCGTGATGCTCATTGCCACCTTCACCACCGGGCATGTCGCGATGTGGGCGCTGATCTCCGTCGGGCTGTTCCACTCGATCATGTTCCCGACGATCTTCACGCTCGGGATCAAGGGGCTTGGGACGCTGACCGAGGAAGGGTCGGGTCTGCTCATCATGGCGATCGCGGGTGGGGCGCTGGTCATCGTCCAGGGTTGGCTCGCCGATACCTACGGTCTCCAGAACTCGTTCCTGCTGACCGCGGCGTGCGAACTCTACGTGTTGTTCTACGCGGTGTGGGGATCGCGGACGACTAACGCGTTGCCGGAACAAGCGGCGCGCTAAAAGGCCAAAACTGTCAGATATTCGTGGTCTGACAATTAGCCAGCCGGTTAGGGTCTCTGCGTAGTTGCGTAAGGTAAAAAGTAGCAAGACCGGCATCGCTCGCGGCTATAATCAGTCGGAGTAATTAGGTATGCCCTTCGCGTGTCAGTAGGAGAAGTAAGAGTGACCAGTTTGCGCCTATTGCAGCATCGCGCAGCGGACGGCACGCGGTCGGTGATTGCCGCTACCGACGAGGGCGCGAGCCTCGTCCCCGGCGTGGACAGCGTCCGTGAACTCGCAACGCTCGCGATCGCGGCGGGCACCGATCTTGCGACGGAGGTTCGGGCTTGCGGGACCGGCGCGGCAGTAGATATCGCGGCCGAACTTGCCGCCGGTCGACTGCTCTCGCCGATCGACCATGGCGATCCCGCGCATCTCATTATGACCGGCACTGGGCTGACGCATCTCGGCTCTGCGGAGGGGCGCGACAAGATGCACCGCGCTGCGGCTGCAGCCGAAACGCTAACGGATTCCATGCGCATGTTTCTCGACGGCGTTGCGGGCGGCAAGCCCGCGGCGGGCGAGACGGGTCAGCAGCCCGAATGGTTCTACAAGGGCGACGGATCGGGTCTGGTTGCGCCCGGCGGCGCACTCACCAGCCCCGCCTTCGCGCAGGACGGCGGCGAGGAGCCCGAACTCGCTGGCATCTATCTGATCGGCCCGGACGGTACGCCGTTCCGCCTTGGCCTCTGTCTTGCCAACGAGTTCAGCGATCACGTGACCGAGCGGCACAATTACCTCTGGCTCGCGCATTCCAAGCTTCGGCAGGCGGCGCTCGGTCCGGAATTGCTGACAGGCGCGATCCCGGATCATGTCGAGGGCATGAGCCGCATCCACCGCGACGGTGCGCTGCTATGGGAGAAGCCGTTCCTGTCAGGCGAGACGAACATGTCGCATACGATCGCCAATCTCGAGGCGCATCACTTCAAATACGATCTGTTTCGCCGGCCTGGTGACGTCCACGTGCACTTCTTCGGGACGGCAACGTTGTCATTCAGCGAAGGCGTGACAACGCAGGAGGGCGATGTGTTCGAGATCGAGGCGGCGCCGTTTACGCTGCCGCTCCGCAACACGCTGGCCAAGGCACCGCCGTCGCCGGTCGTCGTCCGCGCGCTGTGATGTCAGCTGCGCTGAGGTAGCGTCAGGCGGACTAACAAGCCGCCGAGCACGGGGGAACGGTCGAGCGTCACCGTGCCCCCATTCAGTTCGGCGAGTTCGCGTGTGATCGACAGTCCGAAGCCGTGACCGTCGCCGCGTTCGTCGAGGCGTCGGCCGGGTAGCACCGCTTGTGTCATCGCCGTGTCGTCGAGACCTTCCCCGTCGTCGGCGATCTCCAGCGTGACCGTGCCGTCGATCGGGTTCGCAGTGATCGAGAGTGCCGAGCGGGCGTGACTCCACGCGTTGTCGAGGAGGTTGCCGATCATCTCGTCGAGATCCTGCGGGTCGATCCTGACGGCAAGGTCGTCGGGGATCTCGACGTCGACCGTCATTGGGCGGTCGGCGTGGATGCGGTGCAAGACTGCAACGAGGTCGGCGACGGCGGGGGCGATCGGCGTTCGGGTGCGCGCGCCGCCGGTCGCATCCGCGCGAGCGCGACCGAGGTGATGGCGGACTCGCCGATCGATCTGGTCGACCATGTCGCGGACGTCTGCGTCGGCGTTCGCTTCGGCTAGCTTGAGCGAGAGCGCGGCGAGGGGGGTCTTCAGCCCGTGGGCTAGGTTGGCAACGTGTTGGCGGGCGTGCGCGAGCCCGGCCGCGTTCTGGTCGATCAGTGCATTGAGTTCCGCGACAAGCGGTTGCAATTCCCCGGGCTGGTCGTCGGGGACGTGGCGCTCGGTGCCGGCGCGAACGGCGGCGAGCGAGGTGCGGAGATCGCGCAGGGGGCGCAGGCCGAAGCGGAGTTGCACGAGCGTCGCCAGCGCGAGTCCGGCACCGAGCAAGGCGAGCGAGCCGAGCAGCGGGATCATTGCCTCGCGCAACGGCTCCTCGACGATCCGGCGTGGGCCGATCGCTGTGATCGTCACCATGCCGCGCGGCGTGGCGACGTCCAAGGTTCGCGAGTGGAGCCGCTCGCCGCTTCGGTCGCGTGCTTCGCCGGGGTAGATTTGACGGTCTTCCTGCCCGCCGGGGCCGGGTGGAAGCCGGCGCTCTTCACTGCGAGGTAGAACGGGCGGCGGCGGTGGAATGGTTGGGGCTGGCTTTGAAACGGTTGGGGGCGGGGTAATGCCGCTATCGAAGCGACCGGCGGGACCTTCGACCTGCCATGACCAGTCGGACCTGGGTTCGCCGAACTCGGGCAGGTCGATCGCGCGCATCCGGTCGAGTGAACCGTTCGGGCGGACAGCCCGTGCCAACACAGCGACCTGCGCATCGAGCCGCTCGTCGAGCCCGCGCGTGACGAAGCGTTCGAGGACGTGGCCGATCGTGACGCCGGCGAACAAGAGCGCGATCCCGGTGGACAGCGCGGCGATCGCTAGCATTCGGCCGAAGAGGGAGCGGGGGACGATGCGGAGGCGGGTCATTGCAGACTTGCCTGGGGCCAGAGCGATCCTGCCACCAAACCCCACCCCGGCGAAGGCCGGGGCCCAATTGGAAAGGTTTTTATAATGACGGTCATCGCTCCGTTAGCGACGTCCCCCAATTGGGCCCCGGCCTTCGCCAGTGTGGTGGATGTGGTTTGCAGAACCATCATCTTGACCCATCCGCCGTCAGCCGATACCCGCGGCCGCGCAGCGTTTCGATCATCTCCGCACCGATCTTGCGCCGCAGCCGGCCGATGATGACCTCAATCGAGTTCGAATCCACGTCCGCGTCGCCTTCGTACACCCGTTCGATCAGGTCTGCGCGTTCGATCACCACTTCGCGGCGGAGCATCAGCGCGGACAGCACCCGCCATTCGAACGCGGTAAGTTTCAGCGGCAAGCCGTTCAACTCGAACGTACCGAGTTGCGCGTCGAACGTCAGCGGCCCGCAGGTGACGCGCGCCGCCGCGTGACCGGCCGCACGACGCACCAGCGCGCGCAATCGCATCACCACTTCCTCGACACGAAACGGCTTCACGACATAATCGTCCGCGCCCGCCTTGAAGCCCTCGACCTTCTCCGACCAGCCGTCGCGCGCGGTGAGGATCAGGACGGGCAGGTCGCGTCCCGCCGCGCGCCAGTCGCGCAAGACCGACAGGCCGTCGCGTTTGGGCAAGCCGAGATCGAGGACCGCCGCGTCGTACAGTTCGGTAGCGCCGAGATGACCGCCGTCCTCACCGTTACTCGCGACGTCGACCGCGAAATGCTCCGCGCGCAACGCCCGCGCCAGCCCGTCGGCGATCGCCGCATCGTCCTCGACCAATAATACCCGCATGCGACTGTCCCTATGCCCGATGCCACAACGGAATCTGAACGGCTTGGTTCAGCGGGCGTCGGCAGCGTGCGCCTAGACGGTGATTCGTCAACCAATGAGAGGAACGACGAATGACCGAACATTCCCACACTGCGCCCAACAAGCGCTTCAATCTCCGCCGCAACCGCCTGGCACTCGCCGCGGCTAGTCTGCTGATCGTCGGTGGTGCCGCCGGTGCCGTCACCATCGCCGCGACCCGCCCGAGCGTGACGATGGTGCCCGCCACGCCAACCGCGATCCGTTCGCTCCAGTCCGACGGCATCGTCACGATCCGCGGCACCGTCGCGGAGACCTACGGCAACAAGTTCGTGATGGCCGACCGCACCGGCCGTGCGCTGGTGGATCTGGGCCGTGAAGGCGAGGGCAGCAATCTAGTCGCGACCGGTCAGCCCGTGACGATCCAGGGCCGGTTCGAAGACGGCTTCGTCCACGCCTCGTTCCTGGTGGCACCCGGTGGCAAGGTGACGGCGCTGGGCCCGGTCGGCGGCCCGCCGCGTGGCCCGCATGGTCCTGGTGGCCCGGGACGCGACGGTCCGGGGCGTGATGGCCCTGGTGGTCCGGGTGGTCCGGGTGGGCCGCAAGGTCCTGGGGCTCCCGGCGGTCCGGGTGCTCCTCCGCCGCCGCCGGCGGGTATGGCACCGCCGCCGCCGCCAATGGCTAACGGTGCAGTCGCGCCCGCACCTGTTGCTCCTCCGATCGGGGCGCCGACTACCGCACCGACCCGGCAGGCGACCCCGGCGACCTGATGCCGTCCGCCTGACGGTCGCGAAATTAGCGCGGAGCCGGTATCATGCCGGCTCCGCGTTATCGGCGTATCGGTGCCGTTTGCAGGTGTTGGCGGCGCAGCACTGGTTCGGGCGGGCGCACCCAGTAGCGGCCGGTCACGACCAGCGGCAGCGCGAGCAGCAGGCCTGCGCCGACATCCCAGACGCCGTCACCGATCAGGCCTGCCGCGAGCCCCGCGACGGTCGACACGCCGAGCAGGATCGGCAGTGCGAAGATCTGGCCGTTGGTCTTGTGGGTCATGCGATTTCTCCCGCCATCACGACTTCGCGGACGCGCTGGTCGCTCGGACCGCCGCGACGACGCAGCCAAAGATACAGCCCGCTGCCGAGCACGATGATCGTCACTATGTCGAAGAGCGCCCAGACGATTTTCATCGCGAGGCCGCCGTAATTTCCGAAATGCAGCGGCTGTGCGAGCAGCATCGCCTGCATGTACCACGGCATCGGCACGACCGCGTCGAGCCTTCCGGTCGCGGCATCGACGAAGCCGGGCAGCAACATCTTCGACCTGAGCGGCGTCGCGCCCTTCAGGAAGACGGCGTAGTGATGCTTGCTGCTGAAGACGACGC
Organism: Sphingomonas sp. Leaf230; assembly: GCF_001421745.1. GTDB lineage: Bacteria > Pseudomonadota > Alphaproteobacteria > Sphingomonadales > Sphingomonadaceae > Sphingomonas. Next base: position 107,469 of record NZ_LMKW01000008.1, on the reverse strand, counting down.
CGGGGAAGGCGATGAACTGCGGCTTCATCTCGGGCGCCTTGCGCTGCACCGCGTCGAGCGCGGCCTGAACCGAGGCGCGCTGGGGCCCGAGCGGCGTGCGCGTCTCGCTAGCGCTGATCTCGGCGAGGCCGTTCGACTTCCAGATAGCAGTGATCGGCACGACGAAAGTGTTGATCGTCCCCGTCACGCCGACGACGCTCGCCCAGGCGAGCGTGACGATCCCGAGCAGATTGTGGCGATCGAGCCAGCCGAGCCGCTTGCTGCGGCCGCGCCGTAACGTGCCGAAGTCGAGTTTGGCCATGAACGGGGCGTAGAGCACGACGCCGGACACGATCGCTGCAAAGAAGAGCAGGCCCATCACGCCGAGGAAGATCTCCGCCCAGAAGCCGAGGAACATGTCGGTGTGGAGCTTCAGGATGAACGCCATCACGCCGGGGACGTAAGGCGGCATCTTCGTCCCGGTGCGCGCGTCGAACGCGAGGAAATGCATCGCCGCGGGGGCTGCGTCGGGAGTCGGGCCGGTCGTGACGTAGACGATCGGGCGCTCTTCGTCGAAGCTGATGTAGAGAGGGATCTCGCCGGGGGCAGTTTTCGCCGCGCGCGCCAGAATGGTATCGAGCGATAGTGACGGCGTATCCGCGGGCAGCGTCACCATGGGCGCGGGCGGGTCGAGCCAGCCGTCGATCTCCTCGTCGAATATCAGCGGCAGGCCGGTCACGCACAGCATCAGCAGGAACGCGGTGCAGATCAAACTCGTCCATTTGTGGACGAGATACCAGGTCTTGATCGTGCCGCGGGTCATGCGCGGAGGGCGGTTTCGATGAGGGGTATGATCTGTCGGGCGCTCACCGCCACACAGGTACAGATTTGATAACGATGTGCAATAGCGACGTTAGCGCGGATGGCTTACCAACTGATCCTCCCCCGCCAGGGGGAGGTGGCTGGCGCTTGCCAGACGGAGGGGGAGGAAAGGGTAACCGCTGTTGCGTGTTCCTCCCCCTCCGTCACCTCCGGTGCCACCTCCCCCTTGCGAGGAGGATTAAGGGCTAGGCCACCCCCGCACCGCCGGTCACGCCGTAAACCTCACCCGTAATGTAGCTCGCCTCCTGCGAGGCCAGCAGCACATACACCGGCGCGATCTCCACCGGCTGGCCCGGACGGCCGAAATGGCTCTTAGACCCGAACGTCTCGACCATCTCCTGCGGCTGGCCACCGCTTGGCTGCAACACCGTCCAGAACGGCCCCGGAGCGACGACGTTGGCGCGGATGCCCTTCTCGATCAGCTGCTTGGCGAGACCCTTGGTATACGCGACGATCGCCGCCTTGGTGGTCGCATAGTCGAGCAGATTGTCCGACGGATCATAGCCCTGCACGGAAGCGGTCGTGACCACCGCCGCGCCGACCGGCAGATGCGGGACGGCTGCCTGCACAAACCAGTGCAGCGCATAGACGTTGGTCTTCATCGTCTGATCGAAATCGTCGGTCGAGATATCGGCCACCGTCGGCCGCGTCTGCTGGCGCCCGGCGTTGACCACCAGCACGTCGAGGCCGCCAAACGCATCGACCGTCTGCTGCACCGCGTTACGACAGAACAACTCGTCCTTCACGTCGCCCGGCAGCGCGAGGACCTTGCGGCCCTCAGCTTCGATCAGCGCGACGACTTCCTTCGCATCCGCTTCTTCGGCAGGGAGGTAGACGATCGCGACATCGGCCCCTTCACGCGCATAGGCGATCGCGGCGGCGCGGCCGATGCCGCTGTCACCGCCGGTGATGAGCGCTTTGCGCCCCGCCAGCTTGCCCGACCCCTTGTAGCTCGTCTCGCCGTGATCGGGTTTCGGATCCATCTTCGACGCGATCCCCGGGGCTTCCTGCGGCTGTTGCGGGAAGGGGGGCTGCGGATATTGCGTGCGCGGATCCTGCATCTTGAGCCGGTCGGCCATGGGTTGCTCCTGTGTCGAATGAACAGGGGCAACCCATGCCGGCGCGGATAGGTTGCGTTCTATTTGAGCAGGATCAACGCCTTCGACAGCGTCATGTAGATCCCCCAGAGGATCGGCAGCCCGACCGCGAGCCACGCGAACACGACGATCGGCGAGGTGCCGGTTGTCGCCGCCGCCGTACCGCCAGCGACCGTGTCGACCGAGATCGGCCGGTCGTCCGCCGCCATGTGGAACTTCGCCGCGACCGGCCGGACGAACAGGTTCGCGACGAACCCGGCGACCAGCATCGCCGCCAGCACGAGGAAGATCGGCGGATAGATATCGCTGCGGGCAACACCCGCCGCGATCGCGCGGTCACGCATGTTGGCGACGAGCAACGGCCCGACCACGCCGGCTGTCGACCAGGCGGTCAGCAACCGCCCGTGGATCGCACCGACATATTTGGTCCCAAAGAGGTCGGCGAGATACGCCGGTGCGGTCGCGAACCCACCGCCGTACATCGAGGCGAGGATGCAGAAGACCAGGATGAACAGGCCGAGCGTCGTGCCCGCCAGCGCCGGTGCGGCGAAACCATAGAGCACGGCGCCTGCCGCGAGGATCGTCGCGAACAGTGGCTTGCGGCCGATCCGATCGGAAAGCCACGCCCAGAAGAACCGCCCGCCGATGTTGAACAGGCTGATCGCACCGACGAACCCTGCGCCGACCGCTGCGGCCGCCTTCTTCTGGTCGTCGTCGAATGCCGTGAACAGCACGCCGGGCGCATCGATCAGGCGTCCGCCGAACAACTCCTGCAACATTGGCGAGGCGATACCGATGATCCCGATCGAGGCGGAGACGTTGAAGAACAGCACCAGCCACACCAGCCAGAATTGCGGTGTGCGGTGAGCGTCCGACAAGGCGACGTTGAAGCGACTGATCGATGCCTTTGCGCTGGTCGGCACGGTCCAGCCTGCGGGCGCCCAGCCCTCGGCAGGCACGCGGTAGCCGATCGCGCCGGCCATCATGAACACGAAATAGATGCAGGCCAGTACGAGGAACGTCTGCCAGACGCCGACGCCTGCGGGGCTCGCGAAGTGCTTCATCAACAGGTCGGCGAGCGGTCCGCCAATCATCGCGCCGCCGCCAAAGCCCATGATCGCCATCCCGGTCGCCATGCCGCGCCGATCGGGAAACCATTTGATCAGTGTCGAAACGGGCGAGATGTAGCCAAGGCCGAGCCCGATCCCGCCGATCACGCCCGACCCGAGCCAGATCAGCCAGAGCTGATGCGTCGCGATGCCGATCGCGGCGATGCCCATGCCACCGCACCAGCAGAACGCAGCGACGACACCGGCTTTCCGCGGGCCAGCGCGTTCGAGCCAGCCGCCCCAGATCGCGGCGGCGGCACCCAGCACGACGAAGAACAGCGTGTACGTCCAGACGAGGTCGCTCACACGCCAGTCGCAGGTCTTGGTGGTCAGCGCGCCGAGCAGCGAGAGGTTGGGGCAGGCGACCGGATCGGTGATCCCGATCGCGCGCGACAGCGGCAACCAGAACACGCTGAACCCGTACGCCATGCCGATGCACAAGTGGATCGCGAGCGCGCAGGGCGGCACGAGCCAGCGGTTGAACCCCGGTGCGGCGACGGTGCGGGCCCTGCTGAGAAAACCCTCCGCGCCCAGGTCTCTCGTGTCCGGCATGCAACCCCCTGTTTAGCTTTGTTTATGCGCCGGACGATGGGCGATCATGCGGCGAATGTCACCTCCAGTGTTTCGAACCCGTCGATAGTCGCGCGCACCGTCTGTCCGCGCTGGATCGGGCCGACTCCAGCGGGCGTGCCGGAGAAGATCAGGTCGCCGAGGGCCAGTTCGACGAAGGTCGACAGCGTCGCGATGATCTCGGGCACGCTCCAGATCATCATCGAGAGGTCGCCGGACTGGCGCGTCTCGCCGTCCACCGCGAGCGCGATGCCGCCCTTGGCCGCAGGGATGCCCGCCGTAAGTGCGCCAACGGGGGCGGAGCGATCGAAGCCCTTCGCCATGTCCCACGGGCGCCCGGCCTTCTTCGCCGCCGCCTGGAGATCGCGCCGCGTCAGGTCGATGCCGACGCCTGCGCCGAAGATCGTCGCAGCGGCATCCTCGACCGCGATATCCTTGCCGCCCGCGCCGAGCGCGATCACGAGTTCGACTTCGTGATGCAGGTCTTCTGTCTTGAGCGGGAAGGGCAGCGTGGTGCCGTTTGCGACAACCGCGTCGGCGGGCTTGGAGAAGAAGAACGGCTCTTGGCGATCTGGATCGGAGCCCATTTCGCGCGCGTGATCGGCATAGTTCTGGCCGACGCAGAAGATACGGCGGACGGGGAAGCGGTCGGACGTGCCGGCGATGGCGACGGTCGGCGCGGTGACGTGTGGGATGTGCATGATGGCTCCTTTGCCGTGCTCCTTCGACCGCGCGCGTTCGGTTTGCAACGCACGGGGTTTGCAACGGGAGCGGAACGTCTTTCCGCTCAAGCGGTTACGGCTAGGTACCCAGAGGAGATACCCCCATGCCCAGCAAACAACCCGTCCGTTTCGATCCCTCGGTCGAAACGATCGCGCCCGACGAGCAGGAGACCCTGAAGACGCTGGAGGGGTCCTTCCAGGAGATTCTGGAAACGACGTCGCAGGATTATGGTCATGCGGTACGCTCGGTCCATGCCAAGGCTCACGGCATCGCGCGCGGGACGTTCACCGTAGCCGACAACCTCCCCGCCGAACTCGCCCAGGGCATTTTCACCCGGCCGGGTACGCATGAAGCGGTGATCCGCATCTCTACCAACGCCGGCGACATCCTCGACGACAGCATCAGCCTGCCACGTGGCCTAGCGCTCAAGATCCTAGACGTTGAAGGCGCACGCCTGCCGGGCTCGGAAGGCGACACGACGCAGGACTTCATCATGGTCAACGGCCCGGCCTTCTCGGCGCCCGACGCCAAGGCGTTCTCGAAGAACCTCAAGTTGCTGGCCAAGACGACCGACCGGTTCGAGGGCGTGAAGAAGGCGATGTCCGCTACGTTCCGCGTCGTCGAATCCGCGCTGGAAGCAGTCGGTGGCCAGTCCGCCACGTTGCAGACGCTGGGCGGTGCCAAGCCCGTCCATCCGCTCGGCGAGACCTATTATTCGCAAACGCCCTTTCGTCACGGCGACTATATCGCGAAGGTCGCACTGTTCCCGGTCTCGCCGGGCCTTACCCGGCTCACCGGCGATACCGTCGATATCACCGCGCGCCCGGATGCGTTGCGCGAGGTCGTACGCGACGAGATGATCGAGCATGGCGGCACCTGGGAATTCCGCGTGCAGCTAAACACCGATCTCGAAAAAATGCCGATCGAAGATGCCTCGGTGGTGTGGGACGAGAAAGAGAGTCCGTTCGTGACCGTAGCAACGCTTGAAATTCCACCTCAGCTTTCTTGGGAGCAGGGCGTCACCGATCATACCGACGATGCGCTGTCGTACAGCATTTGGCACGGTATCACTGCCCACCAGCCGCTCGGCGGCGTCAATCGCGCCCGCAACGAAACGTACAAGCAGTCGGCGAACTTCCGTGGCAAGTTCAACGGGTGCCCGATGCACGAGCCGACGAAGCTGTCCGAAATTGCCTGAGGCCCGCACGCTGAAACTGTTCCACGTCAGCGACGTACATTTCGGCGCGGAGGACCCGGCGGCAATCGCCTGGTTCTCCGAGCGTGTCGCCGAGGAGAAGCCGGACGCGGTCATCATGACCGGCGACCTGACGATGCGCGCGACGAAGGATGAGTTCCAGCAGGGCGGCGACTGGCTGCGTTCGCTCGGCGTGCCGGTGACGCTGGAAGTCGGCAATCATGACATCCCCTATTATTGGGACCCGTTCCGCCGGCTGCTCGCGCCGTACCAGCGCTACGCGGCCGTCGAGCAGATGATTGAGAAGCCGTTGGAGCTTCCCGGCGTCACCGTCGTCCCGCTGAAGACGACGGCGCGAGCGCAGTGGAGGTGGAACTGGTCGAAGGGGCGTGTGAGCCCCGGTTCGCTCAAGCGCGCGCTGGCAATGATCGCGGACGTGCCGAAGGGCAATCTGATCTTCATCGGCGCGCATCACCCGCTGATCGAAGGCGGCACCACCGGGACCGCCAAGACGCGCAACGGCGACAAGGCGTTGACGGCACTGGCCGAGGCTGGGGCACATGCGGTGTTGTCGGGGCACGTCCACGATCCGTTCGATGTGCCGGTCGAGCGGGCAGGGCGGATCATCCGCATGATCGGTGCCGGCACGCTGTCGAAGCGTACGAGGGGTAGCCCGCCTGCGTTCAACGAGATCCGTGTCGAAGGTGGGAAGTTTGAGACGTTGGCCAGAACGCTGTCTGACGAAGCGAAGCACTCGATTACGAGTGAAGTCTGACGAGAGTTTCGTTCCTCCCCTGCAAGGGGAGGGTGGCGCGAAGCGATGGAGGGGGAGAAACATGCAACTAACGTTGTCCCTGACCTCCCCCTCCGTCTGGCAAGCGCCAGCCACCTCCCTGGCGGGGGAGAATAAGAAGCTTGCCTAGTCCGGCGCTCTGCCGGAATTGAACTCAATATCGATCTCGACCCAGCCGCCGAGGATCTGCTTCCCGCCGACACGCGGGGGACGGACGCGGAACTGCCACGCAGCCTGGCGCATCGCGCGCGCTAGACCCGATCCTACCGGCGACTCGCTGAGCGCTCGGCAATTCTCGACTTGGTAATTCGCGATCATGCGGCAGGCGATCTTCGCCCAGCTGTTCGGCGGCGGCGGGCTTTTCAGATAGCCGTTGAGTTCGGCATCGGTCGGTCGGCGATACCATTCGACCTTGTACAGCCGCTCGCCACCCGGGCCTTCGCCGGGACCGTAGGCCGAACCGCTGTCCTTGCCCTTGCCCGACCCGCTGCCACCGTCACCGCCGGCAAGCTGGTCGTCGGGATGCGACGGCATCTTCGAGATATCCGCGGCTTCGAACATCTCCATCCCGCCGAGCATCTTGATCGGCAGCGGTGGCGGCGATGTCGGCGGGGCAGGGGGCGCCTGTGCGGACGGGACCCTGGGGGCGGCCCGCTGCGGCGAACCGCCGCTCGCACGCTTTGCCTTGGTCGGTGACGGCGTGCGCTTTTGAGGCGTGGGGGCAGTCTGATCGGGGGCGATCTGGAACGTGACCGGCTCGCGACGCTCCTCGGGCTTCGAGGTAACCGAGGGCGCCAGTCGCAACAGCAGCAGGAGAATAAGGACATGCGCGATGACGGTCAGCAAGAACGCGCCGCTGCGCCGTCGGGTCGAACCGCGCGTCTCGATCGACGAAGGATGGTACGCCGACCGCATCGGCAGTCCGCCTAGCCCCGCCAAGGCGCGACGGCAACGCCCGGCGTCGATGATCTTTTTGTCACCATGATTCCTGAAAACTGTCGACGAAGTCAGCCGCGCTCATCGACGAGCGCCGCGATCGCGTCCGCGGCGGCCTCCGCGCCGTTCTCCCGCGCAACCTGCGCGCCGACCTGAGCGGCCGTCTCGCGCATTTGGTCGGTCAGGATGGCGGTGATCGCGGCACCAGCACGCGCGATCGTGAAGTGTTTCGACGACAGCGTATTGCCGACCCCGATCGATTGAATGTGGTGCCCGTTGTCGTACTGATCGCCCATGTGCGGCACGACGAGTTGCGGTTTGCCAGCGCGCAACGCCTGACCGGTTGAGCCCGCGCCGCCGTGATGGACGATTGCGCAAGCTAGCGGGAACAGCAGCGAGTGCGGCGCATAGCGGCAGACATGGACGTGTTCGCTCGCTGCTGCCAGATCGTCGCTACCGGTCAGCAGTACCGCGCGCAGCCCGAGCGTTCGCGCGGTCAAGGCTGCAGTGGCGTAGAAGTCGCCCGGCGCAAACGTTGCAAAGGATCCCAGCGTGAAGACCAGCGGCGGTGGGCCGGCAGCGAGGAACGCCTCTAGCGCTGGGTCGAGCGTTTCGGGCGCACCGGTATCGCTGTCGAATATCGCAAAGCCGGTGACGCGCGCGATGTCCGGCAGATCGGGCTGACGCGGCGCGATCGCCGGCGAATAGCAGCACAAGGTCAGGTCGGCGCTCGCGGGCGTCTCGAGCAGCAGCGCCTGGCGTGACGGCGGCAGGTCGCGTGTCTTGCGAATCTCATCGACGGGGCGTCCATACCGATGTCGTAGCACGCCGCGCATGACCCGGTACACTGACCGGTTCCAGGCGCGACCGATCGGCCCGGTTGGTGCGTGGGCCATCATCGCGAAGTCGGGCGTGCGGGGTGGCGCATGGGCGGAGAAGGTCGCCATCGGCTGGAGCAGGACGTTGACCAGCGGCACGCCGCGCGTCTCCGCGATGATCGGCGCGGCGAACACGAACAGCGAGGCGACTAGCACGACTGCACCCTCCATCGCGTCGTCGAGCGCCGTTGTGCTGTCGGCTAGCCACGGCATCAGGATTCGGTTTATGAGATAGGTCTGATCCGCCATGATCCGCTTTGCGACCTGGTCGGGCGGCAGGCCCAAGGTCTCCGTCAGCGCGCCGAACCCACCGACGATAGCCACGCCGGTGAGACCTCCCGCTCGACCTTGGCGACGTGGTCAGCCGGTACCGCCAGCACGACCGCGAACCCTCTCGCCTTGAGCGCAAGGCCGATCGCGATGAAGGGATGCAGGTCGCCAAGCGAGCCGATCGTGGCGAGGACGATCTTTCGCATCGGCTCCATGTGGTCCTTCCGGGCCGCTAGTTTCGGCGGTACCCGCTGCAGCCGTACAGCGGGAATGCGACCCATTTATTGCGGCGGAATTGCCGGCGCCGTGGTGCGCGGCATGAAGCCACATGCGCTTGGGGGTAGGGCTGATCAACGGTCAGTTACAGCCGCCAGATCGGCATTTTCCCCCGTTATGCCGGACAAGCTGCGGCATCGACGGTGGCGAAAATCGAAAGACTTGTCTTGTAGAGCGGGGGACGCCGGATCGCGTCGATATCCCTCTTGAGTAGGAGGCGACTTGCAATTTGACGGCGGCACACTCTTGTTCTCCCGCAAAGGCGGGAGCCCAGTCTGGATCCCCGCCTTCGCGGGAAAACAGCCTGTCTGACGGCTGTACCCATCGATCTCGCCTGAGCTGACCGGGTTTAGATTAAGCCCTGAAAAACTCCGAAGGTCTATCAGTCGTCGTATGCGATTCCGCCCCAAAACGAAAAGGCCGCCGCCCGGTGTCCCGGACGGCGGCCTTTCCCCTAGTCAGCGCGGAAGGCGTCTGACGAAACCGATTACTCGGTCTCGTTCAGATACTCGCCGGCATCCGCGTCAGTGCCGGTGCCCGAGGTGACCACCGCTGCGAGCGGATCCTCACCCGTGCCGCCTGCATCGCGCGGCGAGCGCGCGAGTTCGGCAGCGTGCTCGTCGGCAGCCGACATCGGTGCCACGATCGACACCTCTGCCATCTTGCGCTGCTGGACGCGCATCGCGGCGTCGCGGCTGTTGGCCACAACACGCAGGCGGTTGAGGCCTGCACCGGTGCCTGCCGGGATGAGCCGGCCGACGATCACGTTCTCCTTCAGGCCCATCAGCATGTCCTGCTTGCCCTGGACCGCTGCCTCGGTGAGGACGCGGGTGGTCTCCTGGAACGATGCTGCCGAGATGAAGCTGCGGGTCTGCAGCGACGCCTTGGTGATGCCGAGCAGGATCGGCTTGCCCTGTGCGCGGGTCTGCTTCTTCTCGAGCTTCTCGTTGGTCGCGTCCATTTCCTCGCGATCGACCTGCTCGCCCTTCAGCAGCGTGGTGTCGCCGCCGTCGGTGATCTCGACCTTCTGCAGCATCTGACGAACGATCGTCTCGATGTGCTTGTCGTTGATCTTCACGCCCTGGAGACGATAGACCTCCTGGATTTCCGACACGAGATACTCGGCGAGGGGTTCGATGCCCATCGTCTCGAGGATGTCGTGCGGATCGGGCGAGCCGCCAATCAGGTTGTCGCCGCGCTTGACGTAATCGCCTTCCTGGACGTCGATCACCTTCGACTTCGGCACCAGATACTCGACGACGTCGCCGCCATCCTCGGGCTGGATGCCGATCTTGCGCTTCGCCTTGTAGTCCTTGCCGAACACGACGCGGCCCGAGATCTTGGCGATGATCGCCGAGTCCTTGGGGATACGCGCCTCGAACAGCTCGGCAACACGCGGCAGACCACCGGTGATGTCGCGCGTCTTGGCGCTTTCGCGGCTGACGCGGGCAACGACGTCGCCGCCGAACACCTGTGCGCCATCCTCGACCGACAGCGTAGCACCGATCGCCAGCATGTAACGACCGGTCTCGCCCGACGTCTCGTCGAGCAGGGTCATGCGCGGACGCAAATCCTCCTTCGACTTGGTCGCCGCACGATATTCGATCACGACGCGCTGGGCGATGCCCGTGGCTTCGTCGGTCTGCTCGGTGAGCGTCTTGCCCTCGATCAGGTCGACATACTTGATCGTGCCCGGGTTCTCCGTGATCACCGGCATGGTGAACGGATCCCACTCCGCCATCCGATCGCCGCGCGACACGATGTGACCATCGTCGAACAGCACATACGCACCGTAGGGGATTCGATCGACCGAGAGCTCGCGGCCGTCCATGTCGACGATCGCGATTTCACCCGAGCGGCTGAGCACCACGCGACGGCCACGCTGGTCGACGATGATACGCAGATCGCGGAACTGCACCGTACCGTCAGCATGCGCCTCAAGGTTCGACGTTTCGTTGAGCTGCGCCGCACCACCGATGTGGAACGTGCGCATCGTCAGCTGCGTGCCCGGCTCACCGATCGACTGCGCGGCGATCACGCCGACAGCTTCACCGATGTTGACCGGCGTACCGCGGGCGAGATCGCGCCCGTAGCACTTGCCGCAGACGCCGATCTTCGATTCGCAGACCAGCGGGCTACGGATCTTGCACGACTGCGTGCCGAGGCCTTCGATCGTCGTGATCATCGGCTCGTCGAGCAACGTGCCCGACGGGATGACGACCTTGCCGGTCTTCGGATCGACGATGTCCTCCGCGGTCGTACGACCGAGGATGCGCTCGCCGAGGCTTGCGATCGTCGAACCACCCTGAAGAATGGCCTTCATCTCCAGCGCGCGGGTCGTGCCGCAATCCGGTTCGATGATGACGCAATCCTGCGACACGTCGACCAGACGACGCGTCAGGTAGCCCGAGTTCGCCGTCTTCAACGCCGTATCCGCGAGGCCCTTGCGAGCGCCGTGGGTTGAGTTGAAGTACTCGAGGACGGTCAGGCCCTCCTTGAAGTTCGAGATGATCGGCGTCTCGATGATCTCGCCCGACGGCTTGGCCATCAGGCCGCGCATACCGGCAAGCTGCTTGATCTGCGCCTGCGAACCACGAGCACCCGAGTGAGCCATCATGTAGATCGAGTTGATCGGCTTTTCACGGCCGGTCTCCTCGTCGACCTTCACCGCACGGATCTCGTCCATCATGGCGTTCGCGACCTGGTCGCCGCAACGGCTCCAGGCGTCGATCACCTTGTTGTACTTCTCCTGCTGTGTGATCAGACCGTCCTGATACTGCTGCTCGAAGTCCTTCACGAGTGCCTTGGTGTCGTCGACCAGACCAACCTTGGCGTCCGGAATGATCATGTCGTCCTTGCCGAACGAGATGCCGGCCCGGAACGCGTGGCGGAAGCCGAGCGACATGATCGCGTCGGCGAACAGCACGGTCTCCTTCTGGCCGGTGTGACGATAGACCTCGTCGATCACGTCGCCCACGTCCTTCTTGGTGAGGAGGCGGTTGACGGTGTCGAACGGCACCTTGTGGCTGTGCGGCAGGCACTCGCCCAGCAGCATGCGGCCCGGGGTCGTCTCGTACCGCTTGAGGTACTGCTTGCCCTTCTCGTCGGTCTGCGGAACGCGGCTGATGACCTTGGTGTGCAGCGTGACCGCCTGGGCGTTCAGCGCCTGGTGCACTTCGGCCATGTCACCGAGCAGCATCCCCTGGCCCGGCTCGTTCTCCTTCATCATCGACAGATAATAGAGACCGAGAACCATGTCCTGCGACGGAACGATGATCGGCTTGCCGTTGGCAGGCGACAGGATGTTGTTCGTCGACATCATCAACACGCGCGCTTCCAACTGCGCTTCGAGCGACAGCGGGACGTGCACGGCCATCTGATCGCCGTCGAAATCGGCGTTGAACGCGGAGCAGACCAGCGGGTGAAGCTGGATTGCCTTGCCCTCGATCAGAACCGGCTCGAACGCCTGGATGCCCAGACGGTGAAGCGTCGGCGCACGGTTCAGCATGACCGGGTGCTCGCGGATCACCTCGTCCAGGATATCCCAGACTTCCTTGCGCTCTTTCTCGACCCACTTCTTCGCCTGCTTCAGGGTCATCGACAGACCCTTGGCATCGAGACGTGCGTAGATGAACGGCTTGAACAGCTCGAGCGCCATCTTCTTCGGCAGGCCGCACTGGTGCAGCTTCAGCTCAGGCCCGGTCACGATGACCGAACGACCCGAATAGTCGACGCGCTTGCCGAGAAGGTTCTGACGAAAGCGGCCCTGCTTGCCCTTGAGCATGTCGGACAGCGACTTCAGTGGACGCTTGTTGGCGCCCGTGATCGTGCGACCGCGGCGACCATTGTCGAACAGTGCGTCGACAGCCTCCTGGAGCATGCGCTTCTCATTGCGGACGATGATGTCCGGCGCACGAAGCTCCATCAGGCGCTTCAGACGATTGTTGCGGTTGATCACGCGGCGATACAGATCGTTCAGATCCGACGTCGCGAAACGACCACCGTCCAGCGGCACCAGCGGGCGCAGCTCGGGCGGGATGACCGGAACGACCTCGAGGATCATCCATTCGGGGCGGTTGCCCGAATCGATAAAGCTCTCGACGACCTTCAGGCGCTTGATGATCTTCTTGGGCTTCAGCTCGGACTTGGTGACCGCGAGCTCTTCGAGCAGCGCGGTACGCTCACCGACGAGATCGAGCGATTCGAGCATGATGCGGACCGCCTCGGCACCGATACCGGCCGAGAACGCGTCCTCGCCATACTGGTCCTGTGCGTCGAGGAGCTCGTCCTCGGTCATCAGCTGGTACTTCTCGAGCGGGGTCAGGCCCGGCTCGATCACGATGTACGCCTCGAAATACAGCACGCGCTCGAGCTGCTTCAGCTGCATGTCGAGCAGCAGGCCGATGCGCGATGGCAGCGACTTCAGGAACCAGATGTGCGCGACCGGGGCGGCGAGCTCGATATGGCCCATCCGCTCGCGGCGGACCTTCGAGACGGTAACCTCGACGCCGCACTTCTCGCAGACGATGCCCTTGTACTTCATGCGCTTGTACTTGCCGCACAGGCACTCGTAATCCTTGATCGGACCGAAGATGCGCGCGCAGAACAGGCCGTCACGCTCGGGCTTGAACGTGCGATAGTTGATGGTCTCGGGCTTCTTGATCTCGCCGAACGACCACGAACGGATCTTGTCCGGGGACGCGATGCCGATCTGGATCTGGTCGAACGTCTCGGTCTTGGCGACCGGATTGGCGAAGGGGGTCATCTCGTTCATTTTATTCTCCATTCCCCTCCCGCATGGCGGGAGGGGCTAGGGGAGGGGATGTCGTAGCCTCTCGGGGTGGTGCCTGCGGGGACAGGCCCTCCCCCGACCCCTCCCGCAAGCGGGAGGGGAGGAGTTGAGGCTTACTCCGCCGCGATCTGGATGCCGTCGCTGTCGAAGCCGGGCTCCGACTGCTTCAGGTCCACATTCAGGCCGAGCGAGCGCATTTCCTTGACGAGAACGTTGAAGCTCTCCGGGATGCCGGCCTCGAACGTGTCGTCGCCCTTGACGATCGCCTCGTAGACCTTGGTGCGTCCGACCACGTCATCGGACTTCACCGTCAGCATTTCCTGCAAGGTGTACGCCGCGCCGTAGGCCTGGAGTGCCCAGACCTCCATCTCGCCGAAGCGCTGCCCACCGAACTGCGCCTTACCACCCAGCGGCTGCTGCGTGACCAGCGAGTACGGCCCAATCGACCGTGCGTGGATCTTGTCGTCGACCAGATGGTGGAGCTTCAGCATGTAGATGTAGCCCACCGTCACCTTGCGATCGAACTGATCGCCGGTGCGGCCGTCGAACAGGTCCGACTGACCCGACGTGTCGAGGCCCGCCAGCGCCAGCATCGCCGACACATCGGCTTCGCGGGCACCATCGAACACCGGCGTCGCCATCGGCACGCCGCCCTTCAGGTTCTTGGCCAGCTCGACGATCTCGTCACCCGTGCGGGCGTCGATCTCGGCGTGATACTGCTCGCCGTACACCGTCTTGAGGCGATCGCGGACCGCCTCGGGCATCGCACCCGGCTTGGCGTCCGGATTCTCTTCGCGCCACGTCTCGAGAGCCGCGGTGATCGACTGACCCAGGCCGCGTGCGGCCCAGCCCAGATGCGTCTCGAAGATCTGCCCGACGTTCATGCGCGACGGCACGCCCAGCGGGTTGAGGACGATGTCGACCGGCGTACCGTCGGCGAGGAACGGCATGTCCTCCGCCGGCAGGATGCGGCTGATGACGCCCTTGTTGCCGTGACGGCCGGCCATCTTGTCGCCCGGCTGCAGCTTGCGCTTCACTGCGACGAACACCTTGACCATCTTCAGCACGCCCGGCGACAGCTCGTCACCACGCTCCAGCTTCTCGCGACGATCGTGGAATTTGTCCGTGATCAGCTTGGCGGCATCGTCATACTGGATCTTGACCGCTTCCAGATCGCTCTGGACCTTGTCGTCGGCGACCGCGAACTTCCACCATTCGTGGCGGTCGACGCTGTCGAGCAGATCCATGTCGATCACGACGCCCTTCTTGACGCCCTTCGGCGCCGAGGTGGCGGTCTGATCGAGCAGCATCTCGCGAAGACGCGACCAGGTCGCACGGTTCAGGATCGAACGCTCGTCGTCCGAATCCTTCTTCAGGCGCTCGATCTCCTCGCGCTCGATCGCCATCGCGCGCTCGTCCTTGTCGATGCCGTGACGGTTGAAGACGCGAACGTCGACGACCGTACCCGACACGCCCGGCGGCAGGCGAAGCGACGTATCGCGCACGTCGCTGGCCTTCTCGCCGAAGATCGCACGGAGAAGCTTCTCCTCCGGCGTCATCGGCGACTCGCCCTTCGGCGTGATCTTGCCAGCGAGAATATCGCCCGGCTCGACCTCTGCACCGATGTAGACGATGCCCGCCTCGTCGAGGTTGCGAAGCGCTTCCTCGCCGACGTTCGGGATGTCGCGCGTGATGTCCTCAGGCCCGAGCTTCGTATCGCGAGCCATCACCTCGAACTCGTCGATATGGATCGACGTGAACACGTCGTCCTTCACGATCCGCTCGGAGATCAGGATCGAATCCTCGTAGTTGTAGCCGTTCCACGGCATGAACGCGACGAGGCTGTTGCGACCCAGCGCCAGCTCGCCGAACTCGGTCGACGGGCCGTCGGCGAGCACGTCGCCGGCACGAACCGCATCGCCCACTTTCACCAGCGGACGCTGGTTGATGCAGGTCGACTGGTTCGAACGCTGGAACTTCATCAGCGTGTAGATGTCGACGCCCGACTTGCCGGCATCGATCTCGCCGGTCGCGCGGATCACGATACGCGCCGCGTCGACCTGGTCGACGATGCCCGCACGCTTGGCCGAGATCGCGGCGCCAGAGTCCCGCGCAACCGTCTCTTCCATGCCGGTGCCGACGAACGGCGCCTCGGCCTGGACGAGCGGCACGGCCTGACGCTGCATGTTCGAGCCCATCAGCGCGCGGTTGGCGTCATCGTTTTCCAGGAACGGAATGAGCGATGCGGCGACCGAGACGAGCTGCTTGGGGCTGACGTCCATCAGCGTGATGTTGTCCGGCAGCGCCATCAGGAATTCGCCAGCCTGACGCGACGACACCAGCTCCTCGACGAAGCCGTTCGACGAATCGAGCTCGGCGTTGGCCTGCGCGATCGTGTGCTTGGCCTCTTCCATCGCCGACAGGTAGACGACGTCGTCGGTGACCTTGTGGTCGACGACCTTGCGGTATGGCGTCTCGATGAAGCCATACTTGTTCACCCGCGAGAAGCTGGCGAGCGAGTTGATCAGACCGATGTTCGGGCCTTCCGGCGTCTCGATCGGGCAGATGCGGCCGTAATGCGTCGGATGAACGTCGCGGACTTCGAAGCCGGCGCGCTCACGCGTCAGACCACCTGGTCCAAGTGCCGACACGCGACGCTTGTGGGTGACTTCCGACAGCGGGTTGGTCTGATCCATGAACTGCGACAGCTGCGACGAGCCGAAGAATTCGCGGACCGCGGCAACCGCAGGCTTCGCGTTGATCAGGTCGTTCGGCATGACGGTCGAGACGTCGACCGACGACATGCGCTCCTTCACGGCACGCTCCATGCGGAGCAGGCCGACGCGGTACTGGTTCTCGAGCAGCTCGCCGACCGAACGGACACGACGGTTACCGAGGTTGTCGATATCGTCGATTTCGCCCTTGCCGTCCTTGAGGTTGACGAGCGTCTTGATGACCTCGAGGATGTCCTCGGTGCGCAGCGTCGTCACGGTGTCCTCGACGTCGAGGTCGAGACGCATGTTGAGCTTCACGCGGCCGACGGCCGACAGGTCGTACCGATCCGGATCGAAGAACAGACCCGAGAACAATGCCTCGGCCGTCTCCAGCGTCGGCGGCTCGCCGGGGCGCATCACGCGGTAGATGTCGGACAGCGCCTGCTCGCGCTCCTCGGCCTTGTCGACCTTGAGCGTGTTGCGGATCCAGGGGCCGGTCGCGACGTGATCGATGTCGAGCAGGTCGAGACGCTCGATGCCTGCCTGGTCGAGCAGTTCGAGGTTCTCGGCGGTCACTTCGTCACCGGCTTCGATGTAGATGCGGCCGGTCGACTCGTCGATCAGATCGTACGCCGAATAGCGGCCGAAGATTTCCTCGGTCGGGATCAGCAGGTCGGTCAGGCCGTCCTTGAACGCCTTGTTCGCAGCGCGCGGGCTGATCTTCTGGCCGTTCGGGAACACCACTTCGCCGGTCTTCGCATCGACGATGTCGAACATCGGCTTCTGGCCACGCCAGTTCTCGACCTGGAACGGAACGATCCAGCCACCCTGGCCGCGGACGAACGTCACGCGGTTGTAGAAATAGTTGAGGATCTCTTCCGACGTCATGCCGAGCGCGTACAGCAACGCCGTGACGGGCAGCTTGCGCTTGCGATCGATGCGGACGTTGACGATGTCCTTCGCGTCGAACTCGAAATCGAGCCACGAACCGCGATACGGGATCACGCGCGCCGCGAACAGATACTTGCCCGATGCGTGCGTCTTGCCGCGATCGTGATCGAACAGGACGCCCGGCGAACGGTGCATCTGGCTGACGATGACGCGCTCGGTGCCGTTGATGAAGAACGTGCCGTTCTCGGTCATGAGCGGCATGTCGCCCATGTACACGTCCTGCTCCTTGATATCGATGACCGACTTGGCCTCGGTATCGGGATCGACCTCGAACGCGGTCAGACGCAGCGTGACGCGCATCGGCGCGGCGTAGGTGATCCCACGCTGGCGGCATTCCTCGACGTCGAACTTCGGCGGCTCAAGGACGTAATCGTCGAAATCGAGATAGGCGGTGCCGGCAAAATCCTGGATCGGGAACACGCTGCGCAGCGTCTTCTCGAGACCCGAGACGTGGCCGATCGACTTGTCGGAGCGCAGGAACTGCTCGTAGCTCTCGCGCTGGACTTCGATCAGGTTCGGCATCTGCACGACTTCGTGGATGTTGCCGAAAACCTTGCGGATACGGCGCTTTGCAGTGCCGTGTTCGATCGCCTTGGATGCCATAGGTTTATTTTGCCTCGTCAGCCGAAAATTCGTGCTCGGGAACCCCCGAGCGGGACGCACGTTCACGCAAAAAGGCCGCGCGCATCAGGTGCGGCGGCTCTCAGCGTATGAAACCTCGGTATCCAATACGATCGACACGCTGCGCGACGGCATGTCATTTCCCGGATGCTGTGGTGAGATGCGGATATAGGCGCGGCACCGCGTGATGTCAAAGGGCCGGCGTCAAACGGTCGTTTCGACACGATCCGACTGCCGGAAATACTATAGCTACTAGACGCTGGCCGACGCTATCTGCATCCCTGACACGATGTAACGCGTATTTCCAGTATCACCAAGTGGCCTTCGCAGGGAGTAGCGGCGTCATGAACGACAGGACCATAGTGCAGACGGTATCCGACCAGGACCGCGCGAACTGGACGCGACTGATCGACGATCACGAAAAGATCGCTGGCCAATGCGCTGAACTCGTCACCCTGTCACGACAGCCCAGGACGCAAAGCGCGATCGCCTCGCGCAAGCTGATCGAACTTGCCGTTACAGTTGCCGACCACCTCGGCGTCGAGGACGAGGTCATCGATCGCACCGTCGTGGCGATGGAGGCGCATTGCTCGGCCGATACGATCGCGATGATGGAAGAGGACCTCGACATCCTCCGGTCGGACTGGAAGGCGTTCATCGGCCGCTGGCTGCCGACGATCTCGCCGAAGGACTGGGCCGCGTTCGGGGTGCAGGCGGAGTCGATGCTCGATCGCCTGTCGCATCAAGTGAAGCTGGAGACGGAACTGCTGTACGACCACGCGTTGCGCGACGGCGTCGTGCGCCCGGGTGGGCTCGTGCTGCATTAAGTGGTGGCGGGGCAGCCAGTCGGATCGTTGCTCCAACCGCACCCCCGAAAAAGCTACCACCCCGGCGAAGGCCGGGGCCCAATTGGTAAGGTGGTAGTAACGAAGCACCGCGCTACGTCATTGCCGTCCCCCAATTGGGCCCCGGCCTTCGCCGGGGTGGTGCCGTCGCGGGCAATGTGCGTCGCTAGCGAAACGTTGACATCGCCTACCGCCGCTTCTTCTTCGAAGGCACAACCACAACCGGCGCCACCGGCACCGGCGGCTGAACCGTAACCTTCACCACCAGCGGCAACACCCCCGGATCCGCCGGATACTCCCGCCGAGCCCGCGCAAACACGAACCTCGCCTTCGCAGCCCCGGGCGCACTCTCGCTCACCCCGACCCAGCGCCAATGCCACGGCTCCCACTTCACATGCTGCTTGTTGCCGCCTGGAAAACTCTGCTCGAACCCGAACCGCGACGCGTTCAGCCGCAGCCAGCGCGCGGCGGGCGTCGCGGCCATGCACGCCTCCGCATCGGGACACCCGTTCGCAGGCCGGACCGCGAAGTCCAGCGCATAGCCGGTCGAATGCTCGCTATACCCCGGCGGCGCGACCGAGATCGCGCGATCGGCCGGGCTGCTAGTCTCGCCGCGACAGAACACGCTGCGTTGGCGCGCGATCGACCGCTGGCACGACAGCGCACGAAGCTGACCCATCACCGAAGGATCACCCTGCGCCGCCGCGAACAGCCGCAACAGGTCGGGCAATATGTCGGCGCGCACCACGCACGGATTGCCCACCGAATATTCGGACGGCAGCGTGACCAGCTCGCTCTCGGGCGCGTCGCCATACGGCAAATGCCCGAACGCACGACCGTCCGGCGCGATCGCCGCGCTCTGTCCCTCGCACAATTGTGCTTCCGCGATCGTGGGGGCGAACAGGAGCGCGAGGGCCAGTGTGCGGTGCAACATCGACGCGGGCTCTGGCACGCAGGCGCTAATGATGGCAAGGGCGGCGGCATGCATGGTGAACGCGTACTCTTCCTCGACGGCGAGGCCCTGGTGATCGACAAGCCCGCAGGGCTGCCGGTCGATCCGCCCCGCGATGGCTCGCTGAGCCTCGAAAATCATCTCGAAAGCTTGAAGTTCGGCTTCCAGCGCTGGCCAAAGGCGGTCCACCGGCTCGACCGCGACACGAGCGGCTGCCTGCTGCTGTCGCGCAACCCCAAGGCGCACGCCCGGTTGCAGCAGGCGTTCGAGCAGGGTCTCGTCTCGAAGCGCTACGTCGCGCTGCTCGACGGTGTGGTCGAAGGCACGTCCGGCCTAATCGAGATGGCGCTCGGCAAGGTCAGCACCGCCGAGACTGGCTGGCGGATGGTCGAGGATCCCGATGGCAAGAAGTCGCGTACCAACTGGCGTGTGCTCGAGATCAAGGACGGCCGTTCGCTGGTCGAGTTCCTGCCCGAGACCGGCCGCACGCACCAGATCCGCGTCCACGCCGCGAGCGGCCTCGGTGCGCCGGTGGTCGGCGACGGCGTCTACGGCAAGGCGGACGGGCTCGGCATGATGCTCCACGCGCAACGCCTGATCGTGCCGCGCCCGGGCAAGCCCGACGTGCTCGCCGAAGCGCCGCTGCCCGAGCGGTTCGCCAAGGCTGGTTTCGCCGACGAGGCTGCTTCGGTTACCAATCCCGCACCGGTTGCCGAAGTTACGACGCTCGACTCTACCGACGACTGAGCGGACTGAGGGCAGGGGCTGATGGTCGCGATCCCGATCACCCGATCGATCTCGATCGACGACAGCGAGCTGATCGAGAGCACGACGCGCTCGGGCGGTCCCGGCGGTCAGCACGTCAACACCACCGACAGCGCGGTGATCCTGCGCTTCGACGTCGGCCTCTCGCCGGGCCTGCCGCTGGCGGTGAAGAACCGCATCGCGGTGCTGGCCGGTTCGCGCCTCACGCGCGACGGCGTTCTGGTGCTGCGCAGCGAAGGCTCACGGTCGCAACTGCTCAACCGCCAGGAGGTCCGCGAACGGCTGGTGGCGCTGATCAGGGAAGCAACGATCGTCCCCAAGGCACGTCGCGCGACCAAGCCGTCCAAGGCGGCCAAGGCGCGGCGGGTCGATACGAAGAAGGTGCGCAGCGGGGTGAAGGCGGGGCGGGGCAAGGTCCGCGACGACTGAGCGGGCCATGCCTATGAGCGTCTCGGTAACCTCGCAATCCTCCCCCGCCAGGGGGAGGTGGCTGGCGCTAGCCAGACGGAGGGGGAGGCATGCGATGTCGGGTGTTCCGTGTCCGCCCCCTCCGTCGCCGGCGGCGCCACCCCCCCTGGCGGGGAGGATCGCCACATTGCCGCTGCGTCACCCCAGCTTTTGCTGGGTGACGGATTTGGGGGAGCGTTAGCTGCCTCTCAATCAAGGAAGACAGATGTACCAGTTCGATATCGCCGCCGGCACCAAGGCCGATCTCTACCGCGACCTCCTCGCCGCGCTCGACGCGCTGACCGCAGACGAGACCGATCCGATCGCCAACATGGCCAACGCCGCCGCGCTCATTTGGGAATATCTCCCCGACCTCAACTGGGCGGGGTTCTACCGCCTCCTACCCGATGCGCAGGGGGGCGAACTCGTACTCGGCCCGTTCCAGGGCAAGGTCGCCTGCATCCGCATTCCGGTCGGCAAGGGCGTCTGCGGTGCCGTCGCCGCGACGCTGAAGACGCAGTTGGTCGAGGACGTCCATGCTTTCCCTGGGCACATAGCCTGCGACGCGGCAAGTCGGTCGGAACTGGTGGTACCAGTGACCCGCAACGGCACACTGATCGCGGTGCTTGATCTCGATAGTCCGGAGCCTGCGCGGTTCGATGCCGAGGATGCGGCAGGGTGCGAGGCGCTGGCGGCATTGCTCGCCGAGCGGCTGACCTAAGACCGGTCCGACGCGCCCCGTTTCGGGACAGCACGTCGTCTGGCGACTCCCCCGCACACTTGGTAAGCAACGCGTTAAGATATCCGGCGTTTGCGCTGGATCGGGTGGCAAACCAGGGAGACGGACATGCGGAGGCTTTTGATCGCGAGCGCGGGGCTGGTGTTGGCAGGCGGTGTCGCGGACGCGCAACGTCCCGGCGCAAGCTATCCTGCGCCCGGTACCGCGATGCAGGTCCCGATGGCACGCCCAGCGCGTCCCGGTCCGATCGCCGCGCAGATGCCCGTCGTGCAGGCGCCGACACGACCGATCGCTGCGCCGCGATCCTCGCGCTGGGGCAGCAAGATCGGCGGGCGCTGGTGGGCAGGTGCCAACGCCCCCGGTGGCTGGGCCGGCTATCGCCGCCCGCATCGCGGCTGGGTCGTGCCCGCCTATTGGAACGCTCCGCGCTTCTACGTCGGCGACTGGTCGAACTACGGCCTCGCACAGCCGCCCCAGGGCTATAACTGGGTCCGCTACTACGACGACGCGGTGCTGATCGATGCGCGTGGGTCGGCCTACGATACGACGAGCGACATCGACTGGGATCTGGCCGGCGGTGGCGGCTATGTCGCAGCCGATCCACGCGCCTATGCGCGCAACGACAATGTCTATGCGAGCCCGAGCGACCGCGGCTACGTCCAGCCCTACGCAAATCGCCCGGCGCCGCGCCGTGATACCGGTCTGGGTGGCGCCGCGATTGGCGCAGTCGCGGGCGGCGTCGCCGGCAACGTCATCGGTGGTCGTGGCAATCGACTCGGCGGGACGTTGATCGGTGCAGGAGTCGGTGCTGCGGCCGGCTATGCAATCGACAAGGCCGAGGATCGCGGTCGCCGGGCACCGCCGCCGCCGGTTCGGGGTTATGGCGCCGGCTATGCACCGCCGCCTGCCTATGCAGCGGATGCGGTCGATTATGCCCCTGATTATGCCCCCGGTTATGCAGCGCCGTCCTATGCGGCCGACTACCCGCCACCACAGCCGTCCTATGATGCCGGATACCCGCAACCCGGTCGTTATACCGTGGCACCGGGCGGTACCTGGACATCGCCCGACGGCGTTACGACGGTAACGACGACCAGTGGCCAAGCGTATCCCGCCGGTTCGACGACCGTGATCGTGCAATCCGTGCCGGTGACCACGACGACCACCACGACCGAATATTACGACACCGTGTCCCGTCCGCGCAGAACGGTGCGCCGGCGGCGCTGACCTGCGGCTTGGCGGGCTTCAGCCGAGCATGCCTGCATAAGTCTGCGGCGGCTGGGGCAGCATGACGCGTGCGGCAGTGCCGCTGGCGACGACTAGAACGAGTACGCTCAGGCCGACCGCGAGTATCCTTCGCGGCGGCGCGCGATCGGCGAGCAGCACGACCGCCACCGCGGTCGAGATCATCGGCCACAGGTGATAGCGCAGGTCGGACGCGATACTCAGGACCGCGAAGCTCGCCTCGAGTGCCAGCGCGGACACGAGCAACGCAGTGGCAAGATCGCGGACCGGATCGCGCGGACGCGACAGGCTGGCGGCAAGCGCGGCGATCGCGAGGACAATCCAGGCCATCGGCCAGCCGAGCGGCGTCTCGACGACGACCGCGGTCAGCGCCTCCCACGCGCGCGCGCCGGCACCGGGATTGGCGAGCCCGAGCGTGTTCGGCTCGGACGCGGCAGGTGGCGCAGCGCTCGGCCAGTGGAACGGGACCAGCCAGCGGTCGGTCGAGTTCAGGTGCGCAAGGCGGTGTCCGGCATAGGCGATCGGATGATGCAGCGCCGCCGATGCCAGCGTGACGTACAGCGTCGCGGTTGGCAGCGCGCGCAGCCGCGCCATCGTCGTCCCGCAATGCGCCTCGTCGCCGAGCGGATCCCAGAAGAACGGTTTCGCACAACCCCGGGCGATCACGGCCGTCGTTTCCGATCGGGTCAGGCCGGTTGTGTCGCTAGCCGGGACGCGCGCAGCTATGCCGGCGAGATCGTAAAGCGCCTGCGTAGCCTCGACGCCGCTAGGTTGCGCGCGGAGCAGACGGTGGTTCACGACAGGTGCGATGCCGAGCACGAGCACCACCGCGATAAGGCCGGTTGCAAGCTTTGCTACAGGGTGAATTGGGCGCGGGGCGAGAGTGATGAGCAGGGGGACAACGATGAAGACGGCGTTCGCGCGGATCAGCACGGCGTAGGCCAGCAGCAGCGCGACTGGAACCAACATCGCGCCGGGCAGCGGACGGCGCGAAAGCCGCCACCAGCCGATAATCCCGACTGCCGCGAGCAGCGCACCGGCCAGTTGCGCATCCTTGAGAACGACGCCCTGCCAGCCGAGGAAGGGCGGGAGGAGGCCGATCGCGAGGATTGCCACAGCGCTGCGGGAACGCCCGACCCGGCCCAACGCGGCCGCGATCATGCCAAGGCCTAGCCAGTAGGTGCCGAGTTGCAGGACCAGCATCGGCGTCGCGCCGGGGCCGAACGCCGCGAGCAGCGCCCAGACTTGCGCCATCGCCGGCGGATGCCAGTCGTCGTACGCCCCCGACAGGACCTGCCGATATTGCGCGACGGTGTCGTACATCGCCGTGCCCGGCCAGAACAGCGCGAGCGATGCGATGCACAGCCCGGCTGCGGCTATGGCGATGTAGCGCTGTCGGGGGCGAGCGGCAGGTTCGATCGGCATTCGCGGGTCCTGCACGTTGAGGTCTTAGCCGCAAGATCCTTCCAGCCGGACCTGATGGCTGGCGCGACCTTTCGGTGCGTCATGCGCGGCGGTCAAGAGAGATAGGGCCGAAACGGGATGGTTTGCCAGGATCGGTCGGTCGGCTGGATATCGCTGGTACAGGGCTACTAGCATGCCTGCCAACACACCTCGTCATCCTGACGAAAATCAGGATCCAGAGTTACAACGGGCTGCGGGCGGTATCCTGGATCCTGACTTTCGTCAGGGTGACGGAAAAGCGTGGCGTACCAACGTCAAATCCTCCCCCGCCAGGGGGAGGTGGCTGGCGCTTGCCAGACGGAGGGGGAGGTAAGCGACCACGCCAGCTTCGTAACCTCCCCTCCGTCACCTTCGGTGCCACCTCCCCCTGGCGGGGGAGGATTGGCGGTTCTCAGTAGTGGATCGCGCGACCGTACGCCGCCAGCACGCTCTCGTGCATCATCTCGGACAGCGTCGGGTGCGCGAACACCGTCTCCATCAGTTCGGCCTCGGTCGTCTCAAGCTGGCGCGCGACGACATAGCCCTGGATCAGCTCGGTGACTTCCGCGCCGACCATGTGCGCGCCGAGCAGCTCGCCCGTCTTCGCGTCGAACACCGTCTTCACGAAGCCCTCCGCCTCACCCAGCGCGATCGCCTTGCCGTTGCCGATGAAGGGGAACTTGCCGACCTTCAGCTCGTAACCCGCTTCCTTCGCCTTTGCCTCGGTCATGCCCACCGACGCCACTTGCGGGCGCGAATAGGTGCAGCCGGGGATGTTGGCCTTGTCCATCTGATGCGGCGAGCCGCCCGCGATCTTCTCGACCGCGATGATGCCCTCGTGGCTGGCCTTGTGTGCGAGCCACGGCGCGCCGGTGACGTCGCCGATCGCCCAGATGCCGTCGACGTTGGTGCGGCCATAACCGTCGGTCTTGATGTGACCGCGGTCGGTCTCAACGCCCAAAGCCTCCAGCCCGATATTCTCGGTGTTGGGGACGATGCCGATCGCGATGATCGCGTGGCTGAAGGTCTCTTCCGAAACCTTGCCGTCCTTTGCCTTGATCTTCGCCGTGACGCCGTTCGCCGAAGGCGCGAGACCTTCGAGGCCGGTCTGGGTCAGCAGCTTGATGCCCTGCTTCGACAGCGCCTTGTCCATGAACGCGGAGACTTCCTCGTCCTCGACGGGGAGGATCCGCGGGAGCATCTCGACGATCGTCACGTCGGCGCCCATGTCGTTGTAGAAGCTGGCGAACTCGACGCCGATCGCGCCCGAGCCGATGACCAGCAGCTTGGTCGGCATCTCGGTCGGCACCATCGCGTGGCGATAGGTCCAGATCCGCTCGCCGTCAGCCTTCGCAAACGGCAAGTCGCGCGCGCGGGCGCCGGTTGCGACGATGATGTTCTTAGCTTCGAGCTCGACGATCTTGTCGCCCTGCTTGACGCTAAGCTTGCCCTTGGCCGTGACGGTGCCGACGCCTTCGACGACGGTCACCTTGTTCTTCTTCATCAGGCCCTTGACGCCCGCGTTCAGCTGGCCCGCGACTTTCCGCGAGCGGTCGACGATCTTGGCGAGGTCGAAGCCGACATTGTCCGCCTTGAGGCCGTAGCTCTCGGCGTTCTGCATGTAGTGATAGATTTCCGACGTGCGCAGCAGCGCCTTGGTCGGGATGCAGCCCCAGTTGAGGCAGATGCCGCCCAGCCGCTCGCGCTCGACGATCGCGACCTTCAGGCCGAGTTGCGACGCACGGATCGCGGCGACGTAGCCGCCGGGGCCCGAGCCGAGGATGACGAGATCATAGGTATCAGCCACGGTAAGTCCTTCGATTCAGTTGGTTTTTGGCGGCACGGGCCGCGGTTTGCGATCGTCGCCGACCGCCACGAAGATGAAGCGCGCCTGGGTCACCTTGCAGCTTTCGTTGCTATGGCGCGCGCGGCGCCAGGCCTCGACTTCGATCGTCATCGAGGTACGGCCGACCGCGATCAGCTCGGCATAGACCGACACTTCGTCGCCGACGACGACCGGCATGTGGAACTTCATCGCGTCCGCCGCGATCGTGACGGCACGGCCGCCGCTACGCCGCGATGCGACGGAGCCGGCAGCAAGATCCATCTGGCCCATCAGCCAGCCGCCGAAGATGTCGCCATACGGATTGGCGTCGGCGGGCATCGCGGTGACGCGGATCGTCGGCGCTTTGTTGGGGGGCAGGTCGGTCACGCTTCACTCCTGCGGGGCGTTCGGTCGAGACGGCGGGCGCGGCGCAACGGTCCCACGCCCATCAGCACGGTCGCGACCATCGCTGCGGCCCCGCAAGACCAGATCACGTCCTGCCCAAGCGGGTAGGACCATGCCGCCGCCCAGGTCATCGCCACCGCCGCCACGAGCCCGCCGAGGATGTGCAGGATCTCGATGGTGGTGCCCGAAAGCGACCTGAACGCCGACACCAGGCCCATCTCAGGCGAGCATGCCCAGCGGGTTCTCGACGAGGTGCTTGAACGCCTTCATGAACTGCGCGCCGTCGGCACCGTCGATCGCACGGTGATCGAAACTGCCGGTTGCCGACATGACCGTCGCGACCGCCAGTTCGTCACCGATCACGACCGGGCGCTTCTCGCCCGCGCCAACCGCGAGGATCATCGCCTGCGGCGGATTGATGACCGCATCGAACTGCGTGATCCCGAACATGCCCATGTTGCTGATCGAGGCGGTGCCGCCCTGGTATTCCTCGGGCTTCAGCTTGCCGTCGCGCGCACGTCCCGCAAGATCCTTCATCTGCGTCGAGATCGACGACAGCGATGCGGTGTCCGCACCGACGATGATCGGCGTGATCAGCCCCGACGGCGTGCTCACCGCGACCGAGATGTCGGCGCGCTGGAAGGTGATCAGCTGGTCCGGCGTGAACATCACGTTGCAGCTCGGCACCTGCATGAGCGCGACGGCCTGCGCCTTGATCAACAGATCGTTGACCGACAGCTTCACGCCGCGCGATTCGAGGCTCTTGTTCAGCTCGCCGCGCAGCTTGAGCAACGCGTCGAGGCGGACATTCACGGTGAGATATATGTGCGGAACGGTCTGCTTCGACTCGGTCAGGCGACGCGCGATCGTCTTCCGCACGTTGCTGAGCTTGGTCGCCTCGTGCGGGATATCCGGCACGGTCGCAGGCTTCGCGGCAGGGGCCGGAGTATCGGCAGCCGTCGGCGCAGCAGCTTCGGTTTTCGCAGCAGTAGGGGCGGCACCCGGCTTTGCGCTTTCGACGTCGGCCTTGACGATACGACCCTTGGGGCCGGAGCCGGATACGGCACCGAGATCGATACCTTTGTCGGCGGCAAGGCGGCGCGCGAGCGGGCTCGCCTTGACGCGGTCACCGCTGGCGGCAGGCTTGGCCGCACCGGCATCATCGGGACGGCCATGATCTTCGGCCGACGCTTCGGTCCGTTCGACCGGCTTGGCCTTGGTCCCGGTCTTGTTCGGGTCCGTCGGATCGGGCTTGGCTTCCGATTCCTTCGCGGCCGGCTCAGGCGTCTCGCTCTTGGTCGGTGCCGACGAGACCGACGACGCGTCCTCGCCCTCTTCTGCGATGATCGCGATGACGGTGCCAACCTTCACATTGTCGGTACCCTCGGCAACGAGGATCTTGACCACGGTGCCTTCGTCGACGGCTTCGAATTCCATCGTCGCCTTGTCGGTCTCGATCTCGGCCATCAGGTCGCCGGATTTCACGACGTCGCCCTCCTTGATCAACCATTTGGCGAGGGTACCCTCCTCCATGGTCGGGGACAGCGCAGGCATCTTGATCTCGATCGACATGGATTTCCCCAGGGCGTGACGTAACGGCATGCCTACTCGCGCCCTCGTCCGCTCGGGTCAACCCCGACGCACTTGCGTATCGACCCGCCGCGGCCCAATTACCGGCGATAACGGGGGCGAAAATGCGCATTTATCTGGTGGTTATCGACGACAGTCCGGAAGCTGGGATCGCGTTGCGTTTCGCAGCCCGGCGTGCGGTGAAGACCGGCGGCGGGGTCGAGATCCTCACGGTAATCCCGCCGCAGGAGTTCATCGCGTTCGGCGGCGTCCAGGCGACGATCGAGGAAGAAGCGCGCCTGCATGCAGAGGGGTTGGTAGCGGGGGCTGCCGGGACATTGCTCGAAGAGTCCGGCTTGCGTCCGTCTATCACGGTGCGCGAGGGGGAAAGCGCGAAGATCATCCGCGAGATGATCGCGGCAAATCCCGATATTGCGGCGCTGGTGCTGGGCGCCGCCGCGACTGGCGCCCCGGGCGAACTCATCGCGCATTTTGCGGGGACCGATGCGGGTTCGCTGCCGGTGCCAGTCATGATCATTCCCGGATCGCTCACGCGCGAGGCGATCGATCGGCTTAGTTGAGTGAGGCGTACTTCAACTGACAGCCATTGCCGAATGCGTGGCCAGCAGGCGCTCCACGCTGTTGATGCCAGTCTGCGTAAGTTGCAACGCATCGAGATTGCTGTCTGGCGGTTCAATTAGGGACTTCGCCTGGAGCACGCGAATCCAGCGACCGAGCGTCGACCGTGACAGGCGTAGCTGGTCGGCAACCATGTCGACGCTTGCGATTCGGCTCTCGGCTTCTGCGACGTACACGATCAGCAACGTCGTCCACGCATGATCGGCGAAAAGATCGGACCCGAGTACCGCGTCGCGCGCGCGGATAATTCCCAGCAAGTCCTTGGCCCGGCGCCAAAGATGATGCGGCATGGGATCGCCGCTGATTGTGTCGGCGAGCGTAGGAGCGGTGCACAGGGTGCCGATTAGTCTGCCCGGCTTGCCGTTGCCCAGTCGCGAAACCTGGACTTCCATCGTGATGATATCGCCTTCGCCGCCGATGTAACGTTTCCGGATTCGGGCTGAATTGCCATTGGGTTGCAATGCCGCAACGTGGCTCAGGTTACGCGCGACGTCGTCGGGGTGCGTTATCGATAGGTAGGAAAGGCCCACAAGCTGTTTCTGCGTGCGTTGCAGCACCGCCGCGACCGGTTCGTCTATCGCGAGGATAACGCCGTCGCCGTCCGAAACAGAATGGCCAATGATCATCTTAGGTCCTCGCACTCTCGATCATGTAATAGCGGTTGGCTTAAAAAGTCTCAAACATTTGATCGGTTCATTTTGGATAACATCTTGTCGGCACACAAAATTGCCCGCTGGGAATGATTGTGACGCTACCCTCTTGAGCGCGGCGCGAGATCAGGCCACGATCCGCTCATGCCTATTTTTGCCGTCCCGCTGCTTCTTGCCGCCGCCGCCCCTTATCCTGCTCCGTCTTCGGTTCGCCTGAAGGCGGACGTCACTGCGATGGTCGGTTTCGGTACGCGTCACACCGCGTCGATCACGACCGATCCGAAACGCGGTATCGGTGCCGCTCGGAACTGGGCCGCGAGCCGGTTCCAGGACATCGCCGCGACGTGTGGCGGATGCATCACCGTCGATCGCATCTCGCGCCGCTTTACCGGACCACGCGCACCGACCGGCGTGGTGGTCGAGGATGTGCTCGGTATTCAGAAGGGCCGCGATCCGAATCGCGTCGTGATCGTCGGCGCGCATATCGACAGCCGCGTGACCGACGTGATGAACGTCACCTCCGATGCGCCCGGCGCCAACGACAATGCCTCGGGCGTCGCGCTGGTGCTGGAGGCTGCACGGTTGCTGTCGCAGCGCCAGTTCGACGCGACGATCGTTTACGCGGTGTTCTCCGGGGAGGAGCAGGGCCTGTGGGGCGCCGAATTGCTCGCCGATACCGCGAAGGCGCGCGGCTGGCAGGTCGCGGCGATGCTCAATAACGATATCGTCGGCAACACGGTCGGGCAGGGTGGGGTACGTGTCGCCGACAAGGTCCGGGTGTTCTCCGAAGGCATTCGCGCCTCCGAGGATCTGGTCGCCCAGCAGGGCCGCCGGGCCGAGGGCGGTGAGGATGACGGCCCCAGCCGCGCGCTGGCCAAGGCGATCGACGGTATCGCGCGCGACATTCCCGGCTGCCTCGACGTGATGATCGATCGCCGGCCGGACCGGTTCGGCCGTGGCGGCGATCACGAGCCGTTCCTGAAGCTCGGCTACCCCGCGGTGCGGTTCTCGGTTGCAGCCGAGAACTGGGATCGCCAGCATCAGGACCTGCGCACCGAAAAGGGCGTGGTCTACGGCGACACGATCGAGGGCATGGACTTTCCGTATCTGGCGAAGGTTACGGCGATCAATGTCGCGACGTTGTCGCGGATTGCCAGCGCTCCCGCGGCCCCTGAAGACGTGTCGATCGCCGGGGCATTGTCCCGCGATACGACGGTGAAGTGGACTGCGGTGCCAGGCGCTGCTGGCTACCGCGTGCGGTGGCGTCGCAACGATGCGCAGAGCTGGGCGGAGACACGCGACGTTACCGGGACTGGGACTATCCTGACGCAGGTGCCGGTGGACGACAATTTCGTTGGCGTGTCCGCTTTGTCGGCGACGGGCGCGGAAAGCCTCGTCAGCTTCGCCGGACGCGACCGCCGACCGAGCCGGTAACCGTCCATCGACGCGCGCATCGGTTGCCTAGGCGGCGGCCGATGCTTTCCAGCGACCATGTGCCAGCGCGCGCGCCTGTTCGACGGGCATCGGGCGACCGAAATAGAAACCCTGGACGTTGGTGCAACCGAACGCCTGCGCCATGCGGTGCTCAGCTTCGGTTTCGACGCCCTCCGCCGTTGTGTCGATGTCGAGGCTCCGGGCGAGCGCGATCACCGCGTGGACGATCGCAACCGCTTCGCGCGTCCCGGCGGCGGCATCACGGACGAAGCTCCGGTCGATCTTGATCGACGAAAACCGCGTACGGCTGAGATAGCCGAGCGACGAATGGCCGACGCCGAAATCGTCGAGACTAAGCCGCACGCCCATGTCGAGCAGCCGCTCCAGGACCTTGGTCGCGCCAAGCGCCTCGGTCAGGAACACGCTCTCGGTAACCTCGAGTTCGAGGCGATCCGCGGACAGGCCGGTGTTCGCCAGCGCGGAGGTGACCGTCGTCACGAAATTGGGGTTCTGGAGCTGGTCGGCTGACACGTTGACCGCAACGCGGATGTCGGACGGCCATTTCGCGGCCTCCTCGCACGCCGTCCGCAACGCCCACGCCCCGATCGGTGCGATCAGGCGCGCATCCTCGGCGAGCGGAATGAACTTTTCCGGGGCGATGATGCCGAACCGAGGACTGGTCCAGCGCAACAGTGCCTCGAACGCGACCAGCCTTTCGCCGCGTGCATCGACGACCGGCTGATACTCGAGGTGCATCTCGCCATTCTCAAGCGCCGTGCGCAGCGCCATTTCAAGAATACGTCGCTCCTCGGCCTTCACATGCAGTTCGGGCTCGTAGCTGCGATACACTCCCCGGCCTGCGTCTTTGGCACGGTAAAGCGCGAGATCGGCTGAGCGGACGAGCATTTCCGCCGTGCGTCCGTCGCGCGGGCCAATCGCGATGCCGACGCTGGCACCGATGTACAGCGTATGCGCGTCGATGTCGTAGGGCTGCGAGAGAGTCTCGATGATGCGCCGCGCCAAGTCGTCTATCGCACCGGCATCGGTTGCATCGCGCACGATCACCGCGAATTCGTCGCCGCCGAGGCGCCCGCACAAATTACCGTCCGCCATCAAGCCCTCGAGCCGCTCGGACACGCGTCCCAGCAGGCGATCACCGATCGGGTGGCCGAGCGTATCGTTGACGGCCTTGAACCGATCGAGGTCGAGCATCATGAATGCATACCGGCCGCCCCATCGGTCGGCCTCACCCATCGTCCTGACGAGCGTCTCGTTGATCATCAACCGGTTGGGCAATCCGGTGAGCACGTCGAACCGCGCCATCCGGTTGATCCGGTCTTCCGATGCGCGAAGCTCGGTAATGTCGGAAATGACACCGCGAAATCCGTAAAACTCGCCATCGTCGCCAAATCGCGGAGAGGCGGCAATATCCCACCAACGACCCTGGCCGTCGATCGTCACCGGCAGGCTGACGTCGCGGAAGCTCTCGCGTCGCCGCAGCTTTTCCGCCAGCGTTCGCAACTCGGGTGCGAATTCGCCGCTGTCCCAGCTCGGCCCCGCCAACAACTGGAGCAACGGCATGCCGTCGATGGCACCGGGTTCTAGACCGCACGCGACCGCGAACCGCGGCGACGCGCGGACGATGCGACGCATGGCATCGGTCTCCCACAGCCAGTCCGCCCCGGTATCCTCGAACTCGCGCAGGAGCAGGCTGACGGTCTCGTCGCGCTCGTTCAGCCTGATCTCGTTGGCGCGGATCAGCACGAGCGCGCGGGCGCGA
Source organism: Sphingomonas sp. Leaf230 (assembly GCF_001421745.1). GTDB lineage: Bacteria > Pseudomonadota > Alphaproteobacteria > Sphingomonadales > Sphingomonadaceae > Sphingomonas. Next base: position 74,945 of record NZ_LMKW01000008.1, on the reverse strand, counting down.
CTGATACATCCCGCCATCAGCAAAAGGGTAAAGCCCAGGATCCCGAATGCCGCCGAGGTCGTGCCGGCGATCAGCAGCTGGATGACCATCGCCGCGCCGAGATACCCCAGGAATACCAGCGTCGCGAGCGCCAGCGGTGCCATCGCGAACGCCGCGGCAGTCATCAAGACGGTCAACGTGATCCCGAGCCCGGCGGTCGTGCCCGATGGCGCGTGCGTACAGAACAGGATCGGCACGCACGACCAGCCGAGGCCAAGCGCCAGCCCCTCCCACCCGGTCTTGCGCAGGTCGCGGACGCTCGCCTGGCTTTCACCATTGTGATGGACGGCGAGACGACGAAATCCGACCGAAGCAGCGACTGCGACGAGGAGCGCGGACCATGTAGCGATCTGCCATGCGGGGACGGTATCGCGGACGAGGAACCCGGTAGCCAGCACCGCCGCGATATTCGCAGCCAGCAGGACCAGCGCCATCTTGCGCCCCGCGAACAGCTGTGCGGCGCGGATTCGGCTCCACTCGACATGATCCGCCCCGCCGCCGCGAACCCCCAGCAACGTGGGAATGTCGACGGTCACGCGGCGTGACGGAGAAGGCGGTGCAAGACTCACGGCGTCAGTCATAGATCAGCTTGGTTAGCAGATGGTTCGTATTGCCCGCGGTGAGTGTAATTAAGTTCGGTTTGGGGCCAATGCGCATGATCGCGCAGGCTCCTGCCACAGCTCGATCCATATGTCAGCCGTGGCCGGGCTTTCGCCGCCTGCTCATAGGCAGGACGGTCTCAGGCTGCGATGTCGTACGGCTTGATGTCGCCGCTGAGGTACAGGTTGCGCGCCTTCGCACGGCTGAGCTTGCCCGAAGAGGTGCGCGGCAGGGTGCGCGGCGGGATCAGTTCGATCAGGCAGTTCATGCCCGTCACCGACCGCACGCGCTCGCGGATCTCGTCGCGCAGGCGCAGGCGTTCGGCCTCGTCCGAGCTGCGGCACTGGACCAGTACGGCAGGGGTCTCCTCGCCGCCGGGCGTTGTGATCGCGAACGCGGCGATGTCACCGGCCTTGAATCCGGGGAGCTGTTCCACCGCCCATTCGATGTCCTGCGGCCAGTGGTTCTTGCCGTTGACGATGATCATGTCCTTGGCGCGGCCGACGATGTAGATATAGCCGTCCGACATATAGCCCATGTCACCGGTATCGAGCCAACCATCCGCCATGCACGCCTCGGTCGCCGCGTCGTCGCGGAAATAGCCGACCATTACCGACTTGCCGCTGCACCACACCTTGCCGATCGCCCGATCGGGGAGGGGCGTGCCGTCCTCTTCGCGGATCTCGATTCGCATGTCGCGGACCGGCTTGCCGCAGTTGACGATCGCACGGTAGCGCTGAGGACGGTCCCCACCGCGCGAGCCGCCAGAAAGCTGCGTTTCCTCGACCAGTTCGACGCGGATGCCTTCGCCCGGCGGCATCAGCGAGACTGCGAGCGTCGCCTCGGCGAGACCATAACTCGGCAGGAACGCGCTCGCCTTGAAGCCCGCATCGGCGAACGCGTCGACGAACGACTGCATCACGTCGGGGCGGATCATGTCGGCGCCGTTGCCCGCGACGCGCCAACGCGACAGGTCGAACCGATCGCTCGCCTTGGTCTGCGACGACATGCGGCGCGCGCAGATATCGTAGCCGAAGGTCGGCGAATAGCTAAGCGTCGTGCCGGTGTTGCGGCTGATCAGATCGAGCCAGGCGAGCGGACGGCGCGCGAAATCCTCGGTCTTGAGGTAATCGGTCGAGACCTGGTTGGCGATCGGCGACAGGAAGCAGCCGACCAGGCCCATGTCGTGATACCAGGGCAGCCACGAGACGCAGCGATCTGTGTCGCACACTTCCATGCCGTGGCTGTGCGCGGCGAGGTTGTTGAGCAGCGCGGCATGCGTGATGACGACGCCGTGCGGGAAGCGCGTCGAGCCGCTCGAATATTGCAGATACGCGATGTCGTCGGGTTTCGCCTCGGGCAGCGTCGCCACGGGGGCCTCGCGCGTCGCGAACTCGGACCAGTCGATGCCGACGGTACCCGACAGGCGCGCAGCCTCGCCCGCCATCTGCGCGAGCTCGGGCGGGAAGATCAGCATCTTCGGATCGCAGCTCGCAAGCTGGACGCGGAGCTGTTCGATGTACGAATCGCGCCCGCCGAACGAGGTCGGCAGTGGCAGCGGCACGGGCCATGCGCCGGCATAGACGACGCCGAAGAACAGCGCCGCGAACTCGGGGCCGGTCTCGGCGACCAGTGCGATGCGGTCGGCAGGAGCGACACCGGCGGCGATCAGGCGATTGGCCATCGCACGGGCGTCGGTACGGAGTTGCGAATAGGGGTAAGGCTGCGACAAAGTGCCGCGAGCGTCGTGGAAGTTAAGCCCGCGGTTACCGCTGGCTGCGTAATCGAGCGCTTCGCCCAAGGTACCGAAATTGGCGAAACGGCGCGGCAGGGCGTCTTGGGTCGGCGTCGCAACGAGTGCCGCTACGGTCATGCCGTCCTTGTTAGCCGTGTCGGTCGTCATCGCAGTTCCTGCCTTGGTTCGTCGCGGTGCTTGAACACACCACGCCTATCTTCAGTCTAGCCGTTCAACTTCGGGTGCCAGTGTGGCACAATGATGGCGTGACCGATGATAGCCACAGCGAAAGCAACGCGTTTCCCCCGTCGCTGGATGCCGGCGACCAGGAAAACGGCACGTTCGACGATAGCGGTGGCACGAAGCGGCGCGGCGGCAAGAGCTGGGGCAAAGGCGGCGGAAAGAGCGGCGGCAAGGAGCGATCCCGAGAGCGTCCTGCGCCGAAACCCATCGATGCTGCAGCACTCGAACAGATGGCGCTGCGCTATGTCGAGCGGTTCGCGACCACGCGGGGCCGCCTGACCGATTACCTGATGCGGAAAATCCGCGAGCGGGGCTGGGACGGGGGCACTGGCGCGGCGCTGGCCGAGCCCGGCGAACTGGCGCAGCGGATGGCCGATCTCGGCTATGTCGACGACCGAGCTTTTGCCGAACAGCGCGCTGCTGCGATGCAGCGACGTGGGCTGGGCGCTCGCCGAGTTGCGGGCGCGTTCCGCGAGGCCGGTATCGATGAAGGCGATGCAGAGTCCGTCGCGCCCGCAATCGCCGACCGCGCAGTCGAATCGGCACTCGCCTTCGCACGGCGCAAGCGAATCGGCCCCTACGGCACGGGGGACGGCGACCGGAAACTTCATGAAAAACAGCTCGCGGCGATGCTGCGGGCGGGGCACCGGTTCGATCTCGCACGCAAAATTGTTGCTGCACCGCCGTCCGATACCCCCGAATCGATGGATTTCGACTGAGGGGCGCAACGGATTCATTGCGACTGCGACGAACCGTGCTAGCAAGGCGTTCAGGGGTGTAACAATGCGTAACGACACGCAGCAGGTGCTGACATGCCGGTAGAGGTGGGGCCAGTGGAAGCGGGAACGACGACGCTTGAGGGTGTTGGCGCGGCCGAAACGCGCGCGATCGGCGGCGTTATCAAATGGTTCGACGTCACGCGCGGGTTCGGCTTCGCGGTGGCGGACGACGAGACCGTCGGCGATATCCTCGTTCACTTTTCCGTCCTGCAGGCGCACGGCCGCCGCAGCCTCCCCGAAGGCGCGCGCGTCGAGACGCTGTCGGTCCAGCGCGGCCGCGGGTTCCAGGCGCGCGAGATCCTCTCGATCGATCTGACCAACGCGGTCGAAGAGCAGGTCCGGGCGCCGGTTTCGCCCGATCGGATCGATCCGATCGCGATGATCGACGCGGCGGGACCGTTCGAGGCAGCGTCGGTGAAATGGTTCAACCGGTTGAAGGGCTATGGCTTTCTGGTACGGGGTGCCGATGGCAGCGACATCTTCGTCCACATGGAAACGCTGCGCCGCGCCGGGATCGAGACGGTCGAACCCGACCAGCCGCTCCGCGCGCGCGTGGTCGAAGGGCGTAAAGGGCCGCTTGCCGTCGCGGTCGAAGAGGATCTCGGATGATGTTCGTTACGAAGGCCGTGTTGGCCGGGGTGCTGGCGCTGGGCGTCGGCGCCGGGGGTGTCGCGTACATGAATAGCCGGGGGGACTCGGACGTGGCCGCAGTCGCGACGCTGCCGCTGACGATAAAGAGTGCGAACGGGACGCATGCGTTCAAGGTCGAGAGTGCGAAGACGGAGGCCGAGCAGGCGCGCGGGCTGATGTTCCGCACCGACCTGAAGCCCGATGGCGGGATGCTGTTCTGGCCGTATCCCGCCAAGGGTGGCGAGCCGGTGGTGGCGAACTTCTGGATGAAGAACACGCCGAGCCCGCTCGACATCCTCTATATTCGCGCCGACGGCACGATCGCGCGGATCGCCGAGAATACCGTGCCGTTTTCGGAACAGCCGATCCCGTCGGGCGAGCCGGTGGGGGCGGTGCTGGAACTGATGGGCGGTAGGGCTGCGGAATTGGGAATCGCCGAGGGCGATCTGGTGACGTGGGACAAGGGGGCGAAGTAGGCGCGCGAACCGTTCGACCAATGGCACCACCCCGGCGAAGGCCGGGGCCCAATTGGGAAGGTCGCTGTAACGGCGAACAGCGCTTCGTTAGCGACGTTACCCAATTGGGCCCCGGCCTGCGCCGGGGTGGGATATGTGGCTAGCCGACGTCTCCAGCCACGTGTTTCCCCGCGAAGGCGAGGACCCAGTCTGGGCTCCGGTCTTCGCGGGAGAACAAGGACAACAGTTGTATCCAAGGCGGAACGGACGTCTCAAAGGAGCGCCTCCACGATCCTCCCCCGCCAGGAGGAGGTGGCAGGCGTCAGCCTGACGGAGGGGGAGGTCCGCGACACGTTCGGTTCCGTGTCCTCCCCTCCGTCGCCTTTGGCGCCACTTCCCCCTTGCTGGGGAGGATCAGCAGTCCTCCACCCATCATCAAGGTTGAAGCCCGCCCCCACTCGCGGTAAGCGCCAAACATGGGCTTTCTCGCATCGACTTTCACGTGGTGGAACGGCGCCACCCTCGGCACCAAATTCGGCTTGCGCAGCATGGCGAAGAAGGGGGAGGACGCGCTCGGCAACGTCTATTACGAAGGTGGCAAGGACACCGCCGGCAACCCGCGCCGCTGGGTCATCTACCAGGGTGCGACCGACGCGAGCCGGGTGCCGCCGGCGTGGTTCAGCTGGCTGCATCACCAGGTCGACGACGTGCCCGATCGCGCGCTGCCGCCGATCCGCGCGTGGCAGAAGCCTGCCGTGCCGAACATGACCGGTACCGCGCTCGCCTATCGGCCTGCCGGTGCGCTCGAAAAGGGTGGCCACCGTGCCGCTGCGACGGGCGATTACGAAGCCTGGACGCCCGAAGGGTGATCATGCGCTGGCTCGCCGCGGCCGTGTTGGTCGTGGCGTTGGCGGTGGGTGGCTGGTTCGGATACCGCGCGCTCACCACGCCCGCGACGAAGGTGTCCGCGGTCCAGCAGGACCTGCCGGGCGCTGATGAGCAGGGCAATTCCTCGATCGAGACGATCGATACTGGTGCCGCGGCAATCGCCAATGGCGGCACGCCGATGGCGCAACGCGTCGCGGTGCTCGGCCTGCTCAACAAGCGCAACGGCGAAACCCGCGAAGTGCGGCTAAAACCCGGCCAGGCGACGCGCATGGGCGACGTCGTGCTGCGGTTGCGGGCGTGCGAACAGACAGCGCCTTGGGAGCAGGAGCAACTAACGGGTGCGTTCGTACAGGTGCTGGTGCGCGGCGTCGACACGCATTGGCGGCGGACGTTCTCGGGCTGGCTGTACAAGGAACGCCCCGCGCTGAACGCAGTCCAGCATCCGGTCTACGACGTCTGGACCAAGAGCTGCGCGATGACCTTCCCGGAGACCGGCCCCGATACCGCGCCGCCCGCCGAAGCCTTGCCGGCCAAGCGATCGAGCGCGCGGAAATCGCCGGCTGCCGATGATACTCCGCCGCCGGAGGATGGCTTGAGCGCTCCCTCGAGTGCCGCACCCAGCAACGCGACATAGTCCTTGCGGTCGATCTCAATCGCGCCGAGCGAGGCAAGATGCGAGGTCTGGAACTGGCAGTCGAGCAGCGTGAACCCGCCCGTTCTCAGCCGCGCGACGAGGTGCGCGAGCGCGACCTTTGACGCGTCGGTGGCACGACTGACCATGCTTTCGCCGAAGAACGCGCGCCCGAGTGACAGGCCGTAGAGCCCCCCAACCAGCTTGCCGCCGTCCCAGCATTCGACCGAGTGCGCGAACCCCATCGCGTGCAGCGTCTGGAAGACGCGCTCTATGCCGTCGTTGATCCACGTCTCCGGGCGACCTTCGACGCTCTCGGCGCAGAGCTGCACGACGCGTTCGAACGCGGTGTCGACGGTGACCTGGAACCGGTCCGCGGCGATCGTCTTCCTCAGCGAGCGCGAGAGCTGGAACCCGTCGAGCGGCAGGACCGCGCGGCGGCGTGGCTCGACCCAGTACACGCTTGCAGCATCGCGGCTGTCGGCCATCGGGAACACCCCGACTGAATAGGCGCCAAGCACGAGTTGCGGGTCCAAAACGTCGCTCACGCGGCGAGCCGGTGTTCGATCCGGCGCCAGAGGTCCGCAAACGCCTGCGAGGCAGCGGACTTCGGCGCGAACACGCCGACCGGCGCACGCTTGACCGCCATCGACTCGATGTTGCTCGCCATCGGGATGACCGGCCAGTCGGGGTGGCGGGCCAACGCCTCGGCATGCAGTGCCCGTCGCTTGTCGACCATCACGTGGACGGGCAGCAGCGGCGTGCGGCCGCCCAGATGCTGGACCACCGCGTCGTATGCGCGGGTCGACAGCGGCGAGGGGATGACGGGAATGACGATCAGGTCGGCCGCGCGCATTACCTGGTCCGCGGTCTCGGTCAGCCCCGGCGGACAGTCGAGGATCACGCGGTCATAGGCGGCAAGTTCGGACAGGAGCTTGGCGAGCCGCTTCTTCTTGTCCATCTCGTGGAATAGCTGGTCGAGCCCGCGCAGCGACGCGTCGGCGGCGATCAGGTCGAGATGCGGGTAGGCGGTCGGCCGCGCCTGCTTGGCGACCGCGACGTCCTTCGAGAACATCGCCTGCGCCTGATCGACTTTACCCCCGGCTCCATGGGGTCCGCCGAGCACCCAGGTGGACGCCGCCTGCGGGTCGAGATCCCAGAGCAGCGTCCGGCGCGCCGACAATGTCGCGGCGCACCAAGCCAGGTTCACCGAAAGCGTCGTCTTTCCGACGCCGCCCTTGAGGCTGTAGATCGCAACGGTTGCCATCAGGCTAGCGTGCCGGTCCGCGGCAGTGAGGGCAAGAGTGTGCAGCGCAAAGAAAAACGGCCAGCGGATGATCCGCCGGCCGTTTCGTAATTCCTAAACGTAGAAACTTACGCGTGGCAGATCTGCGCCGACTTGCCGGGCGCGGTCAGCGTGACGCTCGATTCGTCGCCGGTCATCGACCAGCCGCCCTCGGCGGTCTTCGGCGAACCGGCAACGTCCGACTTCAACGTCGTCGCGGGGCCGTCCTTCTTGGTCTTGACCACCGCCTGCTTGTCGCCCTGGAAGAACGTCACGTAGAGCAAGCTGTTGTCTTTGCAGCGCAGCGTCTTCTCGGACTTGATCGCGGGCGGCAGCTCGACCGGCGCGGCGTTGGCGAGCGTGTTCGCCATCGGATCTGGATTGCTATCCAGCACTTCGGGCGTAGCAGGCTTGGAGTTGCAGGCTGCCAGCACGAGCAGCGCGGCGACGGCGGTCATGGGGAGGATTTTCATAGCGGGATCTCGCTTCGCGCATGCAGCATGGAGCGTCAAGGCCTATGGTTTGCGGTACCATCGCCGAGCGGCGAAAAGGGCAGTATGTATGACGGGTAAGATGTCAGAGTTCACTCGTGCAGCGGACGGTCCTGCTTGGCTACGTCATCCTGCGATTGAAGTCGTTCTTCGACCATCGCCAGCGGAGTCGCGATATGCGCGCCGATCAAGGTGTCGCCGACCGCTTCCATCAGATCTGACGCTTCCGACAACAAGGCCAGAGCCTGCCGATACTGTTCCATCATCCCACTCCCGCCAGTTTCAAACTTCCTAACATAGATCATGTATTGGTTGTAATGAACACGACATGAAAAGCATGTCATCCGCGTGGGATGTTCGCGTTGGCGGCGTTTAATCGTGCAAACTTTCGCTCGCTTGCTCTGGGCGGGGCGCCACGCCACATAGCGCGCATGCACACGACACCCGACACGCTCGCCCTGATTGGCAACACGCCACTTGTTCGTCTGAGAGGTCCTAGCGAGGCGACCGGTTGCGATATCTTCGGCAAGTGCGAATATGCCAACCCCGGTGCATCGGTGAAGGATCGCGCGGCGCTGTTCATCGTCGAGGACGCGGAGCAGCGCGGAATGCTGCAGCCCGGCGGCACGATCGTCGAGGGCACGGCGGGCAATACCGGGATCGGTCTCGCGCTGGTCGCCAACGCCAAAGGCTACAAGACGATCATCGTCATGCCCGAGACGCAGAGCCGCGAAAAGATGGACACGTTGCGGGCTCTAGGTGCCGAACTGGTATTGGTCCCCGCTGCGGCATTTTCGTCGCCATGCCATTTCGTCCATACCTCGCGCCGGATCGCCGACGAGACGCCGGGCGCGATCTGGGCAAACCAGTTCGACAACACAGCCAATCGCCGCGCGCATATTGTCGGGACCGCAGAGGAGATCTGGGCACAAATGGACGGGCGGATCGACGGTTTCACCTGCGCTGCGGGCACCGGTGGGACGATCGCCGGGGTTGGGCTGGGACTGAAGGCGAAGGACGAGGCGGTCTGCATCGCGCTCAGTGATCCGCATGGTGCCGCGCTGTATAACTATTACGCGCACGGGGAGCTGAAGTCGGAAGGGTCTTCGGTTGCCGAGGGGATCGGGCAGGGGCGCATCACTGCCAATCTGGAGGGGGCGCCGATCGATACGCAGTTCCGGATTTCGGATCAGGAGGGTTATGCGTGGGTCCGACGGTTACTCGACGAGGAAGGGCTCTGCCTCGGGTTGTCGTCCGGGATCAACGTCGCAGGTGCCGTAGCGCTGGCGAAGCACCTGGGACCCGGCAAGCGGATCGCAACGATCCTGTGCGACACCGGATTCCGCTATCTCTCGACGCTGTACGATCCTGAATGGCGTCAGGCGAAGGGCCTAGCTTGAGCGGTATGGTTCCCGAGAATCGACAGAAGCGCGGTAGTCGGGTATCGAGGTAGGGCAAGATGAAGTTACCTCACGAACCTTCCCAGACCATGCAGCGCATCAAGGTCGGCATGATCGGCCTCGCCGCGGTCGTGCTGCTGATCGGTCTCGCGAGCGCGATCATCGGTTCGACGAATCGCGAGCGGCCGGTCGCGACGGCGGGTGCTGCGCAGGCGGACGTAGTGGCGAACATGGGCGTCTCGAACGTTACCGAAGCCGCCGGAGCGGGCGAGCCGCTCGCGGAAATGGGCGTAGCGCCGAGCGCCAATGCGCAGGCGCCCGCGCAGTAACTGCTGCCTCCTTGATCCCCTCCCTGGAAGGGAGGGGCTGGGGGTGGGTTGGTTTTCCGCATACCTGAACGCGAGTGGCTCGATCGGGCCGACCCACCCCCGACCCCTCCCTTCCAGGGAGGGGAGAGCGTTACCCCTTGGTAACGTCTGGCGTGCGTTGGCTTCGACCATCTGAGGAGCTTCCGCACTTCATCCCCGGATATCCCCAGTAGTCAAAACAGTCGTCAGCACTTTCACATCCAGTCTGCCCGCAAATCCCCCCAGACTGAGCATCGAAATTGCAGTGAAATCCGTTTAATCCCCAAAAATCCCGTTGCGTCCCCGAAGCGCTATGGTAGATGGAGGTTAATACAGGGGCATTTTCATCGTTCGCTGAAAACGCGGTCGAAACGTAGCGATGGCTGCTTTTCGAGGCGGTGAGGCGTGCGCGCCAGTTCGAAGGGTTTTGGCGTGTCGGTACGGGGTCGCTATCAAGGAGACGGTATCGGCCTTGTCGACGACAAGGGCCGGGTAGCCATCCCCTCGGCGCTCCGCACGATGCTTTCGGCAAATGCGCCCAAGGCGAACGGCAAGGACGGCGGTACCATCATCATCGGCGCGCATCAGAAGAATCGCTGCTTGGTCGCGTATGATCCCGGTTACGTCGACATCCTCGCCGAGCGCCTCGATCGCCGCGAATCCGAGAATCCTGCCGAGAACGGCGAGTACGACTACAACATCAAGCGCGCCGCCGCGTCCGGCGAAGCGGTGCCGTTCGACGGCTCCGGGCGCTTCATCATGCCCGCGTTCCCGCGCTTCTATGCGGGCATCAAGGGCCATGCGTTCTTCTACGGCGTGCTCGACTACATCGAGATCTGGGACCCCGCGACGCTGATCGCCACCGACGGCATGCCCCCCGTCGTCAAGGAGATGGCGCGCTTCTACATGGCCGAGAAGGGGGTGCAGCTGTGAGTTCCCCCGACGCACCGCACATTCCCGTCCTGCTCGACGAAGTCCTCGCTGCGCTTTCCCCTGAGCCCGGCGAGACGATGGTCGACGGCACGTTCGGCGCGGGCGGCTATACGCTGGCATTGCTCAAGTCGGGCGCGCGGATCGTCGCGTTCGATCGCGATCCCGACGCGATCGCCAATGGTCGCGCGATGGAAGAGGCCGAAGAAGGCCTGACGCTGATCGCCGCGGACTTCTCGGCGATGGCGTCCGAACTCGAAGCGCGCGGCCTCGCGCCGGTGGACGGCGTCACGCTCGATATCGGCGTGTCGTCGATGCAGCTCGACCAAGCCGAGCGCGGCTTCTCGTTCCAGTCGGATGGCCCGCTCGACATGCGGATGGCGCAGACCGGCATGTCGGCGGCGGACTTCGTCAACGAGGCGGACGAGAACGAGATCGCCGACGTGCTGTATCAGTACGGCGACGAGCCCAAGTCGCGTCGCGTGGCCCGCGCGATCGTCGCGGCGCGCCCGCTGACGCGGACCGGCGAGCTGGCGCACATCGTCCGCCGCGCGCTCGGCTACAAGGCGCACGACAAGAAGGACCCCGCGACGCGCGCGTTCCAGGCGATCCGGATCCACGTGAACCGCGAGTTGGGCGAACTCGCCGACGGGTTGCTGGCGGCCGAGCGCGTGCTGAAACCCGGTGGCCGGCTCGCGATCGTGACGTTCCACAGCCTCGAGGACCGGATGGTGAAGCGCTTCCTGCGCACGCGGTCCGGGGGCTCTCCTTCAGGTTCGCGTCATCTTCCGCAGGTGAAAGCCGTTGCGGAACCTAGTTTTTCTCATGTCGGCCGCGGTGTTCGCGCCGGCGAGGCCGAGATCGCACGCAACCCGCGTGCGCGCTCGGCGACATTACGGACGGCGCGGCGGACCTCCGCGCAACCCTGGACGGAAGAGGTGACGACATGACGGCGGCGTATCGGATGAAGGGTGTGGGCTGGTTCGGGGGCTGCGTAGCCGTCGTGCTCGGTTTCTACCTCGTGTCGCTGCAGGTCGCCGCCGAGCGCAAGAAGCTGGAGGCGGTCAATGGTCAGATACGCTCCGCGCAACGCGACATCCGTGCGCTGGAAACCGAGTTCGACACGCGGGGCAATCTGGCCCAGCTCGAACGCTGGAACGGCGATACGCTGGCGCTGTCGGCACCGACCGCGGGCCAGTTCGTCGTGAGCGAGGCCGCGCTCGCGGCGCTCGACGTCAACAGCCTGCGCGCGGACGGGGTCCAGACCGCCGCGCTGCTCGTGCCGTCGGGGGCGGGGTCCGTCGTCTCCACGTCGATCGTGCCGGTGACCGCTGCTCCTGCCGTGGTGAAGCTTGCTCCGGTGCAGATGGCGCAGGTCAGCGCACCCCGCGCGATGAACGTCGCGATCCAGGCCGCGTCTAAGACCGCGCTCAAGCCGGTCGTGATCCGCGCGTCGGTGTCGACGCCGCGCTCCGCCGAAGCCGCACTCGTCCGCGCCGCCAAGACCGAACGCCTCGCCGCCGTCGCGAAGGTCCGTCCGCAGGCAGTGGCGATGCTCGACCGCAAGCTCCTGTCCGACACGACGTTGGGTGACATCATGAGCGGCGCGCGCTCCGAGAGCCGTAAGCGGCGGTGACCGCCTTGGTCGCCCGGCCCGTCTCGCAGCAACGTAGCGCCAACCAGCGTCATGCACTGGTGGCGACGGCGCACACGCGCCTGATGATGCTGATGTTCCTGTTCGGAGCAGCGGTGCTGGTGGTGGTCGGGCGGCTCGGGATGCTGGCGGTGCAGGCGTCGCTCGCCGATCCGCAGGCGCGCTCGGCGGCGATCGCGGCGCGGGGCGACATCGTCGACCGTAATGGCGCGCCGCTCGCGCGGACGATCGATGCGTGGACGATCGCGGTGCACCCGAAGAAGCTGATCGGCGATCCGACCGAGATCGCCAGCAAGCTCGCCGCGCTGATGCCCGAGGCGGGCGACCAGGCGCATTATTATTCGCTGCTGACGTCGGGCAAGAGCTTCATCTATCTCCAGCGGCGTGCGTCGCCGGCGCTGGTCGAACAGGTCAATGCGATCGGCGAGCCGGCGATCGTGTTCGACCGCGATACGCAGCGGCTGTATCCGCAATCGACGATGGCGGCGCATGCGCTCGGCTTCCTGTCGACCGCGGGCCACGGCATGAGCGGGATGGAGCGCGTGCTCGACGAGCGGCTGACCAATCCTGCACTCAACGGTACGCCGGTGGCGCTGTCGCTCGACAACCGCGTCCAGGCGGCAATGGAGAGCGAACTCGGTCGCGCGATGACGACGTTTTCGGCGCGAGGGGCGGGCGGCATCGTCCTCGACGTGGCGACCGGCGAGGTGATCGCGATGGTCTCGCTGCCGACGTTCAATCCCAACCGCGTCGGCATGTCGGGCAGCGAACAGCTCCGCAACATCACGACGCAGAGCGTGTTCGAGCTTGGCTCGACGTTCAAGCCGATCACGATGGCGACCGCGATGGACACGGGTGTCGTCACATCGTTCGCGCGGCGCTTCGATGCGACTCATCCGCTCCAGGTCGGCCGCTTTACGATTCACGACGAGCGCGGCGATCCGAAGCGCTGGCTCAATATGGCCGAGACGCTGATCTACTCGTCCAACATCGCCACCGCACGTGTGGCCGACGAGGTCGGGCCCGCGAAGATGCAGGCGATGTTCAAGAAGCTCGGCTTCGATACCAAGCCCGATATCGAACTGCGTGAGAAGGGCCGTCCGTTGTGGCCGAAATACTGGGCGCGCACGACGACGATGACCACCGCCTATGGCCACGGCATCGCGGTGACCCCGCTGCATCTGGCGAGCGCTTATGCGGCTTTGGTCAATGGCGGGATCTGGCGGCCGGCGACGTTGCTGAAGGTCGCGCCGGGTCATGCGGTTGCCGGTCGTCGCGTCATCAGCGAGCAGACCAGCGCGCGGATGCGGCAGATGCTGCGGCTGATCGTGCAGCGCGGCACGGGTCGCAAGGGCGATGCACCGGGCTACCGGGTCGGTGGCAAGACCGGGACGGCCGAGGCGGCGGTGTCGGGCGGGTACGACCACTCGCGCAACGTCGCGACGTTTGCCGCGGCGTTCCCGATGGATGCGCCACGCTATGTCGTGTTGGCGATGCTCGATTCGCCGCTCGGCACGAAGGAAACCGCCGGGTGGAAGACCGCGGCGTGGAATACCGCGCCGGTCGTGGGACGCACGATCTCGCGCGTCGGGGCGATCCTCGGCGTGGTGCCCGATGCGCACCGAGATATCGACGTGTCTGACATCCTGCCGACTTTGTGGCAGGACCCGTCGCGTACACAGCCGACCGGGCAATGAGGACTATTGCATGAAACTCGCAGCGCTGACCGACGGGACGGAAGAGGCGCAGGTGACGGGGTTCGCGATCGATCACCGCAAGGTCGCGCCGGGCACGGTATTCGGCGCATTCGAAGGCGCGCGCGTGAATGGCGAGGATTATATCGACGACGCGATCCGCTCGGGCGCGATTGCAGTGGTGGCTCGGCCTGGGCTGACGGTCGAGGGCGCCACCTACATCGCCGACGACAATCCCCGCGAGCGGTTTGCGCAACTGGCGGCGAAGTTCTTCGCGCCGTTTCCCGAGACATCGGTGGCGATTACCGGCACCAACGGGAAGACGTCGTGCGTCGAGATGACTCGGCAGCTCTGGCGGATGGCGGGGTTTCCTGCGGCGTCGATCGGTACGCTGGGGGTTACGACGGCTGACGAGCGGGTGACGACTGGGCTGACGACGCCGGACGTGGTGACGTTCCTGTCGAACGTGGCGGGGCTCGCGCGTGAAGGCGTGACGCACCTTGCGTTCGAGGCGTCGAGCCACGGGCTGACGCAGTATCGGACTGAAGGGCTCAAGGTCGCTGCAGCCGCATTCACTAATCTCAGTCGCGACCATCTCGACTACCACGGCGACATGGCGGCGTATTTCACCGCCAAGATAAGGCTGTTCTCCGAAGTGCTTTCGACGGACGGCGCGGCAGTCGTCTGGGCTGACGATCCGCAGTCGGCACGCGTGATCGACCTAGCACGGGAGCGTGGCAATCGGCTGATCACGGTCGGGACGCAGGGCGAGACGCTGCGATTGGTTGGCCGTGACCCGACTCTGCTGGGGCAGGGGCTGACGATCGAGGCTGACGGCCAGACGTACAAGGTCACCTTGCCGCTGATCGGTGCATACCAGGCAGCGAATGCGCTGGTATCGGCTGGGCTGGTGATCGCGACCGGTGGTGACGTGGCCGCGACGATCGCCAATCTCGCGCGGTTGCAGCCGGTGCGCGGGCGGCTGGAACGCGCCGTGATCGCGAAGTCGGGTGCGCCGGTGTATGTCGACTACGCGCATACGCCGGACGCTCTCGAAGCGGCAATCGCTGCGCTCAAGCCGCACGCAGGTGGCAAACTCATCGTGGTATTCGGGGCAGGCGGCGATCGCGATACCGGCAAGCGTGAGACGATGGGGCAGGTCGCGGTGCAACACGCCGACCGCGTGATCGTCACCGACGACAATCCGCGGACCGAGGATGCGCGGGCGATCCGTTGCGACGTCCTGAAGGGTGCGCGCGGGGCTGAGGAAATTGGCGACCGGCGTGCGGCGATCGCCGCGGCGGTGCGGGAGGCTGGGCCCGAGGATATCGTGCTGATCGCGGGCAAGGGGCATGAACAAGGCCAGATCGTTGGCGACATGGTGCTGCCGTTCGATGATGTGACGGTTGCGCGGGAGTGCGCGGCGTGAGGACGGCAACATCTTCATTCCCCTCCGGCCTGCGGGAGGGGCTAGGGGAGGGCGCGACGTACGTACTGGCGTCCGGCCTGTTTGGTCAGCCCCTCCCCCGACCCCTCCCGCAGGCGGGAGGGGAGCAGTGAGTCTCTGGACCTCGGCCGAGATCGCGGCTGCTACCGGTGGTGTGGCGTCTGGCGACTTCGCAGTCAGCGGCGTCGCCTTCGACTCGCGCGAAGTCGGGCCCGGCGATCTCTTCGTCGCGATGAAGGGCGAGGCCAGCAACGGACACCTCTTCCTCGACCAGGCCTTCGCACAGGGCGCGGCGGGGGCAATCGTGTCCGAGCCTTGCGACCATCCGCACGTCCTTGTTGCGGATAGCTTTGCCGCATTAAACGCACTCGGCCGCGCCAGCCGCGCACGCACCACCGCGAAGATCATCGGCGTCACCGGCTCCGTCGGCAAGACGAGCGCCAAGGAAGCCCTGTTCGCCTGCCTCGACCGCGCATCCCCCGGCGAAGTGCATCGCTCGGTCAAGAGCTACAACAATCACACCGGCGTCCCGCTCAGCCTCGCGCGGATGCCGCGCGACGCGAAGTTCGGCGTGTTCGAGATGGGGATGAACCATGCCGGCGAACTCGCCGAGCTGACCCAGCTCGTCCGCCCGCATATCGCGATGATCACAGCGATCGCGCCGGCGCATACCGCGTTCTTCCCTGATGAAAGCGCGATCGCCGATGCCAAGGGCGAGATCTTTGGCGGGCTCGAACCGGACGGGACTGCGATCGTGCCCTATGACAGCCCGCACCGCGACCGGCTGCTCGGCCATGCCGCACCACACGCCACGCACATCGTCACGTTCGGCAGCGAAAAGGGCGCCGATGTCCGTGCGATCGAGGCGATGCGCCTGCCGACCGGCGGGACGTTTGTCACCGCGCGGATGGGGCAGGGGGCCGAGCACGAGCTGAGCTTCACGATCGCGCAGCCCGGCGCACATTGGGTGTCGAACGCGCTGGGCGTGCTGGCCTGCGCGCAGGCGGCCGGGGGCGATCTCGGGCTGGCCGGGCTGGCGCTGGCTGAGCTTGGTGGGCTGCAAGGTCGCGGTGCGCGGTTGCTCGTCGAGGTCGGCGACGGGCAGGCGCTGGTGATCGACGAGAGCTACAACGCCAACCCCGCCTCGATGCGCGCGACGCTCAGCGTCCTCGGCCACGAGCTCGGTCGTCACATCGCGGTACTCGGCGAAATGCGCGAGCTTGGCGAGGGCTCCGACGACTATCATGCAGCCCTTGCCGAGCCGATCCTCGCCGCGCGCGTCGAAATGGCGCTGCTCGTCGGTGAAGCGATGGCGCCGTTAGCGCAGGTGCTTGAGGGACAGATCGAAACCGTCCATGTGGGCGACGCTGCGGCCGCGCTCGCGTCGTTACGGACGATCCTGGCGCCGGGCGATGTCGTGCTCGTCAAGGGATCGAACGGGGTGGGCCTCGCGCGGGTGGTGGCGGGCCTCAAGGGCGGGATTATTTGAATGTTGTACTGGCTCGCCGAGCATCTGGGATTTCCCGGCCTGCTGAACCTCATCCGTTACCAGACGGTGCGGACCGGTGGCGCCGTCGCGACCGCGCTGTTCATCGGCCTGATCATCGGACCGAAGTTCATCGGCTGGTTGCGCGTGCGGCAGGGCAAGGGCCAGCCGATCCGCGCCGACGGCCCGCAGTCTCATCTGGCGAAGCGCGGCACGCCGACGATGGGCGGGCTGATGATCCTCACCTCGATGTGTCTCGCCATCTTCCTGTGGATGGACCTGAGCAACCCGTATGTCTGGGCGTGCCTGTTCGTGACGCTCGGCTTCGGGACGATCGGGTTCCTCGACGACTATGACAAGGTGCGCAAGGCGAGCACCGCGGGGATCAGCGGGCGTACGCGGTTGCTGCTCGAATTCATCATCGCCGGCGTCGCCGCGACGATCATCATGTCGCAGAACGGCCCGCATCTGTATTTGCCGTTCACGTCGCGCATGTACCTGGATCTCGGCTGGTTCTTCCCGGTGTTCGCGGCGTTCACGATCGTGTCGTTCGGTAATGCGGTGAACCTCACGGATGGGCTCGACGGGCTGGCGACGATGCCGGTGATCATCGCCAGCGTCGCGTTCATGGTGATCGTGTACCTGGTCGGAAACGTGAAGTTCGCCGATTACCTCGGTATTCCGCACGTCCCTCGTGCGGGTGAGTTGGCGATATTTTGCGGGGCGATCGTCGGCGCGGGGCTTGCGTTCCTGTGGTTCAATGCGCCGCCAGCTGCGGTGTTCATGGGCGATACCGGGAGCCTCGCGCTCGGCGGTGCGCTGGGGACGATCGCGGTCGTCGCGCATCACGAGATCGTGCTGGGGATAATCGGCGGGCTGTTCGTGATCGAGGCGCTGTCGGTGATCATCCAGGTGTTCTTCTACAAGCGCACCGGCAAGCGTGTGTTCCGGATGGCGCCCATCCACCATCATTTCGAACAGCTCGGCTGGGCCGAGGCGACGGTGGTGATCCGCTTCTGGATCATCGCGCTGGTGCTGGCGCTGGTCGGTCTCTCGACGTTGAAGCTGCGGTGATTATCGCGGAGGCTTGGCGCGGGAAACGCTATGCGGTGCTGGGGCTGGCGCGGTCTGGGGCTGCGACTGTGCGGGCTTTGGTGGCTGGTGGGGCGCAGGTCGTCGCTTGGGACTCCGACGAGGCGAAGCGTGATGTCTTCACTCCCTCTCCCCTTCGGGGAGAGGGGCGGGGTGAGGGGCAGCCCAGCAGTATTGCGTCTGGAACAGCCCCTCACCCAACCCTCTCCCCGGAGGGGAGAGGGCTTTTAGAAGTCGCACCGCTTGACGATCTCTCGGGCTTTGACGCTCTGGTCGTATCGCCGGGGGTGCCGTTGAACACGCATCCGCTTGCCGCGGCCGCGCGCGCGGCGGGCGTCTCCGTCATCGGCGACATCGAACTCTTCGCGCAGGCCCGAGAGGACCTCCCGCAGCACATGGTCGTCGGCATCACCGGCACCAACGGCAAGTCGACCACCACCGCGCTCGTCCATCACATCCTCAAGACCGCAGGCATCCCCACGCTGATGGGCGGCAATATCGGCCTGCCGATCCTCGAGCAGGAAGCGCTCCCCGAGAGCGGAGTCTACGTGCTCGAACTGTCGAGCTACCAGATCGACCTGACGCAGGCGCTCGATTGCGACGTTGCGGTGCTGCTCAACATCACGCCGGATCATCTCGACCGGTACGACGGCTTCGAAGGCTATGCGGCCTCCAAGGCGCGGCTGTTCGCGATGCAGTCGGCCGAGCATGAAGCCGTCATCGGCATCGGCGATGCGCCGTCCGCGCAGATCGCGCGCGGGCTGTCGGCGAAGGGCGAGCACCTCACCAAGATCGCGCCTGGCGTGTGCATGGATCAGAGCAGCTGGCCGACGCTTCAGGGCCCGCACAACGCCCAGAATGCACTTGCCGCGATCGCCGTGGTCAAGGCACTGGGCGTGAGCGAAGTCGACATCGACCGTGGCCTGATGAGTTTCACGGGCCTGCCGCACCGGATGGAGCAGATCGCCTCATATGGCGGCGTTGCCTATGTCGACGACAGCAAGGCGACCAATCCCGAGAGCACCGCGCCGGCTTTGGCTGCGTTCGACCGGGTCCACTGGATCGTCGGTGGGCGCGCGAAGGGCGACGACCTCGACGCCTGCAAGCCCGCCTTCGGACACGTCGTCCACGCCTACACGATCGGCGAGGCTGGCCCGAAATTCGCTGAGATCCTGAAGGACTCCATGCCCGTCGATAACGTCGGCACGCTCGACGCTGCCGTCCGCAGCGCCGCCGCTAACGCCAAGCCGGGCGACACTGTCTTGTTATCCCCCGCCTGTGCTAGCTTCGACCAGTTTCGCGATTACGAAGCGCGCGGGGCCGCGTTCCGCGCGGCGGTGGAGTCGCTGGCATGACCGATATCCGCGCTGGTAGGATCGACGTTAGGGGCGATATGGGCACACCGAAGACCAGCATCGTCGCCAAGCTGAAGCGGCGCGGCGGGCGGGGCGATCAGTCGCCGCTCGGCACGTGGTTCTGGGATATCGACCGGATGCTGCTGCTGCTGACGCTGTTCCTGATCGCGATCGGGCTGATTGCGGTCGCGGCGGCGTCGCCGGCAAGCGCGGTCCGTTATTCGGGCGAGCACCACAAGATCGCGCCGCTCTACTATTTCTGGCGGCAGTTGATGTGGGTCGGCGTTTCGCTGCCGGTGCTGTTCGGCGTGTCGATGATGCCCGTGTCGATGGCGCGGCGGATGGCGATCGGCGGCTGCGCGCTGTTCGTGCTGATGCTGATGGTGACGCCGTTCATCGGGGTCGAGGCGAACGGCGCGCGGCGCTGGCTCGGCGTCGGGTTCGCGCAGTTCCAGCCTTCCGAGTTCCTGAAGCCGCTGTTCATCGTCACGGTCGCGTGGCTGTTGTCGTTGCGCGCGAAGGATGCCGAGCTGCCGACCGTGCTGATCACCGGCGCGATGACCGCGGGCGTGGCTGTGCTGCTGATGCTGCAACCCGATTTCGGCCAGACGATCATCTTCTGCTCGGTGTGGATGGCGCTGCTGATGATCGCGGGGACGCCGGCCAAGGTGATGCTCGGCCTCGTCGCGATGGCCCCGGCGGGGCTGATTGCCGCCTATGTCTTCTACGGCGTGGCGCGGTCGCGGATCGATGCGTTCCTGTTTCCCGGTGTCGAGGGCGAGGGCGCAGGCGATCATTTCCAGACGAATGCGGCGCATAACACGCTGACCGCAGGCGGTTGGACCGGAACAGGCCCCGGCGCGGGTGCGGCGAAATTCGGGCTGCCCGAGGCGCATACCGACTATATCTTCTCGGTGATCGGCGAGGAATTCGGGCTGATCGCATGCTCGGTGATCGCGGTGATCTTCTTGGCGATCGTCGTGCGCGTGTTCGTCAAGTTGCTGGACGAGCAGGACGAATTCAAGCTGCTCGCCTCCGCGGGCCTCGCCACGCAGTTCGGCGCGCAGGCGCTGGTGAGCATGGCGGTCAACACCGGCCTCGCGCCGTCTAAGGGTATGACGCTGCCGTTCATCAGCTATGGCGGATCGTCGATGATCGCGTTGTCGGTCGGCATGGGGTTGCTGCTGGCGTTTACCCGGCGCAATCCGTTTCTCACGCGGAGCCCCTATGTCGTCCGCTGGAGTGGTGAATGAGTAAGCATTATGTCCTCGCAGCCGGTGGGACCGGGGGACACATGGTCCCGGCAGCGGCGCTCGCGGCCGAACTGACCAAGCGCGGCCACCGTGTCGCGCTGGTCAGCGACGCGCGCGGCGTGCGGTTTCCGGGGCTGTTCGAGGATATCCAGACGCATGTCCTGCCGGCGGGACGCTTTACCGGCGGGCCGCTCGGCTGGGCGCGGGCCACGCGGGAGATGTGGCGCGGGCGGGCGATGGCGCGCGAGCTGTACCGGACGTTCAAGCCCGCCGCGGTGATCGGCTTCGGTGGCTATCCTGCATTGCCGGCATTGCTCGCGGCGTTCGCGGACAAGATTCCGACTGCGGTGCACGAGCAGAACGCGGTGCTGGGGCGCGTGAACCGCTTCGTCGCGGGGCGCGTCGACGCGATCGCGACCTCGTCCGAGCCGACCGAGCGCCTCGCGCCGAAGCTGCTGGGCAAGGCGCATCTGGTCGGCAATCCGGTGCGCGAGGCGGTGCTGGCGTTGCGCTCGCGACCGTATCCGCTGCTAGAGGAGGACGGGATCTTCCGTGTGCTCGTGACCGGCGGGAGCCAGGGAGCGAGCATCCTGTCGCAGGTCGTGCCCGATGGTCTGGCGATGCTCCCGGTGACGTTCCGGCGGCGGTTGCAGGTGACGCATCAGGCGCGGATCGAGGATATCGACGCGGTTCGCGCCAAGTACGCCGAGCATCATATTCCGGCCGAGCTGGCGACGTATCTGCCCGATATGCCCGAGCAACTGGCGTGGGCGCATCTGGTCATCGCACGTGCGGGCGCTTCGACGATTTCGGAACTTACCGCGGCGGGGCGTCCGGCGATTTTGGTGCCTCTGCCGGGCGCAACCGACGATCACCAGACCGTGAACGCGCGCGAGATCACGCGGGCGGGCGGTGCGCGAACGATTGCGCAAGGAGACTTTACCGCAGTGGAACTGGCCAAGCAGATGCAGAAACTCGGGCTCGATCCGGCGGCGTTGCAGAACGCGGCGGGGCGTGCGCGCAGTTGCGGGCGGCCGAACGCGGCGAGCGATCTGGCGGATCTGGTCGAGAGCCTAGACGCACCGTTGTCGCGCATTCCGGTCGGTGTGCCCTCCAAGCCCAAGGCGCAGTTCGCATGAAGGGCGTCGCAACGGATATCGGCACGATCCACTTCGTCGGGATCGGCGGGATCGGCATGTCGGGCATCGCCGAGGTGATGAAGAACCTCGGCTACCGCGTGCAGGGCTCGGACGTCGCCGAGGGCTATGTCGTGCAGGGGTTGCGCGACAAGGGCATCCCGGTCGCGATCGGCCATGCGGCGTCGAACATCGGCGACGCCGCGGTGGTGGTAGTGTCGACCGCGATCGTGCGTTCGAACCCGGAGGTCGAGGCGGCGCTCAATGCGCGCGTGCCGGTGGTGCGGCGGGCGGAAATGCTCGCCGAACTGATGCGCCTGAAGTCGACCGTCGCGGTCGCGGGTACGCACGGCAAGACCACGACGACCTCGATGGTCGCGGCATTGCTCGATGCCGGCGGCGTCGATCCGACCGTCATCAACGGCGGGATCATCAACTCGTACGGCTCGAACGCGCGACTGGGTGCGAGCAACTGGATGGTGGTCGAGGCGGACGAGAGCGACGGCAGCTTCCTGCGGCTCGACGGGACGATCGCGGTGGTCACCAACATCGATCCCGAGCATCTCGACCATTACGGCTCGTTCGACGCGGTGAAGGATGCGTTCGTCGAGTTTGTCGAGAACGTGCCATTCTATGGCGCGGCGCTGCTGTGCCTCGATCATCCGGAGGTGCAGGGGATCCTGCCGCGGGTGCGCGATCGTCGGGTCGTTACGTACGGTTTCTCGGCGCAGGCGGATGTGCGCGGGGTGGAGGTCACCCCGATTCCAGGCGGCAACCGCTTCGATTGCGTGGTGCGTGAGCGCGATGGCGCGACGCGGACGATCGTGGGAATCGAGATGCCGATGCCTGGGCGGCATAACGTTCAGAACGCTCTGGCGGCGATCGGCGTGGCATTGGAACTGGGAATTGCGGACGCGACGATCCAGCAGGGGTTCGCCAAGTTCGGCGGCGTGAAGCGGCGGTTCACTAAGGTGGGCGAAGTGGCCGGTGTCACGATCATCGACGATTACGGGCATCATCCGGTCGAGATCCGGGCCGTGCTGGCGGCAGCGCGCGAGGGCGTGAAGGGGCGCGTGATCGCAGTCGTGCAGCCGCATCGCTATTCGCGGCTCGGCAATCTGATGGAGGATTTCCAGACGGCCTTCAACGATGCGGACCGGGTGTTGGTGACGCCGGTCTACGCGGCCGGCGAGGCGCCTGTCGAGGGCGTCGATGCGGCGGCTCTGGTCGAGGGGTTGAAGCGGCGCGGGCACCGGTTTGCGGGTGTGGTCGCGGACGCGGATGCGCTGGCGGTGGAACTAGCGGCGACGATCGAGGCTGACGACATGGTTGTTTGTCTGGGGGCTGGCGACATCACGAAATGGGCTGCCGGTCTCGCCGATGCGATCGCTGCCGAACGCGCGAAGGTGCTGGCGTGAGTGGCGCGTCGCAAATCCTCCCCGGTACGGGGAGGGGGACCATGCAAGGGATGGTGGAGGGGGGCGTCCACGAGCGTAACGCTTCTGGCAGAGCCCCCTCCACCGCCTTTGGCGGTCCCCCTCCCCGTGCCGGGGAGGACCTGCGTGGTACTCTGACGGCTAATGGCAGTCTGGCGGACTTTATCTGGTTTCGTACCGGTGGCCCGGCGGAGTGGCTGGTGCGGCCTTCGGATGTCGAGGATCTGGCGGGGTTGCTGAAGGCTCTCGATCCTTCGACGTCGGTGCTGCCGATCGGCGTAGGCTCGAACCTGATCGTACGCGATGGCGGCGTGCCGGGGGTCGTGGTGCGGCTTCCCAAGGCTATGGCGAAGGTTTCGGTGCAGGACGGTCGCGTTCGTGCGGGCGCGGGGGCGATGGGGATTACCGTTGCCAGTGCCGCGCGGGATGCTGGGATTGCCGGGCTTGAGTTTCTGCGTGGGA
The DNA here is from genome assembly GCF_001421745.1 of Sphingomonas sp. Leaf230. GTDB lineage: Bacteria > Pseudomonadota > Alphaproteobacteria > Sphingomonadales > Sphingomonadaceae > Sphingomonas. Next base: position 51,477 of record NZ_LMKW01000008.1, on the reverse strand, counting down.
TACCGGGTACTGTCGGCGGAGCGGTTCGGATGAACGCGGGTGCTTATGGTCGCGATGTCAGCGATATTCTGGTCGAGGCTACCGTGGTTACGCGGGAGGGTTCGGTCGAAGTCTGGTCCGCCGAGAAACTCGGGTTCACCTATCGTCATTCGGACCTGCCGGCCGGCGCGGTCGTGGTCGAAGCGGTGTTCTTCGGCACGCCCGGCGAGCCCGCCGTGATCGGTGCGGAGATGGACCGGATCGCCGCCGAGCGCGAGGCTTCGCAGCCTTTGCGGTCGCGCACCGGGGGCTCGACGTTCAAGAATCCCGAGGGGCACAAGGCTTGGGCGTTGATCGACGCGGCCGGGTGCCGGGGGCTGACTCGCGGCGATGCGCAGGTCAGTGAGAAGCATTGCAATTTCCTGCTGAACCTCGGGTCCGCATCGAGCGCGGAGATCGAGGCGTTGGGTGAAGAGGTACGGGACAGAGTGAAGGCGCATTCGGGGGTGACGTTGGAGTGGGAAATCCAGCGGGTCGGCATCGCTGCTCCCTCTCCCCTGCGGGGAGACGGTCGGGGTGAGGGGCAGCCAAGCAGCGCCGCGCCCGCGCTTTCCACCAACGATGCGGCCGGTGATGGCGGGCGCCCACCCCTCGGTCCCCTCCCGCATGCGGGAGGGGAGGCATGACGGGTCCACTTCACATCGCGGTGCTCATGGGCGGCTGGTCGGCGGAGCGTGAGGTTTCGCTGATGTCGGGTAATGGCTGTGCGGACGCGCTGGAGTCGCTTGGGCACCGGGTTACGCGGATCGATATGGGGCGGGATGTTGCCGCCAAGCTCGCCGAGGCCGAGCCTGACCTCGTGTTCAATGCGCTGCATGGGACGCCTGGCGAGGATGGCTCGGTGCAGGGACTGCTCGACCTGATGGGCCTGCGCTACACGCATTCTGGCCTCGCGACCTCGGTGATCGCGATCGACAAGGTGCTGACCAAGCTGCTGCTCGTTCCCGCGGGCGTGCCGATGCCGGGCGGGCGGATCGTCAAGTCGGCGGATCTGTTCGAGGGCGATCCCATGGCGCGGCCGTATGTGCTGAAGCCGGTCAACGAGGGTTCGTCGGTCGGCGTTGCGATCGTCACCGACTCCGGCAATTACGGAAATCCGATCGCGCGCGATAGCGTGGGCCCGTGGGGCGAATTCGAGGAACTGCTTGCCGAGCCGTATATCCGTGGGCGCGAGCTGACGACGGCGGTGCTCGGCGGCAAAGCGCTCGGCGTGACCGAGTTGAAGCCCAAGAGCGGCTGGTACGATTACGACGCGAAATACACCGATGGGATGACGGTGCACGTCTGCCCGGCGGAGATTCCCGACGAGATCACCGATGCCTGCAAGAGCCTCGCGCTCGAAGCGCACCGCTTGCTCGGCTGCAAGGGCGCGTCGCGGTCGGACTTCCGCTGGGATGACGAGCGCGGCGTCGACGGGCTGTTCCTGCTCGAGGTGAACACGCAGCCGGGGATGACTCCCTTAAGCCTCGTCCCCGAACAGGCGCGGCACATCGGCATGAGCTATGCCGAGCTGGTCCAGGCGATCGTCGACGAGGCGATCGCGGATCACCCTTCTCCATGAGCCGCACGATCAAGCGCGGTCCGCCGCCCAAGCGGCCCGCCCCGCGGCGGAAGGTCGCGGTCAAGAAAGTGTCGGTGATGGACCGGCTGGTCGGGATGCTCCCGGTCAGCGAGGACACGCTGCGCAAGATCGCGACGTGGTCGATCCTCGGCGCGGGTGGTGCGGTCGCGATCGCGGCGGCGACGTGGGTCGGCATCCCCGGCATGATCGGCGCGGCGGTGGCCGAGGGTGCCGGGCGCGCGGGGTTCAAGGTCGAGCAGATCGAGGTCACGGGCCTCAAGCGGATGGACCGGATGTCGGTCTATGCGGTCGCGCTGGAGGACAAGCAGAACCAGACGTCGATGCTGTCGGTCGACCTGGAGGCGGTGCGGCAGAAACTGCTGCGCTATGGCTGGATCGCGGACGCGCACGTCTCGCGGCGGCTGCCCAACACGATGCTGGTCGATATCGTCGAGCGGACCCCCGCCGCGGTGTGGCAGGACAATGGGCAACTTACGCTGATCGATTCGTCGGGCGTTTTGCTGGAGCCGGTGCAGCCGGATGCGATCCCGAATCTGCCACTGGTGATCGGGCCGGGCGCGGATCGGCAGGAGGCGTCGTACCAGACGCTGCTCGCCGCCGCGCCCGCGCTGAAGCCGCGCGTGAAGGCAGCGACCTGGGTCGGCAATCGACGCTGGGACCTGACGTTCGAGAGCGGCGAGACGTTGGCGCTCCCCGAAGACGGGGCGCCTCGTGCGCTGGTGAAGTTCGCCGAACTGGATGGGGCAAGGCCGCTGCTGGGGCGCGGCTGGATCCGGTTCGACATGCGCGATCCGACCAAGCTGGTCGCGCGCAAGCCGGGCGCAAGCCTGGCGCACAGCGTCGACGTGCCGGCACCTGCCAGCGCGGGGGCCAGCGCGCCAGCAACGGGCGAAACTACGAATACTCCGTCGCAAACGGCGGGCGCGAACGTAACGGGCGGGGAGGGATGACATGGCGAAGGTGGCACCGGAAGGGCTGATCACGGCGCTCGATATCGGGTCGTCGAAGGTTTCGGCGATGATCGCGCAGAAGGGGGACGGGGGCGAGCTGATCGTGCTCGGCACCGGCCAGCGCGAGAGCCGCGGCGTCAAGCGCGGCTATATCGCCGACATGGCGACGACCGAAGCTGCGGTGCGCGAGGCGGTCGAGCAGGCCGAGCGGATCGCGGGGATCAACATCGAGAACGTCTGGGTCGGGTTCTCGGCCGGCGGGCTCGTGTCCGACGTCGCCGAAGTCGAGTTCGAACTAGGTGGCCACCGCGTCGAGCAGCAGGATATCGACGCGTTGCTTGCCGCCGGGCGCAACTCGATCGATCCGCAGGGGCGCATGGTGCTGCACGCGCAACCGGCGCTTTATACGCTCGATGGGCTGACGGGCGTGAAGACGCCGCTCGGTCTGCACGCGGATCGGCTCGGCGTGCATATTCATGTCGTTGCCGCGGACGGTTCGCCGGTGCGTAATCTCGATCTCTGCGTCCGGTCCGCGCATCTCGAGGTGAAGTCGATCATCGCCTCGCCGGTCGCCACCGGGCTCGCGTGCCTCAGCGACGAGGAGCGCGAGCTTGGCGTCGCGCTGGTTGAGATGGGGGCGGGGATCACCAACGTGTCGCTGTTCGCAGGGGGCATGCTGGTCGGGCTGACCTCGATCCCGATCGGCGCGCAGGACATTACGGATGATATCGCCAGCGCGTTCGGGACGCGGCGCCAGAACGCCGAGCGGATGAAGTGCTTCCACGGCTCGGCCAATGCGAGCCCTCGCGATAATCACGACATGATCCCGGTCATGCCGATCTCCGCCGAGGATGGCGCGGGCGAGGGGGCTCAGATCACCAAGGCGCAGCTGATCGGCGTGATCCGCCAGCGGCTCGAGCATCAGATGGGTGAGGTGCGCAACGCGCTCACCAAACTGAAGTTCGAGGGGCCGGTCGGGCGTCAGGTCGTGCTGACCGGTGGTGGTGCCGAGCTGAAGGGCATCGCCGACTATGCGCAACAGGCGCTCGGGCGGTCGGTGCGGATCGGTCGACCGCGTGGTCTGACCGCGCTGCCGGAAGCGCATGGCGGACCGGCTTTCGCGACGCTAGCGGGGTTGGCCTTCTACGCGGCGACCAACCCGATCGACCTTCGCGGGCTCGCGCCGCAGCGGACGACGGTGCATCGACCAAAGGGTATGGGCATGATGCGCAAGTTGATTCAGGCGGCACGCGCGAATTATTAAGAGTTTCGAGGGCGCTGGCGTTATTTCGGCTGGAACAGGCCGTGGCGTTGGTGCACACAGATTAATCAGGGGCCCGGCCGTAGCGTATCTACCGGGTTGTGCGGAGAACGGCGATGAGCATCGAATTCCTTAGTCCCGAAGTGGACGATCTGGCCCCCCGCATCGCGGTGATCGGCGTCGGCGGCGCGGGCGGCAACGCGATCGCCAACATGATGCGGGCCGACGTCCAGGGCGTCGACTTCCTCGTGGCCAACACCGACGCGCAGGCGTTGAAGCAGTCGACCGCACCGCAGCGGATCCAGCTCGGCACCAAGATCACGCAGGGTCTCGGCGCCGGTTCGCGTCCCGAGATCGGTCGCGCGGCGGCCGAAGAGACGATCGACCAGCTCGCCAAGATGCTCGAAGGCGCGCACATGTGCTTCATCACCGCCGGCATGGGCGGCGGTACGGGTACGGGCGCAGCGCCGGTCATCGCCAAGGCGGCGCGCGACATGGGTATCCTGACCGTCGGCGTCGTGACCAAGCCGTTCGCGTTCGAGGGCAACCGTCGCGCCAAGTCGGCCGAGGGCGGCATCGACGAGCTCCAGAAGTACGTCGATACGCTGATCGTCATCCCGAACCAGAACCTGTTCCTTATCGCCAACGCGAACACGACCTTCAAGGAAGCGTTCACCATGGCGGACGAGGTGCTCCAGCAGGGCGTCCGCAGCATCACCGACCTGATGGTGATGCCGGGCCTCATCAACCTCGATTTCGCCGACGTCCGCTCGGTGATGCAGGAGATGGGCAAGGCGATGATGGGCACCGGCGAGGCGAGCGGCGACAACCGCGCGCTCGAAGCTGCGCAGAAGGCGATCTCGAACCCGCTGCTCGAAGGCGTCAGCATGCGCGGCGCGAAGGGAGTCATCATCTCGATCACCGGCGGCGACGACATGCGCCTGCTCGAAGTCGACGAAGCAGCGAATCACATCCGCGACCTGGTCGATCCCGACGCGAACATCATCTGGGGTTCGGCGTTCAACCAGGAGCTCGAGGGCAAGATCCGCGTCTCGGTCGTCGCGACCGGGATCGACGCCGATGCGCGCCCGCCGGAAGTCGCACCCGAGCCGACCCGCTCGTTCAGCTTCGGATCGCGCAAGACCGACGAGAACACCTCGTTCCGTCCGAGCGAGCCTGCCGCGTCGTCGGCTGCGCCCGCCGCGTCGTCCGCCGACGAAGAGCCGCTCGACCTGAACGCGTCGTCGGAAGTCGAGCCGTCGTCGTCCAAGTCGAATGACGAACTCGTGCTAGGTACCGAGACGATCGTGCCGCAGGCCGCGACTGCGCCGGTTGCTCCTGCACCGCAGCCTGCTCAAGCGCCGCGCACGTATGGCGACGAGCCTTACGGTCGCGGTCCGATCGCGCGCCCGGCTTCGGCATCGTCGGTGCCGCCCGCTCGCGCACCGATCGCGCCGGCTGTTCCGGTGCCGACGCCGGCTGCTGACGAAGGTGGTGCACGTCGTCGCTGGCTCGCTCCGGGTGCCGAGGCTGCCCCTGAGGCGGTGCCGGCCGCACCGCGCGTGAAGCTCGGCGGTACGCTGTTCGAGCGCATGTCGAACGCGGCACGCGGTGCTGCGAAGGAAGACGGCGAGGCGGCTCCTCAGGACCCGCTCGACATCCCCCGCTTCCTGCATCGTCAGAACAACCAGTAAGTCTGGGCGCCGTTCTCTTGTTGGGCAGGCGGGCGGCAAGCTAGTTTTGTTCGCGAATGATCTCAAACCCTCCGTCATGCCGGGCTCGTTCCGGCATCCACGGTGCCGCAAACTCACCGACTAGCGATGCGCGGCACGGTGGACCCCGGAACAAGTCCGGGGTGACGGAGCGTTTGGTATGAAGTCTGCTCGGAAGTCGACAGATACGCCGCATGATCTCACGACGCCGTCCAACGCATCATTCGTCGCCACTCCGCCCCACTTCGCCGCGCGCATGCGAGCGAGACATTGCCGGTTCGGTCGGGCTGGCGTCTAGACAGATGATCCTCATGACCCGGTCCTCCCATCATCTCCTGACCGTCGCGCTGGCCCTCGTGCTCGCGGCCGTACCAGCCGCCGCGTCTGCGCAAGCCGTCGTCCAGGCGATCCCCGGCACGACCGACGCGGACAAGCTCGGCGACGTGATGCGCCAACTCGCCAGCAACCCGCGCAACATCGACGCGCTGATCAAGGCGGGCGATCTTTCGATGGGCCTCGGCGATCTCAGCGGTGCCGCCGCGCTGTTCGCGCGCGCCGAAAAGGTGAACCCGCGCGATGGTCGCGCCAAGGCGGGGATGGCGTCGATCCTCGTCCGGTCCGAGCGTCCGGGCGAAGCGCTGCGTTATTATGCGCAAGCGGAAGGTCTCGGCCTCGACCCGCGCAACTTCGCCGCCGATCGCGGTCTCGCCTACGACCTGATCGGCCAGCAGGACCGGGCGCAGCGCGACTACCGCGTGGCACTTCGCGATGCCCCCGACGACGAGACGACGCGGCGCTATGCCCTGTCGCTCGGCATCTCGGGCAAGCCCGAGCTCGCGGTCCAGCAGCTCAATCCGCTCCTGCTCAAGAGCGATCGCGGCGCATGGCGATCCCGCGCGTTCATACTCGCGATGAACGGCGACGTCGCCGGCGCGGAGAAGATTGCAACCACGATGATGCCCGCGGGCACCGCGCAAGGCCTGCAACCCTTCTTTCAGCGCCTGCCCAACCTTCCGGCAAGCGACCGCGCCTTCGCCGTACATTTCGGCGAAGTCCACGCGACGCCAGCACGCCTCGCGGATGCACGGATGGCGCCACCCTTGGGCATTCTAGCCGCAGATCCGACCGCACCGGTAATGATGGCAGCCGTAACGCCGCAACCCGCAGTCGCTGCGACAACCGGCAAGAAGGACAAGCGCGATCGCCGATCGAGCCGCGACCGTGTCCAGATGGCAGCGGTGACGCGACCGTCGTCAACACCAGTACCCGTGACGACGTCGGCACCGGTCCCGCCGACGACCACCGCACCGCGTACGCTCACCACGGTTCCGGCTCGGACTCCGTACGCCGCCCCCGTCCAACTCGCAGCAGCGCCGATGCAGACGGTCCAGCCGCTTCCGGCGCGTCCTGTTCAGCCTTCGCAACGAAGCTATTCGGCACCGAACGTGGCGGGTCAGGGCGCTCGTACGAACCCGGCTGCGGAAACGAACTCGGTAGTCTCGGCCACTATCCAGCCGAGCCCATCATCTGTCGCTCGTACCTTCCCGGCGCCATCGACGACGGGTACGCTTCCGCAGAGCGTAGCCACGCAGATGGCGGCCATTCCGGTGGGACAAGCGCGAACCGATCCGACCCGTGCGGCGAATGCGCTCGCAGCCGCGGCGCCATCGGTTTCGCCGCTACCGACTCCGATACAGCAGGCGCCCGTTCAGCAGGTCGCCCCACCGCAGAGTGCCAGCGCCGAGACGCCGACGCCCGGCTTCACCAGTTCGTCCACGCCCGCACCGGTAGCCGGCACATCGTCGCCGCGCACCCACGCGGTCGCAGCGAGCGAAGACTCGATCCTCGCGCGGATCGTCGCGGGCCTGTCGATTCCCGCGTCCGAGCTCGACGTCGCGCCGATGCATCCCGCGCAGGTCGCGACTCCCGCCGCCATCCCCGTCCCAGATGATTCCGAGCGCGTACTCGCCAAGGCGAAGGCAAAGACCGAACGCGACACAGCGGCCAAGGCGGTCGCTGCCAAGATGCTGGTTGCGGACAAGCTCGCCGCCGACAAGAAGGCTGCGCTCGACAAGAAAGCCGCCGCGAAGAAGGTTATCACCGACAAGAAGGCGCTCGCCGAGAAGAAGGCCGCCGCCGCCGAGAAGCTCGCCGCCGACAAGGCTGCGGCCGAGGAAAAGCGGATCGCCCGCGCCAATCCTGCGCGGACCTGGGTGCAGGTGTCGACCGGCGCGACCGAAGGCGACTTGCCCAAGGCGTGGAAGAAGGCGAAGACCAAGGCGCCGACCGTGTTCGGCAGCCGCGGCGGCTGGACCGCGCCGTGGAAGGCGACCAACCGCGTGCTCGCCGGCCCGTTCAAGACCGATGCCGAGGCGCGGACTTTCGTCAATCAGCTTGCCAAGGAAGGCGTCCCGACGTTCACCTTCACGAGCGATCCCGGCGAAATCATCACGAAGTTGCCGTCGAAGTGAGTTACCGCGCGCCCTGGGCATCGGACCCGGCGCGCAGCAAAGGACGGCTTCACGAGGAACAGAACGGGTCCACCCGTGGACCTCGCGACGCCTTCCAACGCGACCGCGACCGGATCATCCACTCGATCAGCTTCCGTCGCCTGCGCCACAAGACGCAGGTGTTCATGGCGCCCGATGGCGATCATTTTCGCGTTCGCCTGACGCATAGCCTGGAAGTGGCGCAGATCGGCCGGACGATCGCGCGGACGCTCGCACTGAACGAGGACCTGACCGAGGCGCTTTGTCTTGCACACGACATCGGCCATCCGCCGTTCGGCCATGCCGGCGAGGATGCACTGACGGCGGCGCTGACCGGGCAAGGTGGTTTCGATCACAACGGCCACACGCTGCGCACGTTGATGACGATCGAGCGGCCTTACCCGTTGTGGAACGGGCTGAACCTGACATGGGAAACGCTCGAAGGCCTCGCCAAGCATAACGGCCCGGTGCGGCATCCGGGCTGGGCGCTGGCGACGGCGGACGCGGAATACCCACTCGCTCTGACCAGTTTCTCGAGCCTCGAAGCGCAGGTCGCGGCGATCGCCGACGATATCGCCTACGACAATCACGACATCGACGATGGCCTGCGCGCAGGGCTGCTGACGCTCGACCAGATGCTCGCCGTACCGCTGGTCACGCGCGGCTGGGACGACGTGCGGCGGCGCTTCCCAGATATCGACCCGAAGCGCCTGGTCGGCGAGCTCGTCCGCACGCAGATCGGGACGATGGTCAACGACCTGATCGCCGAGACGCGCCAGCGGATTGCGGCGAGCGGCGTTACCAGCGTCGACGACGTCCGCGATGCTGGCCAGTGCCTGGTCGGCTTCTCGCCCGAAATGCGCGAGGCGGAGCGCGACCTGAAGCGCTTCATGTACGCCAATCTCTATCACCACCCGCGGCAACTCGCGGCGGCAGATGCTGCGCACGGGATCGTCTCGGGCCTGTTCGCGGTCTACCGTGACGACCCGCTGACGATCCCCGAGGAATGGCGCGAGCGGCTGCCGACCGAAGACCCCCATCGCAGCCGCCACATCGCGGATTTCATCGCCGGGATGACGGACCGGTACGCTGTATCGCGCTATCGCGACCTGGTCGGCCCGATCGATCTGCCCGAAGGATTCTGAGCGACTGATCCTCCCCCGCCAGGGGGAGGTGGCTGGCATTTGCCAGACGGAGGGGGAGGACGCGAAACCGCCGTTGTGCTTCCTCCCCCTCCGTCACCTTCGGCGCCACCTCCCCCTTGCGGGGAGGATTACCTCACAACGCAAAACGGCGGCCGGACCGAGGTCCGACCGCCGCTGCAATTTTCAAAAGCTAACTAGCTCAACGCGTAACCGAAGCAATGCCGCCAGCCGCGCCATTGGCTTCGTTGGTCTTGAACGCGACCGGGACGCCGGCCGAGACACCCGATACGCGGTCGCCGCGAACGATAAGGTGGAACTTCTGGCCCGACGGATAGCGACGGCCGTCGATGACCTGGCGGCCATGGTCCTGCGTCGAGGTATAGACGTACGTGCTGCCCTCATGGACGAAGCTCTGCTTTGCGTCGGCGGCCATGCCGATCGTCGAGGTGAGGGCGGCAGCGGCGGCTGCGATGATCTTGATGGTCGTGCGCATGATCGTATCTCCCGAAGTGCGTCGAGCCGGATCAGGTCCCCCCCCAACTCTCGAGTCAGGGAAATATTGCGGTGCAGCATGAGTTGCAATTGCAAACCCATCCGTGGCGATTGCATCCAGTGCAACGACGAACGGCCCCCCGGCTGCGACCAGCGCGGCGCGTGACATACTTCGACGACATTTTGCGCGTACACCGGGCGGCGAAGGAGAAGCATCGTGTCTGCTTCCAGTATCGCGCTCAATCGTTTCGGTCTCGGCGCCCGGCCGGGCGATACCGTCGCCGGCGATCCGGCGAAATGGGTGCTGGCACAATGCGAACGGTTCGAGCCGCGGCCACCGGTCATCGCCAGCGCGCCCGCGACGGCCGGCATTTCGACAGGCCTCCTCGCTTATTATGCGCAGGAAAAGGCGATCAGGGCGCAGTTCGGACCGCGCACGCCGAAAGCTGCGATCGGCATGGACGCAAAACCCCCGATCTCCGCTCCCACCATGCCCGCCGCGGTGAGTCCCGCGCCCGTATCCCCAGCCGTCGCGCCCGCCGGCATGGCGCAGGCCCCCATAGCGCCGGGCGCGATCGATCCCGGCGCCGCCGCGCGACAGGAAGCACGCCAACTCATCGGCAAGCAGAGTCGCAACGATTACGGCGCGGCGGTCGCGGCGCGAACGATGGCCGCGCTGACCGGCGACGCGCCGTTCGTAGAGCGCCTCGTTCATTTCTGGGCCAACCATTTCGCGGTCTCGACCGAGAAGTTCGAAGTGATGGCGCTCGCCGGCCCGATGGAATTCGAGGCGATCCGCCCGCACGTGCTCGGCAATTTCGCCGACATGCTGAACGCGGTCGAGCGGCATCCGGCGATGCTGCTGTATCTCGACCAGGCGGTGTCGATCGGCCCGGACAGTCCTTTCGCCGTTCGAAAGACCAGGCGCCGCACCGGGCTGAACGAGAACCTCGCGCGCGAGATCATGGAGTTGCACACGCTCGGCGTCCGCAGCGGCTACAGCCAGGCCGACGTCACCGAGTTCGCACGGGCGATGACCGGCTGGACGGTCGCAGGCATCGGCCGCGGTCCCGGCGCTCGCATCCAGGATGATTCTCGCGCGGGCAGCTTCCTGTTCCTCGACGACGTTCACCAGCCCGGCGACCGCACCGTGATGGGTAAGCTTTATCCCGCGGCGGGGGAGGCGCAGGCACAGGCGGTGCTCTCCGACCTTGCCGTCCACCCGGCGACCGCGACGCACATCGCGACCAAGCTCGCGCGGCATTTTGCCGGCGATACGCCGCCAACAGCGATGGTCGCGCGGCTGAAGACGGCGTTCCTGAAATCGAGCGGCGACCTGCCGACGGTCTATCGCGCGCTGGTCGCCTCGCCCGAGGCTTGGGTGACCCGGCCGGTGAAGTTCAAGTCGCCCTGGGAATGGTATGTCTCGACCCAGCGCGCGCTCGGCACGACGACGGTCCAGCCCGGCGTGACGGTGGGGATGATGAACCAGCTCGGCCAGCCGATCTGGCAGCCCGGGCAGCCGATCGGCTACGACGACGTCGCCGCAGCCTGGGCCGGGCCCGATGCGATCATGCGACGTGTCGAGGCGGCGGAGCGGTTCGCGGCGCGCGCCGGGCCGGTCGATGCGCGGGCGTTGGCGCCGACTCTGTTCCCCGCCTCGGTCAGTCCCACTACCGCGCAGGGCCTCGCGCGCGCGGAAAGCCCTGCGCAGGCGCTCGCGCTGTTGCTCGTCGCTCCAGAATCGCTGCGGAGATAGTCATGCTCGACCGTCGTTCCTTCCTCTCGACCGGTACGCTCGGCGTGCTGGCGTCGGCCTTTGCGCCGCGCATCGCCTTCGCGCGTGCGGCGACCGACAAAAGGTTCGTGTTCATCATCCAGCGCGGGGCCGCCGATGGTCTCGGCACGATCGGCGCGGTCGGCGATCCGGCGTTTGCGGGCGTACGCGGCGATCTCGCGGCGGACTTTGCCACGGGCACCAAGCTCGACGGCATGTTCACGCTCCACCCCGCGATGACCGCAAGTGCCGGGCTCTACAAGCAAGGCCAGGCGCTGTTTGCGCATGCGATCGCATCGCCCTACCGTGACCGCTCGCATTTCGATGGCCAGAACGTGCTCGAGACTGGGGGCGCGAGTGCGTACCAGGTCCGCGACGGCTGGCTCAACCGGCTGCTCGGCGTGCTGCCCGCGGACGAGGCGCGCGCGATCGCGGTCGCGGCGACTATGCCGATGGCTTTGCGGGGGCGGCGCGAGGTGGCATCCTACGCGCCGTCGAGCCTGCCGGACGCGTCCGACGACCTGCTGCAACGCGTCGCGATGTTGTACGACGGCGACCAGCAACTCCACGGCCTGTGGAGCGAAGCGATGGCGACGCGGCAACTCACCAGCGATCTCGCGCAGGACGGCGGGCGCAATGCGGCCGCGACCGGCGCGCTCGCCGCGCGGTTGCTCAAGCCCGACACCGGCGCCCGGATCGCGATGATCGAGACCGGCGGCTGGGACACGCACACCGGCCAACGCGGCCGACTGACCGCGCAGCTGAAGGGCCTCGACGCGATGGTCGCCTCGCTACAGGCGGGGCTGGGGCCGTTATGGGCGGACACCATGGTCCTGGTCGCGACCGAGTTCGGGCGAACCGTCGCGGTCAACGGCACCGGCGGCACCGATCACGGCACCGGCACGTCTGCGATGCTGTTCGGCGGCGCCGTAAAGGGCGGCCGCGTAGTATCCGACTGGCCCGGCCTCGCCCCCGCCGCACTCTACGAGGCCCGCGACCTGAAACCGACGATGCAGCTCGATGCGTTCATCGGCGGCGCAGTATCGTCGCATTTCGGCGTCGAGCCGGCGCGCGCGATGGCGGCATTGTTCCCGGCGAGCACGAAGACGGCGGCGATCGAGGGACTGGTTCGGGTCTGACGGGGATCTCAGTTTTCCACGCATATGCCTCGAAATACTTCTGTTCCCTCGCGAACGCGGGGGCCCAGGATCTCGGGCGGTGGATATGGTTTAGCTGGGCCCCCGCGTCCGCGGGGGAACGGGGATGACTTTCTAATCTCCGTTATCTAAGCATTTGGCCTTGATTCACTTCTGTTCCCTCGCGAACGCGGGGGGCCAGGATCTCGGGCGGTGGATGTGGTTTAGCTGGACCCCCGCGTCCGCGGGGGAACGGCAATGGCCTCCTCATGTAACGGATGGACCCGGGCGGGCGCTAACGAACATCCCTCCCACGGGATTAAAATTGAGCGTCGCGCCGCGATGGTCTAGAGCGCGCGTTTCCTTGACGTACCGGGACTGCCATGACGCTATACACCCGTTTCGCCGCGCATATTGATGCGGCGCTCGACACGCTGACCGCGGCGGGCACGCTGCCGGCCGGCCTCGATCGCAAGAACGTCACGGTTGAGCCGCCGCGCGACACCAGCCACGGCGATCTCGCGACCAACGCCGCGATGGTCCTCGCCAAGCCCGCCAAGACCAATCCGCGCGTGCTCGCCGACGCACTGGTCGCCGAACTGTCGAAGCTCGAGGACGTCGCCTCGGCGAGCGTAGCAGGCCCCGGCTTCATCAACCTGAAGCTGACCGACGACGCTTGGCGCGCCGAACTGGCTGCCATCCCCGAGGCCGGCGCGGACTATGGCCGGTCAAAGCAGGGCGACGGGATCACGGTCAACATCGAGTATGTCTCGGCCAACCCGACCGGCCCGATGCACATGGGGCATTGCCGCGGCGCGGTGGTCGGCGATGCGCTCGCCAGCCTGCTCGAGTTCGCCGGCCACAAGGTGATCCGCGAATATTACGTCAACGATGCCGGCGGCCAGGTCGACGTGCTCGCGCGCTCGGTCCACCTTCGCTACCGCGAGGCGCTCGGCGAGACCATCGAGATCCCCGAGGGCCTGTATCCTGGCGACTATCTCGTCCCCGTCGGCCAGTCGCTCGCAAAGGAATTCGGCGACCGCTACGTCGGCGCGCCCGAGAGCGAATGGCTGGTCATCTTCCGCACGCAGGCGGTCGCCGCGATGATGGTGATGATCCGCGCCGATCTCGCGCTGCTCGGGATCGAGCACGAGGTGTTCGCGTCCGAAGCCGAACTCCAGGCCGCCAAGAAGCCGGAAGCGGCAGAGGCGGAACTGCGCTCGCGCGATCTCGTCTATGACGGCGTGCTCGAAGCGCCGAAGGGCGAGACCCCCGACGATTGGGAGCCGGTCGAGTTGCCGCTGTTCCGCTCGTCGCAGTTCGGCGACGATCAGGATCGCCCGATCAAGAAGTCGAACGGGTCGTGGACCTATTTTGGCGCCGATCTCGCCTATCATTTCCAGAAGAGCCAGAGCGCCGATCAGCTGATCGACATCTGGGGCGCGGATCACGGCGGCACGGTCAAGCGGATCGTCGCAGCGGTGGCGGCGCTGACCGGCGGCAAGACGCGATTCGACGTGAAGCTGGTCCAGATGGTCCGGCTGTTGCGCAACGGCGAGCCGGTCAAGATGTCGAAGCGGTCGGGCAATTTCGTCACGCTGGCCGATGTCGTGCGCGAAGTGGGCAAGGATGTCGTGCGTTTCACGATGTTGACGCGACGGTCCGATGCACAGATGGATTTCGACTTTGCGAAGGTGGTCGAGGCGTCGAAGGACAACCCGGTTTTCTACGTCCAGTACGCGCATGCTCGTATCGCATCGCTGCATCGGCGCGCGGAAGAGGCGGGAATCACGCCAATTTCTGCGGATTTGTCCCGGCTTGATACGGACGAACTGGCGCTCGTACAGCTCGCGGCGCAGTTTCCGCGGCTCGTCGAGATCGCCTCGACCGCGCGCGAACCACACAGAATTGCGTTCTATCTCTATGACTTGGCGGCAGCGTTCCACGCGCTATGGAATGTCGGAAACGACCGGCCCGACCGTCGTTTCCTGGTAATCGAGGATCCACAGGCGACCGCGGCACGGCTTTTCCTGGCGTCCGCTATAGGGCAGATTATTCATAACGGCCTCGCCATCATGGGTGTCGAAGCGGTTTCGGAGATGAAGTGATGGCCGAAGATATGGATCTGCGCGAGGAAGACCGGCTCCCATGGCTCGAAACCGTCGAGCCGGACGAACAGGAAACCGTCGGTATCGGCCGCGTGATCGCGCTCGTCGTGCTCGGCCTAGCCATCCTCGCGGCGATCATCTTCGGCATCTACAAGCTGCAACAGCGCGCGCCCACCGGCGACGGCCAGCTGATCGCCGCTCAGGAGGGCGACTACAAGGTCAAGCCAGACGACGCCGGCGGCCTGAAGGTCAAGGGCGAGGGCGACTCGGCGATCGCGACCAGCGCGGGCAAGTCGGGCAATGGCGCGATCGATTTGCGCGGCGTGCCGGAGGCGCCGGTCGCGGGCAAGCGTGCGGTGGCGGCCAAGCCCGATGACGTGGCGGGTCGCAATGCGGTCGCACAGGTTCCTGCCTCGGGTGGTCGTCTGGTCGCTGCGGCACCCCTGGCACCCTCGAAGCCCAATGGCGGTGGCACGGCTACCGGTGGGTCGCTGGTCCAGCTTGGTGCCTATCCCAGCGAGGCGGTCGCCAACGCCGCCTGGGCGAACTTCTCGAAGCGGTTTGCGTATGTCGGCGCGCTCGGCAAGTCGGTCCAGCCAGTCGCAGCCGGTGGCCGTACCCTGTATCGCCTACGCGTGAACGCGGGCAGCGCAAACCAGGCGGCGGATATCTGTGGCCGGTTGCGCGTCGCCGGCGAGACATGCTTCGTCGCGAGCTGATCGCGCTAGGTGGTAAAGCGAAGGCAAGACTCACAGCAATCGCGCTCGCGATTGCCCGCCTGCTTTGCTCATCGCTGAGGCTTGGGTTGCCGACGAGCCGGTCGGCTACTTACGCGTCTCGCGACGTAGGATATCGGAGGAGCTGCAACCTGAGCGATCAGTTCCCGCAAGAATACGTCCAAGAGTAAGTCAGCCATTTGGTACGACACGTGGTGAGTTCGCGAAGACCACACTTCGGCGGTTCGCTATCGCGGACATAAGACCACGTCGGTGACCGACGCTCGGGTCTAAACCGATGATGGTGAATGCACCGACTGCTCTTCGAAAAATATGTGCACAACCGTAAAACACGACGTCTAGCAGCTATTTATTAGCCGCTGCTATCATGCGGGCCTGCTGAAACTATGGTGGAGGGCGGCGAACATGGCGTCCATAAACTTCCCGCGTCGCTCTATACGACCAGCCAAAGCCCCAGGTCACAGAAGCGTCCACCACGATATTTCCTCGACCTCGCGCGTATCACGCCGCGTAAGATGACTATCCTTAACTACGCCAACGCGTGCTCGGACGCCTACGTTTAGATCGGACGGCGGTGCTTTCCGCCGTATTTGCGGCCGATGTAATCGCCAATCTGCGCGACTTCGGTGGCGGCTGCACGCGCGCCGTTCATCTGGCAGGGAAGCGGATCGCTCGCATGATCGCTCGCGCGGCGCTTCACCGTGTCGCACAGCTCCTCGATATCGGCGCGCGACAGTATGTTCTTTTCGCGCAACAGGCAGATCAGGCTCTGCAGGATCACGAGATTCTTATCCTCGGGATCGACTTGGAGGTCCGGGTATGTGGCCATTGGAGGTCTCCTCGATAGATATGCGTCGAGGATATGCTCAATCGTAAAACATGCAAGCCCCAACGATTACGAGAGGAATGTCGTGCTCCACCACGCACCGAACGCGTCCGTTTCCGCCTCGGTGAGGCGCAGTCCGAGCTTGCTGCGGCGCATTAATGCATCTTCGGGTATCCTCGCCCATTCGCGATCGTGCATCCAGCGCGCTTCGATCTCGGTCAGGCCGCCGCCAAGGTCGGAGCCGAGCCCGGCTGTGTCGGTGACACCCGCGAGCATGTCGTCGAGCAAAGCCCCGTAAGCGTGCGCCATCCGTTCGCTACGGGCATCCCCGAGAAACGGCCATCGCGCGCGGACCTGCGCGAGATAGGTCGCGAAAGGTGGGATGGCGCCCCCGGGGAAAGCACGGTCGCGAGTCATCTGGCGGTCGGTCGTACCCAGCGCGGGGGCGATCTTTGCGAGCGCTTCCTCGGCGAGATGGCGGGCCGTCGTGATCTTGCCACCAAACACAGACAGCAGAGGCGCCGCGCCCGTATCGCCGAGCGTGTCGAGTTCGAGGACATAGTCGCGCGTGACCGCCTTCGCTTCGCTGGCGCCGTCGTCGTAGAGCGGGCGCACGCCGGACCACGTCGAGGTGACGTCGGCAGGGGTGATCTGACGCGTGAAGTGCTGGTTCGCGGCGTCGCAGAGATACGCGATCTCGCCCGCGTCGATTACCGCGTCTTCGGGCCGGTCGACGGGAATGTCGGTCGTGCCGATCTCGGTCTGGCCCTGATACGGGATCGCGAAGACGATGCGGCGGTCGGCAAGTTGCAGGATATAGGCGTGGTCGCCTTCGTACAGTCGGGGCATGACGATGTGGCTGCCCTTGACCAGCCGGACGCCGGCGCTGGCATTGATGCCAAGCCTGCCGAGCAACTCGGCGACCCAAGGGCCGGCAGCGTTGACGACTGCGCGCGCGGTGACGTCGCGGCCGTCCGACAGCGTCGCGCGCCATACTCCGCCGTCGCGGCGGGCGGTGACGAGTTCGGTGCGGACTGCGATCTCCGCGCCGTTGGCGTATGCGTCCATCGCATTCAGCACGGTAAGGCGGGAGTCATCGACGAACGCGTCGGAATAGACAAAGCCGCGCGCGCCGTTCTTCAATGGCGCGGTGTAGGCGGTGTCGCTCCTGCGCAGGCCCCGCGATCGTTTCAGCGTCATGCGGCCGCCAAGCCAGTCGTAGAGGTACAGGCCGAGCCGGACCATCCACCAGGGCCGTACCGCATTCTCGTGCGGTAGGACGAAACGCATCGGGCGGATGATGTGCGGCGCGGCCTTCACCAGGCGTTCGCGCTCCCGCAGCGCCTCGGCGACCAGCTTGAAGTCGTAATATTCGAGATAGCGCAGTCCGCCGTGGATCAGCTTGGTCGAGGCGGACGAGGTCGCGCCGGCGAGGTCGCCCTTCTCGACGAGCAGGACCGACAGGCCGTTCAGTGCCGCCTCGCGGGCGATCGCGGCGCCGTTGATGCCGCCGCCGACGATGAGGATGTCGTAACTTTGCGTCATGCCCGTAGCTTAGCCGTTTGGTAATGGCGGGCCTACCGACTATCTCTGTACCATGTACAAACCAAAAGCCGGTCTTCCGACGCGCGAGCAGATCCTCGACTTCATCGCCACTTCCGACGTGCCCGCGGGGAAACGCGAGATCGCCAAGGGCTTCGGGCTCAGCGCGCAGGACAAGATCGGGCTGAAAGCGCTGTTGAAGGACATGGCCGACGAGGGGCTGATCGACAGCGCTCCAGGCCGCGCGTTCCACAAGATGGGCGGCATTCCGAAGGTGACGGTGCTGCGGATCGCGGACGTCGACGACGGCGGCAACGTCTGGGCGGTGCCCGAGCGCTGGGAGGCAGAGGGCGTGCCGCCGCCGCGGTTGCGCGTACGCGAGCGGAAGCGCGGTGCACTCGGCGTCGGCGAGCGAATCCTCGCGCGGACCGAGGAGGCCGGAAACGGCTGGATCGCCCATCCGATGAAGGTGCTCGCGCCGGCATCCGAACAGGTGCTCGGCGTGTTGCGCGAGGAGGCCGGACGGCTGTGGCTAACCGGTGTCGACAAGCGCGAGCGGCGTGAGTTCGCCGTGGCGGATGCGGGCGGTGCGGCGCCGGGCGATCTCGTGCTGGCGGAACTTGCGGGCAAGCCGCCCAAGATCGCCGCCCGTGTCGTACAGAAGCTGGGTGATCCGTTCGCAGCACGTAGTTTCTCGCTGATCGCGATCCACAAGCTCGGTATTCCGGACGTGTTCTCGCAGGAGGCGCTCGACGAAGCGGAGCGGGTCTCGAAGCTGCCATTGGGGGAGGGCCGGGAGGATCTGCGCGACCTGCCGATCGTCGCGATCGATCCCGAGGATGCGCGCGATCATGACGACGCGGTGTGGGCTGAGGCGGACGATGATCCGTCGAATGCCGGCGGGTGGAAGGCGATCGTCGCGATCGCGGACGTCAGCTTCTATGTCCGACCGAAGTCCGAGGTCGATCGCGAGGCGCGGCGGCGCGGGAACTCGGTGTATTTCCCCGACCGCGTCGTGCCGATGCTGCCGGAGATTCTCTCCGCGGAGGTGTGCTCGCTGAAGGAAGGCGCGGACCGTGCAGCGCTCGCGTGCCATCTGCGGATCGGCAAGGATGGTTCGCTCAAGTCGTGGCGCTTTACGCGCGCGGTGGTGCGGATCGCCGCGAACCTGGCGTATGAAGAGGCGCAGGCGATTATCGACGCCGCATCGCCGGTGGCGGACGACCGCGGCGACATGCTGAGCGTATTGCAGCCGCTCTGGGCCTGCTGGCATGCGCTGGCCAAGGCGCGGGATGCGCGGGCGCCGCTCGATCTCGATTTGCCGGAGCGTCGCGTGGTGCTCGACGAGCAGGGACGGATCATGTCGGTGTCGCCGCGCGAACGGCTCGATGCGCACCGGCTGATCGAGGATTACATGATCGCCGCCAACGTCGCCGCAGCCAAGGCGCTGGAGGCGAAGAAGGCGCCGGTCATGTACCGCATCCACGAGCCGCCGATCCGTGAGAAACTGGCGGCGCTCAAGGAATATCTCGAGACGTTCGACGTGCCGTTCGCGCTCGGGCAGGTCGTCCGCCCGGCGACGTTCAACCACATCATCGAGCGGATCGGCGATGCGGATTTCCGCCCGCAGGTGATGGAGCAGATCCTTCGCACCCAGACCCAGGCCTATTACGCGCCCGGCAATCACGGGCATTTCGGCCTCAGCCTCGGCAGCTACGCGCACTTCACCTCGCCGATCCGGCGCTATGCCGATCTGCTTGTCCACCGCTCGTTGGTCTCCGCTTACGGCCTTGGCGAGGGCGGGTTGCCGGCGGACGATGCGGCCAACATGGAGTCAGTCGGCGAAATCATCAGCCGGCTCGAACGCCGCGCGATGGAGGCCGAGCGTGACACCACCGACCGCTACGTCGCGGCGTTCCTGTCCGAGCGTGTCGGCCAGGTGATGGACGTGCGAATCACCGGCGTTACTAATTTCGGCTTCTTCGCGACGGTGGAGGGGATCGGTGGCGACGGCCTGATGCCGGTGCGTGATCTGGGCGGCGAATATTTCCGCTTCGACGAGGGCGCGCGGACGCTGACCGGCGAGCATAGCGGCGACATGTTCGCGCAGGGCCAGACGCTGGAGTTGCGGCTCGCCGAGGCGAACCCCGTGTCGGGCGCTTTGCGCTTCGAGATGCCCGAGGGGAAGGGCGCGGCCCAGCCTCCGCGTGGCGGCCGCAAGCCGGTGCGCGAGATCAAGCGGCGTGGTCGCCCGGCGAACATCCGCCACCAAGGCAAGCGACGTTAGGATTTGCGCAAACCCTCCGCGTTATGCGAGATCGGCGCGGGGGGAAGAGTATGCGGGGACTTATTCTAGGCCGATCGCGCCGACGGATCGTCAAGGATTTCGTCGCGGCACGGGCCACGTCGGCTGATCGTGCGATCGGCTATGACGCGAAGGACGCGCGGATATTCCGCCAACTTCGGGTCTATGGCGCGATCGTCGACGACGGGGCCGGGCGCTATCATCTCGATGCGCGAAAGCTCGGCGCATTTCGCGCTTCGGTACGACTACGTGCAGCAGCGATCGTCGGGGTGTCGGGCGTGGCTGCAAGCGTTGCGGCGGCGGCGACGGTCTTCACGCTTGCCGAATAAACTCTCGCCGGTAAATCCGAGCCCATCCGGCATGCCGATGGCGTTGCGGCCACATCGGATACGCGGAGTCATCCCGGCGCTGTTTCTGGCGCGCCACGCGATCGGACCCGACGATGCGATCGCCTTCCTACCTCGTGACGTTTCGGAGCAGGCGACGTTCGATCGGCTTCGCGCCAACGGCATCGTCCGCGAAACCGCGCCAGGTCGCTTCTATTTCGATCTCGACGCGCATTATGCTTCTGTCGAGCGACGCCGACGTCTCGCCGTGCCGATCGCGATCATCGTGTCGGTGCTGATCGCCTGGATCGCCACGCGGTTTTTTCGCGGTTGATCACCCGACCGTGAAGGTCAGCCCCGCCTTCGCTACTAGCCGTTCGCGCAACGTCGCCCCCATCAGCGCACCCGGCGTCCAGATCCCGCCATCGCCCTCCACGTCCTGGACGAGGCACAGCGCCGCCTCGGCGATCATCTTGCTGGTCGAGCCATAGCCGGGATCGCGGTCGCCGGTGACGACCGCGTCGATCCGCTCGCCGTCGGGCATGATACCCGCGAACAGCAGGTCGTAATGGCCGGCATCGCGCTCCTCCTTCGACGGGCCTTCGCCGGGTTTCGGCCCCTTGTCGCCCGAGAATGGATTGAACTTGGCGATCGCCTCGGCAGCGACCTTGCCGAGATCGCCCAATCCCGCGACCATCATCTCGTCATAGACGAAGTCCGCACCATAGGTTTCGCCGAGCAGAAAATTGGTGCGGTGGACGTTCTTGGTGTTGATTGGCGCCATCACGAACGGCGCGACCCAGGCCAATATGGTCGTGTCGTACTCCGGGAGCAGCCCGGTCGGCTGATGCGGTCCCTGGAAGCCGGGGGTCAGCGCGAACGGGCTGGTCAGCAGCTTGACGATGCCGGGATCGCGTGCGGCGGCGGCGAGCGTCGCCTTTAGGCTCGCCGCGGTTCCGCCCGAGAACGTCCCCTGCATTTTCCGCACGCGTCCCTTCACGCGAGGTGCTGGGATGCCGTATTTGGCCTTCGCCGCATCCTGCAATGTCAGCACGCCGAGATCGAACGGGATCGAGTCGAACCCACACGAGAAGACGATCCGCGCGCCCGTCCGCGTCGCCTCGCCCTCATGCGCGTCGATCATGTGGCGCATCCAGGCTGGCTCGCCGCACAGGTCGACATAGCCGGTGCCGGTCCCGGCGCAGGCGGCGACGAGGTTGGAGCCGTACAGCTGGTACGGTCCGACCGTCGAGATAACTACGGTGGCGCGTTCGGCCATCGCGCGGAGGCTGGCGGGATCGTCGGAGTCGGCAGCGATCAGCGCGGTTTCTGCGGGGGCACCGATCAGGTCGCGGACCTCCTGCAGTTTGGCGAGCGATCGCCCGGCCATCGCCCAGCGAACGCCGGTCGGGTAGGTCTGGACGAGATACTCCGCCACGAGTCGGCCCGTGAACCCGGTCGCGCCGTAGATGACGATGTCGAAATCGCGCATATCCATCTCCTGTTTTGTCGAGTTTGCGCGCGCGGGCATGGCATCGCAAGCGAAACGCCGTCGTCGGCATGGCTCGCCAAGGCCGCGCCGATCTGCGAGGATCACCCGATGGCCTCCGATCGCAAGACCGTCGCGTTCATCGTCGATCAGCTCGCCGCGGCGGGGGAGGTCTCCGCAAAGCCGATGTTCGGCGAATACGGCGTCTATTGCGACGGTAGGATGGTCGCGCTGATCTGCGACGACCAGCTGTTCGTGAAGCCAACCCCGGGTGGCCGCGCGTTCGCTGGGGCGATCGACGAAGCGCCGCCCTATCCGGGCGCGAAACCGTGCCTGCTGGTCGACGCGGATCGCTGGGACGATGCGGAGTGGCTGGCCGAACTCGTCCGCATCTCGACCGCCGAACTGCCGATGCCGAAACCGAAAAAGCCCAAGCCCAACAAGGTCTAGGCGGCCTCGTTGAACTGCAGACTGGCGAGCCGCGCGTAGAGCCCGCTGTTGGTCATCAGCGACGCGTGCGAGCCTTCCTCCACGATCTGACCGTCGCTCATCACGATGATCCGCTCGGCCGCGCGCACGGTAGCGAGGCGGTGCGCGATGACCAGCGTGGTGCGGTTCGCCATGAGCCGCTCGAGCGCCTCCTGCACGAGCCGCTCGCTCTCGGCATCGAGCGCGCTGGTGGCCTCGTCGAGCAGCAGGATCGGCGCATCGCGAAGCAACGCGCGGGCGATCGTGACGCGCTGGCGCTGGCCACCCGACAGCCGTGCGCCGCCTTCGCCGAGGAACGTATCGAGGCCTTCGGGGAGCTTGCGCAGGAACTCGGCGGCGTTGGCGGCTTCGGCGGCGGCCCAGAGCTGGTCGTCGGTCGCGGACCAGTCGCCGTAGCGGAGGTTGTCGCGGGCCGAGGCGCCGAAGATGATCGTTTCCTGCGGCACCATCGCGATCCGCGCGCGGACTTCCGCCGGATCGGCGTCGCGGAGGTCGATGCCGTCGAGAGTCACGCGGCCGGCGTCGGGGTCGTAGAAGCGCTGGACCAGCTGGAAGAGGGTCGTCTTGCCTGCGCCGGAGGGGCCGACGACGGCGACTGTCTCGCCCGGCTTCACGTCGAGCGAGAAGCCGTTGAGCGCGGCGACATCGCGCCGCGTCGGGTAGTGGAACTGCACCCCCTCGAACGCGAGCGCGCCGCGTGGCGGCTGGGGCAGGGCGACCGGATTGGCAGGCGCGGCGATCTCGGGCTTTTCGCGTAGGAGTTCGGACAGGCGTCCGGCCGCACCGGCACCGCGCAAAAGGTCGCCATATACTTCGGTCAACGCACCGAACGCGCCTGCGACGATGCCGCCGGTCAGGACGAACGCGGCGATCGCGCCGCCGCTGATGCGGCCGGCGGCAACGTCGATCGCACCTTCCCACAGGACTAATGTGATCGACCCGAAGACGAGGCCGATTACGATCGCCGTCATCACGGCGCGGAGCATGATACGGGCGCGAGCCGCGGCAAACGTCGCGCCGACCGCGTCCGCGAACCGCGCTGCCTCACGGTCTTCCTGCCCGAATGCCTGCACGACCTTCATCGCGCCGAGCGTCTCGGTGGCGATCGAGCCGACATCGGCGACGCGGTCCTGCGAGGTGCGCGAGTAGTTGCGGACGCGTTTGCCGAGCAGCGCGATCGGCAGGATGATCAGCGGGATGCCGATCATCAGCATGCCCGCTAGCTTCGGCGAGATCGCGAACAGGTAGATCAGCCCGCCGATGCCGGTGAACGTGTTGCGCAGCGCGATCGACACCGTGCTGCCGACGACCTGTTCGATCAGCGCCGTATCCGACGTGAGGCGCGAGGCGATTTCCGACGGGCGATTCTCCTCGAAGAAGCGCGGTGTCAGGCGGAGGAGATGGCGTTGCACGTTGGTGCGGATATCCGCGACGACGCGCTCTCCGAGCCACGACACGTAGTAGAAGCGCACCGCGGTCGCGAGGGCGAGCACGACGACGATCATCAGCAAATAGTGGAACGAGTTGGCGACCGACCCGCCCGCGCCGGGGCCAAAGCCGCGGTCGATGACGCGCTTGAATCCGTATGGGATGCCGATCGTCGCGGCCGAGGTCATCATCAGCGCGAGCCCCGCGAATGCGATTTGGCGAGGGTATTGTGAGGCGTGACGCCACACCATCGCGAGATCGCCGATCCGGCGGGACGTCTTCTCTTCGGGTATCGGCTTGGCCATGCGCGGTGCCTAGCAGTGGCGGGGGTGGCGCTCAACGAGAACCGGGCGTCGCCGAGAGCGGTGATCCGGTCGCGCAAGACGGAGCGGCGGTCGATCGCGCGTTGCACTGCGGCAAAATTGCGTTACCACCGTGCAAAGCCCGATGAGGCGAGAGGATACCGCATGCTCTACGATGCCTATGAATTCCAGCGTTCGATGATGGCCGGCGCCAGCAAGATGGCGAGCTTCGGCGCGGATATGCTCAACAATCCGGCAAACCCGTTCGCCTATTTGGGCGGCGGCACGGTGGTCGCATCGGCGCTCGAAGTGTTCGCACACGCGAATGCGACGCGCGGCAAGCCGGCGTTCGGGCTCGACACGACGACGATCGACGGCCGCGAGGTCGCGGTGCGCGAGGAGATCGTGTTGCGGAAGGACTTCGGGCAGTTGAAGCGCTTTGTCCGCGAGGGCATCGAGGGCGGACCGAAGCTGCTGATCGTCGCGCCGATGTCGGGGCATTACGCGACGCTGCTGCGCGGGACGGTCGAGCGGATGCTGCCGTTCGCGGACGTCTACATCACCGACTGGCGTGATGCGCGCAGCGTGCCAGTGTCGGCGGGGCGGTTCGATCTCGATGACTATATCGATTACCTGATCGAATATCTGGAGACCATCGGCGCCAACGAAGGGCAGGGGGGCACGCACATGCTCGCCGTCTGCCAGCCGTCGGTGCCGTGTTACGCCGCCGTGGCGCTGATGAGCGCGGACAAAAACCCGTGTCGTCCGAAGACGCTGACGATGATGGGCGGCCCCGTTGATACGCGCGAGGCGCCGACTGCGGTCAACACGCTGGCGACTGAGCGGCCGCATGCGTGGTTCGAGCAGAACGTCATCGCGACGGTCCCGGGAAATTATCCGGGTGCGGGGCGGAAGGTATATCCCGGCTTCCTGCAGCTTGCCGGATTCATGTCGATGAATCTCGGTAACCACATGGTCTCGCATTGGGAGATGTATAAGCATCTCGTCCAGGGCGACGGCGAAAGCGCGTCGCAAAGCCAGGATTTCTACGAGGAATATCGCTCGGTCTGCGACATGACCGCGGAATTCTATCTCCAGACGATCGACGTCGTGTTCCAGAACCATGCGCTGCCGCGGGGGATCATGACGCATCGTGGTCGTCTGGTCGATCCGGCGGCGATCACCGACGTGGGTCTGCTCGCGGTCGAGGGCGAGCGCGATGATATTTCGGGGTTGGGGCAGACCAAGGCGGCACTGACGCTGGCGACTGCGCTACCCGAGGATAAGAAGCGTTACCTCATGGCGGAAGGTGCTGGGCATTACGGCATCTTCAACGGCTCGCGCTGGCGGGACAAAATCGCGCCCGTGGTGGAAGAGTTCATCACCGCGAACGGGTAAGAGAAATGGGCGGCCTTTTACAGGCCGCCCATAATTTGGTTCAAGCGATCGAGTTCACCACCGCGTGGCTGCTCGACTCGTCCGAACGGATCGTGCCGCCGAACAGCATCTTGAGGCGGCCGCCGACCGAGATATCGGTTTCCCACAGCTCGGCGCTGTCGATGTCGAAGCGCAGCAGCGTCAGGTTGGGGTCTTCCTTGCCGCCCGGAAACCATGCCTCGACCTGGTTGTTCCAGAGCTTGTCGATCTGCGTGCGGTCGTTCGACGTCGAGACGTCGCCGGCCATGCAGGCGAAGAAATCATGGCCCTTGCCGACGAACTGCGCCATCGCCGCGCCGCCCTTGGCGATACGGTTGTCGCGACCGGCGAAGAAGAACAGCGCGTTGGGCTGATCGTCGTCGATCTGCGCGGTCATCGGCTCCGAATGCTCACCGTCGTTAAGGCCGATCATCACGAACGGGCTCGACTTCAGCTTCTCGATGAACTTCGCTGCGACTTCCTGGGGGGTATCCTTGTCGGCCATCGTCATTCTCCTATTGGCTTGGATTGCCACTGAGAACGGGTGGGGCGGGGGTTGGTTGCGCAGGATCTGCGGTCGGCACACGTGCTGCTGCTGGATAAAACCGTGGCCAACGCGCCATGTCGACGATCGCTGCGGTTCTGCAGCACCACGAAAAATACGGTGAATTCGATTACCGATCCGTGCCTCAAACAGGATTTAGTGAGGCGCACCTTACTGCTATTGCAGGACTATGGAGAGTATTCATTCCGCCGTAACGGACGTTCGCGTCGAAGAGCGCACTGTCGTCGACGCTCAGACCTTCGCTACCGAAGTGGCGGGGCGCTCTACCCCGGTGGTGTTGCGCGGGCAGGTTGCCCATTGGGCCAGCGTGCGAGCGGCGGAAGGTGGCGACGACGCGACCGCAACGTATCTGGCCGGACTCGGTGATGGTGGCAAGCCGATGGACGTGCTGATCGGCGGTCCCGAATTCGGTGGCCGCTTCTTCTATCGCGGCGATAATCTGGAAGGCTTTAACTTTCACCGCGAGAAGGCCCCGTTGGCAGTCTTGCTGAACGAATTGTTGCGGTTGTCCAGCGTGCCCGAGGAAAAGCGGCATTTCTTGTATGCCAACGCGGCAACCGCGCCTGAGCATTTGCCGGGGTGGTTGGCAGCCAATCCGATCAACCTGCCGCTGGGCGGAGCGACGCCAAGGCTGTGGATCGGCAACGGATCGCAGACCGCGACACATTATGACGGCTCGACGAACCTTGCCTGCGTGGTCGCCGGCCGACGCCGCTTCACGCTGTTCCCGCCGGACCAGGTCGGCAATCTGTATATCGGACCGCTCGACCGGACGCTGGCCGGCCCGCCGTCCAGCATGGTCGATCCGTTGGCGCCGGACCTGCACCAGTTTCCGCGATATGCCGAGGCGCTGCGTCATGCATTGGTCGCCGATTTAAGACCGGGTGATGCGTTGTTCATCCCGGCGATCTGGTGGCATCATGTCCAGGCGTTCGGGACGCTCAATGTGTTGTGCAATTACTGGTGGGCGTTCGACCCGACGGTTTCGGCGTTTCACGCGATGGTCCATGCGATGATGGCGGTGCGCGATCGCCCGCCGGCGGAGAAGGCGGGGTGGCGAGCCTGGTTCGAGCACTATGTGTTCGGCGACGATGCTGCGGCAGCCGGCGATCATCTCCCCACGGCAGCGCGGGGCGTGCTCGGCCCAGCCTCGCCAGATCGTACCGAGCGGATTCGCGGCTATCTGCTGAAAGCGCTCCAGCGACGCTGACCGAGTGCCGTCGATGAAGCCGGCTTAGGCAGGCGGCGGGTTCCAGTTGGTCGCCTTGCCGCGGTCATCGACGATGCTCGGGACGACTCGACGTCTTGCGTGCCCGTTTGGGACCGTCGAAACGCAAGCCGCGTCGGTCGAGTTTAGTCGCAGCCGCAACGACGGTGAGCGGCACGGGCATCAGCCGATACTGGTTTACGCCAACCTGGCGAGCGCATGGGCATGGGATGGCATATGCGTCAGTGAAGTAGCGACTACGCGTTCGATCTGCGCCAACCGATTGGCGGCGGTCTCGATCGGTATCGCGTCGCAGATCGGATCGTAGCCTGAGACGGGGGCGTTCTGTCCAGTCAACACCGCGAGCCAGCTGGTTTCGTTAAACAGTTCGTCGGCCTCTCGAAAGATGCGGCCGCCAGCGTGAAACAATGCGAGCTTTTCGGCCAGCCCCTCCGGAATTGCTGCAGCCGCGCGGTCGAGCCAGAAGCGTTCGGTGCGGTCGTTGAGGTGGTAATGCGCGACGAGGAAGTCTCGGATGCGGACGAATTCCGCGGTCATGATCCGGTTGTAGCGCTCGACGGTCGCAGCGGCCGGGCGGCCCGCAGGCAACATCCTGAGCAGATGCTGCAATCCGCTTTGGACCAGATGAATGCTGGTGGATTCAAGCGGCTCCATGAACCCCGCCGCCAGACCTAGAGCGATGCAGTTGCCGCTCCAGAAGCGGTTGCGATGGCCCGTTGCGAAGCGGATCACGCGAGGTTCGGCCAGCGCCTCGCCGTGCAACCCGGCCAGCAACGTAGCGGTCGCCTCGTCCTCGCTCATGTGGCGGCTGGAAAAGACATGGCCGTTGCCGGTGCGATGCTGCAGCGGGATACGCCAGCGCCAGCCGGCACGCTCGGCTATCGCCCGGGTGAGCGGCAGCGGTGCGGCGTCGGCAACCGAAGGTACTGCGACGGCGCGGTCGCAAGGGAGCCATTCGGACCAGTCGGTCCATCCTGCCTCCATCGCGCCTTCGATCAAGAGGGCGCGAAAGCCGGAGCAGTCGAGGAACAGGTCGCCTGCGATGCGGCTACCGTCTGCGAGATGGACGGCCGCGATACCCGCCGGGCCGCGTTCGACGCGTTCGACCAGCCCTTCGTGGCGGACGACGCCGTATGCCTCGGCCTGCGCGCGCAAGAACGCGGCGTAGTGCCCGGCGTCGAAATGATAGGCATAGCCGATCCGCGAGAGGGGTGAGTCGCCATTGGCAATCGGGCGTGAGAAACGGCGGGTCTCCGCCGCGCGCGCCTCGAGTGAATAGGCCCCCAGCGGGGCTGCGAGGCCTGCCTGGCGCGCACGCAACCATTGCGCCGCGAACGGCACGCCGGCGATGTCGGTCCCGATCTGGCCAAACGGATGGACATAGGACTCGCCCGGACGCGTCCAGCCTTCGAACCGGATGCCGAGCTTGTAGCTGCCGCCGGTCGCGCGGAGGAAGGCGTCCTCGTCGATCCCGAGCATCGCGTGGAAAGTACGGATCGGCGGGATCGTTGCTTCGCCCACGCCGACCGTGGGGATATCGTCCGATTCGATCAACGTCACGCGTGTGCCGGCGGGGCCAAGCAGTCGCCCGAACGCGACCGCGGCCATCCAGCCCGCGGTGCCGCCACCGACGATCGTTACAGATCGTAGCGCGTCGGTCATGCGCGCACACGCGTCGGGCTGGTACGGGCGAGATAGTCTTCGTGGCGCGGCATCCGGGCTGCGGCGTCTGCGAACATCGCGCGCAACCGATCAAACCGGGGGTCTACGTCGCGGGCGTCGACCGTATCGGCAAGACGGTCCCAGCCCTCGGGAACGATGCCTTGCCCCAGCAACACTGCGACCCAGCTTGCTTCGGCGAACAGATCGTCCTCCCATCGGAACAGTCGTCCGCGACGTCGCCACAGGGCAATCTTCTCGGCCAGACTATCGGGGATCGCCCGCGCCCCGGCCTCGCGCCAGAACGGGGAATCGGTCCGGCGGGTCGCGTGATAGTGAAGCGCCAGGAAGTCGCGAACCTGGTCGAACTGCGTTTCGGCAAGACGATTATAGGTATCGATCTCGACCGGCGAGAAACCTTGGTCGGGGAACAACGCCAGCAGCTTCGAGATACCGGTCTGCACCATGTGGATACTGGTGGATTCGAGCGGCTCGGTGAAGCCGGAGGCTAGGCCGAGCGCGACGACGTTGCCTATCCACTGTTTTCGGCGTCGCCCTGCCGTGAAACGCAGGATGCGAGGGTCGGCAAGCGGCGGCCCATCTACACCGTCGAGCAAGGTCGTGGCGGCCTCGTCGTCCGAGCAATGCGCGCTGCTGTAGACATAGCCGTTGCCGGTGCGGTGTTGCAGCGGAATGCGCCATTGCCATCCGGCTTCGCGCGCGGTCGACCGGGTGTATGGCGTGATCGCGGTGCCGGTATTGGCGGTCGGCATCGCGACGGCGCGGTCGCAGGGCAACCAGCGCGTCCAGTCCTCGTAACCGGCACCGAGCGCCTGCTCGATCAGCAACCCGCGGAAGCCGGAGCAGTCGAGGAACAGGTCGCCTTCGATCCGGCGGTCGCCGGCGAGCGTGACATGACGGACGTGTCCGGTATGGCCGTCAAGCGCGACATCGCCGATCTCGCCCTCGATCCTGGTGACGCCGTCGCGTTCCGCACGACCTCGTAGGAACCGAGCGTAAAGGCCGGCGTCGAAATGATAGGCATGCGCCATCTGTGACAATATCGATGCCGGGTCGGGCGAGGGGGGGGCGAACCGCCCGGCCCGCGCGGCTACCGCGCACAGCGAGTAGGCGTCGATGTTCTCGACCACGCCTGCGGCTCGGCGACGTCGCCAATGTTGGTGGAAGCGGACGCCCTCGATATCGAAGCCGAACCCGCCAAACGGGTGGAGATAGCGTTCGCCGATCGCACCCCAGTCGACGAACTCGATGCCGAGCTTGAAGCTGCCTGCGGTCGCCGCCAGAAACGCCGCTTCGTCGATGCCGAGCATCGCGTTGAAGGCTCGGATCGGCGGGATAGTCGCTTCGCCGACACCGACGGTGCCGATCGTATCGGACTCGATCAGGGTCACGCTGGCCCCCGTCGGGATCAGTCGCGCCAGCGCGGCGGCCGCCATCCAGCCCGCGGTGCCGCCGCCGACGATGACGATGCGACGGACAGGTGAACCCAGCGTCATGCGGCAGCCAGTTCGGCCATGGCGTGCGCGTAGGGCGGAAGCGCTCGGACCTGCGCGATGATCCGCGCGCGATGATCGGCGAAATGCTGCTGGATCGTTGCTAGGGGTAGCGCATCGGCGCGCGCGTCGTACCGCCGTGGCACAAGACCCATCGCGTCGAACATCGCGGCCCAGTCCTCCTCTTCGAACGGTTCGTCGTCGAACATTGGCAGACGTCCGCGGGCAGCAAATAGAGTGCGTTTCGCCTCGACGGCATCGGGAAGCATCGTGTCGCCGGACTCGTCTCCGAATGCACCCACGCCACGGCCTGCGGCCTTCTGTGCGATGATGAAGTTGCGGGCGCCCGTCATGGCGTTTGCCGTAAATCGATTGAACGCCTTGGCTTCGACGGGTGCTCGGCGATCAGCGGGCCAAAGCTGGATGAGCTGCGCCAGCGACCGCAGCAGCACGGTCAGCGCGGTTGGGTGCAGTGGCTCGATGAGACCGGCAGCGGCGCCGAGGGCAATACAGTTGCCGCGCCAGGCCTCGACGCGGCGACCGGCGCGGAACGGCGTGCCCTCGCCACCCGCGGCGCAGGTCAAGCGCACGTCGGCGCCACCGAGCGGCCAGGTCGTGGTCCAGCCCGAACCCTGCGCATCGACTTGCGTGTAAGGTGGCGGGGCGCCCGCTGCCGACAGCGTTTGCGTATGCGTCCGGTCACACGGCAGCCAAGCCGACCAATCCTCGAATGCCGGCGCCGTCCGGCTCGCGATGCACGCGTCGCTACCGGAACAGTCCAGCACGAGCAACGGTGCGATATCGGTGTCGTCCGTCAATGTCAGTGTCTCGACGATGCCGCTTGCGTCGATCTGCGAGTGGGCAAAGGGTGTGTTTGCGCAGGAGGCACCGAAGTTGAGCGCGGCAGCGCGCAGCACCGCGGTGTAGCGTTCGACCGGCAGATGTAACGCATGCGCAATCGGGGCTTCGAACGCGAACCGGCCGGCCTGTGCGGCAACCGCAGACAAGGCATAGTCGGCCAGACGAACAGGGATCCCGTCCTTGCGCAGCCGGCCGGCAAGCTGGTGGAACGCGATACCCTGAAGCGGCGCGCCCGTTTCGCCGTACGACAGGAACGCCGCGGCACCGTCCTTGCGCCAGCCACCGAACGCGATCCCGAGCGCATGACCTCCGCCGGTTGCGCGGACAAGCGCCGTCGTCTTGATACCGAGGTCCGCGTGAAACCCGCCAAGCGCCGGCGGCACCGCTATCACCGGTGCAAAATCGCCTAGGCCATCGCCACTCGCGCCATCGTCGATCACGACGACATGATAAGCGTCACGAGGCAGGCGACGGGCAAGCGCGGCGGCGGCCATCCAGCCACACAGGTTCGCGCCAAGGATTGCAACGGTCTTGCTCATGCCGCGGCCTTGATCCGCGCTATGTAGTCTTCGTGCAAGGGCATCGCCTTGGCTGCGCTTGCGCAAGCCGCGGCAACCCTTGCGACGTGATCTCGCGACGTCGCCATTGGAATATCGGCTATCAGCGGATTCAGGCGGTCCGGCATGATCCGTTGGCCGTAATAGACGGCAAGCCAACTCGCCGGCAGGAACATGCCCTCCCGATACGATGCGACGATGCCCCGCTCGCGGAA
The DNA here is from genome assembly GCF_001421745.1 of Sphingomonas sp. Leaf230. Lineage (GTDB taxonomy): Bacteria > Pseudomonadota > Alphaproteobacteria > Sphingomonadales > Sphingomonadaceae > Sphingomonas. The sequence goes on along the minus strand of NZ_LMKW01000008.1, from coordinate 19,327 downwards.
TTCGGCGATCTTCTCGGTCAGCGACGAGGGCAGGGTCATGGTTCGCATGTAGCGCCAGAACGGCGTGTCGTCGCGGTCCGTGGCGCAGTAGTGCAACACCAGAAAGTCACGGACACGGTCATATTCGAGCGCCATCGCGCGGTTGAATTCCGCCTCATCCGCTGGGTCGAACACGCCACCGGATGGAAACAGTTCGATGAGCTTGCCGATCGCGAGCTGGATCAGGTGGATGCTGGTCGATTCCAGCGGCTCGAGAAACCCGGCGGACAGGCCGATCGCGACGCAATTCCCAACCCATTGGCGGTGCCGCCGGCCCGTCCGAAAGCGGAGCATGCGCGGTTCAGCAAGCGCCTCACCCTCAAGGTTATCCATCAGCACCGAACGTGCGGTTTCCGGATCGGTGAACCGTGTCGAGAAGACGTGACCGTTCCCCGTGCGATGCTGGAGCGGAATGCGCCATTGCCATCCGGCTTCGCGCGCAGTCGCCCGCGTGTACGGCGTCAACGCACCGGCATTGGCGGTCGGGACCGCCCATGCGGCATCGCACGGTAGCCAGTGCGACCAATCCTCATGTCCGACTTTTAGTGCGCCATCGATCAGGAGTGCGCGAAAGCCCGAACAGTCGATGAACAGGTCACCCGCGATCCGTCGGCCATCGGCAAGGCGAACCGCGCCGATACCATCGTCCTTCTGCTCGACCGCATCGACGCGTCCTTCGATCCGGACGACGCCGCGCGCTTCGACATAGTCGCGCAGATAGGCGGCGTAGAGCGTCGCATCGAACTGATAGGCGTAGGAATAGGTCGAGCCGATCGAGCGCGGATCCTCAAGCGGCGGCGTAAAACGATTGTCGCGCGCGGCGACGATCGGCAGCGAGCAGTCTTCCAGCTTCGGTAAGCCGTCAGCGCCACCGCGCGTCGCGTGCGCCCAATACTGGTGGAAAGGCAGGCCATCGATGTCGTGCCCGAAATCGCCAAAGGGATGGATGTAGCTGTCGCCGATACGGCCCCAATCGCGAAATTCTATGCCAAGCTTGAACGTCGCATTTGTACGACGAATAAAGTCGGCTTCGTCGATACCTAATCTTTGATTGAAGAATCGGATGTGCGGAACCGTTGCTTCGCCAACGCCGACCGTTCCGATGTCTTCCGACTCGATCAGGGTCACGTCCGCAAGTCGCCCGGCGAAACTCATCGCCAGTGTTGCGGCGGTCATCCAACCGGCGGTACCGCCACCAACGATCACGACTTGTATGCGGGCGCTCATGGCCAATCCTCATCCTCTCTGTGTTGTATCTAAGCAACTACGCGCTCATTTCCGAGCGTTCTTAACCTTTTATGTAGCTGTTACATTCATGTGACGCTACCTCGCCTGGCAGATAAAGCGCGCCAACGAATGATAGCGCTATCTGTAAAGGGGATGCCAAACGTCATGACCACTGCGAATATCCTAGTTGCGTCTCGTCGTGTTGGTGCGTTGAAAGGCGGGGCATCGTTGATCGCGCTCTGCTTGGCAGCCGCACCGCAAGCGTTGCAGGCCCAGCAAGCTGAGCCGGTTCCCACGCAGAGCACGCCGACGGCGGCGGCGCTTGACCGTACCGCACCTTCAGATCGGGCCGCGGCGGCAAGTGCTGATACGTCAGTTTCGGGGCAGGCCCAGCCTTCCGCAAACGCGCAGGTTCCCTCGGGCGGTGCTAGGCCGACACAGGCCGAGCAATCGACCGCGACACCGCAGAGTGAGGCCGCCAACCAGGACATCGTGGTCACCGGCATTCGTCGCAGTCTGCAGAGCGCGCAGGCGATCAAGAAGAATTCCGAAGTCGTCGTGGATTCGATTTCAGCCGAAGATATTGGTGCATTGCCGGACCGTTCGGTGACGGAGGCGTTGCAGCGCGTCCCGGGCGTGTCGATCAGCCACTTCTCCGCTGGCGTCGATCCGGACCACTTCTCGACGGAAGGGTCGGGTGTCGTCGTTCGCGGTCTCACCTACACGCGCTCCGAGATCAACGGCCGCGATTCGTTCAGTGCCAACAATGGTCGTGGCCTGTCGTTCGCCGATGTTCCGTCGGAATTGCTGGGCGGCGTCGACGTGTTCAAAAGCCCGTCGGCCGACATGATCGAAGGGGGCATTGCCGGTACCGTCAATCTGCGGACTCGCCTGCCGTTCGATTCCACCGGGTTGTCGTTGGGCGGCACGCTGGAGAACAACTACGGAGACTTCGTCAAGAAGTCGTCGCCGACCGTTTCGGTCCTCGCCAGCGATCGCTGGCACACCGGCATCGGCCAGTTCGGCCTGCTCGGCAGCTTCGTGCGCTCGCAGGTTCGCTCACGCGCGGACAGTGTTCAGATCTCGAACTGGGGCGAACGCGTACTCACGAGCGGGGGCGACCTGCTACAGCCGCTCGGCGCCAACAACCTTCCGAACGTCGGGACGACCGTGTACGTGCCGCGCGGCGCGGCGATCCGCAGCCAGGAATTCAACCGTACGCGCTACGGGTATTCGGCGGCTGGCCAGTGGCGCAGCAACGACGACAAGATGACCGCGACCGCGCAGTTCCTGCGCGCGGATTCGCGCGAGGCCTGGACCGAGAACTCGATCGAAGTCGCTACCGACAACGTTTTGACCGCGGGGGACTCCCAGCCATTCCCCGGCACGAGCTTCGCGTATGACGACGACAATGCGTTCACCAGCGGTCTCATCACCGGTCCGAACGGCTATCGCGCCGATCAGGGTAGCGACATGCGTACGCCGACCAATGGCTTGCAGAGCAACAACATCGCGCGCGGCAACACGGCACGTTACATCACCAACGATGCCAGCTTCAACTTCAAGTGGCAGCCGACGACGCGTCTGGGCGTGACCGTCGATTACCAGCACGTCTGGTCGAAGGTAAACGTTACCGATCTCACCGTCTGGGGGACGACCTACCAGAATGCCGACATCCGATTGAACGGCAGCGACCCGGCCTATGTGAACTTCATTCCCGTTACCAACGGCGCCAACAACTACCAGAATGCGGCGCATCCGAGCTACGCGGACCCGTATAACAGCTTCTACCGGTCGGCGATGGACCATATCGAGGACAGCAAGGGCAACGAAGACGCCGCGCGTATCGATCTGGACTATTCGTTCCCGGAGGAAAGCTGGCTGACGTCGATCCGCGCCGGCTATCGCTTCTCCGATCGCCAGAACGAAGCGCGGTCGACCGCGTATAACTGGGGCGTGTTGAGCGAGATCTGGGGCGGCGGGGATGGCAGCATGACCGCACCGGGGTCGACCGGCGGACCGGTATGGTTCGACCGCCCGATCGATGGCAATCCGACGACCCGCGACGCGGGCGTGCCGGGGCCGCAACAGGCCTTCACCTACGACAATTTCTTCCGTGGGCAGGCTAATGACGCGTCCAACGGTGGCCGTGTATTCTATCCGGGCAGCCAGCTTCAGGATTACGGTGCCGCGGTCCAGCAGATCAGCCAGATCGCGCACGAATGGCGTAATTTCACATCGACTAATTCGGGCGCGGATGGCTGGGTGCCGCTGGCGCAGCGTTCGGGCGTGATTGCTGGGACGCCGTTCCGTCCGGGCGAGGTCAATCCGGTCAGCGAGCGTAACAACGCCGCCTATCTCGCAGTCCGCTTCGGCAACGATTTGTCGAATGGGTGGAATCTGAGCGGCAATGTCGGCGTGCGCTACACCAAGACACGGCGTATCTCGTCGGGCTTCTTCTCGTTCCCGAACCAGTCGTTCAGTTGCGTTCCACCCGCCAACGGCACTGCAATCTCGCGGTTCTGTGCGTTGCCGGACGCGACCCGCGCAGCGGCAGTGGCGTTCCAGAACGGCAATCTCGTGCCGAACAACACCAAGCTGACCTACGACTACTTCCTGCCGAGCTTCAACGTGAAGCTGGCGGTAGGGGGTGGCCTGCAGTTCCGCGCCGCGTTCAACAAGAGCGTCGCACCGCCCGATTTCGGGCAGACCCGGTCGTTCTACAATATCGGTCTGACGACCAGCGACCAGACGATCCTGTTCAACGGCGGACCGGTGGCGATCTTCGACGTCGGCAACCCGAACCTCAAGCCGGTCCGGGCCGACAATTACGATCTGACCGCGGAATGGTATTTCTCGAGCGTCGGTCAGCTGACCTTCTCGGCGTTCGCGAAGAACCTGTACGGCGTCCAGTCCGTCGGGACGCAGCGCCTGTCGTTCACCAACAATGGCTCGACGTTCGATGCCATCGTCACGACGCCACTGAACTCGGCGGATACGGGCAAGGTTCGCGGGTTCGAGGTCGGCTATCAGCAGACGTACGGCTTCCTGCCGTCGGTGCTGGGCGGTCTCGGGCTCTCGGCGAACTTCACCTATGTGCATTCGACGGGTGTGTCGCAGCAACAGCTGGACCCGAACGATCCGAACGTAACGGCGGGGATCATCTCCTCCGTCGATACCGGGAAGCTGCCGTTGCAGGGGTTGTCGAAGTACCAGTTCAATATCGGGCCTTTCTATCAGCGCAATGGCCTGGAACTCCGCGCCGCGTATAACTGGCGGTCACGGAACCTGTTGACGATCCGCGATGTGATCACGCCGTTCGCGCCGGTCTATGCAGAGTCGTACGGGCAGCTCGATGCGTCGGTCTTCTATGCGATCACGCCGGCGGTGCGGATGGGCTTCCAGGGTGTGAACCTGACGAACTCGGTGACCCGGACGTCGTACGTCATCAACGACGACCTGCTGACCCGACCACGCAACTGGTTCATCAACGATCGCCGCTTCACTTTCTCGATCCGCGTCGCGATCAAGTAAGGCGATAACTGGCCGGCTGGTCTGGTCGGCCTGTTATAATCGTTTGGGGCGTCCCGATCGTACGGGGCGCCCCTTGTTGCGTCCGCGACGCGGCATGGCGGTGTGGTGGCGGCACTGCGGCGCCCATCGGATCACGTGCAAACCAGCTCACCAGAAGTACTCCGCACTTGCGTCACATTCCGCAACGGCTCACGGCGCCGACAAGGAATAACCCACGCGGAGAATCCTAATGACCGAGACCGCCGATTACACGCCGCCGAAGATCTGGACTTGGAACAAGGAGAGCGGAGGCCGGTTCGCCAGCATCAACCGCCCGATCGCCGGCGCTACGCATGACAAGGATCTGCCGGTGGGCAAGCATCCGCTGCAGCTCTATTCGCTGGCGACGCCCAACGGGGTGAAGGTGACGGTGATGCTCGAGGAGCTTCTCGCTGCTGGTCACACGGGTGCCGAATATGACGCCTGGCTCATCAAGATCATGGACGGCGATCAGTTCGGCAGCGGCTTCGTCGAGGCCAACCCGAACTCGAAGATTCCGGCACTGGTCGATCGCAGTGGCGCAAGCCCGATCCGGGTCTTTGAGTCCGGCTCGATCCTGGTCTATCTCGCCGAGAAGTTCGGTGCGTTCCTGCCCACCGATGGCGCCAAGCGTGCCGAGGTGCTCTCGTGGCTGTTCTGGCAGATGGGGGCGGGGCCGATGCTTGGCGGCGGGTTCGGGCATTTCTACGCGTATGCGCCGGTTAAGATCGAATATGCGATCGACCGCTTCGCGATGGAGGTGAAGCGGCAACTCGACGTTCTCGACCGACGCCTGGGCGAAAGCGAGTATGTCGGCGGCGACGAGTATTCGATCGCCGACATGGCGGTGTGGCCTTGGTACGGTGCTCTGGTGAAGGGACTGGTCTACGAGGCCGCGGAGTTCCTTCAGGTAAACGACTACAAGAACGTCCTGCGCTGGACCGATCTGATCGCCGCGCGGCCCGCAGTGGCGCGAGGGCGGATGGTCAACCGCGTGATGGGTGATCCTTCCAGTCAGCTCCCCGAGCGCCATGACGCTGGCGATTTCGACACGAGGACGCAGGACAAGCTCGACGCCGCAGCGACCGACGGCGCGACAAAGTGACGCTTCGTTCAAGGCACTGAGCGGTCGTTACCCAGTCACCGCTTTTGCGACGCAATCAGAGCGACCCGGATCGATGCCTGCTGCGGCATCGATCCGGGTCGGCTTTGCTTAGCCGTCTGCCATGCCCTGAATGACGAGCCGCGCGGGTCCGACTTCGCGCTCGATCACCGCGGCGGTGAAGCGTTCGATGACGGCGCAGGCGACCGGTCTGGACTGTTGCAGCGTTGAGACGCGGGCCATCGATCGATCGGTTTCCCACTCGACACGAAAGCGTTTCGTTTTGAAATACGCGCCGGCAACAATCGACGGCAAAGGAAAAAACCCTGCTGCGCGCGGGTTGTGAGGTTCGTTGCGCGCTTCCGTCACGAAAGCAGTAGCTGGTGACCCCTACGAGAGGTGTTGCCTACCTCGCAGAACCGCGGAAATCTGCGGATTTGGGATAAAGCGAAACACCTTCGCTGTACCCGCCCGCTGTTCAGCCGCTGTACCTGCCTGCACGCCTCGGGCTGATCCCGCGACGCGATTCGTGAGTAGCGCGGGAGGGGGGCGACGTCGAGCGTTCGAACACGCGACATGGGCCGGACGGGTCGTTGTGGCAGCACTTCGGCTACGGAAGTTTGTTGGTGGCCAGATCGAGCCTGGAGCCTATCGTCGCGTCCATTGCCCGGCGTACCTGGAGAACGGTGTTGCTTGCCAATTCTGCTGGTTGCAGCCCCAGAACCTTCGCGACATCGAACCGTGCCCTTTGCACGAACAGGAGGAACTGACGATGCCGCGCAGGTCCCGCAAGGACGCCCTCCATCGCATCTAGCGTCCAGAGGACCGTCGCCCAGCACTCAAGGAAGTCGACCGGCATCCCTGCATAGTCCTTCGCAATCATCAGGCGAGTGATTGGAGGTCTGGCCCCACAGAAAAATGCCGAGATCACGCGTAGCGCCATCCGCGGCCAGCCCTGTTCCTCCGCGGTCGCTCCCAGGCCAAGCGGCAAACCTTTATGCCTCGCCTTGTGGAGAAGGAGCATCAGCCAGAATCTGACACGAAGCACGTCGCCCGGCCCAAGCGGCGCGGTGTCCGAAGTCACGTTGGTCGCATACGCCCGAACCATGCGCTCGAACTGCTTCGCGTCGACCTGCGAGACGTCGGGCTGCGAAACCTTCGGTGGCGGTTCCGGTTGAGCCTCAGCCCTACTTGTTTCGGCGTTGAGTTCACGCTCTGGATCCTCCTCTGCAGGGTCCATCCACGCGTCGGGGTCAATTGGTTCGGGCACGTCCGTCGCCCTTCCGACCAACATGTTCAGGAAGCTGCGGACGCTGTCCGAGTGCGTTCCGGTCAGGGCCGAATCCTGGCGACTTCCAGACCGTGCATCGGGCGCGCGCGTTTCCATGAATTCGTCGTAAGTGAGTTGCTGGGGCGGGCTCTCCTGCTCGTGTGCATCTGGCTTGCGAGGCCGTGCCGAGACTATAGGCGGCGGCCGGTCATCGAGATCTGCGCGCGCCAGCAGGTCGAAGGCGCCGTGCATCCAGAGGTCGAAATCTTCGCCCGCGTCGAAGGTCGCTACCGCCTTGGCAACCGACCCGGTAGCCACTTCGCGACGCCGACGGCGCAGCACCGAGCGGTGGGCGACGTGAGACGGATTCGAGGTGAATTCGCCCTTTTCGACCACCACGAAGCTGATGCGCTCTGGCTCCTCGATCTCAAGCCGGAAAGACAGGCGAACGGAGGGCTCGCCAGCGGTCACCACGACAAGCTGGGCAAGTTCGCGCCGATTGCGGCCGAGTAGTCGCAGCCGGCCATGTTCGAGAAACCAGCCGGGAGGGTGCCAGCTCAGCACATCCCCCTCCAGTTCGAACGTCCCGCCTTTGCGCGACGCGATCTCCTTCAGCGGGATCGGAGGAGAGGCGTCTCGCTGGTCGATCTCATTGGCGTTCACGACATCGGTAGCCATGCATTCGGAGAGACCAAGGGCGGCGAGGGCCCGATCGCGAGGCAGGAGGCGGTAGATGCACGCTTCCGCGTTCGAGCCACCGAAGGTTCCGTTTCCAAGGGCTGCCCAGGTGCAGTTCGCGCTTCCCACCAACACGTGGTCGTGGGTCGCAGTCGACGCGATCAGGAACTTGGCGTGCTTAAATCGGCCTTTGAGGCCGATTGGAAACGTGCGGAATTCAATCCCGGCGGGGCGTGCGGCCTCCAGCGGAAACTCGTGCCCTTCGGTATCCAGTAGGATCGTCGCGCTGGCGGGTTTCAACCGTTCACACAGATACTGCAATGCGTCGAGCCGCGGATCCCAATACGGGCTCGCCACTATCAGACGCTCGACATCCTGGCCCGCGACGAGGTCCGCGAAGCGCCTTCCAATGCCAGGTCCTCCATCGCGTGCCAGGAACGCAATGGCCGACCCGTCCGCCAGACTGTTTAGCGCTGCAGTTGGAGCGGGGGTCAGCCATGGCGCCCGATCCGCCGCCCAGCTCAGTGCGTCGCGGGCCGCACGCTGATCATGGGAAACGAGGCCCGACACGTATCGCCACGCCGACCGCACGATCTCCTGCTCGGCGCTCGGTTCGTCCGTACACTCGAGCTCGACCACGGTTTCCGCATTCCCAGCGAGTCCGGCGGCCGTAATATTCGCCGATCCGACGAACAGCTTGCCCGCCTTGCGGCCGACCTGGAGCACGATCTTGGAATGGAAGAGCCCGTCGGATGATGCTGGAGATGCAAGTTCGTAGTCCCGCCCGAGTTGGACCGGCAATTGTGAACCATCCGACAATGACATCGAGGCCATCCGCTCGTCCGCTATGAGCAGGAAGTTCGTTGCGCCGCTGCCCATGAGCTGCGGCAGCATCACCTGCTCATAGGCCGCGAACTCGACGCAGAAGGTGGTCGCGATAGCGCTGTGGAAGGGCCGCGATCCGGCACCGCGACGTGCCATGCGTTCGGGATATTTCATGCGACGGCGCCGAGAACTGCGCGACCCCTGTCAGTGGCACCGTCCTCGTCGATGAGACCGATGTCGTACAGGAATTGCACCGCAGGTCCCAATCGCGGGGTGGTCGGTACAGCCGAATATCCTCGGCGACGGACCAGTCGTCCGTCCTGCACCTCGAAGAGGAACGTGTAGTCGCGCTGGCGTCGAAGCTTCTGCATCGCGACCCAACTGTGTCGCCGCACGACGCGTTCGACAACATAGCTTGCGATCAGCTCACCGACGGGATGATCCGCGCCGCGTCCGATCCACGCAAGCTCGGTGATGATGGACCTGCCGCCGCCATGTACCTGCAGCTCGGCCTGGATGGTCTCACGCAGATCCGGCCTCGCGGCAATCCTGTGGTCCAGCGCGGCGATCAACCGTATCGCGTCCCACGCCTTCTGCTCCGCCGTGCCGTGCCTGCTCGTCAGCCTCGCAAGCGTGGTCCGATAGTCGAACGCGTGCGGATCTAGGCTCTCGCGCAACTGCGACCACTGTAGATGCGCGACCTCCGGCTCGGTGGCGCCAAGTCGGTCCTGGATCTCCTTCTCAATCTCCGCCGGCGTGCGGCCGGAGTCGAACTCGGCCATCAACTCGGTGGCCCACTCAAGGAGTGCAGCGGCAGCCATCTGGAGGATGTCCTGGCACTGATAGGCCTCCCACCGGACCCGCTGGGCGTTCAGCGCGGGGTCTTCCAACTCTGGTGACGCGAAGATGTGCCAGCGTATCTCGTCCGAGTCGGGCTTGCCGCCGACTGTGTCCGCCGTGCGCAGAACAAGCCGCAGGGACGCCGCTCGACTTGAATCGTTCGTCGTAGCGTCGGACGGAACGAAGAGCATGTTCTCATACACATCCCGCTCGGACGAACCTTCGGGGATTTCGGATGGCACCAACGGCAAGAGCGAGGCGAGCGTCTCGCGCGTCGCCCGAGCGGCCTTGATCGAGTCCAAAGCCAACGCTTCAACCTCAGGCCCGATGGAGGCCCGAAACGCATCGGCCGCCTGCCTCCCGGCGACATTCGTCGCGCGCTGTACGCCATGATCTCCTTGCCGGAAGAGCCCCATCTCCGCCATCTGCGAGTAGTAGGCGCCACCAAAGACACCCAAGGATTGGCGCAGGTACTTCTCCACGTTGGGATTGTTCGATGCCGCCTCGGCGAAGTCGATGGTAGCGTCATCGCCGGCTAGCCGGCGGTCCGCCCATTCGACACCTCCGACGCCGCCCTGTCCCTGCGCGTGCGAGGAGACGAGGGCGTAGAGCGCTTCCGCGCGACGGACCCACGAGCGCCAGGCCTCGAATTCGTCGGTTGCTCCGGCGCGAGCGTACGAATCGCTGACCCAGCAATAATATCCGTAATATCGCATGCGCAGCGTGACGTTGCTGATCCCTGGCAGGAGCGACTGGTAGAGCGAAACACCGGCGTTCTGCATTCCAAGGGGATCCAGACCGCGCTTGTCCGCGCGTTCCGTCCATTCAGGCTCAGCGTTCACCAGAGTCCCCCAACCCGTCACCACCACGCCCCGACGATCCAGGCAACCGGGCGCGCGCATAGAAGCAGCATTTGCGCAGGCGTTTCAATCCCATGCCCAGACTTCGAGCGTCGTGATCGCGCCATTTTGCATTCGCCGGCTGATGCGCAGAGCTTCGGCGTCGCTATCAGTGAAACCACGTAAGCGAGCCTTCGCACTTGCAGCATAATCGCGGGAAGCGCATTCGGAGGACGCCTTTCAGGCATCCTCTCCTAAAACTTTACAGGTCGGCTCTTCGGGGTCGGCCCTTTTTTCGCCCGTTCAATAAAACGCGGAGCAGCAATTTGCGCCGTTGGACGTCTCGAGCAGCCGAACCGCCTTTCTTTAGTGCAATTCGACGTCGACCACGGTCAGCAGGATCGGCGCCTCGCCACCGCGCCGCTCTACGAATTCCAACCGCGCGATGCGGTGTATATCGGCCTCAAATTCGGTGAATATCTCCAGCGACAATTCGCTGCCGATGCCGGCCAGTTCAGGATTCAGCATCCCCTTGATCGCGTCGCCGATGATGAGGAACTCGACCTCTCCCCCGTTCCGTAGTGCCCGTAAATCCGACGCTCTTTCGCTCGGGCACCCAGTAACCGCCGCCGAGTTCGAACCTGATGCCTGGCTGCTGCATCGCGATTGCTCCTGATGTGCGCGTCGGCCTTGGGTCGGTCGGCTGGCCAGGAGTAATTCTTAAGCCGAGGCGACGTCCGGGAATTGATGCTGAGTAGGAGACTATGCCGAGCTCGTTCGGCAAGTCTCGAAAGCTGCGGCAAAATTCAGCTGTCCGCTCCGCACAATTGCGCTTCAGCTTTCGACCAACTCACGCCGTTCTTCAACAAGGCGTGAACGGCGGCGTCTCTCAAAACCCGCCATTCAACCTATGCGAACACAATTTGCGGCTCCGTGACCCATCCCAGCCATCCCTCTATTGAGTGATAGGCGAGTGACCTGCCATGTCGCAAAACACCTGTTTGTCGCACAGTGGTGTTTCAGATCGGGTTTCCGATCAATTGCTTGCCGAACGGCCATTGTGGGAAGGAAAGCAGACCGTCCGGTATTTGGGAGGGCAGATGGCGTTAGCCGACGTCGCCTGGCGCAGCGGCCTCTCTCGAAAAGGAAGGTCTTAGGCATTCCCGTTCGGTTGGGTTAGTGCCCCCAATCAACAGGAGCTAAATCAATGCGTTACGTAATCCGTAAAGACGGCGAAATGTCCACGCTGGGAGTTCATCGAAACAGCTTTGATGAAGCGCTCGCTACCGCTGCCGAAATGATCGCAATGCGCGACGACGAAAACTCAATCGTGGTGGAAGACACTTGGGAAAATCGCACAATCGATGAAACCGAAATCGCCTCATTGATTGATGCAAGGTCGCCTGATCCCATGCCCGAAGCGTAAGGCGGTCCCTAAGGACGGGGCTCCGGGTACAGGCGGGTCTAGCGATTGCGCGCTCTGGCTTGTCTCTGCGCCCTCCGCTTGATCGTCTTGGCGGCCCTCGTAGGTTGGGTGCGCGCCGGACTGCTCTTGCCTTTGGCAACTGGCTTTGCAGCGGTGCTCGGGACGGCGGGTGAAAACCAAGCCTTGAGTTTGGAAAGTGTGTCGCGGATCATTTTCGAGCCTTTAGCCTGATAAGGCGAGGTCTGCCATTCGCCTACCATCACGTCGCGGTAGCCGTACGCGGTCGGTACCGAATAGTCGTTGGTCCGGTAGCGCACCATCGCGGTCGACGACACGCGCGCCGCGCGTTTCTCGCATGGCTCCAGTGGTACGGACGGCAGCGTGCGCAATGCCGATACGTCTGCCGCCAGCCGCTCGGCGATGGTCTGCGCGTGCTGACCGGCATGCTCGCCCTGGCGCGTGCGGCAGGACTCCTCGAACCTGGCGTTCAGGACATCGAAATTGGCAGCGACCGGCACGGGCACCATGAAGTTGTTGCGCGCAAACTTCACCAGCCCCTCGACCTTGCCTTTGTCGTTGCCTCGCGCTGGACGCGCAAAACGGTCCTGAAACAGGTAGTGGCTGACCAACTCGGTGAAGGCGCGGGTGCGCTCGCGCGTTCCATCGCCGCAGATCTTTGCCACGGCGATGGTTGTGTTGTCGTAGAGGATGGACAGCGGCACGCCCCCGAAGAACGCGAATGCCGACACGTGCCCGTCAAGAAACGCCTCAGTCGTCTCGCGCGGATACGCCTTGAAGAAGCAGGCATCCGACTGCGGCAGCGACATGCAGAAATAGTGGATCTTCATCCGCTCTCCGCCGACGACAGCGACCGCTTCGCCAAAGTCGACCTGCGCATGCCCCGGCGGGTGTGCCAGCGGCACGAAGGTCTCGCGCCCGCGCGCCCTGCACAGCCGCACATGGTCCTTCACCATCGTGTAGCCGCCCGTATATCCATGCTCGTCGCGAAGACGCTCAAAGATCCGCTTGGCCGTATGCTGCTGCTTGCCCGGAGCCTCGCGGTCGGCTGCCAGAATCCCGTCGATAACCGGTAGCAGCGTCCCGAGCTTCGGCTTGGTCGGAGGTTTCGTCCGGCGGTATCCAGGAGGCGCCGAGTACAGGCACATCTTCAAACAATGGCGACGCCATCGATGTTGTGACGATAGCTATAATATTGAGCATCAAGAACAGCGCAGGGCCAATTATGCCCTTTTGCAAACCAATGTTGGTGGTGATGAGCTCCATAAGACCACGAGCGTTCATCAGTGTACCAACCGCCATGGCGGTCGCATTATCCCCTCTGCCCCGGTTATCTTGTTGCTCGCCTAGCCGCGTGAAATTCGACCCGTCGAAACAGCAGGTCAAGATCTTCCCGACTTACATCGAAGGTCTCGCCGAGGTCGGCGAGTGCAAGGTCGATATCTGCGGGATGCGGCACGCCCAATCCGGATGCGGTCAGCTCGTGGCCGACGATTGGGATCGGGCGGTGAGGATAGGAATGCCCCGAGGCCTTATGGAAAGCGATGCCGACAAGGATCAAGATAAGAGAATTGACTCCGACCGGCACGAACGGGAACGCGTAACCAGCTCCTAGCACGGCTGGCCCACCGATCACGGCCGTCAGTGCAGCCGCTCCACCGGGCGGATGCAAACAGCGAAGCAGCGACATGGCGAAGATTGCCCCACCTACGGCAACCCCAACGGCCAGATACGGTACAGGCACGAAGCGAGCCGCTGCTACGCCGACCAATGCTGATACGACGTTACCGCCCAACACCGACCAGGGTTGGGCCAACGGGCTCGCTGGGACAGCGAAGACCAGCACCGCGGAGGCGCCGATCGGCGCCACCAGCAACGGGAGCGATGCCCAGTCGTGCAGAGCCATGGCGCTCACGAGGCTGGTAAGCGCAACGCCGATCAATGCACCGACGCACGCGAAGAGGCGGTCTCGCAATGTCGCGCCAGCGAGAATAGGTACAAAAGAGAATGACAGCTTCATTTTTCAGTTCACCTGACCCCGAACAATCTAACTTTTATAGGGAATTCGTAGCGCCAGTTTTGGCTATGTTCGGTCGATCTCTGCGCGTTTGCGGGCGCTTCGGACTTTGAGCAGATCGTGTCGCGAGAGGATGCCAACCACCCGATTGGTGCCGACCTCGACAATGGGGATACGTCCAACACCACTCTCGACCATCAAGTCAGCAACTCCGCCGATCGGTGAGTGAGGGTAAGCGGTCGGCTGCGATGAATCGGATAGCGCCTCGCCTATCGAGGTGTCGGGTAGCTCGCCGTCTACCTGCCAGCGAAGCGCATCGGCCCGGGACACCATTGCGACCAGTCGCCCGCCCTCGTCCACCACCGGATATGTTCGGTGCGTCGCGTCGTCGGCAAAATAGGCGACTGCATCCTTGATCGACATGGTTCCCGACAACACGGCGGGGTCGGGTGTCATCACCTGTTCTGCTTGGAGGAACTCGTACGGATCAACTGTGTATTCCTGGAGAATGTGACGACCACGACGGGCGATTTTCTCGGTGAGTATCGACCGACGCATTACCAGGACACTAATCGCATAGGCTCCCGTCGCTGCTGCGATCGTCGCCGGCAAGGCATCAAAATGTCCGGTCAGTTCGACTGCAAAAAGTGCACCGGTCAGTGGAGCACGCATGGCCCCACTCATCATGGCGGCCATGCCGATCATTGCCCAGAAACCTACCGACCCGGGCAGAAACTGCCCGAGCAGGGCACCCAAGGCGCCACCCATGATTAGCAATGGCGCGAGAACGCCGCCCGACGTTCCCGATCCCAGCGCGACCAGCCAGACGATTGCCTTCACAACCAACAACGCGAGGATGACCCGCACCGCCAATGATCCGTCGAGCAGCGCCTGGATGTTCGCGTAGCCCGCACCAAGAACACGAGCATCGATCAGACCCCCGACCCCAACGACGATGCCACCCAACGCTGGCCACCACATCCAATGCACCGGCAACCGGTGGAACGCATCCTCGACCCGGTAGAGCATCGCCGACAGCAACGCTGCCTCCAGCCCAACCAAAACACCTATCCCGAGGGCTAATCCCTCCGTAGGCCACCACGCCTGCACGGGAGCCGCTGCGAACGGGAAGATCGGTCCAGCTCCCAGCAGCAGGGGCCGCCAGGCAAACGCTACCAGCGTTCCGACAACTACAGGCACGAAGCTGCGGGGCTTCCACTCAAACAGCAGAACCTCGATCGCTAGCAAGATAGCGGCGATGGGCGTGCCGAAGATGCCGGTCATTCCCGCTGCGGCGCCTGCGACCAGCAGGGTCTTCCGCTCGGCCGCGCTTAGGTGGAAGCATTGCGCGAAGAGCGATCCGATCGCACCGCCGGTCATTATGATCGGACCTTCGGCCCCGAACGGACCTCCACTGCCGATCGAGATCGCCGAGGAAAGTGGTTTAAGGACCGCAACCTTGAGCGACAGGCGACTTTCGCCGTATAGAATGGCCTCGATTGCTTCCGGAATGCCGTGCCCTTTGATCTTCTCCGAGCCGAAACGCGCCATCAGGCCGATCAGAAGACTACCGATGACCGGTATCGCGACCACCGCAAGGCCAACGTTCGCGTCCATGATTTCAGCGGGCGCGGCCGATATCCTGCCGAACCAGAACAGGTTGGTGGCAAATGCGATCAGCTTTAAGAGGATCCAGGCACCGAATGCTGCGCCCGTGCCGACCACGACCGCTGCTCCAGCGAGCATGATCATTCGCCAGTCGGCGCTATGATCGGCAAGCCGTTTGGGCTTTGGGATGTTGATGGTGGAAGCCGTCATGCACTCTCGCCGGTTCATAAAGGGCGATCACTATATCGTGCCACGATATACTTCAACGCCTGGGATATGAGTGATGATTGATCGGAATGAGTTAGCCGACGCCGACTATGCGGCGCTTGCAGACTTCCGTTATGCGCTTCGTCAGTTTCTGGTGTTCAGTGAACGAGGCGCGGCTAGCTGCGGCTTGAAGCCTCAGCAACACCAGGCGCTGCTCGCGATCCGGGGGGCTGCCTCCGCGAACGTGAGCGTGGGCTACGTCGCGGAGCGTCTGGCCTTGAAACCGCACAGCGCGACCGGGTTGATCGATCGTCTCGAAACGCTGGGCTTGGTAATACGTAGGCCATCGCCGGACGACGGCCGACAGGCTCTCCTTGAATTGACGCAGAAAGCACAAACGCTTCTGAAACAGCTCTCGGAGACGCATCGCGAGGAGATTATACGGCTTAGGCCTATGCTGGCCGAGCTACTCGCGCGTGTCGATTGATCGAGTTCGTAAGAGGTTCCAATTGCAATGTTTATCGTAATGCGATATATAATGCGGGAAGGAGTCGGCGCATGCAGTTGATCCTCATTGCGGCCGGAGCAATCGGCCTAATCGTAGGCAGCCTGGCGGCCGCGGCGCTGCTTTGCTGGTTACTGTGGTACGTTTTTCGGCTCGCGCTGCATCCGGAATGGGGCGCCCCCGCTATTCTGATTTTTCTGGTGCTAGGCTTATTTGGTGAGTTACCGAAGAGTCAGTTCCTTGAGATGACTTTGACGTTTGCGGTAGTTGCCGCAGTACCCCTCTGGTTCGCGGGCCGCGCTTGGCGCCGGCAACGCAGGCAAGCTCTAAAACGCCGGTGCGAGCAAGGTGTTGACCTTTGGCCTAGTGAGCCAATCGCACCGACAGAAGCCGTTCTTATGCCTCAATTGTACCCAGCGATCACCGCCTGCATTAATGATGAGCGCTCGCCAACTCGCGAGGAGGTTCATGTTGTAGCGTCGAGGCTTTGGCGAGAGGGGTTCGCGCAGCGCTTTGGATCGCAGACAGTGCCGGCAAGCTTTGCTGCGCGACGGATTCTTTTGCGCGCGGCTAGCACTGCCCTGAGCGGAACGGGTGTGAAAAGCGGCACTGCTCGACGTGCGGTAAAGCGTTAACCGCTTTTTGCCGTTACGCTAGAATCGCGACGACGCAGCGCAGCTTGTCGACGCGATGATCGATGTCATGTCTGAGCGGCAGAACTAGATGCTCGCGTCCCGTCCCTCGCGCCGACCGTCTCGTGTGAACACCTCGACCGCTGGCGCGCAATCGCACGTTGCGGGATCATGGGCGATCAGTTCACCGCTCGCGACGACCTCGAACGTTCGCGCATCAATGTAGCGAACAGGCTCGCCATCGAGCAGCGTCAACCAGGCGGCACCTCGATACTGACGTAAGCCAGTATCGCCCTGGGTCATGAAGACATGACAGCGTTCTACCACGAAAAGAGGTGTGCCATCGTCGCCGCTGCATCGATGACGGGCCAGTTCCTCGATCATGCGCCTAAACCCTTATCAGGCTGAGTAACGCTGACGATCCTCAGAGAGCGAACGTGGCCTTCACGATCCGGCCAAGAGATCGCATGGCCCGCGGACATACCGATCAGTCCCGCCCCGATTGGTGTCAGGATCGAAATCCGTCCAGCATCGATATCTGCCTCGTTAGGGTAAACCAGCCGGACAACGCGACGCACACCGCTCTCTTCATCCAAGAATTCGACGATTGAGTTCATCGTAACGGCCTCTGGGAGGATATCAGACGCCTCGTAAAGTTCGGCACGATCGAGCTCGGCCAGAAGCATGGACGAGGATTGGGGATGTCGGTGCTGGGCGCTTAACGCCAGTGCAGAGAGGGAATCACACTCGTCGATCGAGACGTGAATGACAGGACGAGCGTCTAGTTGTGCAGCTTGAGTATCGATGATGCGGTATCCGCTTATTCGAGGCTATGACGCGTCGCGCGCAGCCGGAGCTAATTATTCCGAATAAGGCCCGAACCTTGGCGGCGATCTACCGACAAAGCCCGGGCTAACCGCGTGCGGCGAGCTGGCCTGAGTGGTCGCGAAAACGCTGATGTGTCGCAGGAGCGTACATGAACTAGAGGTGATGCCGTGAGGCCGTGCTGTCAAGGTAACAGGATCTGGACGGAGCAGACGATCGCCGGCAGCGCCAAAACAAGGATGTGGAACACCGTGGTTCACTTAATCGCGATCACGCTCCAACTTGGTGATCTGGCCGGTTTTGGGGTTAACATGGAACTCGTAGCGGATGCCCTTTCGAACAGCTTCGCCTTCCCAATGCCCATCGTCGGCTTCGATCTTGGTAACATTATAGCCCCTCTTGGCGAGGCCAGCAGACGCTTTCTCGCGGCTGATCCAGCCTTTACCCGGTACGTCAGCAAAAGCCGGGGCTGGAGAGAGTACCGAGAGGGCCAGCATAACAAACATCGTATGTTTCATAATCGTACTCCTTTTCAAGAAATACGTGTCGGCAGAATTTTTGTTCAATATGCCCGGTTTGGGCCGCTAGCCAAGGCTAGGTGTTTGATCCCACGGTTTGATGGTGCGATCCTTTCGTTGGAATGGAAGGAAGCCATATGGGACAGGTACGTCACGGGAGCGCCACGACCACGNGCTAGGTGTTTGATCCCACGGTTTGATGGTGCGATCCTTTCGTTGGAATGGAAGGAAGCCATATGGGACAGGTACGTCACGGGAGCGCCACGACCACGCACGCCGTCAGAGCAGCAATACAGCGATCGCAAGCTTCGCTCGCGACGTTGAGCCAGGAACTGGGGATCAACCCCAAGACGGTGGCGAAGTGGCGTAAGCGGGCGACGGTCGAGGATCTGAAGACCGGGCCGAAGGCCCCTCACTGCACGACCCTAACCGAAGCCGAGGAGGCAGCGGTTGTCGCATTCCGGCGTCACACGTTGCTGCCGCTGGACGACTGCCTCTACGCATTGCAGCCGTCGATCCCGCACCTGAGCCGGTCAGCGCTGCACCGCTGCCTGCAACGCCATGGCATCTCCCGTCTGCCGGACATCGAAGGCGACAAGCCAAAGCGACAGCGCTTCAAACGCTACCCTATCGGCTTCTTCCACGTGGATATCGCCGAGGTGCAGACCGCCGAAGGCAAGCTTTATCTGTTCGTAGGCGTCGACCGCACGAGTAAGTTCGCGGTGACGCAGTTGGTCGACAAGGCTGACAGGCGGACGGCTTGGGAATTCCTGGAACACCTGCTGAAAGCGGTGCCGTACCGGATCCACACGATCCTAACTGACAACGGGATCCAGTTCGCCGAGCAGCCGCGCAACCGCAACACCGCCTGGTCGCGGCAGATGCGCTTCGACATGATCTGCGAAGCCAATGACATCGAGCACCGGCTTACCAAGCCGAACCACCCTTGGACCAATGGTCAGGTTGAGCGGATGAACCGCACCATCAAGGAGGCGACCGTCAAACGCTTCCACTACGAGAGCCACGAGCAGCTACGGACGCACCTTGCCGACTTCATGGCTGCGTATAATTTTGCCCGCCGACTGAAGACGCTCAGCGGCCTTACACCCTACGAATACATCGCCAAGATCTGGACGTCAGAGCCGGACAGGTTCATCGTCGATCCGATCCACCATATGCTGGGACTAAACACCTAGGTA
>NZ_LMKW01000007.1 GCF_001421745.1 Sphingomonas sp. Leaf230 | reverse complement strand
AAAACAGTATTTGTATTTTCGTCGCCTACCAATTCCTCAAACCGGCGCACTCGCGGCGGCGGAGAGTGGTCTGCGCCTGTTGACTCAGGCCGCGATAGAGAAGCAGACGCTCACGCCACTTCCCTCGCTTCCCAACTTCGGAGGTTGGTTCATCTTTGCGAATAACCGATTTTCAAGCCCGGCTATCCGCTCGCGAATGTTCTGATGGGAGGTTAGCGGAACGGCGGCTTTCTAGCGTTGACCCGACGATCAAGCCATTCCTACACCAGTCGCGCAACCCCGGCCTGACGCCTTGCGCTTCCGGTCAAGCACCGTAAGGCGCCCGTCCGGACGCAAGTGCCTGCAACGCGGCGACATGGCCCTTGAAAGCCTTTCGCCCCGCCGCGGTGGCGACGATCCAGGTTCGTTGCCGGGTGTTCACCGTCGCCTTTCGCAACTCGATGTACCCGGCATCGCCAAGTTGGGCGAGGTGCTTGGACAGCACCGAGTCGCTGACACCAAGGACGTCGCGGGCAATTCCGAACTCCATCTCGGTCACATCGGTCAACAGCGCCATGAGTTGCAGCCGCGCCGGGGGGTGAATCAGCGGATCAAGCAGCTCAACGCCCATGCAGCGCTCCATCCAGCTCCCGCCGGTACACCCGCTCCCACACGATGCTGCTGATTGTAGCGAACACCACTATGCCGCCCCCGATCGCGACCGGTGCCCAGGTTAGGTCATAGCGTTTCTTCAGGACGATTGCGCCGACCAGCGCAGCCATCCCGACCAGCAGCATCGCAAACGTCACCCACCGCGTGCGCCCGGACCGATACCCGCTGACGAAGAATCCGTCCCGCCGCCGATCGCGAGCGACGACCATCGTGGTGGCTGCCATGCAAGCGGCCGCCACGATCACCGGCCATGGACCGGGCAGTGCATAGCCGGCAATCAGCCCGCCTAGCAGCAGCCCGACCGCGGCGTGGCGGGCGAAGGACCATTTCGCCCGCTCGGCCAACGCCCCGCGCGCCGTCCGCATCATCTCCAGCGACCGCGCCGCCTCCACTTGGTCCATGTACCATTCTCCCGCGAGCAGTCCGCCCGTTTTCCCGATCAGCAACTTACGGTTTGACAATCTGGAAAGCAACTATCACTTTCCAATACGGAAACTGACATCGTTAGGAATGAACATGGTGCTTACATCGGCTTGGATCGCGGTCATGTTCGTCGGGGGGATGTGGTGGGTGCAGCGCGATATTGCGGCGTACGCACGGTTCCAGACGCAATCCGACACGTTGGAACGACAGAGTCTTTACCGCAGATGGCTGATCGAGAGCTTCGTGGTTCTCGTAGGTGCAAGCATAGTCAGCCTTTGGCTGGCGCACGCGCTATGGCCCTTTGACGGATTCCCCTCGGCGTTCGCACCCGCGGGCCGGTTGCAAGCTTCTGATGAGGAGATCTCCAGCGATAAATGGCTGTCGATCGCGATCGGCCTTTTCTTCGGTATCGTCCTATCGGTCGCCATCCAGTGGCGGGGACTTAAGAGAAGTCTTTCGCCGCAAGTGGGCCCGGACCAGGCGCTCATTCCCCGCAACCGTCGCGAAGCGATGCTAGCGCTGTTGCTCAGCCTCAATGCCGGTTTCAGCGAGGAGCTGTTCTTCCGGCTGGCGCTTCCGCTGCTGCTGTTCCAAGTCACGGGCTCGCTCGCTGTCTCGTTTGGCTTCTCGATTTTGGCCTTCGGACTGGCGCATGCGCATTATGGCTGGAAGGGAGTGCTCGCCACCACGGCCGCAGGCGCACTGTTGACGGTTTACTACCTCCATCACGGATCGCTGCTGCGAGTCATGATCGCGCACGCGGTTATCGATATAGTTGCCTTCTTCATTCGCCCTGCGATCGCGGACTGGTTAATCTCGCGTAAGGCTCCGCGTTGGGCCGTCGCAGCCTCGTGAAAAGATCGGCGTCTCCTTAACCCTGCAAGCAGGGCGAATTGTACCTCCCTCTCCTAAGGTCAGGCTGCCTGAGCGAATGACAGGTTTTGGGCTTTACCCGCGCGCGTTTGAACGTCCGAAAGTGGGCGATCATCGCTAGAACGCCCTCTGCGGGCAGGACCCATAAGATGGTGTATCGCGGCGGCTGCATTTTGACAGCAGATGAGATTTGCAGCCCCTTCACGTACGATGCCTGGATCGGGGTCGACCTGACCTCGTGCAT
>NZ_LMKW01000006.1 GCF_001421745.1 Sphingomonas sp. Leaf230 | reverse complement strand
ATGAAGACGCTCAGCGGCCTTACACCCTACGAATACATCGCCAAGATCTGGACGTCAGAGCCGGACAGGTTCATCGTCGATCCGATCCACCATATGCTGGGACTAAACACCTAGGTAGTATCCGGGTCCTCCTCAGGCAGAGCATTCGCGTCATTGTCCGTCAGTTTCTCGGAACATGGTATGAAGCCACTTTAGGAGGAGCGTGGCTGACAAAATGGCAATCCAAGGGACTAAAGGGTCCGTTTGTTCGGCTGAGCCCACCTGAGCGACCCAAATCGCGATCAACAGCGCAATCAAAGCGATAGCTGTTAACAACATCTTGCCAGCTTTCGCTTCTGCTCGCCAGAGTAAATCTGAAAGCAGAGCTATGGTTAGAGAAAGCAAAATAGCGATAACGCTTATAATTAGAAACCTCCTATTTTACTTAGCAGAACGAGTTAAATCTATATCTAATAGTAAACCTCGTTGCATAATAGAATCTGATAAAACTATTGGCCTTTCATCGACCATCCGAACTGTGGCTTGATATTACTCCATTGTCGTCATGTGCAACGCTCTCATCATCGGTACTATGAAAGCCTCATGTAGCCAGCACGCAAGCGATCCTGACCTTTCCTGCAACAGCCTGGCGATATCTTGGAACGTACCTAGCGATGCTACGGCCGGCAGACAGCCGGTGTCCCGGCGCATCCTCTCCCCAACGACAGCCCTGCTGAGCTTGTCGGCCAACCGTAGCACCTCAGAGTAACGGGAGCTGAACGCCTTCAGTAGCTAATTTTAGGTGAGATTTGGGGAGTGCTCAAATCGCTTGCACGATTGTATCGCGATGCGATATATTAGCAACAGGTCGCAAGGAGGATAAGCGCCAAACGAATCCTCTATGGTAACTCTTGAGCGCCGACTCAGCTTCGACAGGCGCCGCGCACGTCTCCCGCTTCGAGGAAACTCCGTGCATGCCGCTTGGCTTATGCCTCATGCCACAACCGGAGTGCCAACCACATGGTCGAATTTGCTGATCGAACGATGCGCTCCAACGAGGTAGCGCCTTTTCAGGTGCAGCGTTTTTATACAAACGCGTCCTTTAGTTACGACACATGACGACAACCTCAGGAGTAAATCATGACTAAGTCGCTTTCGCGCGAGACTATAATCGTCATCAAGTCGACTGCGCCGGCGCTCCAGCAGCACGGGGTCGAAATCACAACGCGCATGTACGAACGCTTGTTCGTCGATCCAGAAATCAAGGCGCTATTCGACTTAGCGGCCCAGAAATCGGGCGAGCAGCCAAAGCGGCTGGCTGCTACCATCCTCGCTTTTGCGCAGAACGCCGACAAGCTGGATGCGTTGAAGCCCGCTATCGAGCGCATCGCTGCTCGCCACATCGCCACCCATATTAGGCCGGAACACTATCCCGCGGTTGCAAACGCGCTGCTCCCGGCGATTGAGGATGTGCTGGGTGATGCGGTAGACGAGAGGGTTCTAGCTGCATGGGGCGAAGCCTACTGGTTTCTCGCTGAAGTCCTGATATCGCGCGAGAAGACGCTGTATGCCGAGGCGGCGTGATGGACATCAACACGCCTTCTGACAGCCCGAACGAGCTTCCTGAGGGTTTGGTTTTGTACCGACAGACCGACATCTTCACCGAATCCTCTGTTCCTGCCGGGCTACTCAGGGACCATTGCACCAAGGCCGGCGTCTGGGGTCTGATACAAGTCGCAGAGGGTCGTTTGCGCTACCACGTAACAGACCAGAGGCGGACCGGTGCCGTGAGCATCCTTGCGCCGGATTGCGCACCAGGCGTTGTCGAGCCAACCATCCTTCACTGCGTCGAACCGCTGGGACCCGTCCGCTTTCTCGTCCAGTTTTACCGAGACTCACCCGAGCCAATCCCGTTGTGCCGCCACGAGGAAATGGCACGACGAGAGAACGAACATCGGGCAGCAGTTGCGGCGTCGCCGGATCGGCTCGCCGACGGACAGAGTTAGGATGATGCACTCGGAATCCGGCTCGCGCTTATTTCCCGAGTAAAGGCAGGCGGTGGCCTGGTAATGGGGCGCTATCAACGTAAGCCGACATCGCGTCTGATAAGCGTCCGAGCCATTACGGAAGGTTTTTCTCAGCGAACACAACGGTTTTATAAGATTGCGCAGGATTCATTTCGGCTGCGCTGATCGGAAATGGACGGCCCGACCGACGAGGTCGGTCATGTGATCGGCTGCCCTAATCGTTAGAGGATGATGCGTGAAGCCGGGCCGGGGAGAGATGTAATCCGCCATCTCCCGCGCCACCTGGAGCTGCCGATCGGAGCCTTCCGCCAGTACAGCAATTATCAGGTTCTCAAGCGCGATGACGCGTATGCGAAGCTGAACAAGTTCGGCGTTGGTCATGTCGGGGACCTCCGCGTGAGTTCCATGGGCGGATGCGAGCGCACCACCCTCATTGTCCCACCTCGACAGTGCTCGCTGGCCAAGCTCGGTCGGGGCCAGGAGTGGATCAGGGTCAGGCATCGGGATTTCCTCAAAGGCGTGGTTTGGTAGCGCGGGCATTCATCATCGGTAGCCGACGCCCTTCACGTAATCGGCCAACTGCGCTTCTTCATATTCGGCATCACCCAGCAGTACGCGGAGAATGGCTCGCGCAGTAAGTACACCTATGGGTCGGTTATCTGCGGCCACGACGGGGATATTCTTCAGATGTCGCTCTTTCATCAGCTTGGAAACGTCCTGTAGAAGATCCGCCTCCCGACACAGCGCAACATCGCGCGTCATAACCGTCGAAACTGGGCACATGCAGGTTGCGCCCTGACAGACGCTGATTTGCCGGACGACATCGGTTTTGGTGACGACACCTTGTATGGCCCCCGCGCTGTCGCATACGATCACGAGATCAGTCCCGGAGGACAAGAGTTTGGCGGCTTCGATCAGCCGCGCATCATCGGTGATCGTCACGAGCTTTTCGCGCGCCACCTCCAACATTCCTTCAACGAACATCGTCTTGCCCTCCTCCTCGCGCCGACATGCGCGCTAAACGTCGTTCTGTCGCCTGTAGAGATAGGGAACCGAGGGACGCTACAAACGAGCGGACGTGAGGCTGCCGCGCCCTCCACGCTTTTCGGGAGACTTTTGGCTATCAAACCGCGGTTCAGACGCAACAACGAACTAGGGTTGACCAGAGATGACGTTGTTGTCATCTAAATAGCATGTACGCTTTCGCGCCATATTCGCGTTTCCGCGACCACGCAGGCCAACTCGCCGCACGCCTGTAGCCCGAGCTCGGCGGCATGCCGATCGGGTTCGGGCCTTATTCGATCTGATTTTCACGGACGCGCTCGGCGCGACCGTGTTCTCGAGTATGCGGATAACCAAAAATGGCTGATGTTGATTTCACGGCGATTGATCGCCGTTCGGAGCCTATTGCTTCACAGGACGCGGACAACCTGACTAGACGTGTGTTGGTATCCAGACCTGAGAGTTTTTTCTCCCTTCGATTTCACATGCAAGTTGAAGAGGAAGAAGCCGAGAATTTACCATGCCGTCCATCACGGAGCCGCCAACGCGGGCTACATCGCTTTATCGACTTAAACTTGCTGTTATTGATCCTGTTTATTGGCATTCCGATCTTGGTGTACTGCATTCTTTCAACCGTTACCTAGGTGTTTAGTCCCAGCATATGGTGGATCGGATCGACGATGAACCTGTCCGGCTCTGACGTCCAGATCTTGGCGATGTATTCGTAGGGTGTAAGGTATTCGTAGGGTGTAAG
>NZ_LMKW01000005.1 GCF_001421745.1 Sphingomonas sp. Leaf230 | reverse complement strand
CTGCCGCGCGGGGCGAACTAGGTTCGTCAGGAGTCATCATCGATGCATCGTACAATCGCGACCTTCATGGTCGCGGCGTCCTTGGCCAGTGCGGCCGAGGCGCAGACATCACCGCCGCCGGGTCTTCCGGCGGCGACCACCTCGTCACAGGCGACGCCCGCCTTTTCGCTCGATGCCGCGCTCGGCGCTGCCGGCATGCCATCGGCTTCTCGCACGACGGCAACAGACACCACAACAGGCGGGGCGGCGTCCGGTCCCGGCGGGAGCACGCAATCCGCGCTGCCTTCGATCGGAGCGGCGACCGCGAACGTCGCGGCCGCAACCGCCGCAAGGCGTGTAGCGGGGCTGCGCCCCAATCCCGAATTACAAACGCAGGTTGAGAATATCAGCGGCAGTGGTGCCTACAGGGGGGTCAGGAGTTCCGAGACAACCGTCGGCGTAGCGCTGCCGCTGGAGCTGGGCGGCAAGCGCCCCGCGCGTGTCGCGTTGGCGACGGCCCGGCTGACCCGCGCACAGATCCAGGCCGAGATCGCGCGGGCCGATCTGCGCTTGAGGGTCACACAACTCTACATCGAGGCTGCTGCGGCCGAGCGTCGCTCGGAAGTGCTGGGTGAACAGGCGGGGATCGCCAACAACGCGCTGCGCATCGCCCGAGAACGCGTCCAGGCAGGCGACGTCGGCCCGATTGAGATGCAACGCGCAGAGGTACTGCGCATCAACGCACAGATCGCCGCGGACAGCGCGACACGACAGGCGCAAGCGGCACGGGCCAATCTCGAAACGTTGCTCAATGCAGCCGTAACGGGACCGCTCGACCGCGCCTGGTTCGAGCGGATCGATGGCTATGGACCACAGCGCCCTGTCGAAATCGAAGGGACGCTGGCGCTCGTCGCTGCACAAGCCGATGTCCGCACCGCCGACGCGCAGGTTCGGGTGGCCCGCTCGTTACGTGTTCCGGACCTGACGGTCAGCGCGTTCGCGCGGCGACTGGCGGCGACCAACGATACCGCGGCCGTCGTCGGCCTTTCGATCCCGCTGCCGTTCTTCAACAACGGCAGCGCGTTCGTCGCGCAATCGCAGGCTGAACAAACCCAGGCACAAGCACTGCGCAGTCTGGCCATCGTCGACACCCGTCAGCAGATCGCCAGTGCGCAGACCGAGGTAGCGAATGCTGCCGCCACGGCACGGGCGGCGGGTGGTCCCGGCTTGGCCGCCGCGCAGGAAGCCGCCCGCATCGCGCGGATCGGCTGGACCCAGGGCAAGTTCGACCAGATCGCGCTCCTCGATGCCGAGCGCACACTGTCACAGACCCGCCAGACCTATGTCGATGCACTCGCCGCGTATCACGACGCGCAGGCTCGGCTCGATCGGCTCACGACGCCGGCCCCCACGATTTCCGGAGATGAACGATGATGAAGGATAAGCGCCTGCTTGGCGGCGGCGCGGCCGTCGCGCTCGTCGCCGCACTTGGCGGTTTCGGTGTTGCACGCTGTAGCTCGGATCAACCTGCTGCCACGGAAGCGGCGAACGGCAACACCGCAGCCCCGGCCGAGGAGGAAAAAACGCCAGACACGGTGGCGATGACCGCGCAGGCGATCGAGCAGGCCGGCATCGCAACCGAGACGATCAATCCCGGCGGGTTGGGCGCGGAGATCGTTGCGCAAGCGACGGTAAGCGCATCGCCGCAAGGCGAGGCGATCGTCAACGCCCGCGCAGCCGGTGCCGTGACGCGGCTGATGAAGCGGCTTGGCGATCCGGTGCGTGCCGGCGAGACGCTGGCGATCGTCGAAAGCCGCGATGCGGCACAGATCGCAGCCGATCGCAGTGCTGCGGCTGCCAAGTCGACGCTGGCGCAAAAGGCGCTCGCACGCGAAAGCTATCTGTATCGCCAGAAGGTCTCGGCGCGGGTCGAGCTGGAACAGGCACAGGCGGAAGCCGCCTCGGCCGCGGCCGAAGCGCGACGCGCCAGCGTCGCGGCGGGTGCCGCGCGCATCACGTCCGATGGACGCGGCGTGCTGGTGTCGAGCCCGATTTCAGGCCGCGTCACCTCGGAGAATGTCAGCCTGGGCGCGTTCGTCCAGCCCGAAACCGAACTGATGCGTGTCGCCGATGCGTCGAAGATACAGGTCGAAGCTGCGGTCGGACCGGCTGATGCACAGCGGCTTTCTGCTGGCGATCGGGCGATCATCGAACTGCCTGATGGCCGGACGGTGGAGGCGCGGGTACGCGCCGTCACGCCGGGCCTTGCCAACGACACGCGCTCGGCGACCGCGGTCCTTGATGTGACGGGAACACTGCAACCGGGTCTCGCGGTGCGAGTGCGTCTACTCCCGAGCCGGGGCAGCACGTCAAATGCGATCGTGGTGCCGGAAGATGCGGTCCAGACGGTCGAAGGGCGCGATGTCGTGTTCGTACGGACCGCCAAGGGCTTCCGCGCGCAAAACGTCACGATCGGACAGCGCAGCAATGGCCGCGTCGAGATCCTGAAGGGGCTGCCCGCTGGCAGCCAGGTCGCGACCAAGAACGCATTCCTGCTCAAGGCCGAACTCGGCAAGGGCGCGGGCGAGGAAGAATAGACCATGATAGCCAACCTCATGGCGCTCTCCGTCCGCGCCCGCTGGACGGTCCTCGCATTGTTCCTCGTCATCGCCGGCCTCGGCGTGTGGCAGCTTACCAAGCTGCCGATCGACGCGGTGCCCGACATCACCACCAAACAGGTTCAGATCAATACGGTCGATCCGCGGCTTTCACCGGTCGAGATCGAAAAACTCGTCACCTATCCGGTAGAAATCTCGCTCGCCGGCATCCCCGGCCTGGAGACGACGCGCTCCATCTCGCGCAACGGCTTCAGCCAGGTCAGCGCGATCTTCACCGACAGCACCGACCTTTACTTCGCGCGGCAGCAGGTCGGTGAACGCCTGCGACAGGCCGCCGAGAACCTGCCGGACGGCGTGGAACCGCAGATCGGACCGGTAACGACCGGCCTCGGCGAGATCGTCATGTACACGGTCGGCTACGCCAATCCGGACGGAAAAGGCGCGAAGAAGGTGGCCGGCCAACCCGGCTGGCAACCCGATGGCAGCTACCTGACGCCGGAAGGCGAACGGTTGACCGACGCTGTCAAGAAAGCCGGTTATCTGCGCACCGTGCAGGATTGGATCATCGGTCCGCAGCTTCGCTCGGTGAAAGGCGTGGCAGGCGTCGATTCCATCGGCGGCTTTGCCAAGACGTTCGTGGTCGAGCCCGATCCGACAAAGCTCGCCAGCTTCGGCATCTCGTACAGCGAGCTGGGGCAGGCGCTCGAAAACGCCAATCTCGCGGTCGGCGCCAACTATTATAACAAGGGCGGCGAAGCCTATCTTGTCCGCGTCGACTCCCGCGTGCGAACCGTCGATGAAATCCAAAATGCCGTCGCGGCAACGCGGGGCGGAACGCCGATTACGATCGGCCAGATCGCCAACGTCCGCATCGGCGGCGATCTGCGCACGGGTGCGGGTAGCATGAACGGGCGGGAAGCGGTGATCGGCACGGTGCTGATGCTGATCGGACAGAACAGCCGCGTCGTTGCCGAGCAGGCGTCGACCAAGCTCGATCAGATAACCAAGACCCTGCCAAACGGGATACAGGTAAAGGTAGTCCTGAACCGCGCCGAGCTGGTCGGCGCTACGGTGGCTACGGTGCAGCGCAACCTGACCGAGGGCGCGATCCTCGTTGCGGTTGCGCTGTTCCTGCTGCTGGGCAACTGGCGTGCCGCGGTGATCGCGGTGCTGGTGATCCCCTTTTCGTTCCTGATGATGGCCATGGGAATGAACGCGTTCAACGTCCCCGGCAATTTGATGAGCCTGGGAGCGCTCGACTTCGGTCTGATCGTGGATGGCGCAGTCATCATCATCGAAAACTGTCTCGCCAGATTGGCGCATCGACAGGAACATGAAGGCCGGCTGCTCGCGCTTCGGGAACGGCTGGAAGAGACGATGCGGGCGGCGCAGGAGATGATCAAGCCGACCGTCTTCGGGCAAGCGATCATCCTGCTCGCGTTTGCCCCGCTGCTGACCTTCACCGGCACCGAAGGCAAGACGTTCTCGCCGATGGCGATCACGATCATGCTCGCGCTGGTGGCGGCATTCTTGCTGGCGATCACGCTTGTTCCCGCACTGGTCGCTATCCTGATCAGCGGCAAGGTCGCGGAAAAGGACGTGTGGCTGATCCGCAAATCCAAGGCGGGCTATCTTCCACTGCTGGATCAGGCGATTGCGCGGCCGTGGCCGTTTATTATCGGCGGACTGGCCTTCTTCCTGGCGGCAATCCCTGCGTTCGGGTTGCTGGGATCGGAATTTATCCCCCAGCTTGATGAGAAAAACCTGGCATTCGCGTCCACGCGCGTGCCCTCGGTCAGTCTCGAACAATCGCTCTTGATGGAGCGCAAGGTTGAGGCGGCGGTAACGAAAATCCCCGAGGTCGCCTTGATGTTCTCCAAGACAGGCACTGCGGAAGTCGCGACCGACCCGATGCCGCCGAACGTTTCGGACGGCTTCGTCATTCTGAAACCATCAGAGGAATGGGCAAAGGGCACAACCAAAGCCGATGTCGTCGCCAAGATTGAAAAAGCGACGGGCGGACTGCTCGGTAACCTTTACGAGGTCAGCCAGCCGATCCAGCTTCGCTTCAACGAGCTGATTGCCGGCGTCCGCGGCGACGTCGCGATCAAGCTCTACGGTGACGATCTCGACAAGATGTCGCAGACTGCGAATGAGATGGTGCGTGTCCTGCAGACCATCCCTGGTGCCACAAGCGTCAAGGCCGAACAGGTCGGTGGCGCGCCGGCGCTCGACGTGAAGCTCGACCGTGCGGCCATCGCGCGGCTCGGCCTCACGGTGCGCGATGTATCCGATACGATCGCGGCGGGCCTGGGCGGACGTGAATCGGGATTGGTATACGAGGGCGATCGTCGGTTCGACGTCACCGTGCGCGTGCCCGAGGCGACGCGTGCCAACCTCGACGACATTCGGTCGCTGCCAGTGCTGCTGCCGGAAGTCGAAGGACGTCCCCGGGCACAGGTGCCGCTTGCGCAGGTAGCACAAATCCGGCTGACCGAGGGGCTGAACCAGATCAGCCGGGAGAACGGAAAGCGTCGTGTTGTCGTCCAGGTAAACCTTGGCGGACGCGATGCCGGCTCGTTCGTGGCAGAAGCGCAGGCAAAGATCGCGAAAGTGAAGCTGCCGGCCGGCTACTACCTCGAATGGGGGGGGCAGTTCGAGAACCTGCAGGCGGCCTCGGCACGCTTGTCGATCGTCGTACCACTCTGCTTCCTCGCAATCTTCGGGCTGCTCTACATGGCGCTCGGCGGGTTCGGGCGGGCGGCATCTGTGTTCCTGGCGGTGCCGCTGGGGCTCGCCGGCGGCGTGTTCACGCTCGCCTTAACCGGGATCAACTTCTCGGTGTCCGCGGCCGTCGGGTTCATCTGTCTCGCCGGCGTGGCGGTCCTGAACGGCCTCGTGGTGATGACCGCGATCCGGGAAAGCAGCGAAGCCGGACTACCCGTCGCGGAGGCTATCCGACACGGCATGGCCGAGAAGATGCGGGCGGTGATCATGACCGGGTTCGTGCCCGCCATCGGCTTCGTGCCGATGGCACTCGCTCACGGCACCGGCGCGGAAGTGCAGAAGCCGCTCGCCGTGACCGTAATCGGTGGCCTCGTTGCCGCGACCATCCTGACCCTGCTGGTGCTTCCAGCCATCGCCAAGGTCGTCCTGGGGGCGACGTCCGGCAAACGAACAAAGGATGACGACCGACCGACCGACGCACACGAGGAGGCCACGGCATGACCATGATGAAGCTGCTGCGGGTATATACCGACGAGAATGCGTATTTTGGGGACCGCAAGGTCTTCGAACTCATTGCCGAGCGGGCGCGCGACGCCCGTCTCGGCGGTGCGACGGTGATCGAGGCGATGATCGGGATCGGGCGATCGGCGCACACACACCGTCGTCATATCCTCGAGAACGACCGGTCGGTGGTGATCGAGATCGTCGACGACGACGCGAAACTTCGGACCTTCATGACGGGCTTGCGCGACCTGAAGGGAATCGGCCTGATAACGCTGGAGGCGGTGGAAATTATCGACCTCCATGCCGACGCGGACGCGGACGATGACGGACGTTGAGCATGGCGGCGCGATCGGTCCAGTTGGCGCTTCGCCTGATGGTGCGCGCCCGGCGAATGCCGCGCGCGCCGCGATCGAGAATGTCGTGATCCTGACGGCATCGCCGCTGCGCGTCTGGTCGGTCCTCACGGACTTCGCCGCGCATTCGCAATGGAAGCCGTTTGTTCAACTCGCGGGTGAAGCGGTCGAGGGCGGCGAGGCAACGTACAGCTTCCGCATCGGGGGGCTTGGGAAGCCTGTCACGACGACGGCTGACATCACCCGTGTCGAAAAGCCCGTCGTCTTTGCGTGGACTGCGGGTGTGGCAAAAGTGCTGTTATTCGAAGAACTGTACGAACTAGAAAGCGATCCGGCTGGCACTCGCCTGCGACATAGCTTGCGTTTTCACGGTTTACTCAATGGCATATGGACGGCGCTCCTGCGTAAGAAGCTGCAGGCAGGGCTTGTCCAGTCGGATCGATGCCTGGACCGGCGGCTTCGGTCGCTAGCAGTGCGGCCAAATCCGAAACCACGGCTCTTACCTGTCCGGCATGGTGGCAAGAAAACCAGGAGGCATAATTGATGCCACTTTGCAGCAAGGTTGCAACCCTGAGCTTGGCTTCGATGATGGCGCTGTCTGCCTGCTCTGAACAATCCCCGAAGATGCCACCAACCGAGCAGGAGACCCACGCCCGCGACAGTGCCGTGACAAGCGGTACGCCAGGTCGCCACCTTTATCGATGCGACGATGATCAGACGCTCTTGGTCGACTTCAAGGATCAGGGGCTCACCATCGAGTTACGGCGCGATGCGAGTGCGCCCGCGGCCGTTCTGACGGCACCGTTGCAGGGCCTCCAATACGTCGGAGATGCGGAGACTGCGACGTTTTCGGGCAACCAAATCAAAGTCGAGGCACCCGGCAAACGTCCGATGCTTTGCCAGAAAGCGACCCAGTTATGACTGATCCCACTCTAGATGCCGGCGCGACAGATCGTCAGCGACGTACGCTCTGGATCGTCCTGATCCTCAACGCGGCGCTTGCTGTAGCATTCGTCGCTACGGGACTGATCGGCGATTCCAGTGCGCTGATCGCCAATGGTCTCGACAACGGTTCCGATGCCGCGGTCTATGGGCTCAGCATCGTCGCGTTGACGCGCAGCGCACGCTGGAAGCAACTCGCGGCCGGGGTGTCCGGCATCATGCTGCTCCTGTTCGCGGTCGCGGTCCTCATCGATGTCGCGCGCCGTTTCGCGCAGGGCAGCGATCCGATCGGTCCGACAATGATCGGCATGTCGATCGTCGCGGGTATAATCAATTATCTTTGCCTGCGCCTCCTGCAGAAGCTGGAGAACAAGGACGTCAACCTGCGCGCGGCGACGACCTTCAGCCTTAACGACTTCATCTCGAACGGCGGCATTGTCATCGCCGGCGCTTTGGTCATGTGGCTGGGCGTGAACTGGCCGGACCTCGTGGTCGGGCTGGCGACGGCCGCCATCCAATTGTGGGGCGGCATCAAGATCCTGCGCGACGCGAAACAGGATGCGCGCCTAACCAAGGACAATCAGAATGGCTGAGAAAACCAGGCTCGACCTTGCCGTCATCCTGCCCGACGTGCCGGATGCCGCGGACGCCTGCGTCACGCGGCTTGTACAGAGGTTGGTAGACCGCGAAGGCGTCAGCGAAGCCCATGTCGTCCCCGCCAGCGGCGAGACGCCGGCGCAATTGTGCATTCATTACGATCCAGACCGGCTTTCACTCTTTCGCATTCGCAAGGTAGCGTCTGGCGCAGGCGCGCAAATCGGTGCGCGCTATGGTCACGCGATGTTCGACATCGCGGCCATGCATCAACGGCGCGCGCGTACCCTCGCCGATCGATTAAAGGCCATGCCTGGAGTACTGGAAGCCGATGTCGCTGCTGGTGGTCGTGTGCAGGTCGAGTTCGACCGGGAACGCACCGACGAAGCCACCATCCGCAGCGCCGTTGCCGATCGTGACGCGCCCGCTTCCCAAACCTCGAACGACGATCACGCGGGTCACGATCATGGTCCGGGCGAACACGATCACGGCAAGGAGGGACACAACCACAGTCATGGCGGTATCCTCGGACCGAACACCGAGCTGTTCTTCGCGCTCGGCTGCGGTGCCGTCCTCGGCGTCGGCTTCGCGATCGAGAAACTGGTTGTCGGGGCACCGTCCTGGCTGCCGCTCGCCTGCTACCTGATCGCCTATGTTCTGGGCGGCTTCTTCACCGTTCGCGAGGCGATCGATAATCTGCGAATGCGCCGGTTTGAGATCGACACGCTGATGCTGGTCGCCGCGGCGGGGGCGGCCGCGCTCGGCGCCTGGGCGGAAGGCGCGCTGCTCCTGTTCCTGTTCAGCTTTGGCCATGCCCTCGAACATTATGCGATGGGCCGCGCCAAGCGAGCGATCGAGGCACTGGCCGAGCTGGCGCCGAAAACAGCCCTGGTTCGCCGGGAAGGCCGGATCAGCGAGGTCTCAGTCGATACGCTGGTGATGGGCGACATCGTCGTTGTCAAACCCAATGCGCGGCTGCCCGCCGACGGCTTCCTGACACTGGGCTCAAGCAGTATCAACCAGGCGCCTGTGACGGGCGAGAGTATCCCGGTCGACAAGACCGCCGTCGACGATGCGGATCAGGCCCGGGCCGATCCCGACCGCGTCGATGCCGCCAGCCGTGTGTTCGCCGGCACGATCAACGGTAGCGGGGCGATCGAGATAGAGGTCACGCGCTTGTCGACCGAAAGCGCGCTCGCCAAAGTCGTGAAGATGGTCAGCGAGGCTGAGACGCAGAAGTCACCGACGCAACGCATGACCGACCGGTTCGAGCGCGTGTTCGTGCCGGTGGTGTTGGGTCTGGCCGTCCTGCTGCTGTTCGCGTGGGTCGTCATCGATGAACCCTTCCGCGACAGCTTCTACCGCTCGATGGCAGTCCTCGTCGCCGCCAGCCCCTGCGCGCTGGCGATCGCAACGCCGAGCGCCGTGTTGTCGGGTGTCGCTCGCGCCGCGCGCGGCGGTGTGCTGGTGAAGGGCGGCGGGCCGCTGGAGAACCTCGGTTCGCTGACCGCCATCGCTTTCGACAAGACCGGCACGCTCACGGAAGGCCAGCCTCGGATCACCGATGTTGTCGCTATGGCGGGGGTAGCCGATGACCGGCTTCTTATCACGGCCGTCGCCGTGGAAGCCCTGAGCGATCACCCTCTTGCTGCGGCGATCGTCAAGGACGGCAAGACACGCCTAAACGACGCCGCGTTGCCACAGGCTAGCGATCTGGAAAGCCTGACCGGCCGTGGCGTCCGCGCGACGCTGGAGGGCGATCCTGTCACGATCGGCAAGGCCGAGATGTTCGGCAAGGACGGTCTCGCTGCATTGGCCGAAGAAACGATGGCCGCGGTCGAACGGCTCCGCGCGGGCGGGCGGACGACAATGGTCGTGCGACGCGGTGACGTCGATCTGGGCGTGATCGGGCTGATGGATACGCCCCGTGCGGCAGCCAAGGCGACGCTCGCGATGCTGCGCACGCTCGGCATCAAGCGCATGATCATGATCTCGGGCGACAACCAGACGGTCGCTGAGGCAATCGCCCGCGAGGTTGGTATCGACGAGGCATGGGGCGACCTGATGCCGGAAGACAAGGTCGAGGCGATCAAGAAGCTGCGCAGCGACGGCAAGGTGGCGATGGTCGTGGTATCGACGAGGCATGGGGCGACCTGATGCCGGAAGACAAGGTCGAGGCGATCAAGAAGCTGCGCAGCGACGGCAAGGTGGCGATGGTCGGCGACGGCGTGAACGACGCGCCCGCGATGGCGAATGCGACCGTCGGGATCGCGATGGGCGCGGCGGGCTCCGACGTCGCGTTGGAGACTGCCGACGTGGCGCTGATGGCGGACGACCTCGCCCATCTCCCGTTTGCGGTCGGCCTGTCGCGGCAGACCCGGTCGATCATCCGGCAGAACGTCTTCGTCAGTCTGGGCGTGGTGGCGATCCTGGTGCCCGCGACGATCTTCGGTCTCGGGATCGGGGCAGCCGTCGCCATGCACGAAGGGTCGACGTTGCTTGTCGTCGTGAACGCGTTGCGGCTGCTCGCCTATCGCGATCGGTTCGCCGCGTCGCGGACCGCCTGATGTCCTGGAGACCGCGTCCATCCGATGCGGTCTCCGCAGGTTAGGAAGGACCGTTTGAGATGTCCGATACCACCGTCTCCGGCGTCCTAGCCGTTCGTGCGCAGATCCTCGCACGCAGTCAGACGCTCAACCGCCTGGCGTCGCCTGCTGCGGCGCCGGGTGCAGCTACGGCCGTGCCGCGGACCGAAGCGCCCGCGACATTCGGGGACACCCTCAAGAACATCGTCGGCAAGGTGAACGAAGCGCAGGAAGCGGAGGATGTGGCCACCGAGCGCTACGAGCGGGGCGAGACCACTGACATCGCCNGGCTCGGTATCGTTCGCACCGAAGCCTCGCAGATCCTCGCACGMAGTCAGACGCTCAACCGCCTGGCGTCGCCTGCTGCGGCGCCGGGTGCAGCTACGGCCGTGCCGCGGACCGAAGCGCCCGCGACATTCGGGGACACCCTCAAGAACATCGTCGGCAAGGTGAACGAAGCGCAGGAAGCGGAGGATGTGGCCACCGAGCGCTACGAKCGGGGCGAGACCACTGACATCGYCACYGTRGCGTTGATGCAGAACCGCGCTTCTGTGTCATTCGAGGCGACGCTTCAGGTCAGGAACAAGCTCCTGTCGGCCTACAGGGACATCATGAGCATTCCACTCGGATGACNGCGTTGATGCAGAACCGCGCTTCTGTGTCATTCGAGGCGACGCTTCAGGTCAGGAACAAGCTCCTGTCGGCCTACAGGGACATCATGAGCATTCCACTCGGATGACACAGATCAGCCGTGGAATCCTGTCTGGAAGCGTGTTCGTCAGGCGTGCGGGCGTGGTGCTAATCGCTTTGCTCGCCGCGGCGTGCTCGTCCCCAGATGCGGATGCCGATGGCGAGGCGCACAACACCTCGGCGCCCGGTTCCAAGATGCAGATGCATGTCTTCACCTGTGAGGATGGATCATCGATCCTAACTGGCTTGAGTGCCGACAGCTTCGTTGTCGATCTGGTCGGTTCAGCGCCAGAGGACCGTGAAACGCTGACCGTGCCACGCGGACGTGCGCGCGCAGTCGATGGAAGATTGACGGTCGCGATCGGCAAGGATCTGCTCCACCTCGAGCGGATCGGGCAAAAGGGTGGCAACGAACATCTGTCGTTCAGGGGAAAATCATGCTGGCGCTGAGCTATACCATCATTCCGGTCCTCGCGGTTATCCTCGGCGGTGCGTTCGCGACTTGGCGCAGGCCGGGCGACGCGTTCATATCTGCCATGCAGCACCTCGCGGCAGGTGTCGTGTTCGCCGCTGCGGCGACCGAAATCCTGCCTCAGGTCCTGCACGCCGGGTCGCCGCTNGGCGACGCGTTCATATCTGCCATGCAGCACCTCGCGGCAGGTGTCGTGTTCGCCGCTGCGGCGACCGAAATCCTGCCTCAGGTCCTGCACGCCGGGTCGCCGCTGGCGACGTTCATCGGCGGATCGGCCGGGGTCGCGGTCATGCTGGGACTGAAAGCATACGAGGCCCGCGCGGCCGGACCGGTCACATTGATATCCGCGGTCGGGATCGACATCGTCGTCGACGGATTGGTGCTGGGCCTTGCGTTCGTCGCCGGCGCCAAGGCGGGCGTTCTGCTCACCGTCGCGCTCACGCTGGAGGTGCTGTTCCTCGGCGTGACGGATTGGTGCTGGGCCTTGCGTTCGTCGCCG
This sequence comes from Sphingomonas sp. Leaf230, assembly GCF_001421745.1. Classification (GTDB taxonomy): domain Bacteria; phylum Pseudomonadota; class Alphaproteobacteria; order Sphingomonadales; family Sphingomonadaceae; genus Sphingomonas. Next base: position 30,268 of record NZ_LMKW01000005.1, on the reverse strand, counting down.
GCGCCAAGGCGGGCGTTCTGCTCACCGTCGCGCTCACGCTGGAGGTGCTGTTCCTCGGCGTGACGCTGACGACGGAACTCGCTGAATCCATCACCTCTAAACTCAGGATCATCCTTACCGTGGTGGGACTCGCGCTGCTGCTGCCGATCGGCGCGCTGCTGGCGATCCCGGTCGCTGGCTTGTCACCCCCGGTGGTCGCCGGCTTCCTGTGCTTCGGCCTGATGGCGCTTCTGTTCCTCGTCACCGAAGAGTTGCTAGCCGAAGCACACGAGAAGCCGGACACGCCGCTGATCAGTGCGATGTTCTTCGTCGGCTTCCTGACGCTTCTTCTCATCGAGGAAATCGCACTTTGAGTAGGCATCGTTCACGCGGGTTCGATCCAGGAACCGACTATTTTAATAAGGAAAAAAGAATGTCGCTCATCAAGGCGCGCTGGCTCATTCTCAGTGTTGCTATGGCTCTGTCCGCCTGTTCCGCAGAAAAGCCTCCCTACCAGTTCGCGTCAAAAGAGTTGGGTTTGACCGATGCGATGCACGGGGCGAACCCTCCGCACGATAAGACAAGCATGGTCGTGCCATCCACGGGCGATCCGGACACCGACTTCCTGCGAGGCATGATTCCCCATCACGAAGGTGCAGTGGAGATGGCGCGTGCCGTAATCGCTAATGGAACAGATCCAAAAATTCGTGCGATGGCGGAGGAAGTAATCCGAACCCAACAGGCAGAGATCAAGACGATGCAGACTTGGCTTGCCGAACGGCAAGCTTCTGAAAAGGGCTCTCGATGACGGCTCGCAGTCATTTCGACAACGCTTCGCTACCCCTCGCGCCCTCTGCCCCTCGGGCTCCGATGGGACGGATGGCGTGACAGAAGCTCGATGCGATGCGCTCATCATCGGCGGCGGACCAGCGGGATTGACTGCCGCAATCTACCTTGCACGCTGTCATCGGCGCGTCATCGTGGTCGATGAGGGAAATAGCCGGGCAAAATGGATACCGCGTTCGCACAATCACGCCGGTTTTCCGGACGGGATCGCTGGTGATGATCTTCTACAACGGATGCGCGAACAGGCCGAGCGCTACGGTGCTACGATTGTGACTGCCCGCATTGATTCAGTAGCGCAAAACGCCAATGACTTCGACGCTCGCGGGGTGGGAATAACCCTGTCCACGCGATCGATCCTGATCGCAACGGGTGTCGAGAACCGTCGCCCCTCGATCGACGCCGCGGCCCATCGCGACGCACTGGATCGCGGCCTGCTGCGCTACTGCCCGATCTGCGACGGTTATGAAGCGACTGGCCAGGCTATCGGTGTCATCGGTGCGGACACGCATGGCGTCGCTGAGGCGCTGTTCCTTCGCACGTTCTCCGACCGAATAACACTGGTGGCGAACGAGGATTTCGAACTCGACGCTTCCGACCGCGGCGCGCTGGAGGGGGCAGGCATCGCTGTCGCGCCAAGTGCACTCGAACAAATCGACTTTTCTGGAGAACACGTAACGCTGCGTCTAGCCGATGCGACCGAAATGCAGTTCGATACGATCTACCCGGCGTTGGGTTCGGACAGCAATAATGCTCTTGCGAAGCAGCTCGGGGTCGAGCTTAGCGATGATCGCTGTATTGTAGTTGATACCAAACAGCGCACTAGCATCTCGGGTGTTTACGCTGCTGGTGACATCGTTATGGCGCTAGATCAGATAAGCGTCGCCATGGGTCATGCAGCTATCGCCGCAACCGCTTTACATAACGACCTACGCAAGCTCGATGGCCATACCCACTGAAATAAGATTATTAGTCCTTGATAACTGCCATGGAATGAGGCTATGTTGTGACGATCAGCGAACTGCCTAATTTGACAATGAAATACTCGCCTCCGTTCATCCGCCATCCCATCCACTGGTGGGAGCTGGCGGTCCCAGCCGGCGTATGGATTGCCAGCGCGAAGATGCTATTGGCATGTGCCCGCACGTTGCGCCGGTCAGGATTTCGGCATCCAAATACTATATTTTTGCTTATTCGATTATCGAGTCGATTTTTTCGCATTGGTTTCCGGATTTGGCGGCACTTAGGAAGCAAGTGGCGCTAAACGCTGTAATGTATCTACGGCGCCGACGGGGTCCTGCAGATTGACATCCAATCGCCAGTACCAGTTCATTGTTTCAACGGATCAACACTAATCGTACATCGCACCGGCGTGCGCCCCTTGTTCGCGCGTTTTCTGCACGCCTGCAAAATAACGCGATTGGCGGTGACAATCCGGTCACCCGCCGCGATGTTAGCAAAAGCATCCGGTGCTGCGGCTTGCATAAGCCGCTGACCGGCTTCCCATTTCGGCAGGCCGAGCGTGCGCACCGCCATCCACTCGGGCACCTGCCATTTCGCCGGCAACTCGCGCGCGACGATCCCCGGCACGATCATCCATAGCAGCGCCCCGCCCAGGAACGCCCCGGCGCCGACCTGCCACAGGGTCCGGCGCTGCTCGTCCGCGCGGCGGGCATAACCACCGATGCCGTGCAAGGCGGTGGTCGCCTTGTCCATCTTCTCGCCGGCGGTCGCGATCAAGCGCCGGTCCTCATCACGGGCATGGGCGCCGGCCGCGACGATCCTGTCGGCGACATAGCGCGGCGCGACATTGTCCTCGGCCGCCTTCGCCAGCACGCCGACATTCTGCATGGTCGCGTTAAGCGCTTTCGCCATCTTCCCCAGCGTCTCGCTGTAATCGGGGAATTCCGGCACTTCGGCACGTTCAGCTGCCAGTCGCTCGACGGCGCGGCGCATCAATGCAAGCTCGCCACGCACGCCCTCGAACGCCTCCGCTGCGGCATCTAGTTCGTGATCGTCACCCATGCATTGCTTCTCCTTTTACCGCACGAAAGCACAAACCGGATCATACCCGAAGGCACGAACTCTCACCGGCTCATCCCCCGGTCCCGATCGCGCCCGCGATCAAGCGACGACGACAGGGCATCGCCGATCGCCCGCTCGCGCTCGGTTTTCAGTACCAGCTCGGGCGCGCGGGCGCGCAACGCGGATTCGAGCTGTGGGTCGCGGTGCAGGCCACCCGCGGCCTTCTCCATCCGCTCGCGCAACCGCTCGGCACCGGCGCTGTCGCCGGCCCGCTCCATGCCCGCCCGCGCCTGCTGCATCTTCTGCCAACCCTCCACGAACCGGTCCGCGCGCGCCTCCGGATCGAGCCGCACGCGCTGCTCTTCGGCCATCGCGCGCGCGGCACCGGTCGTATTGCCGCCCGCCACCTGCTCGATCAGCTTCGGGTCGCGCGCCAACGCCGATGCAAGATCACGCGCGGTATGGGGACGGCTCGCGTCCAGCGTCTCACCGGCTTTCTGCAAGGCGCTTTCCTGATGCGGCAGCACCGGCAGCCCCTTGTCGCGCATCCGGCCTATATCGCCCACGGCACGCGCATAGCGTTCGATCGCCTTGGCCTGGTCGGGCTTGCCAGCGGTCGAAAGCCCGCCGCGATCAAGCACTGGCGACGCCGCTTTCTCCAGCGGCGGTTTCGGCCGGAAGCCGGCGAACATGCCCCTGGCCTTGTCGCGGACCTTCTCGACCATCTGGCGCGCGCGTTCCGGGAACCGGATCTCGCGCCGATCGGCGAACGCGCGGGCCTGGTCCTGCTCGGGCTTGGCGTAATCGCCGGCCATGTCCTTGCCCCGCTCGCGGCTGAGCGTGCGGACAAGCTGGCGCTGATCGGCGAAGTCGTCGCGGCCATAATGGAGCTGCACGTCGTCACGATGCCGCGACATGCCGACATAGGCGCTGTGGCGGTCCATGCCGGGGGTGGCGAGGACATGCGCCCGATCGACCGTCACGCCCTGCGATTTGTGAAACGTCGCCGCATAGCCGTGATCGACATGGGCGTAATCCTTGGTGTCGAACGCGACCCCGCGCCCGTCATCGAGGCGCACCGCCATGCCCTCGGGCGATACCCGCTCGATCGTGGCGAGCGTGCCATTCTTCACCCCCATACCCCGTTCGTTACGCAGGAACATGATGCGGTCGCCGGTCGCGAACTGCCGCTCGCCACGCTCGGCCTTCACCGTCACGTTGTCGCCAAGGTCGCCGCTCGCGCGCAACCGGTCGCGCGCCTCGCCATTGAGGCTCTGCACTTCGGCGTTGGTGTGGGTGAGGATGATCCGGGTGCTTCCGGCTTCGGCCTGGCGCGCGCGATCCCACCCGTCGACCAGTTCGCCCCGCGCCTGCTCGCGGGTGTCGGCCGCGTGGACCATGCCCTTGCCGTCATAGGCGTGGATCGCTTCGCCGGTGCGCCCGGTCGCCAGCGCGCGGGTGGCGTCGCGCTGCCAGTCCTCGCGCTGCCGCCTGATCTCGGTGATCTCGGCCGCGCCGTGGCGCTCGGTGACGCTGCGGAACGCCGCGCCCGCCTCGATCGCCTGCAACTGCTCGGGGTCGCCGACCATGACAACCTTGGCCCCGGCATCGCGCGCCTGCGACAGCACCCGCTCCATCTGGCGCGAGCCGATCATGCCGGCCTCGTCCACCACCAGCACGTCCCTAGGGCCTAGCTGCTCGCGCCCCTGCCCCCATGCGTGTTCAAGACTGGCGATGGTGCGGGACCGGATGCCGGACCCGCCCTCAAGGTTCTCGGCCGCGATGCCCGACAATGCCGCGCCACGAACCGTGTAGCCCTGCCCCTCCCATGCCTCGCGCGCGACGCCCAGCATCGCAGATTTGCCGCTGCCGGCGTAGCCGACGACGGACGCCAGCCCTGCGTCGCCGGTGACATGATCGAAGGCGTCGCGCTGCTCGCCGGACAGGACAAGCCCCCGCGCCTCGGCCGCGCCGATCGCGGCGTCACGCTGCCGATCGCCGACACTGTGTTCGCCCCGGCCCGCCAGCTCGTCGCCGGCCCGCTCAAGCCGGTTCTCTACTGCAATCATGTCGCGCGACGTGAACCGCTCCTGGTCCCGCCCGTCCTTCCCCAATGCGACCAGCTCGGGCGACGCCCGTACCGCCCCCATTACCTGGTCGAACTGATCCTTGCCGTCGCTGTGGCGGAACGCGAACGTCGCAAGGTCGCGGGTGGTGAACGTCGCTTGGCTGCGCGTGATCGCGTCCAGCGCGACATTAGGATTGGCGATGATCTTCGCGCCGTTCTCACGGGCGATGCGCGTGTGATCCTCGATCCGCTCCGCCTCAAGTCCCTGCTCCGGCCGGCGCGATGCTGCGGGTCCGATCTTGTGCTGCGGCTCCAGGCCAATCCCCTGCGCCTCATAGGAGCGATGATCGATCCGACCCTCAAGCCCCAGCTCGGCCATGCGCTCGTTGACGTGCGCGCTCCACGCCTCGCGCCAGTCCTTCAACAGCTCGGTGCTGTTCCAGTCCCGGTTCTTCTTCCCGAAGCCGTCCGGTCCCACGTCGCGCATCGTCATCATCACATGCGCGTGCGGCTTCGGCGTGCCGTCCTTCGCCTTGTCCCAATGCACGTTCAGGTCTGCGACCATCCCGCGATCGACAAACTGCTTCTTCACGAAATCGCGTGCGAGCTGGACACCCTGCTTCTCGTTCATCTCGCGCGGAATCGAGAACTCCACTTCGCGGGCAAGCTGCGCGTCCTTGCGCTTCTCACCGGCCTCCACTTCGTTCCACAAGGTCGAGCGGTCGTTTAAACGCTCCGGTGCGCCCTCCGGCAACATCACCTCGGAGTGGATCACACCGGCCTTGTTGCTGAAATCGTGATCGCGGTTCAGACGGTCATCGTGCAGCTCGGACGCGGAACGATAGGCGGCGCTCGCAACGGCGCTCGATCCGTTCGCGCGGCTCACAACCTTGGCGGAAAAATGGTAGATCGCCATGATGCTCCACACATTGCCTTACTTAGCGCACGTCGGCAACGACGTATAAGCGCGCACTCACAATCCGCTTCGCTTCTCATGATTGACTTGGTGCTACTTCTGGCTTGCGCTTCGCGTCCTGTATGGCAAACTGCTGCGGTGAGGAGAGTGGAATGAGCCGTGCCTACGAAGATGCGATGGAACGCCGCCGCGACGAGTATGTCGCCGGCGCGTTGGGTGTCAGTGTCGAGACGCTGGAGGATTATCCTTTCGAACTGGACGAAAACGCCAGCGATGATGGTGTGGTCTATGGCTGGCGCGTTCTATGGGATGATGAAGCCCCGCCCGGTGTTGATGTGAATGGTTCAGCCGGCTCGCTGTGGTCGGATATTCCGGCAGAGCCCGATGGTCCCGACGAGGATGATTACTGATGCGAAAGGTTCGGGACTACGATGCCGAACTGAAGGCGCTGAATGATAAAGCCCGCGCGCTCAAGGCGAAGCGGGTTGAACAGCTCGGCCAGCTCGTCGCTGCCACGGGTGCCGATGCGCTCGATGCGGAAACCCTCGCCGGCGTGCTACTCGATGCGATCGGGTCGAAAGATGCGGGCGCAAAGGAGGCATGGCGCGCGAAGGGCGCTGCCTTCTTTCAACGGCGTGGGCGCAAAGGTGGCGGCGCTGCTGCAATCGACGGATCGGTCGCTGCGACTGAACCAGGCGGCAACGCTGCGGGCGGAAGCGGCACAACGCCGAACGGATAGCAGGGGCTGGGTCGTGCAACGTCGCGAGCGAACGCGCCATCTGATTGAGCTAGGCGGGCTGGTCCAGAAAGCTGGCCTGGTCGAACTGACCGACGACGATCGCGCCACCCTTTACGGCGCGCTGCTTGATCTCGCCGGGCGTGGTCGCGGCGACGATGCTGGCGACATCCTGGCGCTATGGAAAAGACGCGGAAAACGCGCGTTCGACGCGGAAGCTGAAGGGAGCGAACCGCAATGAGCGATTTCGATATCGAGGCGATCCGCCGCCAGGTCCGCGCGATGGATTTCGTGCGCGGCACACCGGCAGAAATCGCGATGTGGCACGAGGACATGGCGGACTCGCGCGCCAACTTGGTCATCGAGAACATGATCCCGACGCCTAACGACGATACGTTCTTCGCGATGATGCTGGACGAGGGCGTGCCCCCTCCCCTCGTCTCGCAAATCCTGCTCCGGCTGCTCGATCATCCCGACGCCGATCGGTCCCTGCCGGTCACGCCTATTCAACGGACGACGTGATGCCCAAAACCGTCGATCGGAATGAACAGATTGCGTCCTTCGACACAGGCTCTTTGCTGCGGACGGTGGATGATCTGGACGTGATGCGCGATCACCTCAAAGGCGATAATTTCAATGCACCGGAGATGCGGCACGACCTGCTGCGCCTGCACGGGTTAGCCATGCGCTTCGTCAATGAGGCGCACACCGATCCGGTCATGGCCGAAAAAATGTTCGACCTGGCGGCGGACCTTGAATGTCGCATCCAAGACCTGTCCGACGCGCTGGCGAGGATGCTTGCTCCGATCCGCACGCTGCAAGCATTGGAGCCAAGCGATCAGGAGAGACCGGGTTTTTGATGTGCTCGCCTTTGCAGAACGCTATCATATTCTAATCTTGGGATATTCCGAGCGTAACGACGCCCCGGTCATTACGCTCTCGCTGGGGAAGTAGCATGGGCCTTGCGCGCGCCACCCGTAATCTCGCCCGCACCGCCCGTGCCAACCCGATGTGGGCCTTGTTCGGCATCCTGCTCGCCCCTTTCCGGTTCGCCCGGCACATCATTGGCGTGGTCCTGTTCGCAATGGTGCTGTTCGTGGCGTTATTCCTCCTGCTGATGCTGGCGATCTGGTACTTCAGCCTCGATAAGAACGGCGCTGTCGCTCAGCTTGGCGTGTTTGGGATCAGCGGTGCCGTGGTCCTGGTCACGGCCTGGATGTTCGTCCTGCCCCTGCTTCGCCGGTTCGACTATGGTGATAGCGCCGACACGCATGGTTCGGCCCGCTTTGCCACAGCCGGGGAAGCCCAAGCCCTTAACGACGATCACGGCCTGCTGATCGGTCGCGACGTGAAAACCGGCAAGCCGATGCGCTATGCCGGTCCCGCCCATCTGCTGACGATCGCACCCACCCGCACCGGCAAGGGTGTCGGCACGATCATCCCCAACCTGCTCGAATATCCGTTCGCGGTCGTCTGCATCGACCCCAAAGGCGAGAACGCCCGCATCGCCGCGCGCCAGCGCGGCAGGTTCGGCGCGGTCCATGTCCTTGATCCGTTCGGCGTCACCGACTTGGCCTCGGCGGCGTTCAATCCGCTCGATCGCATCGACCCGCACGGCCTCGATCTTGCCGACGATTGCATGACGCTCGCCGACGCGCTGGTCCACGACGCGCCCGGCGAAGCCGGCGACGCGCATTGGAACGAGGAAGCCAAGGCACTGATCGCCGGTATCCTGCTCCACATCGTCACCATTGAACCGCCAGCCACCCGTACCCTGGACACGCTGCGCGACCGGCTGACGCTCGCCCCGGCCGCATTGGCCTCGCAACTCGCCGCGATGCAGGCGCAAGGTGGCCTGGTCGCGCGCGCCGCCAATCGCCAGCTCGGCAAATCCGATCGCGAAGCGGCCGGCGTGCTGTCCGCCGCGCAACGCCATACCCACTTTCTCGACTCCCCGCGCATGGCGACGGTGTTGGGCGGCTCGGATTTTACGTTCGCCGGGTTGAAGGATGCGCCGGCGACGGTGTTCCTCGTGCTGCCGCCCGATCGGCTCGCCAGCTATGCGCGCTGGCTGCGGCTGATGGTCGCACAAGCCCTGACCGAGCTGGCGCGCGCGCCGGGTCGCCCGCCCTGGCCGGTGCTGTTCCTGCTCGACGAGTTCGCGGCCCTCGGCCGTCTCGAACCGGTCGAACGCGCGATGGGACTGATGGCGGGCTATGGCGTCCAGCTCTGGCCGATCCTGCAGGACGTTCACCAGCTCCGCGCGCTATACGGGCAGCGGGCCGGCACCTTCCTGTCGAACGCAGGGGTGCTACAAGTGTTCGGGGTCAACGATCAGGACAGCGCCAAGCTCGTCTCCGACCTGGCCGGGCAGGAAACCGTCGTGTTCGAGACCATGAGCCGCGCGATCGACGCGGAAGAAAGCGGCCTATCCTACGGTCAGCAGCATGTCGGCCGCGCCCTCCTCACTCCCGATGAAGTCCGCACACTCAAACCCGATCGCCAGCTCCTGTTCCTCGCTGGGCAGCGGCCGATCCTTGCCGCCAAGCTGCGCTACTACGACGATCGCGAGTTCGCCGGGCGGTTCGATCCGGCGTGACCGGTCGCGGCCTGCTTGTTCGGCCGCAAACCAACGGGTTGATTTAAGCCCCGCTGGTGACGTTCACTGCGATCAGCACCTGGGATAGTCGAAGGCCCTTTCCCTGCCCTCCACCGCGCTCCTGACGGTCGCTGTGCGACCTTCTGGCCGCTACCTCGCCCACTTCTTTCCCGCTTAGCCAGCGGCGCTTGCGCCGCCCTTGTGATGCCGAAGGCGGCACGAAACGAATGCGCATCGGCCATAGGCCGATTCCATTTGACCTTCTCTCGTAGGGTTCTGGGCGTACTGCTGACGTTAAAAGAATCTGTTAAATATGAATCGTTAAGTAGGTTAAGCCGCAAAAAGTGGCCATTTACTCCTTTAGGATCAATGGGTTGCATAAGTCGGCGGTGGGTGAAAACACGTGATTCGGTGTGTGAAAACACGATAGCGCGGTGTGTGAAAACACGTATCAAAGGTGTGTGAAAACACGATAGAAACGGCTCGAAAATGCCGATCGCGGGTGTCCTGTTGGCCTTGTCGGCTCCTGATCTCAACGGGGCTGCATCGCTTCCGAGGGCGGCGGTGTGTGATAACACGATAGTTAGGAGCGTCCTGAAAGCCGGTCCATCAGGTCATCGACCTCTACGGTGCGCCGTCGATCGGCTTCCATGCGGTCGCGCCGGTCTTGCTCGGCCTGGAGCTGCTCGGAGAGTGCCAAGGCTTCTGCCTCCCCTCTCAACCGAAATAGAATGGCCGGGCTACCGTCGTTCGTTGCCACCATTTCCACCGCATAATCGGGAAGTTGGTTGGTCTCCACGATTTTGCGGAGCATCCGGTTGAACTCTTTTGGCTTGCTGTCGCTGCCGGTTTTGTCGCGCAGCACCTCCACCCGGCACGTCCACCCTCCACGCTGATTGCCAGCGTGCTTGCGCGCGATACGATAAAGCGCCCGCTCAAGCCCGCCGGTTAGCAGGAAGTAGTCGGGGTGCATGGTCAGAAGCGACCGCTCCGCCATGATTCCCTCATAGACCCAATCCGACAGGGTGATGGTCATGCCGCGAGGCTGGTCCGTTTCGGGGTCGACCTCCAACGTCCATTTGTCGAGCCAGTTGAAGCCCGCCTTGCTGCGACGTTTGGGCGCGCGGATCGACGTGGAAATGGAGGTCGTCTGCAACCGCTGTAGGGCGGCCTGGAGATCTTGATAGGCGCGACCGCTGGTGTTGCGCTTGATCGCCCGCAAAAGGTCGTAGGACGTGGTGGTAAGCGTCCTGGGCAGGTCGTTGCCCCCCTGCTCCCGCATCCGATTGAGCGCCGACGTGGCCCATATGATGATATCGGCGTCCCAGATCGTCGCCATGCCGTAGGCCGGTATCGCCTCGATCTTCACCCAGGTCGCGCCGTCCGGGCTGGTATATTCGATCGGCTTGACCCGCTTGCGTTTCTGCAAGGAAAAGAACGGCCGCTCCATCGTCTCACGCTGATCCTTGAGCGGAAGGTCGCCCATGATCGGCAGGAACAGGTCGAACTCCGGGCTAGGGTCGCGCCGCTTCTTCATGGTTCAATCCTGCACGTTTGCAGTTGTGCATATGTGCACACGTTCAAGCACGTCCGAACTGCTTGTCGGCGTCGTATTTGGCGACCAGCTCGGCGATCGCTTCGGCCAGCAATTCCTGATGGCTGCGGCGTGTCCTCGCGGCCAGAACTCGGAACGCCTCGGCGGTGGGGTCGGCCGGATCGAAGTAAGCGCCCAAGTGATATTTGCCCGGTCGTTGCCCGCTCGACCGGGGAGCGCGCGCGTCCGGTGGGGACGTTACACGCTCAGGCGAGGCGGACTCGGACTTTGCCTTTGTGGCGACCGCGGGCGCGAGGAGCGATGATCGTCGTGCCATGATATCAAGCCTTCACATTTGCAGGTGTGCAATTCTGCAATTCATGAAACAGGAATTGGCGAAGTGATGCAATCTCCTGGGCGGCTTTGCCGGACGGTTCATGCTCGGTCACGCCAAGCCCGTAGGGCCATGCTGCGCGATAGGCGCTGCGCTCCCTGATGACTGCGCGCGCGACCTTTAGCCCGGTATCCTCCGCCAGTGTCCTCGCGTCATACAGTAGCGTCGTTGCCGTAGGCGGAGCCGCATTGAGCACGACAAAGCCGGTCCTGCCGGTGCTGATGATGAGCTGGGCCGTGCGCTTGATCGCGTCGAGGTCGATAAGGGAAGGGCGGCACGGTATCAGCACGATATCGGCTCGTTGCGCGGCTGCGGCTGCCTCGGCCCCGGCTGCCGGGGGCGTGTCGATGATGGTGAGGTCGAAACCGTTTGCCTCGGCCGCGTCGATCGCCTGGTTCAAGCGGCGCGCGCTGATCGGCTCTACATGGGGTAGCTCGGCCTCGCGGCGCTCGCTCCACGCCGTCGCGCTTTCCTGTGGGTCAAGGTCGAACAGGGCCGTCCTGATGCCTGCCGCCTGCGCCGCAACCGCCAGATTGACCGCAAGCGTCGTTTTGCCGACGCCACCTTTTTGCGCTGCAAGTGTGATTATATGCACGTGTGCACACCTTCAATATTGAAGACATGATAATATGCAGATTGGCAGGATCGCACAACCTTTCTTGTAGCCGGTCTAAAAGGCCGGCCTCAGGGCTGGGCGGGCGGGACAACAACACGGCCGCCTCGGCGGCCTCTCTGTTCGCGCGAGCGATCGTAGCCCGTCAGGGGCGAGACGCCAGCATGGCGGCTCGATCGGAGCTGCCAAGCGGAGATAGAGCGCGGCCCGCTCGGGCGCGTCCACCCTTGACGATCGGCTCAATGGTAACATATATGGAACCGATGGTGCTAAAGGAGTATAAGGACGGGGAAGGGCGAAGCCCGTTCGGACTCTGGTTTGCCGCGCTGGATGCGGTAGCCGCCGCAAAGGTGACGGTGGCGCTGAACAAGGTCGAACGTGGCGCGCTTTCCAACGTCAAACCGGTGGGAGAGGGCGTCTCGGAATACAGGATCGATTTCGGGCCTGGCTATCGCGTCTATTTCGGCATGGACGGCCAAACCCTCGTCATTCTCCTGAGTGGGGGCACGAAGAAGCGGCAGCAGCGTGACATCGACACCGCCAAGTCGCTGTGGGCGGACTACAAGGCGCGGAGGAAAGGAAGATCGTGATGGCTCTCACTCGCAACTTCAAGGATACTGTGCGCGCCCGTGTTCAAGCGGACTCGGCGTTTCGCTCGGCGCTCCTCACCGAAGCCGTCAATGCCTTCCTCCTCGGTGATATCGACACGGGAAAGGCGGTCTTGCGCGACTACATCAAGGCGACGGTAGGTTTCGAGGAACTGGCCGAACAAACCGGACGACCGTCCAAGAGCCTGATGCGGATGTTCAGCCCGGCGGGCAATCCCGCTGCTGACAATCTGTTTTCGGTCATCAGCACACTGCAACGCGCATCGGGTGTAACACTGGAAGTTCGCGCCACGTAATTTGAACCCGAAAGCGGTAACTTTCCTCTTTCGTTCTGCTGCTGTCTGACTCATAGAATCGTCATGCCGATCGCGCGCGAACATCGCTGGCTCTATCCGATCGACTGGCGCGAACTGTCAAACCTCATCCGGTTCCGGCGCGCGAAGGGGCGTTGCGAGCATTGCCGTCGCCCCCACGGCCGCGACGTGCTGCACTTAGGGAATGGCGTCTGGTGGGACGCGGACGCCGCGACCTGGCGCGACGGGCAGGGCAGGGAGCTTCGCCGGCTGCCGTCGCCAGACGAGCTGGCGCGGGCGCAACCGGGTCTCGCCGGCATCGACCCGCCTGCTCATCTTCGGATCACGCGCGTGGCCCTCGCCAGCGCGCATCTGAACCATGATCCCGGCGACAACCGGCCGCGCAACCTCGCGGCGCTCTGCCAGCGCTGCCACATGGTCCACGACGCCACTGAACATCGCCGACGCCGTTGGCTCAACGCCTTCCGGCTACGTGCGATCGGCGACCTATTCGCCTGACTGCCGGGCCGCAAGGCCAGGCGCTAACGGTTGGGTGGGTGGGACAAAGACGCGGCCGTCGAACGAAGGCCTCCACCTAAGCCGGTTGGCTAAGCGAGCTGCGCCCGCCCGGTATGTGGCGATAGAGCGTCGACGGCTGCACGCCAATCTGATGTGCGACCTCCTCGACGGTGATGGTCGGATCGGCGAGCATCGCTTTGGCTCGCTTGATCTCGGCAGGCCCCATCGCCGGCTTGCGCCCACCACGCCGCCCCAAGGCCCGCGCCTGGGCAAGCCCGGCATGGGTGCGCTCCAAGGTCAACTCCCGCTCGAACTCGGCGACGGCCGCGAAGACGTGGAACACGAGCCGCCCGCCGGGGCTGGTAGTGTCGATCGCCTGGGTTAGCACCTTTAGGCCGATCTCGCGCTTGGCGAGATCCTCGGCCGTCTCCACGAGCTGCCGGACGGAGCGTGCGAGCCGGTCCAATTTCCACACCGCCAGCGTATCGCCGGCGCGGAGATAGTCGAGCGCGGCACGCAACTCCGGCCGATCGCGCTGCGCGCCCGACGCCTTCTCGGTGAACACCTTCTCGCACCCGGCTTCGCGGAGCGCATTAAGCTGTAGGGCAGGGGACTGATCCCTGGTGGACACGCGCGCATAGCCGACGAGCAAGGGGCTTCTCCGAAAACTCGACACGACCTAGCCGGATTTCGGAGAAGGAAACAAGGGACGGTTTTAGGAAGTCAGATGGGCCGTTTTAGTGGCTTCCGCCGCGATCGGCCCGGCTGTCGCGCGAACGACCGTTTGCGAGAGCATTTGTTGATCTCTACCTTCCGGCGATGGTCACTGCCCGGTTGTTCTTTTCGCTTGTGTTGATCGCGGTCCTGACCAGATGGAAGAGCAGCTGCCCGCCCGAGTGGCGAACGGCAGATAACCAAGCTCGTCGAGCATCACGACCTCAAGGCGTGACGGCCGAGCTGCGAACGTACCGGCCTCGCCGAGGCGGATTTCCTCCTCAAGCCGGTTCACTCAGTCGATCGTGTGAAGTAGCGGTCGCGGGCACCATTTGCCGGTAATGGCACTTGCAAGGCACGTCTTGCTAGTTCCGGTAATAGCAACCGAAAATAGTACTGATTATAAATTTGGCTGTTGAAGTGAAATTCAAATAGTTACGACGATCGCCAAGTTAAGGTCGCGTTCACGCTCGGAATTATCATCCGCTCCCCTAGATCACGGGCCGACAAAATAAATAGGCTTTTACCCTAAGGTTCGGTGGACGATAATGAGGCGTTGAAAGGCTGCTCACCCTGCTCAATATTGTCGGAAGGTCCGTAATTGCTATCAAAGCGGCGATCTCGCACCGGCGCCTGATCACGAATTCTTGGCTGATACAACCCACCGCCAAACAATCCCAAGTCCCGCGCCTCTGCGCGTCCCATACTCGCAAGCAAGGCAAAACCGGCCACATAGGCGTCCCGTTCAGCAGTTACCAACTGGACTCTACTATTGAGCAGTTCCTGTTCGGCATTTAGTACATCGAGTACGTTGCGCGTGCCGACGCTATTTTCGGCGCGAACACCCTCAAGCGCCAGTTCGTTTGCCGCTACGGCTGCTTGCGATGACCGGATTACCCGCTCCGTCGCGCGGTGCCGGGTAAAAGCAGCGCGTGTTTCCGCAACTACCCGGCGCTCAACAAACACGATCTGTTCTAGTGATTGACTGGACAAAGCCTGTGCTCGTCGAACCTGAGCAGCGGGCAGACCACCCTGGTAGAGCGGAATCGTAGCAGAAAGCCCGACTGTAGCAGTTCGCTGGGATTGGAGGAACGCCCGACCGGGAATCGTGCTGGTTAGTGTGCCCAGATAGTTATTATAGTTGCTTGAACCCACAGCCGCTAGCCGTGGCAGCCGGGCGGCGTTAGCTACACGGATGTCGTAGCGTGCCGCCGCAGCGTCGAACTTCGCAGCGATCAACAGTGGGTTGTTGCGGAATGCCGTCACAAGCGCCGCCTCTACGTTCGCCGGCAGTCCCAGAAACTTCGGCGGTTTCTCCAAATTTTGTGCTGGAACACCAACAAACCGAATGTAGTTCTCGAGGCTGGTAACCAATTGTGCTTTTACAAGTTCGAGCTGCCCACGAGCGAACTCGAGCCGTGCCTCCGACTGAGCAACGTCGGTCCGGGTAAGGTCACCGACCTGAAAGCGATCACGGGATGCGCTAAGATTGGTTTCAAGAACTTCGACATTACGGGTGTTTAAACCGACAATGGCGCGGTCACGAATGACATCCATGTAGACTGATACAATAGCGGTGAAAACGTCCGCTTCAGTTGCTCTAAGGTTTGCCCGGCCGGAATCCACCCGAGCGTCCGCCGCGCGAATGCCGTTTTTGACACGGCCGCCTTGATAAAGCGGCAGCGACACATTCGCCGCCGCATTAGCGGCTCGCAGTGGTGCAGAGAAGCTATTAGCGGTACGAACGATAAACTCTTGATAATCTGCCGTTGCCGACAGGGTCGGCCGCGCGGCGGCCTTTGCAATCGAAACGCCTTCATCAGTCACGCGCAAACCCGCTCGCGCACCTGTCAGGCTTGGGTTCGTGCGATAGGCATTTATGAGTGCCTCGCCGAGCGTGTCTCCTCGAACCGGAACAGTCGTACTTAAAAGAATTGCGATCGCGCATGGATAAAGGGCGGCGTACTTCATTTGCACTCCCGTGCGTTGTTCTCCCCATAAATGCCTGAATGGGACTCACGGGCTTGGTTGATGTACTATTCAGGTAAACGTTACCCCAGCCTTGTACGGGGGGCCGATCAGACCGGCAAAGAATAGAAAGGGCAATAGCGAGCCTTTGCGCTCAATCACGGAAATTTGATGATTCCGATAGTAGAAACCGTGCGATTGGGGGAACGACCCTATTCAAAATACCGATCATAGTCTCTGAGCTTACCATGGCTTGTTGAAACATACGTTACAAGTTGCACCATCTGGTCGGTCCTCCAACACCGGTCCCATGCGCAGTCGTTTAATGGGACCTGAGTCAAGTCACTCCTCTCCGGTTGATGGAATTAACTCTAGATTTCCTGCTTTGGCAAGTCGCGTTTCCGCCTTCCTGCATAACCCATTGTCAGTTGTCAGTGTTCGTGCTCCTGAGCAAACGGCGGTGTCCCGCCATCAGGCCGAACGGAGTTTTAAATGGGTGACTACGACTACGACATTCTTGTCATAGGTGCCGGTCCCGGCGGCTATGTCGCTGCCATTCGCGCGGCGCAGCTCGGGCTGAAGACAGCCTGCGTAGAGGCGCGCGAGACCCTTGGCGGAACGTGCCTCAACGTCGGCTGCATCCCATCGAAGGCACTGCTCCACGCCTCCGAGCTGTACGAGGAAGCCAAGTCGGGCGCTCTTGCGAAGTTTGGAGTAGAAATCGAAGGCGCTCGCCTGAATTTGACGCAGATGCATTCCGAGAAGAGCAAGGCCGTCGGAGAGCTGACCGGCGGCATCGCCTTCCTATTTAAGAAGAACAAAGTCGAGTGGCTCAAAGGGCTGGCCACCTTCACCGGCAGGGACAGCGTCGAAGTCGCAGGCAAGACCGTGCGCGCAAAGAATATCGTGCTCGCTACCGGTTCGTCGGTGACACCCCTTCCGGGTGTCGAGGTGGACGGCGAAGTGGTTGTGGACTCCACAGGCGCGCTGGCGTTCCCCAAGGTCCCCGAACATCTCGTCGTCATCGGTGCCGGCGTGATCGGCCTTGAACTCGGCTCAGTTTGGAAGCGGCTTGGCGCCAAAGTGACGGTGATCGAATATCTCGACGAAATTCTTCCTGGCCTCGACGGCGAAGTGCGCAGGGAAGCGCGCAACATCTTCGGCAAACAGGGGCTCGCGTTCAAGCTCGGCACCAAGGTTACCGCGGTCGCACGCAACGGCTCAACCGCAACCATTACGGTTGAGCCCTCTTCCGGTGGCGAGGCTGAAACGATCGAGGCCGACGTGGTACTGGTCGCGATCGGACGGCGCCCTAACACCGGAGGCCTGGGACTCGACAAAGCCGGGCTTGGCTTGAACAAGAAGGGGCAGATCGAAGTCGACCACCGCTTTGCAACCGCTGTTCCCGGCATCTGGGCGATCGGCGACGTCGTTCCTGGCCTTATGCTTGCGCACAAAGCGATGGACGAGGGAATTGCGGTCGCCGAGAATATTGCGGGGCAAATCGGTATCGTGAATCACGCGGTGATACCATCCGTTGTCTACACCCATCCTGAGATCGCGGGCGTCGGCCTGACCGAGGAGGAGGCGAAAACACGCGGGGAAATCACGGTCGGCAAATTCCCCTTCGCAGCCAACAGCCGCGCCAAGACCAACCGAGATACCGACGGCTTCGTCAAGGTCGTTGCCGATGCCAAGACCGACCGCGTGCTTGGGGTTCACATCATCTCCACACTCGCCGGCACGATGATCGCTCAGGCTGCCCAGGCGATGGAATTTGGCGCAACTAGCGAGGATATCGCCTACACCTGCCATGCCCATCCCACGCACTCGGAGGCGCTCAAGGAAGCGGCGATGGCGGTAACGGGCAAGCCAATTCACATGTGAGGCAAAATCTTTGGCTGCCCCAGCCTCCTCTCCGCAGGGCGTCTTGTCCAAGGGGTCACTGCACGAAAGTGAAGTTTACGTACGCTAGGACCGAACGAACGGCGAACGCTGACGGTGCTAACGTCGGAAGGGTATGACGACGGCATGGTCGAGGAAGGCGCGCATACCTTCTTCATCGACGGTCTGACGAAAAACAGCATGCGCGGCATCATCAGTCGCGAACAGGTCGTCCCAGACCGTAGAAGTTCCATGCTCGTTTTCGACTTCAAGCGACCAGCCCGGCTCATTTTCCAACCGGATGATGTTCACTCTCACGGTGACGCCCTGTTCGGTGACGAAACCAGACAGGCTCGAGGTGACGATGTTGGGATCGCGTTCGTGCATCACTCTTTCCTCATGTTTTGTGTGCGGTTTTAGCAGCGGTGGGGTCGGTTCCGGTTGAGGGCGGAATGACACCCTAAGCGTGGGGCACGAAGCACGCAGTCTGAGTTTATGGTCGCCGCGCTCTTCGGCATTGCGATCCTCGCAGCGGGCTTCATGCTGTCCTGGGGTGCGGAGGCCGCAGAGAAGCGCGTCAGCCAAGGGCTGATCGTGGCGGCAATCGCGCTCGTCACCGTGCTGCCGGAGTATGCGGTCGACTTCTACTACGCCTATGCCGCGGGACAGGACCCGTCGTCTAACTATGTTCACTACGCTGCCGCGAACATGACGGGCGCCAACCGCCTGCTGGTCGGACTGGCGTGGCCGCTGATGGTGCTCGTCCACTGGTTTCGCACCCGCCAGCGCCGCATCGACCTTGCACCGGTCAACGCGGCAGAAGTCGTGTTCCTACTGATCGGCACCGCCTGGTCGTTCACGATCCTGATGCGCGATGCGATCGGGTGGATCGACAGTGTCGTGCTGGTCGCGATCTTCGCCGCCTATGTCTGGCGCGTCAGCTATCTCCCCGAGGCGGAAGAAGACGAGGACGACGAACCTGGCCCCGCAGCCGCGCTTAGCCAGCTGTCGTCGGCGCGTCAGTGGGCCGCGATGGCGGCGCTAACGGTCGTTGCGGCGACCGTTATCCTGGTCTCGGCTGAACCGTTTGCCGAGGCAATGGTGGACTCAGGGCGCTCGGTCGGCATCGATGAGTTCCTGCTGATCCAGTGGCTCGCGCCACTCGCCAGCGAGGCGCCTGCGGTGACCATCGCGGTACTGTTCGTGCTCTCGGGGCGGGCGGCTAACGGCCTTGCAACGATGATCTCGGACAAGATCAACCAATGGACCCTGCTGGTCGGCATGCTGCCGTTAGCAATGAGCCTCGGGGCAGGCGGACTCACCGCTCTGCCGCTCGATGCGCGGCAGCATGAGGAGTTCTTTCTCACTGCCGCGCAATCGCTGTTCGGCATTGCCCTGCTGTTGCGGTTGAGACTGGGTGTGTGGGGTGCGCTGGCGCTCGCCGGCCTGTTCGCCCTTCAGGTCGGCTTGACGCTGAATTTTCTCGGAGACGATGCGCGAACGATCGCCAGCCTGACGTGGCTTTCCTGGGGCTATCTGGCGCTTTCCGCGATCGTCGTGGCCACGAACGCAAAGTCGCTTGGGCATCTGATTGCGGTGGGTCTCTTCGCCAGCCACCCGGAAACCCATCCTTCGAGCGTCGCTTCAGCCGGGGGCAAGCGGTAGAGCATCCGAATGGGCGCAGCTGATACCGGCGCATTCCGGCCGCACGCGGCGACGTGCAATGCTTGGGAACTACACCATATGTACTTGGTGTGGCAGCCTCGCTGTCAATCAGGAACGAACGGAAGCATCATGCCGAACATTCGCAAGCCGATCATGGTCCCGCTGGCCGGGGCAGTCCTGCTGGGCGGCTGCGCTACCTATGCGCCACGGCCCTCTTCCTATTCCTACTTCGCAGTGTCCTGTGACACGCCCGGCGCGATCCGGGCGGTACCGATCGCCCGACCGGATGAACTGCCCGGGGCAACATCCACCGCTCCGCCGGCACCCGCCACGCCGCAAACGGCCGTCCCCTCTGCGCCGGGCAGTGCGGTTCAGGCAGACAGAAGCGAGTGCCTGATCGCCGTCGCCAACCGCGGGCGTGGTTCGCGCGGCGCCGGCTACTATGGGGGCGGCTATCCCTACCGCTATGGAAGCCCTTACGGCTACTACGGCTCCCCCTTCTATGGATCGCTCGGAATCGGGATTGGCATTGGTGGCGGCCATCATCGGGGCGGTCATCTTGGTGGCGGGCATTTTGGAGGTGGGCATTTTGGAGGTGGCCACGGCGGCGGACATGGTGGTGGCCGTCATTGATCCCGCCATGCGATCCCCAGGTCTTTCGAGAGGCAAGTTCCGTTGCCTTTGCTAGCTGGTAGCTTGTTGGAAACCCTTTGGCATATGGTCAGCCTTGCGGCCGCCTATGCTCTGGCTCTTCCGATCGGTTGGGATCGGGAGAAGGAAGAGCGCAGCGCGGGCGTGCGCACTTTTCCGCTCGTCGCAATCGCCAGCTGCGGTTTCGTGCTGATCGCGATTGCGGTACTTGGTCGGGCTTCGCTCGGCCAGGCACGTATCCTGGAGGGCCTGATCACCGGCGTCGGCTTCATCGGCGGCGGAGCGATCCTGAAGCAAGGGAGTCGAACATCAGGGACGGCCACGGCGGCGAGCCTGTGGGCGACAGGGGCCGTTGGTGCCGCGGTCGGATATTCGCTGTACGATATCGCCATCATCATCAGCGCTGTCACCTTCCTAACTCTCCGACTTTCACGTCCACTCAAGAAAACCGCGGGCGAACAGGGCGACAACGTGGATAGCGCACCGGCACTGTCAGGCGGGGCTAACGCCCGACCGGAACCGGATTCGGATAGTCGATTGCTGCGCGGATCGGATTAAGGTCGGGCGCTACGCGACGACAAATGGTTTCGACCCACATAAGATAAGGAGAAGCAGTTTGGGCCAGTGGATCCAGCAGCTCGTGGATCAGCTCGGCTATCTTGGCGTCGCGATGCTGATGTTCGCCGAAACCGTGTTCCCGCCGCTCCCCTCGGAGGTCATCATGCCGCTTGCCGGCCTGCGTGTTTCGCGCGGAGCATTGTCGCTGCCGGGCGTGATTGCCGCCGGAGCGGCGGGCGCCATGGCGGGCAATCTCTGCTGGTACGCCGTCGCAAGGATGCTCGGCATCGACCGGCTGCATGGCCTGGTCGATCGGCACGGCCGATGGCTAACGCTCGAATGGCAGGAGGTCGAGCGCGCGAAGACCTGGTTCCGCGGCCACGGTGGCCCGTTCGTCTGCATCGGGCGGATCGTCCCCACGGTGCGATCGGTCGTATCGATCCCGGCCGGGCTCGTGCGGATGCCCCTCGGACCCTTCCTCCTGTGGTCGACGATCGGCACGGCAGCCTGGACCGCGATGCTGGCCGCCGCCGGCTATCTGCTGGGGCAGCGCTATGGGGCGGTCGAGCGCTATGTGGGTCCGGTCTCGACGGCGATCATCATCGCGCTCGTGCTCTGGTACGCTTGGCGGGTAGCCACGTGGGGGCGTCGTCATGGGCGTTGAGGTGCCAAAGCCCATGAGCGACGCCACCATTCGGCGCGCGTTCTGGCGGACCGCCACGGCAAGCCGTGCGGCCGTCATCGTCGACGCCGATGACTATTTCAGGGCCGCCCGCTCCGCGATGCTCAAGGCCAAGCGGCGCATCGTGCTGATCGGCTGGGACTTCGACGCCCGGATCCAGTTCGCCGGGGAGGGGCAGGACGAGGGTCCGCCGACGGTCGGAGCGTTCATCAGCTGGCTGGTCAAGCGCAGTCCCCTGCTGGATATTCACATACTGCGCTGGGATACCGGTGCGCTCAAGACGCTGTTCCATGGCCGAACCCTGTTCACGATCCTGCGCTGGATGCGCGACCGCCAAATCCACCTCAAACTCGACGGGCATCATCCGGTCGCCGGATCGCATCACCAGAAGATCGTGGTGATCGACGACTGCATGGCCTTTTGCGGCGGCATCGACATGACCCGCGAACGATGGGACACGCGAGACCACCAGGACGAGGAACCGCGCCGCGTCCGACCGGACGGCACGCCGCACGGGCCGTGGCATGACGCGGCCATGGCGCTGGAGGGCCCGGTGGCACGCGCCCTCGGTGACGCCTGTCGGGAGCGGTGGCATGCCGCCGGCGGGTATTCGATCGAGCCCGTGACCAATGGCGCGGATTGCTGGCCTGATGGGCTCGAGGCAGACTTCAGGGACGTGCCCGTCGGGATCTCGCGCACGCTGCCAAAGCTCGCCGACCAGGAACCGGTCCACGAGATCGAGGCGCTGTATGTCGCGCTCATCGCGCGGGCGCGGCGGCTGATCTATGCCGAAAGCCAGTATTTCGCCTCCCGGCGGGTCGCGGAGGCAATCGCCAGACGACTCGACGAGACCGATGGTCCGGAAATCGTCGTCATCAATCCGACGACCGCGAACGGCTGGCTCGAACCGATCGCGATGGATACGGCCCGTGCCCGGCTGGTTGCCGAACTCCGGAAGTGCGACGTGCACGGCCGCTTCCGGCTTTATCACCCGTTCACCGCCGCGGGGGCACCGATTTATGTCCATGCCAAGGTCACGATCATCGACGACGTCGTGCTGCGGGTGGGATCCTCCAACTTCAACAACCGGTCGCTGCGCCTCGACAGCGAATGCGACGTGACGATCGACACGACCGGGGCATCCGACGCCGATGGGCATCGAAAGATAGCCGACATCCGCGCCGGTCTGCTCGCCGAGCACCTTGGCGCCAACAAGGACGCGGTCATCGCGAAGTTCGCCGAAACCGGCTCGTTGATCGCAACGATCGCGGCGTTGCAGGCACCGGGTCGCTCGCTACGCGAGTACGAGCTGCCCGAACTGTCTTCGATGGAAAAATGGCTGGCCGACAGCAAGCTGCTCGACCCCGAGGGACCCGACGAGATGTTCGAGCCGTTTTCGCGACGCCGAGGTCTGCTCTTTCACCTGCGGCACCGACACCGCCATCATCCGTGACCCGTACTGCCACGACCAGAAGGACCGGGGGCCAGTCCCGAACAAACATCCTTAACGATTTCTAATCATTCTTGCGCGAAGATGCGCGCTCTATCGTTCGCGTGAGAGGTCGACAGGCATGAATGTGAACGGCGTGGCCGATGTCATGGCGATGCGCAACGCGGTGCTTCAACGAAACGCCGCACTGAGGGATGTCGGCTCGGCTTCGTCGCCGAATGCGCTGCGGGGACCGGATGGCACTGCCCCATCGACGAGCTTTGCCGCGACGATGCAGACCGCGCTTCAAAAGGTGAATGCGCTCCAGGAACAGGAGGATGTCGCGACCGAAGCCTACGAACGAGGCGAGACGACCGATATCGCGACCGTGGCGCTGATACAGCAACGCGCCTCGGTTTCGTTCGAGGCCACCTTGCAGGTCCGGAACAAGGTTCTTTCGGCCTACAAGGACATCATGAGCATGGCCGTCTGATCACAGCCTGCGTCCATCGAGTGCCCGATGGCCGCGGGATGGCTCACCTGCTGTCAAGACTCCGAACCGCCGGTGGTGATGAACGACGATCTTCATGCCGGACGGCGTGATCGCTGCTGTCATTTTGGGCGTATGGCGTGCGAGGTTCATGCATGGGATAAGGCGTAGGCTGCGGCATCTGGTACGCGGGACGGGGTGCGGACGAGGCAGGGTAACCGCCGTAGCTTCCGCCCTCATAGGCATGCCCGCCATCCCAGTTGACCCCGCCATGCGTGCCGCTCCAGTTGACGCCGGCACCATGGGACATGACCTGCGCGCCAGCCGGCGCTGCCGCCAAGCCGGCAAGGATCATGATTCCAAGTGTCAGCCCGCATCTTCTGGTCACGCTATTTCTCCCTCCATGCACCGACAACCATGAAACGGCTGCCTGTTCAGAACGCCAGCCGAGTGCGGATCAATGCCGAAACAGACCGCCAAGAAAGCCGCCGGGACGATAGCCGCCGTGGCCACCACGGTCATGCCCGCCACCATGACGTCCACCGCCATGAGATCCTTCATTGTACCCGCTCCAGGGAGCAGGCTGAGCATATCCAGGTGCAGTCGGTTGTGGCGGGTAATCGGGTGCCGGCCTCGACGTCGCCTCGTACGAAGCGTTCTTCTCGATGATCTTGTCGAGTTCGCCGCGGTCCAGCCAGATGCCCCGGCATTGCGGGCAATAGTCGATCTCGACCCCCTGCCGGTCGGCGAGCACGAGGTCGACCCGGCACACGGGGCAGAGCATGCCCTGCAACCGGGTGGTCGCGGGTACTGTTGCGGCATCCGTCATGGTGCATTCCTCTCTTTGGTCGGCACCGCTGGGGCGGTCTGCCCGGGAAGCGCTGCTTTCATCTTAATAGCCATAACCCCCGTAGCGCTGATTGCGCTCCTGGCGCTCATGCCGCCGTTCACGACGTTCCTCGCGGCGATCATGGCGATTGTTGTAGCCATAACCGCCCTGGTAATAGCCGCCACCATTACCGCGCCAGGACTGCTGATGGCCACCGCCTCGATCGCGGTAGGCGTCGCCATATCCGCCGTGTCCTCGGACCTGATTGCCGTAGGACGGGCCGCCATTATGTCCGCCGTAACCGCCATGGGACTGGGCCATCGCGGCCGGCGCAGCAAACGCCAGCGCCGCCGCGGCCAAGATCAAGGATCCTCTCATGACTACCTCCATCAAGCGTGACCGAATGTCACGTCTAGTAGATAGGACCGCGATATTGAATGCAGGCGGAATGCGATCGACAGCTTACATTCACTAACAAGAGATGATATTATATTAATTGCGTAGTCAGGTAAGAGTCATGGCATAAAATTATCTCATCGAACCTTTAAGTGTCTCAAGGCACTTGTACCCTCGACTAGATCCATTTTGCGCGCTTGAACCTGATATAGAGCATGCTGCACACCGTAGCGGCCACCGCGAGTACGACGAAATATCCATACTTGGTTTTCAACTCTGGCATGTTTTCGAAGTTCATACCGTAGATGCCTGCGAGGGCAGTCGGCACGGCCAGAATGGCCGCCCAGGCCGCAAGCTGCCGGGTACTCGCACCAGTGCGCTGCTGTTCGAGCAGATTGCTGACCTCAAAGACCGATGTGAGCACTTCGCGAAGGCCACCCACCGTGGTTTCAACTCTATGAATATGGTCTAGCACATCTCGGAAATACGGGATTACCTCCCGGTCGATGCAAGGCATGTCGGGGTGGGTGAGTTTGTTCGCTACCTCGCCCATGGGGCCAAGGACCCGTTGGAACCGCATTAGCTCACGTCGTAGATTGAAGATGCGACTGATTTCCTCCCGGGCCAGGAAAGCGTCAAGCGCCCGTTGCTCCATTATGACGACTTCCTCCTCGATGGCCTCCCCGATCGGCAGATAGCCATCGACGATGAAGTCGATAATGGCGTGCAGAACATAGTCGACACCATGCGCGAGTAGTGACGGCGCCGCCTCAAGCTGGCCGCGCAGCGTGCTGTGCGAGCGTGCCGATCCATGCCGCACGGTGATGACATGACTGGGACCCACGAATATCGCGGTTTCACCGTAGGCGATAACCTGATCCTCAAGCCGGGCAGTCAGCGCGACCACGAACAGCTGATCGCCGTAGACATCGACCTTCGGATGCTGGTGGGCTTTCAGAGCATCCTCAACCGCAAGCGGGTGAAGGCCGTAGTGCTCCTGGAGCTTCCGAAGCTCCTCCTCGGACGGCTCCAGCAGGCCGATCCAGACGAACTCCGCCTTGTCGTCCGAACAGAATGTCGGCTCGTCGATCGAAAGCGACCGGACCCGCTGGCCGTGGCGATAAAGGGAAGCAGCAACAACGCTCATCAGGACCCTCTAAACATTGATAGACAATCGCCCTAACAGGAGACGATCCTTACGTCGCTGCGAACGCCTATCCCCACTGCTGAAGCCTCAGACATGCCTGGGGCTTCCTCACGGCCCCTGTACATTATCAGGACATGGAATCACGGTAGTGGCTGATCGGGTATCTCGGGCAACCAACCGCATCAGAATATCAACTGATTGCAACGGCAAAAAGCATCAGTGCTAAGGTCATAAGCAATCCGCCGACGCCTAATCGCGTCCTCGATCTATCAGCGGGGCTTACGTTAAGTGAGCTAGCAGCCGGCCTAGGTGTTTAGTCCCGGCATCTGGTGGATCGGATTGACGATGAACCTATCCGGCTCTGACGTCCAGATTTTGGCGATGTATTCGTAGGGTGTGAGTCCGCTGAGCGTCTTGAGCCGGCGGGCAAAGTTATAGGCAGCCATGAAGTCAGCGAGGTGCGTCCGTAGCTGGTCATGGCTCTCGTAGTGGAAGCGTTTGACGGTCGCCTCCTTGATGGTGCGGTTCATCCGCTCGACCTGACCATTGGTCCAAGGGTGGTTCGGCTTGGTCAACCGGTGCTCGATGTCGTTCGCTTCGCAGATCATATCGAAGCGCATCTGACGCGACCAGGCGGTGTTACGGTTGCGCGGCTGGTCGGCGAACTGGATGCCATTGTCGGTCAGGATCGTGTGGATACGGTAAGGTACAGCTTTTAGCAGGTGTTCCAGGAACTCCCACGCCGTTCGCCGATCAGCCTTGTCGACCAACTGGGTGACGGCGAACTTGCTGGTGCGGTCGATGCCAACGAACAGGTAGAGCTTGCCTTCGGCGGTCTGCACCTCTGCAATATCCACGTGGAAGAAGCCGATCGGGTAGCGCTTGAAGCGCTGTCGCTTCGGCTTGTCCCCCTCGATGTCCGGCAGACGGGATATGCCATGACGCTGGAGGCAGCGGTGCAGCGCTGAGCGCGTCAGCTGCGGGATCGAGGGCTGCAACGCGTAGAGGCAATCGTCGAGCGGCAGTAATGTGTGACGCCGGAACGCGACGACGGCCGCCTCCTCAGCTTGGGTCAGGGTCGTTGAATGAGGGGCCTTCGGCCCAGTCTTTTGATCCTCGACCGTCGCCCGCTTACGCCACTTCGCTACCGTCTTAGGGTTGATCCCAAGCTCTCGGCTCAGCGCCGAGAGCGAAGCTTGCGATCGCTGTATTGCTGCTCTGACGGCGTGCGTGGTCGTGGCGCTCCCGTGACGTACCTGTCCCATACGGCTTCCTTCCATTCTAACGAAAGGATCGCACCATCAAACCGTGGGATCAAACATCTAACACCTAGCCTCCGTAACGGGTATAAACGCGCTGGCCAGCCGGGCCGAACGCGATGACGTCGAAGGGTTGCGGCTTCGCGCCTGGCACCTCCATCCCCGGCGAACCAAGTGGCATTCCTGCTACGGCTAGGCCGTGGACGCCCTTTGGATGCTGCGCAAGCACGCGCTTCATGTCGGCGATCGGCACATGCCCCTCAAATGCCATGCCATCAATGATGGCGGTGTGGCAGGATCCGAACTGCGCCGGTACACCCACACGGCGCTGAAAGGCGGCCCGGTTTGCGTCGTCCAAGATCTGTACCTTGCGCCCGAACTGCTGGTGGACCTGATCTGCCCATTTCTCACAGCAGCCACAACCTGGGTCACGGTGCATGGCAATATCGGCTGCATCCGATGCTACGCCAGGAAGGACCGTCAACAGGAGGACGGCGAGACCAGCCATTCGATATTTCATGTCAGATGCTGCCACCTGGCTTCTCCTTCTTGAGGCAATAGGCTGCTGCCACGGCCAAAATCGCTAATTAACAAACGCCAGATACATACTTTCTGCTGCACAAGAAACGGCAACAACATCGCAGTACCTCGCTTCAATCTTACCCGCGACCCTATCCTCACATTGTTTTTCCATCACACATTCGGAAAGCCGCGAAGGCAAAAGGTAGTATTCAACGGAATGGCTATTATTCTAGCCTACAACCACTACGGTAAGGCAAATATAAGAGACAGAAAGGGTTAAGATGCGTCTCCCTGCCATATCCACATTGGCTTTTTCAGTGTGCGCGCTCACCGCATGCACTGGTCCCCTTGCCCGCCCCCGCCACTCAGCCATGTCTGTCTACGATCATGTTTCTTGCAACACCCCCGGCGCGCGCCGTGAGGAACCGATCCCGTCAAATGCGGCGGAGTCGGAATCTACTCCGGTGAAGGCCGATCCGAATAAATCTCGTACCATCACTTGCGTGATTGAACATCGGCCTGGCTAAGAGCGCATTTGACATGCGGTTCTGCCGCTTGCTCGACGGAGATTTTGGCATGGCGACGTCTGCCAACCCTGATTGCGTTCAGGAATTGGCCGGGCAATTTCTCGGTGCTTATTCAGTCAGTGAACTCTTGCTAGCGAACCCCCTTGGCGGAAGCGTCCTTGGTAGCCTTATCCAGCGCAGCGACGGCCCGCGCTGCCGCCTTACAGTCATTGCCGCTTTCCTGACCGCGCTCGCAGCGTGTCACGATCAATCTGGCTTCTTTAGCATGAGTGCGGAAATATCCCTCGTCGGGCGGCGTGATCAGACTACAACCACATAAGGCAAGCGTGACGGCAAAGGTGACGGTCAAACGTGTCCTGTCAATCATCGAAATATCGCTTTTCTGATGTTGGGGTGTCCAAAAGAACTGAGGGCCAATTTGGTTTGAAGCTTGTTTACTATCAAGGCCTGTACGCCGGGGTGGTGGTGAACGAGCAATTTGCTGACTGATCAATCACTTGGGTCGAAACCCAGAACCGCCTGTTCCGATGAACGACGATCGTTATGCCGGACAGCGTGATCGCTGCTGTTATTTTGGGCGTGTGGCGCGCGAGGTAATTGCATGGAATAAGGCGAAGGCTGCGGCATTTGGTAGGCGGGACGGAGTGCAGAAGAGCGAGGGTAGTCTCCGTAGCTTCCTCCCTCATAGGCATGCCTACCGTCCCAGTTGACACCGCCATGCGTACCGCTCCAACTGACGCCAGCGCCATGGGATATGACCTGCGCGCTGACAGACGCTGTGGTCCATCTGACAAGGATTAATAAGGCCACGAGCTTGAGCCCGCATCTTCTGGTCACGCTATCTTCCTCTATGCACCACGACTATGAGACACCTATCTGTTTAGAACACGCGGCCGATTGCCGATCAATGCTGGAACAGACCGCCAAGGACGTCGCCAGGGCGATAGGCAGCATGACCACCGTGGCCATGCTGGCTGTCACGGTGCCCACCGCCATAAGGTCTCTCATTGTATCCGCCCCAAAGAGTAGGCTGGGCGTATCCAGGCTCAATCGGCTGTAACGGAAATCGGGTACCGGCCTCGCCGTCGCCTCGAACAAAGCGTTCTTATCGATGATGATCTTGTCGAGTTCGCCGCGATTCAGCCAGATACCCCGACATTGCGCACAACACTCGATCTCACCCCCTGCCTGTCCGCAAGCATGAGGTCGATCCGGCACACGGGACAAAACATGCATTGTATCCGGGTGGTCGTGGTTACCGGTGCGGCGTCCGTCATGGTGCAGCCCCCTGGTTGATCGACGTCGACATGAGCGACTGCGTATCGGGCGTCGCTTTGATGTTAGTAACTATACCCGCCGTAACGCTGATTATGCTCGCGACGCTCATGCCGGCGCTCGCGATGCTCCTGATGCTCCTGATGCTCCTGCCGACCATTATAGCCGTAGCTGCCACGATAATAGCCGCCATTGCCACGCCAAGATTGGTTATAGCCAAGATCACGATCACGATCGCCAAAAGAGCAATCATGCCCAATGTTGCGCGGTATTGGTCACCGTAAACTTGGCCTCTACCCTAACCGCCATAGGATTGGGCCGTCGCAGCCGGGGTCAAAAAGGCGATGACCGCAAAAATTAAAATAATATTACTTTAATAAATAACTCCATTGCAAAGCGACTAAAAATTTCACAATTCAACTTATATGATATTATAAGTAAAAAAAGGTAATACTACCGGAAGCGAATACTCATAGAGGTACAATATTACATATCTTTGCATAAAACTGTGCCTATGATTGGCATTATATCTAAGCCGATAAGACGGCGTACTGAGGTCAAGAAATTCGCAAACATCGAAAGTTGAAAATTTCGGCAACAGGATCGGTCGCACAGGGGTGCCGTTGCAATCCGGACTATCACTTCATCGTCGTTGATGCTACGGCGCAATCCGTGCGACGCCTCTTGAACATTTTTGCCTGCCTAATGCTCGTTTTCTCTCTTGAGACGACGGCAGCGGCGCATGTGTTCGAACGGCCGGATGCCAGCATCAGTGCAAGCGAGACGCCGGGCGAACAAATCGCCGAAGGGCACACGCCCGGCGACGCCGATCAGGTGCCCTCGGATGGCGACAAGGGTTATCCTCATCACCACGGTGGGTGCCACGGCGATCATGTCGCGGCGCCGGTCAAGATCGCCAATGCCGCCGTCACGCGCGACCTCCGCCTTGCCCCCGTTTTCGCAGGCCGATCGATGCTGCCTCTGTCCACGGCCGATCCCGCATTGAGGCCGCCACAAGCCTGACGACCCGCTAACCCCGCCGGCTGCTGCCGCGCGGGGCGAACTAGGTTCGTCAGGAGTCATCATCGATGCATCGTACAATCGCGACCTTCATGGTCGCGGCGTCCTTGGCCAGTGCGGCCGAG
>NZ_LMKW01000004.1 GCF_001421745.1 Sphingomonas sp. Leaf230 | reverse complement strand
ATTTTCGTCGCCTACCAATTCCTCAAACCGGCGCACTCGCGGCGGCGGAGAGTGGTCTGCGCCTGTTGACTCAGGCCGCGATAGAGAAGCGGACGCTCAGGCCGCCCTGCTCGCTTCCCAGCTTCGGTCGTTCATTCAGTGTCAATTGTTGGCCCAAATTTTTATAGGCCATCAGTAACGACCGCTTGCCGCATAGTCTTTCCTAGGAAACCGGCCGCAGTCGAAAAGCGATCGCGAACCTGGTATGTCCCGGGTGCGATGTCAGTGTCACCTGCGTAGCGTGCGCTTCGGCAACCTGCGCTACGATCGCGAGGCCGAGACCGCTGCTACCTGCCGAACGGTCCCGTTTCCAGAACCGATGGAAGATCGCCGCATGGTCCTGTTCGCGGATCCCGGGGCCGTCGTCGCAGACGGCCAGCGTCCCGTCCGTGCCGACCGAAACGTCGATCCTGCTGCTGGTACCGCTATGCTTGACCGCATTCTCCAACAGGCACCCCAGCGCCTTGGCGATCCAGGCCGCGTGCCCCGCGACCATCACGCTGTCCGCACCGGGTGACAACGCGATCGACTTGTCCGAGCGGAAGGCCAGCGGTGCGATCGATGCCACGCCGTCCGTCGCGATCTGGACGAGATCGACCGATGCCGCGGTATCCAGTGCGACGGTCTCCAACTCGGCGAGTTCCAAGACCTGCTCGACGATCCGGCCGAGCGCGTCCAGGTCGCTGCAAAGCCTTGCCCGCAACGCCGCGTCGTCGACCGCCTCGACACGCAGCCGGGCGACGGCGATCGGCGTACGTAGCTCGTGGGCGGCATCGGCGATGAAATCGCGTTGCATGCGGTAACTCGACGTCAGCCGTTCGAGCAGCGCGTTGACGGCTAGCGCGAGCGGGCGAACTTCGGCAGGAAGCCGCTCGTCATGCAATCGAAGATCAAGCGGCACGCCTTCCGCGGTCTCCAGCGAAGCCGACGCCCTACGCACTGGCAAAACCGCGCGGCGGATGATCAGCACGTCGATCGCGAGCAATAGCAACAGCAGCGGCGCCACGATCGCCATTCCGTAGAGCAGGAACTGCGCGAGCAGATCGTCGAGGATATAATCCGGATGCGTGAGGTTCTGGAGCACGGCGATCCACACCCGTTCGTTACCAACCTGAGCCGGGCTACTCGTCCCTGCATAGAAGGTGCGGCGCGACTGGCGACGAAAGAAGCTTTCCTCGTCCTCCAGCGGAATATCCGCGGTCGGCAGGACCATCTTTGACGCCGATTGGAACAGGACCGTGCCGCGTTGATCGAGAATGCGGAACGAGAAGCCTGCACTGGGCGCGAACACCGCCGCGCTGGTATTGTCCTGCGTCAACCGGAGCCGGCCGGTCCCGTCGTGCGATAGCGCCTGCCGCAAGGCTTGCGCGTGGACGTGGAGCGTCTGGTGCTGAATCCGCGCCGCGGTCGTGTCGAGGAACAGGTACACGCTGCCGGCGACCGCGATGGCAGTGATCAACACCGCGATCGCATGCCACCGCAGGATCTGCGCCATCAGCGACCGCGGCTGGCTTGTCATGCGGCACGCTCCATAATCATATACCCCACCCCGCGGACGGTGACGATCTCGACATCCGCCTCGGCCAACGTCAGCCGCCTTCGCAACCGGTGGATATACACCTCGACCGCATTCGAGCCGAGATCGTCAGCGAGCCCGAACAGCAGTTGCTCGATATGCGCCTTCGTCACGACCCGGCTCGACCGGCGGATCAGCGCGGCGAGCACCTCCAGTTCGCGCGCGGACAGCACCGTCGGCACGCCGCCGATCGCAACCTCGCGCGTGGCGGGATCGAAGCTTACATTGCCGCAATCGATCGTCCGATCGACAATCGTCCCGCTACGCCGGAGCAGCGCCTGGATCCGGGCGAGCAGTTCCTCGGGCGCGAACGGCTTGGCGAGATAATCGTCGGCGCCCGCTTCGAGACCCGTCACCCGGTGTGCGACGCTCGCCCGTGCGGTCAGGGCGATCACCGGCGTGCGATCGTCCCGCTCGCGCATCGCACGCACGACCGATAGCCCATCGGCATCCGGGAGTCCCAGATCGAGGATAACGACGGCGTAGCGCGTGTAGGACAGCACGATCAGCGCATCCTCGGCCGTGGTCGTGCAATCTGACGCATAGCCCGCCGTATCGAGCAGACGGACCAGCATCGTGACCAGCTCGGCATGGTCCTCAACGATCAGGATTCTCATCGCTCGGCCCGGCTCTGGGCGCGCCGATTGCGCGGCGCTTCACGCGGCGATCGGTCTGTAAGGCTCACGTAAGCCAGGCCGCGTAGCCCGGTCGATCCACGATCCAGATCTTGATCCCAATCGATGTCGCACGATGCGCCCTCAGCAAAAATCAGAGTGTCTCCATGTTCGATACCCTTCGCCCGTTCCGGGGACCCGCTACGCTTTCCGCCCCGGCGATATTCGATGTGCCACGACGGGTCGCGCTGTTTTCCGGCAACTACAACTATCTTCGCGACGGCGCCAACCAGGCGCTGAACCGCTTGGTGGCGTATCTCGAACGCCGCGGCACCGACGTCCGGGTCTATTCGCCGACCTCGGATACGCCGGCGTTCGAGCCTGCGGGAACGCTCGTTTCTGTTCCGTCGGTGCGCATCCCGGGTCGCGGCGAGTATCGACTGGGCCTGGGATTGTCCGCTGAACTGCGTCGCGACGTGCAGGCATTCCGGCCCGATATCGTCCATGTGTCCGCTCCGGACTGGACCGGCGTCGCAGCACAGCGGCTCGCGAGGACGATCGATGTTCCGGTCGTTGCCAGCCTCCATACGCGGTTCGAGACCTATGCGCAGTTTTATGGCGCAGGGCTGATCCGGCCGGCGATGGAGCGACACCTCGATCGCTTCTACCGGAGCAGCGACATGATCCTCGTTCCGACCGCGCCAATTGCGGACGAATTCGCCGAGCAGGGCTTTGCCGACCGCACGCGCCTATGGGGGCGCGGCGTCGACCGCGACCAGTTCTCGGGCCGCCATCGCAATCTCGCCTGGCGGCGATCGCACGGCTTCCAGGACGACGACGTGGTCGTCCTCTTCTTCGGCCGCCTCGTTCGCGAGAAGGGCACCGCATTGTTCGCCGATATCGTCGACCGGATCACCACCTCGGGCGTCGCGATCCGGCCGCTGATCGTCGGCGACGGTCCCGAACGCCGCTGGCTCGCGAAGCGACTGGCGAATGCGCGGCTGACCGGCAGCCTGTCGGGCGACGAGCTCGGCCGCGCGGTCGCCAGCGCGGACATCTTCGTCAACCCGAGCATCACCGAAGCGTTCGGAAACGTCACGCTGGAGGCGATGGCGTCGGGCCTGCCCAGCGTGTGCGTCGACATCCCGAGCGGCCGCAACCTCCTGCGCAAGGGAACGGGCATGTTCTACGCCCCCGACGATATCGACGGCGCGGTCGCGGCCGTCCGCCGCCTCGCGGTCTTCTCCGATCTGCGGTCGACCATGGCGCGCGCCGCGCGTGCCGCGAGCGAAGAGTATAGCTGGGACAAGGCGTCGAAGATGGTCATGGACGCGTATCGCGCGCTCCTGAACCAGGAGCATGGGGAGACCGTACCGACTGCCAGGCCGCTGACCCGGTCGATCTCGGGCTGACCACGGTGATCGCACGGTGGCGTGGTCCGGCATGGTCGGGGTTGCGTCGCGCTACCTCCTCGCGGTCGGTTCGTACCGGCGTTGCCGTGGTGGCGATGCTCGCGATCGTCGGCATCGCCGTGTCGGCGTTGTCGCACCTGCTGGACGGCGTCAATGGGAGCGACATCCGCACGGCCTTGTCGCGGATCAATTGGCCACGCCTGTTCGCCGCCGCTGTCGTGACCGCGATCAGCTACGGGGTACTGACCGGATATGACGTGGTCGCGCTGCGGATCGTCGGGAAGCGCGTCCGCTATACGCGCGCCGCACTCGCGTCGTTCACCAGCTATGTCTTCAGCCACAATTTTGGGTTCGCGCTGCTGACCGGCGGCACCGCGCGATTGCGGATCTACCAGCCGGCGGGCCTGACGATCGGCGAAGTAGCGCATATCATGGTTCTGACTGGCGTAACCTTCTGGTCCGGCGTCCTGCTATTGCTGGGGTTCGGACTGATCGTCCAGCCAGGGACGGTGGCTGTCGCCGGCGTAGCGCTGTCCTATCCAGTGCACGCTGCGATCGGCGGGTCGAGCTTTGCCATTCTCGCTGCGGTTCTGGTTGGACTGAAACGTCGCGCAGGACGGACGCTCGTCCTATTCGGCCGCTCCATACGGCTGCCCAGCGTGTCGCAGGCGCTCGCTCAGATCATGCTGGCGAGTGTCGACATCGTTTTGGCAGCCACCGCGTTGTTCGTGCTGCTGCCGGGTGCGGAGGCAACGCTTTTTCCCGCCCTGCTGCTCGGGTATCTCGTCGCGATCGTCACCGGTCTCATTACGCACGCGCCCGGCGGGGTCGGCGTGTTCGAGGCGGTGATGCTCGTCAGCCTGCCCGATTTCGACCGCGCAAGCCTGTTCGCCGCATTGCTCGCCTATCGCGTGGTCTATTACCTGATCCCGCTGGCGATCGGCATGCTGCTGTTCGGCATCCATGAGCTACGCGGCGCACGTGTAAGGTCCGCGTAAGTCGGAGACGCGATGAGGGCGTGTCCATCTGCTCGGTCTATCGGAACCCTCACATGTCCATTCGCGCCCTGTTCTGCGCATCGGTCGTCCTCGGTGTAGTCGTCGCCACCGGCGCGGACGCGCAATCGGCGATACCAACGTCAATTCCGGGCGCGACGTCCGCTGCGATCCCCGCCATTCCCGAACCGATGATCTTCGACATGGTGCGCCCGCTTGGCGCCCGTCGCGGCGAACTCGAAGTCAACGCGCTCGCGCAGGTCAATCTCAGCGGCCCCGGCCGGCATGTCGAATGGGCACCGGAAGTCGAATACGCCGTTGCCGACGGCTTCGCGGTCGAGATCGAACTGCCGTTCACCAATAGTCGCCCGACCGATTACAAGATCGGCCTGCAAGGCACATTCGGCACGTTCCGCGGCGGCCGCAGCATCCACGGTGTCCAGTATCTGGGACTCCACAACCGCCGCGACGGCGGCTGGTCGAGCAGCCTGTTGTACCTGCTCGGCAACCGCTTCGGCGAGCGACTGAGTACGATGACGATGGTCGGCGCGGGCGACGTGACGCTCAAGAGCACGAAGGGTACCGGGCTGATCGTCAATCACACGACGTTCTGGGACGTCGGTCCAGACACCGTGCTTGGCTTCGAAGTGAACCGCCAGACGGGGGCGAGCCGGTATTGGCTGCTGATGCCGCAGTTGCACCGCGCGATCGGGCAGAAGGTGTCGGCGCAGATCGGCGCGGGTACCGAACGGAGCGCGACTGGTCCGTTCCGCCCAAGGGTCGGCTTACGCGTCATTCGCGAGTTCTGACATCTGGCTGGTTTTACGAGCGCTGGCCCGGCCGGTTTCAGACTGCCGTTGGGTCCGGCGAGCCTTGAGCAGATCCTGTCGCGAGAGGATGCCGACAACCTGTCGCGTATCGCGCGCGACGATCGGCACGCGTCCGACACCGGATTCGACCATCATGTCGGCCACGACTCCGATCGGCGTATCGGGATACGCGACGAGCAGCGACGCGTCCGACAAGGTCTCGGTCAGCGATACGTCGGTGCCCGGTTGCATAGTCCGCCAGCGCAACGCGTCGGTCCGCGACAGGAGGCCAAGTATGCGACCCGCATTGTCGACGACCGGATAGCTCCGATGTTCGGCGCGATCCGCGAAAAAAATCGCCGCGTCTGCGGTCGTCATCGAACCCGGCAGCGTCGCGGGCGCGCGTGACATCAACTGGTCCGCCTGCATCAGGTCGAGCGGATCGACGCTATATTCCTGCAGGATATGCCGGCCGCGGCGTGCGATCTTCTCGGTCAGGATCGACCGCCGCATCAGCAATACGCTGACCGCATAGGCCGCCGCTGCCGCTGCAATGGTCAGCGGCAAGGCATCGAAATGCCGCGTCAGTTCGGCCGCGAACAGCGCCCCGGTGATCGGCGCGCGCATCGCCCCGCTCATGATCCCGGCCATGCCAATCATCGCCCAGAACCCAGGACCGCCGGGCAGGACCTGCCCGGTCAGCGCGCCCGCGGCGCCACCAAGGATCAGCAACGGCGCGAGGATGCCGCCCGACGTTCCCGATCCCAGGGCAACCAGCCAGACGACCGCCTTTACGACCAGCAGCGCGAGGATGACACGCACCGCGAGGGACCCGTCGAGTAGCGCCTGGATATTGGGATAGCCGGCCCCCAGGACATGCGCGTCGACCAGTCCGCCAAGTCCGACGACGACCCCGCCGATTGCAGGCCACCACATCCAATGCACCGGCAGGCGATGAAACGCGTCCTCAACCGCATACAGCGCGACCGACAGCGCCGCTGCCAGCACGCCGGTGACGAGGCCTACTGCCGCGGCCATCGCGAGCGGCCAGGCGCCGGACGGGGTCGTGCTCGGGAACGGGAACATCGCACCGCCGTCGAGCAGCACCGGCCGCCACGCGAACGCGACCAGGACGGCGACCACGACCGGTACGAAACTGCGCGGCTTCCATTCGAACAGCAGCACCTCGATCGCCAGCAGGATTGCCGCGAGCGGAGTTCCGAAGATCGCGGTCATGCCCGCCGCCGCGCCCGCGACGAGCAGTGTCTTGCGCTCGGCGGCACTCATGTGGAAGCGTTGCGCGAACAGCGATCCGATCGCCCCGCCGGTCATGATGATCGGCCCTTCCGCCCCGAACGGCCCGCCACTGCCGATAGATACCGCGGCGGATAGCGGCTTGAGCAGAGCGACCTTGGCCGACATCCGGCTTTCGCCGAACAGGATCGTCTCGATCGCCTCGGGTATGCCATGCCCCCGGATCTTGTCGGAGCCGTAGCGCGCCATCAGGCCGATGATGAGACCGCCAATAACGGGAATGGCGACCATCCACGGCCCGACGAGCGTGTCGACGATTGCGGCTGACCGCGTGGAGAGTCGACCGAACCAGAAGAGGTTGGTCGCGAGCGCGATGAGTTTGATGAGCATCCATGCCGCAAGCGCCCCGCCGGTCCCGACGACGATCGCCATCGCCGCCAGCATCAGCATCCGCCGGTCGGCGCTATGGTCCGCGAGCTGGTGGTTTTCGATTGCTCGTACCGCTGCGATCATGATGAGAGTCTTTCGCCTCCGAGGAAGGCAGGCTATTATATCGTAGTGCGATATATATCAACACGGGCTGATTGCGATGAGTGATACGGACGCATTGAATGACGCCGATTACCAGGCACTGGCGGATTTTCGCCATGCGCTGCGGCTGTTCACGACCTTCAGTGAGACTGCGGCGGCGGCGGCTGGGCTTGCGCCGCAACAGCATCAGGCGCTGCTCGCGATCCGGGCCGCGCCGGTCGACGACATCACGATCGGCTATGTCGCGACGCGGCTCGTCCTCAAGCCGCACAGTGCCTCGGGACTGATCGACCGGTTGGAGGCGTCGAACCTCGTCGTCCGCTATAATTCCGATGGCGACAAGCGCCGCTCGCTCCTGCGCCTGACACCCGAGGGAGAAACCATGCTCGCGGGCCTGTCGTCGGTCCACCGCGACGAGATCGCCCGCCTCCGCCCCATGCTTACGGAGATGCTCGATCGATTTGGGTGAAACATCGATATCGGCCGGGAAGGTTCTGTCGTAACGCGATCTAAAATGCCAGGTAACGCAAACGCGGATGGCTGGCTGTTGCGCAAAGAAGCGCTGGGTAACGAGGGGGGAATTCGAACGATGGTGACCGGTAGGCGGGGTCTTTGGGCCTTCGTGGTCGGCTGTATCGCGGTGACGATCGGGGTCGCGCTTCATCTGCCGATGTTCCTGATGGCCCGCAGCATGGGCTACCGGATGGCCGGCATGCCGATGGACGTCGGCATGCTGATCGGCATGGCGCTGATCGTCGGCGGGACCGGCCTCGCCGCCTATGGGTTGCTGCCGGGCGATGCGATGCGGTTGCGGCGGCAATTGACGCATATGACCGTCACCGGGCTGCAGGATGCACCGTTGCGCGCATCGCACTGGGTCATGATGGGCGCACTGATCGTGGCGTTGGTGATCGACGTCATGAAGCCCGCCGCGCTTGGCTTCACCCTGTCGGGCATGACGAGCGAATATGGCGTGTCGCGTGCCACCGCCTCGCTGGTGCCGTTTGCAGCGCTGTCGGGGACGGTCGCGGGATCGATCCTGTGGGGCTTCGTTGCGGACATATACGGGCGCAAGGCGTCGATCCTGCTCTCGGCGGTGATGTTCGTCGGCACGTCGATCTGCGGCGCGATGCCGAGCCTCGTCTGGAACATCGCCATGTGTTTCATGATGGGCGCGGCCGCCGGCGGGATGCTGCCGGTCACCTATGCGCTGCTTGCGGAGATGATGCCGAACCGACACCGCGGCTGGAGCCTCGTGCTCATCGGCGGCCTGGGCGCGGCGGGAGGCTATTTCGCTGCCAGTGGCCTGTCGGCGCTCCTCCAACCGATCTTCGGCTGGAGGATCCTGTGGCTGGCCAATCTGCCGACCGGACTGCTGCTGATCCTTCTTGGTCGGCTGATACCGGAATCGCCACGGTTCCTGGTCGTTCAGGGGCGCACGCACGAGGCGGAGATGGTGCTCGCGCGCTTCGGTGGCGGGCGCGTGACGAGGCAGGACGCGCTGTCGAATGATGGGGCGGACGTTGCGGCACGGCCGACCCTGCGCAACGCTGGAGCACTCGTCGCCTTCAGCATCGCCGCGCTGGCCTGGGGCTGCGCGAATTTCGGCCTATTGCTGTGGCTGCCCGCCGACCTCGTCGCTCGCGGTTATAGCGTCGGCGTGGCTAGCGGACTGCTCGCCAAGGCCTCGCTGATCGCGGTCCCCACGATCTTCGTCGCGGCGCTGCTCTACAGCCGCTGGAGCAGCAAGGGTGCGCTCGTCGCGGCCATCGCGATGCTCGCCTTGGGACTCATCGGAGTATTGTGGGTCGAGCGGCAGTCCGGCATCGTCAGCCCCGTACTGCCGGTCGCCGCACTGATCGTCGGCGTGAACGCCATCATCGCCATCTTGTTGCCCTACGTCGCTGAGAGCTTCCCGGCGCGCATTCGGGGGCGCGCCACGGGATGGGTGGCGGCCTGTTCCAAAGCCGGTGGCCTGGGCGCACAAGGGCTCGCGATCGCGGGCGCGGTCCCGCCGCTGGCGACGGTAGCGGGCTTAGTTCTGGTACCGACGGCCGCCTCTCTCGTGCTCGTGGCGTGGCTGGGTCGCGAAACGAAAGGACGAGATGTCGACGTTATCTAGTCAGCGATCTAAATGTACAATTCGCTGCGTGAAGCAAATGACGGCGTCTGACGACCTCAGACTTAACCAGCGCATTCGTGGTTAGCGTCTTCGAACTGCCAAACCTAAAACCGGGTTATACCAACTACAGAGACCCACTTGCGGTCATTCGCGGCCTCTTTCTGGCTCCCCAACTTCTGCCATCCATTCAGTATTGCAGCAGAGAAGGTGCTGAGCCTCGGCCCTGCACGCTGACTCGCCAGCTTTCAAAGGATGATGAGGCGGCAAAGCTTTTGCCGGCCCATTAACGGGCTGTCGGCTGCATAAGCTCTATCGTGATATGATCGGGGCCTGAAACGTAGGCCACCAACGTTCCCTTCCGTGGACCACCTGGGATCGGCAGCGGATTACCTTTCGCCTTCCATCCTGCTGCCTCGACACGGGCAATGGCGACATGAATGTCCTTTACGGTCAGAGCCAGGTGGGCCGCTCCGATCGATCCCGCGCCGCTGGGCACCGTCCCGTTCTGGAGCCCGTTTGAATATTCCAACAGTTCGACCACGTAGCCGTCTTGTGCCTTGACGATTGCCGTTCTCACTTTCGGATCATCGACACCTGTCACCTGATGCAGGAAGTCGCCCCCCATCTCCGATTGCCGCTCAAGTGTGAAACCGAGCGCTCCCGTCCAGAACCGAACGGCTTCGTCCAAAGAAGACACAGCGAAGCCTGTGTGGTCCACGGCAATTACGTTTGTGGCGTCCGTCATTACTGCCCTCTCACTGGTATGCCGCCCGTGCTTACCACGCGACCGTTCACCATCGTAAACCGCTTTCCCTAAACCCTTTCCCGCATACACTTTCCCAACATGGGCTGGTGGACACGGAGAAACGGAAAGGCTTTGAGCCTTTTAAAGCAGCGAGTTCTAGGATGCGAAAGACCTTGGGAGCAGACGAGCGTGATCATGCAGCGATCAGGCGACCAGCGGCCGCGGAGACCAACAAAAGGACGCCCGCGCCCCTTACCTTGCTTCTTAACTTCGGGCGCTGGTTCATCATGATTTGAGGCTTTCAGTACGCTGAAAGGTCTGCTTATACGGCTTCTAGTGGGGAAACGGCCAGTCCGATCAAGGAACGTCGCAACGCTCAACCGAGCCTCTAATCCGTCGCAATTCAAATTCTTCTCGCAGCACCCTGACCAAGGCTGCTGCCGGCATGGCACGAGAAAGCGGCGCACCTTGCCCCGCCCATTGCGCTCCGAAACCGTGCTCGCCTTGCGCCTTGGCAGCCGCGTGCAAGGCCTTTCCCGCATCATAGGCGATAGGATAATCAGGCGGTCGGCGTTCATCAACCGACTGACTCAGAGCCGTGAACCGGTTGGCCAGCGCACGCGCGGGTCGACCAGAAATTAGCGAAGTGAGGACGGTGTGGTAAGCGCCCTCACCGGTGAGGGCCGCCCGGTATGCATCGTCTGCGGCCGACTCCGGGCACGCGACAAAGGCAGTTCCCAGTTGCGCTGCCGATGCGCCCAGGTCGAGCGCCGCGGCGATGCCGGCGCCGTCCATTATCCCGCCAGCAGCGATGATTGGTAGGTTGTTCTTGCGCACCAGGAGCCGGGTCAGCGCGAATACGCCGAGCGCGTCGTCAGGCGCGATGGGGTCGAAGACACCCCGATGCCCGCCAGCCTCGATCCCTTGCGCGACCACCGCATCGATCCCGGCGGCCTCGATCGCGTGTGCTTCGTTGAGGCTGGTTGCGGTCGCCATGAGATAGATACCACGCGCTCGCAACGCCGAGAGCACGTCGGCGGACGGCAACCCGAAGTGGAAGCTAACCACTGGCGGCGCGAGGTCGAGCAGTACCGCCACCATGTCGGGATCATCTGCGAAGCTCTTGTAGATGGTCATGAGTGCCGTCGGGGGTTGTGCGCCGTACTCGGCGAACAGCGGGGCAAGCCAATCCAGCCATTGCGCTTCCCGCGACAGATCGGCCTTTGGGCCAGCGTGGACGAAGACGTTGACGTTGAACGCGCGGGTCGTGCTGCTGCGCACCTCCTCGATCATCGCCCGTGCGCCGGCGGCGTCGGTCGCGCCTACTCCGATCGATCCCAAGGCTCCCGCCTCGGATACCGCTGCCGCCAGCGAAGGTGTGGCGACGCCTGCCATCGGCGCCTGGATCAAGGGCACCGAGAGTTCAAACCGATCGATGAGAGACATACCTACGCCGGATCCGGTTATGAACAATTGTCCGCTTATGACTACGCCAGCGCATTAAGTGAATGGCGCCAGGTGGGCTAGGTGCGGATCGTCTGCCCTTCAACCGCTCCGACCCAGAAAGCGACATTGCCGAACCGCTCTCGCCCATCCACACATTTGCAGTTCGTTCAGGCGCCGGCGACGCCGCGATCAATGGGCGAACGCCGCCGGAACGCCGCCGGCCTGCGTTTGAGCCTTCACCGGGAGGAATGCTGAAATGGAAATCTGCCGAGCCTTCGCCGCGAAATAGCTTGTCCAGCGGTCCCGGTCAGGACCACACGCCCCGCCGCCCCTGTTCCCGCATCGCGTCGATGAACACCCTGACCGCGGGCATAGCGGCTCGACCGGGATCATAGAGCAGGCTTACCGGCATGGCGGACGGAGCATGATCGGCCAAAACCTCAATGAGTCGCCCGCTCGCGATATGCGCGGCCGACTGGTAACTCAGTACATTGGCAAGGCCGACGCCTGCTTCCGCAGCAGCGAGGATCGCATCGATGCCGTTGACGGTCAGGCGGGGGACGATTTCCAACAGCCTCTCGCCGCGCGCGCCAAACGACCATCGGGTGCCGGCGCGCACACCACTACCCATGATACACCGATGCTGGGCCAGGTCGCCATGATCGATGGGCAAGCCATGTTCGGCAAGATAGCCCGGGCTTGCCACGATGGTCTGACGGACCGAACCGATCGTCACGGTGCGCAGCGTGCTGTCCGCCAGCGTCCCGATCCGCACCGCCACATCGACACCCTCCTCGACGATGCGGACATTACGATCGAGCAGCATCATGCGCGCGTTGAGGCCGGTGTGGCTGGCCAGCAGCGCGCTGATGACCGGCAA
Organism: Sphingomonas sp. Leaf230; assembly: GCF_001421745.1. Classification (GTDB taxonomy): domain Bacteria; phylum Pseudomonadota; class Alphaproteobacteria; order Sphingomonadales; family Sphingomonadaceae; genus Sphingomonas. The sequence continues at coordinate 21,713 of NZ_LMKW01000004.1, read as the reverse complement.
CACATGCAGCCGCCCGAATATGACCGGCGCAGTTACGTAGAGCTGCCCCCGGGGAACCGAGCGACCGCCCATGGCGATCTGCTCCGCCTCGCGAATGTCCGCGAGTATGCGCCGCGCCCGATCAAGCAGGCTTGCCCCGTCGTCCGTCAGGGACACCGCTCGCGTCGAGCGGTGGAACAGCGTCACGCCCAGATGCCGCTCCAGCGCCGCGACCGCACGGGTCACGGCAGGAGGCGACAGATTGAGGACGCGCGCCGCAGCCGCGAAGCCGCGCTGCTCTGCCACCGCGACAAAGACGGAAAGGCTCTCGAAGCGGTCCATTATTCCCCGTATCGCAATAGTCCGTATCAGTAATTGCGAATTATCACATCGCGGGCAACTCGCCATCCTCGTGGCCATGGCGCAGGCATATCTCCACACCCTTTTCGGACCACGCGCTCGCGCGCTGCAAGAAGCAGCGGGGTCGCGAGCGTCCTACGCACGCATGGAAGCCGGCGCGGAGACGGTCGACCGGATTACGGCCAAAGAACTTGCGTTCATCGCCGTCCGCGACAGCTTTTACCTGGCGAGCACGTCCGAAGATGGCTGGCCCTATGTCCAGCATCGCGGCGGGGCAACCGGCTTCGTCCGACACCTCGGGGGCAATTGTTTCGGGTTCGCCGACTTTCGCGGCAACCGACAATATCTCTCCGTCGCGCATATTGCGGCCGACGACCGGGTTGCGCTGTTCTTAATGGACTATCCGAACCGCCGGCGCCTCAAGATCATCGGCCATGCCCACGTGAGCAAAGACCCCGCCGTCATCGCAGCGCTCATGCCGTCCGGCTACGCGGCCGAGCCGGAGCGTGGCTTTCTGATCGATGTCGTCGGGTTCGACTGGAACTGCCCGCAGCATATCACGCCGCGTTTCACCGAGGCGGAAGTGCGCCGCACTTCCCAGCCGCTCATTGACGAGATTGCGGTGCTTCGAGCCCACATCGCTCAACTTGAACGGGCAGCATCATGACCAGCAAACTCACACGCGGCGTCCACCATGTCGGGCTAACCGTGCCCAACCTCGATCAGGCACGCGCCTTCTTCTGCGACACGCTCGGATTCGATGAAGTAGGCGGCGTGCCCGACTATCCTGCTATCTTCGTATCGGACGGCACAATCCTGCTGACCTTGTGGCGCGCGGCCGACCCCGTGACGGCCCGCGCCTTTGACCGGCGCGCCAATATCGGTCTCCATCATCTCTCGCTCTCGGTCGCCGACGATGCTGCACTGGCAGCGGCGTGGGCCGCCGTGACGGCGCATCCAGAAGTCGTGGTCGACGCAGCGCCGGGCGCCATCCGTCCCGGATCAACGGCGCGCCACTTCCTGATCCTCATTCCGGGCGGGATCCGTCTGGAGTTTGCCACGCCCTTTGACTGAAAGGATCCGTTCGATGCCACGACTGCCCCTCCCTCCCTTCACCCATGAGACTGCGTCGCTAAAGGTCCGCGCCGCCGAGGACGGCTGGAACAGCCGCGATCCAGCGCGGGTCGCGCTCGCCTATACCGAGGACAGCCAGTGGCGAAACCGGTCTGATTTCCTTCGGGGGCGGGATTCTATCGTCACCTTCCTAACCGCAAAGTGGCGTCGCGAGCACGAGTATCGGCTTATCAAGGGCCTGTGGGCGCATGACGGCGATCGAATTGCCGTGCGCTTCGCCTATGAGTGGCATGACGATGCCGGCGCGTGGCATCGCTCCTACGGCAATGAGAATTGGAAATTCACGCTCGATGGCCTGATGGCGCGCCGGATGGCGAGCATTAACGACGTTCCGATTTCCGAAAAGGGGCGACTGTTCCACTGGCCGCTCGGGCCACGGCCCGAGGATCATCCGGGGCTGGAGGAACTTGGGCTGTAGCTTCAAGCCGTTGTTTTCCTACCGGTCTTGGTTGATGCGCCGTCGGCCAGAGTGTGGGTGGGTTCCCGACGCTGAGAGGCCGACAGAAAACTGGAAGGCGGCGCCTGTCAGGAAGCCGCTGACGCTGAATAATGCTGTCATCGACCGCTCAGTTGCTGGGAGGACCCACTTTTGGACATTCACGCCCTTTCCGCCGCCTCCCGAAACCGGTCGTCCATTCACATTGATTTTGCCTTCAATGAGCCGTCAGCTTCTCGCTGACCCGGACCGGGGGGTGCCGAAACTCACAATTAATGAGTTGCTTGGCACCCCTTAAACGGATGTCTCTGAGGCTGAAACCCAAGCCTATCTAACGTACCCTGGCGCGAGGGCTTCGCTCGGGCAGATGCTCGATCTTGCACGAGCCTACCTCGCCGCCGCTTACGAACCGATGAATTACGATAGGCGGTTCGAAATAGCTGATATCGCCCGGCGCTTTTGTGCGCTCGAAAAGGAGCAAGCTTCCCGAAATGGGAGACCGGCAGACGGCAAATATACAAGAATTGCATGAATATTAAAATCGGTACAGTACGGCAAATTGACGCCGCACTACATTATTATCTCAGTCGTCAGGTGTGGTGAATCATAGATGCGATAAAGTTCGGCTGGTTTTTAATCAATGAAGTAAGCAAGTTCCTTCGCGAGCCGGCGCGCGAGCGGTTGAATCTGCGACGCTAGGTCGTAACGATGCTCGCGCCACGGGCAACTAAGCGCTGTATATCGCCCTCTCGGAAGCCATCTTCGGTTGGTTTTACGCTGATGAGCGCTGCGGTAATGGCACGCATATGACGAACTCTCCGCTCGAGCCGAACTACGAAGCGATCCTACATGCCGATTTGGGACCGTCTTAGGTTGGCCACGGATCAACGACGCCCTTGCGTTGTGCTGCGTCAAACACCGATAACGGACGATGAGCCATGACCATGCGTAGTATCACCAGACGGCATATCGGTGGCGAAGCCGAACCACTCATCGTCATCGATGGCTTTGTCAGCGATCCCGATGGGTTGCGCTTAGCGGCTGCTGAGGCCGCGTTCGTCCCCGCGGGGCAGCACTATCCCGGCATCCGCGCGGCCCTTCCCGATACGTATCTGCGCGATCAACTTCCCGTGGTCGCACGCGCCCTGGGGCGGGAGTTCGGACCATGCCGCCGCATCCGCGTCGTCGATGCGCAATTCTCGATGGTCACGACCACGCCCGAAGCGCTCGATATTCGGCAACGCCTGCCCCATGTCGACGCGTACGGGCGCGACCGGATCGCGCTGATCCATTACCTCTCGCCGACGATCCGAGAAGGTACGGCGTTTTTCCGACATCGCAAGACCGGGTTCGAGACGATCGACGAGACGCGCGCGCCCGCATTTTTCGAGCACCTCGGCCACGAAGTCGCAGCGACGCCGCCCGACGGGTATATCGCCAGCGATACGGCGCTGTTCGAACGCACGGCGCTGGTCGATGCGGCCTATAATCGCGCTTTGCTGTATCGAAGCTACGTCCTGCACAGCGGCGCGATCGCACGCGATGCGCCACTATCCGCCGATCCAGCGGTTGGGCGACTGACGATCACCGCATTCCTCGCGATCGAATGAGGGCGGTTGAGCCACGGGTTCACTTGGCCTAACCCGGTCGCGCTACCGGACTGCGCCCGCACCACGCTGCGACGGTTCCGGAGCATATACTGGGGAGGCCAGCCTTGAACCACACGCGCCGGGCGTTTCTCGAAGGACTTGGCGGAACGGGTCTCGTCGCTGCGTTCCCAACCGCTGCCGCATCCGCAAGCCCAGCCTCGCCGGATTTCGGCCCCAACGTTTTTTTCGTCGACCCCGCCATGCCAGCAGACGTCGTACAGACCCGCGTAGACGCCATCTTCCGCAAACAGGAACGCGCGCATTTCACGGACGCGCGTCATGCGATTCTCTTCAAGCCGGGGCGCTATTCGATCGACGTGAACGTCGGGTTCTTCACACAAGTCGCAGGGCTTGGCCCTTTGCCCGGCGACGTCGCGATCGACGGGCACGTCCATGCCGAAGCGGACTGGGCAAAGGGCATGGCGCTCGTCAATTTCTGGCGCGGCGTAGAGAACCTTTCGGTGCGCCCCACCGATGGCGCGGATCGCTGGGCGGTGTCGCAGGCCGCACCTTATCGCCGCGTGCATCTAAACGGCGACCTAGCGCTGGACGATGGCGGCTGGTCGAGCGGCGGGTTCATGGCGGACTGCCAAATCGACGGAACCGTGCGCTCGGGTACGCAACAGCAATGGTTCACCCGCAACAGCCATATCGGCGGGTGGCGGGGATCGAACTGGAACATGATGTTCGCGGGCGTCGAGGGCGCCCCGCCGACGAGTTTCCCCGAGCCGCCTTATACCAACCTGCAGACGGTGGCCTTGATAAGGGAGAAGCCTTTCCTGCACATCACGCGCTTAGGGGAATGGGCGGTCTTCGTCCCTGCCGTGCGACGCGACACGCGCGGGACGAGCTGGGCCGGCGGCGCACCCGCGGGCACGTCCATTCCGCTGTCCCGGTTCCTGATCGCCCATCCCGATACGCCCGTGTCGGCGATCAACGCGGCATTGGCCAAGGGAAAGCATCTTCTGCTCACCCCCGGTATCTACCGCATCCGCGAGCCGTTGCGAATCGAACATGCCGGAACGGTGGTGCTGGGTCTGGGACTGGCGACCCTGCTCGTCGAACAGGGTTCCGCGGCGATCGTCGTCGCGGACGTGCCGGGTGTCGCGATCGCCGGCCTGCTGATCGACGCCGGGCCGGTCGAAACGCCGGTACTTATCCAGGTCGGTCCCCGCGGTGCCAAGCACGACCACAGCCGCAACCCGACCCTGCTCGCCGACCTTTTCTTCCGGGTCGGCGGCGCGACTGTGGGCAAGGCGCAGACCTGCCTGGAGATCAACAGCCACCACGTGATCGGTGATCATCTCTGGATCTGGCGCGCCGACCACGGCAACCGCGATGGCGGACGCGTGCATGTCGGCTGGACCGAAAGCACCGCCGACCAGGGGCTCATCGTCAACGGTGACGACGTGACCATTCACGGCCTCTTCGTCGAGCATTTCCAGAAATACCAGGTGACGTGGAACGGCGAACGCGGCCGGACCAATTTCTACCAGTGCGAACTGCCCTATGACCCGCCGAACCAGGCCGCTTATAAGGCGGGAAAGACGCGAGGCTGGGCCGCGTACAAGGTCGCGGACACAGTCACGTCGCACGAGGCGACCGGCCTCGGCATCTACGCCAACTTTACCGCCGACCCCTCGATCGTGCTGGACAGCGCGATCGAGGCACCGCGGCGACCGGGCGTTCGCTTTGCCAGCATAACGACCATCTCGCTCGGCACCGGCCAGGGTACGATCGCGCATCTGGTCAACGATGCAGGCGCCGCCGCGCGACCGGGCGCGGTTCGCCAGACGCTGACACGCTATCCATGACGAAAAGGGCCATCCGATGATCCTGCTGCTACTTGCCGCGCAAGCCGCTACCCTGGGCGCGACCAATTACAGCGCCAGCGCGCCGATGGTCGCGCCCAAGGGAAAACCGAGCTTTGCCGACGAGTTCGACGGCAAGGCGGTCGACAAAACCAAATGGCGCTTCGACGTGTCGCGCAACACCGAAGGCTGGTATAATAACGAACGGCAATATTACGCAAAGGACCGCGTCGAAAACACCCGCATCGAAGACGGCGCGCTGGTAATCGAGGCCCGGCGCGAGACGTTGGACAGATCGAAGTTCGCCGATTGGGGCGGCCAGGCGTACACCTCCGCCAAGCTCGTCTCTCGCGAGCCCCGCGGCTACGGTTTTTACGAAGTCCGTGCGAAGCTGCCGTGCGGTCGCGGCAGCTGGCCGGCCATCTGGCTGCTGCCGTCAGGCGGCAAATGGCCCGACGAAGGCGAGATCGACGTAATGGAAATGGTCGGCTGGGATGCCGGCACCGTCCACGCGACTCTGCACACCGCCGCCTTCAATCACGTCAAGGGTACGCAGCGTGGCGCCCAGACACAGGTCGCAACGGCGGGCACCACATATCACCGCTATCAGCTCGACTGGCGGGCGGATGCAATCACCATCGGCGTCGATGGCCGCGCGGTCATGCGGGTCGCCAACAATCAGCCTGGCGGCAAGGCGGCTTGGCCGTTCACGCGTCCGTACGAACTGATCCTCAACCTCGCGGTCGGCGGCGACTGGGGTGGCCAGAAGGGAATCGACGACGCCGCCTTCCCGCAGCGCATGGCGGTCGATTACGTCCGCTACTGGCGCCGCTAGTGTCGGCCGCGCGCGGCGAGGATGATCCCGCCGCCGCACAGCGTCAGCGCCGCGAGCACGAGCATCACCGAATCGAAATCGGTCGGCGTCGCGAGCGCCCAGGTCAGCGTCGGCCCGAGCAGCCCCGGCAGCGTGTTGGTCAGGTTTAGCAGTCCCAGGTCACGTCCGCAGTGCAGTGGGTTCGGCAGCAACTGCATGGCGAACGACGCGTGCAGCGCGAGGAACACCGACGCCCCCGCGGTATAGACGCAGAATGCGACCGCGCCGCTTGTAAAGTCATTGGCGAAGGCCATGCCACACAGTCCGGACGCAGCAACGATGGTGGTGGCGAACAGGAACGGCTTGGTCCGCCCGGAACGATCAGCCAGCCGTCCGACCAGGACCGCGATCGGCAGCGGCACGGTGTACCCGACGATCATCACCATCCCCATCCGCGCCGCGATACTGCCCGGCGCCACCGACGGGGCGATGCTTTCGAGATAGTAGAAGAGATAGACGAACAGCGCACTGCCAGCGACTTGCACGAACAGCCGTGCGCTCCACGCGAGCGCCAGATCCCGGCGCAGCACCGCCTCGATCGGCGATCTCGGATCGATTCGCGCGATCGGTTGCGCCGGTGTCAGCAACAGCGGAACGATGCAGCAGGCGACCACGACCGGCAAGATCGCAAGCCGCAGCGTCTCGTTCAGCGACGCGGTCGCCACCAGCAGCGCCGCCAAGGCAGACGCCACCGGACTCGCCATCGCCAGCAGGCCGCCGGCCAAGCCTTTCTGTGCATCCGGCACTTCGTCGGCCATGATCGCGAGCAGCGGCGCGAGCACCGCGTTAACCGCCACCTGGAACGCGACGACCGCGAGGATCAGCGCGATCGGCGTACTCGCGACAGCAATCGCGGCGTAGGCGATCGCGGTCGCCACGAAGCCCCCAGCCAGCCAGCCCCGGCGCCCCCCGCCCCGCGCGACCGATCGATCGCTCAGCCACCCGAACGCGATGTTCGACACGCTCGCCGCCAGAGCCCCCGTAACGACGATCACGGTAAGAACGTCGAGCCGCCCCGCACCCCCGATCGCGGTAACGACCGCGTCGACCTTGATCGGCAGCAACATTGTCAGCAGCGGGAGATAGCCGACGACCCCACCGACATAGGCGAGCGCGAAGACGAGCAGGAAACCGGTGGAGCGGCGGACGGGGGTGGGCAAGACGTCACGGGAAACGGGTAGACGCGCCATTCGCCCACCTATGCCGGTCCGAGCCGGACAGGCAACCGCGCTCATACCCGCTAATTACCGAGTCAGGATAATTTAGCGCGTTCCTTGTTCGTCCGCGAAGGCGGGAGCTCAGGCTAAATCCCCGCCTTCGCGAGGAAACATGCGTATCGAGGGCAAGCGTACGGTGACGGTTGCCAGTCTCTGCAATCCCCCCCGCCAGGGGGAGGTGGCGCTGAAAGTGACGGAGGGCGAGGACACGGAACGATAGTTCATCGCGTACCGCCCCCTCCGTCTGGCAAGCGCCAGCCACCTCCCCCTGGCGGGGGAGGATTTCGGACCCGGACAGAGAAAAGACTACGGCTTCATCGTCGCCGCATCGAGCGTGGTCGTAACAACCGACGCCCGGTCCTGCGCATCATGCGCGAGCGCCACCCGGTAAGCACCCCCCGCAATCCGCCAGCCGGGCAGCGTCGTGTCGTAATCGGCGACAATGCGCGGTTCGGCGGTCAGCGTGACTCGCCGCGTCTCCCCCGGCTTCAGCGTCACACGCGCAAAGCCCGCGAGCCGCATCGGCGTGGCCGAACCGTCGCGCGCGACGTACATCTGCGGGACGTCCGCCCCTGCCCGCTTGCCGGTGTTGGTGACCTCGAACGTGACGTTCAGCGATCGCCCGCCCGTCACTACCGGGTTGCGATAGGCGAAACTGGTGTAGCTCAGCCCGTGCCCGAACGCGAAGAGCGGACGCTGCGCCTGCTTCTCGTACCAGCGATAGCCGACGTTCGCGCCTTCTACATAATCGACCGGAAAGCTCTCGAGCTGGAAGGTCGATGCGTTCGCGGGGTTTGCCGCGGCCTGCGCCTCGACCGACGTCAGCCGGTCCAGCCCGACCGGTGCAACGCGCGGCGCCTGCGATGCCGCGGCGGGGAAGGTGATCGGCAGCCGGCCCGACGGAGAGACCTTGCCCGTCAGGATGTCGGCGATCGCCTCGCCGCCACGCTGGCCCGGATACCAGGCCTGGAGCACCGCCGGGACGGATCCGATCCACGGCATCAGGACGGGCCCGCCGGTTTCGAGCACCGCGACCGTTCTCGGCTGGGCCTTGACGACCGCGGCGATCAGCGCATCCTGGTTATCGGGAAGCGACAAATTCGGTACGTCCTGCGCCTCGGTCGTCCACTGTGTCGCGAACACGATCGCGATGTCCGCCGTTCGCGCCGCAGCAGCCGCTGCCCCGACGTCCTTTCCGTCGACGAACGTCACGGTTGCACCCGGCAGCGCGGCCTGGAGCGCTTTCAGCGGCGACGACGCGTGATAGGTGTAGCGCGCGAACGACATCGCCGCGCCCGAGGTCAGCGGAATCTCGATCGGTGCGCCACCGACCGAGCGGACCTGGCTCGATCCGCCGCCCGACAGTACGCCGACATCTGCCCGCCCACCGATCACCACGATGCGCCTGGCTGTCCGCGCCACCGGCAACAGGTCGCCGTCATTCTTGAGCAGCACGATGCCCGCCTCCGCAGCGCGCTGCGCGACCTCGGCATGCGCGGCATAGGGCGGCACCTGCGCGGTAGCCGGGACCGGATTGTCGTACGCGCCGGTCTCGATAAGCCCAGTCAGATAGCGCGCGATCATGTCGTCGAGCCGTGCGACCGGCACCGCGCCAGACTGGACCGCAGCCTTCAGCGGGGCAGCGAAATACATCGCCTTGTCGAGCTCCTGCCCCGATTGCTGGTCGAGCCCCGCATTCGCCGCCTTGGCGGTCGAATGCACCGCGCCCCAATCGCTCATCACCCAACCGCGATAGCCCCAGTCGCGCTTCAGCACGTCGGTCATCAGGTGTCGGTTCTCGCACGCCCAGTCGCCGTTGATCCTGTTATAGGCGCACATCACCGATCCCGGCCGCCCCTTTTCGATCGCGATCTGGAAGGCGAGCAGGTCGCTCATCCGCAGGCTCGCCTCGTCGAGCCGCGCGTCGACCACCATCCGCCCGGTCTCCTGCGCGTTGAGCGCAAGATGCTTCACGGTCGACACGATGTGGTTCGACTGCACCCCGGCGATATGCGCGCCAGCCATCTCCCCCGCCAGCAACGGGTCCTCGCCCAGATACTCGAAATTACGCCCGTTCCACGGGTCACGCGTCAGGTTCACGCCTCCCGCCAGCAGCACATTGAACCGCTTGGCGCGCGCCTCCGCGCCGATCATCGTGCCGCCCGCACGCGCGATCGCGACGTCGAAACTCGCCGCGGTCGCGAGGCTCGACGGTAGCGCGGTAGCGACGTCGCCCTTGCGTTGTTCGACCTGGTTCGCGACGCCGAGCGACGCATCGCTCTCTCGCACCAACGGGATGCCAAGCCGCGGAATGCCGTCGATATGCCCGGCCGACGGGATCAGTTCACTGGCGGTCTTGCCGGCGGCCATCGGTGGGAACAGCCCGTGCGCCAACGCGATCTTCTCGTCGAGCGTCATCCGCGCGACGATAGCCCGGGCCCGCGCGCGCGCATCGGCACTGGCGATCGTAGTGCCGAGCTTGCCCGCATCCCGAGCATCGACAGCCCCTGCGAGTGCAAGCAGCGACGCCCCCAGCAGCATCCCGCGAAACCTGTTCGACATTCTTGCGTCCTTTCCCGATGCGGCGACCGCTCTCGAAGGCGGTCGTCCGGCGGCGTGTTGCGCCAGAGCCACTATCAACAGCATATTTTGAGAACGTTCACAACGGTAGCGCTACCGCGCTTGACACTATGTCATGCGGCGGGAAAGTGAACGTTCACGGGAAAAGGCGCAGGTCATAGCGTCGTCTACAGGGGAGGATTACCATGCGTAGCTTCGCAGCTCGCTCGCTTTCGCGTTTCATCATCGGCACGTCCGCGTTGGCTCTGGTCGGCACGCCCGGTATCGCCATGGCGCAGGACGCGGCCGCAACCGTCGGCAATCCAGGGCCGTCGGACATCGCGCCACAGGCCGCCCCGACCGACCCCAACGCGACCACCGACGATATCGTCGTGACCGGCATCCGCGCATCGTTGCGTGAAGCGATCGATATCAAGCGCAACGGCCAGGGCGTCGTCGACGCGATCTCGTCCGAGGACATCGGCAAGTTCCCCGACACAAACCTCGCGGAGTCGCTCCAGCGCATCACCGGCGTGTCGATCGACCGCTCGAACGGCGAAGGCTCGACCGTCACCGTCCGCGGCTTCGGTCCCGAGTACAACCTCGTCACGCTGAACGGCCGCCAGATGCCGACCTCGACGCTCGGCGACGGCGCCAGCGCGCCCGCCTCGCGCTCGTTCGACTTCGCCAACCTCGCCTCCGAAGGCGTGGCCGCGGTCGAGGTCTACAAGACCGGTCGCGCCGCCATACCGTCGGGCGGCATCGGTTCGAGCATCAACATCCGCACCCCGCGCCCGCTCGACAAGCCGGGCACGCGCGGCAGCATCGCCGCAAAGGGCGTGCTCGACAGCTCGCGCAACGGCAAGGACCAGATCACGCCCGAAGTCTCGGGTATCCTGTCCACCACGTTCGCCGACGACCGCATCGGCGTGCTGTTCAGCGGCGCGTACCAGCGTCGCAAGGCGAGCAACAACTCGGCGAGCGTCGGCTTCCGCGATGGGTTCCTCGGTGCGGAGAACAACTGGGGCACGCTGGCGCAGCCCGGCACGCCCGGCGCCGCGAACATCACCAATCGCCCCGGTCCGACGGACGTTTACGAGATCCCGCAGAGCGCCGCCTACGACGTCATCGACATCGATCGCGAGCGCATCAACGGCCAGCTCGTGTTGCAGGCAAAGCCGACCGACACGCTGACCGCGACGCTCGACTTCACCTATTCGAGCAACAAGGTCGAGGTGCGCGACAGCAGCGTAGGGATCTGGTTCAACTTCGGCGACACGCGCAGCGCCTGGACCAATGGCCCCGCAGCAGGGCCGGTCTTCTATTCGGAGAATTTCGCGCCCGGCAAGGATCTGTCGTACAGCAGCTCGCTTACCGCAAACAAATCCGAGAACAAGTCGATCGGCGGCAACCTGACCTGGGAAGCGCCGGGCAACGTCACGATGTCGCTCGACGCGCATCACTCGACCGCGGTCTCAAAGCCGACCAACGATTACGGCAGCAGCACGTCGATTGGCGGCGCGATCTTTGGCGTCCAGTCGCAGACTGTGAACTTCGAGAACGACCTGCCGATCATCTCGTACCAGATGTATCCGGGGATCGACCCGCTCAACGCTGCGCTGATCACGCCGACCGGCAACGCGTTCCGCAACGCGTATTTCAAGGACGAGATCAACCAGCTCCAGCTGAAGGGTCATTACGACCACGACGGCGAGTTTCTCGACAGCATCGACTGGGGCTTCTCGTACGTCGACAACAAGGTCCGCTCGGCCTACGGCTTCATCCAGAACGAGACCTGGGGCGGCATCGATCCGCGCGGCGCCTCGTTCGGTGCGGCCGCGGTGCCCGACGATTTCTTCAACCTCACCAGCATCCCCGACAAGTTCAAGGGCGTCTCGGGGTCCGGCAATCCGGCGATCCCGCAGTCGATCTACACCTTCAATTTCGAGCAGATGGCCGAATTGCTGCGCGCGCAGTACAACATCTGCAGTGCGCCGCAGACCGGCGTCGCCGCGCCCGGCACCTGCCTTGCCAACTACACCAACGATCGCCGGATTCGCGAGCAGACGATCTCGCCGTATATCCAGTTCAACGGCAAGTTCGACGTGTTCGGTCGCCCGGCGCACATCATCGGCGGTGTCCGCTATGACGAGACGCAGGTGAACTCGTCCGCACTGGTGCCGATTCCGAACGGCACGCGCTGGACCGGCGCCAATGAATTCGCCCTCACATACGGCGCCAATTCGTTCACCTCGCTCAAGGGCAACTATCACAACTGGCTCCCCGCGGTCGATTTCGACATCGAACCGGTGCGCAACGTCAAGCTGCGCGCCTCGTACAGCCACACCATCACGCGCGCGGACTACGGCAGCCTGCAGGGTGGCCTGAACATCGATTCCAACCCGCGTATCGGCGGCGGCACGGGCAGCCAGGGCAACCCGAACCTTCTCCCCTTCAAATCGAAGAACATCGATCTGTCGGCGGAATGGTATTACGGGCCTGAGAGCTATGTCTCGGTCGGATACTTCACCAAGGACGTGAAGAACTTCATCGGCACGACTCAGCTCAACACGCCCGCGTTCAACCTCCGCAACCCAGGCTCGGGCCCGCGCTATCGCCAAGCGGTGGCGGCGCTGGGAACGACAGACAATCTGCGCGTGCGCGATTACATCCTGCGCAACTTCCCCGCCTCGTCGCAGGTAACGGGGACGAGCGATGCCGGCCTGTTGAACGGCAACATCTTCGGCCTACCCGAGGACGATCTGTTCAACTTCCAGCTGAGCCAGCCGTTCAACAGCGACCAGACCGCGAACATCAACGGCTGGGAATTCGCGATCCAGCACCGGCTGTGGGAAACCGGCTTCGGCGTCATCCTGAACTACACGATCGTCAACGGCGACGCGAAATACGACACCACGCTCGATCCCAACATCGGCCAGTTCGCGCTGACCGGGCTGAGCGACAGCGCCAACGCGGTCGGCTATTACGACAAGAACGGCATCCAGGCGCGCGTCGCGTATAACTGGCGCGGGCAATTTTATGCCGGGGGTGCGTTCGACCCGACCTATGTCGAGGCGTATGGCCAGGTCGATGCGAGCGCGAGTGTCCAGATGACCAAGGGGCTCGCGGTGTTCGCCGAAGCGATCAACCTCACCGGCCAGGGCCGCCGCGGGCATCGTCGCTCGGACAATTTCGTGACGTTCGCGCAACCGGGGTATGCACGCTACTCGGCAGGCCTCCGCTTCAACTTCTAAGGCGAACGATCCTCCCCCGCAAAGGGGAGGTGGCTGGCACTTGCCAGACGGAAGGGGAGGTAAGGGTAACAGCGGTTCCGTGTCCTCCCCCTCCGTCGCCTACGGCGCCACCTCCCCCTGGCGGGGGAAGATCGTGAGGTATGGACGGTCTCGAACTGCTCCGTCATCCTGATGTAAGTCAGGACCCAGAGCCAATGACGACCGTCTTCAGGTACCCTGGGTCCTGACTTTCGTCAGAATGACGGCCAAGGATGGCGCAACCGCCGCGGACGGAACGAGTTGGCACGCGCAGATAGGGAAACAGGAAACGGACGATGGCCACGAATACCGGCCCCGGAATCACGAGCGACCACCCGATCACGCACATCGTGATCGTCGGCGGCGGCACGGCCGGCTGGCTTACCGCCTGCCTGATCGCCGCGCGTGCCGATCGCGACACCGCGCGCCCGCTCTCCGTTACCCTCGTCGAGTCCCCCGATGTCGCGACGATCGGCGTCGGTGAAGGCACATGGCCGACGATGCGTCGCACGCTCGAACGTATCGGCATCACCGAAACCGACTTCCTTCTCGCCTGCGATGCCGCGTTCAAGCAGGGCTCCCGGTTCGACGGCTGGCGCACGGGCGCGGCCGACGACAGCTATCTTCACCCCTTTACCGCCCCCGTCGACGGCGACCCGCGCGATCTCGTCTCGGCCTGGTCGGAGCATGGCGGGCGGTTCGCGGACATGGTCGGCGCGCAGGGCGCGATCTGCCATCACGACCTCGCACCACGCCAGCGGGCGATGCCCGATTATGCCGGCACGCTGAACTATGCCTACCATCTCGACGCCGGCAAGCTCGCGGCGCTGCTGACGCGTCACGCGACCGAGCGGCTCGGCGTCCGTCACGTCCGCGACCACGTCGTCGGCATCGACGGCACCGAGCACGGCGATATCGTCGCGGTCCGCACGCGCGCATCGGGCGCCATCGCCGGCGACCTTTTCGTGGACTGCACCGGCCACGCCGCACTGCTGATCGGCGACCATTACGGTGTCGCAACGATCGACCGCGACCGCGAACTGTTCAACGACCGCGCGCTCGCCGTGCAGATGCCCGTCGCGGCCGGCAGCCCGATCGCCTCTCAGACCAACGCCACCGCGCATGCCGCCGGCTGGATCTGGGACATCGGCCTGCCCACCCGGCGCGGCATCGGCTGCGTCTATTCCTCCGGGCATCTGAGCGACGATGCCGCGGCGGACACGCTTACGCGGCATATCCGCGCCACCGCGCCGGACGCGCCGGACGCGCCGCTGCCGACCTTCCGCCAGCTCAAGTTCCAGTCCCGCCACCGCGCGAAATTCTGGGAGCGCAACTGCCTCGCGGTCGGGCTCTCCGCCGGGTTCCTGGAGCCGCTCGAAGCCTCGGCGATCGTTTTGATCGAACTGTCGCTCGATGCGCTGCTCGATAATTTCCCCAGTCACCGGGGCGCGATGGACATCCAAGCGACCCGCTTCAACACGCTGTTCCGCTATCGCTGGGACCGGATCGTCGAGTTCCTCAAGCTACATTACGTGCTCAGCGAACGCGACGAACCCTATTGGCGCGATCACCGCGACGCCGCCTCTATCCCCCCGCGCCTCGTCGAACTGCTGACGCTGTGGCGGCACCAGCCACCGTCGCGCGCCGATTTCCCGATGATCGACGAGATCTTCCCCGCCGCGAGCTATCAGTATGTCTTGTACGGCATGGGCTTTCCGCCGCCGACCCGCGGACCGATCGCGACGGCGGACCGGGCGCGCACGGAAACCTTGCTCGCACAGATCGATCAGCGCAGGCGTATGCTGGCTGCCGGCCTGCCGAGCAATCGTGCGTATCTCGACGCCCTGCGGCATACGACTGCTCCTGCGATGGATTTATCAGCCTGATGTCCGACCACGTCATCCTCACCGCCGACGACCACCGCGACCTGCGCATCCGCACCGAGCGCACGCCCGAGCTCGGCGACGCGGTGATGACCTGCATCACCGTCCCCAGCGAGTTTCGCCGCGTCCAAACGCACTATCCGATCCTGTTCCAGCTCGACCAGACGCACGACAGCTTTACCGCGCTCGCAATGTTCGGGTTCGAGCCCGGCGAGAACCTGTTCCTGACCGACGCCGGATGGGACGCGCGCTATCGCCCGCTCGCGATCGACAGCCAGCCGTTCCTGGTGGGGCGCGGCGCGGGCGACGTCCGCCAGGTCCACCTCGACATGGCCAGCCCCCGTATCGGCGCCCGCGAAGGCACGCGCGTGTTCGACGATACCGGGCGGCCGACGCCGTATCTCGAACGGATCGCCGATCAGCTCCGCGCACTCGACACCGACTATGTCGCGTCCGCAGACTTCTTCGCCGCGTTGCGCCGCTACGAATTGCTCGAACCGCTGACGATGGACGTCACGCTCGACGATGGCTCGAAGAACCGGCTGGTCGGCTATCACGTCATCGACGAGGATCGACTGGTCGCGCTCGACGATGCCGCGGTCGCCGACCTGCACGCCGCGGGGTACCTGATGCCGATCTTCATGGCGCTCGCGTCGCTCGGCAATATCGGCGACCTGATCGCGCGAAAGAACCGGCGGATAACGCGTGGCTGACGCCGATCCCGGTATCTTTGCGACTATGCCGCGCATCCGCGAGATCGAGATCCGCGATCCCGCAGACTTGGACGTGCATCTGCGCGCAGCGACCACGCCGTTCATTGTCCGTGGGTTGATCGCGGATTGGCCTATGGTGCGCGCGGGACTGCAATCGTCGCGAGCGGCACGCGACTATATCCAGGGCCACGCCCGCGACCTGCCCTTCGCGGTCTCCGTCGCGATGCCCGACAGCGGCGGGCGACTGTTCTACGACGCCGCGCACGCGATGAACTTCCAGATGCTGCGCGCGAAACTGCCCGAGATCTTCGCACGGATCGACGCCAACGAAGGCGTGGCCGACGCGCATGCCATCTATCTCGCGTCGATCGACATGCACCAATTCTTCGTCGGGCTGCACGAGGCGAACCATGTCGCGCTGGGCGTCCGCACGCCGCTCGCCAGTATCTGGATCGGCACCCGGACGCGGATCGCCGCGCATAACGACGTGCCCGACAATCTCGCCTGCGTCGCGGTCGGGCGACGCCGCTTCACGGTCTTCCCGCGCGACCAGTTCCGCAATCTCTACCTCGGCCCGGTCGACAACACGCCGGCCGGGCGCGCGGTCAGCATGGTCGATTTCCACGATCCGGACTTCGCCGCACACCCCCGTTTCCGACAGGCGCTGGAGCACGGCCAGGTCGCGGAACTGGAGGCTGGCGACGCGCTCTACATTCCCGCGATGTGGTGGCATCATGTCGAGGGGCGGTCCGACTTCAACGTGCTGGTGAATTACTGGTGGCGCGAGACGCCGCGGTGGCTCGGCCAGCCGCAGGATGCGCTCAACCACGCGATGCTGGCGATCCGCGACCTGCCCGCAGACGAGAAGGCGCATTGGCGCGAGATGTTCGACCAGTATGTCTTCGCCAACGGTCCCGACGTCACGGACCATATTCCCGAGGCGGCGCGCGGCGTGCTCGCGCCGCTCACCGCCGACACCGCGGGTCGCCTCCGCGCCTTCCTCCTGAGAGCGCTCAGCCGATGACCGAACACCCTATACGCCGCGTCGTAATCGCCGGGGGCGGCACCGCCGGCTGGATGGCCGCCGCCGCGATCGCGCGCACGATGGGCAGCACGATCGAGCTGACGCTGGTCGAATCCGATGCGATCGGCACGGTCGGCGTCGGCGAATCGACGATCCCGCCGATGATCACCTTCAACCGCCTGCTCGGGATCAACGAAGCCGAGTTCATGCGCGAGACGCAGGCGACGTTCAAACTCGGCATCCTGTTCGACGACTGGAAGGATCGTGGCGAGAGCTATTTCCACTCGTTCGGGATCACCGGCAAGGATCACTGGTCCGCGGGCTTCCAGCATTTCTGGCTGCACGGCCTGACCAAGGGTCACGCGCAGCCCTACGACGATTACTGTCTCGAGCTGCGTGCTGCGTTGCAGGGCAAATTCGCGCATCTGCCCGACGACCGGATGAACTATGCGTACCAGCTCGATTCGACGCGCTACGCCAAGTTCCTCCGGAAGATGGCGGAGGCCGACGGCACGCGCCGCCTCGAAGGCAGGATCGCGCAGGTCGAGCTGAACGGTGAGAGCGGTGACATTGCCGCGCTGGTGCTCGAGTCCGGCGCGCGGATCGAGGGCGACCTGTTCCTCGACTGCACGGGGTTTCGCGCGTTGCTGATCGAGGGCGCGCTGCACGCCGGGTTCGATGACTGGACGCATTACCTGCCGTGTGATTCCGCGATCGCGATTCAGACCGAGAGCGTGCGGCCTGCCTTGCCCTATACGCGGGCAATGGCGCATGATGCGGGCTGGCAGTGGCGCATCCCGCTCCAGCATCGCACCGGCAACGGCATCGTCTATTGCAGCCGCTATCTCGACCGCGACGCAGCGCTCGACCGGCTGCTCGCCCATATCGAGGGCAAGACGCTGACGGAGCCGAACGTGATCCGTTTCGTGACCGGCGCGCGGCGGCAGCAATGGCATCGCAACTGCATCGCGATTGGGCTGTCGGGCGGGTTCATGGAGCCGCTGGAATCGACCAGCATTCACCTGATCCAGCGTGCCGTACTGCGGTTGCTGCGGCTGTTCCCGTCGGGCCCAGTCAGCCCCCGCGAAGTCGCTGAGTTCAACGACCAGCAGCATACCGACATGCTGCAGATCCGCGATTTCCTGATCCTGCACTACAAGGCGACGAACCGCCGCGACAGCGCGTTCTGGCGGCAATGCACGGCGATGCCGATCCCCGCCTCGCTCGAACAGAAGATCGAGCTGTTCCGCGAAACCGGCCGCGTGTTCCGCAAGAACGAGGAGCTGTTCGCGGAGAACAGCTGGGTGCAGGTGATGCTCGGCCAGGGCATCGTCCCGCGGAGCTATCACCCGATCGCGACCAAGCTGCGCGACGACGAACTGGCGCGGCTGCTCGGCGGCCTGCGCGACGGCACCAACGCGACCGTCGCGGGGTTGCCCGAGCATGCCGAGTACGTCGCGCGCTACTGCGGCGCCGCACCCGCCCCCTCGCCCGTCCTCGCAGCCTGAGTTCAGACGCATGGCACGGCGGCGTCAGGCGGTAACGATCAAGCATGTCGCGGCTGATGCTGGTGTCTCGCTGCAGACTGTCAGCCGCGTGGTGAACAAGGAAACGGGTGTCCGGCCCGAGATGATGCAACGCGTCCAGGCATCGATCGACAAGCTCGGCTATGTCCCGTCGATCGCCGCGCAACGCATGGGCGGATCACGCTCGTACCTGATCCTCGCGCTCAACGACCGCGAGCGAACCATCGCCGACTGGCGCGCGCGGCAAGGGACCGACTGGTTCGACCAGATGATGCTCGGCGGGATGCTGACCTGCGCCGAACACGGCTATCGCCTGATCGTTGAGCTCGTCGACACGCATAGCGACCATATCGAGCGCGAGTTGCTGGCCGCGATCGCCGCACTGCAACCCGATGGCGTGATCCTGACGCCCCCGCATTCGGGCAATCCGCTGATCATCAACCTGCTCGAGGCACACGGCATCAGCTTCGCACGGATCGGCTCGCTGACCGACGGGCCTGGCATCCGACTGATCATGGACGACACGCGAGCGGCACGGATCGCGACCGAGCATCTGCTCGACCTCGGCCACCGGCGGATCGGCTTTATCGCCGGGCCGGCGGAATATGAGCTGAGCGCATGGCGGGTCGACGGCTGGCGTGCGGCGATGCAGGCGGCTGGCCTGGCGACGGACGATCTGCTGGCGATCGGCGACTTCAGCCACGCCTCTGGTCGCGCCGCGGCATCGGAACTCCTGACGCTGAACGAGCCGCCGACCGCGATCATCGCGAGCAACGATCAGATGACGCTAGCGACGCTCGAACTCGCGCGCGAGCGTACCCTCGCCGTGCCAGGGGACCTATCTCTGATCAGCTTCGACGATACCCCGATCATCCGCTTGGCGCATCCGTCGCTGACCGCCATCGTCCAGCCGATCGCCGAAGTCACCGCGCTGGCCGTCAACCTCATCATCGCCGACCACGTCAACGGCCCAACGACCGCCACCCCGGTTACGGTACCCGCGAGGATGACCGTTCGCGAGTCCACCGCATCGATTTTTGGCGGAAAAGGAAACACCTGATCAAATACATAGCTCAATAGGTCGTCGTGACCAGCGGATCCGAAGAACGCGCTGGGTCTGGAGCCGGATCCAATCATTAAATACGCTCCGCCGTATGAACGAACGTCCGCTCAGGCCACGGTTCGCTCGAAAGCGGCCATTCTGCTTTCCACCATAAAAGACAGCGGCAGGCCGGCCGATGCCAGCTTCGCAATACGGCCCGGCAACCATGTGGGAAGGTCGGAGTCGGCGTGACGCCGCGCGCCCCAGATGGCGTGGATGCCGTCGCAGCCGCCCTCCCCGCTCCACGATCTCGCGCTGGACCTCGCGCGTCTGCTGGCGCGCGACCTGGCGCGGCAGCAGAGAACCCAGAAGAATCAGGTCGCCCCGAAGACGGGTAGGCGACCATCATGACGACCTTCGTTGCGAATGCAGGATGCACGAATGGAGGAAAGATGAAGCGGTGTGCGATATATGCGCGGTATTCGACGGACAAACAGGACGTGCAGTCGATCGAAACGCAGCTGATGATGTGCAGGCGCGAGGTCATGCGCGAAGGCTGGCAGGAGGTCCTCTGCTTCACAGACGCAGCCGAATCGGCGGCTACGATGCACCGCCCCGGCATGAAGGCGTTGCTCGAGGCCGTTGCCGCAGGCCGCGTCGACATCGTCTACGCTGACGCCATGGACCGGCTGTCGCGCAGTCAGGCCGATATCGCGACATTGTTCGACCGACTCCGGTTTCTCGGCATCGTCCTGGCGACGCGCAAGGAAGGCATAGTCACGCCGCTGCACATCGGCATGATCGGTACGATCAACGCCGAGCAGCTGAGCGCCACCAGCGACAAGACGCGCGATGCGCTGGTGCGTCGTCACGCGATGGGGAAGAATCCCGGTGGCTCTGCGTACGGCTATGAGAAGCGCATCGAGCACGACGGCAACGGCGAACGCATCCGTGGCCTGCAGCAGATCGTACCGAACGAGGCGATGGTGGTGGTCCGGATCTTCGAGGACTATGCGGCCGGCCTGTCGCCCATCGCCATCACGCGGAGCCTCAATGCCGACGGTGTGCCCTCCCCGCGTAGCGGTAAAGCCAGCAGACACCCGCTCGGCAAGGCCGCGGCGTGGACACCGAACACGCTGACCGGCAATGCCGCACGCGGCACCGGCATCCTCAACAACCCGCTCTATGTCGGCCGACGGCCCTACGGCAAACAGACGTATCGCAAGAACCCGGAAACGGGCAAACGCCATGCCTTCGTCAACCCGGAGGACAAACGATCCGATGACGTCGCGTCCCCGGCGCTCGGCATCGTGCCCATCGCATTATGGGACAGGGTCAAATTCCGCCAGGCTACGCTATCGCGCGGGCCGAAACCGCGTACCGAGACGGCCAGTCTGCCCTTCTTCGCACAGCAACGTCCGCGGTATCTGCTGACCGGCAAGATGACCTGCGGCCGCTGCGGGGCGAGCTATGCGAAATCTGGCAAGACCCGGTTCGGCTGCCAGGGCACCGCCAAGAAGGGCCCGACCTGGTGCGACAACCGGCTGACGATCCGCCAGGAGGAACTCGACACGCGCGTGCTGGCGGGCTTGTCGAGCGAGATGCTGCGTGACGATGTCGTCGCAGCGTTCCTCCTAGAATACGAGGCAGAGACCCGGCGCCTGACAGCTGAAACGGTCAGCGCCCGCCCCGAGCGGGAAGCCGAACTGGCCAATCTCGATCACCAGCTCGGGTACGCCAAGGCGGCTATCCTCAAAGGCGTGGACGCGACGGTGTTCGTCGACGACATGAAGATTTGGACCGAGCGACGCAAGGCCCTACTCGCCGAACTGGAGCTTACCGAACAGGAAACCACAGAGACGGTTTCCCCGGAGCCCGATCTGCTTACCCCGGACCTGAGCCGCGTGTACCGTGAGAAGGTCGAACAGCTCACCGCGGCCTTCGAGGACGAAGCGCTGAAGGCGCAGGCGTTCGACCGGTTGCGCGCGCTCATTGAGGTTGTGGTGCTGACGCCAGAGGACGGCCATCTCGCGATCGACCTGCGCGGGGAGCTGGCGTCAATGCTGACGCTATGTGCTGGCGCGGAGACGCAAAAAGCCCCCGCGGTGGTGACCGAGGAGGTGTTGCAAATCAAGATGGTTGCGGGGACAGGATTTGAACCTGTGACCTTCAGGTTATGAGCCTGACGAGCTACCGGGCTGCTCCACCCCGCGACACTTCGCTGTTGCGAAGGA
>NZ_LMKW01000003.1 GCF_001421745.1 Sphingomonas sp. Leaf230 | reverse complement strand
AACCTCGCCATCGTTGTAACGCCTGGTCGTACCGTCAGTCATATGCCTCACTCTTATCTAAGAGCGGGGCCCTGTCAGGTCATTTAGGGGGCCACCTCAGCCCTCGGTTTCCTGCCGTTCTTGGGCTGATGCGAAATCCGTGAATTTTGCATCACCACAGCAGCCGCACTACCGCCGATGTCTAATTTTCCGGTAGGCTAAAAAGGTTCTCTACGGGCACGTTAAATAGGTGGGCCAGCTTGAGCGCCAATGACAAACTAGGCTCGAACCGACCTGTCTCGATTGAGTTGATGGTTTGTCTGGAAACGCCAACGAGCGTTGCCAAACCAGCCTGCGTGAAGTTCGACTCAGCCCGGTGTTCCGGGAGGCGAGTTAGGACGCCCATTTGCGCGCAGCCGTCCGGCCGAACAAGATCGTGAGCGCTGAGAACAGGATAAGGGGGGCAGGCCCCTGTATGGGCGGGCTAATCCCGGTCATATCTAACAGGCCCCACACTGTAAGGGCAGCGGCAGTCTACGCGCCACTCATGCCGAGCGACCAGTTCTGCACTCGATGAAACAGCTCATCCTGCCGGATGCTCATGCGCCACCATAGCATGCCAGATAAGGCAGCAAAGCCGATTACCCAGGCCACGACCCAAGCGGCAGGTAGATAGAGGGAAGAAGTCGAAACAGCGGTGCCTTCAATGGGCATTGCGCCCTGAAACTCGATACCCACTCGGCGCGCAGCGTCAGCGGTCCATTTGAAAAGCGGCATAACGGCCACCACGGCGCTAGCCATACTCCCAGACACAAGGCGTCGGCTCTTTTGATCTAAAGCCGCCCAATTGACCCCGGCCCCACGGTGAGTGAACTCGTACATCTGCTTCCCCTACGCTTTTGCAAAATGTCAAACATACGCGACATTTCGAGTCAAGTATGTTTGACTCGTAGAGCGGCTTTCTGGGTTGAGCGGAGTCACCCTTCATAGGCCTCATAGCGCTCAATTTGAGCCAGTCCTGTGATGCAAAACTTTTGATTTTTGCATCAGGAATGACCGGACCGAAAAAAAACGCGCTGAACGAATGACCGCTTTCGGGAGCCGTGATTCGCAACCCGAGCGTCCGGCACTGGGCGTTCTAGTACGATCCCGCATTCTCGCGAGGGATGATGAATTGAGAAAGCTGGGTTCGGAAACCCAGACCTAGCCCCGTCTGAGATATCCTCTATGCTGGATATATGGAAAACGATTCAGCTATTGCTGCACTTAGCGCACTCGCACAGGGCACCCGCCTTGACGTGTTCCGCCTCTTGGTGCGGCACGAACCGGGCGGCCTGGCAGCGGGCGAAATCGCCCGCCAACTCGACGTGCCGCAGAACACCATGTCGGCGCACCTCGGCATCCTCGCGCGGGCCGGCATTGTGCGCTCCGAACGGCATAGCCGATCGATCATCTACCGCGCCGATCTAAATGGGCTGCGCGCGCTGACGCTGTTCCTCGTCAAAGACTGCTGCGCCGGGTCACCCGAACTGTGCGCGCCGCTCCTGGCCGAACTCACCCCCTGCTGCTGAAAGGACGCCCCGTGGCCGTCGATATCGTGATCTATCACAACCCCGAGTGCGGCACGTCGCGCAACACGCTGGCGATGATACGCAATGCCGGCATCGAGCCGCATGTGATCGAATATCTGAAAACGCCGCCCTCGCGCACGCTGCTAATCGAGCTGATCGATCGCGCGGGGATCATGCCCCGCGATCTGCTGCGAGAAAAGGGCACGCCATATGCTGAGCTAGGTCTTGGTGACTCGTCGCTGTCCGACGACGCGCTAGTGGACGCAATGATGGCACATCCGGTCCTCATCAACCGGCCGCTGGTCGTCTCGCCACTCGGCGTGAAGCTGTGCCGACCTTCCGAGGCGGTCCTTGATCTGCTGCCCGGGCCGCAACAGGAGGCGTTTGCCAAGGAAGACGGCGAACAGGTCGTAGACGCTTCGGGTCAGCGCATCGCCTGATGCTGCTCGCGCTCGCTATCTTCATCGCCACGATCACGCTCGTCATCTGGCAACCCAAAGGCCTCGGCATCGGCTGGAGCGCGCTAGGCGGCGCGGCCATCGCGCTCCTCGTTGGTGTCGTCTCGCTCTCCGACGTGCCTGTGGTGTGGGGCATCGTCTGGAACGCGACCGCGACGTTCGTCGCGATCATCATCGTCAGTCTGCTGCTCGATGAAGCCGGATTCTTCGAATGGGCGGCGCTCCACGTCGCGCGCTGGGGCGGGGGGAATGGTGGCAGGCTGTTCGTGCTGATCGTGCTGCTCGGCGCGGCGGTATCGGCGCTGTTCGCCAATGATGGTGCGGCTTTGATCCTGACGCCGATCGTAATCGCGATGCTTCGGGCGCTGGGATACAAGGACAAGGCCACACTGGCGTTCGTCATGGCGGCAGGGTTCATCGCCGATACCGCCAGCCTGCCGCTGATCGTCTCCAACCTCGTCAATATCGTGTCAGCCGACTTCTTCCGGATCGGCTTTGCCGATTATGCCTTGGTGATGGTGCCGGTTGATCTGGCGTCGATCGCCGCGACGCTGGTCGCGCTGCTGCTATTTTTCCGGCGTGACATACCGGCGAGTTACGATGTGGCGCAGCTTCGCACGCCCAGTGATGCGATCCGCGACCATGCCACCTTCAAGGCGGGCTGGGTCGTTCTTGCCCTGCTGCTCGCCGGCTTTTTCCTGCTCGAACCCCTCGGCGTGCCGGTCAGCGCTGTGGCCGCTGCCGGCGCGGTCCTCCTGCTCGTCATCGCCGCGCGCGGCCATGTCATCCAGACGCGCAAGGTGCTGGCCGGTGCTCCGTGGCAGGTCGTGATCTTCTCGCTTGGTATGTACCTGGTCGTCTATGGCCTGCGGAATGCTGGCCTGACTGACCACCTTGCCGGCCTGCTCGATCGTACCGCGCAAGGCGGTGTGTGGGGTGCAGCGTTCGGGACCGGGATTATCGCCTCGCTGCTGTCGTCAGTGATGAACAACATGCCGACCGTGCTGGTAGGCGCGCTGTCGATCGACGCGACGCACGCCACGGGCGCGATCAAGGAAGCGATGATCTACGCCAACGTGATCGGTTGCGACCTCGGGCCGAAGATCACGCCGATCGGCTCGCTCGCGACGCTGCTGTGGCTGCATGTCCTCGGGCAAAAGGGCATTCGGATCGGCTGGGGCTATTACTTCAAGGTTGGCGCAACGCTAACGATTCCGGTGCTGTTGGTGACACTCGCCGCGCTCGCAATCAGGATCAGTCTGTAATGCCGCTTCGCACGCTCTCCGATCCCGATCACCTGCCCGCGCTCGATCGCCGCTATGCGCTCGATCGTCCTGCCCTTGGGCTGGGCGCTGGTGATCCGCCTCCGCGCATCCTGTTGCTCTACGGCTCCTTGCGGGAGCGGTCGTTCTCGCGACTGTGTGTGGAGGAAGCTGCTCGGCTGCTGCAATTCTTCGGCTGCGAAACGCGGATCTTCGATCCTTCGACCCTGCCGCTACCCGACCAGGTGACGGGGGACGATCACCCGGCCGTCCACGAACTGCGCGAACTGTCGATGTGGTCGGAAGGACATGTGTGGTGCAGCCCCGAGCGGCACGGCCAAATTACCGGCATCATGAAGCTGCAAGTCGATCACCTGCCCCTGTCGATGGGCGGAATGCGACCGACACAGGGGCGAACGCTCGCCGTCATGCAGGTGTCGGCCGGATCGCAGTCGTTCAACAGCGTCAACACCCTGCGCGTCCTTGGCCGTTGGATGCGAATGGTGACGATCCCCAACCAGTCGAGTGTCGCCAAGGCGTTCAACGAGTTTGACGACGCCGGCCGGATGAAGGCGTCCAGCTATTACGACCGGATCGTGGACGTGATGGAGGAACTGGTGCGCTTCACGATCCTGCTGCGCCCGCACACCACGCAGCTTGTCGATCGCTATTCCGAGCGAAAGGAGGCAGGCGTGCCGATCGATAGCGCCACAGACATTTCGAGCATCGCAATCTCGCCAACGTACCGGAAAGGCGAGTAAAGTCCGCTTAGTGTGGCAAGCCGCTCCTACGACATTGTGCATCACTGAGTGTGCTTCTAGATGCATCCAATGAAACGCCGGGCTCGCCCACTCTCCAAGATATTGCATTTCATGGCGTTTTTCGTCCTGGCGGTGATGTTGCTGGTCCGGCTCGGCCCGCTCTGCGAGACGATGGCGATGGCCGCGCCTCCGGCTGCGTCCGCGATGATGGACTGCGCCAGCAAATCAGCAGGCGCTCCCATCAAAAAGGCGCCTGCGTCGGCCTGCGCCATACCGTGCGTTGCAGTTGCCGGCGAAACCGTCGAGCATATCGAGCTGGTTCCGTCCTCCCGTCTATCGCCTTGGCCGGCTCCACAGACCGGCCTTTTGGGCATGGCATACGCTCCGGCCACACCCCCTCCGCAAACCGTGTGACGTCGAACACGATCACACGTAAATTTCGGAGAATATCATGACCAAGTTCAAGCTCATCAGCGCTGCCTTCGCCCTCACCCTGTCCACCGGCGCATTCGCCGCTGTCGCCAATTGCTGCGCCGACATGGCGTGCTGCAAGGACGGTGCGGACTGCTGCAAGGATGGCGCAAAAGCCAAGGCTGCTGACTGCTGCGATCATGCCAAGGGCGGCATGAAGCACGGCTAAAAACTGGATGGGGGCGGGCAACCGCCCCTGTCTATTAGCCGGCTGCGATACGCCGTTGCGCCACGGCTGCTGATCGACACATAGCAATCCAGGGTGAGACGGGCCGCGTACCAGCGTTCCCAAAAACGAACGGCAAGTGAGACGGCTCGGGCGTTCTCGATTAGCAGCCTTTGCGAGAACGCATGGATCGAACGCAGAACCGCAAGATCGGTCGAGCGCCTCCGATCCAAGTACGTCTAACTGGCGCCGCCACGGAGGACAGGACGATGAAGGCGGCGGTTCACAACTACCATGCCCGGATGCAGCGGGTGCTGGATCACATTGACCGGCATCTGGACGACGATCTGGACCTGAATGCGGTGAGCGGCGTCGCCGCCTTCTCGAAATATCACTTCCACCGGCAGTTCACGGCGACCTTCGGGCTTTCCGTGCATCGCTACGTCCAGCTCGCCCGCATGAAGCGGGCATCCTACCGGCTGGCCTATAGGGACGCGCAGAGCGTCACCGACATAGCGATGGATGCCGGCTACGACGCCCCGGATGCCTTCGCCCGTGCCTTTCGACAACGGGTCGGGCAGTCGCCCTCGTCGTTCAGGAAGGCTCCCGATTGGGAGCCGTGGCTTGCGGCCTTCGGGCCTCTCGACAACGCGAGGAGCAAGCTCATGCAGACCACTTACACTACCAATGATGTAACGATCCGCGACGAAGCGCCGACATCCGTCGCGATCATGGAGCATCGCGGCGACCCGGCGACGATCGGCGCGACCATCCAGCGGTTCATCGCTTGGCGCAAAGCGACTGGGCTGTCACCCAGGGTCAGCCCGACCTTCAACGTTTTCTACTCCGATCCGCGGACGACGCCTCCGGCCGAATACCGCATGGACCTGTGCGCCGGCACCGATCGCCCCATCGAGGCGAACGGCGAGCGGATCGATGCCGGCACCATCCCGGGCGGACGCTGCGCGGTGCTGCGCGTCGTTGGCAACACCGACAATCTGGAGCCTGCCGCACTGTATCTCTACCGCGATTGGCTACCCGTAAGCGGTGAGGAGGTACGCGACTTCCCGCTCTACTGCCAGCGCATCGCTTTCTTCCCGGAGGTGCCGGAGCATGAGGCGGTCGCGGAGCTGTTCCTGCCGCTCAAATAGCCTGCCGGAGGGCGGCTCGCATCCTTGTCTTGGAGTCGAAGAGTCGCCCCTCTCTCGTAGGATGCTCCCATGTTGATCGGTTACGCCCGTGTTTCGACGACCGACCAAGATTTGTCGCTGCAACTCGACGCCTTGGCAAAGGCCGGTTGTGAGAGACTGTTCACTGACAAAGCGAGCGGCGCGAAAGTCGATCGACCGGGCTTGGCGGAAGCGCTCCATTTCGCACGCGCAGGAGACACCCTCGTGATTTGGAAGCTCGATCGGCTTGGCCGTTCGATCCGAGGTCTCATCGAGCTAGCGGCGGGCCTGTCCGCTCGCAACGTGGACTTCCGATCTCTCACCGATGGGTTCGACACGGCCACTCCTTCTGGGCGACTCCTTTTCCACATATTGGCTTCAGTCGCAGAGATGGAACGTGAGCTGGTGAAGGAGCGCACGATCGCGGGCTTGGCGGCAGCTCGCGCGAAGGGCGGCACCGGTGGTGGCCGAAAAGCAGCAATGACGCCCGACAAGATCGACACTGCGCGCAAGCTCCTCGCAGCCGGGGACAAGCCTGCCAAAATAGCGAAGCTGCTCCAAGTCGGCCTATCCACCTTCTATCGCCATTGCCCAGCCAGCACCGGCCTTCCCGATTGAGGGTCGAATTTCGGGAATACCAAAGCCTCCCCGGTATTTTGGTTTAGGAAACCATGGCCTTCGCAGCGAACTGCCGGTGCAGTGTCTCATGATCCGCGATATGCTGTTCTCGACGATCAATCTGTCAGCAGGCTGCGCGGCACTCCGAAGAGACGAAATATTAGCTCCGTGTAGGCTGCCAGCGGTTCATCTCGCGTCCTGGTGCAGTGCCGGCCGGAGTGGAAATCAACTCGATCAATGTACCCCATGGTGCCCGGACGTAATGCATTGCATTGCCGGGCCCTTCTTCCGCCCCAAACAATGGGTTCGGCCCGCGAAGCTGCGCACCTCCCGCCGCCAATACTCGGCGAAGCACCTCTGCAATGTCGTCACAGTAGACGGCGAAGTGCTGGAGCCCGAGCGCACCGATCCCGTGGACGCCGGGCACGGTACCCTCGATCTCGAAGAGTTCGATGTTGGCGCCGTCGCCAAGGCGAACGATGCGGGTCGCAATGACGCGTTAAGCTTCGTTCAGCGCGACCGTCGGGGCGAGATCCTCGGGTGACCGGCGCGGTAGACCATCGGCTACCGTATCGTAGACGATGGTCGCGTCGAATGCCTCACTCAGGAACCGGGTCGCCGCTTCCACGTCGGGCACCGTAATCCCAATATGATCGATCCCGCGTACCTTGCCTGGCTTGATGGCATCCTTTGTCATGGTCGTGCCAGGAAAGAGGTAATCAGCGGGTTCAGCGCCGACGCGCATTCCTCGGGAACCCAGTGGCCGCATCCGGGCAGCACGTGCGCTTCCACGTTGGTGGCGTAGCGTCGGATATTCTCCGGCTGCTTTGCGCCGAAGCCGCCATTGCCACCCCCGCCAACGGCAAGAACCGGCATGGTCAGCTTGCTCGCCGCCAATGCCTGATTTTGCACGATCGATCGGGGTAACGCGCGGTAATATTCGAAGGCGTGATGGAACGTCTGCTGCTTTGCATAGGAGCGAACGTAGCGATCGATCAACGCATCGGTGAACACCGCCTGGTTGCTTGCATGATGGCGAATGAAGTGCGTCAGGAACAGCCGCTCATTGCCTTTCACCATCGCGTCCGCCAGCTGATCGTCGGCTGCGAAAAAGCTATGATGCCAACCCGCTGCCTCGCCGGTCGAGACGAACGCGGGTAGCGAATAGAGCGTGTCGTCGGGTACGGTCGCTTCTATGAAAGCGGCCTTGACGACGTCGGCGGGGTGGCGCGCAACCATCGGATAGCTGTTCCAGATACCGATATCGTGCGCGACCAGATAGAAGGGTTTGTCCGGGCTGAAACGCTTGGCGAACTTGTACAGATAGTTGGAAATATCGACGCCGGTGTAGGACGTGCGGGGCGCTTCCGACAGGCCAAGACCCGGAAGCTCGACCGCCACCACCGTATAGCGCCCGGCAAGGTCCGGCATGAGGCGGTTCCACTCATACCATGTCTGCCCGAAACCGTGGACGAGCAGCACGAGCGGGCCTCGACCGCCGCGCACGTAATGGAGTTTCACGCCGTCGATGGTTTCGTAACCGCCGCTGAACCCATGAGGAATCGGGAATTCCTCCTGCGCGACGGGCAGAACCGCACGCGGCGCGGCTTGGATCGGCGCTACTGTCATAGCGAGTGCGGCAAGCGCAAAGGAGATGCTGTAGGGCTTCATGTCTGAACCTCGTTTTCGAAGAAAAGGGGCGGGTCAGCGGCGCGACGGCGCGCGGTGACCGGGTGGAAAGGCGAAACGACGTGCGGCCAGAGCGATGAGAAAGGCGATCAGAGCTAGCGCGGCGACAGCAGGCGGCAGCAGCGAGGTCCCGCCGGTCGTGAGCAGCGCACCGCCGAGCGCACCGCCGGCCGCAATCGCCAGGTTCCATGCCGTGGTCACCATCGCCTGTGCCAGATCGACGCCATCACCAGCCGCGTCTGCCGACGCCGTCTGCATCATCGCCCCGGCACCGCCAAAGCCGAAGCCCCAGATGACGGCAGCCGCATAGACGGCAATGCCCTGTTCGCCGGCAATCGTCAGGAGCACCGCGACCGCCGCGAACGATCCGATTGCAAGCAGTACCAGCATACGCAGCATCCGATCCACCAGCCGCCCAACGGTCCAGATGCCGGCGAGCGAACTGACACCGAATGCCAGGAGCACGAGATCGACCCGCACGGCCGCAGCAGTCGCGAACGGCGCGATGTAGGTGTACAGGATGTTGTGCGCCGTCATCCAGGTGAGGATGACGAGCAGGATCGGCACGACGCCCGGCGTGGCGATGACACGGCGGAGCGACGGACGATCGTCGCCCGTCCGGCCGGGCGCATCGGGCACCTTCGCGATGATCCAGCCGATCAGCACGACGCTGAGCGCGGAGAGGATCAAAAACGATCCGCGCCACCCGACCAGACCACCCAGGAAGGTCCCCAAAGGCACCCCCAACGAGAGCGCCAGCGGCACGCCAACCATGGCGAGCGCCATCGCCGGCCCGGTCTGTTCTGGACGCACGATGCTGCGCGCGTAACCCGCGAGAATCCCCCAGGCGAGCCCCGCCGCGCACCCAGCGACAAACCGCGCGACCAGCACGAGGCTGATCGACCCCGCCCATGCCGTCAGCGTGTTGCCGACAACGAAGCAGATGATGGTACCGAGTAGTACCGGCCGGCGGGGAAGGCCCTGGGTTAGACTGGTAAGCGGAATCGCCGCCAGCAAGGACCCCAGGGCATAGACCGCAACAAGTTGTCCCGCGATTGCTTCAGAGATCCGCAGGCCAGAGGCGATTTGCGGCAGCAAGCCGGCAGGAAGCGTTTCGGTAACGATGCACAGGAAGCCACTGGCGGCGAGGCCTGACAGTGCTGCGCTAGGGAGAGCGGTACGCGGCACCGACCCGGTTTCGGCGAGGCCTGGCGAGGGGGAAGGCGGCATGATTGTCCTTGTTCGTCGGTTCGATGCCTGCCTACGGGCCGTGGCGATCCGGGGCATGGCTATTTCACTTAACGGTCGCTATACAAATATGATCCAACGATGCAAATGGATTCTGTAATGAGTGTTATCGAAAATAAGCGGCAGCGGGGACGGCCGCGTGGGTTCGCGCTCGACACTGCGGTCGAGGTCGGGCAGCATCTCTTCCACGAGCACGGCTACGAAAACGTCAGCGTCGCCGCGCTGACCGAGGCGATCGGGATTACCCCACCCAGCTTCTACGCGGCGTTCGGCAGCAAGACCGCCTTCTTCAAGGATACGTTGCGGCTCTATTCGGCCACTGTCGTGCCGCTGGATCGCTTTCTGGTTCCAGGTATCGCCCCCACGAAAGCGCTCTGCGATATGCTACGCGCTGCGGCGCATGCTTATGCCGCCCATCCGCAGCGGCGTGGTTGCCTCATCCTCGAACATGCCAAGGCCGGGACAACAGATTGGGGCATCGCGGCTGCACATATCGCAACCGAAAATCGCGAACGAGTGCGAGTGTTTCTTGAAGCGTCTGACAGCGAAGCGTCTGAGCGTATCGCGGATTACGTTGCCACGACCATGCTCGGCCTGTCGGCCGCTGCGCGGGAAGGATGGGACGAGGTAAGGCTCCTTGCTGTCACGGAGACGGCAGTGAAGGCGCTAAATCATTGCTAGCCACATCATAGCAAGTTCCTGAAAGGGTTCCCAATTAGGAACGGCGGGCGAGAATGCGTCGGCGTTCTCGGTATCGATCATAAAACGGGAATGCGTATGCCTTTCCAAATCCCATGATCGCACCGCAACTGAGAAAGAAGACGAGCCGGCCGGATGCTTCAAGGCTACTGATCGCTGCTCACCGTCGATCGAAATCCTACACCGTTCGCGGCGCGCGCCTTTTGGATCGCGCCTCGGTTGGCGCAAGCACGAAGACGAGACTTACCAATTGCGCCCGCCCATCAGCCTTTGGTTGGCTGGTCAGTTCACCAAGGCGGGCGAGAAGGGCGTTAACCTCCGCAACATCTGCGGCTGCGAGCCATCCCTTGTTGCGAGAAGCCCAAAGCGTTCGTGCCGGACCGGCAACCACAGTATCACTCTGCTCAAGAGCAGCCTGGAAGTCCCGATCGGCAATCTGCAATAATCCATGGGCGAAAGCGCGCAGCTCCACAGCATTTCCGTTCGGACCAAGGTCATAGGAAAGTCGCAGCGGGCCGTGACCACCGCCCGCGAGCCGGAATCGACGCTCCATACCGTCGCTCGGCAGCTCCTCGACCAGTCCGCCCGCCACGAGCGTCCGCAGATGATAATAGAGACCATCGGCCGGTCGCCCGAGCTGATCCGCCAAGCTCGCGACACCGGCCTCGCCACCGAGCGCGGCAAGCGTATCAACCATCTCCTGTCGCACACCGGAGCTGAGGAGCCGCACCTGCGCCGGATCGCGGATTACCCGCGGGTCATCACTTTCATACATTGGCATAGACTCGTGTTGAAATATGCCACATATATTTCAACATAACGATCCAGGGAAGAGGCTCTGGCGGCGGTTTTTGAATTGGAACGACGGTGGCATCGCATATGGAAACGCTCCTATCGGCCGCATTGATGGCTCTTGCCTCATCCGGCACAGCCCCGGCGCAGACGATCGCTCCGGGGGCATTACAAGCCGACCTCCGCCTTGCACTCGATACGATCGAACATCAGCACCCCGACCTTGCCCATTCGGTCACGAAGGCGGCGCTTGAGCGCGAGGCCGACAGGGTACGAGCGCAGCTGGATCATCCGATGGATCAGGCGGAAGCCTGGACGAAACTGGCTCAGCTCAATCCCGTCCTCGCTGACGGTCATCTGTTCATCGGCCTCCCCGACTGGCGGGGCAAGGGCGCGGAAGCGGTTCGGCAAGGTACGGGCTTCTTCCCATTTGAGGTGGCGATTGATGCCAAGGATCATCCGGTCATCGTCTCGATGCTCGGGGGAGGATCGACGCCGCTCGCGGGTCGCCGCATCCTGCGGATCGACGGGCATGATGCGCGCGACGTCGCCCATTCTCTGCTCGTAAGGACCCATGGCGACACGCCCGCCTTTCGCAGAGCCCTGCTGGCACAACGCTGGTGGCTGTTTCATGCCAAGCTATATGGAACACCCGTAGACTACGATCTGGTGCTTAGCGGCTCAGGCAAGCGGCTCACGGTCGGGGCCGAACACACGCTGCCAGCAATCCTCCAGCGGGATGCCAGCTTCGATCGCCTGTTCGCGTGCCGCATAGATACGGATAAATCGGCGCGTCTTACGGTCGCATCGTTCGTGTGGGAGGACAAGGCGCGCTACCTTGAGTTCACCCACGATTGCTTCGCGCGGATCAAGGCCGCCTCGGTTGATCGCCTAGTGATCGACGTCAGCGCCAATGGCGGGGGCAACGACGACATGTGGAAGGACGGCATCCTGCGGTATGTAGCGACGCGACCCTACAAACAGGGTTCTAGCTATCTGAAGCGTGAGGGGAGCGGGGCGGTGATCGCAGGCGCGATCGAAACCGCAACCCAGCCAATGGCGGACGAACCGCTTCGCTTCAGGGGCAAGCTGACGGTGGAAATCGGTCCGCTCACCTATTCGTCCGCTGTGCTCTTCGCCAACGTGGTGCGAGATTACCGCTTTGGGGTACTGGCGGGGGTCGGTGGCGCCGCACGCACTCAGCAATCAGGCGGCGTGCGAAGCGTCACGCTTCCGAACACGGGCCTGATCCTTTCCTATCCCCGCTTCGTACTCGATCCTCCCGCTGGCAGCGCCGCTCCGAAGCTCCTGCAACCGATGACGGTAAACTGACAGTGAGGCGATTCCATTTCCCGTAAACGAAGGACGAGTGGGGATTCCCCAGCTCAAAGCCCTCAGAAGCACTGGTGTTGGGTGCCGTTTTCTTGAAATCTGTTCCCAAATCGATTTTTTCGAAATTGGCTAAACGACACGGGAAAACGGGAATCCTTAGCTGACCGGTTTTGGCGACGGCTGCTAGCGGATATGCTCCATCTTGAGCCCTTTGGCCTTTACCTTCTTCCACTCGCGATCTGCAGTGAGGGCGGGAACGCCAAGTAGGATCGCAAGCGCTAGACAGGAGCGATCACCAAGGCCGCGCCCAAACTCCTTCGTTTGAGTGTGCAGCTCAGCGGCCGCATATGCTGCCTCCAAATCGTGAGGACGTACATCAAGACGAAGCTCGTCTAGGATCTCGCGGATGGTGGCTGCGCCCAAGCCACCAAGCAGGAGTTCCTTGATAACCTCCTGCAGGTTGACGGCGGAAATCGCTGCTCGTCCGACGTGAGGTGTGACCTTGTCGGCGCCTGGTTCATCCCGAACCAGCGCCAGCACCGCAGATGCGTCCATTACAACAGATGTCATGCCGGATCTCCGTGCCGGTCCGAATGCGAAGACTCGCCTGCCTCGGTGACGGCCTCTGCCTTGCGATCAGATAGGAAGTCGTCGATTGTTCGGGCCTGCTTGGCATGCTCTCGATAAAGCGCCTGAGCGCGAGAAACCCCGTGACCGATCGGCGACAGGCGGACCTGATCGTCCTCGACCGTCAAAATGACCTTCCCATCTCCGTGAAGCCCCATCGCCTTGCGAACCGATGCTGGCAGAATCATCCGACCGTTACTGGCAACTTTAACGTCTATGGACTGCGTAGCCATCGCGGCGCTCCTCCTCAATGCTTCCAAGTACCCTATGCCACTTTAAGCGATGTGACACAATGCGAGCTCTGACATGGGGCCTGACTATCACGCCCTCTATGTCATTCTGGGTATACCGTGAGTGAACACACTGCACTGAACAGACTCTCCGTTCAATAAGGGTTGTTTGCATAGAAATTGAACACTCCGTGCAATTGGTCTAGAGCCTGACTGAACAAGTGAGGCCTCAATGACGCATTTTGGTTACGCCCGCGTATCGACCTCGGAGCAGGATCTTGGAATACAGGAAACCGCGCTGCGCGCTGCCGGCTGCCAGACCATCCGGTCGGAGAAAAAATCAGGAAGCGAGCGCGGCGCACGGACCGAGCTGCAAGTTTTGCTCGACTTCCTTCGCGAAGGCGACACCTTGGTGGTGACCCGTATCGACCGGCTCGCTCGGTCAATGAAAGATCTGCAGGATATTGTGCACGAGTTAAAGGGCAGGGGCATCGCGCTCAAGGCGACGGAGCAACCGATCGATACAAGCACGGCAGCGGGAAAAGCATTTCTCGATATGCTCGGCGTATTTGCAGAGTTCGAGACGAACCTCCGACGCGAACGGCAACTTGAAGGTATCGAGGCAGCTAAGGCGCGGGGCGTCTACAAAGGCGGCAAGCCGCGTATAGATCCCGACGCGGTGCGTAAGCTGATCGCCGATGGTATAAAGCCCGCCCATATCGCTCGCCAACTCGGTATCTCCCGAGGCACCGTCTACAAGTTCGCCCCAGGCTAGATACGGTAGCAGCCTCTGAGGCGTAGGACCGCGCCTCGGTCTTTTGGCAAGAAAGCGGCACGGCGGCTTTCCAGCGACGGGCTCTGGTAATTGCACGGTCGTTCAGCTGTCCACGCCACATAAGCTGTCTACATCCGGTGGGGCATCTGGCGGGTGACGGTCTGAGCTGAGATGTTAGCTACAGTCCCAGCACCGTGGTTTTCACCGTGGCTAGAGACGTGGCGATGACCCAGATCACTGTACTGTCCGGGGTTGAGCGGCGTCGCCATTGGAGCGACGAGCGCAAGCTTGCCCTGGTGGAGGCTGCAATTGCGCCTGGCGCATCGGTTGCCGCCATCGCACGCGCTGCCAATATCTCGCCCTCGTCGATCTACCATTGGCGGCGCAACCTGTGCCGCAAGCTTGCGCAGCCGACCGGTTTTGCGGCCGTGGCCATTCATGCGGATCCGCCCGAGATCGACCACGGTGCGTCGGACATGCTGGTCATCGAGCTCTGCGGTGTGACCATCCGTGCGGCTGGGGGCGTGCCCGCTGGCGTTGACCGCCCGACAGATCCACACCCCGCTCGCCGACCAGTGTGCAATAGCCCCTCGGCAGCGCCACGATGAAATTATGGGCGCTGGCAAGCCGGGCCGCCTGCTCGATCTCAGCGTGGCTCGCGCCCGGGCGCCCATATCTAAGTTTCTCGGCCAGAGTGCGGTGGAACAGCACTGACTCCTACGGACGATTGCTACCTGCCGACGTGGCGACCCTGCGTCGCGAGCGCCACGTCCTGTCCGTCGATCGTCACGCGACCACCATCGACGTCCTAGAACCGCTGGATCAGTTTCACGAAGCTGGTCTTGCCCGACCCCGACGGCCCGACCAGACCGACGCGCTGCCCGGCCGAAATTGCGACGGTCAGATGCTGGTCGATCGGGCGGTCCTGCCCGGCATAGCGGAATATCACGTCCTCGAACCGGATCGCGTCCGCCTCAATCGCGATCGGACGTGCGTCGGCGCGATCGGCGACGCCGAGCGGCTCGCCACGGAGCGCGACCAGTTCCTCCATCTCGTTCACTGACCGCTGGAGCTGATGAACGTACTGCCCGATGTCGCGGAGAGAGCCGATCAGCACCAGATAGCTGGTGATGACATAGGCCATGTCGCCCGCGCTTGCCTGTCCGCACGACCATAGCCACAGCGCCGCCGCCGTGGCCGCGATACGGATGAACCACAGCAGCGCGAGTGGCTAGACCCAGCCCAAGTGAACGCCATCCATGTCCAGCGCGTGCTCCGGTGCCACTTGCCGAGGGTCCGCGCGAGCAACGCTTCTTCCCGCGCCTCACCACCAAAGGCTTTCACCACTGCGTTGGTACCGATCGCATCAGCCAGCACGCCGCCCATCTTCGTGTCCCACTGGTTCGACAATCGAGCGATCGGTGCCAGAACCTGCGTCGTCACAGGCGATCGATGGCGAACGACCGGAACCGGCTTGCCGTTTTGTACCCATCGCTGTGCAACCCGCAGACTGACGGGTCGTGCGATGACGTGAAATCAAGCACTTCTCGCGTGATGAAATTAGGTCGGGAATTCTGTCTCCCCGACCACATGCGGCACGTCGATCGGTAAAGCTTCCCCGTTCATCGGTACGTCGAGCATTCAGTTTTGGACCGGCAAACATTGTGGTGGCTTTCCATTGTGCGTAAGGGACGCCGGCCCGTAGGCGTCGAACGCGCGGTGCTCTACCATAGCGACGAGTTTATCATTGCTAAGGTGATGACGGGTTACTTGGGGTCGGGGGGTGAGCCGGGTTCGCGCTGCTTCAGTACGTCGTGGCAATCCTGCAGGTCGTGCACAGCATTCCTTTGCATTTAATTCCGTATGGCGAAGAACGGCTTATCGTGCCTAACACGGCCGCTATGCCATGATTCGCCACCTGCGCTC
Organism: Sphingomonas sp. Leaf230; assembly: GCF_001421745.1. Lineage (GTDB taxonomy): Bacteria > Pseudomonadota > Alphaproteobacteria > Sphingomonadales > Sphingomonadaceae > Sphingomonas. The sequence goes on along the minus strand of NZ_LMKW01000003.1, from coordinate 30,936 downwards.
GGAGCCTCGCATGGTGATGTCGCGCGTTGCGGGGTAGGCTTTACGATCAGCGATGTTGCGCCTTGATCTTACCAAGCGTCCATTACCGTCGGCTATTATGGCGCCGACGTGCCTCGTTGGCTGGCAGGCAGCTGCCACCGGACCGCGCCGATGCGCTAACCGAATCGTAGCCTGACGCCGCGAAAGATCACTCGGGATCTCCGCAAGCGCCAGCACACGAACCGACAATGCTCGTGCTTTCCATGCGGTCACGCGCGCCGAAATGTGATCCGAATCATAAGTATGGTGGTTACGCGAATATTGTTATTATTATCCGTTTAAAAATTCTTCCGCTCCCCAAGAAAGTTATTGTTTGTTTGGCAAGAAATGTCGTTGCCACCGAGTCGCAAACTTGGCGCCAAAGGGATAGGGTTGCTTGCGAAGCCGCAAGCCGTATTAGCTCAGGCAGGATGCATCGCTTTGGCAGGTAAAGTTCATCCTCTTCACGAAAGGCCGCTTCGATAATTACCGGGTCGGCACAGGTTCCGTGCCCGAATAATCGTAGAAGCCGCGTTTTGTCTTCCGCCCGAACCACCCGGCCTCGACATACTTCACCAGTACCGGCGCCGGCCGGAACTTGGGATCGCCCGTTCCCTCGAACAACACACGCGTGATCTCAAGACACGTGTCGAGCCCGATAAAGTCTGCCAGCGTCAGAGGCCCCATCGGATGGTTCAGCCCGAGCTGGCACGCCAGATCAATGTCACGCACGCTTGCCACGCCTTCGCCCAGCGCGAAGCACGCCTCGTTGATCATCGGCATCAGCACCCGGTTGACGATAAATCCCGGCGCATCGTTCGCATGCACGACCTGCTTGCCGAGCTTCTCCGCAAACGCCTCGACCGCCGCTACCGTGGCATCTGACGTCGCTAGACCCCGGATCAGCTCGATCGGCCGCATCACAGGGACCGGGTTGAAGAAATGCACGCCCATGAACCGCGCCGGATCGGGGGCCGCCTGCGCCAGCCGGGTGATCGGGATCGACGACGTGTTCGACGCCAGGATTGCGTCCGGCCCGAGTACCTTACCGACCTCAGCGAAGATCGCGCGCTTGACGCCCTCGCGCTCGGTCGCCGCCTCGACGACGATCGCACAGTCGCCCATGTCTGCGACGCTCGCGACCGGCTCGATCAGCGCAAGGGCCGCATCGCGAGCATCGCCCGCGATCTTTTCCTTCTCGACCAACCGGGCAAGCGCCTTGGCGATCCCCGCCTTGCCCTTACTCGCAGCGTCCAGCGACACGTCCGCCAACAACACGCGGTACCCCGCCTGCGCCGATACCTGCGCGATCCCTGCGCCCATCTGCCCTGCACCAATCACGCCGATCGTCTGCACATCACTCTCCTGATTTGTTGCCTCTCCCTAGCCGCTTTTCCCCGCGCTGCCAGACCGCTAGGCTGCAACTATGCTGTGCAAACCGATCTTTTCCGCCTTCGCGCCCTTCGCCATGCTACCGCTCGCAGCCTGTTCGCCAAGCCAGCCCGCACCTCAGCCCAAGGCCGAGACGGCACCAAAAGCTAAGTCAGTTGCTGTCACGACAGCAGTATCCCAGCCAAAACCCATGGCCGACTCCCATACGCGTCCAAAACCAGGCGAGCTGAAGACGTTCACCGACTGGACCGTTGGCTGCGACAACGCGCTGCGCTGTGCGCTTGGCTCGCTCCTGCCCGAGATGGGCGGTGAAGACATGATCACACTCAACCTGTCGCGCGAGCCCGGCCCCGTGGCAGCTGGTGGTGGCAAAATTTCGTTGGCGCTGGAAACCAGCAACGACGTTGAGGCCACCAAGCGCCCGCCCGCCAGCTTTGCGGTCGACGGCAAGCGTATAGCCCTGCACGACGCTGCCGCGCTCGCCGCAGCCATCGCTAATGCCCAATCGCTGAAAATCCTCGATGCGAAGGGTGGTACGCTGGCCACCCTTTCGCTGAAAGGCGCAGCCGCTGCGCTCCGCTACATTGATGCGCAACAAGGTCGCGCCGGCAGCATTGACGCGGTCGTCGCCAAGGGCCCCGCGCCTTCGAGCGCGCCCATACCGCCGCTGCCGATCATCACCGCGATCGCTCCCTCCGGCACCCCCGCAAAGCTCAGTGGTGCCCAGGTCGCAACGATGCGCAAACGCGCGACCTGCGATCTCGGCAGCTTCCCTGACGGCGCCGGTGAGTCGATCACCACTCCCGAAACGTACGCCCTCGGCGGTGGCAAGTCGCTGGTCATCCTTCCTTGCTCGACAGGTGCTTACAATCTGATCGGCGCGCTCTTCATCGTCGACGGCACCAGGATCACCCCCGCCCAACTCGACGCCCGTTCGGGCTTCGAAGCAACTGGTGCGGACACGGGCACCTCTGTGAAAAGCGTCATCAACGGTGAGTTCAAGGACGGGGTCCTCACAAGCTATGCCAAGGGCCGCGGCCTGGGTGACTGCGGATCGCACCAGAGCTTCGTCTGGGACGCCACGCGCTTTCGCCTCTCCGAGCAAGCCGACATGGGCGAATGCCGCGGGAACATTGACTACATCACCGCCTGGCGTGCGAAGGTTATCCGTTAGCCGCCTTTCCTGTCAAGAAGGGGCGGGGTGGGGCGTCGGCAAACGGGGCCCGACGGCGTCAACAACAAATCCGGAAGCGGCACTGTATAGTCGCTCTTCGGCAGACGAGTTTTTTCGCGTCTCGGACTCGGGGAAATTTTCATCGGGGCAATATACCCCAAGGTGTGAGCCTTGCCCTCACGCCTTGGCAAGGCAAAGGCTGATCAAACGGGGTCGTTTGCTCGGGATGCTGTCGATGCGTCTTGCCGGGCAACACGGTCCTTTCGTAAGGCCCGGGCGATACAGGGAGACACCTTATGCGCGTTCTCGTTACCGGCGCGGCCGGGTTCATCGGCTTCCACGTCAGTCGACACCTGCTTGCCCGCGGCGACACGGTGCTCGGTATCGACAGCCTCAACGACTATTACGATGTCACGCTCAAGCACGCGCGCCTGGCCGAGCTCGACAAGGATGGCGCCAATTCGAACGGACGCTTCACCTTCAAACAGGTCGATTTCTCTGATCACGTCGCGCTCGATATTGCACTCGACGGCGAGCAGTTCGATCGCATTGTCCATCTCGGCGCACAGGCCGGCGTCCGCTATTCGATCGAGAACCCACGCGCTTATCTTCAGGCCAATCTTGCCGGTCACCTCAACATGATCGAGATCGGACGCCACCGTCGGGTCGAGCATCTCGTCTACGCGTCTTCCTCCTCGGTATATGGTGGCAACGACACTCTACCGTTCCGTGTCGAGGACCGTGTTGACCAGCCCCTGTCGCTCTACGCCGCCACCAAGAAGGCGGACGAGCTGATGAGCGAGACCTACGCGCATCTCTACCGCTTGCCGCAGTCCGGGCTTAGGTTCTTTACCGTCTATGGCCCCTGGGGGCGGCCCGACATGGCGATGTGGCTGTTTACCAAGGCCATCTTCGAGGGCCGGCCGATCAAAGTGTTCGGCGAGGGCCGGATGCGGCGCGACTTCACCTATATCGACGACATCGTAGCCGGCGTCATCGCATGCCTCGACAATCCGCCCATCGACGACGGCGCGACCAAGGCGGGCGGCAGCGTCAGTCCGCACCGAATCTACAATATCGGCAATAGCCGCTCGGAGGATCTTGGCGAGATGATCGCGCTGATCGAGCAGGCGTGTGGTCGCAGAGCTGAGCGCCGGATGCTGCCAATGCAGCCGGGTGACGTGCGCGACACCTATGCGGACATTGGCGCGATTCAGCGCGATTTGGGGTATAAACCACGCACCAGCATCGCTGAGGGGGTGCCATGCTTCGTGAACTGGTATCGCAACTATTATGGATTGGTGGAGCAAAGGCTGAAATAGTTATGTGTGTTGGCGCCCTCGTCGAAGACGGTAACGCCCTGGCGGGAGTTTGCTCAATTAGACGCCTAAATAGTTGCAATATATTACTTACCCGACGAAAAAGCCTTTGTCTCTCCTGGCGTTGCTAAGCGAGGTCTGTGTTCCAAATCTGGCAACTTAAATGATGATGATCTTGTTGGCGCCTTCTGTGCACTAGATTCAGGCCGCGTCGCGCTGCTAGTAGGCCGAGAACCAACATTCTTATCATTTGGTGATGATGTTTCGGATAATAATGCTCGTGCCTCGTTATCTTTAACCTCTAGTAATGTAACCCGTTGGTTCAACAGATCTAGATTTAGCTTTTCAGGCGTAGCCTCTAGTTCTCCAACTTTTCGCTCAAGTTCGTTAATGCGTTTATTTGCCGCGGCTATGCGAACCGAAGCTTCGAATTTGTCGAGATCCTGCACGATCGGGTCTTGGTCAGAAGCCTGCTTTGCGGATGGGGGCTTCTGAACGGGGTTGCAAGCCGTGACCGTTGCGAGAACGGTGAACGGCAAAAATGCTTTTATGGGATAGCGCATACCCTATATTTAGAACGATCGATCTGCTCTGTCAGGCGTCAATCGTTGCGGAATAGGCTGGCGTGTCGAAGCGGTGCACGCCCTCACTATCCTCTATTGCAACGAAGGCGTGTCTATCGGCCTGACAGTGCAGAGTTCGCCACCGCATCGATGAATGTAATGGCGCTGGTTCGCATCGGGCGGGGCGAATGTCAGGCTAACAAACTGTGTTTAACCGAACGAATCGAGTAACGGGGTGGGCGGTTTCAGTCTGCCGCACCCCATAAGTGTATGATGCTAGTTGAATAGGTTACTTAGCATTGTCGATAAACCAAGCGTAGGTCTCCCGAACGCCATTGGTTAAGGAAACAGAGGGTTTCCATCCCATGGTATTTAGTCGGCTTGAGTCCATGAGCTTACGCATTGTGCCATCCGGCTTCGAGGTGTCGAAGCTGACCCGCCCGGTAAAGCCCGTAACGTCTGCGACCAGATGTGCGAGCTCGGCGATGGTCACGTCCTCGCCATAGCCCACGTTGATGTGGCTAAGCATCGGCTCGGTGTTGGCCTCGTATGTTTTCTTGTCGAGATCGAACACGAATAGCGAGGCCTCGGCCATGTCGTCGACATGGAGAAACTCGCGGTACGGCGTGCCCGTACCCCAGATCACCACCTCTTCAGCGCCGCTTGCAGCCGCTTCATGGAAGCGGCGGATCAACGCCGGCATCACGTGGCTGTTTTCCGGGTGAAAATTGTCACCCGGGCCATAGAGGTTGGTCGGCATCACGCTACGGTAGTCAGTGCCATACTGTCGGTTATAGCTCTCGCACAGCTTGATGCCGGCGATCTTGGCGACCGCATACGGCTCGTTGGTCGGCTCGAGGACCCCGGTCAGCAGCGCGTCTTCGCGCATCGGTTGTTCGACGGCGCGCGGGTAGATGCACGAGGAGCCGAGGAACAGCAGGCGCTGCACGCCGGCGACGTAAGCCTGATGGATCACGTTCGCCTCAATCATGAGGTTCTCGTAGATGAAGTCGGCGGGGTAGGTGTTGTTGGCGTGAATGCCGCCCACCTTGGCAGCCGCCAGCACAACGCCGTCAGGCTTCTCGCTTGCAAAGAAAGCACGCACCGCCGCCTGGTCTGTCAGGTCGAGTTCGGCGTGCGTGCGCGTGATCACCTCGGCGCCGCGCTCGCGCAGTTTGCGCGAGATTGCTCCACCGACCATCCCGCGATGGCCAGCGACATAGATGCGCATGGGATGTTGCTCCATCAGCCTTCGACCGAAACGGGAAGATCGTAGCCATGGGTCTTGAGAAGGGCATGACGCTTGGCCGTGTGAAGGTCGGCTGCGACCATTTCCTGGCACATCTCCTGCACGCTGATCTCAGGGACCCAGCCAAGCCGGTCCTTCGCCCTGGTCGGGTCGCCGAGCAGCGTCTCCACCTCGGCCGGACGGAAATAGCGCGGGTCGATCCGAACGAGGATGTCGCCGGCCTTAACCGCCGGTGCATCGTCGCCCTCGACCTTGTCGACGATGCCGATTTCGTCGACGCCTTCGCCCTCGAACCGCAGCGTGATGCCGAGGTGCGCAGCCGACCAGGTGATGAACTCACGCACCGAGTACTGCACGCCGGTGGCAATGACGAAATCTTCCGCCTGCTCCTGCTGCAGCATCATCCACTGCATGCGGACATAGTCCTTGGCATGGCCCCAGTCGCGCAAGGAGTCGATATTGCCCATGAACAGGCCCGTCTCAAGGCCCTGCGCGATGTTGGCGAGGCCACGGGTAATCTTGCGGGTGACGAACGTCTCGCCGCGACGCGGGCTCTCATGGTTGAACAGCACGCCATTGCAGGCATACATGCCGTAGGCCTCACGGTAGTTGACCGTGATCCAGTACGCATAGAGCTTGGCAACCGCATAAGGCGAGCGCGGATAGAACGGCGTGGTCTCCTTCTGCGGGGTCTCCTGGACCAGGCCGTAGAGCTCGGACGTCGAGGCCTGGTAGAAGCGCGTTGTCTTTTCCATCCCGAGGAAGCGGATCGCCTCGAGCAGACGGAGCGTGCCGAGACCGTCTACGTCGGCGGTATATTCGGGCGCTTCGAAGCTGACCGCGACATGGCTTTGCGCACCGAGATTGTAGACCTCGTCGGGCTTCACCTCGCTCAGGATGCGCGTCAGGTTCGAGGTATCCGACAGATCGCCATAATGCAGCTTCAGGTTGGGCTGCGGCGCGTGTGGATCCTGGTAGATGTGATCGATGCGCTGCGTGTTGAGCAGCGAGGCCCGGCGCTTGATACCGTGAACCTCATAGCCCTTCTCAAGCAGGAACTCAGCTAGGTAGGACCCGTCCTGCCCTGTGACGCCGGTGATAAGAGCTACTTTCTTGCTGCTCAATTTAAATTCCTTCGTATAAATAATTTATGACATCAAGGCCGATGTCGTGTTCAATATGGACAAGATATAAATCTTGCTTATTAACAGCAAACTTATTGAAATTACTAAACTCATCCAATAGCCAATGAGGCTATATTAAGTAAAGAAATGAGAATATAGTCGCGTTGACGTGGCAACGTACTATTTTGATAGTTACTATTGGGCACCGTCCAGCGCATTGAGGATAGCGCGCCCGTAATTTGTTTTTTTGAACCGCTCTCCAGCTCCACGTGCTTGGTCACGAGTGATGAACCCTTGATTATAAGAAATCTCCTCCAGGCACGCGACTTGGATGCCCTGCCGGTGCTGGATCGTGCGGACGAACTCGCTGGCTTCGAGCAGGCTGTCATGCGTGCCGGTGTCGAGCCAGGCGTACCCGCGGCCCATCTGTTCGACGAACAGGTCGCCGGCGTCCATGTAGAGGCGGTTGAGATCGGTGATCTCGAGTTCGCCGCGTGGAGACGGCTTCAAGCCGCGGGCAAGCTGGACGACACGATTGTCGTAGAAATACAGGCCGGTAACCGCGTGATGCGACTTGGGCTTTTCGGGTTTTTCCTCAAGACTGATCGCCTTGCCGCCTTCGCCGAACTCGACCACGCCGTAGCGCTCGGGATCCTCGACGCGGTAGGAGAACACCGTCGCACCGCTCTTGCGCTCGACCGCGCTCGCGAGCAGGTCGGTCAGGTGGGCGCCGAAGAAGATGTTGTCTCCCAGCACCAGCGCGACATTGTCACCGCCGATAAAGTCTGCACCGATCGTGAAGGCTTGAGCGAGACCTTCAGGCTTGGGCTGTTCGGCATAGGCGATGGTCAGGCCAAGCGCCGAGCCGTCACTAAAGAGGTTCTTATAATTGCCGATAAATTCCGGACTCGAGATGATCAGGATGTCGCGGATCCCGGCAAGCATGAGTACCGACAGCGGATAGTAGATCATTGGCTTGTCGTAGACCGGTAGCAGCTGCTTGTTGACGGCCAGCGTGGCGGGATGGAGGCGCGTGCCCGAGCCACCTGCGAGGATAATGCCTTTCACGCGCGTGTTTCCTTGTTGGATGCCCCAAGCAGCTCATCGAGAATGTTGCCGAGCGCGGTCTGCCACGCTGGCGGATGAATGCCGTAGTCACAGATGATCGCGTCGTGGCTTAGCAGCGAGTTGGCTGGCCGTGTCGCTGGTGTTGGGTACTCTGCGGTAGTGATACCCTGCACCTCGGCGCTGGCCCCGCCGCGTGCAGCGCTCTGCGCGAAGATCTCGCGAGCGAAGCCCGCCCAAGTGACCGCGCCGGCGTTGCTGAAGTGATAGGTGCCTGTCGGTGCGGTGACATCCTCGACAAGCCGCATCGTAATCTTTGCAAGCGCGGCTGCGAGGTCGGTGGCCGACGTCGGGCTGCCGTGCTGGTCGTCGACCACCCGCAGAGTAGGGTTGGTCGCACCGACGCGGAGCATCGTTTTGATGAAGTTGTTGCCGTGTGCGCTCACCACCCAGGCGGTGCGGACAATCGCGTACCGTGCACCCGACGTGCGAACCGCGAGTTCACCGCCGAGCTTCGATGCGCCATACACGCCGAGCGGGGCGACCGGATCGGTGACCTCCCACGCGCCATCACGCGCGCCGTCGAAAACGTAATCGGTCGAGACCTGGACGATCGGGATGCCGGCCTTGGCGCAGCCTTCCGCAAAAGCCGCTGGCGCCATCGTATTGACGGCCCAGGCGGTGACGATGTCGCTCTCGGCCTTGTCGACAGCGGTATAGGCACCGGCCGAAATAACTGCGGCCCATGGCTGCCCGTCATGACCTTCAGCGACCACCGCCGCAATCGCGGCGGTATCGCGCAGGTCGAGCTCGTCGATGTCGATCGCGGTGACCGCCCAGCCGTCTGGCCAGACGTAGCGCTTCAGCTCTGTGCCGAGCTGGCCGTTACCACCGGTAACGAGGATCCGCTTCACGTCGCTCATACGGAAAGCCCGCGGCGCTGGTCGGCCTTATGCTCGGCGACGATGGCCTCCCACCAGCCCTGGTTGTCGAGATACCAGGCGACAGTCTTCTCGATACCCGTCTCGAACGTCTCAGCAGGCTCCCAGCCGAGCTCGTTCTTGATGCGGCTCGCGTCGATCGCATAGCGCTTGTCGTGCCCCGGACGGTCGGCAACGTAGGTGATCTGCGTCGCGTAGGACTGACCGTCGGCGCGGGGACGCAACCGGTCGAGGATCGCACAGACGGTCTTCACGACCTCGAGGTTCTGCTTTTCGTTGTTCCCGCCGACATTGTAGGTCCGGCCGGGCTCGCCCTTTTCGAACACCGCGTGCAGCGCACGGACATGGTCCTCGACGAACAGCCAGTCGCGGACCTGATCACCCTTGCCGTAGACCGGCAGGTCGGCACCGGCGAGCGCCTTGACGATCATCAGCGGAATGAGCTTTTCGGGGAAGTGATACGGCCCGTAATTGTTCGAGCAATTGGTGATTAGTACCGGCAGGCCGAAGGTATGCCCCCAGGCACTGACGAGATGATCCGAGCCTGCCTTCGATGCCGAGTAAGGCGAACGCGGATCGTAAGGCGTTTCTTCGGTGAACAGCCCGGTATCGCCGAGCGAGCCATAGACCTCGTCAGTCGAGATGTGATGGAAGCGAAACGCAGTCTTGGCGGCGTCATCGAGTCCGAGCCAATAGGCGCGCGCTTCGCTCAGCATCGTGAAGGTGCCGACGACGTTGGTCTGGACGAAAGCGCCGGGCCCGTCGATCGATCGGTCGACATGGCTTTCGGCCGCAAGATGCGTGACAATCTCGGGTTTGAACTCGGCGATTGCGGCCTTGACCGCTTCAGTGTCGCAAATATCGCCCTGGACGAACCGGTAGCGGTTCGAGTTGGCGACACGCTCGACCGTCGACAGTGTGCCGGCGTAGGTCAGCTTGTCGAAATTGAGGACCTCATGGTCGGTGTGCTCGATCAGGTGCCGGACGAGGGCGGAGCCGATGAAACCGGCTCCGCCGGTAACGAAGATACGCATGGGGTCTGTCCTTTAGGCGAGCGACGCCAGCGGGCGGCCGTCATAGGGAAAGGGGCTGTCGATGTCGGCGAGCAGTGGCTGAACCGCATCCTTGGCCGACAGTTCGGGAACGGTGCCAACGGGCATCGGCCAGTCGATGCCAATTGCAGGGTCATCCCACCGGATCCCGCCATCGTTGGCAGGTGCGTACGTGTCCGAGCATTTGTACGTGACCTCGCAATTGTCCTCGAGCGTTACGAAGCCATGCGCGAAGCCGATCGGTATGAACAGCTGATGCCCGTTCTGCGCCGAGAGTTCGGCACCGACCCACTGGCCGTAGGTCGGCGAACCCTTACGGATGTCGACCGCAACGTCGAATATCGCGCCGCGGACGCACCGTACAAGCTTATCCTGCCCATGGGGCGGCGTCTGGAAATGTAAACCGCGTAGCGTGAACGCAGGCGCTGATAACGAGTGATTGTCCTGCACGAAGGTACACGTGACGCCGAGTGCCGCGAATGCGGGCACCGAATAAACTTCGGTGAACCAACCGCGGGTATCGCCGAAACGATGGGGGCGTATTAGCTGAACGGGAGAGGAAGCCGACATGGTGCCGTCCTATGGCGGCATCCACCGAACTGCAATGATCAGTTGTGTTAGAAGGGGCGCCTCTCCGGGTAACGCTGAAAGCGTTTGCGTGCCGGAAAAAGGCTCAACGTGACCCACCTTAGAGCCGCCCCACAGTTCCAATTTAGCAATACGGCGTGTCCTCCGTCTGCTCGATAAGACGATCCTTCGGACTTTCGATCATGGTTTCCTGGTCAGTCCTGAGACGATCGACCGTACGGCCGATCTGATCGAGCGGCACCGCAGGTTGAAGCTGTGTAAGCGCGGCCGGCAGGCCGCGGACTATGCAGCTTGTGCTACCGGCTTCGCGGGCTGTTGGGCCCAGTTCCAGGGCATGAGCTCGTCCCATCGCGCAGCTGGCCAATCAGCTGCGATCTTCCCAGTGACGTCGGCGATGTAGGCCTGTGGGTCGACGTCATTGGCCTTGCAGGTCTGGATGACGGTGTAAATCGCTGCGGCGCGCTCGCCGCCCGTCTTCGAACCAGCGAACAGCCAGTTTCGTCGTCCGACGGCAACGCCGCGCAACGCGCGTTCGGCGATGTTGTTATCGATCTCCAGGCGCCCGTCATCGAGGAAGCGGCACAGCGCGAGCCATCGCTTCGTGGCATAGGCGATAGCCTTGGCCATGTCGGACTTTGGCGACAGGCGGCGCAGTGCTGCGTCCAGTGTCTCGCGCAACGCATCGACCAGAGGCTTCGTCTGGCTCTTCCGCGCCGCCAGTCGCACGTCGGGCGGCCTGCCGCGGACCTCGGCTTCTATGCCGTACAAGGCACCGATGCGTTCAAGAATGTCGGTGGTCAGCGGCGTAGCAACCCGCTCGTGCAGGTCGAACACCTTGCGCCTGAAATGGGCCCAGCACGCGACTTCGGTGACGCCGCTTCGATAGAGCGCGTCGTAACCTGCATAGGCGTCGGCCTGGAGGAAGCCCCGAAATCCGGCGAGATGGGCTTGCGGATGTGCACCGGTGCGGTCGGTCGTGAAGCGATACCATGTCGCAGGCGGGGTCGTGTTGCCCGAGGCGCGGTTGTCGACCGCATAGACCCATAGTCGCCCGGTCGCGGTGCGTCCGCGGCCTGGGTCGAGCACCGGGACTGGCGTGTCGTCGGCATGGATCTTGTCGCCTTTCAGCACTTCCTCGCGGATGCGACTGACGATGGGGTCAAGCAGCGCGGCTGCATGACCGACCCAGCCCGCCAGCGTCGAGCGGCCGATGTCCAGGCATTGGGCCGCCATCATCTCGGACTGCCGATAAAGCGGCAGGTGATGTTCGAACTTCGAGACGACGACATGGGCCAGCGTTGCGAATGTCGCCTTTCCGCGTGCGACTGCCTTCACCGGGGCAGCTGCCTGGACGATCTTCTCACACGTCCGGCAGCTGTATTTCGGTCGGACGTTCCGCACCACGCGCCAGTGCACCGGCAGGACGTCGAGCATCTCATGGGCGTCCTGCCCGAGACGGCGTAGCGCACCGCCACAGTCCGGGCATGTGCAGGCGCCGGAGGCGGGTTCGTGGACGACCTCCGCGCGTGGCAGGTGGTCGGGCAACGCACGGACTGGTGCCGGCCGCACGGGCGTGTCTGACAAGACCGCGCCGGTCTCCGGGACTGCGCTCTCGGTTTCCAGTTCCTCAAGTGCGAGTTCGAGCTGGGCGATCTCGCGCGTCAACTTCTCGGAGGATGCGCCAAACTGCATCCGCCGCAGCCGAGCGATCTGTCCACGCAGTGTCTCGATGAGCAGGTCGCGGGCGGCAAGTGCTGCATTGGCTCGGGCGAGCGAGGCCTCCAGCACGGCGATCCGCGCCTCGGCATTAGATGGGGCAAGAGAGGCTTGCGACACCTCATTTTCATAGCAGTTCGCGCACTCTCACACGAGCAGAAATGGCGGAAAAGCTACGTTTCAGCCGGCCAATGTTGGTGCCTATGTCCGCTCTGGGCGGCGCCAGTCGATGCCCTCCAGAAGCATCGACACCTGCGCCGATGTCAGCGCCACTGTGCCTGTCGCGGTCACCGGCCAGACGAAACGCCCCCGGTCCATCCGCTTCGAAAACAGGCAGAGTCCCTGACCGTCGAACCACAGCAATTTGATCAGGTCGCCCCGCTTGCCACGGAACGCGAACAGCGCACCGGAATGTGGTTTCTCCCGGAGCACCTGCTGCACCAATACCGCATGCAGATTCCGGGACCATCGCGCTCAGCATTCCGGGATAATCGCGATCAGCGTTCCGAGATGATGGCGATCAGCATTCCGACATCATCGCGATCAGTGTTCCGACATGATGGCGATCAGATGCGGGATGTTTTGGTGGTGTGATCCGGTCGTCGCAGGCTGCTTCTTTTCGAGGAGCAGCCAATGCCGACGGAGCGAATTGCAATGCGCAAGGTGCGCGAGATTTTGAGACTGACGTACGACGCCAAGCTGCCGTCTCGGGAGGTTGGGCGCCAGGTTGGCGTTGGCAGCACGGGCGTACGTGTGATGCTTCAGCGTTTCCGGGCATCGAAGCTGGAGTGGCCGTTGCCCGACGGGCTGACGGACACCGCGCTCGAAGCAGAGCTTTACGGTGTGGCGGCGACCAGAGGCGGGCAGCGCGATCGCCCCGAACCGGACTGGGCGGCCGTGAACCGGGAGCTGAAGCGCAAGCACGTCACCCTCCAGGTGCTGTGGGACGAATATATCGAGGTTCAGCCCGACGGTTACCGGTATTCCCGGTTCTGCGAACTGTATCGCTCCTGGGAGGGACGGCTTCCGGTGACAATGCGGCAGACGCATCTGGGCGGCGACCGGATGTTCGTCGACTATGCTGGCGATACGGTGTCGGTGGTGGTCGACCGGATGACCGGCGAGATCCGCGAGGCTCATCTGTTTGTGGCGGTGATGGGTGCCTCGAGCCTGTCGTTTGCGTGGCCGACCTGGACCGAGACCCTGCCGGACTGGACGGACTCGCATGTCCGGGCGTTCGGTTTCTTCGGCGGTGCGGCGCGTCTTCTGGTGCCCGACAATGCCAAGGTCGCGGTCATCAAGGCGTGCCTTTACGACCCGCAGGTGAACCGCACCTACGCCGAGCTCGCGGCGCACTATGGCACCTCGGTACTCGCGGCAGGGCCATATCGCCCGCGAGACAAAGCCAAGGTCGAGGCCTGCGTCGGCATCGTCGAGCGCTGGCTGTTTGGGCGTCTTCGTAACCGGGTCTGGTACGGCCTGGACGATCTACGCGCCGCCATGGCCGAGATGATGACCGCGTTGAACGCCCGCGTCATGCGCCGGTTTGGCCGGTCGCGGCGTGAGCTGTTCGAGGAAATCGACCGCCCCTTGCTGAAGGCATTGCCGGCTGAGCCATACGTCCTGGCGGAGTGGCGCCGCTGCAAAGTCGGCATCGACTATCACGTCGAAGCGGCGAAGCATTTCTACTCGGTGCCTTATCGCCATGCCCGGGCGCAGGTCGAGGTGCGGCTGACCGCGCGCACCGTCGAGATATTCCTCAGGGGCGAGCGTGTCGCGTCCCACATGCGCGGGTCCGGCAACGGCCATCACACCACCATCAACGACCATATGCCCTCGAGCCATCGCCGCTACGGCGACTGGACGGTCGAGCGCCTGCTCGATGAAGCCGGACGGCTTGGCCCGTCGGTCAGGATGCTGTGCGAGATGATTCTGAGCGACCGGCCACATCCCGAGCAGGGCTATCGCTCCTGTCTCGGCATAGTGCGGCTGGCACGCGCTTACGGTGCCGTCCGCGTCGACGCCGCGTCGCTACGCGCGCTCGAGATCGGCGCGCGGAAATACGGCGCCGTCAAATCCATCCTCGAGAAGAAGCTCGACGCAGATCCGCTCCATCGCCCCCGCTCGGCCGGAGAGGTGAGCGTCGACCACCCCAACATTCGTGGCCCCAAATACTACCACTGAGGAGATAGCTCATGCTGATACATCCCACCCTCGACCAGCTGCAGGCGCTCGGCCTGCAGGGCATGGCCAAAGCCTTCACCGAACTCGACAAGCATGGCGATGCCGCCACGCTCAGCCATGCCGAGTGGCTCGCCCTGCTGCTCGACCGGGAAACCACCTGGCGTCACGACAAGAGGCTGAGTGCGCGCCTTCGATACGCCAAATTGCGGCATCAGGCCGCACCTGAGGATGTCGACTACCGAAGCCCCCGCGGGCTCGAGCGCCGGCTGTTCGAAACGCTGTTGAGTGGCGAGTGGATCGACGCGCACGACAATCTGGCGATCTGCGGCCCGACCGGTATCGGCAAAAGCTGGCTCGCCTGCGCCATCGGCCACAAGGCCTGCCGCGATAACCGCTCGGTCCTTTACGTGCGCTTCACGCGTCTGCTCGACGAGCTTGCCCTCGCGCGTGGCGACGGCCGCATCGCCAACAGGCTCAAGAGCCTCGCCAGCGTCGAACTGCTCATCCTGGACGACTGGGGCCTTCAGCCCCTGGATGCACAGGCCAGGCATGATCTGCTCGAGATCCTGGAAGATCGGTACGGCCGCAAGTCGACTATCGTGACCAGCCAGCTTCCGACCGCGTCGTGGCATCATGCCATCGGCGATTCCACCTATGCCGACGCGATCTTGGACCGCCTCCTTCACAATGCCCACCGCGTCGAACTCGAAGGTGACAGCCTGCGGCGCACCAAAGCATCCATCAGCGATTGACCCTACCTCACGAAGCTGACACCAAATCCATGTCGACCGGGTAACCGCCACTGATCGCGATCATCTCGGAACGCTGCGCGCCATCATGTCGGAATGGCTGCGCGCGATCATCGGAATCCGCAACCGCAAGGCCATCGAAGCCCTTGCGCATGTCGGTGACGCCGCACGCCAGGAATATCCGCGCCGATGTCGGCTGCGGGATCATCGCGCCAGCACGCTGATCACGCGCGACAGCGCCTCGGCGTCGACCGTGCCGTCGACGGTCAGTCGGACACCCGAAGGCAGCTCGATGCCGATTTGCCCCGTGGTCCGGGCGTCCGCTGCCACCTCGACGGGCGGCGCCGACAGCATCATGGGCGGCTCGCTGATCCGGACTTCTGCAAATGCGGCCTGCGGCCGGGCCGGCACTCCGCTCAGTGCACCCGACATAGCTTGACGCCGCCAGGTGTAGATCGCGCCGCTGCCGACCTCGTGACGCTCGACCGCCGCCCTGACCGACCCATCCGGCCCGAACGCATCGCGTAGGATCGCCAGCTTCTGCTCGACCGTCCAGCGGCGTCGACCGGATACCCGACCGACAATCTCGATACGACCACTCATACGACCGGTCGTATGACTACTCGCTACATCTGCAGCTGGTTCGATAGTCTCGTCTGACATCACGGCCCCGTCCAAAGAGCCGCCATCAACCCGTTGAACGCTCCGCCTACAAGGCGACCTTCAGACCACGCTTACGAAGCTGTGCACCGGGCAATCCTTGCAGGTCTTTGCGTTTCGCGGTGCCGGATCGGTCCGGACGGTCCTCGCGCTACCAGCTTGCTCATCTTCATGACGGTGGCGAACCGGCGAGCTTACTGGTGGGGACGTTCCAGAAGATCAAAGTACAAATGGGGCACTACTGTGCTCAACGCGCGCCTTGTGTAGGTGCTGACAACACGACCCGATTTATCTGTCCCGAGGTGCCCCCGATCGCATCGGAAGCCTGAGCGAAGAGCGTCAGCGTCTGCACTGGGCAGTTCGAGGAAACCTGCAGCGGTCCGGCAAACACGCCGCCTGCCTGCGCAGAGTTGGGGACCACCACGCGACCGAGCTCGCGCCCGTCGCTGCGGCAAGTGAGCGTCCAATAAGGGAGCGCGCGTGCATCCTGTGCTATCCCGCTGCTGTGGCCGGCAAGACGATAGGTTCCAGGCGGCAGAAGTTGGACTTGTTGGAGGACCGGCCCGCCGATGCTCGCAGGTGCGGAGAATTCAAACGTTCCGCCATCGCGCGTGCGCTCGATCGAGGCGCCGATGCTGTTGTCGTTTAGCGTTATCCAGTCGAACTGCGACGGCGCCTCGAGCAATGCCGTAAACTGCGGGTCGCGCGCACGGGTGCGGATCGCGCCGGGGCGGACAGCGGCATAATAGCGCCACGCTTGGTCGGTGTTACCGGCATCGAGAAGTAGGTTGATGATTGAAGTTTGTGCGCTGCCAGGAATGGTGACACCGCGCGCCTGCAGGCCCATGAACAATGCCACAGTGCTCTGCGGATCGTCTTTCTGGGCCGCAGCATAGCGGACGTAACTGTTTAGCCAAGGCGGCTTACCCTCGAGCCTGCGCACCAGTGCTTCGCGGATCAAGGGATCGCGCGAGGCTTGTTTCAGTACAGGGTAGAGCAGATCACTCATCTGCGGCTTGGTGCGCAGTGCGATATCGTACCAGCGAAGCGCACTACCGATGTCGCCGCGCCCGACCGCGTCCTCAATCGACCACAATTGTGTCGTGGTGTTGCGACGTGAGAGCATTTGCGAATAAGCGAGTAGGCGTCGGGCGTAGGCGGTGTCGCTTCGCGCCACAGCAACGACGCCAAGTGTTGCTGCAGCCAAAATTGCGGTCGGATCGCGGCGAAGCGCCGCGCTCGACAGTACCTCCGCCTCCTTGCGCGTGATTGCAGTAATGCCTGGCGTAATCAGGGAGGCTGCATGGGCGGCGATCAGCCGACCATCATATGAGACGATTGAGTCGGCCGCTTGGGGTCGCGACCTGCTCACAACATGTGCGACCGAGAAAGCGACACCCTGATACCCCAAGACGGCGACGCCGCAGGCTAGCGCGACGCGACCAGCCCATTGGCGGCTCGATCGCCGTCCGCGACCTGAAAGATGCGTCCGGGACCGCATAAGGAGGCTCAGCCCTGGCCCTTGGCGTCATCCTTCGCGCGCCCATAGCCATAGCCATATTCATAGCTATTACCGTAGCCGGCACGGCGCGCTTGGAACTTGGTGAGCACGCCGCCAAAGATACGTACGTTAGCGGCCTCAAGGCGCCGCAGGGCAGTCTTCACCTGCGTCGCACGGATACCATGAGACTCGACCGCATAGACGACACCCTCCACCTGCGCGGCAATCAGCGGTGCGTCGGCAAGACCCATAACCGGCGGACTATCGATAACGACATGATCGTAATCCTCAAGCAGTCGGTCAATCAGCGTCGTGAGGCGGGTGCCTGTCAACAACTCCGCCGCGTTGGGTGGGATCGGGCCAGCGGACATCGCAGTAAGTCCGAGATCGGGCATCTGGAAGGTCAGTGGTTCGATGCCTTCCTCGCCAGATAGGAAATTGCTGAGGCCACGCTCGTGCCCGACATTTCCGAAATGATGAATCGAGGGCGAGCGCATGTCGCCATCGACGATAATCACCCGTTTGTTGGCCCGCGCTAGCATCGTCGCAAGTGCGAGAGCAGTGGTCGACTTGCCTTCCGCAGGGCGCGTCGAAGTAACGGAGAAGGAACGCGGTGCGCCATGCTCGGTCGTAAAGCCTAGGTTAGTGCTTATCGCAAGGTAAGCGTCGACAAGATCCGACTTGCGGTCGAGCAGATCGTCGCGTGGCTCGCGATCCTCATCGACCTTGGGCACCGAGCCAAGTAGCGGCAGCCCAAGCTTGCGCTCCACCTCGCTGGGATTGCCGAAGGCTTCGTCCATCTGCTCAAGTGCGAAAGCTGTAACCGCGCCGAGTGCAAGGCCGCCTAGCAGGGAGATCAGCAGGTTCAGGAATAGACGCGGGCTCGATGGCTTCTGCGGCTCATCTGCAGTGTCTACCACGGAGATATTATTGACACCGACGCCATTGGCGATGCCGATCTCTTTGTACCGTTGGAGAAGTCCGTCGTAGAGAGCCCGGTTGGTATCAACCTCCTGTTGGAAAATATTGTACTGAATGGAGCGCCTACGATTATCGAGATAGCTTAACTTGAGCTGATCTACTTTTGCCTGAAGTGCACTCTCGCGTGCGGCTCCGGCCCGATAAGCACCCTCAATCGATCCCTTTACGCGTGACTCTTCGCGTCCGATTGCGCGGTCGAGCTGGTCGATCTGCGACTTTAGCGCCTGTGCAGCCGGATAGCCTGGCTCAAACTGAACCATCATCTGCTGATATTGCGCAGCAAGTTCGGCGCGGCGCTGGCGCAGATTATTGATCGCGACGTTGCCAAGCGCTTCGCTCGAGGTGCCACCGGCACTGCCCGACCGGTAGCGCGCCTCCGCTTCGATCCGGTCGGCGGTTGCCTGTGTAAGCGCCGTATTCAGCGCAGCGAGATCATCTGCAACGATCGATCGTTCGGCGGTTGGCCCGCCAGCCGTGCTGCCGGTCTGCGCGGGGAGATTGATAATCTTTTGCTGCAACGCATAGCGGACGAGTTGGCGCTGGCTTTCGTCAAGTCGCTGCTTCTGGAGCCGTAACTGCCGCTCGAGCAGGTTGCGACCATAGGAGGTAGCCTGCACCTTGCGTTCAAGATTAGTCTGGATGAAGTTTTCTGCCCACGCATTAGCTACACGCGCTGAGAAAGCAGCTTGCGGGCTAGTAAATGCAATATCGACGAGGCGAGAAAGCCGGGTGGGATCGACCGACAGGTTCTGCAGCAAAATCTCGCCCGCTACACGTTGGCGCTCGGCGCGGCCCGCTGAAGTGTAGCGGTTGTTGGTCAGGTCGAATGCCGGGTTCTTATCTTTCGTCCCGAACATCTTAAAGAAATCGGGATTGTCAACGAGCTGCAACTGGGTTGCCACGCGCTCGGACAGAGCACGCGATTTCAGCAGGCCGTACTGGGTTTGGTAGAATTCTTGGTCCGCGACGCTGGTGTCGCGCTCGACCGCCTGAATGTTGGTAACCTGCGATGCTTCGCGCGCGATCTCAACGGTCGCCGTCGAGGTGTATTTCGGCGTCATAAGCAAGGTGACGATGAGGCCGAGTACGATGCAGGCGACAGTCACGCCGATGATGACGTACTTCCAGCGCAAGGCGATACGCAGATACGTTTGAATTATAGGCGGCCGCTCGCTCTCCACTGATTGGGGCGCCATTGTCGTACCATTCCCAGCAAAACCGTATTGCAGGTCTGACATGATAACATTCATACGCTCGTCAAACCTTAATTTAGGACAGCGATCAGCGGCGCGGCAAGAAGCGGTGCCAGCGACACGATATCGCGGAATCGGCGTCGCGCCGGGCTATCGCCGACCACGACGATATCGTTGGCGTAGATCGCCGGGTCGGCATAGGCTCCGCGTCGGATCGCATCGATATTGTAGAGCCCCGCCATCTTGCGTCCGTTTACAGTGCGCAAGATTACGACCTCTTCCTGCTTGGCGAATTCGGATAGGCCCTTAGCCGACGCGATTGCGCGTAGCAGCGTCATCTGGTTGGTTACCGGGTATAGTCCAGGCTCGGTGACCTGCCCATCCATGGTAACAACCTGACTGACCGAGCTCTTGATATTCACCGTCACGTCCGGGTTACGTACATAGCGTCCGCGCAGTGCACTTTCGATCGTTTGCGAGAGCTCCCGCGCGGTGCGTCCACGCGCGTCGATCGTACCGATCAGTGGCATCGCGACCTGCCCACCCGCATCGACCTGCACTTCACGGCTGAGGTCAGGGACATTGAATACATCGATCTGGATCGTGTCTAGCGGACCGATCAGCGACTGGCGATCGGCCGCGGTCAAGTCGGGCCGCTCGGGCGGAGGTAACGCCGCGCTGTCTTGAATGACCGTAAGCTGACCGGTCGAAACTAGCGGTTGCTGATGCGCACATCCCGTAAGGGCGCCGATCACCAAGAGGGCGGGACAGATCTTGCGCATACGCGAAAAAGTTACTCTGGAGGCGGGAACAGGAAAAAAGCTCATAGGTCGCGGCCCGTCGATGGTAAAGGTGCTTTTCCCATAGCGTGGCTCACACGCTCTGCGCCTCCGAGCCAAATCGCCGCGATGGTCGTCATCGCCATGATGATTGGCGTGCGCGCGGGATAATCAACGATGCTCGCAAGCATGATCAGCAGCAACGTGGCCGAGCCGAGCTTGGGCAATACCGCATCGGCGCGCCAAGCTCCGATACTTCGCCACAGCCACCAGCCGATCGCGGTGACGAGCAGAAGAAGCCCGGGTAACCCGGCGGTGAGGACGATTTCCAAAAGGTCGTTGTGAGCATGGTTGAAATAGGTCGGTTTCAGTAGCCCGAACGGCTCGTGAATGCGGAAAATAGGATCGAAGCTTCCCAACCCGCTGCCGAACGGGAAATAGGTGCGGATGATTACCAGCACTATTGGAAGACCGCGGGTGCGCATGTCTTCGCCTGTGTCCATTTCGACGAGGCGATTCAACGATACCGCGCGGTCCGTCGCGACGCTAGCGAGCACGAAGATCGCAATCAGTGTGATGACCCCGATGCCGATGGCGGGCAGCGTCCAGCGCGGGTAGTGACGTAGGGCCGACTTTACGCCGCGTCGAGCGATAGTCAGCCCCAGCAAGAGCGCGACTCCCCCAAGTGCGATGCCGGCGCGCGATCCAGATGCTAAGATTGTGAGGACGAACAGCGGGATGAGGCCCAGCGCGATTGGCGCACGCACTCGCGACGCACTACCGGCCTCCACTCCCCATACCGGCGCGATCAGCAGCCCGATCGCAAGGAAAAGAGCGAAATGGTTGCGGTTGGCGATCAAGCCGTCGACTGCCCCAGCCGAGCCGTTGACGAGCGGGTTGATCAGTTGGGCGCCGGTGAACTGGAGCAGCCCGACCAACAACGCAAGGCCGATCACCGCCAGGACTAGGACAGGGGTAAAGCGTTTCTGGTCTTCGCGCATGCTCGTTGCAAGCACTAGCACCGCTAGCGGCGTAACTAGGGAGAACATTGCGTTCACCGTCGCGCCCGGCACAAGCGATAAAGGTCGCCATAAATCAGGCGGCGATATCAAGGGATTGGTGAACGCTGCGCGACCCGGCAACGCGCGCCATACGCCCGGGGGTAAGGGTACCAGCTGCACCACGCATAGCAGTATTGCCGCGAAGAGGAACAGCGTCGCTCCTTTCGCTTTCGCGATCTGCGGACCACGCGCGACCAGCACTGCTGCTAGGATCGCGATCCACGACGCGGCGCGTGTGACGATCTGGCCGACTACGTCCTCGCGCGATGCCCCGCCCGCCAACCACAAGATAAGGAACAGCGCTGCCAGCAGCACTAAGGAGATATCGGGGCTGAACCGGGGCCCCCGTAAACGTGAAATGGCCATGTGTACCCCTAGCTCATCGATCGGCGCGAGCGTCGCCGCGTGGCGGCCCTGCAGTGGTCTGCGACGACGCTTCAAACGCCTGCGACGTGTCCGACAGAGCGGATGTGGATAAGGGCGAAAGCGTCGTCTTGGTGCCAACGCGCGTGTTGTCAGTCGACTTTACTGCGAACGCTGCAGCTGGATTGTTGGTGCTGTCGGTGCGGTAGCGCTCAATGCGAAGGCTAAGGCGTGTTTCGAGACGGCTGTTGACCCGGTTGTTGATGCGCTTGGGGTTGAGGTTCGTAGGCTCGCCTTTTGCATTGAGCCTCGCGCCATAAGCGGTCGTGGTATCGCGCGCCGTGCGCGTCTGCGCGTCCACTGCGGTGCCGAGCGATGAGGCCGTGATCGCCAACGCTGCGACGACAGCAAAGCGCCGACTGGTCTGCACCCATCCGGTTCGAGATATGTCCTGTCGCCTCATTCTTGTCCATTATCGCGCCTCGGAGGCCGCGTCACGGTCTAAACGGCCTGCGTCAGCGAGGTAGACCACCGACATGCCGCCAAAATGTTACGAGGTCGTAATTTCGACGGGGAATAGTTCCTGCCTGACATCGCGCTACGGTCTGCCCATACCGTGTTAGCTCCGTTCGCCACGCCCGTCCTGCTCGCGATCAGCGCCGTGCCCGACGCCTGAGCGCTTCTTTGGGTTTTTTGCTGCGACAGTCCGCAATCCACATCCGCGACGCGTATACACCGTGTTCCCATATGCAGGATGGGGGTGGCGTACGACTTTGCACGATGCGTGGGTCGTGACTTTGAGCACTTGAACAGATCAGGCGCTTCGCATCTCTGCATGGATCGAAGAACTGATGCGCGGCATCGCCCGACCGTCGAACAGGGGCTCGTTGCGGTCCGCCACGTCTTCGAATGGTTGATCGCCGTACGGGTCGTGCCCGCCATTAATGTCCGTGATATCTATGCGTGGACGTTTCAACAGCTGAGCAGCGGACGCCCGTCATAAGGGAAGGGGGCTGTCTAACCCTGCGAGAGTAGACTGGCGCCATTCCCTATCGGAGAGTTCCGGTGCGGTCCCGTCGCGTAGCGGCCAGTTGATCCCGGCACTGTCCTACGTGATCCCGCCATCCGCTTGCGATGCGTAGGGTCGGTGCATTTGTCCATGACCTCGCAATCGGGCTCGAGCGTCAGAAACCATGTGCAAAGCCGACGGGGTTGAACAGCTGGTCACCATTCTCGGCGCGAAGCTTGGTACCGGCTCACCGCCCGTAGGTCTGCGATCCGTTCCGCACATTCACAGCGACGTCGGAGGCGCTTCCGTGGATGCAGCGGACTAAACACCTAGCTTACCCTGCTCACGCAGCTGCGTCTGGAGACGCAGCTCGTGCCAGGTAAACGCGGCCGTCAAGAGGGAGTGGTTGTCCAGGGCGAAAGTCACGTCGATGCCATGCGCAGCGAGCGCTTCGCGATTGTAGGTTTCGGTTAAACCAGCTGCGTGCATCGTCGTGGCGGCGGGGAAGGATAAACCGAACAGGCAAAGGCATGGTGCGTCCGTAGTCCAGAAGCAACTTTCTGGTAACGAGGGGCTTAATACCGGATTAATCTGACGAGGCGTTAGGCGCCTTGCGCCGGGCACGTTAGGAGTTTTTCTTTAATGACAATCATGGACCTTGCAACAAATGGCCGAACGATGCCCTCGGATATAGTTAATGGATAAACAGCGGCGGCGATTGATTGGTGGTGCGTCCGGTTTGATCGGGATGAGCGCGGTTAGCGTGGCACAAGCCGGGATCGGGCAGGGTTCCGACCTGCCTCCCGATCCGCGTATGCCTTTTGTGTCCGTTAACGCCTTTGGCGCACGCGGTGATGGCGTGGCCGACGACGGTGACGCACTGCGCCGTGCACTCGCTTGGGTCGGGCAGGTCCATAGCGACAGCGGCGGCGCGGCACCGAGACTGTATGTGCCCGCTGGAACCTATGCCTACGACAGGTCACCGAACTTTGCGGTCACCGCGTTAGCGCTCGACTGCGCACCAGGTGTAACATTCCACCATCGCGGTACAGGGCCTG
Organism: Sphingomonas sp. Leaf230; assembly: GCF_001421745.1. Classification (GTDB taxonomy): domain Bacteria; phylum Pseudomonadota; class Alphaproteobacteria; order Sphingomonadales; family Sphingomonadaceae; genus Sphingomonas. The sequence goes on along the minus strand of NZ_LMKW01000003.1, from coordinate 7,197 downwards.
CTTTCGTGCTTGATGGTGGCGCGCAGGATAGTGGAGCGTACCGCATTTACATCTTGGGCATGCCCACGGTACGAGGCAACGCGCATACCGATATCGGCGTGGACGTGCGTGCGGTGCACCATTCGGTGATTACTGCAAATATACGCGATTGTGCGGTTGCGGTGCTGCGAACGCGGTGGGCCGTCGCGACTGAGTTCCGTATTCGGGCCAGCGGACTGGGGATCAACGGGCACAACCCCGTCCCGGTTGACGGCTTAGTTCTGGGAGCGCGCAATCACTCAGAGGGTACGTCAGACTGCCTTTTTCACCTGCCGATCATCGAGCAGGTGAGCAACATTGGCATTCGCTTGGTTGAGGCGGGCAACTGCACCTTTCTGTCCGGCACCAGTGAGGCAAATGGCGTTGGGGGCGTCCACGTTGGCGCGGCCTCGAACGGCAACACTTTCATCGGACTCGACCTTGAGTTCAACGGGCAATACGGTCTTCGCTGTGAGGGGCAGCGCAATGGCTTTATCGGCACCTATGACGACAAGGCTTCAAGTTTTGTAGGCACAAGCAATTGGGTGCGCGGTAGCTTGTTTAATGCTCTGTCGAATGACGGCGATGGAAATGCCTTCGAGGCGCTATCCTATGCAGCCGCTGGCGGGCGATTCAAGGATACGGGGAAGAACACTCGCCGCTTCATGATGCGCGATCTGTCGACGGGGCGGGTCGATCCCGACTATTTTGGCGGTGCGGGCGACGTACTGGCAAAGCCTGTTGGCGGCACTGTTCGCGACGTGGAGGCTAGGCGGGCGATCGAAGCGTTGATCGCGCGCCTGACAGCTCTTGGTCTCAGCGGGTAACGCCGGGGGGCGGGGGCTCATCACCACTGCCAAACGACGATATTGGCCGCTTACCCGACATTGCGGCGTCACCGCGCCCCTTGCCGGTCGCGGTGGCCAACAGCAGCGCCAGATCGCGGTGCAGCGACCACGGCGCCAAATAGGTAGCGTCCAGTTCTGCCAGGGTGGCCGGGGTGGACATGTCCACCCCGGCCACCTGTGCGGGTCCGGTTATGCCGGGCCGCAGCCCGAACACGCCGCGCTTGTCACGCTCCTCGATCAATTCATGCTGCACCGGCAGGCACGGACGCGGGCCAACCAAGCTCATGCTTCCTGTGAGAACGTTCAGAAGCTGCGGCAGCTCGTCTAGCTTTAACCGTCGGAGCCAGCGGCCGCTGGCGGTGATCTGCGCAGCGCCGACCTCGTGCGAGGCAATGTGCGAGGTATCGGCACGCATCGTGCGCAGTTTGACCAGCCGGAATGGTCGCTTATCACGACCGACGCGGCGCTGCACGAACAGTGGCGTCGCGCGCGTGTCCAGATATACAATCGGCAACACGGCCAGGCACAGCAAAGCGGCTGGAACCAGTAGCGCAAGGCACACGATGAGGTCAAAGGCTCGCTTCACGGTTTGCTTCCTATACGGGCGAGTTGGTCAGTAGCATTTCGTTCAGCACGCATGGTCGCTGCCGTCAATGAAAGCGGGGAACGCTTGCGCTTCGGAACATTGCGGCATACGGCCTCTCATAACGGCAGGAGCAGTCTGCCGAAGCCAATTCAGTGAGCGCGCCGTGCTTAAAGCCTTAATCAAGCCTACCGTTAAATCGGTCGGTGTCGAAATAAAACGGCTGCTGCCAACAAGTAATTTTGGCCTGCGGATTGTGTGGGTTATCGTTGATGGCAGGTATACCCCAGTCTTCGGCGAAAGTACAAATATTGGCATACAGGCGACATGAAATACCCTTCGGCTGTCCTTAATCGAGCTGAGACCGTTTACCGGTTTGTCGTTTCATCCGATCGTGTTGCGCTTACCCGTTTTCGTCCAGCCTTCTTGCCGGGCAGTGCACTTCATTATCTGGTCTTGCTGATCCTAGCGGTTTTTCCCTTTCAGTGGCTTGGTCTGGATGTTGGCACCTCAAAATTCGATGTCTCGAATATCGCCTTCTACATGTTTGCCGTTCTGATCCTGTTTAACGGAAATAGTATCCAATGGAGTAATGCGTTCAAACTATTCTTTGTTACTTATATCACTCTTGAATGTATTATGTTCTTGGTGGGCCCTGCAACGCTCCCTCGGTTTGCCTCGGCGTTTGTCTGCCTTTCTACTATCCTTGTGGTATTTGGTTCGCGTAATTCGCTACCTATAAATGCAAAGCCTGCTTTTTATATCGTCCTCATTGGGGTCGGGTTGGTAGCTGGCTCCATTCTCTTCGGCTATCTGGTGCAGGGGCAAGATCGTCCGGCAGGATTGATGGCGGAGCCCAGCGTTGCCGGTCTCATATTGGTGGGGACGACGGCAGGTCTTCTACTCTCTTCGCGCTGGGCGCCTACCCGGACCAGGGCGCGGCTATCGATTTTAGGGGGGGTGCTGTTCTTCGGCGTTTCTTTCTTTACGAAATCGACGCATATCCTTTCGTTCGTGGTTGCGTTGACATCGCTGGGCCTACTGTCGCGGTCGATCAACCTGCGCACCTTGATCCTAGGCGGAATCGCAATGGGGGTGCTCTATTGGCTGTTCACCTACGATCCACATTATCATAGCCGGATCGACGTGCAGGACGCCTCGTCGAACCTATCGCTGCTGTCTTGGCTGCAAGGCTTCGATCAGATGGTCGCCTCGTTTTGGCGCTATCCGCTGGTTGGTGCGGGCCTTGGCGGAACGGGCCAGTTCGAGTTCTACTCGCCCTATTCGGCCGAGCTAGCCTTTCTTGGCTTGAGCGAGCTCAACCGCCAAGATGCCTTCTCAGGGCTGTTTCGAATTACTATTGAACTGGGCCCAGTATTAACGGCCGCTGTGCTGTGTGGCATCGGTTCCCGCCTGCTGCAGCTATGGCGGGCGACCGGCAGCGGATTGCTGCCGGTATGCGAAGAATCGCAAGCCCAAGTATTTCTATTCACCTTTGCCTTTACGCTGGTGTTCGGGGTGCTCTTGAAAGAGCCAACGTATTCACGCTCCCACTTTGTGGTGGGGGCATTACTCTTCTCCATCGTGCCGCTGCGCTCGGTGATCGATGTGCCACAGTCCGTGGTGCAACGGATTGCTGGCAACGGTCGCTAGGGTCATTCGTACAATGCTTAGCGTTTCTGTCGTCAGTCATGGGCAAGGCCCACTCGTTGCCGCGCTGCTCGGCGATCTCGTCGAGATCGCACGAGTCACGCCGCTGGAGGTCATCCTGACCAACAATTTACCCAGCGGAGGCATAACAGAGTTGCCGACAGGACTGTCGGGCCAGATCATCGACAATCCGGTCCCACTTGGTTTCGGGCATAATCATAATCAGGCGTTGGCGCTGGCACGAGGCACGCACGTGTGCGTGTTGAACCCTGACATTCGTCTAACCGAAAACCCGTTTCCTGCGTTGCTGCGCGAAGCTGATCGCACAGGAGTGGGACTGGTCGCGCCAGCGATCCTGTCTGCGGCGCTGGCGGTTGAGGACAGTGCACGTCGTTTTCCGACGCCTTGGTCATTGCTGCGCCGGCGCACGGGCGGTGACGACGGTCGCTACCGCTACGCGCACGGGGACGCACCGACGCCGGTCGATTGGGTTGCGGGAATGTTCATGCTTGCCCGCACCGAAGCGTATCGCGCGGTGGGTGGGTTCGATCAGCGTTATTTCCTCTATTGCGAGGACATCGATCTCTGTGCGCGAATGTGGCGCTCGAGACGATCGGTGATGCTATGTCCCGCGGTTGCGGCCATTCATGACGCACGCCGCGACAGTCACCGTCAAATGAAATTCCTGCGCTGGCACGCCGCAAGCTATCTGCGCTATTTTGCCACCCATTGGCTGCGTCCTGTGCGGCAGCAGCAATGATTAGCGTGCGCGCGCGACTGGCTGGGCTGCGGCGCCTGGGCGGGCAGGGCCGGCAGGGCATATGGGCAATGGCGGAATATCTCGCCTACCCGGCGATGATGTTCGTGGCGACGCCGATCTACCTCAAGCTGCTGGGGTCCGAACAATACGGCCAGTGGCTGCTGCTCTTGGCCTTCAACGGCTTTGGCGGGGTCGCCGGGTTTGGCATGGGGACGGTGGTAGTTCGCGATGTATCGGAACAGCACGCCCGCGGTGATGTCGCGGGGGCGATCGCAGCGGTGCGGAACGGGCTAGCGTTGACGCTGATTACCACCACTGTCCTGTGCTCTGCGATCATCATCGTGGGGATAACCGACGGACCGGAATTATTGAAACGGATGGGCTCGTCCGCGACGGTTGGGATGTTGTTCTATGGCGCGGCGGGGCTGATCGCGTTGGAACAAATCGACGGAATTTTTGTCGCCGCGTTGCGTGGATTGGAACGGTTTGACTGGTCGGCACGGGTCGAGATTGGTAGCAAGCTAGCCACGATTACCGCCGCGGTGACTGCGGCTTGGGTAACTCATCAGCTAAGTGCGGTGATACTGGCCACGCTGGCGCTGACGTGCTTACGTACTACCATCAAGGCAACCATGGTCTCGTACCTGATGGGGTCCGGGCCGTTGCTTCCGGCATGGGATCCTCGGCGCATCAGGGGAATGCTTTCGTTCGGATTGTGGAGCTGGGCGCAAATGATTGGTGGAACGCTCTTCGGCACGGTTGACCGCTTCCTGGTCGGCGGGATGCTTGGGGCGAGCGCGCTAGCCACATACAGCGTCTGCATACAGCTAGCCCAGCAGGTTCACGCCGTTCCCGCTGCGGCGGGACAGATCCTGCTGCCGCGCATCAGCCGCATCGATGACCGGCGTCACATCACCTCGATCACCGGCCGCGCTTTCGTAGTCGTTGCGCTTATGACAGGAGCGATTGCCCTGCCGCTATGCATTTTCAGTCACGATATCCTTCGCCTGTGGGTTGGTAGCGCGATCGCGGATCGCGGTGCCGGAATCCTGCGCGTTACCGTTATCGCCTATATCTGCATGGCCCTGAGCAGCGTTGCCTATTACGTGCTTTTAGCGATGGGCAAAGCGCGATCGGTTGCGCAGATCAGCTTAGCCGGTGGTTTGATCTCATTAGCGACTACGTGGTTCCTTATAAAGCATCTGGACTTGACCGGCGCAGCGCTCAGCCGCGTTGCCTACGGCCTGCTAATGTGCCTGATGATCGTCGATCTGGTGCGGCATCTACGAAAAGACCCAGAGCGGGAATAAGTTGAACTAGTACTTGAGCTATCAACACCGCCTGGATTGGTATTCTTTGCAAAATAACTGATGCCACATTACAAATCGATATAGTGCAGCGTTTGCAGGGGATGGGTTATTAAATAGCTATGAATAGTAATAATTCTAGAAGATTTTCTGAGGTCGCCCCAGTAGTATCGCTTATCATAGCATGCTTTAATGCATCTTCGACACTATCCGACGCTATTATCAGCGTTTTGACCCAGGGTAGGGGCGATGTTGAGCTAATTGTAATAGATGGCCAATCAACCGATCGCACAATTGATGTCATACGGCGTTATGACGCGCAGATAGACTATTGGATAAGTGAGCTCGATAACGGTATTTATCACGCTTGGAACAAAGGTGTACGTGTAGCACGTGGGAGCTATATCTGCTTCCTTGGAGCAGATGACATTCTTTTGCCTGGCGCGCTAGATGCGTACGCACGGCAGATTGCGATGTCGCCCGAGGCAGAGTTCTTGTCTTCGCGTGTGCGCTACGGTGAAGGTGAGCATGCGCCAATAATAGGATTGCCTTGGCGATGGAAACAATTCCGCCGTTATATGACGACAGCGCACGTCGGCTCCATGCATCGGCGTTCTCTGTTCGATCGGGTCGGCTTGTACGATGAGAGTTTCATGATCACCGGCGACTATGAACTGCTTTTGCGTGCCGGCCACACTCTGAAAACCGCCTTTTTAAACGTCATTACGGTACAAATGGGCGTGGGCGGGATTAGTTCAGGGCGGTCCAACCGCGTTTTTCTTGAAACAGCGGATGCCAAGCGGCGTCACTCAGGGCTTCCCGCTTGGATTGTTACAGTTGATCGATGGCGTGCGACCCTTGGGTTTCGCCTCCGGGGCCTGCTTAGCCGATGAACAGGTGTATGATATGAACTCATGGTAGCACGCCATGAGACAAGTTCCGCATCAGGCGATTGCAACTGCGCCATAGTCACGACTAGAGCGGTTTCTGATCAGTCTGCATCGTAACCAGCGGCTGCGAAATAGTTCGAGCATTCCTGGGGCGAGTAAAGGTCGACGATACGGCCGATGGCATCCCAGAGGCCGTGGATGGTCCGCTCGGCCGCCTTTCGCAGGTGTGCCTTCAGTTTGGAGAAGGCCATTTCGATAGGGTTGAAGTCCGGGCTGTAGGGCGGAAGGAACAGGAGCCGGGCACCTGCGGCTTCGATGGCCGCGCGCACGGCTGGCACTTTATGGCTGGATAGGTTGTCCATGATGACGACATTGCCCGGTGAGAGTTCGGGCACCAGCACGCGGGTCACGTATGTGGTGAAGGCATCGCCGTTCATCGGCCCGTCGAGAACCCAAGGTGCGATCATGCCCGTACGGCTCAGGCCAGCGACGAAGGTTTTGGTTTTCCAGTGCCCGTGCGGCACGCCAGCCCGCAATCGTTCGCCACGTGGCGCTCTGCCATAGCGACGCGCCATGTTCGTCGATGCCCAGGTCTCATCGATGAAGACGAGCTGCTCGGGATCGAGATCGAGCTGACCGTCGAACCATTCCTCGCGCCGCGTCAGGATGTCGGGGCGGTCTTGCTCGGTCGCGTGCGCGGTCTTTTTTTGCGCGTGATCCCGCGCCGCGCGAAGAACCGCCATATCGTGCCGAGTGCGACCTCGGTACCGTGATCAGCCAAGAGCGCCTGCAACTCGGCCAGAGTGATGTCGGGCGTCGCCTTGTAAGCGTCCAGGATCAACCCGGCATGCGCCTCGATCCTCATCGAGCGTCGATCGCCACCCTGCTGCTGTGGCGCCGGCGTCCCGTGCTGGTTTGCAAGCTGCTGCCACCGGACGGCGCTGGCCGCGCTGACACCGAACCGTACCGCAGCCTGCCGACGCGACAGACCACCAGCGATCGCCGCTACAACTCTATCCCGAAGATCTACCGATAATGCTCGTGAGGTGGCCCCCTAAATGACCTGACAGGGCCCCGCTCTTAGATAAGAGTGAGGCATATGACTGACGGTACGACCAGGCGTTACAACGATGGCGAGGTT
>NZ_LMKW01000002.1 GCF_001421745.1 Sphingomonas sp. Leaf230 | reverse complement strand
AAAACAGTATTTGTATTTTCGTCGCCTACCAATTCCTCAAACCGGCGCACTCGCGGCGGCGGAGAGTGGTCTGCGCCTGTTGACTCAGGCCGCGATAGAGAAGCGGTCGCTCAAGTCGCGTTCGTCGCCTCCCGAAACCAGCTGCTTGTTCATCTGCGATTTTCGGATCGTTGGTCAGGCCGCAAACGGCTAGGCAGGCTTCGGGCGAACCACGAGACTTCGCTGCTTTTGCGTGATAAGCTTAGTCTTGGGCTGCCGTTGCCCAGTGCCCAGTGCCCAGTGACTGTCCAATACTCTCGACCCAATAATCTATAATTCCTCAGAACATTGGAAGACTTCGAGACAGTCCTGCGACGAAGCTGTACAGCGATACCACCTGACCGGCAGGGCAAACTAACTTTCAGGGAAACGAACATGAGCATGCCATCGGCTGCTTCGCCCCTGTCGATCGTCATCGATCGCGACCGACCTGTTCCAATCGCCGAACAGATAACGATAAATTTGCGCGAAGCGATCGTCGAGGGTCGTCTGGAGCCTGGCGCGCGGCTGCCATCATGGCTCGACATGGCGACTCAGCTTGGCGTCGCCCGAGGTACCGTCAGGACGGCGTACGAACGATTGATCGATGAATCGCTCGTGATATCCTCTGGCGCTGCCGGAACGCGTGTCGCGGAAAAGCCGATCACCCTGCCCGCCGCGGTTCATGTCGACATTCCTCGCCCGATGCAGGGGATCGAGCGCGGCTTCTATCTGAAGCCGCTCCCCTTCCAGATGGGAGTACCGGCCCAGGACGCTTTCCCGGCGAAACTCTGGTCGCGGATGCGGACCAAGGCGGTGCGCGACGATGCGATGGCACCGGTCGGCCCGCCCGATCCGCGCGGCCATCCCGATCTTCGCGCGCAGATCGCAAGCTATCTGGCGATCGCGCGCGGTATTCGGTGCCTTCCCGACCAGATCATCCTGACAAGCGGCTACAAGAATGGCCTGAGCCTTGCGATTTTGACGTTGCAGGCACAAGGCCGCACCGCCTGGATGGAAGATCCGGGATTTCCGATGGCGCGGCGGGCGCTGGAACTCGCCGGCATGTCGATCGCCTATGTCCCGGTCGACGCGGAGGGTATCCAGGTCGCCCGCGGGGTCGAGATCGCCCCCGACGCGGCGATCGCGGTGGTGACGGCGGGGCAGCAGGCGCCGACCGGAGTCGCCCTGTCTCCGAAACGCCGACGAGAACTGCTGGCGTGGGCAGTGCGCGAAGACGGCTGGATCATCGAGGACGATTATCTGAGCGAACTCCAGCTGTCGGGACGCGCGGCCCCGGCGTTCGCGGGCACCGATCCGAACGGCCGGGTGATCCATGTCGGCAGCTTCGGCAAGACGCTCAGCCCGGCGCTCGGCCTCGGGTTCGTCGTCGCGCCGCTGTCGCTCGCCGAGCGGTTTGGCGAGGTTGCAGCCTTCCTCAATCCCGCCCCGAACTCCACGACCCAGCTCGCGCTGGCGGCTTTCCTGGCGGAGGGTCATTATCTGCGCCACCTGCGGCATATGAAAGCGCTATACCGAGAGCGGCGCGACGCGCTCAACGCGTGTCTCGGCATGAATTTCGGGGTAGACGCTTTTGCCGGGCTCGCCGTTCGCGTGCCGCTTCCCGATGGGAGCGACGACTCCGCGATGGCCGAACGTGCGCTCGCGCTCGGCATCGCGCCAGCGCCGCTTTCGCGCTGGAGGGGTGGCGATGGTCCTGCGACGCCGGGCTTCCTGCTCGGCGTGACCAACCTGCGGCCTGGGTATCTCGAAAAGGCCTGCGCGTCCCTCAAGCAACTGCTGGCGGAGGCTAACTGAGCCGACCGCGCCCTATGACAAGGACTGATGCATGAAACTGCTCCACGTCGATACCAGTCCCAAGAGCGAACGATCGAACTCGCGCGCCTTGGGTCGATACTTCGTCGAGACGCTCGCTCTCGGCACGGCGTCGCTCACGATCGATCACCTCGATCTCGTAACCGACCCTGCGCCGGCCATGACCGAAGCGTTCACGATCGCGAGCTATACACCGGCCGCGGAACGCACGGTCGAGATGAAGCGAGCGTTGGTCGCCTCCGATGCATTGTGCGTCCGAATGCTCGACGCCGATGCGCTGGTGTTCGCCATGCCGATGTATAATTGGTCGATGCCGGCGGCGTTCAAGGCGTTCATCGACGCGGTGGTCCGTGCTGGGATAACCTATGTCGCGACCGCCGATGGACGCTATGTCGGCGCGTTGGGAACGAAGAAGATACTGTTCCTAACGACGCGCGGCGGCGATTTGCGCCCCGGTTCGCCGTTGGCGGGGATGGATGCGCTCACCCCTGCCCTGCGCGCGGCGTTCGAATTCATGGGCGCGGTCGACCCGCGCTTCGTCGATGCGCAACCCGTGCAGTTCGCGCAGCCAGACGACCGCGCCGCCGCACTGGATCGCGCCCGCATCGAGCTCGACCAGATCGCCGAGGAGTGGACCGGGCAACCGATATTGGCCGCCGCATGAGCCGTACGATCAGGCCCGTCGTCGACAATGAAGCACAGCACCGGTTCGAGACGTCGATCGACGGCGAGGCCATTGCCGCTGCCTATTACCGCATCGACGACAATGCTCGCGTGGTCCTGATCCATACCGAGGTTCCGAGCGAATATGGTGGCCAAGGCTTCGCGACCGCGCTGGCCACCGGCGTGTTCGACCTGATCCGGCAGGCGGGGCGGAAAGTCGTGCTCAGCTGCTCGTTCATGGCCGACTTCTACCGGAAGCATCCGGAATATGCGGACATCGTCGATGGCTGAATGAATACCCAGTTCGGTTCGCGCGCGCTGCGTGAATGGCTGGGCGGGCATATCCCGAACCATCGGCACGATCGTGTTCCCATACAAATGATCGCATCGACCAAGCGATCGTGCGCCAACGGCCCGGCGCCGTATTTCAAATGGAAGCGCTGCTAGCCCAACCCCTTTACGTCCGTGCGATCTTGCGCGCGACCGTCTCCGGCGATCCTACGTACAGCGACCTGCGCTCGATTTCAGTGTCGAACTGCGCTCGCGCCATCGGCGGTGATGCTTCCCAAGACCGAAGAAATCGATGCCGAACTCGTGCATGACGACAGGCTCCCGACGCCCGGCTTGGCACCACTTTCGCCGCGTCGATACTCAACCCGACCTATTTAGACGAGCGGAACGGCGCGCGCTCGAAAACGCCATATCGACCGGCCGCTGCGGGATTTCGCTGGTGCCGGAGACGACGATCGACTCCCGCAACCAGTCGTCGAACCTGATCGACGATTTCCGCGAACCCCAACTCACGACCAAGGCTTCATCCTGCATTCGTGCGCCGAAATAGGGCGTCTCGGGGCTGACGACGATATCGCGCGGGTCCTCGTTGGCGCCGAGAATATCTTCGGCAAACCGGTCGAGACGCCTTACGTCGGGACCGGCAATCTCGATCACCGTGTTCGCCGGTCGCTCCAGTGCGATCCGTTGCAGTTCGGCAACCACGTCGTTCACCGCGATCGGTTGCATCAGCAACGGCGCCAAATGGAGACACTTGCCATCCCCACCAAGGTCGACGATCCCGTACAGATATTCGTAGAACGGCGTCGATCGCAGGATTGTGAACGGAATGGCCGATCCCGCGACGAGACGCTCCTGCAACAGTTTCGCGCGGAAATAGCCGGTAGTGCCAAGTCGATCGGTGCCTACCGCCGACAAGGCAATGTGATGCGCGACACCGGCGCTTCGCTCGGCTTCCAGCAGGTTGCAACACGACGCGTCGAAGAAGGCGTGCATGTCGTCCGCCGCCGCATAGCCGGGGCTGGAGACGTCGATGACGATATTCACGCCGTCGAGAGCCTCCGCGAGCCCCATGCCGGTAACGGTATCGATCCCGCAGGAGCGCGCGACGACGACAACGTCGTGGCCATCGACGCGCAGCCCCGCGACGAGCCGGCGACCGACCATTCCCGTGCCGCCAACCACCGCAATTGTCATCGGACCAAATCCTCGTCGCTGATGCCTCGTCACGGGACGGCTGTATCGATGCGCGGCAGGGTCGCCAGACCCGAGACCTAGCTAACCGCCTGTACCAACGGCGCCCGCGATCTGCCGCAACGCCTGTTCGAACACCGCGACGGGTTGTCCGCCGGAGATCAGATGCTTGCCGTCGATCACGATCGCCGGCACCGCATTGATCCCGCGACTGCGCCAAGACTCCTCCGCCTGCGGACCTCGTCGGCATACCGCCCAGAGCTCAGCACGTCGCCCGCCGCGACCGGGTCGAGACCAGCCTTCGCTGCGGCGGCGACCAATACCTGATGGTCACCCGGATCGGCGCCATCGGTGAAATTGGCGTCGAACAGCGCATGCTCGAGCGCGGACTGCCGTCCTTCGATGCTCGCCCAGTGCAACAGCCGTTGCGCGTCGAACATGTTGTAGATCCGGCTGTCGTCGGTCATCGCCATCGTAAAGCCGAGTTCGGCGGCGCGACCGACGATCATCGCCCGGTTCGCGGCCGACTGCTCGCGCGTCGATCCGTATTTCTGCGCGACGTGCTCGCCGATGTTCTGACCACCGAACGGCATCGTCGGGTTCAATTCGAACGGCTGGAACGCGATCTCCGCATTGAGCGCTTCGGCGGATTGCGCCAGCGCCTCTGTCAAGGCGCGCAGGCCGATGATGCACCACGGGCAGGCAAGGTCCGACACGAAGTCGGTCTTGAGGTGGGCAATCATGCTGGTATCCAGGGGATGGCGTCGCCGCGTCATTACGCAGTGCCGCGGGAAGATCGCCACCCCCGTTCGGCGTTTACTGCAGCCCTTCCGCCGCGAGCGTGGCCTGCACGGCCGGACGGGCGCGGAGCGTGGCGTACACCGGCACGAGCGCCGACGGGATCGTCACGCCGAACCGGGTCGCCCACAACAACGTGACGAACAGGTAGAAGTCCGCGACGCTCGGCCGGTCACCAAGCAGATATGCGCCCGCGACCCGATCGGCGAGATACTGGAGCCGCTTGGTGATGTAGGCGCTTGCGATCGCCTTCTGGCTGTCGGAGCCATCATGCCAGAACGGCTTGTAGCTCTTGTGGATCTCGGTCGAGATATAGGCCAGCGCCTCGAGCAGGCGAGTCCGTCCGAGCGGCCCTTCGAGTGCGAATTGGGGGTAGATGCCAGCCAGATAATCGAGGATCGCGATGTTCTCGGTCACCAGCGCGCCGTCGTCCAGCACGAGCGCCGGGACATAGCCCTTGATCGTGATCGCCTCGAAATCCGCGCCCGAACTCGTCGTTTTGGTCGTCAGATCGACGCGTTCGCTGTCGAACGACGTCCCGGTTTCGTGGAGGGCGATATGCGCGGCAAGGCTGCACGCACCGGGGGAATAATAGAGTTTCATCGGATATATCCTAGCTCGATGGCGTCAGGCGGCGATCGCGGTCGGCGCATCGAGGGCGGCCACCGCGTGCAGGCCGATCTGCAGCCTGTTCCACAGGTTGATGGTACCGATCAGCACCGTCAGGTTGGCGATCTCGACCGCGTTGAACTGGCTTTGCAGCACGGCGTAGTCGATATTCGGCGCACCCGCCCTCGACACATGCGTCAGCGTTTCGGTCCAGTTAAGCGCGGCCCGCTCGCGGTCGGTGAACACCGACGAGTCGCGCCAGGCGGCCAGCAGATGCATGCGCATGTCGGTCTCGCCGTACTTCAGCGCGTCGGTGACATGCATGTGGATGCAATAGGCGCAGCCGTTGATCTGCGACGCCCGCAACCGCACCAGTTCGAGCAGGCCATGCTCGATTCCCGATCCGGCGATGCTTGCTTCGACCGCCATCAGGCCCTTTACGGCGTCCGGCGCGAGCGCGACGATGTTCAAACGTGTCGTCATGATATTATCCTTGAAATGAGATCGGCCCTTGAAATGAGATCGGCCCTTGAAATGAGATCGGGTCAGGCGGGATGTCGTGCCGCGCGGCGATCGCCGATCGCCCACACCGCGATCAGCGTGCCGAGCAGCGCGGGCAGCGTCACCGCGGGGAAGTCACGCGCCAGCGCGGACGTACCGCAGATGCCGACCGCGACTTCCCAGAAGTGGAACAGCGCATGCCCCGAAAGCCACAAGGCCGGCGCGGCCCAGGCGACGACCCGGTAGTGCGGGCGGGCGGCACCGAACAAAAATGCACCGCCCAGAAAGAGGTAGATCAGGCCGATATCCCGGATGAAATGCTGATTGAACGGGCCGGTCGTGGTCACGCCGGGCACCGCGAAATACCATCCGGTCGGCGACGCGAGCATGCAGAGGCCGTTCGCGACCGCACCGATGCCGAGCACGACCCCCAGGCCGAGGCAGAATGTCTTCATCGTCTATCTCCTGCAAAGGAATGCGCTGACCTAGTCAGCGCTTGGGCGGCGGCGCGACGTTCTCGATCCACCAGTCGAAGCGCGTCTTGCCGAGCTTTGCGTCGGGACCGGGGATCAGCGAATTCTGTTCGAGCTTTACGCCGAAATAGCGCGCCTCCGGATCGACCACGACGGTCCGTGGATCCCTGTCATAGGCGAGCACGCGCGCGACGATCTCGTCGATCGGGAATGCCTCGGGACCACCGACCTCGATCGTCCCGTTCACCGCCGGCGCGAGCGCAGCCTCGACCACCGCATCGGCGACGTCCTCGGCGGCCATCGGCTGGATCAGCGCGTGCGACAGCCGCACGGTGTCGCCTTCGGTCGCGGACTGGGCGATCCCGCGCAGGAACTCCATGAACTGCGTCGCGTGGAGCAGCGTATAGGGTATCGGCCCCGCCTCGATCAGCGTCTCCTGGGCGAGCTTCGCGCGGAAATACCCGCTGCCCTGCAGATGCTCGGTGCCGACCACCGACAGCGCAACGTGCAGCTTCACGCCAGCGACCCGCTCGGCCTCGATCAGGTTTCGGCCCGCGGTCGTGAAGAAATCCATCGCTGCCTGGTCCTCGAACGACGGCGAGTTGGCCATGTCGATGACGATCTCTGCACCGTCGAGCGCCGCGGCCAACCCCTCGCCGGTGATCGTGTCGACGCCCGTGCTGGGCGCTGCGGCGAGCGCGTCATGGCCAAGCGCGGCCAGCTTGCCGACGACCTTCGAACCGATCAGCCCGGTTCCGCCAATCACTACAATCTTCATGAATTCTGCCTCCCGCTGGAATAGGTACACAGCGCGACGCCGAAGCCGTCCTGTTGATCTGTATTAACTTCCAAGCGGAGTCCGTTGGAGACCCGAGATATGGCAAAGTCGCTGTACCAAGCTGGCATCCCCGCATTTGGTATAGTCGCTGCGTCAGCTCTTGGGCCTTACGCCGGAGCCCTCCGACTGATGGTATCGCGGCGTGAACGACCAACCGCCCCCGTACGATGACGAGCCCGCATCGGATAGATCGCGGCGCATGCCGGCCGGCAGCCGGATCGCGCTGCTGGCCCTGTCCGGAAGCGCACGCAGCGGATCACGCAATAGGCGGCTGCTCGACCTGGCGATCAACGCGGCCGTCGCGATCGAGGCAGATGTCTCGGTACTGGACCTCCGTGATCTGGAGTTGCCCGTCTATGTTCCGGGCCTTGAAGCGTCCGCGGTTCCGCAAGGCGTTCTGGTCATCCGGCAGATCCTATGCGCGCACGACGGCCTGCTCATCTGTTCTCCGGGGTATAACGGCTCGGTCTCGGTCCTGCTCAAGAACGCCCTCGAATGGGGATCTCAGCCGACCTTCGGCACCGGCAGCCTTGCCCCTTTCCGCGACAAGATCGCAGCGATCATGTCCGTCTCCGAACACGTCGAGAGCGGCGAGATCGCGCTGCAGCACCTTCGCACGATTCTCCAGCGCATGGGTGTGATCGTGATGCCCGATGCACTCGCGTTCGCCGATGACGCGATTGCCGCGGACGCGATTGCCGCGGACGCGATTGCCGCGGACGCGATCCGCGATGCTTCCGTTGTGCCCCGCGTCCAGCGGCAGGTGCGATTGCTGATCGAAGCGTTGCGCGCGCAGCAGCACGGGACTGTGCGGACCCGGCCCCTTCGATGACCGCGAGAGTCCCGCGCGTCGCAGCTTAGAGCATATCGGCCTTGCTAGGGCCAAGGCCGCCGCCGCGGTGCACGATCGCCGCGCTGAGCAGGCTGTTCGCGATGTTCCGGGCGCGCTCGATCACATGATCCCGTGCCGCATCCGTGCCGATTTCGCCCAACGTCTCCTCGAAAAGCGTGAGCCAGCGAGCGAAGTCGGCACGGCTGAGATCGGGAATGACGACATGCTTGAGCATCGGATTTCCCGCGAACTCGCCCGAGCTGAACAGCACCGAACGCCAGAAGTGGTTCATCTGTACGAGATGCGGCGTCCAGTCGGCCACGTGCGCGGCAAAGATCGGTCCCAGGACGTCGTCTTGCCGCACCTTGGCGTAGAACCGCTCGATCATTCGCGCCACGAAGGCCTCGTCGATACCGAGCGCCTCCGCATGTCGCCGCTTCGCGTCCCGTGCGGCCGTTGCATGCTGGGTCGCCGTCATGACTGGGTTTCCTTAAACGCGCCCGCACCGAACGACACGGTAATCGCGGGGTCGTACCGACGCAGCTTCAACATTGGCGATCTTCCATTGCACCACGGGCGAGCGGCCGCGAATTATTGCCGCTCGCCGAACGATACCGGGTACGCCTCGGTACGGATCGCGAGCATCGGGTCGGCGGCGGCGATTCCGTCCGGCATCCTCCCCGGAAGGAATGTCAGCCCACGGTCGGCTTCGGCGGTGTTCGCAGCCAGCACCGCGATCGTGATCGTGCCCAGCTTTACCAGTTTCCGGCTCGGCGGCCACGCGATCGACGGATCGTCGAGCAGGTCCCCAGGCTCGCCGAGCTGCGCGTACCAGTCGAAGCGGACCGGCCCGTCCGTTACGCGTTTGGCGATCTCAGGTTGCAGATAGTCAGGCGCCGGGCCCGCCCCGGTACCGAAATAATGCTCGCCCGCTGCGGGGACGAAGCGATAGCGCACCGATCGCGCACGCCCCTTGCGATCGGTGAAAGTCACCGCATTGACCCCGAAATATGCCGTCGTCGCGTAACTCAGCGGCGCCGGGTGCTGGGTCGTCAGGAACGTCTTGGCATCTGGATGTGTGGCAAGAAACCCGTCGAGCGGCGTCGGTGCGGCAACCCCCGGACCACTCGTGCCGATCGCACGCAACAGCGCGCCGAACTCCGTGGCGGTCCGGGTCGGGAACCCGTCGAAATTGTGCGTGACGATGTCGAGTGAAGGGGTGGCAGGCGACCCGAACTTTATCGCCATGCCCCGCGGGTTGGCGGCGGGGTCATTGTCGGCAATGTCTGGAAAACCGGTAAAGTTCGAAAAGCGCACGATGACCGGCGTAGCATGCTCGAACAAAGGCGCCCGGCTCAGCGATCGCGCGGCTTTGGTGGGCTCGAACCGCCCCTCAAGAATAATACCCTTGGCGTGCACGGCGCGCGCGTGATGCTCGCCAAACGCGGTATGAAGATCCTCGACCAGGTCTCGCCCCGTTTCGACAGGCTTATCCTGTGCGTTCGCGGTCGCGGTGAGCAATAGCGCCGTTGAAGCAGCCGAACGCAGGGTGTTGCTGAGTGCTCTGGTGCAAAAGGAGCGTGATCGCGACGCCGCCAGGGTTTGGCCATTGACCTTCGACATGAGCAAATTCCCCCTCGCCTTAAATCGGCGATGAGCCCTGAGTAGACTGCGTTTCCAAAACCGACAGGCCCAAGAACCTGCAAAACGACCGTACCATCGCCGATCGACGGCATGACCACTTGTGGACATTCGCATGTGACTGTCCGCCATCTGATTACGGACGTTCGTTAATCACATCTCCGCAGCACGCCCGGTTCCGTTCGACGAGCGGGAAAAGGCTCTACCGCGAAGATCCTTTGCCCAATCATAGACAGACTGCGGAATGTGGACGACCGCCTGGCATTCTGGATATGCGGGTGTTTAGCGATCGTGATGATCTGTTTTATTCAAGCCATCCTGCGAGGTCGCACCGCAGTCATTCCACTCCCGGCCGCGCGCCTTCCGCAAGATAATTACCGTGGCGGGCGAGCCTCACCCTCTTCGACCATCCGCCGAATATCCGCGCCCGCCTTGCGCATCGTATCCTCGGCGCCATGTGCCGCGGCCAGGAAATCCTCCTGAGACGCCACGGTGTAGTTGCACCCGACCAGCAGCATTTTCGGATCCGGCGACGGCGGCCCCTTCGCGATCTTCGCCGCCGGATCGCCGCCGAAGGCATCGACAAACACTTTCGCCATCGCATCACCGGTCGGCGCGAACCCGCCGATCATCGGCCCGCTCTCGGGATCGACGAAGCGGTAATATTGTTCCGTCATCGCGATCGGCGCACGCGTCATCTTCTGGGCAGCAATAACCCGCTCGGCACTTGCGCGGGGCAGCAGCGCGACGACCCAGTCGCTCAAAAAATAAACGTGGTCGACCGGCTCCCCGAACACAGAGACATTTCCCTCGACCGCGAAGCCATACAACCCGATCATACCGTCGAGCGCCTTGGGCAGTTTACTCGGGCGCATCCACGCCGGCGGGCGATTCTGCAGGAAAAGCAGCTCGGCGAAGGTTCCGAGCGCGTCGCGCGACTGACAGGACAGCACCTGCGTCAGCGAAGCCGGCGTCGGCACCGCCTCATCCTCGGCTTGGGCCACGGATGACGATGCCGCCAACGCGCTGGCGACCACGGCGGCGATCATCGCTCGTACTGGAATACGCCTGAGAGCAGAGCGCGTCGGCAACGTGGTCGTGCAGTGGTGGCGATAACCCATGCTCGGGGTATTACCCCGCCATCAAGCAGGATCAACTCTAGCGTTTACGGATGCCGCTCGTACCGGCCCTTACCCGCGCCGTTCAGGAGCAGCGCACCATGGTCGATCCGCAGCCGCAATTGCCGGAAGGCCGGTTCTGCACCAGCGCTCGGTCCGGCCTCCAGCAGCACCGCTTCGCCATCGATCCGCCACTTGCCCTCCGTCGCCTGATCCGCGGCGCCATAGCTCATGAACCAGGCGAAGCTTCCATCGGGACGTAGCACCAGCTCCGATCCCGTCTCCATCACACCTGTCAGGTAGTAATGACCGGTGAGCCCGCGGCTAGTGCCGGGTTCAACCGCTGATGCGTCCTGGGCGTAGCGGGCGTTGCACAGCAGCTCGCGCATGTCGTGCGACGACATGTACAGGAACGATGTCATCGGATCGCCTGCGTCGGCATTCTTGTGGACATAACGTCGGCCACCACTGAACACGAATGTCATGAAGCCACCGTCGTCTGTTGCGAATTCCGTGATTGCTCCCCGATCGTGCGGCGCCTGATACGTCATCGCCACCAAGTCGAAGCTGTAGCTTTCCTTGGCCTCGTCGCCGCGCCGCTCGCAAGCCTTTGCTTCCGCGCATGCCCAGGTCTTGACCGCCGTACATTGCAGATCGATGGGCGAACGTGTCGCGGCATGCGCCCCGGGGGTGACGAGCAATCCCATGGCCGCTACCGCCGATCCAACTCGCTTGAACACGATCCATCCTTTGGCCGACTCTTCGGGGCGCCGCGTAGCACGACGCCTCCGATCGAAAAAATTCAGGCCTCCGAAGGCACGCCGCGACGCGCCTTAGGCGGCGCGTGACGGCCCCGATTGCAGCTCACTCGACATGGCAATTTGCCGTCGCCGTCGGCGTGGAGATGCCTTAACGCGGTGCCTCACGCCCACCCAATGGTTCGGTCTTCCCATGCATCGACTTCATGCTCTAGCCGCCGCGTTCTGCGCTTTGATGCTGCCGACGAGCGCTTCGGCTGCGCCGGAAACAGTGTTCGAAGGGGTGGCCGGTACCGCGCGCATCGTCGTCGCGATGACGGAGGACAAGGGCGAGGTCGATGGTCACTATTTCTACCAGACGTCGCGGCTCGACATCGATCTGTCCGGCACGGCGACGGGAACGGAACTGACGCTGGAGTCGCGAACGACCGGCGATCACCTGCTCCTGAAGCGAATTGGACCGAAGCTTGTCGGCACGCTGACGACTGCGAAGGCCAAACGCCTGGCCGTAAGCCTACATCCTGCAGCCGGTCCGGCCGGACTTCCGGCCGACCTGCCGGCCAAACTCAGCGTTTATGAGCGTTGGCATCTTGCTGGTCTTCACCTCACCCCGCAGCAGGCCGAGACGATCAACGGCAAGAGGATCCGGTGGTATCGGGAACCGCTTTCCGGCATCCGGCTGTTCCGGATTGAAGGCGGCTATTCCACGGCTGCGGTGGCGGAGGTCAACCACGCGCTTGCCCGCAACCAATGGCAGAATGTTTCCGCTTGGTTCGCGTGCACCGGATCGGACGGACAGCCCGGCACCGATGTTGCGGCGGCGGACAAGCCCTGGCTCGGGGTGAACCATATGAGTTATGTCTGGACGAGTAGCTGGAGCTGTGCAGGTACCGCACACCCGGACTTCGGCACCGAGGGCCATAGCTACGACATGGCTACCGGCGGGGAATTGATACTGGATGCGGCGCTCCCCTTCGGATCGGAACCGGTTCCGGCGGAAGATAGCGATGCGTGGTACACATATCGCAGCAACCGCTTCGCGCCGGGCGTCGTCGCGTTGCTGAAGCGCTTTCATCCCGAAGAGATGGCGCCGCCGAGCAAGGGTGACGACGACGCATGCGATTATTCCGACCGCGAAGTCTGGGATTTTCCGGCATGGGCGCTTTCCGAAAAGGGCCTTTGGCTGGGCGCCTATTTTCCAAGAGCGCAGCGCCCGTGCGACGCGCCGGATTGGGCGGTCATCCCGTGGTCGTCGCTGGGTCTTCCACGCGCTACTCGACCGTAGCCGTATCCTACGGATGCGCGTTGCAAAGCCCGACCCCTTCGGGCAGCGGATCGGCGCTCAGATATCCAAGACCGGAGGCCCATGATGTTAGCGATCTTTGCTTTTGCGTTAGCCGTTGCAGTGCCCGATGCTGGCCAATGCCCTGGATCGTCGACGCAAGAAATCGACGCTTGCCTCGCAGGTCGTTTTGACAAGGCCGATGCCGAGCTAAACCGCTATTACAAGGCCGCGATAAAGCGCCTTCGAGAAGAGCGTGAACTCGCATCGGAACAGAGGCTCGTTCAGGCCGAGCGTTCATGGGTGGCCTATCGAACATCCGAATGCGGCGCCGTCTATGAAAACTGGATCGGTGGCAGCATTCGAGGGAGCATGGCGTTGAATTGCCAGATCCGGCTTACAAGGATGCGGACATACACCATCTGGCTCCACTGGCTGACCTATATGGACAGCACGCCGCCGTTACTTCCACGGCCTGACATCGAAAGCGTTCTCGCACCGGCTTAGGAGACCTGAATGCAGGAATTTCGTACCGCGCTCGCCGGTCGCATGACGGCCACCATTCTTGCCAGCGCGTTGGCGCTTGGCCCTTTGCAGGCGCAGGAGCTGCCGACCGACCAACAGCTACAGACCGCGTTCGGCTCGGTCTACAATCACCTAGGCCTGATGGAATATTGCATGGGCAAGGGGTTCGCCACTGCCGTTGATGTCGCCAATACGCGCAAGTCGGTCGTCGCGACGATCGCAGGCATGACCGTGACCCCCGCGGCGTTTGCTCAGCAAGCCGTCGGTCGACGTGGCGACATTGTCGGGCCGCAGGTGATCGGCCTGATTGACTCGAGCAACCCCGCCCGCCCCGAAGAGGTTCGCGAAGGACAGACCATGTCGCTGGCGGACAATGCCCGCGCGCAGAAGTCGTCCGAACGCACGCTCTGCAGGCAGATGGCGGAACAGGCTTCGGCCGTGGCGGAGGCGGCATCGAGCGCGGCGTCCGATCAATAACGCCGAGTGAGGGGCCAGTGTCCCGCGATCAGCTGGGGCCGCCATCCAAATCACCGACGCATTGCACGTCGGGCTCCGCTTTCGCCATGCGTCGCAAGTCCCTCGTCCGCGCAACGATGCCCGGAAAAATCGCGTCGGGGGTGGCCGTGTAGGTCCGGAGAAGTTGCAAGGCCCAGGCATAATGCCGCGCGCCGACTTCGCAGCTGTTACTGCCGCCATCGCCCTCGCCCCATATTTTGCGCCATCCAGCTTGGCCGTCGCGCTTCAGGATAGCCTGGAAGGTGCCGACTGGCCCTGCGCCGCGAACATAGGCAATCGCACCCGGGCCAGCCGAAAGGACGCGAAACGCGCGGAAGGTGAAACGCGATTGCGCGCTATCGTCGCCAGCGTGGAGCGTCTTGACGATCGCGGTGCGTTCCGGGCTTCCGGGAGCGGGCGTATGGACCGCGGGCGGCGCAGCCAGCGCCGCCGTCGCCAACGCGAGCAGTGTCGCGACGCCCGATGAGGAGTAACCTGTCATATCAACTGAGCAATGCGATAGATTAGCTGATCGCGCCAGTTAGCCGCTCCGTCGATACGGAGGCCCCGCCAAACCAGCCGTGCTGCGCTAATTGCACAGGCGGCTGACGGCTGGACGGACCCAGTTGCGGACGTTCAGACGCCCTTCCCGCATCCCAACTCCACCCATTCGTTCATTTGGTTGGACTGCAGCGCTCGGCGGACGATCAGCTGCCTGGACGGCTTGAAAGGCGAGAATAGCATTCGGTCCGGTTCGACCGGATCAACGCCGAACTGCTTAACGCCATCAAGACCTGATCCGCGCTGCCGATGGCGAACGGTATCGACACACCGGCACCGAGCGAGCATCGTCTCGGCCAGTATGCAAATCGACAGCAAAGACCCGGCAATGCCCGGCATGCCCCGCGCCGAGCTATCTCGTTGCCGATGGGCGCAGGGCGACCCTTTGCTTGCGGCGTATCACGACGACGAATGGGGCGTGCCCGAACGCGACCCGCGCGCGCTGTGGGAAAAGCTGATGCTCGACGGATTTCAGGCCGGGCTGGCCTGGATCACGATCCTGCGCAAACGCGACGCATTCCGAGCCGCTTTCGCGGGCTTCGATCCGGACACCGTCGCGCGGTTCGGAGAGACGGACATCGCGACGATGCTCGGCAACGCCGGTATCGTCCGCTCACGCGCCAAGATCGCGGCGACGATCGGCAATGCCCGCGCCTATCTCGCGATGCGCGACGCCGGCGAGGATTTCGCCGGCTTCGTCTGGAGTTTCGTCGATGGTGCACCGGTAATCGGCGACGGTGCGAAGGCGCTGACCCGCTCGCCTGCCTCCGAAGCCTTATCCGTGGCGCTCAAGCAGCGCGGGTTCAAGTTCGTCGGCCCCGTCATCGTCTACGCCTGGATGCAGGCCTGCGGCCTGGTCGACGACCACGAAACATGCTGTTTCCGTCGAACCGAACCATGAGGGCGCCCCCGCCCGGGTCTGGTGACCACCCTTATGCAGGGGCCGCACGGACCACAGCTGTTCGCTATCCTGGCTGGACGATCGCCGCGACGATGCTGGCCTCAAGCCTCGCCTTTATCGACGGCTCGGTGACCAACGTCGCGCTTCCCGCGATCGGCAAGGATCTTGGTGGCGGTGCGTCGGACCTTCCCTGGATCATCAACGCGTATCTGCTGCCGCTCTCGGCGCTGCTTCTGCTGGGTGGCGCAGCGGGCGATCATTACGGCCGCCGGCGGATGCTGGTGTTCGGCACAGTCCTGTTCGCACTTGCGTCGATCGGCTGCGCACTGGCGCCGACGCTTTCGATCCTGCTGGCAGCGCGCGGAGTGCAGGGCATCGGCGCCGCGATCCTGATGCCTAACAGCCTGGGGATCCTCGGCAGTTCGTTCGAAGGCGAAGCAAGGGGGCGAGCGGTCGGGACATGGGCCGCAGCCGGCGCGATCGCCAGCGCCATCGGTCCACCGCTTGGCGGCTGGCTGGTCGACACGCTGGGCTGGCGGACGATCTTCTACCTTAATCTGCCTGTCGCGGTGGCAGCGATCGTGGTCGCTCTGCGCTATGTCGAGGAGGGCGATCCCGGCGAGCAACCACTCGATTGGCTCGGCGCGATCTTGGTAACCGCCGCGCTCGGCATCCTGACATGGGCGCTGACCCTGTGGTCGAGCGGTCATGTCCTGTCGCCGAAAATCGGTGCGGGCCTGGGCATCGGCATCGTCCTGCTGGTCGCGTTCGTCGGCCAAGAGCACCGTTTACGCGACCGCGCGATGATGCCGCTGACGCTGTTCGCGTCACGCCCGTTCGTCGGGCTGACCTTGCTGACGCTGCTGCTATACGGCGCGCTGGGCGGGTTGCTGGTATTGCTGCCGTATCTGTTGATCGTCGGCGGCGGATATACGCCGACGCAAGCGGGTTTCGCGTTGCTCCCCTTTTCGATCGTGATCGGCACCGCGTCGCGCTTTGCCGGACGGTTTAGCGAGCGGATCGGCCCGCGCTGGCCGCTGACGATTGGGCCGATCGTTACCGGTGTCGGTTTCGCGTTGATGGCGACCGTCGACCCGGGGGCCGGCTATTGGAGCAACGTGCTGCCCGGTCTGGTGGTGATAGCGCTCGGGATGGCCGGCGCGGTCGCTCCGCTCACGACGGCAGTTCTTTCGTCCGTCGACGATCACCACACCGGCACCGCATCGGGGTTCAACAGCGCGATCGCACGAACCGGCGGCTTGATCGCGACGGCGCTGGCCGGCGCCGTTGTCGGCGCATCGGTCGTACAGTTGGCCCAGGCGTTCCACGCCGCCGCCCTACTGGCGGCATTTTCAGCTGTGACCGCAGGCATCATTGCATTTGTGACACTCGGTCGAGAGCATGGCAGGCGATAGCCTTACGTCTGGATCCATACCCGGACATTCGCGCCCCCTTCCCACCTCCCGACTTCAGCCGTTCGTTCATCTCCGCGATCAAATTTACAAACCTCAAACCCCTGCCCGGAATGTCTTCAATTAAACGAGGCGCGGTTACATATCATGCGGATGCCATCTACCGGCTGAAGCGCAGCGTCAGCAACGCCGTCCGGGGGTCGGGAAAATTCCGGTACCATGCACCGATCGACGGGTTGTAGACCGACGCGACCTGCTTGCTCGTGTTCAGCACGTTGCGGACCGACAGTGCGACGTCGACATGCGGGTTCGGGGTATTCCACGTGATCGTACCGTTCACATAGGCTTGCCCAGGCGAGCGGTCCTGCGGCCGGTTGAGCGCAGAGACGTAATAGGACGACTGGTAATTCGCGTCCGCGGCCAGCCTTAGCGAGCCAGCGGCCGCCAAGGGCAGCTCATAGCTCGCACCACCGGTGACGGTCCATTTCGGCGCATTGGTCAGGCGGTTGCCATCGGCATTCACCCCGGCCCCACCGGCGCCCTTATAGTCGTCGAACGTCGCGTGGAGATACCCGCCTGCCAGTTGCACGCTGAAACGGTCGGTCAGGGTGGCGCTGTTCTCGATCTCGATGCCCCAGCTGTGCGCCTTGCCCGCATTGCCACGCCGCGATCCCTGATAGACCGGGTCGAAGAACGACACCTGCAAGTCCTGATAGTCGTTGTAAAACACCGCGATGTTCGAGCGCAGCGCGCGGTCGAACAGCGTCGCCTTCAGCCCGGTTTCGTAGGTGCTGACCTTCTCCGGCGCGAACGGCAACGTGGCGAGATCGAGCCGCGTGGCACGGTTATCGTACCCGCCCGATTTGAAGCCTTGCGAATAGCTGGCATATTGCAGAAGCGTCGAGTTCCATTGCGCCTGAACCGAGGCTTTCGGGGTCAACGCACGCCACGTCTCGTCCGCTTCTCCCGCAATCGACTGCGCGGTGGGCACGCGTGCGAGGTTGATGACCTTGTTGTCGAACACGAAATCCTTGTGCTCGATCGTCCCACGAAGCCCGCCGGTGACGCTGAACACCGATCCGACCCGATACGTCGCCTCGCCAAAGATCGCGTAGGCATCGGTGGTCGTGATGTTGTGCGCGCGCAGCCCAGATACGGCAGCTGTCGGCGACGTACCGAGGCGCGTGAACCCGTCGCGTTCAACGAAGAATCGCTCGTGCAGATAGAACAGCCCGCCGGTAAAGGTCAGTGCGCCGTAATCGCCATTCAACTGCACTTCCTGCGTCACGTAGCGATCATTGTAATGGATCAGGTTCTTCTGAATCAGCGCGGACTGGCCGTCATTGTCGTACGAGACCGGATCGAGGTTGAACCCGCCGACCGCGGTGATCGACTTCAGGCTGAGATGCTCGCCGAGCGCATATTTGATGCGGAGCGACCCCGAACGACCATCAAGATCCTGAAGCGGCTCGACCTCGGAATAGGACGTGCGCTTGTCGAATACGACACCCGGCTGGTTGACCGGGATATAGCTGCGCGAGTCGGATCGGTCGCGGACGAGGTTGGCCGTCAACAACACGTCGAAATCGGCGTTGGGCGTCCAGCGGAGCTTGCCCCTGAACGAGTCCACGTCGATCCGGTTGACGTCGTGGCCGAGCGTAGGATTCTTCGTAACGCCGTCGCGGCTGTGGTGGATATACGAGAAGCTGGCAGCCAGCGTATCGCTTAGCGGGCCGCTGACCAGCGCGCGCGCGTCGACCTCGTTCTTGCTGCCATAGCCGATCGCGGCCTTCAGATGCGTTTCCTGGTCCGGATCGCGGGTTATGATCCGCAGCGCGCCCGCACTCGAATTGCGGCCGTAAAGCGTGCCCTGCGGCCCACGCAGAAGCTCGATCCGTTCGAGATCATTGAACTCGACCATCGAACCGATCTGCCGCGGGATATAGACGTCGTCGACATAGACCGCGAGCACCGGCTCCTGGATCGGATCGCTCTCGCCGACGCCGCGCAACGAAAAGGTCTGCGTGGTGTGGCTGATCGAGGTGCGCGGCACGAACAGATTGGGCACCTGCCCAGCCAGATCGCGCACGTCGCGGATGTCGCGATCCTGCGCGAGCTGCCCGCCGAACACGGAGATCGCGATCGGCGTCTTCTGCAGGTCCGTCGAACGGCGCTCGGCGGTGACGATGATCTCGCCGCGATCCGAGGTCTCGGTCTTGTCGGACGTATCGACCGGGTCCGTGTTCGACGGACCGCCCGTCGTCTGCGCGCTCGCGGACCATGCCAACCCAAAAGTCATGGTTGCGACGGATATCTTCAGCAAACGCCGTGTAGTACGACCCATCAATGCGACCCCTTATTATGTCGCTGAACTATGGAGTCGATCCGGTATTCGCACGAGTTGCTTTAGGTATCCGGTCCCAAACTACCGATTGTTCGTGGATACACATATGTATCATTGCCTGTTCTTCAGTATATCTTCCCGATCCGTGCATTGAGTGCGGCCGACCAGAGCGGACGGACATCCACCTTCGCCGGAATCACCTTTGCCGTCGCGAACCGGTCCGCAACCTGTTGCTGCGAGGCGATCGCCCCATCGGTGACGGGCACTATGCGGGGATCGGAACTGCGCTCTCGAAACTGCTGGAGCCAGATCGCTTCGGGAACCCCGGTATCCTTGGCGAGTGCTATCGCCCAGGCCGCGGGGTTGGCCACCGACCATGCGAAGGTCCGCGCGATCTTGGCGAGATAGTCGCCGATGGCTTCGACGCGGAGCGGATCGGCGAGCGCGGCGGTCGACGCCGCGACGACGTAATTGCCCGACAACCTCCCCTTGCCGGTGGCGAGCACGCGCGCGCCGGTCGACCGGGCGAGACTGCCCTGCACGCCGTAGATAACCCATGCGTCGAGCCGCCCCTGCTGGAACGCGGTCAGTCCGTCCGATGGCGACAGCGCAATCGGCACGACGTCGGCGAACGTGAGGCCTGCCTCGTCGAGCAGGCGCAGCAGGATGTAATGCGAGGTGGTCGCGCGAACATAGCCGACGCGCTTGCCGCGCAAACCCGCCGCATCGTGGATGGTCGAACCGCCCGGCACCAGCACCACCTGATTGTTCACGTCGTACTGCTGCACCGCGATCAGCCGGAACAGCGGGTCCGCAGCGGCGGCGAAGATCGGCGGTATCTCGCTCATCCCGCCGAAGTCGATCGCGCCGGCGTTGATCGCCTCGACGATCTGGTTGCCGCCCGCGAACAGCGCCTTGCTCACCGTATAGGGCGGCGCGGCTTCGCCGGCCTGCGCGAAGAACGAGTCGATCTGCCCCTTGTAGGTGGCGACGCGGAGCGTGACGTCCTTCAGCGCGACCGGTTTGGAACCCCCGCGTCCGCACGCCGACAAGGCCAGCGCGCCCCCGATCACCGCGCGGCGGGAAACCAGCGCGCTCAATCGAGCAGGTCCGGCTCTTGCGAGACGATCACATCCCAATAGGGCTGGAACGCCCACAACGCGCCAACCTCCGTGCCGACCTGCGACGCGGTGTGCCGCGCGACGGCCTCGCACATTGGCTTGGTCGTGCCAGCCGCCTCGGCGAGCAACTGCGCCTGGCACGCATTCTCCATCGCGAGATAGCGCCAGACCGCCGCCTCGACCGAATGACCGACCGTCAGGATGCCGTGGTTCTGGAGGATCACCGCCTTCCGATGACCAAGCGCGTGCGCAATCTTCTGGCCCTCGCTCGCGTCGAGCACGACGCCGCTATATTCCTCGAACAGCGCGTGATCGTCGTAGAAGGCCGCTGAATCCTGTGTGAGCGGATCGAGCAGTCGACCGAGCGACGACCATGCCTTGCCGTACAAGGAATGCGAATGCGCCGCCGCGATCACGTCGGGCCGGGCCTTGTGCAGCTCCGAATGGATCGCGAACGCCGCACGGTTTAGCCGAGCGGGTACGCCCGTGGGCGGCTCGACGACCACGCCTTCGTGACTGACGAGCATCAGGTGCGACACCTTGATCCGTCCGAAATGCACGCCGAACGGGTTGACCCAGAAATGATCGGGCCATTCGGGATCGCGCACCGTGATGTGCCCCGCCCCGCCCATGTCGTAGCCGTTGCGCCCGAACAGCCGGTACGCAGCCGCCAAGCGCTGTTTGCGATACAGCCGCTCGACCGCGGGATCGGCGTGGACCGGGATCACCGACGACCCGAACTCAGGCAACAGCGCCTCGACGATCGCAGTCTCGTTCGGCTCCTTGCGTCGCAGGGGAAGCGGGTCCGTCATCGTCTGTCTCCTCAATAGCCACGGGCGCGATCCACCACGCCGTCGAGCGGTTGCCCGCGGCGGAAGCGATCGAGATTGGCGGCGAAACTCAGCGAAAGGTTGCGGCGCGTCTCGGTCGTGTGGACGCTGGTATGCGGCGACAGGCGGACGTGGGGGTGCGTGTAGAAGCGGTGCCCGGCGGTCAGCGGCTCCGGGTATGTAACGTCGAGCGTCGCGTGCGCGACCCGCCCTTCGTCCAGCGCGGCGAGCAACGCATCATCGTCGATCAGGATGCCGCGCGCGATGTTGATCAGGTGCAGGTTCGGCTTGGCCAGCGACAGGAGTTTCGCGTCGACCATCCGCTCGGTCTGCGCGGTCGCGGGCGCGGCGAGGACGACGTGGTCGGCCTGCGCGAAGATCGTCGCGGGATCGGCACGCTCGACATCCGCTGCGAGCGGCAGGTCCGAGCGACGCGTGGCGATCACCCGCATCCCCAGCGCCTGCGCGCGCGGGGCGAGCGCCTCGCCGATCGCCCCGAACCCGATCAGCCCGAGCGTAGTGCCGGCGACGGTCGCGAGCGGCTTGGCGACCCAGTCTTTCCGATCGCGGATCCAGATGTCGGGGAGATGTTTCGCCTCGGCCAGGATCGCCGCGAGCGCGAACTCCGCCAGCGCGATCGCCGACGCCCCGCGCGCGGTGGTGACGACCGGTCCTTCGAACAGCCAATCCGGATAGAAATCGATGCCCACCGAGACGAGCTGGATCCAGCGCAGATCGAACGGCCAGCCCTTGGGTCGCGCCGGGAACGCATCGCCCGGCCGTCGGAACGGTGCGGCGATCAGCACTTGCGGGCCATGCGCGAGCCCGGCCGATCCGGGCGCGATGCTGACGATCTCCGCCGCCTGCGTCGACGCTGCGAAGGCGTCGTTGAAGAGCGCCGGCAACTGGCTAACGACCTGGACTCGTGTCACGCCCCACGCTCCGCAAACGCCGCGCGACCGATGCTGCCCAGCACGACATCGCCCTGCGGCGTATGGATGCGGCCGCACAACACGTCGCGTAAGTGCCGCTCCAGCGGATTGTGTCGCGTAAGTCCTGCATTGCCAGTCACTGCGATCGCCTTCTCGACCGCGGCGATCGCGTTCTCGGTGACGAGGTGCTTGACCAGCCCCGCCTCCAGCCCGCTCGTTGCGCCGCTCGTGCCCGCATCAAGCAGCAGTCGGTTCTGCAACAACAATCCGTCGATCGTCCCGACCACCTCCTGGAACCGCGGCAAGGTCGACAACGACGCACCGAGATTGGTCGGCTTGCGATCGATCAGCCAGCCGACCAGCCAGTCGCGCGCATTCCGTGCGACGGCGTCATAGATCGCCGATGTCAGCACCGCCGACCAGTTGGCGAACGCGGCGGAATAGGGCGGCTGCTTGCCGACCGGCCTGGGTTCGAGCGCCTGATCGAACGGCACCAGTACATCCTCGAACACGACGTCGTGACTGGCACTCGCGCGCAGCCCGATATGATCCCAGCTCTCCTCGATCCGGATGCCCGGCGTATCGGCGCGCACCAGCCAGCCGCCGACCAGCGGCTCGGCATCGTCCGAACGCGCCCAGACCACCATCCACGTCAGCGCGGTCGAGCCGGTCGAGAATATCTTCCGTCCGTCGAGCCGCCAACCCTCGGCCGCGCGCCGCGCGATCGTGCCGGGAAGCCCGCCCCGCGCCGGCGTGCCCAGGTCCGGCTCCACTCGCAGCGCATTGATCAGCGCGCCATCGCGCAACGCCTCGCCGACGACACGCGTTTTCAGCGTCTCCGAGAAGCCGGACCGATCGTCGAGCCCGGCGTGAAACAGATACTGCATCGTCAGGACGAGCGCGGTCGCCGGTTCGCCGCGCGCGACCGACGAGATCACGCGCCGCGCCTCCGCCAGATCGCCGCCACCACCGCCGAGCCGACGCGGCGCGGTCAGCACGAGCAGGCCGTGACGGTGCAGCAGCGCGAAGTTCTCGACCGGCAACGTGCCGGCGCGGTCATGCTGTGCGGCGGTTGCAGCGAACGCGGCCGTCACCCCCGGCAGGATCGCATCCAAATCAAGCGTCGGCCCCTGCGGCGCAATCGAGAGGAGTTGCGCACTCATTGCAGGACCATGCCGGTCAGGTCGTCCAGCGGCTTCACGTGAAGACGATCGGTCGCGCACGGCGCAAGGCTGCCGTGCTGCGATCCGGGTCCGGAATTAGGATGTACCAAGGCTGCGCTCCTTCCCGCAGCAAGGAGCGCTTCATTTCCCATCGAATCAATGTAGATTGTCTGCTAACGCATATGAGCCTGGCTTCTAGGACTGATCATGGCCGTCAACATTCCCACCGACGTCGTGCGCAGCTTCGTCGCGATCGTCGATGCCGGCTCGATGCTCCGTGCCGCGGACCGCGTGTTCGTCAGCCAGTCCGCGCTCAGCCTGCAGATGAAACGCCTTGAGGAACTGCTCCAGGTCGCGCTGTTCCGGCGCGAAGGACGCAGGCTCGTCCTCTCGGTGCAGGGCGAACGGTTCCTGCCGCACGCGCGCGACCTGCTCGCGGTCAACGATCGTGCGCTGGCAGCACTTGGCGACGGCAGCCTCGCCGGCCCCGCACGGATCGGTTTCGTACAGGATTTCGCGGAGACGCTGTTGTCCGGCGTCCTGTCGGTGTTTGCATCCAGCAACCCCGACGCCTCGCTCGACGTTCGCGTCGCGGGGTCGGCCGAACTGCTCGATCTGCTCGCGACCGACCGCCTCGACATCGTCCTGTGCATCGGCGAGGACACCGACAAGGCCGCCGTCGCCACCGCCGACATGCACTGGCTCGGCAATCCGCGCCTGATGTCCGCAGCGATCCTGCCTCTGGCGGTGCTCCAGAAGCCATGCCGGTTTCGCGATGCCGCGATCGTCGCGCTGGAGGCGGCGGGCAGGCCCTACCGGATCGTCCTGGAGACGCCGAGCCTGTCAGCCCTGCGCGCGGCGGTGACCGGCGGGATCGGTATAACCTGTCGAACCGACGCCTTGATGGGGCTCGATCCGCAGATCCACGACGGGCTCCCCGCGCTGCCCCGCGTCGCCTATGTCCTGCGCATCAACGACACGCGTCATCCGGTACTCGACCGGCTCCACGACGTCGTCCTTCGTTCGATCGTCGAATCCGCCAGCGCGGATTGACGCTCTTCACGACCGCAAAGGCTTTCTTTCCCGGTCTGCTAACCTGCTGAGATCGATGCGGTTTTAGGCTCGTATTTGCATCGCTCATAAGGCTGGCAAGCTATTCTCTATTGAACCGATAGGAATTGAAGACGCATTGAAGGCGCTCTGGAAAACGAGCGTCCGAAAGGCTGTCCATGGCGAAGACGTCCCAACGATCCACCAGCCGATCATGGCAGAGCAGGCTCCAGCGTAGCCGCTGGGTATCGCCGATGGCGCTCATGCTGGCCTGGGAAGCGGCGTCCCGGATCGGCCTGATCCCCACCCGTACATTGGCGGCGCCTTCGCAGGTGTTGGGGACGCTGTGGGGCATGATCGTGTCGGGCGAATTGCCCGCCAACCTCGCCGTATCGCTCGGTCGTGCGGCGGCGGGCCTCGTGATCGGGGTCAGTCTCGGCATCGTCCTTGCACTGGTCGCCGGCCTCACCCGCGAGGGCGAGGCAGCGGTCGACTCGCCCGTGCAAATGCTGCGGACATTGCCCGCGCTCGCGTTGTCGCCGCTGTTCATCGTCTGGTTCGGGATCGGCGAGACCCCCAAGATCGCGCTGATCGCGTTCGCGACGCTGTTTCCCGTGTATCTCAACCTCTACAACGGCATCCGTGGAGTCGATGTCCGGCTTATCGACGCGGGGCGCAGCTTCGGCCTGTCGCGCGCGCAGATCGTCACCGACATCGTCCTGCCCGCCGCGTTGCCGCAACTGCTGGTCGGCCTGCGCTACGCCTTCTCCGTCGCCGTGCTGATCCTGGTCGTCGCCGAACAGATCAACGCCTCGGCAGGTCTCGGCTTCCTGATCAACAACGCGCGCGATTTCATGCGGACCGACATCATCGTCGTCTGCCTGCTCGTCTATGCCGGGCTCGGCCTCGCCGCCGACCAGTCCGTGCGCCTGATCGAAGACCGTGCGCTAGCGTGGCGCCCCAAGCTCGTGGAGGCCTGAACCATGACCATCTCGCACATCATTCCGATGCCGCAGCCGGTCCGACCCGTTGTCAAGCTCTCGCGCTTCTCGCGCAGCTTCGGCACGAACACCGTCCTCGACAATTTGCATCTCGAGATCGCGCAGGGCGAGTTCGTCGCGCTCCTCGGCCGCTCCGGATCGGGCAAGACCACGCTCCTGCGGACGCTCGCGGGACTCGATACCGCCGATGCGCAGGACGTGACGATCCCGACCTCTCGCGCCGTCGTATTCCAGGATGCGCGGTTGCTGCCGTGGAAGCGCGTGTGGCGCAATGTCGGGCTCGGACTGAAGGGCCCGGACGTGCGCGACCGTGGAGAGGCGGCGCTGCGTGAAGTCGGTCTCGGCCACCGGCTCGACGTCTGGCCGCTGACGCTGTCCGGCGGTGAGGCACAGCGTGTGGCGCTCGCCCGCGCGCTGGTTCGCGAACCAAAACTGCTGCTGCTCGACGAGCCGTTTGCAGCACTCGACGCGCTGACTCGCGTCAAGATGCATGGCCTCGTGATGGCGCTGTGGCGCGCGCACAAGCCCGCCGTGTTGCTCGTAACGCACGACGTCGACGAGGCGATCGCGCTGGCCGACCGGGTACTGGTGCTCGATGCCGGGCGGATCGTCGTCGAGGAACGCATCTCGGTCCCGCGCGGACAACGTACCGGGATCGCGACGGCGTTGCGCGAGCGGTTGCTGGGATCGCTGGGCGTCGAACGGGACGAGCCCCTGCCCTTCGTGAAGGCCGAATGATGGCGAGCCTCGTACAACACCGCCCACGCCTCGATCGTCTGCGCGATTTCGTCACCGGAATCGGCACGCTGCTCGACCGCACCCGCGACGAACGCTCGCTGCTCGAGGAAGGCAGCGCGGCGCTGGGCAGGCTGGTCGCGCACGACGACTGGCTGCCCGAAGCCTACGCCGCCCCAAACCCGGATCGTTACTCGCAATACCTCCTCCATTGCGACAGCCGCGAGCGGTTTTCCGTCGTCAGCTTCGTCTGGGGACCGGGACAGGCCACGCCGATCCACGATCACCGCGTCTGGGGCCTCGTCGGTGTGTTGCGCGGTGCCGAGCTATCCGAACGGTTCGCGCGCTACCCGGATGGTGGCTTGCACGCGGTCGGCGCGATCGAGCGGCTCGAAGCCGGCGAAGTCGAGGCCGTCTCGCCCTCGGTCGGCGACATCCACCGCGTATCGAACGCGTTCGACGACCGCGTATCGATCAGCATCCACCTTTACGGCAGCAATATCGGCGCGGTCGAACGCGCGATCTATGACGCGGCGGGCACCCCAAAGCGGTTCGTGTCGGGCTATGCCAACGCCGTGCTGCCGAACCTCTGGGACCGTTCGGGAGCCACCGCATGACCACCCCCACCGAGATCCGCACCGCGCTGCTGCTCGGGCATGAAATCGCGCTGCTCGACGTCCGTCACGAAGCCGCGTTCGCAACCGGACACCCGTTGTTCGCCGCCAATCTCGCCTTCGATCGCATCGACCTGGAAGCGACGATCCGCCTCCCGCGCAAGGACGTACCGATCGTCCTGTACGATGAGGGCGAAGGCTATGTGCCCGCCGCTGCCAAAGCGCTGACAGCGCTCGGCTACACCCAAATTACCACCCTCGAAGGCGGCCTTGGAGGCTGGCGGGCGGCAGGCTTCGAAGTGTTCGAGGACGTGAACTCCTACTCGAAGGCGTTCGGCGAACTGGTCGAGGCGCGCCGCCACACGCCGTGGCTCGCCGCCGAGGACGTCGCCGCGCTGATCGAGGAGAAGGCCGACATCGCGATCCTCGATGCGCGCCGGTTCGAGGAATATGCGACGATGAACATCCCCGGCTCGACCAGCGTGCCGGGCGCCGAACTCGTGCTGCGCGTCGCAGAGGCGGTGCCCGATCCCGACACGACGATCATCGTCAACTGCGCCGGCCGCACGCGCAGCATCATCGGCACGCAGTCGCTGATCAACGCCGGCATCCCCAACCGCGTCGTTGCATTGCGCAATGGCACGATCGGCTGGACGCTCGCCGGCCAGTCGCTGGCGCACGGCAGCGACCGCCCTGCGCCGGAAGTTCGACAAAGCGACGAGACCGCCGCCACCGCCCGCGCCGTCGCCTACCGCGCGGGTGTAAAACGCCTGACGCCCGCCGAGCTTGCGGTGCTCGAACGCGACACCAGCCGCACGCTCTACCGTTTCGACGTGCGCCGCCCCGACGAATATGTCGCCGGCCACATCGCCGGCTTCCGGTCCTATCCCGGCGGACAGCTGGTGCAGGAAACCGACATCGCCGCGCCGGTTCGCGGTGCGCGGATCGTCCTTGCCGACGATATCGGCGCCAGAGCCGACATGACCGCGTCGTGGCTCGCACAGCTCGGCTGGGAGGTGTTCGTGCTCGATGGCGGGTTCGCCAATGGCACTGGGGGCGACCTCGAAACCGGTCCCGGCCCGACCATCCCGCCGGGCGACCCCGCGCACCGGTACAAGCGCCCTTACGAAGGCACCGACAACGCCGCCGCGGCGATGCAGGCCTATCTCGACTGGGAATACGGCCTGGTCGACCAGCTCGCGCGCGACGGCACGCACGGCTTCTACGTCATCTAATTTCCTCGAATACCACAGGAGACACGTCATGCCCGTCAAGTTCATCGGCTATATCGGTTTTAACGACGCGTCCGAGATCCACGGCGTCGGCAAGGCGCGCGGGCTCGACAAGGCCTATGTCGAGGCTGCCGCGATCGCGCAGGAAAAGGGCGGCTTCGACCGCGTGCTGATCCCGTTCGGCTCCGACAGCCCCGAAAGCCAGATCGTCGCCGCCCACGCCGCCGCGATCACGACCAAGCTCGGTTTCCTGATCGCGCACCGCCCCGGTTTCACCCAGCCGACGCTCGCCGCGCGGCAATTGGCGACGCTCGACCAGCTCTCGGGCGGACGCGTCGCGGTCCACATCATCACCGGCGGCGCGGACAGCGAGATGGCGCGCGACGGCGATCATTCGGTGAAGGACGATCGCTACGCGCGCACCGACGAATATCTGGAGATCCTGAAGCAGGAATGGTCGTCGGCCACGCCGTTCGATCATGACGGGCGCTTCTACAACGTCCGCCAGGCGTTCAGCCAGATCAAGCCGACCAACCTGCCCGTGTTCTTCGGCGGATCGTCGCCCGCCGCGATCGACGTCGCCGGGCGCCATGCCGATGTCTACGCACTGTGGGGCGAGACGCAGGCGCAGGTGCGCGAGGCGGTCGGCACCATCCGCCACGCCGCCGCGCGCTATGGCCGCAGCCCCGGTTTCTCGCTCTCGCTGCGCCCGGTGATCGCCGACACCGAGGAAGCGGCATGGAAGAAAGCCGACCAGATCGTCGAAAAGGTCCGTGATCTGCGCGTGTCGGCCGGTGCCGCGACCAGCGGTCACGCCCCACCGAACGCCGGTTCGCAGCGGCTTCTCGATACCGCCAACCAGGGTTACCGCGTGGACAAACGCCTTTGGACGGGCGTGGCGGCGCTAGGCGGCGCACAGGGCAATTCGACCGGATTGGTCGGCACGCCGGAGCAGGTCGCCGACGCGATGCTCGATTATTACGACCTCGGCATCGACCATTTCCTGATCCGCGGCTTCGAACCGTTGCAGGACGCGATCGACTATGGCCGCGACCTGCTGCCGGTCGTCCACGAACTGATCGCCGCACGCGATGCCGAACGCGACCTCGTCGAGCCGCAGCGGGCGGTAGGCTGATGCCGAACTGGACGGACGACGAAGGGGTGGCTTCGGCGCCACCCCCGCCCAAGGAAGGCCTGAAGCGATGGTGGCCGTTACTGCTCGCGGCCGTGCTAGCGGCAGGCCTGTACGCGTGGCTGGGACGCGGCACCGCAAGCGGCGATGTATTGCACGTCGGCAGCCAGCGCGGCGGCACCAAGGCGCTGATGCTCGCATCTGGTGCGCTCGACAGCGCACCCTACCGTATCGAATGGTCCGAATTCCCCGCCGCGCAGAATTTGCTGGAGGCGATCGGCGCGGGCGCGGTGGATGTCGGGATGGTCGGCGACGCACCGTTCCAGTTCGCTTACCAGAGTGGCAGCCCGATCAAGGCGGTGGCCGTGCAATCCGCCACCTCGCGGCCGCGGGACAGCCTCGCGATCCTGGTGCCGGCGCGCTCGCGGATCGTCGATGCAGGCGGGCTACGCGGCAAGCGGGTCGCTACGACCCGCGGCTCGGTCGGCCACTACCTTCTTCTCCGCGCACTCGACGCGAAGGGGCTCAAGCCCACCGACGTGCTCCTCACCTTCCTTGCGCCCGGCGATGCCAAGGCGGCATTCGACACCGGCTCGATCGATGCCTGGTCGATCTGGTCGCCCTATAGCGGAGCGGCGTTGGCGCAGGGCGCTCGGGTCGTCGCGGATGGCGCCGATTATCTCAGCGGCTATGCCTTCGATGCTGCGAACGCGACCACTGCGGTCAGCAAGCAGGCGATCCTGAAGGACTTCCTGCAACGCGAAACCCGTGCGCTCGACTGGGCGCGCGCGCATCCCGATGCCTATGCCGCAGTGCTCGCTAGGGAAACCGGCCTGCCGCTGACGATCGCGCTGTTCCACGCCAAGCATCTGCCGATGGCGCGAGTACCAGTCGATGCGACGGTAAAGGCCGAGGAGCGTGACGTGGTGGCGCAGTTCCGCACTGCCGGCGCGCTGGCCGGCAATCGGCCGCTCGACGATGCGTATCTCCCGCTCGATCAGGGGACGAACAATGCGCGGTAAGCTCCGAATGCAGGCCTGACCCGCCAGCAGCCCCCGCCGCCCGACCAATCGCTTTTTATCTCGCGCGCCCCCGCTTCGGCGGGACCGGAGACGCGCGCCTTGCTCACGGACATCATCATGACATCGACTTCCCGCCTACTCGCCGGTGTCGCCCTCGCGACGTTCGCTCCACCCGCCTTCGCGCAAGAGGCACCGCCTGCGGCCGCCACGACCTTGACCACGCCCGATACAGGCGGCGGCGCCGATGACACGATCGTCGTGACTGGCGTCCGCGGTGGCCAGGCGCGGACCGTCGCCGACAGCCCGGTGCCGATCGACGTCATCAGCCGACGCGAGTTGCAGGCGACCGGCCGCACCGGGCTGAAGGAGATTCTCGGCAACATCGTGCCCTCGCTGACGATGCCCGCGCTCGGCGGCGGTGGTACCTCGGCGAGCGTCAAGCCGATCGCGATCCGCGGGCTCTCGGGCGATTACCTGCTGGTGCTGGTCAACGGCAAGCGGCGCCACACCACCTCGCTGATCAACAACCTCTCGCGCATCTCAGGTGGCTCGACCCCGGTCGATATCGACCTGATCCCGACCAACGCGGTCGGCCGCATCGAAGTGCTCCGCGACGGCGCCGCCGCGCAATATGGCTCGGACGCGGTGTCCGGCGTCATCAACATCATCCTCGACGACGCACCCAAGGGCGGCCGCTTCTCGATCACCGGCGGCCAGCAATATTCGAAGGGTGCGCCGCTGCTACAGACCGATCTGAGCTACGGCACAGCCCTCGGCGAAGGCGGGTTCTTCCGCGCAGCGGTCGAAGCGAAATACCATGATCGCGCAGACTCTTCGGCCGACGCCGTGCCGCGGATCCTGCCGCTGGTGAACGGCCAGCCGGACCCGCGCGAGGCGACGCTCGATCATGTCTATGCCGGCGGTTATGGCCGGTCGAACCGCGACAAGATGATCAACGGGTCTTACAATGCAGAGCTGCCGGTCGGCGATACGCTGCGGCTCTACAGCTTCTCGACGCTCAGCTACCGCGACATCAGGGACGCGCGCGGCGCGTATATCCCCTCCCCCACCGGCTTTGGCGGCCAAGCCAATACCAACGGCCTCAACGTCTTGCCCAAGCTCTACCCGACCGGCTTTCAGGCCTATCGCCGGATCAAGGAAACCGATTTCCAGCTAACCGGTGGTGCGAAGGGCGAGCTTGCCGGCTGGGCCTGGGACCTGAGTTCGAGCTTCGGGCGCGACCGCGTCTGGCTCGGCTCGGAGAACACCTTGAACCCCTCGATCGGGCCGACCAGCCCGACGAGCTTCTATATGGGCACGCAGATCCAGGACCTGTGGGTCAACAATCTCGACGTCACCCGCGACGTATCGATCGGCCTCGCCAAGCCACTGTCGATCTCGATCGGCGCCGAGCATCGCTGGGAACGCTTTCAGTCGCGCGCAGGCGAGCCCGACAGCTACCGCAACGGCGGCTACCAGATCCCCGTGGAAACGACGCCGTTCGGGCAGCTCTATGGCGGCCGCTATCCGTCGCCGGGCCTCGTGTCGTTCACCGGCACCTCGCCCGCCGACGCCGCCTCGCTCAGCCGCAATAATCTGGCCGGTTATGTCGATCTCTCGACCAACGTCACCGAGGCGTGGTTCGTCGGCGTGGCCGGTCGGTTCGAGCATTATGACGACAGCGCCGGCAACACCGTCAGCGGCAAGGTCTCGACCCGCTACGAACTCGCACCCGGCCTCGCGATCCGTGGCGGCGTCAACACCGGGTTCCGTGCACCGGCGCTGGCGCAGACCGGCTTCTCGACCACGCAAAATACGACGACGGTGATCGGCAACACGCCCGTTTCGACGATCGCGAAGTTCCTGCCGGTCAACAGTGCCGCGGCGATCGCGCTGGGTGCGCAGTCGCTGAAGCCGGAAAAGTCGCTCAACTACACCGCAGGCATTACCTACGAGGCCGGCGCGCTGCACCTGACGCTCGACGCGTATCAGATCCGTGTCGACGACCGCATCGTCAAGACAGAGTTCCTCGGTACCGCGGCGAACGGCGGCACCGCGATCCGCGACATCCTGATCGCGAACGGGGTAACCGGCGTCGACAGCGCGCAGTTCTTTACCAACGCGATCGACACGCGCACGCGCGGTATCGACGCGGTCGCCGACTACACGCTGCGCACGTCGAGCCTCGGTGCGTTCCGGTTGAGCGCCGCCTACAGCTACAACAAGACCAAGATCCTCAATATCGCCGACAATCCCGCCGCGCTCAGTTCGCTGAACGTCGTGCTATTCGGCCGCCAAGCGCAGCGCGATCTCGTGGTGGCATTGCCGCGAACCAAGCTGGTGCTGACCAGCGACTGGTCGCTGGGTAAGGTCCACGCGCTAGCCCGTGCCACGCGCTACGGCCGCTACACCGAGTCCAGCAACGTCGCGACCGGCGACCGGACCTTCGGCGGCAAGTGGGTGGCCGATCTCGACATCGGCTACGACCTGACCGACCGCGTCACGCTCGCGGTCGGCGCCAACAACCTGTTCGACACCTACCCAGATCGCAACGGCCTGATCGCCGCCGACGGCAGCGGTGCCTATGGCGGGTTCGCGCCGTTCGGGCTCAGTGGCGGCTCTTATTACGCCCGCGTCGGGGTGTCGCTGTGACCCGTCAGATGCACCTTGCGCTGTTCGTCACCGCGGATGGCATTCACCAGGGCGGCTGGCGTCATCCGCAGGCGAGCGACGCGGACCAGGGCTTCGGTTTCTACCGCCGCCTCGCCGCACAGGCCGAAGCCGCCAAGCTCGACATGCTGTTCGTCGCCGACAAGCTGGCGGTCGATGATCTCTACGGGAACCACTTCGCAACGACGGTCCGCTACCGCGCGTCACGCGGGACGGAGCCGCTCACGCTGCTATCGGCGCTCGCGGTCACGACCGAACGTATCGGCCTCGGCGGGACGATCTCGACCAGCTATACCGAGCCCTATCACGTCGCCCGAATGTTTGCGTCGATCGACCATCTCAGCGGCGGCCGCGCGGCATGGAACGCGGTCACCTCGGTCAGCGACGCCGAAGCGCATAATTTCGGCCGCACCGAGCATTACGATCACGCCACGCGCTACGACCGCGCCGCCGAATATCTGAACGTGGTTCGCCGGCTCTGGGACACGTGGGAGGAAGACGCGATCGCGCCGGACAAGGCAGCCGGCACTTACGGCGATCTGACGAAGGTCCACTACGCTGACCATGCGGGAAAATGGTTCGACGTGAAGGGCCCGCTGTCGCTGCCACGTCCGCCCCAAGGCCACCCGGTCCTGATCCAGGCTGGCGCATCCGGCGCGTTTCAGGATCTCGCAACGCGCAACGCCGAGGTGGTTTTCGCGGTCTACCCCGACATCGATCGTGCGAAGGCGGGATATCGCAGTTTTAAAGACGATGTCGCCGCCGCCGGACGATCGCCGGACGCGGTGAAGATCCTGCCCGGCATGGTGCCGATCATCGCCGACAGCGACGATGCCGCCGCCGACCTGCTCGGCGAACTCGACGCGCTGGTCGAGCCGCTGGCGGGGCTCAGCTTCATGTCGGGCAGCATGAACTACGACCTCGCCGACCACGCGCTCGACGAGCCCGTTCCGGACATCCGCGACCTTATCCGGGGCAGCAAGGGCCGCTTCCACTACGTCATCGGCAAGGCGATCGAGGAAGGCTGGACGTTCGCCGACCTCGGTCGCTGGTACGGCTCCAGCCTGTCCTTCGCCAAGATGGTCGGCAGCCCGCGCACCGTCGCCGACGAAATGGAACGCTGGCTCGTCGAAGAAGCCTGCGACGGGTTCGTCGTCATGCCTGCGTTCATGCCGGCCGGCGTCGACCGGATGCTGCGCGACGTCGTGCCGTTGCTCCAGTCACGGGGTGTCTTCCGCCACGACTACGCGGCATCGACGTTGCGCGGCCATCTCGGACTCGATCGCCCCGCCAACAGCTTTCACGTGTGAGGAGACCGCTCATGACCGAATCCGTCCGCGCCGCGCTTGGTGCATTGCAAGACGAGCGTGACCATAGCTGGACGCCGACGCAGTTGGATCTGAACGTCAGCCAGCGACGCGAACTCGTCATCGGCTTCGATGGGGCGCGCACGATCAAGGTCGGCGATCCGATGCCGAACTTCGCGCTGGAAGCTGTGAATGGTACGACGATACGACTGGACAGCCTGATCGCCACTGGTCCTGCCGTGCTGATATTCTTCAGGTTCGCCGGCTGCCCCGCGTGCAACGTCGCACTACCGGTCTATCAGCGCGTGCTCTGGCCGACCTTGCGCGAACTGGGTGTCCCGCTCGTCGCGATCAGCCCGCAAATTTCTTCGAAACTCTCGGAGATACAGCAGCGTCACGCGCTTGACTTCACCATAGCGACCGACCGCGGCAACCACCTCGCACGCCAACTCGGCATCACCTTCGAAGCCAATTCGGCAACCCGGCAGGCCGCGTCAACACCCTTGGGCGAGGTGACCGGCACCGGCACGTGGGAGCTGCCTTTCCCAACGGCCCTTGTGGTCGACGAAACAGGCGTTGTTGCATGGTCGGATGTAACGCCGGACTGGATGAAGAGAACCGAGGCCGACGCCATCATCAACGCCGTCCGATCAATCATCACCCAAATCTAGAATGCCTGAAAAATGGCAGCGATGCCATGGTTTGCACATCTTCGGTCGATCGAAACGCTAGCGGTCGGCGCGAGCAATTTGCCGCGTTCACTCCAGGACCGAAAGCCCGGTCGCAGCGACGCCGGCAAGCGCACACGCCTCGTCATTGTCCGAGGTGTCGCCGGTCACACCCACTGCCCCGACCAACTGGCCGTCTGCGTCGACGATGAGCACGCCGCCCGCCGCAGGCACGACGCCGTGCGGCGAGATTGGCCCGAGCGAGGCGATGAACGTCGGACGCTCCGATGCCATTTCAGCGATCTTGCGGCTCGATACGCCCAGCGCGAGCGCCCCGCCCGCCTTGGCCATCGCGATCTGAGG
The DNA here is from genome assembly GCF_001421745.1 of Sphingomonas sp. Leaf230. Lineage (GTDB taxonomy): Bacteria > Pseudomonadota > Alphaproteobacteria > Sphingomonadales > Sphingomonadaceae > Sphingomonas. The sequence continues at coordinate 12,093 of NZ_LMKW01000002.1, read as the reverse complement.
CCGCAGCGTCGAGGCCCCGTCTTCACGCTGCAGCGCGACGAGATGCCCTCCGGGATCGAGCACTGCCACGCAGAGCGGCTTGAAACCGAGCTCCACCCTCCTCTCCAGCGTCGCCGTTATAATCTTGCTGGCAAGTTCGAGCGTGATGCGCACCATGCATGGTTCCTTTGTATGGACCGCTATCCCGGACGACGGGTAATCGGCAAGAGGCTGGCCGGGATCATGGCCAATGGGGGAATGCCTCGACCGCCTTCAGCGATCCACGCGGCGCCCAATTCGCGCCGTTGCTGTACACAAATACGGCTCGGTTGACCGGCCCAAACAAATGCTTTGCGGTCCACGTCGGCGGTCAATCGTTAAAACCGTCATGCGGCAGTCGACCGTCGTCGACTGCGAACGTGCGATTATGGAGTACGGATGATGGGCGATCTTCTGGCGAGCCGATTTGGCCTCGACGTGGTCAAAACGGGAATGGGCGTCGGCGCGGAGGTTCGGGGTATCGATCTTCGGACGCTCGATGATCAGCAGTTCGCCGACCTGCACCAGGCCTGGCTCGACAATCTGGTCCTGCTCGTCCGCGACCAATCGCTGTCGGACGCGGACCTGATCGCCTTCAGCCGCCGGTTCGGGGACCTCGATCTCGCGCCCATCCAGGAGACCGGCCGCCGCTTCGTCGAGGGATTGCCCGAACTCTATGTCGTCTCGAACGTGGTCGAGGGCGGCGTCCCGATCGGCAGCCTCGGGAATGGCGAGGCGGTCTGGCACACCGACATGTCCTATGTCGAAGTCCCGCCTCAGGCGAGCGCGCTCTATGCGCTGGAGGTGCCACCGACGGGCGGCAATACGAGCTTCGTCGATATGTACGCCGTGTACGAGTCTCTGCCCAATGACCTGAAGGCGCGCATCGCCGGACGCCGCGTCAAGCACGACGGCACCTACAATAGCGGTGGTTTCCTGCGTCAGGGCGTCACGCCAAGCGACGATCCGCGCGAGGCTCCGGGCAGTCTGCACCCGTTGGTTTACACGCATCCAGAAACCGGACGCCCCGCGCTGTATCTCGGCCGCCGCCGTAATGCCTATATCGATGGTTTGAATCTGGCCGCATCCGAAGCGCTGCTCGACGAGCTTTGGGAGCATGTCGACGGCGACCGGTTTGGCTGGAGCCATCACTGGCGCAAGGGTGACTTGGTGCTGTGGGACAATCGCTGCACGATGCACCGGCGTGATGCGTTCGATCCTGCCGCACGGCGCGTGATGCACAGGACGCAGATCAAGGGGGCGGGTCGACCTGCATGACGGGCCATGGCCTGAGCCGGTCCGACGCGGTCGCCCGTCACGTCCCGCGGTGGATGAGCATCCCCAACCGCATCCTCGCGGTGCTCTGCCTGATGTATCTGGTCCTTTACATCGACCGGGTGAACCTGGCGACGGTAGGCCCGCGGATGACCGCCGAACTGGGCATGAGCAACACCCAGTTCGGCCTGGCGATCTCGGCCTTTTCCTATCCATACGCACTGATCCAGCTATTCGGCGGTCGGGTCATCGACCGCTTCGGGCCGCGACGCATGCTGCTGATCTGCGGTGCGATCGTCTGCGTGACGACGGTGTTGACTGGGCTTGTCGGCGGGATGGCATCGCTGTTCGCACTGCGTCTCGCGCTCGGCATTGGCGAGGGGTTTGCTTTCCCCGCCGCGACGCGCGCCATGGCGACATGGCTGCCACCGGCGCGCTGGGGCTTTGCCCAAGGGATCACGCACGCCGCCGCGCGGCTTGGCAATGCGCTGACCCCGCCGCTGCTGGTCGGGTTGATGGCGCTCGTATCATGGCGCGGGGCATTCGTGGTGCTCGGACTGGCGAGCGCGGTCTGGGTGATCCTGTGGCTGGTGGTCGCGCGGGAGAATCCGGAACGCCATCCCGGCATGTCCGACGAGGAACGCGCCGAACTGGCCCCGGCCGCGCAACCGGCTGCCACCACGCCTCCCGTTCCATGGTGGCGGCTCGCGCGGCGGATTGCGCCCGTCACCGCCGTCGATTTCTGCTACGGCTGGACGCTCTGGGTGTTCCTGACGTGGCTCCCCTCGTTCTTCTTCAAGAATTTCGGGCTCGACCTGAAGCACTCGGCGCTATTTTCGGGCGGGGTGCTACTGGGTGGCGTGGTCGGCGACTGGGTCGGTGGAGCAGCCAGTGACTATATCTATCGCAGGACCGGGAGCCTGCAGGCGGCGCGGCGTAACCTGATCATCGTCGGGATGATCGGTGCTTTCATATTTCTCGTGCCTGTCGTCCTCACCCACGACCTGACGACGGTCGCCCTGTGCCTGTCGCTCGCGTTCTTCTTCTCCGAGCTTGTGGTGGCGCCGATCTGGGCCGTACCAATGGACATCGCGCCACAATATGCAGGTACCGCCAGCGGCATGATGAACTTCGGCTTCGGCATCGCCGGTATCCTTTCTCCGCTAGTGTTCGGCGCGGCGGTCGACCTGACGGGAAGCTGGTCGATCCCGTTCTGCGCATCGCTGGCGCTACTCTTGGTCGGCGCCGGTCTGTCGTTCTTCATGCATCCGGAAAGGCCTTTTCAAGCGGACGGCGCTCGCTGAGGCCGAATGGGAAAAGCTTCGCTTTGCATGACTCGCTAAACAAGACGGTCACATAGCGTGGAGCTAACCGCCCTGATCTCAGCCGAGACCCAGGATAGAACGGTCTGGCGCGTATCCGAGAAGCAGCGTTGCGTCGTCGACCGAAAGAAGGCAGCTTAGGCATTCACGGAAAGGGAGACCGGATTGTGTCTGTTGCCGTCCTGGATAGCCCTCGGCTGACGCTCATCGCGCTCGTCCCCGACAAGGCCGTCTCCATATTCGAGCGGTTTCGGGAGTTTCCGCGGTTTGGCGATGCACAGCATATCGCTGTTCGCAGCCGTACCGCTGCCGAGCGAACGGCGCTGGCGGCGCGGATCGATGCCGCCGTATTCGCGTCCGATCGTGCCGTCATGCTCCTGGCACAGGGCAGTGCCTGCGCGGCGGCCGCATGGTGGGCACGACTGTCGCCGAAAGCCTATACCGCGAACGTTGCCGGCGCCCTGTTGGTCGCCCCCGAAGGCACGAGCTTGCACCAGCGTCATTTCGCGGCGCCGAAAATCGGCCTGCCCTTCCCTTCGATCGTCGTCGGTGCCGATGACGAAGCGCAGCGCCTGGGCATGGAATGGGGCAGTCGCCTCATCGATGGCCCGCTCCTGAGCGCGGCGACGGCGCCGACCAACCGCCTGCGCGCCATCATCGAACGCTTCACGTCCGCAGTGGTCGAGCGCGACGTTGTTGCCGCGTATCGCATCATCCAGGCGATCGGGGACGCCTAGCTGGACGCCGGCCGGCAAGTGAGACCGGCCGAACGTCTGGCAATGTGAGTGCCTTGTCGGAAATCACCATACTTCGGGTTTGGGGTCGGCGCGCTCGCGTATCTTCGTGACGAAGCAAACATATCCCAGCCGCGCACCTTTGCTTGCTTTCAAGTCCTTTCAATCGCTGCTGATACAGCACGCCGTTCAGGTATTGATCCTGATGACCTCGCCGTGTTCGAGCGGACCTATGCGCAGCTATGGCCTGCGCTCGCTAGATTCAGACGCAGATGGGTCCGTCTCGACCGACCATACCAGTCGCAGGCGACCGCCCGCCAGACCGGGGGCCGCCCTGCCTCCTCGAGCGATGATACCTTGCACGATTGCCGTGCGCTGCCGCAGAGTCCCGCCCCGCACATCGACCGTCCGGGACAGCCGAGCCGATACCCAGCCTGCTTCGCCGAGCGCTTGATCGTCAATGACGCCGGATTTGATCGCTACGTCCGGCAAGGTGACATCGCTCGGCGGACCGAGAATGACATGCCAGTCCGCGACCGCTGCGTCCGCACGACGTTCCAGAGCGCGATATCCGGCGACGCCCAGACCGGTAAGGGGCGCTGCCGTTGCGCGGATAGTTCGCCCCGCTGAATCGAACCGCACGGATGAAACAGGAATGCCTGCAATCAGCGCAACGTCCGCAATTGCACGATCACGCTCGCGCGCGACGCGCAGCGCATCGCCAGTGCCCGCCCGCGCGATCTGCGCAGCCTCGACCGCCCCGGTTTCGGGTGAGATGCGCACCTGATCAACATGGACATCGACCGGCCGCGACAATCGTTGGCGAAGGTCCGCCGCAAGCTTGCGATCCGCTCCCGGTTCGATCCGCGGCGTCAGCATGACCGCGCGAACACGTACCGGGTTCGCACCATGGTCAATCTCCACCTGGCTCAGTCGCGCGCCGAGTGGAAAGTCCTCACCCAGCGCATCGCGCACCTGCCGCTGTGCAACCGCCTCGAACGCAATTCGACGCAGACCGGTCCCCAGGGGAATGGACAAGACCCCTATCGCGACGGCGAACAGCACGAGTTGCCAGCCAGTATGGTGCGGTGAAAGATGGCCGCCGAAACCGTAACAGCGCGCGACGAGCGCGGCGGTCAGCGCGATGGTGATGGCATTAGTGAGGAACAGCAACAACGCGCCCGAGAATACCACCCAGTTCCACGTCGCGATGCCGAACCCGACCACGACCAGCGGCGGCATCAAGGCGATGGCGATCGCCACGCCCACGACCGTACCCCCGCGCCCACGGATCAGGGCATAGCCGCCCGCGATTGCGGAGAGCAACGCGACAAGCAGGTCGAACAGCGTCGGCTGCGTCCGCCCGGCGATCTCGCTCGTGATCGTCTGGATCGGCGAGAGCAGGATCAGCACGACCGACAGCGCGACCGCGATAGCAGCACCCAAGGTCAACGCGGTCGCCGCCCTGCGTATCTCGTGGAAGTCGAGCGTCGCAATGCCGAAGCCCAGGCCGATGATCGGCATCATCAACGGTGACAGCAACATGGCGCCGATCAGCACCGCGACCGAGGGCATCAGCAGCCCGAGCAGCGAGATCGCGGCCGAAATGACGATCAGGAAGGCATAGCGCCCCGACCACCCCGCCTCCTCCGCGATCTGTCGAAGGACGCCGTCATGATCGACGTCTTCGGTTGCCTTGGCCATCCACGCCCGAGGAAGCGCAACGAATTTTGCTGGATTCAGGTGGATCGGGTCGTCTCCGTCATCGTCGATGGTACAGTTTCTTGCGCATACCGGTTAGCTGGCCACATCGGCAATGAACGCGATCGCGAAGACGATAGCATGAGCGGCTGCCCGGAGGTTCAGATCGCAGTCCACGCGAGAACTCCAATACCATGTACCGTGGCGATGTTACCGCGTCAGCAGCCAGACAAAGGTCCTTTTCAACCACGATTCAGTTACGCTGATCGTTGGCTCCAAGCTTGTTCGCGCAGACCCGCAAGCCGACATTCACAGGCTGTTATCAGCTATTCAATATCGGCCATTCATTCATCGGACGGGTGGGCAGCACTCGCTCGCCAAACCGTTACATAGGCGGTTTGACGCGTTCACCGATGAAAACCCCTCGGTTGAGGGTCCGGCCGCGATTGGTGAGAGGTCTTGATATAGAACGCAGTGCCCGTTCGTTGCGCGACAACGTCACCATTCTAGTGCACGACGTACGAGGTCGTCGTGATGCGGTACACGGTCTGTGCAACGCCGTCCGGAAGCGAAATCGGGCCATTCTCCTTGGCAGTGGCGACCAGGAGATGGCGTCCCGGCTTGGCGATACCCGTGTCGATCATACCCGCGGCATCGGTCGTGAGTTCGATCTTCGAACGATCGGGCGCGTACATCGTGACGGTGGCAGCGGGCATTGGCTTGCCGGAGCGCGTCAGTACAAAACGCGATCCGTTCGCGGTGACCGGCGCGAGTTCGAACGGCAGCTTCGCCTGCGCCTCGACACGGCCGGCGCGCGCGTAATAGACCACGCCCTCCTTCCTCCCGTCCTGCCCCCAAAGCGCGAACACCGAATCGTCCCACGCACGCACGTCGCCTGCCGGCAGGTTCGTTTCGAGGAAGCCGGTGCGCCGCGTCAGGACCGCGCTTGGCTGAGCGAGTATCCGCGGCGCTTTTAGCTTGGCGAATTCGGGATCACCGCCAACCGGCATCGGCTCGCCCGGCTCTCCCAGATAAATGCGTGCGGGGCCGGTGCCATCGCGTTCGATCCAGATTTCGTGTGCGTACGCGGTCGAGGGGAGGCAGCAAATGAATGCTGCGATCAAGGGGAAACGCATAATCGAAGTCCTTTCTAGCGCCGCGCGTCGCGTGCGGGAATGAAGTTGAGGGCGAGGAAGGCGATCCCGGCACCGGCCATGATCGCGCCCGCCCACAGGATCGGTCCGAATATCCAGCCTCGGGCGAGCATTGCGGGGACCACGCTGGCAATCAGCGTGAGCCAGCCACCGGTCCGCAATATCCTGCGGCCTCTCGCCTGCGGACTTTTCCCGAACCTACGGCGATAATGCGCGTCGGTGGTGAGGCCGAGCAGCGCAAACGCCGCGGTTGCGAGCAAGAGCGTCAAGATGCTCATTCGGCGGGCTCCAGAACGTTGGAGGCGGTGACGGCCCTTGGGTTGCGCACGTGCTTCACAGCGGGGCGATGGCGCGCGACGCGGCGGGCGAGCAGTAGGAAGGCGACCCCGAACACCACGATCGTCGCGTCGATGCCCGCGATCATCAGGTCGCCGATCGCCAGCGACGCGAACAGTCCGCGCTCGGTCGCGACGACGTCGTACACCGGCAACGCGACGAGCAGCACGCCGGTCGTCGCGAACAGCGCCGACCACATGCGCGCAGGCCTGACGACGAACGCCGTCACCGCGGCGACAGCCCAGGCGATGAACATCACATGCATCTCCCAGTCCGCGCGCCCGCCGAGTGTTACCGGCAGCAGGCGGTTGGCCCAGAAGAAGTACGCGATCGCGAGCGGGAAGCCGCCGATCACCGCGACGTTGAGCCGCTCGACCAGGCGGAACCCGAAATGCGGTCGGCTCGGGTCGGGCAGGCGCTCGCGACGCTTGACGGTCCACAGCACGAGGCCGCTCGCGACCATCAGCGTGCCGGCGATCCCACACAGGAAATAGAGCCAGCGGCCGCCGTCTCCTGCGAACCGTCCGGCGTGGAGCCCGATCATCGCGCCAGCGGTCTCGGCCGCCGCGCCCGGTGGCGGCGAACGCCAGACGAGGCGCCCCGTCACGCCGTCATAAGTCAATCGCGGCGTCCGCGACGACAGCATCGAACTGGCGCTCTGGCTCACCGACACGCGCGCGGCGGCATCGCCGGGATCGCTCACCTCGATGAAGCTCGCCGGTGCGCCGAGCCGGCGTTCGGCATCCGCCGCGATCCGTCGCAGATCGATCAACGGCGCGGGACGTCCGGTCCGCTCGACAACTGCAGCGGCGGGGAACAGCGCGGCAAACACAGTTTTCTGATCGGTATAATTGGCGACCACCGCCCATGGCATCAGCATCGCCATCAGCGTGACCAGCCCGGTATAGGTGATCATCAGGTGGAACGGCAGCGCCAGCACCGCGGTCGCATTATGTCCGTCGAGCCAGGATCGCTGGCGTTTGGCGCGCCGCAATGTGAAGAAATCCTTGAAGATCTTCTTGTGCGTGACGATCCCGCTCATGATCGCGACCAGCATCATCATGGTCGCGAACCCGACCAGCCACCGCGCCCAGATCACCGGCATGTAATGGAGATCGAAGTGGAAGCGGTAGAAGAACTCCCCGCCCCGCGTCTCGCGCACCTGCGCGACCTGTCCGTCGGCGCCGATCAGCGCCTGCGTGTCGCTGCGCCCTCTCCGTCGTCCACGCCCGCGCTCTTCACCGGGCTTGGGCTGCGGGACCCAGAAGACTTGCGCGCCGGGCGATCGTTCGGTCGCCACCGGGATGATCCAGCTCTTTGCGTCGGGCGCTTTCCTGGCAAGGAACGCCTGCGACCCGGCCAGAACGCGCATCGGCTGTTCGACGTGCGCGATCTCCGGGCGCATCCAGCGGTTCAGACCCTCGCGCCAGAACGCGATCGTGCCGGCGACAAACACGAGGAACAGGATCCAGCCGAGCAGCAGCCCGGACCATGTGTGCAGGAACGCCTGCGATTGTCGGAAGCCCTTGCTCATAGCCGCCCCGTCGCGTCGATCGAGACCCATGCAATCGCCGCCGCGATCCCTGCAACCGTGGCCAGCGTCCAGATCGCCCGCCAACCGCTACGCGCCGCGAACGCCCACATCGCCGCGATCGCGCACAAGGCTAGCGCGATCAGCGCGGCAGTGACGCTCGCCTCGGCACGGTCACCGGGCAGCAGCCGCGCGATCGCCATCGCCCACAGGCTCGCCGTCGCATAACCGAGCGGCACCGCGGCGACGACGCGCAGCGCGATGTCGCCACGCCGCGCCCAGCGCGCTCGAGCATGCGCATCGCCCGCCGTCATTCGAAGGTGTACCGAATCGTTGCGAACGCGGTACGCGGGCTGCCATAGTAATTGCCGCGACCGGTGGCTGCGATGCGCGCGTAATAGCTCTTGTCGAGTACGTTCGCGACGTTGACCGAGACGCCCACCCGCTCGCTGAACTTGTACCCCGCACGCAGGTCGACCACCGCATAACCCGGCTGGCGGACGATGGTGGACCGCGTGCGTAGCGTACCGTCGGCGTTGAACACCGCCGCATTGCCGCCGAAGGTCGAGCTGAACCACGTCACGCTACCGCCCATGCTCGCGCCCGCGAGCGGCCCGTCGACCGGGGCATAGTTGGTGAACGCCTTGATCATGTGCTTGGGCACGATCGGCACCAGCGACAATCCTTCGAACGCAGCGGTCTGGTCCTCCAGATACTTGGTCTTGGTGTAGGTGTAGCCGCCGTTGATCCGCCAGCCCGGCAGGATCTCGCCGGTCGCCTCGGCCTCGATACCGCGCGCGCGGACCTTGCCGGTCTGCAGCACGACCGTCGCGATGTCGGGATCGTTGAACAACCGGTTGGTCTGCGTGATCTGGTACGCCGCCGCCGACAGCAGCAGGCGATTATTCATCACCGAAAGCTTGGTACCCGCCTCATATTGCGCGCCGACCAGCGGCTCGATCTGCTGCCCGTCGGGACGTGCCCGACCGACCGGTGCGGCCTGCGGCGTGAAGCTGTCGGCATAGCTCGCATACAGGTTCAACTGCGACGTCACGTCCCAGACGATGCCGGCATAGGGCGTGAAGCGGTTGTCGACGCCGTAGCGCGTCGACGGTGGCAGCACGCCGCTCGGCGTCAGCAGCGTGGCCGTCGTCGTATCCCACCACGTCACGCGCCCGCCACCGATCAGCGTCAGGCCGGCGACCGGGCTCAGTCGCATCTGCCCGTAGATGCCGTATTGCTCGATATCGGTGCCAGTGCCGCCAAAGGCCTGGAGCACGCAATTAGCAGGCGCCGGCGTGATCGCGGTGCTGGAACTGGGGCACGTGGCGCCGCTGCCCTGCACCGGATAGTAGGGCGACGCGCCATACGGGTTCAGCGGCGGCTCGAACGGCGATACCGGATTGTACACGTCGATCCGTGCATAGTTGGACAGCCGCGTGTTGTACGATGTGCCCGAACTCGCCTGGTAATCGGTACCGAGGATCAGCGTCTGGTCGCGTCCGAACATCGGGAAGCTGCCGATGCCGTTGAAGTCGAACGAACGCGTCTGCTGCTTGCTGTCACCGCGATAGGCGATGTGGCTGGTCGAGCCGTTGGTCGCGGTGACCGGCTGGTTGCCAATATAGCTGTAGATGTCGACGCGATCGACGTCGGTGAACAGCCCGGTCGCGCGCAGCGTCCAGCGGTCGCTGATCTTGTGCGCGAGTTCGGCGAACCCGGTCCAGGTCTCGGCGTTGAACCGGTTCCAGTCGGCGCCGAGATAGGTTGATCGCTTGACGTCAAGCAACTGCCCGTCGCTGCCGTCGGCGCCGCCGATGATGCCGGGCAGCCCCGACTGCACCGCCGGGCGGAAGCGGTCGTAATAGCCGCCGACCGTCAGCGTGGTGCGCGATCCGATCTCAAGCGAGCCGACGGCGAACCCGCCCACGCGATTGCGGTGCGCGGTCGCGAAGAACTGGTCCTGGTCCTGCGCCATCGCGCCGAACCGCAAGCCCGCCTTGGTGCCGATCGGCGTCGAGACGTCGAGCTCGAAGCGTAGATTGTCGTAGCTGCCCACGCCCGCGCTCGCCTGCATCCTGAAAGCGTCGAGTGGTCGCTTGCGCACCATGTTGATGCTGCCGGCCGGGTTGCCCGAGCCGCTGAACAGGCCTGCCGGGCCGCGGAGCACTTCCAGCCGGTCGTAGAAGAACAGGTCCGGCACGGCGGACGGGAAGTTGAACGCAAAGCTCGGGACGCCGTCGATCAGGTAATTCGTGATCGCGAACCCGCGCGAGAAGAACGCCGGGTCCTCGCTGCCGATGCCGTTGACGGTGATGCCGTTGGTAGCGGTCAGCGCGTCCTCGAGCGTGAACAGGTTCTGCGCCTCGATCTGCTCGCGATCGATCACGGTGATGGTGTTGGGCGTGTCCTTCAGCGGAGTCACGGTCTTGCCGACCTCGCGACCATAGCTCTTGCCGAGGACCATGATCTCGTCCGACTTCTGCGCATCGTCCGATCTGGTGGACCCTTCTACGGTCCTGGGCTCCTCGGCCGGAGCTGGCAAAGGCGCCCCGACAAACGCTGCACTCGCCAGCAATATACTCGAAAAACTCATACTGAACCCCCGTTGACGGGAGGCCTCTAGGTGAAGCGCTGTTGCGAGTCACTATCAATCTAACGGTTTTGTCATAATCTGTTGAGAGCAGAATGTCTCAGCGCAGGTGCGACCAAACGCCTTTTGCGGGACATATCGTGCAGTTCGCTGACCCCCGGTCTGCCGGTCTACCTCCTCGGACACGGCGCCGGCGGGGCGATCGCGCTGACCTATGCGCTCGACCTTCCGCAGCGGATCGACGGCCTGATCTGCGAGAGCTTCGCCTATCGCGTGTTCACGCCCAATGTCGCGCTGACGATCCTGAAGGGCACTAGCCACATCATGCCGCACGCGCGGGTACTGCGGCTGAAGATAGCGGACTTTTCGCGCGACCCCGCCTGGGTCGAACAGCTCGAGCTGGATCCATTGGTGCGCGATGAAGTGCAACCGGTGCAGACGGTCGCGGCACTGGCGCGCGCTGCCGATCGATTGCGCGTGGACTTCGGCCGCATCGTCCTGCCCATCCTCATCCTGCACGGCACCGGGGACAAGGCGGCAAACGCGCAGGGTAGCCAAGACTTCTTCGAGGCTGCCGGTGCGAGCGACAAGACGCTCAAGCTGTACGAAGAGCATTACCACGATCTGCTCAACGATCTCGACCGGGACCGTGTCACGAACGATATCGGTAACTGGATACAGCAGCGCGCCTCCGAATTGGCCCCATGAAGATCGCTCCCGGTCACAACGCTCACACGAAGACTCCGGCATGCCCTCGATCCCCACCGGCACACCATTCCGACCCATCGAAGGACCAACACCATGAACATCGACCTCAATGGCAAGACCGTGCTCGTCGCCGGCTCGACCGAAGGCATCGGCTTCGGCATCGCGCAGGGATTGGCTCGAGCGAGCGCAACCGTGATCGTCAACGGCCGCACGCGAGGGCTAGCAGCCGTGCGCAGGAGCCTTGCGGTCGCCACTGCTGGGTCAAGATGGTTGGCGATTTGGTAGCGTCATGCAGGATGAACGCAAAACCGCGTCGTTCCTCTTTGCCGACAGCCATGAGCAGCATGGGCGGCCCCGGCCTGATCATCAGCGAATTGCCCGGTCCGCGACCGACCTGCGTTCCCTCTGGTGTCGCTAGGCAGGTGTCGACAGTGAGTGCAAAGAACGCCTTCGGTCCCGAGTGGATGTGGACCTGGGCAGTCACGCCAGGGCTGAATACCAATCGCAGATAGTCTGCGGCCAACGTCGGCCCGCTTTCCGTGGGTAACGGCCCGATGACGGCGGCTAGGCGACCGCGCTTCGCCCACCAGTCTTTGCGTTCGATGGTGAACAGCCAGACCGCGACGGGGCGCTGAGAGCGCAGGCGTTCGAACGGTTGCGCGCGCTCATCGAGGCAGTGGTGCTGACGCCGGAAGGCGGCGATCTCGCGATCGATCTGTGC
>NZ_LMKW01000001.1:364482-1130942 GCF_001421745.1 Sphingomonas sp. Leaf230 | reverse complement strand
GCTTCTCTATCGCGGCCTGAGTCAACAGGCGCAGACCACTCTCCGCCGCCGCGAGTGCGCCGGTTTGAGGAATTGGTAGGCGACGAAAATACAAATACTGTTTTTCTACCGGGCTTGAGATCGCCACACGGGGTTCGTGCTTCTCTCCGGGGTCGGCACGTAGCCGCCCCATGATGGGGTAAGAGAAAGCGGTGTGGATCAATCTTTTGGACGCCCTTGTCGCTGGCGACAGGGCTGCGGACGCTACGATCTCACACCACCTTCGTCCCCGTGAGGACCTCTTCCTGCCGAGGCAGAACCGTGAAAGCTCCTTTCTGAGATCGTATCAGGCGACCGCGATCGCGGTGCCGGGTTCGCTTCCCCAGCGGAAGTCGGTGCCGTCCGTCCACATGCGGTGGAGGACGACGGCCAGGCGGCGCGCAACGGCAACAATGGCGCGCCGCATACCCCGGCGCTGGGCGACCTTCATCCCCCAGGCCTTAAGCCACGACCAATGCCGGCTCTGGGTCATCAGAATCTGCGCCGCTTCGTACAGCATCGTTCGCAGCATGGTGTCGCCGGACTTGGAGATGCCGCCGTCATAGTCGACCTCGCCCGACTGATGTCGCCGGGGCGTCAACCCGAGATGGGCGCCGACCGCTCTGGAATGAACGAAGCGCTGAGGTTGGTCGATCGAGGCACGGTAGGTGAGAGCCACCACCGGGCCGACGCCGGGCGCGGTCATCAACCGTTTGCAGACCGGATCATGCCGGACCGTGTCGAGCAGCATCTTGTGGAGGGTGGCCAGTTGCTGGCGCATCACCCGCCGCACCGTCAGCAACGGCTCGACGATCACCGCCAGTCTCGGAAAGCTCTCGACCAGCTGACGAATCCGGGCCTCGTAACCGATCGTACTGACGACACCGACCTTGAGGCCGAAGTTGCGCAACGTGCCGCGCATGTCGGACTCGATGTCGATCAGCTTGCGCTGCACCAGCTTGCGGCTGGTCAGCAGCATCCGCTGTTCCTGCGCGGCCAGCGTCTTCACGTGCACCGGCTTGAACAGGCCGACCCGCATCATCTGGGCGATCCCGCGGGCATCGTTGCGATCGGATTTGTTGATCTGCTGCGCCTGCAACAGCGCCTTCATGTGGCGGGTCTCGACGCAGATAACCGGCAGCCCCGCCTCGCTAAGGCCATTGACCAACCACTGCGACAGCGGCCCGGCCTCGATCCCGACCCGAACATAATCGCCACCGACCGACGTCAACAGCACGGCAATGTCATCGGGTTCGGTCGGTACCTTGCGCTCGCACACCACCTTGCCCGCATCGTCTACCACGCACACCGACGTCTCCTTCACCGAGACGTCCAGACCCACGAAATGCGTCATCGCTCTCACTCCTTCCCTCGATGCACGAGGTCAGGTCGACCCCGATCCAGGCATCGTACGTGAAGGGGCTGCAAATCTCATCTGCTGTCAAAATGCAGCCGCCGCGATACACCATCTNCGACCCGTCCGTAGATCTCGTAGAAATGCTCTCTCACTCCTTCCCTCGATGCACGAGGTCAGGTCGACCCCGATCCAGGCATCGTACGTGAAGGGGCTGCAAATCTCATCTGCTGTCAAAATGCAGCCGCCGCGATACACCATCTTGTGGGTCATCTCGCCGTAGCGCTGACTATCACTCTTTAAGAGTACGAAGCTCGGCGAGAAAACGGAATACTGCGAATTGGGGTGATGGCGCCGCAGGACCTGCTCGACCTGCTGCCGGCACGCTCACCACCCGGATGCTCGCCGATTGTTTTGGGAACATTTAACCCAGCTTAATTGCAAACACCGCGGCCTGCTATGCCAGCTCCTACCCAACAAGAACGGAAATGGATCAAAAGCCTCTTGCCGATTATCGATATGCAAAATATCGTTTACCGATAGAGTGCGGGGGCGAGGCGGTGGGTGAGGGGCGTCGATCAATAATGCAGAAGGATCGCGTCCTGACAGGCGCAACGATCCTGCTAAGGCTGATGTTGGTCATGAACATCGTGCTGCTGGTGATGTTCACGGTGGCACTCGCGCTGTCCTGGCCACTTGGACACGCGCTTGCGCTGCGGCTCGGTGCGAAATACGGGCCATCGCTCGATGTCGCGGACGCGGTGATGGCGATGCGACTGATGGTGGTGCTCGGGATCGCTTCCGCGCTCGCGATCCATCCGATCTTCGCCAGCTTGCTCCGGATCGTCGCGACTGTGCAGGCAGGCGATCCCTTCGTCGACGCGAACGCCACGTTGCTCGGCCGGATTGGCTGGGCACTGCTGGTCCTCCAATGCCTCGATCTCGTGCTGGGCGCGCTGATGCGCTGGATCTACGCGCTAAAGCTCGACGCGATTGGCTGGAGCCCATCGCTCGGCGGGTGGATCGCGGTCGTCATGATCTTCGTGCTCGCGCGTGTTTTCCGGATCGGCGCACGGATGCGCGACGACCTGGCGACGACGGTCTGATGCCGGTCGCGGTCAGCCTGGACGACATGCTTTACAAGCGCCGCATGACGCTGACCGAATTGTCCGAGGCGGTCGATATCACGCTCGCCAACTTGTCGATCCTGAAGACGGGCAAGGCCAAGGCAATCCGCTTCACGACGCTGGAAGCGATCTGCCGCGTGCTCGAATGTCAGCCCGGCGACCTGCTGAGGGTGACCGACGAACCGTCGGACGAAACGTTCGCGACGACAGAAACGGGGAAATAGCGAATGGACGCACTGGTTCTCGACGACGTAACGAAGCGGTTCGGGGAGCGGACGGCGGTCGACGCACTGAGCTTTACAGTGAAGCCGGGCGAGATCTTCGGATTCCTGGGCGGCAACGGTGCGGGCAAGACCACGTCGCTGCGGATGGTGCTCGACATCCTGCGGCCGACATCGGGGCGGATCGCGGTGCTGGGCTGTCCGCCGGGGCGCGAGAATGCGGCTGATCTCGGCTTCATGCCCGAGGAGCGCGGGCTCTACCGCGGGATGTCGGCGATCGACACCGTCACCTATTTCGGCCGGTTGAAGGGCATGACGACCGCCGCGGCGCGCGCCAAGGGGCACGACCTGCTCGAGCGGTTCGGACTGGCGGGCTCGGCCAAGATGCAGATCGACAAATTGTCGAAGGGCATGGCGCAGAAGGTCCAGCTTGCCGCCACCCTGGTAAACAGCCCGAAACTGCTGCTACTCGACGAGCCGTTCTCGGGGCTGGACCCGGTCAACCAAGGGTTGCTCGAGGACGAGATACTGGGGGCCGCGCGGGGTGGCGCGACGGTGATCTTCTCGACGCACGTCATGCAGCATGCCGAGCGGCTGTGCGATCGGCTGCTGCTGCTGTCGCAGGGGCGCAAGGTGTTCGAGGGGACGCAGCCCGAAGCGCGCGGGCGGTTGCCGGCACGGCTCGGGATCGTCTCGCGCGATACGCCGATGCGGTGCCCCGGCGTGGATCGCGCGGAGGAGGTTGCAACGGATCCGGACGGTTGGCGGACGTACAACGTGACGCTCGGCGAAGGCATCGATCCGGCCGACGTCCTGCAATGCCTGACCGAACAGGGCATCACGCTGCGCCGGTTCGACCAGCACCGCGTTAGCCTGCACGAGGTTTTCCTCCACCTCGTCGGTACCAATTCAGCCGATACGCAGGGGCAGCCGTCATGATCCACAACATCCTGCTCGTCGCGATGCGCGAGTTCCGGCAGATCACCGGTATGCGCAGCTTCTGGCTGACGCTGCTTATCCTGCCCATCGCGCTCGCAATCGGACCGATAGCCACCAAGCTGATGGGTTCCGACAAGGTTCAACGCGTGATGCTGATCGATCCCGAAGGCCGCGAGGCGATCGCGATCCGCGCGCGGCTCGACAGCGATCGGCAGCGCCGCATCCTCACCGCGCTCTCACGCTATGCGCAACGCTACGATCTCGACCCGGCGGATCCCGCGGCGCTCTGGGCGCAGCACGACCGGCTTTACGACGATGCGGAGGTCACGGCGTTCGTGAAGGCGGGTGGCATGCCGGCCGCGCTGGCGACGATGAAGCGTGCGGCGACCCCTGAAACGCCTGCCTTCGATCCGCCGGAGCCCGACTTCACGATCGTCCCGACCCCGCCGGCGATCGCCAAGGCCGATCCCGCAGCGCTCGACCGGCTGCTCAAGCCGCTGATCCAGCCCGGCGAGTTCGGTGACAAGAAGGCCAAGCCGCTCGACTACGTAGTGTACATCCCGCGCGGGTTCGGGACGAGCACCACCGCCGCGCGCCTCTGGTCGAGCGAACAGCCGGCCGCGAACTTCGTCCAGCCGTTGCAGTCGGTGCTGACGTTGCGGTTGCGCGCCGCCTATCTCCGATCGACCGGGCTCTCCCCCGACCAAGCCGGCGCTGCGACCACACTGGTACCGGCGATCGCCATCTCGACGCCGGCACCGGGTGGCGGCCGCGAACGGATGCTGGTGCGCTCGATCGTGCCGTTGCTCAGCGCCTACATTCTGCTGATGTCGCTGCTGCTGTCTGGCAACTGGATCCTCCAGGGGCTGGTCGAGGAGCGTTCGAACAAGTTGATCGAGACGGTGCTGGCCTGCATCAGCCCGGACGAACTCCTGTACGGCAAGCTTGCGGGGACGGTCGCGGTGGGGTTGACGATGGTCCTGGTCTGGGCGCTGTGCGCGGCAGGGGCTGCATTCGTCACGCAGGGCGCGGTCGGCACGTTCCTGCGAATGGCGCTAGCTCCCCTCGCCTCGCCGTGGATCATCCTGGTGATGCTCTATTTCTTCCTGGCAGGCTATCTCATGGTCTCGATGATCCTGCTCGCGATCGGCGCGATGAGCGATTCGATGCGGGATGCACAGAGCTATCTGACGCCGGTGCTCATGGTCATCGCGATGCCGTTCACGATCGTCGCGCAGGGGATCCTGTCGAACACTGGCGCCACCGCACTCAAGGTGCTGACCTGGATCCCGCTCTACACGCCGTTCACGATGCTGGCGCGGCTCGGCGGCGGCGTGTCGGTGTGGGAGATCGTCGGTAGCGCGCTGACGCTCGCGCTTTTCATCGCGATAGAGTTCGTCCTGCTTGCGCGCGTGTTTCGCGCCAGCCTGTTGAATGCGGGACAGAAGCCAAATCTCGCCGCGCTTGCTCGGCTGATGCGACGGGACCCTGCTTAAATGACCTCCACGTTCTGTAAAACCTTCCATACCAAAGGAGTTGCGATGCCGTTCAACCATTTCTCCCGCCTGTCTTTGGGCGCTGCCACGCTAGCGCTGTCCGCGTCGGCACTGGCCCAGACCGCGCCACCGACCACCACCAGGTCCACGGCGCCGACCGGCACCCGCTACGGCACGTTCGGGATCGACTTGACCGCCGCTGACAAGGCCGTGAAGCCCGGCGACGATTTCTGGACCTATGCGAACGGCAGCTGGAACAAGCGTACCGAGATCGCCGCGGATCGCACGTCCGCCGGCGGTAGCGTGATCCTGGCCGACCAGGCCGAGCAGCAGGTTCGTACAATTCTCGACGATGCCGCGCGCGATCCGGCTGCGGTTGGTCCCGGCGCGAGGCAGTTCGGCGATCTCTACGCCAGCTTCATGGACGAGGCCGCGATCGAGCGAGCCGGTGCCACGCCGCTTAAACCGTATTTTGCCAAGATCGACGCCGCGAACGATAAGCAGAAGCTCCAGAGCCTGTTCTCGACGGTCGGCTACGCCGCACCGGTCGAGGTCGGCCAGCTTCCAGATCCAGCTGATCCCAAGCGTTACGCGGTTGCCGCGGGGCAGGGCTCGCTAGGCATGGGCGGGCGTGACTATTACCTCGAACAGGGTCCCAAGTACGACGCCTTCCGCACCGCGTACCGCGCCTATGTCGAGAAGATGCTGACGCTGTCGGGTATCGCCGACGCGTCGGCTAAGGCCGACCGGATCGTCGCGCTGGAAACCGCGATGGCCAAGGTCCAGTGGTCGCCGGTCCAGTCGCGTGACCTCAAGGCGATGCTGAAGCCGATGGATGCTGCTGGCCGCAAGGCGCTGGCGCCCGAGTTCGATTGGCCGTTGCTGCTGTCGACCGCGGGATACGGCAATTTTCCGATCGTCTACATGACCAATTCGACCGCGCTCACCGAGCTCGGCAAGATCTTCGCGGCGACGCCGGTATCGACGTGGCAGGACTGGATGAAATTCCGACTCGCATCCGCCAGCGCGAGCATGCTGCCCAAGGCGTTCGACCAGGCGACGTTTGATTTCTACGGCAAGACGCTCGCGGATCAACCGCAGCAGCGTGCACGCTGGAAACGCGGCATCGCGCTGGTCAACGGCACGATGGGCGAGGCCGTCGGCGAGGTCTATGTGAAGCGCCATTACCCACCCGAGAGCGAAGCGAAGATGGGCGAGCTGATCGCCAACCTGCGCGCCGCCTACAAGGAGCGGATCGGCGCGAACGGCTGGATGGACCAGGCGACCAAGACGCAGGCGCTCGCCAAGCTCGCCGCGTTCGATCCGCGGATCGGTCATCCGGTCAAGTATATCGACTATGCCTCGCTTCAGGTCGTGCGCGGCGATCCGCTCGGCAACGGGATGCGGTCGGGCGAGTTCCAGCATCAGCTAGACCTCTCGCGGCTTGGCAAACCGGTCGATCGTACCTTGTGGGGGATGACGCCGCAGACCGTGAACGCCTATTACGATCCGCTCAACAACCAGATCACCTTCCCCGCCGCGATCCTGCAGCCGCCCTATTTCGATCCGAAGGCGGACGCGGCGGTCAACTACGGCGCGATCGGCGCGATCATCGGCCACGAAATGGGTCACGGCTTTGACGACCAGGGCAGCCAGTTCAGCGCGTCGGGCAAGTTCGAGAATTGGTGGACCCCCGAAGCGCGTGCCGCCTTCACGCAGCGTACGGCTGCGCTGTCGAAGCAGTATGACGCGTATGAGCCGATCCCTGGTGTGCACGTGAAGGGGGCGCTCACGCTCGGCGAGAATATCGGCGACCTTGGCGGCGTCGAGACGGCCTATTCCGCCTATCAGAAATACCAGGCGGTGCACGGCAAGGCACCGGTGATCGGCGGGTTGACCGGCGACCAGCGGTTCTTCCTCGCCTATGCACAGGCCTGGCAGGCGAAGTTGCGCGAGGGTGCGGCCCGTGCGCGCCTGCTTACCGATCCGCACTCGCCGCCATTCTACCGGGTCAACGGCATCGTCCGGAACGTCGACGCCTGGTACACGGCGTTCGGCGTGAAGCCCGGCGATGCGCTGTATCTTGCCCCCGGCGACCGGGTCCATATCTGGTGAACCTGAAGGGCGCGCAGCAAACCTACGCGCCCTTTTGAAGCGGCCAAGAAGCTAATCCTGACGTTCGAAGGCCGTCGTCCAACGAAATGAACGAATGGTGGAAGTTGGGAGGCTGAAATAGGGCTGCGAACGGCCGGTTGTGGGTCGCTTAGCTAGCTCGGCTAACAGATATTAGTCGACGCTAATTCGGTTCCAATGACTACCGAGCAATTCGTCCAATCGAGGCGGGTCGAACGGATCCAGGCCTGAGCCGGGATAAAATGTCATTTCGCCAAATCGGGGTATGACGCCTGTGTCGTAGAAGTCGACACGGACGAATTCGAACCCGCGTCCTAAAGCCTCTGCCCCCTCGATCATGAGCGGCAAACTGATCGGCGGCCGGACAGCGAGACGATCGGCACTGGTCGACATGCCGCGCCAATCCCGATCGAAGATCACCCATCGGTGGCATGTCTCACGATCGACGTGGACCTGGATCGCCTCGACCCGGCCGTGGAACACGTAAAGCTTGTAATCGATCGGCAGCGCCGGTCCCTCGCCGACGAAGGGTTCGATCAGCACGCCGCGCGGCACGTCACGATAGCCCCATTCGTCGAGCCAAAGGCCGTAGGGCCGCCGCATCCATGCCGCTGCCGCCGAGCGGACGGCGTTCCAGTCGTCCGACGTATCCCGGACGATGCGGCACTGGTTGCAGCCGTGACGCGATTTCACGACGAACGGGGCGGGAAAGGGGAGCTGGCCAGGCAGTATCTCGCCCGACCAGAGGGTGGGGGTCACCCAATCCGCGCCAAGCACGTTGGCGACGAATGGCTTTACGCCCACCTTGTCGATCATCAGCGGGATGCGAGGATCGCGGTCGATCAATTTGCGCCGCTGGACGAACTCGGTGAACCGTCGCGGTCGGTCGATCGACAATCGCCGCCGGTGCCGCCACCAATAGGTCAGGTGCACGCGGATCCACGCGGCCAGCGCTGGCGCCGGGCCTGCTTTCTCGCCGAAGCTGGCTAGCGGAGACGTCCGCGGCCATGTCACCAACAGCGGTGTGGTGGTGCTGGGGATCACGTCCGTCTGCATGGGTGATCAGGAGGCCGGGTCTGCGCGTTCGGCCAGCATGTCGGGCGCGCGCTCCCGGACCAGCCAGCGATACAGGCTCGGCAGCAGCAGCAGCGTCAGCAGCGTCGACGTGACGATCCCGCCGATCACCACGGTCGCCAGCGGGCGCTGTACCTCGGCGCCAGCACCGCTCGCGATCGCCATCGGGACGAAGCCGATCGACGCGACCAGCGCGGTCGACAGCACCGGGCGGAGGCGATCGCGGGCGCCTTCGCGGACCGCGTCGTCGACGGTGCGCGGGTCGCCGTCACGGCCGTCGCGGAGTGAATTGATGTGGTCGACCAGCACCAGCCCGTTGAGCATCGCGATCCCCGACAGCGCGATGAAGCCGATCGCCGCGGTAATTGAGAACGGCATGCCGCGCAGCCACAGCGCAAGCACGCCGCCGGTCACCGCGAACGGGATGCCGGTATAGACGATCGCCGCCTCCTTCACGCTGCCGAGCGCGGCGTAGACCAGCAGGAAGATCAGCACGAGCGCGGCGGGGACGACGATCGACAGGCGCTTCTGCGCGGCTTCCAGCTGGTGGAACTGGCCGCCGAATTCGATCCGGTAGCCCGGCGGGAGCTTGACCTGACCGTCCACCGCGGCGCGCGCTTTCGCGACATAGCCCGCAAGATCGCTAGTGTTGAGCGTCACCATCAGCGCGGCGCGACGCTTGCCGCCGTCGTGGAGGATCGGCTCGACCTTCGGCGTCACGCGCAGCCGGGCAACGCGCGACAGCGGCACCATGCCATACTCGCCGACGCGTAACGGCAGCGCGAGGATCGCGGCGGGATCGGCACGCAGGCTCTCGGGCATCCGGACGACGATCATGTGGCGCGCCTCGCCCTCGGGGATGAAGCCGACCTCGGCGCCGGCGATCGCATCGGTGATCGCGGTGTTCACCTCGGCCGTGCCCAGCCCGAGCCGCAGCATCGCGGCGTGATCGAGTTCGACGACGATGCTCTTGGGGCGACCGGCGGTTTCGAACTCGACATGCTCGGTGCCGGGTTGCTTGTCGAGGATCGCCTTGGCTTGCTTGGCGGCACGTTCGAGGACATCGTAATCCTCGCCGAAGATCTTCACCGACACGTCGGCGCGCACGCCTTCGAGCATCTCGTTGAAGCGCATCTCGATCGGCTGCGCGAATTCGAAGCTCTGCCCCTTGTAGACCTGCCGGCCGATCTTCTCGATCCCCGCGACGAGTTCGTCCTTGGTCTTGGGCTTACCATCGCCGGTCGGCCAGTCCTTTTCGGGCGCGTAGAAGATGTAGAGATCGTTCTCGTTGGGCGGCATCGGATCGGTCGCGACCTCGCTGGTACCGATTCGCGAGAAGATGTGGCTGACCTGGGGGAATTGCCGGCGGATCTGGCGTTCGGTTTCCTGCTCGATTGCGAGGCTGCGTTCGAGCGACATGCCGACCGGGCGATAGACCATTGCGGTGATCGAGCCCTCGTCGAGCTGCGGCGTGAACTGCGATCCGAGCGTCTTGAAGACCCCGAACGTGACCGCAAGCATTACGAGCGCGCCGATCACGAGCAGCTTGGGATGCGCGAGTGCGCGCTCCAGTGTCGGTGCGTAGCCGCGCTCGGCGAGCCCGATCAGGCCCTTGTGGCGGGTGTCGTCCTGCTCGCTCGCGGGCGCGCGGAGCAGCCAGGCGGACAGCGCGGGGACGACGGTGAAGGTCCAGACGAGGCCGGCGAAGATCGCAAGCATGACCGCCTGCGCCATCGGTTGGAACAGCTTGCCCTCGACCCCGCCGAGGCTGAGCACGGGGACATAGACGAGCGCGATGATCGCGATGCCGAACATCGTCGGTCGCGCTACCATCCGTGCGGCGTCCGCCACCGTTTCGCGGCGTTCGTCGGGCGTGAGGTCTTCACCCTTGGCGCGACGGCGTTCGGCGAGCAGCCTCAGGCTGTTCTCGACCACCACGATCGCGCCGTCGACGATCAGCCCGAAATCGAGCGCGCCGAGGCTCATCAGGTTTCCCGACACGCCGATCGCATGCATCCCCGAGACCGTGACGAGGAAGGCGAGCGGGATGACGATCGTCACGATCAACGCCGCGCGCCAGTTGCCCATCACCAGCAGCAGCACGAGCGCGACGAGCAGCGCGCCTTCGCCGAGATTGTGCTCGACCGTCGAGATCGTCCGGTCGACCAGGTTGGCGCGACTATATTGCTGGTGGACGACCATGCCCTTGGGCAGCGCCGACTGGATATCGGGCAGCGCGTCCTGCACCCGCAGCGCAACCTCGCGGCTGTTCTGCCCGACCAGCATCATCACGGTGCCGAGCACGGTCTCGCGCCCGTTCTGCGTCGCGGCGCCTTGACGCGGCGCCGATCCGATCACGACGTCGGCGAGATCGCGGACCTGGAGCGGCAGAATTCCCCCTGCGAACTTCACCGGGATCGCGCCGATATCGGTCGCGCTCGTCACACGGCCGTTGGTAAGCACGGTGAAACGCTCGGCGCCGCGCGCGATAATGCCGCCGCCCGCATTCTCGACGTTCTTGCCGACCGCCTGCGCGAGTTCGGCCGCGGTCACGCCGTGCATCGTCAGCCGTCGCGGATCGGGCTCGACGACGAACTGCTGCTCGAGACCGCCATTGGTGTTGACGTCGGCGACGCCGGTGACCGCGCGCAGCATCGGCCGAACCGTGTATTCCTGCGCCTCGTACAGCTCCATCAACTGGCGCTGCGCGTCCATCCCCGCGGGCGGCCGCTTCCATTCGAGCGTGTAGTAATAGATCTCGCCCAAGCCCGTCGTGATCGGCGCGAGCTGCGGCGAGGCGCCCGGCGGCAACTGATCACGGACCGCGTTCAGCCGCTCGGTGACGAGCTGGCGCGCGCGCATCTGGTCGGTGCCGTCCTTGTAGAGCAGCGTCACCTGGCTGAGCCCGGTCTTGGTCAGGGAGCGCGTCTCCTCGAGCCCCGGCTGGCCCGCCATCGCGCGTTCGATCGGTAGCGTCGCGAGCCGCTCGATCTCCTCGGGCGCGAGGGCTGGGACCATCGTGTTGACCTGCACCTGCACCCCGGTGATGTCGGGGATCGCGTCGATCTGGAGATTGGCGAACGACCACAGGCCGACCGCCGCGATCAGCGCGGCCACCACCGCGATCGCCAGACGGCGTCGCGTGACGAAATCTAGGAGCCCGGCAATCATCGAGCGAGCGCGTTGCCGCCGTTGAGCGCGCGCAACTGAAGCAGCGCCTCGAGTGCCTCGCGCCGCGTATCGAGCACCGCGTTGGTCGCCTCGATATAGGATTGCTGCATCTGCATGTAGATCGCCAGCGGAATCGCGCCGAGCTGGAAGTTGCGGTTGGCCTCTTCGGCGGCATCGGCAAAGCTGCGCGGCGTGTTGCCGTCCCATTTGCCGAGCGCGGAACGCTTCGCCTCATATTGTGCGGCCTGATCGAACACGTCGCGCGCGATGCGGCGTTCGGCATTGACCAGCGTCGCGTTGGCCTGCGCTTGCCGACCCTGCTCGACCGCAACTTCGCCCGCCTGTCGGTTCCACAGCGGGATCGTAGTCGACAGGCGGACGCCATAATTAGTCTCGCGGATGTCCGAACGCGCGCGGTCGTAATAGGGGCCGATCCCGACGGTCGGGAGGCGTGCCTTCCGCGCGAGATCGACGCGCAGGCCCTGCTGCTCGAACTGTGCGCGCAGCGCCTTCAGTTCGAAATTGTTCGCGGTCGCGTTGGCGGCCAGCGTCGTACCCGATGGAAGATCGGGGAGCGACATGTCGGGGCGGACGATCCGCAGCCGCGCGGCGAACGGCGCGCCGCGCAATTGGTTGAGTTCGTACAGCGCCGAATTCGCCTCGGCATCGGCCATCGCCGCGGTCCGCTCCGCACTGATCGCGCCCGCCTGGAGCGAGGCGGCTTCGAGACGTGGGGCTGGCCCGGCCGGATCGCGCGACACGATCACGCGCGCGAGCGCCCGCATCCGCGTCGCGACTTCGCGCGCGACACCCGCCTTCTCGTCGGCCGCGAACAGCCCGTAGCCCAACGTCCGCGCGCGCGCCGCCAGCGTCGCGTCGAACTGCTGGAGACCCATCTTGGCGAGCTCCACCTGCCGCTCGGCGATCGCCCGGCGCAGCGCGATGCGGCCGCCGAACTCGATCGGCTGGACGACCGAAACGGCATAGGTCAGCCCGTCGCCGAGCGGCATGCCCGTCGTGCGATCATCGGCGCGGCGCTGGCCGAATTCAACGACCGTCTCGGGATCGGCCCAGCGCCCGGCGGCCGATCGCTCGACGCCCGCCGTCTCGATCTGGCGTTGATAGAATTGCCGCTCGGGATTGTTGGCGACGACGTCCTGCGCCAGCCGGTCGAGTGAGATCGCCGTGCCAGTCGGGGCCTGCGCATACGCGGCGGTCGGCATGACGGCGCCAGCCATAAGGGCCAAGGCAACAATCCGCATTACGTGCTTCTCCAAGGACATACCCTTGGAAAAATCGGTAGCTGAGGGGTCGGCGGTGCGTCGATTAAATCCGCGTTCAGAGTCTGAACTGCAATTCAATTGACGGCGCGTCCCCCGGGCTGCGAACTGGTCGCATGACGCATATCCTGCTCATCGAGGACGATGCCGGCACGGCGCACGAGATCACGCTCGAGCTGGCGGCGAACGGCTATGCGGTGACGCACCACGCCTTGCTGGCGGATGGTTTCCTCGCGGCGCAGGGGGACGGCGTCGACCTGCTGATCGTCGATCGGCAACTGCCCGACGGGGAAGGGCTCGACCTGATCGCGCGGTTGCGGGCCGAGGGCCGGCGGACGCCAGCGCTGGTGCTCAGCGCGCTCGGCAGTCTCGACGACCGGGTGCGGGGATTGCGCGCGGGGGGCGACGACTATCTCCCCAAGCCGTTCGCGCTGGTCGAACTGATCGCCCGCGTCGAGGCGTTGCTGCGGCGGCCCAACGAGACACGCGACACGCGGCTGATCGTCGGCCCGCTCGATCTCGACCTGTTGGCGGGAACCGCAACCCGGTCGGGGCGGGCGCTGGACCTGTTGCCACGCGAGCTGAAGCTACTCGATTACCTGGTCCGCCGGCCCGACCGGATCGTCACGCGGTCGATGCTATTGCGCGATGTCTGGGGCTATAATTTCGAGCCCAACAGCAACGTCGTCGACGTCCACATGGGCCGCCTGCGTCGCAAGGTCGACGGCGAGGGCGAGCCGCAACTGATCCGTAACGTCCGCGGGCAAGGCTATGTGTTCGATGTCCCGCTCTAACCCCCGCGCACGCGCGACATGGCGGTGGGGCGGGGCGATCGCGGCTTTGCTGATCGTCCAGTCGCTGGTCGTCGCGGGGCTGTTTTGGGTGCTGGCGAACGGCAGTCACCGACGGATGACCGAGCGCGGGTTTGCGAGCGATTGTCGCGATCTGGCTTCACTGGCGGCGCCGATGCGGCAGTCGGCCGTCCGGGCGATGCTGACGCGCGATATCCACCGTGATCGCTTCCTCGCGCTGTTTGCCGCCGATGGCAGGCTGATCGAAGGCAACATCGCACGTCTGCCGGTCCCCGAGATCACGCGAGCATCGGTGATCGCCGACGTCGACACGATCGAACTGCCGGGCAAGACCCGCGATACCGCGCGACTGGTCGTGTGCGCGATGCCCGACGGATCGCGACTGCTTACCGGTGTTGATCTCGACGATGCGGAGGAGGCGTTGCGGGTGGTCGAGCGGTCGCTCGCGATCGCGCTGATCCCCGCGATCTTGCTGGCGATCGGGTTTGGCCTGGCGGCCGGGCGACGCGCGGCGCGACAGGTGGACGCCGTCCGCACACTCACTGCCCGGATCGTCGCGGGCGATCTGGCAGAGCGCCTGCCGGTAGGCCCCGATCCCGACAGTTTCGGACTATTATGCGAGCATATCAACGCGATGCTCGACCGGCTCCAGCTGCTCGTGACCGAGGTCCGCGGGGTCGGCGACGACATCGCGCACCAGTTGCGCACGCCGCTCACCCGCTTGCGCGCGCGGGTCGAACGCGGGCTGCGCGAGGCGGAAACGCGCGCGCAGTTCGAGGCGGTCGCCGATGCCGCGCTGGCGGAGGTCGACACCCTGCTCGGGATCGTTGCTGCGCTGCTGCGGATCCGCGAGCTGGAGGATCACGCCCGTCGCAGCCGCTTCGCCGCGGTCGACCTCGCGCGGTTGGCGGAGGATGCGTGCGAGCTTCACCGCCCGACCGCGGAGGATCGCGGAATCGACCTGACCTGCGAGATCGCCACGACCGCCTCTGTCGAGGGCGATGCGAGCCTGTTGATGGAAGCGGTCTCGAACCTGATCGACAACGCGATGAAGTTCGGCCCCGCGGGCGGTCGCGTCCTGCTGTCGTTGCGGCAGGACGGCGAGCGCGTGGTCATGACCGTGGCCGACGACGGGCCAGGCGTACCGATCGCCGAGCGGTCGCTGGTCACGCAGCGATTCTACCGCGGCCGGCAGGATTGCGACGGCGCCGGACTAGGGCTCAGCCTGGTCAAGGCGATCGCCGACCTTCACGACTTCAGGTTGCGGTTCGCCGAGGTCGGCAGTGCCGTCTCGCTAATCGGTCCCGCGTATCAAGACTGAACCCGAATTTAGACAACCAGGGTGCCGAACGCACGTTCAATCGTCGACGAAACGACGCGTAACGAGATGGGGAATTCGTCCTGCATCCGCCGCCGTTCCTCGCTCGAAAGGACGATCCATGCGGTATATTCTCCTGGCTACGGCTTCGCTTCTGCTCGCCTCCCCCGCGCTGGCCCAGACCCAGCCGCAGACCGGCCCGTTCCCACTCAACAGCGTCACCGACCGGGTCCATTCGGGACCGCAAGCCGGCGATTTGCGCAACTCGATCCAAGCCCTGCAGCAGGCGCTGACCGAATTGCAGCAGCTCCAGCTGCAGACCAAGCAGGCCCACTGGAACGTCTCGGGTACGTTGTTCTACCCGCTGCACGAACTGCTTCAGGAACATTACGAAGGCGTTGCCAAATATGCCGACGAAGTTGCCGAGCGCCTGCAAAGTGTAGGAGTCTCGTCCGACGGGCGCGCCAACACGATCATCCGGACCAGCCGCATTCCCGAATTCCCGGGCGGTTTCGTCGACGACGGCAAAGTGATCCAGTGGTTTGCGCAATATTACCGCGTTACCAGCGACGAGCTGGGGCAGGGCATCAAAGCGACCAACGATACCGATCCGACCACAGGCAACCTGCTGCAGGAAGTACAGCACGCGATCGACAAATATCAGTGGCAGATGCGTGCAATGATCCAGTCGACGCCGACCGATCCCAATACGGGTGCTGACCTCAACAACGGTCGCACGCTTGCCCCCGCCGGAACGCCGAGCGCGCCGATCAACTAAGGAGAGGGCGAGCGTTGGCGTGGTGCAGTCTCGTGGGGAGGCATCACGCCGATGGGCGATCCGGTGCGCAATCGTGCAGCCTGACCTACCGCGTCAAAAGCGCATGGCTCAGAACCGCATGGCGACGTCGATCCCGCCGCCGCCAGAGCCTGCCCACGGCGTTAGGCGGACGCGGTCGTCGTGGCGCGAGGTCAGCAGGAAACCGCTGGCGCTGCCGATCACCGCGCCGGCAAGGACGTCGTGGACATAATGCTTGTCGGCCCGGACCCGTGCGACGCCAACAAACGAGGCAACCAGCAACGCGGGCAATCCCGCTTCCCAGCCGTAGCGTTTCTCGAGCGATGCCGCCGCGGCGAACGACACCGAGGTGTGGCCGGAGGGGAAGCTCTTGTCGTCGCTACGATCCGGGCGGCTTTCATGGATCAGTTCCTTTAACGCGAATGTCGTGCCGCCAGCGACGAGCACACTGGCACCCGCGTCCAGATCGCCGCGCCAGTCACCCTGAACAGCGGGCACGCCGAGGGCGGCACCGACGAGCAGGTCACGGCCGATATCGCTGGCATCTGCCCAGCCTTTTGGACCGGCGGTGGCGGGGGCGGCCCACGCCACCGGCGCGAGTACCAGCAATGCGATAATCTTGACCTTCATTCCGCCAGGGTCCCTTTTTGCGGTGATTTGTCGAAAGTTCCGATCATGCCCGCCACGCCAAACCCCGCCTTAACCGTGGTGATCTCGGCGGTCGGTCCGAGCATGCTCCTAAAGTCCGCGACGGTGAGCAGCCGGTGCGTGCTGCTGCATCCGATCCCCGTGCGGCGCAAAGATTCTGCGGTTGTCGCATAGACTGCGAGCCGTCCACCGGGACGCAGCACGCGCATCAGTTCGGCAAGGACCGGGCGATCGTCGTGCCAGAAATAGGCGACGTTGGATGCTAGGATGCGGTCGACGCACTCATCGGGCATCGGGATGTCGGTGAACGGCGCATGGTAGAAAACCGCGCCGGGGTTACGCCGGCGGGCGGTGTCGATCATGTCTTGCGAATGATCGAGGCCATAAACCCGTCCTGCTCCCGCTGCCGTCGTCAGCGCGAGGATTGCGTCGCCGGTACCACAGCCGAAATCGAGCACGATATCGCCGCGTCGGACATCGAGCGCCGCGATCGCGAGGCGCGTGGGCCGACGGTTAGCGACGCGCATCGCATGCCCGACTAGCCGACCGCCCACGCCGTTAGGGTTCTCAAGCTGCCGCGCGAGGGTAGCGGCGAGCGGGTTCACGCCGCCTTGAGCTTTGCGTTGATCTTGCCGAGCAGCGCCCGCATTTCCGCACGACGTCCTGCGTCCCAGACCGGGCGTCCCGTGTTCGCCGGCGCTTGCAACCCGCGCAGGACATATTGCTTCGCCTGTGCCGGATGCCCCTCGTCGTTGAGGAAGTCGGCATAGAAGAAGTTGTTGTCGAGGCCGTTCGGATCCTGCTTCAGCGCCGCCTCGAGCAGCGCGCGGGCCTTTGTCGTGCTGCCGAAGCCGATCGGGAACCCGGGGACACGGTAATAAAGGACGCCCAGGCTCATCTTGACGCCGCCATCGGCGATGTTCGGATCGATCCCTTGCGCCCTTTCGAGGATCTCGCGGGCCGACCGGGCAAGACCGAGCTGTTTCAGGACGCTGGCGCGCGCTGCTTCCTCGCTGACGACGATCCCCTGCCACAACAGCGGCTCGGCGCGGCCGGGATAGCGTGCTGATACCTGTGCGGCTTGGCCGGCAAGCGCGTCGAGCTGACGATATTGTTCGTTCCGGTCGGCGACCTGATAGCGGATATGCGCCCACTGATCGTTGATGCGGCGCACCGCGGCGTCCATCGCCGGGTTGTTGCTGGCGTTGGCCGTACCTGCAAAGGCGAGCGCGGCGAAGGCAAGAGCGTAACGAACGATCATGATAGGGCTCCTGAAGAATTGTCCTGGAATAGGCCGCGCGCGGTCAGCACTTGGCTTGCGATGCCGCGATCGACGACGCCCGGCACCATCGCGTTGAGCTGCGTAAAGACGCGCTCGGGCAGCCCGATCGACACGTCGCGCTCGCGCCGCTCGATTGCGCGGAAGATGCGGTCGGCGACGGTGGCGGGATCGTCCGCGGTCATCTTGGTCAGCGCCATGAAACGCTCGATCGTTGCGGTGTTAAAGCCGGTCCTGACCGCTCGCGGGGCGACGTGCGTGACAGCGATCCCGCGCCCGCTTAGTTCGCGACGCAGCGCCTGGCTAAGACCCTTCAGCCCGGCCTTTGCACTAGAGTAGACGGTGAAATAGGGGTAGGGGACCGAGCCCATAACCGAGCCGATGTTGACGATCTGGCCATCGCCACGCGCGATCATCTGCGGCACGACGGCGCCTGCGAGGATCGCGGGTGCGACCAGGTTGACCGCGTAGCCGAGCGCGATCTCCATCGCGCCCTGCCGCTCGAACGGACCGAAATACTGGAGCCCAGCGACGTTGGCGAGAATGTCGATGCGCCGTTCTGCGAGCGTGCGGGTGAGGTTGGCCAGCGCCTCGGGATCGGCGAGATCTGCGACGAGATGGTCGTCGCAAGCAGTCGACGGGATCCGATCGATTCCTGTTACGTACGCGCCGCGTGTGCGCATTCGGGCCGCGAGCAGGCCGCCGAGCCCGCCGGCAGCACCGGTCAGCAGGATATGGCGGCCTTCAAGCTGGGACACGCGTCGCCTCCAGCTCGATCCCGGCGAACAGCCCGCCGAACAGCGCGAACATCGCGTTGGCCATGTCGATGATCGCGCGCTGGTCATCGGGATCGTCGATCCGGTTCATCAGCGTTTCGAAGAACACCATGTGGTCCTGGTCGAGCGCGCCGTGCGAGGTCAGGTAATGAAACGCGTCGTCGGGCAGCCCGAGCGACGCCTGAACCGCGCCTGCGCCGTGGCTCGCCATCGCGATGCTGGTGCCCTCGAGGACATAGACCATGCCGAAGAAGGCGGCAGGGTTACCCTCTCGAATCGTTTGATAGGCGTATTCGACCATTGCACGCGTAGCAGGAGAGGGCGCTTTACTCGCTGCCACGCTGTCGCCCCCAGCCGCTTCGATGTCTTCCAGGATCCAGAATTCGTGGCCGGTCTCTTCCTCGATATACTCGTCGAGTGCGGCGACCAGGACCGGTCGATGCGAAAGCCGGGTCCGTGCTTCCTGCATGAGCGGCACGGTGTGGCGGACGTGATGGAACGCTTGCGTCAGATACGCGATGTAATCCGCGCGCGTGATCCGTCCGGTCATCCCGGCGACGAGTTGCGGGGTCATTGCAAACCGCGCTTGTGCCTCTCGGGTGTCGGCAACGAGGCGGTTGAAGAAGGGCAGATCTGACTGCGCGTGATCCATGGGAATCTCCTGAGGTGGATAGGCGGTGTCGATCGCGGCGCGGCGGAGGCGGCCGTTGCCGGTGAGAAGTCCCGTCGCGGGGGTGAATGGCGGGACGACCTGCCAGTCCGCGATGTGCGCGTAGGCAGGGAGCGCTTCGTTGGCGGTGGCGACTGCGGCCTCGACGTCCGCGGTCGGTGATGACGGGACGAGCAGCGCGTCGATCGTCGCGCGCCCGTCGCCGCGTACCATCGCCTGGAATATCGCGGGTTGGCGCGTCAATATTCCCTCGACCCATTCGGGAGCGATGTTGCGGCCGTGGCTGGTAACGATGAGTGCGGACTTGCGCCCCTCGATCCAGAGCCGGCCGGCGTCGTCGATCCGTCCCAGATCGCCGGTCGCGAGCGGGCCGGGAGCGCGCGGTGCGCCGACTGTGCCAAGGAAAAGCGGCCCATCGATCAGGATTTCGCCGTCGTCGGCCAGGCGCAGGATATTGGCACCGATGCTCCGGCCGACGCTGCCGCGCGATGACGGATCGCCGTCGTCGAGTGAAACGACCGAAGCGCATTCGGTAAGGCCGTAACCCTGGCGGACCGGCAGCCCCAGGTCCGCCGCGGCGTCGAGCAACAGCGGATCGATCCGCGCACCCCCGACCGCGACTAAAGTCAGGCGTGGCAGCCGCATGCCGGTCGCGCGCATCGCCGCGACGAGGCCGGCAAGATAGTCCGGCACGAAAATCAGCGACGTAATCGCCTGCCGCTCGATCGTGTTGAGGATCGCCATGACGTCCGGGCGGAACGGATCGGCCATGCCGACCGCGGACTGGGGCAGCGCGACGTAAGTGCCACCCGCCAGCATCGTCGCATGGAACCCGGCGACGTTTTCGAGCAGGATCCCCGGGGGCAGCAACGGCAGATGCCGCCCGGCGTGATGGACACCCAGCGTATCCACCACCCCCTGCGCGACGCTCAGGAGATGGTCGCGCGAAAGGCAGATACCCTTCGGGTCGCCGGTCGATCCGGACGTAAAGGTAATGCGTGCCGTGCCGTCGGGCAGCGTGCGGGCGGGTGTGCTGCGTCGAACTTCGCGAACCTGCAGGCTCGGATGGGCGTCCAGCGATACAGCCACCGGCCCCGACAGCAGTATCTCCGCACCCGCCGCGTCAAGTGCGTGATCGGTCTGTGCGGCGGTGAAAAAGGCAGGGAGGGGGATGGTCCGTATGCCCGCTTCGAGCAAGGCGAGGTCGAGGAGACATTCGCTCACGCCCTGATCGACCTGCAGCGCAACCGGGCGGCCATCGGCAAACCGCGCGGCCAGATCCTCCGCCAGCAGCGGGAGCGTGCGCGCCAGTGTCGCCCAGGTCACCGGTTTCGTGCCATCGATTGCGATCGCATCGGGACGGCGTTCGGCATGGCCGAGGATCGCGTCGAGCAGCCGCGTCATGCGCGGACACTCCGGTCGAGCCGCGCGCGACACGTGGCTATGTCGCCCGCACACACGACCGGATCGGTCTGGTAATAACGCCCCCAGGTCTCGCCGGCCGCGCCGAGCGCGTCGATCCGTGCGGGGGCGAGTTCGATCAACTCGAGACCCAGGCGCGCGAACATCGACCGCAACGGCCGGGTCAGTACGGCGACCGCGACATCCGCCTGACCGGCAAGTGCCGCTGCCGCCTCGTGCCACAGAGTTATCGTCGCGCCGGGACGCTGCGAGGCATGGTCGCCGAGCTCGACGACCCGGGCGCGGGGTACCGGTCGCCCGAACCGTTCGGTCAACAGCACCTCGATTGGGCGGTCGAGATACCCCTCAAGAAACAGGGTGCCGGCTTCGGCCAGTCGATAGCCGAGGGTCGCTTGCGGCAAATCAGGCGCACCGACAGTCAGGTAGGTCGGATAATCGCTCGCAGGGATGGCCCCGTGTACGGCGGCGTAACGGTCATGGATCAGCGCGATCAGCGCGGCGTCGTGCATATGCATCCTCCCAGATGCAGATGGGACGCCGCCCGCACGTCACGACCTCAGTCCAAGCTGACAAAAAATATCAGTTAACGACGATTTGACGTCGGCAAATGGGGACAATCGACGATTTAGTCGTCCTTTCAAAGAAGCCGGAGGAATAAATGATAATCATTATCAGCTTTCCGCGCGTAGATCGGTCCCATGAACTTGAGTTTAGGGAACGGGTGGTGGCGCAAGGGTCGTCGATAGCTTAGATATTGGCACTGAGCATAGTATCGGACGTTGCAATCGTGACGTTCGACCACACCGCGCTCCTGCCGAAAGCCCCTGCGATGATGCCGTTCTTGACCTCGAGGCCAGCCGTCGCGATAGCGTTCGCCGTGCTCGTCTCGGCCTGTGCGGGCGCTCCACCCGTAGCCAACACCTCCGGTGCCGCGCCGCGCTTCGTCGCAGAGCGTTTTTTCGCAGGCCGCCTCGATGGCGTCGGCACGCTCAAGATCGTGCTGCACGCGCCGGTCACGACGCACGTGATCAGCATCGGTCGTGTCGGCGCCGACGGGATCCTGCTGCTCGACCAGCACATCGAACAGCAGGGTAAGCCCGCACGCGATCGGCAGTGGCGGATCCGGCCGCTCGGCAACGGCCGTTATAAGGGTACGCTGACCGACGCCTCCGGCCCGGTGACTGGGGAGGTCGAGGGCAATCGGCTGCACCTCGGATTTTCGATGAAGGGCGGCATGTGCGTCGATCAGTGGCTGAGGCTGTCGTCCGATGGGCAGGTGGCGCAGAACCATCTCATCGTCCGCAAGTTGGGCGTTACCGTCGCGACACTAGAGGAAACCATTAGGAAGTTGCCATGAACGTCCATAGCGAACGCCATCTCGTCTCGCGGACCGGCTGGTTGCGCGCGGCGGTGCTCGGCGCGAACGACGGGATCGTCTCGACCGCAAGCCTGATTGCGGGCGTCGCCGCGTCGGGTGCGACCACCGGCGCGGTGCTTGTCGCGGGGTCGGCAGCGATGGTTGCGGGCGCGATGTCGATGGCGGCGGGCGAATATGTCTCGGTCAGTTCGCAGGCGGATAGCGAAGCCGCCGACCTTGCGCGCGAACATGCCGAACTCGCCAGCGACTGGGCGCACGAGCATGACGAACTGGCGCAGATCTATGTAGCGCGTGGGCTTGATCCGACGCTCGCGCATCAGGTCGCGGAGCAGTTGATGGCGCATGACGCGATCGGCGCCCACGCGCGTGACGAGCTCGGCATCTCCGAAATCGTCATGGCGCGCCCGGTCCAGGCGGCGTTCGCCTCGGCGATCAGCTTCGTCACCGGCGCGGTCGTGCCGCTCGCGGTCGCGGCCCTCGCCCCGGCGCCGCACCGGCTGGTCGTGGTGATCGGCGCGACGCTGGTCTGTCTCGCGATCCTCGGCGTGGTGGGCGCGAGGGCAGGGGGCGCCCGCCCGTTCCGCCCTGCGGTCCGCGTGCTGCTCTGGGGTGCGGCAGCGATGGCGGCGACCGCCGGGATCGGGCATCTCGTCGGCACTGCGGTATGAGCGTCATGCCCTATGCCAAGGCCAGCCACCGGAGTCCGCGATGAAAGCCCAGACGATGCGCCGTATCCGCCAGTATCATTTCTATTTGGGCATGTTCTTCGCGCCCGCGACCTTATTGTTCGCGCTGAGCGGTGCGCTCCAGACATTCCGCCTGCAGGAGGCGAAGGGCTATGGCGGCACGCCGCCCGGCTGGATCGTCTGGATGGCTAGCGTGCACAAGGACCAGTCGCTGCCGCGCGAGAACCGCGGCGGGCCTCTCAGTCTAACGCCGTCGGCACCGCGCGCCGGGGCGGCGTCGGGACCTTCCACCGAGATGTCGTCGGGATCGCTGTCCGGCCCTGCAAGGCGCGGGGAGGATCGACCGTTCGCACGCATCTCGCCGCTGCCCCTGAAGATCTTCGTCGTACTGATGTCGATCGGGCTGCTGGCGTCGGCGATCCTCGGCATCGTCATCGCGCTCACCAATCGGACGATGCGCCGGACGTCGGTGATCGTTCTCGTGGCGGGAGCAGTGTTGCCGCTTCTGCTCCTGCTGGCCTGAAACGCTGGCGATCGGCCGTCAGCGACTTGCAAGGATCAGGTGCGGTTCGGGTCAATTACTGCGATCGGCGCGCTGCATCAGCCAGTCCTTTGCGCGCGCGGTGGACACCACGATATCCGCCGGCTCACCGGGCAGCCGCGCGTCGTCCGGCAGCGCAATGACCCGCCGGTCCGTCCGATCGGCGGGCGGCGTGACATCGTTTCCAATATTTCGGACGCGACTTCCTGTTGGGACGAGGGCAGTATGCCACGAAATTGCCGATTCCGGGCGCCAGGGTGACGTGCAGCGATTGCTCGCCAAGGTGAATGCCAGGTTCGGCGCCTGAACCGCGGAGCCCTGTCGTAGCCGACGCCGACCCGATCCCGCCCGCCGGCCTGTCCGCGGTGCTCGCGGCCAACCGCCCGCAACTCGTCCGGTTCTTCACCGGGCGAACGGGAAGCGTCGCGGAGGCCGAAGACGTGGTGCAGGAAATATGGCTGCACGTGGCCGAGCCCATAACGGGCCCGATCGCGAACCCGCTCGCCTATCTGCACCGCGTCGGCATGAACATCGTGCTCGACCGGGTACGGGCCGGCGTGCGACGGCAGCGGCGCGACGCGGGCTATGTCGAAGTCACGACGTCGGTCATGGGCGCGGAGGCGATCGACGATGCGCCGTCCGCCTTCGACGCGGCGATGGGGCGCGAGCGGCTCGACCGGCTCGTCGCTGCTCTGTCGGGGCCACCCGAAGGCGCAATGCGCGTGTTCCGACGGCACCGCATCGACGGCGCATCGCATGCCGAGATCGCCGCCGAACTGGGCATATCCCGCAGCGCGGTCGAAAAACACGTCGCGGTCGCGCTCCGGCACCTCAGAAAGGCGCTCGATGATTGATCGAGACAAGCAACTGCGGTCCGATACATGCGGCGGCGTCTATCATTCGGGTGGGGAAAGGAGGGCGGCATGACGGACATACGCACGGCGATCGACGACGCGGCCTCCTGGCACGCCCGGCTCGATTCGCCGGAGATGGACTGGGAGGCGTTCGGTGCCTGGCTCGATGCCGACCCGTCGCATCGCCGCGCCTATGACAGCATCGCTGTGCTGGACGCCGAGATCGGCGAGGCCGCAGCCGCGATCGCAGCCGCGATGCCCGCGAACGACGACATGGTCGCCGAGACGCCGACGCCGGCACGATCGCCGCGCTGGCGCTGGGCTGCGCTCGGCACTGGTGGTGCGCTGGCGGCAGGGCTTGCGGTGCTGATGGCCGTCCCCTCGGCCGATACGGCGGCACAGCTCTACACGACCGGTCGCGGCGAAACGCGCGCGGTCACGCTCGCCGATGGCAGCCGCATGCAGGTCGACCGCGGGTCTCGCGTGTCGGTCAGCGGCGGGACGAGCCCGGTGATCGAGATTGCGGACGGTGCGGCGAGTTTCGCGGTGCGCCATGACCCCTCGCGCCTGCTGATGGTGCGCGCCGGCGGCTATGAAATACGCGATATCGGCACGCGGTTCGACGTCGTTAACGCGCGCGGGCGCGTCGCGGTCACGGTCGCGGAGGGTGCGGTGGACGTCACGCCGATCGGTGGGTCGGCGGCGGACACGACAATGCTGCACGCCGGGCAAAACCTGGACATCACGCCGTCGAAGCAGATCGCCGAGCGCCGCACCGTCGATCCTGCCCGCGTCTCGGACTGGGCCGATGGACGGCTCGATTACGATGGCGCTCCGCTGGCGCTGGTTGCCGCCGACATATCGCGGTATGCCGACGCCCCGCTGATGGTCGATCCGTCCGCGGCGAACCTGCGTTTTTCCGGGGTATTGACGATTGGTGATGGATCGCGGCTCGTCGATCAGCTTCGCGCAGTCCTGCCGATACGCGCTCGTCGCGTCGGCGGCGTGGTGCATCTGGACGCCGCCGCTTCACGCTGAGGCGCCCCATGCTGAGCAGGCCCACGCTGAGCAGGCACGCCCGGGGCTGACGATCCCGGCCGGTACGTTGCGATCGGCGCTGGATGCGCTCGCGCGGCAGAGCGGCATTTCGATCGGCATGGCGGGATCGCTTCCCGATCTGCGCGTCCGGCGGATCGATCGGGCGCGCGATGTCGGCGATGCGTTGCGGCGGATGCTGGCCGGCAGCGGGCTGCGTGCCGTCAGGGTCGACGCAAGCACATGGCGGGTCGAGGCGGTTCCGCAAAAAATCTCGCGTTCGCCCCGCCGCCGCGTAACGCCGCCCGACCTCGCCAGCGGCGACATCATCGTCACCGCCAGCAAGCGAGACGAACGCCTCTCCGATCTACCCGCCTCGATCAGCATCGCGGGCGGGCAGGTGCTCGGCCGTCTCGCCGGGCGCCGGGGACTGGTCGACTTGATGGCAAGCGCTGACAGCGCGTTCTCGACTAATCTGGGGCCCGGTCGCGACCGCATCTTCCTGCGTGGCGTCGCCGACAGCGCGTTCAACGGGACCAGTCAGTCACTGGTCAGCCTGTATCTCGACGACGCGCGGATCGGCTATGCCGCGCCCGATCCCGATCTGCGGTTAGTCGACGTTGACCGCGTCGAAGTGCTGCGTGGCCCGCAAGGCACGCTCTACGGCACCGGTGCGCTGGGCGGCGTCGTCCGCATCGTCACGGTCGCGCCCGATCTCGATCGCTTCACCGGTAGCGCAGCGATCGAGGGAACGGGCGTCGCCAACGGTTCGCTCGGCGGTGCGGTCGAGAGCATCGTCAATGTGCCGATCCTGCCCGGCACGCTGGCGTTGCGCGCGTCGGGCTGGAGCGAGACGATGCCCGGCTGGATCGACGACACCGGACGCAACCGCCGAGACGTCAATCGGACACGCCGGATCGGCGGCCGCGCCGCTTTGCGATGGTCGTTCGGCGACTGGCATGCGACGCTCGACGGTGTCGCGCAGCGGATCGATGCGCGCGACAGCCAATATGCGACCGATGGCCTGTCGCGTGCGACCCGCATTGCAGAGCCGCAGGACAATGACTTCACTGCGGCAACGCTCACCCTCCAGGGGCTGATCGGCAAGCTCGACGCGCAGGCGACGACTGCATTCGTCGACCAAGAATTCGGCAGCACCTATGATGCCAGCGTGTTGGCGTCCTTGCTCGGCCCGACGGCGCCGCTGGCCTATATCGAGGATCGCTCGGCACAACTCCTGTCGCAGGAGATCCGCGTCAGCGACCCGACCGCGCGCCATCCGTGGATCGTCGGTGCGACGATCCTGCATTCGACCAGTCGGCTAGACGGCCGGTACTTCTCCACCGGCGGATCCCCTGCGGTGACCGCGCGGCGCGACGAAGAGGATGTCATCGACGCCGCCCTGTTCGCCGAGGGCACGCAGCAAGTGACGCAGACGCTCGATTTGAAGCTCGGACTGCGGGCGTTTTCGACCATTAGCCATCTCGAACAGGTCGACCCCGACCGCGAACGCGCCGCGCGGGTCGGCGTCACCCCTAGCGCGACACTCAGCTGGCACCGTGACGATCTTGGTCTCGTGTGGCTGCGCTATGCGAGTGCTGTTCGCCCAGCCGGTGTCAGTCGCACCGCGCCGATCGCCGATCGCCGCATCCCCGGCGACGAGTTACAGAGCCTCGAATTGGGGTGGCGGATCCGCGTGGGCGGAGATCTTGTTGCGCTACACGGAGCAGTCTTCGGCTCGGTCTGGGAGCATTTGCGCAGCGATACCGTCGGCGCGGACGGCCTGCTCGGGACGGTCGATGCGGGTAACGCGAACAATTACGGGCTCGAACTAGGGGGCCGGCTGGACCTAGCGCCGGTCGCAATCGACTTTAGCATGACGCTTCAGCGCGCGCGCCTGACCTCAACCTCGTCGGTTGCAACGGTCGATGACGATGATCGCCGGCTGCCCGTAGTACCTGATATATCTGCGAGGCTCGCTGCCTCGCGAAACTTTGACGTGCGCGGGCTGCCTGCTCAAGTCTATGCGGCCGCTCGTTATATTGGTCGGACCCGACTGAGCTTCGATCCGTTGCTGGACCGTCCGGCAGGCCGCTATGCGACGATCGATGCCGGTAGCTCGATCGATATCAGCGGACGGCGCTGGTCGGTCGACGTCACCAATCTGCTCGACAGCCGTGGCAACAGCTTCGGCTTCGGCAACCCTTTTACTCTCGGCAGCACGATGCAGACCGTGCCCGTGCGTCCGCGGACGATTACGCTGCGGTTAGCGATTGGGCTTTGAAATGACGTTG
Organism: Sphingomonas sp. Leaf230; assembly: GCF_001421745.1. Lineage (GTDB taxonomy): Bacteria > Pseudomonadota > Alphaproteobacteria > Sphingomonadales > Sphingomonadaceae > Sphingomonas. The sequence continues at coordinate 1,103,620 of NZ_LMKW01000001.1, read as the reverse complement.
CTGCTTACAGGGGGGGCATCTGTAACCGCTTCTCCGCCTATATGAACGAACGGCCGGAGTAGAGCAGTCGCAGGCAGGCCGGGAATGACCGGTTATGGGTCAGTGCTACCCAACCCACCGGGAGCGCATACCCCAACCACCTGCCGAGCAGGCAGCAGAGTACTACGCCGGCTCGTGGTAGATCCCCCAATTCCGGAAGTCCCAGTCGCCAAGAGAGATCGTCAGTTCTCAGTGCAAACTGCCCTCGGGCAACATCTGATTCACACGAGCTGCCACTGTCGATAGCAATCCGGAATACCCCGTGCCTTCGTTGGGTGCCGCAGCGACGGCTTCGCCGATCAGCAGCAGAGATGGATCGCAATCGCTTATCGTTTCGACCAGGAAGGCGAGCGCAGACAATCGACCTCGAATGATGCGTTCGGTCGGAAGCGAAACGTTGACCGCGACCATCACCGGCGTGTCGGGCGCGCGACCGGCGGCGATCAGGTTGCGCGAGACTTCGGCGGCGGCGGCGCGGCCCATGTAGATTGCGAGCGTGGCATCGGACGCGGCGAGCGCGGTCCAGTCAAGATCGAGCGCTTCGCCGGCGCGGGCGTGTGCCGTGACGAACGTCAGCTTTCGTGCGAGGCCGCGCAGCGTCAGCGAGGCGCCACCCGACGCCGCAGCGGCGCTGGCGGCGGTGATGCCGGGGCAGATCCGCACCGTGATGCCGTTGGCGGCGAGGTGGTCGAGCTCTTCGGTCGAGCGGCCGAAGATCGACGGATCTCCGCCCTTGAGCCGGACGACGCGCTTGCCCGCGCGCGCTGCCCTGGCGAGCAAGACGTTGATCGAGACCTGATCCTTCGAATGTCGCCCCGATCGCTTGCCGACACTCACGACTTCGGTGCGGGCGGGGATGAGCGCAAGGACGCCCGGGCCGACCAGCGCGTCGTAGAACACGACGTCGGCCGCCGCGATCAGCCGCTCGGCTTTCCGCGTGAGAAGGTCGGGATCGCCGGGGCCGGCACCGACCAGCCAGACCGAACCGGGCGTGAAATCATGCGACATTTGCTGATCCTTGCGTGACGAGAAGTTTGGCGAGGGCAGGGCGGCAGGATCCACAATTGGTGCCGGCTTTCAGTGCCGCACCGATCGCGGGAACGTCGGCGAGATGCTGGTCGGCGATCGCGGCGAGGATGGTCTTCAGCCCGACGTCGAAGCACGCGCAGACGATCGGGCCACGGTCGACCTGCATGCCCGGCGCGCGGCCGGCGAGCAGGGTGGGCGCGGCGATGGCCTCGCTCAGTTGCGCGACGAGCCAGTCGCGGGGCGGAAGTGCACCGTCCCGGGTCACGAACAGCACTGCGGCGAGCTTGCCGCCCTCCAATATTGCGATCCGGCGGGAGCCCCGAGCCGCATCGACCGCCTCGATCCGCTGGCCCTTGGGCAGTAGCGCGTCGAGTGCGGCGGCGTCGCCGTTGCCCGCCATGTCCCACGCCGTTCCACCCGGTACCGCGACGCGCGTCGCCCACAGGCAATCGGGGCGCGTCGTCAGTTCGCCGCGGACCACGACGAAGCCGCGCCATTCAGTCGCGACGGGCTCGATCCGAACGGGCGTGGTTTTGAAGCCCGGCTGACCCGAGACAGGGTCGGCTAGCGGGCGAGGCAGCAGCCCGGCACGGCCGCCGGTCGCGGTGCGGTCTGTCCAGTGGATCGGTACGAACAGCTCGCCGATCCGCTGCGTCGCGACGACGCTCGCGCGGAAGAGGCTGTCGCCCTGCGGCGTGAGTACGCGCGCAAGGCCGCCATCCACGATCCCCAGCCGTACCGCGTCGTGGGGGTGAATCTCGACCAGCGGCTCCTCGCGGTGGCGCGCGAGTTTGGGCGACAGGCCGGTACGGGTCATCGTATGCCACTGGTCGCGGTAGCGCCCGGTATTGAGTGTCATCGGCCATCGGGCGAGTGGTGCGGCAACCGGCTTTTGCGCCACTGGCACGAGGCGGGCACGGCCATCGGGAGTCGAGAACCGGCCGTCCGCGAAGGGTGCGCCGCCCCAACGGAACGGCATCATCGCATCGTATTCCGCATTGCCCTTGGCGGTATGACCGGGAAGCGCGAACAGCCGCGTGCCGTTATTCTCATAGGACGACAGCCGGCAATGCTCGCGCCAGATCTCGGCGGGGCGGTCGTAGGAGAATGCCGTCTTCCAGCCCATCCGCCGCCCGACTTCGGAGATGATCCACCAATCCGGTTTTGCGTCGCCGGGCGCGGCCATGAACGCGCGCTGGCGGCTGATCGTGCGGTCCGAATTGGTGACGGTGCCGTCCTTCTCCCCCCATGCCGCGGCGGGCAGGCGGACGTGCGCGTGGACCGATGTGTCGGTCGTCTCGATCACGTCGGAGACGACGACGAATGGGCATGCCGCCAGCGCCTCGCGCACGCGGCCGGCGTCGGGCATCGACACCGCGGGGTTGGTCGCCATCACCCACAGCGCCTTGATCCGGCCGTTGCCGAGTTCGCGGAACAGGTCGACCGCCTTCAGGCCCGGCTTGGTCGCCATGTTGGGCGCGGCCCAGAACCGGCCGACGCGGGCGACGTTCTCGGCCGCGAAATCCATGTGCGCGGCGAGGCTCGACGCGAGCCCGCCGACCTCGCGCCCGCCCATCGCATTGGGTTGGCCTGTGATCGAGAAGGGGGCTGCACCCTGCTTGCCGATGCGGCCGGTGGCGAGGTGCAGGTTGGTGATCGCGTTGACCTGATCGGTGCCCGACAGCGACTGGTTCACACCCTGGCTGAACATCGTCACGGTCTTCGGCGTTGCGGCGAACAGTTCGAAGAAGCGCCTGAGATCCTGCGGCGGAACATCGCAGATGCGCGCGACCGACCACAGGTCGCTGCCCTCGTCGAACTGGTCCCAGAACGCATCGGGCGTCGCGACATGCCCGGCGAGATAGTCGTAGTCGACCACGCCCGCGTCGCGACACCACGCGAGCAGGCCGTTCATCAGCGCGACGTCGGTGCCGGGGCGGATTGCAAGATGAAGGTCCGCCTCGTCCGCGGTCTCGGTCCGGCGCGGGTCGATCACGACGAGCTTGGCGCCGGCGTCGCAGCGCGCGCGGATGCGTTGATAGACGATCGGATGGCACCAGGCGGTGTTCGACCCGACCAGCACGATCAGGTCGGCGGCGTCGAGATCGTCGTAGCTCGCGGGCACGATGTCCTCGCCGAACGCGCGCATGTGGCCCGCGACTGCGCTCGCCATGCAAAGCCGCGAATTGGTGTCGATGTTGGCCGAGCCGATGAAGCCCTTCATCAGCTTGTTGGCGACGTAATAGTCCTCGGTGAGCAGTTGTCCGGAGACATAGAACGCGACGCTGTTCGGGCCGTGCTGTGCGATCGTGTCGCGGAAGCGTTTCGCGACGAGGTCGAGCGCCTTGTCCCAGGATGCGCGACGCTGGCCGATCATGGGGGTCAGCAGGCGGCCTTCGAGTCCGATCGTTTCGCCGAGATGCGTACCCTTCGAGCAGAGCTTGCCGGAATTGGCGGGGTGGTCAGGGTCGCCCTTGATCGTGACGGACCGCTCCCCGGTCGGGGTCGCGAGGATACCGCAGCCGACACCGCAATACGCGCACGTCGTGCGAACGGAGGCCATTAGCCCTCTCCCCGTTGGGGAGAGGGTTGGGTGAGGGGTAGTTGGGAAGGCCAGCACACGCCCCAAACCCTCACCCCGGCCCTCTCCCCGGAGGGGAGAGGGAGCAGTGGCGCGCTCATGCGGCGGCTTTGATGGTTGAGGTGCGGCAGAGCAAAACCCGGCCCCCCGACACCTTCACTGGGATCACCGGCGTACACCCCTTGTCCTCGCCCAGCGCCTCGCCCGTATCCAGCGCGATCCGCCAGTTATGCAGCGGGCACGCCACCGCGCCGCCGTGGACGATCCCCTGCGACAACCGCCCACCCTTGTGCGGACAGCGATCCGCAAGCGCGAACACCTTGCCGTCGCCGGTACGGAAGACCGCGATGTCGTCGCCGCCGGTGACCTGCACCGTGCGGCTGCCGCGGACCGGGATCTCGTCGACCCAGCCGATATCGAGCCATTCGCCGATCATGCCATTTCCCTCGTCTGATCGATGGGCGTGAACCGCGCCATCGGCGTATGTTGTTCGCGGTGCTCGCCCGCCGCGCGTGCCGCCCATGGATCATCCTGCGTGAACTGCTGCGAGAACAGGAACCGTGCCGCCAGCGCGTCGCGGCCCTCCGGATCGTCGGCGATCCGCTCGCGAATATACGCGACCCCGATCCGCTCGATCCACGGCGCGGTTCGTTCCAGATAGCGCGCTTCCTCGCGGTACAACTGGATGAACGCGGCGCAGTAATGCATCGCCTCTTCCTCGGTCGCGACCTTGCACAGGAAGTCGGTCGCGCGGACCTTGATCCCGCCATTGCCGCCGACCGACAGCTCATATCCAGAGTCGACGCAGACCACGCCGAAATCCTTGATCGTCGCCTCGGCGCAATTCCGCGGGCAGCCGCTGACCGCGATCTTGAACTTGTGCGGCATCCAACTGCCCCAGGTCATCCGCTCGACCTTGACGCCGAGCCCGGTCGAATCCTGCGTTCCGAACCGGCACCAGTCCGACCCGACGCAGGTCTTCACGGTGCGCAACGACTTGCCGTACGCATGCCCGCTGACCATCCCGGCGGCGTTCAGATCGGCCCAGACCGCGGGCAGGTCCTCCTTCTTGATTCCGAAGATGTCGAGCCGCTGGCCGCCCGTCACCTTGACCATCGGCGCATCGTATTTCTCGACGACATCGGCGATCGCGCGCAGCTCGCGCGGGTTGGTGAGCCCGCCCCACATCCGCGGCACTACAGAATAGGTGCCGTCCTTCTGGATGTTGGCGTGCACCCGCTCGTTGACGTAGCGGCTCTGCTGGTCGTCCTTGTAGTCGCCCGGCAGCGCGCAGAGCAGGTAGTAATTGAGCGCAGGCCGGCACGACGAACATCCGTCGGGCGTCGACCAGCTCATCTTCTGCATCACTTCGGGGATCGATCGCATGCCCTGCGCAACGATCTCGCGGCGGACGTCGTCGTGGCCGAAGCTGGTGCATTTGCACATCGTCTTCACCGAACGTTCGCCCGAATATTCGTCGCCCAGCGTGACCACGAGCAGCGTCTCGACCAGCCCGGTACACGATCCGCACGATGCCGACGCCTTGCAGGTCGCGCGGACCGCGTCGAGCGTCGCGTTGCCGGCGCCGATGCATGCTACGACCTTGCCCTTGGTGACGCCGTTGCAGCCGCAAATCTCCGCATCGTCGGAGAGCGCCGCAACGGCCGCTTTAGGGTCCGCGGTGCCTCCTCCCGAGGCGAACGACTGGCCGAAGATCAGCATGTCGCGGATCGGCGCGATGTCTTCCGCCTGCTTGAGCAGGTCGAAATACCAGCCGCCGTCGGTGGTATCGCCGTACAGCACCGCGCCGACGATCCGGTCGTCCTTGACCACGACGCGCTTGTAGATGCCGCGCGACGCATCGCGCAGGACGATGTCCTCCGCGCCTGCACCGCCGGAGAAATCGCCCGCCGAGAACACGTCGAGCCCGGCGACCTTCAATTTGGTCGAGGTCACCGATCCGCGATAGCCGCTGTGACTGTCGGTCAGCCCGTCGGCGAGCGCGCGGCACATGTCCCACAGCGGCGCGACGAGACCGTAGACGTTGCCGTCATGCTCGACGCATTCGCCGACCGCCAGGATCGACGGGTCGCTGGTGACCATGTGGTCGTCGACCTTGATCCCGCGGCCGATCTCCAGACCGGCGTCACGCGCGAGCGCCACCGAGGGTCGGATGCCGACCGCCATGACGACGAGGCTCGCGGGGATCAGCGTACCGTCTTTCAGCAGCACGCCCTCGACGTGGGTATCGCCGACGATCTCGGCGGTGTTCGCCTCGGTGAGGATGACCTGACCGCGCGATTCCAGCGCCGACTTGAGCAACCACCCTGCCGCTTCGTCGAGTTGCCGCTCCATCAGCGTCGGCATCAGGTGGATCACCGTAACCTTCATCCCGCGCAACGTGAGCCCGTGTGCGGCCTCCAGCCCGAGCAGCCCGCCGCCGATGACGACCGCGGCGCCACCCTTTCCGGCTGCATCCAGCATGTGATCCACGTCCGCCATGTCGCGGAACGAGATTACGCCGGGCAGGTCCTTGCCGGGGACGGGGATGATGAACGGATCGGAGCCGGTCGCGATCAGCAGCCGGTCGTACGATACCGTCAGCCCCGATCGCGCGGTGACGGTCTTCGCCACGCGGTCGATCGCCTGCACCGGATCGCTCGTCACCAGCTCGATCGTGTTGGTCGCGTACCAGGCGTGGTCGTTGATGACGATCTGCTCGAACGTCTTCTCGCCCGCCAGCACCGGCGACAGCATGATGCGGTTGTAGTTCACGTGCGGCTCGGCGCCGAAGATCGTCACGCGGTAACGGGTCGGATCGCGCGCGATCAGCTCCTCGACCGCGCGACAGCCGGCCATGCCGTTGCCGATCACGACGAGATGCTCGCGCCGCTTGGAAAAGGGGGTGTCGGGGAAGGGGGTTTGGTGTTCCATCAGATCATCCAGTCGGGTTGGAGCCGGGGAAGGGAGGGTCATGCGGGGAGCGCGCCGTTGACCGAGCGGTCGCTGGTGCGGCGTGCGTCGAGCGCCGCGTCGAGCAGCGCGCGCTCGTTCGATTTGTGCGTGGCGGAGAAGCGGACGGCGAGCGCGCAGACCGCGGTGCCTGCGACGACGTAGCCGAGCACGATGAGACATTGCTGCGGGGTGGCCGACGCTTTGTTGAGGAACCCCGCCGCGACCGCGCCGATATTGCCGCCCGCGCCGATCAGCCCGGCGACACCGCCCAGCGCCTTGCGGTCGATGAACGGCACCAGCGCATAGGTCGCGCCGCACGCCATGTGCGTGAACAGCCCGAACATCGTCATCGCCAGTATCGCGAGCGTCACGCTGCCGGCATGACCGAACAGCACCAGCCCGACGCCTTCGCCGAGCATCAGCGCGAACAGCAGCAGCGCGCGGCCGTCGAGCCCTTTGCTGAGCGCGATCCGGTCGCTCGCGATCCCGCCGAGCGCGCGGGCGAACAGGGCTAGACCGCCGAAGATCCCGGCGGCGAGGCCTGCGTTGGTCAACGAAAGGCCGAACCGGTCGACGTAATAGCTGGCGGCGATGTTATGGATGAAAATCTCGACGCCAAAGCAGGCGCCGTACGTCGCGGCGAGCATCCAGGTGCGGTAATTGGCGGCGGCGCGGCGGAAGATCGCCATGCCCGTCGCCTTGCCGCCATCGAGTTCGATGCCCGCGGCGCGGAGGTCGACGATGTCGCCCTGCGGCGTGTCCTGCGTGTAGCGCGCATAGACGAACGCCATCGCGAGCATAGCGACCCCCGGCACGAACATCGCCGCGCGCCAGCCGAACGCATGCTCGACGCCGAGGCCGACGAGCGCCGCGACGACCAGCGGCATCAGGCTCTGCGCTGCGCCGCCGCCGGCATTGCCCCAGCCGCCGACGGTCGCGTTGGCGGTGCCGACGACGTTGGGCGCAAACATCACGCTGGTATGATATTGCGTGATGACGAACGACGCGCCGATCGCACCGATCGCAAGGCGGAAGAACAGGAACGTCTCGTAGGTCTGCGCGAACGCCAGCCCGAACACCGGAATCGCACCGATCAGCAGCAGCCACGTATAGGTGCGCCGGGGGCCGAACCGATCGCAGAGCGGTCCGACCACCAGCCGCACCAGGATCGTCACCGCGACCGCGGCAATGTTGATGTTGGCGATCTGATCCTTGCTCAAGGCGAACTCGGCCTTGATCAGCGGCATCAACGGCGCGGCGGCGAACCACGCGAAGAAGCACACGAAGAACGCCAGCCACGTGACATGGAACGCGCGCATTTGCGGCGTGGCGGCGCTGAACAAGTCGATCCTGGTGGCTTTGGGCGCGGCGGTGTCGATACCTGGTGATGCGAACAACATGGTCGGTTTCCCATCTGCGATGGACAAAGAAAAAGCCGCCCCGACGGCGACCTTGTGGACGCATCGGAGCGGCTTCGTTGCCTGTGGCCGATCGGTGGATCGCCCTACGCGGTCAGGTCCCCTCGTTGGAACCGGTCTCGCGATAATTTCGTGTCCGACTCCCTTGCCGGACAATGCGAAGATGACCGAAGAGGCCCCATCGCGCAAGCGTCATTTCGCAGATGCAGCAGATTGGGGCTTGGCGGGGCAATTGACTCCGGGATCACCCCTCCAGGGAGGGGCAGGGGGTGGGTCGGCTTCCGCATGTCCGAACCGAAGGGGCTCAAGCCAGCCGATCCACCCCCAACCGCCCCCTTCCAGGGGGGGAGAGGAGAGTTCAAGGCAAGCTGGCCAGATACCCCTCGATATCGTCGGGATCGAACGCTCGCCGATCGAAGAACGCATCGCGCCCAAGGATCAACCGCCCCTGTGTCGATCCCGCGCCAATGCTGTCCGCGCCGATCGCCCCCTCCAGCTTCGAACTCGCATTCGGCAACGGCGCGCCTGAGCCAATCAGCGCCGCGCGATACGCGTCAGGACGAAACACACCTTGCGCGACGTCCGCATCCTCAGCCGAGAACGGCGTGCCGTCCCACCGCACCATCTGCGAATACAGCCATGCCGCCTGACTGCGCCAAGGGAAGTTCGCCGCTTCGCGGTACTGGAACATAAAGTCGGGCACGTGGATTGGCAGCGCGTCCTTCACCAGCCGCACTCGGTCGCCGATCGCCCGCGCCACTGCATCGACCGGGGCATCGAGATACTCTCGACGAGACAGTATCGCCGCATTCTCCTCAAGCGTATCCGGATCGATGAACTGCGCAGCCGCAGCGTGCAATGCGCGGATCAGCCGGTGGACGACGTCGCCACACTCGGCCAGCGTGGCGGCACGCATCGCCAGCACCTTTTCGACCCCACGCTGCCAGACCTGTGCCGTTACCAGCGCGATCCGCCCGACCCCGCGATCGACCGCGACGCCGTTCCAGGGCTCGCCGACGCAGATGCCGTCGACTTCGCCCGCCGCCAGCGCATCGGCGGCGAAGGTCGGGCTGGTCGTGACGATCTCGACGTCGGTATCCGGGCGGATGCCGACCGCCGCGAGCCAGTAGCGCAGCATGTAATTATGACTCGAATAGCGATGCACCACGCCGAACCGCAGCCGCCGTCCCGCCGCGGCGCGCGCGATTGCGACCGCCTTCAGTCGCGCACCGAGCACCACCGGATCGCCAAGCGCGTCGCCGTCCATCACCTGCACCGCGAGCGGCAACGACAGCGTGATCGCATTGCCGTTGAGCCCCAGCACGAACGGCACCGCCATAGGCACCGCTGGCCGCCCACGCCCCAGCGCCGTCGCGATCGCCAGCGGTGCGACCATGTGCGCGGCGTCGGTATGGCCGTACAGAAGCCGGTCGCGTACCGTCGCCCAGGTCATGTCGCGGACGAGCTCGATCTCCAGTCCCTCGGCCTCGGCGAACCCGCGTTCGCGCGCGAGGATCGGCAGCGCCGCATCGACGAGAGGGAGGAAACCGATGCGGACCCGGTCGAGCGCCATCACAAATCTCCCATGAGCGCATCGCTGGTGATGATCGCGTCGGCGATCTCCACGATCCGGCGGTTGGATCGCATCGCCTGTGCGCGGAGCAGGCCGTACGCGGTCGGCTCGTCGATGCCGCGGCGTTTCATCAGGATCGCCTTGGCGCGGTCGATCGTGGTGCGATCGGCGAGAGCGCTGCGGGCTTCGTGCAGTTCGGCCTGCAACCTCGCGAACGCCTGGAACCGGCGGATCGCGAGATCGATGACCGGCTTGATCCGCTGTTTGGCGAGCCCGTCGACAATGTAGGCGGACACGCCCGCATCGACCGCGGCGTTCGTGGACTCCGCATCGCTCTGGTCGACAAACATCGCGATCGGGCGGGCGAGGGCGCGCGACACCGCGAAGAACTCCTCGAGCACGTCGCGACTGGGATTTTCGAGGTTGATCAGCACTACTTCGGGCGCTGCCTTCTCCAACGCCGCGACCATCCCGAGCATGCCGTCGATAACGACGATATCGTCGAGTCCGGCCTCACGCAGGCCTTCCGAAATGATCGCAGCACGCGTGGTGCTCGTGTCTATGATCGCGATCCGCATCACTCAGTCTTATGCTGCACCGATCCTCATGGCGAGGGCACACCCGCACAGAGATTAATGAGTGTCTGAAGTTGGGGAGCGGCGAACGGAGCCCGAATGACCAGTTATGGGTCTCACGCATAGGCTCGTCTGTCGTTGCGATAATTTTTGCACCCACAGCCTTCGCAAACTGAATGGCAAAAAGCGATACGCCGCCCGTCCCCTGTGTCAGTACGACTTCTCCTGGGCCGACCCAGCCAATGCCGACCATGCCGTGACGGCCGCGCATGGTAGCGTCGCAGCCTCAGTAAACGACAGGAAGGATGGATGACCAGTTCCTCCTCGCTGACGACGCGATACTCGCGGAGCCAGCCGTCCAATTGAATGCCGTATTGCTGGGGAATGGCTTGGAACGAACCGCCGAACCAGTTTGGCATGATCGAATTGACCACGTGATCATCGACCGCAAAGCGCGTAACACGCTTGCCGATCGTCTCAATCACGCCAGCAGCGTCGGACAACGACACTCGGCCTGCCTGCACACCGAACGGCAGCCAGCCTTGCAGAACAGCAAGATCACGAAAATTTAGCGAATTGGCACGGATGCGAACAAGCACCTCGCCTACACCCGGAACGGGAACGGGCTCTTCGCACAATTCGAGGCCATTCACGAATCCGATAGTCTGCATGGGATATGTTTTCATCGAACGGTACTTTCCATGCGCACCATGGGGTGCGTTGCGGGGATCAGATTTCCCAGTCGGACCCAAGAATGATGCTACAGAAGTTCTGCCGTTTAAAATCCGCCGGGTTCTTTAGCGCGAGTACATCGGCGTTGACCGTTCCGAAGGTGGTTAGCGGTCTTGCCGACATGCCCTCCGCAAACGCTCCAATAATGTTTTCCTTAAAATTATCGCCCCGTGGATGATGGTCACAAACATGTGCGCGCTGTTCAGGCGTGAAGTCGTGATAGCCTATTCCTAGCACGTCCATTTCAACACCGGCGGTGACAAGTGCTATCGTTGGCCGCATATGTTGTGGCACGCCGGGGGTGGTGTGCAGCGCGATCGCAGTCCAGACATCCTCCACGTCGCGCTCAGGAACGTCATAGCTTTCTAAGAATGCCCGCGCGGCATTCGCACTATCGACCTCGAAGCGCAGATCAGAGCTCGCGTGACTTTTGGTCAGCCCCATGTCGTGAAACATCGCCCCCACGTACAGCAATTCGGCGTCGTATGGCAGGCTGCGGCGCTTGCCCGTAAGTGCCGCCCACAGGAAGACCCTGCTGCTATGATTAAACAGCAAATCGGTTTCGGTATCCCGGACAAGTTGGGTGACGGCACGCGCCATGGCGCTGTCGGGCACGGCGATTTCAGCGGTTGAGATTGTCATCTTCATCCTCTCGGGATCAATTAAAGCTGCAAGCGTAAATCCGGCCAGTCGCCAACTGTGTTCAAGAGTTTGCGAACAAAAGATTCTATCTGCGTGGTTAAAGCGCCGCGCCAACATCATTGATATGCGCGTATGCCTTGCTTGGCAGCAAGACATCGAACACCGTGTTTCCTGCCAATGGCACTCGCTTTTATACGGCGGCCGGAGATGCACATCACCCACCCCTTCTGCTCTCTTGTGGCCATCTCATAACCGTAGACGGCGTTCAGCCCGGTTTCGCATCCAACTAAGATAAGCCTTCGGTGGGCGAGCATTTGGTCGACTGCGTCGACGCAATTGCACTGCTGAAAGGCAAGTTACAGACGGTAGAGGCTTTGATCGTCCAGGCCGAAGCTCGCCGCGAGCGCATCATTGCAATGGTCCACGACCTGGAGATTGCCTCACGGACTAAACTCGACCGCTGATCATCTTGATCGTCTCGTCGGTATTTCAAAGGCCGTTTGCTATGTGGCGGAAGTTGATCAGCGCCGAGAGATAGCCGTCGCCGTCGGGTATCTTGGGTGCTGCGATCGCATCGCGTACGACCGCGACCTCGAAACCCTGCTCTAGAAACTCTCGCAGGTGTGACTCCATACACATGTTGGCCAGCATCCCGGTAAGAACGATCTGGTCGACGCGTTGCTTGCGCAACTGGAACGAGAGATCGTTGATCCGGGGACCATATAGCTTGTGCGGTGAGCAGATGATGGTCTTGCCATCGTTGATGTATTTCTTGACTTCGGCAGAAAATTAGCGCCGGAATTTTCGAAACCATCGAGCGTATAGGGCCCTTGCGATCGAATATTCCGTTCTTGCGCTGGAACAGTTCGAGCGGACCCTGAACCTTCCGATCATGGTCCCAAGGATAATAATGGTGTGGTGAGATCGCGACCGTCATTCCCGCCTGTTTGGACGCCATGAAGAGCTGGTGGAGAATCTGAACGACATTGTGCTCCGTCACGCTTTCGCCGACCCAAGGCCATGCGAGGCCTTTGGGGCTCATGAAGTCTACTTGGGGATCAATCACGACGAGCGCCGCCCGCTTCGGATCAAGGCGCATGTTGCCCTTTTCCAAAACGGGGTTGGTCGGATCCGCGTAAGGCCCGGTCTTCTTCTGGGCTGCGCTAGCCGTGGAACTCGCGCCAAGCAGCGACACCGTGTCCTGCAGGTAGAATTGCCGCGTCGTCCAGTCGGTCTCCTGGACCCACTGCGCCGTTGCCGGCTGGCCGCCAAAGAACTGCCCTAGGTCGAACGGGCCCTTCACGTCGTTGCGGATATAGCGCGCCGCGCTGCTAGTGTTGCCCTCCGTCCAGACGCCCGCTTCGAAATGGTTGAAGCCGATCCGCCAGCTCAGGCTGCCGAGGATGCCGTCGCGGTCGATGGTATAGCGGGTGTCGCGGATCTGCACCGGCAGGTCGTCCGCGGTGGTTGCCGTACCTTGCGTCGAGAGCCCCGAGATGAAGTTGTTGCCGGCGCCCTTGTCTGTGTGGCGATAGCCCTGGACGCGCGCGCTCAGACCCTTGGCGATGTCGATGTCCGTCGCAAGATAGAAGAGTTCGTCGTTACGCAGGATCTGGCCATTGGTGTAGGTGACGTCGCCGCTCTTCTCCGGCAGTACCGAGGGCGCACACTTGATCGGCGTCGTCGTCACGGCGCAGGCGTTGCGACTGAGATAGGTCTGCCAGTCGGGTGCGTAACCGCCGAGATCCCAGCCGCGGCGTCCCAGCGTTTCCTTGGACAGATAGGCATCGTCGGCCTGGTTGGTGCGCGAGATGTCCGCAAAGGCGGTAAGGCGGAAGCCGTCGGTCTTGTACATGATCTTGGCGTTGATCTGCTTGCTGGTGGACCGGGTATAGGCGCCTTGATCGACGAACAGGTCCTGTCGGGCATATTGGCCTGAGACATAGGCCGACAGGCCTTCATACTCGCCGGTGTCGAGACGGACGAAGGTGCGCAGGGCGTTCTCGCTGCCGACGGTCTGGCTGATCTTGAGACCAAGATCCTTGCTCGGGTTGCTGCTGGTGTACATCACCGCACCGCCGAGATTACTGGTCGAGGCGATGCCGAGTCCGGCGATCCCCGTAGCGAGATCGGCACGACCCAGATTCTCCGAGATCAGTGCGCGGCTGATAGTGAGGCCGTTGTAGTTGTTATAGGCGCCGTCGCCGAGCGGCATCCCGTCGAGCGTGTAGCCGAGATGCGTGGTGCTGAAACCGCGAACCTGTAGCGACATCGACTGTTCGTTGAGGCCCAGCGCATCGATCGACTGCGCGCTGACGCCGGGCAGCATGTTCAGCGCCTTCTGAATGCTGGTGCCGGGCGGCAGCGCGTCGAGGTTCGCCGGCAACAGGGTCGATACCGAGCGGGTTTCACCGGCGCCGACCACGACAATGTCGGCGGTGGTGTCGGCATCTGCGGTGGTGTCGGCATTCTGGAACTGGGGATCGGCAGACTGGGCATGCGCACCGGGCGCGAACGCAGTCAGTGCGGCGGACGCCATCAGAACGGCGTAGCCGCGACCGCTGCGCAGTCCGCGGCGCGAAAAATATGTCATGGTGGTTCCCTGTCGCAGCAGCCGAACGGCCGCCCCCTCGACGCGGCTAGACGCTAGGGGAGTCATTTCGGTGACGAAACGGTGTCGTTTGGGTGACACTTTGCGGGGCAGTTGTTCTGGAACCTAAATCTGACGAACGACGAATGTCTCAATGTTGAAAGTTTCAAACGGTTCGTGAACGACCGAAAGTAGGTCCCCCCGCCACAAGGCGCGACGGCTAGCAGCTGAGCTATGATTGGCGGCGTGAAGAAGCCCTGGTCGTTTCGGTACCCGAGAAGGACGTCGTTGCCGCCGGACCAGCGCTTGAACCGGTCGCCGTCGGCGGCGCCGTCGAGGATCAGTAAGCGCGTGCGCGGGAAGCCGCCGTCGTTGCCCCACACGGCCGACTGCCGAGGGTGCGTGCAGGTCGCGAAGTCCTCAAGCTAGGTCTCCCAGCTGCCGTTGGCGCGAAATCGGTTGGGGAGGGACGTGTTTCGGCAGAAGCGGCCGGACTAACAGCCGTATTCATGTAGATAAGCGCACGCGTCATTCCCGGAGAATAGACCAAGCCGCCCGCTTTTGGAGGGTGTAGACGTCACCCATTCTGTTCGCTGGCGTCATCGAGAAACGTGAGAATCGCTTGAAAAACTTTGTTGCTGCAATAGCTGGAGCGTCGATCGGCAGAGTAATTTCTGCCGTGGCTAGTGATAACTTATCAGAGAAGACCTTTGTAAACTGGGGAGTAGATAGATCGGTAGGTATGTAGCCTTTCTAATTGAAGCCGCTCCACCATCACTTACGTAATCGCCAAAGCGGATTACGTCAGCGACGGCGCAATATCGCTCGCGACCGCGCTTTGCCAGCCATAGACCAATCGGCAGGCCAACCAGCATGTGGAGCGTTCTGACGGTCGCAAGTGCCGGAGAAACCGTTCGTTTAACCTTTCGCGGCTAGATAGCGGTTATGCCGACGTTATCTTCAGCGCCTGCGACGGCAAACGCCAGTCGCCGCCAGAATGCCCTGGCTGGCGCAGTCCGAGGCTGTCGACGCCATATGGCGTTCGCGGCGATTTTCTCCGGGCTGGTGAACGTCCTGTACCTCGTGCCGTCGATCTTCATGCTGCAGGTGTATGATCGCGTGGTGCCGACGCGCGGTGGTGCGACGCTGTTACTGCTCACGCTGATCCTCGTCCTCGCGCTGATCGTGTTCGCAATCCTCGATGCGGTCCGGATGCGACTGCTGCTGCGCGCGAGCATGCGGCTGGAGCGTCGGGCGGCGCCGGGCATCTTGCTGCGGATTCTCGGCACCGACGGCGCGACGATCGGCCAGCGTAGCCAGGCGATGCGCGACTTCGACACGGTACGCGGCACGCTGACCGGGCCGACGATCATCGCGCTGTTCGATGCGCCCTGGGCACCGATCTATATCGGCATCGCGTTCCTGCTCCATCCGTGGATCGGCGTGCTGGCGCTGGTCAGCGCGCTGCTGCTCGGCGGGATCGCGATCCTCAGCGACCGGGT
Organism: Sphingomonas sp. Leaf230; assembly: GCF_001421745.1. Lineage (GTDB taxonomy): Bacteria > Pseudomonadota > Alphaproteobacteria > Sphingomonadales > Sphingomonadaceae > Sphingomonas. The sequence continues at coordinate 1,087,984 of NZ_LMKW01000001.1, read as the reverse complement.
GACGGCGGGGGCTGCGCGCGATGCGCATGCGCGGGCAGTGTTGGCGACGCGCGAACAGGACGTGTCGATCCACGGGTCGGAGGTCGCGCGGGTGATGGGGATGCGCAACGCGCTGATCACCCGGCACCTGCTCGAACGCGCCGAACTCGTCCGCCGCCAGTCTGCGCTCGCAGGGACATCGGGGCAGTTTCTCGCGATCACCAAGTTCCTCCGCCTCCTGCTGCAATCGCTGGCGCTGGCGCTCGGGGCGTTGCTGGCGATTCGTCAGGATATCTCGGGCGGTGCGATCTTCGCGGCGTCGCTGTTGCTGGGCCGTGCATTGCAACCCGTCGAACAGATCCTTGGTGCGATGAAACCGCTCGCCGCCGCGCGCAACGCATACCGCGATCTCGATGCGTTCTGTGCCATGCCGGGACCAGCGATCGAAGCCACGACGTTGCCCGCACCGGTCGGCCGGATCGACGTCCGCGGCATCACCGTACGCGCGGAAGGTAGCGACCGGGCGCTGCTGTCCGACATCAGTTTCGCGGTCGAGCCCGGCGAGATCGTCGCGCTGGTCGGCCCCAGCGGTGCGGGCAAATCGACCTTGCTGCGCGTGCTGTCGGGGGCGTTGTCGCCTGACAATGGCGAGGTTCGGATCGACGGCGCGAGCCTGGCGGACTGGAACCGCGAACAGCTCGGCCGGCACGTCGGATACATGCCGCAATCACCATCGCTGTTCCCGACCTCGGTCCACACCAACATCTCGCGGTTCCAGTCGGTGCTGGCGGGCGAAAGCGAACAGCTCGACGCGGCGGTGGTCGAGGCGGCGCAGGCGGCGGGCGCGCACGAGGTGATCCTGGGCCTGCCCAATGGCTATGCGACGATGCTGAGCATGGCGGACGGATCGGGGCTGTCGGCGGGGCAGAACCAGTCGGTCGCGCTGGCGCGCGCGCTGTTCGGCTCGCCGACGATCCTGTTCCTCGACGAACCCAACGCGCATCTCGACAGCGACGGCGAAGCACGGCTGGTGACGACGTTGGCAGCACTGCGCGCGCGCGGTGCGACGGTGATCGTGTCGACGCACCGGACCGGGCTTCTGCAAGCGGTCGACAAGATCATGGTTTTGCGCGGCGGCACGATCCAGTTGTTTGACGAGCGGGCAAAGGTGGTGCGTCCCGCCAACGTCGCGTCCACGACGGCGACCGGAGGTGCACGATGATCCCCGCCGAACTGGCCAGTCCGGTCCCCGCCGCTGGTGGTGCGAGCCTCGGCGATCGCCTGCGCCTCGACGATTCTCCGCGTCACGCGATCCTGATCGGCGGACTGGTCGCGATCCTTTTCTTCGTCGTTGGGCTCGGCTGGGCAGCGTTCGCGCGGCTCGATGCGGCAGCGGCGGGCGACGGGCAGGTGGTCGTCGCGGGCAATCGCCAGACCGTCCAGCACCGAGAGGGCGGGATCGTCGCGGCGATGGCTGCGCGGGATGGGCAACACGTCCGCGCGGGGGACGTCCTGTTCCGGCTCGAAGGTGCGGAAGTCACCGCGAGCGAACGCGCGCTGGCGGCCAGTGTCATCGACCTCCAGGCGCAACGCGCGCGGCTCGAAGCGGACGTTCGCGGTGGCGCGATCGTCTGGCCCGCCGAGTTCGCGTCCGCGCAGGGCGACGACCTGCGGCTGGTCGAGCGGGCGAAGTCGCTCCAGATCGCGCAGCGCACGGCGCGGTCGGCTGCGCTGGCGGCTAACGGCGCGGTGCTCCGCCAGCAGGCGGCGGCTGTCGCGCAGCAGAAGACCGGCTTCAACGCACAGGCGCAGGCGACCGCCCGTCAGCGCGCGTCGCTCCGCCAGCAGCTCGAGAGCACGCGTACGCTCGCCGACCAGGGCTATGTCTCGCGCAACACGGTGCGGGCGATCGAGCGCTCGATCCAGCAGCTCGAGGGGACCGACGCCGACTATGTCTCGCGCTCGGCGGCGGCACGCGAACAGATCGGCCAGACGCGCGCGGAAGGTGTCCAGACCCGCCGCAAATATGTCGAGGACAGCGCCACGCTGCTGCGCGACACGCAGTTCCAGTTGAACGAGGTGATGCCGAAGTTCGCCGCCGCGCGCGAGCAGCTGGCGCGGACGATCATCCGCGCGCCGGTGGCGGGCCGCGTCGTCGGGCTGCGCGTCTTCTCGGTCGGCGGCGTGATCCAGCCGGGGCAGGCGATCCTCGACATCGTCCCCGACGCCGCGCCGCTCGTGGTCCGCGCGAACTTCTCGCCCGGCGACATCGACGGCGTGTTCGCCGGGCGCGAGGCGGAGGTGAAGTTCCTGTCGCTGCACGAACGCGACCTGCCGATCCTACTCGGCACGGTCCGCACCGTCTCCGCGGATTCGCTCCGCGACGAGCAGACCGGCCACAGTTATTTCAGCGCCGAGATCACCGTCCCGCGCGACCAGATCGCCAAGATCGAGGCCGTCCGCGGGCGTGATACCGGCATCCGCGCGGGCGTACCCGTCACCGTCCTCGTCAAGCTGCGGTCGCGCACCGCACTCAACTATCTCCTCGATCCGTTGACTGAGGCTTTTTCACGGTCGCTCCATGAACGCTGATATTCTTCGCCTCGCCGCCGTCGTGCTTCTGTTGCCGGCCGGATCCGCGCTCGCCCAGACGGCACCGGAGGCACGGTCCGCCGCGCCGGAAACGCTGGGGCAGGCGATCGCGGACGCGTATCGCAGCAACCCCTCGCTGGAGGGGCAACGCGCGCAACTCCGTGCGCTCGACGAGCAGATCGTCCAGGCGGGAGCGGCGTACCGGCTCACTGCAGGCGTCAACATGACGTTGCAATACCAGTCGCAGGACCAGCGCGGCCTGCTCGGCGATTTCGATACCGCGCGAGGGCGGACGCTTGGCGCATCGCTGACTGCCTCGCAGATCCTGCTCAACGGCGGGCGGACCGCGGCCCAAGTATCCGCGGCCGAAGCGACCGTGCTGGCGGGGCGCGAACGGCTGCGCGAGGCGGAGAACGCGATCCTGCTCGAAGTCGTCGATGCGTTCGTGTCGGTGCGGCGCGACCAGGCACTGGTGGCGATCCAGCAGCGCTCGCTCGAGTCCTACGGGCGCCAGGTCACGCAGGCGATCGCGCGCGAACGCGGTGGTGACCTGACGCGTACCGACATCGCGCAAGCGCAGGCGCAGCGCGAGATCATCCGCGCGCAGCTGGCGCAGGCGACCGTCAACCTCCAGGCGAGCCGGGGGCGGTTCGCGGCCGCGGTCGGGCGCAATCCGGGCACGCTGCTCGTCCCGCCGACGCTGCCAGGCCTGCCGCGCTCGCTCGACGCGGCCTTCGCGGTGGTCGAGAAGGAGAGCCCGAGCCTGTGGCAGGCGATCCTGGCGACTAAGGCTGGCGACGCACGGATTGCCGCGCAACGTGCCGAGCGTGCACCGATCGTCGCGCTGTCGGGCAGCTATGGCTATGCGAGTCCGTATTCCTACCGTCTGCGCGATGCCGGTGCGCAGGCGACCGGCGGGGTCACGCTGACGATGCCGTTGCTGACCGGCGGCGTGATCGGATCGCGCGTTCGCGCCGCGGTCGCGGAACGCCAGCAGCTTGGGTTCGAGGTCGAGACCTCGCGTCGTGCCGCACTCGCGAATGCGCAGAACGCGTGGAATCAGGCGGTGGCCGGCGGCGAGCAGATGGCGGCGGGGAAGCTCGCGACAGAGGCTGCGGAGTCGGCGCTGACCGGCGTCCAGCGTGGCTTTGCCGAGGGGTTTCGTTCCAATTTCGAAGTGCTGGACTCGGAACAGCGGCTGCTGACCGCGCAACTCGTCTTCGTTAACGCGACCTACGGGGCCTATGCCGCGGAAGCGCGTCTGCTCGCGACGCTGGGGCGATTGCAGGCGGCGGCGATCGATCAGGCCGTGCCGACCTATGATCCTGCGCAGAACACGCGGCGCGTCCGGGCGAAGACGTTCGGGCCATTCGATCCGGTCTTGGCGCCGGTCGATCGCGCGCAGGTTCCGAGTGCCGCTGCCCGACCCGCACCGCAGCTTGCGCCCGCGACCGACGCGAGGATCAGGCCCGCGCTCGTACAGACGTTGCCCGGACCGGTCGGCACCGCCTTGCCGATCACGAGCGTTCCCATTCTGGCAACCCCGGCGATCGACGACCTCAGCGATACGGTCGTGACGGGTGGGACTTAACGCTTCAATTGCTCTCTTTCCGTCGCGCGGCCCACGCGATTGCAACTATCGCTCAAGCCCCTCGGCACGGTAGAATTGCTCCAAGTCGCGCGTGGTCGACAGCATGAGTTTTGGCAGGACGATCTGGTCGAACAGCGCCGCGTACCGCCTGCGGTTGGCGGGTGTCGTGACAGCGATGTGTCGGATCATCGCCCATGTGACCCGGTCGCTGCCGCCGTCGAGTGCTCCGTGCCTCGTTCGGTCGAACCAGGATCGCCGGAGATAGCGCAGGAGGCTGGTCATCGTCGGCGCTTCGAGAAGTATTACGCCTGTCGCCCGTCCGAGACGCTGCGACAGGCACCGCGAATAATTGCCGTCCATCACCCAGCGTGAGCCGGCGATAGCCAGGTTGTGCAAAGCCAGGAACTCGTCGTCCGGCCGCGGCTGCCAGTCGGTATTTGGCCGGTGGTGAAGCTGGTCGAGATGGATGGCGGGCAGGCCGCGTCCCCTTGCGATCGCGGCTGCCAGCGTCGACTTCCCGCCGTTCGATGGCCCAAGGATGCAAAGGCGAGGGCCGAGATCGTCGAGCGTCATGACCCGTTTTCTACGCCGGTCGCGGCCCCTGCCGCAACGGTTTGACTTCGCTACCGCGCGATCAGTGACCCGTAGAGTTCGGCATAAGCATCGATGATCGTGTCGTGGTCATAATCGCGCCGTACGCGCTCGCGCATCGTCTCGCCCATCGCCAGCCGCATCGCCGGATCGCCGGCGATCGCCAGGATTCCCGCTGCGGTCGCTGCCGGGTTGACCAATGGCGTGACGATGCCGCCATGCCCCGAGTCTGCGCCGCCGCGCCCCTCGATCATCTCGCGACAACTGCCGACATCGGGTGCCACCACCGGGATCCCGCATGCGCCGCCTTCCAGGATCACCAGCGGCTGCGCTTCGGAAAGACTGGTGAGCACGAGCAGGTCGATCTTCGCCATCCAGTCCTCGATCCGCACGCGTCCGGCAAAGCGGAAGACCGGCGTGAGTGCCAGATCCTCGACCAGCCGCGTGCATTCGGCGGCATATTCCGGATCTTCGTCCTCCGGGCCGAGCACCACGAAGCGGATGTCGGGGCGTTCGGCGTGCGCGATCGCGGCGGCGCGGATGAACGTCTTCACGTCCTTGATCGGCACCACGCGGCCGAGCAACGCGACCAGCGGATGCGCCGGATCGCGCTGGTCCGGGAGGCTCGCGAACCGCCGCGAATCGATCCCGTTGGGGATCACGCGGACACGCTCGGCGGCGGCGCCCAGCCGGCGCTGGACCGCCGTGTTCGCGCCGTACAGCGCGACGATCGGGTCGCAACTGTCGTAGCAGGCGGTCGCATAGCTGGTGAACGCGCGCACCCACAGGTCGCGAAGATCGCGGACGCTGCGCTCCAGTTCGAGCCCGGTATCGACCTGATCGCCGATCCAGTCCGCCATCATCACCTCGATCTGGCGTTCGAGCAGGTAGATGCCATGCTCGGTGATGAACGCCGGTCGCCCGGTCTGGCGCGCGGCTCGCGCGGCAAGCAGGCCCGCGAACCCGGTCGAGATCGTGTGATACGCCTTCGCGCGGGGCAGGGGCGTGGTCAGTACCGCGAGCAACCCGCCCAGCAGAACGCGCATCGCCCAGAAATAATGGTGGAAGGACGCCTTGGGGAGCATCGCCTGATAATGGCGCCGGAGCCTGGCGAAGACGGCGGGGTGCGACAGGATATCGCCGGGCGCGAGCGGCCGGGTGCTGCCGCCGATCACGTCGATCAGCGTCGCGAGCCGATCCGCGCCACCCGTCGCGACGAACGCGACCAGCGCATCGGCGATCGGCACCGCGATCCGGTCTGGGATGGCCCGCGGAACGGCCGGCGCGGGCGCGAGGCCGATCTCGACAACCGCGACGACGTTGGGCGGCGGCGTCAACTGGAACGGGAGCAGCCCGGCACCCGGCTTGATCGCGGCGATCACGAACCGGACGTCGGGCAGGTGCGTGATCAGGTCCTGTAGCCAGCCGGACACGCCGCCGATCACATACGGGTACGCGCCCTCGACGATCAGGCAGATGTCGGCGTCCGGTATCTCGACAGACGCTTGTCGCGACCTTTCGGCAAGGGCCGAGAGCGGGATCATGCCGCCGCTCCCGTCAGCCACCAGGTCGCCCGCGTCGTCGCGCCGCGCTGCGTAGCGTCCGTTGGCGCATCGTTCCGCTCCGACGCGGCCTCGATCGCAGTCGCCATCCGGTCGATCGCCGCGTAATCGCCCGCGGCCCAAAATGCTTCCATCATCAACGCGTCGCGCGTCCCAGACCTTGGATCGTCCGCCTTTGAAGGGACCGCGGCGACCATCGTTGCGACCGCATCCTCGCGAAGGTGGAGGCGTTGCGAATCCGACAGCAGCACGTCCGAACGGGCATGATCCGCGAGCAGCGTCGCCAGGCTAATGGCGACTTCCGGATCGGCGCCATTGGCAACGCGCGCCGATAGCTTCGCTCGTGCCAGGACGAGGTTCTCCGCGACCCGGGCGGAAGCCGCCGCCGCCAGCGCGCGGATGGTCTGGTCGCTATCGGTCAGCGCCAGCGCGATTAACGGCGACAGTGCCGGCTCGAACGATCGTACCACCGTCTCCAGCGCGCGCCGCCGCTCGGCAACCGCACCATGACGCATGATCGTGACCAGCGAACTGAGCGTATCGGGCGTCGCATGATGAACGCGTCCGTCGAGCATCCGCGCGACGGCGAGACGCGCGCCGCGCTGTGCGGAGCCGCGCGTAACCGGGCCGAACATCTCGTCATCGGTGCGCTGCGTCTTGGGCCTGGATAAACACCCGAGCGGCAGCGCGACGAGCAGCCCGAGCGGCCCGAGCACGCCGAGCATCGCCGGGGCAAAGTCGGCCGCTGTTCCGCTGCGAAGCCACACGCCGAACCCGAACACGCTCGCCACGGCATGCGCAGCGAGGCCCCAGCCGACCGCGACTCCGGACATCCAGCACACCGCCTGGATCATCATCTCAAAGACCGCCAGCGCGATCAGGCGGAGGATCACGCGACCAGCCCGGCGGATCTCACCGGTTGCCGTGTCGCCTGCGGTAGTTCGGCGAGCAGGGGCGTCAACCAGGCGGCGATCTCGGCGAGTTCCGCGGTACGATTCGCGTTCAGCGCCTCGAAGGGCAGGGTGTGGAGAATCAGGCAACCGACGATCTCGCCGGTCTTCCGGTCGGGCAAGGCGATCGCGGCGACGCCGACACCGTCAAGCGCGTGCCGATCGCTGCGCTTGGCGACATGCAAGATCCGCTTGTGCCGCTCGATCCGCTCCAGCAGGGACGCGGGCAGGACGTCGCGCCGCCCTGCGGTAACCGGCCCCCGGAGCCAGGCACGCGCCTCCCCGCCGGTGACCCTGTAGCAGGTGAAGTCGGCGGTCCGCGCGGCAAGGGCGACCAGTTCGCCAATCGCGCCGCGCCGCTCTGCCCGGTCCTCCGAACTGAGCCGCGTCGCCGTCTCGATCGCATGGCCGACGGTATGCGCTTCCGTCGCGATCTGAACCTGCAACAGGCGATTGGTCTGCGACAGCGTCGCGAACGCGTCGGTCAGACGCGCCAGGTTGCGCGTCGCGACACGGCCGCGCTTTTCCAGCCGATCGTGACGCCCGGTCCGCATGATCGTCACTTCGCCGATGATCCCCGCCACGACGAACCACATCAGCGGCTGAAGCGACAGATGGAACAGGTGATCGAGGTAATCGCGTTCGCCCGGGGTGTCGTGAACGTTGGCGAGCCAAAGCCCCGATGCGATCACGGCTGCGAGAACGCCGGGGCCGGTCCCATACGCCAGCGCCATCACGAGGACCGGCACCCAATAGGGGTTCGGATGGACGTGCGCGAAACCGGTGCCGCCCGTCAGCCACCAGTCGAGTGCGACCAGCGCGGCGAAGGCAAGCGCGATCTCCGCCGCGACGCGTGCGGGGCGTCGCCACCGGGTCTGCCATTTGCGAACAGGGTCGTCGTGCGTCACTGCGTATCCCCAAGGCTGCGTGTCAGCAGCGCCCGTGCGTAGAGTTGGCGACCCGAGAAGCCGGGGCGTGCGATCGATGTGATGCCGCCGCTGCCCTCGACCCGCCAGGCCACCGCGATAGGTGCTGCGATGCCAAGGCTGGCGGTCGGCCCGTCTCCACCGAACCTGTCGACGGTCCAGCCTGCCAGTGCGGTCATCTGCACCGTGCCGAGCGCGCCGCTGAGCAGGCCCTGGACGGTATGGTTCTCCCGCGTGGCGAGCGGGATGATGGCCAAGCTGTCCGCGCCGAGTTGCAAATGCTGGACGTATTCGGCCTCGAACCGATAGGTCAGGCCGAGCGCGGGGAACTGGCGACGAATGAGATAATCGACCCCGCCGCTCGCGACGATGGTGTCGCTCGCGCCGCTGCTCCCGGCAAGCCCGTAGCGGTTCGCGCCGATATCGCCTTGCACGACGAGACCCGGAGTCAGCCGATAGGTCACCCCGAGCAGGGCGCGTGAGAGATACCCGCCTGCCAGCACCTGCGCCGGCGTCGAGTAATCGGGCATGTGCCGGGTCAATGTCACGCGAAATTGGGCATCGGCGGACCCCGCGACGGCCTTGGCGCCGCCCCCGGTGACGCCATCGTCGAGCGCGGCAGACGCGAGCAGCTGTACGCGGACTGCGCCGTCGAACGCTGCGGCGAGCGAGGCATCGACCACGGTATGGCCGGTTCGCACGGTCTGTGAGTCGTCGCCGACACGACTGGCGATATGGCGGAGGCCACCACCGACCGCGAAGGTATCGCCGACCGCCGCGTCGATCCGTGCTGCGAACTCCGCCTGCGACAGATCGCTGCCGTCGCGTGCGGTGACGCCGACGCTCGCGGTTCCCGGCGCGGCGGCGATCGCACGGCGGGCGGTCAGGTCGTCCGCTGCGAGCGCACGGTAATCGCGCGCCGCCCCGCGCACGTCGCCATCGGCAAGCCGCGTGTCGGCGCGCATGCGGGCGGCGCGCCGGTCGGTCGGATAGCGTTTCGCCAACGCGGTTGCGGCGCGCCGTGCCTGCCCCGAATACCCGGCCGCGGCATCCGCTTCGATTGCGGTCAGCGCGGCCTCGGAAGCGCTGTCGTCCACGTTTTCGGCGACCCCATCGTTCGGAGCCGGCGGCGAGAAGGCGAGCGCGACCACCGGGCCCGCCTGGCGCCACGTCATCGTCCAGCCGGCGGCCGGACGCAGGACGAGGCTGTCGTCGTTCCAGCGCAGATCGCCGATCGCATCGCCGGCGGCCTCGCGGAACGCCGCGATCCGGTCCGGCGTCACCGGGTGATCGAACCGCGCGACCAGCTCTCCGTCGCGCTCTTCGATGCGGACGACCGCGTCGTCGGGCCAGGCGAGCACGGCCTCGGGCACCACGACACGACTGTCCGCGAAGACGGTGCGGGGAACGGTCAGCGCCGGCGCGTCCGTCAGGCAGAGCAGCAGTGCGATCATTGCGCCAGCACCGTTCGCGCCCGCCCGGCCTGTCCCTGCGCGATCAGCAGGCGCGCGTGCAGCGCGGCGAGCGATCGGTCGTGCGGGGTTTCGGCACGCAATGTTTCGACCAGCGACAAGGCGTCGGCCCGACGACCGAGCTTCTCGAGTATTTCCACGCGAGCCTTGCTCTCCGCGGGCGTCTGCGCGAGCGCACGGTCCAGCCAGGGACGTGCAGCCCGATCTCCACCGATCCGTGCCTGCACATCAGCCATCAACCGCAGCGCCGGCAGGTCGGTCGGGTCCGTCTCCAGATGCGCGTGGAGCCATTTGGCCGCGCCCTTCGCATCGCCCGCGTTCCACGCCGTCCAGGCGAGATCGATTTGATCGCGTGGCGCCGCGACCCCGGACGCGACGCGGCGTTTCGCGATCGCCGCCGCTTGGGCCGGTTCGATCCTTGCGGGGGCCGCAGCGGACAGCGCCGCGACCTGCGCCGGATCCAGTGCGCGGCCGTCCAGCAACAATGCCAGCACCGCACGACCGGCGGCATCATTGCTAGCCGTTCGGGCCAGCGACAGCCGCATCAGCATCACGTCGGTCTGGCTCGCGAGCGGATGCCGCGACACGAACGCCAGCGCCTCGCCCGGCCGGTCGCGCTCGGCATAGCGCGCCAGCCACGCGCGTTGCTGGGCCGCATTGCCCTGCAGGCTCTGCTGCTTCAGCCAGGCGAGATCGTCGGACTCCGGCCGCGGACCCATCAGGTACAGCACGCGCTGAGCGGCAGGCGCGCTCGGTGGCTGCCCGGTCGCTGCCCGCCGCAGCACTGCCGCCGCATCGGCACGGTAGCCCGACGCGAGCAGTCGTTCCGCCTCCCGCTCGGGTTGCGCATCCGGCGCCGCGGCACGCGCCAGCAATTCGGTACGCAAGCCTTCACGGTCGCCCGCTGTGGTCAGGATCGCCTCGCGCGCCGCCGGACGCTGCTCGACCGGCAGATAGTCGGCAGCCTTCAAGCCCGCCGCGGTATCCTTCGCGCGCGCCGCGACACGGATCGCCAGCCACGGATCCGCTGCACGCCAGTTCGCCGTCGTCGCCGTGTCGAGCAGCGCGATCAGGTCGTTGCGCCCGGCCTTGTCGGCGCGCCGGGCCAGATCGAGCGACAGCGCGGCATCGGGCGGCGGGATGACGTGGTTCGCCGCTGCTGCGATCACGAGGTCGGGCCGATCGATGGCATAGGCCGCCGCAACGATGTCCGCGGCCGGCACCGATCCGCGCTTCTGCGCCGCCTGCGTGACGAGCGTCGACGCATCCGCGGTTCGTCCGGTTTGGCGAAGAAGATCGACACGCAACCGCCACGTCGCTGCCGCCCCGCCGTCGGGCCGTGCCGCAAGATAATCCAGCGCCACGGCCGGTCGCTTTGCCGCGACCAGATCATAGGCGACCTGCATCGTCGACACCGATTGACCCGCGGTAATCAGCTGCGCGGTCAGCGCGGCCAGCGCCGCTGCATCGGCCGTGGCGATCTGCGCCGCGATCGCCGGATGCGCAGGCGGCACCACCGGGGGCGCTACCGGCGCGACGAGCAAACTGCTCGTCGTCGGCACAGGCTGTGCGCGACGCTCGGCGTGAAGGATCTCGCGGTCGTTCGGCAACAGCATCAGCCCGCCCGCGAGCAGGCTAAGCCCCGCCAATGCGGGCAGGACGATCGCGAGACGTCCGCGTCGGCGGTCGATCCTCATCAACTCGGCTCCGGCACCAGCCGGTCGAGCGCCAGCGTCGCGACATAGGGGCTGAACCCCGCCGCCCGCTCGCGCGCGTACAGTGCGGCGACCTGCTTCGTGTCGGCCGGGTCCCAGTAATCGAGCGTCATCAGGCGCAGCACCGGGTTCCGGGCCTTCGCCGCACGCAGGCGACCGGCTTGCCAGGCCCAGTCCGAATCGCTGAGCAATTCATAGTGCTTGGCGGCAAAATTCCACCGCGACGCCATCGCCTCGCCGAGCAGGTAATCGATCTTCGGCGCGACGTCGGGCAACAGCGCATAGCCGCGGTTGAGCATGATGCGGATTCTGGGAAAGCGCGCGCGTACGGCGGCGATCAGCGTCACGCCTGCGGCCACCATGCCCTTGTTGGCTACCGGATCCTGCCGCTCCATCGCTTCGGCGTTGTCCATCGTATCGATGAAGATGCCGTCATAGCCGAGCGCCAGGATCGCGGGGACGAGCCGGTCGAGCACCGCCGCGCGCCACGCCGGATGGCGCAGGTCGGCAAGCCGCGCATCGGGCCAGTTGGGATTGGCGGCCCTCAGCGCGCCGGCCTTTTCGAGCGCGGCGAAATAGGGCCGACTGCGCTCCACCTCGCCGAAGCTGACATAACCCAGCAGGATGCTGCCGGGGCCCCGGAGCGGTGCGATCGGGCGCGCGTGATGCGGCTCCAGTACCAGCAGCGCGCACGTCCTCGCCAATACTGGATCGGTCGTTGCACCGTAATCGACGCCCCAGCGCAGCGCGGCTTTCGCGGACGGCTTGGGCGCGGCATCCGACCGCGATCGAAGCCCGAGCGTCAGGGTCGTTGCACCCAGCGCCAGCATCCGCCGCATGATCTTCCGGCGCGGCATATCCGTACTTCCCGTCACAACAGACGCCCTCCATGCCCCACGACCGAGGGATTGTTGCCGACGAACAGCAGGTAAGTGAGGTTTACCGTAGCCTCGGCGACCAGCGCCAAGCCGACCGACGCACCGATCACGGCGCCGGCCATATAGCCCCAGCCGAATGCGGCAAACCCCGCATCCCATTGCAACAACGTTGCGACGCCGCTGCCGATCGCGAACGCCGTCCACGTCAGCAGAATCCGCCCGAACAGGTCGTAATAAGCGAGCACGACCGTCGTCGCGATCACCACGAGGTGAAAGACCGTGCCGAGCGAGGTCTGGCGAAACGCGAAAATCGCCCGCGCGTCCGCGCCGATCAATTCGAACAGCGGCACCGCGAACACCCAGGCGAGCGCGGCGACGAGCGCCTGCACCAGCAGCATGATCCGCAGCCCGTCGAACATCGTCCGCGCGAGTTCGCTGCGCGCCTCCTCGATCCGTTGCAGCGTCGACGTGCCGGTACACCGCACGATCATGTCGCCGAACGCGCGATCGAACCGCGTCTCGGTGACGATCAGCAACAGCGTCAGGCCCGGCACCATCGTCAGCAGCCCGAGAAAGCTGCCCTGGTCGTTAATCGGATTGAGTCGCAACAGCCCGATCGCGCGGATGCTGTCGGGCCCCGCCCACAACAGCCATTTGTCGATCCAGATCGCCGCGACCCCGGCGATGCCTGCCGCTGCAACGATCCACGCAAGCCGCGGCGCCATCGCATCGCGCGTCGGCAGGACGGGCGGCGCGGAGAAGTGCCGACGGATCACGACGACGATCGCGGCCAGCGTCAGCCCGATACCGCCGGCGATGACCGCAAGCACGGTGACGACGTCAGGCTTCGGCAACAGCGCCAGCAACATCGTCGCAAAACCGATGCCGAGCAGATAGGCGAGGGGGATGGCACGGTAGCGGCGCAGGGCCGTAAGCAGGGGAGCAGCGATCCAGACCTGCGTCAGCCACGCGAGGATCAGCGTTGCAAGGGCGGCCTCACCAAGCTGGAGCCGAGCGAGGGTCCCGAACACAACCGCGCCGATTCCCAGCGCGATCGCGCCACCGATGGCGAGCGCGACTAGCATGATGCCGGAAACACCGCCCCCATCGCGTGCGAAGATACGATCTGCGACCATTCGCGTCGCGAGGATGCCGACTGGCGCCGCCGCCAGCGCGGACAGGCTGAATGCATAGACCAAGATCGTCTGCACCGTCCGCGCGCCATCGGCGCCAAGGTGCGCGCCCGACCAGTGGTTCAGCATCGCCATCGCGACCGCGGTGATCAGCCACGGCCCGGCGCTGATCACCGCACCGAATGCGGCGGCGCCGACGATCCCGCCGACGCCGCCCTCAAGCGCGGTTTTCGCTAGTTGGAAGCCTATGCCCGCCATAACACTGCCGGCCTATGCCGCGGACTACATGAAGAAATCGTTCGCAGTCAGCACGTGATGCCCGGTCAGCGCGATCGAGAAGTCGGCGGCCGAACCGCTGTCGGTATTGCCCTCGACGACGGTGAATTCCTTCCCGCCGATCATCTGGTAGCTGTAGCGGAGCTGCCCCGGTGCGGTGAACTTGCCGGTCGTACCGATGAAGCTGAACGCCTGATCGCCACGCGCGAACAGCGACGTGTTGGCGTCAATCATCGACAGGTCGATCTTGTCGTGCCCGACGGTGAAGTCGGTGATGACGTCGCGCGACGACGACGTCAGGCTGTCGCCCTTCACTTCGAAGCGGAAGACGTCCGCGCCTGCGCCGCCGGTCATCGTGTCCATGTCGTCGCCACCGATCAGGATGTCGTTGCCGTCGCCACCGTTGAGGATGTCGCGACCGTCGCCACCGATCAACGTATCGTTGCCCGCGCCGCCGTTGAGCGTATCGTTGCCGAGACCACCGGTCAGACGATCGTTGCCGCCAAGCCCGTTCAGCACGTCGTTGCCCCATCCGCCATCGAGCACGTCCTGCTCGCTCGTGCCGTTGATCATGTCGGCGAACATCGTACCGGTCTTGGTGATCCCGACAACATCGGTCACGCCGATCGTCAGCGTCTGCGTGTCGATCGCGCCCCGCGCATCGGTCGCTACCACGGTTACGCCGTAGATATTGTCGCGGTTGGCGTCGGTCGGTGCTTCGTAATCGGGTGCCGTGACGAACTTCAGCACGCCGGTCGTCGCGTCGATCGAGAAATTGGCGCCGTCGCCGCCCGTACCGATCGAATATTTGATCGAATCGCCCCAGACCATGTTCGCGTCGGTCGCGGTGATGGTGGTCAGCGCCGTGCCGTTCTCGGCAATCGACAGCGATCCCGTCGTGCCGCCGCCGAACGAGGTCAGCACCGGATCGACGTTCGCCTGATGGCCGATCTTGACGTCGTGCACGCCGATCGCGCCAAGATCGATCGTCAGGATCTCGCCGATCTGGCTCGCGATCGTGCCGCCGCTCACCGTCGTCCAATCGGTCCCCGGCGCCTTCAGGTCGACGGTGACCTTGCCTTCGCCCTCGACCGTGAACGCAAGGTCGCGGCCGTCGCCGCTCAGCGTCGTCAGCGTCGCACGCATCGGCAGCGCGGTGATGTGCGTCACGTCGTCCGCGACCGCGCCCATCGTGATCACATAGGTGCCGCCCGCCTTCGGCAGGAACACCGTGTCCGCGTCGTAGGCGTACCAGTTGGCGACGTTCTTGATCACCTGACCGCTGCTCTGGCCATCGACGTCGAGCGAGAAGGTGCCCGTGGTCGCGCCGACCGTCGCGGTGATCGTGTTGCCGACGACGGTCGAAGTGATCGTTGCATTCTGGAACACGCTGATGCGCCCTGCGAGATCGGCGAGCGTCACGAACTCGACGCCAGCCGCAGCTGCCTGCGCGATGAACGTCGTGAACATCTGCTTGGTGTAGAGGCTGGTCGCGCCGTCGCTGGCCCACATCGTCGGGCCGTAGTCATGCCAAGGCCAAACGATGACGGGGGTATCGGCATTGGCGGTCAGCGCGCCGAATTCCTTCGCCCATGTCGCGCTGGCCTCGGCGACGGTCTTCTTCTGGAACTCGATCAGCGAGAAGTCGAAGGATGTGTTGGGCGCCAGATAGACCTTGTCATCGGTGGCGTTCTGCGGCGTCATATAGCCGATTGCGTTGGGATAGCCGGCACCGACGCCCGAATAGCCGCCGCTGAGATACGTCACGTATTTCAGGATTTCCTGGCTCGTCGCGATCTGCTCGGGCGCACCCGGTACCGCGGCACCACCGACCGTCACGGTCTTGCCGAGATACGCGCTCAGCTGCTTTTCAAGCTCGGTCCGCGACTGGCCGAACTCGAACGCGATCTGCGCGTCGGTGAGCAGGTTGGTGTCCATCGGATGCGTATAGCTGTGCGTGCCGATCTCGTTGCCCGCATCGAGCAGCGCCTTGTATACCGGCAGCGACACAGCCCAGTCGGTCGCCTCGCCATTGGCCGGATCGTTGCCGATGTTGACGTAATAGCTGCCGACGAAATTATAGTTCGTCTTCCACTCGGTCAGGATCGGCAGCAGCTTGTCGTAGATTCCAGGCGCGGTGCCGGCCGGATTGACTTCCTCGATCTGCTTGCTCTGGTCCATGTCGACGCGCGACGCGAACAGCCCGGCCTGACGGGTCATCTGCAACCCGACCGACAGGCCGTCGCCATGCACCGAATAGTCGATCGCCTTCTGCAGCAGATTGTCGTCGGCCATCACCGCTTCACTGGAGAACAGCACGTTGCGGCCCCCCGTCTGCGTCGCGATCGCTGCCGAATAGGTCTGGCCGTTGACCGTCTCGGTCGCGATCGTCGTCCCGGTCCCGCTGACGCTGGTGAACGCGTTCCAGCCGACACCGGTATATTGGCGGATGACTTGGCCGTCCGTGTAGCCGTCGAGCACGAGGTGCGACGCATCGCTCGCCTTCACCGTCACGTCGGCGGGGAATCCACCGGTCACGCGCGTCGCGTCGAACAACAGCTTCATCCGCGAATATGAGTCGCCAGCGAGCGCGGTATTGTCGGCGCCGTTGGTCATGAACTCGCCCGCTGCGACCAGGCCGATGCCGAACTGCTTGGTCGCCTGCTCCAGCGTCTGCGCGATCAGGTCCGCCTTGCCCGCCTCGACGTTGCGGAACGACGGGAAGACGATCGTGTCGTACTTGGCGAGCGTCGCCAGGCTGGTGAGGTCGCCCTCGTTCAGGATATCGAACGGCACGCCAGCCTGCATCGCCTGGGACTGCGCGGCCATGAACAACTGCGAATAGGCGGTCTTGCTGAAATAGGCGTTGGCGGTCGAATCTGACCAGACGATCGCGATCCGGCGCGACGCGTCGGCGACGATGCCGGTGTCGTTGAAGACGGTGAACGCGGGGTTCGAATAATTGCCCGGCAGAAACGCGGTGTCGTTGACGTCGTAGATCGTGTCGATCGCCTGCGGATTGCCGATCGCCGCCTTGGGCACCTTGAACTCGACGGTGGTGCGATCGGCGGACCACGCCGCCTGCAAACCGCTAGCTACGAGGGTCTGCCCGGCCGCACCGCTGTACAGCGACACCGTACCGTCGGCGGCGAAGTTGACGTTATACTCGGCACCGCCGGCAAAGCCGAACACCTGGTATCCGGTCTTGGCGTTACGATCGGTGTTAAGCCAAGCGGTGGTATTCGCGCCGATCATGGTTGGGGCGGTCATCGCGAAGGCAAAATCGGCACCGTCGCTACGGGCATAGATCGCATAGCCGGTGCCCAGACCACGATCGATGCGATCAGCGGTGGTCCAGTCATTTAGCATGCCATCTAGCATCACCGGTGTTGCGTTCGTCATCGTTCGTCCCCGTTTCAGCCACGGGCTTCACGAGGGCGGCAAGGCTGCCCGTCACGAAGCTCGAGCGCCGCTTAGCGAATACATTCCGTCTTTCGAACAGCTTAGATACTCAGCTTGGGCGGAACTGTCTCACCGTGGTACGGGGATGCTCGTCTCACCGCCGTGCTCGCACCAGATAGGCATGAGGGCGGGATGACAACGGACTGTTGGGCGATTCAAGTAGATCCTTGCCCCCTTCCATAGGCCTTGTTCGTAGAAAGCAGTCGAATACCGAAGGCGCTGGCAGCGGCAGTTAAGTCTCACCTATTATCTTTCAAAGACTATTTGTCGGCGTGTGAAACCGAGATGAAGGGGTGTTCGGGTTTTGGTAGGCCCGAAACTGTGACTGCACGTCCGGAGCTGGGGGCTGCTAGCATCTTTGAAAGTTTGGTACCAAATGGTCGC
Organism: Sphingomonas sp. Leaf230; assembly: GCF_001421745.1. Taxonomy (GTDB): domain Bacteria; phylum Pseudomonadota; class Alphaproteobacteria; order Sphingomonadales; family Sphingomonadaceae; genus Sphingomonas. The sequence continues at coordinate 1,070,473 of NZ_LMKW01000001.1, read as the reverse complement.
CATGACGATGGTATCATTGACTAATCTTCCTATAACGGTCAGGCAGCGACCGTCGACTTGCTGATCGCGAAGGGTGCGAACGCGTGTCGTCCCGATCGCGATCAGAGCAACACCGCGCAGATGGGCGTCGCCTTCAAGGGCGAGGACTCAATCGCCGCACGCCTGTTGAAGGCCGGATGCGACGTGAACGCGCGCAACAACGCCGGCCAGACCGCGCTGATGATGGCATCGCTCTTCAACCGCACGCGGCAGGTCGACATGCTGCTCGCTGCGGGTGCCAATCGTTCGATCCAAGATGCCGCGGGTCGCTCGGCCAACTCGGTCGCCGCCGATCAGGGCAACGCTCCGATGGCGGCACGCGTAAAGCACTGAGTGTCGATGTCGTTCCGCACGGACCGGTCGTCGGCACGTGCGGAACGACGAAGAGGATCAGTTACGGCCGATTGTCGAGTTCCGGCACGCCGCTGCTCTGGTCCGCATAGGCAGCGAGGAACGTTGGTCGTCCCTGCCAGCGCCGCCAGAACGCGTCGATCTGCTCAAAGCGCTCGTCGAGCGGCATCGCGTTCACCGCGAACTTCGAGAACGCGATCGCGGTCGCCATCGTGATGTCCGAGAAGGTCGGCTCGTCACCGCCCAGCATCCACGCGCGACCGTCCGACAGATGCCGGTCGACCAGCGCGGTATGCGCCAGCGCCTCCTTGCGGCAATGCTCGCCCCACGCGGCGTTCGCGGTCAGCTCGAGCTTGGGGCCAAGACCCTGATGGAGGACGTGGAACGCGGTCGTGATGCGGTAGAGGATGTGCACCCAGATGCGGTTGTCCCACATCGTGTCGAGACCCTGCTGCTCCGGTGTCTCGCCCATGATCCGCCGGCCCGGATATGTTTGGTCGAGATAGCGAACGACTGCGGCCGTCTCTGAGATGAAGCTGCCATCCGCCAGTTCGAGCGTCGGCGTCTCGCCCCAGGGATTCATCTTCAGGTGCTTCCACTGCCGCTGCTCGCCGACCGGCGACATGTCGTAGACCGTTTCGTCGAAGCGGTCGGCAATGCCTTTTTCGTGCAGGAAGATGCGCAGGCGCTGCGGGTTCGGGAAGGCGGACGGAGAGGTGAACAGGCGAAGCTTTGTGGTCGATGGCGACGTTTGAACCGTCATGACGTATCCCTACCAAGTGATCGGTAGTGGCTAACTGCGTGCTTGCGTGGTGCACGTCAACGTCTATCTACCAGTTGGTCGGTTGGCGGGATGGAAATGTCTATGGCGAGTTCGAATTCCAGGGAAGCCGTGCTCGCCGCCGCGAAGCGAAGCGCGATGGCCCGCGGCTATAACGGCCTCAACTTTCGCGACATCGCTGCCGAGGTCGGGATCAAGGCACCCAGCATCTATCATCATTTCGCGACGAAGGCCGAGCTGGGCGCGGCGGTCGCGCGACGCTATTGGGAAGATACCGTCACGCAACTGGCGGCTATATCGGACGAGGCGCACGATCCGCGCATCGCCCTATGTCGCTACCCCGAGATCTTTCGCAAGTCGCTCGCGAACGACAATCGCATCTGCCTGTCGAGCTTCATGGCCGCCGAATACGACGATCTCCCCGACCCGGTCAAAATCGAGGTGCAGAACTTTGCAGACGTCAACGTAGCGTGGCTCAGCACGCTCCTCGTCGACGCCGAAATCCTGGGTCCCGACGAAAGCGAAAGCCGAGCTAGGGCGATCTATGCGGCGGTTGCGGGCGCCCAACTGTTCGCACGCGGTCGTGCGGATATTGCCCTCTTCGATACGATGATCGACAGCTACCGCGCGGCCGGGCTTTTGCCGGCTTAGTAGCAGGGGCCGGACATGCGGTGTTCGACCGAATGCGTCGGTCAAAGCTCCCGAGCCGGGCCTTCCGGTAAGGCAATTTCGGCAAAATGGCGACGGATGTAGTCCAGCTTTGGATCGATGTAGCGACGACAAAACGGCCTGTCCGGGTCAGTCCGGTAGTAGTTCTGGTACCGCGCGTCCGAGGGTTTGAAGTCGACGAAGGGAAGAACCGCTGTACGCGCCGTCTCGCCAGTTTCCTCGACAAACCGAGCGATCACGCGGGCAACGTCATCGTGTTGATCCGCGGCGAAGACATAGATCGCGCTCCGATACCGCCCGCCGGGCGAGTAGATGCCGTTCGCCGAATGCGTTCTCAGGTGAACCTCCGCCAGCGTCGACAGGCTGATGATTGCGGGGTCGAAGCTGACGATCACGGCTTCGGCCCACACGTCCGAAGGCGCCTCCGACCGAATGAAGCCCTGATCGACGTGGTCGACGCCGCGCAGCGCCTGAAAGACACCCTCGGTGCACCAATGGCAGCCGCCGCCAAACCCGATTCTATCCAATCCCGCTCTCCCGTGCCCTGACCGCATGATGCATATGGACGCTGGCCGCAGGTCTTGAACCCGGTGGCCAAGATTCCTGAAGTCGGATGCGGGCACATGCCAATGGGGGATGCCGCGTCCGACGTTGCTTCACCCGTTTCGGGCCGCCACCATCGCGCGTCCTGTCGACGGTCGGAATTTTAGTGAGGCCAGTGCAGCGAGGCAGATGAGTGCGCCGACCAGTGGCACCATCCAGGCCATCGTCAGCAAATTGCGCTGCTCGACCGGGCCGAAGGGCGCCGATGCGTCCCACCCGATGATCGACAGGCCGCGCCCGAGCAGTGCTCCGCTGATGCCGCCGCCAAGCTTCAAGGTGAGAAGCAACAGCGCTACCGGTAGCCCCTCAAGCCGGATACCCGTCCGGTGCTCGCCGTGGTCGATCGATCCGGCGAGCAGTACCCAGATCATCATCTGCAATCCTGCGTTGCCGATCCCGAACAACGCGATGCCCGCTATCGTCCCGAATTTGCCCGTTGCGAATACGAGAAGACCGATGGCGATGATGGTCAGCGCTGCGGCCAGAACCTCTCGCTGCCGGACACGACGGGCAATCGCCATCCACGCCGGCAGCGCCACGAGTTGCGACACCGCAAGCGTCGTCAGCGCGCGGCCCGTCCACGCCGCGTCATGGATCACGCCCTTCCCGATATAGGCGAACGATCGCGCGAAGAACGGCAAGGTCAGGGCCTGTGCGAACCCGAGCGCGAGCAACATCAGGAGCGGCCGATTGCCGATGATCCACGCAAGCGATCCGCCGTGCTTTGGCTCGGATTGCGGTATGCTCGCCACCGGTACCGATGCCGAGGACAGCCACAGCGTGCCGACATATGCCAAGGCGGCAAAACTGGACACGGCGAGCAGCTCATAGCCTCCGTCATTCGTCGGATCGACGAACGCCTGTGCGAAATGCGCGACCGCCAGGGCACCAAGGCAGCTGAACATGTACCGCAGGCCGGACAAGGTCGTCGCCGCGCCCGGGGTCTTGGTCATCCGCATCATCAGCGCGTTGTGCGCTACGTCGCAGACCGAGTACGCAGTACGGAACAGCAACACGATCGCGATTGCCCAGGCGAGGATCGCGCCGCCGCGCCAGCCCGGATCGACGAAGAAGATCGCAAAGAAAATCCCGACAAAGGGCGCTCCGACGAACAGAAGGCGACGATACGTGCCGAGCCTGTCGGTGGACCGATCGAGCAGGCGCCCGAGCAGGGGATCGCAGAGGCCGTCCCAGACGAGCCCGATCATCACGACCAGTCCGGCGACCCCAGCCGATACGCCCCAACGCTCGGTCAGGACGAACAACAGGAACACGTCCATCGTCGACGCGAGGACGTTCTTGCCGAAATTGCCGCTGGCGTAACCGACCATGCGCATCCGACCGGCCTGCGGCCGATGTCCGAATGCGGACGCTAAGTCATCGGCGGCGGCGTGCTCCATCCGTCAGCGTCTTAGCGGCTGTGTCTTGCAGTTGCGGGACATTTCGTCTGGCGGTTCCCGTGGACGGGGCGACGGTCGTGATCGCCAAGATGCCACCGCGTAGCAAAGCGGCGTGGTCGACGCGGAAGTCGGGCAGGGCGCGCCCGTTCAGGCTGGCGCGTGCGATCACGCCGTCCTCCGGTCCGTCGCGGCGGATCGTCAATCTGCGTCCGCTGCCGAGATCGATATCGGACCGCGCGAACGCCGGAGTCGTCACGACATACCACGGCTCGCCCGGCACGAGCGGGTACAGGCCGAGTGTCGCGAACACGTACCACGCGGTCATCCCGCCGGCATCGTCGTCCATTCCGTCGGCAAACCCCTGCGGCGACAGCGCGAAGCTGCGGCCGACGAACGGCACCGGCAGCTTGCCGCTGTTGGTATAGGGATGCGCGATCGGCTTGGTCAGGATCGTCCGGACGAGGCTGGCCGTGGCTTGCGGCTGACCCAGCGCGGCGAACATCCACGGTACCTGGATGTCGGGCTCGTTGGTCATGTTGAACAACCCGGCGTCGAAGAAATGACGCAGCTCGCCGAGTAGCCGCTCGCGCCCGACCGTCGCGGTCATCCACGGCAGGTCGAAGATCGGCGCCCAGCGATATTGCCACAAGGTGCCCTGATACAGCCCGCGCGCCTTGACCACGTCGCCATCCGCGCCCGGCGTCTGGAATACCGATCGCCACATCGGGCGGTAGCTCTGCGCCTTGGCGGCGAAGGTCCGCGCGAGATCGGTGCGGCCGAGATCGCGTGCGAGTTCGGCGGTCGCCCAATCGTCATACGCCGCCTCGATCTGCTCGTCCGGCGTGCCGCGCTTGAGCGTGTCGCTGTCCGCGGCCATTCCCGCCAGCGCGGCGTCTGCGTCGAACGCGATGCCCTTGCGGTGCATGTCGAGCAGCGCGATCCCGGCATGCTCGGTACGGACCGTCAGGAACGGCTCGTGTGCAGTCGACCACTGCGCCTTGCCGCCTGCGTATAGCGCGACCAGCGACTGCGCGATATCGGCGCTGCGCTCGGGCTGGAGCAGCGCGAGCAAGGGCATCTGCGTGCGGTAATTGTCCCATAGCGACCAGTTCGCGTAGCGCATCCGGCCCTTCGGCGAGGTCTGCACCGTGCCGTCCTTGTCGCGGTGGCGCCCGTCGGGATCATCGATCGCGACCGGGGTTTCCATCACGCGGTAGAGGGACGTGTAGAACAGCGCGCGCTCGTCTTGCGAACCGCTGAGCGCGACACGGCCGAGGATGCGGTTCCAGGCGGCGCGCGTCTTGCTCGCGACGGCGGCGAGCGACGCGGTGCCGAGTTCGGTATCGCGGACCGACGCCGCACCGCGTCCGTCGACGGTCGATAGGCCGGTGCGGATTTCGATCGCATCGCCCGCTTTGCCGGTGAGGTGCAGCGTGGCCAGATCGTTCGCGCCTGCGGTCAGCGTCCGGTGGATGGGCCGCCCGTTGACGAGAATCCGGCTGGCGGCATGGAGGTGATAGGCGCCCTGATCGCAGACCGTGCCGGCGACGAGGTCGGCGCGGAGATCGTCGCTGGTCAGGCTCGCCCAACTGGCTGCCAGCCGTTTCGAATAGCTGTGTCGCGGGTCGATCCGCAGGTCGACCGCGCCGGCGCGAGGCAAGGTGAAGCGCAACACGCCCGCACCCCGCGTCGCCGCCATCTCGGCGAGGATCCCGCCATCGTAGCGGACACGGTAGATGCCGGGCCGCGCTGTTTCGCTGCTCTTGTCGATCAGCGCGGGACCGCTGGCGCCGGCATAGCGCAGCGAGATCATCAGGTCGCCACCTGCACCGCCGCAGCCGACTCCGACGCCGCGCGTATGCGAAAAGCCGAGCAATGTGGTTGCCACGTGATCATAGCCCGCGTGGTTGGCCGGGCTGGTGTCGGGGCCGAGCTGCATCATCCCGAACGGCGCGACTGCGGCGGGGGAGAGCTGTCCGAAGTCGGCGAGCGTGCCGACGAACGGATCGACGAGGTCTGCGGGGGTTTCTTGTGCGGTGAGGGCGGTGGGGGTGAGGAGAAGGCCGAGGAGGAGCGGGTAGCTCAGCCACCCTTTCGTAGACCACCCCGGCGAAGGCCGGGGCCCAATTGGGAAGGTCAGCGTAACGGAGCGCGATCCGCTGTTACAGCCGTCCCCCAATTGGGCCCCGGCCTCCGCCGGGGTGGTGGTGCCCGTGTGCGTCTTGGATACGTGCAAGAAATACCGCTTCATGGATCGAGAGGATCGCGCGGATCGTGGCGCAGCGATAGCCGCGACGGGCGGAATTCGAGGTCGTAGATCGACAGCCGCCGCCCAACTGCGCCCGGCGAATACCCCAGTTCGGTGCGGTTGCGATCCGAGAAGGTCGGGCTCTCGATATATTTGCTCTGCTCGGCGTCGGTCACGATCAGCGTCGGCAGATCGAGCGGAATGCCGAGCGCCACCATCCGCCGCGTCGCGTTGCGCAGGTTGGTCGTGGTATGTCGCGCATACGGCTCCAGGATAACGCGGTCGGACGGGATGCCGTAGCGCTCGACCAGTGCACGGCGGATCTCGACCGCCTCGACGAACCGCGTACCGCGCGGGTGCACCGCGCTGCCCGAGACGAGGATTAACGGTGCGAGACCCTGGCGATAGCGTTGTGCCGCGAGCAGCGCGTGGAGCTTGCTGCGCGGGCTGAGCGCAGTGCCGGCGTCCTCGGGGCCGACGCCGGGGACGATCAGCAGCGAATAGCGGAACGCCTTCCAGTCGGTCCGCGCCGCCAGCGCACGCGCGCCCGCATTCTCGCGCTGGTCGAGCGGTTCGAACCGCGTCGCCGCCACCGCGTCGTTGGCATCGAGCAACGCCACCGCGAGCCGCACGCTCGCCGCGATGGTCGCGGGCGGCGCATCGGACGCGGCACGCGCAGTATCAATCGCGACCTTGACGCTGTCGGCAAAGAACGGCGTGCCGGTCGCGAAGATCGGTCCGTCGATCTTGGGATAGCGTCCGGCCAAGCCAAGGCCATAGACGCGCAGCACGACGTTCACCCCGTCCAGTTCCTGATCGAGCGCCACCGCTACCGGTAGGTCCGCATTCGACTTCACCGATCGCAAAGCGCCAGTTGTCGCCAACTTTGCTACTATCGCCCGGTCCTGATCGGTCCAGATCGTCGCCTCGACCACGCAGGCAGGCACATCGCCGCATGCGGCAATCCGTCGCGCCCGCGCATCGAGCGTCCCAGCCGGCAACCGCCCCAGCGCGCCGAGCATCGGGAACAGTCGCTCCGACAGCGTATCGACGACCGTGTCGCTGACCGCCATCGGTGCAGGCGTCTCCGCCCACACCGGTGCAGCCGCGGTCATCGCCAGCGCCGCCATCATCATGCGCAGTCCCGTCACCAGGACTTGCTGACCACGAGGCGGACGTTGCGACCGAAGATCGGACGGCCATAGATAGCATCGGCAGTGCCCTGGCCGCTCAACAGGTCGGTACGCGTATTGCCCTCGGTCAGGCCCTTCGCGTTGAACAGATTGTCGCCCACGACCTGCATCTGCCACGTGTCGTGCGTCAGCGTGAGCCCCGCGCCGACCGTCTGATACGAAGGCAGCGCGGTGTTGTTGAAGAAGTCGACATAGCGTTTGCCGGTATATTCGTAGCGGCCGTACAGCTGCACGGAATTGCCCGCGACGTCGAAGTCGACCGAGGGCCGGATGTTGCCGTAGATTTTGGGCTCGCGGACGATCTGGTTGCCCTCGACGTCGCCGGCACTCGCGCCGTTGGCGTTGACGAGGCTCATATACTGCGGATCGCTGATCGTCAGCGCGCCGGTGACCGCGAAGCCGTATGGCAGCGCGAGGTTGCCGTCGATCTCGATGCCCTTGATCTCCGCCTTGCCGACGAACGGCACCGACTGGTCGTTGCGGCCGGTGACCGGGTCGAGCGCGACGAACGACGCGTTGAGCGGATTGTAGCGCGTATAGAAGCCGATGAGGTACAGATACGACCGGCCGAACGCCGCCTTCAGGCCGACCTCATACTGGTTCGCCTTCGACGTGATGATCGTCGGGTTGATCTGGTACGTCACCTGCGTAGATGGCGGCGTTTCGAGGTGCGAGGCGCGCGCATAGGCACCTAAGTGCTTGGTGACGTCGTAGTTGATGCCCCCCGTCCAGTTGGTGATGCTGGGGCTGAGCTTCGAGTTGATGATCTGGCCGGTGAACGCGCGGACCGCGTTGTCGGCGAGCGTTTTCGGGTCGCCGAGATTGGCGGCCGTCGTTGCGAACGCATAGCCCTTGAAACTGTAGCGCTCGTGGCGGATGCCGCCGTCGAGGGTCAGCCCCTTGACCAGTTCCCACGTGTCGTTGGCATAGAGCGCGTACATCGAGGCGTCGGTGTTGCCGCGGTTGAGGGTGGTCGTATAGCGCAGCACGCCGTTGTCGGTGACCGAGCCGACCGCCTGGCCTGCGGCGTTGTAGGCGATCAGGTCGAGCGTGCGCGGCTTGCCCTTCACCTCGAGCAGATAGTCCTGGTACGCAACCTCGTTGGTCTCGCCGTACAGGCTGCCATACACGCCGACGCGCAGGTCATGCGTGCCGAACCCGATCGTGATCGAGCGGGTGACGCTGAGGTCGCCCTGCGTCGAATAATATTTCGAGACGACGTCGCGGAATTGCGCGGGGACAACCAGGCCTGAGGCGGTGCTCGGGTCGTAGACCTCGGCACCATTGGTGCCGACGATTGCGTAGCCGAGCCGGGTCACGCCTGCGCCGAACGCGGTCCGCGCGGCGGCAAGGCTGCTGGCGGCATAGGCGTTGGCGTCCGAAGGGTTGCTGGTCGAGTACAGCGCGTTGAAATGGAGTTTGCCGACGCTGACGCCGCCCTTCGCCGCGACCTTCCAGCCGTCGTAGTCCGCGTCATACTGTACGCCGACATTGCCGAACTGGGTGTGGCGCCCATTGCCGAGATCGACGTCGACGTTGCGCGTCGTGCCGTCGGCCTCGCGGAAGCGGATGTTGGCGTTGCGCAGCGCAGGCGAGTTCATCGTGCCGCTGAAGAAATCGATATACTGGTTGAGCGACTTGCTCGGATCGCGCGGGTCGGCGGTCGGGATCGGCAGGTAGAACACGTTGTGGTCGTTCAGGTAATTACCCGACACGCGCAGCGATCCGTTGCTGAGGTCGTGCTTGATGTTGGCGCGGATCTGCCCGCCGCGATCGTTCGGGAAGCCGTTGTCGCGGTAGCCGTCGTGGCGGCGCAGGAACCCGCCGATCGCGTAATACGTCGAGTCGTCGATCGGGCCAGCCTGATAGCCGTCGAGCCGGTAGAGGCCGGTGTCGCCGAGCGTAACCTGCGCCTTGCCGCGCGTCGTGTCGGTGCCCGACACGGTGATGTTGTTGACGATCGCGGCGGCATAGCTCGCATAGACCGGGGCAGGGCCGCCGCGCACGACCTCGACGCGCTGCGTCATCAGGTCGAACCGGTTGATGCTGTCGCCGCGGAAGAAATTGCCGTCATTCTCGTGGAACAGGGGCAGGCCGTCCTGCTGGAAGGTGACCAGGCCGCCGTCGCTCGGCAGGCCGCGTAGGCGGATGATGTTCTGGACCTCGCCACCGGTATTCTCGACCGCGAACCCGGGCAGCTTGCCGAGCAGGTCGGCGAAGTTGATCGGCGCAAGCTTCTGGATGTCGGCGTTGCTCAGCGAGTTGACCGCATAGGAAACGTCGAAGCGGCGCTGCTGGCGTGCGGACCCGGTGACGATGATGTCACCGCCGCCGGCGTCAGGTGCTGCGGCGTCGGGAGCGGTTGCTTCCGGGGCCGCATCGGCAGGTGGCGTGGCGGGGGCGGTTTGGGCCCAGGCCGGCGATTGCGCCGCAATGCTCAGCGCGATAAGGGCGCACCCCGTGCGCAAGCCAAATTTGGTCATCTGTTCGTCCCCAGCCCTGTTCGATGCCACGCCGCTGGACGCGGAATATGACGATTTTAATTAATTTCACGAAATAAACTAATCGAGTTATCGGACGCGGTAACGGAGTACGGTCATGTCCTACGCGAAGCTGAGGCTCGATGATGACGAGCGGCGGATCATGCAGGTCCTCCGGTCGGCCGGCGCGCGGTCGCGCAAGCAGCTCGCCGCCGATCTTGCGATGAGTGCGTCGAAGCTGACACGACTGTCGAGCAACCTGCTGGCGCATGGACTGATCGAGGAGTGTTCGAGTTCGGAGCCGATGACGCCCGGTCGGCCCGCGGTGCCGCTCCGCATCTCGCCCGACGCGGGCTATTCGGTCGGCGCGATGCTTCACCGCGGATTGATGGAGGTGGCGCTCGTCGATTATGCCGGCGGCGTGATCGCGCACAGCTCCCAGCCATTCGACGATCCCGATCCGCGCATCTTCGCCGCGCGCGTAACGGCGTCGATGCACGACATGGCGATCGAGAACCGGTTGCTCGGGCGGCGATTGCTGGGGGTCGGGATCGGCGTCCCCGGATCGTCGCTATCGCCCGAGGGCAATCGGCGCTGGACGGTCGACAGCCTTGCCGCATGGCGCGGGATCGATCTGAAGACGCTATTCGAGGAGCATATCGGGCATCGGATATGGATCGAGAACGACGCCAACACCGCTGCGCTCGCGGAATATTATGTCGGCGGGCTGATGCGCCGGTGTTCGACCGCGGTGGTGATCCTGCTCGGTCACGGGATCGGCGCGGGGATCATCGTCGAAGGCCGTATCCTGCGCGGGGCGATGGCGAGCGCGGGTGAAATCGGCTGCCTCTATCCGACGAACGAACCCCGTCCTTCGACGCTGGATTTGCTTTCCACCTTACGCGACGAGGGGTGCGCGATACACTCGTTGGTGGACTTCGACGAAGTCACCGCGGGATATGAAACGGTCGTCGATCGATGGGTGCGGCGCGCGGCGAAGCAGATCGAACCGATCATAAACTGGGGCGTCGCGTGGATCGACCCTGGCGAGTTCGTGATCTCCAGTCCGCTTCCGGCTCCCATCCTGCAATCGCTGGTCGATCATATCGATTTCGGCGCGATGCACATCGGCGACCATTGTAGCGAAATGCCGCGCGTATCGGTCTCGACGCTGGAAGGCAGCGCGGCGACGATCGGCGCTGCGCTGCTTCCCATCCACGCGACCGCGGTGATGTAGATACGCGTTGGACAGGAGCGCGACAGCCGCCGACTGGCGAACGAGCCGGTCCGCTGTCGAACGCTGAGATGGTGTAAGCCGCCGTCGTTCAGACGTCGGCAGCGGCAACTGTACCGCTGATGCCAACCGTTTGCCGGGTCCGTGTGCGATCTCGCAACCCATCGTTCGCCATGCAGCGGCATCCAAGGCGGATAGTGACGATCTGGATAAAACTCTGAAGCATGATACCGTCAAGTATTGATCGGCTTGCGCGTGATGATCGGCATTGCGTGACTGATCAACAGTCTGATCCGCTAGCGTCCTCGCTGGTACCGCAACGCTCTGGCCTTGATCAACGAGCCCGTAGTCTGAGGTGTTGCTGTGCCCGATGGCGATAGTTAAACCGCCATTCGGTTTGCTACCTGTCTCGCCATTGTGTCGATCCGAACGTCATCTCAAAGTACAGTCCCTTGTCGCCGGGTCCGGGCGCGATGTCGAGCAGGCCAAGATGCGCACGTGCCACGCGGTCGACGATCGACAGGCCAATTCCCGAGCCTTCCGATCGTGATCCGTCACCGCGCCAGAAACGGTGCTTGAGCCGGGCGAGATGCTCGGGTGCCACGCCAACGCCGTCGTCGATCACACCGATACGTGCACCCGGGTTGACGCGCACGACGATCGCGGTGCCGGGCGCGGTATGGCGCACGGCGTTGTCGACGAGGTTCTCGAGCGCGAGGAGTATGGCGCCCGGATAGCCGATGCTCCCGGTATCCGCTGACAGGTCTTCCAGCGCGATCGTTCGGCCAACTGCAAGGATGCCGGGTGCACGACTGACAACGACCGCTTCCGCCAAGGCGGCAAAGTCGAGTGGTTCGCCGGCATACTCGACCGGCCGTTTGAGATCGGCGAGCGCGAGAAGTTGTGCGACGACGCGGGCGGCGCGGTCCACCGACGCGAACAGCGCGTCTTTCACGGCCGCGTCGTCGACCGCGTCGGCGCGAAGGCGGATCACGGCGAGCGGCGTGCGCAGTTCGTGCGCGATGTCGGCGGCGAATGCAGCCTGCGTCCGGAACCCGTCCTCGAGCCGGTCGAGCGCCTCGTTGGTCGCGGCGGCGAGCGGCTCGACCTCGGACGGCAGCGTGCCGCGCGGCAGGCGCGTGTCGAGCGCGCGCGGGCCGATCGCGGCGGCGGTCGCCGAACCGCCTGCATCCGTCGCGTCAGTAGCGCCCCGATCAAGGGCACCAGCCCGGCGATCGCCAGACATTAGCCGTCGCGAGGCGGTTTAGTTTGAGCCGATACGGCATAGGGTGGCAACACCGCTTCGACGGCTACCTCGCCGGTCTCGCTGGCCGCCGTGGACTGACCGCTGGAGATTCAGGGGAAGGCTGCGGCAAGGCACTGCAACGCGGCCGCGTAATAGTCGGTGGCGAGCGTATTGGGGGCGTGCGTGCCGAGCGTGCGGCTCACGACCGCGCGACCACCGACGGACAGGGGGTATTCGGCGACCTGTCCCGACACCACGTCGATCCATGCCGGGATCTGCTCTGCCGGCATCGACCGCCACCAGGTTCGGATCGGCTCGATCAGCGCGCTGCGGCCCGACACGCTGGCAAACAGCGGCACGCGGATGGCATCGAAGCCGAACCGTGGCGGCTTGTCTGCGGCGGGTGCGACCGCGCCGGTATTCGAGACGTCGATCCAGTCGGTCGGCAAGCGATGTGCGCCGAACCGTGCGGCGGCGATCAGAGCCTCGCCGTCGGTGATGACCCGTCGCCAGACCGCCGCGTTACCGGTCTTTGCGAACAGGTCGAGCGCGGGCCAGACGTAATAGCACGGGTTGATCGTCGTTCGTGCCGCGGTCGAGAACCCGTCCAGGCCGGGCAACAACAGCATTCGCCCGCCGACCGTCTTGACCAGCCGCGTGCCGATCGCATCGACGATTGCCCGCGACCGCGCCGCATAGCGTGGCTCGCGCCACTTGTTCGCCGCCTTGGCCAGTGCGTAGGCAATGAGCAGGTCGCCGTCGGTTGCGTTGTTGCGATCGGCGGTCGGATTGGCGGCGCGCGGATCGTAGCGCCAGACATAGAGCGCGACGTCCCGCCGGGCGAGTTTGGCTTCGGTCCAGGCGAGAATCTTGTCGAACGCGGCGCGATCGCCCGCCGCCTGGGACAGCAGCAGGCCATAGCTCTGGCCTTCGCTGTGGCTGACGCCGCCATTGCCGTTATCGACGATCCGCCCATCGTCGGCCATGAACCGCTGTTTGAAGCTTGCCCAGTTCACGCCGTTTGCCGCGCCGGTTGCAGGCAGGGTCGGGGGCTCGATTTCAGCGCTGTTTTCGGTGGCGAGTGCCCTGTCGTCCGGTGCGCGTGCCTTGCTGCATCCGGCGATAGCCAGACCGGCCATTCCAGCCATCACGTGTCGACGATCAACGTCCATGCTTCAGTCGTGCCTCCGTATCGCTCCACCACAGGGTGCGTGTCGTTAAATCGGCACCGCTGCCCAGCGTATGCAACCACGCGTCATACGCCCCCTCCAGCAACGGTCGCAGCGTCTGTTCGGTTGCACCGCCGAGGATCGGCGCCAGCCGACGAGCAAAGCCGGTATGCGTAATCAGCAGGCCGTCCTCGGCCAGTTCGAACCGCACTTCGCCGCAGTCGTGCTCGCGCCACAACCGGTTGATCGAGGCGGCGAGCGCAGCAATGTCCTGCGCGTCGCCGACCGGATGCGCGCCTGCGATCCGTGCGCCGACCGCGCGAAAGAACGCGCGTCGCTGCGCCGTGGTAGCGCCGCCACCGACTTCGGCGATGATGCTGCCCAGCAACAGGGAGGCGGCAGTGGTTTCGGTCGCGTTGTCGGTGGACCATTCACTCATCGCGTTCATTTGGTTCCCCCCAGGGACTGGCGCAATTCGAAAGTCGATCGGTAGTCGTCATAGGTCCCGAACGTGTTCGCGCTGGCCGAAGCGCCGATCCGGGTATTCGGGTTTAGGCGATAGAACAACGATCCGTCCGCCGAAAAGGCAAAACCGGTGTTGCTCAGGCTGTCGTAATAGGAGCGGACGTCCGTGTTCCGCGCCTTCAGCGCATTGAGTTCGGCCTGCGCGTTCGGGTCGGTCGGATAGATCGGCGCACGATCCTGTTCGAAGCTCTGATAGCCCGGTGCGACGCCCAGGCGCCCCTCCCACCGTGTCGAGTTATACGCGTAGCGGATCGGCAAGCTCATGCTGAGGAAGCTCTGCGGGCTGAAATAGCCGCCATGTCCGTAGGTGAAGTAGTTCTGGTTGTTGTCGAACGCCTGCCAGTTGAGGTTGAGGCCGCCGGTCAGCGTCGAATGCCCGTCACGGTAGAGCGGCAGATAGCCACCGGCATTCGCCTGGTACCCACGGTTCTGTCGGACGTTCTCGCCGGTATAGCGATAGCCGGAGACATCGGCATAGACGCCGGTGCCTTCATTGTCCCAGGACAGCGATGCACCACCACCGGTCCGCATGACCTGGCCCCAGCGTTCGCCCGTGACGGGATCGCGCGTGCCGGCATAGGACACGACGCTGTCCGTGACCGGCTCGCGCTTGACCCAGCCCTGCGCCGACACCGTACGCGAGATCTTGGGTTTCCCGGTGAAGCCCCACGTCACTTCGGTATTGTCGAACCCGATCGGCGTCGATCCGACTTCGATCCGGACGCCGGGGCTGTCGTACGATGCCGCGACCGCGACGCCGGACGCGTGTTGCGTATCAGCTTGCGTCAGCACGGAGGGCAGCGCGTTGACGATGCCCTGCGCCTCCGGCGTGGCGTTGCGGCCGAACCGAGCGAGCGCGGAGCCGGTCGGGCGTCCGGAGTCGATCACGACCGGTGTTGCCGAGACGGAGACGCGACCGCCGGCGACACCGGTGGAGAGCGTCGCGGTACCCGACAGTTCGCGCAATTCGCTCAGGCCGGTCTCGCCCGAGCGCTCGCGGAAGCCGAGCTTCATTTCCGCACGGGGGCCGGTGTCGTCGCTCAGGCGGGCGATATCGTCGCGTAGGCGGATAAGCGTGGCGTCGCCGCCTGCAACGCCTGCTTGGGGTACGGCGCCGTTCGAGGATGCATAGCCGCCCGGTGCAAAGCCAGTTGATGCCGGACCGCCGGGTGAGCCTGCGCCGTATCCAGGTGCTACGGTGAAGGCCATCGGCGTCGAAGACCGTCCGGGCGTGGAAGTCGGGATCGGCCCTGCGCTGAGTGCGAACGGGTTGGCGGCGACGATGGGGGCCTGTTCCGTCTGGCGGAAGGGATTGCCCGAGCCCATGCCCGCGGCGAACGGATTGGCACCGCTGAGCGTGGCACCGGTGCCGGAGCGCGCGGCATAGGCCGTTTCGGCGCGGCGCAGATAGCGTTTCGCCGCTCCTCGGTCGCCGCGGGCCTGCTCCATCTGGCCGGCAGCGGCGTATATCTCGTAGTCATCGGGATAGGCAGCGAGCGCGCGGTCCACGGTCGCGGCGGCGACGTCGTGGTTGCCGCCAGCCCCTGCGCTGCCGATCAAGCCGATCAGCGCGCCCTTGTCCCGTGGATTTGCGGCGAGCACCATCTGATACGTCTGTGCGGCCTGCGACGGCATGTTGCCCGACTGGTACAGCCGGCCGAGCGCCCCCAGCACGTCGGCATTGCCTGGCGACGCGGCCCATGCCTGTTGCAGCAGGTCGAATGCCTGCGCGTTCTGGCCTGCCAGCCGCATCCGGTCCGCTTGCGACGACGCGGCAATCCCTTCGAGCCGGGCAATCGCCGGCGCGGCGGATGCTGACCCGGCCGATGCCGTTCGCGCGCGGTCGATGGCGCTGGCGACCGCAGCATCCTGTCCGGTCCGTGCCAGTACGCGGACGATCGGCTCGTAATCCGCCGCCGTCGCCGGGCTTGCGGCGAGCGCGCGCTCGGCCAGCGGAACGGCCCCGGCCTGATCGCCGAGATCGTTCAGACCTCCGGCGATCGACGCGAGCGACGCTGCGCTGAGCGTCGGGGTCATGCCAATCTGGCGCAGGGTCGCGATCGCTTCGCCGCCACGGCCCTGTGCCGCGATCGTCTTGGCCCGGGCGACGGCGGCATCGACGGCGATCTGTGCCTCGAGCCGGCGGATCGCGGGCGTCTTCTGCGCCTCGGTCAGTCGCGACAGCAACGACGTAGCCTGTGCCTGTCGACCGCGCTCGTTATGGAGCATCGCCGCCGCGTAGAGCGCGTCGGCGGTACCGATCGTCTGAATCGACTGGATCAGCGCCTCGGCCTCGGGCGCACGGCCCTGCCCGATCATGTACCGCGCATATTCGTAGCGGATCCACGGGTCCGCGGGGTCGAGCATCAGCCCGCGCTGGAAGAGAGCATCCGCCTTCGCCGGGTCGCCGTGCGTGGCCGCCTGCAACGCGTCGTTGCGCACCACGCGGCTTTCGAGTTGCGCCGCGCTGCCGCCGGCGGATCCCGCCTGGCGTGCCAGATCGGCCGAGTCCGCATAGCGGCCCTGACGTTCGTAAATGTCGGCGAGCAACGCCAGTGCGGGGCCGCGATCCTTGACGCCGGTACGCGCGAGCGCTTCGGCCTGGGTCTGTGCGCCGACGACATCGCCGGCCGCGAGCCGCGCGCGCGCGTCGTCCAGCCCGGCGTAGAATTGCGCGGATGCCAAGGCTTCCGACCAGCGCGCCCGATTGCCGCGCTCCGAAGCGCGCGACAGGAGTTCGGCGGATTCGGCGAAGCGCGATTGCCGTAGCCGGACGACGCCCAGGCCACCTGCCGCGTCCGCATCGTTGCGGTTGTTGGCCAGCGCCGCCTCGAACTGGCGTTGCGCCTGCACGAGATCGCCCTGTTCGAGCGAGCGGAAGCCTGCCGCGCGCGAATCGCCGCCGCGGTCGGATGGCGTCGGCGCTGCTCTGCGTACAGGTGCTGGAGCTGCAGCCGTCCGCGATGCGGTCGCAGGCGTGGGTGCGGGACCGGTCATGCTCGCCGGAGCCTGCGCGGGCGCCCTGCTCGGTCGTGCGGCGGGTGCCGCAGACGGGGCGCTCGACGCTGACAAGGCGCGACGGGCTTCGGCGTTCGACGGATCGATCGCGAGTGCGCGGCGATACGCGGTCCGCGCAAGGTCGGCTCGGCCACGCGACTGCCAATACCGCCCTTGCTGGACGAGCGCGCCGACCCCGGCAACCTGTGCCACCGCGGGCTGGACGAGGAGCGGCGATGCGATCCCCGCGGTCAGCAGCGCGAGCGTGGTGAAGCGGATCATGCCGCGTCCTCCGACCCGAGCCGGCGCCGTTGCTGGCGCACCAGCAGCAGGTACAGAGGCCCTGCCAGCAGCAGCGCGATCAGGAGCCCGCTGAGCGCCATCAGCAACGGCCGCTCGCTGAACCACCAGCCGATCCGCATCCACACCGGCAGCGATCCCGACCAATAGGTCTGGCCAACGGCGAAGCTGCGCATGCCTTCACCATTGGTCACTGACAGATCACCCTGCACCTGTGCGTTGATCCGCTGTTCGGCAAGACCCTGCACCAGCTCGGGCAGGTCGGCGGTATTGGTGCTCATCACCGCCACCACCGTCCGCGCCGCATCATAGGGCGAGCGGAAGCTGACGTACCCGTTGAACCGTTCGGCCGTGGTCAGGAACGCGTTGGTCTCGCCGACGTCGCTCTCGCCATAAGGTGAGATCAGCCCGAAGACGCGTTCGATCGGATTGCGTTCGACCACGCGCAGTCTGCCATTTTCGATCCGCACCGGCGCGCCGGCGAACAGCGCGGTCGCGCCGGCGGTCCGTGGAATGCCGATGACCAGCACGTCATGGCCTTCCAACCGGTCGCCGTCCGAGGCCTGCGTGACGGTAACGCCCGTGGTGGCGGCACCGGTCGAGTCGCCGAAGCGGCCCATCATCGCCAGGAACGCCTCGACGATACCCAGGTCGGGCGAGGCGGGGACGACGACGACGGTCTCGGCCAAGTCGGGACTGATCGTGAACGGATAGCCTGCGTTCGCGAACGTCGCGAGGCTCGGCATGCGCTGCGCATGATAGGCGTGCGTCAGGTCGATCGCGCTGTCCGGGTCGATCGCGACATGGACGTTCTCGGGCAGGGTGCCCTCGCACTTCTTCTTGGTGCCGAGGATCAGGTTGTAATCGAAGATCAGCTCGTTCTGGCCGAACAGATTGTAGTTCGGCAGTTCGACCTTGGCGCGAGCCTGGCTCGACGATGCGCCGTCCTGGCCGCCGATCAGCGCCTTCCACCACGCCGCGCCGGCGAGCGGGAGCGTCCGCAGATACTGGTTGTTGATCGAGATATCGAGCCGCGACGCGCGGCGGTCGAGCCATGTCGCCGACGGATAGCGATAGCGCAGGTCAAGCGATGCGCCGCCCCGCGGCCAGAAGAACAGGTCGGGCGCGGTGCGGAAGGCCGCGGTGAGCGGGCCCGGCGGCAGGCCGACGCCCTGCAGGGTGCGGGGGTCCATGATTTCGCCAAGTTTGACGGCGCGATCCGAGCGGAGCCAGCGGGGTGCAGCATAGCGCGCGTAGGTCGGAATACGGACGCCGTCGAACGAGGCCGCGGCGCCACCGATCGTGCCTCGCCCAGTCGCGAGCGCGGCGGCGGCGAGCTTCAGCTCGCGCTCGTCGCGGCCCATCACCAGCAGCAGCTGGCCGAAACCGTCGAACGGATTGCGCATCACCAGCGCCGATGGCCCGGCGATCGTCGGAACGTAGCTGCCGACGCGCATGCCGGGACGCAGGAACACGATCGCGTTGCCGCGCGGGATGCGGCCATAGCTCGGCTTGAACGCGAACCCGCGATAGCTGGCGAGCCGTCCGAACCAGGATGCGACGCTGGCCGCGGCCTCGAGTTCGCCATTCGACGGCGCCGCACCGAACACGAACGGCAGGTTGAGCGGCAAGTTGTCGGCGCGATCGAAGAATGGCGATGGCAGCCTTGCAAGGTCAGGCCCGAGCGGCAGGCGCTGGATCGTCAGGTCGAGCGCCGAGCGCGTGTTGCTGACGTTCGCCCAGAGCGAGCTGTGGAACGGATCCTCGCAATCGCGGGTGTAATGACCGATCAAGCGCAGGTTGAGCTGGTTGTCGCCCGGCAGGAACAGCGCGGGATTGACCGCCATCGTGAGCTGCTGGCCGCCGGCACCGTCGGGGGTGAGCCGAACCGTACGGACGACCTCGCCGTTCAGGATCACGACGAACTGGCTGAGATCGGGCAGCAATGCGGGCGACCAAGCGAGCGCCAGCGTCAAATTGGCCGCAGTGACGACCTCGTTGCTGCGAAGCCCGAACGGGATCGCGATCTCGCCGCGGGTGCCGGCAAGACGGATCGCGCTGCGGATACGCAGGTCGCGTAGCGTCAGGCGCTCCTGGCGGATACCGCCCGGTGCTTCGGGTGCGGATACCGGTACGGCGGGAGCCTGCGCCGCGACCGGCTGCGGCAGGCCGATGCTCATCACCAACGCGGCGGCGGCCAGCGCTGCGGTTGCGGCCTTGAGCCGGGTGCGTTCGCGACGGCGTTCGGCACGGTTGAAGCCGAGCAGGCGTTTCAGCGTGACGAGATCGACGACCAGGATGTCGCGGAGCGATCGAAGCGTCGAGATCGGAGCGCGGGGCGCCTCCGGTTCCCAGGCATCGTTGCGGCCCATGACGGCGCGGACGAGTTGACGTAATTGAAGCATGTCGAGTTCCAGAAACCGCATGGTGGCCATGTTCTTGTCGACGCGTTGCGTCTGGACGGGGAGCGTGAGAATTTCGTCACCCATCGGCAGCGCGACGTGCGTCACTTCGCGGTCGGCGAGCGTCACGCCGGGTGGCGCGGTGATCGCGAGCCCGCCCATCGAAAGGTCGATCGTCTCCGCATCGACGACGTGGCCGTCGGCGAAATAGAGCGTCGCCGGCAACTGGACGGGGATGCGGATATATTCGCGGACCTGCCGCGTCTCGCGCGCGACCGATACGGCCGCGAGCAGGATGACGAGGCTGAAGACCGCCCACACTGTGTTCAGCACCAGCGTATCGCCCTGGATGTTGAACAGATGCGCGAAGAAGAAGTATTTGACGCACCCGAAGGCGATCCCGAACAATACCAGCCCGATACAGATCAGGTGTGGGCGCGCGGTGGCGGTGTCGAAATGCGTCTTGTCGAGCAGCGAGCCCTTGTCGGTGACGTTGAACTTGCCGCCGTGCGGCCGGAACAGCGTGACCACGGTCGGCCGGACGAGGTGGAAGGCGAGGATCGTCTCGTACACTTCGCCCCAGAACGGCCGGCGATCGCCGCCCTGCAACCGCCCGCCCGAAACCTGCGCGCAATAGAGATGCGCGGCGGCGTAGGCGAAGATCATGCCCGCAGACGCGTGGATGATGTTCTCGCCCAGGATCAGATACGCCAGCGGGCTGGTCAGGAAGGCGATGCGCGGCAGCGGAAACTGGAAGTGCAGCATCGCGTTGAGGTAGCAAAACCGCTGCTGAAGGCTGAGGCCGCGGCCGAACAACGGATTGTCGATGCGCAGGATCTGAGTCATGCCACGCGCCCAGCGGATGCGCTGGCCGATGTGCAGCACGAGCCGCTCGGTCGCGAGCCCAGCCGAAAGACGGATTCCAAGATACGCGGTCGACCAACCCATCCGTTGCAGGCGGAGCGCGGTATGCGCGTCTTCGGTGACGGTCTCGAACGCGAAGCCGTTGGTATCGGCAAGCGCCTCGCGGCGGATGATCGCGCACGACCCGCAGAAGAAAGCGGCATCCCACAGGTCGTTGCCGCGCTGGACCGCGCCGTAGAACAGGTCGCCCTCGCCCGGCAGGTCGCGAACCGAGCCCAAATTGCGCTGGACTGGATCGGGCGAATAGAAGTGATGCGGCGTCTGGACGAGTGCCAGCTTCTTGTCGCGCTGGAACCAGCCGACCGTCATCTGTAGGAAGGCGCGCGTCGGCACGTGATCGCAGTCGAAGATCGCGATCAGCGAGCCTTCGGTGTTCGACATTGCCGCGTTGAGGTTGCCCGCCTTGGCATGGTTGTTATCGGCGCGTGTGATGTAGCCGCAGCCGACAGACCGCGCGAACGCGCGGAATTCAGGCCGGCGACCGTCGTCGAGCAGGTAGACGTGATAGCGATCACGCGGATAATCCATGTCGAGCGCCGCGAGCACGGTCGTCCGGACGATCTCCAGGCTTTCGTTATAGGTCGGGATATAGACGTCGACCGTCGGCCATTCGTGCGGCTCGCCCTCCGGTTCGACCGACTGGCGATCGAGCGGCCACGCGGTCTGGAGCACGCCGAGCGCGAGGATGACCCACGCGTAAAGCTCGGCGAGGTACAGACCCATGCCCAATATGGTGCCGAGCGCGCTTTCGAATTCCAGCGTCGCGGTGGTCCGCCAGAACAGATAGCGTGTCGATACGACCAGCGACAGCAAGGCGAGTACCAGCGTCCCACGACGCGACTTCGACCGGCCGAGCACGATCGCGCCCAGGATCGATACGCCCGCGAAGATCCACTGCGACTTGAGGTCGAGCGGCACCGTCACGACGACCAGCGTCAACAGCGCAGCGACGACGATGCCGAGCATATCGGCGCGAAACGCCGTGCGGACCGATCCGCGCGTCATTCCGCCAGCTCCGTGGCGGCGACGAGGCCGCATCGCGCCTCGATCGCGATGGTCATCGCGGCGAGATCGGGGAGCACGACGCTCTGCTTCGCGTAGCGCGCGATCGGCTGGAACGACGCCAGCGCCTCGTTCACCGCCTCGTCGCGCCGGACCGTCGCGATCAGATTGTCGCCGAACAGCGCGCGCAGGAAGATCTGCGAATGGCGCGACAATTTGCGCGTGTCGTCGACCTGGTTGAGCACGAACACGGTCTGTTCGAGGTCGATCGTCGGCGTGCCCGGCTGGACCTTCGCCAAGGCCGCGAGCGATGTCGGCTGCGGCACGAACGTGCACAGGTGCAACGCGGCGTGCGGCAACAGGCTGGTCTTCAGCGCGAGGTCCGCAGAGGCCACGTCGGCCAGCACGATCCGCTCGCTATCGAACGGCGACGCGCCCGACCGCGCGATCAGGCGCCCGAACGCCCCGCTCTGGACTGCGGCATAGCCCGACAGCAATTCCACCCCGTCGACGATGATGCCTTCGGTCGTGGCATCGGTCATCGCCGGAATTTCCTGCGAAGGGAGCATCCCGAAGAACAGCTTCAACGCGTCGGCGTGCGTGAAATCGATCGCGGAGACGTCGTGCCCCCGCGCGGCTAGACCAAGCGCGAGGCGCGCGGTCAGGAACGTGGTTCCGACGCCGCCGACCGGTGAGTGGCACAGGATCAATGGCATCAACGGCGCTCCGTATGGTCGTCGGAAAGGCCGGACAGGAACGCGCGCAGGCTGCCGCCCTGGCGCTGACCGGGCTCGCCGCGTACCGACAAGTCATCGTAATCGCTCAGAAAGTTCTTGGCGGGTGCCCTATCCTCCGTCGCACGTTCCGCGCGGCCGACGACACGCTCATCCTCCAGCAATGCCGCAAACAACGGCCACGGCTCGACGTCGGCAATTGGGTCGGCAAACTGGCGATACTGGAAATCGCGCTGTCCCAGTCTTGCTAATAGTGCCTTGGCATCGGGTCGCATCGGGAACTCCTTGTTTCCGAACCCTCGCCTAAATCTTACATCAATAGGTTAATATTGGCGGTCACTTATTTCCAATTTACTATAAAGCTGGTTTTCCTGTTTGATAATATTGCTAATTCTCAAAGAGATAAACGGAAATAGCGGCCTGATTCATTTTAGTGAAGGCAAAATTATAGCGAGCCGCGGCTGAATAAACTGGAATCCGTCCTGACGGATCCGTGACGATAATATTTCAAGTCGTTTGGCTATGGAATCGCCTGATCAACCGGAAAAAGATTTATATCAAACGCAGGGGCCTCGCGATGTGGCGACCGGAACTGAGGCTGCTACGTCAGCCATGTCCCTGGTCTCGTTCAGTGGCATCGCCAAACCTTCGCACGAAAATATGCGTGCTCATCAAACCCTTGTGACCATAGCGTCGGCTGGGCGGCTCCGGTGTCCGCAGGCGCGTCTAAAAATCGTCATGCAACACGTCGGGAGCAGAACCGTAACGGTAGTGAAACTATAATGCCGCCAGCCCGCAACATCCGCGTCCTAGAGCCCCGCTCGTTCGGACCGGTCGGTCCGGGGGAGAATACTCGACATGTTGAAACATTCGCGCCTGCTCAGGGCGACGCTGCCGCTTACGCTTGCGGCTCTGGGCGCAACGCAATCGGCTAACGCGCAGACCAGCGCTAGCGCATCCAGCACGGGGCAAACCCGCGCCACTGATACCGCCGGCATTCCAGACGCCGACGCGACAGGGGATATCGTCGTTACCGGCTCCTATGCGCGAAGCCTCGCCGCGGCGACCGAGACCAAGCGGCAGGCAGGCTACGGCGTGGATGCGATCAACGCGACCGACATCGGCAAGTTTCCGGCGCAGAACGTGGCGGAAGCGCTCCAGCTCATTCCAGGCGTCACCATCACGCGTCCCCGCGGCGAGGGGCTGTACGTCAGCGTCCGTGGTCTCGGGCCGCAGTTCCAGAGCACGCTGCTCAACGGGCGCCCGGTGGCGATCAACGATCTGATCGAGAATGGCGGGGCCAACGGTCGCCAGTTCCGGTTCGAGATGCTGCCGGCCGAGTTCGTGTCGCAGATCGACGTGGTCAAGACGCCGACGTCGGACATGACCGAGGGCGCGCTGGGCGGCAATATCGACGTGAAGACGTTCCGTCCGCTCGACGTCGGCAACAAGACCACGCTGAACCTGCGCGGCACCTACACGACGCTGACCGACAAGGTGAAGCCCAACGCCACCGCGTTGATCAGCGCCAAGACCGACGACGGCACGTTCGGCATTCTCGCCGGCGCGCAATATTGGGGCAAGGAAGTCCGTAACGACCGGTCCTACAACACCGGCTGGTATCTCGATAAGTTCGCGTCGGCGCTGGGGAAGGGGTTCTACACGCCGGGCCGAACTCGGCCGACCGTGGAGACCGAGGATCGCAAGCGCCTGTCGGGCATGATCTCGGCACAGTGGAAGCCCAGCCCGGAACTGGAGACTACGCTCGACGTGCTCGCGACGCGGCTCGACATCGCCTATGACGAATACGGCCTCGATATCTATCCGGACGATGCCAGCGTCGCCGGTCACAAGCCGGTTCTGGTGCCCGGTTCGGTCAAGCTCGACGGCAATAGCGTCGTCGCGGCGACGATCAACGACGTGCGCTTCATGGGCACGCGCGAATACAGCCTCAACCGCCACGACCTGATCACGGTGGGGCTGAAGCAGGCCTGGACGCCCGACGGCTGGCACGTCGTCGCCAACGCCAACTGGTCGTTCGCGCATAGCTATCACCCCAGCTACGCCGAGGGCACGGTGCGCAGCCGCATCCAGTTCTTCGCGCCGCTGACCTATGACTCGTCGGGCGGCTATAAGGTCGCACCGACGATTTCCACGCCGGTCAACGTCCTGGATCCTGCCAACTACACGCTCTACCCGTTCAACATCGCGCCCAAGAACAGCAAGGATTGGGACACCTACGCACGGCTCGATGTCGATCACGAGATGGACGGCCTCATCACCAAGCTGGCGGCGGGCGGCGAATATCACTGGCGCAAGCGAGACTATAGCCGTCGCGACTTCACGGTGAACCCGGCGGCGAACACGTCGCTTACCAGCTTTGCGCCGAACGGTTTCGAGCAGCTTCCGTTCGATGATTTCCTGTCGGGCGTCGGCGGCAACATCCCGCGCACATGGCTCGTGCCGATCACCAGCGTGTTCTACGACAAGCTGTTCACCGACGCGATCGCCAACAGCCCGCTGTCGGCGGGTGACCTGCGCGCCTCCTACGTCGTTACGGAAAAGACCGCGGGCGGTTATGTCCGTGCGGATTATGCGTTTCCGGTCGGCAGCGTTGCGGTCACCGGCAATGTCGGCGTGCGCTACGTCCACACCGATCAGGTGGCGAGCGGCAATCTGACCGCGGGTAACGTCGTCACGCCGGCACGCTTCCCGCAGACGTTCAGCAACTGGTTGCCGAGCTTTAACCTACGCGCGGAGTTAACTCGCGATCTGGTCGGGCGCCTTGCGGCCAGCCGCGTGCTCACGCGGCCGAACGTCACGCAGAGCGCACCGCAGATCACCGTCTCTACCGATCAGGCCACGGCAAGCGGTGGCAACCCGGCCTTGCAGCCGTTCCTCGCCACCCAGTTCGACGGCTCGCTCGAATGGTATTTCAACCGCTCCGGATCGCTGACCGGCGCGCTGTTCTACAAGGCGATGGACGACTACATCACCGCGCAGAACATCAACGTCGAGATTCCAGGCCGCGGAACGGTGCTGCTCAGCACGCAGGTCAACGGCGGCAGCGCCAAGGTCTATGGTGCCGAAGCGGCGTACAACCAGGTCTTCACGTTCCTGCCGGCGCCGTTCGACGGGCTTGGCGTCCAGGCGTCCTACACCCACACCTCGGTGCAGGCGAACTACACGGCGGGTGCGCGCCCGATCAAGGACCAGCTGATCGGCTTGTCGAAGAACAGCTTCAACGTGGTCGGCTTCTACGACAAGGGGCCGCTGGCGGCGCGCATCTCGTATACGTGGCGCGACAAATATCTGTCGGGCGTCGGCAGCACCACGCAGGTGCCGACCTTCGTGGCGGCATTCGGTACGCTGGACGGCAACATATCGGTGCGCGCCACTAACGCGCTGACCTTCAGCGTCGAGGCGATCAACATCGCCAACGCCAACAGCTACAGCTACAACGACAAGGAAATCCAGTTCGGCGAGATCAACAATTACGGCCGCACCATCCTGTTCGGCGTGCGGGCGCAGTTCTGATGCTCAGGTCGATGCTACTAGCCGCCGCCGCGCTGGTTTCGACCGGCGCGACGGCACAGCGGGCGATGAACGACATTCAGGTGATCGGCTCGCACAACAGCTTCAAGGCACGGATTCCGACGGCGGCGATGGCGAAGATCCGTGCCGCCGAGCCGCGGATGGCGGAGGGGCTGGACTATTACCACCTGCCGCTCGCGCAGCAACTCGACCGCGGGGTGCGCCAGATCGAGATCGATATCTTCGCCGACCCCGAGGGCGGGCGCTATGCGTCGCCCAAGGGCGAGGCGTGGGCAAAGGCGGCAGGCGAAACGACGAGCTTCGATCGTGCGGCGATGCTCAAGCCCGGGTACAAGGTCTTCCACATTCCCGACGTAGATTACATCAGCACCTGCGTGACGCTGGTCCGGTGCCTCGGCGAAGTGAACCGCTGGTCGCGCGCGCACCCGCGGCATCTGCCGATCATGATCACCATTAACGCCGCCGACACGCCGTCGCAGCGGCCGGAGATCAGCAGCCCGATACCGCTCGATGACGAGACGCTGCTCGATGCGCTCGACGTGGAGATTCGATCCGTGCTGCCGGGTAAGCGTCTGATCACGCCGGACGAGGTCCGCGGTACGGCACCGAGCCTGCGCGAAGCAGTACACACCCGTGGCTGGCCGACGCTGACGGCGGCGAGGGGACGGATCTACGTTCTGCTCGACGTGCGCAAGGCGGTGTCGGATGTCTACCGCGCCGGCCATCCTTCGCTCGCCGGTCGGGCAATGTTCGGCTGGTATGCGGACGACCAGCCCGAGTCCGCCATCCAGATCGTCCAGGACCCGCTGGTCGATGGCGAGCGGATCCGGCGCTGGGTCGCCGAGGGCGTGATCGTTCGCACCCGCACCGACGCCGGCACGGTGGAAGCCCGCAGCCGCGACTATGCCAAGGCGAACGCCGCCCTGGCGAGTGGCGCGCAGGCGGTCAGCACCGACTATTACCCTGGCGCCCCCGACCCGCTGCATGTCGGCTTCGCGGTAACGTTGCCGGGCAAGGCGATGGCGCGCTGCAGTCCGGTGCGTGTGTCCGGCGGTTGCAGCCTGCAACCATGAGGTGCAACTTGACGTCGCGTGGTTTCAGGACCCTGTGTGCCGTCGCCGCGCTGCTGATCGGCTCGATCGCTAGCGCCGCGCCGAAGCGCGTCTTGGTGGTCGAGCGGGCAGTGCTGGTCATGCGCCACGGCATCCGCGCGCCGCTCGACGGCGAGGTGCCGTTGGACACCCGCACCGGTGCACCGTGGCCGGCCTGGCCTGTGGCTGAAAGTCGGATCACCCCGCATGGCGTGCGGGCCCTCGAACAGGTGGCGGCGTACGACCGACGGTTGCTCGCGGCGCGCGGGTTGATGACGCCAAATGGGTGTCTGGCGGGTGTCGTCCGGATCAGGTCGAACACTTCCGATCGGACGATCGCGAGCGGGCAGGCCTATGCGGAGGGTCTTGCGCCCGGCTGCGATCTCGCCATCGAACACAAACCCCTCGGTACCGCGGACGCGATCTTCGAACCCTTGCGTGCACGGGCGACGGCCTTCGACGCGCGCGTAGGGATTGCATCCATCAACCGTGAGACGGGCGGCATGGCGGCACTCGCCCGACGTCACGGCGCTGCGCTAGCGCGACTCGCTCAGGTGCTTGGGTGTACGTCGGTGGAGCGGGGATGCGTCCCTGCTGGCACGCCGGCGGTCAGCGCAAGCGCCGATGGCCACGATCTCGTGCTGGCGGGGCCGATCCGCGCCGCCTCCGGTATCGCGCAGGTACTGCTGCTGCAGGAGGTCGAGGGCCTGCCACGCGAGAGCGTTGGTTGGGGCCGCGCGGATCCTGCGACTATCGAGCAGCTCGGCGCGCTGCATGCCGCCTTGTTCGCCGTGTACACGCATCCGTCCTATATGGCCGCGCATCAAGCCGCCGTGCTCGGCCGCGAGGTGCTGGCATCCTTGTCCTCAACGGGACCGCGGCTGACGGTATTCATGGGGCATGACACCAACGTCACGGCGCTCGCCGCCGCGCTTCGGGTCGATCTGAAAGCGCCGGGCTATGCCACCAACGACGTTCCGCCGGGCGGGGCGCTATTGATCGAACGCCTGCGTGACGCAAGCACCGGTGCCCGGTTCGTGCGGGTGTCGTACCGCACCCAGTCGCCCGAGACCCTCCGGGGGCTCGGGCAATCCGCTTCGCTCGTAGCGTTGAAGATCCCAGGTTGCGCGAGCCTAGTGTGTCCCGCCGCCACATTTTCCCGGCGGCTCGTTTCACACCTGGCTCCGCTGCAGACAGCTAGGTGACACCGCGACGCGACCAACTGCGGTCTGGCATTTGGGAAAGCCAGTCCGCGGCTGAGAAAATTCGAGACTGCCTTCAGGGGGCAAGCACTAAGCTATGGTCCCAGGCACGCGTAGGCATGACGCGACAGCCTTGCGTGCAAGTGCCGACGGCATCACCTACGCGGTAATTCAGCGACCCGCGAGATACTGCGCAAGCGGATCAATCATATCCTCCGGGATACGACGCGCGATCACCGGCATCGTCGATTGGGACTTCCGCGCGTCGACTACCGTCTCGTCACCGCGCCAGTTGCGGAGGCGTTGGGCTATGTAGTTGGCGCGCTGGCCGGCGAGCACGGGGTAGGGCTTGCCGGGGGCGTGGCAGCTCGAGCACGCGGGGAGCTGCACCTTCGGCAACCCCTCGCGGTCGATCCGGGCCGCCGCGGTCGATCCCGATGGCGTGACGCCGCCGATCCCCGGCATCGCCGCGAAGTGATCCGCGAGGCGCGTCATGTCCTCAGGCGTCAGTGTCGCCGCGGCGTTCGCCATCACCGCGCTCTGCCGCTTTCCAGTCGCATAGGCTTCCAGCGCCGCGCGGAGATACGCGGGACTCTGCCCGCCGAGTACTGGCATGTCGGGCTGGCCGCGGCCACGTCCGTCGGCACCGTGACAGCCGGCGCACGTCGCGATCCTGGCATCGGCGATACCCGGCACTTCGGTCAGCGAGTGATAGGTGGCAGGCGACATCTCCGGCAGCAGGCGGACGAAGGCGACCATGCGGCGGACTTCGTCGTCGCGGTCCTTGGCGGCCCAGCCTGGCATGCCGGTGTATTTGACGCCGTGCTTGAGGATCCAGAAGATCTGCTTGTCGGTCCACTCGCGCGCGTTGATCGACAGGTCGGGGGCAGGGGGCGTCGCCGCCTGCATCACGGGGAGCGGGCGGACGCCGGGCGCGCCGTGGCACGAGGCGCAGCTCGCCTTGAACAGCCCGGCGGCGCTGACGAGACCCTCGTTCGCCTTGGGATCGTCGGGCGCGGTGACGGCGGCGTAGGTGCGGACCGAGTTGCGCATCGTCCAGTGGAGGAACCAGTCGGTGATCTTCCAATGGCCCGACGAGGCGGCGATGTTGAACACGCCCGACCAAGCGAACAGCAGCCCGGCGAGTGCCAGCGCGAGAATCGCGGCGGCAGCGCGCGCCCAGGTTATCCGGATCGTCATGCGGTCGCGCTCCGTGTCTTCAACAGTCCGCCGAGCATCGCGAGCCCGCCGATGAAATAGCTCGCCGCGCCGACCATCAGCATGACGACGCCGCCGAGTTGCTGGTCTTCGAGTGCGTCGAGGCCGTGTGTTGCCGGGTGCATCGCCATCATCGCGTAGAGCGGTCGCGGGGCGAGGCCGATCAGCGCTCCGAGCAGGGTCATGTGCATCGATGTCAGCAGCAATGCGGCAACGCCCGACGCGCGACGGTCGGTGGCGCCGCCGATGCGGGTCCCGAGGACTGCGCTCCACAGGAGGACGCCGGCAATGAGGAAGCTGGCCTGTTCGATCAGTAGCGCGAGTGGTTGCATGTCGACGCGGAGCCTCAGCGCGGGGAGGTGCCAGAGCCATACGACGACGAGTTCGACGAGCGACATCGCGAGTGGGGTCACGACCGTCGGCCAGCGCTCGGCGGGATCGAAGCGGCTCCCGGCGATCCCGTACGCCAGGAACGGCGCGGCCACGGCGACCGCGATCATGTGACCCGCCATATGCCCGACCATGCCGAGCGGCGCTGCGGCGAAGGCCCAGCCGAGCGGGACTAGCACGGCGCCCAGTGCGAGGCTCGCGCGTCTCATCGGCAGTCGCCGAACATGATGACGGGCAACGCGGTGAAGATCACCGCGACGAAGCTCAGCCCCGCCAGCAACCGGGTCGACAGAGCGAGGAAGCGGAGGCGATCGATTGCGGTGCCCTGTTCGTGCGGCGCCGGATCGCCCGGGGTCTCCGACTGGACCTTCGCGATGTAACCCGCCGCGACGATCCCCAGCAGCGCCACGATCGTCGCGATCAGCGTCGCGAGCGGGAAGCCGGTCAACGCCGTTCCCGGTCTTGACGATTTCGCGCAGGTCACCGCGACCCACAGGTAGCAGAACAGGAAATGCACGGCCCAGATCGTCGGCGGGACGATCAGCGTCCACAGCGTCACCTTCAGGTCGCGCGCCCAATGCTTCCGGTCAGACTTTGGCTCTGTCATGCGACACCCGGGAACAGGCCGATCGTGCAGAACGTCACGATGCCCGTCAGCGCGAGGAAATGGTGGTACACGGTGATGTTGCGCAGGTCCGCGTCATAGACCGGCGTCATCTTGCCTGCGAGGCTGCGCGCGAGCGTGTAGGCCTGCATGATGACCCCGATCGCTGCGTGGACCGCAGTCCAGATCGCCAGCGTCCAGACGATTGCAGGATAGACGTGGAGTTCGGGATCGAGCCCCGAATACCAGGGGCCCGCGAGCCCCGCGAACAGGCTCGACAGCGTCGCGACGATCCCGACGACCAGCAGCGCGCGACCCGCGGCGACGTTGCCGCGGCGATGCACTTCGCGCGCACCGATGGTTGCGGCCCAGCCGGTGAGCGTCAACGCCAACGCGACCATCGGCCAGAACACGCCCGGCCCGTTCAGCCCGACCCCGCTCGGCGGAAAATCATTGTGGATCGTCCAGAAGAAGAAATAGCCGAACACCAGCCCCGAGAACGCGGTCGCGTCCGCCATCATCGTGATGAACATCGCCCACCAGCCCGGCGCCGACGGCCCGGAGGTATAGAGCGGCACTTCGATGCCGTGGCCGATATGCTTGGTCGGCTTTTCGGGGATCTCGGCGGTGCCGGTCCACAGCCACCACAGCACGCACGCGAGCGTCGCGACGCCGCTGACCGCCGACCAGATATAGAGGTGGTAGGTCGTCAGGATGAACACGCCGGCGAGTGCGACCGCGGTCATCATCGGCTTTACGCTCGGCGTACCGAGACGGATCACCTGCACCGGGCGTGCGTCGAGCACGGTGGTGATGATCGACTCGCGCCGCATCTCCTCCGCGTCGGGCAGGAAGAACCGGCCCTCGTCAACTTTCTGGACGAAGTTCTTCTGGTCCCAGATCGGATAGCGGCTTTCGATCAGCGGCACCGAGCGGATACCCCAATCCTCATCGTCGGGCAGCGCGAGCCATTCGAGCGTCCCGGCGTTCCACGGGTTGCGCGGCGCCTTCGGGCGACGCGGCGATAGCGCGAGGTCGATGCACACGATCAGCACGCCGAGCGCGAACATGTACGAGCCCGCGGTCGAGGCGAGGTTGAGCCCGCCGATGCCGAGTTCCTCCGGATAGGTGAACACGCGACGCGGCATGCCGAGCAGCCCCGACAGATGCATCGGGAAGAAGGTCAGGTTCATGCCCACGAACATGATCCAGAACGCGATCCGCCCGATTCGGTCAGACAGCTTCTTCCCCGTCACCAGCGGCCAGTAATAATACAGCCCGGCGAACAGCGGCAGCAGTGTGCCACCGATCAGCACGTAGTGAAGATGTGCGACGATGAAATACGTGTCGTGCGCCTGCCAGTCGAACGGCGCGACCGCGACCATCACGCCGGTCAGCCCGCCGATCACGAACACCGCGAGGCTTCCGCTGGCGTAGAGCAGCGGCGTCGATTTCTTGACGTTGCCGGCCCAGAGCGTCGCGATGAATACGAAGATCTGCACGCCGGTCGGGATCGCCACCGCTTCCGACGCTGCCGCGAAGAAGGCGAGGCTGATCTTCGGCAGGCCGGTCGTGAACATGTGGTGGACCCACAGCCCGAAGCTCAGGAACGCCGTCCCTACCGCGGCGAGCACGATCCACGGATAGCCGAGCAGATGGCGTTGCGCGAAGGTCGGGATCAGCATCGCGAACAGCGCGATCGACGGCAGGAAGACGATGTAGACCTCGGGGTGGCCGAAGATCCAGAACAGGTGCTGCCATAGCAGCGGATCGCCGCCCTTTTCCGCGTTGAAGAACGGCCAGTTGAGCAGCCGCTCCATCTCGAACAGCACATCGCCCGCGATCAGCGGCGGGAAGGCGAACAGGATCATCACCGCGACGACCAGGATGTACCAGGCGTAGAGCGGCATCAGGTTGAGCCGCATGCCCGGCGGGCGGCATTTCAGCACGCCGACGATCAGCTCGACCGCAGCGGCGACCGACGATACCTCGATGAAGCTTAGCCCCAGCATCCAGATATCCGCACCGAGCCCGCTCAAATCGGTGCGCGTCGTCAGCGGCGGATACATGAACCAGCCGCCATCGGGTGCCGCGTCGAAGAAGATCGAGCCCGACACGAACACGCCGCCGATCAGGAACGACCAGTATCCGAACCCCGACAGCCGCGGAAACGGCAGGTCGCGCGCGCCGAGCAGCTGCGGCAGGAGGATGATCGACACCGCCTCGAACATCGGCACCGCGAACAGGAACATCATCATCGAGCCGTGCAGCGTGAACAGCTGGTTAAACGTATTCGCCGTGACGAGATCGTTGTTCGGTACCGCCAGCTGTGTCCGCATGATCAGCGCGAGCACGCCTGCAAACAGCATGAAGCCGAACGCGGTCAGCGTGTACCACACGCCGATCCGGTTGTTGTTGACGTCGGTCCAGCGGAAGAACCAGCCGGTGGGTGGTTTCCAGACTTCACGCAGACGATCTTCCTGACCCTTGCGGACCGCGGGATCATTCTGGTCGGGTGCGATATATTGGGTGCTCTCGGTGGTCATTTGAGCCCCTGAAGATAGCTTGCGATCTGGTCGGCTTCGGCGGCCGACATCTGCGGGAAGGCTGGCATCCGCACGCCGGGCTTGGTCTTGCCGGGATCGCGGACGAAGCCGGCGATGTTGGCGTGGGTCATCGGCAGCACACCCGCGGCGAGCGTCGGGCGCGACCCGAAGTGCGTCAGGTCGGGGCCGATCTTCGCCACCGGGCCGACGCCGCGGACGCTGTGACAACCGCTACAGCCGTAACTCGCGAACAGGCGCGCGCCAGGCGACGCGGTAACGACGGCGGGCTTGCGCTGCCCAGCGAGCCAGCGCTCGAACGCCGCTGGCTCCATCGCGATCACGTCGAACGCCATCAGTGCATGACCAAGCCCGCAGAACTCCGCGCAGACACCGCGGTACGTCCCCGCCTTGGTCGCGCGGACTACGAGCCGGTTGGTGCGGCCGGGTATCATGTCCATCTTGCCGGCGAGTCCCGGCACCCAGAAGCTGTGGATCACGTCGGGGCTGCGCAGCGACAGTTCAACGGTGCGGCCGACGGGGAGGCGCAGTTCGTTCGCGGTCTCGACTACCGAACCGCCCGGCGGCGCATAGCGGACGCGCCACCAGAATTGCTCGCCCTCGACGCCGATCCGCAGATCGCTGTTGGCCACCTCGCGCGGCCGCATCGCTGGGAGGGCGTAGAGCAGCAGGCCCAGCAGCAGGATTGAAGGGCCGATGCCGCCGAGCCACAGCACCAGCTTCATGCCGCCCTGGTGCGTCAGCCGACCTTCCGGCGCGCGCATCGCGTGGCGCATCAGCAACGCGAGCCCGCCCGCGAGAATGATCGCGCCGATGACCAGGACGATGGTGATCGAGAGGACCTTGTCCGCCTCCTCACCGAACGGCGCGAGCGTCGACTGGTGGCGGTTGCATCCCGCCAACAGTGGCAGGCACGCGCCCACGGAAAGAAAAATAGCCTTCCGCATCATCACCTTGCCACCCTTTTGAAGGGCATCCCCTAAACCGGCTGGCAGGGCTGCGTAAACCCAAAATGACAGAAATGTCATGTGGGCATGTCAATCAGAGCAGATCGTGCGAGCGTTTCGCCAAGGTATTAGCAAGCCACGCCAATAGAATCGCTAAGCCTCGGGAGAGGAATCGAACCTCCATTTGGCAGCAAGCATCGCCTGCAAAAGATCCATATAGCTCCACCCCTCGGCGCGGGCGGCGATCGCCGACAGGCAGTCCTGATCTTCGCGCCCCGGCCTGCCCGGCCCCGTCATGTTGGGTTTCATGTTGAGGTCGAACAATTTGAAAATACCATCGCGATTGGCCCGGCAATCGATCCGGATCGCGGTGCGAGCGTCGACCAGCGCGGCCGCCGCTACACAGCTATCGATCATCGCCGCGATTGCGGGATCGCGCAGCCGATCGGGGCCGATCGCGACGCTGTTGGCTGTAACCGGAACGTCGCCATTATACGGCGCTATGCCGCCACGCTGATCGAAGCGGTACACGGGCGGCAACGCCCAGTGCGCCGGTGCCCGCGAACCGTCCGGACGCGGGGACGCGGGCGGCATGATGGTGACGGTCATCTCGTCACCGCCAAGAAACTCCTCCACCATCAGCATGTCGCCGAAGGTGGCAGCCTCGATCAGCGCAGTCGCGGCATCGCGCAAATCGCCGAGGTTTTCCACCAGGGTTACGCCCTGGCTGCCACGTCCGCGTACCGGCTTGACGATCATCGGAAAGGACATGCCGCGGGAAGCACACGCCTGCTCGACATCGGCCAGCGCACAGACGTTCTCCTTGCCCGTGCCGGACAGCAGAAACGATCGCGCTACCGGCAGGCCAGCTTCGGCAAGGAGTTGGTTGGTCTCGAACTTGTCGTCGAACGCCTACATTGCGGCGGGGATCTGCCCGACGATGTCGAAGTCGGCCATCGCCGTCTCCAGCGGATGTCCTTCGAACAGGACCGTGTTCGCCCACAGGACCGATGCGCCCGCAGCGCCTGCGCTACGGATGCCCTCGACCGTGTCCGGGAATACCCAGTCGAGCGCCTTGGCAGGGTCGGGCGAGGAGCTGGGCGTGACCACATCCACGCCTGCCGTCCGCAATGCGAAAGCGATATCGGCGCCGCCATCCGAATATCCGCCCGGCTTTGCGTCCTCCCGCAATCCGTCGATCAACGGTGGCGGAAGCGCTTGATAGAGAATGGCAACCGGCGCTGTTTTCATGAATGATCTCCTGCGCGTCGCGCCCTAGCCCGGAGCGGCACGGCAGGGCAAATGGCTGAACTTCTTCCGATAGTGCGCGAGGCCGTCGACATCGGCAGCGAACGTCCGCTTTCCTTCCATCACGTCCTTCGCGAGTGGAAAGTCAGGGCGTGAATGTCCGCCAATGGGTATGGCAGGTCTTGCTGCGAGGCGTATGCTTCGCAGGCTTCCCTCAGTGTCGTCGCCAAACTGGCATCATGCGGCGCAGTTCGCGGTGGCGATCGATCCATTCATGTTTGAGCGCGCCGCCGATGTGAAACGCGACCAGAGTATAGAGCAGGTAGGACAGGTAGACGTGCGATGCGCCGAAACCATCGTGGACGGCGTCTCGCGTGGCAGGCGGTAGGCTCAATATCGTGCCGATCCGCGGCCATTCGAACAGTCCGAACAGGAACATCGGGTGGGTCGCGGCGTCCTTGTACGCCGAGTCCATGATCCAGCCGGTCAGCGGCATCGCAGATATCAGCGCGTACAGCAGCCAGTGGGTCACATGGGCCGCGCCGATTTCCCATTTTTGATAACCGCTGGGCATCTCGGGAGGCCGATGCGTAAGCCGCCAGAGCAGGCGCATGATCGCTAGGCCGAGGATCGTGATCCCGACCGACTTGTGCAGGTCGATCGCGGGGCGCACGCGGTCGTCGGCAAGGTGTGGCCAAAGCCAGGGCAGGGTCAAGTTGATGACGATCCCCAGTGCGACGAGCCAGTGGAAGGCGATGGCGACGCCTGTGTATCTACTATTCATCCGCTGCAATCCGCTCCACCACCTCGCGCCGATTCCCGGTTCTCGACACATTCCGCAATAGCGCGTTCAGCAAGCGAGCGTTAGGCGCTGGTCGATGCAATCCCTCTCGGCAATCTTTACCGCACAGTCGCCGCGTCTGTCGCCACGGCCGATCCCGCTGGCGAGCCGGCTGATCGGCTTGGCCGCCCCGCTGGTGTTCGTCGTGCTGATCGCGCAGGCGTTTCTGCGCCAGGGACTCGCCATTTGGTCGGTCGGGATCGCGTACATCCTGTACGACACGGCACTGCTCGTATTTACAGCGTGGCAGATCCGCCATCTCGCGCAGACCGCGACGCCGGCCCCGAGCGGCGTGCAGCCGAGCTTCGGTGTGATCGTCGCCGCGCATAACGAGGCAGGCGTGATCCGGCTGGCGATCGACCGGCTCCTTGCCCAGGACCAACCACCCGAGGCGATCCTGATCGCCGACGACGGATCGAGCGACGATACGCCGTCCGCCATGGCGGCGGGCTATGCGTTGGCGACGCCACCACTCGGAGAACTCGTCGAGATCGAGATTGGGCGCACCCGGCTTCAGTGGCTCCGCCTGCCGCACGGCGGCAAGGCGCGCGCGCTCAATGCCGCGCTCGAGCGGATCGCGACGGACGTGGTGCTGACCGTGGATGCCGACACCTTGATCGAGCCCGGCTCGATCGCGGCGCTGCGTGCCGCCTTTGCAGCGGAGCCCGAGCTGGTGGCGGCCACCGGGGTGCTGGCACCGATCTGCGGTCCAAGTGTGAGCGGTCGGATATTCGAGTGGTTCCAGTCCTACGAATATGTCCGTAACTTCCTGTCGCGCGACGCGTGGATGCGGATCGACGGACTGTTGCTGATATCGGGCGCCTTCGCGGCGTTCCGGCGCGATGCGGTGCTGACGGTCGGCGGTTTCGATCCCGATTGCATGGTGGAGGATTACGAACTGATCCACCGGCTGCACCGCCATGCCCATGACGCCGGGCTGCACTGGACGGTGCGGGTCGTCGGTGGCGCGCTGGCCCGAACCGATGCGCCCGCCAGCATCACCGCCTTCCTGAAGCAGCGACAGCGCTGGTTCGGCGGCTTTCTGCAGACACAGCACTGGAACCGGGACATGGTCGGCAACGCGCGTTACGGGCGGCTGGGTACGCGGATGCTCCCGGTGAAGGCGCTCGATACGGTGCAGCCGATCTACGGGCTGGCAGCCTTTGCCGTGTTGATCGGGCTCGTCGTCACCGGTCGCTACACGCTCGCCTTCCCGATCCTGCTCGTGATGATCGCCAAGATCGCGATCGACCTGAGCTTCCACCTCTGGTCGCTCCGCATCTACAAACGCTGGACCGGGCAGCGCGAAGGTTTGAACCTCGGCCCCGCGATCGTCGCCGCGATCGCCGAACCGTTCAGCTTCCAGCTGTTGCGTCACGCGGGCGCGATCTATGGCTGGTACGCCTTTCTGCGCGGCGGTCAGACCTGGAGCGCACAGACCCGGACCGCGCTTGAGCAGCGCGCTTGACGGAGAAGCCGGCGGTGTCCGACGACTACGCCCACGGACGAGGTCAAGTGGGAAGCACTGCTCTGCCGGAGCTGATCATGCCGCATCATCCGAGACTTCGGTCGAACGGCCGAACAGTTTCTAACCGAGCAGCCCGGCGACCAGCAAGCCCACGATAACCCAGGTCAGGTTGCCGAGCAGGCTTGCGATCGTCTGAACCTGGGCCGGTTTTCGCTTAGCCCGCGTTGCGAACGCCTCGGCGTAGAGCTAGCCTCGGTCCGGGGGGCATCGACGCATGGAGTGCAAAGACCGGATCGGCCGGCGTTTCGTAACGAAGCGTTGTCGTCTGTCCGCTACGCGTTCGTCGATGCAGAACCCGAGT
The DNA here is from genome assembly GCF_001421745.1 of Sphingomonas sp. Leaf230. Classification (GTDB taxonomy): domain Bacteria; phylum Pseudomonadota; class Alphaproteobacteria; order Sphingomonadales; family Sphingomonadaceae; genus Sphingomonas. The sequence continues at coordinate 1,032,687 of NZ_LMKW01000001.1, read as the reverse complement.
CCTCACCTGCGCTACGGCCTATGTTCGCGATCTTCCTGACGCCGGCTTACGCGCCGTTCGCGATCGCGTTCGTCGTGATGATCGGGATCGGGCTGATCGAGGCGATCGGCCTTGGGCTCGGGCATCTCGATCTCCACGCGGACGTCCATGCCGAAGCGGATGGCGGCAGCGTGCTCGACTGGCTCGGGCTCGGCCATGAACTGCCGATCCTGATCTGGCTGACCTCACTGCTTGGCTGCTTCACGCTGGCCGGGATTGCCATCCAGCAGGGCGCGACCGCGCTGGCCGGCGCCCCGCTGCACTGGGGCCTCGCCTCGGGCGGCGCATTGATCGCCGGCAGCCTGCTCAACACGCTCGCCGCCAACGGCCTCGCCCGGATCATGCCCGGCTTCGAGACCAGCGTGATCTCGACCGACGACTTCCTCCGGCGCCGCGGTACGATCCTCGAAGGTACCGCCCGCCGCGGATCGCCCGCCCGCGCGAAGATCGTCGACCAGCACGGCCAGGCGCATTTCATCATGGTCGAGCCGCACGACGACACCGACACGATCGCCGCCGGCGAGACCGCGCTGATCGTCCGCCGGGACGGCAAACTCTTCTACGCACTGCCCGAAGCCAACACGCTTCTGCGGTCGATCTAACCACGCATAACCGGGGAGGGTTTCATGCCCGCACAGCTTCTGAACGTCCTGATCTACGCCGGTATCGTGCTGTTCGCACTGGTGGTGATCGGCATCATCCTAACCCGGCTCTACCGCCGCGCGACCAAGGACGTGGCGCTGATCCGCACCGGCTTCGGCGGCGAGAAGGTGGTGCTCAACGGCGGCATCATGGTCATCCCAGTGCTCCACGAATTGATGCAGGTCCGCCTGACGACCGTGAAGCTGGAGGTGTCGCGCCTTAACAAGGATGCGCTTATCACGCTCGACAAACTGCGTGTCGACGTCGTCGGGCTGTTCCATATCAAGGTGAAACCCGACGCGGAGTCGATCGCCGCCGCTGCACAGACGCTCGGCGATTCGGTCAATAGCCCCGATGCGGTGAAGTCGCTGCTCGACGGCAAGCTCGTCTCCGCGCTGCGATCGGTCGCCGCGACGATGACGATGGAGCACCTCCACGCCAACCGCGCCGACTTCATCCAGAAGGTGCAGGAGGCGCTGATGACCGATCTGGACATGAACGGCTTTCAGCTCGAATCGGTCAGTATCACGCATTTCGATCAGACCGCGTTCGAGCATTTCAACGAGAACAACGCATTCGATGCCGAGGGGCTGACCGTGCTCACGCGGACGATCGAGGAGCGCAAGAAGATCCGCAACGACATCGTCGCCACCAACCGCGTCGAGATCGAGCAGCGTAACCTCGACGCCAACAACCAGTCGCTCGAAATCGCGCAGGCCGCGGAACAGGCCCGGCTGACGCAGGAGCAGACGCTGTCCGCCCGTCGCGCCGAGCAGGCGACCGCGATCGCCACCGCCGAAGCCGAGCAGACCCGTCTCGCCGAGATCGCCCGCATCACCGCCAGCCAGGCGCAGACCGTCGCGCAGACCGAAGCCGACAAGGTGATCCAGACCGCGACGATCGCCCGCGACGGCGCGATCCAGACCGCAACGATCGAGCGCGACCGCACCATCGAGATCGCTCGCATCACGACGGCTGTGCAGACCGCGCAGAAGTCCGAAGAGGAATCGACCGCGACCGCCGCCGCCAACGAGGCCCGCGCGCTCGCCGTCCGCGCCGAGGAAAGCGTCGCCACCGCCAAGGCGACCGAAATCGCCAACCGCAACAAGAACGTCGCCGTGATCGCCGCCACCCAGCGCGCGCAGGAAGAGGCCGTCGGCATAACCGTCGCCGCGACCGCCGAGAAGGAAGCGGCAGAGGCTCGCGCGAGCGCCCTGCGCACCGAAGCGACTGCCGAAGCCGACGCCGAAAAGGCGCGTGCCGAAGGGCGCGAGGCGGCGTTCAAGGTCGACGCCGCAGGTCAGGCATCGCTCAACGAGGCGACCAACCTGTTGAGCGATGCGCAGACGGCGTTGCTGATCCGGCGCGCGATGCTCGAAGCGCTGCCCGCGATCATCGCTGCCGCGAGCAAGCCGATGGAAAACATCGACAAGATCAGCATTCTCGACGCGCGAGGGCTACACGGCGACGGCGGCAGCGACGGCGCGTCCGGCGGCGGCCAAGGCAACCTCGCCGATGCCGCGGTCGCGGCGGCGATGCGCTACCGCGTCGGCGGCCCGCTCATCGATGGCCTGATGGCGGAACTCGGCATGACCGGCAGTTCGTTGAACGGCATGCTCGCCGGGAGCAGCGCGGATGCGGCGCCAGCCCGAGTCTCCGCCACCGATGCCCACAAACATCCCGCTGCACTCAACGGCGGATTGGGCAACCCGCCGGCCTGATCGGGTAGGTGCGGTCGCAAGATCCTACGAAATCGATCGATGCGCCGCTAGGTTCGGCAATGGATCTGCAAGCACGAGAATTTTTGCGCGAGGCGGCATATTCAATTGGACCGCGCCGCCCTCGCTAACCGCGTTCTTAAGCTATCGCTCGCGGTCAACTACGGTCCACCGAGCGTCGATCACTCGACCTACGGGGCTTCCCGACTAGGGGGCTACCGTTTGATCTTCCCGGTCCGGCTCGCCACCACGACATAGTCTGGTGGTCGAGCGAGCATACTATACGCGCCGTCAAGCGATCCCAAGCGATTGCCTGGCCGCCGGTGAACAATGAGATCGTCGTGACGTGCTCAAAGGACGCTACCGGCTGCTGGCGTTATCGATGGGTGGGACGTCGAAAACTCCGATTCCCACCTCCTGGACACGCCGGCCGTCCTTAGCGAACTGCTAATCGTATCACCGCAGCGAAATGGTTTTCGGCGCTTGTCCGATCGCCACCTGCCGTCCTTCCAAGTGCACCACCCCGGCAATATTCATCGATGGAACGACCAAGGTCGACGTTCCAGTTGCTGCGTCTTGAGCGACATTGGTCTGCTTACCCTTTATCCTGGCGGTGCCAGCACCATCCCAACCGTGGACGGTGATCGCAATGCTCTTCCACCATGGCTTGAACCCACCCTCGGGTTTGGCGAAGTCGATCGACAGGCCGGTCGGCGTGATCGTGCAGCGCACCGTCTGGCGAAAATAGCCGCGGCGGGTGTACGCCAGCGTGCGGCCGTCATCCTCGTAGAGCGTGCCCTGGCAATCCGCGCCGGGATAGACGTCGAGCCGCAGCGGGCCGTTCGGGGTTTCGCTCGTGCTCTGGACCAGGGGCTGGCGGGGCAGGATCGTGCCGGCGCGGACGAACACGGGCAGGCGGTCGAGCCGAGGCGTCTCGGTCACGCGGTCGCCGAGCGTGCGCGCGGTCGGGACTGCCTGCGTTGCGGACTGGATCGGGCCGGCGGCGGCGGGTTCTGGCGTGCCGACGCGCTGGCCGGTCCAGTAATCGTACCAGCCGCCAGCGGGGAGGCAGACGTCGTAGGTCTGCGGCGATTCCGGCTTGGGCGGCGGTGCGATCAGCAGCGACTTGCCGAGCGTGAACGCCATCGACTGGTCGCACGACGCAGTCGTGGCGGCCGGGTAATCGTAGAACACCGGGCGCATGATCGGATCGCCGAACCGCGCATTCTGGTCCGCCAGTGCGTAGAAATACGGCATCAGGCGATAGCGCTCCTCGATGAAGCGGCGGCGGATCGCGAGATGGTCGGGGCCGTCTACCCAGGGCTCGACGCGCGGCGTGCCGGTCGCCGAATGGTTGCGGAACACCGGCGTGAACGCGCCGATCTCGGTCCAGCGGGTGAGGAGATCGGGACTCGGGCCGCCTGCAAAGCCGCTGACGTCGGCGGCGCTGTAGCCGAAGCCCGACAGGCCGAGGTTGATGATCTGCTGCACCGACAGCTTCAGGTGATCCCAGGTCGCGCTGTTGTCGCCGGTCCAGGTGACCGCATAACGCTGCCCGCCGGCATAGCTCGCACGGGTCATCACGAACGGGCGCTCGTCGGGGCGGAGCTTTTGCAGGCCGTCGAACGTCGCGCGCGTGTTGAGCATGCCGTAAACATTGTGCGCCTCGCGGTGATCGGTGATCCGCGCGGCGAAATCGTCGCTGTCGATGCGGTGGCGGGTGTCGAGCGGCATCGTCTTGGTCGGCGTCTCGAAGATCGCCGGCTCGTTCATGTCGTTCCAGAACCCTGCGATCCCGGCATCTAGGAAGCCCTTGTACTGCTGCCCCCACCAGGTCCGCGCGGCGGTCTTGGTGAAGTCGGGGAACACCGACGGGCCGGGCCAGACCGGCGCGACATAGGGGCTGCCATCGGCGTTCTTGATGAACGCGTCGGCCTTCATCCCGCTCTGGTAGGGCGCATAGCCCTGCTCGACCGCGGCGATGTGAAGATCGGTGATCGCGACCAGCTTGATCCCGTCAGCCTTCATCTCGCTGGCGAGCTTGGGCAGGTCGGGGAAGGTCTTGGCGTCGGTGGTGAAGGGGCGGTTGCGATCCTGATAGCCGATGTCGAGCCAGATCACGTCGGTCGGCACGCGATCGCTGCGCAGGCGGGTGGCGATCTGGCGGACCTCGTCGGCGCTACCATAGCTGTAGCGCGACTGTTGGTAGCCGAGCGCCCATTTCGGTGCGAGCGGGGCGTGGCCGGTCAGGTCGGCATAGCGGCGCGTGACCTCCGCCATCGATGGCCCGGCGATGAAGTAATAGTCGATCGGGCCGTCGGGGCCGCCGAACGAGAGCGTCTCGGCATCGCGGTGGCCGAAATCGAACCAGGTGCGGAACGTGTTGTCGAGCAGGATGCCGTAGCTGCCGCCAGCACCGCCGGTGCCGATAAAGAAGGGTATCGACTTGTAGATCGGATCGTCCGCGCTGCTGAACCCGAACGCGTCGGTGTTCCAGTCGACAAAGCCGTGGCCGCGCCGGTCGAGTCCCTGCGTCTTGTCGCCCAAGCCGTAGAAATGCTCGCTGATCGGCAGCGTCTTCGAGATCGTGAACGCCTTGCCGTCGGTCGTGACGGGGGCGGCATCGGCAGAGATGATCTTGCCGTCGAGCGTCTCGAAGGTGATCGCGCCGCCGGCCCCGATGCGGACGCGGACGCTGGCGGTAGTGAAGCCGTCGGGGGCTGCGTTCACCTTGGCGGTTTGCTTGCGGGTCGCCGCCGTCACCGCCCAGCTCGCATCCTCGGCGAACGCGCCGTTCTTGGCGACGCGCACGCGGACGAGGCCGTCGGTTATCGCGGTGATCCGCATGGTCGTCGCGCCCGCACGAACCTCGACGCCATCATTGCGCGGGGTGAGCGTGGGGGCGGCGAGCGTGGTCGTCTGCGCCTGGACGGGCACGCGGCACAGGCCAGCGGTGGCGGCGAGCAGGAGGGCGATGCGTTTCATATTTGATCCTTGTGGTCCGCGGCGGCGCGGAGGCGAGAGGCGTGCGACCCGAAGTTCGATGCGCAACGGGTCAGGAAATTGTCGATCTTCGGCAGGTCGATGGGATCGATATCGGCGCCGGGCGGGATCAGCCGCGCGGCGTCGGGAAAAGTGCCGTAGCCAGCGAACAGGCAGTGCCAGCTGATCGCCGAATAATAGCGACCGAGCCCGGCGCGATCGATCGCCGCGACCATGTCCGCGCCGGTGAACCAAGTCGACATCAGCATCTTGAGATCACCGGACAGGGCGTCCACGCCGCGCGCTTCCGCCCAATAGCCGGTCGGATCGTCGTGGCGCTGGTTCAGCCGGTAGTGCGCGACGATGTAGTCGCGGACGCCGTCGTAGCGCGCTGCGATGCGCGTGTTGAACGCGGTGCGGACGGCGTCGGTCGCGCCGCCTCCGTCAATCCCGTCGAGGAACGCTTCAACGGTGGCAATGACGAGATGCAGTGCGGTCGCTTCGAGCGGCTCGAGGAAGCCTTGTGACAGCCCGACCGCGAGTGCGTTGTGCGACCAGCTGTCGCGAACGCGGCCGACGCGCATCTTGAGGTGGCGCGCTTCGCCGGCCTCGGCGCTGATGTTTGTGTGCAACTCCGCTTCGGCCTGTGCTTCGGTCAGGTGGCGACTGGAGTAGACGTAGCCGTTGCCGTTTCGGCTGGTCAGCGGGATGTGCCACGCCCAGCCAGCCGACAACGCGGTCGCGCGCGTCTGGCTGGGGATCGGCGTGCCGGGGGTACGCGCGGTCGGCATCACTACCGCGCGGTCATTGAACAGTGCGTCGGCATAGCTGACGAACGGCACGTCCAGCGCACTGAAGATCGTGCTCCGGAACCCGCTAGCGTCGATGAAGAAGTCGCCGGCGATACGCTCGCCATCGGTATCGATCAGTGCGGTGATTTCGCCGGTCGAGGCACGCTCGACGCTGGCGATCCGGCGCTGGAGATGGACGACGCCTAGCATCTCGGTCGCATGCGTGGCGAGGAACGCACCGACCTTGTACGCGTCGAAGTGATAGCCGTAGCTGACCTCGAACGGGAAGTTTGCGGCGGGCTGCGGAGCGCAGTTCGTAGCGGCGAGCCGGGCGGGGAGCAGGAACTGGTCGGGGTGCGCGTCGACATCGCGACCGGTGCGGCGTGCCCGCGTGTTGTAGAAGAATTGCGGTGCGGTGTGGCCGTCGAGCGCGGTGGGGAAGGGGTGGAAATAGCGTTCGTACCCGGCGCGGTCGGACCAGCCTTCGAAGCCGATCCCGAGCTTGTAGGTCGCGTCGCACGCCGGCATCCAGTGGGCTTCGGCAATGCCGAGCGTGTCGAAGAAGTGTTTCAACTGCGGTGTCGATCCTTCACCGACGCCAACGATGCCGATCTCCGGGCTTTCGACCAACGTCACGCGGACGCTGCGATCCCGCCAGCGATGCGCGATCAGGCACGCAGTCATCCACCCGGCGGTGCCCCCGCCGAGGATGACGATGTGGTGGTCGAGCCCGTCGATCACCGCTGCAGCACCAGCCCGGACAGCGGCGGCAGCGTCGTCGTGTCGGCGCCATCGGTCGCGAACAGCATGTCGCCATCGGTGGCGATGCCGGTAGGCCAATCACGTGCGTCGTCGCCGAGATTGAACACGCAGAGCAGCGTCTCGTCGCCGGACTCCCGCTCGAACGCGATCACCGCATCGTCGCTGTGCACGATCCGCAGGCTCCCCAGCCGTAACGCCGGATGCGCCTTACGCGCAGCGATCAGCGCCCGCGTCCAATGCAGCAGCGACGTCGCGTCCGCCTCCTGCGCGTCGACCGCGATCGCGCGGTGATCCTCACCGAACGGCAGCCAAGGCTCGGTGCTGCCGAACCCGAGATCGGGCGCCGCGCCGATCCACGGCATCGGCGTACGCGCGCCGTCTCGGGACAGCGTCAGCGGCCAGTTCGCGATCGCTTCCGGGTCGAGCAGGTCGTCGAACGCGATGTCGACCTGCGTCAGGCCTAGCTCCTCGCCTTGGTACAGGAAGATGTTACCGCGCAACGCGACGAGCAGCAGGATCTTCATCCGCGCAAACGCCTCGCGCTGGTCGGACGTGGTCCAGCGCGACACCGCGCGCGGCGCGTCGTGGTTCTCGAACGCCCAGCTCGGCCAGCCGAGGCCAGGCGTATCGGGCCAGTTGCCGACCGCATCGACGATCAGCTCGGGCGTGAGCCGGTCCGCGTACAGGAAGTCGAAGCCGTACGCGCTGTTGAGCCGGCCATTTCCGCCGGTGAACAGCTTCATCTCGCGGTCGCTGTCGTCGCCGCCGACTTCGGCGACGGTGAACCCGGCGCCATATTCGTCGAGCAGCGCGCGGATCCGCTCGATGAACCCGACGATGTCCGGATGGCTCTGGTTGTGCAGCTTCTGCTGGAAATCGAACGACCGGGTGCGCGCGCGATTGGTCGCGGGTGCAGGCGGATTGTCGGTGAGCGCCGGGTCGTGCATCGCGAAGTTGATCGCATCTAAACGGAAGCCGTCGACGCCGCGATCGAGCCAGAACCGCGCGGTCGCGATCAGCTCGTCCTGCACCGCGGGGTTATGCCCGTTGAGCTGCGGCTGGTCCTTCAGGAAATTGTGCATGTAATATTGCCCGCGCCTGGCATCCCAGGTCCAGGCGGGGCCACCGAACACCGACTGCCAGTTCGACGGCGGTGTGCCATCGGACTTGGCATCCGCCCAGACATACCAGTCGGCCTTGTCGCCGCTGCGCGAGGCGCGGCTCTGGCGGAACCAGTCATGTTCCTCCGAGGTGTGCGAATAGACCTGATCGATGATGATCTTGAGGCCGAGCGCATGCGCGCGCGCGATCAGCGCGTCGAAATCGGCGAGCGTGCCGAAGATCGGATCGACGTCGCGGTAATCCGACACGTCATAGCCGAAATCTGCCATCGGCGAGGTGAAGAACGGCGACAGCCAAACCGCATCGACGCCCAGGCTGGCGACATAATCCAGGTGCGCGGTGATACCCGGCAGGTCGCCGATCCCGTCGTCGTTCGAGTCCGCGAAACTGCGTGGGTAGATCTGGTAGATCGTCGCACCTTTCCACCATGGGCGGTCGGCGGCAGCGTCAGGCATTCGTACAGGCATCAACGGGTCTCCGCGGCGCAGACGGCATAGCCGAACGCGGGCAGGGTTAGTGTGACACTGCCGGGGGCAGCAGCGCGAGGCGCGCATGTGCCGGCGAGCGTAGTGAAGCGGGTGGAGCCGGTCTCTACCTGCACCGCCTGGGTGATCGGCTTGTCCGAGGTGTTGAACGCGAGCAGGGTTTCCGCACCCGTCGTCGGATCGAAGCGTGAAACCGCGAGCAGGCCCGGTGTCTCGCTTCGGCTGCGGATGACCGTTCGACCCCGCGTGAGAGCTGGATGCCCAACGCGAACCTTCGCCAGCACGGCGATCTCGCGGAACAGCGGATTGGTCTCGCCGAAGCTTTCGGTGGCGGTCGTCTTGGTCGTGCCGAGCAGGCGGTTGTCGTTGTAGATCGCGACCTTCGACGCAAACATGTCCTCGCGCGCGTCCTGGTCGTTGCCGTCGCCGACGAAGCCCTGTTCGTCGCCCGAATAGATCGTCGGCACGCCGCGCAAGGTCAGCAGCATCGCGTTCGACAGCAGGACGCGCTTCAGCACCTCATCGTCGGACGCCTGCGGGAATGCCTTCCGCACGTAGGTGGCGAAGCGGCCGTCGTCGTGATTGCCGGTAAAGGTCGGCAGGATCGCCGCGGTGTCGGCGCCCTTCGCATACAGCACGTCGCCGTCGAACAGCGCCTCGAACGCATCGGTGCCGCGTGTGCCCGCGACCGTCTCGACCACCGCCTGGCGGAACGCGAAGTCGAGCACCGCGGGCAGCTTGTCGACGATCGTGTGCTGCGCGAGCACCGCGGGGCGGACCTCGTGATCGGAGACTTCGCCGAAGATGTGGAAGTTCGGGATGCCGTTCGCCTGCGCCCGCGTCAGCATCGCCGGCACGAACTGCGCCCAGAATTCCGGGTTCACGTGGCGCGCGGTATCGATGCGGAAGCCGTCGACTTTGAACCGGTCGATCCACGAACCGAAGATGTCGATCATGCCCGACACGACGCGCGGGTTCTCCGTCATCACGTCGTCGAGCCCCGAGAAATCGCCCATCGTCGAGCTCTCGTTCATGAACGTGGTGTCGCCGCGATTATGGTAATAGATCGGGTCGTTGAGCCACGCCGGCACCTTCACATTGCGCTCGGCCGCCGGCACGTAAGGCGTGTACGCATAGGTCGTGTCGGTCAGCTTGGCGAAGTTCGCCGCGGTCTGCACGCCGTCACCGACGAACCCCGGATTGATCGCCTTGCCGCCGACACCGCCCTTGCGCTGGTACGGATACGTCGCGCGGTCGCGGTACGGGCAGGGCAGGCCGACCGCGCATTCGCGGTACTGGATCACGTCGGCGGTGTGGTTGATGATAATGTCCATATACACCTTCATCCCGCGCTTGTGGGCGGCGTCGACGAAGGCGGTCATGTCGGCGTTGGTGCCGAGATGCGGGTCGACCTGCGTGAAGTCGGTGATCCAGTATCCGTGATAGCCCGCGGACTCGTGGCCAGGCGAACCCTGCACCGCCTTGTTCTTGAAGATCGGCCCGAGCCAGATCGCGGTCGCGCCGAGATGCTGGATATAGTCGAGCCGCTTGGTCAGGCCCTTCAGGTCGCCGCCGTGATAGAAGCCCTTCGCGGTCGGATCATAGCCGGTCTTCAATCGATCGCCGGCAATCCCGCCGCGATCGTTGCTCGGGTCGGCATTCTCGAACCGGTCGGGCAGGACGAAATAGATGACCTCGTCCTGTGGCGCGCGCGCGCGGTAGTCGGCGGGCGGCACGGCCGCCGCGCCCGATAGCGCGAGCAGGATGGCGGCGGTGATGCTCATGCGCCGAGCCCTGCCGGTGACGCACAATGCTGCGCGACGAACGCCGCGTGGTCCTGCATCTGGCCCGCTTCGCGCGCGTTCAGCTTGTCGATCGTGTCCATGAATTCCCCCAGGTCGCTCGTCGATATCGCGTCGGCCAGCGGGTGGTGGCCCGCCGGCATGATGCCTTGTCCTGCCAGCACCTGAAGCCAGCCGACTTCGGTGAACAGCTCCTCATGCTCGCGGACGATGTGTCCGTTGCCGCGCCACAGGTCGATCTTCGCGGCGAGGGTGTCGGGGATGGCCATGTCGCGGCACTGGCGCCAGAACGGCGTGTCGTCGCGCGCCGTCGCCTTGTAGTGGAGGATGATGAAGTCGCGGATGCGTTCGTATTCGAAGTCGCTCTGCCGGTTGAACTCGGTGCGGTCGGCGTCGGCGATGACGCGGCCCGGCAGCAGCTTGAGCAACCGCGAGATCGCCGACTGGATCAGGTGGATGCTGGTCGACTCGAGCGGTTCCATGAACCCGGCGGCGAGTCCGAGCGCGACGACGTTGCGGTTCCACATCCGCTTGCGACGGCCGGTGCGGAACGCGATCGTCCGCGGATGGGCCATCGCCGGCGTGTCGAGCCCGGCGAGCAGCGTCGCGGTCGCCTCGTCCTCGCTCATGTGCGCGCTGCTGAAGACAACGCCATTGCCGGTACGATGCTGCAACGGGATCCGCCACTGCCAGCCGGCGGCATGTGCGGTCGAGCGCGTGTACGGCGTGAACTTTTCGCTGCGCGCCGACGGCACCGAGATCGCGCGGTCGCATGGCAGCCAGTGCGTCCAGTCCTCGTACCCGGTGCCGAGCGCCTCCTCGATCAGCAGCCCGCGAAACCCGGTACAATCAATATAGAGGTCGGCGGCGACGGTCGTGCCGTTCTCCAGTACGAGCCCGGCGACATCCCCGCTTTCGCCGTCGCGCGTCACGCGGACGATCTTGCCCTCGATCCGGTTGACGCCGCGCGTCTCGGAATAGCGCCGCAGGTAGCGCGCATAGAGCGCCGCATCAAAATGATAGGCGTACGGCATCGACGGCAGCGTGCGCGCGGTACGGGCAGGGCCACGCTGCATCCGCTCGGCAAGCGCCGCATGCGTGTTGAGCGAATAGGCGCCGAGATCGCCGGCCAGCCCGAGCGACCGCGCGCGCAGCCAATATTGGTGAAACGGTAACAGGCCGACGTCGCGACCGACATCGCCGAACGCATGCATGTAGCGATGGCCCGGTTTGAACCAGTCGACGAACTCGATGCCGAGCTTGAACGTGCCGCCGGTCGCGCGGAGGAACGCGTCCTCGTCGAGACCGAGTGCGTCGTTGAACAAATGAATCTGCGGGATCGTCGCCTCGCCCACCCCGACCGTGCCGATATCGTCGGACTCGATCAGGTCGATCTCGTATCCCGTCTCCAGGAACCGAGCGAAGGTCGCCGCTGCCATCCAGCCGGCTGTACCGCCACCGGCGATCACGATACGCAAAGGGTGATTGGCCATTGTCCGCGTCCCCGCTTCGAAACCGTCAGGTGCCGCCACTGCGGGGCAAATGCGGGGCGGCGTCAACCGCCCCGCCATCGACATCAGAACTTATAGGTGATGCCGACATAGTAATCGCGGCCATAGCGCTGATAGTCGATCACCTGGCGCGGATCGTCGTTCTGGTAGGTTACGAATGGCCGGTCGGTCAGGTTCTTCGCCTGCGCCAGGATCGCGAAGTTCGCGAGCGGACCGCTCTGGAACTCATACCCGATCTGCGCATCCAGAATGCCCTCCGATCGCGCCGTGCGATAGGTCGGGTTGGCGGACAGGCCGGCGACTTCGGCGAGGAAACTGGAGCGGTAGCGATAGTTCGCGCGCGCCTGGAAGCCCCATTTCTCGAAGTAGATCGTGCCGCTGCCGGTCCACTTGGACAGGCCGGGCAGGGTGATCGCCTCGGTCGGGTTGCTGCCATACTTGATCGTCGACTGCGTGTAGTTGCCGCTCGCGAAAATGCCGAAGCCGTCGAGCGCGGACGTGATCGCCTTGAACGGCAGCGACACCGTACCCTCGACGCCCAGCACTTCGCCGCGACCGGTATTGGCGGGCGACGACACGTTGCCGATCGTCTGGCCCGCCGCGATCACCTGTGCCTGCTGCGCCGCGGTCAGCGCCGGCAGCAACGCCGAGAAGTCGTACGGCAGCGAGTTGTTCGGATCGACGAAGTCGGTCAGGTGCTTGAAATACCCCGACAGCGCGACATAGCCGCCCCCGTTGAAATACTTCTCGAACGACAGATCGATGTTGGTCGACTGGTACGGCTTCAGATTGACGTTGCCACCGGTCGACGTGAACACCGGGAACAGCCCGGCTGGCGTCTGGCCGATATTGGTCAGGTTGATCGCGACGTCCTGCGTGACGCGCTCCTGGTCGAGACGCGGACGGACCATCGTCTGCGAGGCGCCGACCTTGACGAAGCCCAGCGGGATCAGTTCGACCGACATCGTCGCCGAGGGCAGGAAGTTGGTGTATTTCAGCGACTGCTTCACCGGTGCGATCGTCACCGCGCCGCCGACGACGCTGGCGATCTGGCCGGTCGAGCTCTGGTCCGAATGCACCACCTGCGCGCCGATCGAGCCCTTGAGCGGCTTGTCGCCGACCAGGCCGTCGATCGTGACCTTGGCATAGCCGGTCCACACCTTCTCGAGCACGACATTGTCGCGCACCAGCGCGGAGGGACGACCATCGAACGCCGCATTGAGCGAATTATTGTAGAGATACAGCGGATCGAGCGTCAGCATCTGCGGGATGCCGAGGTAATCCAGTGCCACGTTCGACCCGAGAAGCGCTTCGCTCGGCACGTTGCCGCTCAGCGGCGAACCGCTCGCCACGGTGCAGTTCGTGCCGCCGCCGGTCGGGCAGAGGAAATAGGACGTGTACGCGCTGGTCTTCTTGCGCTGGCTGTAGTTGCCGCCCGCTTCCCAGCCCTTGACGACGCTGTCCGAGAACTCGCCGTTCAGGCTCGCGCGGAGCGACTTCAGATCGTCCTTGAAGCTCGGCCGGTTGAGGAAGCCCGACTGGACGACCTGCTGCGTGCCGTTGTTGCCCCACCCTTGCGGATCGGTCAGCTTGAAGATGTTGGTGTTGGTGTAATCGAGCGTCGGCGAGAAGGTGTAGGTGCCGTTGCCGTTCTGCTTGACGGTGACGGTGTCGGCGACGCCGCTCTTGGCGAAGCCGGTGCCAGTGTTGGTCTCCAGCAGGAAGTCGGTGCGCTTCGCACGGCTCCAGCTCGCGTCGACGTTCAGGTGAACCGACTCGGTCAGCTTGAGATCGTTGTTCCAGCCGAGCGAGAAATTGTCCGCCTTGCGCTGGTTATAGTCGTTGCGCTGCACCGCGAAGACGTTGCCGAACGTCGCGCTGGTCGCGAAGCCGTCGGCGACGGTCACCCCGGTCGCGGTCGTGCCGCCAGCCGTACCGGCGCTCGCGAGCTGCCCTGCGAGCGGGAATTCGATGCCGCGCAGGATCTGCGTTTCCTGGAAATGCGAATACAGCGCGTCGAACGTCGAATGGAAGCTGTCCGACGGCTGCCACTCGATCGTCGCGACGCCGCCATAGCGCTTCAACTCGTTCGACTGGACATAGGGCTTGGCGCCGTTGAGCAGGAACGGGCTGGCCGCGGTGCCGGCGCCGCTATAGCCCCACGCGTTGTAGCGCTCATCCTGCGACGGCGTCTGAGTCGCCGACACGCCGATCGCGATGCCGAGCGTGTCGTTGGCGAACTTGTCGACATAGGTCGCCGACGCGCGATAGCCGTAGCGATCGCCATCCGGGTTGAGCTTGTCGATGCCGTTCATCTGCGCGCGCGCGCTGACCGCGATGATGCGGTGCGCCTGGTCGAGCGGTCGCAGCATACGCAGGTCGACCGTACCGGCGACGCCCGCGGCAATCAGCGAGGCATCAGCCGACTTGTAGACGTTGACGGTCTTGAAGAATTCTGACGGATACTGGTCGAACTCGACGCCGCGGTTGTCGCCGGTCGTCACCTGTTCGCGGCCGTTGAGCAGCGTGGTCGAGAAATCGGGACCGAGGCCGCGGATCGACAGGCGTTGGTCGCGACCTTCGAGGCGCTGTGCGGTGACACCGGGCAGGCGAGCGAGCGAGTCGGCGATCGACACGTCGGGCAGCTTGCCGACGTCTTCGGCCGAGATCGAGTCGACGATCAGGACCGACTGGCGCTTGATCTTGGCGGAGGATTCCAGGCCGGCGCGGATACCGGTGACGACGATCTCGTCACCGCCAGCGGCATCGGCCTGGGCTGTGGGTGGCACGGCATCGGCGGGTTGCGGCGTCGGCGCGGCGACGGTCGGCACCGCGTCGATCTGCGCGGGTGCGGTCGGATTGGCATTCGCGGTACCGGGCGTCGCTTGCGCGAACGCAGCCTGGCCCGGCAGCATCAGGGCAGCGGCAAGCGCGGTCGCGCTGACGTGCAGCGCCAGGCGGCCATGCGCGGAAATGCCGGACGCGACGCGCAGGCGGCACGGAATAGACTGGCTCATGAAATCCCCTTCAGGCGAGAATAATCCCGCGCATCCTCAATTGCTTGTTTTGGTATCCCCGACGTCGTGCTGACGCGTCGGGTGTCGCAACACGGCTATATTTCGGGTGGGGGCGTTGCAAAAGGGACGGGCATACGTATTCACTGTTTCATGCAAACCGTGTCTCTTCAGGACCACGGCCGCCCACAGTGGCGTCGGCAAGGGCGCTGACGATGGGTCGGCGTCCGACATCGTTCGACATCGCGCAATTGGCCGGCGTGTCGCAGCCGACCGTGTCGCGGGCGTTGCGCGGATCGAAGTCGGTCAACGCGCAGACCCGCCAGCGGATCGAAGCGATCGCGCGCAGCCTGCATTACGCGGTCGACAAGCATGCCTCGTCGCTGCGCAGTCAGTCGGCGAACACGCTGGCGCTGCTGTTCTTCGAGGAACCCGCCGAGGACGAGTCGACGATCAACCCGTTCTTCCTGTCGATGCTGGGCTCGATCACGCACGCTTGTGCCCGCGCCGGCTACGATTTGCTGATCTCGTTCCAGCAATTGTCGGGCGACTGGCACGTCGATTACCAGGACAGCCGCAAGGCGGACGGTATCATCCTGCTCGGTTACGGCGATTACGAGGCCTATCGCGCGCGCCTCGATCACCTCACCGAACAAGGAACCAAGGTGGTGCGCTGGGGAGCAGTCGGTACGGGGCCTGCCGGGATCACGGTCGGGTCGGACAATCGCGGCGGCGGCGAGGCGGCGACCGCGCACTTGATCGCGCGCGGCCGGCGGCGGATCGCGTTCCTGGGCGCGGCGGACGGGCGGTATCCCGAACTGGAGGACCGGTATCGGGGATATCTCGACGCGTTGGCGGCTGCGGGGCTGACGGCAGACGACGCATTGCAGATCGATGCGATCACCACCGAAGACGCCGGACGGGACGCGATCGGCGAACTCGCGCGACGCGGCGCCGACTATGACGCGATCTTTGCAGCGAGCGACAGCATCGCAATCGGTGCGATGCGCGCGCTGGCGGCTGCGGGGCGATCGATCCCGGACGACGTCGCGATCGTCGGCTTCGACGATATCGCCTCGGCGCAACTCACCAACCCGCCACTGACGACCGTGACGCAGGACGCGCGCCGGGCAGGGGAGGCGCTGGTTCGAACATTGCTGGCGAAACTGCGCGGCGAAGTCTCCGACGACCTGCCCTTGCCGACCCGCCTGGTGATCCGCGCGAGCAGCGGGGCATAGCCCAACACGATCCTCCCCCGCCAGGGGGAGGTGGCAGGCGTCAGCCTGACGGAGGGGGCGGCATAAGCAACCGCTGTTGTCCAACCTGCCCCTCCGCCTCCTGCGGCGCCCCCCCCTGGCGTGTAAGAACGGCCGCTCAGTCGTCGAACAGGAACAGATTGAGCGTCAGCCGCCCGGCTAGCGGGTCCGAACTCAGTACCACCGCAGGCGGCAGATACGCACAGTGCAGCGTATTCCCAGCATAGACGAGCGCCCGGTTGAAACGTGCCGGCTGGACCGCGATGCGTTCGTACAATGCCGTGTCGCCGGCGATGTAGGACGCCTCGGGCATGCCGTGCGCCTGCACGCCCGCTTCCAGTTCCGCCCTGAACCGACCAAGGCGCGACGCATCGACAGTCTCGAACGCCGTGGATCGCTGGCGGTAGAACGCAGTGCCACCCTGTTCGCCGCGCCCCAGGAACAGGAGCACCGCGATTCGCCCCCGCTCGACGCCGTCGAAATGCGGTAACCGCTGGATCGGCGCGAGATCGCCAGGCGCCGTGGTGACGAGCGAATAATAGGCCTCTGATACTGCCGGCGCCGGATCGAGCCCGAAATGCTCCGCCAACAATGGCGCGATCCGGCGTCGCATCGTCTCGGCGAGGCGCGGCGGCACCTCGGCGCGAACGCCGGGATAATGCGGGCCGATCGGCGCCATCCGCAGGCTTGCCGCATCCTCGCGCAGCGCATCCGGATCGGGCCAGAAATCGTCGATCGCGATCAGCGGGCGCTGCTCCTCGCCCTGAAAGTGAAGCGTGGTTTTCGGCGGTTGGGTCATGCAGGCCTTCATGCGGCCGGGCGGCACGGCGGGGCAAGGTATTCGTATGCATAGTTGTTTTGCCGGTCGCTTGGGGTCAAGCCGGTCCGTCAGATCGCCACGCACACAAGTGGCGACCGATCAGGAGAGCCGCGTTTTGACCGAGAAACCAGTCCAGGGCTTTGCCGGCCTGTGGAACATCAGCTTCGGCTTTTTCGGGATCCAGATCGGCTTCGCGTTGCAGAACGCCAATATGAGCCGGATCTTCCAGACGCTCGGCGGATCGCTCGACGACCTCTCCTATCTTTGGATCGCGGCGCCGTTGACCGGAATGCTCGTTCAGCCAATCATCGGTCATTATAGCGATCGCACCTGGACGCGGTTCGGCCGCCGCCGTCCCTATTTCTTCGCTGGCGCGGTACTCGCCGCGCTCGCGCTGTTCGTGATGCCCGAAGCGAAATTGCTATGGCTTGCCGCGCTGACGCTCTGGGTACTCGACGCCTCGATCAACGTCTCGATGGAGCCGTTTCGCGCGTTCGTCGGCGACATGCTGCGCAAGGATCAACATACCGCAGGCTACGCGCTCCAGACCGCCTTCATCGGTGCGGGCGCAGTGGTCGGCTCGATCTTTCCGTTCGCGCTCGCGCATCTCGGCGTGTCGGGCGATGCGCTCGCGGGCGTTCCCGACACCGTGTGCTACAGCTTCTGGTTCGGCGGCGCGGCACTGCTGCTCGCGGTGCTCTGGACGGTCGGCAACACGCGCGAATACAGCCCCGAACAGATGGCATCTTTCGCCGATTCCGACCGCGATGAAGCACACACCGCTCCGGTACGCGCGCTTGCCAGCCGCGGCTTCGCGACCAGCATCGCCTGGATCGTCGCCGGGATCGCGGTCGTCGTCGCGGTGCCCGAACTGGCGTTGCAGAAGGAAGTGTACCTGCTCGGCGGCCTGCTCGTCGCCTATGGCGGCGCCAGCCTCGCGGCCATCGTCCTCGCGCGCGGCGGCAATGTCGACAATGCGCTGAGCCAGATCGTCCGTGACTTCGCCGCGATGCCCAGCGTCATGAAGCGCCTCGCACTCGTCCAGTTCTTCAGCTGGTCCGCGCTGTTCATCATGTGGATCTTCACCACGCCCGTCGTGGCGCAATATATGTACGGATCGAGCGACGCGACGAGCGCCGCCTACAATGCGGGCAGCGATTGGGTCGGCGTGCTGTTCGCAGTCTACAACGCCGTCGCCGCGCTGGTCGCGTTACTGATACTGCCGCGGTTGGCCAGACGGATCGGCCGGGTCAAAACGCATATAGCCTGCCTGCTGTGCGGCGCCGCGGGGTTTGCGAGCTTCCTCATGGTGCGCGATCCAACGTTGCTGATCGTCAGCGAAGTCGGCGTCGGCATCGCCTGGGCGTCGATCCTCGCCATGCCCTACGCGATCCTCGCCTCCAACCTGCCGCAAGCCAAGCTCGGCATCTACATGGGGTTGTTCAACATCTTCATTGTGCTCCCGCAGTTGCTGGTCGCGACGCTGATGGGGTCGGTGCTGAAGGCGTTCTTCCCGACCGAACCGATCTGGACGATGGCATTCGCCGCCATCGTGATGATTCTCGCAGCCCTTGCGATGCTGCGCGTCCCTGAGGTTCCCGACAAGTTTGCCTGAGGCGAGAAGCAGCAAACTAGCGCTGTCGCTCAGGCGTCAGCCCGAGTGACGTTCTGCCATGTAGCGTCCAGGCGAGGTACCAAGCGCCTTGCGGAACATCGTCACGAAGCTGGGCACGCTTTCATAGCCCAGGTCGCTGGTCACTTGCTGGATCGAGGCGCCGCCGGCCAACCACTTCACGGCGAGTACGACCCCGAGCTGTTGGCGCCACCGGCCAAAGCTCATTCCCGTCTCCCGCTTGATCAGCCGCAACAGCGTACGTTCGCTCAGACCAGCATGTCGCGCCCAGATCTCCAACGTTCCACGGTTCGCCGGGGAGGCTATCATCGCGTCCGCAATGCTGCGCAGCCGTGGATCGATCGGCATCGGCAGATGGAGATTCTCGACCCGAGCCGCGGCGAGTTCGTCGAGCAGCACCGCCACCAGCCGCGTGTTCGCACTGCCTTCCTCATAGAAATAGGGGAGATGCGCGGCGCGGGTCAGCAGCTCGCGCAGCAAGGGGGTCACCGACACTGCACAGCAGGTCTTCGGCAATCGCGCGTCCACTGCGGGATCGACGAACGCGTTATACCCTTCGAGTGCGCCGGTCACCTTGATCGCGTGCAGCGCACCGCCGGGGATCCAGATGGCGCTGGCGGCGGCACGACCCACAACCCCCCTTCCACTTCGCAACTGAGCGCGCCGCGCTGGACCAGCAGCATCTGTCCCTTGGCGTGACTATGATCTTCTAGCTCGAACCCGCCAACATCAGACATCTCAACACCGAACGCGACGATCGGGCGCGGCACGACATCCGGATCGACCCATTCGAAATCCTGCAACGCGTTCAGGATTGGCATAGGCGACGATCCTGGAAAAGATCCGTACTGGCGATATCACACAACATTATGTCGGTCCTTCGTAATGACGCCAAAGTCGCGCCCGGCTATCCGATCGCCATCGCCCCGTCGAGCCATTCCGGCTTTGGGCATCGGCAAGGATCGTCATGAACACGCTGAGCAGCCCCCGCCTCACCGACCTTCTGGAAAGACTGCACGGCGAAGCCGACGCGGCCGACCGCGAACACGTCGAGGCGATGCAGGCGAAAATCGCGGCACCGGGCGCATCGATCGAGGCGCTGGCGATGGACCTTCTGGCGGATGAGCGTGCGGACTATCGCGCGACCTATCGCGACCGCGCGGACAATTTCCTTGCCGTGTCGCCGGAGTATGGTCGGTTCCTCTACGCGATCGCGCGGTCCTGCAGAGCGACCCGGATCGTCGAGTTCGGGACGTCTATGGGAATTTCGACGCTCTATCTTGCTGCCGCGCTGCGCGACAATGGCGGCGGCCATCTGATCGGCAGCGAGATGGAGGTCAGCAAGGTGGCGCGGGCTCGTGCCAATCTGCAAGCGGCCGGCCTCGCCGACCTTGTCGATATCCGCGCTGGCGATGCCCTGGAGACGCTGAAGGATGTGGGCGGTACGGTCGATCTCATGTTGGTGGACGGCGCGTTCTCGCTGTATCTTTCGGTGCTGAAGACGATCGAGCCGTGGCTGAAGCCTAGCGCCGTGGTCCTGGGGGAAAACGCGTTCGAGCCGGAATATCTGGCGTATGTCCGCAATCCCGCCAACGGCTACATGTCGCTGGCCTTGCCAGACGAAGGTCGCGGCAACGAATTTTCCGTGAAATTGTCATGATGGAAACGCAGGCTACCGAGCGGACGAAAGAACCAGGCCGGTTGAGCAGAGCGGTGACGCGGCTGTGGATGAAGCCCGCGACCGTCGTCGCCAACGAACGATTGGCGGATCGCTTTCATCTGATCACTCTGGAGGGCGATGCGCTCAGGACCGTGACGTGGCGGCCGGGACAGAAGGTGCAGATCGCGATGGGCTCGGCATTCGTAACCCGGACGTACACGCCGATCGAATGGAATGCGTCAGCCGGGCGTATGTGCATTCTGGGCTATGCCCATGGCGACGGACCTGGGAGCAATT
Organism: Sphingomonas sp. Leaf230; assembly: GCF_001421745.1. GTDB lineage: Bacteria > Pseudomonadota > Alphaproteobacteria > Sphingomonadales > Sphingomonadaceae > Sphingomonas. The sequence goes on along the minus strand of NZ_LMKW01000001.1, from coordinate 1,012,153 downwards.
GGGTCCGCACCGCGGCGCCGGGCGAAGTATGCGACGTCTTCGGTCCGCGCGCGTCGCTGGACATTGGCGGTCTGTCGGGGGCGCTTGTCATCCTTGGGGACGAAACCTCGATCGGACTTGCTTATGCGGCTACCTTTCAAGACCCGACGCGGCATGTAACAGCATGTTTCGAAGTCGCAGACGACGTTGGTGCTCGGCAGGTGATGGCCAGTCTGGATCTTGAGCGCGTTACGCTGATCACACCGCGCCTAGATGGTGGGCACGTCGCTGAGCTCGAAGCATCGCTCTCCGACGCAGTCGCGGTCGGATCCACCTTCGTGCTCACGGGAAAGGCCGCAACGATCCAAGTGCTTCGGCAGGGCTTGCGACGAAGATCGGTTCCGACGACGCGGCTCGTTGCCAAGGCGTATTGGGCGCCTGGTAAAACAGGCCTGGACTGAGCTTGCAGAGCTGCCTTCCGAAGCCTGCAAGGTATGATCGCAAAATCCAAGCTTCACCGTTCGAGCAAGGTTCAGGGCGATTGATTGTTCAGCTAGTCGGAACGGAAGGAACGGTGCCCTCGAACCGCGTGTTGCCGGGGAGAGAATGGGCGAGGCTGAGATCGCCGTCGTGCCCCCGGAAGATTTGCCGGGCGAGCGCCAGACCCACGCCCGTGCCCTCGGTCTTGGTGGTGAAGAAGGGGCGGAAGACGTCGCCCTGGTTTGCGACGGGAATACCCGGGCCGGTGTCCGTCAACGTGAACTGCGTTTGGCTGACTAAGGCGGTGACAGTGAGCGTGACCCGTGCATTGGGCGAATCGTGCAACGCCTCGGCTGCGTTTTGCAATACGGCCCAAAGCGCTGCGGTCAGTTGATCCGGGTCGGCCAGCAGATGGGCCGGTGCGTTGAGGAGGTCGGTCGTAAAGGCAATCGTCGACCATCTCGTCGTAAACAATGCCGCCAGATCGCCGACGAACCCAGCGAGAGGGACCCGCTCGGTCGAGGGGGCCGGCAGCCTCGCGAGCGCCCGGTAGCTTTCGCCAAAACGGTGCAGGCTGGCGGCGCGGCGCGCGACGGTCTCGACCGCGTCGCGTACCTTGGGCAGCATCGGGTTCGGATCGTCGAGCATCGCCACCGCGGTCTCGGCGAGCGAGGCGATCGGGGTGAGGGCGTTGACGATCTCGTGGCTAAGGACCTGGACGAGTTCCCGCAACGCCGCGGCCTCGGCGGCCTTCAGTTCGGCGTCGATGTCGATCAGCGCGCCGATCCGCGTCATCCGCCCTGCCAGCGCAAGGTCGCCGGTGGCCAGCGCGAAGCTCCGGATGTCGGTGTCGTATCCGATCTCGATCGTGGCGGTGCGGCCGGGGCGGGTGTCGGCGAGCGCGGAAACGAGTCCCTCGGGCGGATCGGCGACCAGATCGCCTGCGCCGAGCAATCGCCGCGCGGCACGGTTGACGGCGCGCAACCGGCCGTCCTCGAGCGCGACCAAGGGTGCAGGCGACAGATCGAGATAGGCGTTCAGACGGCGTCGTTCCTCTTCTCCGGCAGACGGGGCCGGGATTGGTGGCGCCGGCATCGGCGAGCGCTGACCAGCGTCGACCAAGTCGAGTGCGGCGATCCAAATCGCGATCATCGCCGCGAGCAGTGCGGTGGCGTACAGACCGCGTGTGGCCGCAACCGCACCACCGGCGCCGGCCGCAGCTATCACCAGCGCGCGTACCACCGCGCGCGTCCGGTCAGAGGCCATAGCGCGCCATCCGGCGATAGAGCGCCGCGCGGGTCAGTCCGAGCTGAGCAGCGGCGCGGCTGACGTTGAAGGCGTGACGCTCGAGTGCTGCGGTGATCAGCGTTTCCTCGTTGCGCGCGAGTGACAGATCGGGGGCGAGCGATAGCGGCTCGGCCGTGCCGGGCGAAAGCAGTAGGTCGCCGACCGCGTAAGTCTCGCCATTGCCGAGCAGAACCGCGCGTTCCATCGTCTGGCGCAGGCCGCGGACGTTGTCGGGCCAGCGATCCGCCGCGATCGCCTGCACCGCGTCCGCATCGAGTGGTCCGAGGGGCTTGCCGTGACGGTAGGCGAACAGCGCAAGGAAATGACGTGCGAGCAGCACCGCATCGCCCGCGCGATCGACGAGCGGCGGGAGGGTGATTTCGATCGTTCCGACCCGGTCGAGCAGGTCTTCGCCGATTGCCCCCCGAACGCCGGTGCGATCCAGTCGCGTGGTCGCGATGACGCGGATGCCGTCGAGCGCTGACAGGAGAACGCCGTTGAGCGCACGAGGCAGGCGGTCGATATGGTCGATCACCAGCAACCCGCCAGCGGCCGCCGCCGTTTGATGGGCGATGACGGCGGCGTCCGCGGCCTCGGCGTCCAGCATGATGAGCGGCAGGCTGGCGTTTGGTGAAGCCTGATGAACAAGTCGGGCGATCAGCGTCTTGCCGGTACCCGCAGCGCCGTGGATCAGGATCGGGGCCGCGGTCGGCGCGACGCGGGCGACCAGGTCGCGCGCGCGCGTGATCCCGGCGCTTTCGCCGAGCAGGATGCCGTCATGGACGGGCGGTGTCGCCGCTGTCTCCAGCTTCGCGCGGCGCAACGCCAGCCCGCGCTCCACCGTGGTCAGCAGGCGCTCGTTGTTCCAGGGCTTGATCACGAAGTCGGTCGCGCCGCTGCGCATCGCCCGGACGGCGACCGCGATCCCGCTATGCCCGGTGACGACGATGACGACGGCGCGCGCATCTGCTGCGATCAGCCGGTCGAGCATCGCGAACCCCTCCTCGCCGGTGGTCCGTCCGCGCGCGAAGTTGAGGTCGAGCAGGATGACGTCGATCGGTTCGCCCGCGAGCAGCACCCAGGCCGCCTCGGGGTTCGCTGCGATCGAGACGCGCATGCCGTGCCGTTCGAGCAGCAGTCGCGCTGCCTTGGCGATGTCGGGATCGTCGTCGATCACCAGGATGTGCGATTCGGTTGACATGGCCGTCATAGTGTCCGGAAACGGACAGTTGGTACAGTCGAGTGTGCGCTTCAGCTGCGGAGCGCGGAATTATGCAGCGTTGGCAGTAGCTTAGGATCTGGTCGCTTCGTCAAGTACACTGTCCGCATGACGGAGACGACCCTGCCTGGAACTGGTGCCGCGATGGACCGGCGTATCGAGCGGCCGCACGCCAAGCGGCGCAAGCGGATCGTTCGCGGTGCGCTTGCGCTCACGGTGGTGGCTGCGGCGGTGCTGCTGTGGCTGCTGATGCCCGGCGCCAATGCGCTGACCGTCGACGCCGCCGCGATCCGTACCGGCGATGTCGTGCGCGCGCCGTTCCGCGATTTCGTGCCGCTCCGCGCCGAGGTGGCGCCGTTGCGCACTGTATTCGTGACCGCGATCTCCGGCGGGCAGGTCGCCGACCTCGCCACCAGCGACGGCGCGATGGTCGCCGCCGGCACGCCGCTCGCACGTTTGTCCAATCCGTCGCTCGAACTCGACGTGGCCAGCCGCTCGGCGGAGATCGTCGGGCAGTTGAGCGCGATCAGCGGCCAGCGGCTGTCGGTCCAGAACACGCGGCAGGACGGCGCACGCGATCTGGCCGAGGCACGCAATGCGCTGTCCAAGGCGCGGACGTTGCTCGCACAGAAGCAGGTTCTGTTCGACAAGGGCATAATCACGCGCGCCGCGATCGATCCGGTGCGCGAGGATGTCGGCTATCAGCAGGCGCGGGTTGCTGCGCTCGATCGCGGGACCGCCGAAGCCGGCGCTACGCTGGCGGATCAGTCCTCCGGCATCGCCGCGACCGCGCGGCAGTTGCGCGAGAGCCTCGCGATGGTCCGCGCGAGCCTCTCCGCACTGGTTTTGCGCGCGCCGGTCGCGGGACGGCTGACCGCCTTTACGCTACAGCCGGGCCAGACGCTCAAGGCCGGCGATCCGGTCGGCCAGATCGACTCCGAGGGACAGTGGAAACTGACCGCCGATGTCGATCAATTCTATCTCGGGCGCGTCCGCGTGGGGCTCGCCGCAGTCGCCGATATCGACGGTCGGAGCTATGCGATGTCGGTCATCAAAATCCTGCCGCAGGTGACCGAAGGCCGGTTTCGCGTCGAGCTCGGTTTTCGCGGTGCGGCACCCACGGGGCTGAACCGCGGCCAGACGCTCGACGTCCGCCTCGTGCTCGGCGCGGACCGGCCCGCGGTGATCGCGCCCTCGGGCGGCTGGCTCGATGCGGGCGGCACCACCGCGTTCGTTCTCGACGGGAACGCGAAGGCCGTCCGGCGGGCGATCGTCACCGGCCGACGCAATCCCGATCAGGTCGAGATCGTCTCCGGCCTCGCGCCCGGCGAGCGGATCGTGACCACCGCGCTCGGCACCTACACCCCCTTCCAGACCCTCCTCATCCGATAGGATTCGATATGATCCAGTTACAGGACCTCAGCCGCACCTATGCCTCGGACGAGGTCGAGACGACTGCGCTCGGCGGTATCGACCTCGCCGTCGAGGCGGGTGAATTCGTCGCGATCATGGGGCCGTCGGGCTGCGGCAAATCGACGCTGCTCAACATCATCGGCACGATCGACCGGCCGACGGACGGACGGTATCTGTTCGAAGGGGCCGATATCGCGCGCGCGCCCGAAGCCGAACTCGCCAAACTGCGGCGCGATCGACTGGGCTTCGTGTTCCAGAGTTTCAACCTGATCGACGAACTGACGATCGCCGAGAACGTCGCGCTGGGTCTCGCCTATCGGACGATGCCCGCGCGCGAGAAGAAGGAGCGCGTGGCGGCAGCGATGGACCGCGTCGGCATCGCCCACCGCCAGCGTCATCACCCGCACCAATTGTCGGGCGGCCAGCAACAGCGCGCCGCGATCGCCCGCGCGATCGTCGGCGAGCCGCGGTTGATCCTCGCCGACGAGCCGACCGGCAATCTGGATACCGAGAACGGCGCGCAGGTGATGGACATCCTTGGCCAGCTGAACGCGGAGGGCGCGACAATCGTGATGGTCACGCACAGCCCCTCGCACGCCGACATCGCCAAGCGGACGGTGCACATGCTCGACGGCCGGATCCTGTCGTCGGCGCGGCGCGCCGCCTGATGCGCCGCTCGCTGCAGATGATCGTGCTGATGCTGCTCGTGGTGGTCCTCGTCCGCCACCTCGCAGCGACCAAGCCCGGCTCCAAGCCCGGCCCCGATACCGCAAGCGACGCCTGAAGGAGCCGCCATGTCCGCACTCACCAGCCTCTATCGTTCGCTCGCGCATCACCGCCTGTTCGCCCTGCTCAACATCGGCGGTCTCGCACTGGGGATCGCGACGTTCCTCGTCCTGTTCCTCTTCGTTCGGTTCGAGACCGGGTACGACCGGGTGCTGCCGCAGCAAGACCGGTTGTGGGTAATGGAGGAGCGCTATGTGATGCCGGGCTATCCGGCGGACACCAATCCGAACACGATGGGCAGCGAACTCAAGATCCTGCAGGCGGATTACCCGCAGCTGGTCGGCACGCGCTACATGAACATGGCGGCGACGGTGCAGCAGGGTGGGCAGGCGACCGCCGAGGATTTGGGCACGGTCGACCCGAACTTCTTCGATCTCATGCGCTTTCCCGCGGTCGAGGGGAATCCAGCGGCGACGCTCGCCGATCCGAACGGCCTGGTGGTCACGCAGAAAACCGCGCGAAAATATTTCGGGAGCCAGTCGGCGATCGGCCGGACGCTGCAACTGTCGATCGATGGGACGACCTATCCCTACAAGGTCGGGGCGGTGCTGCGCGACATGCCCGACGACGTCACGTTCAAGAGCGAGATGTTCGCGCAAATCTCACGGACTCGCTTCGGCAACGAATGGTGGGAGCATTGGGGCAGCGCGTCGCTGACCACGTTCCTGCGGTTTCCCGATGCGGTGGCAGCGCGGGCGTTCGAGGCGCAATTGCCTGCCTTTCTCGATCGCCACGCCTATGCCGGGGGAAATCTGAAGAAAGGCGAGTATTTCCAGTCGCTGCGGCCGCTGACCGCGATGCATCTGTATAGTCCGGGCGATCGCGCGATCGTCACGACCTTGGGGGCGGTCGGGCTGCTGACGCTGCTGATCGCGATCGTGAACTACGTCAATCTGGCCACCGCGCGTGCCGGGTTGCGTGCGCGCGAAGTGGCGATGCGCAAGGTGCTGGGCGGCACGCGGCGGTCGCTCATCCGCCAGTTCCTGGGCGAGGCGCTGGCGACGGTTGCTGTGGCGGCGCTGATCGGGCTCGCGCTGGCCGAGATCGCGCTGCCGTTCGTCAACGCGCTTGGTGGAACGTCGCTGGCGATCCGCTATGTCGGTTGGGACGGCGTCGTCCTGCCGCTGGTCCTGCTGGTCCTGGGCATAGCACTGGTCGCGGGGCTGTATCCCGCGTTCGTACTATCGGGGTTTCGCCCCGCCGCGGTGCTCGCCTCGACGCGCGCGCCCGGTGGTGGGCGTAGCGGCACGAGGCTGCGAAGCGCGCTCGTCGTCGTGCAGTTCGCGATCGCGATCGCATTCGCCATCGCCACCGGGGTCATGCTCAAACAGACCGAGCATATCCGTGACGCCGATCTCGGGTTTCGTCGCGACGGCTTGATGATCGTCCGCTCGCTGATGACAGGCGGGATCGATTCACCACAGCGCGCGGCGATCCTGCGCAGCCTGGCGGCGGCACCCGGCGTCACCGGCGTGACGGTCGCCAACAACGCGCCGGGCGACCAGAGCACGACCAATTTCTCGGGATATAGTCGCGCAGGAGCGTCCGGCAGCAAGATATCGTTGATGGATGTAGGCACCGGTCGCGACTATTTTCGCGTGTACGGCGCACGGCTTGTCGCGGGGCGCCTGTTCGACGCCGCGCATGCCGACGACCGCGGCCTGTTGACGACTGCCGAACGCAAGCGGGCCGGGCCCAACGTGGTGATCAACCGGACCGCGGTGACCGCGCTGGGCTTCGCATCGCCAACGGCGGCGCTGGGGCAGGCGATCAACGACGGCGAGCGGGACTCGACCATTATCGGCATAGTCGACGATCTGCGCTTCAGGAGCCCGCGCGATGCCGTCACGCCGGTCGCCTACACCTACAACACCGTCGATATCCTCTCGCCGTTCGCGGCGGTACGCTATGCCGGCCGCGATGCGAAGACGATGATGGCGGCACTCGAGGCGGCGTGGAAGCGCGTCGTTCCCGGCGTTCCGTTCGAGGCGCGCTCGGTCGAGGACAATCTGTACCAGCGCTATTACAAGGCGGATGCGCAACGCTCTCGACTGTTCACGATCGGCGCGGTGCTGGCGGTCCTGATCGGCTGCATCGGGCTTTACGGCCTGGCGGCGTTCGACACCGCGCGGCGGGTGAAGGAGATCGGCATCCGCAAGACGCTCGGCGCCTCGACCGCCGAGGTGTTGCGGCTGTTGATCGGGCAGTTCCTGCGCCCCGTGATCCTCGCCAACCTCGTCGCGTGGCCGCTCGCCTATGTCGCGATGCAGCGCTGGCTAGGCGGGTTCGACGACCGGATCGCGCTGTCGCCGCTATTCTTTGTCGGCGCCTCGCTCGCCGCGGTGCTGATCGCGAGCGCGACCGTCTTCGGGCAGGCCTGGCGCGTTGCCCGCGCCGAGCCCGCGCGCGCGCTACGCCACGAATAGGGGCCGGTCGATGTCCTCCGCGTCCCTGACACTGTACCGTTCGCTCACCCGCCATCGGCTATACGCCATCCTCAACATCGGCGGGCTTGCGCTCGGCATAGCGGTGTTCCTGATACTGATGCTGTTCGTCCGGTTCGAGACGAACTACGACCGCGTGCTGCCGGGATGGGAACGGGTCTGGACGATCGCGCGCACGATCCAGTTCCCCGGCAACCCTGAGGTGCAGATTCCGTCCTCGCCTACACTCTCCGGGCAATTGGCCGCGACGTTCCCCGATCTCGTCGTGGCGCGGATGACGCCCTATGACACCGCGACGGTGCTGACCGGGAACACGAGTACCACGCGCAAACTGGCATTGGTCGACCGCGATTACTTTCGGATTTTTCCGTTTCCCGTCGTCGAGGGCGATACCGCGAGTGCGATCGCCCGCCCGGATGGTATTGTCGTCACCCAAAGCGTTGCGGAGGCGTATTTTGGCAAAGCAAGCGCCCTTGGACGGACGCTTACGGTTGCGATCGATGGAAAGGCGCGCACCTACCGGGTCGGGGCGGTGATCGCCGACCTGCCGCAGAACCAGACATACGCCAGTGTCCTGTTTGCGGCGATCCCGGCCGAACTCACCGACGATTCCCGATCTACCAGCAATGGTGTCGTGACGTTCCTGGCACTCCCGAACGCCGAGACTGCGGACCGGATCGGTGCATTCATGCGGCGCCATCCCGATCCCGCGTTCAATCCCGATGCGCGTCAGTTCCTGAAGGAAAGCATCGTGCCGCTCGCCGGGCGCCACCTTGCCGGCAACGGGGTCGGCACGGTCGTTGCCGTGCTGGGCGGAGTGGGGATCGTCGCGTTGCTGCTGGCGGTGGTCAATTACGTCAATCTGGCGACAGCGCGTGCAGGGCTGAGGGCGCGGGAGATCGCGATGCGCAAGGTCGCCGGTGCGACCCGACGGATGCTGATCGGGCAATTGCTCGGCGAGGCACTAGCCGCCGTGACGCTGGCGGCGTTGATCGGGCTGGCGCTTGCCGAGATTGCGCTGCCGTTCGTCAACGCGATCGGCGGCACCGACTTGTCGATCGCGTATTGGGGGGCGGGGTCTATCCTGCCACCGCTCCTGGCGACGACCGCTCTGGTGACGTTGCTGGCAGGGTTCTATCCGGCGTTCGTGATATCCCGGTTCCTGCCTGCGGGCGTGCTCGCTGCGGCCCGGACCCCTGGCGGCGATCGCGCGGGCGCAGGACTACGCAAGGCACTGGTGGTGACGCAGTTCGGCATCGCGGTCGCGCTGATGATTGGGACTGCGGTTCTGTTCGCCCAGACGCGGCATGTCCAGCAGGCGGATATCGGCTTTGGGCGAGACGGCCTGATCATGCTGAGCGGTTACGGCGACGCCGCGCTGGATTCGGGGCAACGTGCCCGGCTAGTCGACGCGATGCGCAAGACCCGCGGGGTTGCGGGTATCACGACGAGCGGCGTCGTACCCGGCGGCGGCACGTTTGCAATCGCCAAGATGAAACGCGCCGGGGCGATCGGCGAGCCGCCGATGATCGTCCAGGCCACGGTCGGCGAGCAGTTCTTCGACACGTACCGAGCCCGTCTGCTGGCTGGCCGGATCTTCGATGCGGATCGGTTCGCGCTGGACGTTGGCAACAGCGGCACCGCGAGCAAGGCCGTTTCGGGCAGGGTAGCGAACATCGTGCTCAACCGTACTGCCGCCGAGCGCTTGGGGTTCGAGCAAGCCAACGACGCGATCGGCCAGATCGTTTCGGTCGATGGCGCGGCGGTGAGGATCGTCGGTGTGATCGCCGATATGCGCTTCGGGACGCCGCGCGAGCCGGTCGAGGCGTTCGCCTATAGCTATCGGCCTGGCGGTGGCTATCGCGCCATCGTGGTGATCCGCACCTCGGCCGATCCCGCAACCGTCCTGGGACGGCTGGAAACGAGGTGGCGCCGCATCGCGCCAGCGGTTCCGCCAGCAGCCACGACGGTCGACCAGAAACTGTACGACTCCTATTATCGCCAGGACGTGCAGCGGTCGCGGTTGTTTACGGCCGGCGCGGTGCTGGCAGTCGCGATCGGGTGCCTCGGGCTCTATGGCTTGGCAGCGTTCGATACGATGCGGCGGGTCAAGGAGATCGGTATCCGCAAGGTGCTGGGGGCCTCGACCAGCGACGTGATGCAGCTGCTGCTGGTCCAGTTCCTCAAGCCGGTCCTCCTGGCGAACGTGATCGCGTGGCCGATCGCGTGGTTCGCGATGTCACATTGGTTGAGCGGGTTCGACGACCGGATCGGGTTGTCGCCCGGCTATTTCGTGGGTGCCAGCGTGCTGGCGCTCGTCATCGCGGCGGCGACGGTTGCCAGTCAGGCATGGCGCGTCGCACGGGCCGAACCCGCGCGTGCGCTTAGACAGTTCTAGGAGATTGAAGCATGTGTGTTTCAGGTCGAGGAGGCCTGCCCTCGACCAGCCGTCAGACAGCGCGCGCGCGTTCCCCGACGATCCGCTCCAGCATCGACAATGGCATCGCACCGGCTTCCAGCACGTCGTGGAAATGCTTCAGGTCGAAGCGATCACCGGCGATCGCCTTGGCCTTTTCGCGCGCTCGCAGCCAGGCCGCATGACCGATCTTGTAACTGCATGCCTGACCTGGCGAGACGCAATAGCGCTCGACCTCGCGCTGCGAGCGCCCGGGGGCGAAGCCGACCGTATCGACGAGATACTTCGTCGCCTGATCGTGAGTCCACCGCTTGGTATGAATGCCGGTATCCACGACCAATCGTGCCGCGCGGAACAGGAACGACTGCAGATAGCCGGCGCGTTCCACGGGCGAGGCATAGCCCCCGAGTTCGTCGGCGAGTTGTTCCGCATAGAGCGCCCAGCCTTCCAGATAGGCGTTGAAGAAGGCGATCTTGCGCAGCGGATGGGTGGGTGCACGCTGCGCGGTCGATATCTGGAGATGATGCCCCGGAACGCCTTCGTGATAGGTGAGGCTCGGCAGCGTGTATTTCGGCCAGTCGTGCACGCTCTTGAGGTTGATCCAGTAGATCGCGGCGCGCGAGCCATCGAGCGGTGCGCGGAAGTAATAGCCGTTAGGTGCTCCGTCCTGAATCTCGGGCGCGACGCGGCGGATCTCGAGCGCCGCGTTGGGCGGGTTGGTGAATGCCTTGGGCAGCCGTGCCTGCATCGCCTGGACGCCTGCGTTGAGGCTGGCGAGCAGCTCGGCACGGCCGGCATCCGTGTTCGCGAACAATTGCGCGGGCAGGCGGTTGAGCTGGTCGAGGCGGGCACCGATACTGCCCTGCGTGAGGCCTTGCCCTCGCAGGATCGGATCGAGCTGTGCGGTGAGTTCTGCGACCTGTTGCAGGCCCATGCGATGGACTTCGTCGGGCGACAAGCTGGTGGTGGTCGCCTGCGCCAGCGCGGCGGCGTAGATCGCATCGCCGTTGGGGATCGCCCAGATGCCGGCGGCACTGCGCGCCGAGGGCCGCAGCGAGCGCAGCAAAGCGATCTGGCGATCGAGCGCCGGATAGACCTGGGTCGCGACGATCCGGGCAGCGCGTGCCTGCCAATCCCCGGCGATCTTCGCGGGGCCAGTGCGGCTGGTCAGCGCCTGGACGAGCTGGTTGTCGGCCGGGCTGGGTGACCGCAGGTTTGCCATTTGGCCTAGCGCGAGATCAAGGGAGAAGTCGGGCGCCAGCCGGCCCTTGGCGGCCTCGCGACGCTGAACCTCGGTTTCGTTATCCAGCTGCCGGCCCATCATCGCCAATCGATCCAGATAGGCTTCTGCATCATCCGCGGTCTTGACCGGGTGGGTCGAGGCCAGGAAGTCCGGCATGGAGAAATAGACGCCGTCCTGCTGCGTGATCGGATAGGGCCCCTGCGGCGAGGAGAGGCCGAACTTCTCCGGGCCGACCATGTTCGACTGAATGCTGTACAGGACGACTTCGCGATCGATGCGGGCCTGCGGCGACAGCGAGGCGGGGTCGACCGCGGTGACGAGCGCCTTTGCCTTGCGGTTTCGTGCCAGATCCTTCGCGATGGCGGCGTAGCTGTTGTCACCCAGCATGTGGCGCAGATCGGCATCCTTGCCGGTGTCGAGCCCAAGCGAGGTGGCGAATTCCGGCGATTGGCGAACGGTTTCGCGCAGGACCTGATCGAAGGCCGCGTTCAGCCGGGCGTCGCCCGGCGATGGTGCCGCTGCTGTTCCTGCCGAAGTCTGCGCAAACGCGGATCGTGTGGGTAGCGTGCTCAACGCGGCGGCAGCGGCACTGGACGTGATGAAGGCGCGACGATCCATGCCGATTTCCTGACTGTGAAGCTTATCGCGCCACGCTAGGCGACAGTAGGGCAGCCGTGCAACCCTACTGCACCGGGTCGGCTAGCCAGTGTAGCTTCACGGAACGTGCTGCTGGGCCAATATCGATCGTGGTTCTTCGCGTGGTCAGCAATTGCCTTGCTGCTGGCTATCGAGTTGCTCCGTCAACGGCAACGCAGGCTTAGCGCGCGGACAGATGCGGAAGACGTTATCATCATCGGCGTATGGCAGGACGGGATGGTGATCGCCGGCGCCGCGCATTAAGGCAGCCTGCTCGCCAACCGAAGTCGATCGCTGCGCATCAAGCCAAAACAAGCTCGATGTTCCGATGATCGCTGATGATCTCCACGACGATCTCGAAATAGGTTTGCCCGGTGCCACGGTCGAGCGCGTCCAACTGGCGACCAATCACATTAACGTCGAAGCCGGCCGGTCGCTGCAACTTTCTGGCGAGGAACGCTCGGGTCGTCTCGACACCGAGCGCCGCCCTGCTGGCCGCAACGTCCTGCCAGACGATACGAACCTTTTGCCGCCCCTCGATCGCGCCGTAGCCACCATAGAGCAGGTCGTTCAGCGCATCGAGGCTTTCGCCTAATTGCCACTCTTCCTTGGCCATAAACACCCGGTTTATCTCGGCGTAGAAGGTCGGGATATCGCTAATATTCCGGCCGATGATGGTCAACGTCTTCAACAAATTACTCCCGGACCATACCGTCGATGGGTAGCAACGAGCTTCGCCAGTTCTGCGCCTCCCGCTTTAGTTGCCGTCGAAGGCCCAGCGCAACGTTTTCGCCACCTGTCGCGTACCCGACCGAACGACGGGTTTCATGAATACCGGCGACGCTCGCAGGCCATGCATCCGACGTGCCCAGTTCGGGAGAAGGTCTACCGCCGCCTGGGTGATGGTTCGTTGAAGCGGTATTGCCAGTGGGTTGCCCGGTTTCTGATTGAGCACCAATCGCGCGACCTCGCGCGTGCGACCGTCTGCGATCAATGCCGGCTGCATATTGCGAAGCGCCTGATTCGTGCCCGCACGGTTCCGCGGGAGGGCGTCGGCACCCAGTGCCGAACCGATGCTCGCGAACTCGGCGTAGTAGAGATCCTCCTGCGCGAGCGTCAGTCGACGATCGCCGTAGTGTTGCCAGGCAGCCAGGAAGGACCACGCCTCGGATACATGGACCCACGCCAATAAACTGGGGTCGTCGGCACGGTAGGGCGTACCGTCGGGAAGCGTGCCACCGATGTGCGAATGGACCGCGCGGACTCGCGCTATTGCCGCCTCTGCCTCCGCGCGCTCGCCATAGGTAGTCGCAGCGATGAATCGGGCAGTGCGCCTCAGCCTGCCGAGCATATCGGTTCGGAAGTTCGAATGGTCCCAAACCCCGGCTAGAACGGCTGGATGCAGCATCTGGAGCAGCAACGCGGACACGCCGCCCACCATCATGCTGACAACGTCACCATGCACACGCCAGATCATGGAGTCGGGCGGAAACAGTGCAGTATCGCTCCTCTTTACCGGCTCCTCGCCACGAGTCTGGTCATTGAACAGAGTCCGCACCTGCCGCACGATGCCGGTCTTGGTCTGGTCGCGGATCGATAGCAGGCTGTCGTTCATGCCGTCACGAACGCCCGAGCCCGTATTTAGCAACGGCGGATCGGTCATCGACATGCTGAGACCTGTCATAGATGCCGTCCTATATTGACGGCCCCTGCCATCTGAGACCATCGCGTTGCCCATGACAAAGAGCAAGGGACGCACCGGCGCGCATGCACGCGCCAATATCCAGCCTGCACCGACGGCGACCGAGCTTGATTCAGCCAAGCGAGAGGTCGCGCAGATCGAGGGGCGACTGGTTGGCCTCGCTGCCGGGCATCCTTCGGTCAAGATCTGGAAGGGACGTCTTCGTGTCGCTCAAGCCGTGATCGCCCGCGCCCCGCGCGACGGTTAGGCGCTGCGACTGCGGTGTCTGACGGAGTCAGGTTCGGTGAACGGGTGCTGTAGCGACGCGGACGCCATCAACCCCTTGAACTCGCACACGGAGCCAGCGAAGATCGGTCATCAGCACCGGGAGCGTCCTCTATGCGTCGTCGAACTTTCATTGCCGCCTTGCCAGGGGCCGCATTGCTACCGGGCATAAGCATGGCGCAAGGCGGGCAGGTCGGGCCCGGCGTTCCCGGCAAGCAGGGGGCACCGGGACCGGGGCAGGGTGGTGCGCCTCAGCCGAAGACCGCGACGCTCCCCCCGCGCTGGGTTGCCGGCGAGGACCGCTTCCTGCGTCCCGACGTAGCCGCGGGCGATCGCCCGGTCGGCGCGAGTTTCGCCTCACGTACCGCCGCCTACGGCCTCAACGGCGCCGCGGGGACCGCACACCCGCTGGCGACGCAGGCGGGGATCGACATCCTGCGCCGAGGCGGATCGGCGGTCGACGCGGCGATCGCGATCAACGCGTGTCTCGGTTTCCTGGAGCCGACATCGAGTGGCATCGGCGGCGACGCCTATGCGATGATCTGGGATCCGAAGCAGCGCAAGGTCGTCGGGCTGGCCGGGTCGGGCGCGTCGCCACGCGGGTTGAGCCTGGAAACGGTGCGGTCGCGGGCACGCGGCGGGGCGCTGCCCCCGCTGGGTGCGGTGTCCGTATCGGTGCCGGGTGCGGTGGATGCCTGGTGGACGATGCACCGACGCTATGGCCGGCTGCCCTGGGCGCAGTTGTTCGAGCCGGCGATCGCGCATGCCGAGGCAGGCGCGCCGGTGCCGGACATCATCGCCTATTACATCCGCCGCAGTATGGCGGCATTCCGCCGGCCGGGTAACGGCATCGAGGAAACCGCGAACGCGCTCCGGACCTACGGTCTGGCCGACGGCAAGGGCCCGGCGATCGGACAGGTGTTCCGTAATCCCGATCTCGCCCGCACCTATCGCGCGATCGCAGCGGGCGGGCGTGACGCGTTCTATTCCGGCGAGATCGCCCGCGTCATCGATCGCTACTTCAAGCGGATCGGCGGCTGGCTGCGCCTTGAGGATCTGGCCGCGCACCGCTCGGAATGGATCGCGCCGCATCGGACGGGCTATCGCGGCGTGGACGTGCATGCGCTCGGTGCCAACACGCAGGGTATCGCGACGCTACAGATGCTGAACATCCTCGAGACCTTCGATCTCGGCGACGCAGGCTTCCAGTCGCCGCTGTCGATCCATCTGCAGGCAGAAGCCAAGCGGCTCGCCTATGAAGACCGTGCGCGCTTCTACGCCGACCCGCATTTCAGCAAGGTCCCGGTCGAGTGGCTGGTATCCAAGGACTACGCCCGCGAGCGCGCGAAACTGATCCGCCGTGACCGGATCCTCGATCCCGTCCATCCCGGCCAGGCGCCCAGCCACGGCGACACTACCTATTTCAGCTGCGCCGACAAGGACGGCATGATGGTGTCGATGATCCAGTCGAACTTTCGCGGCATGGGATCGGGGCTGGTCGCCGATGGTCTCGGCTTCATGTTCCAGGATCGCGGGCAGCTGTTCAGCCTGAGGGACGGTCACCCCAACATCTACACGCCCGGCAAGCGGCCATTCCAGACGATCATTCCCGGTTTCGCGACGCGCGGGAACGATCCCTGGATGAGTTTCGGCGTGATGGGCGGCGACATGCAACCGCAGGGGCAGACGCAGATCATCGTCAACCGCGTCGACTATGGCCTCGAGATCCAGTCGGCAGGCGATGCGCCGCGCTGGCATCACGAGGGCTCGTCGCAATCGATGGGGGAAGACAGTGCCGGGCTGGGGCCGCGCGGGTTGCTGCGGCTGGAATCGGGCGTGCCTGCCGCCACGAAGCAGCGCCTGGCCGACATCGGCTGGATGATCGGCGAGCCCGATGGCGGCTTCGGTCGCTACGAATGCGTCGAGCATCGGATGGACGGCGCAACTCGGGTCTATGCCGCGGCGAGCGAGATGCGCGCCGATGGCTGCGCGCTGGCCTATTGAGGGGATGACGATGCGCTACCTGATCCTTGCCGCTTTGGCTTCCGTGGCGACGCCCGCGGGCGCCGCGACCTACGAACTGAAGGCGACGCCGCAGACGGTCGCCTGGGGGCATTACGATGCCACCGACAAGCCGGTGCTGACGATCCGCTCGGGCGACACGGTGGTGATCCACACGTTGCTGACCAACAGCCCGGCGGGGCTGGAGAAGGCCGGCGTCGCGCCTGCGCAGATCGAACCGGCGCTGCGTGCGGTCTATGACGGCGTACCTGCGAGCGCGCGCGGCCCCGGCGGTCATATCCTGACCGGACCGATCGCGATCACAGACGCGGAACCCGGCGACATGCTGGAAGTGCGCATCCGGAAAGTCGATCTGGCGATCCCCTATGCTTATAACGCGTTCCGCTACGGGGCGGGGTTTCTCACCGACGATTTTCCTTATGCGCGGATGAAGATCGTCCCGCTGGACTCGAAGCGCATGGTCGGCCTGTTCGCGCCCGGCGTCGAGGTGCCGCTTGCGCCGTTCTTCGGCAGCATGGGAGTCGCGCCACCCCCGTCGTTCGGTCGCTACGACAGCGCGCCGCCGACGATCAACGGCGGCAACATGGACGACAAGGCGCTCGTCGCCGGGACGACCTTGTTCCTCCCCGTCTACGCCCCCGGCGCGCTGTTCCAGGTCGGCGACGGCCATGCCGCGCAGGGCAATGGCGAGGTCGATATCACCGCGCTGGAAACCTCGTTGACCGGCACGTTCGAGTTCGTGCTGCACAAGAAGGCGGCGATCGCCTATCCGCGCGCCGAGACGCCCAAGGCCTATATCGCGATGGGCTTCGACGACGATCTCAGCCATGCGACCCGCAAGGCGCTGCGCAACATGATCGATTTCCTCGTCGCGGAAAAAGGCATGACGCGCGACGATGCTTACATGCTGATCAGCGTCGCAGGCGATGTCGAGATCACCGAACTCGTCGACCGCAACAAGGGCGTCCACGTCGTCTTGCCCAAGGCGGTGTTCACGAAGCGCTAGCGGCCACGGCGGACTCCGCCTGACAAGTTTACGGTAACGCCGCGGCAACTTCGGCGGCAAAGCGGGCGATGTCGAACCGCGCAGCGCCGGGGTCCTCGCCCCGCCTGACCACCACCAGATGCCGGGACGGGATCACCATGACATACTGTCCCCGGTTGCCTTGCGCGGCGTAGCTGCCTTCGGGCAAGCCCTGCTTGGGGCCGAACAGCCACATCGTCGCGCCATAGCCCGGTCCGCTCAACGGCTGCGGTCCGCTCGGCGTCGTCATGGTGCGCATCCAGCCTGCCGGCAACAGGCGCTTGCCCTGCCAGACGCCGTCCTGCGACCAGAACAATCCCAGCCTCGCCAGGTCGCGGGCGGTCGACCAGACCTGGCTGGAGAGGATGTAATTGCCGTGCCAGTCCGTCTCGGCGACAGTGTGGGCCATGCCGAGCGGACCGAACAGGCTGCCCGGCAACGCCCGGTACCGGGCCTCTCCGATCGCGTTTCGGGTGGCATAGACCGCGAGCAGAATATCATTATTGGCGTAGCGGAAGCGTGTGCCGGGCAGGGCCTCCAAAGGCCATGACACCGCCTGTTCGTCCACCGTGGTCCCGCCGAAATAAATCGCATCGGTACGATTGCCGGCGGTGTCGCTGTGCAGGCCGGATCCCATGCGCAGGAGATTGTCGAGCGTGATGGCATGACGCGGATCGCCGGCCTTCCACTGCGGCACGGCGGCGGGGGCCTTCAACGCGGCTGCGTTGTTCAGGCCGATGAGCGTGCCGGCGATCGACTTGCCGACCGACCAGGTCCGGTTGGACACGAACGGCCCGAAACCGCGGCCATATTGCTCAGCAAGAACTTTGCCGTCCTTCACGACGATTACGCCGACGGTCTTGGTGCCGACGCCGTAGGTGGTCCCGAATGCCTTGCCGACCGCGCCAGCCAGCGTGGGCGATGGGCGCGGTGCGATGCCAGCGTCACCTTGCGGCCAGCGACGAGGATCGGCTGCTCGAATCGACGGTGTCGCGGTCGACTTGTGGCTAGATGGTGCCGTGCTGCCGATCGGCAACGTCACGCAGCCATGCCCGCTAGTCCACTCCGCGCGTCTCGGAGGTAGCTTCGGATCGAACCCTACGGAGACGGATTGGCGGGTGCGGTCGACGTTCGCCGTGAGCGTCGGCACGATCTTCTCATAGTCAGGATAGATGCCGGCCAACTCATCGGCATCGATCTGCTCCGGCGTACGGCCTGCATTGAAGATGCCTGAGCAATAGAGTGCCGCCTTGTAACCGGCCGCCACGGCACGCTGATACGTGCCTGCCGAGGGCTGGGCGACGATCTGTGCACTGGCGGGAACTGACGCGAGGAGGGCGAGACCGGCCGCTTTAAGTATCTGCATGACCGCATTCTTCCATCACGCAACCAAATCGGCAATCCGTTTATCTGCCAGGCGGGTGAGGGGAGCGGCACGGTCTGGCGCATCCAGCGGAGACCGGCACGGCAGCGATGACTTGCCGTGAAGGCCCCCCAGCAGGCAACTAGTCCCGCATGAACTCCGCGAAGGCGTCGCGCCAATCCACATGCCAGCGCGACAGGGCGGGGCGGTTTTCGATCAGGTCCCCCGCCGCCCACGCTATCCGCTTCGCATCCTGTTCGGACGTTGTCTCGTTGTCCGGGCACAAGATGTAGAAGTCGCCCGCTGCCACGCGGTCCATCATCAGCGCCACGACCTGTTCGGGTGTCCACGCGCCGGGCGGTTTCTCGGCCAGTCGACCAGCCGTCATCCCGGTCCAGGTGAAGCCCGGCACAAGCAGATGGGCACTGACCCGACTTCCGGTCCGTTCGCGCAAACTGTGAGCAAGGCCTTCGGTCAGCGCTTTCACCCCGGCCTTGCTGACGTTGTAGGCGGTGTTGCCGGGCGGCTGCGTGATGCCCTGTTTGGAGCCGGTGTTGATGACGAGGGCAGGGGCCTCGCCTTCGACCATGCCCGGGACGAAGGCCTGGACGCCGTGGATCACGCCCATCAGGTTGACGCCGAGCACCTCGTCCCACTTTGCTGGGTCGGCAAACACGTCACCGCCCCCGCCGATGCCGGCGTTGTTCATCAGCACCGAGACGGGACCGTGACGGTCGACCACCTCCTTTGCCAGCGCGGCCATCGCGGTACGATCCGCGACGTCGGCGGACAGCGCAATTGTGCCGTCCATCGAGGCTGCGGCCTGCTCCAGCGCTTTACCGGGACGGTCGACCAGAATCACCCGCATTCCCGCGTCGGCAAAGCCGCGAGCAGCGGCCAGTCCAATGCCGCCAGCCGCACCCGTGACGACCGCAAGCTTGCCCGGTGCGACCGCCGCGAAAGACGGAACGCTCACGCGTCGATGCTTGCCATCGAGGCGTCTGGATAGCGTGTCCCCTGCGCCGCGCCGGGCGGGAGAATGTCATCGATACGGGCGAGATCGGCATCGCTCAGCTCCACGTCGAGCGCGCCTAGATTGTCCTCGAGATACTTGCGACGCTTGGTACCCGGGATCGGCACGATATCCTCACCCTGGCGCAATACCCATGCAAGCGCGAGCTGGGCCGGCGTGCAGCCCTTGTCCGCCGCCATAGTGCCGATCGCGGCGACGAGGTCGAGGTTCTTCTGGAACGCCGCGCCCTGAAAGCGCGGATGGTTGCGGCGCGTGTCGCCTGCGTCGAGATCGTCGGGTGTCTTGAACTGGCCTGTAAGAAAGCCGCGGCCAAGCGGGCTGTACGGCACGAAGCCGATCCCCAGTTCGCGCACCGTCGGCAAAATCTGGTCCTCGACGTCACGGCTCCACAGCGAGTATTCGGTCTGCAACGCGGTAATCGGGTGCACGGCATGCGCTCGGCGGATCGTCGCGGGAGCAGCCTCGGACAGGCCGAGATACTTGACCTTACCCGCGCGGACGAGGTCGGCCATTGCACCGACGGTCTCCTCGATCGGCACGTCGGGGTCGACGCGATGCTGATAGTAGAGATCGATGACATCGAGTCCGGTCCGCTTCAGGCTTGCGTCGCAAGCCGACCGCACATAGTCGGGGCGGCCGTTGATCCCCTTGAAGCTGCCATCCGACCCGCGGACGTTGCCGAACTTGGTCGCGACCACGATCCACTCGCGCCGCTCGCGTACGACGCGACCGACCAGTTCTTCGTTGGCGCCGACGCCGTACATGTCGGCGGTGTCGAGAAACGTCACGCCGAGGTCGAGCGCGCGATTGATTGTAGCAATGGACTCCGCCTCGTCGCGGCTCCCGTAGAAGTCGGACATGCCCATGCAGCCGAGACCCAGCGCAGAGACTTCGAGGCCTTGCTGGCCCAGTTTGCGGGTTTCCATCAGATCAGTCCTTGTTGGCGGGCAATATGATTGTCGGGCGAAGGGTTACGGCCTGCGTGATTGCGAAGGTTCGTCGCAAACGTCGGCGGCCGTGAGCAGGACTGGGGGCTCTCCGCCCAGCCGGCTGACAAACTCGCGTCGCGCGATACGGTGTATGTCGGACTCGAATTCCCCATACGTTTCGATCGCCGTATCGCTGTCGATGCCGTCGAAGTCCGGACTGAGGAACTCCGCCAACGCCTCGCTCGTGATCAGGAACTCGACCATGCCAAGGTCCGTGTGGCCGAGAAACAGGACGCCGCGCCGTTCGGCGAGCCATTCATACTCGCCCGGCTCGAAGCGAACGCTCGCAGATGCCATGGCTCAGCCCTCGTCGTTTGCGCTAGGCAGCCGCTCGGCCAGCGCGGCGATACCGTCGCCGGCGAAGGTTGCATGGGCCGCACCGTCGATTTGCAAAGGGTGCTCCGGCGTAAGCACAGCAGCGTCGCGATGCTCGGGATCAAGCGTCATCCACGTACGGACAGCGCCCTCCAGGCTCGTTACCTCGGCGAGGTTCTCGTTCCCACGCGGCACATTCTCCAACGCAGCACTCATCCGCCAGTCGATATCCGGCGTCTTCGCATCGTCGCCCCAGGTCGCTTCCGTCATGCTCAAATCCTAAATTGACCGGGAGTGCCGGCTTCATGATGGCTAAAGCGCTCACCTTCGAAGGCTGGTTCCAGGTAATTCGCATATCGGCCGGACGGATCACGTCGGCGGCAGGTCCAAGCCGCGACGTAGTTCAGCATGAGCTATTAGAAATCGACGGCGGCGGGTGTCGCCTGCTAGCCGGCGCAGGGGAACGATGGGAACCACTGTGCGGCTATCGCTGTGCCTCGTCGGACGCGACCGTACCCATCGTCATCGCCAGCAACGACATGCCGCGGTGTTCGTGATCCAGCTTCAGGAGCCTGACCCAGTGCGCGATATGCTTTCCGGCTGCCTCACCGGCCTTTCGCAGATGTTGCGGGGTCGAGAGATCCGTGTCGTTTTCGATCACCGCAGCGATCGACAGCGCGAAGAAGTCGATGATGTCATCCGCAATCAGTGCTCGATCCGGGGAGTTCGCGGCGAGATACTGCATTACGATGGGTGCGATAACCTGGAACAGGTCGATCTTGGCTTGGTCGTCCACCTTCATCGTGTTTACGGTCATTCTCATCTCCTCCGTTCCTGACCTGTACCGTTCGAGACTGAAGGGCGAAAGGCGCAGCCATCGGTCCCGCCAAGATCGAAGGCGCGATGATCCGCCCACAAGAGAATAGCTTTACCGCATAGTCTTAGCGATTGGCCGGACGCCTCGAACCTGGAACGGTTCGGCAATCATCGTTTCCGCAACCGCGACCGGCGCCGTTGTCGAGCGGATAGAAATCGCCGAACCAGTTGAGTGTCGCTACACGGGCGTCAGTAGATTGCCGCTCAGTTGGAGTTGCTCGATGTCACGACGCGGAGGAGCACCAAACAACCGTGCATATTCGCGGTTGAACTGTGAGGGGCTTTCATAGCCCACGGCAAAACCTGCGCCGCTTGCCGTCGTGTTCCCTGACAGCATCAGGCGTCGTGCCTCCTGTAACCGCAATTGTTTTTGATACGCCAACGGCGTCATTTTCGTCACCGCCTTGAAGTGTTCGTGGAGTGACGACGGGCTCATACCCGCGGCGGTGGCGATGTCCCCGATGCGGAGCGGCCGATCGAACCCGGTGCGGATCGTCGCGATAGCGCGGCTGACCTGATTGAGGTGGCTGTCCGCCACTGCCATGTAGCGAAGTGCAGCCCCGTGGGGACCCACGAGCAAACGGTACAGGATCTCCCGTTCGATCAGCGGCGCTAGCGCAGCGATGCTGTCCGGTCGATCCAGCAGACGCATCAGTCGGCACGCTGCCTCGACCAGATCGTCGTCGCTGCGATATACCGCGAGCGCCGGCAGATCGGCTTTCGGCGCCCGGCCGCCTTCCGCCAGGATGAGGTCCGCCAGCACGGACTGGTCGATGTCGATCTTGCAGCAGAGGTACGGCTTGTCACGATCCGCCTGGACGACGTGTCCGACGAGCGGCAGGTCGACCGAGACCAGCAGGTAATGCGCGGCATCGTAGAGCAGGCTCTCTCCGCCGAGCGAGACTCGCTTGGCACCTTGGGCAATTATGCAAAGCGACGCGTCATACACGGCGGGCAGGGGCACGGTCGGCTCATCGGCCCGGAACAGCGATAGTCGATGGATTGGCGTGCTGACCATGCCGGTTCTCGGGACATGGCGCGCAACCAGCGTGGCGAGGTCTGCGATCGTACTCATCATGGGACTGTGTCCGCTGCCAGCCATTGTCACAAGCGGCGGTGAGGCCGTTTTGGAGGATCGTGCAAGGATTGCGGAAGATCGGTCTCACGCTGGTCGGCAGTCCGGTTCCATCTGTGCGCAGCCTTCGAGGCGACACGAAAGGAACCATCATGAACGACGTCATCGACAAGACAGTGCTGATCACCGGCGCCTCAAGCGGTATCGGCGAGGCCACCGTGCGCGAACTGGCGGGCAGGGGCGCGCGCCTCTTCATCGGAGCGCGCAGGACCGATCGGCTCGAAGCGCTGGCGGCGGAACTCGGCAACAACGTCGCGTGGAAGGCGCTGGACGTAACCGACGCCGCGAGCTTCGCCGCGTTCGCCGATGCGGCGGAGGCGCGGTTCGGGCGCGTGGACGTACTGATCAACAATGCCGGCGTGATGCCGCTATCGCCACTCGCCGCGCTGAAGCAGGACGAGTGGACGCGGATGATCGACGTCAACGTTCACGGCGTGCTGAACGGGATCGCTGCCGTGCTGCCGCGATTCATCGCGCAGAAGGCGGGCCACGTCGTCAACGTCGCATCGATCGCCGCGCATTTCGTGATGCCGAGCGCCGCCGTTTACTGCGCCACCAAATACGCGGTCTGGGCAATCACCGAAGGGTTGCGCCAGGAGCATGATGACATCCGCACGACGATCATTTCACCTGGGGTCGTGGCGACCGAACTGGGCAACGACATCACCGATCCGGATATTGCCACTGCGCTGACCACATGGCGGCAAAAGTCGCTGACCCCCGACGCGATCGCGCGAGCAATCCGCTACGCTTTGGAGCAGCCCGAGGGAGTAGACATCAACGAGGTCATCGTCCGCCCGACCGCAGCCGGCATGTAGGCGACTGTGCGAAACCCAGTCCGGGCGGACTTTCTGTCCCCCGGACTGGTCAGGTGGACGACAGTCTCGTCAATGGGTCAGCGAGAACCATACATGACAGTCCGGGTTGGAGAATGCGGATCGTCGCCCGGCATGATCGGCCCCAAAAAACGAAATCATCCGTGCATCATTTCGCAGGTCGGGGCGAAAGCCAGCCGCCATCCGCTAGCCAGTCTTGAAGGCGATCCGGCCAGTGCAGGATGGAGATCCGGTTCGACTCGTCGAGATTGAACGCGTGGCCACTGTCGGCATACATGTGAAGTTCCGCCGACACGCCACTCTTGCGCAACTGCTCGTAGAGCGTGACCGTCGGTGCTGCGCAGCAAGGATCGCGGCTGCCGGCGACCAGGAACGCTGGGGGCGCGTTGGCGATGGCGGTTGCTGGGATGCCTCGCGGTCCGGGGAAGACCAACACCTGGAAATCGGGGCGAGCGGACTGACGGTCGATCGGATCGGCAGGTCGACGCTCAGCAGGCTCGGGATTGTCCGCGATCAGCGACACGAGTTCGCCGCCTGCCGAAAAGCCCATCGCACCGACGCGTGCCGGATCGATGCCATAGTCCGCAGCATGCGCTCGGACCCAGCGCATCGCGCGCCGCGCGTCGTCCGCAGCATCTCCTTCGACCGAATATTTCGAGCCGGGCTCGTTCGCGAGGCGATATTTGAGCACGAACGCGGTCACCCCCATGCGGTTCAGCGCGGTCGCAACCTTCGTGCCCTCGTTCGTCCATACGAGTAATTTGTGCCCACCGCCGGGCATGATCACGA
Source organism: Sphingomonas sp. Leaf230 (assembly GCF_001421745.1). Taxonomy (GTDB): domain Bacteria; phylum Pseudomonadota; class Alphaproteobacteria; order Sphingomonadales; family Sphingomonadaceae; genus Sphingomonas. The sequence goes on along the minus strand of NZ_LMKW01000001.1, from coordinate 987,902 downwards.
TCGCGGCTCCGTTGCGGTTCGCTACGTCGGCGGGAAAGGCAAGCAGCGACGGATCGTGGATGTCGCGGACCCAATAGTCGCGGCCGATCTCCGCCTCGCCGCGGCGTGCCGCCGACCCGGGCGCGCCGTTGGGCCACAGCTTGATCGCGGTGTAGCGGTGTGGCTGCTCCGGCGGCGGATCCTGTCCAGCCAATGACGCGGTTGCGACGGTAGCGGAGGCCAGCAGCGCAATGGTGGTAAAAAGGGTGCGCATCACCTCACCTCCGCGGTCGCGGCTATCGCCGCGAAGCGGATCGGGCTCGATTGGTTATGGTCGACGATGACGTTCAACCCCTGCGCCTCGAGCGTTTCGGCGGGGCTAATTGTCAGCGATTGCGCGTATATCGCGCTGGAAAATGCACAGAGGCTTACCGAAGCGAGGGCGGTGGCGATGCTCTTGCGGGACACACGTCTCTCCTGTCGAATATCGTGGCCGGAGGCGCGCTTGGTTGCGCGGCTCTTCAGCGGAAACGTCGTAAAACTCGTGAGAGGGAGCTTACTGCGCCGGTTTCAGCCAGCCGTGCATCGCCATCCAGCGGGTGAATTCATCGAACCAGCCCGTGCTCGTGGTGGTCTTCGGGTACATGCCGAAGCCGTGACCGCCCTGTTCGAACAGGTGGAACTCGACCGGGCGCTTGGCCGCACGCCAACTGTCGATCAGCCCATGGCCGCCATTGCCGAAGAAGGGATCGTCCGCCGCGAGCGCAACGAACATCGGTGGCGCGTCGGCCGGCACCGTCATCGCGGCGAGCGGACCGTAGATGTTGCCGATGAAGGCCGGCTTCGCGTCCTGCCCGGCGACGGTCGTTGCCATCGTCAGCATCGCACCTGCGGAAAATCCGACCATGCCGATGCGGCTGGGATCGACATGCCATTCGCCCGCACGCTTGCGGACCGTGGCGAACGCCGCCCTCGCATCCGCGATCTGCGGCGCAAGGCCCGCCATCATCGCATCGGCGTTCGGACGTGGCGGGCGCATACCCTGCGGCACCGGTCGCGCGAATGTGGCAAGATCCTGCGGTGTCGGGTTCAGGCGATACTTCAGGACGAACGCAGCGACGCCTCTGGCGGCAAGCGCACGCGCCACGTCCCAGCCTTCGTTCTCCATCGACAGCGTCTGGAATCCACCGCCCGGTGCGACGATCACCGCTGTACCGGTGGCCTTGGCGGGATCCGGCAAGAAGGGGGTGAGGGTCGCCACGGTGACGTTGCGGGCGAACACGCTACCATATTGACTGTGCCACGCCTCCGGTGCGGTCGCCCCCGGGAGTTTACCGGTATCAAGCGCGATGGCGTCGGGCTGCGCCGGAGTGGCGATAGGCGCCATCTTGTCGGTCTGTGCCAGCGCCGGTGTGGTCGAGGCAATCATCAGGCTGGACAAGCATAAAAGCGGGTGTCCCACCCATCGACGAACGGCGTTCATGCGGAACCCGAATCCCATAGTCGCTCTCCCATTTTTATCGTTCTTTTCGTGACGATATCGATAGCGCTACCATAGTACAATAGGATCTAAGCCGCTTTTCCTGGTCACCTGCCTGCCTTCAATACTGGCGAAAATAGGAGTGCAGGGGATGACATGATAATCGCAATAGGAGTCGACTGGATGGCAGGACGTAGGAGCCTCAAAGGTCTACTGAACATCTCCCCCCAAGGTCATCGCGCTTTGCGAACGATCTCCTGTTCGGCTCCCAATATTCGGCAGTGTTGATCATTGCGGTGATGCAAAGTGGCGGCTAGCGCTGGTTCGCAACCGATAGAAAGGCCCCGTGATGCTCACCAAGCGCGCGTTTGTAGGAATGCTGATGGCGGGCGCCGCTCTGCCGCTGATCGACCCACAGATCGCCATTGCGGCAACCGGGACCGCCGATGACGATGCGCGGCTCCTGCGCTTTCTCGACGCCGCGTTCGATGCGAGTGTCGCGCTCAGTCCCGAGACACAGACCAGCCTCGGCCTGAAGACCAACTATGACAGGCTCGACGATTATACCGACGCTGCCGCACGGCGCGCACAAGCGTTGCAGGATGCGCAACTCGCCGACCTGCGACGCAGCTTCGCGGTCGGTCGGCTTGGACCCGATGCCCGGCTGAGCTATCGATTGTTCGAAGCGCAGGTCGCCACGGATCGCCGCCAGTTCGCGTTCCGCGACTATGCCTTCCCGGTATCGACGAACGGCAGCCCGGCGGGCAACATCCCGGTTTTCCTCATCAACCAGCACCGCATCGCCACGGTAGCCGACGCTCACGCTTATGTGGCGCGATTGCGTGATTCCCTGCGCGTCATGCGCGAGGTCGCCGCAACCATGCGCAAACAGGCGGCGAAGGGTATCGTACCGCCAAAGATGGTTTTCACGCCTGCCCGTGGCGATGCCCGCCAAGTTATCACCGGAGCGCCGTTCGATAGTGGCGCGGACAGCAGCCTGCTCGCCGATTTCAAGGCGAAGGTCGGCAAGCTTGGCGTGTCCGAGAGCATCAAGACGGCGTTGATCGCGGATGCGGTCGCGGCATTGAAAGGGCCGTTCCGCCAAGGCTTCGACATACTCTTTGCCGCGCTCGACGAGATCGAGCCACTCGCCAAGGGCAATGGCGGCGCGTGGAGCCTGCCGGGCGGCGACGCCTATTATCAAGCGCGGCTCGCCTATTACACGACCACCGACATGACAGCGGAGCAGATCCACCAACTGGGGCTGGATCAGGTACGATCGATCCATGCCGAGATGACGGCGGTGATGAAACGGGCGGGCTTCACCGGATCGTTGCAGGATCTCTTCGTGGCGCTGCGGTCCGATCCGAAGTTCAAATACCCCAACACCGATGCTGGCCGTCAACTCTATCTCACCGACGCACGCGCAGCCATCGCGCAGACCATGGCCGCCGCACCTCGCTTCTTTCGCCGACTGCCAAAGGCGCCGCTGGAGGTACGCGCGGTCGAGACGTGGCGACAGGAAACTGCCGCGGTGGCGTTCTACGATCAGCCCGCCCCGGATGGCTCGCGGCCCGGCATCTTCTACGTCAATCTGGCGGACATGACGCAGGTGCAGAAGACTCAGGTCGAGGGGATCGCCCATCACGAAGGCGCGCCGGGGCATCACTTCCAGATTGCTCGCGCACAGGAGCTGACCGGCGTGCCGAAGTTCCGCCGCTTCGGCTATTATGGCGCGTATACCGAAGGCTGGGGCCTGTACTCGGAACGGCTCGCCAAGGAGATGGGCGCTTATCGCGATCCGTATTCGGAACTGGGGATGCTGGCGTTGCAAGTGTGGCGCGCGTGTCGCTTGGTGCTCGACACGGGCATGCATGCCAAGCGTTGGAGCCGCGATCAGGCGGTCGCCTATTTCACCCAGAATGCGCCACTTTCGGCACGCGACGTGGTTAAGGAAGTCGATCGCTATATCAACAACCCCGGCCAGGCGACGAGCTACATGGTGGGCCAGCAGCGTATATCGGCGCTCCGGCATAAGGCGGAGACCACATTGGGCGCGCGCTTCGACATTCGCGATTTTCACGAGGTGGTGCTGGCGCATGGCGCGCTGCCGCTCGGGGTGCTGGCGGAACAGGTCGATGCTTGGATCGGGGTGGCCTGAGACCCACACCAAGGCTACCACGCGGCGAGGGGGGATCGACGAACCTCGCCGCTTGGTTAGCGATACAAAGATCAGAATTTGGTGAGGCCAGACCAGCACGTGAGTTCTGGGACAAGCGTCTGAACGCCTGTATTTGAACACGCATTGACTACGATCAAAGGAGCAAGCGTAGTGGGTTACTCCGCAAAATCGAGCTATCGCCGTTCGGCTGCATGCTGATAGTAAGCGGTCAAACGAGACGGCGACGGAAAGCTCCACGGCATTGACGTTCAATCGGCGACATATCGCCATCATCGCGCCGCCAACGGCCGGGCACATCAATCCGCTGGTGGCATTGGGAACATCGCTCGTCGAAGCAGGGCGTAGAGTCACGATAGTCCATCTGGCCGACGTCGCCTCGCTAGTGCCCAACGGCAGTGTCGGTTTTGCGGCGCTTGACCACCCGTCGGACTGCCAAGGCTTGTTGGCGGCATATTACCGGAAGCTGGCGCAGCCATCGGGCCCTGTCGGACTGACCAGGATGATCCGCGGCACGGCGTCCATGACGGAACTGCTATTGGAGGCTCTTCCGGCGGCACTGTCGAGACTTGGGGTGGATGCGGTACTCGCCGACTCCGTCGAACCTGCCGGTGCGCTGGTGGCACGACATCTCCAACTGCCGTTCGTGACTGCCGTCACCGGCTTGCCCTTGCTCAGAGAGCCGATGGTTCCGCCACCGTTTCTCGGTTGGGAGTATCGTCCCACTGCGGCTGGCCTTCGTCGCAACAATGGTGGGTACGCCGTCAGCGACCTGCTGATGCGGCCGATCGCCAAAGTCGTGTCGTTCTATGCGCGCCGGTGGAAGCTTGACCCCGACCCTCGGCATCAATGGTCGGACCGCCTGCACGTCGCACAATGCCCGGCAGGTCTGGATTTCCCCCGCGCGGCATTGCCAACGAGCTTCCGATACGGCGCGCCGTGGCGGCTGGACGAAGCTGACGTCGATCTTCCGGAGGACGATGGCCGACCCCTGATATTCTGTTCGCTGGGATCGTTGCAGGGGGCACGCCGATCGTTGTTCGTCGCGATGACGGCTGCCTGTGCCGCGGCCGGCACTCGTGCGGTGGTCGCGCATGGTGGCGGGCTGAGCGAGGCCGAAGTCACCTCGCTACCCGGCAGGCCCCTGGTGCGGGCATTCTGGTCTCAGACCCGTATCCTGCCAAAATGTTCGGCGGCGATTTTGCACGGCGGGTTCAACACGGTGCTGGACGCGCTGGCCGCCGGCGTTCCGATCGTTGCGGTACCGCTGGCATTCGAACAACCCGCTACGGCCGCGCGACTGAAGCGGATCGGGGCGGCTCGTATCGTATCGCCCGCCGAAGCAGACAAGGGGGGCCTCGAAGCGGCGTTGCGGCTCGTGCTATCGGATCCGTCGTACCGCCACGCGGCAAATTTGCTCGCCGCCGAAATGGCGGGGGCCGGGGGCGCTGCCGAGGCTGCCGCGCTGGTCGATTCGGCCCTCTTCAGCGATGCCGACGCTATGCCGGCTGGGCTGAGTCCATTAGATGGGGTGCCCGCCTGCGCCGCGTGATGTGGCGGCTTGCAATGATGGCAGGCGGTGCGAGAAACAGCCCCATGATGACGTCGACCCCGTAGTGACCGCCGAAGACCGGCGTCGCGACGATCGTAAGTACCGCCCATACCCGGCCCGGAACCGCAAGCCGCGGCATCGCGCCGAACGCCCAGATGAAGATGGCGGCGAGCGTCGCATGGAAACTGGGAAAGCTGACGATTCCCATGAGCATCGTGAGATCAAGCACGCGTAGAGACCCGTCGCGAAGCCCGGATATCAGCCCCTGTTCAAGCCAGGCTATGGATGGCCAGAGATGTGCATACCTGGACGGATCGAACAGATTGCCCATGGCCGGAGTAAGGCCCGAAATCAGGATCGTGACGAAACCGGACAGGATCGCGGCACAGACCATCGTCCTCAGCGTGTCGAATTTCCCCATGCCGCTCAACGCTACGATGACGACGATCATCTGCAAGGTGAGGCTGTGATATGCCAGTCCAAACAGCCAAATCAAAGGAGGGGATTTGTCGAGCAACGCCAACACGACCGGCCAGTTGAAACCGATCGCGCGATCGGCGGCGGCCAGTCGGGCATCCCACAACTTCCCCGCGTTTGCCGCCAGGGCATACGCCAGAACGACGCCGAGCACCGTGAACAGCGTCATTTGGAGAAACGCTCGCGCGCCGGCAACGAGACGCGGCCGCGCGGTGTACTTGCCGATCGCGAGCGCGAGGGCGAGTGCCGTCACCGCTGCCATCGCGGGAGCGGCTCGGATCGGATCCACGGTGAAGCGGTGATGATATTGGGCGACGAGGAAGCTCATCAACATGGCCCCGATCAAGACCCAGGAAGCAGTCTCTCGGTGGTCGGCGCGGAACAACGGGGCAATCATACCGGTCAAACGCAGCGTGCCGCCATGCGGTGCCCAGGCAGGTCGATTTCGACCACATTACATGGACATCACGCGATCTAAAGACGACGTGGTCCGGAGCGGAGAATGGCTTCGACGCCACCGGCTCGGGATATTTTGTCGCGGAGCGCCCTCGCATAGCCGGCGGGTAACGGTTATGTGTGCATCATGCTGAATTCGCTGCACCCGTCCACCGTCAATTCATGCGATCGAGCAAAGTGACCTGGTTCGAGAAACTCGCGATCGTCGTCTTCATGGTGTTGTTCATGGAGTGCTTCGCGTGGGCAGCGCATCGGTATGTCATGCACGGCTGGGGCTGGGGCTGGCACAAGTCGCATCACGAAGATCACGAGGGCTGGTTTGAAAAGAACGACCTGTATGCGGTCGTCTTCGCGATCGTGCCGATCGTGTTGTTCGTCGTCGGCCTCTGGTGGGAGCCGTTGTGGTGGGCAGCGCTCGGCATCACCGTGTACGGCGGCATCTATGCCTTCGTGCACGACATGCTGGTGCATCAGCGCGGCGGTTTTCGCTGGGTACCCAAGCAGGGGTATTTCAAGCGCCTGTTGCAAGCGCACCGCCTGCACCACGCGGTCGAGGGCAAGGACGGTACCGTCAGCCACGGCTTCCTGTTGGCGCGCAAGCCGTCGGTGCTGAAGGCGCAGTTGCGCGCGAATGCCGATCCGCAGCGGCGTGCGGTACGTCCCGACAAAGCCGGAAACCTCGTCTCGGCAGATGCAAAGAAGTGAGCGGAACGGTTCGCCAATCGGAGGCCCTGAGGCACCAGACGCGTGTCGGCGTGTCGCTGTCCGCCGCTATCGTCGTGGCGTGGCTGGCGATCCACATAACCGGCATTTTTTTCTGGCGATGGAGCCCGGATACCATTCCCCTGGCCATCGTGATGGTCATCGTCCAGACTTGGCTGAGTACCGGATTGTTCATCGTCGCGCATGACTCAATGCACGGTGCGCTGGCGCCCGATCGACCATGTCTGAACCGAGCGATCGGCGCGACCTGTCTTTCGCTCTACGCCTGCCTGTCGTACGCATCACTGTTGCCGCAGCATCATCTGCATCACAAGGAAACCGGGCGAGCGGGGGACCCCGATTTTCACGGTGGCGACCCCAGTCTCGGCGGTTGGTTCCTGCAGTTCTTCAAGACCTATTACTCGCACGGGCAGATCATCCGGATAACCATGGTGGCGCTGATCTATACGCTGCTGCTTGGGGCACCGCTCGGCAACATCGTCGTCTTCTGGGCATTGCCAGCCTTGGGTGCGGTGGCGCAGTTGTTCGTGTTCGGGACGTGGTTGCCGCACCGGGAGCGCGAGACTCCTTTTGCGGACGCTCACCGCGCGCACAGTATCGAAGTGGGCCCGATTTTGTCGCTGCTGACCTGTTTCCACTTCGGCGGCTATCATCACGAGCACCATCTGTCGCCGGGAACGCCGTGGTGGGGGCTTCCGTCGCGGCGCCGCGCTCTCACCTTGCGAGCAGCCGATCGCAGGGTCGTCGAGGATCAAGCATGACTCTCGCCATCATCCTCTCCGCCGTCGCGATGACCGTCATCGTCGGCGTTCGCTATCTCCTCGTGTCGGGCGCGTTCGCCTGGATCACGGTCCGCAAGCATCCGGGGTTGTACCTCGGGCTGGACCCGCAGGTCCGTCGCGAAATCATCTGGAGCCTCGCGTCCGCGGCGCTTTACGGGATCCCGGCGGGTGTAGTTGCCTGGGGATGGCAGCATCATGGTTGGACGCAGGTATATTCCGACATCCACGCCTATCCGCTCTGGTACCTGCCGGTTTCGGTGTTCCTGTATCTGCTGCTGCACGATGCCTGGTTCTACTGGACGCACCGCTGGATGCATCGTCCCAAACCGTTCAAGTTGGCGCACGCGCTGCATCATGCCAGTCGCCCGCCGACGGCCTGGGCCGCGATGGCGTTTCACCCGATCGAGGCGCTGACCGGCGCGGTGGTCATCCCGCTGTTGGTGTTCTTCGTTCCGATCCATATCGCCGGTCTAGGCATCGTGCTGACGATCATGACGGTGATGGGGGTCACCAACCACATGGGATGGGAGATCTTCCCGCGTTTCTTGTGGTCGGGGCCCTTGGGCGGGTGGCTGATCACGGCCAGCCACCACCAGCGGCACCACGAACTCTATGGCTGCAACTACGGCTTGTATTTCCGCCATTGGGACCGGTTGTGCCACACCGACCGCGGTGTCGGCGACTTTACGAAGGAGCATGCGCGCGCCGCACGTCGCGTTGAAGTGGCGAACTCCTAGGCGGGCCGATGAACGAGCGCCGAAGCGCCCGCTCGTCCGTCAGTTGATCGGCACGCCACCGGTAACCGCGATCACTGCACCGGTCATGTAGCTTCCCTCCGACGACGCGAGAAGGACATACGCCGGAGCAAGCTCGGCCGGCTGTCCTGCGCGACCGATCGGGGTATCCTGACCGAGTTTTTCCAGTTCCTCCGGCGACTTCGCGATCGGCTGGATCGGCGTCCAGATCGGGCCCGGCGCCACGGCGTTGACGCGAATGCCGTTCGCTACGAGCAGGTTCGAAAGCCCGACGGTGAGGCTGGAGATCGCGCCTTTGGTCGCGGCGTAGACGATCATGCTCTTGGTCGCGACCTTGGCCTGCTCGCTCGAGGTGTTCACGATCGCGGACCCCGGCTTCATGTGCGGTGCCGCGGCCTTCGCCAGACGGATCATCGCGAACACGTTGGCCGCGAACGCGCATTGCATCTCGTCATCGTCGATGCTGTCCAGATCCTCGTTCATCGTCTGCGCCGCAGCATTGTTCACCAGAATGTCGAGCCCGCCGAGCTCTTCGACGGTGCGCTTTACCAACGTGACGCAGTGATCCCGGTCGCGAATGTCGCCCGGTAGCAGCAGGCAGCGCTGCCCCGCTCTCTCCACCCAGCCCCGCGTATCCTCGGCGTCGTCCTGCTCGACGGCGAGATACGAGATCGCGACGTCCGCGCCTTCACGCGCATAGGCGATGGCCACCGCCTTGCCGATGCCGGAATCACCCCCGGTGATGAGCGCGACCTTACCCTTGAGAAGCCCCTTGCCGACATAGCTTTCCTCGCCGTGGTCGGGCTTGGTCTTCATGTTGACGACAAGCCCGGGGCGGGGCTGCTGTGGTTCACCGGGAAAGCTCGTCGGGTGGCTGGTGCGCGGATCATCGGTCATGGAAAGCGTCCTGCTGTTCGGGTCGCTGAAGGAACGGTCCTCCGATCGTTAAGTGCCGCCGACAAAAGACCGTTGTCGATGACGATCTCTCGGTGAGGCCGGTGCAGTCAGCGGATATCGGCGCGGCGGGTGGGGACGTGAAAGTCCGCGGGCTTGTCGGCGATCCAGCGCAGGAAGCGACTGATATCCGGGCGCGCTTTCAAGACATCGAGATCCGCGAACGTCGTCGCCAGATCCTGGTTCGAGACGCTGGCATGGATGATACGGTGGCAGATCGGATGAACCGGGACGACCTCCGTACCACCCCGGCTTTTCGGAATGCGGTGATGCCATTCCACCTTTCGCCCCAAGGGCCGCTCGCACAGCCCGCATCGCCCGGCATCTTCGGCAGCGATCGTCCGCGCCTCCGCCTCCAACAATCCTGCCATCCGCTTCACACGTCCGCCCATGGTTCGAATATGGTGTATCGTGGAGGAAAGGCTAGCAGGTACAGTGGCTTATCAGATAAAGCGTGACATGCTTCGCCGGAGGGCGACCCACCAGAAGTAGACCAGGCCCCGGGCCTTATGGCGCAGCCGGAACCAGTAGAACCGCTTGATACCGGCATGCGTCTTCACAGGCCGCGTCCAGTCGAAGCGAACGGCAAGAATATCCTCGACGATGGCGCGAAGCGCGCGTCGGTCGGAGACGAGATACTTGGCGTACAGCGCGCCGTCGCCAAAGCTGTACCCTGCCAGCAACCGTGTCTCGTCTTCAATATCACGGCGCCCGTGATGATGATCGACGACCATCAGCGGGTCATAGAGTATCGCGACGCCAGAGCCTGCTGCACGAAACAGGAAATCCGTATCCTCGGCGGAAAGGAACGGGGCTCCGGCCCCGAACCGTTCGTCGAAGCATCCCGTCAGTCGCAGGACATCCGCGGTGAATGCCAGATTTGCCCCCATGATGAACCCACCCGGAAACCCGCGCGACGGCGCGACCATGGGATGGTCTTCAAGCTTGATCGTGACGGGGAGATCGGCCGGGTTGCCGAGCAGGATGCGACCGCCGATGATCGCCGGCCCGCTGGCCCTTTCGAACGCGGCGCAGACGGCCGCGAAATAGTCTTGATGCAGGACGCAGTCGTCGTCTGTCATCGCGATGATGCGCCCGGTGCAGTGCGCGAGCCCGGCGTTGCGCGCGCGGGCAAGCCCGGGGTGTGGTTCGTGGACGAGGTGGACGGGGAAAGTCTGTCGCGAGCGCCATTCCGTTAGTCGCTGCGGCGTGCCGTCGACCGAGTCGTTGTCGACCAGGACGACCTCCACGGTCGTGTTTCTAGCATACGCCGCCGCGCGCTCTACGGACTCTAGCGCAGCCGTCAGCGACACGGCGCGATTGCGCGTGCAGACGAGCAGGCTGACGTCGATGGCGGCAGTCACCGCGCGCCGACGAGCTGCTTGGCAAGAACCATGGCGTGTTCGATCGTCGAGGCTCTCGTCACGATCGCGTCCGGGGCGGGCCAGGCGTCGAGATATGCGGCGATCTTGCCGTAGTCGTTGTCGAGAACGACATGCGGAATACCCAGCAGATCCGCGAGGATATGACCATGCAGCCGGTCCGTCACGACGACCCGCCCTCGAGCGAGCAACCGCAGCCCACGGTCGACGCGTGCGACGGCTTGAGCTTCGCGTGCTTTGGCGTCGACTCCGACCGGTAAATCGGCATCGTCCTCCAGCCAGTCGACGACGGTCGCTGTATCGGCCGACGGTACCGCATAGCCTTGCCGTTCGTCGTCGGTGCGCATCAGCATCAGCACGTCGCACTGCGCCGCGTCGCGCGATTGCTCGCCGAGCGCATACGCCGAGTCCGGGGCTAGGTGCGACGAGCAGGCCAAATGTTCGCGTGCGAAGTCCAGGCTACGCGTATCGCGGACGTACAGGACGAAGTCGGGATGGTCGGCGACGAGCGCAGCGAACTGATCCACCTCGGAGGGCACGCGAAAATGGATCGACTGCGGTAGCTGCACGACCGGTCGGTCGCGGACCCTGGCCAAGATATCTTCGCGAAACCGCTGGTGATGCGGCCAGATGTCGCCGAGGTTTCCGCCGCCATGCAGGAACAGGATGCCGTCGGAACAGGCGCTACGAAAGGCATCGAGATCGAAATCGTGCCAGGTCGAAACGTAACACGGATCGCGCCCCGTTATCTGTCGCAGCAAGGCGAGTTCGCCGAGCCAGATCGCGCTGTCGCCGACGTTCGCATGATCCGGAAAGTCGACCAGCGCATAGCGAGAACCAAGCTCGACATGCGTCCGGTATAATGCGGAGAGCAGCGCGCGCTGCTCTCCCAGATGGTCGCTGTTCGTCATGCGACCCGCCCTTGTTCGTGACCGACAACGTCACGGTAAAGGTCCTCGCATCGATCGAGCCACCGATCACGTGTAAAGGCCGTCTCGACCCGTTCGCGTTGCGCGGCGCGGGGGCGTCGGATTGCTGCCGTGATCGCGTCGGCGAGCGCCGGAACATCACCGGGCGGCGCGAAGCATTCTGTCTCGCCGATGACTTCGCGCAACGCGCCGCGGTCGAATGCCGCCACAGGCAGGCCGCATGCCATCGCCTCGACCGCGACCAGGCCAAATGGTTCGTCCCAGCACGGCGTGAACACGAACACCGAAGCGCGACCCATCTCCGCCGCAAGCGCCGATGCATTTAGATGTCCGCCATAACGAATGCTGCCGTCCAGCAGCGGCGCGACGTCGGCTTCCCAATAGTCGCGATCCTCGATCGGTCCGAAGAGCGTAAGTGGGACGCCGGCCATCCGGGCTGCCTGCGCTGCCAGATGGGGCGCCTTGTCGGGCGTCATCCTTCCGCACCAGACCGCGCTGCCATCGCCTTGCGCGACGAACGGCCACGCGTCGGGGTCGATACCGTTGTGGAGCACCGAGGCTTCGCGTGGCGGGCCATCCGGCCACCAGGCGGCGAGCTGGTGTGCCGAGGTCGCGGTCAGGCGGTGCGTCGGCGCGACGCTGGCGTGCACGAACCAGCGGAGCGCGTCATAGGGCGGGACGTGCAGCGACGTGACGGTCGGAACCGCAGCGGTCCGCGCCGGCTCGAGCGGGAAGCGATGCAGGCTGTTGTTGTGGACCACGTCGAAATTACCGGCGGCGATCCGGTCGCAGGCGGCGGCGTAGCCATCGTCGAGATGTGCGATCAACGGCGCGAAGCCGCGGTGCTCGGCGCCCGGAAAGGTCCGTTCGTAATGCTCGGGGATCACGGCATCGATCGTGAACCGCGGGTCGCTGTCCCCTGAAGCGAACAGCACCACGTCATGGCCGCGCGCCTGGAGACCCGCTGCCAGATGCCAGCATTGCGATTCCATCCCGCCGGCGAACGGCTGCGCGATCGGCTGGCGGACATGGCAGAGGACCGCGATCCTCATTCGGCCGCCGCGGCTCTCTCGCTTGCGGCCAGCCGGTCTTCGAGCAGGCGGATGACGGTCGCGGTATTGGCGTAGGGCTGATGGCTCTGCTGGCCGGTCAGCGCGAGATCGGCCGCATCCGGACGCCGTAGAATACGGATCGGCCGACCTGGAGTCGGATCGATCAGCCCCATCAGGCGGAAGGCCTGGAGCCAATGACCCATCGTCCGATAGCCCCATTTGGTCTCGAACAGCTCGGCATTGCGCACGACGCTGTCCAGATGGTGCACCGGCGGCATGTGGTGCGGATGATATTGGTGATAGGCCAGAGCGCCCTTGATCCACGCGATCGGCACGCCGACCTGGTCGAGTGCCTTGCCGAAATCGGTATCCTCGCCGCCATAGCCGACATAGCGCTCGTCGAACCCGCCGAGACGGAGGAACGTGGCGCGTCGCATCGCGAAGTTGAGCGACCAGAAACAACGATAGTCGGTGCAGATCTCGATGCCCTGCGGCGGGGGACCGCGACGGTCCGAATGCTTCACCGCGATCTCGGCGAACCGGTCATACTGCCAATCGCCGTCGGTCGCGCCACCCGGCAGGTACAGGACCTCGCCCATCAACAGCCCGTCGAACGTGTCGAGGAACCCGGCATAATCGGCCAGCAATGTGGGCGTCGGAATGCAGTCCATGTCGAGGAAGACGATCACGTCTCCGGTCGCTGCGCGGGCCGCGGCGTTACGCGCGGAAGCGAGCGGAAGGGCGTCGGCGACGACCTGCATCTGGCGGATCGGGAACGGCGCCTCTGGCAGGTCGTACAGATCGTCCTGCATCACCGCGACGATCAGCTCGGTCGGCGGCAGCGTCTGGCGCATCAGCCCGCGGACGACGTTGACGAGATGGTCGGGACGCCCCTTGCCCAGGGTGACGACGGAAACTTCGGTCATGATGATGGCTCTGCTTGGAATTGGGGACGCGCGGCGGCGGTGGCCGGTCGATCAGAACGCTTGGAGGGGGTAGAAACGTTCCTCGGCGATCCGCTCGGTCCGCTCGGTCATCGCCTCGACCCCGCCGAACTGGAAGCCGAGTTGCGACGTGTACGCAGCACAGGCGGCGATCCGACGTGCGCGTGTCTCTGGGGTTAGGTGTTCGATCACCGCGGGCATGGCGGCAACGCGGTCTTCGCGATCGGCATAAGGCCAGTCTTCCCATAGCAACACGGTGTGATCGGCAGAGGATCGCCGGATCGCCTCAAGAACGACGTGATGGTCGACATGTTTGCCAAGGCACAGTGGCCCGAGGACGAGATCCGGCCGTTCCGCCGCGAGAAGCTCAGCCAGCGCCGCCGCGACATCGTCGACGACCCGGTCGTCGGGCAGCCGTGCCGCGAACAACATCTTTGCCGAGATGTAGCCACGGTGCGGCGCCTCCAGGAACGGCAGATGGATCGCGCGTGCGTCAAGGGCTTCGCATGCCGCGTGATCCTCGGCACGGCGCAGCGCCATATAGTCGATGTCGGCGCCCAGGCCCTTGTCGAGCTGGCACGCGAGCGCGAACCCGGTCGGCCGTGCGACGTTGCCGGTGAAGCAGGTGACGACCGTGACCTCCCAGCCTTGGTCGACGCGCGATGCCAGCAGCCCGCCGGCGGAGAAGGCGGCATCGTCGAGATGCGGCGATATCGCGAGCAGCTTCATCGGTCGCTCACAACAGATGCGGTTCGCTGCGGAAGCGGCAGGGCGTGATCGGCAGGTCCGTGTCGAAGGCGGCTTGCGGCTGGTTACGCAGGTCGCGGTAGATGCCGACAATCTGTTGCCCGACGGCATCCCAGCTATACACCCGGCGGCATTCTTCCAGCGCGGCGGTGGCCAGGCGTCTGCGCAGGCTCGTATCGGTGATGACGCTGGTCAGCGAGGCGGCCAGCGCCGGTACGTCGCCGGGATCGGTCAGCAGGCCGTTCTCGTTATCCCGGACGCAGTCGACGACGCCGACGGCGTGGCACGAGACGACCGCGAGGCCACACGCCATCGCCTCGAGGATGGTGTTCGAGAACCCCTCGGCATAGGTCGGCGACACGAACACGTCGTGCGCGCGGTAGAGTTCGGGGACCGCGTCATAGTCCGCATAGCCGCTGAACGTCACGCGGTCGGTGAGGCCAAGTTCGGTCGCAAGCGCCTGCGCCGAGTCGACGTCCGGGCCGATGCCCGAGATGGTGGCGTGCCAGTCGCCGTGCACCTCCGGTAGCGCCTGGAGGAAGTCGAGCACGCCTTTGCGGCGGTCGACGCGGCCGTGATAGAGTAGGCGGACCGGACCTTCGGGCGCTGCCTTGGATGCCGGCGTGAAATGGTCGGTATCGACGGCACCCGGAACGATCGTAAAGCGGTCGAGTGGGGTGCGGAGTCGGTCGTGAACCTCGCCCGCAAAACTGTTGCCGCCGATCAGCAGCGCGCCGGCATGATCGAGCACGCGGACCATCGCGAGCCGGTGCGTTTCGCAGCACGAGCCGACCCAATGCCCGTCACCGCCCTGGATCGACACGACGCAGGGCAGTCCGAGCCGGCGGGCTGCGATCATCGTCGCCCAGCCGGTCGGATAGCCATATTGCGCGTGGAGCATGTCGAACGGATTGACGGCGTGGTCGTGGGCGATGGCCTCGACCATAGCGTCGATATCGCGTTCGAAATCACCGCCATCCTGTTCGCCCAATGCTTCGAGGCCGACGACGCGCACGCCCGATACCGGGGGCGGGGGGCCGCCGCCGTAGACGCGGGCGCGTGCCGGATCGCCGTAATATTGGCTGATCATCGTCACGTCGTGGCCCGCCGCGACAAGCTGGCGCAACAGGTTGATCGCGTAGATCGACATCCCCGATATCGCGGGGAAAAAGCGGCGCGAGACGAAGCAGATCCGCATCAGGTAACCGCCGCGCGGAGATAGGCGATCGATTCGGGGATCGCCTGATGCGCGCGCGGGCTCTCGCGCGAGAGTTCGACGCAGACAAGCTTGTCGAAGCCGATCGACTCCAGCGCGGTGAGGATGGCGGGGATGTCCATGTCGCCCTGGCCGAAGGGGAGATGCGTGTGATCGCCGCGGCGCATGTCCTCGACCGCGACGGTGCCGAGGCGGTCGGCATAGGCGTGCACCGCGGCATCCGGAGCGATATCCTGCGTGACGAGGCAGTGGCCTGTGTCGAGCGCCAGCCGCAGGTCGGGATGGCGGAGCGCGAGTTGCGCATAGTCCGCGACGGTCTCGATCAGCATGCCGGGCTCGGGCTCGAGGCTGACGGGGATGCCGGTGCGAGTGGCATGTTCGACAACTTTGCCGAGCCCCGCATCGAGCCAGTCGAGCGCGTCTCCATGCGCAACACCGGCCTTTGGCACGCCGGCCCAGAACGACACGGTCTCGGCGTTTACTATCGCCGCAACCTCCAGCGCGCGGGCGAGAAACGCGATCCGCCGATCTCGGCCCTCGGGATCGGCCGTGACCAGCGTCGGTTCATGCTTGTCGCGCGGATCGAGCAGATAGCGGGCGCCGGTCTCGATCACCGCCCCCAGTCCAAGCGACCGCATCAGCGCGCCGACCCGCTCCGCCTCGTGCGCCCAATCGTTGGCAAAGGGATCAAGGTGGTGATGATCCAGCGTCAGCGCGACGCCGTCATAGCCAGCGTCGGCGATCAGGTGCAGCGCGTCGTCGAGCCGGTGGTTGGCCGCGCCGTTGGTGTTGTAGGCGAAACGGAGCGTCATCGTGCCGCCTCCGTCTCGAGGCCCTGTTCGGACCAGGCGACGTGATGCGCTTCGGGTTCGCGGTAGAGCGGATAGAGGGGGCCGACGATTTCGTCTGCGAGTGCGGTATCGAAGAACGGCTGGCCGCCGAGCCGCGCGACTGCTTCCTCGGTGAGGCGGACGGGCCGGCGGGTCGCGCTTTCCTCGCCGCCGAAGCTGACCAGCGGGCTGTCGAGTGCGACCAGCTTGGCGACGTTGCGCTCGCCGATCCGGTAATAGCTCATCGTCTCGACCTCCATGCCCGGCACGATCACCTTGACGACCGCGACGCTGGCATCCGCGGGAGACATATCGACGTAGAGAATGTCGAACCCGGCCGTCTCGACCGCCTCCCTCGCCAGTCGCCCGCGCGCGCGTGCATCGGGGACGTCCGCGCGCGGAAGGTCGGCAAAGGCCCGGCGCCTGCGCTCGGCGAGCATCGTGTCGGCGAGCCAGTCCCTGAGCGTCGCTGCGTCGACATCCGTCCAGCGCTGCATCTCCGAGAACGCGCGGCTATCGCTCGATTTCGCGGCACCGCCGGCCTGCGCCATGAACCGATCGATATAGCCGCGCGGCGCGATCGTCTCGGCGAGTGCCATTGGGCCATGCGCGAAGGCTTTCCGCGCGCGGCTCGCGGCGTATTCGGCAATCGCCTTGGCCAGCGCCTGCACCGCGTCGGGATGCGCTGCCTCACCACACGCCGTCGCCATGATCGGCACCGCGGGTTCGCGCGCATCGACACCGACGCAATAGACGTTGGCGAGGCCGAACTCGTCGGTCGCGAACTTGGGGATCACGCGGACGTCGGCGGCGGCGAACCGGTTGATCAGGTCGCCGATCTCGGCGGGTAGGCTTTCGGGGAGGTCGATCGCGACGCCGCGATCGAGCGCGCGGAACAGCAGGCCGTTGCCGTCGCGCTGGAGGATCTCGCACAGGCCGTGGCCGATCGCCCAGTCGAGGTCCGGCCCCGCGCCCATCCCGTTGGAGATGATCGTCGTGAAGGGCACGTAGCTGGGCGCCAGTTCCTTGGCGGAATAGGCGGCGAGGTCGATCGGTACGAGGACGCTGGAACCGTCCGCCCACCGCCTGGCCTCGACCCAATCGAGCGGCGTATCACGGCCGACCGGGGAGCCGGCGGGCAGGCACAGCGTCAGCGGATCGGCAATCCCACGCTCGCCGCGTTCACGGACGAGGTCGGCATAGCTGCCGTGCGTCTTGCCGCGCGCCGACAGGGTCAGCGTCGGCCAGACCATCTCGGCGATTTCGCCCAGCGCACCCAGGATCGCGGCCTCGTCGGTCGCGCCATAGCCGACGCCGTACGGCATGATGCCGTCTAGGTCCGCGGTCTCCGGGAACAGCGCGACCACCCAGACCGGGATGCCGACACGGTCGATCCCGTCGATCGGAAACGCGACGATGTCGCCGGCGGGAAACGCGTCGAGATAGAGGTGGCAGGCTGCGCCCAATTGCTCGGGCAGGCCGGTGATGGTGCGGGTCATAGGGGGATCCTCTTCACGCCCGGCGCACGGGCCAGCGCCTCGTCGAGCACGGCGACGGCGACATCGCGACCGACTTCGGGGGCATATTCGAACGGGGTCAGGACGGCGTCGAACGCGAGCGGCGCGATCACGTCGCGGTACTGGCGGATCTCGCCGTGCGTCAGCGGGATGTCCTTGTGGAACGCCTTGTGACTCGAGATCGCGTGGCTGACGCCTGCCGCGTCCTGGTCGATCTTGAACATGTCGCCGCAGAACAGGCGCCTGCCGACCGCATCGTGGAACGCCGCCTGGCCTTCGTAATGGCCGCCGACGTGATGCAGCGTATAGCCTGGCGCAATCTCCAGCACGTCGTCATACGGCGTCGTGACGCGGAACGCCTTGGTCATGCCGAGGTCGTCCTTGTGGATCGCGAGCATCTCAGGGTTGCAGTCGCGCTGGAGTTGGAACAGCGCGCCATAGCCATGCGCATGGCTAGCCGCGAGATAGCGGATCCCGCCAAGCCGCGCGATCTGTTCGAGCATCGCGGGTGAATAATAGGGGGCCGCCTCGAAGGCGATGTTGCCGCCCTCGCGGACGATCAGCCAGCCGGTGCCACCGAGTCCGAGATGCGGTGTCGTGGTGAAGGCCCAGAGATCGTCGGCAACCTGTCGCCAACTGCCGTCGTGGGTTGCGGCGACATCCTGTTCAGGGAGGAAGCGCCAGCCATCCTCGGGCAGGTCGTTGCGCGTATCGTTGCAGACCGGACAGTCGGCGGGTGCGAAATGTCGCTGCCAGAAGCCGCAATGCGCGCAGGCATACCAGCTCAGAGGCATGATCGCGCCTCGGTATAGGCGGCGTCGAAAAGGCGCATCAGCGACAGGTCCCGGTCAATAGAGAAATCATGCGCGTCGCCGCGGACGGCGGCGGCGAACGCGGCGGCCTGCGCGGCAAAGGGTGACAGCGTGGCGTCGAAGGGCAAGGCGGTCTCGTCCCCGGTGCGTGCGCAACGGCGGATCACGGCGCCACCCTCGGTCTGTCCCATCGTGTCGGTGGCGACGAGCAGGCCGTCCTCGCCGAGGATCTCGAGCCTGCGGCGGGGCAGCACTTCGGGGCAGTTATACGCGACGTGGCTCTGGACCAGGATGCCGCCTGCGGTGCGACCCGACAGGATGCCGCCATCGTCGACCGGATAGTCATGAATGCGTCGCTGCAGGTCGATGTGCAGGCGCGCGAGCGGTTCGTCGACCAGCATCGCCGCGAGATCGAGGCCGTGCAGCGCAAGGTCGATGACCGCGCCGCCGCCCGCCGCGGCCGGATCGGCGCGCCAGTTGCAGCCGCTGCCATCGCTGGACGGCGACCAGCTCGGGTCGACCCAGCAGGCATAGACGATCCGTACCGCGATCGGTCGGCCGATCGCCCCGTCGCGGATCGCTTGCGCCATCGCGCAATGCGCGGGATGGTGGCGCTGGTCGAATGCGGTGCCGTAGAGGTGTCCCGCGACGGCCGATCCGATGGCTTCGGCATCGTCCAGCGTCGCGGCGATCGGCTTCTCGCACAACACCGGCACGCCCGCCGCAACGGCCGCGCGGACCGGGTCGGCGTGAAGATTGTTGGGCGTGGCGACGTAGAGGCAGTCGAGTGCGGCATCGGCCAGCATCGCCTCGACGGTATCGTAGGCGAGGATTCCGCCGGACATCGCGCTGGCCTGCGCCATCGGCGAGGGGTCGGCGATGGCGACGAGCGTCCCACCTGCCGCGGCGATGCCGGGCGCCATATAGTCGCGTGCGACCCAGCCGAACCCGACAATGCCCCAGCGCATGCTCACCACCGAGCCGGCAGGTCGAGGACCCGGCGGTTTCGCGCCGCATCGCCGGAGTCCGATAGCCATGTGGCGGCTGCGCCATATTCCGTGCGGTAGCGATCTGAGGGCCAGTGCGGGGTATCGCCATCGAGCAACGGGTTCGGTTGCAGGACCGCATCGGCGACCGGCATCGCCAGTCCGCCGGTCAGCAGACGCGCCGTGCCGCCATCCGCCTCGACGATCGACCATGCCTCGATGGCGGGATCGTCGGACCATCGGGTCGACGCGGGCGGATCCCCTACGAGCAGTGCACGACGCAACTCGCGCTCATCGTAAACGACGGCATCTGGAAACAGCGCTGCCCATTCGGACGACGCGCGTGCCGGTCCCATTGCCCCGCCAGAGACGGCGGCGTTGTGGAGGTGGCTTACCGCAAGCACGCCGCCGGGTGCGACGGCATCACGCAGCAGCCCGGCGATCCGCGGCTGGTCTGGCAGAAAATAGAAGGCGTCGTGACACGCGACCAGGTCAAACGTCTGCGCCTCCACTGGCCACAGCGCGACGGCGTCGAACACGACATACTCCGCGGCCGGTGCGACCCAGTGCTTTGCGAGCCAGCATTTCGAGAACACGACGTCTGCGCCGACGCACGCGACGCCTCGCGCTGTCAGCTCGCGGAGATAGTGACCGATCCCACAGGCCAGCTCGAACCCGGTCCCCGGCTGCCGCCAATGCGCCTCGACCAGCGCGAGCCCGGCGAGGTACGTCGGATCGCTCCAGCGATGCGCGAAGTAATCCGCGACCGGCCCCATCCGCAGCAGCCCCATCGCCGCGCGCAACGTCAGCGTGTCACGCTCACGGACCAGCTGCTTCAGCTCGCCGAGATCAGTCGCAGGGCCGGTCCACCACGCATCCTGATCGGTCAGCAGCGCGACCAGCGCATCGCCCGGGCAGCCTGCGTCGAGATGGTCGAGCGTCACCGCCACCAGCCCCTCGCTGTCGGTCCGAAGATACGGGATGCCATCGACCACTGGCCAGCGCTCTCCGGGCGCGGCGAGCGAATGCGGCGTATCCGCGACGAGCGGTCGTCCGGTGACAGGCGAGCGGTATATCACAACAGGCCGACGTCCGCCAGAACGTGGTCGTGGAACGTCTTGACCGGGCCGGCATGGACGAGTTCGTAGGTATGCAGCACCGTGTCCATCGTCGCCGAGGCGGCGCGCGTGTGCTGTTCGATTTCCAGCACGCGGTCGAGCACGTCGGCGGCATGGAACGCCCGGGCCGCCGGCGTCGCGTCGCCAGCGATCGGCGCGATCGCCGCGCGAACCTGCGCCGCCACCGCCGGATCGAGCATCGCCATCGCCTGTTCGCGCGCGGCGTCTATCACGCAGTCGAGCAGGTCGCCGAGCAGCACTTCGCCGGTGAACCCCGCGTCGGGCATCGCCGCATTGTGGAAATGATGCGCCATCGATGCGAGGAACACCTCCGCCGGATCCGCGCCGTAACCGGGTGCCGCGAGCACGCAGTATACTGCGACGATCAGGCAGTGCTCGGCGTGGTTCTCAGGCGGCTGGAGCAACAGGCGCGGCCGCCCCGGGCAAGTGACGCCCGCACGCGGCTGCGTCGCGAGTTGCGTGACGAACCGTGGCACCGGCCCCGCCGCCGGTGCGCCCTCTGGCAGCGCATTGCGCAGGTCCGCCGCGAGCGCCGGGTCGAGCAACACTGCCACCTCGTCGAACCCGCGTTCGAGCACGGCACACGCTTCCGCATCGGACAGGCCAAGCTCGGCCAGCGTGGTGCGGTCGAGATCGCCCAGTCGTGCCGCGGCGAGCGCGGCCGCGACGGTACGACGCATCACCGCAGCCGGCGCATCGCCCGCTGCCAGCGCCGCCCAGCCACGCGCGAACAATCGCTCGGCGATCGACCCGTCGCGTTCCGCCGACCGGATCCGCTTCAGGTCGCCAAGTTCACGCAACAGCGGCAGATGCGCAGCTTCGAACGTCATCGGCGATCAAGCCAGGTGTCGAGGATCAGCTGCTGCTCGCCGAATGCGTGGATCGGCTCGCCGCCGTCGGCGGTCTGCGGCATCTTGAAGAAGATCCCCATCTGGTCCTGCACGCCGCCTTCGCCGCGCGTCTGTGCCAGTGCCAGGCAGCGCGCGATCTCGATCGCCAGCGGTGCGGCGAGCACCGAATCCTTGCACAGGAAATTCAGCTTCAGCTGCATCTTCTGGCCTAGGAAGCCGGTCAGGTCGATGTTGTCCCACGCTTCCTTGTTGTCGCCGCGCGGCTTGTAATAATGGATCATGATGATGTGATCCTCGACCGGATAGCCGAGGATCTGGTCGAGGACCGACTTCTTGGTATCGACCTTCGACGCGAGGCTCTTGGGATCGTCGAGCGCGAGGCCGTCCGAATTGCCGAGGATGTTGGTCGAGAACCAGCCATCGACATGCAGCGCGCGGTCACGCAACGCAGGCGCGATCACCGTCTTCAGCAAGGTCTGGCCGGTCTTGCCGTCCTTGCCGGCGATCGGCACGCCGCGCTGGCGGGCGAGTTCGGCGAGCGGTGCGACGTCGGCGGCGACCGACGGCGTGAAATTGGCGTAGGGCGTGTCGCTGGCGATCGCCGCATAGGCATAGAGCATCGCCGGGCTGATCGCTGCGTCATCGCTGTCGAGACCGCGCTCGAAGCCCTCGACGCTGGTCAGCGCGTCCGCACCAAGATCGGCCTTGCGCTCCGTCGAGGCGAGATTGATCATCACGACGCGGTCGAGATTCTGCTCGGTCTTGAAGCGCGCGAGATCATCCTGGATGTGCTGGACCGCGGCGCGGTGGCCGGGCGCGGCGATCTTGTTGGCGCCGTCGATGTTCGCACAGAAATCGGTCGAGCCGACGGCGGGCCAGGGCCGCATGTCCGACAGGCTGGACGCCCCGTTGGCGAGTTCGCTCTCGCTCAGCACGCCGTGCTTCAGCGCGGCGGTCGCGAGGTCGTCATGGCTGAGGTCCCAGCCGCCGAAATGGAGATCGCGGTATGCCGCCATGCCGTCGACGTCGCGGCTGGCGAGCGGCAGGCCCGACAGGTCGTTCGACCCCGCGCGGATCATCGCGATCCCCGCGGCCGCGGTGGTGGCCACCGCGCCATTCAGTCCGATCACTGCGATCCCGACCCGTTCGCCCATAATTACGTCCTCTCAAAACTGAGCGCGTGGCTAGCTGTCCGTAAAGTAAAGTCCACCGAAGTCTGCGGAAATTGCCGCTAAACTGCTCCGGGAATTACATATGTTGCTGTCGCGATAGGGGAAGACGATGAGGCCTCGTCGGGGCGCCACCTCGTCAGGAGAGCCTTGTTGGCTTGATCGGATTCTCGACCCCTAGTGTTGACCGAAAACCGCGAGATTGAACGTCGGGTCCGCTATCCGCCAAGGGCCGCAATCAGATCATTGGGATCGATGCCGTCGATAGGTCGATAAAGTCTCCCATCCCATGGTCCGATACAACGCCCGGCCAACCCCTTTCCGGCGGTGGTCGAGAGCCGTAAGGGTGCGGTCGTAAACAAACGCTTCCGCGGTGTCGGCCGCCAATCCGCTTGTCGGGGCTCTCCAACTTTCGCAACGACGCACCGTCGTCATGAAGTCCCCGGTAAGCTCCACGTGCCACCTTCCGGGGAGCGCTGACCGCAGCGCATCGGGTGGGCTGCAGACCTGGAGCAAATGGCCTGGGCGGCTAACCCCTTGAGCCAGTTCGACAAGGCCCGGTACAATTCGAGATTCCGTACGTTCTGTTCGGTGCGATCGGTTGTCGATTGGGCTTCTGCTGGATCACGCAGCAACCAACGATCCCACGCCTTTCCAGCGCTAAGCGGGGGGCATTGTCGCATTGCCCTTCCGATCCGACCGCGTCATTGTCGCGCACTCAGGGGAGAATGGCGTGCGCGACAACATCTGGCGAGCGTATGGGCTGGCAATGCTGCTCGGATCGACGGCGGCGAGCGCCCAACAACTGCCGCCCCCCGCCGACTCGCCGACCGCGGGTAGCGCGCAGGGGGACGTGTCGGTTACCATCTACAACAACGACGTCGCGCTGGTGCAGGACGTGCGGTCGCTGGCCCTGGCAGACGGGCGGGTGCGGCAGAGCTTTCCCGACGTGAGCGCGTCGATCCGGCCGGAGACGGTATCGCTGACGGTGCCCGATGCCGCGATCGTCGAGCAGAACTTCGATTATGATCTGCTCAGCCCGTCGAGCCTGATGGAGAAAGCGGTGGGCGAGACGATCACGCTGGTGCGCACCAACCCCGCTACCGGCGCCGAGACCCGCGACCGTGCGAAAGTGTTGGCGGTCAATGGCGGCGTCGTCATCGAGGTGAACGGTCATGTCGAGGTGTTGCGCGACGACGGACTGCCTGTGCGCGCGATCTTCGACCGGGTGCCCGATGCGTTGCGAGCCCGTCCGACATTGTCGGTGACGTTGGCCAGCACGCGTGCGGGATCGCGCCCGGCGACACTGTCCTACCTGAGCCGTGGGCTGGGCTGGAGTGCCGACTATGTCGCTTTGTTCGACGACAAGAGTGGGACGGTGGACGTTCAAGGCTGGGTGACGTTGAAGAACACCAGCGGCACGACGTTCGGCAACGCCAGAACGTTGCTGGTTGCTGGCGAGGTCGGCAGCACGGATGATGACGGGAACGGCAATTACAACCCGCGCCGCCGCCGCATGACGACGACGACTCTGCCCGGAACCGAAAGCACCGCGCGCGGACAGCTTGGCGACTTCTATTTGTATCCTTTGGCTGAGCGCACCACGATCGCCGACAAGCAGACCAAGCAGGTCAGCTTCCTCGACGCGAAGGGCGTTGCGGCAAGCGCGGGCTATCGTTTCGAGAATGGCTGGCTGGGCAGCTCGGAGGAGCTACGAAGCGCGCAGTCGGTGCTCCGTTTCAGCAACTCGGGCGCGGCCGGCCTGGGCGACGCGCTGCCGGCGGGCGTGGTCCGGGTCTATGTCCGGGACGCGCGTGGCCAACCACAGTTCACGGGCGAGAACCGTATCGAGCATACTCCCCAAGGATCGACGATCGCGCTGCCCACCGGCGATGCCTTCGACGTGAAGGTGCAGCCAACCACCGTATCGCGGACGCGGCAGGGTGATAGTCGATGGCGTACGGCGATGCGGTATACGCTGACCAATGCGCGCGGCCGGCCGGTGACGGTCGAACTCGTGCAGGGGGGGCTCGACGGGGGCGACGTGCGCGTCGTTGCGGATAGCGCCAAGGGCGAGCGTCGCGACGCCGGTACAATGACGTGGCAAGTCGCGGTGCCGGCCAACGGCACCGCGACGGTAACTGCGACCTTCGACACCCGCTACTGATGCGGCTTTGGCTGCTCCTCGCGCTGCTGGCGGGCATTTTGTTGTCGGGAGGGGCGGAAGCGCAGACTCGGACGGCCATCGTTACGTCGTCCGCGCCCGATCACGTCGCGTTGACGGCATACCGCTCGCCTTACGGCAAGGGCGCGATGAACCTGCGGTATCTCGGTGGCTTCGCCCTGGTGACGGAGACCCGTCGCGTACGATTGCCTCGGGGATCCGCAGTGATCCGGTTCGAAGGCGTGGCGGAGGGGATCGTCCCTGTCAGCGCCATCGTTGACGGCCTACCTGGCGGCACGATCGAAAAGAACCGCGACGCCCGCCTGCTGTCGCCCGCCTCTCTGGTCGATGGCACGCTTGGTCGCGAGGTGACGCTGACCCGCACCGACAAGGCGAGCGGAAAATTGGTGAGTGAACCCGCGACGATCGTTGCAGGCCCGACACCGGGGGTTATCCTGCGCACGACTGCCGGGATCGAGGCGTTGCGCTGTTCGGGTCTGGCCGAACGGTTGAATTTCGCGCGGGTGCCAATGAGCCTGTCGAGCAAGCCGGTGCTGAGCGTAACGACGACCAGCCCGACGGCGCGCACGGTCACGGTGCGACTCTCCTATTTGTCCTCGGGCTTCGACTGGCGAGCGAGCTACGTCACGTCGCTTGCCGCCGACGGTCGCACGGTCGACCTGTTCGCTTGGCTGACTCTCGCCAACGGCAATCCGGAGATCTTCTCGAATGCGGACGTTCAGGCTGTCGCAGGCCGGCTCAACCGCGTCGCGGTCCCGGCGATGCCTGCGACGGCTGGTGCGCTGCGATTGGTCTGCTACCCGCTCGGCACCACGACCTCAGACCTGCGGCAAAAGCAATTCGAGCTAGCCGAAGAGATCGTGGTAACCGGATCGCGAGTCATGGCGTTCGCGCTATCTGCGCCGGTTCCGGCACCGCCACCACCGCCGCCACCACCGCCGCCGCCACCCGAGGACCTGGGCGACCTCAAGCTGTACCGCGTGCCGATGCCGACCACCGTCGTGGCCAGGGGACAGAAGCAGGTTGCCCTGATCGTTCAGAAGGCGGTGCCGGTCGAGCGGCGCTATCGGCGCGCAGTGTATCCCGGACAACAACTCGACGGTGTGCCGACGTCGATCGTGCTGGTGCTGAAGAACGATAAACAGCACAGCTTGGGCGTGCCGCTGCCCGCCGGCAGCACTGCGCTCTACGCGGATCAGGCAAGCGGGCGATTGCTTCTGGGTTTGGGAACGATCGGCGACCGCACAATTGGCGAAACGGTTCGTCTGGCTGCCGGCGTTAGTAGCCGTGTGACACTAACCCAGGCAGTCGCCGTGCTGAGCCCGATGGCAGCGCTAACTTCAGAAACCGCCGGTTCGCACGAGGCCGTCGTAACGGCGAGCAACGGCAACTCGTTTCCCGTGATGCTCGACGTGGCGATCGGCGCCGCGGGCCAGGCGATCCAAGCCGACGGCGACGAGGTTCGTAGTATCGACGGAATTTCTACTTGGTCGCCGCTGCTGCGACCGGGTGGCAAGGCCGTGTTGCGTTACCGCTACTGACGTCCCGAGCTAACCAGCACGAAGGCCGCTGTCTCGGGCGGCCGTGTTGGCCTTGAGCGAGCACAATGCCGAACGACTCAACCGGTGATGAGATGGAGGGTGCGGGTGGCGGGGGCGATGGTGACGCCGCGGCCCCAGTCGAAGGCGAAGAAGTCCTGTTCGACGCCGTCCGCGAAGATCACACCGCCATCGTTCATCCGCGACGTGACCGCGAGCGGCTGGCCTACGAGCTTGCCGGCACGAAGCGAGGTCGCGGTCGCCACGCTGGGGAAGGGTTCGCGCACGAAGAAGCCAACCGCGCGCTCCTGCGGATCGAGAGGGAGGGCGGCATGCGTCGCCTCCATGATCGAGCGGGCCCAGCCCGTCGCGCCGGTGCCCGACGCGACGATCAGCCCACTCGACGAATGGTCCTCGGCCTGGTCACCGCACGTGATCCGGTAGCGTGCAGACTGGTGACTGCGGTGACCGACGAACACCTCATTCAGCGCGAGCAGCCTTTCACCGGTATCCAGCCGCGCCTCGACCATCGTCCGCTGCTCGGCCGGCGCCGCACCCGAGACGCTCGCAGGCAGCAGCGCCGCCAAGCGGGCCAGCGGCACGCGCACTAGGACGCCATCGTACAGATCGGGAGCGGGGTTGAGCCCGAGCACGGGCTGCCCGTCGAGATACTTCGCGACGTTGGCGACCAGCCCATCCTGCCCGACCGCGACGATCACGTCCTCCGGGCCGAACAGGAACCGGTCGAGGTCGGCACGAGCGACGCCCGCTTGGCGCCAGTCGTCGGGAACGAGCGAGCGCGCTTCGTGCAGCGTGGCGTGGAATTGGCGGTGCCGATCCTCGATCACGTCGATGTCCTGGCCGCGCGTATCGAGAAAGAACTTC
Source organism: Sphingomonas sp. Leaf230 (assembly GCF_001421745.1). Taxonomy (GTDB): domain Bacteria; phylum Pseudomonadota; class Alphaproteobacteria; order Sphingomonadales; family Sphingomonadaceae; genus Sphingomonas. The sequence goes on along the minus strand of NZ_LMKW01000001.1, from coordinate 960,383 downwards.
GCCTGCCCGCGCGTCGCGTGTCGTGCGAGCAGGAGGTCATAGTCGGTCTCGCGGGTGACGAAGACCGCGCGCGGGGCGTTGGTCGCCATCAGCGGGGCAGCGCAGTCTGAGCCGTCGGGGCTGGCTGTGCATTACGGAATTCGCCGAGCACGGTCGCGAGGAGGTCGGGCGTGATGTTCAGATGCTCGATCGTATCGAGCTTGCCCGCCAGTTCGCGCGCGGCGAGCCCGAGCATTACCCCCGGCGGCAGGTCGCGGTAGATTGTCATCCGGGCCTGCTCCGCTTCCGCCTTGGCACTTTCGATCGTGCGGATACGCTCGGCTTCCGCCCCCGCCTCGACCTGCTGCGCCTCGGCCAGACCGGTGGCGCGGTTGCGTGCGTTCTCGGCCTCCTGCGTGATGAGCAGCATTTAGCGGCGCGCGAGTTCGGTGCGATTGGCCAGTTCGTTCTCGGCGATCGCACGTTCCTTCTCGACCGCGAGCGCGCGGCGTTCGAACGTCGCCTGGTCGGCCTTTTGCTGGAGCGCCTCGAACGTCGGGGTCTGGAGCGCGCGTTCGAGTTCGCTCGATGGCGCAAGGTTGGTCAGGCGAACCGCGGTGACCGCGATACCAATTTCGTTCAGCGCCGGATCGTTGGCGAGCGCAGCCTCGAGCTGGTGGCGCAGCGGCTCCGGACCGGCATCGAGCAGCGCCCGCACCGAGCCCTGCGCGAGATATTGCAACGCGGCCTGGTTGACGAGCCCCGCGAGCCGGGTCTCGATCCGCTGGATCGGTTCGCTCTTATAGGCACCGGTAAGCAGGCCGAGGCTGAAATCGACGCGCGAGGCGAGCAGTTCGGGATCGGCGACGTGCCAGGTCAGCGTGCCCTGGATCGCCACGCTCTGGAAGTCCTGGCTGCGGCCCTTCACGAAGATCGCCATCTCGCGGTCGTCCATCGGCAGCTCGGCGATGCTCGCGGTCTCCGGACGGAACCAGAAGACCAGCCCGCGCCCGCTCTGCTTCACCTTGCCGCTGCGGTAGCGGATCACGTGGTTGCTCGCATCGCTGCGCAATTGGGCAAGGAAACCGAGGTTCTTGATCGAGGCCATGACGGTTACTCCTGTGTCGAATGGTGGCGGAAGAGTTCGGCGGGACGGAACGATGCACCGGTCTCGCGTTCGCCGGTCGCCACCAGCGTGTTCGTGGCGAGCATGCGGCGGCGAAAGGCGGGCTTGTTGAGCGGTCGCCCGAGGATCGTCTCGTGGACGTCCTGCAGTGCCCGAAGCGTGAAGCGTTCGGGCAGCAGCGCGAAGGCGACATCCGAGTAATCGAGCTTGCCGCGCAGTCGCAGCATCGCGAGCCCGAGCATCTCGGCATGGTCGAATGCGAGCGGCAGCGCGTCTCCATCCTGTGACCGCGCCTCGACCGGCCCGCCGGTCTCGCCGGACCAGGGGACGACGAGTTCGGCCAATATCAGGTCGGGCGCCGCCTTCAGCGCGGCTGCGAAGCGGGCAGGGGGAAGCAGTGCGAAATACGCGACGCTGATCACCCGGGTGCGCGGGTCACGGTCGACCGTGCCGAACGTGTAGAGCTGTTCGATATAGGCGTCCGCCATCCGTACTTTCGTTTCTAGCACGCGGTGTGCCGCGGCATCGAGGCTCTCGTCGATGCCGGCGAACCCACCGGGTAGCGACCACGCACCAAGGCAAGGATGTTCGGGACGCTGCATGAGCAACGCGGCGGGCCTGCCGTTGACGACGCTGGCCAGGATTAGATCGACCGCAACCGATGGGCGCTCGTACCGGTGTGGATCATATCCATCGAGGAACTCAGTCTCGTTCATCTGACACCCATATATCCTTCTGGCATATTACTAATATGCGGGAGGGATATATGTCAACAGTGGTCGTGCTAGGGGCGGATCACGGTTTGGATTGAGGCAAGGAATTCAGCATATGCCTTGGAAGGCGCCGTCCGACAGGTTGGCAGCCACAGACAACGCTTGGATCACGTCAGACGTGATAACGATGACGATCAAAAGGTACTGGCGGATTTCGGCTAGGCGCGATTGGGTCGAACATGGCGGGGAGCCAAGGCCGCGATATCGTTCACGCCCGCCAGGGTCATCGTACGCTCGAACTCCTCCGTGAGCAGCGTCAGTACGCGGTCGACGCCTGCTTCTCCGCCTGCCGCCAAGCCGTACAGATAGGGGCGTCCAATCGAACAGGCGGTCGCGCCCAGCGCCAGCGCCTTCACGATGTCCGAGCCACGCCGAATGCCGCCGTCACAGATGACGTCCGGCGCATCGCCGACGGCGTCACGTACTGCGGCGATCTGATCGATTGGCGCAGGCGCTCCATCGAGTTGGCGTCCGCCATGATTGGATACCATCACGCCGGTCGCCCCCGAAGCGATCGACCGGCGCGCGTCCTCCGGCGTCATCACGCCCTTGATCGCGAGCGGCCCGTTCCACTCGCGCGCTAGCCATTCGACATCGCGCCAACCGACTGAGCGATCGAACTGGCCACCGATATAGTCGAACAGACTCATCGGCCCCGATGCGAGCGCGTCGATCTTGTGGCTGACGTTCGCGAGATCGAATTTCGATCCTGTCAGGGCGGGCAGCGACCATGAAGGATGACGCGCAAAGCTAAGGAGCGACTTGAGCGTCAGCTTGGGCGGTAGCGACAGTCCGCTGCGCCGGTCTCTCTCCCGGTTGCCGGCGACGGGCGTATCGACGGTCAGCGCCAGCCCGTGGAAACCTGCGTCCCGGCAGCGCGCGACGAACTCCGCGGTCAGGCCGCGGTCCTTGAAGATATAGATCTGAAAAACCTTCGGCCCGGCGAACGCCTGGGCAAGATCTTCGAGCCGCGTCGTTCCCATCGTCGACAGGCTGTAGAGGATGCCGTGCCGCGCGGCTGCGCGCGCCACGGCCAGTTCGGAGTGGCCGTGGAACATCCGGGTAAGCCCGGTCGGCGCCAGCATCAGCGGCCAGCGCGATAGCTGTCCGAACAGCGTCGTCCCGGTCCGGATAGCCGAGACATCGTTCAGCACGTCCGGCACCAGCTCGTAGTTCGAGAATGCATCGACGTTTCGGCGCAGCGACACCTCGTCGTCGGCACCACCGTCGATATAGTCGAAGATCGGTCGCGGCAGCCGTTTGCGCGCCAGCAGACGCAGGTCGGCTATGTTGTTCGCCCGTCGAAGTCGCGTCATCGGTCCCGCCACTTTTCTATCGCCACTGACTGCTTCCGTGATCAGAATGTCGAAGATACGATTGTAATCTGCGCGCGTTCGGAGCGAGCTACAAAAGCCTTCGCTGTGCCCGTCCGCTGGTTGGCTGTGCCTCCCAACGACCTCGGGCGTAAAACCAGGTTCTTGGGTACCTTGCGACGAATCGATCACAAGCAGGGGAATGGACGCGTGGGTGTACGTCATCGGTTGATCGGCATGGCAGCCAAGCTGGTATGGCGGATAGGCAAGCCGCGAACGATCGGTGTTCGCGCGCTCCTGCTGGATCGGGACGGGCGGGTCGCGCTGGTGCGGCATACCTATGCCGATCACTGGTATCTGCCGGGCGGCGGCGTGAAGAAGGGCGAGAGTATCGCCGCCGCGCTGATGTGAGAGCTTGCCGAGGAGGTGGCGATCGCCGATCCGGTGATCGAGCGGGTGCTCGGCGTCTATCACAGTCGCGGGGAGGGCAAGGACGACCATATCGTGATCTTCGTCGTGCGAACCGCGGCAAGTGGTGTTCTCGCCCGCGCCGATTTGCGGGAGATCGAACAGGCTGGCTGGTTCACGCTGGACGACCTGCCGGAGACCACATCTCCCGCGACCAGGCGGCGCATCGCCGAATACCGGCAGGGCTCGACCGGAACCGGGGCTTGGTAATACGACGTACGCTGGCCCGCCGGACTGCACGATAAAAGCAACGATGCGCATAACGTGAGTTCGCGACATGCGTTGCCGGACTGCTACCTTTGTCCTCCGACCGGAGCCGCGGTCGGATGGAGAGAACATCGTGAGCCAACCCATCGTCTCGACCGCCGACGGTATCGTGCAGGGGAGTGCCGCAGGCGACGTGCGGCGGTTCCTGGGCGTGCCCTACGCCGCGGCGCCGGTGGGCGCGAACCGGTTCGCGCCGCCACAACCGGTCGTGCCGTGGTCAGACGTACGCGACGCGACGGTGACCGGCCCCAATGCGCCGCAGCGGACCAAGGCGTTCCCAGGCCTCGATACCGTGCCGCTGATCGGCGAGGGTTGGGCGCCGGGCGACGACTATCTGACGGCGAATATCTGGCGGCCCGATGACCACCGGACTGGCCTGCCGGTGATGGTGTTCATCCACGGTGGCGGGTTCGTGATCGGCAGCAAGGATGCGCCGGTGCAGGACGGCAGCACGTTCGCACGCGATGGCGTGATCTGCGTCGCGATCAATTACCGGATGGGCGTGGACGGCTTCCTGCCGATCCCGGGCGTGCCGACCAACCTGGGTTTGCGCGACATGATCGCAGCGCTGACATGGGTACGGGACGGGATAACCGCGTTCGGCGGCGATCCGGACAACGTCACGGTGTTCGGTGAGTCCGCGGGTGCCATGGCGATCGCCGATCTGATCGCCTCGCCGCTCGCCAAGGGATTGTTCCGGCGCGCGATCGTCCAGAGCGGCCATGGCGGAATGACGCGGTCGGTCCCGGTGATGCAGCGGCTGGTGAAGAAGCTCGCGAAGATCCTGAAAATCACGCCCGACGCAGCCGGTTTTGGCAGCGTAGCGTATGACCGCCTGATCGACGCGGTCGAGGCGGTATCGGCACCGACTGCGCGGATCGATCTGCGAGATGAGGCGGGCCACGAACCGGTGTTCGGAATAAGCCGCTTCGTTCCCGTCCACGGCGACGACGTGCTGCCCCAGCGTCCGCTCGATGCGCTGGCTAACGGCGCTGGCGCGGAGGTCGATCTGCTGATCGGCACCAATGCCGAGGAGATGAACCTGTATCTCGTTCCCACTGGCGTACGCGACAAGATCGGACGTTTGCTGGCGACCTATGTCCTCCACAAGTCGCAACCGCATGCGCGCAAGGTGCTGAAGGCCTACGGGATCGGGACGAAGGGCCGCAAACCCGGGCAGGCGCTGACTGATGCGATGAACGATCTCGTCTTTCGCTGGCCCGCGCGCCGCTTTGCCGAGGCGCACAAGGGGCGCACGCATATGTACGAGTTCGACTGGCGGTCGCCGATGTTCGGTGGCGAGCTTGGCGCGTCGCACGGCATGGAGCTGCCGTTCGTGTTCGACTCCTTGGCGTGTGCGACCGGCGATCAGGGTCTGTGCGGCCCCAATCCGCCACAGGATCTCGCCGAACGGATGCACGCGCTGTGGATCCGGTTCGCGACCGACGGCCGCCTGCCCTGGGGCGAATTCGATGCCGAAACGCGACAGGTCTATTCGCTTGTCCGGCAGGAGGCGCGGCACGAGCCCGTCATGCCGGCCGCACCCTTCCTACCCTGAGGACCGACCATGTATCTCGAAAGACTGAAGCTGACGGGCCGCCGTGCGCTCGTGACGGGTGGCGCGGCGGGGATCGGCCTGGCCTGTGCCGAAGCGCTGGCGGAGATGGGCGCGCACGTGACGATCGCCGACCGCGACGAGACGGCGATCGCGGCAGGACAGGCGGCGCTCTCAAGCAAGGGCTATGCGGTCGACGGTATCGGGATGGACGTTACCGATTCCGCCCGCGTGACCACCGTCGCCGATCAGCTCGGGGCGATCGACATCCTCGTCAACAACGCCGGCATCGCACGCAGTGAAACCCCAGCCGAAGACGTCGCCGACGAGCATTGGCTGAACGTACTCGACGTCAATCTCAACGGCACCTTCTGGTGCGCGCGCGCCTTTGGCCGGCACATGCTGGCGGCGGGGAAGGGTGCTATCGTCAATGTCGGGTCGATGAGCGGTTTCATCGTCAACCGACCGCAGCCGCAAAGCTATTACAACGCGTCGAAAGCCGCGGTGCACCAGCTGACCAAGAGCCTCGCTGCCGAATGGGCGCCACGCGGCGTCCGCGTCAACGCGGTTGCGCCGACCTACATCAACACCGTTCTCAACAGCTTCGCGGATCGCGAGGGCGAAATGTACAAGCGCTGGATCGACGGCACGCCGCAGGGCCGTCTCGGCGAACCCGAAGAAGTCGCATCGATCGTCGCGTTCCTAGCGTCGGATGCGGCGAGCCTGATGACCGGCAGCATCGTCCTCGCGGACGGCGGCTATAGCTGTTGGTAACGCACCGATCGGCGAAGCCCGCGAGCCGGACGGCATAGCTCGAGACCTTTCATACAGGTAGGCTATCGGATAGCTCTGAGCGTAGAAGTAGCCGGCAATGGATCGGCGCTCTAAAGGGATGAGGATCCAATGCGCTTTAAGACATTGCTCGCCGCAGGATGCGCCGCCGCCGCCTTCACCACCGTGCCAGCCGTCGCTCAGGACGCTGCCGTATCGGCGACGCAGGACGCCGCCGATACGGCCAAGACCGCAACGCCCGTCAGCTCCGATGACATCGTCGTCACCGCCCGCCAGCGCCAGGAGTCGTTGAAGGACGTGCCGATCGCGGTGACCGCGATCACGGGCGACCGGCTGAAGGAACTGCAGGTCAACACGGTGAAGGACGTCGCGTCCTACACGCCGGGCCTCAACATCAATTCGGACAGCGTCGGTCGCGCGTTCGTGTCGATCCGCGGCATCGGTACGACGCTGATCGACACGGTACAGCCGGGCGTCGGCATCTTCATCGACGGCGTCTATCAGCCGAACACATCGTACCTCAACTCGCCGATCGTCGACGTCGCGCGGATCGAGGTGTTGCGCGGGCCGCAGGGTACGCTGTTCGGCAACAACACGCTGGGCGGCGCGATCAACGTCATCACGCGCCAGCCGGGCAATGACTGGGAAGGGCGGTTCGACGCTGCGGTCGCCGGCACGGACAATTACGCCTCGGTCTCGGGCTCGGTCAGCGGGCCGATCGTGCGCGACCTGCTCCAGTTCCGCCTGGGTGCGTCCTATCACGAGCAGGACGGCTTCATGCGCAACACGCTGACGATCGGCGACATGAACCCACTGAAACAGCAGAGCGTCGGCGGCACGCTGCGCTTCACGCCGGCCGACTGGGCGGTGTTCACCGTCAACGGCAATTACGACCAGACCGCGGGCGGCAGCACGTCGTATATTCATGTCGCCGGGCCGACCGATTACCGCCTCGACGGCGCGACCAACGTCCTCAACCGTGCGGTGATCGACTATTACGGCGCGAGCGTGAAGGGCGAGTTCGACGCCGCCTCGCTCAAGACCAAGATCACCGCGATCGGCGCCTACAACCAGAAGAATGTCGCCGGGATCAACGACGGCGATTTCGGCCCCGTCGACCTGCTCCGCACCCGCGGCGGTTCGACCTTGAAGACCAAGACTGCCGAACTGCGCTTCGATACGCAGTGGAGCGACGCGTTCTCGACGTTGATCGGGCTGTACGGCAACCGCTACACGCAGACGAGTGATCAGCTGACGACGATCGATTTCCGCGCGCTGCTGGGGCCGACCTTCCCGGCGCCGGCCTCGACCACGCCGTCGTCGACCTATGTCCGCAACGACACCCGCGCGATCTTCGCCACCGCGTTCCTGAAAGTCGGCACGCTCGATCTCGCGGTCGGTGGGCGCTACGATCACCAGAAGCTGGTCGCGAGCCAGGTCAACGGCACGACGCCGTATACGGCGCCCGAGTACAAGAAGGACCAGTTCCAACCGCGCGTCACGCTGACGCAGCACTGGACACCGGCGGTGATGAGCTACGCCTCGGTCGCCAAGGGTATCCGCGGCGGTGGCCAGAACGGTCCGGGTACGCGGCCGGAGGATGCGACCTACAAGGGCGACAATGTCTGGACCTACGAACTTGGCACCAAGTTCGACGCGTTCGACCGTCGCCTGACGATCAACGCCGACGTGTTCTATAACGACTACAAGGACTTCATCGGCCAGAACTCGCTCGCGCCCAACACCAGCGGGGGATTCGTCGCGATCAACCTCAATACCGGTACGGTCGAAAGCTACGGCGCCGAAGTGGAGGCGCATCTACGCGTGACGAACCAGTGGCGGATCGATGCCGGCGCATCCTATCTCCATGCCCGCATCACCGACGACAGCCAGTATTTCGCGACCACTGGCGTCCACGTATCGAGCGACCGGATCATCTTCACGCCCGATTACAACTTCAACTTCAATACGACCTACACCGTGCCGGTCGGCGCCAATGCGGTGCTGCTCGACGCCGGGATCTTCGGGAAGGGCAGCCGCATCGGCTCCTCGCTCGACCCCAATGTCGCGCCGAAACTATCGGCCTATGCGATCACCAACGCTTCGCTCGGCTTCCGTTTCTCCAGCGGCCTGACCATCACGGCGTTCGGCACGAACCTGTTCAACACCAAGTTCATCGAAAGCTATATCGACAAGTCTGCGCTGGTGCGGGCCGGGCTCGCGCCGCTGGCGTCGAACCTCGCCATCCAGGGCGACCGCCGCCGCTACGGCGTGCGCGCGAGCTTCCGGTTCTAGGATGACCATGCATTTCGACCCCATAGAACGCGCACCGCTCGACCCGGCGTTCGTCGCGGCGCTCAAGCAGCGTTTCGATGATGCGCTGCACATGACCGACGCGATGCGGCTCCACCACGGCAGCAGCGAGGCGCATTTCGCACCGATGCTGCCCGACGCGGTCGTCTTTTGCCGGTCGACCGAGGAGGTCGTCGATCTCGTCAAGCTGTGCACCGCCGCCAAGGTGCCGATCGTGCCGTTCGGTGCAGGAACCTCGATCGAGGGCAACACGCTGGCGGTGCACGGCGGCGTCTCGATCGACCTGTCCGAGATGACGCAGATCGTCTCGGTCAACGCCGAGGACTTCGACTGCACGGTGCAGGCCGGCGTCCGCCGCGAACAGCTCAACGAGCACATCCGCGACCTGGGGCTGTTCTTCCCGATCGACCCAGGCGCGAACGCGACGATCGGCGGCATGGCCGCGACGCGGGCGAGCGGGACCAACGCGGTGCGCTACGGCACGATGCGTGAGGCAGTCTTGAGCCTGCGCGTGGTGACGCCCGACGGCCGCGAGATCCGCACGAGCCGCCGCGCGCGCAAGTCGGCGGCGGGGTATGACCTGACGCGGCTGTTCGTCGGCTCCGAGGGTACGCTCGGCATCATCACCGAGGTCACGCTGCGGCTGCACGGCATTCCCGAGGCGATCTCGTCCGCGGTGTGCAGCTTCGACACGCTGAACGGCGCGGTCGATACGGTGGTGCAGGCGATCCAGATCGGCGTGCCGCTCGCCCGCGTCGAAATCCTCGACGACATGCAGATGAAGGCGGTCAACGCCTGGTCGAAGCTCGATTATCCCGAACTGACGACGCTGTTCTTCGAATTCCATGGCTCGCCGCGCTATGTCGACGAACAAGCCGAGACGGTGCGCGAACTCGCGGCGGCGAACGGCGGCGGCGACTTCCGCTGGTCCAACCTGCCCGAGGAACGCTCGAAGCTGTGGAAGGCGCGGCACGAGGCCTATTATGCGGCGGTCAATCTGCGCCCCGGCGCGGTCGGCTGGGCGACCGACGTGTGCGTGCCGATCAGCCGCCTGGCGGAATGCATCGGCGAGACCAAGGCCGATCTCCAGGCCTCGTCGGTCCCGGCGACCATTCTCGGCCATGTCGGCGACGGCAATTTCCACGTCGTCTTCTCGATCGATCCGGAGTCCGAGGCCGAACTGGCCGAGGTGTCGGCAATCAACGCGCGGATGGTCGAGCGTGCGCTGGCGATGGACGGCACCTGCACCGGCGAGCACGGCATCGGCATCGGCAAACAGGACTGGCTGGTCGCCGAACTGGGCGATGCGGTCGATCTGATGCGGACGCTGAAGCATGCGTTGGACCCGCACAACCTGTTCAATCCGGGCAAGATCTTCGCGTTCTGAACTACTCCCCTCCCTGGAAGGGAGGGGCTGGGGGTGCCCCCCCACCCCCTCCCTTCCAGGGAGGGGGGAAGAAGGATTTGATATGGACAGCCTGCACCTCGTCGACCCTACGCTCCGCCCGCTGCTGGAAATCATGCCGCGGATATCGCTCACAGACGACATCCTGCCGGCGATGCGCGACCGGCCGTCGATGTTGCCGCCGGCCGACGAGTCGCTGGCGACGCTGGAGATCCATACGGTTCCAGGGCCTGCCGGAGCCCCGGATATCGACCTGCACGTCTTCCGTCCGGTGGGCGTCACTGGCGTCCTGCCCTGTATCTATCACATCCACGGCGGCGGTTATGTGATGGGCAAGGTCAGCGATTATGATCCTTTGGTCCGTCCGCTGATCGCGGACCTGCAATGTATGATGGTGTCGGTCGAGTATCGCCTCGCGCCCGAGACGAATTTCCCGGGTCCGATCGAGGATTGCTATGCCGGGCTCGCCTGGACGATCGCGAATGCCGACCGGCTCGGCATCGATCCGACCCGGCTCGGTGTGCTGGGGCAGAGCGCAGGCGGCGGTTACGCGGCGGCGCTGGCGCTGATGGTGCGCGACCGTGGGGAGTATGCGCTCGCGTTCCAGCACCTGATCTACCCGATGCTCGACGACCGTACCTGCACCGCACCGCCGCATCCGTACGCCGGCGAGTTTATCTGGACCGCACAGAGCAACCGCTTCGGCTGGACCTCGCTTCTCGGCCACGCCCCCGGTGGCGACGACGTCTCGCCCTACGCGGCCCCAGCCCGCGCGACCGACCTCAGCAACCTGCCGCGTGCCTATATCGCGACCGGTGCGCTCGATCTCTTCGTCGACGAGGACATCGACTACGCGACACGGCTGATCCGCGCGGGCGTGCCGGTCGAGCTTCACGTCTACCCCGGCGGCTATCACGCCTTCGATGTCTTCGCCGACGGTCCGGTCTCGCAACAGGCGCGCCGCGACAGCCACGAGGCACTGTGCCGTGCGCTTGCATAAGGACCCTGCATGACCGATTTCGCCCGACCGATCGAGGCCACCTCACCGCCGTTCGCAAGAACGCTGTTGCCGTTGCTCGCGCTCGCGCTGGCGATGGCGGTCGGCTTCACGATGATGGGCTCGTTCGGAACGGTGCAGGAGGGCGCGAAGGCCGAACTCCACCTCAGCGACTATACGTTGAGTTTGATCCAGGGACTGTCGGCGGCACTGCCGCTCGCCGTCTTCTCGATCCCGATCGGTATCCTGGTCGATCGCTACAACCGCGTGCGGATGATGATCGCGCTCGCGCTAGTGTGGACGCTCGGCACGGTGCTAACCGCGTTCGCGCAGGGCGTACCGGTGTTGTTTGTGGCGCGCATGCTGACTGGGATCGGCACGACCGGCGCCTTGACTGCGGCGCTGTCGCTGTGCGCAGACTTCTGCGTCCCAACGCAGCGGGGCAGGGCAATGCTGATCGTCAACCTCGGCAAGTCGCTCGGCGTCGCGCTCGCCTTGGGCTTGTCGGGCGCGCTGTTCGGCCTGTTCGCGCATGGCGACGCGCCGGCGTGGTTTTCAGGCATGATGCCGTGGCGCAGCGTCCATCTGGGCCTCGCGGTCATCAGCGTGATTGCCATTCTGCCGCTGTTCCTGTTGCGCGAGCCGGCGCGCCAGGAGGTTGCGGCGGGCACGCATGCGCCGTTCAAGGCCGTCGCTGGCGAGCTCTGGGCAAGACGCGTGTTCCTGATCCCGTTGTTCATCGGCCAGATCAGCGTGGTGATGGCCGATGCCGCCGCCGGGATCTGGGTCTCGCCGGTCCTGTCGCGCAATTTCCACCTGCAGCCCGACCAGTTCGCCGGCTGGATGGGCACGCTGCTCTTTGGCTCGGGCGTCGTGGGTGCGATCGTCGGTGGGCTGTCCGCCGACCGGGGACAGAAGAGCGGGCGGCGCGGTGGCTTGCTGATCGGTGCGATAGTTGCCGCCGCCGTCGGTGTGCCCGCAGCGTTGTTCCCGATCATGCCCTCGGTTCCGCTGTTCGGGGTCGCCGTCGGCCTGCTCGTGACGTGCGGCGCAGTGACGGGCGTAGTGACCTCGGTGGCGTTGACAGTGCTCATTCCCAACGAACTGCGCGGGTTGTGCATCGGCGCGTTCATCGCGATCGCCGGGCTGATCGGCTACGGCCTCGCACCGACGCTCGTCGCGGCGGCGAGCGGCGTGCTGGGCGGCGAGGCGCATCTCGCGCAGGGTCTCGCGATCGTCGGCGTGGTGACCAGTGCGATCTCCGTCGTCGCCTTCACGATTGCGATGCGGCGCGCACCGGTATCGGCAACGGCCTGACCTGTAAGATAGCTCTTGCGTGAGCTATCCGATAGCTGCATGATCGACCCAATCCCGGCAATCGGGAACAGGAGATCGGTGTTGGGCGAGGATAGCATGCAGAAGGAACGGGTCACGGTGTCGCCCGAGATGGCGGCATTCATCGGCGAGGGCCTGGTCGACCCGACGGCTGTTTCCGCCGACGCGGTGGTCCTTTGCTTCACGCTCGGCGAGGACGCGCCGGCGCAGGTCACCGTCACCACCGGCACGGTTCCCTCGGAGGGGCGCGCGATCCTCGTCCTCGCGGTCGAACGTGGCGCCTGCCTGCGGGTCTTCGATTACGCGCCCGACGCGAGCATCGCGTGCCATCTGCCGAGCGAGTTGCGGATGATGGTCGCGGCGATCCTCGATTGCACGCTGCCCGAACCCTGGCGCAGCACGCATCGTTCGGCAAAATGCATCGAGCTCCTGTCCAGCACGTTCCAGCGGATCGTCGAGGACGACCTTGTCCCTCTCGCGGGGGCCGGGCAATTGTCCGCTCGCGACAGCCAGCGGATCGTCGCGGCGAAGCGGATGATCGACGAGCGCTGGGGCGAGAAGATGACGCTCGATTCGATCGCGCGCGCCTGTGGACTGAACCGGGCGAAGCTGACGCGCGGCTTCCGCGACATGTTCGCCTGCACGGTCGCCGACGCGCTTCTCGACCGGCGGCTGGGGGCGGCCCGTCAGCTGCTGATCGCGACCGACCTGCCGGTATCGTCGATCGGGTACCAGTGCGGCTATCTCAACAACGCGAGTTTCACGCGTGCCTTCTCGCGGCAGTTCGGCGCGACCCCGTCCTCGCTGCGCGCACCGCGGCTCGCGGCATGAGAGCAGCGAGCCTGCGACTGATCGAGGGCGGCTCGCTCGTCGACCAGGCGGTTCACGCGGTCCGCACGCATATCCGCACCAACGACATGAAGGTCGGCGATACGCTGCCATCCGAGGGGCATTTCGCGACCGAGCTGGGTGTCAGCCGGCCGGTGCTGCGCGAAGCGTTCGGCGCGCTGGCGGCGTTGCGGCTGATCGACGTGGGCAATGGCCGGCGTGCACGCGTTGCCGCGATCGACGGATCGGTGATGGCGACGTCGCTGGATCACGCGGTGGCGACGGCGCAGATCTCGATGGTGCAGATCTGGGACGTGCGCCGCACGTTGGAACTGCGCACCGCCGAACTCGCCGCGATCGAGCGCACCGACGACGAGGCACGGACGATCGTTGGCTTAGCCGAAGCGATGGAAGCGGCCGGTACCGATGTCGACGCGCTGACCCGCCACGACATCGCGTTCCACCAGGCGATCGCGCAGGCGGGGCGCAATATGCTGTTCCTGCAGATCGTCCGCTCGTTCGCTCCGATGATGGTCCACGCGGTGCCTGCCGCCTGGGCAACGCGAACCACCGCACGGCAGCGTACCGCCGTGTTGGTGCACCATCATAACCTAGCGCGCGCGATCGCCGACCGTGACCCGAAAGCGGCGATCGCGGCCATGAGCACGCATTTCGTCGCGTCCATCGGCGATCTTTTTGCGCGTCTATGAGGTGCGCTCAGCCGGCATCGTTTTCTCCGGGGCCGGTAACTTTTGAATCTTTCGACTTCGACGCTTACGCGCAGGCGTTGGCATCATTGACCGCATGGGACCTAGTCGCGGCGGCCGCTGCCATGTCAAAAGCGACGGGCGGAAGAGCCAGATACCGGACATGGCTGGCTTCGCTACCCTTCGCATGCCATTCGCCGTTGTTCGTTCCTCAGCGGCATGCAACATGATGCGTTCATGTTTTTCGGTCTAGCATCTCCACTTCGACGACGGACGACATTCAAGGACGACTGATGCGCGCACCTCGGCTTTCCTGCTTGTTTCTCTCGAGCATCGCCGCTAGCCTCCTCGTTGCGACACCGGCGACTGCAGACTCGATTGCGCCTACCGGGCTCGAACGCGTGTTGAGTTTGCTGGTCGCGGAACGCTCCGGTGACTACGGCATCGCTGCCCTGGACCTTCGCGATGGCTCGACCGCGTCCGTCAGGGGGGACACGCCGTTTCCGATGGCGAGCACGGTCAAGATCGCGATTGCCGCCGCCTACCTTGCCGATGTCGATCAAGGTCGCCGTACGCTCAGCGATATGATCGTCGGTCGTCCCGCCGCGAAGGTCATGGAATTGATGATCGTTCATAGCGACAACGAGGCGACCGACCAGTTGCTTGCCGCTCTCGGGGGCCCCGTCGCGATCCAGCAGTGGCTCTCGTCGCACAGGATTACCGGCATCCGAATGGATCGGACCATCGCCCAGTTGCTGAGGGAGCGTGGCCACCTTGCCGACAGCAAGGATGTCGCCACGCCGATCGCCATGGTCACGTTGTTGAACAAGCTCGACAACGGCACCGTCCTGGCAGCGCAAAGTCGTCAATTCCTGCTCGAATTGATGAGCCGCTGCCAGACGGGCACGCGCCGTATCCGCGCCCTGCTTCCCGCGGGTACCAGGGTGGAGGACAAGACCGGTACGCTCGACGGTATCACCAATGACGTCGGGTTCATCACCATGCCGGACGGCCGCCGCGTCGCAATCGTGGTGTTCGCGCGAGGGGGGCGCGACCGCCAGCCGGTTATCGCCGAAGTCTCACGCGCGATATACGACTATTTCGCCGACAGCGCCCGCAACGCGCTCGCTCTCTTCATGCAGATGCGATGACCAAGGTTTAGTTACCGGCCTGCCGCGAACTATGGGCGGCACAGTTTTTGCCAAACCGCAAAGCATGTCACTGGCCGGATACTTAGCCGCCTCGGACCCTGGCCTAGGCGGAGGTCTCAGAGGGCGACACCGATGCGCTCATGGTTACGCGCGTGGTGGCCACCGCGCCGAGCACCATCAGTGCGCCGCCGAGGTACAGGATGTTGCGCGGTTCGCCGCCCATGACGGAGTGGTAGAACAGCGGGACGGTGAGGCTCTCGATGATCATCGGGATGACGATGAACATGTTGAAGATGCCCATGTAGACGCCGTTGCGCTCGGGGGGGATCATGTCGATCAGCATGATGTACGGATTGCCCATCATGCTCGCCCAGCCGATGCCGATGCCGAGCATCGCGACGAACAGCGCGGGCTCGGTGCGCAGGCCGGGGATCGCCAGCATCGCGATGCCTGACGCGAGCAGGCAGGCGGCGTGCGCACTCTTGGCGCCCCAGCGGCGGGCGAGCGGGACCAGCGCGATCGCCGCGGCGAAGGCGACGGCGTTGTAGAACGCGCCGAGCTGGCCGACGGTGAGTACGGTATCGCGAAACGCTTCGCTCTTGGCGTCCGACGTACCATGCAGCGAGCGTGCGACCGCGAAGGTGATGAACTGCCAGTAGGCGAACATCGCGTACCATTGGCACAGCATCGCCAGCGCGAGCTGTCGCATTGGCTTGGGCATCTCGACCAGTGCGGTCTTGAGATCGCGGAGCGTGCCGCCGAGCGTCAGCGGTTCCTTCGCCAGCCGGGCCTTCTCTTCCGCGGGCAGGGGCAGTTCAGGCACGCGGACGACCGACCAAACGATCGTCGCGAGCGACAGCACCGCGCCGATCAGGAAGGCGATCCGCGTGATGTCGGGGATACCGTTGCCATCCACGGCGTCTTTGTTGAAGCCGATCCACACCAGCAGCGACGGCGCCAGATACGACAGCGTCTGCGCGAGGCCGGTAAAGGCCGATTGCGTCAGGAAGCCGGCCGCGCGTTGATCGTCGGGCAGGCGATCGCCGACATAGGCGCGATACGGCTCCATCGTCACGTTGTTGGCCGCGTCGAGCACCCACAACAGGCTGGCCGCCACCCACAGGGTCGGGCTGTACGGCATCGCGAGCAGGCACAGGCTGCAAAGAATTGCGCCGACCAGGAAATAGGGGGTGCGGCGGCCGATCCGGGTCGAGGTCCGGTCGCTCATCGCGCCGATCAGCGGCTGGATCAGCAGGCCAGTCATCGGCCCGGCGAGCCATAGCAGCGGCAGGCTCGCCTCGTCCGCGCCGAGATAGCCGTAGATCGGCGCCATGTTGGCCTGTTGCAGACCGAACGAGAATTGCAGCCCGAGGAAGCCGAGGTTCATCTCGATGAGACGCATCAGCGAGAGGCGGGGCTTGGTCATGAGGCCGAGGTTCATTGCTATGCCCCTTGTACGCAATAATCTGGTGCGAACCGATCGATCCTCCCCCGCCAGGGGGAGGTGGCGCCGAAGGTGACGGAGGGGGAGGACACGGAACCAGCGTTTCGCATGCTTCCCCCTCCGTCTGGCAAGGGCCAAACACCTCCCCCTTGCGGGGGAGGATTGAGAAAGTGGCGGTTCACGTTGCGGGGCCTGCCCAGATAACGCCCCAGGGTTCGACGGCGAGCGTGTGACCGCAAGGCTGTTCGGACAGGCGATCCTGCCAGCCCGCCAAGCCATCTACTCGCACGGGAGCGCCAGAAAAGTTCAGGAGCACCCGGTCGCTCCCGCAACCGATCCCGAGCAGTGCAGGGGAACCCGTCGCGATCGTCGTCGGCGAACCCGCGCCACCGCTCGCAATACGTGCCGTGCGCAGTGCTTCCAGGTCGCCGCTGATCCGCGGTGCGGCCGCGCCATCGAGCACCGTCCAATCCATCTCCGGCCGGTGCAGCCAGCGGCCTTCGTGCGCGCGCTCGGGATCGCTGAGATAGCTGGTGTCGTTGAGCAGCCCCGCCTCGTCGCCCATATAGGTCGTCGCCAGACCACCACTCGCGATAGACAGCGCGTTGAGCAGCGCGATCCGCCGGAACGCCATTTCGCGCGCGTCTTCGTCCTTGGCCGCTTCAAGGCCGGCCAGCGACGCCATCGTCCCGTTCGAGCCATGCAGCACCGACCCGTCCGACTGGAACGGCGCACCGCGTGCCCAGCTGCCGTCACCGCCTTCGAGGAAGCGCGCCGCTACCTTGAGCCGCGCGACCGGATCGGGGTCGATCCCAGCGAGGTCGCCGATCACTGCGCCCCAGCCGATATCGTCGTGGCACCGCGCGTAACTGAGCCAGTTGGCGCCACGCGGCAGGCCACCGCTCGCCTCGACGATCTCGTGGGGCAGGGTGGCGGATTGTTCGGCGAGCGCGACCCAGCCTGCGACCATCAGCGAATTGTTGTACACGAGATGGCATTCGGGCTCGAACCCGCCATTCCAGTCCGCGCCCTCGTCCGCCCCGAAATACGGCGGCACCAGCGCGGTGGGCACGATCGCCTCGGCTTTCAGCAACGTTGCCGGCGCGACGATGTCGAGCGCCGCTCGGAGTGCCCGGACGATGAAGTGCGCCTCCGGACGGTTGCGGCAATCGGTGCCGATCTGCTTCCACAGGAACGCGATCGAGTCGAGCCGGAACGCCTCGAAGCCGTGGTTCGCCAGCCGCAGCATCGTGTCGACGATCGCGAGCATCACCTCGGGGTTGGACCAGTTGAGGTCCCACTGGAATGGATAGAAGGTTGTCCAGACCTGTCCCCCCATTGCCGGCACTTCCGTGAAGTTGCCCGGTGCGGTCGTCGGAAATACCTGCGGCAGATCGGCTTCGTACGCCTGCGCTTCGTCTTCGCTCAGCACGTGATAAAAGGCGCGATAGTGCGGATCGCCGGCCAGTGCCGCCTTCGCCCAAGCATGATCGTCGGCAGTGTGATTAAGCGCGAGATCTACGCACAGGCTTATTTGCCCGTCGCGCAGCCGTGCGGCAAGCCGCTCGACATCAGCCATCTTCCCCAGCCGCGGCTCGATCGCGAGATAGTCCGCGACCGCGAACCCGCCATCGCTGTCGCCCTCGCGTGCCTTCAGCAGCGCGAGCAAATGGAGGTAGCGGACGCCGAGCGATTCGAGGTGGTCGACCCGGTCGATCAGCCCGCCGACGGTGCCGGCGAACCGATCGACATAGGTCGAATAGCCGAGCATGTCGGGCGCGACGAACCAGTCGGGATCGGCCAGTCGCGCTTCGTCGAGCGCGACCATCGCCGATGGTCGTTCGGCCGCCCGGTCGCGGAGGATCGTCCCCATCCGCGGCCAGAGCGTCGCCAGCCGATCGGTGCCGTACAGGCGTTCGAGCTGGCGTTTGAGGAGGGGGGCGAGCGCTTCAAGACGGCGCTCGGTGGAGGTCATAGTCACGCTCACCCGCCCGATCAGAAGCCGACGCGGACCGCGGCGGAGATTGTCCGGCCGGTGATCGAGCGCGCCCGGACGATGCCGTTGGTCGGGATCGCGCCTTCCTCCGCTTCGGTGATGCCCTTCACGTCGAACAGATTGTTGCCGTTGATCGACAGCGTGACGTTCTCGGTCGGGTGCACCGACACGAACGCGTTAACCTGCGTATAGCCGGGCATCTTCAGCCCGTTATTGTCCTGTGCGTAGCTGTCGGTGGTGCCGATCACGTTCGCGCCGACGGTCAGACGACCGACATCGACCTGCGGGGTCGCCTGGAAGATGAACTTGGCCTGGCGACGTGGGCGGTTGCCCTCGACTGCGGGGTTGAGAACGTCCTTGGTGATCTCCGCATCGGTGTAGGTGCCGCCTGCCGACAGCGAGAACGGCCCGCGTGCGATCCGGCCCTCGAGCTCGACGCCCTTCGCCTCATATTCGCGGTTGAAGAAACGCTGCGTCGTCGCCTCGAAATTCTGCTCTTCGGTGCGTGCCCAGAAGCCGGTGGCATAGAGCGAGAGACCGTTCTGGCGGAACTTGAACCCACCTTCGAGCTGGCGGACGAAATCGACCGCCGCGCCTTCGTCGGTCAGGCCGCCCGTGGTCGTGTTGATCGAGGGGCCGAACAACAGGCGATCGGCGTTGGCGCGACCGCCGCGGCTGTAGCGGGCGAACAGCGCGGTGCTGTCGGTCAGGCGATAGTTCGCGCCACCCGAGTAGGACAGGTAATCATAGTTGTAGTTGAGTGGCGAGCGGCGCGTCGGGATGATCGCGACCTGACGCTCGGGCGCCGAGATCACGCCATTACCGTTGATGTCGAACGTCGTGAGGCCGCTGCCGAAGCCTGCACCCAGATCCGAACCCGCGACGCTACCGCGTGCCCGACCGAAATCGTAGCGCAGCGAGCCGTCGATGTTGAAGCGGCCGATCTCCAGACCGAGCTGCGCGAACGGTGCATAGGTCGTGTAGTCGAGATCGTACGACCGGCGGCAGCAATTGCCGAAGCCGAATGCCGAATACCCCGGCGTGCCGTTCTGCGTGACAGGAACGCCCGCCGCGGTGCGCACGTCGACCAGCTCCGAGCGGCCGTCATCGGCGACGGTCTGGACGAACGAGTTCCACAGCCAGTCGCTCTTGATGTCCTGGCGCGAGGCGTAGAAGCCGCCGGTGATCGCCAGCGTTCCCGAACCCACCGGCACCGAGCCGTTGAGGCGGATGTCGTTGGTGATGTTGTTGAGGCTCTTCAGGTCGACGTCAAACAGTACGACGTTCGCCAGCAGGCCATTGCCGTTGAGCGACGCGGGGTTGGCGATCCGTTGACCGTTCTGCGGTCCGCTCGCGTAGAACAGCTGCGCGCCGGCGCCACCGATGCCGTTGGCGATCGACTGCGCCGAACCGACGGCCGAGGGGAACGGCGAGGTGAAGCCGCCCGAGATATCCGAATAGCGGAACCGCTCGACGATGTTCCAGCCGTCCGCGACCGGGATCTGCGTCTCCAGGCCCGCCAAATAGACGACGGGGTGCTGGCCGTCGCGGATCGAGCGCGTGACGAGCTGGTTGTTGCCGTCGAGCGTCTGCACGGTGCGGATATCGGCACTGTGCAGCGTGCCGTTGTTGATCGAGAAATTAGCGATGTTGCTGTAGGTCGGGTCGCTGTTCGTACCGCTCACCTGTACCGGGTTCGGCAAATAGCCGATCGCGCGGTCGTCGAGATACTTGCCGTACAGGCGGACATAGCCGCCGTCGCCGAACGACTTGGTGATGTTCGCCTTGAACTGGCCGCCCTTGACGCCATCGAAGCCGACTTCGCGCTGGCCGTCACCGATCCGGTAGAATCCCCCGAAATGATAGGTCAGCGTGTCGGACAGCTTGCCGCCCTGGTCGAAATCGACGCGGAACTCGCGGTAGTCGAGCCCGCTGCTGAGCTGGAACGCGCCGCCTTCCTGCTCGCCGGTCTTCGAGATGAAGTTGATCACGCCGCCGGGCGAGTTCGACGCAAAGGTCGAGGCCGAACCGCCGCGGACCGACTCGACCGTCCGGACGTTGAAATCGGCGCGCAGGAAGATGTCGGCATTGCCGAACGTGATGTCGCCGAATTCGAGGATCGGCAGGCCGTCTTCCTGCAACTGGAGGAACTTCGAGCCGCCCGATGCGACCGGCAGGCCGCGAACCGAGATGTTCGCGTTGCCGTCGCCGCCCGATGCCTCGACCCGGATGCCGGGGAGGTTGCGGAGCAGTTCACCCGAGGTGCGCGGCGCGAGCTGGATCAGCGCATCCGAGCTGATCGAGCTGGTCGTGATCGACGTGTTGAGCTTGTTCGTGCCGCGCGCGACCGCGGTCACGACGATGTCGTCCTGCGGGATGTCGGCAGCGGGAGCAGCGGAGGTGTCGACCGGCGTGGTGGCCGGATCGGCCTGCGGTGCGGTCTGTGCGGCGCCTGCGGTGGCGAACGATGCGGCGGCGATGCCAGCCAGCAATGCGTGACGTACTTTCATGCGACTCTCCCTGCGCGACGGCTTTCTGAGAAGCCCAAGGTCGCCTCCTACCGTCGCTGCAATCGATTGCAACATGTTTTCACAATCGATTGCAGAAATCAGGCGGACTGTCTCTTTATCAGCGCAGGGGCAACGATCGCGGACTCGGCTGGCTCGCCGGCGACCCGCTTCAACAGGCGGTCGACCATCAATTTCGCCCCGATCGCAAGATCTTGGCGGATAGTCGTCAACGATGGGGAGGTATGTGCCGCCAGAGAGACGTCGTCATAGCCGATCACCGCGGTCGTGGTGGGAACGTCGATCCCCGCTTCGGCCAGCGCGCGCAGCACGCTCATCGCCGCAACGTCCGATGCGGCGAAGATCGCGTCGGGAACGGTGCCGCCCGCGAGATGCGCCGCCACCGCGGCATGAACCGTTTCGGGGCTCATAGCGGTTGCCAGCACCGAGTAGGCGATACCGGCCTCGTCGGCCGCAGCAGCGAACCCGGCAAAGCGGTCGGCAAACTCGGGCGGGGCAGGGTCGCCGACGAACAACAGCCGCTGCCGGCCTTGCGCGATCAGATGGTTCGCAGCCAGCCGCCCGCCCGCGACATTGTCCGAACCGATCGTCAGGTGATGCTGGCCGGGACGGTTCGCGCCCCACACGATCAACGGCCGATAGCGCTGCGAAACCCGCTCGATCGCCGCGAACTGGTCCGACTGGCCGACCAGCAGCAAGCCATCGATGCGTCCGCTGTCGACCAGCCGTTCGAGCCAGTCCTCGGCATCCGGAATCACCCGCGACAAGAGGATGTCATAGCCGCGCTCGACCAGCAGGTCGGCGAGAAATCCGAGCAGCGACAGGAAGAACGGGTCGGTCAGATGCTGCGTCTTCGCGTGCCCCAGCGGCAGGACCAGTCCGATCGCGCCGGTGCTCTTCATCCGCAGGTTGCGCGCAAGCTGGTTGGGCCGCACGTCATGCTCGCGCGCCAGCAAGCGTATCCGCTCGCGCGTCTGCTCGTTCACGGAGGAATGCCCGGCAAGCGCGCGCGACACGGTTGCGGTCGAAACGCCCGCGAGTGCGGCCAGGTCGGCGAGTTTCATTGTGATGGAGTTCCTCGTCGGTACGCGCGTAGGCCACGTCGTACAGTCAGCACCGGGGGGCTGCAATTGTCGGGCGATTTACCGACGGACTTGTACGATCCGGTAATCGAGAGAGTGCCAACAGGCTATATGGCAATAGCATCGCTATGCGATCGAACACTGCCGTAGCGTCATCGTCCGCTTGCCGAATGCATCATCGTGGCGTTCGACGCGACCTAACGCATCCCATGCGAGGCGGTGACCGGGGCTGCAAGGTAGCGATCCAGGAACTGCTGGTGCGTCGGCATGCCTGCGACGGCGTCTGCGATCGTGCTGCGAATATTGGTCAAGACGCCGGCCAGCTGCGGGCCGCCCATGATACTGCCCAAGCGGTGGTGATCGCGCGGGGTCAGGCGCTGGCCGAGCATCACCTGCACCCAGCTGGCGACGCGGAACAGGTCATCGCCGCCCTGATATGCCTGCGCGCCCTCGGTGAAGAGCGCGATGCGCTCCACGAGCGTGTCGGGGATCGGCATGTCCCGGCGCGCTGCCCAGAAGGGCTCGGTACGTTCGTTGAGGTGATAGTGGAGGATGATGAAGTCTCGGACGCGCTCGAGCTCGGCCTGCGCCTGATCATTGTACCGCTTGACCAGCGCGGGTGCGATTCCGCCGAACGGGAAGGTCTGCATCAGCCGCGTAATGCCTGTCATGATCAAATGGATGCTGGTTGATTCGAGCGGCTCGACGAACCCGCTGGCAAGGCTGAGCGCGACGCAGTTCCCCATCCATACCTGTCGCCGGCGACCGGTACGGAACCGGATCAGCCGCGGCTCGGTAAGCGGCGCGCCGTCGATCGTGGCGAGCAACCGGGCATGGGCCTCGTCGTCCGACAGATAATCGCTCGCATAGACCAGCCCGTTACCGACGCGGTGCTGCAACGGGATACGCCAGCGCCAGCCCGCGTCATGTGCGATCGCGCGCGTGTATGGGTGCGCCGGGCCCGTCGCGGGCGTCTGCACCGCCAGCGCGCTGTTGGTTGACAGCCAGTGCGACCAGTCCTCGTATCCGGCGGCGTAGGTGCCCTCGATCAGCAACCCGCGAAAGCCGGTGCAGTCAATGAACAGGTCGCCCTCGACGCGCTCGCCCGAGTCAAGGACGAGCGCGCGGATGAAGCCAGTCTGGCCGTCCCGTTCGACGCTGGCGATCCGCCCCTCGATCCGTTTCAGTCCGTTCGCCTCGCTGCGCGCGCGCAGGAAGCGGGCGTACAGGCCAGCGTCGAGGTGATAGGCGTAGTTGATCTGTCCCTCGGAGGGGAGCGCGAACCGTTCCGCCTTGGCCGCCTGGAGTTCCAGGCAATAGTCGCCGATCTCGCTCGAATCCCCGTCGGCTTTTGCGGCGAGCCAGAAATGGTGGAAGTCGCCCATCCAGGTCGATTTGCCGATGTCGCCGAACGAATGGATGTAGCGATCACCGTCGCGTGCCCAGTTCTCGAACGAAATGCCGAGCTTGAAGGTCGCTTGCGTCGCACGCATGAACTCGCGTTCGTCGAGGCCCAGGATCGTATGGAAGGCGCGCATCGTCGGTATCGTCGCTTCGCCGACGCCGATGGTGCCGATCTCTTCGGATTCGACCAGCGTGATGTCGAGCAGCTGCCCCAATTGTCGCGACAAGGCGGCGGCGGCCAGCCAGCCCGCGGTACCACCGCCCGCGATGACGACTTTCCTGATGCGCTGCTCGGCCATGTTCGGCTCCTATCGGTTGATGCGCTGGAGGATCTTGGCGCGCAACCGGCGTGCCGACATCGAATCCAGCGGCGCGAGTTCGCCCTGTGCGTGCTCGGGCAGGTGCTCCCGAGCCTGATCCGCAGGGCCGAAGACATAATGGTCGAACATCGCGCGCCACGCCTGCTTCTCGTGATCGGGCCGATCGCGCAACGACAACAGGCCGTGAAGCAGCGTGTTCATCGGCGTATCCATGAACCGTGGCACCGCGTTCCACCAATAGTTGATCATCACGTTGAACGGATCCAGCGCCTCGACATTGTGCCACCACAACGCCGGGTAGAGCAGTACGTCGCCCGGCTCTAGTTCCGCGACCTCAGCATGCGCCAGCGCCTCGGCAAAGCGTGGATACCGGTCGAGATCGGGTGCGCGGAGGTCGACCATGCTCACCACCTGTCCGGCCGGCGTCGGCTCCAGGGGGCCGGGGTAAAGGTTGGCGACCTGGTCCGGCGGGAACAGCGTGAAGCGTCGTCGGCCGACGATGCAGCACGCCAGATTGTTCGACATGTCGTAATGCGTCGAGGCGGTGGTACGATTGCCGATCCAGATGCTGACCAGGGGCGGATTCTCGACAAGCTGCGGGTCTTCGAACGGCAGCGCGGCCTGCGCGCGAAGGCCAGGCAGGTACAGATCGATGTCGGTCGAGCCGATATAGATGGCGGGGGCTTCCGGATCGCCGAGGCCGGCAAGAAGCTGATCGAGGTAGCCGGACAGCGAGCCGCTCTCTCGTTTGAAGTTCAGCGCGGTGCAATCGTCGGAATACCCGAAGCGGCCGCCGATCGCCGGATCGCCGACGTACGCCGTGACGGGACGGCCACCGTCGAACTGCTTCAGCCACGTCATTGCCGGCTCCGCACCTTCCAGCCCGACAGCCACCAGCGGCAAGTGGCTGGCGATCCCGCGCAGGATTACCGGAACGCCATCGGCGATCAGGTCGGCGATCGGCACGCTGGTCGCGCTCGTGCCATCGATGACACGCGTACGGCGCGTGATACCTGCCACCGGGATCAACCGTTCTGGGTGAGCAGAGATTGCTTGCGCGCAATCAACTGCTGGATGTTGCCAAGCGACGCTGCGGCCAGAATGGCAAGACGCAGCACGCCTGATCCATGGAGCCGCTCGAGCGGTTCGCCTTTAAGAGCGGCTAGATGCTCGAGGTCGACGACCAGCACGTCGGCTATGGTATAGCGGCGCTCTTCGCTGACATCGACGGTGAGCGTTACCGGCGTAAGCAGGCCAGCCTCGTCAAGCGCGGTATAGGCAGCCGGCGCGGTCTCCAGCCCCTCGTACAGCAGGCGGAGCACGCCGGTGATATGTTCCAGATACGGTGTGTTGCCGCCATGTTCCAGGAACAGCGGCAGGCCGGCGCTGTCGCCGACGCGCCCGTCGTCGAGATCGACGTGCAGCATCGGCTCGCCGACATCGTCACCGGAGGCGCGAACCATCCCGATCGAGAAGGGGCCGCGCTGGTGACTGGCGGGTACATAGCGGCTTGTCCAATAATCGCCGGACAGGAACAGGTTCTCGTCTCGGTCCAGCCCCAACAGGGCATAGGCCTGCAATCCCTCGTCACGGCGGCGGAATATGATGGAGAATTCGCGCTGCACCTCCTCGAACTCCGCGGGGAATATCAGCGTCTGATTGGCCGCGTCGCCGAACGCGGCGCCCGCCCGCGGGCTTACGCGTAGATCGGCATGGTCGATATTGTTGATCTGTACGGGGTTCATCCGCTCCGGTCCTGTTGTTGCTTCACGCTTATCAGCGCGATGGCGACCGACAAAGGAAAAGGCCGCTGCACGGCACGGCGGCGGCCTTCTTAGTGGGGTCGGGAGTGGACCAAGATCCACTCCCGTCGTCATCAGAAACGATAGCGCGCGCCGAGATAATAGCGTGGCTTGAGTTCCTGCACATATACCAGGTTCGTCTCGGTGCGGGCATATTGGCGGAACGGCTCGCTGGTCAGGTTGACCGCTTCGAGCGAGACCGAGAACGCCTTCGTGACATCGTAGCTTATGCTGCCGTCCAACGTACCGAACGCGGCCGTAAACAACGGATTGCGATTGCCGCCCTGGTTCGTCGCCGCGAGATACTTGTCACGCCAGTTGTACGAGACGCGAGCCGAGATACCGCCCTTGTCGTAGATTGCCGTCAAGTTGGCGCTGTCGCCCAAACCGCTCAGCGCGAAGATGTTGACGTTCGGATCGGCATAGGGGTCCACGTTCACGTCGCCACTCACCTTCGTGTACGAAACCGCGAAACCGAAGCCGGTCTGACCGAAGAAGTTGGTCCAGGCGACTTCGAAGCCGTGGATATTGCCTTCCTTGTTGTTGACCGGCCCGCTGATTGCGAAGTTCACGAGCGGATCATTGGCGTCCCCGACGAGATCGACCGCAAGGGCGAGGGGATTGTAGACCGCATCGCTGATTTCGCCCGTGGCGGGATTGAGCGCGCCGCGGAAGGCCGCCGTCGTCGCCGCCTGGTTTCCGCCATTCTGTTGCAGAAGCGCGGCGTAGGCGAACAGGTTCCTATCCGTCTGGGTAATGCCGTTGTTTCTGAGAAACGCCTGCGCAATACCCGAACGCGACCCTGGCGCGCCTGAACCCGGGTCGCGCAGCCCGAACAGGTTACCGTTGGTTATCTGGTTGCCGACGAAGTTGCGCACGTTCTTGTTGAAGAAGCCGACCGAGACGAAGCTCGTAGGCTTGTAATACCACTCCAGCGACACGTCGAAATTGTCCGAGATCAGCGGCAACAGCGCCGGATCCTGCCGCGTGGCGGGAGCCGGGGCCGCACCTAGTGCTGTCGGACGGTTTGGAGCGTTTGCTGTCACGGATGCGAACAAATTGCCATAGTCCGCCCGGGCCAGCGTACGGCTGAACGAGGTGCGCGCCATGACGTTGTCGAGCACTTCGATATTGAAGTCGAGCGACGGCAGCAGGTTGTCGTACTTCGACTTCGCGATGACAGCGGCGCCTGGAGGTCCGCCGATCACGGTGAAGTCATTGTCCGATTGCCAAGCTAAAGCTGTCGGTATCGACTGAAGACTGACCGACTTGACCCGGGTCCGTTCGTAGCGAACGCCGATCAGCGCGTTGGCACGGCGTCCGCCAATGTCACCGCCCCAAGCCATCTGGCCGTAGACCGCCAAGTTCTTCTCGCCCACGGTGTCGTCCGACGAACCCTGCAAAGCGTCGGGGCGGCCCAGCTTCGCATAATAGGGTGAGAAGATGTCCAGCAGTTCGACCGCATCCCCACGAAATGCGACCAGCGCCGATCCGGTCGAGTTCGGGTTATACTTGTCGAACTTGCAGGTCATGCAATAGGTTTTCACGAGATCGCCGGCGAGTTCCTGGACGCGGCCAGTGTCCGTGATGCTCCAGTCGCCAAGAATCTGCTGGTTATTGGAACTTGCCGAGCGCGTCGTTGCATCGACATAGTTGCTGCCGACCACGAAACGGCTATCGTTGCCGAGATCCCAGCCCAGCTCGCCACTGAACTGGTTGACCCTCGATTCTTGCTTCGAGAAGATCCGACGCGCGACCTGCGTGCCCAAGTCGCCGATGTCGAGGATATTGTTGCAATTGCCGCCGCGGCCGCCGTTGGTCGCGTTGCAATCGTTCAGAGTTTCCGACTGCTGCGGGAAGCCGCTGCTGAAGTCGACTTTGTGCGTAGCGCGAACCGGAGCGCCGATCGAGATCGTCGTCGCCGACGTGCCGTTCGCATTGTCGGGGTTCGTGGTCGACTTCGAATGGTTTGCATCAAGCTTCAGCGACAGCACGTCGGTGAAGTTCCACTTGACGTTACCGCCAACCGAGTAGAGCTCGGTCTTCGTGGCGAACCGTTGCTGCTCGTACCCCTTATCCGCCTGCTTAGCCTCGGCCAGGATGATCGCAGTCTGCATCTTCTTGTTGTCGTCGAAGGTAACGTCGCTGAACGGCCGCTGGAACCAGTTGGTCTGCTCGCTACGCTCGTCGCTCAACTTGTTGCGCGCATACAGGCCATCGATCGTGATCTCCAGCCGATCCGTAGGCTTGAACTGAATGTTGGCCTGCCCGTTGATACGCTCGCGGCGGTTCTCGGAGAACTGGTAGCGGCTGTCGTTCGGGATTTGCACGTACTGCGTCGTAGGACGGTTCGTGATATTCGTCGTCGGCGTGATGTACGCGCCCGCCGTATTCAAGAAGTCGGCCAGCGGAACGATGTTCCAATAGTTCGGGTTCGACTGGATCGATGTCGACTCGCGTAACTGATAGCTGCCGAAGACGTTGACGCCAAAGGTTTCGCTGGGGTTTTTCCAGTTGATCAGGCCAGATAGTTCGGGCGTGACCTTCTTCAGATTGGCCTCCGCATTCTCGACCGAACTGTCGTATAGTGCCTTGGCGCCAATCGAGCCCGACAGGCCGTCTTCGCGCGCGTCAAGCGGCCGGCGGGTGATGACGTTGATCGCAGCGCCGATGCCGCCCGTCGGAATGTTCGCCCGGCCGGTCTTGTAGACTTCCAGCGTGGCGACGCCTTCGGACGCTAGGTTCTGGAAGTCGAACGAGCGGCCGGTGCCGACCGCGAAGGCGTTGCCCGTGCTGGTATCGATGCTGGTCGACGCCAGCTGGCGGCCGTTCAGCGTCACGAGGTTGAAGCCGCCGCTGAAGCCGCGGACCGCGACCTGGGAGCCTTCGCCGTTGGCGCGGGTGATCGACACGCCGGTGATCCGCTGCAGCGATTCCGCGAGGTTGGTATCTGGAAACTTGCCGATATCTTCGGCCGAGATGGCGTCGACAACGCCTGCCGAATTACGCTTGATGTCGATCGCGCGATTCAGACTGGCGCGGATGCCGGTGACGACGATTTCGTTGGCCGGACCGGCCGCCGCGTCGTCAGGTGTGCTAGCCGCGGGCACCGTGTCAGGTACCGTCTGCTGCACGGTCGTCGTCTCAGTGCTCTGGCCGGTCGCAGCGGTGGTCGTCTGCGCGATCGCAGTGCTGGAAGCGGCCAGCCCGGTCACGACCGCGATGGTCGATACCGAATGCGCGAGCGTGCGCGAAAATTTCATCATAAATCCTCCCCCATTCCCGGCCGCCCTAATCAGGCCGGATTGCACACGGTCGTTGCCGTGTATGATAGGGCTACCATCAGGGGAGCGAGTGTCAACTGCGCGAGGGAAGTAGACCCGTACGGTCCGTCAAAAGTTGATCGGCCGACGTTGCGAACAGTCCTTACGGAATACCATGATTTACAGGGGTTTACCTGATCAGATCACCGCCGCAGGATATGATGTCTCGATTCCATCAGTATTGAACGTAATCGAATCTGTCTCAGCTGTGATAAAATAAGCACTATTATGATAGTATGAAGACGGTATGCGGACGTCGCGGCCTGGGAATCACGGTTACGCCAGAGAATTAGTTTTAAGGTCAGTCATTGTTACCCAATAACACCGACATCGCCACGTGATACCTTGGGGTATGTAAATAGACTTCATTGCGGGCAGATGGACTTGAAGCAGTTTCGTGGCTGGATTGCGGTCACATGATCCCCACCGTTAGCGATACGGATCGTTGCGGCACCCGCAATCCGTAGGGACTGCCACCGCGCGATTGGACCGATTTGGAAAGGGGGGGCTCGCTTGCCCATCAGTTGCGCTCGCAGAGTGGCTTTCGCATCAGCGCGGTTTGGCGCCTATCGAAAGCACCGCGTTGCTCGAAACGACGAGCGTGCCGATTAACGAGGTCGCGCATGACGCAGGGAAGGGTGGTCCGGCGCCGGTTCGCCAGACGCGCTCAAACCTCATGAAGGTCCGTTCCTGCAGCTTTCGACAGCGATCCGGCTCTGTTCAGTTATCGCACGTTGGTCGCGGTCACCGCTCAGTTCGACGAGGCGCGCCATCGCGGCGCGCCTCCCGTGGTTTACATCCGGAACGAGACCGAGGCGACGTACGTGCGGCCGTTCTTGTAGAACGCGGTCGGGCGATCGCGCGAGCCGCTATATTGCGTGTAGGTCGAGTCGAGCAGGTTCTGCGCGTTGACCGTCAGCGTGATCGCCTTGGTCAGGTTGAAGCCTGCCGAGAAGTCGAGCTGGCTGTACGGTGCGACCATGTCGATCGAGTTCAGGCGACCGATCGCGCGGAAATACGATGAGCGGTAGTTATAGCTCAGGCGCGCCTGGAACGGTCCGTTCTCGTAATACGGGATCACGTTGACGGTGTGCTTCGACAGATAGGGCAGGTTCAGCCCCTCGTCGGTCGAGCTCTCGGCGTAGGAGTAGTTCGCCTGCAGGCCGAAGCCGTGCCAGATCTCACCCTGCGCCGAGACCAGCGCGCCGTTGACGTTCGCCTTGCCGCCGTTGAGCGGCTGCGACACGAGATAGGACGCGTTGCGCTGCGTCAGTTCGTTGAAGAACGTCTGGCGGCTGAGGCCGTTGAGGATGTAGTCCTTCACTTCGCGGCGGAACAGCTCGAGCGACAACAGCGTACCCTCCCGCGGATAATATTCCGCCGACAGTTCGTAGTTGGTCGACTGGTACGGCTTCAGGTTCGGATTGCCGCCGCTCGCATCGAGCGTGATGTCGTTGCGACCGACCGATCCACCAAGCTGCTCATAGCGCGGGCGCGCGATCACCTTCGCGACGCTGCCACGGAAGATCAGGTGCGTGCCCGCTTCATAGGCGACGTTCAGGCTTGGCAGGAACTTCAGATAGTCGTTCTCGACCCGCTGCGGCACGATCGTCGGCAGGCTGCCATCGGTGCCGGAGACCTGGTCGGCATAGTTCGACACGTTTTTGGTATAGACGAGGCGTCCACCTATGTTGCCGCGGAAGCCGCTCTGGTCGAAGTTCAGCTGGACGTAGTTCGCCGCGACCGTCTCGTCGACGATGTACGATGCGGTCGGCTTTGCGACGGGGATGTTGATCGAGTTCGCGAGGATGTCGATCACGGTCTGCTGCGACAGGTTGATGTACTTGGTCGCGTTGCCGGTGCCGCCGGTGTCGTCGAACGTGCCGTTCGGCGTCGTCATCGTGTCGACGCCCAGGCTCGCCAGCGTGTAGTTCGACGTCGAGTAATTGTTAAAGCCGCTCGCGTTCAGGCGGTTGCGGTGATCGGTGAACTTGCCGCCGATGCGGATTTCCTTGAACGGCCCCGCCTCGAACGGAATGACCGCGTCATAGCCCGCGTAGTAATCGCGATCGATCGTCTTGGAGAAATCGATGCCGCCTGCGCGCGCCGCATTCAGCTGCGTGCCGTTGACGATGACGGGAGCGCCATCGATCGTCTGGAGCTGCGGGCTGTTGCTGCGACGATAGTTGGCAGGATTGGTCAGGTCGCCGACGTAATCGACGTTCGCGCTGTCCGAGGTGAAGCCGTAGCTGTACGGAAGGTCGGTCCTCACATCGAGCAAATATTCGGGATTGCGCCCACCGATTGCCTTGCTCCAGCCGCCGGTCGCCGCCACGGTCGCGCCGCCGGGACCTTCCCACTCGGCGACGAAGTTGAGGTTGTCGGTGGTCAGCTTGGTCTTGCGGATCAGCAGGTCGAGCTGCGCGCTCTGGCTGCCGGCCGAGGCTGCGCCGAAGCTCGCATTGGTGACGACGCCGTTCGCGACCGTCGCCGACTGGAGAACGTCGCCGCTCCATGCGCCGGGGATGACGTACATCGACTGGCTGCTGTTGTTGTAGTTGCCGTCGATATGCAGGCCGTTGAGCGTCAGCGTGATGTCGTCGGTCGGCTTGGCCTGAACCGTGCCGACATAGCTGATGCGCTTACGCTCCTGCGTGAAATACGCGTAGTTGATGCCGAACGGCGACACCGCGTTGGCGAGATCCTGGCGTGTGCCGCCGCTCACGGTCGCGCCCGGGTTCTTTAGGACGGGCTGGCCGCTCGCGTCGCGGATCAGCGCGTTGTTCGCATCCTTCTGGAAAAAGCGGTCGCCGGCATTCTCGAACCCGAAGAATTCGACGCCCGACCGCGTCAGGCTCTGCTTGTCGTAGGTGACGGCGCCGAGCACGCCGAACGTGCCGCCTTCGTTGTGCCAGCTATACAAACCCGAGGCACGGACGTTACCCTTGTCGGCGCGGTCGTTGTACGAATAGCCGCCCGATGCGAAGATCGAGTTGGCGGGCGTGTCGAGCGGACGGCGCGTACGGACGATGACCGTACCGCCGATGCTGCCTTCCTCGATGCGCGGCTCGGGCGACTTGTAGACTTCGAGGCGCTCGACGAGCTCAGGCGCCAGAAGCGAATAGTTGAAGGTACGGCTGGTCGGGTCATTGTCGTTGCCGCCCCAGTCCGCCGAAGCGACCGCGTGGCCGTCGAGCAGCATGCGGTTGAGCGCGGGGTCGGTGCCGTGGATCGCGACCTTCTCGCCCTCGCCGAAGCGACGATCGATGCTGACGCCTGGAACGTGCGAGAGGGATTCGGCGACGTTGCGGTCGGGGAACTTGCCGATCGCCTCGGCGCTGATGACGTCGACGATCGCGTTGGCGTTGCGCTTCACTGCGATCGCGCTGCGCAGGCTGCCGCGGATACCGGTGACGACGATGTCCGTATCGGCGCCGTCCGCTACGGGATCAGCCTGGGTCGTGGTGGCGACGGGGGCGGACGATGGCGCGGGCGCCGACTGGGCGAGAACGGGTTGCGCGAAAACTGGTACCAGACCGAATATCGCCGCACCGGATGCGAGCAAAACCTGCTTACGAAAAACCATCGTCAAAAGCCCCTTCCCATCGACGCCGCAGCGTCACCCTTCGACACGGTCCTGCCCGTATCGTTCGACTCACCTCACTGGCCGGACCTCTAAAGGGTACTGTCATCGCAGCGTGGTATTGGTAATATATAACCAATCTAATTCCTGACGCTATCGGAAAATTACAGTTCCGTGTCGGCCGATGCGTTTGCAAAGCCCGCAAAAATCTCATGATCGTTTTGGAGCTAGTCCGTCGACAAAATGCAAAGCTGGCCGAGACGACGCTACGATCTCAAGATGCCAACGATCTAGAATGCTACCAATCTATAGCATAGTGCAAGAGGCACCCATCGTCCGCATAGTCACGACCGACCGTCGAACTCAAAGACCGCCGGGCTAGTCATCCCGCACGTATAGGCAGCTTATGGAATCGCGCCTGTTCGGCTAGATCGATTGGTCCGAAATGCGACCATCCGTGATCTGCGTATGACGATGCGCTACGGATCGCGCGCGACCTGATGCCGAAAAATCCGGGTTCGGTCCGGGTTTGGGTTGGAAGGCAGGCGAGATCCAGCGTCGCTGACCGGCAATCTATGCCGAACGATCGCGCCCGCCGTTTGTCTCCGACACGTTCGCAGGCTCGCCGATCATGTGGAGGGCCGGCAGCAGCAAACTGGCGAGGCGTTCCATCGAAACACCTCGCCAGTTGGCAATCATCCGCGCGCGTGCGCTCGGTCGACCGAGCGTTCTAACGTCTTAGAAGTTGATCCTCACGCCGACGTTGCCGGCATAGGATCGCTGTTGCGAGGACAACACGCCGGTTCCGGTGGCGTAGAGGACCAGCGCGGAGGCCAGCGGCAGTTGGAGTCCGGCCTTGCCGACGAACGCGCTTTGCGAAGGTCGAGCGCCTGCGATCGTGAACGAGGGATCGGCCAGCGCGATAAAATCGACTCCGATGTCGCGGTCGCGGCGGAACTCGTGGAGGTAGCTCGCTTCGATCATTGGCCGCAGCGCAAGGCCGTTCCCGAACGGCACGCTGCCATCCATCCGCAACCCGACATTCACCGGTAGCGACGTCGTGGTCTGTTTGCCCGCCTGCAACGCCAGCACGCTGCCGCGCTCTGCGAACGCATCGGTGTAGAGACGCGCATATTCCACCGCGACGAACGGCGTCAGGTCGAACGACTGGACTGCGATGCGCTGACCGATTTCGCCGCGCAGGCGCAATTCCGCGGCGTCGTACCGTGCGATCTCGGTTTCGCTGGCAACGCTGCCGATCCCGCCCGCAGTCCGCGTCGTACGGATCGCATAATGGCCATAGCCCAGCGACCCGCGGACATACGTTCCCGTCGGCAGCGCATACGAGGTGTAGGCCGATACGTGATAGCTCGACGCCTTGCCCTTGGTCGCGCGCGCCGCGGTGTTGAAGCGGGTGTCGAGCCCGCCCGCGACGAAACCGGCACGCCACCCGGTCGCGACTTCACCGTCGAGTCCGATCAATCCGCCCCAGCTGTTGCTGCGGCGATCGACCGTACCGTCGCCGTCCCGGCCATCAGTCCATTCCCGACCACCCAGCGGTCCGCCCCAGAGGTGCATCTGGGTGTCGGTCAGGACCGCACGCTGCTGATCGGTCACGGCATCGCCGAATACCCGCCCGGCAAACAACGCCGCGCTGTTCGCATCGGCTAGGCCCTCGCCGGACAGGGTGTCGAGCGCTGCAGTACCGGCCGCTGCCGAGCCCTGGCCCGTGGCGTAGACCGTGTTGAGCAACGTTGCCGCACCGGCGCCGCTCGCCAACGGCACCGCGCTGGTCAGCGCCGCCGCGACGCGGTTCGCGGTGACCCCGAGTGCGCGATAGTCGATATCGGTCCGGTTGAGGTTCAGGCTTGCCGCCGTCGTCGAATAGTCGAGCACAGCGCGCAGGTTGGCGGGAACACCCGTGACGTTGGCGAAGCTGCCGGAAACCCCACCGGCTGCCGTGACCAGGGCGATGCGCGTGACCGGTAGCGTCCCGACCGAGCCCTGGACGCGCACCGTGCCGTCGAGCTTCGCCGCGCCGGATACGACCGTGCGGCTTGCAAGCGTAGGCGATACCGTCTGCACCAGCGTCGCGCCGCTGGCGAGCGTGAGCGGACCGTTGATCGTCAGCGTGCCCGGCGTCGTACCCATGCCCGGCACCAGCGTGCCGCCGCTGTTGATCGTAACGGCGCCGGTGCTGCCCGTGCCACCAAAGACTGCGCCGGTGTTGACGGTCGTCGCCGAGACGATCGAGCCGGTGACGGCCAGCGTGCCGCCATTGACGATCGTCGGGCCGGCATAGCTGTTCTTCCCCGTCAGGGTCAGGCTGCCGGTGCCGTTCTTGGTCAGGCCGCCGGTTCCGCCGATATCGTTGCCCCAGCTATCGGCGGCCGCATAGCTACCCTGCGCGGCGTCCATCGTCACCGCGACCTGGCCGTTGAACGCGCCATAGCCGTCGTTCGCGGCATAGAGGTTCAGCTGGCCCCATCCGTCCAGCGTGTTGCCGGTGAGCACGGGATAGCCCGACGGGAGGGCGGTGGTCGCGAGGACATCGGTCCGCTGTGCATCGGTCAGATACCCGAACCGCGTCAGCAGCAGCACTTGCGCCTGCACCGGCACATCCGCGGCAGTCATCGCCTTGACCGGACCGACCGGCGCGAAACCGTAGGTCATCTCGGCAAGGTACGTCGCCTTGTTCTGTGCGACGTTGGCATACGGATCGGCGGCGGTTGCGCCAGACGCGTTGGCGGCGGCGATGCATGCCGTCACCGTCGCGGTGCCGCAGGCGGACGCCAGATAAGACTGGGTCTGGGTATAGGCCTGGTAGACCGCATACGCGCTGGCGTTGGCGGGGTTGGTCCAGTCGAGGCGATTGCCCTTCGCGTCATACAAGGCCGCATAGATGTTGGTCGCCGACAGCGCCGTCGCCTCAATCCGGGCACCCATGATGTCGAGCGGCGAATGCATCCCGGCGAGGATGCGGTTGGTGCCCAAGTCCGCTGCGCGCGCGAGCAATTCCTGCCCTTGCTGCGGGATCAGGAACGCCGTGCCCAGCGCCTGCAGCATGCCCGAATTGGTATGCCCGCTCGGATAGGCGCCGTCGGCATAGGGGTTGGACGAATTGATGATCTGAAGCATCGGAGTCGGTACGTTGACGTCGGTCGTCAGGCGGTATGGCCGCGGCGAGGCACCGATGCCGGGAACATACTCACCGACCT
Source organism: Sphingomonas sp. Leaf230 (assembly GCF_001421745.1). Classification (GTDB taxonomy): domain Bacteria; phylum Pseudomonadota; class Alphaproteobacteria; order Sphingomonadales; family Sphingomonadaceae; genus Sphingomonas. The sequence goes on along the minus strand of NZ_LMKW01000001.1, from coordinate 924,674 downwards.
TGAACGTCGCCGCGGTGAACTTGCCCGCGGAATCGAACGTGCCGAAATTGGGTGCGGTGATCGGCTTGCCGCCGTTCGCCGCGACCATGTCCGCCGTCACGACGAACCCGCGTACCCACTGCGTCGTGGAGGCGTAGGGCGCGGGCGTGGTGAAGCTCGACAAGTACGACGGCACGATGATCGCCGCGGTGTCCGCCAGCGTCAGCGCACCGCGGTTGGTGTTGACGTTGTAGTTGGCGAACCGCGGATCGAGCGGATCGATCGGTGGGTTTTCGCCCTGATACCGCGCGAACGTCCGCTTGGCGGGCTCGGTCGACGAACTGGCGCGGACGGTGTTGTTGATGAAGGCGACCGCGGCGGCCAGCGGCGTGGCGGTACCGTTGCCGAACTTCTCGGCGCCCGGGCTGAAGCTGTTGCCGAGATTGATGTTGGCGACATAGTCCGCGAGCGTCGCCGTCGCATAGCTGGTCGGGGTAAGCGTGTTCGGTGCCGACCCGCTGGTCGAGGCACCGGCGCCCGCCATGTAAAGATTGGTCAGCTCGCCCAGGCCATTCAGGATGCTGTAGGCCTGGTTGGTGCGATCGTCGTGAATCGCCGCGAGGGTCTGGCTCGGCGTGCGCGCGTTGGTCATCGTGACAACGGTCTTGTAGTTCTGCACCATCACTTCGGGATGGTCGCGGATCAGCTTCACATAGCTGTCGAGCAGCTTCGGAACGATGCTGCCGATCGCCGGATTGCTCTCGTTGACGTAGTTGACCGGTGGCGATGTCGGGATCGTCTGCGCCGCGATCGACAGCGGCGTCAGCATCGTTGCCGACGCCGCACAGACCATGATTTTACTTAAAGACACACCTTTCCCCTTACGCGTTTCGAAGCGGGGCATGGCATCCTGCGGCGACGGTTTTATGCGACTTATGTTGCAGGTGCGTCACAAAGACGGGGGGCGGGGAGTGATCGCTTGGGCGGTCAGGCTGCTGGACGATAAGTCCGACATAACGCAAACTTTGACAAGTCGAGTGCCGCCAGAGCGGGTGCTTGCGGCACTCACATTATCTTCCGCAGTGCAGCGAAAAACTGCCCGATGGGCATTGGAGGCCCGCATCAGACCTTCCAGTCATGGCGGGGTTGGCCACACTATATTGTCGCGTCGGACAGGTCGCGAATGCGTGACCCCTGTCTCGCGACCGTCCCGCCGTTCGACGAGGGGCATCGCATCCTCGTCGAACGGCGCAGCGCTATCAGGCGGCCTTCGCGGCCATCCGTGCGGCGAGCTTCTCTTCCTCGGTCCACACCTTCCGCTCGCGCGGTGCCTTCGCCGGCTTGACCTGCTTGACCGGGCCGCCACCCAGCACGGGCGCGCGCTTGGTCGAATGGCGCGCCACTTCGCAGTGCCATTCGTGGTCGTCCTGGACGGTCAGGGTCCGACCGATCTCGCGCTCGACGTCGTGCAGCCAGGCTCGCTGCTCGGCATCGCACAGCGTGATCGCAAACCCGCTGCGACCGGCGCGACCGGTGCGGCCGATCCGGTGGACATAGCTCTCCGGGAGGCTGGGCAGGTCGTGGTTGAACACGTGCGTCACGGTGTCGACGTCGATCCCGCGCGCGGCGATATCGGTCGCGACGAGCACCTGGACGGTACCGGCGCGGAAGGCGTCGAGCGCACGCTCGCGCTGGCCCTGCGACTTGTTGCCGTGGAGCGCCTCGGCGGTGATGCCGGCCTCGCCGATGAACGCGCAGACGTCGTTAGCGATGTTCTTCTGCAACGTGAAGACGACTGCCTGCCCCATGTCCGGGGTCTTCAGCAACGCCAGCAGCGCCGCTTTCTTGTCGGTCGCATCGAGGAACATCACCGACTGGTCGATCCGGTCGACGGTGGTCGACGGCGGGGCGATCTCGACCTTCGCTGGATCGCGCAGCAGGCTCTCGGCCAGCGCGGCGATCGACTTCGGCATGGTCGCCGAGAACAGCAACGTGTGACGATCCTTCGGCAGCGTCGCGACGAGCCGCTCGATCGGCTTGGCAAAGCCCATGTCGAGCATCTGGTCGGCTTCGTCGAGCACCAGCGCCTCGAGCTGCGACAGGTCGCAGAGCCCCTGATCGACCAGATCGAGCAAGCGCCCCGGTGCGGCGACGATGATGTCGACCCCGGCTTCGAGCGCCTTGACCTGATGGAACTGGCTGACGCCGCCGAAGATCGTCATCACGCTCGGCTTCAGATGACGACCGAAGCTCTCGAACCCGGCGGCGATCTGCGACACGAGTTCACGCGTCGGCGCGAGTACCAGGATGCGCGCGCCGCCCTTGGGTGCGGGGCGGGGGTCGGCAGCGAGGCGGTGGAGCAACGGCAGCGCGAAGGCGGCGGTCTTGCCCGTGCCGGTCTGCGCCATGCCGAGCATGTCGCGCCCCTGCAGCAGCATCGGGATCGACTGCGCCTGGATCGGGGTGGGGTGGGCATAGCCTTCCTCAGCTAGCGCCTGCAGCAAAAACGGCGCCAGGGAGAGATCGGCAAAGGTCATGATCATGGTCACGCGGCGCCTCCAGCGCTGAGCTAAACTGCGCCTTGTAGGCAAGCATCTTGTGAGCGCGGGCTGGTAGGTGCGATGCTGCACTGCGTCAATGTCGAAAGCGAGACGCGGGCGGTTGCGGTGGAGTACGGCCCCAACCAGATCCGCGGGTCACCGGCCGGGTTGCTGATCCCGCCAGATCCAGCGCAGTACGTCCGGCAGGATCGATCCGCCATCGGCGTCTGAATGCGTACCCTCGGTCCAGGCATGGTTGATGTCGTACCGCGGCCCTGCGTGCTTTTCCGCGTCCGCATGCGCATTGGCCCATTCGAGCGCTTTCAGCATCTGCTGGTTCGCGAGAAACCAATTGCCGTGCTCGTTATCCAGGTCGTTGCGTCCGTCCTGAAGAAAGACGCGCAAGGGGCGGATCGCGCTCTTCCGGATCAGGCCAGGATAGGTATCCCCGCCATAGGCCAGCGGCGTTCCGTCCGGACCGAGTTTCAGGCCGATCGAGGTATAGCTGCCGATGAAGCTTATCACATTGCCGAACGCGTCCGGATGGCGCCATGCGACGGTCCAGGCGGCGATCGCACCACTCGACGTGCCGCCGATCGCGCGCCGCTTCGGATCCGCGGAGAACCGCCATCGCCGCGCCACGGCGGGCAGCAATTCGTCCAGCGTCATCCGGGCATAGGCGTCGGAAAGCGCGTCATACTCCTCCGGCCGATGGTCCGGGTTCTGCATGCCGAGCGTATCAGGATACCGGACGGAGACATTCCCCGGCGTGACGAACACGCCAAGCGTCTGCGGAATGGCCTTCTGCTCAATCAACGTATCGAGAACCGCGGGAAGCTTCAGCGAACCTTCCGGATTGACCGCGCGCTGGCCATCCTGGAACAGCAGCAGATTGGGCGGCTTCGACGGGTCGTAGCCTGCTGGCACATACACCCAATAGCGCCTGGCCGTGCCCGGATAGACTTTGGAGTGAAGCTCGAACGGGCCCTCGACCCTGCCGTGCGTCAGCGAGGTTTGCACTTCGGCGTCGGCGATCCGGACGGCAGCGACCGACGTCGTACCCGACCCCAGCGCCAGCAACATCGCCGTCATGATGATCGTCCGCATTGCCGTTCCCCAATCGTCACATGGGTCCTACCACAGGAGGATCGGCAAATAGACAGGGCAACCGAAGTACTCAAACCACCGCCACGCTCGTCGCGGTAGCGTAGTGTCGTCAGCCGCGTTGCTGGGATTGGCGAAGGCGGTCTTCCCGACCGACGCGGCGCCGAGGAACGCCAGTCCAAGCACCGCATCATACCGTCAATTTCGTCGCCGCTACGTGGGGATCGGTGCACGTACGCCAATGACAGCCGCGCGAGGTTCGTGGACCTGCTCGACGCGATCGTAGCGAACGGGATCACGCCGGTCGTCGATCGAGCCCTCGCCTTCGACGACGCGCCGGGCATCTCGGCAAGGTGATGATCGCGTTCTGATCGCGCCTAGTCGCCGACATCACGCGATCCTGTCGGCAAACGCGCGAGGTACGCGAACGACAGTGCCGTGGCGCGCGTTCTCGGGAAACCGGATGCGCGCGCTTTCGTCGGTCCAGTGGACGAAGTCCGTGGTCGATGCGCCGCCGAAGCGATGCTGCTCGTACACGTCGTAATAGACCATGTAGCGGTCGCCGAGCCGTATCGCCGTCGGTCCCTCCGTCATCGGTTTGGTGAACGGCGCGCTGACCGGCCCGAACGGACCGGTCGGCGAGGCCGCGGACCGGCTCACCAGCCACCGCCGCGTTTCCGTGTCGTGCGTCTCGTCCTTGTAGATCAGCCGCAATCCGCCGTCGGCCAGCTTCAGCCACGTGAAGTCGATCGAGTCGGTACCGGGATCGAACAACAACTTGGTCGGCGTGAACGTACGGAAATCCCTGGTACGCGTATAATAAGGACGCAGCTTGATCCCCGCGAACTTTTCGCCCGCAGTCGCCCCGAAACGGCCGTCGATGCTGCTCGACCACATGAGGACGAAGTCGCCCCGCGCGCGATCGTAGATCGCCTCGGGCGCCCAGCTGTTGCGGACGCCGACAAATCCTTTCATCACCGGAATGGTCTGTTGCTGCGACCAGTGCATCAGGTCGCGCGACGTGGCGTGACCTATGACGGGGCTGAACCAGTCGCTCGTCCAGACGAGATGCCAGAGCCCGTTCGGTCCCTGCACCAGGTTGGGATCGCGCATCAGCCTGTTCTCGCCGACCATCGGCATCAGGAAGCCACGACCATTGCCCAGCGCGCGAAAGACATACCCATCGTCGCTGCGGGCGAGCTTGAGCCCCTCGCGACCCTCATCCTTGTCGGTGAAATAGCTGAGCAGGAACACGTCGTCCGGCGCGGGACGTGCAGAGACGGGCAGGGCGGCACACCCGATCGCCGCACCGATACCAGCAAGGGCCGTACGCCGGTCGATACATTCCATGGTCGAATGCTCCAATACGGCGCACGCGCCCGAGTTCACCGATCAGTGTGACAGCTGGATCGGTCATGTAAAGCACGCAGCACTCGGAGTACTTCGCGGCGGGCGTAGCCCTACCTCGGATCACGCCCGCATTGCGTACTGGCGGCAATGTTCCAGATACCCCGCCTCATGGCTTCCCGCCAAGGACACGACGCTTTCCCACAGCCAGTTCGGCGCATCGATCGCGCCGCGACGGTCCGCATCGAGCACGCTTGCCCATTCGTGACGCGTGTCCGTGTCCATCTGACGCGCGTGCGCCTTGCCGACGACGAAGGCGAGATACCGCGCCGCCTTGACGGCCTGTCCCGCGCTGAACTGCTCGACCTCGAGCTTCAGGTCCTGCGGCGACAATTCGCGAACGAACAGCGACCGATCGAGCGCACGCGCGGCGACCATCCGGCTACCGAGGTGAGGAGACAGCGCGCGTGCAGCCTCGACGACGCGAGCCGCCTGGTCGGTCGGCATCTTCGCACCCTTCGCGGCAGGCGCGATCGGTGTCGTCGCTTCCTTCAGGTCGATCAGCGCATAATCCGATCGCCCCTTCGCGTTCTTCAACCCGACCAGGGCCGCAAACCGCAACAGCCCGAGCGAACTGCATCCCTTCATCCAGTAAGCGGCGTCGACCAGCCGGACGGTCCGGTTCCGGTCCTTCGCGTCGAGCGAGAGAACCAGCGCCGCGACCTCCGGCTCGGTGACCAGTTCGGCGAGCGCATCGCGTTCGGATTGCTCCAGCGGCCAGAACTTGTCGCCGAGCGGGATCATCGGCTCCTGCGTCGCGAACCGCTCCTTGGCGAGGTGCCGCCAGCGGCGTCCGAGCGCGCGACGCTTGACGCTGCGGACCGCCTCGGGCTCGGGGCCGGCATCGTTGCTCGCGGGATCCGCCATCGCGCTGGCATAGCCGGTGACCATCTCCTCGATCATGTGCGCCGTCGTCACGCCGGGCAGGTCGGAGCCTCGCGCGGCGGTCGCGAGCGACAGGCCAAGCCGGATCAGGTCGTGCGCCGGGTTGCCGATCACCGCCTGGTCGAGGTCGCGGATCTGGATCGCGATCCGCCCGCCACCATCGTTGATCGGGCCGAGGTTGCCGAGATGGCAGTCGCCGCAGATCCAGATCGCCGGCCCCTGCGGAACGCGTCGCGACGCGGGTGACTCGTCGAGCCATTCATAGAACTTGGCCGTGTTGCCCCTGACATAGGCATGGGTCGAGCGCGCCATTTTAAGCTGGCGCTTGGCGGCCAGGATAGCCGGTCGCTCAGCCAGTGTCGGTTTCGTCATATCGGTCCTCTGTGCCGCGACGGACGGTCCGTCGGGCAGAATATGCTCGTTACGCTCGGTGGACTTGATGCGGCCAGTTCAACGGTAGTCGGCCGCGCATCGCTTACGAAAAGCCGACGACCGCATGCGGGACATAGGGTTCCTCCAGTCGCGCGATCTCGCGATCGGTAAGGCCCAGTTCGAGCGCCGCGATCGCATCGTCGAGATGCGCAGTCTTCGACGCCCCGATGATCGGCGCGGATACCTCCGGTTTCGCCAGCACCCATGCGAGCGCCACCTGTGCCCTCGGCACGTCGCGTTCCTTGGCGATCGTTGCGACCGTCTCCACCACCTTGCGGTCTGCCTCGACGGTATGCGCGTACAGCGTCTTGCCGAACTCGTCGGTCTGCGAACGTCCAGTGGTCTCGTCCCAGTCGCGCGTCAGGCGTCCGCGGGCGAGCGGGCTCCAAGGGATCACGCCGACCCCTTCGGCGTCGCACAGCGGCAGCATCTCGCGCTCTTCCTCGCGGTACAGCAGGTTCAGATAATCCTGCATCGTCGCGAACCGCGTCCAGTCATTCGCCTCGCTGACGTGCAGCATCGTCGCGAACTGCCATGCGAACATCGACGACGCACCAATATACCGCGCCTTGCCTGCCTTCACGACGTCATGCAGCGCCTCCAGCGTTTCCTCGATCGGCACGTCGTAATCGAACCGGTGGATCTGGTAGAGATCGACATAGTCGGTGCCGAGCCGCGAGAGACTGGCATCGATCTCGGCCATGATCGCCTTCCGGCTGAGCCCGGCGCCGTTCGGGCCCGGACGCATCCGCCCGTGCACCTTGGTGGCGATCACCACTTCGTCGCGGCGCGTGAAGTCCTTGAGCGCACGACCGACGATCTCCTCCGACGTGCCATCCGAATAGACGTTGGCGGTGTCGAAGAAGTTGATCCCCGCCTCGACCGCCGCGCGCAGGATCGGGCGACTGGTTTCCTCGTTCAGCGTCCATGCGTGATTGCCGCGATCGGGAATGCCGTAGGTCATGCAGCCCAGGCAAAGCCGCGAAACGTCCAGGCCGGTGCTGCCGAGTTTGGTGTAGTCCATGATTCGTCTACCTCAGAGGTTCACGTGCCGAACGAACGGCACCGCGATGCGGTCCGGTATGATCGGCGCGATTGCGGAAACGCAGCGTCGCGGATCCCGACGTACGGGGCAAACGCGCGAAGAATGCAACGATCATGGTCGTCCGTCGTTCGCCCTGCATCCCCAAACTACACCGAAGGACCGATATGTTCGGACACAAGAAGAAGGTGCGCTATGCCGTCGTCGGCGGTGGCCAGATCTCTCAGCAGGCGTTCATGCCGGGCATCGGTCGCACCGACAATTCGGAACTCGCGGCGCTGGTCACGGGCGATCCGGTCAAGGCGGACAACCTCGCCAAACTCTACGGTATCAAGGCATGGTCGTACGAACAGTATGACGAACTGCTCAAGTCGGGCGAGATCGACGCCGTCTATGTCGCGACGCCGAACTTTCTCCATCTGCAATACGCGGTTCCGGCGCTCGAAGCGGGCATCCACGTCCTGCTCGAAAAGCCGATGGCGTCCAGCGTCGCCGAAGCCGAACAGATCATCGCCGCGCAGAAGAAGGGCGGCGCCAAGCTGATGATCGCCTATCGCCTCCACAACGAACCGGGCACGGTCGAGATGATCACCCGCGCTCGCGACGGCGAGTTCGGCGAGTTGCGCAGCTTCGTCTCGGTATTCGCGCAGAATGTCGCTGAGGCCAATTCGCGCGGTCACAACGGTTACTGGGGCGGTCCGGTGCCGGACATGGGGACGTACCCGCTCAACGCGGTGCGCAACCTGTTCGGGCAGGAACCCATCGCCGTGCACGCGATCGGTACCAGGACCCCCGGGCGCGGCTTCAACTTCCACGACACCGTGGCGGTCACGCTGCGTTTCCCCGACGAACGCGTCGCACAGTTCAGCGTCAGCTACGCCACCGCATCGGCCGAGTTCTTCCAGCTCGTCGGCACGAAGGCGAGCATCCACGCGTCGCCCGCCTTCATGTTCGGGCCGAAGATCGGCATCACCTATGTCGAGAAGACCAGCGCCGGCAGCAAGACGCACAGCTTCGATCCGGTCGAACAGTTCGGCAACGAGACGCAGTATTTCTCGAACTGCATCCTCGAGGATCTTCATCCCGAAGCCGACGGCGAGGAAGGCCTGTTCGACATGCGTGTCCTGGCCGCGATCGAGCGATCGCTCGACACCGGCGAGACCGTGACGCTCGAACCGGCTTCGCGAAGCCGCCATGTCGAACCGGACCAGGCGCTCAAGCTCAAGCCGGCGAAGGAACCCAGCGAGGACGAGATGATCAGCATCATCCCCCAATCGGCATGATCGACGCCGGCGTCCGTCTCCTTCGCCGCGATGACCAGCGGGGCAGGGGACGGATGCCGGGCGATTGCCGTGGTGCTTCCACGAAGGTCGTTTCCCGGTGACAGAGCCGCGCTGCGTGATCGGCACCGCCGGCTGGAGCATACCGGCCGCGGATCGGCCGAACTTCCCCGAAACCGGCACCGCACTACAGCGTTACGCGGCCGTGATGCACGGGGTCGAAGTGAACACGTCCTTCCACCGGCCACACCGGCAATCGACCTGGACTCGATGGGCGGCAAGCGTTCCCGACGATTTTCGGTTCACGGCAAAGATACCCAAGTCGATCAGCCACGATCTTCGCCTGCACGACGCCGCCGCGCCGCTTGATCGCTTTCTCGACGAAGTGTCCGGCCTGGGTGGCAAGCTTGCGCTCCTCCTCCTGCAACTACCGCCAAGCCTTGCCTTCGATCATGCGACGGTCACCCGCTTTCTTGCGGACGTCGGCGAACGAACCGACACCAGCATCGTGTGTGAACCGCGCCACGCCAGCTGGTTCGAGCCCGATGTCGACACCCTGTTAGCGACCCAGAAAGTGGCGCGGGTCGCTGCCGATCCCGCGCGCATCCCGGCGGCGGCACGCCCGGGTGGCTGGCGCGGGCTTACGTATTACCGGCTGCACGGATCGCCGGACATGTACCGAACCGCGTACGGGCTCGACCGCCTACGCGACTATGCGCGCCTGATTGCCGAGGACCGCGCAGCAGGGCGCGCGGCATGGTGCATGTTCGACAACACGGCCGCCTCTGCGGCGCTGGGTGATGCGCTTCAGTTGACCGATCTGGTCGACGCATCGTCGGAGGGCGGGGCGGGCTAAAGCCCGATCTTCGCCAGCGCGGCGGACAATTCCGCATTCGATGCGGTGTCGTCCTTCGGAGAAAGCCGGTTCAGCACGGTCTGGACGCGCGTTTGTGCGACCTGGAGCGTCTTGTGCCGCACCTCACGCGTGGCGTTGGTCCGCCAGGATGCACTCTCACCCAGCAACGCCGCCCATTTGGCTTCTTCAGCGGCCAAGATCGCCAGCGCCAGCCGCAACCCATCTCGCCGGCCATGCGCATACTCGTCCGACATCAAGCGGTTTTCTCCCTGCGACCCGGCACCATTCACCGTCGCAGCCAACAAATAGGCCGAGCGCGCCGTTAAGGGCTACCCGATACCGATGATCAGTCCGCCTTGATGCCGTAGCGCGCATACCGCCGGTCGACGCTCGGTAGAAGCCGCCGTGCAATCGCGAACTCCTTCGTCGCTTCAGGTCGCCGGTTCGATTTCGCCAACACGATTCCGCGCATGAAATGGCTTTCCGCCTGATTGGGTGTGGACGCCAGCACCGCGTCGAGATCGGCCAGCGCCTGCTCGTACTTTCCGAGCCGATACCAGACCATCGCCCGGCTATCGAGCGGACCACTCGTGTCGGTGCTCAACTCGATCGCCCCGGTACAGTCTTTCAACGCGCTGTCGATCATGACCATGCGCGTTCCCTTGGCCCAGCACCGTGCGTTCATCAGCGATGGCGAACCCGGCTTGTCCGCGATCAGGCTGTCGAACAACACGAGTGCTGCAGTGACGTCGCCATATTCTCCGAGGAGACCGGCCTTGGCTTCGCGAAACGCGTTGCGCATGCTGCCGCCCAGCGCGATGCGCTGATCCAGCAGCGCCAGCGCGCCGGGCATGTCGCCACCTTCGGCCTTCAGGTCGCTGAGCTGGCCGATCGCCTGTTGCGACGAAGGATCCAGGGCACGCGCTGCTTCCGCATCCTTAAGCGCCGCCGCCATGTCGCCCAACTCGTGCGACTCCGTCGAGCGTTGGAGATAGAGATCGATCGTCGGGGCGATCGCGATCGCGTGCGTCAGGTCGGCGACGGCACCGCGGCGATCCCCCACGCCGCTTCTGAGTGATGCGCGGCTGGTATAGCCGCTGGCTTCGTCGGGATCGTCGGCGATCGACTTCGCGAAGATCGCCTCGATCGCCCTCAGTTGCGTGGCACCGGGTGGGTCGCTGGCGTTGATGTCCCAGCGACGCCGCGTGTCGGCCGAGGCGACGATACGTGGCGCACGGGCCTTCGCTGTCGTCAGGGCATCGCGCTCCGCCGGAATGCGGGCAACCGCGATCTCGCCGCCGACCGTGTCGATCCGCTCGTCGAGCGTGAACATACCGTTCGCCAAGCTGGCGCTGCGAACGATGTCATACCCGGCGATGTTCGCCTTGAGATCGGGCTCTCCCTCCAGTGCGAACGCCCGGCCACCGTCGGGAAGGCGCAACCGCAAGCGATAGCGCAGGCCGTCGGGCTGGTTGACCAGAACGGGGACGGCTGCCCAGGTGGCCTTGCTGCGGTCGGGATCGAAGTTGACCTGATCGATCAGCCTGTCGACCGCGCGCTTGCGGCGACGGTCGTCGGTCGTCCAGATCGTGCTCGTCGCGCCGCGTGCCTTCAGCGTGACCGCACCGGTGATCGGATCGGACGTGATCGACGTATCGACGAATTGCCCCTCGCCCAGGAAGCCCTGCAGGAACTGCCCGACGGCCTGGCGCTGCTCCTTCTCGCCCAACTGGGTTTTGGCCATCGTCAGCATCGCCGCCGGTCGACCGTGAACGATCGCCGTCGCCTCGAATGCGCTGGGCAGGTCGACGCTGGCGGTTTCGTCCGCCTCGACGATCAGGTCGATCACCGGACGCGCATTCGCGTGCGTAGCGATCCTGAGCAGCGCGGCACCGTCGGCGCGGATCGGCAGGACATAGCCGACGTCGGGCGTGTCGTGGATATCCGCAAGCCTCGAACCGGCGCCCGTCCCATCGAGCCAAAGTGTCTGGCCGCCAATCGTCGCCTTCACGAAGACGTGGTTGAAAGCCGCCGCGCTCGGCAGCCTCTCGGCCACGAAGTCTCCCGATCCGACGGCGGCGAGGACCGGCTCGGCATCGATGCCCATCGCGCGCAGCATCGACAGCAACAGTACGGTCTTCGCCTTGCAGTCGCCGTAGCGAACCTCCCACGTCCGCGCGGGTTTCTGCGGAACATAGTTCCCGCCGTCCATCCCGACGGCAAGGTAGCGGATCTTGTCCTGGACGAGTTCCAGCGCGCGTTCGGCCCTGCCGATCGGCGTCGCATCCGCCTTCATGATCGCGTCGACCTCGGTCCTCAGCGGGGAGCCGGGCGCGATGGCGTTGGCTTCCGAGCCATATAGCGGTGCGAAGGTCTTCGAGACGTCCGCCCAGTCGGCGAACGTGGCGAATTCGATCATCGGCGGATGCCGGAACCGACTTGGCGCATCCTGCGGCATCTCGACCGGCTTTGGCGCGGGCAGGGCGAGGTCGAGCACGGTGTATTGCCCGTCGCGGATCGGCACGGCCTTGACGCCGTCGGCCTCCAGCTTCCAGCGCGGTGGCGTCGCGGTCGGCCACGATATGCGCGCGCGGGCAAAGGCAACCCGAGCGGGCAGGGCGATCATCGGAACGACGTTCTGCACGCGCCCGCCCAACGCGGCGTCTTTCGATGTCGTCGACGCCCGCAGCCGCAGGATGTCGCCGACCTGAAGACCTTCGACCGCCAGCGTCGCCGTCAGGATACCGGTCAATTCGCGCTGTTCGAGCGCCTGTTCGCGCCGCAGAACGGTGAACTTTTGTCCGTTCGCCAGCAGGTCGATCCGCTGGCTACCGCGCCAGATCGCCAGTTCGTGGACGATGATGTCGCCCTTGTCCGGCGCCCAGGGCAAGGCGAGCGACGTCGCCTGCGCCAGCATCTCCGGCGACGTGATGTGCGACGCGACATCCAAGTAGGACCACAGCCGCCCGTCCTCGATCCGTTGCTGCGTATCGAAGATCACCAGCGCCGGCGTATCTGCACCCGTCTTCGCCGCGTCCGGCAGCACGGCCGGAATGACCCAGCTGGGCGCGGCCTGATACAAGGGAAGGTCGCCGGCCTGCGCCGCAGACGTCGCCATGCACCCCAGCGACACCGCCGCAACCACTATACTTCGCACAATTTGGCCCCCCGATAGTCCCCGTGCGAACGATATCGGCAAATTCGTCCGCAAGCCCAGAGAAATCGGTGAATGCGGGACTTCCTTGCGCGGAGGACCCGAAACGAAACCGGGCGTGGCAGCAAGGTCAGCCGCGTTCGGGCTCGGCCTCCGGCTCGCGTTCCACAAGCCAGGTCGCGAACAGCGTCGCTTCCATCGGGCGGGCGAACCAGAAGCCCTGCGCCTCTTCGCAACCGAGCTGCGTCAGGATAGCGGCTGCCTCTGCGGTCTCGATCCCCTCGGCCACCACGCGGTAGCCGAGCTTGTGCGCCAGTCCGATCATCGTCTCGACGAGGACGAAATCGGGCCCGGCCGCTTCGGTGAGGTTACGCATGAAGGCCTGGTCGATCTTCACGATCCGCGCGGGCAAGCGCTGGAGATAGGCGAGGCTGCTGTGTCCCGTCCCGAAATCGTCGATGGCAAGGCAAATGCCCGCTTCCGCCAGTTCGCGCAGCATCGCCAGCGCTTGGTCGGGCTGATCCATGATGGCGCTTTCGGTCAGCTCGATCTCCAGCCGCTCGGGCCGCAGATCGCGCTTGGACAACGCCAGCTGGATCCGGTCGATCAGGTCGGCCTCGCCGAGATTGGCGGCCGAGATGTTGACCGACAGGACCGGCGCGATCCCGGCGAGATTCCAGGCCGCCATCTGGTCCATCGCCGCATCGATCACCCACTGCGTCGTCGCGCGCGCCAGCGAGGTCTCCTCGATGATCGGAATGAACTCGGCGGGCGACACCTCGCCCAGTCGAGGGTGCCGCCAGCGCAGCAACGCCTCCGCGCCCAGGCACCGTCCCGTCGCGAGCTCGATCCGTGGCTGGTACACCAGTCGCAACTGGTCGCCGGCTTCGAGTGCCGCACCGAAATCCTGCAACAGGCCGTATTGGCGGCGGTGGGCGATGTCGTTGGCGGGCGAATGCAGTGCGATCGCGCCATCGGCGTTGCGCGCGTCCTGTGCCGCGCTGGCCGCGCCCCTCAGCACGTCGTCGGCCGAAACGCTGCCGATGACGAACGACCGGACGCCGATCGCAACGTTCGTGACGAAGCGTACCGACGACGTGGCATGCATCGTCTCGAAGCTCGACCGGAGCAGCGAAACATAGGCCAGCTCCTCGACACCCGGCGGTGATATGAACGCGAACTGCGCACTGCCAACCTGATACGCAACACGACCGGGTCCCAGCGCCACGCGCAGCGCCTGCGACGCCTCCCGGATGAAATCGTCGACGCGGGCAACACCCAACGCGCGCGTGATCCGGCTGATCTGATCTTCGCGCGCCATGTCGACCACCACCGCGAACCGGTGCTCGCCCGGATGGTCCCGCTCCAGATCCATCAGGTCGTCGCGGAACTGATTCCGGGTCGGCATGCCGGTAACCGGATCGATTCGTCCGAAGGCGTGCTGCAGCTCGATCTGCGCCATCACCATCGCCGCCAGATCGACCAGCGCGGCAAGCTCGGCCTCGGTCGCCTTGCGCGGTTCGGTCCCCAACACACAGAGCGATCCGAGGCCGTAGCCATCGCTGGTGACCAAAGGTGCGCCCGCATAGAAGCGCGTTCCGGCGCGGCCCAGCACGCTGTCGGCGTAACACGCGTCGGCCTGGAAATCCTCGATGACGAGCGGCTGGGTCGACTCGGCGACCTGTGCGCAGGGCGCCTTGTCGCGCGGGATGCTGCGATGCTCGACGCCGACGCGCGACTTGAACCATTGCCGGTCGCGATCCGTCAGCGACACCGCAGCCACCGGCAATCCGAAGATCTGGCTGGCCATCCGGGTTATCCGATCGAATCCCTCGCTGGCCGGGGTATCGAGCAACTTCAGCTGGTACAGGGCGTCCAGCCGAGCCTCTTCGTGATGGTCGCGCACACGATTCCTTTCACGTTCCCCTCTATAATCAAAACCTTAATGGTTTAATCCATGTCAGACTAGATAAATGAAACCTAGGTTTACCTAGCGCTACTCGTCCGTGGCCCGGTTAAGTCTGGACTAGCGCCGTCCGGCCCCTATTCTGTTGGCGGGGAGAGCGGGCATGCGATTTGCAAGACTGTGGGCGGCGCTAGCGATCGTCGTCGCGCCGGTTGCCGCGTTCGGGGGCGATACGCCGCACGTCACGCTTGCCACGCCCAACATCTCGGATGGCGCGATCACGCGCTTTACCGTGCGGTTCAGCGACGCGATCGTCCCGCTCGGCGATCCCCGCGCCGCCTCGCCGCTGAAGGTCGAGTGCGCGGTGCCGGGCGAGGGGCGCTGGGTCGATCAGCAGACCTATGTCTGGGACTTCGGGCAGCCCTTGCCGGGCGGAACGCGCTGCACGCTTGCGACGCGCGAGGGCCTCAAGAGCGCTGCGGGCTACGGCGTCGACGCGGAGAGCTTCACCGTCGATGCCGGCGGTCCGATCGCCCGCGCGGTGCTGCCCGGCGAGGGTGATATCGAGGAGGACCAGGTGTTCCTGGTCGCCGCGAACATGCTCGCGACCCGTGAGTCGATCGCCGCCAACGCGTATTGCGCGGTCGACGGGATCGGCGAGAAGATCGCGGTCGACGTGCTCGCGCCCGACTTGCCGGGCAAGCTGCTCGCCGGGTTGGGCAACAACTACTCGGTCACCAATTTCCTCGAAAGCGCCGGGCTGCCCAAGACGGTCCCCGCCGATACCGCATCGCGCCAGCGCGCGCTGGCCGGCATTACCGCGCTGAAATGCCGCCGTCCTCTGCCGCCGGGCCGCGACATGGCGCTGGTCTGGGGCGTGAACATCGCCAGCGCCGGAGGCAAGCTTGCCGGCGCCGACCAGCGGTTCGACTTCACCGTCCGCAAACCCTTCACCGCACGGTTCGAATGCTCGCGCGTCAACACCGCGGCGGGCTGCAGCCCGGTCGAGAAGGCCTATCTGCGGTTCTCCGCGCCCGTCCCGATGAGTGCGGCGACGCAGGTTCGGCTGACGCTCGCCGATGGCAAGTCGATCGCGCCCGTGTTCAGCGACGAGGAGAAGACCCGCGCGACGATCGAGCAGGTCACGTTTGCCACACCGTTACCCTTTGCGACGCGTGGGACGGTTGCGATCCCCGCCGACCTCAAGGACGAAAGCGGTCGCATCCTCGCCAACCGCGAACGCTTTCCGCTCGAGGTGAAGTTCGACGAGGCCCCGCCGCTCGTCAAGTTCGCGGCGGATTTCGGGATACTCGAGGCGAAACAGGGCGGCGTGCTGCCCGTCACCGTGCGCAACGTCGAGCCGTCGCTGCAAGGCCAGACCGCGGGCATCGGCGGCCAGCGGCTGCGCGTGGGCGGCTCCGATGGCGAGATCGCCGCGTGGCTGCGGCGCGTCGAGGATGCGGGCAAGACCGACTATCAGACGATCGAGCGCAAGGGGGCCGAACCGCTCCAGATCAACCATACCGGCGAGAAACCGCTGCTGTTCGGGAGCGGTGGCGGCGGGGCTAGCGGCGGGGCGGGCGATCCGTTCAAGCTCGATCTGCCGGGTAAGGGCAAGGACTTCGAGGTCGTCGGCCTGCCGCTGGGCAAGCCCGGCTTCTACGTCGTCGAACTCGCCAGCCCGACGCTGGGCCGTGCGCTGCTCGGCCGCAACGTGCCGCGCTATGTCGCGAGCGCCGCGCTGGTCACCGACCTCGCCGTGCATTTCGAATGGGGTCGCGATCGCTCGCTCGCTTGGGTGACGCGGCTGTCGACGGGCAAGCCGGTGGCGAACACGGTGGTGCAGGTCAGCGACAGTTGCACGGGCAAGCCGCTCGCGCGGGGTGCGACCGACAAGAGCGGCGGGCTGATGGTCGCGCGCGGCCTGCCCGAACCCGAGACCTATGGCAGCTGCAAGGGCGAGGGCGGGTCGCATCCGCTGATGATCTCCGCACGCAGCGGCGACGATTTCAGCTTCACGCTGACCGACTGGGGCGAGGGCATCCGGCCGTTCGATTTCGACCTGTCCTATGGCTATTCGGCAGCGACCGACATCATCCACACCGTGTTCGATCGCGCGCTCGTCCGCCAGGGCGAGACGATCCACATGAAGCACATCCTGCGTCGCCCCGACGCGCGCGGCTTCTCGTTGGCGCCGGGCTTTACTGGCACGCTTCGGCTGTCGCACCGCGGCTCAGACACGCAGTTCGAAATGCCCGTGACGATCGGCGCGAACGGTACCGGCGAGACGGTCTGGACCGCGCCCAAGGGCGCGCCGATGGGGGATTACGACCTCGTTTTCGTGGTTGGAGACGAAACCAAGGAATCCGCGCAGTCGTTCAAGGTCGACGAATATCGCCTGCCAACGATGCGCGCGAGCGTGACCGGGCCGAAGACCGCGCTCGTCAAGCCGCGCACCGCACAGCTCGACCTGTTCGCAGGGTATCTCTCGGGCGGCGGTGCCCCCGGCCTGCCGGCCGACGTCCGCATCGGCTGGTTCGCGCACAGTGCGACGCCTGTCGGCTACGACAAGTTCAGCTTCGGCGGCGAACCGATCACCGAAGGCGTCAAGCCGCTCGACGGCGAGGGCGAGGATGCGAAGACGCCGTTGCCGCCGACGCAGATGCTGCCCGCAACGCTCGGCAGCGACGGCACGCGCCGGATGACGGTCGACATGCCGCAGACCCTCCCCGGCACGACCGATATGCAGGTCGAGATGGATTACCGCGATGCCAATGGCGAGACGCTGACCGCCTCGAAATCGATCCCGATTTACGCCTCGGGCGTGCAGCTTGGCGTCGCTACCGATGGCTGGATGATGCGCGCGGACGATCTGCGCCTGCGCTTCGTCGCGGTGGATACCGACGGTAAGCCAATCAAGGGGCAGACGCTGTCCGTCGCGCTCTACAGCCGCCAGATTCTGACCGCGCGGCGGCGGCTGATCGGCGGGTTCTACGCGTATGACAACCGGATGCGGACGACCAAGCTGTCGGCCTCGTGCAGCGCCACCACCGACGCGCAGGGGCTTGCGCAGTGCAAGGCGGATCCGGGCGTGTCGGGCGAGATCTACGCGGTCGTCACCACCACCGATGCCGACGGCAACGTCGCGCGCGCGGTGAAGTCGGTATGGCTCGCGGGGAACGACGACTGGTGGTTCGGCGGCGACAATGGCGACCGGATGGACGTCGTTCCCGAGAAACTCACCTATGCGTCGGGCGAGACCGCACGGCTTCAGGTACGGATGCCGTTCCGCTCGGCGACCGCTTTGGTCAGCGTCGAGCGCGAGGGCGTGTTGTCGAGCTTCGTCACCGAATTGTCGGGCAAGGACCCGGTGATCGAGGTGCCGATGGACGCGGCCTATGCGCCCGACGTCTATGTCTCGGTGCTGGTCGTGCGCGGCCGTGTCGAGAGCGGGTTCTGGAGCTGGGTCCACCGGATCGCGCGGACGCTCGGGCTGTCGGATACGCCCGAGGACGCCGCCGAACCGACCGCGCTGGTCGATCTCGCCAAGCCCGCCTACCGCCTCGGCATCGCCAAGGTGAAGGTCGGCTGGGAAGGCCATACGCTCGCCGTCGCGGTCAAGGCGGATCGTGAGCGTTATGCGCCACGGGGCACGGCCAACGTCGCGATCCAGGTGCGGAAGCCCGATGGCAGTCCGGCGCGCGAGGCCGATGTCGCGTTCGCGGCGGTCGACCAGGCGTTGCTGAAACTCGCGCCCAACGACAGCTGGAACATCCTCGACGCGATGATGGGCGATCGCCCGCTCTCGGTGCTGACCGCGACCGCGCAGATGCAGGTCGTCGGCAAACGGCATTATGGCCGCAAGGCGCTCGAAGCAGGTGGCGGCGGTGGCGGCGGCGACCTGTCGGGGCTCAACCGCGAGAATTTCCAGCCTGTGCTGCTGTGGAAGGGGCATGTCCCGCTCGATGCGCAAGGGCGTGCGCGCGTGTCCGTGCCGTTGTCCGATGCGCTGTCGTCGTTCAAGCTGGTCGCGATCGCCACCGACGGCGCGCAGGCGTTCGGCACGGGCAGCACCGACATCCGCACGGCGCAGGACCTGTCGCTCTATGCGGGTATGCCGCCGCTGGTCCGTTCGGGCGATTTCTACGGCGCGCGGTTCACGCTGCGCAACGGATCGGACCGTGCAATGACGGTCACCGCGAACGTCGACGTCTTCCCACGGATCGCGCAGGGCAAGCCGCTCACCGTCACCATTCCCGCGGGTGGTGCGGCACCGGTGGCGTGGAACCTCACCGCGCCGTCCGGGGTCGATACGCTGCGCTGGACGGTGCGAGCTAGCAGCAACGACGGCCGTGCGGCCGATCAGGTTACGGTGACGCAGGACGTCATCCCGGCGGTGCCGACCGAGATCTGGGCGGCGACGCTCGCGCAGGTCGGGGAGACTACGCTGATCCCGATCGCGCCGCCGATGGGCGCGCTGCCGGGTCGTGGCAGCGTCGACATCCACCTTGCCGATACGCTGGCGCCGTCGCTCGCCGGGGTGCGCGACTATATGAGTCGCTATCCGTTCAACTGTTTCGAACAACGGCTGTCGCGGATCGTCGTGCTCGGCGACATGGCGGGCTGGGCGGCGCTGGCGGGCGAAATCCCGACCTATCAGGCACCCGACGGCCTGCTCCGGTATTTCCCCGGCGACAGCCTGCAGGGGTCGGAGGCGCTGACCGCCTATGTCCTGTCGATGACGGGCGCGGCGAACCTGGCGCTGCCGCCGGTCCAGCGCGCGCGGATGATCGAGGCGATGAAGGCGGTGCTCGACGGGCGCTTGCGGCATGAGGATTACGGCGACGTCCGCCTGACCAAGGTCGCGGCGCTGGCGGCGCTCGCGCGGCAGGGCGAGGCCACCCCGGCGATGCTCGGCCAGATCGGGATGACGCCCGCGGAGATGCCGACCGCGAGCCTTGCCGACTATATCACCGCGTTGACCGCGATTCCCGGCGCGTCGACCGAGGCCAAGGCGCAGGCCGAAGCGGTGTTGCGCACACGCCTCGTGTTCGAGGGCACGCGGCTCGATCTGTCGGACTCGGCCAACGCGTCCTGGTGGCTGATGTCGTCGGCGGACGAGGCGGCGAACAAGGCGACCGCGGCGGTGCTCGGGCGGCCAGGGTGGCAGGACGATGCGCCGCGGCTGATGGTCGGCACCGCGCTGCGCCAGTCGCGCGGGCATTGGGACACGACCACCGCCAACGCCTGGGGTGCGATCGCCGCACGGCGGTTCGCACAGATATATCCGGCGCAGGCGGTCACGGGGACGACGATGCTGTCTTACGCAGGGCGTAGCGTCGCGCGCGGCTGGCCGCTGGCGGAACCGGCGCGGACGGTGTCGTTCCCGCTCGCCGCCGCCGGACCGCTGCGGTTGGCGCAGAGCGGCGGGGCGGGGCCGTGGGCGACCGTGTCGATCTCCGCGGCGGTACCGCTGCGGCAGCCGCTGTTCGCGGGCTATCGCCTGACGCGGAAAGTCGACGTCGTGCAGGCGCGCACCGCCGGGCGGCTGACGACGGGCGACGTGCTCCGCGTGACGCTGTCGGTCGAGGCGGCCGCCGAGCGCAACTGGGTCGCGATCAGCGATCCGGTGCCGGCAGGGGCCACGGTGATCGGCGACCTCGGTGGCCAGTCGCAGCTGCTCCAGCAAGGCGGCGCGGCAGATGGGGAGGGCGGCGGCCCGAGCTATGTCGAACGTGGCCGCGATACGTGGCGCGCCTATTTCGCCTGGCTGCCCAAGGGGACCACCACCGTGACGTACACGCTGCGGCTCAACGGTGCCAGCCGGTTCCAGATGCCGCCTAGCCGGGTCGAGGCGATGTATTCGCCCGCAATTCGCGCCGCCGTGCCGAACCAGACGATGGTCGTCGCGGATCGATGAAGCAGCGCGCGGCGCTCGCCGGATTGCTGGTGCTGATCCTGGCCGCGGTCGGGTTCGACTGGGCGACGTTCCCGCCGCCGCTGCCGGGCTATGCGCAGGTGCGCGCTGCGTGGAAGCCGTCGGAGGCGTGGCTGTACGATCGCCACGGCGTGCTGATCGACAGCGCGCGCGTCAATTTCGCCGCGCGTCGGCTGGCGTGGGTACCGCTCGACCAGATCGCCCCGGTCGTGCCCACCACCGTCGTCGCGGCGGAGGACGCCCGTTTCCGCAGCCACGGCGGCGTCGACTGGCTGGCGATCCTCGGGTCGATTGGCGCGCGCGCGAAGGGCGAGCGGGGCAGGGGTGCCAGCACGCTCTCGATGCAGGTCGCCGCGTTCCTGTCGTCGACGCTGGCGATGCCCGGCGCACGCGGCTGGCGCGACAAGCTCCGCCAGATGCGCGCGGCCCGATCGCTGGAGATGACCTGGAGCAAGGACCAGATCCTCGAGGCGTATATCAACCTCGCGCCGTTCCGCGGCGAGGCGCAGGGGATCGGCGCGGCGGCGCTGTCGCTGTTCGGCAAGACTCCCGGGGCGATGGCACGCGACGACGCGCTGCTGCTGACCGCGCTGTTGCCCGATCCGCAGGCACCCGCACCGCGCATCGCCGCGCGGGCATGTCGCCTGGGTGGCGCAGGGGACTGCGCGCGGTTCGCCAGCGAGGCCGCGTCGATGCTCGGCCCGGTGCGGACGCTGGCGCTCGATCCGGGGCTCGCGCCGCATCTCGCCGATCGCCTGCTGACCAAGCCCGGCCTGCGGATTACGATCACGCTCGATGCCGCGCTTCAGCGCACCGTTGCCGCCGCGCTGCGTCGCCAGCTGCTCGGGCTCGGCGGATCGCGCGCGCGCGACGGTTCTGCGGTGGTGATCGACAATGCCAGCGGCGACGTCCTCGCCTATGTCGGCGGGATCGGCGGCGCCTCGACCGCGCCGGCGGTCGATGCCGCGAACGCCTATCGCCAGGCCGGGTCGACGCTGAAACCGTTCCTCTACGCGCAGGCGATCGAGCGCGGATATCTGACCCCAGCGTCGGTGCTCGACGATTCTCCGGTGCAGCTCGATACCGCGTCGGGGCTGTACGTACCGCAGAACTACGATCGCGGGTTCAAGGGGCGCGTGTCGGTGCGCAGTGCGCTGGCGGGATCGCTCAACGTGCCTGCGGTGCGGACGCTGCTGCTGGTCGGGGTCGAGCCGTTTCGCGATCGACTCTGGGACACGGGCTATCGTGGCCTCGTCGAGGACGGCGACTATTATGGCTTCAGCCTCGCACTCGGATCCGCCGAGGTTACGCTGCTCGAACAGGCCGACGCGTACCGGTCGCTTGCGAATGGCGGCCGCTGGTCCCCGCTGCGGCTCACCGCCGCTGCTCCTCACGTTGCCGCTCGTCCTGTCACGACGCCAGCCGCCGCGTGGATCGTCGCCGACATGATGGCCGACCCCAACGCTCGCGCCGCGACCTTCGGCCTAGATTCGGCACTGCGCCTGCCGTTCTGGACCGCGGTGAAGACGGGCACCTCGAAGGGCATGCGCGACAATTGGTGCGTCGGGTTCTCACGCCGCTACACCGTCGCCGTCTGGGTCGGGAACGTCGAGGGCGATCCGATGCGCGCGGTCTCGGGCACCAGCGGCGCGGCGCCGGTGTGGCGCGACGTCATGCTTGCGCTCGGACGCGACGACGAACGCGGCCCCCACATGCCCGCCGGCGTCGAGCGCCGCCGCATCGCATTTGCCGACGCGATCGAGCAGCCCCGCACCGAGTATTTTCTCCGCGGTACCGGCCAGTCGCTGATCGCCGCCGCCCCCGCCACCGCGCGCCGCGCGCGGATCGTCAACCCCGCCTCGGGCAGCGTCTACGCGATCGACCCCGACATCCCCGCCGACCGCCAACGCCTCGCGATCGAGACCACCGGGGACGTTCGCGCGCACCACGTCTTCCTCGACAACCGCGACCTCGGCCCCGCCGCCCAGCAACTGCTGTTCTTCGCGCCTCCGGGCCGGCACCGATTGCGGCTCGTCGACGCAGCCGGTCGCGCCGCCGACCAGGTGATCGTCACGATCCGCTGAGCGGGACCGTTCGTTTTCTCCGCCAAGTCAGCGAACGGCGGTTCAGGACGGCAAGGTCCACCTCATCCGCAAGCGCAGCTTCGGCCAGCGCGATGGCCCGATCCAGCAGCGCGCGGTCGGCGTGCGCATACGCGGGGCGGCCCGGTATGCGGTCATACCACACGCCGTCGCACGCAGTGTCGAGGAAGATGCGCTGGAAGCAATGATCCGCCTCGACCGGCCAGCGGCGAGTACGCGCCACCGCCGGCAAACTCTCGCGGGTGAGTTTCAGCCATCGAGCTTCGGCGGCAGAACGGTCTTCGGACTCCATCCGGTAGCAACGATCGAAACCCGAGAAGGTCGCGCCGTCCGCTACCGGATCGATCGGTCACCGCTCGACCGCGGGGGAAGCGTTGCCAGTGCGGTCGAACCTGATCAGCGTCGGCGCGTCGGCAACGAACGTGTCGAGCACGCCGTCCGCGATCTTGATCGGCCCGTCGAACCGCGTCGCGCCAGGAATGCTCTGGATCGCCGCTGCGTCGGCGGCCAGCCGCTTGGCATCGGCGAAATACCGTCCCGCGGCGCTGCTGCCGTGATCGGCCGCGTTGAGGCCGGCCGCCGTCAACTGGAGCGCACGCCCCCAGCGCTGCATCGCGTCCAGCCACGGCCGCGACTGCGCCGCGAAACCAGGGTCCATAGTCCCGGACCGGATGATGTCGGGCGCATTCGTAATTTCGTCGGCACGCGCAGTCAGGTCCGCGATCGCTTTACGCCGCGCCGTCGCATCGCCACCGGCCAGCGCCTCCCGAACGCCGTCCAGCACCGCCTTCAGTCGCGGCGCCTGCTCCTGCCAAGGCTGACTGCCGAAGGTCGGTGCCATGTGCTGCGTATCGAAGAACGTCAGCAGCGCGGCGGTCGCGCGCTCGTCGCCGCCCGCCAGTTCCCGCGCGGAGAAATGCCACGTCCGTTGCGCATCATACGCCTTGTCGTTCCAACCGAACGCTGCGACGCCGGTCACCGCAGGGCGGCTGGGGGTCTCTTGGTTCATCGGGTTCGACAGGATGCCGGTCAGCTCGCCCGACAGCCCCGCCTCGCGCCGCGTATAGGGCGCCATCAGCAGCCGACCCGTGGTCTGCGCGTAATCGTTGACCGGATAATTGTCCCACAACAGCGTCTTGCGACCGAACGCCTTAGTCGCCGCCTTGGCGTCGGGGATCGAGATCGCTGGCGGCACGACGTCGGTGCCGGTCCACTGCACGACGATCCGCGGATCGAGATGCTTGCGCAGCGCCCCCTTGTACGGGGTTTCCTTCGCGTCGTAATATTCGGTCGGCACCATGATCAGCGCCCGCGCCGAAGGATCCTTGGCCGCGAGGTTCGCCTGCACCGCGTTCAGCAATTGCGACTGCGCGATGCCTGCCGCCTCTGCGCCCGACGGACCGAACGTCGCCTTGTCCTTCTCGCAATTCCACTTGGTGTATTCGATGTCATCGAGCGCGACGTAGAAGCTGCCGACGCCGATCGATCGCATCGCATCGAACTTGCGCTCCAGCGCCTGCACGTCCGCGGGGTCGGAGAAGCAGACCGACGGCCCCGGCGAGACCGCGTAGACGAAGTCGACATGGTTCCGCCGCGCGGTCGTCGCGAGCGTCCCCAGCGCCTTCAGCGTCGCGGCAGGATAGGCCTCCCGCCAGCGATCGCGCGCGTACGGATCGTCTTTTGGGCTGTAGACATAGGTGTTCGCCTTGACGGTGGCGAGGAAGTCGAGATGCTTGGTGCGATCCGCCATCGACCACGGCGCGCCGTAGAATCCCTCGATTGTGCCGCGGATCGGCATCGCCGGATGATCCTGGATCACCATGGCCGGGATCGCCGACCGCCGGGCAAGCTGGCGAAAAGTCTGTGCGGCATGGAACAGGCCGTCCGCATCGTGACCGGCCAGCGTGACGACCCCGCCCGACGTCGAAGCCAGGCTCGCGATGGTGTAGCCCTCGGCATGATCGTCGGCCACTGCGCGGCTACGGCCGAGCGCATCGCGGACGATCGGCGCGGTGGCGGTTCCGAGCACGACATAGGTCCCGCCGATGACCGAGGGCAGGCGCCGGGCGGTCGTTATCGTCTCCACGCCCGATGCCGTCAGGATGCTGCGGACGAGCGCGATCGTGTCGGGATCTACACCGGGTGCCGCGATCAGCGATACCGAACGCCCGAGCGCTATCGTCCCCGACCCGAGCTCGATCGAGGTCGGCGTGGGGAACAGCGCGGGCATCGTCACCGGACCGGCAGAGGCCGACCCCGAGGCGAGACCTAATACGATCGCGGCAACCATCGGCGATGGCATGAGGCCGAACTTGCCAATCTGTCGCGTCATGCTCGTCTCCGGTATCATAATGGTATTATGAACCCGGGGATACGGTAGCGGCGGGAGGACCGCAACCCGTACGGAAAACCCTCAGCGGCTGGCGAGCATCGTGGCCGTCTTCGGCCGGACGGCGACCCCGTCGAGCTTGTAGCTGACCATCATGCCGATATGGTCGGACAGCATGGTCTTGTCGCCAGCCCGGCCGAACGGCGCACTCAAGGCGACCGGTTTCACCGACAGCGCATCCGACGCCCGGTACATCAGCCAATCCTTCGCGCGACCGGTCGACGTCTCGACGTCGGCGGCTTGCGTCACCAAGCATGTCGGGGTCGACCGGCACCGCTGCTCGCCGCCCGTCAGTGGCATCGAGCCTCCGAACATGTGCTGCGCGAAATACGCGCGGCGCGCGATGTCCTGCCCGACGTTGAAGTCGCCCGCTACCAGCAGCGTCTCATGTGGTCGTTCCATCGAGCCGATGAACGCGCTCAACAGGTCGATCTGGCGCTTATACGCATAGAGCGCGCGGGGCTCGGATACGCCGGTGGCGCCGTTCGAGTTCAGGTGTGTGTCGATCACCGTGACAGGTCCGGCCAGTCCGGGCACCGCGATCATCGCCGCCATTGCGCCCTTGTTGGCGAGGCAGTCATAGCCGGCGCAGACCGGATAGCTGATCCGCCGCACCGCCAGGATCGGATAATCGGAAAAGATGGCGAGTCCGCTGTCGACATGCTTGCCGACCTGTTCGCCGCGGAACATGCTGCCGGCGGATACGAAGCTGCGGTCGGTAGGCGTCTCGGCGGCCGCGGCGGCGTCGGCGGAAGCGCCGAACGCGATGTAGCGATAGCCGGCGGCGACACCGATCGCCTTCGCGTCGGGCACGAACGCCTCCTGCAGCGCGACGATCCTCGGCTGGTGCCCGGCGGCGCGCATCGCCTTGAGCTGTGCGGCGATCGCCAACAGCGATGCCGTGCGATCCTCCGCGATCGGCCAGGGCAGGCCGTGAACATTGTAGGTCATGACCGATACCGTCGACTCCGCCCCGCTCGCGACTGCGGGCGACGCGGTCGCTGCGAGCAGAGCGAGTGGAGCGGCAAATCGACCGAGACGACGCGAAACCATTAGTGATCCAATTCCTGTATGTGCGTGGGTGACGCCACGGTCCGGTCGTAACCGCACCTGCCCCAGCTTATTTATGTCGGTGTCAGCGTTTCAGTGGCGCGAACGAGAACAGCCCGCTTCGATAGTTCATCACCACCGTCGTCGGCGTGATCCCGGCATGCGCGACGACCCGCGCCGCCTCAGCGCTTGGTTTGGAATGGCCGAGCCGCGGGTTACCGGCAAAACCGATCCCGTCGTGGAGCAGGCTGAACCCTTGACCGCCGCTGCGGGCATGGACGACGCTGAGCGCATACGCACCCTCGCCCGGAACGCGCAGGCACAGCCGGGCCGGACCCGATGCCGGAACCGGTATCACCGCGCGGCGAAACGTCTTGCCCTGCGCCACCAGCACATTGTCGTCGGCCAGGAACTCGCCCTCGACCGCGGGATAGATTTCGACGCGCAGATTGCCCGCGCGATCCTTCAGCCCTTCGACGGTCACGACGATCGCCGGGCCCGGCTCGTGCGGTCGGCACTGCGCCGCCGCGGTCCCCAGCGCGGGCGTCGAGGCGATTGGCGTTGCGGCGAGGGCCAAGAGCGCGACGATCATGGGTTATGCTCCGGATTGAGAAGTTCGACCGCGGTCAGCGCCGCGCCAAGCAGGAGGTGCGTGACCAGCCAGAGTGCCGCGATCATCGTCAGCATCGCGGCGACGTTGGAGGCCTGCCCGACGGTGAACGCGACGAGGCCGGCGAAGACGATGTCCTTGTTCGGTAACAGCGGCAGGCGCGAGACGAGCAGCCGCAGCGTCGCCAGCACCAGCCACCAGGCGAGCGGTGCCGCGGGCAGCGCCACCGCCCACAGCGCGGCGGCGAAGACCGTCGTCGCGACGATCCGCACCAGGTGGATGACCGCGATCCGGCCCAGCTCATCGCGCGGCAACGTGAAGAGCCGCTTGCGCATCACGAGCGCCACGAACGAGGGCAGCGCGATGCTCGCGGCTGATACGATCATCACCTTGGCATCGGTGCCGAGGTTCAGCGCGATGAGCGACTGCCAGCTGACCGCGGCGAGCACCAGCGTGCAGACATTGGCGACGACGGCGGACAGGATCGACACGTCCTTGATCGCGCCGAACGGGGTGCCGACCAGCGAAGCATGCCGCCGCGCCCATGCGTAGAAGTATAGCTCGCCCGAATAGCCCGCGATGATCTCGTTGCTGATCCGCTTGCGCAACAGCGCGAGGAACCCGCGCGGCGGCAGGTTCCACAGGCGGCGGTATATGACCCACTCGCTCGCCGGCAGCGCGAGATAGCCGGCCGCGAACAGCAGCCAGAACAGCGGCGAACGCGGCACCATCGCGATTACGCCGCGGACATCGAGATAGCGCAGTTGCCACAATGCCGCGATCAGGATCGCCGCGGACAACAAAGGCGTCAGGCCCCGTGCGACGATCCCCTTGCGGACTTCGATCGTCTTGAGCGGAAGCTTGGGGGCGGGCAGGGCCGCGTGGTTGAGGGCGTTGCTCATGCCGCCCTGCGCCGTACGGCGAACGGGACGGCAATCTGATTTCCATGACGCAGCGATGCCGCGATGGCGGGGAAGCCGGGATGTTTCATGGGTTCTGGACGTCACCGCATCGCAGCATCCGCAGCCCGAAAAATTCGCCACAAAAAATAATCTTGGCGGACTGCGGTTCGGATCGCGCGGTGCCGTCTCCGGGGCATGTGTGTGACCAAGCTGCTCGACCTTCTGTCGTGAACGCCCTGCCAAAGGCCGTGCGCCCGCCGTCACCAGACCGGCGCCTCATCGTGTCGATCCACGACGTCTCTCCGGCATTCGCCGATCCCATCGAGCGACTAGCCGAGATGATCGGCGCGATTCTGGGCGGGCCGCGGTTCGCGATGCTGGTCGTCCCGGATCACTGGGGCGCGGCGCCGCTCGACCGGACGCCGGCGTTCGCGCGCCGGTTGCGCGAATGGGCCGATGCGGGCGTCGAGATGTTCCTCCACGGCTGGTTCCACCGCGACACCAGCGCACACAGCAGCACGGCCGCGTCGATGAAGGCGCGCTACATGACCGCGGGCGAGGGCGAGTTCCTCGGACTCAGCGCGGACGAGGCCGAATACCGGATGCGCGCCGGACGCGATATGGTCGAACAGGCGATCGGCGGCCCCGTCGCGGGCTTCATCGCGCCGGCGTGGCTCTACGGTCCGGGCGCGAGGTCGGCGCTGAAGGCATGCGATTTCGCGCTCGCGGAGGATCATTTTCGGGTCTGGCGTCCGGCCAACAACGCGGTCGTTGCGCGCGGTCCCGTCGTCACTTGGGCAAGCCGATCCCCCGCGCGCACCGCCAGTTCGCTCGTGGTCGCCGCCGCCGCGCGCACGCTGCCGGACTGGCTGCCGACCTTGCGCGTGGCGGTGCATCCCGGCGACGTCACGAAGGAGTCGCTGATGACGAGTATCGATCGGACCATCCGGTGTCTGGCGGGCCGCCGCACGGTTGCCCGCTACGCCGATCTGTTGCCGGGGGCAGCTATGTCGGAAGGGGAGGGCCGTCATGAAGATCGTTGATGTCTGCGCCTTCTACACGCCCAGCGGCGGCGGGGTCCGGACCTATGTCGATCGCAAGCTCGTCGCCTTCGCCGAACGCGGGCATGAGATGGTCGTCGTCGCACCGGGCGAGCGCGACGGCGAGGAACGTCGTGGACCGAACGCCCGCATCCGCTGGGTACGCTCGCCGCGGTTTCCGCTCGACCGATCCTACCGCTATTTCTCCGATCGATCGGCGCTGCACCGCGTGCTCGACGAAGAAAATCCGGACCTCGTCGAAGTCTCGTCGCCATGGCGCAGCGCGTCGATGGTCGCGGACTGGAAGAGCGAACGCGGCGCCCGGGCGCGCCTCGCGTTGATCGCACATGCCGATCCGCTGGCGGCCTATGCCTATCGCTGGTTCGGCGGAGTCGCTACGACGCAGACGATCGACCGCGCGTTCGACTGGTATTGGCGCCACTTACGCCGCCTCGACCAACGCTTCGACATGATCGTCAGCGCAAGCGACAGCCTGAGCGAGCGGTTGCGGGAGGGCGGCCTGCAAAAGGTGCTGACCGACCCGATGGGCGTCGAGCCCGGCCAGTTCTCGCCGGTGCTTCGCGACATGACCTTGCGTCGCGAGATGCTGGCGCTATGCGGCCTCCCCGAAGACGCGATGCTGCTGATCGGGGTTGGACGCCACGCA
Source organism: Sphingomonas sp. Leaf230 (assembly GCF_001421745.1). Taxonomy (GTDB): domain Bacteria; phylum Pseudomonadota; class Alphaproteobacteria; order Sphingomonadales; family Sphingomonadaceae; genus Sphingomonas. Next base: position 895,391 of record NZ_LMKW01000001.1, on the reverse strand, counting down.
CCGGAAAAGCGCTGGCCGATGATTGCGCAGGCGGCGACCATGGCGGGGGCTCAGGCGCCGGTAGGCCTCGTCATCGTCGGTGGCGGATCGCGGCAGCGGCCGGTGATCGAGGCGATCGACGGCAACCCGCACGTTCGCCTGCTCGAACCGACCACCGACCGCGCCGCGCTAGCGCGGATGATGGCGAGCGCGGATGCCTTGATCCACGGATGCGAGGCGGAAACCTTCTGCTTCGTCGCGGCCGAGGCGATCGCCTCGGGCCTACCGCTGATCGCGCCCGATCGGGGCGGCGCTGCTGACCTCGCGCGCAAATCCGGTGGCGTCTTGTACCGATCCAGCGACGCGCTGGCGGCATCCGAGGCGATCCTTTCGGTCGCCCGCAACAGTCGTACGCCACGCGCGGCAGCCCCGGTCCGCACGATGGACGATCATTTCGACGCGCTGCTCGCGCTGTACGCGAACGAGGATCTGGTGAGGAGAGAAGGATCATGTCGATGACCGCGACCCATTTCGCCCTGCAACCGATACACGTCTCGGATCACGATCCGGTCTGGGGAGCCGAGCCGCCCGAAGCGGCGGTGCCGCTCTGCGATTTTCGGGGCGACGGACGCCTGATCGACGCCTTCGTCCATCCGCGCTCCGCCTGGAGCTGTCCGCTGTTCTACCTTGCCATTCCGGCGTATGCGGTCCTGGCCTTTGCTGCCGCGGCGATCCGCCTGTGCGACCGCGTCGGGATTGTACCGAACCACTCAGCGCGCTGACCTGACGCCGTCGGTTTTACTTTTCAGGGCGACATCCCGGACGGGCAGGAGCAAGACGCCTTCCAGCGACGATGAGCCTCGGAGGAATGCCGTAGCCGACCCCGATACACTACTTTCCTCGGGCCAGTCCGAAGGTTTGTCCGCCGTACTCGCTGCCAATCGTGGTCGGCTTGTCCGGTTCTTTACGGCGCGGACAGGCAGTGTCGCGGAGGCCGAGGACGTCGTGCAGGAAATCTGGCTCCACACGGCGCAGCCGTCGCTGGCAGAGGCAACGGGACCGATCGCCAATCCGCTAGCGTATCTGCACCGCGTCGGCATGAACATCGTGCTCGACCGTGTCCGTGCGAATGGCCGTCGTCAGCGCCGCGACATTGGCTATGTCGACGCGACGACGTCGATCGTCGGTGTGGAGGCGGTCGACGATGCGCCCTCCGCATTCGACGCGGTCGCCAGCCGCGAGCGGTTCGATCGGCTGGCCGCTGCGCTGTCCGGCCCCCCCGAGGGAGCGATGCGCGTATTCCGCCGACACCGTGTCGACGGCGTGTCCCACGCCGACATCGCCGTCGAACTCGGTATCTCGCGAAGCGCTGTCGAAAAACACATCGCCGTCGCCCTCCGACATCTGAGAAAGGCGTTGGATGAATGATTTAGGGGGAGGGGTGCGGTTCGATCCGCGCCGCGGCGTCTATCAAGCAGTCCGATATTCGTCGGGAGAGGTTTGCAGGATGGGCGCGGGTCGCGTCGATCCTGACGCAGGCGGGGGGCATCCGCCGGAAAGGGGGACGCATGACTGACACGCACGCTGCGACGGATAGCGCGGTCGAAGCCGCTGCGACGTGGCATTCGCGGCTCGACGCGCCGGATATGGACTGGGACCGGTTTGGCGAGTGGCTGGCGGGCGACCCGGCACATCGCACTGCCTATGATTCGATCGCGAGTCTCGATGCTGAGTTTGTCGCTGCCGCACCGGCGATCGCCGCACGCCTGCCGGCAAACGACGACCATGCGGACATCGCCCACCAAGACGTCGTACCCTTTGCAGCATCGCGCGGTCGCCGGTGGCAGTGGGCGGCGCTCGGTTCCAGTGGAGCGCTTGCCGCGGGGCTGGCGTTCATGTTAGTCGCGCCGTCGGGCGACGACGCGGCACAGGCCTATGAAACGGGTCGCACCGAAACCCGGTCGGTGACGCTTGCCGATGGCAGTCGCATGCAGATCGATCGCGGCTCTCGCGTGTCCGTCAGCGGCGGCGGTAGTCCGGTGATCGAGATCGCACAGGGCGCGGCGAACTTTGCCGTCCGGCACGATCCTTCGCGCGTTCTGATGGTTCGCGCAGGCGGATACGAAGTACGCGATCTCGGCACGACGTTCGATGTCGTGAGTGCGCGTGGACGGGTCGCCGTCACCGTCGCCGAGGGTATGGTGAGCGTCACGCCCGTCGGTGGCACGTCGTCCGACGCAACGACGCTGCACGCGGGCCAGAGCCTGGATATTACGCCGGACAAACAGATTGCCGAACGGCGGAAGGTCGATCCTGCGCGCGTGTCCGACTGGACCGACGGCCGCCTCGACTATGACGGCGCACCATTGCCCCTGGTTGCGGCGGATATCGCGCGGTATGCGGACAGCCCGTTGACCGTCGACCCTTCGGCGGCGAACCTGCGCTTTTCCGGGGTGTTGACGATTGGTGACGGATCGCGGCTTGTCGATCAGCTACAGGCAGTGCTGCCGATACGCGTTCGTCGGGTTGCTGGCGTCGTGCATCTGGGTGCCGCCGGCGGACGCTGAACGGGCTCCACCGGCCAGGCGTTCGATCACGATCCCTGCGGGACCGTTACGGTCTGCGCTCGAGTCGCTTTCAAGCCAGACCGGGATCTCGATCGGAATGGCGGGCGGATTGCCGGATCTAGACGTCAAGCGGGTCGACCATTCAACCGACGTAGCGCAGGCCGTGCGCCGCATGTTGGCCGGCAGCCGGCTGCGCGCGGTCCAGGTCGATACGACCACGTGGCGGATCGAGGCTATTCCGGCAAAACCACCGCGCGCGTTGGCGCGTCGCGCTGACGCCGCAGGGACGCTGATGACCGGCGATATCGTCGTCATCGCCAGCAAGCGCGACGAACGGCTGTCCGATCTTCCCGCCTCGATCAGCATCGTCGGCGCACCTAGCTTGGGTCGGCTGGCGGGACGGCGTGGACTGACGGACGTCATGGCGACGACCGACGGGGCATTTTCCACGAACCTGGGCCCGGGCCGTGACCGGATATTTCTCCGCGGGGTTGCCGACAGCGCGTTCAACGGCACCAGCCAGTCGCTCGTCAGCCTGTATCTGGACGATGCGCGGATCGGCTATTCGTCACCCGATCCCGACCTGCGGCTCGTCGACGTGGACCGGATCGAGATATTGCGGGGATCGCAGGGGACACTCTACGGCACCGGTGCACTCGGCGGGGTCGTTCGTGTCGTAACCGCCGCGCCGGACCTGGATCGGCTCGCGGGCGGCGTCGCGGTCGAGGGAACGGGGATCAACAACGGTGCGGTCGGTGGCGCGGTCGAGGGGATGCTCAACCTGCCGATAGTCACCGGGACGGTCGCGCTTCGGGCCTCTGGCTGGGTCGAGACGATGCCCGGCTGGATCGACGATACCGGGCGCGATCGGCGCGACGTTAACCGCACGCGGCGGGTCGGTGGCCGTGCCGCGCTGCGCTGGTCGATCGGCGGGGGGTGGTCGGCAACCCTGAGCGGGGTCGCCCAACGCATCGACGCGCGCGACAGCCAATATGCGACCAGTGGCCTGTCGCGCGCCACGCGGATCGCCGAGCCGCAGGACAACGACTTCACATCCGGAGCGCTGACTGTGCGGGGGCCGATCGGCAAGCTCGAGGGGCAGGCCACGACGGCCTATGTCGACCAGGAGTTCGGCAGCACCTATGATGCGAGCATCCTGGCATCGTCGCTCGGCGTGGCATCGCCGGTCGCCTATGTCGAGGATCGCTCCGCGCGGTTGCTGTCGCAGGAGGTCCGGCTGAGCGACCCGACCGCGCGCCATCCCTGGATCATCGGTGCGACCATCCTGCATTCGACCAGCCTTCTAAAGGGTCGCTTCACGTCGGTCGGCGACGACACCATCGACGCGCGACGCGACGAGGAGGACGTCACAGACCTCGCCGTATTCACCGAGGGTACGCAGCGCCTCTCGAACGCGCTCGATTTCAAGCTCGGGCTGCGGGCATTCTCGACGTCGAGCCATCTTGAGCAACAGGCACCCGGCCGCGTTCGCGCCAACCGTATCGGCGTTACCCCCAGCGGAACGCTTAGCTGGCATCGCGACGATCTCGGCCTGGTCTGGCTTCGCTATGCCAGCGCCGTGCGTCCCGCGGGTATCAGCCGGACCGCCGATCCGACCAATCTCCGGATTCCTGGCGACGAACTTCAGAGCCTTGAACTCGGCTGGCGCATACGTGCTGCTGGCGATCGGCTGGCCTTGCACGGCGCGGTGTTCGGGTCGGCATGGCAGCATCTACGGAGCGATACTGTAGGACCCGATGGACTCCTCGGAACCGTCGACGCGGGCAATGCAGTGAATTACGGCCTGGAGCTAGGCGGCGTCCTGATCCTGTCGCCGCTCACGATCGATTTCGGGGCCACGCTGCAACGCGCCCGCCTGACGTCGCCGTCGTCGAACACCGGCCTCGATCGCGACGATAGGCGCCTACCGGTCGTTCCCGACATATCGTCTCGACTGACGGCATCGCGAACGCTCGTCGCGTTCGGCTCGCCCGCGTCGGTTTACGGTGTCGCGCGCTATACCGGTCGCACGCGACTTAGTTTCGATCCCCTGCTGGATCGCCCGGCGGGGAACTACGCGACGATCGACGTCGGCGCGACGATCGACCGCGGGCCGTGGCACTGGTTGATCGCCGTCGACAACCTGCTCGACAGCCGCGGCAACAGTTTCGGCTTCGGCAATCCGTTCACGCTGGCAACGAGCACGCAGACCGTTCCCATCCGACCGAGGACCATAACCCTGCACGCCACGATCGGGCTATGAAGTCTCGAAAGCACGACCAACCACCCCAATTGCCGACCGAATCGCAGCTTGGATTTCGGATTCCGACGTAACCTTTTCGCGCAGCAGATCGCTGCTTGTAAAAAAGGACGTCGCAATGACCTTCGAACATTCCCCCTTCATACCCTCCGAAAGGCACCAGGAGCTTCACGAGGCGTCGATCCATTCCTTGAGCGCGGTGCCCAGCCGGCGCCCGTTCGAGTTCGTCGACCTGGAAACGCATTTCGACGCCGAACTCGAAACCCTCTGGACCTACATGCGCCAACGCAGCCGGCCGAGCTTCAACCCGGGTTTGCTCGCCGAATTCACCCAGTGGCAGAACGACATCGCAACCGCGCGGTCATCGGCTACCATGCCGATCCGGTATGTCGTCCTCGGATCCCGATTTCCTGGCGTGTTTTCCCTGGGCGGTGACCTCGATCTCTTCTCGGCGCACATCCGCAACGGCGATCGGGAGGCACTCGTCCGCTACGGCCGTGCATGTGTCCATATCCTGCACCGCAACATGTTGAGCCTCGATCAACCGATCATCACGATCGGATTGGTGGAAGGCGATGCGCTGGGGGGCGGGTTCGAGGCGCTGTTGTCGTTCAACGTCGTGATCGCCGAGCGTGGCACGCATTTCGGCCTGCCCGAAACCAATTTCGGTCTCTTTCCCGGCATGGGGGCGCATTGCTTCCTGTCCCGGCGCCTGGGCGCGGCGCGGGCGGAACAGATGATCCTGAGCGGCCGGTCGTACACCGCCGAAGAGCTGTACGAGCTTGGTATCGTCCACGCGCTCGCCGATCCCGGCATGGGCCGTGCCGAAGTCGAGCGCTACATTCGTCAAAACCGCCGTCGGCATAGCGGGCACTGCGCGATCTACGAGGCATCGCGGTCGGTCAATCCGCTGCCGCTCGGCGAACTCGAAGCCGTCGTCGACCTCTGGGCTGATGCCGCCTTGCGACTCAGCGAGGCCGACCTGAAACTGATGCGCCGCCTCGTCGGTGCGCAGACGCGGTTGCTGGACAAGGCCGCGTAGCCCAGCGGTCACGAGCGCCCCAGTGCCTTGACGCCGTCGCCGGCAAGCATGGTCGCGACCATGCTTGCCGGCATCGGATGCGCCAGCAGGAACCCTTGTACCGCATCGCACCGCGTGCGCCGCAGTTGCTCCAGTTGCGCATGCGTCTCGACACCCTCCGCCACCGTCCGCATGCCAAGCTTGGCCGCCAGCTCGATCACGGTCTGCACGATCGCCACCGAAGCCGGGCTTTGCTCAAGGTCGGCGATGAAGGAGCGATCGATCTTCAAGGTCTGGAAGGGGAACTTGGTCAGGTAGCTGAGCGAGGAGTAACCCGTGCCGAAATCGTCGAGCGTCGTCCGCACGTTCAGCCGGTTGATCGCATCCAGTGCCGCCAACGATGCTTCGATATCCTCGAGCAGGACGGATTCCGTTACCTCGAGTTCAAGCCGCTCCGCCGCGAAACCGCTCGCCGCAAGCGCACTCATGATCACCGTCGGCAAGTTCGCCGATCGCAGCTGGATCGGCGACAGGTTGACGGCGATGGTCACGTCGGTGGGCCAGCTGCTCGCGATCCGACACGCCTCGCGGATCACCCAGCTGCCGATCGCGACGATCAGGCCATTGTCCTCGGCGATCGGGATGAACTCGGCAGGGGAAATCGCGCCATGTCGCCGGTTGGTCCAGCGCAGCAACGTCTCGCAGGAGAGGATGCGGTCGCCGGTCAGGTCGAAGATCGGCTGGAAGACGAGATGAAATTCGCCACGTTCGAGCGCTCCCTGCATCTCCGCGCCGAGGTCGCGCGTCCGCTCGATCTTCTCGTCCATCAACGGTTCGTAGAAGCGCATCTGACCGCGGCCGCTGTCCTTCGCGCGGTAGAGGGCAAGGTCGGCGTTCTTCAGCAACGTGTCGGCATCGGTGCCATCGGGTGGCGCGAGCGCAATGCCGAGCGATGCGCCGACGTGCAGCGTGCGCCCGTCGTGATGCACCGGCTGCTCGACCAAGTCGATGATACGCTGGCCGATCGCAGAGGCGTCCGACTGCTGGATCACTTCGCAGATCACCGCGAACTCGTCGCCGCCAAGCCGCGCGACGATCCCGGTCGTGCCGAAGGCGTCGTCCAGCCGCTGGGCTACGCCCGCGAGCAGCGCGTTGCCGGCCAGATGACCGAACGAGTCGTTGATTTCCTTGAACCGGTCGAGATCGAGCCAGTAGATCGCCAGCCGCGTTTCGCTGCGGCCGAGCGCCTGCAAGCGCGCCTCGAACTGTTCGCGGAACGCGGTCCGGTTGGCGACGCCGGTCAGATCGTCGCGACGCGCGATGGCGGCATGATGCTCCGCTAATGCCGCCTTCTCGCGCGAAACGAGTGTCGCCTTCAGGATGACGCCATAGGTCTGCAACGTGATGTCCATCATCGCGACGACGAACAGGACGATCACCAGCGCCAATGCCATCTTGAGCGGCTGCAGCGAGACGATCAGTCCCACCGTCAGCGGCAGCGACGCGAAGCACAGCTGTGACAGGGCGATCCACGGTCGGCCGGCGTTGCGACCGGCGATCCCCGCCGCGTACCCGATCGTGGTTGTTACCGCGAGCAGCTGGAGTACGCCGTCGTCGGTATGCACCAGCGTAAGCAGGCCGAACGTACCGAGCAACGCCGAATAGCCCAGCGCACCGGATCGATAGAGAAACTCCTGCCGCTTGGCCCAGCTTCCCTTCACGCGATCCGGTGCCGGCCGCCGTTGCCGTTGCCGCCCCAGGGCATCGCCGACCCTGATACCGGCGACGAGCGCGATCGCCACGGCACACGCGATCATCGCCAGGTTTCCGCTGACGTATGCGACGATCCCCATGATGCCGCTGCTGGTCAGTGCACCGATCACCAAGGATTGCGGCGACGCGTAAAGCGACTCCAGCAGCGTCGCACGTACCGAGGCCGCAATCGACTGGTCGGAATGCCGCAGTTGCCTGAGGCGGGAAATCAAGCCACTCATCCGACTATCCTTGGACGGCAAGGGTGTAAAAGAAACGAACAAAATAGCCGGCGTGTCTGTGATCCGTCGTATTTAGTCGGGCGATGCGAACGCGTTAACCAGTTAAGTCGACCGCTCAAGCCTTTGCCGTCAGCGTTTTCTCATGCAGTAACGCTCGACGTCGTCTTACAGCATTTCCAACGGTCCCGCCGTCTTCGGTCGCGGAAATGCGGCATCGAGCGCTGCTACGTCTTCTCTGGACAGCACAAGGTCCGCGGCTGCACGGTTCTCCTGCACGTGCGCGACGTTCCCGGCTTTCGGGATCGCGATCACGTCGTCGTTTTGCAGAACCCAGGCCAATGCTACCTGCGCGGGAGTCGCGCCGATGGTTTCCGCGATGCGAACGAGCGTCCGGTCGGACACGAGCCGGCCCTGCTCGACCGGACTATACGCCATCACCGGCATGTGCGCCTGGCGAAGCCACGGCAGGAGGTCGTGTTCCGGGCCACGCCGCGTCAGGTTGTACAGGATCTGGTCGGTCGCGCAGCCGCCGCCGCCGGCGGCCAGCAGTTCGTCCATGTCGTCCGTATCGAGATTGCTGACGCCCCAATGGCGGATCTTACCCGCCGTCTTGAGCCCCTCCATCGCCTCGACCGTCTCCGCAAGCGGTACCGATCCGCGCCAGTGCAGCAGGTACAGATCGAGCCTGTCCGTTTTCAGCCGATCAAGGCTGGCGTCGCAGGCGTGTTCGAGGCGCCTGCGCGATGCGTTCTGGGGATAGGCTTTGCTGACCAGGAAGATGTCGTCGCGAACGCCGTGGAGTGCTTCGGCCACGAGGATTTCGGAGGCGCCGTCACCGTACATCTCGGCCGTGTCGATCAGCGTCATCCCGAGTTCGACCCCGGACCGCAAAGCGGCGATCTCCGCTTCGCGCTCGCTCGCGCGCTCGCCCATCATCCAGGTGCCTTGCCCGAGGGCGGGAATCGTTTCCCCGCCCGGAAGCGTCACGGTCTTCATGGTCTATCCCTCGTACCGGTCCGGTCTCCGAACACTAGATGAGCCCCTCATGCGACATCGCTTTATGCACCGCCGGACGTGCCTCCATCCGCTCGCGGAACGCGACCAGCTTCGTGGGTACTTCGATCTGGTTCTTCGCCGCCCACAACAGCATCACGAACAGATAGCAGTCCGCCACGCTGACCTTGTCCCCAAACAGATAGTCGCCCTCGATCGTATCGGCCAGATAGCCCATCCGCTTGACGATCGCCTCGCTGGCTTTCGCCTTCTCTTCATCGCTCCCGCCGGAGAAGAACGGCTTGAAGCTCTTGTGTATCTCGGTCGAGATGAAGGCGAGTGCCATGAGGAGATGAGTATGTCCCATCGCTCCGCTCGGTTTCAGCGCGCTGTCGTGATGCGCGATCCAGTCGAGGATGGCGATGTTCTCGGTCACCGTCTCGCCCGAGTCCAGGGTCAGGGTAGGGACGTAACCCTTGGGGTTGATCGTCGCATAGTCGGCGCCGCTTTCGGTCCGCTTGGCCTTGAGATCAACTTTCTCGTGCTCGAACGAAATCCCGGCTTCGTGCAGCGCGATGTGATCTGCGAGGCTGCAAGCGCCGGGGGAATAATAGAAGTTCATTGATGATCTCCGCGTTGATCTTCCTGAACGCGCAACCGCGCCGATAGCTGCGACCGTCACCCGATCCCCGCTATTGCAGCATCGCCGAGCGCACCCATCTCCGGTCGATGAACGACAATCTGATCCGCCTCGGTCTCCTCGACGAGGACGACATCATTCTCGATGAGGCCGCGCTTTCGCTGGCGCTGCTCGATCATCCAGACACCGATCCGACACCCTATCGTGTGCTGATTGATGCGGTGTCGCAACGCCTCGAGACGGTCGGCCGAGGCGCCGGTACCGCCGAAGAGCGCGCCGATGTCCTGTCGGAAGTGCTGGGCGAGGAGTTCGGCTTCGTCGGCGACCGCGAGACCTATGACGACCCCGCCAACGCCGACCTGATCCGTGTCATCGACCGGCGCCGTGGCCTGCCGGTAAGCCTGTCCATTCTCTACGTGGGTGCGGCACGCCGGATCGGATGGACGGCCGACGCGCTCGATGTTCCCGGGCACGTACTGGTGATGGTCGGGGCCGAGGCGGTACCCGTGATCGTCGATCCGTTTCGGGGCGGAATGCGCGTCGACCGCGAGGCGCTGGCCGCTTTGGTGCTCGCGTCCACCACTGGACCTGCCGAAGCCGTGTCCCACATCGCGACGATGCGGAATCGCGCAATTCTTGTACGGCTGTTGTTGAACCAGGCAACGCGCGCCGAGCAGGCGGGGCATGGCCGACGCGCGCTGGAACTGTACGCGCGGATGACCTCGATGGCGCCCGCTTATGGGCACGCCTGGTGGGAGCGCGCGCGGCTGGAACTCGTCGACGGCGACGTAACAGCGGCGCGGGGCAGCTTGAGCGCGATGCTGGAGATCACCCGCGATCCCGAACTGCGACGGCGGGTGACGGATACGCTGGGGTCTCTGCCTCCAGCCTAGCTCTCCTCTTTCGTGTCGGGGCACGAGGTCCTGACCTAACAAAGCTTGGCGTCGGCGCGCTGTCGGCGCTAACCGCGCGGTCATGGCCGCGCTGTCGATCCTCATCATCCTCCATGATTTCGCGCTAGGGGGTACCGAACGCGTTGCCGTGCGGCTTGCCGGAGCGTGGGCGAAGCAGGGCGTCGCGGTCACCATCTTTGCCGGTTCGGACGCCGGGCCGCTTAGGGCATTGGCCGGCGAAGCGGTCGAGATCGTCGTTGCAGAGCCTTCGATCCCGCGTGGATCGGGCTCGCGCAAGCGATTGGCGCGGGAAGCGCGCGCGTTCGTCGAGCAGCGTCGGTTCGACGGCGTCTTCATTCCCGGTAATTTCCATTGGCCGGTCGCCGCCGCGCTGGCCAGATCGGGCATACCCGTGGTCGCGCAGGTCAGCGCAGCGCTCGACAAGCCGCAGCGCGGTCGTCTGCGGCAATGGGCGTTCGAGATTCGCATGAGACACCTCCTTCGCAAGGTGCAGGCAGTGGTCGCGCTGTCGGACGTCGCGCGCGATCAGGCCGACCGGATCCTTCGCCGCCCCGTGACGACGACGATTGCGTTGCCCGCACTGAGCAACGACGCTGCGCCGCCTTTGCCGATGCCTGTCACGCAGCCGCCGATCGTGCTCGCCGCGGGACGACTGGTCCCCGAAAAGGGTTTCGCGCGCTTGATCGAGGCCTTCGCAAGACTGCCGGAAGGGACGGCGCGGCTTGTCATTGTCGGGGATGGCCCGGAGGCGGATGCATTGCGCCGGCAGAGCGAGACGCTGAGGCTTGCCGATCGCGTGGAGCTCGTCGGGTATGTAACCGACATCCGGCCACGGCTCGATGCCGCGCGGCTGTTCGTGCTGTCGTCCGATTTCGAGGGGTATCCGGCGGTCTTGGTCGAGGCTCTGGCAGCGGGGCGGCCGGTGGTCGCGACCGACTGTACCCCGGCGACCCGTCTGCTCGATGCGCCGGGCGCGGGCATGGTCGTGCCCCTGGGCGACAGCGAGGCGCTGGCGTGCGCGATCGCAGCGATGCTCGCGCAATCCCCGCCCGATCCGGAGGCACTGGCGGGGTTGGTCGCGCATCATCGGATCGGCGCGGTCGCGGCCGAGTATCTCGATCTGTTTGCGGGGTTGCGCGCGTGAGCATACGCCCGATGCGGATCGCTTACGTGATCAATTCGGTCGAGGGCGGCGGGGCTGCGTCCCCCGTGCCCGCAGTGCTCGGCGTGCTGCGCGACGGCGGTGCCGAGGTCGCAGTGTTCGCACTGACCGCACGCGACCGTCGCGGCGAGACCGCGATGCGCGCCGCCGGGCTGGATGTGCATGTCCGCGATGGCGGCGAGACCGATCACGCCACGGCGCTCAGCTGGCTCGACGCGACCCTCAAGGACTGGGCGCCGACGCATCTCTGGACCTCGCTCACCCGCGCCACCCTGCTTGGCCAGATCGTTGGCGTCCGGCGGGGGTGGCCCGTGGTCAGCTGGCAGCATGCGGCCTTCCTCAAGCCGGCCAACCGCGTTTTGCTGCGTGCAACGCAACGGCTGTCGCGGCTGTGGGTCGGCGACTCCACGGCGGTGACGCGACTGACCGCGGAACGACTGCACGTTCCCCCCGAGCGTCTAGTCCAATGGTCGATCTTCCGCGCGGATCCCGAAGCGCTTCAGGCGACGCCGTGGCAGCCGGGCCAGCCCATTCGGATCGGCAGCCTAGGCCGCCTGCACCGCGTGAAGGGTTACGACGTGCTGGTCGAGGCGCTGGCGCTGCTCGACACGTCGACGCCGTACGAGATGGTGATTGCGGGGGACGGCGCAGAACGGCACGCTCTCGAAGCTCGCGCGAATGCTCTCGGGATAAAGACGCTGCGGTTCGCGGGCTATGCGGCTGACCCTGCGGCATTCCTGGCGAGCTGCCATCTCTACGTGCAGCCATCGCGCTCGGAAGGCCTTTGTGTAGCGGCGCACGAGGCGATGCAGGCGGGGCTGCCTGTGATCGCCTCGGCGGTCGGCGAACTGCCCGGCAGCATCGTCGAAGGCGAGACCGGCTTCACCGTCCCACCGGCTGATCCGGTTGCACTCGCCGCTGCGTTGTCGCGAGCGTTGGCCGAGCCGACACAACTGGCGACGATGGGGCAGGCGGGTCGCGCGCGCGTTCTCGCGACGTTCGGGCCGGAGCGGTTCGCGGCAACCGGCCTTGCTATCCTCGAACGGATGCGCGCCTTTTAAGGCCCAGTTTCTTGACCTCTCGGACCGCTTCGATCGAGAGACCATGCAGCGACAATTCGGTGCGCTTCATGTCGACCAGCGTCACCGGCCCCGCCGCGGACAGCGTGTGAAACCCCTCGACGAACGGCGCGCAAGAGACCGGCGGCGCCATCGCGTCGCCCGCTGCCGCCACGAACCGCTCCGTCGTCAAAACCGTCATCGTCAGCGGACGGATCCCGCCACCATAGGTTTGGCTGCAATCCTGCACGGGCAGCACGACCCGGCCATTGATCACGAGCGGCATCCCGCCGGGTCGCGCGCTTGCGACATCGACCCGTACCGGGTTTGCCGGGTGCGGCGTCCACGGTCCCGCCAGCCGGTCCGCATAAGCGACGTGCAGCGCACTCATCTTGTCGGGCTCGCGGTCGGCGGAGGTGTAGAACAGCCACCACCTCCCGTCATGGAACACCGGCGTCGCATCGACCGCGACGTGATCGAGTTCGATCACATGCGCCGGCTCCCACCGGGTCGGGAAATCGACCGCGCGATACAGCGTCAGCCGGTTCGAACGATGCGCCTCGGGCAGCATCCACGTCTCGCCCTCCGCCTCGAACACGAGAGGGTAGGACAAATGCCAGGGCTCATTCAGCACCGGCTGCCGATCGACCAGGCGGAAGTCCGCATCATAAACCAGCACCTCGATCGCGCCGATCCGGACGCGGTAATCATAGGTCTCGACGAACACGTACAGTCGCCCGTCGCGCCACAGCCCGAACGGGTCGGCGAGAAACTGGAAGCTGCCCATCGGCGGCAGCCACATCATCGGGAAGCCTTCGATCGAGCCGCGCGCGACGATCGCCTCGGCGGTCGCCATCACGATCGCGGGGCGCCAGATATCCTTGCGAAGAGCCACGGTGGTCGATCGATCCCAAACGCCGCGTCCGACAGGGGCGCCGCGCGGGCCTTCTCGCGTCGGATCAGGCTACGCGCAACCCCTGCAGTCCGCTCTGCAGTCCGGTTACAGTTTCCAGTTCGCGCTCGGGCAGCACGGCCGGGACGGTATCACCGAGCACGCTCATCACCGCGCGCGCCGCACGCACCGCAGAGCGTTCCGCAGTCAGTTCGAAGCTCCGCTGGAACAGCGCGCGCTGAACGGGACGATAGCGATCATGCTGCGCCACCGCCCGGTCGAGCGCGGCGCCGAGGTCCGCGGTGCCGGTGACAACTTCTCCTGCCTGCCAGTGCGCATAGTTCGCATCGCCGTCCCACGGCGTTGCGTGCGCATCTAAGAACAGGCACGGGCGCGGCGTGTGGAGGAACTCGTACACCTGGCTGCTGACGTCGCCGAGATAGATGTCCGCCGCCGCGGTATAGGTCATGTCGGTCGATGCGGCCGATCCTAGATCGACATGGATGTTCGGCGCATCGAGAAAGCGCTGCTCGATCACGCCGGCGCGGTCGATCCGGAACTTGTCGATCGTCAGCACGAATTTGCGGTGGAACAGCATAACGTGCGGCGCGAAGATCAGATTGTAGCGGTCGTCGTGCAGGAAATGCTCGAGCACCGCGCGGCCCTGCGCATACCAGGACGACAGATGCGGCGACGGATGCGGGTTGTAGAGCACCGTGGCCTTGCCGTTCGCCTGGAACGGCAGGCGTGGCGCTGGCTCGGGCATCAGGTCGAACTTGGGATAGCCGATCAGGCTCATCCGGTTGAACGGCACGCCGGCCTCGCGGTGCAGGCGCTGGCGGATCTTGCTACCGGAGACGAGGACGTGATCGAACGTCGCGCTGTGCTTGTTGAAGCCGATCGCGCGATCGCCCGCACCGTGGCGGGTGTGGATGATCTTGAGATCGTCCAGGCCGTAGCGGGTCTTAAGCAGTAGCGAGGTCTTCTCGGCGACCACCAGCGCATCGAGCGACCGGAAGAAATCGAGATTGTCGCGGTAGATACCGATCTTGGTCACCGGCAGCGCCCATTCGAGCGCGCTGGATAGCGCACGCGTCGATGCACGACGCAGGCCCAGTTCGACCAAGGGCACGGTAACGCCGAGCCGCGCGCACAACCGTCGCACTTCGTCGGTCAGCCGTGCGTTAGTGGTCACGACGACGACCTCCGCATCGGGATAACCCTCGACCATCGCCAGGGCGGTCGGAAGGGCGTGCGCGACCTGATGAACCTGGTCGTGATTGAACAGAAAACCGATCTTCATGGCCGGTAGACGTTCCCGGCACCGGTCATCCTCACTAAATATTTTGTCATCTGCGCGATCGCGGGGAACTTTCCGTTCGTCGGCGCAACCCTGGGCGTCTAAGCGCTCGCGATGCGTTCGCTTCTCCACCGTCTGACGTCCCGGCAGGCGCACTCCGCCAAAGCTAGACCGGGACGAGGCGATCGGTCGGGACTATGGCTGGTGCTGGCGAACCTCGGCCACCTGCTTGGCGGGAAGGCGGCGGCGGGCGTCATGAGCCTCGTCTACCTCGTGCTCGTGACGCACCGGCTGGGCGCGGCCGATTACGGCGTTCTGGTGCTGGTCAACGCCTATGCCGTGCTGATCGGCAGCGTCCTGGCGTTCTCCGGTTTTCACGGCGTGGTGCGGTATGGCGGGCTTGCGCTGGAGGCGGGGGATCGGGCCGGGTTCGCGCGGATCGTCCGGTTCATGGCGGTGATCGAACTTGGCTGCGGCGCCCTCGCGGTGGTCATGGCGGCGCTGCTGGTGCCATTGATCGGACCGCGGCTCGGCTGGTCGCCCGACACGATCCGGATCGCCATTCCCTATTCGCTCGCGGTGATCGCGACGGTCCGCGCGACGCCGCAGGGACTGTTGCAGATCGCCGACCGGTTCGACCTTATCGGCGTCCACCAGGCGGTGTCGCCGCTGATCCGCCTTGTCGGCGCGCTAGGAGTCTGGTTCGCGGGCGGAGGGCTGATCGGCTTCATCACGGTCTGGCTGATCGCGGCCGTCGCCGAGGGGCTGGCGATGTGGGGCTTTGGCTGGGTGGCGTGGCGCAAACTCGCCGCGGGCGAGCGGCTGCGCGGACCGTGGCGCGGCACGGCGCGCGATACCGAGGGGCTCAAGCGCTTCATCCTCATCACCAATTTCGACATCACTGTCCGCGAGCTCGCACCGAACCTCGCGCCGCTGACCGTCGGCTGGCTACTCGGGCCGGCGGCGGCAGGGCTGCTCGCATTGACGCAGCGCGCGACGTCGTTGCTCGCCCAGCCGACGGTGCTGCTGAGCCAGGCCAGCTACGCCGTGCTCGCGGCGCAAGTGGCGCGCGGCGATCTCAAGGCGTTGCGGCACACGGTCTGGCGGAGCGCTGGGCTCGCTCTCGCGGTGGCGCTGCCGATCGTGTTGGTCCTCGCTTTCGCAGGCGACCGGTTGCTCGTCACACTGGGTGGCGCAAGCTTCCAAGGTGGCACGGTCCTCTTGATCCTCATTGCCGGAGCACGAGCGGCGGGGCTCGCGAGCGCGCCACTGGCCTCGGGACTGACAGCGCTCGGGCTGCCGGGCCGATCGATGACCATCGGCCTGGTCACCAGCCTTGCACTCTACCCTCTGTTACCCGCGATGCTGTGGGCGTTCGGGACCGACGGGGCAGGGTGGCATGCTCTGCTCCAGAACGGCGTCGCGATCGTCGCGCTGGCGGTGCTGTTCCGCCGCGATGCCAAGGCCGACCCGGCGTGACCCTGGGCGGGCTCCGCGCCGTATTCCTCGCCGAGCGTGCGATGCTGCTGCGGTTGCTCGTCGCGCGGTTGGGCAGCGTCGAGGAGGCGGAGGATGCGTTGCAGGATCTTTGGCTGAAGCTGGAGACGGTGACCGGCGGCCCGATCGCCGAACCGCTCGGCTATATCTGCCGGATGGCGAACAACATCGCCGTCGATCGCCGCCGTCGCGCGGTGCGGCGGGCGGATCGCGACACCGACTGGCTGGAAACGCAGGCGACCGCCGACGAGCATCCCGATGCCGAGCGCGCGTTGATCGCCCGCGAACGGCTCGGGCGGGTCGAGGCGACGCTCACCGGTCTGCCCGATCGCGTGGCTACCGCGTTCCGCCTCTACCGGTTCGAGGACCTGCCGCAGAAGGCGATCGCCGAGCAGATGGGGATCACCGTCAGTGGCGTCGAGAAGCTGCTGCACCGCGCGTATCTGCGAATTCACTTGCAACGGAGCAATTCCGGTGCGGATATCCCGCAGGCAGGACGTCTCGCTCATGAGGAGGACCAACGCGATGGTCGATGAGTGGGGCAAGGACGGCGATTACGGCCCGGGTTACGGCGAACACGCCGCAGCCGAGGCGGTCGCGTGGCACCTCCGCTTGCCGACGGCCGATGGTGGCGCATGGACGGCATTCGCCGACTGGATTGAGGCTGACCCGCAAAACGCGCGCGCCTATGACGCGCTGGCGGTCGCGGACGCGGAACTGACCGACGCGCTGAGCCCGCCGGATTGGTCGCAAGCACTACCGCCAGTTGCCGCCAACGACGACCGACCGACACCGCGGCGGCGCTGGGTGATGGGAGCCGTCAGCGGACTGGCGGCGGCGGGGATCGTTGGCGTTATGCTACCGCTCGAAAACCCGTCAAAGACGGCGGCGCGGATCATAGAGACACCCGCCGGGGTTCGCCGCAGCGTGACGCTCGCTGACGGCAGCGGTATCGACCTGAACGGCGGCACCAGGCTCGCGGTCGACGACAGCAGTGCGCGGCTGGTCACGCTGGAACGCGGCGAAGCGATCTTCCGGGTCACGCACGACGCCGCGCATCCCTTCGTCGTCCAGTCGGGGACGATGCGGTTGCAGGACGTCGGCACCGTCTTCAACGTCGCCCGCGTCGGCGCGCATCTCGGCGTGCAGGTTGCCGAGGGTGCGGTGATGTTCCAGCCCGAACAGGAACGCATCATGCTGACCGCCGGTGCGGCGTTGTCGCATGTCGATGGCGGCGCGCCGCGGATGTCGGGTATCGCGATCGACGACGTCGGCAGCTGGCGTAAAGGCCGGCTGGTTTTCCAGCAAACGCCGGTTCGCCTCGTCGCCGCAGCATTGGAACGCAGCACCGGTACGGTCGTGCGCGTCGATCCCGGACTGGCGGAAACGCGGTTCACCGGATCGATCGGCGTGACGGGCGGAGCCGACAGCCTGATCCCGCGCGCCGCAGCGCTGATCGGCGCTCGGGCGGAGCATGTTAATGGCCGCTGGCGTCTGGTCGGAGGCCATGCCGGTCCGTAAATTCAACCTGGCCGTATCGCTCCTCGCCGCCACCCTTCTTGCACCGTCGCTGTCTACGCCCGCTCGCGCAGCGGAGCGGCGGGCGATTGCCGTTGCGCCGGGGCCGCTCGATCGCGCGATCGCGGTGCTTGCGCAGCAGGCGGGCGTCGATATCGGCAGCGCGGAGCCTGGATTGTCGCGGGTCACGACGAGGGGGGCGAGGGGCCGACTAACCGCGGCCACAGCCCTCGACCAGATGCTCGCCGGCACCCCGTACACCGCGCAACGACTTGGCGGAGGCAGCTTTAGGATCGTTCGTCGCGCTGTCGTCCGGCAGCCAGTCGCTCGCGAACCCCAACCGAAACCGAGACACCCCCTGACGCCGCCGCCGGTCGAAGTGTCGCCCGAAATCATCGTCACCGCGACCAAGCGCGCGACGTCCCGACTGCGCTTTCCCGGCGCGCTCACGATCCTGCGACCGGCAAGCACCGTGAACATCCGCAACGATGCCGCGAACGGCATGGATGAGGCGATCGCCGCGACGCCGATCCTGCAGAGCACGGCGCTGGGTGCCGGTCGCAACAAGCTGTTCATCCGCGGGGTCGCGGACAGCAGCTTCACTGGCCCGACGCAATCGACCGCCAACGTCTACTTTGGCGAGGTGCCGGTCGCCTATAACGGTCCCGAACCCGGCCTCAACCTGTACGACGTCGACCAGGTCGAGGTCCTCGAGGGGCCGCAGGGCACGCTGTACGGCGCAGGCGCGATCGGGGGGATCGTCAGGCTGGTGCCGCACGCGGTCGATCTGTCGGGGGTGTCGGCCAATGTGTCGGGCGGCGTCAGCGCGACCAAGTCGGGCGATCCGGGCGGCGATATCGCCGGGATGGTCAACATACCGATCAAGGCTGGCGTCGCTGGCGTACGCGCGGTCGGCTACCGAGTCGTCGAAGGTGGCTATATCGACGATATCCGCCGCGGCCTGCACAACGTCAACCGCGTGGCGACCACGGGCGTACGCCTCGACGTCCGTGTCGTTCGGGCAAGCGGGTGGACGATCGACGCGGGTGTCGTGATCCAGAATTTGACCGCCCCCGACCTGCAATATGCCGAGCGCGGAATGGGATCGCTCTCGCGCGCGTCCCTGCTGGCGCAGCCGTTCAGCCAGCAATATTTCCTCGGGCGTGTCGTGGTCGACAGGCGTTGGGAGGACGGGCTGCACCTCGTCTCGGCGACCGGGTTCGTCCACCGCGATGCGGAGAGCCGGTTCGACGCCACGCGGCCGATCCGCCCGGACGCGCCGATCGCCTACGACACCGACGAACGCAGCCGTCTGTTCTCGCACGAGACACGCCTGTCGCGCGCAAAGCCTAACGGCGCCGGTTGGCTGGTAGGCGTCGCGCTCATCCACGCGCGCGATGCGTATGCACGCCGATATGGCGCGCCGGACAAGCTGCGCGACATCGTCGGTGTCACCAACCGGACGCTCGATGCGGCGGTGTTCGGCGAGGCAGGGATCGCGATCAACCCGGCGTTGACGATCACCGCGGGGGCACGACTGACGCATCAGCGTACCGACGGCGACCCGATCGCCAAGCTCAAGACGACGACATACATCCGCGGACTCAGTTCGACCCGACTCGATCCGACGCTCGGCGTATCCTGGCTGCTGACCCCGACGCTGGCGGCGTATGCCCGCTACCAATCGGGTTTCCGGACCGGGGGGATCACAGTGGCGCCGGGCGTCGGCCGCGTTACCGATCTGGTTCGCGATACCATTCACGTCGGAGAGATCGGCCTGCGCAAGGAGCGGCATGGACCGCGCGGGCTTTCCGCATCGATCGGTGCTTCGCTGACCGACTGGCGGCATATCCAGGCGGATCTGGTCGACAAATCCGGCTTTCCGTTCACCACCAATCTCGGCAACAGCCATATTTATGGGCTTGAGGCGAGCGCCAACTGGGTGCCGCTGTCCGGCTTGAAGATCGACATGGCGATGTTCCTCAACGAGACCCACGTCGCCGATCCCGATCCGGCATTCCGTCGGCAGGTCGGCGCACGGCTGCCCAACACGCCGCCCTTCGCGGTCTCGGGAAGCGTCGGCTATGAATGGTCGCTCAGCGTCGATACGCACGTCAGCGTCGACGCGGGATGGCGCTACGTCGGCCGGTCGACCGTCGGGACGCAGGCCCCGCTCGATGTGTCACAGGGGGAATATGGCAGCACGCACCTTGGCGGAACGTGGACGCGGAATACCATCCGACTGACCGCCACCGTCGAGAACCTGTTCGACGTGAAGGGAGACCGCTTTGCCGGCGGCAACCCGTTCGCGCTGGCGGCGCGTAACGAATACACGCCACTGCGGCCACGCACGTTCCGGCTGGGCGGCGCGATCGGCTGGTGATCGATCATCGGATCGGCTGCAGCGATCCGCCTTGCAGGTAGGTGAGGGTGACCGGCACGACCGTCGTGCCCGATCCGACACGCACCTGGACGATCTTCGGATCGGGTTTGCGCGAGAACAGCATGTCGAACAGCGTGACATGCGGATTACCCGACGCCCCGCCGCCGTCGCTGCGGTCAGTCTTGTCGTTGGCGTTGATGTCGTGGCGCACGTCGACCGCATAGACGCCCGGCCGATCGACCGGCATGCAGATCGCGACCCGGCCTTCGCGCGGCGTCGGAACTTCGGTGCGCAACAGCGTCTTTTTCTTGTCGAAATAGGTCGACGGCGATCCCCCGAACGTGCGGACACGAACGGTTCCGGTGCGCGCTTTGAACCCCTCGACGACGACCAGCATCGCCGAGTGGGTGCTACCCGCTGTGCATTTCGCCGCGTCGGGACCGATCGGTTTGAAGGCGGCATTGGGCGTCATCGACAACGCCGCGAGATACAGGGCAATCATGGTTCGTAGCTTTCGGTTCTTTCGGATCGGGATGCAACGCCGGCGCGTCGTACCCGGATCGGTAAATGTGCCGCTCGTTACAGGACTACCGCAACTTCAATATCTTATGGCGGACAGTTCGTATCGTTGACGAGACCTTCGCACATGCAGAACATGACGAATTTCTCACGGAACACGGTGGCGGCTTGAACGGTATTTCAGGTCTTCCTGCAGTGCTTTCAAGGATACCGCCATGCGCTTCATTACCCTGCTCGCTCTTCCGCTCCTCGCGATGACGGCGTCGCCCGTGTTGGCGAAGGGCTGCATCCGCGGCGCTGCTGCTGGCGGCGTCGGTGGGCATTTCGTCGGTAAGGGCCATGCTGTTGCCGGGGCCGCCATCGGATGCGTCGCCGCGCATCACCACTACGCCAAACAGGCACGCGCGCAGAAAGCCGCTGCTCGCGCGCACGGCTGATGATCAAGGGTCGCGGACGGTACGCCGCCCGCGACCATTCTCCGAGTCAGCGACTATAGCGCCCGATCAACGCCCGCCGCAGCATGCGGTCCTCGAGCGAATAATACAGCGCGATCTGGTCGCCTTCCGCGACGGTAGACGCGGCAAACGCGATATCGGTGGCCTCGCGGCTCAGCGCAGGCGGCGGCACGAGCAGCGGTTCCAACCCGCGCCCCGTGACCCGCGAGAGATCGGGACTGAAGCTGATCCAGCCGATCCGCCACCGCGCGTCATGCGTCGCGCCGTTGTAGAACATCACTGGATCGGCACCCTCGGCTTGCCAGATCGGCCCGGTCGACAGATGCCAATTGTCCCAACTGTCCTCACGGATCCCGAACGGATCGGGCCGCACGGTCCACGGACCTTTTGCAGTGGGTCCGCCCGCCATGCCGATCCGCGACGCGCCATCCGCGGCGTATTCGTAGAACAGCCGCCACTCGCCCGCGCTGGTCTGCACCAGCGTGGCCTCCTTGATGTTGCCCTCGCCCGGCGGCGCCTTGAGGACCAGATCCTCCTTGACCAGCGCCGTCAGGTCGCGGCCGGCGGCGAGGATCATGCAGCCCTGCGAGCGGTCCGCATCGACGCCGGTGTAGTAGATCAGATATTGGTGATCGTGCGTCACCAGGACGGTCGGGTCCTCGCAACCACCCATGTCCTCCGCGCCGGGGCCGGGGGTGATCGCGAGGCCGGGGTCCATCGTGAACGACAGGCCGTCGCGACTTTCGCCGCGGGCAATGATCCCGGTCGGGTCGTGCGCCCCGAGCGGATGGGGAACGCCGCGGACCATGATCCGGTAGAGGTCGCCCTCCTTCCAGACGAACGGGCTCATCAGGTCCATGCCGTCGATCACCGAATTGGTCGAGATCGCGACGGTGTCGAGCTGCTCGACCGCGTAGGTGACCATCACGCGCCCTGCGCCACGGTCAGCGACAGCGCGCCATCGATCGTCACCGTCGTGCCAGTGATATAGTCCGCGGCCGGCGAGAGCAGGAACGTCACCAGCGACGCTACCTCGTCGGGCCGTCCGGCGCGCTTCCACGGGATCGCGGCCTCCTTGGCGGCGAGCTCCTGCGGATGATCGAGCGCGGACTGGTTCATCGGCGTCAGGATCATGCCCGGCGCGACACCGTTTACCGCGATGCCCTTCGGCGCAAGTTCCAGCGCCAGCGTCGCCGTCAGTTGCGACAGGCCGCCCTTTGCGGAGTCATAGTCGACGCCGCCGGGTCGCGGCGCGCGTTCGTGGATCGACGAGATGTTGACGATGCGGCCCTTGGCATTCTTGGCTTCCAGAGCACGGACCATGCGGCGACACGTCAGGAACGGGCCGTAGAGGTCGGAGCGGATGACCCGGTCGAACTGCGCCAGTTCCATGTCCACCAGCATCACGCCGCTCATGTTGAGGCCCGCGGAGTTGACGAGCAGCGTGACCGTGCCGAACGTCGCTTCCGCCTGCGCGAACAAATGTTCGATCGCGGTTTCGTCGCCGACATCGGCCTGGACGGCGATGGCACGGTCGGTGCCGCCGATCGCCGCACATACCGCCTGCGCCGCCGCTGCGTCCTTGAAATAGGTGATGACGACACGCGCGCCGGCCTCGCCGAGCGCCTTGGCGCAGGCGGCACCGATGCCGGATTCGCCGCCGGTGACGATAGCGATTTGATCGTTGAAGATGGTCATCCTTCACCAACAGGCAATGCCACGCCGAGTTGCAGGAAATGGCGGGATGACGCGCTTTTCACCTCTTCGTCATGCAATCCGAAGTCCGCTGGTCAGCGCATCGAGCAGCGCATCAACCTTCGGGCTCAGTTGCCGGCGCCGGGGCCAGATCAGATGCAGGGGCAGCCCCGCCGTCGCCAGTTCGGGAAGGACCTCGACCAGGTCGCCGCGCGCGAGTTCGTCCTCGATCAACCAGGTCGCGAGTTGCGCGATACCGAACCCGGCCTTGACCGCTCCGACCTGAGCCTCCGCGCTGCCAAGGACGATGCGGCCATCCATCGCGCACTCATCGATGCCGCCAGCGCCGTCGGCAAAACGCCACTTGATCGTGCTGCCGTCGCTGCGCCCGTACAGGATGCAGTCGAACCGTGCGAGATCGTCCGCCGATGCCGGTGTCCCACGCCGCGCGAGATAGGCGGGGGCGGCACAGATTATGACGCGCTCGCTGCCGAGATAGCGGTGCCCGAGATTGTCCGCCCAGGGCTCCGACGCGCCGATCCGGATGGCGACGTCGATGCCCTCCTCGACGATGTCGATCTTCCGATCGGTGAAGGTGATGCTCGGGCGTAAATTCGGATGGCGTTCGGCGAAGGCGAGCAACAGCGGCATCGCCTGCATCCGCCCGAACGCGATCGGCACGTCGACCTTCAGCCGCCCGACGATCTCCGACCGGTGCGCCGCAAGCACCGCTTCGGCATCGGCGAGATCCTCGAGCACGCGGACGCAGGTCTCGTAGAAGGCGGCGCCGACGTCGGTCAGCGTCAGGCGACGGGTGGTTCGTTCGAACAGCCGGCTACCCAGCCGCGCCTCAAGTCTGGCGACGCTCTTGCTGACCGCGGAGTTGGTCAGGTTCAGCCGCAAGCCGGCCGCGGTGAAGCTGCCGGCGTCGGCGGTACTGACGAAGGCTTCGATGCCCTTGAGGCGTTCGGAGGGGATCATGCGAGTCCATTCTGGAATTATTGTCCTGCCATACGCGAAAACATGCCGCAGGACGTCGCTTTTCGTCGCGCGTAGAGACGGCAGCTATAGGAGTTTGCCAATGTCGTCCCCCGTTCGTCCCATTGCTGCCGCGCCGCCCGGTGCAAAATCCGCGGGGCATGGCCTTGCCGTGCTGCTACTGGCGATCTCCGCGTTCGTGATCGTCACGACCGAGTTCATCATCGTCGGCCTGCTCCCGAGCCTGTCGCGCGACCTTGGCATCTCGATCACGGTCGCCGGGCAACTCGTGACGCTGTTCGCGTTCACCGTGATGCTCGCCGGCCCGTTCCTGACTGCGATGTTGTCGCATTTCGAGCGCAAGCGGTTGTTCGTCGTGATCCTCGTGATCTTCGCCGCCGCCAACGCGCTCGCCGCGGCCGCGCCGGACATCTGGGTTCTAGGCCTGGCGCGGTTCCTGCCGGCGCTGGCGCTGCCGGTGTTCTGGGGCACGGCGAGCGAGACCGCGGGCGAACTCGCGGGGCCTGAGAAGGCGGGCAAGGCGGTCGCCAACGTCTATCTCGGGATTTCCGGCGCGATGGTGCTCGGCATTCCGCTCGGGACGCTCGCATCGACCGCGTTCGGCTGGCGCGGGACGTTCTGGGGATTGTCGGGACTGTCGCTGCTGATGGCGGTGCTGTTGCTCGTCGTGATGCCGACGCTGGCCCGCCCCGCGCGCGTCAAGCTGGCCGAACAGGCGCGCATCCTGAAAGACCCGTATTTCCTCGGCAACGTCGTGCTGTCGGTGATCGTCTTCACCGCGATGTTCACCGCCTATACCTATCTCGCCGACACGCTGGAGCAGATCGCGCACATTCCGGCGGGGCAGGTGGGCTGGTGGCTGATGGGCTTCGGCATCGTCGGTCTCGCAGGCAACTGGCTGGGGGGACAGCTCGTCGGTCGCGGGCCGTTGCTGGTGACGGCGATCACGTCGCTGGTGCTGGCGGTCGGAATGGCGGCGACGACGTTGGTCGCGGGTTCGCATGCCTGGCTCGCAGTGGCGCTCGCCGTCTGGGGCATCGCCAACACCGCGCTCTACCCGATCTGCCAGGTTCGCGTGATGCAGTCGGCGAGCCACGCGCAGGCGCTGGCCGGCACGCTCAACGTGTCGATGGCCAATGCCGGCATCGGTCTCGGCGCCATCATCGGCGGCTCGGTGATCCAGCATCTCGGGCTCGGCGCGGTCGGCTATGTCGCCGCCGCGATCGCCATCCTTGCGGTGCTCGTCACGCCGGTAGTCAACCGGCTGAAGACCCGGAGCATCGCGTAACTATCGGGTTTCGTGCTGGAACTTACGCACCCGCCGGGCCCTGCATTCTATCTTCGCGCGTTCGACCCTTCCGTCATCAGGAACCCAGTCATGCCCAAAGCCTCGACCACGACCGACTATGCACAGCGCGATGCCAGCATCGTCATCAACAGCTACACGACGGTATTGCGTCGTCCCCGCGTGCCGCACGAGGTATTCGCGACCTATTGGCGCGACGTCCACGGCCCGCTCTGTTCGCGCATCCCAGGGCTCGGCTGGTACGTCCAGAACCATCTGGACCGCGAGCAGGACGCGCATCTCTGGCCGGCGATCGACGGGATCGCGCCGTTCGCGGACTACGAACTCGATGGCGGGGTCGAGATCGGCTTCGCATCGAAGGCGGACCAGGACGTGTTCAATGCCGCGAGCCACATCCTGTTTGCCGACGAACAGAACATGTTCGCCGCCACCGTCGCCTATGCGCTGCCAAGCGGATCGCGCACGCTGGTCGACCGGATCGCGGATCCGATCCCCAATGGCGACGACGGCTTCGACCGTATCCACGTCCATTTCGGCGCGGCAACCGACGATGCGGACGCGTTCGGTGGGTTTATGACCGAGTTTGCCCGGACGCTCGCCGCTGACCCTGCGGTGCTGCAACTGCGGCTGCACCTGCCGGACCGCTACGACAACGCCGAGCCCGCGCCGCCCGCACCCAACGTCGATCATCTCGTGCCGACCGAGCGTGCGCTGATCGCGGTGATCGAACTGGCCTTTGAGACTCCGCTCACCCGCCGCGCTTTCTTCGAGTCCGACACGTTCGTCGGTACTCAAGCTGCGCAGAAGGCGAACATCGCGCATGTCCAGGCGTACGCGGTCAGCGGGGTCTACACCTATGTCCGCGACAAGCAGCTGACGACTGCCGGCTTGCGGGGCAGCCGTCAGGCGCAGTTGATCGAGCGGCTCGGCGCCAACAACCAGGTAGCGGACGACGTGCGTCACCTAATGCATACGGGCTCGACCGAGTAGCGGATCAGGCGTGCGGGAGGTCGTCGTTGATCGGCGCGCCGATGGTGACGCGGAGGCCGGGATCGTTGTCGGTCTCGTCGATCGTGCCGGACAGCCGCGCGACCATCGACGTGAGCATCCGCGACCCGAACCCGGTCCCGGAACTCGCCTTCCCACGACCGCGATCGGCGACGATCAACCGGAAGCGGTTGCGATGCTGTTCTAGCGCGATCGTGATCGGTCCCGACGCGCCTGCATAAGCGTATTTATTGGCGTTGATCACCAGTTCGGTCAGGATCAGCCCGACGCTGACCGCACGATCGGTGGAGATCAGGATCGGCGCGAGTTCGAGCTCGATCTGGCCGCCCCATGACTTGTCCATCGTCGATTTGATCTCGGTACACAGGTCGCCGATGTACCGCGCGAGATCGACCGCCTGGACGTGCTCGTCGGAATGCAGTCGGCGGTGGACCATCGCGACCGCCGAGAGCCGACGCTGCGCCTCCGCCAGATGCGCGGTCAGCACGTCGTCGCCGACCGCCCGCGCCTGAAGGCCGAGGAACGCGGAGACAAGCTGCAGGCTGTTCTGGACGCGGTGATGGACCTCCTTGATGAGATAGTCCTTCTGCAGCAACAGGCTCTCATTGTCGGCGATCGTCGCGGTGAGTTCGCGGTTCACCTCGAACAGGCGACGGTTCTGGCGGGCATCGAACATCGTCCGCTTCAACCGCCCGGCGGCCTCGATCTCGAACAGGGTCCACGGTACCGATCGACCACGAACCGCCTCGCTCCAGCTTTCGAACGACGCGCGCGGTGTCAACGGGATGTGAGGATCGACGCCTAAATCCTTGTGCGGGTTGCCGGCCCAGTTCATCACCTCGATCTGTTCGGCGCGAAACCAGATCAGGATCGTCGGCTCGTCGGTCGACATCGTCACCGCGAGAACGCCGCTGGCGAGATCCTGGAAACCGGTGGCTGCGGGCAGCTGTTCCGATAGCCGATCCGTCGAGAAGGGCACCGCCCGGCCGCGATCGATCACATGAGCGGCGACCGCGCGAATGTCGTCGTGCCGCGGCGAGCGACCGGCGACAAACAATTCGGTCCCGCGAACCGCCGCGAAACTGTCGGCGCCCAGCATCCGGCACATGTCGTCGCCCGCGGTCGCGAAGAAGCCGGCGAGCGAGATATCGCTGCCGAGCCGAAGCACGACCGCGTCCTCGGAGGTGCGGAGCCGGATGCGCTCGCGGTAGAGTTCGGCATCCTCCTTCGCGCGAATCTGGCGGGCAAGGCTCCCGGCGAGCGCACGGCAGGACATCCGGACATGCAGTGGCAAGAACTTCGGCGTCGGATGGTGGCAGGCGACAAGGCCCCACAGCGCGCCGTCGCGGACGATCGACACCGACGCCGACGCCGCGACGCCCATGTTGGCGAGATATTGCAGGTGGATCGGCGATACGCTGCGCAGCGCGAGGTCGCTCATGTCGAGCGGCGTCGCACCGGCTGGACGGAGCAATGCGGGTTCATAGGCGATGTCGGGAATGATGCGGACACGGTTCCGCACGTACAGCGCGCGCGCCTGTTTCGGGATGTCGGACGCCGGGAAATGCTGGTTCAGGAAACTGCCGAGCGCGGGATCGCGGTCCTCGGCCAGGACGACCCCGGCGTCATCGTCGAGAAAGCGGTACAGCATCACCCGGTCGAACCCGGTCAATTGGCGAAACGTCCTGGCGGCGCGTTCGCACAGTTCGCGTAAGCCGAACGCCTGTTCGAACGTCGCCGCGGCTTCCTCCATCTCCACCAGAACGTCGATCGGGGACGGCATCGCTAGGGGGGCGGGCTCGAGTTCGACGACGATGGTGTTCGATACGCGGTGCGCGATCGCGTCGAACGGCGTTTCGGTGCCGACGATCCGCGCGAGCACGACCGTGCTGGCGTTGGGCTTGGCCGCGAGTTGCGCCGAGACAGGTTGGCCGAGCAACTCGTCGAGGTTCGCGCCAAGCCAATGCGGTGCCAGCAATTTTTCGATGTCGCCCGCGGCCGCCATGATCTTGAAGGTGCAGGCGTCGGCAACGAGGACGAGGCCGTGCGGCTGGATCGATCCAGGACGGTGGATAGGTTCGCGGTCGCAGGCGGAAACGTCCGGGCCGTGCGATCGTGCACCGCCGTCTATCGCCTCGGGTAGAGAACCAGGCATGGCGGGTGCAATCCAGACGGAGGCGATCCGACACCGTAATGGGCCGTATCGTTACGCTAACGATACAGAAGCCGTCGGTGCGATCTTGTCAACGACCTGGATCAGCCAGAAGTAGTTATTGCGTTACAGATACCGAACTATCGTTACTGTCTTGGTTTTCTAAGATACATTGAGATCGCTAGACTATCGTGCGAAGCAAGCGTCCATCGCCACGATCCGCGCTGCACCGTCGGTATGCGTGGCGTCACCTGGATAGTAGCGCATCGTTACGGCGAGCTTCGCCAGTTCGTCTCCGGTGAGCCAGCCCTGGATCTTGCCCTGTTGTACCGCCCAGCAATCGGCGGCGGCTTCGCCCGGCCCGAAGATCTGGTGCGCGCATTCGTGCGTGTACCAGAAGAGTTGCTGTGCGCGCGGCAAGTCGAGGACGCGCGGGTGGAGGATGATGCGACCCTTGTACGCGGCGGCGATGTCGTTGATCGGCTGGATCATCGTATCGACCGGTCCGCAGGTCGCGCGGTAGCCGGCGAGGAGGAGCGCGCCCGGCAATACCACCGTCTGCGCGGCCGAGGGTTGCGGGATGACTGCGAGCAACGCCGCGGCGGCGCCGGCGAGAAAATTTTTGAACATGACTATCCTGGCCCCGCGAGGCGCGAGGACGAGCAAGAGCAGAATGGGGGACGTCGGTGGGTCGGGGTGGCGTTCAGCGCGCGACCCGCGAGCGCCTACCGAAAGCGTTCGGTCTGCCGGTCCTTGATCCGCTGGGGGATGCGCTGGTTCTGCGCTTCGGTCGCGACCGCCAGGGTGGTGTGCCCGCCGGACCAAAGTCCAGCGCCCACGAGAAATCTCGGGTTCATGAATAGTCTCCGCCGATGTCGTTCAATCGCGTCACCCAAGGCTCACGCCGGCAGCGGAGCGGGGGATGTTCCCGAACTCTTCGGTAGGTGCGACTTATGCGCATCCATGAGGGCTGCGGTTCGCGATGTAGTCGCGCAACCGGCCTAACCTATGTTGGTCGTGCAGGATAAACGTCGGTTATCTGATAAGGATGCACGTTGTACGAAACTTAACCTGCTTTATAGATCCAGATCATAATCCATATCGTGATTCTTGTGAGTATTGCGGACTTTATGACTAATATTGAAAGCCTGGGCGCCAATTCGTACGCGCGATCGACCGATCGTCGCGATGGTCAAAGCGAAGCGCTTGGCAGGGCGAACTCTGCCGAGCAGGTGCGCGATCGGATCCTGTGCTATCCCGGCGCGGTCCGGATGCCGGCGAACGGCATGGAGCTTCATATCGTCCGCGATTTTCTCACGCTCGACGAATGCGCCGCGGTGATCGCGCTGATCGAGGCCAATCGCGTGCCGTCGCCGGTCGTCGGCGATGCCCCGGTGTCTCCGCACCGCACCAGCGAGACGTGCTACCTCTATCCGGGCCCGGCGCCCGTGACTGCGGTCGAGACCAAGCTCGACCTGCTGACGGGGCTCGAGCCGCGCTACGGCGAAGCGTTGCAGGGGCAGCGTTATGCGGTCGGGCAGGAGTTCAAGCCGCATCACGACTTCTTCGATACCCAACAGCCTTATTGGCTCGACCAGGTAACGATGGGCGGCCAGCGGACCTGGTCGGCGATGACCTTCCTCAACGAGCCCGAGGCTGGAGGGCGCACGAACTACCCGACCGCGGGGGTGATGATCGCGCCGAAAGCCGGCAACCTCGTGATCTGGAACAACATGGACGAGTATGGCGCGCCGAACTTGGGTCGCTTCACCAGGGCATGCCGGTCGAGCAGGGCGTGAAGTACGTCCTGACGAAATGGTACCGCGAACGGCCTTGGTGCCAGTGACGTAACGTTTGATCCTCTCCGCGAGGGGGAGGTGGCGCCGAAGGCGACGGAGGGGGAGGGCATGATCAGGCCCGTTCCGTGTCCTCCCCCTCCGTCTGGCAAGCACCAGCCACCTCCCCCTGGCGGGGGAGGATCGAGAAGTCCGCTACTTCGTCTCGCCAGGCACCGCGAACACGCTCCGCAGCGGCTTGGTCTCAGGCAGGATATAGACGATCCCGACCGTCCCGGTGAACAACGGCTTCACCACATCGTCGTAAAATCCCGGCGGCACATTCACGCAGCCATATGAGATCCGGTTGTCGCTCGGTGTCGCCGATGCGAGCCGTCCGGCGCGATCGTCGACGCGGCGCCCCTTGATCACGCGGTGCAGCGACAGCGCGGCATCATAGTCGATCCACAGAATATCCTGTTCGAAATCGCGCCCGAGCGAGGCCTGGAAGCGACCTGCCGGCGTGGTGCGCTCGGCGGGCGTAATGGTCGCGAGCTTACGCTGGCCGATACCCAGCACGCTGGTGTCTCCGCGCGCCATCCCGAGCAAGGCCGGGGCCCGCCCGCGTAAATTGCCGCTGCCATCGAACGCGAGCACGACCGCGTTCACCTTGTCGATCACGACGAACGGCAGCGCGTGATTGTCGTGCGACGTCGACACCCAGTTCACCATGTCGCGCACGTCGTCGGACGTCGCCACGCCGCCAAACCGGCCGGCATCGTCCAGCGCCGCGGTCGCGACAATGGCAGCCGGCGCGGGGGACGCCGCGATGCCCGGTACGGCGCCGCCGCTCGCAACGATTCCCCAGCCCAGCAGTGCCTGCCAGCGCGCGAACCAGCGAGCGGGGGCCGAGACGCCACGCCGCGCAGTCCCGGTCATCTCAATGACGCGCCTGCTTCCGCGGATAATTGGGCACGGCTGGCGTGTTGGGCGGCGTAGGCTGCACGAACGGGCGCTCGACGACCGGTTGCACGACCTGCGGCGTTTCGGGCGTTTCTACGATCACGGTGCCGGGCCGTTCTGGCGTCGGATACGTCACGCCACCCTCGACGACCTCGATCGTCGGCGGCGTCGGGATACGCACCGTCACCGGCGGAACCTCCAGAAACGGCCGCGTAGCATTCGGTAGGTTCGGAACCGGGGTAACGGGCGGTGTCGCGGTTGGGGGCGGCGCGAGTACTGGCGGAGGCGTCGGGGTTGGCGTCGGCGTCGGCGTTGGTGCCGGTGCCGGAGCAGGCGCTGGTGCAGGGGCGGGCGCTGGTGCCGGGGCAGGCGCAGGAGCTGGAGCTGGGGCGGGCGCTGGAGCCGGAGCCGGAGCCGGAGCAGGCGCTGGTGCCGGGGCAGGCGCTGGTGCCGGAGCGGGCGCTGGTGCTGGAGCGGGCGCTGGTGCCGGAGCGGGCGCCGGTGCTGGAGCGGGCGCCGGTGCTGGAGCGGGCGCCGGTGCTGGAGCGGGCGCCGGTGCTGGAGCGGGCGCTGGTGCCGGAGCGGGCGCAGGTGCCGGGGCGGCAGCCGTAATCGTCCCGGTAGTCCGGAACCCGGCGACGCAGCACGAGCTCGCCAACGCGTACCGATCCGCGTTTGCGCCGGTCAGCGTGTACCCGCTGAAGCTCACCCCGATGCCCGTGCCTTCGCCGGTGCTGTCGAACGTCGCGGTCGCATCTGGGCCGGCGACCAGCGAAACTCCGGTCGGCAACCCCGAAGTCCCGTTGGTGTTGAACCCGCTCAAGACCGCCGCATTGGTGCCGTCGGCGACCTTCTGCGCGGTCGGGAACAGCAGCATCCGCTGGGTGATCGCTGCGCCTTCGGTCAAGACGAACTCGGTCGAGAAGTCGGTCGGCGTGGTGTACGAAACCGGGTTGTAATTGATCGACACCGGCGCCGCGGTGACGGTGGTCGGTGGCGACAGCGCGGAGAACACGATCGTGCCGCCGTTGACGCCTGGGCCGGTGCCGTCCGCGCCTGCGATCAGCGTCAGCCCGACCGGCAGGCCGAGGCTCTGCGCCGGGATCGTGGTGCCGCGGGTCAGCGTGACGGCGGCATCGATCATCACGTCATGGCCTGCGCACAAGGCGATGTTGCCGTCGGTCGTCGTGATCGCGTGAAATACCTGCACGTTGCGCCCGGCATTGAGCAGGATGCTGCCGTTGGTCGTGGTCAGGTCCGCGTTGACGTTCACGTCGCGGCCGCAGCACGCGACGATATTGCCGTTGGTCGCGGTGATCGGTGCGTTGATGTTGACGTCGCGAAACGCGTTCATCGTCAGCGTCGTCGGCACGCCCGACGCGGTCCAGGCGACCGCGTCGTTGACGAAGATGTCGCCGTTGCCGGTCGTCGTGTCGCCGGCCGCGGGGATCGTGCTGATCGTGATGCTGGTCGTCACGAGCTGCGCCGACAGCGTCGAGCCCGAGATGTTGCCGCCTGCGCCGATCACGTAATCCTGCGGATCGATCAACCACATGCCGGTCAGGCCGGACCGTGCGAAGGTCGAGACCTTGGCGCTATCGGCAACGTTGACGGTGGCCGCCGACGTCTCGATGAACCCGCCATTGCCGCCGACCGGTGCGCTGGCGTCCAGCGTACCGGCGAGGCTGACCGTGCCGGTCTTCATGTCGCCGAGCAGCATGATCGTGCCGCCGCGGTTCTGCAACGTGCGCGCCTCGACGATGCCGGTGTTGTTGACCGCGGTGTGGAGCAGGTCGCCGGCTCCTTGCGCGGTCATCAAGACCTTGCCGCCGTCGGCACGGATCAGTCCGCCGTTGCGGACCAGCGCGCCGACCGCGCCCTTGTCGACCGCGACGTTGAGCAGCCCGTCGCCCGCCACGTCGAGCGTGATCGCCTCGCCGCCCGCCAACACGACCGTACCGAAGTTCGCCTTGATCGTGCCGCCGTTACCGACGTTCGCGCCAAGCAGCGCGACATACCCGTTCTTCGCGGTGATCGTGCCGTCGTTCTGAACGCTCGCACCGCTTGTCCCTGCGAAACTGTTCTTGCCTGCGAGGAAATCGGCGTCGGAGATGTTTAGCGTCGAGGCCACGAGGCCGCCGACGTTGACGTTGGCGGTCTGGCCGAACAGGATGCCGTTCGCGTTGACCAGGAACACCTTCCCGTTCGCCGACAGGTTGCCGAGGATCACCGACGGGTCCGAACCAAGCACGCGGTTCAGTGCGACCGAGCTGCTGGTCGGCTGCTCGAAGACGACGCTCTTGCCCTTGCCGATCGAGAAGGACTGCCAGTTGATCGCCGCGCGGTCGCTGGTCTGCGTCACGGTGAGCGACTTGGTACCAGTGGCGATGCTCGCCTGGCCCGCGACGACTTCGCCGCCCGTCGGCAGCGTCTGCGCCTCGACCGGGCGTGCCACCACCGTGCCGGCGAGGCTGAACCCGATCAGCCAGGCGAACCGTGCGAGGCCGGTCGTGCCGAACAGCCCGCCGCGCCGCGTGCGCGTGACGGTGGGGGCGGGACGACTGGTGTTTCTGATCGACGAAGGGATGGGGGTCATGTGCGGTATCCTCGGTGGCGGCGGATGGCCGCTGAATTTGGGGGGGGCTGGTGCGCTCAGAAGGTCTTCGAGAGCTGGAACCAGGCGCGGCCCGACTTGTCGGGGGCCGACGTCGCGTCCTCGTCGCCGAGCTTTCGCGCATAGGTCGCCTTGGCGGCGATACCGTACGGCCCCGCCCAGCTCAGGCCGGCGCCGTATGCGCTGCGCTTCGCATGGTTCGATCCGTCAAAATACGGGTGCTTGACGTAATCGACCTCGCCGACGTCGACGAACCCGAACAGCTGAAGCGCACCCGGAACGACCTGCGGCAAGGCCAGTCGCGCCTCGGCGGTGGCGACGTAACCCTGGTCGCCGTATGCCTCGCCCTCGGGATAGGCGCGGACGGCATAGGCGCCGCCCAGCTCCATCTTCTCGGAGATGTCGAGGTTGCTGAACGCGATCTGCCCGCGGGCGGAGGCGAACAGCGAGAGCGGGCCGGCGATCGTCTGCAACCGCGCGAAGCTGAACTGGACCTTCCCGTAGCTGCCGTCGGTGCGTGCGGTCAGCGCGTCGACCGAACGCTCATAGGCGCCGCGAATGTCGAGATTGCCGACCGAATAGCTCAGCGAATATGCGCTCCAGCCGCCACCTAGAAGCGTGTCGTGCTCGTCGCCGCTCAGTCCTGCGGTGACGACCTGCGCGCGGCGGAAAGTGGTGACATCGACGATGCCGATCTTGTCCTCGAACCACTTCACGTCGCCGCCGAGCGTCACGTACAGATTGTTGTCGCGCGACCGGATCAGCGGATAGCTGGCATAGACGCTGGCGACATCGGCGTTGCCGCTGCCGTCGAGGCTGTCGAATTCCTTGCCCAGCGAGTATTCGAGATGCGCGAACGCGACGCCCAGCGTGACCTGGCCGATCGGTGCCTGGTACGATGCGCGACCGTAGGCGAGCCCGGAGATTGCGTCGAAATCAGCAAGGCAGCCGGGCTCACAGCCGCAAGCGCGGCCGCCCAAAGGGTCGACTTGTACATGAACACCTCGAAAGTCACCGCGGATGGAAGGCACGGGTCTCCCATCCGCAGCAGCGGGAGCCATGTTCAATGAATGTGGGGAGAGCGTCCGAAGCAAGGACGAAGCCTTCGAAGACACTGGAGCCCGATTATGATCGGGTCTCAAGAGTCTGTATGCAAACAGGCATCATGGGGCTGAAACGGTCCGTCGCGACGTTCGCAACGCTTGGCCTATTCCACCATACTTGATCTATGTATGTTACTAAGATCAATTACAAGATAAATGTATGCTTAATTGATCATTAATTTACAACTATTGCAGTGGAGTAGCAGTCGTGGGCGTGACTGGGGCCCGTTACGTGAGCGTGTAGATGACGTTGACGTAAAGAGCAGGGGGATACTGTCAGTCGGGACGGTAGGCAGCGGTATGCTGTTGCTGGAAGTGGTTATGCCGCCACAGCTACGGTGCGTGATCAGCATACCTCGCACGCGGGGGCACGGTACGCCCGCCACCGACTGTTTCGCGGCCGTAGCGCAATAGCGTGCCTCAGCTATCCTCGATCGTTCCGCTATCGCCTCACCGCCGCGAGCAATACCAGCCGGTCGAGCAGGAAGATCACGATCACCGACATTCCCAGGATCGGGAATAGTATCCCGGCGAGAATCAGGATGGCGACCGCGCCCTTGATCCTAGCCGGGGAGACGCGCGCTGGCGCGGCAAGGCGGCCCGTCGGGCGGCGTTTCCACCACATCACGACACCGCTGATCACGAGCAGCACGATCGCGAGGCAGGTCGCCAACATCACGAGCTGGTTCGCCAGCCCGAAGTAATTCCCCATGTGCAGCTGGACGCCTAGCTCGATCGCCTTCGCCGCCCAGCCATACTCAGGGTAGCCGACCTCGCGGATCAGCCCGCCGGTCCAGCGATTGAAGTACAGCGTACGCTGCCCCTGCGGCTGATCGGGATAGGTGTAGGCCGTATAGACGCCCGTCGGTCCGCTCGGCAGGAACAGGCGATACGCACCCGCGACGTGGTAATCGCGCGTCACTGAGGTTGCGATCCGGTCGATCCCGGCCACCGCCGCATCGTCGCGGACCGCCATGGTCATCTCGTGGCCGGCATGACCGGCATGCTCGGAGGATGCCGTCGATGTCGGCATCGGTGCGAGTTCCATCGTCCACGGTGCTTCACCGAGTGCGGTCTTCATCGGCACGCTCGCTGGCGCATTATGCGTGCGGTTCGATGCCGGATAGCCGATGCCGAGCGCCGCGGTGCCGCGGTTGAGCAGGTCGCCCTGGATCCCCGCCCAGGGGAGGCCGGTCAGCAACAGGAACGCGATGAACGCGACGGACCAGACGCCGATCACCGCGTGCAGGTCGCGCCAGAACAGGCGTCCCCTCGCGCCGAGCCTGGGATAGAGGATACCGCCGAGCCCACCACGCCCGCGCGGCCACAACAGATACAGTCCGGTGACGATCAGGACGAGCGCCCAGCAGGCGGCAAGCTCGACGATCCGATCGCCGACCGTGCCGAGCGTCAGCGATCCGTGCATCTCGTCAGCGAACCCTACCAGCGTGCGGGTATAGATCGTCGAGCCGAGCACGCGCCCCGTCCCCGGATCGACGGCCACGCGGAGCGGCTCGCCGTGATCGGGGGTGACGAAGACGACCGCCGAGCGATTGGGCGCACCCGGCAGGTCGATCCGGGTCGCTGCTCCCGGATGCGCCTTTAGCGCGGCATCGATCATCCGCGACGGCGGCATCTGCGTTGCATGGACCGCGACGAAGCGCTGCGCCGGATACAGCGCATCGTCGATCTCGTCGTTGAACAGATAGATCGAGCCCGTGACCGCCAGGATCAGCAGGAAGGGCGCGACGATGAGGCCGGCATAGAAATGCCAGCGCCACAGTGCGCGGTATGCTTTCGGATCGACCGAACCGGTGAATGCCATCTGGAAACCCCTGCTCAGAAATGCGTGGAAAGCGCGATTTCGACGCTGCGTGGCGCACCGATATAGACGTTGGTCGTCGGGTATCCCGAATACTCGCCGTAGAACGCGTCCGTCAGGTTGCGACCGCGGACCGACACCGAGGCTTGCGGTGCGACTTGATAGCTGATCGACGCATCGATGGTCGTATGGCCACGGACGAAATAGCTGTTGGCGGTGTCGGTATAGAAGCCGGACACGTGGCGGACGAACCCGCCAAGCGTCACCGGGATAGCTTTGATCGTGTAGAGCGCCGAACCACTGACGGTGGTCGAGGGCGTGTTGATCGGTCGGTTGCCGGCGCGGTCGATGCGAATGCCGGCGATCAGCTCGCTCAACTGGTCGTACTGCGCATCGGTGTAGGCAGCGCCCGCCGATAGCGAAAGCGCATCGGTCACCGCCGCGCCGATGTTGAGCTCGACGCCCTGCGACGATTGCTCGCCGCCTTGAATGGCTTGCTGCGGATTGTTCGGATCGCGCGTGAGGATGTTGGTCTGCTCGATCCGGTATGCGGCGCCGGTCATCGTCAGCCGCTTGGCGAACGCGGAGGCCTTGAAACCGACTTCGTACGAACGGCCCGTGGTCAGTTTGTAGGTCGTGTTGACGATCGACTGGAGCAGGATCGACGATACCGGCGTGACTGCGGTCGTGTACTGGCAGTACACGGTGATACCGGGCGTAAGGTCGTAGGTCGTGCCGATCCGCCACGAGAACGGATCATAGGTCGGGGTGCCCCGCGTCACAGCGCCGTTCGCGTTGAGGTTGGTGATGACGCGGGTCAGGTCGATGTGATCGTACCGCGCGCCGCCGACCAGCAGCCAGCCCGGAGTCAGGTTCAGCGCATCCTCGGCGAACACCGACGCCGTCTTGAGCTTCGAGTCATAGACGACGTTGGTCGTTGAATAGGCGGCATCGCTGGCCGGGAATACGCCGACGATCGGCGCGAACGGATCGACGTTCGCGATCCGCACGGCCGCATTGCCACCGACCGGGCTTTGCTGGCGCGGATTGACGAAATTCGTGTCGTTATATTCGCCGCCCAGACTGAACCGGTTGCGCAGTCCTGCGATCACGCTGTCGTTGGCGATCACGAGCCGCTCGTTCCAGAATTTGTGGTCGTGGTAGATCCGCTGGACCGACCGCGCGAAGCTGCCATTGGAGAAGGCGGCGGTGGGGGCGGTAAAGTTCTGATCGCCACTCAGCACGAAGTCGCGCTTGGCGTGATACCAGGTGAAGTCGTTCGCAACCGACCAGCCGCCGCCGATCGCATAATCGATCCGCGACCGCAGCGTCGTGTCGCGTGCCCCGGAATAGGCGCCGTACGGATTATAGTTGCGACGGCGCAGCGCCTTGTCGAGCACCATGCCGTTCTGGCTACGTAATGCGTCGCTCGGATCGCGCGCGACGGCGGCGGAGACGAACGGCAGCCCTTGATAGCTGCTGTCGTACCGGTCTTCGTAATGGTCGACGGCAAAGAGCAGGCTCAAATCGGCCGATGGCCTGAACAGGATGCTGCCCGTCAGTCCGACCGAGCGCGTCGCATTGTCGTCGACGTCGTACAGGCTGTCGGAATGCATGTAGCTCGCGTCCGCGCGGACCGCGACGGTGTCCGACAGTTTCAGGTTCACGCCGCTGGCGGCGTTCACCGTTTCGAAGCTGCCGACGCTCAGCAAGCCGTCGAGATGGTCCCCGTCGAACGTCGGCTTGCGCGTGACCTTGTTGATGACTCCGGCCAGCGCGCCTTCGCCGTAGAGCACCGAGGCTGGCCCCTTGATCACTTCGATCCGATCGAAATGCCACACATTGGTATCGCGCTGGACCACGGTCGAGGTGGAGATACGGACGCCGTCCTGAAGGATCGAAACGGCGCCTCCCGAAAAGCCGCGCAACGTCACGACCGCGGGGTTGCCGGGGACGTTGCCCGCGATCGCGCCGACGACGCTGTTGAAGGCCTCGCGTGCGGTGCGCAAGCCTTGCACCTGCATGTCCGCCTGCGTCAGCGTCTCAACGGTCGCGGGTGTCTCGCGCACCGACAGGCCAAGGCGGCTGCCGGTATCCGACTTGCGATCAAGCTTTAGCTGGTCGCGCTGGCCGGTGACGACGATCTCGGCCTTCTTGTCGATCGCGTCCTCCTTGTCAGACGCGTGCGCGGTCCCCGAGAACGCGACGATCGATGCCGACGCGAAAGCTATGGTTTTGAACATGTGAATCCCTGCTGGACCCGTCCGCACATCGAGGTGCGGATCGGATGCCCTAATCTCCCGCGGGCAAGCCGCGTGCGTACGGGCCGTTCCGCTGAGGTGGCGGTCCAGCCGAAGCATCGTGATCGCGCCCGGTCCGGAGACCGACGGATCACGCAGCGGGGAAGGGCGGGGGGCCTCGCAAGGGTGGCCGAAGATAGGGTTGCGCGGCGATCGGTACCGCGGTTCTCACGTGGCGGACGAGGCCGACGATGAACGCGATGGCGATCGCCAGCAGCACCGGATCGACCGCTGCCAGCGACGGCGCGGTCAGGCCGGAAAAGGCGCAGGGCATCTCCCGCTCCTGATGATCGGACTTGCCCGAA
This sequence comes from Sphingomonas sp. Leaf230, assembly GCF_001421745.1. Taxonomy (GTDB): domain Bacteria; phylum Pseudomonadota; class Alphaproteobacteria; order Sphingomonadales; family Sphingomonadaceae; genus Sphingomonas. Next base: position 856,197 of record NZ_LMKW01000001.1, on the reverse strand, counting down.
TGATGCGCCATGCCCGGCATCGTCATCGCCATCATCGGTGCCATTACCGTCTGCGCGGGCGCGATGCCGCCGCAGATCTCGATCGTCACGCGTCCCCCGGAGACGACCGGCATGAACCCGGCGGGCATCAGGATCTTCATCGCCAGCGCGCACGCAAGCACCCACGCCGCCAGTTGGCGATGGTCCAGGAGAAGGCGACGGAGTGCTGCCACGGCGCACGACTACGCGCTCGCGGTGGCGCTGTCACGTGGACGAAACGTCCCGTCACAGCCCAGATCAGCCGCGTCGCAAACGCTTCCAGCCGAGCCAGATGCCGCTGACGGACGTCACCATGCCAACCAGCGAGAAAAGCCAGATCAGCAGGTCCCACGCCGGCCGATGCCGCGTCAGTATGTTCAGATCCCATTTGTGCAGTAGGTCGAACACCCAGCGGTATGCCCGCCTGCGCCGATCGAGCCTGGCCAGCACGTCGCCGGTCGCGGAGTCAATGTACAGCCACGTCGCGGCAGGATCGTCGAAGCGCAATCGGAGCACCGGTAGGCGAGGGAGACCACCGGAATCGTACCAATAGGCGTCGGGCTCGGTCAGCCGGTCGATCGCCACCGGCGGCGTGCCGGCAACAAGCACCCGCGCGGCGGCAACGATCGCATTTGGCTTTGGTTGAGACGGCACGAGCGTCGCGGCGTCGAGGATCTGACGTCGACCATCCGGATACTCGAGCACCACGAGGGGTGTCGCCGCAAAGTCGGTAATCCTCGCACGGACGGCTCCCGCGCCGACATGGCGCAACCGGTCGAGGGGGACGGCCGGCATCACGCCAGCAGCAGCATAGGCCCGCACCGCGCGCGCATCCGGTTCCGCACTTCGGAACAAATGCCAGGGATTGACCGACAACCATCCGCTGAAGATCCACGCGATCAGGAAACCGCCGCCGACCAGCCCTGCGAGATGATGCCAGAGCATCCACCCGCGATACGGTGTCATCCGACCACCCTTGAACCGGCGCGTGCCGATGCGCGCGCGGAGGATACCGATCCAGATGCCGGCGAGTGCCGCGGCGATACACGGCCCCGAAACCCACATGACGACCTGTCGCCAGGCGGCGTTGTCCTGGCGCAGGACGGTCGGATACAGCCAGTGCGGCACCGACCCCAGCCAGTTCCAGAACCGCTCGGTCCGGTCGGTCGACTGGACGATTCCGCCGGTGGAAGACGACACGTAGAGGTTGGTGCCGCCCTCGTCCTCCAATGTCGCTTTCCACAGCGGGCGATGCCGGTCGAAACCACCCGACACCGTCCACTGGTCCCGCATGATCCGCTCGACATTCAGGACGCGTGCTCGCCCGAAACGGCTTGCGACGCGGACGGCATAAGCCGCGTCCACCGGAGCCAGATGCCGGCCCTTGCTTGCGGGAACGGTATGCCGCTCGTCGTCCCAGCCCTCGCTCCGCCAGACCGGCACTCCGTCGCGCATCTCGAGCAGCAGGTCTTGCGGCAACCGCCCCCGATCGAGCGGCGGCGGCACGGTCACGGCGGACCAGTCGATCGCCTCGGCTCTCGCCAGCGCTTCGGTCGGCGAGAGCGAAGGATAGGGGACGTACAGCATCACCAGGCCCGACCCGAACCACATCGCGAAGAACAGGCAACTGGCGATGCCGACCCATCGGTGCACGAGGTACAGCCACCGGCGCGCAAGCCTGCCGGCGTTAGAAACCGGCACGAAGCGACACGTCCAATGAGCGGGGCCGACCCAGCACCCATTGCTGCGCGCCGTAGCTGTTGATCGCATAATCCTTGTCGAACAGATTATAGACATGCACGTCGATCGCGACCCGCGGCGTCACCGCGTAGGACAGCGTCGCGTCGACCGTCGCATAACCCGGAATGCGGAAAACATTGGCGTTGTCGGAGAACCTTCGCCCGACATAGCGAAGTCCGGCACGCGCCTGGACCGCCGGTGTCGCGGTCCAGCTAAGCCACAGGTTCGCCGTCGTCTCGGGGACGTCGGGTGGCGTGTTGCCGGCAAAACTCCTTTCGCCCGAGACGAAGTCGTCGAACTGCGCCGCCAATACACTGCCGTTGGCATCGATCCCGAACCCTGCCGGCAAATCCAGCGACACCGCGGCCTCGATACCCTTCGCGGATCGCTGCCCGACCTGCTCGATCGGGCTCGTCGGGGTTAGTTGCGACAACAGTCCTTTCTTGACGATGCGATAGGCGGCGATCGTCGCGGTGCCGCGGCCACCCAGGAACACGGCCTTGGCGCCCGCCTCGACCTGGTCGCCCTTCGCGTTGCTGAACTGGACCTGCCCGGTGGTATAGGTCGTCAGCGTCCCCAGCGGATCGACGCCCGTGGCATATTGCGCGTAGAACGAGACCGTCGGGACTGGCTGATAGACCGTCCCGACCCGCCATGTCGTGTTCCCTAGCCGCTTGTCGAGCGCGAAGCTTTCGGTCGGGACGGCGACAGTCGAGTCGATCGTCCAGCGCCGTATCCGATCGCGCTCGTAGCGAATGCCGCCGACGATCGAGACATGCTCGCCGAGCTTCAATCGGTCCTCCGCGAAGATCGCATATTCGTTCGTCCGCGTGCGATACCGCGGCGCGATCCCCTGCGTGTCGACGATCACGCCAGGATCGAACACGAACGGATCTACCACCGAGACTTGCGGGTCGGCGCCGAAATTGTGCGAATAGGTGAGCTTGACGAGGTTCGCGTCGAAGCCCGCGACGACGTCGTTGGTCACGCCGTCCGCGATCCGCGTCTTGAGCGTCACGCTACCCTGGTCGCCCCATTGCGTCTGATCGTGGACGATCCCGGTCATGTCGGTGCGATAGATGCCCCCGGGCGTCGCGCGCACGTCATTCGCGCCATTGGGGCAGAAGCCGTCCGCCGCCACCCAGCAATAGCTTTCGAGGTTGAGCCACGCGCGCTTGGAGGTGAGCCGGTACGCTTGATTGCTGATGGTGATCGTCTCACTCGGCTGCCAATCGACCTGAAGGCTGGTTCGGTTGTCGCGGTAGCGGACATGGCCGTCGCGCGTGTTGTAGTTGCGGTCGCGATTGTCGTGGTCGAGCCGTCCGTCGATCAGCGGCGTGCCGAAATAGCGCATCGGGTTCTGGTTGCCATAATCGTCGCGTACCGTGACGACGAGCCGATCGGTCGGTGCCCAGCGAAACGTCCCCGACAGCGCGTAACTGCGCGACTGCCCGCGATCGACATACCCGTCGGACCGCCTGTAGCTGCCATCGACACGGTAGGAGAGATGCTCGTCGAGCGGTCCACCGGCACCGGCCGCTACGTGGAAACTGTCCTGCGATCCATAGCCGATCTCGCCGTCCACATCGGTATGCCGTGTATTCGGCTTGCGCATTAGGACGTTGACCGCGCCGCCTAGCGCACCTTGACCGTACAGGACGGAAGCCGGACCGCTGAGCACGTCGATCCGCTCGACCATCCACGGATCGCTCGGAAAGGTGATCGTGCCGGCCGCAGGAAAGAAGCGAATACCATCGATCAGTTGCAGCACCGAACCCTGACCGCTGAACCCGCGCGCGGCGAGCGCGGTGCCACCATTGCCGAGATTGGCGACGCTGGTGATGCCGGGCGCGCGGCTGGTTGCCTCGTTCACGGACACGTCGCCGCGCGCCCGGATCGTATTGCCGTCGATCGTCGACAGCGTTGCCGGCGTTTCGAGCGGCGACAGGTTCAGGCGGCTGCCGGTCGAGTTCGGAACCGTAAGGTCGACCTGACGCCGGCCGGTGACGAGGATATCGTCGGTGCTACCCGCCGAACGATCCTCCCCGGTCTGCGCGCTGGCCAGAGATGGTAGAACGGTGACGAGCAAGGACGCGGCAAACGCGGCGTACGGTGATGGAAACGACATATAAAAGCCCCCGAGGCGTCGGACGAACCGGCAGGGGCCTGTCACCGAGCACGAGGCTCGAACGTGCGCCGGTGAGCGCGCCGCGAGCGGATTGCCCGAGCACGTCCAAGCGAACGGGAGCAGTCGTACCCGACGGACGCCATCGCGACCGGCACGCTTGCCCATGCGGTCCCCACCGCACACATCGTCGCTCAGACGGAGTACCGTGCCTCGGCCATCCCCTGGACCAGGCAAGAGCGACCACACGCCGGCAGGTCTCCTGGCTCACGGGTCAACGCCCGATGCACAACCTTCCCAGACCGATCGGTCCAGTGGCTGGCGGCCGGGGACTTTGCCCGACCACGCACGTGCATCACGCTCGCCGCTTACAGTTGCAGGGACAGCCTCGGCATCAGGTAGTCGAAGCCACCCTCACCGCGTTCCCTATTAAGCTCCTCGCGGAGCACCGGTGCGATCATGCCGACCCATCCGAGAACGGGCCGACGGGCAAGGTGTAGCGTGACGTAAGGACGCGGGCAATCGACGATCGCGTAACGATCTTGGCGTTTGGTCGACCTAACGCCCCCGCGTCGCGTCGAGGAAGGCGGCGGTCCAGACGAGCGGCGCGTTCCAGTTTATGGCGACTTCATTGACGGTGAACGCGCGGTAATCGTCGATCCAGCAGGTTTGCGGTGCGCAACCCTTCATCGGACCGGGTTCGTTCGCCGCTGCGGAGTTTGGGCCGCCGGAGAGCACGCCGGCAGGGGGCGCGGGATAGCGCTTGTCCGCCGCGGCGGCCCAGAAGCGGTGGTGCGGGTGCTGCATCGGGCGCGTGCCGATGCCGGTGACGTAGGACCGGTCGAGCGGATTGCGGCCGAGGATATAGTCGAGGCTCGCCACGACCGCATCGCGGTACGCGGGCTTGCGGTCGATCTGCCACGCGACGCCGAGCACGATCGCGCGGTTGAGGATCGAACTGCTCGAGCCCCAGGGGTAGTTGGTGCCGCCAAAGGGTATGCCGTAGCCGCTGCGCTTGCCCTCGGCGACGAAGCCGTCTGCGAGCGCGGTGATCCGACTACGGAGCGAGGCGCGATCATCGGCCGGAAGGTCGCTGGGGGCCGTCGCCAGCGTCAGCGCGCCTGCCAGCCTGAGCGATCCCCAGCCGATATCCGTGCCGGGATCGGTGAAGATCCCGTCCTTGCGCACGCGATCGAGGAAAGCCGGTTCGTTCGTCGTCGCATAGAGTTGCGCGGCAGCGAAGGTGAACTCGTCGCGGACGTCCGGGTCGCCGTATCCGCCGCTGCCGGTGAAGTCCGAACTGGTGAGCAGGTTCGGGTGACGAAGTGCCGCAGCCCAGCCGCGCCGGGCCGCGGTGAGGCATTTGGTGGCGAAGGCGGGGTCGATCGTGCGCCAGATCCGCGCGCACTGCGCCGCGACCCCTACCATGTTGAGCGTTGCCGTGGTTGAGGGCGGATACAGGAACCGCGTCTGGTGATCGTCGGCCGGCGCGGTCGGGATGCCCGTCCAATTCTCGTCGGCGATCTTGGTGTGGACCAGCCCGCTTGCGTCGATCGTCTCGAACCGGGTGATGGCCTTGCCTGCGGCGCCGGCGTCCGGGGCAATGGCGAGCTTGGTGCCATTGGGAATCTGCATCGCGAGAAGGAAGGCGACTTCGACGCGCGCCTCGTCGAGCAAATCATCCTTGCCGTTGGTGCGTTCGGGCAGCGCGAGGCGGCCGTCGGCGAAGGCGTTGGCATCACCGAAGGCCGCAAGGCGCTCGTGAAGATCGAGCAAGGTCCAGGTCGAGACGCCACCGTTGACGACGTACTTGCCGTGGTCGCCCGCGTCGTACCAGCCGCCGGTAGCGTCGAGCTTATAGTCGCAACCGGGCCATTTGACGCCCTTCTGGTCGCGACCGGCAAAGCAGGTGGCGATGTCGGGGGCGTGACCGGCGGGGCGGGCGAGGTCCTTGCGCTCGACGAACGCGGGCAGGATCGGCACGCCGCTGCGTTGCTGGTAGAAGAACGCCATCGCCGCGGTAGCGACGGGCGCGAACGGGCGGTCGGCGATCGCGAAGGGGTGGCTGGCGGTCGCGCCGACGTGCAGGCGATAGCCGGTGCCGGGCGTCCTGAAGCTGCCGAAGTCGATCCGGTGGACGCTTTCGCCCGAGGCTGCGTCGGCGCCTAGCGGTATCGTCTGTTCCGACGCGACCGTCTTGCCGCTCGCATCGGTGAGCGTCCACGCGAGTGGCTGGGCCTGCGTCGATGGCAGGACGGCGATCTTGGGACCGCGCGTCTCGAACCCTGCCTGGTCGATCCGGATCGGCGCGGGCGAGGGTTGCGTAGCGGCGGTCGTCAGCAGGACGGCCGCCGCACCGAGCAGGGAGGGACTCAATCGCCGCATTTGGTCATCGGTACCGGAGCGGAGTCGATCTTCACGTCGGAGATCGACAGGCCGAGCTTGCCGTCGGTGGCGATCACGAACGGTGCGGTGACGTGCGCCATGTCGATACCGCGCTTGGCGAAGCATTGCAGCGGGACGATCACCTGCTGCCAGTTGCCCGACTTGCCCGAGGCAAGCGTCCTGGTGATCGGGACGGTGACCGCGTTACCGTCGTTGCTGACCATGCCGAGACCAATCGGTGCGCTGCCTGCGCGATCGACGCGGACGTCGACGACCAGGCTGAGCTCGCCGTTGCTCTCGCGCGTCAGGTCCAGCGGACCCGATGCCTCGACCCGCGTTTCGGCGGGGCCACCGGTCCAGACGAACGCGCGCGCGTCTTCCTGGCGGCGGCGGTCGACTGCGGAGGCGGTAAGGCGCTTGGTTGCGGTCGTCGCGTTGACGCCGAGCAGGCGGACCTTCGACTGGCCCTGCTCGACCAGCGCGAGCGACCAGCCCTCGGGGACGCGGCCCTTGCCGAAGATCGTGCCGTTCGACGACGCGGCCATGCCGGCGGGGCGGGTTTCGTCGAGCTTCGGTACGCTGCCCGGCTTGGCGTAGCTGAGCCCGTAGCCGAACGCGAACAGCGGATCGTAGCCGGGGTCGGAGCGATTAAGGACATACTGGTCGGGACGCTTCGGCCAGGAGAAACTCAATTTGCCGCGGAAGTCGTTGGCGACGCTGCCGTCCTTCTTACGGAACAACACGTCGGCGACGCCGCCGCCCTCGCTGCCCGGCAGGAACGCCGCGACGAACGCATCGGCGGCGTTGAGCTCGGCATTCACCCAGAGCGGGCGGCCCGACAGGAACACCGCGACGACGGGGACGCCCGCCGCCTTCAGCTTGCGCAGGAGATCGAGGTCGGACTTGTCCTCGGGGCTGTATTCGAGGTTCGGGCGATCACCCTTGAACTCGGCATAGGGCTGTTCGCCGAACACGACGATCGCCGCATCGGGCTTCTTGGCGAAGCTACCGTCCGCGGACAGCGTCGCGGTGCCGCCGGCATCCTTGACCGCGGTGCTGATCCCCGACCAGATCGTCTGTGCGTTGGGGAAGTTCGCGTTGGTGGTGCCGCCGCCCTGCCACGTCAGCGACCAGCCGCCGGCCTGCTGCGGAATGTTGTCCGCGCCGCCGCCCGCGACGAGGATGTTGGCGGAAGGTTTCAGCGGCAGCAAACCGCCTTCGTTCTTGAGCAGCACCATCGATTCCCGTGCTGCGCGGCGGGCGATCGCCCGGTGGTCGGCGGCACCGATCAGGTTCATCTTGCCAGCGAGCGCCCGCGACGACGGACGACCGCGATCGAACGTGCCGGCACGGATTTTCACACGGAGGATGCGGCGGACCGCGTCGTCGAGCCGTGCGGCGGGGATCTCGCCCGATTGCGCCTGCTTCAGCGTGTTGGCGTAGAGCGTCTTCCACCCGCTGCCCGAATACATGAACATATCGAGCCCGGCGTTGATCGCGGCGGCGCAACTCTCGTTCGAGCAGCCGTCGACCTGGCCGTGGCCGTTCCAGTCGCCGACCACGAAGCCGTCGAAGTGGAGGCGATCCTTCAGCACGCCGGTCAGCAGGCTCTTGTTGCCGTGCATCTTGGCGCCGTTCCAGCTCGAGAAGCTGGCCATAACCGATTGCGTGCCCGCCTCGATCGCAGCGGGATAGCCGCCGAGATGGATGTCGCGCAGCGTCGTCTCGGGGATACGCGCATCACCTTGGTCGCGCCCGCCAGTGCCGCCATCGCCGAGGAAGTGCTTCGTCGTCGCAATCACGCGGTCGGGGGCGAGGAATTCCTTGGTACCGACCTTGCCCTGGACACCTTCGATCACCGCGCCGGCGTAATCGGCCTGGACCTGTGGCTCCTCCGAATAGCTCTCGTATGTCCGCCCCCAGCGATCGTCGCGGACGACGGCGAGCGTGGGGGCGAAGGTCCAGTCGATCCCGGCGGCGGCGGTCTCGATCGCGGTGACGTGGCCGATCTCACGCATCAGGTCGCGATCACGCGCCGCACCGAGCCCGATGTTGTGCGGGAAGAGCGTCGCGCCGGGGATGTTGTTGTTGCCGTGGACCGCATCGGTGCCCCAGATCACCGGGATCGCGGGACGGCCGTCGCTGCGCGCCATCGACGCGTCGTAGAAGTCGTCGGCAAGTTTCAGCCACTCGACCGGCGGCGCGAGGTCGTTGCCGTGCGGGCCGGCATTGCCGCCGTTCAGGATCGAGCCGAGCTTGTAGGTGCGCAGGTCGGAGGGCTCGATACTGGCGATGTCGACCTGGATCAGCTGGCCGATCTTGTCCTCCACGGACATGCGCTTCATGATCGCGTCGATCCGCGCCTCGACTTTCGGATCGCGCGATGGGCGCGCGTTCGCGGTCGGCCAGATCTCGGGATGCGCGACGGGTGAAAGCGGCGCGGTCGGTGCCACTACGGGCGTCGCCGCCGATTGCAGCAGAAGCGCGATCGTGAGGCTGGAAAAACTGGCCGACATCTCATTCTCCCCGGACGGTGCGCTGACGCGACCCTGTTCTCGTATCCTCGCTACCGGGTGAGGGCAGCGCGGTGCAAATCATTTGGCCATCGGTACGCCCACATCTCGGGATGCGCGTCGATATAACCCGACAAGGCGGTCGTGATCCGCGCATCGTCGGCGGTCGACGGATGCGAATGGCATCCCGTGAACGCAAGTCCGGTGACGGGCACGAACGCGATATTGCGCTGCCCTTCCGCCTTCAAACGCGCGGCGACCATGGCGACCTCCGCCGCGATCTCGCCCCCGGCCATGTCGGTCGCCCACAGGACGACATGCGCGTCCGGATCGCGGGCCCGGAGGCGTTTGACGAAGTCGACATAACGCTGCTCGTAATCGGCATGGAGCGCCTCGCGCGTCTTCCACGGCTCACCGGGATGGAGCGGCGTGGTGAAGTCGTTGGTGCCGAGCGCGATCACGAACAGGCGCGGGTGCCACGCCGGCTCGACGTAGCGCGTCGCCTTGTCGAACAGCGTGAAGGGATAGGCAACGGGAAGCGTGTCGGCCGCCATACCATTGTAATTACGGACGATCCCACGACCCGAGATAGCATTGACCTGATAGTCTGCGCCGTATCGCCTCGCCGCCAGCGCCGGCATGGCTTGCGAGGTGTCGGTGGTCGCCCACACCTCCGCTTCGGTGCAGTCGCGCTTGGTCGAGACGTTGCCATAGCCGACGGTATGGGAGTCACCGATGAACTCGATCTGGCGAGCACGGGCGGGGATGGGCAACGCGCGCGTCCCGGACGCCGCGTAAAATCCGCCGAAGACGGTTGGTGCGGCCTGGCTCTCGCTGGCGACGTCGACGCGAATTGCGTGACGTGCGTCGGCGAGGCCGGCGATGCGGTAGAGGCCTGGCTTGGGCTTGAACAGCGTCGTCGGGGAGGATGCGTCCACCGTGATACGCAGGATGACATCCCCTTCGCCGATCTTCAGCAGGATGCCTGAGCCCCGAAAATTCGCCTCGAAATAGGTGCCCGGCCATTGGCGCCGATAGCCGTCCGACGTCCGCTCGACCCGGCCGCCGATATGCATCGGAAGCGCGGCACCGGACTTGCTCGATACCGCAGTGACGGTAATCGGCGTCGCGACCGCCGACGTCGACAGCAGCGCTGCACCCAGCAGGCCCAGAACCGTACGCATACCGTGTGCTCCAGTTCGATCCGACAAGGCCGGCATCACAACGCCGCCATTGCCGCGGCATGCGCCCGGATCACATCTTGCGTCGAGGCGTCGCTGTCGAACACGCCGTACCAACCCTGCGGCTCGTGCGGCGGGTCGCCCATATAGGCGAGGTCGCCGCGCTGGAAGCGGTGGTGGGCATGCGGTGTACGCGCCTCGCCGTTCCACGCCCAGAAGTTCGAGCCCGCGAGTGGTCCGCCGGACTTGGCATTGGCTTCGATCGCCGCATAGATCTGACGATAGAAGCGATCCTTATAGACCGTCGTGATGGTCGGATCGTAGGCGGTCTTCCCGTCGCGCGGATAGCCGAACTCCTCGATCACCAGCGGCTTGCCGAGCGTCGTAGCGAGCCGGATATGCGCGTCGATATATCCGGCGACCTTGGCCGCGCCCGCATCATAGGTGCCGGCGAGATCACCTGCGTCCATCCAGGTCCAGTTGTTGGGCCAGATATGCGTCGTGAGGTAATCGATCGACGGCGAGCGATGCGCGGCGAGTACGACGTCCTCGCGCTCGATCGAACCCTTTAGCCCTTCCGAACCGGTCGAGACGAGGTGGTTGGGATCGAGCGTCTTGATGTACCGCGCGGTCTCGTCGATCCAGCGGTAGAAAGCGGGCAGGTTGGGTATGGCGACCGCAGGTCCGCCGGCCGGACGCGGCTCGTTCGCCAACTGCCACGCCATGATCGTCGGGTCCGCGGCGTAGGCGACGCCCGTCACGGTGTTCGTCCGCGAAACGACCGCGCGGATATAGTCGCGGTACATCGCCTGCGCCTGGCCGTTGGCGTAGAACGCGGCGTTCCAATCGGCGAACGCGGGCCACGGATGTGCGGGGTCGTTCATGTTGATGAACTTGCCGCCATTGACCCACGACAAATACGTCATCATCCCGCCCGACCATTCCCAGAAGTTGGTCAGGTAGATCACGCCGGTCATGTCGCGCTTCGCCATCTCGGCGAGCATCCAGTCGAGGCCCTTGAACAGGTCTTCGTTATAGGTCGCGGTCCTGTCGCGGAAGCCGGGCGTGATCGAGTTCTTCAGCGGCGACAGTTCGGCCGAGCCGAGGATGCGCAGGTTGCGCACGCCGAGCGCCTTCAAGCGATCGAGTTCGCGGCCGAGACGCGCGCGGTTGCCGTACACGGTCTCCGCGCCGAGCCATGCGCCGTACCAGATGTTGGCCCCAGCATAGCGGTAGGGCTTGCCGCCGCGCCGGAAATGGGTTCCGTCGACCGTGACGAACGCCGGTGCTGCGGGCAATCCAGCCAGCCGGCCGTTGTTCGTGCAGCCAGCGGCCAGGGCAACGCCCCCCAGCAACGCCGCACGTCGACCGATCATCGCGTCGTCCACGTCATCCCCTCTTTTACCGCCACCGCGTCGAGCGTCCCCGCCGGACGATTGATCACCGGTCGGGTTGTCTAGCGCCAGAGCCATTGTCTTTAGGTTTGCATGGCGCGGCGCGCTACCATGATTTATTATACTTCAAACGGAACGCGTCGGACGCTGGCTTCCGAGACGGTGCACCTGCATTCCGTGCATCCCAATCGTACCAGAACGCGTTTGTCCTCTGCCGTCTCGCTAGCCGAGTTGGGTCGCCATCACTGCCGGAGTTGCACATGTCCAAGACCATCATCGCCGACCTGTTTGCCGAGACGCTGTACCTGGCAGGTGTCGAGCGGATCTACGGTGTCGTCGGCGACAGCCTCAACGGCCTGACCGACAGTCTGCGTCGGCAGGGCAATATCGAGTGGATCCACGTTCGCAACGAGGAGGCCGCTGCGTTTGCGGCGGGTGCGGAGGCGCAACTTACCGGCAAGCTCGCGGTGTGCGCCGGATCCTGCGGTCCCGGTAACATGCACCTGATCAACGGGCTCTACGACTGCAACCGGACGCGCGTGCCGGTGTTGGCGATCGCGGCACAGGTGCCGAGCGGGGAGGTGGGCTCGAACTATTTCCAGGAGACGCGCCCGGAAGCGCTGTTTCGCGAATGCAGCGTCTATTGCGAGACGATCTCCGATGCCGACCAGATGCCGCGGACGCTGGAGACGGCGATCCGGGCGGCGGTCGGGCATCGCGGTGTTTCGGTCGTCGCGATGCCGGGCGATGTAGCGCTGCGGTCGACGACGGGTACGCTGGCACGGTCCAAAGGCGCACTCCTACCGCCGCCTTCGGTGACGATACCGGCTGAAGCGGATATCGCCGAACTCGCCGCGCTGTTGAACGGTGCGCAGAAGGTGACGATCCTGGCGGGGCGGGGGTGCCGCACCGCGCATGCCGCGCTCGTCACGCTCGCGGGGATCTTGCAGGCGCCGATCGTCCACGCGCTGGGGGGCAAGGAGTTCGTCGAATACGACAACCCCTATGACGTCGGCATGACCGGGCTGATCGGCTTTGCGAGCGGCTACGACGCGATGATGGCGTGCGATGTGCTGCTGATGCTCGGCACGGATTTCCCGTATCGGCAATTCTATCCGGAGAAGGCGAAGGTCGCGCAGATCGACCTGATCCCGGAGAACCTCGGTCGGCGGACGGCGATCGATATCGGGCTGGTCGGCGATGTCGGTGCTACTCTTGCGGCCCTGGTTCCGCGAGTGAAGACCGGGCGCGATGGCAGCTTCCTCAAGTCCGCGATCGAGAATTACGCCGAGTCCCGCAAGGGGCTGGACGATCTTGCCGACGGGAAACCCGGCAGCGGTGTGATCCACCCGCAGCATGTCGCCCGCGTCCTCAGCGAGCGGGCGGCGGACGATGCGGTCTTCGCCTGCGACGTCGGCACGCCGACCGTGTGGGCTGCGCGCTACCTGAAGATGAACGGGCGGCGGCGGTTGATCGGATCGTTCAACCACGGATCGATGGCAAATGCGTTGCCGCAGGCGATCGGCGTGCAGTCGGCGTACCCGGAGCGACAGGTCGTGACGCTGTCGGGCGATGGTGGCCTGGCGATGCTGATGGGCGAATTGCTGACCGTGCGCCAACTCGGTCTGCCGGTGAAGATCATCGTCTTCAACAACGGCACGCTCGGGTTCGTCGAGATGGAGATGAAGGCTGCGGGCCTGGTCGAGACCGGCGTCGCGCTCGACAACCCCGACTTTGCGGCGATGGCGCGGGCGATCGGGATCCACGGCGTGCGCGTTACCGATCCGGGTGACGTCGAGGCCGGCATCCGCGAGGTGCTCGCACACCCGGGGCCGGCGTTGCTCGACGCCGTCACCGCGCGCACCGAATTGTCGATGCCGCCCAAGATCACGCTGGAGCAGATGAAGGGCTTCACGCTCTACATGGCGAAGGCGATCATCAGCGGGCGCGGCGACGAGGTGGTCGAGCTGGGCAAGACCAATGTCGGCTTGCTCAAACGTCTGTTCTGAGCGCGCCGAAATCGGTCGGTGCCGGGTCCGTCAGAGCGAAAGACGGGCCCGCGCTGCGCGGTATTCGCGTTCGAGACGATCGACGCGATCGGCGACGCTCTCGACCTCGGTGACCGCGCCGATACCCTGGCCTGAGCCCCAGATGTCCTTCCATGCCTTGGGCTTCGACCCATTGCCGCCGCCGAAGTCCATCGTCTTGAGATCACCTTCGGGGAGGTTGTCGGGGTCCATCCCCGCAGCCTGAATCGACGCGCGCAGGTAATTCCCGTGTACGCCGGTGAAGAGGTTGGAATAAATGATGTCGGACGCCTTCCCGGCGACGATGCCGTCCTTGTACGCCTGATCCGCATTCGCCTCGGTCGTCGCGATGAACGGCGAGCCGATATAACCGAAGTCCGCGCCCATCGCCTGGGCGGCGAGGACGGCGTCGCCGGTCGCGATCGAGCCCGACAGCGCCAGCGGGCCGTCGAACCACTGGCGGATCTCCTGGATGATCGCGAACGGTGACAGCCGACCCGCATGACCGCCGGCGCCGGCTGCGACTGCAATCAGTCCGTCGGCGCCCTTCTCGATCGCTTTCCGCGCAAACCGGTCGTCGATTACGTCATGGAGCGTGATGCCGCCCCAGCCATGCACCGCGGTGTTGAGGTCCTCGCGTGCGCCGAGCGACGTGATGACGATCGGCACCTGCCACTTCGCACATGTCGCGAGATCGCTTTCCAGGCGATCGTTCGACTTGTGGACGATCTGGTTGACCGCGAACGGGGCTGCGGGTCGATCCGGGTTCGCGCGGTTATGCGCGCTGAGTTCCTCGGTGATCCGGTGCAGCCACTCGTCGAGCATAGCCTGAGGCCGGGCATTGAGCGCTGGGAACGAGCCAACGATGCCCGCCTTGCACTGCGCGATCACCAAGTCTGGGCCGGAAATGATGAACAGCGGCGAGCCGATGACGGGCAGGCGCAGGTTTTTTAGAATGGCGGGTACGGTCATGCCAGTTTTCTAGCGCAACCTATTCGCGCGCGCCAGAGCCGGTTTTGCCCTCCACCCAGGCTGCTGAGGCGGCCGGGTGGAGGGCAGGGTATCAGGCCGTCTTGCCGATCACCTTGTCGAGCGTCAGCGGGTATTCGCGGATGCGAACGCCGCAGGCGTTGTAGACCGCATTGGCGATCGCCGCGCCGACGCCGCAAAGGCCGAGTTCGCCGATGCCCTTGGCCTTCATCGGCGAGGATTTCTCGTCGAGCTCGTCCATGAAGAACACGTCCTGCATCGGAATGTCGGCATGTGCGGGCACGTGATATTCGGCGAGGTCGTGGTTGACGAAATAGCCGAACCGCGTGTCGACGATCGCGTCTTCCATCAGCGCGGCACCGACGCCCATCGTCATCGCACCGATCACCTGGCTGCGCGCCGATTTCGGGTTGAGGATGCGGCCCGCGGCGAATGCACCGCTCATGCGCCGGACGCGGATCTCGCCGGTCGCCGAGTCGACGCCGACCTCGACGAAATGCGCGCCGAACGTTGCCTGCGCGTACGTCTTGGTGAGGTCGCCGAACTCGATCGAGTCCTCCGCCGAGATGCCAGCGTCGCCTGCGGCTTCCGACAGCGAGACGCTGCGGTTGCCCGACTTTACCTTGCCGTCCTCGAACACGACGTCAGTCGAGTTGAACCCGAGTTTCTGCGCGACCCGCTCGCGCAGCGCCATGCACGCCGCATAGACGCCCGCGGTCGAGCTGTTGCCGCCCCATTGGCCGCCCGAACCCGACGACGCCGGGAAGCTGCTGTCGCCGAGCAGGACGATGACCTTGTCCATCGGCACGCCCATCATCTCGGCGGCGGTCTGCGCGATGATCGTGTAGCTGCCGGTGCCGATGTCGGTCATGTCGGTGGCGACGGTGACGACGCCCTTCTTGTCGATCCCGACGCGCGCGCCCGACTTCATCGTGACGTTGTCGCGGAACGCCGACGCCATCCCCATGCCGACCAGCCAGCGGCCGTCGCGGACCTGGCCCGGGACGGGGTTGCGCTTGTTCCAGCCGAAGCGTTCGGCGCCGGTCTTCAGACAGCCGACGAGGTCACGCTGCGAGAACTGGCGCGACGGCTTTTCCGGATCGACCTGCGTATCGTTGATGATCCGAAGCTGGACCGGATCCATCTTCAGCTTCTCGGCCAGCTCGTCCATCGCCGCTTCGAGCGCGAGCAGGCCGACCGCCTCGCCCGGCGCACGCATCGCGTTGCCCTCGGGGAGATCGAGCACGGCGAGACGCGTCGCGGTCATGCGGTTCGCACCGGCGTAGAGCAGGCGGGTCGCATTCGGCGCCGTCTCGGGTCCGCCGCCGGGCAGATCGCCCGACCAGCTCTCATGCGCGATCGCGGTGATCTTGCCGTCCTTCTGCGCGCCGATACGCAGGCGCTGGATCGTCGCCGGGCGATGCGTCGTGTTGTTCATCACCTGCGGGCGCGCGAGCGCGAGCTTCACCGGACGACCGCCGATCGCGCGCGAGCCGAGCGCGGCCATCACCGCATCGCTGCGGACCCACAGCTTCGAGCCGAACCCGCCGCCAACATAGGGCGACATCACGTGGATGCTTTCCTTTGGCAGGAGCAGCGTCTCGCTCATGTCGCCGACCGCCCAGTTGATCATCTGGTTAGACGTCCAGAGCGTGAGCTTGCCGTCCTTCCATGCCGCGGTCGTGGAGTGCGGCTCCATCATCATGTGGCTCTGGTCGGGCGTGGTATAGCGCTCGTCGAGCTTGACCGGCGCCTTGGCGAACGCACCGGCGAAGTCGCCGACGGCGGTGTCGGGCGTGCCGCTCTTCGGCTTGGTCGCCAAGGATTGCGATGCGGCGAGATCGAACCGGCCGGCCGTGCGCGCGTAGTTGACGCGGAGCAGCTTGGCACCCGCGCGTGCCTGCTCGAACGTCTCGGCGACGACGACCGCGACGGCCTGGTCGAAATGCTGGACGTCCGGGCCGGCGAGCATCCGCGCCGTGTGGTTCTTGGCTTTGCCGAGCTTGCCGGCGTTCTGGTAGGTGACGACCGCGAGCACACCGGGAGCGGCCTTCGCGTCGGCATCGTCGATGCTCTCGATCCGGCCCTTGGCGATCGCCGAGCCGACAATATAGCCATAGGCGGCGTTCGGCGCAGCATCGTTCCGCTCATAGGCGTAGTGCGCGGTGCCGGTGGTCTTCAGCTTGCCGTCGACGCGATCGAGCGGCTTGCCGAGCACCTTCATCCGGTCGGTCGGATTCGCCGTGGCGGGGGTATCGAACTTCATGGCGATCAGGCCTTCGCTTCTTCGAACACGGCGCCGATGGTGCGTTCGACCAACGGCAGCTTGAACGCGTTCTGTGATGTGGTGCGGGCGCCGGCGAGGACGGCCGACGCAGTCGCCTTTGCACCGTTGGGCATCTGCGCCTCGGCCGCTTCGACGCGCCACGGCTTGTGGGCAAGACCACCGAAGGCGAGACGGCCGCGTCCGCCGGGCTGGATCACCGCAGCAACCGAGATCAGCGCGAATGCGTAGGACGCACGGTCACGCACCTTCTGGTAGATGTGCGTGCCGCCGATCGGCTTTGGCAACGTCACGGCCGTAATCAGCTCGCCAGGCGCGAGCGAGGTCTCGATGTTCGGCGTGGCGCCGGGGAGACGGTGGAAGTCCGCGATCGGGATCGCGCGTGTCTGGCCGGCGGCGTTCACCGTCTCGACCGTCGCGTCGAGTACGCGCATCGCAACCGCCATGTCGCTCGGGTGTGTCGCGATGCACGCGTCGCTCGTGCCCATCACGGCAAGGTTGCGGTTGAACCCGCCGATCGCCGCGCAACCGCTGCCGGGCTGACGCTTGTTGCAGGGCTTGGTCGTGTCGTAGAAATACGGGCACCGTGTCCGCTGGAGGAGATTGCCCGCGGTCGTCGCCTTGTTGCGCAACTGGCCCGACGCGCCGGACACCAGCGCGCGGCTGAGCACACCGTAATCCTTCCGCACGCGCGCATCGGCGGCGAGGTCCGTATTGCGGACGAGCGCGCCAACGCGGAGGCCACCGTCGGACGTTGGCGTGATCTTGTCGAGGCCGAGGCCGTTGACGTCGATCAGATGCTGCGGCGTCTCGATCTGCAGCTTCATCAGGTCGAGCAGGTTGGTGCCGCCGGCGATAAATTTCGCGCCCGGCGTGCGGACTGCCGCGCTGGCCGCTTCCTTGGCCGAGGTGGCGCGCTCGTAGGTGAAGGCCTTCATGCCGTACGCTCCGTGCCGGCGACGTCATGGATTGCGTCGATGATGTTCGCATAGGCACCGCAGCGACAGATGTTGCCGCTCATCCGCTCGCGCAACTCGTCAGTGGTGACGGCTGGCTGGGCCGAGATGTCGCCGGTAACGTGGCTGGGGATGCCCGCCTTGATCTCGCCGAGCGTCGCGACCGCCGAACAGATCTGCCCGGGCGTGCAATAGCCGCACTGGTAGCCGTCATGCTTGACGAACGCGGCCTGCATCGCGTGCAGCTTCTCGGGCGTGCCGAGGCCTTCGATCGTCGTGATCTCTTCGCCTTCATGCATGACCGCAAGCGTCAGGCAGCTGTTGATGCGGCGACCCTCGACGATGACCGTGCACGCGCCGCACTGGCCATGGTCGCAACCCTTCTTGGTGCCGGTGAGCTTCAGATTCTCACGCAACGCGTCCAGCAGCGTGGTGCGCGTATCCACGTTGATCTTGGTCGTGCGACCATTCACCTTGAGCGTCACGGGCATGGTCGGCGGGGCCGACTGAGCAGTGCCCTGAGTTTGAGCCTGAGCAGCAGCGGGAGCTGCGACCAACGTAGCCGACGCGACACCGCCGGCGATCACGCCACGGCGCGACACCGGAAAACCTTCATCCTGATGCATATCAAATCCCTGTATCTGCTAGCGTAACGGGCGAGAGCGGGCAAAGTTGCGCTGCTTCACAATTGGTTCCGTGAATTTTACGTCATAAAAATCTGTGATAGGGTGTTGAAATGCGGACAATTTCTTCCAGCGCGTCGGTGCGACTGTATCACCTCGACGACAGCGGCGAGGGCGGGGCGGCAACGACACTGTTCTATGGTCCGCTTGGGAAGGCGCTGGCGATCGCAGCGCAGCAGGAAGAGGATGTGCAAGCGGGACTGTATCTGGCCACGGAGAACGACGTCGTCGCGTATCTGGATCTGGAAGAGTAGCGCTCACCTTCTGATCCTCCCCCGCCAGGGGGAGGTGGCTGGCGCTTGCCAGACGGAGGGGGAGGTAAGGGAAAACCTCTGCTCCGTGTCTCCCCTCCGTCACCTTCGGCGCCACCTCCCCCTGCGGGGAAGGATCGAGTATTACGTCCCCGGCGTGAACCCGTCATCCCGATCCGGCGGGGTCGGCGAATGCACCTCGCTACATATCGAACGAAGCGCACCCTTCATCCCTTCCTCGAAGGTCGGATGGTAAATCGGCAGGTCGAGCACCTCGGTCGCGGTCCAGCCGCTCTGGATCGCCCACGCGATCAGATGCGCGCTATGCTCGACGGCCGGCCCCGCCATAGTCGCACCGGTCAGGCGACCGTCGCGGCGATCGGCGTAGAAGCGGACCAACCCGGCATTGCATGCCTCGACCTTCGCCCGGCCCTGATCGTCATACGACGCGGTACCGATGACAGTGTCGGCATCGTCGTCCTTGGCGATCTTGCCGATGACCGCGACGTTGGGATGCGTGAAGGTGATCGCGAACGGCACGGTACGCTTGCCCGGCGTCACCTCGGGGTAGCTCGCCGCGTTCCGCCCCGCGATCATGCCCTCTGCCGATGCCTCGTGCAGCACCGCGCGGTCATGGTCGGCGTCGCCCGCAATGAAGATCGGTGCCGTGCCGCACTGCATCGTCTCGAGGTCAAAGTCCGGCATGCCATGCTCATCGAGCGCGAGCCCGGTCGTCTCCAGGCCGATGTCCTTGATACGTGGCGGACGCCCGGTCGCAACAAGCAGATAGTCGAAGCGCTGCTTGCCCGATGCAGAACCACTCCAAGCCAGCTTGACGCCATCACGGTCAGGCTCGACCGTCAGTTCGACACCGAGCAGGATCGGCATCTCGCGCGACAGGATCGCGTGATACGCCTCGGCGACGTGGCGGTCCTTCAGTCCGCCGATCGTCTCGCCCGTGTCGAACACCATCGTGTCGACGCCAAGCCGCGCCATTGCCTGCGCCAATTCCAGCCCCAGCGCGCCCGCACCTATTACGCCGAGTGATTTCGGAAGGTCCTTCAGGTCGAAGATGCTCTCGTTGGTCAGCACGCGGTCCCGCACCGCGTCGAACATCTCGGGGATCGCGGGGCTCGACCCGGTGGCGATCACCACCGACTTCGCGTGTACCTCGCGGCCGTCACTCAACGATAGGATCGTCGCACCCGCAAATTTTGCGCGCGCTTCGATCTTCACCTCCTCGGGAAGCTTATCGATCGATTTTTCGACACCCGCGACGAACGCATCGCGCTCCTCACGGACCCGCGCCATCACCGCGACACCATCGACCTTGCCCGACGCATCGACACCGAAAACCGACGCGTGCTCGACCGCGTGCATCGCGTTACCGGCCGCAATCAACAGCTTGGAGGGCATACATCCCACGCTCGCGCAGGTCGTGCCGCCAAAGCCTTCGTCGATGAGCAGCGTCTTTGCGCCGTTGCGTCGGGCGCTGCGCTCGGCGGCGAGGCCGGCGGTTCCGGCACCGATGATTGCCACGTCGCAGGTCAGCTTGCTCATAAGTCTCTCCGTTGCCGGAGAATTCCGGGGCCGCGGTCAACGAAACCTTCGATGCCGCCCAGCCGTTCCGCGGTGCAGCACATTCCTAGTCGAAGGACGTTTATGTTAACCCTCCACCACCTGAACTACTCGCGCTCGATCCGCGTACTCTGGCTGCTCGAAGAGCTCGGCATCGAATACGACCTCGTCAAATACGAGCGTGACGAGAATTTCCGCGCGCCGCCCGAACTGAAGGTGATTCATCCACTCGGCAAGGCGCCGGTGCTGGTCGACGATGCGCTGACGCTCGCCGAAAGCGCGCCGATCCTGTCGTATATCGACGAGCGTTACGGCGACCGCCGCTTCTCGCCGCCGATCGACAACGATGCGGCGGCCGTGCACGACGAATGGCTGCAATATGTGGAAAGCTCGGCATCGTTGCCGATCATGATGACGTCGCTCGGCAAGCGGATGGGCGGCCTGCCCGACGCCCTCAGCAAGTTCACCGGCCCCGAAGTGACCAAGACGCTCGACTATATCGGCGCGGGCGTCGGCGATGGCCCGTATCTGATGGGCGAACAACTCATGCTGGCCGATATCCAGATGTGCTACATCCTCGCGATCGCCGAGAGCGCCGGATTGCTCAAGGAGCACCCCGACGTCGCGGCGTATCTGGATCGCCTGCGCGCCCGCCCGGCGTTCATCGCGGCGACCGAAATCGGCGGGCCGCTGATGCCGGCCCGCCGCTAAACACGACGCAAGGGGGTAGCGGCCGCGTTACCCCCCGAAGCTGCGACCACCAAAGCCACCGCCGAAGCCACCGCGCGAGATCACCGAACTGCGCGACTGGACGCGGGCAGGGGCTCTGGCGGTGGTCGGCGTGAAGGCGTCGGAGCCGACGCGGGTACGGCCCGTCACATAGTCCCGGTTGATCCGCCCACCGGCGCCACCGTAATAATTGCCGTCGCGGTCGCGGTACATCGGCGCGCCGCGGTTGCCAAAGCCACCGTTGAGTGCCTGCCCGACGAGGAAGCCCGTCAGCAGCGGCGTGAAGAAGCTGCCGTCGCTGCCGTTGTTGCGCGGCTCGCACTGCGCGGCGCCGTATTGCTCTTCGCAAGTCTGCCGGTCCTGAAACCGCGGTGCGGTCTTCGCGGCATCGGCCTTCGCCTGCTCGAACGCGGTGTCGCACTGTACCGCCGACAACGCACCCGCCGCGCGGCACTCTTGTACCGACGCATAGCTCTGCGCCTCGACGGGCTTGCCGCCGACATCGCCGTCGCACGCGGTCAGCGAAATGCCCGAGCCTGCGATCAGGCTGGTGAGGACGATCGATCTGGAACGCTTCATCGCTATGCCTCTCAGTTCGTCATGCAGGCGGCGTTGAGGATGCCGACGCACAGCGAGATGCTGCCCATGTAGGTCGCCGCCGCGATTTCACCGCGGACGATCCGGTCGTTGAAGTCGCGCATCACGAAATGCTGGACCACCAGGAACGTGACGATCTGGATCACGCCCGCGAGCAACGCCCACACCGCGAACTCGATGAGGCTGACGGTATGCGTCAGCGCCGACGCGAGCGGCAGGACATAGCCGAGCAGCGCTGCACCCAGCGTGATCGCCGCGGCGGTGTTACCTTCGCGGATCAGCGACTTCTCGTGATACGGCGTCGCGACCTGATAAACGATCTTGAACAGAATCGTGAACGCCCCCGCCGCGACGAACGCGATCAGGAAGGCGAGCGCGCTGGCGCCGAAGCTGTATTGATCGATCATGGCATTTCCCCCGGAGCCGTCTGCGCGCGACGCTAGGCCCTGAACTCGCCGAGTTCCAGTGCCACGCCCAGCATGATCTCGAACGAGACGTCGCCGGCTTCGGTCTCCATGTCGATCGCGAGCAGCAGTTCGCGCCCGTCGTCGCCTGGCAGGTCGCGGCTGAACAGCATGCAGGTCTGGAAGATCCGGCGGTCGACGATCCCGTCGCGGTCGTCGTGCAGTTCCTCCCAGAACGTCACCGGCTCTTGCTCGCTCGCTTCGGGGCCGAACCATGCGCGGCTGTATTCGGGCAGCCCTTCGGCGGTGAAGGTGCGTGCCCTGAGCCGGCTTTTCCACGCCGGGCGCTCGGCGGCGGACGACGGATAGCTGCTGTCCCACGGTGCGAACAACGTGACGTCCGTCACGTCCTGCCCGTCGCGATCGTTCGACACCGCCTGGAACATGATGTCGTCGTCGGTGTAGAACCGGTGGACGAAGCCGCCTTCGTTGAGGTCGATCAGACCCTGCGCGACAATCACCAGCGTATCGCGGTCGAACGGGAACAGGAGTTCCGAGCCGAACCGGCGCCACGCCAGCGGATCGACCGTCACCGTCCGCCCCAGCGTGACGTTGCGGACGACGGGCAGGGCGTTGCCGTCAAGCGCTGGCTTGCGGCCGAACAGGCGATCGAACATGCAATCCTCGCGTCTCTGTGGTTGGCATGCCTCTTAGGCCAAAGCGCGAGCCGTCGCAAAGCGCCATTGGCGTGCCCTCCGCCTGCGCCTATGTGTCTGCGCGAGCGACAAGCAGGGGAGTTCTTGCATTGACCGACATCTGGACCGTCCGCAGCCTGAAAGCCGCGCTCGACACGTCCGAGCCTGCGAAAGCCGGCGAGTTTTCCGCGCGGATCCTGGAAGGCGCGGACCCGGTGCTGCTGGTGACGATGCACCACCACGGCGACCTCGAACTGTTCGTCAACGTCAGCGAGGCGCAGATCGCGTGCTCGACCTTGCTGTGGCCGTGCGACGAGCAGGAGGACCAGCTGGCGTTCAACACCTTCCTGCTGAAGTCGCAGAAGCTGGTGCCGCTGTCGAACTTCGGGATCGGCACCGTCGATGGCCGCGACTATTACGAGCTGTTCGGCGAACTTGCGACGTCGAGCCCGCTCGATACCGTGATCATCGAACTGCGCACGCTTGCCGAGAATGCGATCGATGCGGCTACCGACCTGCGCCACGCGCAGATTCCCGCCGCCTGAACTGATACAAACGGAGAGACTGGCATGGCCATCTGGAGCAAGCTTTTCACCCTCGGTCGCGCCGGTGCGCACGAAGCGGGTGCGGCGGTCGTCGACGCGAACGCGCTGCGTATCCTCGACCAGGAAATTCGCGATGCTGACAAGGCGCAAGGCAAGGCACGCGACGATCTCGCCGGGCTGGTAGCACGTCGCCGCATCCTCGAAACCGAGGTCGAGAGCTTCCGTGCTCAGGCAACCAAGTACGAGGCCTCCGCACGCATCGCGGTCGAAAAGGGCAACATGGACCTCGCGCGCCAAGTCGCGCAGCGGATCGCGGACCTCGAGCAGGACATCGCGCTGAAGTCCCCCCAGGTCGAGGACATGCGCGCCGCCGAGGAACAGATCCACACCGCCGTCGCGCAGACTGATCGGAAAATCGAACAGCTCCGCCGCGAGGTCGAGGTCGTCAAGGTCAACGAGTCGGTGCAGAAGGCGCAGGCCTCGGTCGCGTCGGGCAGCATGGGCGCAGGCAACAAGCTCGGCTCGGCTGCGGACAGCCTCGCACGTATTCGCGAGCGGCAGGCGATCCGCGGCGAGCGCATCAAGGCTGCGGGTGAACTCGAGGATCGTCGCACCGGCGCCGATCTCGACGAGAAGCTGCGGCTGGCAGGCATCGGCCCCGGCCAGTCTTCGGCGGACGACGTGCTCGCGCGCCTGACGGCCCCCAAGACCCCGGAACTCGGCCAGACGTTGCAGATCGAGCAGCGCGACGACTCCAAGACGTCGGACTCCTGATGCGCCGGATCGCGGTCGACCCGCGCGGCGACTGGCGCGAACGGGCCGACGCGATCGGGTTCGTCTATCACGACACGGATGGCGAACCGTATTGGGACGAGGGCGCGGCGTACAGCTTCACGCTGGCGGAGATCGAGGACGACCTCGAACCCGCCGCGGAACAGCTGCACGCGATGTGCCTCGATCTGGTCGACGAGGTGGTCCGCGACCAGCAGTTGATGGAACGCCTCGCGATCCCGCGCGAGCAGTGGAACTACGTCGCAGAGACGTGGCGGACGCGCCAGCCATCGCTCTACGGACGGTTCGACTTTGCCTATGACGGGACCGGGCCGGCCAAGCTCTACGAGTATAATGCCGACACGCCGACCTCTGTGTTCGAATGTGCGACGTTCCAATGGATGTGGCTTGAGGATCTGCTTGCAAGCGGCAAGCTGCCGGCAGGGACGGACCAGTTCAACAGCCTGTTCGACAAGCTGCGCGAGCGGTTCCGTGCGCTGTTTCCGAGCGGCGGCTTCGTCCATTTCGCGGCGGACGCGAGTGCGGTCGAGGATCGTCAGACGGTGCGGTTCTTCGAGGATCTGGCGTCGCAGGTTGGGATCGAGCCTAAGTTCGTCGAGATGAAGGATATCGGCCTCGCCGCTGACGGCCGTTTCATCGATACCGATGGCTTCGAGGTGCAGGCGGCGTTCAAGCTGTATCCGTGGGAGTTCATGCTCCGCGAGCCGTACGCGCCCAACCTGTCGCGCGCCGACGTGCGCTGGATCGAGCCCGCGTGGAAGTCGATCCTGTCGAACAAGGGCATCCTGCCCCTGTTGTGGGAGCGGCATCCCGAGCATCCGAACCTGCTCCCCGCGTTCTTCGACGACGATCCCGCCGCGAAGATTCTTGGGCCGAAATATGTGCGCAAACCGCTGTTCTCGCGTGAAGGCGCGAACGTGGAGGTGATCGGCGAAGACGGCCACGCGGTGCTCGACCAAGGGTACGGCGCGGAGGGCGCGATCCGTCAGGCCTGTGCGCCTCCACCCGTGTTCGACGGCCGCCATCCGGTGATCGGCGCGTGGATGGTCGGCAACGAAGCCGCGGGGATCGGCGTTCGGGAGGATGACACGGTCGTAACGCGCAATCTCGCGCGGTTCGTGCCGCATATCATCGAGGCGAATGATGACTGACGCGCGAGATTTGCCGCCGCTGCCGCCGATGGAACGGCTGGTCGAACTGATGTTCGACGCCGCGCGTACGGGGCGGGCCGAGATGATCCCGGCGTTGTTGCAGGCGGGCGTCGATATCGAGGTGACCGACGCGAAGGGCTACACGCCGCTGGTGATCGCCAGCTATAACGGCCAAGCCGAAGCCACCGCGGCTTTGCTCGCAGCAGGCGCGCAGGTCGATGGCGCGGCGGACGCGCGCGGCAGTACCGCGCTGATGGGCGTCTGCTTCAAGGGCTATACCGAGATTGCGCAGATCCTGCTCGACGCGGGCGCCGACGTGAACCGGCGCAATGGCGTCGGACAGACTTCGTTGATGATGGCGGCGTTGGTGAACAGGACGGCGATCATCGACCTGTTGCTGGAGCACGGCGCGGACCTGGCGATCGTCGATGCGGCAGGGAACAGCGTGCATTCGCTAGCGGTTTCGCAGGGTAACGCGGCGTTGGCCACACGTTTAGCAACAACCGGTTAGCCCTCTACGCCACCACCCCGGCGAAGGCCGGGGTCCAATTGGAAAGTTTGTAGTAACGGCAAACTGCGCTTCGTTAGCGCCGTTCCCCAATTGGACCCCGGCCTTCGCCGGGGTGGTGAAACCGGTCAAGGCGGTGCGGATCAATCCGCGTCTTGGGGCTTGCCCAACACCGCCCCTACATGCGCCTCGCCCCGAGCCTCAGCCAACCGCACCTGCCGCTCGCGCTCCGCATACCCAGCCCGTTGCACCTCGTCCCGCGCGTCATGACACGCCGGGCAACTCACCCCCTCGACATAAAGCGGCGATGCACTGTCCTCGACACTCACCGGCATCCGGCACGCATGGCACAGCACATGACTTCCCAACGTGAGCCCATGTCCAACCGCAACCCGCTGATCGAACACGAAACACTCCCCCTCCCACAGGCTCTCCGCCGCGGGCACGGTCTCCAGATATTTCAGGATACCGCCCTTGAGATGATACACTTCGTCCAGCCCCTCGGCCTTTAGGAACGCGGTCGACTTCTCGCACCGTATCCCCCCGGTGCAGAACATAGCGATCTTCGGCGGCGGGCCGTCCCCGACCAGTTCGTCACGATGCTCGCGAAACCACGCCGGAAAGTCGCGAAACGTCCGCGTCTGCGGATCGACTGCGCCGGCAAACGTCCCGACCGCGACCTCGTAATCGTTGCGCGTATCGATCACGATCGTCCCCGGCTCGGCTATCAGCGCATTCCAGTCCGCCGGCTCGACATAATGGCCGACGCCCTCCAGCGGATCGATCGCAGGCTCGCCCATCGTCACGATCTCGCGCTTCAGCCGAACCTTCATCCGGTGAAACGGCATCGTCTCCGCGCGCGATTCCTTGACGTCGAGGTCGGCACATCCCGGCAGCGCGCGGATATGCGCGAGCACCGCATCGATGGCCTCTTCGGACCCGGCGATCGTCCCGTTGATCCCCTCCGCGGCGAGCAGCAGCGTCCCCTTCACCCCGTTTGAACAGCAGGCGAGCGCGAGGGGTGGCTGGATCGCGGCGATGTCGGCGAACGGCGTGAAGCGGTACAGCGCCACGACGCGGATGGGGAGGGTTTCAGTCATCGGTCTATCATGCTGGGGTGAGGGGCCGCTCCTTAGCGCAAGTCGCCCGCCGCGTCAGCCTGCGGTGACGATCATCCCGTCGACAACCGCGACGGGCCAAGGCGTCAGCCGCGTTCCCCCGCATGGTCCGCCGACGCATGCGCCGCTGTCGATCTCGAACAGAGCGGAGTGCCAGCTGCACGCGATCAGGTCACCGCGCGGCGTGAGATAATCGTCGAGCACCTGCGCGAGCGGCAGGCCCATGTGCGGGCAGCGATCGACATAGCCGAACACCGCGTCGTCCTTGCGCACGACGAACCCGTGGAAGCGGCCTGCCCGCATCTGGAGCACGAAGTTCCGCGCATTGCCGTCTGCGATGGCGTCGAGCGGCACGAGCTTGATCCCGACGGGGGTAGCGATCAGCCGTTCGCCGTCGCTCATGCGCAATCCGCGTCCGGCTGCCGGTCGGGGTGAGCAACGGCAAAAGCGGATAGGACGCGGGCTTTGTCGGCTGCGGCCTTGAGGCGGGGGTAAGGCGATAGATCGACCGCAAACCGCTCGGCCGAATAGACCTGCGGGACGAGGTGACAATCGGCGATCGTCGGTGTCGCACCGAATGCGAAGCCGTCACCATAGCGCGCGATCTGCGTCTCGAGCGCGGCGAAACCGTCGCCGATCCACCGCGCGATCCAGCGGTTTACCGTCGCCTTGTCCGCCCCGAACTCGGCGCGCAAGGCGTTCAGGATGCGGAGATTGTTCACCGGATGGATATCGCACGCGATCGTCGCGGCCATCGCGCGGACGATCGCCCGGTCGTTCGCGTCGACGGGAAGGAGCGGCGGATCTGGATAGGTCTCGTCGATCCATTCGAGGATCGCCGGGCTCTGCGTCAGGACCGCATTATCTGCCTCCAGTGCCGGCACGAGCCCCTGCGGGTTGAGCGCGCGGTAGCCGGCCTCGCGTTGCGCATTTTTGCGAAGGTCGTGCGTGACCTGTTCGTAAGCGACGCCCTTCACGCCCAGCGCGATGCGGACGCGGTAGGCGGCGGTCGAGCGCCAGTAGCCGTGCAGAGTAAGGTTCACTTCGGCAGGATCGCCTTGGGGAAATCCGACCAGACCGCGTCGTAATCGAGCTGCGAATGCTCGAGTGCATAGGCGGTCGGCTTGTACGGCCAGCAGCTCTCCAGCATGAACGCCATCGTCCCGTCTATCTTGTGCGGCTTCAGGTCGGCCGCGCTCGCACCCTGCCAGCTCGCCAAATCCGGCCCGTGGCCGGACATAAGGTTGTGCAGCGAAATCCCACCTGGCGCGAACCCTTCGGATTTCGCATCGTATGCGCCGGTGATCAGCCCCATCGCCTCCGACATGACGTTGCGGTGGAACCAGGGCGGGCGGAACGTGCCCTCGGCGACCATCCAGCGTGGCGGGAAGATCACGAAATCGGCGTTCGCGCGGCCGGGCACGTCGCTCGGCGAAGTCAGCAGCGTGAAGATCGACGGATCGGGATGGTCGAAGCTGACCGTGTTGATCGTGTTGAACCGCGACAGGTCGTAGCGCCACGGCGCGAGGTTGCCGTGCCACGCGACGACGTCGAGCGGCGAGTGATCGAGCGTAGTCGTCCACAGCGACCCCATGAACTTCTGAACGACCTCGACCGGTTCGTCGCGGTCCTCGAACCACGCGACCGGCGTCTCGAAATCGCGCGGGTTGGCGAGGCCGTTTGCACCGATCGGGCCGAGATCAGGCAGCCGGAACAACGCGCCGTGGTTCTCCGCGACATAGCCGCGTGCCTCGCCATCGGGGAGTTCGGCGCGGAAGCGGACGCCGCGGGGGATCAGCGCGATCTGACCGGGCGCGATGTCGATCCGGCCGAGTTCGGTCAGTAACCGGAGCCGTCCGGCCTGCGGCACGAACAGCAGTTCGCCGTCCGCATCCATGAACACGCGGTCAGCCATGTCGGTGTTGGCCGCGTAGACGTGGAGCGCGACGCCTTCGAGATCGGCGGGATCGCGGTTGGCGAGCATCGTCGTCATGCCGTCGATCAGGTCGGTATTCGGAGCGGGGGCGGTGATCGGGTCCCAGCGCAGGCGATTAGGCGCGAGCGGCGCGTCGGTGGTGCCGGGCGCAAACCGTTCTGCACGCTTGTAGCGCTCGAACGGAGGATGCTCGGCAGTCGGGCGCATCCGGTAGAGCCAACTGCGGCGGTTCTCGTGGCGCGGCGCAGTAAATGCGGTACCGGACAGCTGCTCGGTATAGAGCCCAAACGCGGGGCGCTGCGGCGAATTGCGGCCGATCGGCAGCGCGCCGGGGATCGCCTCGGTCGATACGTGGTTGCCGAAGCCGGGCTGATACGCCGTGTCTTCGATCTGGCCGGCGGTCTCGCCTGCGGCATTGGTCGGCTGGTGGATTGTCATGGCTTCCTCTCCGTCACCTGTTCCGATCAACGCCCGAACCGCCGGCCGTTCAAACTCTTTCTGCCCCTCTCCCTCGGGGGAGAGGGAGGGAGACGCGCACTTGCGCGGCGGAAGGGTGAGGGCACGTGCTGGCGTCGCGCGCGCCCTCACCCTCGGCGCTGGGGCGCCTTTCCCTCTCCCCGAGGGAGGGGGCTTAGAACTTACGCGTCGACCGTGATCACCCCGCGGCGGATCTGATCGAGCTCGATGCTCTCGTACAACGCCTGGAAATTGCCGTTGCCGAAGCCTTCATTCCCCTTGCGCTGGATGATCTCGAAGAAGATCGGCCCGAACATGTTCTCGGTGAAGATCTGGAGCAACAGCCCCTCCTCGCCGACATTGCCGTCGATCAGGATGCGGTTGCGGCGC
Organism: Sphingomonas sp. Leaf230; assembly: GCF_001421745.1. GTDB lineage: Bacteria > Pseudomonadota > Alphaproteobacteria > Sphingomonadales > Sphingomonadaceae > Sphingomonas. The sequence continues at coordinate 826,751 of NZ_LMKW01000001.1, read as the reverse complement.
AGGCGTTCGAGGTCATGGCCGTGGTTCGGCACGCGCTTGTCGACCAGCTCGTAATAGGTCTCGATCGTGTCCTGCAGCTTGACGCCGCGCGCGCGCAGCTTCTCGACCGTCTCGAAGATATCGTCGGTGGTCAGCGCGAGATGCTGGATACCTTCGCCGTTGTAATCCTTGATGAATTCCTCGATCTGGCTCTTGTCGTCCTGGCTCTCGTTGAGCGGGATGCGGATCGCGCGGTCGGGGGCGATCATCGCCTGGCTGAACAGGCCGGTCGCCTTGCCCTTGATGTCGAAATACTTCTGCTCCTCGAAGCCGAAGATCTGGCCGTAGAACTCGGCCCAGGTCCGCATCTGGCCACGCTTCACGTTGTGCGTAAGGTGGTCGAGCAGGTCGAGCCCGACATTGTTCTCGGCCTCCGCTTCGGCCGCGCCCGGAACCGCATTCCAGTCGCCGTACAGGCTGCCGGCAACGCCGTGCTTGTCGACAAGATACAGCAGCGAACCGCCGATCCCCTCGAGCACATAGCCGCCCTCGCCGAGCGCGCCCGTGCTGGCATCGGCCGCCTTCGCGCCGCGTGCGAGCGCCGCGTCGAACGCTTCCTTGGCATCATGGACGCGGAACGCCATGCCGCTCGCCGACGGGCCGTGATCCGCGCGGAACGCCGCCGCATGACCACCGTCCTCACGGTTAAGGAGCAGGTTGATGCGGCCCTGCTTGTAGCGGGTGACGGCCTTGGTCGGGTGGGTCGAGGCGGCGACGAAGCCGAACTGCTCGAACTGCGCGGCCATCCGATCGGGATCGGGCGAGGTGAACTCGGCGAACTCGAACCCGTCGAGACCCATCGGGTTTACGTCCATATGGTCCATGATCACATCCTGACAGTTGGTATCCGTTGTTACCAATCTGGCGGGTTGAACAACTGGTGTCAATCGTTACGATTTTGATATGCCCAACTCCGATGCCACCCGCGCACTCGTCCTGGACGATTTCATCCCGTATCGCCTCTCGATCACTTCGAACCTCGTGAGCGAGGCGGTGGCGGACACGTATGAGGCGCTGTTCGGGCTGACGATCCCGGAGTGGCGACTGGTGGCGGTGGTCGCCGAGGCGGACGGTATCACGCAGCAGCAGGTCGGCCAGCAGACCCGCATGGACAAGGTCACCGTCAGCCGGGCGGCGATCGCCCTGGTCGAACGTGGGCTGATGCAGCGGCATGCGAACCCGGAGGATCGTCGCTCGCACCTGCTGAGGCTGACCGACGACGGCCACACGCTCTATGCGTCGGTCGCACCGAAGGCGCTCGATCTGGAGCAGCGCATCTTCGCGGGCTTCTCGGGGGCGGAAGTCGAGCAGTTCGTCGCGATGCTGCGGCGGATCGATGCGGTGACGATCGACCTCGTTCAGGACTCCCACGGCGGCTTTGGCGACCAGAGACCACGCAGGTAATCGAGTAGTGCGGTGGTGCCCGCCGATACGGGACCCCGTGCATGCACCGCATAAATTCCGACGTCAGCCGACCCAGCCAGTTCCGGGAGGACACGCACGAGGCGACCGCCCGCCAAGTCCGCGCTGACATCCCATAGCGAGCGCAGCGCGATGCCGACGCCGGCCAGCGTGAGTTCGCGCACCACCTCACTGGAATTGGTCGCGACGTAGCTCGGGCGATCGATCGTGACGTCGCCATCGGGTCCGGCCAAGCGCCACGGCATCTGGTCCTTCGCTGCGAGCAGGCGGTGTTCGGTAAGGTCGGCCGCATCGCGCGAGGCACTGTAACTCGGCGCAGCGCAGAGGACGCGACGGCTGTCGGCGAGGCGATGGCCGGTCAGGCTTGGCGGCACGGCTGGGGTGATCCGGATCGCGAGGTCGAGCCGGTCGCCGATCACATCCGAGAAGCCGTCCGACAGATCGAGGTTGAGTTCGATCGCCGGATACGCGTCGAGAAACGGCTTGAGGTGCGGCGCGATGTGGAGGCGACCGAACGACGTGGGGGCGCTGACCCGCAATGGTCCGCCCGGCGTATCCGTGCGGTCCGACACGCGCGCCTCGGCGTCGCGGATCGCGGCGAGAATCTCCACCATGTCGCGATGATAGGCGGCACCGCGTGCGGTGAGGTCGAGGCGGCGCGTCGTCCTGTTGAGCAACCGCACGCCCAGCCGCGCCTCAAGCCGCGCGATCCGCTTCGAGACCATCGCCGGCGAGATACCCATCGAACGCCCCGCCGCACTCAGGCTGGCGGTGCGCACGACTTCGGCGAAAAGGACGATGTCGGGATCCATTCGTTCTCCAGGCGATCAACAGCTTTCGGTTTATGATGTCTAGTGGCGAAGGTGGCGGGCGTCTATCGTGCTACCGGAGCATAGGAGAGCAGCATGGCCGAGATGATCGAAAAGGCAGGTCTGAAGATCGCCGCATCGCTGGTGGACTTCATGGATACGCAGGCGCTGCCAGGCACGGGCCTACACGCGGCCGCGTTCTGGCAGGGCGTCTCGGACATCTACGCCAAGTTCGCGCCGGAGAACGCGACGCTGCTTGCGGTCCGCGATGACCTCCAGTCCAAGATCGATGCCTGGCACGAAGCCCGGGCCGGCAAGCGGATCAACCAGCCGGACTATCAGGCGTTCCTGCGCGAGATCGGCTATCTGGTCGACGAGCCTGCGCCGTTCGCGGTTGCCCCGACCAACGTCGATGCGGAGGTTGCCTCGCTCGCCGGCGCGCAATTGGTGGTGCCGATCCTCAACGCCCGCTTCCTGCTGAACGCCGCGAACGCGCGTTGGGGAAGTCTGTACGATGCGCTCTACGGCACCGATGCGATCCCCGACGCGGCGTCGGGCAAGGGATATGATGCCGCCCGAGGTGCGCAGGTGATCGCGTGGGCGAAGGCGTTCCTCGACGATGCGGTGCCGTTGGCGAACGGATCGTGGACCGACTGGGCGGGTGGCACACCTGAGCTCGCCGAGCCGAGCCAGCTCGTCGGGCATGCAGGTGATAATATCCTGTTGCATCACAACGGCCTGCACATCGAACTCGTGATCGACTCTGAGCATCCGATCGGTCGCGACGACCCTGCGAACCTCGCCGACGTCGTGCTCGAATCCGCGCTCAGCACGATCGCCGATCTGGAGGATTCGATCGCGGCGGTCGATGCCGAAGACAAGGTCGCCGCCTACGCCAACTGGCTGGGGCTGATGAAGGGCGACCTGACCGCCAGCTTCGCCAAGGGCGGCCGCACGGTCACGCGCGCGCTCGAACCGGACCGGCAGTACACCGCGCAAGACGGCAGCGCGTTCACGCTCCCCGGCCGCAGCCTGATGTTCGTGCGTAACGTCGGTCACCTGATGACCACGCCTGGAATCCTTCTCGCCGACGGGAAGCAAGCGCCGGAGGGTATCCTCGACGGTATCGTCACGTCGCTAATCGGCTTACACGACCTGAAGACCACCGGCCCGATCCGCAACAGCCGCGCGGGCTCGATCTATATCGTCAAGCCAAAGATGCACGGCCCCGGCGAGGCCGCCTTCACCAACCGGCTGTTCGACGCGATCGAGGATCTACTCGGCCTCGCGCGCCACACGATCAAGGTCGGCGTGATGGACGAGGAACGCCGCACCTCGGCAAACCTCGCCGCGTGTATCGCCGCGGTGAAGGACCGCGTGGTGTTCATCAACACCGGCTTCCTCGATCGCACCGGCGACGAGATGCACACCTCGATGCGGGCGGGGCCGATGATCCGCAAGGGCGACATGAAGGCCTCGTCGTGGATCAAGGCGTATGAGGATCGCAACGTCCAGATCGGGCTCGCCTGCGGGCTCAGCGGCAAGGCGCAGATCGGCAAGGGCATGTGGGCCGCGCCGGACCGGATGGCCGACATGCTCGAGCAGAAGATCGCGCATCCGATGACCGGCGCGAACACCGCCTGGGTGCCGTCGCCCACCGCCGCGACGCTGCACGCGACGCACTACCACCGCGTCGATGTGTTCGCGCGGCAGGCGGAGCGCAAGGCCGAGCCGATCGCCTCGCTCGACGCGCTGCTGACGATCCCCGTCGCGACCGGACATAACTGGCAGCCCGACGAAGTTCGTGAGGAACTGGAGAACAACGCGCAGGGTATCCTCGGCTATGTCGTGCGCTGGGTCGACCAGGGGGTCGGCTGTTCGAAGGTGCCCGACATCCACGACATTGGCCTGATGGAGGACCGCGCGACGCTGCGGATCAGTTCGCAGCACATGGCGAACTGGCTGCTCCACGGTATCGCCACCCCCGACGAGGCGGATGCGGCGCTGCGGCGGATGGCGGCGAAGGTCGATGCGCAGAATGCGGGCGATCCGTTGTATCGGCCGATGGCGGGGCAGGAGGACGAGAGCCTAGCGTTCCAGGCCGCCCGCGCACTCGTGTTCGATGGCCTGACGCAGCCGAGCGGTTATACCGAGCCGCTGCTCCACGCGTTCCGCGCGCGGGTGAAAGAAAGGGACGCTGCCTGATGCCGCTCTACGAGATCGAGGGTAAACGACCGACGCTGGCCGACGACGTCTGGATCGCGCCTTCCGCCGACGTGATCGGCGACGCACGGCTGGGGGAGGGGGCTAGCGTCTGGTTCGGGGCCGTGATCCGTGCGGACAATACGCCGATACTCGTCGGTGCGCGGACCAACATCCAGGAGGGCGCAATGCTGCACTCCGATCCGGACGCGCCGCTTAGCATCGGCAAAGGCTGCACGATCGGCCATCACGCGATCCTCCACGGCTGCACGATCGGCGACAATGTGCTGGTCGGGATGGGCGCGACGATCCTCAACAACGCGGTGATCGGCGACGATTGCCTGATCGGCGCCAACGCGCTGGTGACCGAAGGGAAGGTGTTTCCGGCCGGGAGCCTGATCGTCGGCGCGCCGGCCAAGGCGGTGCGCGAACTCTCCCCGGAAACTATTGCGGGACTGAAGATGTCCGCCGCGTCGTACGCGGCCAAGCAGGGCGTCTACGCCGACGGTTTGAGATTGGTCGAGGTATAAAAATCCTCCCCCGCGAGGGGGAGGATCGTGACAGCAGAACCCTTAGAAGCTCAGCCGGCCACCGAGCGACAGCACGACGGCCGACGCATCGCGCAGTGCGCCCGAGGTCAGGATGTTCGTCTGTGCGGCGGTGCCGACATAGGCAGCCGTCCTGCGGTCGATCGTGGTGTTCTCGAAATCGACATACTGCGCTGCGGCGTCGAGCGCGATGCGCGAGGTCAGCTGGTACGACCCACCTGCCGCATAGGTCCAGCGGTCGGCGTCGGGTACGCGGGCATCGCGCAGGCCGTCCTGCGTCGGTGTCTTGGTGCGCTGGACACCCGCGCGGATCGTCGCCTTGGGGGTGACGGCGTAATCGAAGCCGCCTGCGAGGCTCCAGCTGTCCTGGTAGTTTTCGGGGATCGCGGTGTTCAGCGGGGCGCCGAGATCGATCGTGTCGAACTTGCTCCAGTTGTACGCGACGACCTGCGCGTTGAGCGTCAGCGCGTTTGTGGCGCGGATGCGACCGGCGACGATCACCTGGCCCGGCGTGTTGAAGCTCGCCTTGGCGCCATCGATCGAGACGTTCGAGCTTGCCAGCGGGCCGACCAGCCCGGTGATGTTCAGGCTGCCCTTCAGATTGTGGCGGATGCTCGACTTGTAGCTGACACCGACGGTGGCGAAGTTGTTGTGAAGCTGAACGCCGGCGGTCCAGCCGAAGTCCCAACCGTCACCCTTCAGCTCTTGGAAGCCGTCGGGCAGCGCCGCCGACAGGTTGGGGAGGGCGTTGTTCAGCGTCGCGTCGGTATATTCGACGTTCAGCGCACCACCGACCCGGAGCCAGTCGGTCACTGCAACGCCGATCGACGGCTGGATGTCGATCGTCCGCAGCCGCGTCTTGTCCGCGCTGTAGCGTGCCCAGCTGTTCGCTTCGTAATTGGTGGTGAAGCTGAAGGGCGACGTCACCGCGACGCCGATCGCGATCCGGTCGGTCAGCGGGTATGCGATCGCGCCCGACGGAACGACGCCCTTGTTGATCGGATCGCTCGACGTACCGTTGCCGCCGACCGGCGCGTAATTGAACCCGGTTGGCCGGCCGGTCGTGGGCGAGAAGGTCGGGCGGCCGATGAGCGTGCCGGTGTCGACCACGTCGCCCTTGGGCAGGATCGCGCTTGCACTCAGTGTCGCGCTGCCGTCGCGGATACCGGCGATCGCGGCCGGGTTCCACCACAGCGAGTCAGGACCGGTGTCGGCACCTTCGCCCGAGAATGCGCGACCGGCGCCACGCGCGGACTGCGCCTGGAGATAGAAGGCGTCGGCGTAGGCTGTGCTGGCGAAGCCGAAGGCGGACACGAGCGCGGATACCGCGAGAAGCGGAGCTCTGGTGCGAAGCATCATGGGTAAGGTCCTGAAAGCTATACTGATAATAGGGAGGTGGAAGCCGCGCCTCAGCGCACGCGCGTCCAGGTCTGGGTCTTGCAGAGCGGGAAGAAGACGCAGCCGCGCAGCTTCAACTGGTTCGCGCCAAGCGGCGTGATCTTGCCGCTATACGTCTTGCCGTCCTCGGCATTGTAGACTTGGCCACTGCTCCAGACACCGTCTGAGTCCGACTTGAAGCCGCTGAGCATCTGCAGGCCCTGGATCGGGCGATTGCGGAGCGCGGTGTTGGAATTGTTCGCGTCCTTCATCGAAGGATTGGCGCGCAGCGCGTCGGAGGTGAGGATCTTGCCGCAGATCGACGGGCCGCACCGGGCGATCTCGACGATGGCGTTGTGCGTCTCGGTCTTCCAGCGGCCGATGACGGTCTCGGGCGTGGCAGACGCGCCGGCGAGCAGGGCGGTGGCGATCAACAGGGACATCTTCTATCCTCTCCTAGTGTCGTTTGGCGCGCCGTATGCGTACGGTCGCTAAAATCTCGTAAAGCCGGCGACGTTATCGCGACCTTGTTGCCGTATACGGCAGTTATCGGTCCCGACTAGAATTGTACGAAGACAAGTCAAGTCTTCTTACTGATTCCAGGGGGTGAAAAAGTGTTCATGCGCATGGTGTGCCCCCGCGCAGGCGGGGGCCCAGGATCACGAACGCAACGCTGCTTGACCCTGGGCCCCCGCTTTCACGGGGGAACAGTCTTAGTTGCGGAGTGGTTTGCCAGTCTGCAGCATGTGCACGACTCGCGCCTGCGTCCGCGGATCCTTCACGCTCGCCATGAACGCCGCGCGCTCAAGGTCGAGCAACTGGTCCTCGGTCACGGTGTCGACAAGGTCGGCCTCGCCGCCGGTGAGCACCTCGGCGAGACGATCTGCGACGACGAGATCGTAGTCGGTCGCCATGCCCTTCTTGTGGAAGTCCGCGACCGCCATGTTCAGGCCCGTCCGGCCGCTCGCGCCCGCCAGGCGGAAGGTCGGCTTCTCCGGCGCGACATAGCCGTCGACCAGCGACAGCGCCTTGGCCTTCGCATCCGCGAGCAATCGGTCGCGGTTCATCGTGATGCCGTCGGCCTTGCGCAGGATCATCATCTCCTTCGCCTCCGCCGCCGACTTGGCGACCTGAGCGGTGGAGACCGCCTGGAACACCTTCGTCAGCACCGGCATCGGCCCGTTCGGTAGCGTACGCGACTTGGTCCAGCGGTCGAGCATCTCGCCATTGCCGCCCCAGCCGGGGACGAGCCCGACGCCGCACTCGACGAGGCCTGCATAGGTCTCGGCATGCGCCTGCACCGCGTCGGAGTGGAGCAGTATCTCGCACCCGCCACCCAACGCGAGGCCGGCGGGCGCGCTGACGACCGGAAAGGGCGCGTATTTGAGCGCCTTGTATGCCTGCTGACCACCCGAGACGCTGGCCTCGACCATGTCCCAAAGGCCCGCCCCGACCGCGAACATCGCCGCGCCGAGGTTGGCGCCCGCCGAGAAGTTCGACGCCTCGTTATATACCACCAGCGCCTTGAACCGCTCGCGGACGACCGGGATCGCCTCGTTGATGAGCGCCACGACCTGATCGTCGAGCGCGTTCATCTTGGTGTGGAATTCGAGCGCCGCGATGCCGTCACCGACATCCCAGAGCGAGGCGGACAGGTTCGTGAGGATCGGCTGCGAGCGGAGCTTGATGTCCTCCAGCAGTTCGACGCCGTCCGCGCGCGGCACGTCGGCATACTCGCCGCCAGCCGTGAGATACTGACGCTGGCCGTTCTCGACGCGGTAGAACGGACGATCACCCGCGGTCGTCAGGATAGCAGGAACGTCGCGACCTTCCTTGGCAAGGCGCGCGGCGAGCGCACCGGGCCCCATCCGGTCGATCAGCTCGAACGGCCCGTATTTCCAGTTGTAACCGAGCTTCATCGCATCATCGATCCCAACGACATCGTCCGCCGCCTCGCCGACGAGCATCGCGGCGTAGGACAACGTGTTGCCGAGGATCGTCCACGCATAGGTGCCGATCTTGCCCGGCTCCGCGATCAGCGCCGCGAGGTCCTTGCCGGTCTTGCCGGGCAGGTCCGCGGGCTTCGCTTCCGCACGGTACTCGCCCGTCGCGAGGTCGAGCGACAGCTTGGTGCGTGTCGCCTTGTCGAAACGGTAGAAGCCGCCCTTGCCCTTGCGGCCGGTGAACCCTTCCGCGATCATCTTGTCGACCAGCGGCAGCGGGCGGACCGTATCGAAATACGGATCGCCAGCCGGAAGCGTGGAGGAGAGGCTCTTCGACAGCAGCGGCATGAGATCGACGCCGACGAGGTCGACCAGCCCGAAGATCCCGGTCTTCGGCACGCCCATCGGACGGCCACCGATCTGGTCGGCTTCCTCGACGGTCAGCCCTTGGTCCATCGCCGCGTTGATCGCGATCGCCAGCCAATAGGTGCCGATGCGGTTCGCGATGAAGCCCGGCGTGTCCTTCGCGCGGACGATCCGCTTGCCCATGAAGCGATCGACGAAATCCTCGACCTTCTCGGCGACCGCGACGTCGGTTGCCACGCCGCGGACGATCTCGACCAGCCGCATGTAGCGCGGCGGGTTGAAGAAGTGCGTGATCAGGAAGTCGGCCTTGAATTGGTCCGAGCGCCCCTCGACGAGGTTGCCGAGCGGGATCGTCGAGGTGTTCGACGACACCGCGGTGCCGGGACGCTTGAGCGCCTCGAGCTTGGCGTAGAGCGCCTGCTTGATGTCGAGTCGCTCGACGATCGCCTCGACGATCCAGTCGCACTCCGCAACGCGGTCGAGATGATCGTCGATATTGCCCGTCTCGACCAGCTTGGCCGCGCGCTTCGACATGAAGGGGGCGGGGTCGGTCTTGAGCATCTTGGCGACCGCGCCCTTGGCCACCGCATCGCGGTCGTCACCCTGGGGCAGGTCGCGCGGCACGATGTCGAGCAGCAGCACCGGGATGCCGGCATTGGCGACCTGCGCCGCAATACCCGCGCCCATCACGCCCGCGCCGATGACGCAGACCTTTTTCACAGCGTCGACCATCATGCGCGCTCCAGCACCGTAGCGATGCCCTGACCGCCGCCGATGCACTGGGTAGCCAGCGCATAGCGGCCGCCCTCGCGCGACAGCAGCGCGGCCGCCTTGCCGACGATCCGCGCGCCGGTCGCGCCGAGCGGATGGCCGATCGCGATCGCGCCGCCGTCGAGGTTGATCGTCTCGTCCTTCAGCCCGAGATCGCGGATGCAGGCGATCGCCTGGCTCGCGAACGCCTCGTTGATCTCGACCACGTCGAGGTCCGCGACGGTGATCCCGGCACGCTCCAGCGCCTTCTTCGACGCACCGATCGGGCCGAGGCCCATCGTCTCGGGCGCGCAACCCGACACGCCGATCGACTTGATCCGCGCGAGGATCGTCAGCCCGTGCTTCTTCGCGAACTCCTCCGAGGTGATAAGCACCGCGGACGCACCATCAGTCAGCGGCGACGAGGTGCCTGCGGTCACCGAGCCATCCGCGCTGAACGCAGGCTTCAGGCCGGCGAGCGCTTCGGTGGTCGTGCCGGCGCGGATCGTGCCGTCCTGGCTGACCGGGCCCGCCTTGGTCTGGATCGTCACGATTTCGTCGGACAAGCGGCCATCGGCGCGAGCCGCGGCGGCCTTGTCCTGGCTCTTGACCGCGAATGCGTCCTGCTCGGCGCGCGTGATCTGGTACTGCCGCGCGACGTTTTCGGCAGTTTCGCCCATACCCATGTACGCGCCGGCGCTCTTCTTCGCGAGCGCGGGGTTGGGGAGGGGGTTGTAGCCGCCCATCGGCACCCGGCTCATCGATTCGAGGCCCGCGCAGATGAACGCCTCGCCCGCGCCAACCGCGATTTGGCCATAGGCGACGTGGATCGCGCTCATCGACGAGCCGCAGAACCGGTTCACGGTCATGCCGCCGACCGAGATCGGCAGGTCGGCGATCTGTGCGATCAGCTTGGCGACGTTGAGGCCCTGCTCGCCCTCGGGGAACGCGCAGCCGAGGATGATGTCCTCGATCTCGGCGGGATCGACGCCGGTCTTGTCGAGCAACCCGCGAATCGTCTGCGCGGCGAGATCGTCCGGACGGACACGGGCGAGCTCGCCCTTGCCGGCGAGGTGGAACGGCGAACGGGCGTACCCGGCGATGACGACGTTGGTCACGATGATCCTCTCATATTGCGGTCGACCCGGTTAACGCTTGCGGGTTACCCTTAAGGTGCGATACCTCACCTTTACGTCAAGGTGAAGCGGCCGACAATATGGCTTACGCACACTGAGCAATGGAGAGCGAGATGCAGGACACTTCCGAGGGCAAGGCGATCGGCGTTCCGTTGCTGGGCGAGCCGCGGCTGCTGGGCGACATGCTCGACCTGTCGGTGCAGCGGTTCGGGTCGCGCAACGTGCTCGACTTCATGGGCCGGACGCTGACCTATGCTGAGCTCGGCGAGTCGGTCGACCGTGCAGCGCGGGGGCTCCAGGACATGGGTGTCGTGAAGGGCACGCGCGTCGCGCTATGCCTGCCGAACACGCCCTATTATCCGATTCTGTTCTTCGCGATCCTCAAGGCGGGCGGCGTCGTCGTCAACGTCAACCCGCTCTACGTCGAGCGCGAGCTCGCGCACCTGTTAGAGGATTCGGGCGCAACGATCATCGCCACCTGCGACATCGCCGAGATCCACGCACGCGTGCTCAAGGTCGCGGGGCAGATGGGCGTGAAGCATGTCATCACCTGTCCGATCGCCGGCGCGCTGCCGACGGTGAAGTCGATCGCCTACCGCATCTTCAAGCGCGCCGAGATCGGTCATGCCCCTAACGATGCGCGCCATTCCACGTTCGACGCGCTGCTCAAGGCGAAGGGTGCGCCGTCCCCGGTTTCGGTCTCCCCTGACGAGGTCGCGGTACTGCAATATACCGGCGGCACCGCCGGCGAGCCCAAGGCAGCGATGCTCAGCCACGCCAACCTCGTCGCGAACGCTGACGCGATGGTGGTGTTCGTCGGTGGCGAGCAGCCGCATCAGGACCGCGTGCTCGGTGCGTTGCCGCTGTTCCACGTCTTCGCGCTGACCACCGTGCTGACCTATTCGATCCGCACCGGCGCGGAGATGATCCTGCTGCCGCGCTTCGAATTGCAGCAACTGCTCAAGACGATCGACCGGACCAAGCCGAGCTATTTCCCCGCGGTGCCGACGATCTACGCCGCGATCACCACCGCCGCCGAGACGCAGAAGATCGACCTGTCTTCGATCCATGCGTGCATTTCCGGCGGCGCACCGCTGCCGGCGGAAGTGCGGATCGCGTTCGAGGCAACGACCGGCGCCAAGCTCTGCGAGGGGTATGGCCTGTCTGAAGCCTCGCCGATCATCACGTGCAACCCGATCGATGGCCTCAACAAGCCAGGCTCCGCGGGGCTGCCGTTCCCCGGCACGACGATCGAGATCCGCGATCGCGAAGACCCGACGCGCCTGTTGCCAATCGGCGAGAATGGCGAGATCTGCGCGCGCGGACCCCAGATCACGCAAGGCTATTGGCACAAGCCCGCTGCCACCGCAGACCTGTTCGCGGACGGCGCGCTGCGCACCGGCGACGTCGGCCATCTCGACGCCGACGGCTATCTGTTTATCGTCGACCGGATCAAGGACCTGATCCTCGCCGGCGGCTACAACGTCTACCCGCGCATGATCGAGGAGGCGTTGTACGAACACCCCGCGGTTCTCGAAGCGGTGGTGATCGGCGTGCCCGACAAGTACCGCGGCCAAGCGCCGAAAGCGTTCGTCGTGCTGGCCGAAGGTGCGGCCGCTACCCCGCTCGAACTACGCGATTTTCTCCGCGACAAGATCAGCAAGATCGAGCTTCCCCGCGAGGTAGAAATCCGCGACAGTCTCCCCAAGACGCTGATCGGCAAGCTATCCAAAAAGGAACTTGTCGCTGAAGAGACCGCAAAGGCGGCGGCGTCGGAGGCGAGGGGAGTGGACGCGTGAACGACCGACAGGACGATCTTACCGGCATACAGGAAGTCTCGCGCATGCTCGGCGTGAGCGCGCGGACACTGCGGTTCTACGAGGACAAGGGGCTGATCGAGCCCTGCCGGATCGGCACGACGCGCGTCTACACGCGGCGCGAAGTGGCTCGGATGCAGCTGATCCTGCGCGGTAAACGTCTCGGCTTCACGCTGCGCGATATCGAGGAGTTCCTCGACCTCTACGACGCCGATCCGCAGCATGTGGAGCAGATGCGGGCGCTGGCGGAGCGGTGTCGCCAGCGTATCGACCTGCTGGATGCGCAGCGAGAGGCGATCGTCCAGACGCGGGATGAGTTGGAGAAGATCGAGCAGGAGGCTCTCGCGCGGATCCCGCCGGGAACGGTTTAAGGCCTGCGGGACGCGGCACCCCTGAAATTGCACCACCCTTTGAAACTGCCCCACCCCGGCGAAGGCCGGGGCCCAGTTGGAGAGGTGGCAATAACGAAGCGCAGCGCCAATCAGCAACGTCCCCCAACTGGACCCCGGCCTCCGCCGGGGTGGGGTTTGTCGGTGTGATCGAGGGGCACTAAAATCCTCCCCCGCCAGGGGGAGGTGGCTGGCACTTGCCAGACGGAGGGGGCGGAAACGAAAACTGATGCTCCGTGTCCGCCCCCTCCGCCACCTTCGGTGCCACCTCCCCCTTGCGGGGGAGGATCGCAAGGGTTCTCGAGCTTAAAGCCCCACGACACCCCCGTCGGTCTTCGTGATCACGATCGTCGCGGACCGCGGCCGCGAAGGAGCCGTCACCGCGCCAGCCTGGTTAGCCGGCCAGCTACTGGTGATGTTCGTCGGCCCGCCATTCTCACCCGGATGCTGGATGTTGACGAACAGCGACCGGCCGTCCGGCGTCGTATGGATACCGGTGATCTCGCACTCCTTCGGCCCGACCAGGAAGCGGCGAAGCGCCGCCCCAGGTGCCTTGCCGACCCGCGTCGCCACCGAGCCGGTTGCCGCACCGACCGTGTTGGTCACCGTCCGCGTACCGCCATCGTCGACGATCCCCGGCACCGATGCCAGCAGCATGCAGTTGGTGACGTCGGTGTATGCGCCGTCATCCGTCTCGATCCACATCACCGGTGCGATCGTCCCCGACGCATTGCTCGGCAGACCGAACCACAGGCCGTCCGGCGACGAGAAGTCGTTGGTCGCATCGAGACCCGACAGGTTGATGTTGGTCGCATCCAGATCGGAGCCGGCACCGAACGCATAGATGTCCCAAGCGAACGTCGTTGCCTCGGATGTGTCACCGATCTCGCGCAGGCGGATGATGTGGCCGTTGGCATTACCTGTAGTCTGGCCGCCCGTGGTCTTGGGGTCGACATAGGCGCGCGGGTTAGGGCCGTCCGCGGTAGCCACCGTGCGCGACGAGTTGTTGGTGAGCGTGCAATACATCTCGCCGGTCGCCGGATTGACTGCGGTCCACTCCGGACGGTCCATGCGGGTCGCACCCAGCGCATCCGCTGCCAGTCGCGTGTTGATCAGCACATCGACCTGGCTCGAGAACGGGTAGGCTGCGTTGGCGGAGGTGAGGGGCCCTTGGCCGAACACCAGCGGGAGCCACTGACCGCTGCCATCCGCCGCCAGCTTCGCGACGTAAAGTGTTCCTGCGTCGAGATACTTGTCACCGATCGCGAGGCGGTTCGCGGCCGTTGCATCCGCTGCCGACCACGGTGTCGCCGACACGAACTTGTAGATATACTCGTTCTGCGCGTCGTCGCCCATGTAGAAGGCCGGCTTCACGCCCGCGATCGTCCGGCCGATCTGGCAGCCTTCGTGGTTCATGCGACCGAGCGCGGTCCGCTTGCGCGGCGTCGAGGCCGCGTCGAACGGGTCGATCTCGACCACCCAGCCGTACTGGAAGATCTCGTTACGGAAATCGCCCGTGCCATCGGCAGGCGCGCTGGCCTGTGCGGTGATGTTCCAGCGCGAGTAGAGCGTGCTGGTCGCGTCCGCTGGCGTGACCGTCGACCACCCATAGTTGCCGCCGGTGTTGCTCTCGCCCTTGCCGTAGCGCGTCAGCGAGGTGTTCGCCTTGACGCCCACCGGGCCAGTTGCCGCGCGCCGCGCCGCGTCGCCGACTTCGCGCTTGAAATACCCGACCCAGTTCTCTTCGTTCGTCAGGTACGTGTGCCAAGGCATTGTACCATTTGCACAGTTGTTGATCGTGCCGCGGCCCGTGGTGGCATCCGGCGAGTAGCGCGTCTTGAGGCTGTCGGCACCGCGCACGGGGCCCGAGAAGCTCATCGGCGTCAGCGGCGTGATGCGACGGTTGAAGGACGACGCGGTCGTGTAGCTCCAGGCGGCCGCGCGGTTGACCTCGATCACTGATACGCCGTGGCACTCCATCTCCTTCAGCGCTTCGGCTTCGGGACGGGCGCCTGCGGTCGTGGTCGGGCCGTTCGGATGCAGATAGGCTTGCGTGATGTTCTCGTGGTTGAGTACGAGCAGGCCGCGCGTGTTGCCGTTCGCGTCGGGGGTTCCGGTGGCCGACATGCCGAAATAGCTCATGCCATCATGATGATCGCCCGCGCGCTTCGAGAAGGTCGCGTCGGTGCCGTCATTGGCATACGCGCCAACGCCGCTGCCGATCGGATCACCGAGCCGGTACAAGACCGTCACCGCGTAACCCGAAGGTACTGCAACGACATCCGCGAGGCTCTTCGCAACGGCCGTGAAGCCCAGCGAAGCCGCGCCGACGGTCACGCTGGTCGTCGCGCTGACCGAACCGCTCGCCGATACCGCCGTAAACTGGAAGCTGAGGACGGTCCCGGCAGCAGCACCCGGCACGACGAAGGTCGCGGTGGCGGTCGAGGCACCGGCGAGCGTGACGGCGGGGCCGGCAGTCTGCGTCCAGGTCACGCTGTCGACCTGGCCGATCGCTGCGCCGGTGAGCGTCGCGACGCGGCCCGCGGTCGAGCTGCCGCCGGCCGTCGCCGTCACCGTGACGGGGCTCGAGCCGTTGCCGTCATTGTCGTCGTCGCAGCCGGTCAGCAACATGCCGCCGAACACCGCCGCGGCGGTCGCGGACATGCCGCCCATCAAGGTCTGGCGACGCGAATAGCGCGACTCGATCAGGTCGTTAATATGCGGATTGGCGGTCGGGTTGGTATCGATATCGCCGTCGGTATAGATGGTCTCGAACGTCATGCTTGGTCCCCCCGGGGATGGTTGCGTGGTGTGTAACGATGCGTGGAAATCAGAATTTCGCGCCCAGTTCGACGCCGTAGAAGCGCGGCTCGCCGGAGATGTAGGTCGGGATGCCGAAGCCGCCGCCAGTGTTGCCCGCGTCGATCAGGTAGCGCTTGTTGGTCGCGTTCCGGACGAAGCCGCCGACGCTGTAGCGACCCTGTGCGAACTCGATCCCGGCGCGGGCGTTGACCAGCGTGTAGCCCGGCGTGCTGATCGCCGGGTTGTTCGGCAGCTCGAAAAACGCCTTGGTGCGGTAGGTGACGCTCGGCGTGGCGTAGATTGTCGCCCCGCCGACCGGCAGGCGGAGGATCACGCCGCCCGACGCGGTCGTGTCTGGCTGAAGGCGGAAGCGGTTGCCGGCGAATACGCCGTTCGCCGCTTCGTCGCCGATGCCGCCGTCGATGTACGCAAACGTTCCGAATACCGAGAGATACGATGCGAGCTTGAGATTGCCTTCGAGCTCGACGCCGAGGTTCTTGGCCGATCCGGCGCTCTGTGTCGTCGTCACGCCGTTGTTCGTCACCGACACCTGGAAGCCGTCATAGGTCTGGTAGAAGACCGATGCCGCGCCGCTGAACGGACCGACGCGCCCCTTGATGCCGCCTTCGTAGTTCCAGACGTTCTCCTGCGGGACGACCTGCAGGTTGGGGCCGACGCCGAACGCGGTGCGCTGCGCGGCGAGTTGGACCACCGGCGAACGGCGCCCCTTGCTGATCGTCGCATAGAGATTGACCGCGTCGTTGAGCTTCAGCAGCGCGTTGAAGCGCGGCAGGATCGCGGTGAAGCTCTTCTCCGCGACGAACTTGTTGCCGTTGGTGTTGGCCGTGCCGAGCAGGCTCGACTGGATACCGAGCGCTGCCAGGATCACTGAGTTCGGCTGGACCGACGAATAGCCCGACTGGCGATCCTCGATCAGGATGCGCGCGCCCGCGGTCAGTTCGAGCGCAGGTATTGGAATGTACGTCGCGTCGGCGAACACCGAGTAGGTGTCGTTGTTGCCGTAGTTCGTGAACTCCGCAGCGTAAGGTATTGCCGTTGCACGACCACCCGTAAGTGCTGCGGTTGCGCGCGTCGCGGGAACCGTACCGTTCGGTGCGACGCATCCGGTCCCGGTCGGGATTCCCGCGCCGTTCAGTGCCGCGCGGATCGGGGCGTAGGCGGGCGTGACCGAGCAGGCGAGATACGTACCCTCTTCGGTCGCGAACGGGACGCGCTGGAAGCCGTTCTCGAAGAATGCGTTCCAGCCGACCGAGGCGCGGTATTTGGGCCCTTCGAAGGCGAAGCGGCTCTCATGGCTCCACTGGTCGCCCTTCGCGTCTTCGGCGAACTCGAGATACGCAGCGGGGCCACCATCGGCGTCGAACACTTCGAGCGCGTCGAACTTGCGGTAGCCGTTGACGGTGGTGAAGGTGATCCCCGGCGACAACTCCGCGGTGATCGTCAGGTTCGCGTCATAGACATTGCGGTCGAGACCGAGCTTGCGCGCGCCGAGTGCGGTCGCGCTGTACGGCGAGCCCGAAAGTTCCGCGTAGCCATAGTCGCCGGTCTGGCCGCCGGTCGGGGCATGCGCGCGGCTTTTGAACGCGGTGCCGGGGTTGCGCTGACCGTCATAGGTCAGGACGAGGTCGGCGGTGATGCTGTCGCTCGGGCGATAGCGGAGCGAACCGCGGATGCCGCGCTGGTCCTGGCCGTTCAGATCGTCCTGGTCGACGCCGCCCTGGTTCTGGTTCGGCACGTTCGCGTCGCCAGCGATGTTGCGGACATACCCCTTGCGATATTTGTAGGCGAAGGCGATGCGGCCGGCGAGCACATCGTTGCCGGCATTCAGGAAGCCAGACACCTGGGTGCGGTCGAAATTACCGTACGTGCCGTTGATCGCGCCCGATACGCCGGGCTCCGGCTTGGCCGAGACGAGGCTGATCGCGCCGACCGCAGCCGCGGTGCCGAACAGGGTCGCCTGCGGGCCCTTCACGACTTCGATCCGCGAGAGGTCGAACAGGTCCTGATACGCGCCGCGCGAACGGCTGATGTCGATGCCGTTGTAATAGAGCGTGACGCGCGCCCCCTGCTGCGACGAGCCGTTGTCCGACGTGATGCCGCGGATCACGAAGCCCGGGTTGTTGGCGCTCTGCTCCTGGATCTGGAGGCCGGGAATATAGGCGGCGACTTCGCTCAGCGAGTTGACGCCGATCGACGCCATGCGAGCGCCGGTCAGCGCGGTGACGGTAATGGGGACGTCTTCGATCCGCTGTTCGCGCTTCTGCGCGGTGACGACGATCTCGTCGTCCGACGTTGCGGCCTCGGTTTCGGCTTGGGCAGTGGCTGGCGTGCCGGCTTGTGCGAGCGCCATGGTCGAGCAGGTCGTGGCGAGCGTCGCAACTGCGAGCCGCGTGAAGATACGTGTCATTAAGTCCCCCGTGTCGTTGCCGTCGCACTACGGGGACGAGGTGACGTTTCGATGGCGTCTTCATGAAAGCAAAATGACTATTCCGTAACGGCGCTGTCACATCGTTGCCGCCGGGGTGTCTTCGATCGTGGCTAGCAGGCGGGCAACACCCGTTATGAAAGCCTGAGACGATGACGATCAACCGCCGCGATGCGCTTAAGAATGCCCTGAAACTTGCGGGCTCAGGTGCGACGCTCGCGCTCCCCGCCGTAGCAGCACAGGCAGCAGGCACGGCGAAAGCGCGCTTCGATCACGGGGTGGCGAGTGGTGATCCTTCGGTCGACGGCGCCATTCTCTGGACACGGGCGACACCGGTCGATGCGACGCTGGCCGGCGACATCGCGCTGACCTGGCACGTCGCGGAGACCGACGGCGGCAAGCCGATCCGCTCGGGCAGCGTCAAGGCCCGCGCAGCGCGTGACTTCACCGCCAAGGTCGAGGCGACCGGGCTCCAGCCGGGTCGCGAATATCGCTACTGGTTCGACGCCGCGGACGGCACGCGATCGCCGGTCGGCCGGCTCCGGACGCTGCCGAAGGGCAAGGTCGCCGATGTCGTGATGGCCGTCGTCTCGTGCCAGCTCTACGCAGGCGGGCTGTTCAACGCGTATGACGCGATCGCCAAGCTCGACCGGCTCGACGCCGTGCTTCACCTCGGCGACTATATCTACGAATACGGCGTCGACGGGTACGGCGCGGATATCGCCAAGAAGATCGGCCGGCTGGTCGAACCGCGGCACGAGATCGTCAGCCTCGCCGACTACCGGATGCGCCACGCGCAGGTGAAGCGCGACGTCGACATGCAGGCCGCGCACGCACGCGCCGCGTTCATCTGCGTGTGGGACGATCACGAGGTCGCCAATGACGACTGGATGCACGGTGCCGAAAACCACGATCCCAAGACGGAGGGCGAC
This sequence comes from Sphingomonas sp. Leaf230, assembly GCF_001421745.1. Classification (GTDB taxonomy): domain Bacteria; phylum Pseudomonadota; class Alphaproteobacteria; order Sphingomonadales; family Sphingomonadaceae; genus Sphingomonas. The sequence continues at coordinate 807,773 of NZ_LMKW01000001.1, read as the reverse complement.
TGGGACGCGCGCAAGGCCGCCGCGATGCAGGCGTATTTCGAATGGATGCCGATCCGCGATCCCAAGCCCGGCCAGCCTTGGGCGGCGATCAACCGCAGCTTCGATTTCGGCGATCTCGCGACGCTGGTGATGGTCGAGACGCGGCTGCTGGCGCGCAGTCATCAGGTCGTGTCGAAGGGCGAGGCGATCACACCCGCAGAATACGCGCCGATGCTGGCGGAACGCGCGCGGCCCGACCGCGAACTGCTCGGGCCGGCGCAGCTTGCCTGGGTCGAGAAGACGATGGCGATGTCCGTGTCGGCGGGGAAACCGTGGCAGGTGCTGGGCAACCAGATCGTGATGGCGAAGGTCGCGGGGCCCGACATGGAGCGGCAACTCGGACCGGTGAAATTCGGCGAGACGATGGCGAAGCTTCCGGCGATGTGGCGCGAGCGACTGGCGGCAGGCATCGCTTCGTACCGTGCCGGCATGCCGTTCGGCCTCGACAGTTGGGACGGCTATCCGCCCGCCCGCGAGCGTCTGTACGCGGCGTTCCGGAGTGCGAAGTCGCGGCCGATCGTGCTGTCGGGCGACAGTCATGCCGCCTGGGCGAACGATCTGCACGACGACGCGGGCAAGCTGGTCGCGGTCGAATTCGGCTGCACCGCGATCACCAGTCCGTCCTACGGTTCGTTGTTGCCGGGGATCGGTGCGTTGATCGCAGACGCGAACAAGGGTGAGGTCCGGTTCTGCGATCAGGACGGCAAGGGCTTCACGCTGCTGACGCTCACGCCCGAGCAGGCGACCGCCGATTTCGTGACCGTGTCGACGGTGTTTGCCAAGCCGTTCACCCAAGCGACCGTTAAGCGGTTTCGTGCACAGGCTGCTCGGCCCGACCTGCCGCTGGAAGAGATTGCCTAAAACGATCCTCCGTTCGAATAGGATCGGAAACCGGTCGCCGATCGCTCGGGCTAGCGCCTGACAATCAAAGTTTTTCCACCGCAAAGTTCAATCGACTGTCAATTCCCATCCGCTAGGGGGATATTCGTCTCCTCTGACGGAGATGGGAATGCAGCGAGAGGCTTCGAGTTCGACGGTAGGATGGCCGACCGTCCTTCTGGCAGGTGTCGTGTACGGCGGATGGATGGTCGCTACGGCATGGCATGCGGTCATTCCGACGCCGTTGCTGGTGCTGATCGGCGGGTGGCTGCTCGCCTGGCAGGGGTCGCTGCAGCACGAGGTCATTCACGGACATCCCACGCGGATCCGGTGGATCAACGACGCGATCGGGTTTGCACCGCTGTCGTTGTGGCTGCCCTATCGCCTCTATCGCCGCAGCCATGTCGCGCATCACCGCGCGGAGGTCATCACCGACCCGCGACATGACCCCGAGTCCCGCTACCGCGTGCAGGCGCGTGGTTTCGCCGCAGTCCTCGGCCGGCTTCAATCGACGCTTCTCGGTCAAATGGTCTTCGGACCTGCGATCTCGGTCGGCCGCTTCTTCCTGCAAGAGTCCCGCCGACTGGTGCGCGAACCGGCGCGCGTGGTGCGCGACTGGGCGCCACACCTCGTCGCGGTCGTGCTGGTGCTCTGGTGGCTCGATCATGTCGGTCTCGGCGTCGGCCGTTACGTGCTCTGCTTCGTCTATCCGGGCATGTCGCTGACCATGGTTCGCTCCTACGCAGAGCACCGCGCCGATCTCGCAAGCCCCGGTCGCGCCGCCAGCGTTGAGCATGGCGGGCTGCTCGGGCTGCTGTATCTCAACAACAATCTGCACGCCGCACATCACGAGCGGCCGTCGCTCGCCTGGTACGACCTGCCGGCGTACCACCGCCATAACCGAGCCCGGTTCGCCGACGCGGGGGCACCGATCTATCGGGGATATGGCGAGATCGTCCGGCGGTTCGCCTTCAGCGCGCATGACGACATGGTCCATCCCCTCCACCGCGAGCCCGTGTCTTGACGGGCCGGATCGCCTCGCTCGGGATGTACGATCACCCGGCGCAGCATGATGCGAACGATCGGCTGTGGTCGGCGATCGCCGCTGTCCTGCGCGAACGCGGTGTCGCGGAGGTGCCCGATCGGCTCGATCGAACGCGCGACGTCCATGCGATCTGGCGCGATCCGGCGCTGCTGTTCGGTCAGGCCTGTGGCTATCCGTTGATCGCCGATCCGACGCTGGATCTGCAAGTGATCGCGTTCCCGATCTACGTTGGCGAAGAAAGTGGCAGCTTGATCGTGGCGAGAGCGGACGATCCCCGCGGTTCGGTCGCGGCGTTTCGCAGTAGCCGCGCGGCCATCAACGACCGCCAGTCGAACACCGGCATGAACCTGTTCCGCGCGACGGTAGCGCCGTTTGCGGGGCAGGGGCCGTTCTTTGCCGAGGTGGTCGAAACCGGCGCGCATCGAGCCAGCATCGTCGCGGTCGGAACGGGCAAGGCGGATCTCGCGGCGATCGACCGCGTGACCTATGCGGCGATCGCGCGGTTCGAGCCGACGTTGGTGGCGGGCCTGAAGATCGTCGCGCCCAGCCCTGCATCGCCGAGCCTGCCCTTTGTGACCGCGGCCGGGACCGACGCCGAGACGGTGACGGCGTTGCAGATTGCGCTCGATCATGTCGCTGCCGATCCCGATCTGGCGGCGGTACGCGAGACGCTGTTCCTCGCCGGGATCATACCCGCCGAGCCAGACGCGCTGGCGACGATATCGACGCTGGAAGCCGAGGCCGTCCGGGCCGGCTATCCCACGCTCCGCTGACATGAAGGACAACGCCGTGTCATCAGCATCCGACCCGATCGACCTCGCCGCGACGATCGATGAACTGCGCAGCGCGCGTCGCGCCTGGCGGCAGGAGCAGGACGGCCGACATAGCGTCGCGCGTTTTCCGTCGCTGGACGAGACCGGTCGCGCGCTCGACGATCTCGTCGCGGCGCTGTTTCCCGGGCGGCTCGGCATGTTCGCAGGTCCGGTCGAGCGTGAGGATGCGTTCGTCGAGACGCGGCTGCGACAGGCGCTGGAACGGCTGCAACGGCAGGTCGAACGTGAATTCGCCTATTGGCAGGAAGAGGCGGTGCTGTCGTTCGACGTCAGCCACGCGAGCATGATCATCGGCCTGTTCTGCGCGGAACTGGGGCCGATCCGCGAACTGGTCGACGACGATGTCCGCGCGGCATTCCTCGGCGATCCGGCGGCCCGCAGCGCGGACGAGATCCTGATCTGCTACCCCGGCATCGTCGCGATCCTGTATCACCGGATCGCGCACGCGCTCTACGGCCTGGGCGCGCCGATCGTCGCACGGATCATCTCCGAACTTGCCAACAACCGCACCGGTATCGACATCCACCCGGGCGCGACGATCGGCCGCAGCTTCTTCATCGATCACGGCACCGGCGTCGTGATCGGCGAGACCGCGATCATCGGCGACCGGGTACAGATCTACCAGCACGTCACGCTCGGCGCGCGCAGTCCGCTCGGGGTCACCGACGTGTCGGCGCGCGAACGACTGGCGCGGCATCCGATCGTCGAGGACGACGTGGTGATCTATGCCGGCGCTACGATCCTCGGCCGCGTGACGATCGGGCGCGGCGCGACGATCGGCGGCAATGTCTGGCTGCTGGAGGACGTGCCCGCGGGTAGCGTCGTCGCGCAGCCGACCGCCGTAATCCTGGCGGGCGATGCCGCGGACCAGCTGCACGAGACGCTGCGAGGACGCGCCGCATGATGCGCTTTGCCTGCTGTCGTCGGGAGGATGGGCCGCCCAAGCCGGTGATTGGCGTGCTCTGCTGCAACGAGGTCGTTGACCGTCCGATCCAGGCGGTGGCCACCCGCTTCGTCGAGCCGCTGGTGCGCTATGCCGGCGCCACCGTCCTGCTGGTGCCGGCCGTGGCGGATGCGATGGACACGCGGGCGTTGGCATCGCGGCTCGACGGCCTGTTGCTGACCGGATCGCGGTCGAACGTCGCGGGTGCCCGCTACGGCAAGTCCGACGCGGCCGACGATGCGCTCGATCTGGACCGTGATGCGGTGGCGCTCGAACTCGCCGGGCGAATGATCGAGGCGGGGCGGCCGGTGTTCGGTATCTGCCGCGGGTTGCAGGAGCTGAACGTGCTGTTCGGCGGTACGCTGACCGACGCACTGGACGATGGCCATCACCGATCGACCGACGATGTGACCGCCTACGAGACGTTGTTCGACCATGTCCACGACGTGAGACTGCGATCGGGCGGGATGCTCGCAGCTGCGATCGCCGAGCCCAGCATCTCGGTCACGTCGGTTCACCGGCAGGGTATCGATCGGCTGGGGGAGGGGCTCAGCGTCGAAGCGCATGCGGTTTCGGACGGGCTGGTCGAGGCGTTCTCGGCGCGTCCGTGCGGCGGCGACGTGCTGGCGGTACAATGGCATCCCGAATGGGACGTTGCAGCCAGCGCATCCAGCCGCGCATTCTTTTCACTTATCGGCCAGTCGCTTGGGACCTATCGGGACCGATGACTGCGACCGCTCGTTCGGTTCGCACGGAGATCGTCGCAGAGCGATCCACTAACAGGGACACTATCATGACTGCTTATCGTACCGCGTTGACGCTCGCCGCCTCGACCCTTGCCTTTGCCAGCGCGCAGGTAGCCCATGCGCAGGAAGTGCCCGCGCAAACGGCGACGGCGCCTGCCGCAGACCCCGCTGCGGCGCCCGACACGGGAGACGATATCATCGTCACGGGCACCCGCGCGGTTGGTCGGTCGCGGCTCGACAGCGCGTCGCCGGTCGACGTGCTGAGTTCGGCCGCGATCCAGCGCCAGGGGACGACCGAACTGGGCGCGGCGCTGTCGGCGATCGCCCCCTCGATCGATTTCCCGCGTCCGTCGGCGGTCGACGGCACCGACGCGATCCGCCCGGCGACGTTGCGCGGCCTGTCGCCCGACCAGACGCTGGTGCTGGTCAACGGCGTGCGCGGCCATACCGCGGCGCTGCTCAACGTCGGCGGGTCGGTGGGGCGCGGCTCGGCTGCAGTCGACCTGAACACGATCCCGACGGTTGCGCTCGATCGCATCGAGGTGCTGCGTGACGGCGCGTCCGCACAATATGGCTCTGATGCGATCGCCGGCGTCGTCAACCTGCGACTGCGCGAGGCCCGGTCGGGCGGTGGCATGACCGTCAATTACGGCTTCTACAACACCGATATCGACACCGCGCGCGGCAGCCGCAGCACGAACGGCGAGCATGCGCTGACCGTGTCCGGCTGGCAGGGCATCGGCTTTGGCGAGGACGGCTTTCTAACCGTCTCGGGTGAGTATCTGGATCGCCAGGCGACCAACCGCGCCGACTTCGACACGCGCGCGCTGGTCAAAATCCCCGGGACGCCGGGTCGTGTGACCGGCCTCTTCGGCGATCCCAAGGTCGAGCAATACAGCATCTTCGCCAACGCCGGCACGACGCTGACCGGCACGTGGAAGCTGTACGGCTGGCTCGGCTATCAGGACCGCGACACGCGCAGCGCGGCCTTCCCGCGATTGCCGTTGCAGTCGGACCCGGTAGCAGTCGCGCGACTGGAGCTGGCAGGGCTGTCCGATGGGTTCCTGCCGCTGATCAATACCAAGTCGCGCGACATCAACTCGGCCATCGGCATCAAGGGCGTGGTCGCCGACTGGAACGTCGACCTGAACGCGAGCTATGGCCGCAACAAGATCGGGTTCCGGACGCTGGACTCCGCGAACTATGCCTACGGCCGCACCACGCCGCGCGACTTCTCCGACGGCGCGCTGATCTACGACCAGTACATCGTCGGGCTTGATGTCGATCGCAAGTTCGACGTGTTGCAGGGCGTCAACGTCGCGTTCGGGCTCGAAGGGCGCCGCGAGGGGTTCAAGATCCAGTCCGGCGAACTCGCATCCTATGGCTATCCCACCGATCGGACGGTGACCGGCGCACTGCCGACCGCACCCCCAGGCGCGCAGGGCTTTGGTGGATTCTCCCCGGACAACGCGATCGAGCGGAGCCGTCGCAATGGCAGCGTCTATCTCGATGTCGAAGCGCAGGTGACGGACAAGTTGCTGCTTGGGCTCGCCGGACGCGGTGAGGATTATTCTGATTTCGGCTCGACCGGCACCGGTAAGGTCTCCGCGCGCTATGACTTCGCACGCTGGTTTGCGCTCCGTGGAACGGCATCGACCGGCTTCCGCGCGCCGGCGCTCCAGCAGCAGTATTTCACCTCGGTCGCAACCGTCATTCAAAACGGAAACCCAGTTCAGACCGGAACCTACCCTTCGGTAAGCCCCATTGCGGCTAGGCTCGGAGGCCTTCCGCTCGAGCCTGAGAAGTCGACCAATTTTTCGGTCGGTACCGTCATTCGCTTCGGCGGGTTCGACCTGACCGTCGATGCGTACCACATCCGCATCCGCAATCAGATCGGTCTTTCGGAGAACATCACCACGTCGTCGACCCAATCCGCCGCGGTCAATGCGCAGATCCTCAACTTGCTCGCAGGATCAGGGGCAACGGCAGCGCGGTTCTTCGTCAACGGCATCGCCTCGACCACAAAGGGCATCGACGCGGTCGCGCATTACCGGCTGTTGACCGATGCTGCCGGGACGTTCGACCTGACGATCGCCGGCAACGTCAACGACGTGAACGTCACCCGCGTGCCGACATCGACCTCGACGCTTAACCCCGCACCGACGCTGTTCGCTCGCAACCGCATCGAGTCGCTCGAGAACGGTACGCCGGGCGAGAAGGTGACCGGGTCGATCGATTGGTCGCTCGACCAACTCGGCGCACTGGCCCGCGTCACCTATTATGGCGACGTGACTCAACCCGGCACGACGGCGGCCGGCGACGTGCATAGCGGCAAGCACCTGATCACCGATCTCGAACTCCGCTACCAGGCGAAGAAGGGCGCGCAGATCGGGCTCGGCGTCAGCAACCTGTTCGACGTCTATCCGGACGCGACGAGCATCGCGAACAACCCGACCGGGGTGATCGGCTATCCCTATTACTCGCCGTTCGGGTTCAACGGCCGCTACGTCTACGCACGCGCCGGCCTGAGCTGGTGATTAAATCATAGTCATACGATAGGGTATTGCGTTCGACCGCATCGCTGGGTAGCTTTCGGTTCCAGGATCGATTTCGCGCACTGCGGTCGTAATTCTGCACTAGTCATCACGGAGACCATTCGATGAAGAAGATCACGATCGTGCCAATGATTGCAGTCCTGGCGCTTGGCCTTGCCGCTTGCACGAAGCCCGCAGCGACCGAGAACGTTACCGACATTCAGTCGAACACGGTCGTCGAAGAGTCCGATGCGAATCTTTCCGCTGTCGATGGTATCGAGACGAGCAACTCGACGGACCTCGAGAACTCGGTCGATTCGAATTCGAGCGGCAACGCGCTCTGATCAATAACTTGAAATTGTAACAGATAGTTTGGTTCGGTAATCGAACCATCTGTTCGAAGACTAGAAAGGCGACGTACTTTCCGTTCTGGGGAAGTCGTCGTCTTTTGTATTTTTGAGCTATCGAAGTACGTTTTAGAGTCGATGCATTTCGGCGCAATTTATACTCTACTCACCGAGGGTGGTGAATAACTCTATTACTATTTGATAAGTGGGTATTACAACGGGGCAACGTCAAGGCGAAGTGAAGCTCCCTAGACGGAACCTAGTGGTCCAGTGGAGCCCTTCTGCTGGGCCACCATTTTTGAGCGCGAGCTCTGGAAGAGTTCGCGGCCTGCCGGCATCTGCCAGGGGCCGTATTCTCGAGTATTCGCTATTAGTCAGCTAGTCTTCGGTACCGCGTTGGATCGACGTCCGCGCCAATAGCGGATCGCGGTCATCACCACCGCAACGACGACGGCGAGGATCGCAACGCCGGCCAGCTTGTGCCTCGGCATGATGCTGTGGACCGCGTCGAGCAGCGTGTCGCCGAACAGATAGCCGATGCCGGTGAACATCACGCCCCAGACAGCCGCGGAGATCGCATTGAGCATCATGAACGTGCGCGCCGGGACGTGCGACGTGCCGATAGCTATGGGGCTGATGGTGCGCAGGCCGTAGAGAAAGCGGAAGCCGAGGATGAAGACGGTCGGATGGCGTTCCAGCGTGTCGAGTGCCTTGGCGAAGGCCGGCTTGGCGGCGATCTTGCGGACGCGGGCGGTGTCGCGGTAGCGTCGCCCGGCAAGGAAGAAGAGCTGGTCCGCGGCGAACGATCCCGCGACGGCCGCAGCGGCGCTGCCCCAGAGCGGTAGCAAATGCTGGTGCGCCAGCACGCCGCCGGTCACGACCGCGGTTTCGCCTTCGAGCCCCGCGCCCAAGAATATCGCGGCGAGGCCGTATTGGGCGATGAGCGTTTCGATCGACATCGCTCGCCCTTGCCGCAGCGCGGAGTTCTCCGCCAGTATCATTTATCCGCCTCGCTACAGGCGGTTATCGACGTCGATGCGGGCTGCTACCGGCCGAGATAGTCCATCTTGCCGATCGGCACGCCGCGCATCCGCAACAGCGCGTAGGCGGTCGTGATGTGGAAATAGAAATTGGGCAGCACGAACCCGAGCACATAGCTCTGTCCCGTAAAGTCGAACGTCCGGCTGGGCGTGACGACCGTGACGAGAGCATTCTCCTTGCCGTCGATCGCCTCGCGCGGCACGCCATCCATGAACGCAACCGTTGCAGCAATCCGCCGTTGAAGCGCTGTGAAACTCGTCTCGTCGTCGGCCATTGCGATCGTCGGAACGCCGCCGAGCCGGACCATCGCGCCCTTGGCCGTATCGCTCGCCCGCTGGACCTGCGCGGTGAGTGGCGCCATGTCGTCGATCAGGCGCGTGCCGAGCATGTCCGCCTCGGCAATGCCGTGCTCCTGTGCATAGGCTTCGCCCGATTTCAGGATCGCCGAAAGACTGGCGAAACCGCGGCGAAACGCGGGGACGGTGAGGTCATAGAGCTGGGTCATGGACACAGGCGTAGGCGCGCAATCACGTCCGGTCGAGCAGGAACGCGGCGAGCTGGTTCCAGGCAGGCTGCTTTGCCGCGACGCCAATCGTATGCAGCGGGCTGCTGGAGGGAAGCGCGACGATAGTCGGTCCAGCAAAGTTCGGTCCGAGCAGCTTCAGGCCCTGCTTGAGCGCGGTACCGCCGTTGAAGGCGAGCGCGCGAAGCTTCGGTAGTTGGCCGATGAGCGCGACGATGTCGTTGCCTTCGGCGTCGAGGATCGCCGCGTCGCTGCTTCCAATTCGCCGCGCCGACCCGATCACGTCCCACAGCGCCACGCCGCTCGCCCGCAACGCCGCCAGCCGATCCTCATAGTCGAGCGTAACGAGATCGCAGCCGACGACCCGCGACATCAGCTGCCAGAACTGGTTCTGCGGATGCGCATAATAGCGCTGCGCGGCAAGCGACCGGTCGCCCGGCAGGCTGCCCAGAACCAGAACCCGCGCTTCAGAATCGAAAATCGGCGGAAACGAGTGCTTGAGCGACATTAAGATCCCCGGACTGTCACGACCGCAAGACTATGCGATACGCCGGTTATAACCTAGGGTCGGCACATATGGTCGCACCACGCGCGGTACGATCACAGGAAGGACTGCCACTTGGCACTGAACGGACAACTACCGGCGCTCGCACGGACCGGTATCGATGGGCTCGACGACATTCTCAATGGGGGGCTGACACCGGACCGGATGTACCTTGTCGAGGGTACGCCCGGCACGGGCAAGACGACGCTCGGGCTCGGCTTCCTGCTCGCCGGCGCATCGGTGGGCGAGGCAGGTCTGTATATCACGCTGGCCGAGACCGAAGTCGAGCTTCGCGCGGTGGCGCAGACGCATGGCTGGTCGCTGGACCCGCTGACGCTGTTCGAGATGGTGCCGGCCGACGGCCTTGGCGAAGACCACGAACAGACGTTGCTGCATCCAAGCGAGGTCGAACTCGGCGAGACGATCCGCGACGTGATGGCAAAGGTCGACGAGCTTCGCCCCAAGCGCGTGGTGATCGACAGCCTGTCCGAACTGCGCCTGCTCGCGCAGAGCCCGATCCGCTATCGCCGCCAGATCCTCGCGCTCAAGCACTTCTTCTCGACGCGCGCCTGCACCGTGCTGTTCCTCGACGACAAGAGCGGCTCGGGCAGCGATCTCCAGTTGCACAGCATCGCGCACGGCGTGATTTCGCTCGAACAGACCTTGTCAGGGTTTGGCGCGCAACGTCGACGCCTGCACGTCGTCAAGATGCGCGGCGTTCGGTATCGCGGCGGCTATCACGACTTCGAGATCGAGCGCGGTGGGCTGTGCGTCTACCCGCGCCTCGTCGCGTCCGAGCACGTCATGAAATATTCGGACGAGGCCGTTTCGACCGGCTCGACCGAACTTGACACGTTGCTGGGTGGTGGCCTGATTCCTGGCACCGCGACGTTGCTGACGGGGCCTGCCGGCGTCGGCAAGACGACCGCGTCGGTCCAGTCGGTGATCGCAGCGCTGGAGCGGGGCGAGCGCGCGGCGTATTTCCTGTTCGATGAGCGGTTGCCGACGTTGCTCAAGCGCAGCGCGTCGCTCGGCATGGACCTGATGCCGTTCGTCGAGAACGGGCAGCTTGAGTTGCGGGCGATCGATCCCGCCGAAATGTCGCCGGGCGAGTTCTCAGGTGCGGTGCGGGCCGCGGTCGAGCAGCACAAGGCGAAGATCGTCGTGATCGACAGCCTCAATGCCTATCTTCAGGCAATGCCGAACGAACAGTTCCTGATCCTGCAGATGCACGAGATGCTGACGTATCTCGGCCAGAAGGGGATCGTCAGCCTGCTTATCCTTGGCCTGCACGGGATCACCGGCGACGTTCGCTCTGATGTCGACCTCAGCTATCTGTCCGATACGATCGTCCAGCTCCGCTATTTCGAGGCACATGGCGAGGTGCGGCAGGCGATTTCGGTTATCAAGACGCGCACCGCACGGCACGAACGCACGATCCGGGAGTTTCAGATCGGTAGCAACGGATTGCTGGTCGGCGAGCCCCTTCGCGAATTCCAGGGCGTGCTGACGGGTGTTCCGACATTCTCGGGCGAAGGAAAGACGTTGATGGCCAGTCGGATGGGGATGCAGGACTCGCGCGTCTGACATGGACGATCGCGTCCTGATCCTGGCGCCCCGCGGGCGCGATGCGGCAATCGCGTCGGACCTGCTCGGGCGGAATGACATCGTCGCCTACGTGTGTCGCGACCAGATGGACCTGATCGCCGAACTCGCCAAGGGCGCGGGCGCGGTGATGCTGACGGAGGAAGCACTCGCGACCGAGGAAGTCGCTCCGCTGGCGGAATGGGTCGCCGCGCAACCCAATTGGGCAGATATCCAGTTCGTCGTGCTGGCCAACGGAACGCGGACGCCGCGTACGGCGCGCGCGACGCAGCGGCTTACCGATCTCGGCAATGTCCTGCTGCTGGAGCGCCCGCTGCATGCCGAGGCGATGCTGGGTGCGATCCGGTCGGCGCTGACGGCGCGGCGGCGGCAATATGAGTTGCGCGACGTCGCAGTGACGCTCGAACGCGCCGTGCTCGACCGGACCAGCGAGTTGCGCACCGCGCGTGAGAGCCTGGAGATCGCGCTCGAGGCTGCGGGTATGGGCAGCTGGGACATCGACCTGACGACGGGTGAGTCTCGCCGGACGCTGCGGCACGACGCGATCTATGGCTATCCGGACGGCCGGCCCGACTGGACCATGGAAACCTTCCTGAGCCATATCGACGTGAAGCAACGCGGTATCGTCACGCGCGCGATGACCGAGGCGACCCGAACCGGCGTTATCGACGTCGAGTACCGCATCGATGCGGCCGACGGCGCTTCGCGATGGCTGGTCGCCAAGGGGCGCGTCCAGTATGACGATGCGGGCAAGGCGGCGCGGATGACCGGCGTGGTCTCCGACGTCACCGATCGAAAGGAAGCCGACGCGCAACTCGCGCAGGCGCAGAAGATGGATGCCATCGGCCAGCTGACCGGTGGTGTCGCGCATGACTTCAACAATCTCCTGACGCCGATCGTCGGCAGCCTCGACCTGCTGCGGCGGCGGCACAAGGATGACGAGCGTACGCAGCGGATGATCGGCGGCGCGTTGCAGGCGGCGGAGCGGGCCGCAACGTTGACGCAGCGGTTGCTGGCGTTCGCGCGGCGGCAGGCCTTGCAACCGCGGGCCGTCGATATCGGCGCGCTTATCGACGGGTTGGTCGACCTGATGCGGCGCTCGCTCGGGCCGTCGATCGCAGTGACGCTTGAGATTCCGCGGCATTTGTCATCGGCGCGCGTCGATCCCAACCAGCTCGAACTCGCATTGCTCAATCTGGCGATCAACGCGCGCGACGCCATGCCCGGCGGTGGCAAACTGACGCTGACCGTCAGTGAGGTCGTCGTCGACGATCGCAACATGGTCGGTCTTGCCCCGGATCGCTACGTCCGGATCGCTGCGATCGATACCGGCGTCGGCATGGACCGCGCCACGCTCGCCCGCGCGACCGAACCGTTCTTCTCTACCAAGGGTGTCGGCAAGGGGACCGGGCTGGGACTGTCGATGGTCCACGGCCTAGCCGCGCAATCGGGCGGCACGCTCCGCCTGACGAGCGAACCCGGGTCCGGCACCACCGTCGAGCTGTGGCTGCCGGCAACCGAGGAAGCGGCGACCGAGGCGGTCGAGAACACCGCCGAGCCGGTCATCGCGCGGCGTGCGGCGAAGGTGTTGCTTGTCGACGACGAGGATCTGGTGCGCGCGGCGACCGCCGACATGCTGCGCGACATCGGCTATGTCGTGGTCGAGGTTCCCTCCGCCAGCCAGGCGTTGTCGGCAATCCGATCCGGCGTCGATGCGGACATACTCGTCAGTGATTATCTCATGCCGGGCATGACCGGAGGACAACTCATCACCGAACTCTGGTCGTCAGGCAACCGCATCCCGGCTTTGCTGGTGACCGGCTATGCCGCGGCGGGCGAGGACGTGCCCGAGGGCGTCACCCGTTTGTCGAAGCCGTTCCGCCAGACCGATCTCGCCGCGCGGGTCGACGAACTGCTCCGCCAGTCGCCACCGGGCCGCCCGAAGCTGCGCGCGGTCGAGTAAGATCGGACCGGGCGAACCTCGCCCGGTCCGATATCCTTTCGGACTTTAGAAGCCCTTCTTCAACGACACGAAGAACTGCCGCGGTGCGCCGGCCAGCAACGTTTGGTTGTCGCCGCTGGCCGTAAAGCCGTTCGACCCGATCGTCGAAATATACTTCTTGTTGGTCAGGTTGGTGACGTTGCCTTCGATCGCGACGCCGTGCAGCGCGCCATCGCCCTCGAAGCGGTAGCCGATGCTCGCGTCGACCAGCACGCGGCTCGGCACCGACTGGTCGTTGAGGTAGGTGAAGTAGCGCTTGCTCATGTAATCCGCGCCGACCCGGCCGGTGAAGCCCGATTGTTCGAGCACGATCTCGCCCTTGACCATGTGCTTGGGCGTATCAACGACGGTGTCGCCCTTGCGGACCTGGACCGAACCGGACGCGTCGGTGACCGTGTCCTGATATTCCGCGTTGGTGTAGGAATAGCTGGCGAACAGCGAGAGCGGGCGGAACACGCGGTAATTGGCGGAGACTTCCGCGCCGTACGTGCGCACGCTGCCGGCGTTGTTGAGCGTCGGGGCGTTGCCAAGGATGCCGACGCCGTTGGCAAAGGCGAGCAGGCGGTTCGAGAAGTCGACATAATAGCCCACTGCCGAGGCCTGGAACGGTCCGCTGTGGAGACGCACGCCGCCCTCCGCGGTCTTCGAACGCTCGGGCTTGAGGCGCCCGCGAACCGCGTTGAACCCCGCCTGCGTCGCCGCGAACGGCCCGGTGGTCGCCGACGACACGAACGCGCGCATGTTCTCGGTATAGTCCGCAAAGACTTCCGCCGCCGGGGTCAGCTTGAACAGGATGCCGGCCTGCGGCTGGAACCAGTCCCTGGCCGAGATACGGCCGACCGAGAGCGGCGAGCTCGTATCGGGCAGCATCGTCGCGCTGTTGACGACATAGGCGCCCTTCCACCCGGCGTTGACGATCAGGCGGTCGTTGATGAGCTTCAGCGTGTCCTCGACATGATACTGCATCGTATCGGTGCCGTATTTGCCGTCCCACTGCGTCGCGTAGGAATTCTTCTGGAACTTCAGCACGTCGCGGTTGGGCTCCGCGCTGTCGGTCATGCCGTAGAAGCGCCGCGCCTGCGTGAAGGTGTTGGTCTCGAGCCAGCCGCCCACCTCGAAGGTGTTCGCGCCGGTCTCATAGGCGATGTTGCTGAGCGCACCGCCGCGCTTGATGCTGTATTCGGTCGTCCGGAAGCCGAGCGGGCTGGGCGCGGTAATCGCGCTGCCGTCCTGGTTCAGCGCGCCGGCCAGGGTAGGGGAATAGGGAGTGATCCACGACCCCTGACCCTTGTTGTCGTGATAGTAACCGGTCGTGGTCATAGTCAGCTCGGGCGTCAGGTTAGCGTCGAGCGTGACGCCGCCGAGGTAATCGCGCCGGACGCCGCCTGCATCGAAATAGGCATCGTCGACTGTGCCGAACCCGGTCGGGAAGGTTGTGCCGACGCCAGTCCACGGCGCGACGAAGCCGACCGACGAACCGTTGTTCGCCTTCGTATACGTCGCAAGCGCACCCTGGTTCTGGTAGGTCTTCGCGATCTGTAGCGCGAGCGGGTAGTTGTCGGCGATGTTGTCGTTACGCAGGCCGCGACGACGAATGATGTCGTAGCTCAGATCCTGGTAATCCTGCTCGCGACGATCGGAGAAGTTCACGAACGCGGACAGGCTGCCGAACGCACCGAGATCCTTGACGATCTTGCCGTTCGCCTGATGCTGGCGCTGGACGCCGTCGCCCTTCCACTTGTCAGTGGTGAGGTAGCCATAGCTCAGATAGCCCTTCAGCCCGCCGCCGAGATCGCCGCTGTCGATACGCGCATAGCCGCGGTACGTGTTGTCCGAACCATAGGTCCCGCCGCCGGTGACGTTGGCGGTGTCGCGCGGTTTGTCGCTGAAGAACTGGATCGTGCCGCCGAGATTGCTGGTCGATGCGGTGCCGAGCGCGCCGGCGCCCTGCGCGACTTCGGTGCGCGCGACGTTCTCGGAGATGATCGCGCGGCTGATGTGCAGGCCGTTGACGTTGCCGTAGCTCATGTCGCCAAGCGGTACGCCGTCAAGCGTGAAGCCGAGCTGGTTCTGGTTGAACCCGCGCAGCGAAATCCGGACCGCCCATTCATACGCGCCGAACGGGTCGGACGCTTGGAAGTTGACGCCGGGAAGCTTCTCGATCGCCTTCAACGGGCTCGACCCGGGAGTAAGGCGCGCGAGGTCGACTGCGCTGACGCTCTGCACCTGGCGGCTCTGGCCGAAGCCGAGCACGACGATGTCGGACGACGTCTCAGGTGCCGGATCGGCTTGGACTTCTGCCGGCGCAACTACCGGGGTTTCCGGTGCGGCCTGGGCAAACGCGGCAGGCGTGGCGAGCGCCGCGAGTGCGACACCGGCGAAAAGCGACGATATGGTCTGCATGATGTCCCCTGAAGCGCGACGGCGCTCAGCGGCCCTTTGCCGATCGACGTGACGCGTCGGCGACAGATCGAAGACGAATTCAAGACGGTCGGCGATATTGTTACGGTAGTGACCCGAATGCCTCGCCCAACGGGAGAGAGAAGGGGCCCGCGGCTACTTTGCCGTGGGAAGGGTGAGGGCAGGTGTGCCAGTAACGAAGGCCATCACCCCCGCATCATCCGCGCGATCGTCTTCGCCGCCGCCGCACCATAAGGCGGCTTGAGCCCAGCAAGCTTGGCCACATCGAGCTTCGATTGCTTGTAGACAGCCCGCGCATGGCTGAACGTCCGGAAGCCGTCGATGCCATGATACGCACCCATCCCCGACGGTCCGCTGCCGCCGAAGGGCAGGTCCTCCATCGAGACGTGGAAGATCACGTCGTCGAGCGTCACGCCGCCAGAGATCGTCCGGTCCATGACGCGGCGGCGCTCGCCGTCGTCGGTGCCGAAATAATAGAGCGCGAGCGGACGGTCGCGGCGGTTCACCTGCGCAATCGCGTCGTCGATCCCGTCGTAGCGGCGGATCGGCAGGACCGGGCCGAAGATTTCCTCCTGCATAACGATCATGTCGTCGCTCGCGTCGCGGACGATGTGCAGCGGCATCTTCCGCGAATTGGCGGCGCCGAAATCCTCGTTGGCGGGGTTCACGACCTCGACGGTCGCGCCCTTCACGCGGGCGTCGGCGATCCACTCGGTGAGGCGCTGGTGGTGGCGATCATTCACGACCGACGTATAGTCGGTATTGGCGAGCAGCGTCGGATACATCGCGCTCGCCGCCGCCTTGATGCCGTCGACGACCTGCGCCTCGTTTGCGGAGGGCACGAGCAGGTAATCGGGTGCGAGGCAAATCTGCCCCGCGTTCATCATCTTGCCGAGCGTCACGCGTTCGGTCGCCCGCGCGATATCCGCCGATGCGCCGAGAATGACGGGCGACTTGCCGCCGAGTTCGAGCGTGACGGGCGTCAGGTTATCGGCGGCGGCGTGAAGGATGTGGCGACCGATCGCAGTCGCGCCGGTGAAGATCAGATGGTCGAACGGCAGCGCGGCGAACGTCTTCCCGACATCCGCACCGCCCGAGATGACGGCGAATTCGTCCTGCGCGAAATACTTCGGCACGAGGTCGTCGAACAGCGCGGCAGTCGCGGGCGTATACTCACTGGTCTTTGCCATCGCGCGGTTGCCCGCGGCGAGCACGCCTGCGAGCGGCGCCATCAGGAGGTTCACTGGGAAATTCCACGGCGCGATGATGCCGACGACGCCCTTGGGCTGGTATTCGACCCACGCCCTCGCGCCGAGTAGCCCCAGTGGAAATTGAACCGCGCGCCGCTCCCGCCGCATCCAGCGATCGAGATGCTTCGCGGCATGCGCGATCGGCGCGAGCAAGGCGCCGATATCGGTGATCATCGTCTGCTCGCGGCTTCGATGCCCGAAATCCTCCGACACCGCGTCGCAGAACGCCGCAGCATTGTCCCGAACCATCGCCGCCGCGCGCTTGAGCCGGTCGAGGCGCACCGCCTTGGTGACGGGAAGCTCGGCCATGAACGCATCACGCTGGCCGGCGAGAATGGTCTGCATATCGGTCATTGGCGGTCCTTCAGGGCACGAGCACGATCTTGCCGACATGCGTTGCGGCAGCCATGGCGGCAAACGCGTCCCGCCATTCGGCCAGGGCATGTATGGCATGGACGCGGGGGCGGAGGCGACCTTCGCCCGCCATCGCCCATATCGCATCGAGGTTCTCGGTGCCGAGCCGCGGGTAGCGGCGGGCATATTCGCCGGCGCGGACGCCGATGACGGAAAAGCCTTTGATCAACGCGATGTTGGTCGGCAGCGTCGCGATCCGGCCCGAGACGAACCCGACGACCATCAGGCGTCCGCCGAATGCGATGCAGCGGGTCGACTCGTCGAACACGTCGCCGCCCACGGGATCAACAACGATGTCCGCGCCCCCGCCGGTCAGGTCGCGCACCGCGTCGCGAAAGCCGGGCGCGGGCAAGGTGGCGACGGCCGTGTAGGTGTCGGGGACGACCCGCAACTTTTCCAGCGAGCGCGACGTGGCGATTACGCGCGCACCCAGGGCTTGCGCGAGATCGACCGCGGCAAGTCCGACCCCGCCGGTAGCACCGTGAACCAAAACCCAGTCGTCGGTCGCAAGTGCGCCCAGGCGGACGAGCGCCACATAGGCGGTTAGGTAGACGACGCCGATCGAGGCTGCCGTCGCATAGTCGAGGCGCGGGGGAATAAGGCGGGCGGCGCTGGCATCGCACGCGACGATCTCGGCGAACGCGGCGAGCCGCGTGCCGCACACCACCCGGTCACCGGGAGCGAAACCGCTAGCTGCATCGGCCTCGATCACGTCGCCCGCGACTTCCATTCCCGGCACGAACGGGAGCGGCGGCTTCAGCTGATACTCGCCGCGCGTCATCAGCAAGTCCGGATAGTTGAGCGAAGTCGCACGCATGCGCACGAGCAACTGGCCCGGCGCCCGCATCGGCTCCGCAATGTCGTCGAGCGCTACTCCCGACAGGTCCGCCGACAGCGCCGAGACGCGTACCGCTCTCACGCGCCGACCGGAAGGTCCCGGAACGCCTGGTCCTTGTCGACGCGGATTTCGCCGGGGAGGCCGAGCACGCGTTCGGCGATGATGTTCTTCAGGATCTCGTCGGTGCCGCCGGCGATGCGCAGACCCGGCGCCCACATCGTCGCGGCGTGGAACGCGCCTTTCAGCGGGGTCAGCGCGGGGTCGGATATGATGCCGTATTGATCGCCCGCCTCGACCGCGGTGTTGCCGATCGCCTGCAACTGGTTGGCGGCGACGATCTTGCCGATCGAGCTTTCGGGCCCGGGCACCTGGCCTTTCGATAGCGCGGTGATCGTGCGCATCCGGGTGTTGCGCAGGCCTTCGGATTGCACCCACCAGTCGGCAAGCGTCTGGCGGAACGCGGCGTCCTTCAGCAGCGGGCCATCCGCGCCGTTGGCCTGGGCGGCGAAGGCGAGGATGTCCTCGGGGCCGACGCCGCCGCTCGTACCGATCGCGAGACGCTCGTTCATCAGCGTGAACAGCGCGACCTTCCACCCGCCGTCCGCGGGGCCGAGCCGTTGCGCGTCGGAGATCCGGACGTCCTCGAACCAGACTTCGTTGAAGCTCGACCCACCGGACATCTGGTGGATCGGGCGGATTTCGATCCCCGGTGCCTTCAGGTCGAGCCAGAACATCGTCAGGCCCTGGTGCTTCGGCACGTCGGGATTGGTGCGGACGAGGACGATGCCATAGTCGCTGTAATGCGCGCCCGAGGTCCAGACCTTCTGGCCGTTGATCACCCAGTCGTCGCCGTCGCGGACTGCGCGCGTACGGATTGCCGCGACATCGGAGCCGCCGGCGGGTTCGGAGAAGAGCTGCGACCATATCTCGTCGCCGCGGACCGCGGGTCCGACGAAGCGGTGCTTGGTGGCGTCGTCAGCATAGGCCATCACGGTCGGCACGCACATGCCGAGCCCGATCGTGAAATAGCTACCGTCGACGGTGTGGCGCGCCTCTTCCTGCCCGAAGATGACGCTTTCGATCGGGGTCCCGCCGCCGCCACCCCATGCCTGCGGCCAGGTTATGCACGCGTAGCCGGCGGCCGCTTTCCGCGCCTGCCACGCCTTCGCCTTGGCCATGTCGTCCGGGTAATGGCCCGCGTCGTGCTCGGCGATGTTCGCGTCGAGCCAGTCGCGCGCGGCGGCGCGATAGGTGGCTTCGGCGTCGCTGTCCTTGAAGTCCATGTGCTGCTCCGATCAGGCGGCGTTGCGCATTTCGAGTTGGCCGACGAGGCGTTCGCGCCATGCCGCGGGGCTGCCGGCGACGAGCGCGAGCTGGCGCGAGCGGCGGTAATAGAGGTGGCAGTCGGACTCCCATGTGAAGCCCATTCCGCCATGCGTCTGGATGTTCTCCTTCGACGCGAACCAATAGGCGTCGGAAGCGGCAACACGCGCGGTGGCGGCGGCGAGTGGCAGTTCGGCGGCGCCCGCGTTCAGCGCCCACGCGCCGTAATAGGCGTTCGAGCGCGCGAGTTCGTTCTTCACATACATGTCGGCGAGCTTGTGCTTGATCGCCTGGTAGCCGCCGATTTGCCGGCCGAACGCATAGCGATCGAGCGCGTAGCCCTTCGCCATCTCAAGACAGCGATCCGCGCCCCCGAGTTGCTCGAACGCGAGGAGCACGGCGGCGCGGTCGAACACCGCCTGCATCGCGGCGATACCGTCGTCGGTGCCAAGTTTCTCGCAAGGCGCGTCGGCGAAGGTGAGGCGGGCCGCGCTCCGGGTCGGGTCGAGGGTTTCCAGGACTTCCGCGGTGATGCTCGCGCCCTTCTCGGCGAGGTAGAGGCCGTCGCGCGCTAGTACGATGATCAGGTCGGCGACGTCGCCGTCGGTGACGGGGATCTTCTCGCCGGTGAGATTGCCGGCGGAGACTGAGGTGCGGATCGAGCGCGCGGTAACGGGGCCGGCGCCTTCCGAGGTAGCGAACGCGCCTATGAGGTCGCCCGCTGCGATCCTCGGCAGCCATCGGACCTTTTGAGCATCACTGCCGTACAGCATCAGCGCTTCGGCGACGAAATAGACGGTCGAGGCGAACGGGATTGGCGCGCAAGCGCGGCCGAGTTCCTCGGCGATCGCGCAGAGTTCGATATGGCCAAGCCCCAGTCCGCCGAACTCCTCGGGGATCGCCGCGCCGAGCCAGCCTTGTGCGCCGACCGCTTTCCACAGGTCCGCATCATACGCTTTGGCGGGATCGTCGAGCACCGCGCGAACGCGGTCGCTGCCGCAGTGTGCGGCCAGGAACTTGTGCGCTTCGTCCTTGAGGAATTTCTGGTCGTCGGAATAATCGAAGTTCATGCGGACTCCTTAGGCTTCGCCCAATATTCGTCGCGGAGCAGACGCTTGTAGAGCTTGCCCGTCTCGTGCCGCGGCAAGGTCTCGCGGAAGTCGATCCGACGCGGCGCTTTCACATGGCTGAGGTTCGCACGCGCGAAGGCGCTCAGTTCGGCGGCAAGTTGCGTGCGGTCCTCGGATGGGTCGGCGGGGCAGACTATCGCCACCACCTGCTCGCCCATCTCGTCGTCCGGCGCGCCGATCACCGCGACGTCGGCAACCTTCGGGTGCGTGACGAGGAGGTTCTCGATTTCGGCGGGATAGATGTTCACGCCGCCCGAGATGATCATGAAGCTCTTGCGGTCGGTGAGGTAGAGATAGCCCTCCTCGTCGAGCCAGCCGACATCGCCGAGCGTCGTCCAGCCATGCGCGTTGGCGGCCTCGGCAGTCTTGGCGGGGTCGTTGTGATATTCGAACGCCCCACCGCCCGCGAAATAGACGTCGCCTTCTGCGCGCGGCGGCAGCGCGTTGCCCTCCTCGTCGCAGATCATCGTCTGCGCGGTCAGGTTGCGGCCGACCGAGCCTTGGTGCGTCAGCCACTCCGCGCTGGAGATCGCGCAGAACCCGTTGCCCTCGGTGCCGGCGTAATATTCGCCGATGATAGGGCCCCACCAGTCGATCATCGCCTGCTTGACCGGCAGCGGGCAGGGGGCCGCGGCGTGCCAGACTGCCTTCAACGACGACACGTCGTAGCGCGCGCGGACCTCGGCCGGGAGCTTCAGCAGGCGGATGAAGTGCGTCGGCACCCATTGCGCGTGCGTGACGTGGAACCGCTCGATCGCGGCCAGCGCGGTTTCGGGATCGAAATGCTCCATAACGACGACGGTGCCGCCGACCTGGTGCACCGCCATCGACCAGCGCAAGGGTGCAGCGTGATAGAGCGGCGCGGGCGAGAGATAGATCATCTCGGGGGTGAAGCCGTACAGCCCCTTGCCGAGCATCACGAGCGGCGAGACGTTGGTGCCGAACGGCTCGTCCGACAGCGCGTGCTTGACGCCCTTGGGCTTGCCGGTGGTGCCCGACGAATAGAGCAGGATGCCGCCCGGTGAAGGGTCGGCGATCGGCGTGGCGGGCATTGCGTCGCGCGCCGCTTCGTAGGACGCGTATCCGTCGATTGGGCCGTCGACAACATAGCGCCGCACGTCGTCGAGCATCGGAACCACGGCCGCTGCCACCCCTGCACATCCCTTGCTAGCGATCAGCGCGCGGCAGTCGCCATCGCGGATGATGTACTCTGCCTCGCCCGCCGTGAGTTTCGAGGAGAGGCAGGTACAATAGACGCCGGTCCGCTCGGCCGCCCAGACTATCTCGAGATAGCGCGCCGAATTATCCATCAGCACCGCGATGCCGTCGCCGCGCTTCAAGCCGAGCGAGCGGAGCAGATGCGCACCTCGATTCGCGCGTTCGTCGAGGTCGCGATACGTCACCGTCTCGCCCGTTGCCGCCATGATGTAGGCGGGCGTGTCGGGCGTCGTCAGCGCATGCGCGACGGGGTGCATCAGACGCGCTCGATGATGATCGCCGGCGCCATCCCGCCGCCCGCGCACATCGTCACGAGCCCTCGCTTCAGGTCACGGCGTTCGAGCTCGTCCAATATCGTGCCAATCAGGATCGCCCCGGTCGCGCCGATCGGATGGCCGAGCGCGATCGACCCGCCGTTGACGTTCACCTTGTCGCGGTCGAGCTTCAGGTCGCGGATGAACTTCTCCGCGACCACCGCGAACGCCTCGTTGATCTCCCACAGGTCGATGTCGTCGACGGTGAGCCCGGCCTTCGCGAGCACCTTCCGCGCCGCAGGGACGGGCGCGTTGAGCATCAGCGTCGGGTCGTCGCCCATGTTCGCCATCGCGACGATCCGCGCGCGGGGTTTCAGCCCGTGCTTGGCGGCATAGTCGGCGCTCGCGAGCAGCACGGCGGCGGCGCCGTCGACGACGCCCGACGAATTGCCGGCGTGATGGACGTGCGCGATATCTATATCTGGATAGCGGCGGTTGATCTGCTTGCGGTACGTCGTGCCCTTGTCGTCGAGCGGCACGTCGGCGATCCCGGCGAACGAAGGGCGTAGCGCGGCAAGGCCCTCGGCGGTCGTGTCGGGCCGCGGGTATTCGTCCTTGTCGAGCACCAGCGCACCGGTATCGTCGGTGACGGGGACGAGGCTGCGATCGAACCGCCCTTCGGCGATCGCAACCGCCGCGCGACGCTGGCTCTCAAGCCCGAGCGCTTCGAGCGTTTCGCGGTCGATCCCCTCGATGCTGGCGATCGCGTCGGCGCAGATGCCCTGGTTCGATTGCGGATGCGCCGCGTCGAGCCGTGCGTTTCCCGAGCCGATGCCGAGCGGCCGCTTGCCCGCCGCCATGTCGTCCTGCATCATCGTCGTGGTCAGCGACATCATCTCGGTGCCGCCGGCGATGACGAGGTCTTCCATCCCGCTCATGATCTGCGCCGCGGCGAAGTTCACGGCGGTAATCCCGCCGCCGCAGAACCGGTCGAGCGTCGTCCCGCTCGCCTTGACGTCATAGCCCGCATCGAGCGCCGCCATCCGCCCGAGATCGCCGCTCTGTTCGCCGCGCTGAGTCGAGGTCGACCAGATGATGTCGTCGACATCGGCGGTATCCAGCTTGTTTCGCTCGGCAATCGCCTTCAGGACGGTCGCGGCAAGATGTTGGGGGTGCATGTGCGCGAGCGCGCCCTTGCCGGTCTTGCCGATACCGCGCGGGGTACGGACGGCGTCGATGATCAGTGCCTCGGCCACATCGCTCTCCTGTTGCACCCGCCGGTTCGGTCGTGGTGCCTGATGCCGGATTGCGTCCGGCTTCGGTACGACGTAACATTCGTTATGGGGAATGGCTTGTCAAGCAGGGTATTGTTGGAAGACGGGGCGGCACCACGCGCAGATCTGGCGCCGCGCGATTGGTTGGAAATCGGCTTGCAGTTGCTGAAGAATGGCGGGCTTCGCGCGCTGAAGCTTCGCGGCCTGGCGCAGGCGCTTGGTGCGTCGACGGGAAGCTTCTATCATCATTTCAAGGACTTCGATGGGTATCACGCGGCGCTTGCCGGGTATTTCGTCGAAGCGCATATCGATCCGTTGATCGTCACGCTGTCCGCGTCGGAGCTTCCACCGGTCGAGCGGATTCGCGCATTCGCGGATCATGTTCGCGACCACGACATGGCGCAGTTGGCCTTGGCGATGCGGGCCTGGGCGAAAAGCGACGCGCGGGTGGCGGCGGCGATCCGCGAGCATGACGACACGGTGATGGCGTTCCTCGTCGAGCAACTCGTGGCGCATGGGTTCGCGCCTGCAGAGGCGGGGATTCGTAGCTATGCGCTGTTGGCGATCGGCCTCAGCCAGGTCCATGCCGCCGAAGGGATTGAGCGCAGCGTCGTTCGCGAGGGATTGCTGACACTGCTGTGCGAGCGCTAGCGTAGTGGACTGACGCGACTCCGTAAAAAAGCGGAGCGCGAACAAGAGGATGCGGGCATGCAGACGTATGACTACGTGATTATCGGCGCGGGCTCGGCCGGCTGTGTGCTCGCCGCGCGACTGACCGAGGACCCCGACGTCACGGTGCTGCTGCTCGAGGCGGGCGGGCGCAACGACGGCGTGCTGGTGCGGATGCCCGCAGGAGTCGGCGAACTCATCAAGAGCAAGAATGCGAGCAACTGGGGCTTTTCGACCGAGCCCGAGCCACATCTCGATAACCGTCGCCTGTGGTGGCCACGCGGCAAGGGGCTGGGCGGTAGTTCGTCGATCAACGGCATGATCTACACGCGGGGCCATCCGCAGGATTACGACGAATGGCGGCAGATGGGCCTGCCCGGTTGGTCGTTCGACGACGTGCTGCCGTATTTCAAGCGGCTCGAGGGGCATCATCGCGGCGAGTGCAACCTGCATGGCGGCGCGGGCCCGCTGACGATCTCGGGCGGCGAGTCCGACAGCCCGTTCTACGACGCGCTCGTCGAGGCGGGACGGCAGGCGGGCTATCCGGTGACCGAGGATTTCAACGGCGCGAGCCAGGAGGGCTTCGGGCGCTACGACCTGACCGTGGCGGACGGGAAGCGCTGGAGCACCGCGGCGGCGTATCTGCGGCCGGTGCTGTCGCGACGCAACCTGACCTGCGTGACGGGCGCGCGGACGACGCGGATCCGGATCGACAAGGGGCGTGCGACCGGCGTCGACTACGTGCTCGACAAGGGGGCGCGGGCTGAAAGCGTGACGGCGACGCGCGAAGTTTTGCTGTGTGCGGGGGCGGTACAGTCGCCGCATATCCTCCAGCTGTCGGGGATCGGCGATCCGGATCGGCTAACTGCGGCGGGGGTCGGCGTGGTGCACGCGCTGCCCGGCGTCGGGGAGAATTTGCAGGACCATCTCGACGTCGTGATGAACTGGAAATCGCGCGGACTGCGAACCGGGTACGCGATGACCAAAGGCGTCGGGATGATCGGCGTCGGGCTCAATTACCTGTTGCGCGGCAAGGGGGCGGGGCGGCAGCAGTTCCTTGAGGCAGGCGCGTTCGTGTCGTCGCGCGAGGGTCTGTCGCGGCCCGACGTGCAGCTCCACGCAGTGCTCGCGATCATGCAGGATCACGGCAAGGTCAAGGCGACCGAGGACGGCTTCACGCTGCATCTCTGCCAGTTGCGCCCCGAAAGCCGGGGACGGATCGGGCTGCGCTCGGCCGATCCGTTTGCTGATCCGACGATCGTCGCGAACTATCTGGCGACCGCAGAAGATCGGCGGGTGATGCGCGCGTGCGTCAGAATCGGGCGCGACGTGGCACGCCAAGCGGCGCTCGATCCGTACCGCGCTGGGGAGTTGTCGCCGGGCGAGGATGTCCGCACGGACGACGAGATCGACGCCTGGGTGCGGCGAACGGCGGAGACGATCTACCACCCCGTCGGGACGTGCAAGATGGGCACTGCGGACGATAAGCTGGCGGTGGTCGATGCGACCTTGGCAGTGCGGGGGTTGCAGGGGCTCCGGGTGGTGGACGCCTCGGTCATGCCGACGCTGATCGGGTCCAACACCAACGCGCCGACGATCATGATCGCGGAAAAGGCGGCGGACATGATCAAGGGGCGGCAACTGGCGCGGGCGGCCTGAGGGCGATCGGTATTTGCATCCTCCCCCGCCAGGGGGAGGTGGCACCGCAGGTGACGGAGGGGGAGGACACGGAGCCGGCGTTTCGCTTTCCTCCCCCTCCGTCTGGCAAGCGCCAGCCACCTCCCCCTGGCGGGGGAGGATCAGCAGGTCGCGTTCACCTGGACGGAACGTCTTGACCCTTTGCCGCCTTTGGCGTGGAAGGGGGGCGGTCTATCTTACCGCGGCGCCATCCGGATCGCGCCGTCCAGCCGCACGTCCTCCCCATTGAAATACCCGCACTCGATCATCGTCAGCGCCAGCGCCGCAAACTCCTCCGGCCGCCCGAGCCGCTTGGGAAACGGCACAGAAGCCGCCAGCGCATCGCGAACCTGCTGCGGCGTGGCGGCCAGCAACGGCGTGTCGAAGATCCCCGGCAGGATCGTGTTCACCCGGATCCCCTCGCTCATGAGGTCGCGTGCGATCGGCAGGGTCATGCCGACCACACCCGCCTTCGACGCGGAATACGCAGCTTGGCCCATCTGGCCATCCTCCGCCGCCGCGCTAGCCGTGTTGACGATAGCGCCACGCTCGCCGTCCTCGCCCGGCTCCAACGTCAACATCCCCGCCGCCGACTTGGCTAGGCAGCGGAACGTACCGACGAGGTTGATCTGGATGATCCGGTCGAACGCATCGAGCGGGAAATGCTTGATCGAGCCGTCCTGCTTCGATCGCCCCGCAGTCTTCGCCGCGTTCCCCGTGCCCGCACAATTGACCAGGATCCGCTCCTGGCCATGCGCCGCGCGCGCCGCGTCGAACCCCGCATCGACGCTGTCGTCGGACGTAACATCGACCTTGCAGAACACCCCGCCGATCTCCCCGGCAAGCGCTTCGCCCTTGTCCGCCTGGAGGTCGAAAATCGCCACTTTCACCCCCTTGGCGGCCAGCGCGCGCGCCGTGGCGGCACCAAGGCCCGACGCGCCGCCGGTCACGACGGCAGCAGTGTTTGCGAAGTCCATGCATCTCTCCTGTCAAAGCCCCGAGGTCCGCGCCCCGGTTGCAGAACAATAGTTATGCCGGTATTCGAGGCTTGCCAAGCCGGCATGTCGCTGAGGATCCGACGATGAGCCACGCCATGTTGCAGAACGCCAGCCCGCACTGGCTTCCGCGCCAGCCCAAGGGCGCGCTCGATCATATTCCGGGGAGCAACGGCCTGCCGTTCGTTGGCAACACCTTCAAATTGCTGGCCGATCCGATCGCGTTTTCGGAGAGCATGGCGGCGCGCTACGGCCCGATCTATCGCAATCGCGCGCTCGGCGGGACCGGCGTCAACCTGCTTGGTCCCGATGCGAACGAACTGGTCCTGTTCGACCGCGACAAGATCTTCTCATCCGAACAGGGCTGGGGACCGCTCCTCAACATGCTGTTCCCGCGCGGCCTGATGCTGATGGATTTCGACAAGCACCGCGCCGACCGGAAGGCGTTGTCGGTTGCGTTCAAGCCTGAACCGATGCGGCATTACGCGACCGAACTCGATGCTGGGATCGAGTCCGCGATCGGCGGCTGGGCGGGGCAGACCTTGCGCTTCTACGATGTGGTGAAAAAGCTCACGCTCGATCTCGCCGCGACGAGCTTCCTCGGCGTGCCACTCGGCGCGGAGGCGGACCGGATCAACCAAGCGTTCGTCGACGAGGTGCAGGCGAGCGTCTCGCCGATCCGCAAGCCCTGGCCCGGCACACAGATGCGCAAGGGCGTGCGTGCCCGCGCCTATCTGGTCGACTTCTTCGAGCGCGAAATTCCGGCGCGGCGGAGCGGCGACGGCCAGGATTTCTTCTCGCAGTTCTGCCGCGCGACCGATGACGACGGCGCGCCGCTGACCGCGCTGGCGATCGCCGACCACATGAACTTCCTGATGATGGCCGCGCACGACACCATCACCTCGTCCGCGACCAGCCTCGTGATGCTGCTCGCGCGCAACCCGGAGTGGCAGGAGCGGCTGCGCGAAGAGGTCGCCGCGCTCGATCCGTCGGTGCCGCTGACCGAGCAACTCGATCGCCTCATCCTCACCGAATACGCGTTCAAGGAGTCGCTGCGGATGATGCCGCCGGTCCCGTCGATACCACGGCGCGCGCTGAAGGATTTCAGCTTCGGTGAATATGACATTCCCGCCGGGACGAGCGTCGGCACGGGCATCACCTATACCCACCGGATGGCCGAGCACTGGCCCGATCCGGACAAGTTCGACCCGATGCGGTTCACGCCCGAGGCGTCAAAAGGGCGGCACCGTTTTGCGTGGGTGCCGTTTGGCGGCGGCGCGCATATGTGCATCGGGCTGCACTTCGCGACGATGCAGATGCGACTGCTGATCGCGCATCTGCTCACGCGCTACCGGATCGAGGCGCCGGCGGGCAGCGGCGATGCGTGGCAGGTCTTCCCGATCCCGCGCCCGAAGGATGGTTTGCCGGTGACGTTCGTACCGCTTGCCACCCCGTAATAGTGTGTCATCTTCGCGCGGTTCATTCGAAGGAGCCGTTCGTTGCGCTTGACCCTTGCCCTCCTCCTGCTCGCGGCGACGCCGGCCTATGCCCAGCAACAACCGGCCGCCCCCGTGCCCGACGGCCCGACGCGGAGCTTCACCGGGAGCGACTTGTTCGGCCTGACGATCGCGGCCGCCCCGCAGATTAGCCCGGACGGCAAGACGATCGCCTATGTCCGCCGCACCGGCGACGTGATGACCGACACGATGAAGTCCTCGCTGTGGCTGATCGACGTCGCGAGCGGTCGCCAGACGCCATTCGCCACGGACGGCAGCAGCCCGCGCTGGTCACCCGACGGGGCGCGTATTGCCTACGCCGCGCGCGACGGTGAGGGATCGCAGTTGTTCGTCCGATGGATCGGCGGCGCCCAAAGCGCGCGGATCACAAGTTTCCCCGGCGACCCGCAGGCGCTCGCTTGGTCGCCGGACGGGACCAAGCTCGCCTATATCGCCACGGTAGCAGGCGAGGGGACCAAGCTCGGTACGCAGCCGCCCAAGCCCGAGGGTGCCAAATGGGCCGAGCCGCTGACGATCATCGACCGGGTCAACTATCGCAACGACGGGCCGGGCTATGTAAAGCCGGGCTACGATCACCTCTTCGTGGTCGGCGCCGACGGCGGTGCCGCGCGGCAACTGACATACGGCAAGTTCGACGACGGCGGCCCGCTGTCTTGGACGCCAGACGGCCGCAGCATCGTCTTCGCCGCGATCCGTGGTCCCGCCGCCGACCGCCAGGTGATGAATTCCGACGTGATCGCGGTCGATACGAACCGCGGCACGATCCGGACGCTGACGACCCGCGATGGCCCCGACGCGCAGCCCCGCGTGTCGCCGGATGGCGCGAAGATCGCGTGGCTCGGTTTCGACGACAAGCGCCGCAGCTACGAGAACACGCAGCTCTATGTCGGCGACCGTGACGCCGCCTCGCCGCACTCGCTCACCGCGACGCTCGACCGCGCGATCGAGGACGCGGTGTGGTCCGCTGACGGCCGCAGCCTGTATGCGAGCTATGACGACCACGGCCAACGCCGCGTCGCGCGCGTCGGGGTCGATGGTCGCGTCACGCCGCTGATCGACAACGTCGCGGGGGGCGGGCTCGACCGGCCCTATACCGGCGGCGAGTTCTCGGTCTCGAAGGGCGGCACGATCGCCTATACCGGCGGCGATGCGAGCACGCCTGCCGACGTCTGGGTGCTGGCGGGCGGTAAACCCCGCCGCCTGACGACGCTCAACGCAGTGCTGACCGGATCGAAGGCGCTCGCGCAGGTCCGGAAGATCGCGGTGACCGCGCCCGATGGTCGCCCGATCGACGCCTGGCTCGCGACCCCGCCGGGCCGTGCCGCAGGCCAGCGCGTACCGCTGATCCTCGAAATCCACGGCGGCCCGAACGCCGCGTACGGCCCCGGCTTCGCGACGGACATGCAGCTCTACGCCGCCGCCGGGTACGCAGTCCTCTGGACCAACCCGAGGGGCTCGACCTCCTACGGCGCCGAGTTCGCGAACCTCATCGACAAGACCTACCCGGCTGCCGATTACGACGACCTGATCGCCTCGGTCGACGCGGCGATCAAGGACGGTACCGCCGATCCGGACAATCTGTTCGTGACCGGCGGCTCGGGCGGCGGGCTGTTGACCGCGTGGATCGTCGGCAAGACCGACCGGTTCAAGGCCGCCGCGACGCAGAAGCCGGTGATCAACTGGATCAGCGAGGCGCTGACGATGGACAACACGCTGTTCACCTCGCGCTACTGGTTCACCAAGCTGCCGTGGGAGGATCCGATGAGCTATTGGAACCGCTCGCCGCTGAGCTTGGTCGGCAACGTCAAGACGCCGACCCTGGTGGTGGTCGGGGGTGACGATTACCGGACGCCGGTCAGCGAGTCCGAGCAATATTACGCGGCGCTGCAGATCCGTGGCGTACCGACCGCGCTGGTGAAGGTGCCGGGCGCGAGCCACGGCGGCCTCGCCGCTCGCCCGTCGCAATCAGCAGCCAAGGCGTCGGCGATCATCGCCTGGTTCGATCGATACCGGAAGCCGGCAGGCGCAACGACGCCGACACAGGGAGCCGCACAATGACGATACGGTACATGATGCTGGCCGGCGTAGCGCTGGTCTCGACCGCGGCGGTTGCGCAGGTCCAGCCGCCGCGCGTCGCGAAGAAGTCGTTCCAGGTGACCTCGCCGAACGGCGCGCGCGAGGACGATTAATACTGGCTGCGCGACGACACGCGGAAGAACCCGGAGATGCTCGCCTATCTCGCCGCCGAGAACGCCTATGCCGATGCGCAACTCGCGTCGCTGAAACCGCTCCAGGCCAAGCTCTACGAAGAGACCGTCTCGCACATCAAGCAGGACGACAGCTCGGTCCCGTATGCGAAGAACGGCTATTATTACGGCTCGCGGTTCCAGACCGGCGCGGACTATCCGATCCTCGAACGCCGCAAGGGCAGCCGCACCGCGCCCGCCGAAACGCTGTTCGACGAGCCGGCGATGGCGAAGGGCCACAGCTTCTTCGCGCTGAGTGACTGGGCAGTGAGCCCCGATAACCGCCGCGTTGCCTGGGCCGAAGATACCGTCGGGCGCCGCCAATATGTCCTCAAGGTCAAGGACCTCGCGACCCGTGCGACGATCGCCGACACCGTCTCGAACATAGAGCCGAACGTCGTCTGGGCAGACGACAACAAGACCCTCCTCTATGTCGAGAAGGACCCGGTCACGCTGCGTGGCTACCGCGTGAAGGCGCATGTCCTCGGCACGCCCGTCACCAGCGATCGGCTGCTATACGAGGAGAAGGACGACACCTATTCGATGGGCGTCTCGCGCACAGCCGACGACAAGTTCGTCTGCATCGGCGTAAGCAGCACGGTCAGCGACGAGCAACGCTGCGCACCGGCTGCCGCCCCGACCAGCTTCACGATCGTCGCACTGCGTGCGCGGGAGTTTCGCTACAGTGCAGATCATATCGGCAACCGCTGGATCATCCGCACCAACAAGGCCGCAAAAAACTACAAGCTCGTCACCGTCGCCGACGCCGATCTGGCCAAGGGCACGGCGGCGTGGCGCGACCTGACCCCCGCCAGCGACACCGTCTTCATCGAAGGCTTCAAACCGTTCGACGGGTTCGTCGCGATCGACCAGCGCGAGGGCGGCAACCGGATGATCCGCGTGCTGAACGATGCAGGCAAGTCGACGCCGGTGACGGCGGACGAACCTGCCTATCGCATGTCGCTCGACGTCAACGAGGAGACCGCGACGCCGTGGGTTCGCTACACCTACGGCTCGCTCGTCACGCCGACCACGACCTACGAGGTCAACGCGAAGACCGGCGAACGCCGCATTCTCAAGGTCGCCCCGGTGCCGGGCTACGACCCCGCGAAATACGTCACCGAACGCGTCTGGGCGCCCGCGCGTGACGGCACGCGGATCCCCGTGTCGCTGGTCTATGCCAAGGGCACCAAGCGCGACGGCACCGCGCCGCTCTTCCAATACGCCTATGGCAGCTACGGAATCTCCAGTGACCCGGCAGTCGATCCCGGCCGCATCGGCCTGCTCGATCGCGGCGTGATCTACGCGATCGCGCATATCCGCGGCGGGCAGGAGATGGGGCGCGGCTGGTATGACGACGGGCATCTGCTCAACAAGAAGAACAGCTTCACCGACTTCATCGACGTCTCCCGCTATCTCGTCGCGCAGAAATACGCCGCGAAGGACCGCGTCGCGGCGATGGGCGGCAGCGCGGGCGGGCTGCTGATGGGCGGCGTCGCGAACATGGCGCCCGCCGACTACAAGCTGATCATCGCGCAGGTGCCGTTCGTCGACGTGGTGACGACGATGCTCGACGCGTCGATCCCGCTGACGACGTTCGAGTACGACGAATGGGGCAACCCCGCGCAGAAGGCGTCGTACGACTATATGCTGAGCTATTCGCCCTACGACAACGTCAAGGCGAAGGCCTATCCCGCGCTGTATGTCGGCACCGGGCTATGGGACAGCCAGGTCCAATATTACGAGCCGACCAAATGGGTAGCGAAACTTCGCGAATTGAAGACCGACAAGAACCCGCTGCTGTTCCGCGTCAACATGGAGGCCGGGCATGGCGGCAAGTCCGGCCGGTTCGAACGCTATCGCCAGAATTCGGAATGGCAGGCGTTCATGCTGCAACAGCTCGGCTTGGCGAAATAGCGCGACCGTTGGCACGCGACCCAAAGCAGGGTACCGAACACGCGGGACGCGGCTTGCAGCCGTTTCCCGTGATCGCGTCGGTGCCCGGAAGGGCTTGATTGGGAATGCGGTGCGGACGGTTCGCCGTCCCATGCCGCGGCTGTCCCTGCAACTGTAAGCGGTGAGCGAGACGCACGAGCCCTTTTCGCGAGGGCAGCCACTGGGTCGACGACCTGGGAAGGCGTGGCGAGAAGCTTTGACCCGCGAGCCAGGAGACCTGCCGGCGTCTGGTCGCTCTTGTCCCGGTCCAGGGGGTGGCCGAGGCACGGTGAACGCCGCCTGCGTGACACTGGCTGAGCGACGACAGTGCGGCAGGGGCCGCATCGGCGTCGTGCGTCGGTCGCTCATGGCGTCCGGTCGTCGCATGGCCGGGCCGTTCGCGGCAGGCCCCGGTCCTCGTCGGACGCTGCGGGGTTTGTGCATGACGACTTTGACGATGAAACGACCGACACGCGGTTCGACCCGAAAGCGCATCGGCTGGATGTTCGCAGGCCTGATCGCGGCCAACATCGCCGCGTGGTGCTGGGCGTTCTCGCTGTTCCACGCGCAACCGCTGATGCTGGGCACCGCGCTGCTCGCCTGGGGCCTCGGCCTCCGCCACGCGGTCGACGCAGACCACATCGCCGCGATCGACAACGTGACGCGGAAACTCATGCAGGACGGCCAGCGCCCGATCGCGGTCGGCTTCTGGTTCGCGATCGGGCATTCCGGCATCGTGCTCATCGCGGCCGTCGCGATCGCCCTGACCGCCAATGCGTTGTCGCAATTCGAGGCATTCAAGCAAGTCGGTGGGGTGGTCGCGACCGTCATCTCCGCCGTGTTCCTGTTTACGATCGCCGCGATGAATTTGATCATCCTGCGCTCGGTCTGGCGCACCTTCGGCCATGTCCGGGGCGGCGGCACTTATGTCGAGGAGGACCTCGATTTGCTGCTAGGCAACCGCGGCCTGCTCGCACGTCTGTTCCACCCGATGTTCCGGCTGGTCACGCGGAGCTGGCACATGGCACCACTCGGTTTCCTGTTCGGCCTCGGTTTCGACACGGCGACGGAGGTCGCGATCCTCGGCCTCTCAGCAAGCCAGGCCGCCGACGGCCTCTCGATCGGCGTCGTCCTTGTCCTCCCGGTGCTGTTCGCGACCGGCATGGCGCTGGTCGACACCGCGGACGGCGTCGTCATGCTCGGCGCTTACGAATGGGCGTTCGTGAAGCCGATCCGCAAGCTCTACTACAACATCACGATTACCTTGATCTCCGCGATCGTCGCGATCGCGATCGGCGGGATCGAGACGCTGGCGCTGCTGGGTGACAAGCTCGGCCTGACCGGCGGTATCTGGGACATGGCGCAGGCGCTCGGTGCAAACTTCAACGGCCTCGGCTTCGCGATCATCGGCCTGTTCGTAGCGTGCTGGATCCTGAGCTTCGCGATCTACCGCTGGAAACGCTTCGACGAGATCGAAGTCGTGCACGGGTAGCTGGCGCGGCCAATTTCGATCCCCCCCCGCCAGGGGGAGGTGGCTGGCACTTGCCAGACGGAGGGGGAGGACGGCGATCACGTTTGTTCCGTGTCCGCCCCCTCCGTCACCCGCGGTGCCACCTCCCCCTGGCGGGGGAGGATTCGAAACTAGCGATATGCGAATTGGCACGCTCTCGGAATTACTCTAACCCACCCCCGAGGCTCGGTTTCACCGAACCTCACAGATCGCGCCGGTGCCTTTCGGGGCTTGAATGGGAATGCGGTGCGGGAGTCTCTCCCAATGCCGCGGCTGTCCCTGCAACTGTAAGCGGTGAGCGAGACGCACACGCCCTTCAAGAGAAGGGCAGCCACTGGGGAAACCTGGGAAGGCGTACGTCGAGCCTCGACCCGCGAGCCAGGAGACCTGCCAGCGCAACGGTCGCTCTTGCTACGATCCAGGGGATGGTCGCGGCACGGTACTCCGTCTGAGCGACGAACGCGTGCGGCCCTATGGTCGTGCGTGCGTGTGCTCGCAGGAGAATACCAATGCCCGATCTTTCAAAGGTCCCCGTTACCATCGTCACCGGCTTTCTGGGCGCCGGCAAGACCACGCTCATCAGCCACCTGATCCGCAACGCGAACGGCCGCCGCCTCGCGGTCGTGGTCAACGAATTCGGCACGCTCGGCATCGACGGCGATATCCTGAAAGGCTGCGCGATCCCCGATTGTCCGGCCGAGAACGTCGTGGAGCTGGCGAACGGCTGCATCTGCTGCACGGTGGCGGACGACTTCATCCCGACCGTCGAGACACTGCTCGCTCTCGATCCGCGTCCCGATCACATCCTGATCGAAACCTCCGGGCTCGCGCTGCCCAAGCCGCTGCTGAAGGCGTTTGACTGGCCCGCAATCCGCTCGCGCATCACCGTCGACGGCGTCATCGCGCTCGCCGATGCGGAAGCCGTCGCCGCAGGTCGCTTCGCCCCAGACGTGGCCGCGCTCGACGCCCAGCGCGCCGCCGACCCCAGCGTCGATCACGAGACGCCGCTATCTGAAGTATTCGAGGATCAGCTTGCCTGCGCCGATCTGGTGCTGCTGACCAAGGTCGATCTTGCCGGCCCCGAAGGCGTCGCCAAGGCACGCGCCGTCATCGCCGCGGAGTCCGCACGGCCGCTCCCGGTGATCGACCTGACCGACGGCATCATCGATCCCCGCGTGATCCTCGGCCTGAACGCCGCCGCCGAGGACGACATCGCCAGCCGCCCGTCGCATCACGACGGCGAGGACGATCACGAGCATGACGATTTCGACAGCGTCGTCGTCGAGCTTGGCGAGATCGCCGACCCGGCGGACCTGACCGCAAAGATCGAGGCGCTCGCCCGCAGCGCCGACATCCTCCGCGTGAAGGGCTATGCCGCCGTCACCGGCAAGCCGATGCGCCTGCTCGTCCAGGCTGTCGGCGCGCGCGTCCGTACGCAGTACGACCGTCCGTGGCGCGCTGACGAGCCACGCCGCACGCAACTGGTGGTCATCGCCGAGCACGACCGGATCGACGAGGCCCGCATCAAGGCCGCGCTGGACGGCTGAGGCGCACGATGCACGTCGTGTTCCGCGAGACCCACGGGCTGGAGGAAAGCGCGGTCCCACAGGACCTCGCCCAATCCCCCGCGGATCTCGTCGTTCTCTCCTTCTCCGACGGTGACCTCGGCGCGTTCGCCGCGGGTTGGAAACGTGCGGATGCCACCGGAGGCCGGTTGCCGTCGTTGCGCCTCGCCAACCTGACCGCGCTCCAGCACCCGCTCTCTGTCGACACCTACTTCGAACAGACGCTGGCGGGCGCGAAAGGCATCCTGATCCGGCTGATCGGCGGGCGCTCCTACTGGAGTTATGGCCTGCAACAGGTCGAAAACCTCGCGCGCGAGAAGGGCATCGCGCTAGCGGTTCTCGCCGCAGACGGTCGCATCGACACGCGCCTCGACGCAGCCTCGACGATCCCGCTCTCGACGCTACGCCGCCTGGCCCATCTCTGCGACACCGGCGGCGCCGTCGCGGCGCAAGCGGCACTGGCGCAGTTCGCGCTCGCGGCAGGCATCTACGCCGGCCCGGTCACCGGCGTCCGCGCGATCGCCGAAGTCGGCGGCTGGCAGCCGCATGACGGCGTGACGTGCCCAGCCGCCTTCCACCTGAACGCGACACGCCCTCGCATCCTGATCGTCTTCTACCGCTCGTACCTGACCGCCGCGGACCTCCATCCGATCGAAGCGCTTCACGCCGAGCTGACCGCGAGAGGGTTCGACGTCATCGGCCTCTTCGCACCCTCGCTGAAAGTCCCCGACGCAGCCGGCTGGCTGAGCCGCTGGGTCGAAGCCCTGAAACCCGCCGCGATCGTCAACGCCACCGCCTTCTCCGCACGAGGCGCCACCGAGATTACGCCGCTCGACGGTGCCAACGTTCCGGTCTTCCAGATCGCGCTAGCCACCTCCGACCGCGCAGCCTGGGCCGGCGCCACCCGCGGCCTGTCGCCCGCCGACCTCGCCATGCACGTCGTCCTCCCCGAAGTGGACGGCCGCCTCTTCGCCGGCGTCGCCAGCTTCAAGGAAGCCGCCGCGCGAGACGGCGACCTGGAATACACCCGCCGCGAACACCGCGCCGACCCAGCCCGCATCACCGCCATCGCCGCGCGGATCGAAGCCTGGACCAGGCTTGCCAGCAAGCCCGTCGCCGACCACCGCCTCGCGATCATCCTCTCGACCTATCCCGGTAAGGCATACCAGATGGCGCACGCCGTCGGCCTCGACGCGCTAGCCTCCACGCTAGCGATCCTCGCCGACCTCACCGAAGCGGGCTACGCGATCACCCCTGACGCAACTGAACTCGCTACCTCCCGCATCCACTGGCCGCTCGCCGAGTACCGCAAAGCCCTCGCGCATCTTCCCGAAGCGCTCCGCAGCGATCTCCAGGAAACCTGGGGCGAACCAACGGAAGACTTCACGTTCACCGCGATCGACCAGGGCGGGGCACTCGTAGCGCTCCAACCCGAACGCGGCCGCATTAAACAACGCGCGGAGGAATATCACGACCTCTCGCGCTGCCCCTGCCACGCCTATGTCGCCTTCTACCTCTGGCTCCGCACGCGCGGCACCGATGCGCTGGTCCATGTCGGCGCGCACGGCACGCTCGAATGGCTCCCCGGCAAGTCGGTAGCGCTGTCCGACGCCTGCTGGCCCGAAGCGCTCACCGGCGCGATGCCCGTCATCTACCCGTTCATCGTCAACGACCCCGGCGAAGCGGCCCAAGCCAAACGCCGCATCGGCGCGGTCACGCTCGGCCACGTCCCGCCGCCGCTGGAGCGCACGCGCACCGGCGCAGGCCTAGGCCGCCTCGAAGCATTGCTCGACGAATTCTCCAACGCCGACGGCCTCGACCCCGCGCGCCGCGACCGCCTGCAACGCGACATCCGCGACGAAGCCACCGCCACCGGCCTCGCCGCCACGCTGGGCCTCGACGACGCGCAGTCCCAAGCCGACGCGATCACCCGCATCGACACGTTCGTCTGCGACGTGAAGGAGAGCCAATATGGCGACGGCCTCCACATCTACGGCCGCGGCGAACACGGCGCCGGCGAACGCGCCGGTCTCCTGTCGGCGCTCCAAGGCAAACGCGTCGCGTCCGGCCCCTCCGGCTCCCCGTGGCGAGGCCGCGCCGACGTCCTCCCGACCGGCCGCAACCTCTACACGACCGATCCCCGCGCCGTCCCGTCGCGCGCCGCCCATACTCAAGGCATCAAGCTCGCCGACGAACTCGTCCGCCGCCACCGACAGGATCACGGCGACTACCCGCGCAACCTCGTCGTCGACCTATGGGCCTCCGCCACGATGCGCACCGCGGGCGAGGAGTTCGCGATGGCGCTCCACCTGCTCGGCGCGGAACCGGTGTGGGACATGCAATCCGACCGCGTGACAGGCGTCGAGATCCTCCCGC
Source organism: Sphingomonas sp. Leaf230 (assembly GCF_001421745.1). Taxonomy (GTDB): domain Bacteria; phylum Pseudomonadota; class Alphaproteobacteria; order Sphingomonadales; family Sphingomonadaceae; genus Sphingomonas. The sequence goes on along the minus strand of NZ_LMKW01000001.1, from coordinate 770,080 downwards.
TCGCCAACTTCGACCGCCCCCGCATCGACGTCACCCTGCGCGTATCCGGCCTGTTCCGCGACGCCTTCCCGACGCTCTGCACGATGTTCGGCCAGACTGTTCGAGCCCTAGGCGCGCGCGACGAACCCTCGGACTGGAACCCGTTCGTCGGCAAGCCAGCCACCGCGCGCGTCTACGGTCCCGAGCCCGGCCGCTACGGCCTCAGCATGGGCGCCGCCGCCGAGACCTACACGTCGGAAGCGCGCCTGACTGCCGGCCAAGCGTGGCTGTCGGCCTCCAGCCATGCGCTCGACGCCGATGGGGAAGGTGGCCAGGACGCGTTCGACCCCGTCGGCATCCGCGACCGGGTCGCCGCCGCCGATGCCTTCGTCCACGTCCAGGACCTGCCCGAAACCGACCTCCTCCTCGCCGCGGACTACGCCGCGCACGAAGCCGGTTTCGCCGCCGCGCAATCGGTCGCAGGGGGCAGCGCCACGGTCTACCATCTCGACGCACGCGATCCGAACCACGCCAAGGCCCGCCCGCTCAACGAGGAGATCGCCCGCGTCGTCCACGCTCGCGCGGCACATCCGGCCTGGGTCGACGGCATGATGCGCCACGGCTTCCGCGGTGGCGCGGAGATCGCCGCGACGCTCGATCACCTCGGCGCCTTCGCGCATCTCGCCAGCGCAGTCCGCCCCGAACTGATCGACCTCTATTACGACGCTACGCTGGGCCGCGACCACGTCCACGCCTTCCTCGCCGCAGCCAATCCCGACGCACTCGCGGCGATGCAGGCGCGTTTTGCCGCGCTCCACGCAGCCGACCTCTGGCCGACCCGCCGCAACTCGATCCTCGCGAGCCTGGACCTGCCGGCATGAGCGCATTTGTCGTCAAAGGCTGGTGCCCTGATGCATGGCGCCCGATGATGGCCGGCGACGGTCTGCTGGTCCGCGTCCGCCCACCGCTCGGTCGCGTGACGCGCGAGCAAACACTCGGCCTGTGCGACGCGGCGGCGGCGCACGGCAACGGCCTGATCGACTGCACCAGCCGCGCGAACCTCCAGATCCGCGGCGTCCGCGAGGAGAGCTGGCGTCCATTGATCAACACGCTGCTCGATCTCGGCCTCATCGATCCCGATCCGATCCGGGAGGCGCGCGCGAACATCCTCGTCGCGCTGGAATGGCAGACAGGCGACGACACCCACCGCATCGCCGAGCTTTTGGGCGCACGTCTGGCGGACTTGCCCGAACTCCCCGGCAAGGTCGGCTTCGCGATCGACGCGGGTGAAACGCCGGTGTTGCAAGACGCCCCCGCCGACTTCCGCATCGAGCGCGCTGAGTCTGGAACGCTTATCATGCGCGCCGACGGCCGGACCCTTGGCACGCCAGTATCGCCCGGGACCGAAGTCGACCGCTTGATCGCACTCGCGGACTGGTTCGTCGACAGCGGCGGCACCGCCAGCGGCCGCATGGTACGCCACAGCGCGCCTCTCCCGGACTGGGCAGCCGCGGCAACGCCTCCCGCCGCAAGCGCGCCAGTACTTCGCGTCGGACAGCATTCCCTCGGACTCGCGCTAGGACTGCCCTTCGGTCGGATCGCAGCGAGCGCGCTGGCACGCTACGTCGACACCGAGCGAGCAATTAAAGCGATCCGCATTACCCCTTGGCATATCGCGATCTGCGAAGCCGACGCGGCGCTTCTTATTGAACCCGACCCGGTCGATTTCATCACCGACCCCGCCTCGCCAACGCTTCATGTCGACGCCTGCGTCGGCGCGCCCGCCTGTCCGCAAGGCACCGTCGAGACGCGAGCGCTCGCCCTACGCCTAACGCCGCACATCGCCGGACGCCTCCACGTCTCCGGCTGTGCCAAGGGGTGCGCCCGCGCCGCCCCCGCCGACGTCACGCTCACCGGCCGCGAAGGCCGCTACGACCTCGCGTTCAACGCGCGTGCCGGCGCGCCACCCTCCCGCGCAGGCCTCGACGTCGCGCAGATCCTCGCCCAGTTCGGAGCCGCCTGAATGCCGTACGCCTATGAAACCGACGGCGCGGCGATCTACCGCCAGTCCTTCGCGATGATCCGCGCCGAGGCGGACCTCGCCCGGTTCTCGCCCGAGGAAGAGCCAGTAGCGGTCCGCATGATCCACGCCGCCGGGCTCGTCGGCCTGGCCCAGCACATCCGCTTCACGCCGACGTTCGCCATCGAGGCGCGTCGTGCGCTTCAAGCCGGCGCCCCGATCCTCTGCGACGCCCGCATGGTGACCGAAGGCATCACGCGGGCACGCCTGCCCGCCGACAACCGCATCGTCTGCACGCTCCACGCCCCCGAAACGCCCGAGCTCGCGCGGACGATGGGTAACACCCGATCCGCCGCCGCACTCGAACTCTGGCGCCCGCATCTCGCCGGCGCCGTCGTCGCGATCGGCAACGCGCCGACCGCGTTGTTCCACCTGCTCAACATGCTCGAAGACCCCGATTGCCCGCGTCCCGCGGCGATCATCGGCTGCCCGGTCGGCTTCGTCGGCGCGGTCGAATCCAAGGCGGCGCTGTGGGCCGACCAGCCCGTGCCTTGCGTCGTCGTCGAGGGTCGGATGGGTGGCAGCGCGATCACCGTCGCCGCGATCAACGCGTTAGCGAGCGGCACCGAATGACACCCGTACGAACTGGGGGCACGATCCACGGCGTCGGCTTGGGCCCCGGCGCGCAGGACCTGATGAGCGTTCGTTCGGACCGCCTCGTCCGCGGCGCGCGCCACATCGCCTATTTCCGCAAGGCCGGACGTCCCGGCCAGGCGCGAAAGATCGTCGACGGCATGCTCCGCGACGACGTGATCGAATTCCCGATGGAATACCCCGTCACCACCGAGATCCCGGTCTCGGACCCGCGCTACAACGACTGCCTGTCCGCCTTCTACGCCACCTGCATCGACCGTCTCGCAACGCTTGCAAACGCAGGCGAGGACGTTGTCGTACTCTGTGAAGGCGACCCGTTCTTCTACGGTTCGTTCATGCATCTCTACACGCGCCTCCAGACGATCGCGCCGGTGAAGGTCGTTCCCGGCATCACGGGCATGTCCGGCGCATGGACGGCCAGCGGCGCGCCGATCACCTGGGGCGACGACGTCCTGACCGTCCTGATGGGTACGCTCCCCGAAGACGACCTCGTCCGCCGCATCCGCGACACCGACGCGCTGGTGGTAATGAAGATCGGCCGCCACCTCGCCAAGCTCCGCCGCGCCGTCGCCGCTGCGGGGCGCGAGGCCGAAGCATGGCTGGTCGAATACGCAGCGATGGCCGACCAGCGCGTGACGCGGCTGTGCGATGCGGAGGCGATCACGCCGTATTTCTCGATCCTGCTGATCCACGGGCAGGGGCGGCGGCCATGACCGGCTGGCTCGCCATCGCCGGCCTCGGCCCCGGCGACGAAGCGCTCGTGACGCCCGAAGTCACCACGGCGCTCGCCGAAGCGACCGACGTCATCGGCTACATTCCCTATGTCGCGCGCGTCGCCCCCCGCGAAGGCCTGACGCTCCATCCGACCGACAACCGCGTCGAACTCGACCGCGCCACGCACGCGCTCCAACTCGCGGCCCAAAGCCACCGCGTCGTGGTCGTCTCGTCGGGTGACCCCGGCGTGTTCGCAATGGCGGCAGCAGTGTTCGAAGCCCTCGAAGCCGGTCCGCCAGAATGGCGCGACATCGATATCCGTGTCCTCCCCGGCATTACCGCGATGCTCGCCGCGAGCGCGCGGGCGGGCGCCCCCCTCGGCCATGACTTCTGCGCGATCAACCTGTCGGACAATCTGAAGCCGTGGGGCGTGATCGAACGCCGCGTGCGCCTCGCCGCCGAAGCCGACTTCGCGATCGCCTTCTACAATCCGCGATCGAAGGCGCGCCCCGACGGCCTTATCCGCATCTTCGAAATCCTCCGCGAAACCTGCGCCGACGACCGCCCCGTCCTGTTCGCCCGCGCGGTCTCCACGCCCGAGGAAACGCTCCGCATCGTACCCCTGACCGAAGCCCGTGCGGACATGGCGGACATGCGGACGATGATCATCATCGGCTCCAGCCTTACGCGCGTTATCGATCGCCCGGCGGGACCGATCCTCTACACCCCCCGGTCGGCGCCATGATCGAGCCAGCGCATCACATCCGCCACCGCGTGCACCTCGCGTCGAGCGGGCAGGGCAGGCCGATCGATCATGATCACCGGCAGCCCAAGCGCGCGGGCAGCATGCAGTTTGGCCGACGCCCCCGTGCCACCAGCGTTCTTGCAAACCACGACTTCGATGCCATGCGCCTCCATCAACCGCCGATCGCCCTCGACATCGAACGGCCCACGGTCGACGACGAGATGATGACGCGGCAACCCCGGCGGCTGGTCCGGCACATCGACGAACCGCAGCAGATAGTCGTGCTGTGTCTGCTCCGCGAACGCATCGACATGCATCCGCCCCAGCGCCAGCATCACGCGCCGCGGTGGCCCGTCCAGCGCCGCAACCCCAGCGTCGATATCGGCCACGCGCGTCCACCGATCGCCAGCGACCGGCAACCAAGCAGGCCGCGTCAGTGCAATATGCGCGACACCGGCGCGCTCCGCGGCGATGACCGCGTTCGCGCTCATCCGGGCCGCGAACGGGTGCGTCGCGTCGACCAGATGCGTCACGCGATGTTCGCTCAGATAGCGGACAAGCCCCTCGACGCCGCCAAACCCGCCGATGCGCACCGGGATCGGTTGCGTTTTCGGTTCGGCGACGCGTCCGGCATAGCTCAGCACCGCATCGTTGCCCCGCGCAGCCAGCGCCGCGGCAAGCGCGCTAGCCTCGGTCGTGCCGCCCAGCACCAGGATGTTCGACATGGCTGACACTCCCTGGCTGACGATCATCGGTATCGGCGAAGACGGCGTGGATGGCCTGTCCGCGTCGGCGAAGGCCGCATTGGCGCAAGCCGAACTCGTGACTGGCGCCACCCGCCACCTCGCGTTGCTCCCGGACCTTAAGTGCGCGGTCGAACCCTGGCCAGTCCCGTTCGGCGACGGGATTCCGCACCTGCTTGCGCGCCGTGGCAAGCGCGTCGCGATGCTCGTGTCCGGCGATCCGTTCTGGTTCGGCGCGGGTACCTCGATCACGCGCCACCTCGATCCCGGCGAATGGGTAGCGCACCCCGCGCCCTCGACATTTGGTCTCGCCGCGTCCCGCTTCGGCTGGCCTATCGAGGAGACCAGTTGCCTGGGTCTCCACGCCGCACCTTTCGCCCGCCTCCGTCCGCATATCGTACCGGGTCGACGCGCGATCGTGCTGGTCCGCGACGGCGCAGCGGTTGCCGGATTGGCACGGTATCTCTCCGACCTCGGCTTCGGGCAATCGCGCCTGCACATCCTCGAAGCGCTCGGCGGCCCCCGCGAGCGTGTTCGCGACATTGCAGCAGCCGATCTCGATGATGACGACATCGTGCATCCCGTCGCGGTCGGGATCGTCTTCGCGGGACAGGGCATGGTTGTGCCTCGCACATCCGGCCTGCCGGACACATGGTTCGATCATGACGGCCAGCTTACCAAGCGCCCGGTTCGCGCGCTGACATTGTCCGCGCTCGCCCCAAAGCCCGGCGAGACGCTGTGGGACATCGGCGCGGGCTCCGGCTCGATCGGCATCGAGTGGTTGCTGGCTCATCCGTCAACGCATGCCACCGCATTCGAAGCCGACCCCATCCGCGCCGGCCGAGCCGAGAGCAACGCTGCAGCCCTGGGCGTCGACCGACTTCGTGTGATCCGGGGCCGTGCACCGGAGGCTCTCGAAGGTCACGCCGCACCCAATGCGGTCTTCGTCGGCGGTGGGCTCTCCGAAGCCTTGCTCGAAACATTATGGGCGAGGCTGCCAGGGGACGCACGTCTGGTCGCCAACGCCGTGACGCTCGAATCCGAGGCGTTGTTGTCGCGCTGGCACGGACTGAAGGGCGGCACCCTGCTGCGCGTCGAGCTGTCGGAAGCCACCCCGCTCGGCACACGACGCGGCTGGCGCGCGAGCTATCCGGTCGTCCAATGGAGCGTCACGCTGTGATCGTCGCTGGCTTCGGGTTCCGCGCGGAGGCCACGCTGGCATCGCTGCAAGATGCGCTTGCCAGCGCGCAGCACGGCCAGGTGCAAGTCACGCGGCTTGCCACTCCTCGCGACAAGGCTCCGCTGGTCGAACGGCTCGCCGAGGCGATGGATCTGCTCCTGATCGCTATCGACCCAGATGCGCTACGCGTTGCACAAACGGCCACGAAGTCGGCTTTTAGCCTGAAGATACGCCAGACTGGCAGCGTCGCCGAAGCTTGCGCACTCGCTGCGGCAGGACCCGGCGCGCGGTTGCTGACACCGCGCCACATTTCCCACGACCGCATGGCGACGTGCGCCATCGCAGAAGGATCCGCATGACCGTCCACTTCATCGGCGCAGGCCCAGGCGCGCCCGACCTGCTTACGCTCCGCGGCCGCGACCGGATCGCCGGATCGCCCGTATGTCTCTATGCGGGCTCGCTGATTCCTGCGGCGATGCTCGATCATTGTCCGCCGGGCGCGCGCATCGTCAACACCGCGCCCTTGTCGCTCGACGAGATCATCGCCGAGATCCAGACCGCGCACGACGCAGGCCAGGACGTCGCCCGGCTCCACTCCGGCGACCTGTCGATCTGGTCGGCGATGGGCGAGCAACTCCGCCGCCTCCGCGCGCTCAACATCACGTTCACGATCACGCCCGGCGTACCAGCCTTCGCCGCCGCCGCCGCTGCGCTGGAGGTCGAACTGACGCTGCCCGAACTCGCGCAGTCGGTAGTGCTGACCCGCACGCCTGGCCGCGCCAGCACGATGCCGCCTGCCGAAACCTTGACCGCGTTCGCCGCGACCGGCGCGACGCTCGCGATCCATCTTTCGGTCCACAACCTCGCACAGGTGATCGCGGACCTAACGCCGTCCTACGGCTCGGAATGCCCCGTCGCGATCGTCTGGCGCGCGAGTTGGCCCGACCAGCAGATCGCACGCGCCACGCTGGCGACGATCGCCGACGCCGTGGCGGGCAAACCCGATCGCACAGCCCTGATCCTCGTCAGCCAGGCCCTCGCGGCACACGATTTTGCTGAGAGCAGCCTCTACGCACAGGGATACGACCGCCGCTTCCGGCCACAATCGGCGGACTCGAAGTTCGCTGGAGGGGAGGCGTGACGCCCGGCCTGATGGTCGCCGCACCCGCATCGGGCACCGGCAAGACCACCGTCATGCTCGGCCTCCTCCGCGCACTCCGTGACGACGGCGTTGCGGTGCAGCCGTTCAAGAGTGGCCCCGACTATATCGACCCGGCTTTCCATCGCGCTGCCAGCGGTCGCGCATCGTTTAACCTCGACAGCTGGTCGATGTCTGCGACGATGCTCGACACCCTTGCTGGTAAAGCCGACGATGCAGACTTTGCGCTTGCGGAGGGCTCGATGGGCCTGTTCGATGGGGTCGCGAAACCGGGCGCTACCGGCAACGGTGCCAGCGCCGACATCGCTCGCCGGATGGGCTGGCCGGTCGTGCTGGTGATCGACGTCTCAGGGCAGGCGCAGTCTGCCGCAGCCACCGCCCTCGGCTTCAGCCGCTACGACCCCAGCGTCCGGATCGCCGGCGTGATCCTTAATCGCGTCGCCAGCCCCCGCCACGAACGCCTCGCGCGCAGCGGCATGGACGCGGTCGGCATCCGCGTGTTCGGCGCACTCCCACGGCGCGGCGACCTGAAGCTCCCCGAACGCCATCTTGGGTTGGTGCAGGCGGTCGAACATCCCGACCTTGATGCGCGGATCGCCGAATATGCGGACTTCCTCCGCGCGCATGTCGACATCCCCGCGCTTCACGACGCCGCTACCGCCAGCACCAAGCCTGCAAGCGCGGTCGGCTGGATACGCCCCCCGGCCCAGCGTATCGCCTTGGCGCAGGACGCCGCCTTCTCGTTCACCTACGCGCATGTCCTCGAAGGCTGGCGGCGTGCGGGCGCGGAAATCCTGCCCTTCTCCCCGCTCGCCGACGAACCTCCCGCTGTGGATGCCGATCTCGTATGGCTTCCCGGCGGCTATCCCGAACTCCACGCCGGCAAGCTCGCTGAAGCCCATCGGTTCCAGGCAGGCCTGACGGAGTTCGCCAAGACCCGCCCGGTCCACGGCGAGTGCGGCGGCTACATGGCGCTGGGCGAGGCGCTGATCGATGTGGACGGTGTTCGACACAAGATGGCAGGCCTGCTCGGCATCGTCACCAGCTACGCTCAGCGGAAAATGCACCTTGGCTATCGGCGCGCGACCTTTCTCGCACCGATGGGCGGCGTCGAAGCGGGCGCCGCGCTGACCGGCCATGAATTCCACTATTCCACGATCCTCGACCAGCCTGACGCTCCGCTCGCGAACGTCACCGATGCCGAGGGCACCGCCGTCTCCGAAACCGGCTCGTATCGCGGCCACGTCTCGGGCAGTTTCTTCCACATGATCGCTGCCACCCCATGACCGGTTTCGTCTCCTTCGTCGGTTCCGGTCCCGGGGACCCCGAACTTCTCACCTTGAAGGCGGTTGCGCGATTGCAGGCCGCCGACGCGGTGCTGTTCGACGACCTGTCCTCGACCGTTCTCGACCATGCTCGCCCAGGCGCCGACCTCGTCGCTGTCGGTAAACGCGCCGGTCGCCCATCACCTAGTCAGGCGCACGTCTCGCAACTCCTGGTCGAGTACGCGCAAACCGGCATCCGCGTCGTCCGCCTAAAATCGGGCGATGCGGGCATGTTCGGCCGCCTTGAGGAGGAGATCGTCGCGCTCCGGGCAGCGGGCATTCCATTCGAAATCATCCCCGGCATCAGCGCCGCCAGCGCTGCCGCCGCCGCCGCGCAGATCCCGCTCACACGCCGGCTCAACGCGCGCCGCGTGCAGTTCGTTACCGGCCACGACGTCACCGGCGACCTGCCCGAACAGCGGAACATGGCCGCGCTCGCCGATCCCGGGGCGACGACCGTGGTGTTCATGCCAAAGCGAACATTCCCGGCGCTCGCGGCATTGCTAATCGAGCACGGCCTTTCCCCGAACACGCCCGCGCTGATCGCCGAAAATATCGGACATCCCGACCAGTCGCTGATCCGGTCGACCATTGCCGACCTTGCTGCGCAATTGCAGGCAGGCTTCTCCAGCAAGCCCGCGCTGATCCTCTACGGTCCGCTGATGGATCCTGAGACCGAAACATGATCGACCTTCACCTCATCGGTATCGGAACCGGCAACCCCGATCACCTCACGCGCGCCGCGATCGTCGCGATGAACGCCGCCGACCTGATCCTGCTGCCCCGGAAGGGCGATGCGAAGTCCGACCTGATCGATCTCCGCCGCGGGATCTGTGCAGAGGTGCTGACCGGAGCTACGCGTGTCGTCGAATTCGACCTGCCCGAGCGCGACACGACCGCGCCCTATCTACGCGCGGTCGACCAATGGCATGACGCCATTGCCGTCGTCTGGAGCATTCAGATCGCGCAACACTTGCCGAACGGCGGCCGTCTCGCGTTACTCGTATGGGGAGACCCGTCGCTGTACGACAGCACGTTGCGCATCGCCGATCGGCTGCGAACGGACGGTATGGCGATGACCGTAACCGTCGAGCCCGGCATCACCAGCCTCCAGGCGCTGACGGCAGCGCACGCCATACCGCTGAACACGGTCGGCGCGCCGGTTCTCGTGACGACGGGTCGAAGGCTGAGGGCATGGGGGTGGCCGGCCGATATCGGTACGATCGCCGTGATGCTCGATGGCGATTGCGCGTTCCAGACGCTCGACGCGGCGGGTGTTTCGATCTGGTGGGGTGCGTATCTGGGGATGAAGGATCAAATGCTGATCGCCGGCCCCTTGACCGTCGTCGCGAAACGGATCGTCCAGACTCGTGCCGATCTTCGCGAGCAGCATGGTTGGATCATGGATATCTATCTTTTGCGCCGCGATACGTCCCGCCGATCGGATAACTCAGGCTAACCTGAACCTTGGATGGCTGGCACGTTCAGCAAGTATTTGTATTGCCGACCGTAATCGCCCCCGATCGAAACAACGTCGGAGTCCGACCATGCTCAAGATCGTCATAATCGTTTGTGCGGCGATATGGGGAGCATCGATGCTGTTTGGGGTGACCCTGCTCGTGGGGAGTCGCTACTCGACCCGTATCCGCCGGTTCGTGACCGGAGACTGAGCGCGTTTGGAAGAAACGATCGGCGCGTCCGAGACGGCGCCGATCGCCCCGTAAATGCTGATTATTCGAGGTCGTCTTCGTCGACGATGATCGTCGATGCATTCGGCTTGCGCTCGATGGCCGCGAGGCAGGCGTCGACGATGTCGTCGTTGAAGCGATTGAACAGCTCGATGCCGTCGTCCTCGGGTTCGTCGCCGCTCAGCTCCTTCAGAACCGCGTACTTGACCGCGAACTCATATTCGTCGCCGTCGAACTCGCCGGAAAATTCTATCTGCTTCTGGATGTCGTTGTCGACGACGCTCGCCTGATCGATTTCGAGGGTATTTGCCATGTCGGAACTCCTGGGGTTTGACCGCCTACTGCCTGCGAGCGGGCGGCAGTGCAAGCGCTCAACCGGGTCGTTTGCTAACCGATTGTAACAAGGGCTTAGGCAGGGCAAGGATAGGGGCATCACTCCTGCCATTGTGAGTCGTCAATGTCGCGTTCCAGCCTGCTTCGTTCCGCCGCCATCCTCTGCTGCATCGCCAGCGCCGCCTCTGCGCAAACGCCCGCCAAATCGTCGCGCGTCAATCCGCTGACCGTCCCCAGCACGCTGCCGTTCCAGGCTCCGCGCTTCGACCAGATCAAGGACACCGATTACCAGCCCGCGCTCGAGCAGGGCATGGCGGAACAAATCGCCGAGATGAAGGCGATCGCGAACAACCCCGCGGCCCCCACCTTCGCCAACACGATCGAGGCGATGGAGCGCTCGGGCCGCACGCTCGACCGCGCGAGCCAGGCGTTTTTCGGCGTGTCGCAGGCGAACACCAACGATGCGCTCGACGCGGTACGGTCCGCCGAGGCGCCCAAGCTCGCGCAGCATAGCGATGCGATCTATCTCGATCCGAAGCTCTTCGCGCGCGTCCAGGCGCTCTACGCAAAGAAGGACTCGCTAGGTCTCGACCCCGAGCAGAAGCAGGTCCTCGAGATCTATCACAGCGACTTCCTCCACGCCGGCGCGCAGTTGAACGATGCCGACAAGGCCAAGCTGCGGTTGCTCAACACGCAGATCTCGACCGCGACGACCGATTTCCAGCAGAAGCTGCTCGCCGGCACCAAGGCGGGCGCGCTGGTGGTCGACGACAAGGCCAAGCTCGCGGGTCTCAGCGATGCCGAGATCGCCGCCGCTGCCGAGGGCGCGAAGGAGCGGGGCATGCCCGGCAAATACGTCCTGTCGCTCCAGAACACGACGCAGCAGCCCGCGCTCGCCTCGCTCTCCGATCGCGCAACCCGCGCGGCTCTGTTCGAGAAGAGCTGGAACCGGTCGCAGCGGGGCGATGCCAACGACACGCGCGCGCTGATCCAGAAGATCGCGCAGTTGCGCGCGCAGAAGGCGCAGTTGCTCGGCTATCCGAACTACGCCGCTTATTCGCTGTACGACCAGATGGCGAAGACCCCGGCCGCAGCGAAGGGCTTCATGACCCAGCTCGTTCCCGCGACCGCCGCGGAACAGCGTCGCGAAGCGGCCGAGTTGCAGAAGACGATCAACGCGACCCGCGCCTCGTTCCCGCTCGCGCCGTCCGACTGGGATTTCTATTCGGACAAGGTGCGGAAAGCCAAGTACGACCTCGACCAGAACGAGCTGAAACCGTATTTCGAGATCAGCCGCGTGCTGACCGATGGCGTGTTCTTCGCCGCGAACCAGCTCTACGGCGTCACCTTCAAGGAACGCCGCGACATCCCGACCTACCAGCCGGACATCCGCGTCTTCACCGTCTACGACAAGGACGGCTCCGAACTCGGCCTGATGTATTTCGATTACTGGAAGCGCGACAACAAGGCCGGCGGCGCGTGGATGTCGAACTTCGTCGGCCAGTCGAAGCTGCTCGGCACCAAGCCGGTGGTCTATAACGTCGGCAACTTCACCAAGCCCGCGCCGGGCCAGCCTGCGCTGATCACGTTCGACGACGTGACGACGATGTTCCACGAATTTGGGCATGCGCTGCACGGGCTGTTCGCGAACCAGACCTATCCTTTGGTCTCGGGCACCAACACCGCACGCGACTGGGTCGAGTTCCCGTCGCAGTTCAACGAGCATTGGGCGCTCGATCCGAAGGTTTTCGCGAACTACGCCAAGGATTACCGCACCGGTGCGGTGATGCCACAGGCGCTCGTCACGAAAATCAAGAACGCGGCGAAGTTCAACCAGGGGTATGAACTGGGTGAGCTGGTGGCGGCGGCGACGCTCGACCAGGACTGGCATTCGCTGCCGGCGTCGGCCGGGCCGCAGGATGTCGACGCGTTCGAGACCAAGGCGCTTAACTCAATGGGACTGGACACGAAGGACGTGCCGCCGCGCTATCGCACCAGCTATTTCGCGCACATCTGGGCGGGTGGCTATGCGGCGGGATACTATGCGTATCTGTGGACGCAGATGCTCGATAACGACGCCTATGCGTGGTTCATGGCCCATGGTGGGCTGACGCGCGCGAACGGCCAGCGCTTCCGCGACATGATCCTGTCGAAGGGGCATACCGAGGATTACGGTCCGATGTTCAAGGCGTTCTACGGCAAAGACCCGGATATCGGCCCGATGCTGGAAGACCGCGGCCTGACGGCGGCCGCGAAGTAAGACAACGGCGGTGCGGCGGCCTTTCTGACCGCTGCACCCCACCATATTAAATCTGTAGCGCAGCAGTCATCCGACTGTCTCGTCGTGCCAATAGGCGCAGCCCCAGGAGTGACGATCGATCGATCTCGCTAGGGGTTTTCAAGAATGACGATGTTTACTCGTACGGCCGCGCGGCTGTTGTGCGGCGCTATCGGTTTTGTCGTGGTCGGCGTGCCAGTCACCGCAACGGCGCAGTCGCTGGTTGCCAAGGACGCGGAGCCAGGCTCGCCCGCTACGGTGACTGATCCTGCCGATCCAGCAACGACGCCCGCCGGGCAGGATGATACGATCGTCGTTACCGGCGCCACCACGCGGTCGGTGACGCAGGTCAGCGGCGTGGACATGCAGAAGATCCTTCCCGGCGTAAGCCCGTTGAAGGCGTTGCAGACGCTGCCGGGCGTTACCTTCCTGACTGCCGATCCGTGGGGCAACAACGAGCAGAACATCTCGCTGTTCGTCCACGGCTTCAACGCGCAGCAGCTCGGCTACACGCTCGACGGACTGCCGCTGGGCGACCAGAATTACGGCAATTACAACGGCTTGTCGCCGCAACGTGCGATCATCTCGGAGAACGTATCGCGCGTGACGCTGGCCAGCGGCGCGGGCGATCTCGGCACTGCCTCGACCAGCAACCTCGGCGGTACGATCGATACCTTCTCTAGCGATCCGCGCAAGGACATGGGTGTCCAAGTCGACCAGACGCTCGGCAGCCACTCGACGTCGCGACTGTTCGCGCGGATCGACAGCGGCGACCTGGGCAACGGCAACGCGTTTTACATCTCGGGCTCGCGGCAGAAGGCGAAGGCCTGGGATTTCAACGGTATCCAGGGCGGCTATCAGGCCAATGCGAAGTTCGTTCATGACGACAGCAACGGCAAGCTGACGCTCTATGGCGCCTTTTCGGACAAGACCGAACCGAACGAGGATGCGACCGTCGTCACCACGGCGACGCAAGGCACCGCGCCGTATGTCCGCCCGTTTGTCTATCCCAATTTCAACGCAATGCTGACCTATCTCAACTCCGGCGCGTACAAGGCGGACGGGTCGAACTACCGCAATTATTACGGCGTCGCGGCGCGTACCGATTATCTGGGATACGTGAAATACGACTGGAACGTCAGCGACAAGGTGACCTTCTCAAACCAGGCTTATTATCATCACAACGACGGCGTCGGGGTCATCGGCGGTCCGATCGACGTCGCCGGCCTGCCCAAACTGTTCTCGTTCTATTATCCCGGCCAGAACCTCACCCAGGTGTTCGGCGGCTCGGGCCTCGCGACGCGCACGACAGAATACCGGATCGACCGCGGTGGCCTCGTCTCCACCGTCGCGCTCGATCTCGGCGCGCATCATGTCGAGTTCGGTGCCTGGTACGAGCATCAGAGTTCGTCCGCGTATCGCCGCTGGTATCCGTTCCCGGTCAACGATCCGAGCACACCGTACCAGCGTCCGCGCGAGGAACTGACACCGCTGATCACGCAATATCACAGCGAAGTCCGCGTCGACGAATACCAGGCGCATATCCAGGACAGCTGGAAGATATTGCCCACGCTGACCATCCAGGGCGGCGTCAAGAGCACGTTCCAGAACGCGTCGCAGCGCGTCCCGACGCAACCGATCCCCGGCTCGTTCACCGGCTCGGTCGCGCTGCCGGTCGGCAAGATCGACACGCACAAATACTTCCTGCCACAGCTTGGTGCGCTGTGGGATGCGACCGACAACGAGCAGGTGTTCGTCAACGTCCAGAAGAACATCCGCCAGTTCCAGACGAGTGCCGCCGCCGGATTGTCGCCGTTCGCGCTTGGTAGCCAGGCGGCGTTCGATCTGTTCAAGCAGGACGTCGAGCCAGAGACGAGCTGGACCTATGAGGCGGGGCTGCGTTCGCATCATGCGCTGAACCTCGGCCCGCTCACCAGCTTCGATGGCCAGATCAGCGTCTATCACGTCGACTTCAGCAACCGCCTGCTCGGCATCAGCCCGAACCCGGTAGTGACCGCGGTCGTCAGCGGCGCCGCGATCCTGCAGAATGTCGGTGCGGTGAAGACCGACGGGTTCGACATCGCCGGCACGTTCCGGTTCGGCTCGCACTTCTCGTTCTACGATGCGCTATCGTACAACAACTCGCGCTACGAGGAGAACTACATCAGCGGCACCAGCACCGTCGCCACGGCTGGCAAGAAGGTGCCGGGCAGCCCAGACTGGCTGAACAAGTTCACCGCCTCGGCCAATTACGACATCTTCGACGCGCAACTCGTCGGCGACTATATCGGCAAGCGGTTCGCGACCTACACCAATGATCTGTCGGTGCCGGCTTACTTCACGCTGTCGGGCCGCATCGCCGCGCACGTACCGCTGTCCGAAGGGCAGGTCGCCAAGACGGCGACGGTCAGCCTGAACGTCACCAACATCACGAACAAGCGCGCCGCCTCGACACTCAGCATCGGCGCAGCGAGCGGGACGTTCAACCAGTTCCCGGTCGCACCCCGCCAGGTGTTCGGGACGATCAGCGTCGGCTTCTGACGCGGGCAGGGGCCTCGGTCTTGCCGGGGCCTCCTACTGTGCGTCCGTCGTTGTCGGGAATATCATCGGAGGATCGCTCGGTTGCCAAGGCGCCGGGCGTATCATGACCCGCGCGAACAACGCCGACGCGAGGTGCATCGCCAGCCACGCATGCAGTCGCTCGAACGGCAGTCCGTCGAAATAGGGTCGATCGGTCTGCGCGAACTGGCGGACGAAAGGCATGATCGCGAGATCGGTCATCGACTGCGGGCTGGTGCCGAGACTGCCGCTAGCACGCAGCCTCTCGCCTAGATCGCGGAGCAGCACGGTAGCCGCATCGCGGTGCTCGATCGGATCGACGTCGTAGCGATCGGCATATTTGTAGCGGTCGAGATGGTGTTTGAAGGCGCCGTCGTTCGTCGCGATCAATCCAGCGTCGTTATCGGTTGGCCACTCGGCGTCGGGCGTACGCGCGCAGGCCCAGCGCATGATGTCGAGGCTCTGGTCGATCACCGTCCCGTCCGGCAGCACCAGCACCGGCACGGTTCCCTTGGGCGACGCGTCGAGCATTGCCGCCGGCTTGTCCCGCAAGACGATCTCACGCAGTTCGACCTGATGATCGTTCGCCGCGAGCGCGAGACGCGCGCGCATCGCGTAGGGGCACCGTCGGAAGCTGTAGAGGATCGGCATCATCGGACCTGCATAATGCGAGCGAGCGTCCAGGTCGCCTGATCCCGAGAACAGTCGGCGCTACCGCGATCGATACCGCGGAACGGCATCGATCGCGGCAAGGCCGTCAACTCAGAAACGGTAGCCGATCGTCGCCTGCACGGTCCGGCGGTTGCCGTACCAGCACCAGTTATAATTGGCGAAGCACGACGTCAGATACTTCTTGTCGAAGATATTGGCTCCGTTGACGGCGAGGCTGAGGCCCCGCAGCGATGGGGCGAACTTCTCCAAATCGTAGCGGATCAGCGCATCATAGACCGTGTAGGACGGGCTGTTGCGACCCGCGGTCTCCATAGGCGTGACGCCTGCATAGACCTCGTCGACATGACGCACCGCGCCCCCAATTGTCAAACCTTCGAGGCCGCCGCTACGTGGCGCCCAGTCGAGATAGGCTGACGTCCCGCCACGTCCAACGGTTTCCAGCCCACGACCCACACGCGCCGGAGCATCGGCATCGCTGGTAACCTTGACGCGCTGCCGGCTGAACGCGACGCGCGCGTTAAAGCCGTAGGGCAGGGGAGCACTCCCCTCGAACTCGACACCCTGCGAACGAACGCCGCCGGTCTGCCGCGAAACGCTGAAATTGGGCGTCGATGTCAGGACATTGGTCTGGTCGATACGGAACCATGCTCCGGACAACAGGATCTGTGTTCCCGGAATGCTGAACTTCGCACCGGCCTCGATCTGCTTGCCGAGCGATGGGTCGGCCAGCCCGGGCTGGCCGTTGCTCTGCGTGATCGGATTCGCTTGCTGTTCGAACGACGTCGAATAGCTGACGTACGGCGCCAGACCGAACGGCAGCGTATAGAGGGCGGCCGCACGGTACGTGAATTTCTTGTCGTGTTTAATACGCCCGTCCTGTTGCGCGCGCGCCCAATCCTGCCGCCCGCTCAGGACCACGCGAAGGTCGCCGAGCGCCATCTGGTCCTGTGCGTAGATGCCCTGCTGACGCTGCTGTACGTTGATCGAAAACTGGCCGCCGATCTGCTCCGGCGTCGTCGGAACCTTCACCGTACCATAGACCGGGGCAAAACCGTTAAGGGGAGGCGCGACGCCGAACGCTACAAGCTCGCGCGAGTGCGCAACCTGCCGATCCACACCGAACAGGAGCGTGTGCTTGATCGGGCCGGTCTGGACGGTGCCGGAGAGCTGGTTGTCGAACGTCCAGTTGTTGAGCTGCTCGCGGGTCGCGTAGGATGCGCGGCTGAAGGTCTGCTGCGTCGGGTCGGTCGTGTCGAGGCCGCCTGCGGTATAGATGAGCCCGAGCGCCGACTTCACATACTGATAGCGACCCGACGAGCGGAATGCCCAGCCACCACCGAAATCGTGACGGAAGATGTAGGTAAGCGCAGCCTGCTCACGGCTGAAGCGGTTGCCGGCCTCGCCGCCGTCGAAGCTGGTTGGCAACTTGCCGTTGGGGTTGGCGAGCAACGTGCCGCTGGCGGGGAACACCCCGTAATCGCCGTTGTATGGATCATGCGAATAGGCGCCGAGCAGCGTGAAGCTGGTCGAGCTGCCCGCACCCGCCGTTACTGCACCCGAGATTGTCTGGCGCTCGCGCTTGCCGAACTTCTGCTGCGTGTCGGCACCGTTCGCGCTGCCGTTGATCCGCCACAGGACGCCTTCGCCGGCTCGGCCACCGATATCGGCATCGACGCGGTAGAGGTCATAATTGCCATAGGTACCGCTGATCGCGCCGTAGAGCGCCTGGTCGAGCGGGAGCTTGCTGGATTCCGCAACCAGGCCGCCCGGGCTCGACTGACCGTACAATACCGATGCGGGGCCCTTGATGACCTCGATCCGGTCGAGCCGGGAGACGTCCACCTGCGGCACCGCGTAGCCGGACGGGCTGCCGAACTGCTTCAGGCCGTCGAGATAGACCGGGGCATCGAAGCCACGCAGCTTGAACTGATCATAGACCTCGCCGCTCGACCCGCGCGTTTCCGGGGTCACGCCCGCAACGAACCGGAGCGCCTGGTTTAAGTTCTGCAAACTGCGGCTGGCGATGTCGTCGGCGGTGATGACGGTGATCGACTGGGGCGTCTCGGCGAGCGGCGTATCCGTCTTCGTCCCGGAGGATGCTTGGTCTCGCGGATGCTGTCCGGTAACGACGATCACGTCCGAGGCGTCTTCGTGCAAAGTCTGCGCATAGCCCGGCGCGGCGGCGAAAGCCGCGGAGCCCAGCAGGATGGCGATGCCAAGACGACGTGTCATATGATTCCCTTTACGTTATCGCGCCCCGCTAATGTTTTTGATAACTATTATCAATAGCCGCACCATCACCAAGCCATATAGCGCTTGCCTCTGCGGCAATATGGCAACACCTAGCTCCGAACAGCGTAAGCGGATGGACGACTGAGATGAGCGGCAAGATACTGGCGGTGGAGATTGCGACGGCGGGGGACGCATCCTGGTTTCTCAAGCAACCAGACCGCCGACTGCGGATCCGCAATATGGTGGTAGGCGAGTTCAGCGACGTCGATGGCCAGCCCCCCGTTGGCATGGCGTGGCGGACGATCGTCCTGGAAGCACAGCCGGGTGCCCGTAGCCGCCAAGCGATCGCACTTCCGATCGGTATGGATGTCGACGCGTTCGACGACGACGATCTGTTCGATCTGTTCCTGCGCGTTGCTCCGCCCGGCGCGCGGAAAATGATTGCGGCATTGCGCCAAGTTAAGTTGCCCGGCAGGCCCGAAACCTGAGTCCGTCTCGCGTGGTTCAGTGAGCCGCATACGGGAACAAAGATGGGGCAAAGCGAGGCTTTCCCGTGATGGACTGCGCTTCTAACTTCGCCGCCGCCTGCTAGCTTGAGTGATAGTGACGCGCTGCCGAAGGGCGCTGCGTCCTCGGTGCCCTGCCCGGATACGAGAGTGTCGCACGGACGGGCGGGGCACCTCGTTCATTTCTAATTCACCTTCGAACGGCATAGCGCGGGGCAGAGGCATCGCCCAAGTAACGCGTACCTTCAGCGCCCCGTCGGTTTCAGTCACACGGACGGACGGGGCGCTATTTCGCTTCCGTTAAGCCAAGCCCTGCCGCGACAACCGTGCATCGATCAGGTCGAGTTCGCGCCCGAGTTGCTCCGCCAGTTCGACGCCAATCTCCCGGCGTCGTGCAAGGTCGAAGATCGCGTTGCGCTCCGCACGTACCGCCGCAAGCCGCATGTCCCGTTCGATCTTGACGTCGCCCTGTCGTGCGCGGTCCTCCGGCCGCGACGACAGGCTGTCGATGCGTTCGCGGTACTGGTCCATCAATCGCGCCGCGACATCGGTGAAGCGATCGGGATCGTCGCGCCCCTCGGCCATCCGGTGTTGAACACGGTCGAGTTCGGCGATCGCGGCGTTGGCAGCGACCAGCCGCGCCTGATCGCGTGCGGCGCCAATGCCTGTTTCGGGCGGCAGGCTGAGGCCCCGCAGCAGCAACGGCAGCGCGACGGCGGCAATGACCAGCGACGACAGGATGACGCCCGACGCAAGGAAGATAACGAGATCGCGCGCCGGGAAGGGCGTACCGTCGGCGAGGCTCAACGGGAGCGTGAGCGCGCCTGCCAAGGTGATGGCACCACGCGCGCCCGCGCACGACATCGCCGCAATGATCCGCCGTGGCGGGCTTTCGCCGGCGGCCGTATCGTTGCGACGCCGTGCTCGGAGAAGCGTGAACTGGAGTGAAACCCAGACCCAGCCGTAGCGAAGGATCGCCAACCCGGCGACGACGGCAATGACATAGACGGCCAACCACCACGGGCTGACATGCCCGGTCGACGTAACGGTGTCTCGGGCGCGAACGAACACTTCGGGCAGTTGCTCGCCGAGCAACACGAAGATCACGCCGTTCAGGGTGAACTGCAGCATGTCCCACACGGCGCGCCTGCGGATGCGCGTTCCGGCGGCGACCGCGGTGGTCGCGTCGGTAAAGGTCATCGCGATACCCGCGGCGGCGGCGGCGAGGACGCCAGACGCGTGGATATGTTCTGCCAGTAGATAGGCGGCGAACGGGATCAGCAGGCTGACGAGGATATTCGATCCGGCTTCGTCGCCAAACCGTCGTGCGAACGCACTCTTGGTCGCGACGATGCCGAGCGCGACGCCGACGCCGATCGCGACGCCCGCGATCGCCATCCACGCGAAGGTCGCGGCGGCATCAGCGAACGAGAAGGTGCCGGTCGGTACGGCGGCGATCGCAAAGCGGACGCAGACCAGGCCAGACGCGTCGTTCAGCAACGCCTCGCCTTCGAGGATATGCATCATCCGCTTCGGGATCGGCGCGTTCTGGGCCACCGCGGAGACGGCGATAGGATCGGTCGGCGACACTACCGCTGCGAGTGCGAACGCTACGCCCAGCGGCATCGCCGGGATCAGCCAGTGCACGAACAAGCCCATGCCGAGAACGGTGAGGAAGACGAGCCCCAGTGCGAGCCCCAACACCGCTCCGCGATCGCGAAACAGTTCGTCCTTCGGAATGCGCCAGCCATCGAGGAACAGGAGCGGCGGCACGAGCAACAGGAAGAAGAGTTCGGGATCCAGTTCGACCCGGACGTGCGCGACCATGCCGATCAAGGCGCCAAGCGCGATCTGCACCAGCGGCCGGGGTAGCGCCGAGGGCAGCATGCGCGAGACGATGCCGCTCACCACAACGGCGAGCAACAGGAACAGGCACAAGGTCACAATCTGCAAACCGGACTCCCCGAGGATTTGGACGCGCGGCAGGCACGCAGGCGCGCGATCGAGAGGATCGGCGAGTATCCAGTATCAGATAGCAGAGAACCGGAAATTTCGGAAGCGCGCTGCACCTTTTCCCGCTGCGTACAGTCCCGGTCGCAGCATCAGGAAACCGCCGCGAACATTATGGTGGTAGCCCGACACCTCCATCCCGCGATCGAACCGGTGCCAGGTCCGGCCGCCGTCGCCGCTGGTGTCGTACGTGACGATATGCCGATCGTTGGTCACGCGGATCCGCATCGAACGGCCATGCGGGTTCGTGGGACGGCCACGTTCGGCGCCATATTGGTGGGTGACGAACCGGTCGCCGTCGAAGCCGAGCCCGCAATAGAGCTTGTCGTCGTAGAACAGGATCAATCCGGCGGTGGCGCCGGGATCGATCTCTACGTCGCATTCGAATTGGTAGCGCGTGTCACCTGCGATCAGCAGGAGCGGGGAGGAATCCACCGGCGCAGTACCGCTCGCAGTCAGCGTCAGGGTTTTGCCGGAGACAGACGTGCGTTTCGCCTCGTCGGGGCCAGGGCGGAAGAAGCTCCATTTCGTCCCGAGCGCGAGTGTTTCGAAATTGTCCGAGAGCATTTGCCCGTGCGGGACCGCGGTTCCACCTTTCGGTTTCGCAAGCGGCTTCGACAGGTCCCCGCCCGTCATCCGGAACCAGCCGTCGGCGGTCCACTCCACGGGATCGAGCAGCGTCTGGCGGCCGAGCGTCCAATAGCCGTTCTCGAACCCGTGATAGAGTGCCCACCAGTCGCCTGCCGGGCCTTCGACGAGCGAGGCGTGGCCCCGCGACCACCAGCGTTCGGCCGTGTCGGTGGTGTGGACGATCGGGTTGGCTGGGCAATCCTGCCACGGCCCATGAATCGAGCGGGAGCGCGCTGCGATCACCATATGGCCGGTCGGCGGTCCGGCGGTGCCGCCCACCGCGGTGATGAGGTAGAACCAGCCGCCGTGGCGGACGATCTTGGGCCCCTCCGGCGAGAACCCCTCGACGATCCAGTCCTCGGGATAGCGCCACGGATCATAGACGTGCTCGACCGCGCCGACTGTCGAGAGGCCGTCGGCGGCGAGGCGGATGCGGTCGCCGCCCGAGAGGAAGAGCCAGCGACTGCCATCCTCGCCGACGATGTGGCACGGGTCGATGTGCTTGTGGAGCCCGAGGTCTACCGGATCGCTCCACGGGCCTTCTATGCGATCGGCGTGGATCACCCAGATCGAATTCGGCTCGGCTTTCACGGGGATGTAGAGGAAATAGCGGCCGTCGTGCTTCTCGAGGCTGACCGCCCAGACCGATCCGATGTTGCGCGTGAGCGCCGGGCCGATCGGTTGCCAATTCACCAGATCGCGCGAGTGCCAGATGACGAGCCCCGGATAGGAATCGAAACTGGAGAAGGTCATGTAATAGTCCGACCCGTCCCTCAGGATTGTGGGGTCGGGTCGGTCGCCGGCCATCACCGGGTTCAGGAAGCGACCGTCGCCTAGATCGGCGATACGCTGGTTATCCAGACCGCGGCGCCAGTCGGGCGCGGGCGTCTTGGCTGTAGTTCTGGCGGGCGCCTGTCCGGGGACGAGCAACGCGCCGGCTGCGCCGAGCGTGGTGAAGGCGTCGCGTCGGGTGAAGGTCATGATCGGATCTTTCGGATGTCATCGACGCGCAGGCGACCGTGGGCGAGCAGCGCGGTGTGATACGCGACCGGGGATTTGCCTCGATCGGTATCGGCGATCGTGAGCCAAGCCATCGCCTCGGCGACACGCGTGGCTGGATCGAGCGGGATGCGAGCCAGCTCGATGTCGAACGGCGCGAAATAGGCGGGTTCGCCTTGCCATTCGATCAGGCGCTCGCGGGCCTGTTCGATCGACCAGCCGTGGAGGTGGATACCGAGATCGACGAGCGCGCGGGCGACCCGGAACAGGAGCCAGTGGATGTGGCCTAGCGCGTCGTGGGGGTCGGTGTAGGCGCCCGCTTGTTCGGCGAGTTGCTCGGCGTAAATGCCCCATCCTTCGACGAAGGCCGACGCGTATTCGATGCGGAGGGGGTGAAGCGGGTTCGCGCCTTCCAGCCCGAGCTGGATCATGTGGCCCGGGAAGAGTTCGTGCGCGACGACGCTGGGGAGCGTCCAGCGGGGGCGACGGCGGATGTCCTTGAGGTCGACTACATAGGCGCCGGGGTGGGCTGGCGTCGGGACTTCGCGGTATCCACTTCGGCCGACAGCGATCTCCTGCGGCGAAAGGGCGCGGGCACTGGCGTTGAGGCACCAGGGAGGAAGCTCGCCGAACGCCTTCGGGATATGGGCACGCGCTTTTATGAGCATATGGTTCATGTAAGTAATGGCTTCGGTCCGGCCAGCGTCGGTGTCTGGGTAGAGAAACCGCTCGTCGCGCCAGAGTTCGGCGTAGCGTGTCGCGACGGTGCCCTTCGGCGCGCCGATCTGGTCGAACAGGCATGTTGCGCGGGCGTGAAGGCGGTTCAGTTCGACGAAGAGTCGGCGTTCGGCATAGGCCGGAGTCATGGTGCCGAGCGAGCGTTGGAGTTGCAGCGCGTACCAGTCCGCGCCGCCCCGGAACCGGCCGACGCCGGGGAGGGAGGGGGCGACATCGCGGAAGCTTTCGAGCGCGGCGATCTGTCGGTTGATCGCGGAACTCGTGGAGGCGGATCGAAGCGCATCGACCGTGCGGTCTAGAGACAGGCGGGGCAGGATGATGCCCGATTCGGCGTCGGCGAGGATCGAGGCGGTGTCCGCGTCGATCTTCGCTTCATCCTGACGTGCCGCCTTCCAGGCGCCGGTCGTCGATGTGACGCGGTAGGGGCTGCGTCCGGTGCGGCCAAAGGCGGACCGCGCGAGGGCTGCGTCGATCGCAAGTCCCGCTCGGGCGGTCGTCAGGTCGAGGCGGTCACCGGGTTGTAGGATGCTCGCGTCGAAGGAGGCTAGCACGCGAAGCGCTTCGTCTGGGTGGGTCGCGGCGGCGGCGTCGAGGGCTTGGCGCAGGGACGGGGTGGGTTGGGCACGCACGTTCGTAGCAAGGAAGGCTGATGCTCCCAGTCCAACGAGTACGCTTCTGCGGTCCGGAGTCATTCCTCATACCTCCGTTCGCCCTGAGCGAAGTCGAAGGGTGTGCCCGAAGAAAAGGTGCTTCGACTTCGCTCAGCACGAACGGACTGGGGAGGGGGTGTAAGAATTACTGGAGTGCGCGGGTTCATCATCGGAGCGGGACGCGGTTGTTGCCTTGAGTGATCTCGGGCTCGTCTCCGGTGTGCGCGACGTGGACGGTCAGCGTTGCCGGGTCGATGCGAGCGGGGATGGCCAGCTTCACGGTTACGGTTTTGGGTTGCAGATCGAGCGGGGCGGGTAGCGGGGGGATGCTCGCAGTGGCGACGATCTTCCCCGTCGCGTCGACCAGTTCCGCACGGCCGCCTTTCGCGTCCTTCGCGCCGAGGCTGTGGACGGTGACCGTTACGCTCCAACCCTTCACGGCCACGTCGTCCGTGCCGATGCCGAGATCGGCGCGCTCGTCGACCGGTGCGCCGGCTTCGATCAACGCGAAGTCGAACACTGTCGTGCCGGGTGCGAACGTGACCTCGGTGCTAGCGCTGCGTTCGAGTGTCATGGTCTGTGCACCCCCGACCGGTGCGAGCGTCTTGCCGCCGTCGGTGCTGCTCGATGCCTGCATCGACCAGCGGCCTGCGGCGACGGTCCAGGTCGACATCGTCGCACGCTGGGGGTGGTCGGTGGTGTTGTAGGCTATCACGCGGAACTTGGTCGGTGTCGCGCCCGGCAGCAGGATCGCGACGCGTTCGGCCGCGCCCGGCTCAGCG
The DNA here is from genome assembly GCF_001421745.1 of Sphingomonas sp. Leaf230. Lineage (GTDB taxonomy): Bacteria > Pseudomonadota > Alphaproteobacteria > Sphingomonadales > Sphingomonadaceae > Sphingomonas. Next base: position 745,484 of record NZ_LMKW01000001.1, on the reverse strand, counting down.
AAGCGCCAGCTCACCGTGTTGCCGGGCCAGCTCTGGTTGCGGCGCAGCGCGATGCCGCCGAGGCGCTCGCGTTGCAGGATTTCGCTCGGCTGGTCGACGCGGTCGCTCCACCAATGGCCCTCGGTGTACATGTCCATGTGCTGCGACTTGTCGGCGATCGCTTCGGCGTGGAGCGCTTCCAGGGACGCGGTGTCGCCGGTCGCGGCCCAGGCGGTGTAGCGGGCGAACGGGTCTTCGGACTTGCTCGCCGCGAGCTTGGTGCGCGCTGCGGCGCCACCGGGAAGCGCGTCGAAGGCGTTCTCGTTGAACTCGGCCAGCGCGCCGGGGCCGGCCTTGGCGAGGCGGGCTTCGATCGGGCGGAGGTATTTCGCGTCGCCGGTGTAGCGCCATGCCGCCCAAGTTGCCTGGAGCGAGGTGGTGATGCCGCCGCCGTCGCCGACGCGCTCGGCATCGGTGCGCCAGTTGATCTCGTTGGGATAACTCCAGCTGCCGTCCGGGGCCTGTTTGCCATGCGCCATCCAGCCGTCGATCACGCCGGTGACTAAGTCTCGCGCCGCGGGGTTGGCGTTATAGAGACCGACCAGCATCGGGCCGTGCATGACGGTGAAGGCATAGGGTTTCTGCCATTCCCATGCGCCTTCGCGGTACATTTTCCGCCCGCCATACCAGTTGCTGGCGAAGTGCATGTGGCCGGCGGGGTTCTTGAGAATGACGGTCTGCAGGGCGCGCGTATTGTCCATCAGGCGCTCGACCGCCTTGGGTTCGCCCCAGTTGAGGTAGAGGCGCTCGGCGTTGCTGTTCAGCCCCTCCTCGTACGCGTGGAGTTCGTCGGCGGTGATGTAGCCGAGGCCGTTCACGATCATGCCGTTCTTGTAGACCGCGTCGGACAGCGCGCGGAGCGAGGCGTTGATCTTGTCGGGCTCGACCCCCATCAGCGCAAGGCCGGGCCATTGCTGGGTCAGGTCGGTGTCGTCGGAAATGCCGCCGCCGAAATCGCCATAGGGGACCTGGCGCTCGTCGATCCACCAGGTGACGAACTGGCGGACGCGCTTCAGGTCTTCGAGTTGGCGGAAGGCCCAGAGGGGGACGCCTGCGGGGGCGACCGGCTGGACGAAGGCGGGCAGGTTTTCGGGGCGGTAGTTGATGTCGGCCCAATAGGCGCGGGCGCGCGCGTTGTCGGGGTCGATCCGGAGCAGGTCGGAGATGTCGGCGAACAGGCGCTGGTAGAGGCCGGCACGCTTCGAGGCGGTGTGTTCCTCGACGAGGAAGCCCCAATTGTCCTTCACCTGCGCCATGCGGTCGGCGATGTGCTCGTTCAGGGCTGCGGTGCGGGGTTTGAAGACGAGGCGGATTTTGGCGCCGTTCAGCGCGGTCGCGTCGAAGTCGGGGGCGGCGCTGGCGATCGTCAGATAGAGGCTGTCGTTGGGCAGGATGCGGTCGCGCAGGTCCAGCCAGAGCGTGCGCGCTTCGTTCGGGCGGACCGAGACGGAGAGGTCGATCATGTCGCGGCCGGGCCAGATCGGGTCCTTCACGCGGATGTTGAGCGCGATCAGGCCGGCGGCGTTGGGCTTGGCCTTCAGCGCGGGAATGTCGATCGCGATGCCGTCGAGGCCGTCGTTGAGGTTCTGCCAGCCGTAGTCGAACGCGCGGGCGAGCGGGCGGTCTGGGAGCGCATCGCCGAAGCTGGCCGGGATCAGGATGTGGACGATCGGAGCTGCGTCCGTGCGGCGGACGGGGGCGCCGGATGCGCCGCCAGTGCCCGCGCCGACTGCGGCTTTGAGGCCGGCGGAGGGCATCGCGACGACGGTGCTGCGTTCGTCCGGGGCGAAGCGGCCGGCGATGTAGGCGTTGAGGGGGGCGAGGGCTGCGAGGTTGGGGGAGGCGGTCGCGTCTACGGTGTAGGAGAGCTTGAAGCTGCCGGCGGGTTCTGCGCCTGCGCCGATGTCGTAGGCCCAGAGCTCCTGGATCGGCTGCTCCTGCATCGTGTTGGTGAAGCTGAGCGTGCCGCCGGTGCGGGGGGCGAACTGGTTTACGCTGCGGACTGTGCCTTGGGCGCGGGTGGCGATCAGGGCGGGCTTGGTTCCGTCGCTCCAGTCCAGGCGACCATAGGCCGCGCCGCGGATCTCAACGCGGTTGACGCGTTCGCCGGCGGGAATCGTCAGATCGTAGCGCTTGCCGCCTTCGACATAGGTGTTCCAGTCGGGCAGCTCGAAATAATCGTCGCGGCCGGGCAGGCGGGAGCGGTTGTAGACGCCGGGCCAGGTCGTCTCCGCAATCCCGTCGACGCCTTTCCACATCCATTGCTTGAGGTCTTTCGCGTCGGCGAACTCGACTTTTCGGACGCGGGTGACGGGGGCGTCGAGCACCGGTGGCGCGGTCTTGTCCCAGCCGTAGCGGTGGAGCCACGCGGTGCGCTTTGCAGTGGGGTCGGGTGTAGGGGCGGGGGACGGCTCGCGCTTGTCGGCGAGCGCTGCGACGTCGGTGGCAGGGAGCATGCGGTCGTAGACGCGGATCTCGTCGAGGTCGGAGCCGCGCATGAAATTGTAGCGGCTCTGGACTTGGTGCGGGGACATGACCCGGCCGGCCAGGCCGAACTGGTCGAGGCCGCTGTCGAGGTCGGCTTTCTGGTCCTTCCGCGCGACCAGCTTGCCTTCTACGTAGAGCTGCACGCCGATGGTTTCGTCCCAAGCGAAGGCGATGTGTGACCAGGCGTCGGCGGCGCGAGCTTGCGGGATCGTCCAGGACACGCGGATGCGCGAGAGGTTGGCGTCGGTGACGAAAGCGTCGAAGCCGTGGCCATTCCAGTCGATCCGCAGGAACGCCATGTCCCAGCTCGAATGGTCCGCGAACCCGGTGCGGAAGATCACGAACGGGGCTTCGCCGACGGGGGTGCGAGCGCGCCAGAAGAAGGCGAGCGTGCCGCGGTCGGCGCGAATGTTGCCGGGGGCTTTCCAGGCGACATAGCCGTCGTCGGCCCAGCGCGCGGCGCCGCCGATCGCGCCATCGGGGGTGATGTCGACGCCGCTGCGGAAATTGGGGACGGGATCGCCGGCGGCGTAGTCGGCGGTCAGGCTCTTGTCGGCGGAGGCACGGAACAGCAGCCCGGTCGCATCCTGTGCTTGTGCCGGAGCGATGCTCGCAACGGCTAATGCTAGGACGGACGCCGTGGTGAAACGCTTCACTGCTCTCTCCCTGGGGCCAATCGGCATTGAGCGATTTCGCCAATGTTCGTCGTCCGAAGCTTGTTCTCCCGCCTTCGCGGGAGAACAAGAGACGGCAGTGTTAGCCCGCGTCCACTCTCGCCAGCCTCGGCGAGAGCAGGTGCACGACGGTGATCGCGATCAGGTACGTGCTGCCGGCGACCGCGAAGATCAGCGTGTAGCTCCCGGTAGTCTGCAGGACGTAGCCGGTGAACTTGGCCATCATCATGCCACCGATCGCGCCGACCGTGCCGCCGATCCCGACCACCGACCCGACCGCGCCACGCGGGAACATATCCGACGGGATCGTGTAGAGATTCGCCGAAAACGCCTGGTGCGCCGCCGTCGCCAACCCCACGATGCCGACTGCAAGCCAGAGATTGTCGACATATTGCGCGAAGAAGATCGGCATCACCAGGAACGCGCAGGCCAGCATCGTGATCTTCCGCGCGAAATTGGCGGAATGGCCGCGTTTCATCAGCTTCGAGGACGACCAGCCGCCCGCAACGCTGCCAACATCGGAGAGAAGGTAGATCGCGACCAGCGGCGGGCCGAAGCTCTTGAGATCGAGATGATAGGTCTTGGCGAGGAAATCGGGCGTCCAGAACAGGAACAGCCACCAGATCGGATCGATCAGGAACTTGCCCAGCGCGTACGCCCAGGTCTCGCGGTAGCCGAGCAGCTTTAGCCAGCCGATCTTCTTCGCCGGATCGGCTGGATCGCTCTCGATATGCGCGAGTTCGGCGGGCGACAGCTTCGCCACTTCGCGCGGACGACGATAGATCGTGATCCACGCCACCAGCCAGATCAGGCTGATCGCGCCGGTGATGATGAACGCCATCCGCCAGCCGAACGCGATCGTGATGATCGGGACGATGAGCGGCGTAATGACGGCGCCGATGTTCGCGCCGGCGTTGAACACGCCGGTCGCGAACGCACGCTCCTTGGCCGGAAACCACTCCGAGACCGCCTTGATGCCCGCGGGGAAGTTGCCCGCTTCGCCAAGGCCTAGCACCACGCGGGCCGCCGAGAACTGGAACGCGTTGCCCGCGAAGCCGCACAGCGTATGCCCGAGCGTCCAGATCACGAACGCGACCGAATAGCCTATCCGCGCGCCGAGCACGTCGACGATCCTGCCGAAGCTCAGATACCCAATCGCATAGGCGGCCTGGAACCAGAAGATGACGTCGGCATAGGTCGTCTCGTTCCAGCCGAGCTCGGCGGAGATGGTCGGTTTCAGCACGCCGATCATCTGCCGGTCGACATAGTTGATCGCGGTCGCGGCGAACAACAGGCTGCAGATCAGCCAGCGATAGCGGCCGATCTTGCCGCCTACCCCTGCGTCACCGATCGCGCCGTTCGCGTTGGGCGCGCCCACCTCCGGCATGTTCATGCTCGCCATTGGCTTCTCTCCTAAAGACAGCCTCTAGCGGGCCTTGATGGTGCAGTGGACGGCGAACCGTCCGTCAAAACGCGCCTCGACCCGGTCGCCGATCGCGACCGGATGGACGCCGGTGACCGCGCCGGTCGAGACCCATTGTCCCGGCGACAACGCGATGCCGCGCGCGGCCATATGCTCGAGCAGATAGCGCACCGCACCGAACGGGCCGTCGAGCATCGTTGCACTCGTCGCGGCCCCGATCAAGGCATCGTTGATCCACAGTTCGACGGGCCAGTCATTGATGTCACCCTCGCGCCATCCTTCCGCATCCGCGCCCACGACTAGCCCATTATTGTTGCCGAAATCGGACACCGTGACAGTTGGACCAAGTGCGTTGATGCCCGGGAAGGGCGAACTGGCAATCTCGATACCGACATGCACCGCGTCGATCATCGCGCGTGCCTCGTCCACCGTATAGCGCAGCTTTGCGGGATCGGGGGCCGTACCGATCCGCAACAGGAATTCGGCCTCGGCGGCAGCAAAACCTTGCGCAAACACCGGCATCGCGACCGGTTCCACCCCAGCCGACGCGACTTCGTCCGCGAAGATCGGCCCGGTCAGACGGTCGACGCCGTCGAGCGGCGGATTGATCCGGCCGACTTTCCATCCGGCGATGAAACCTTCGACAAGGCGCAACGCCTCGTCCTGTACCGCGTACCCCTCGGCAAGTGTCGTCGGAACATTTCCCGGGAATTCCGCAAGGGAAGTCCCGACGCGGCGTGCCTCGACGAACGTCCGGGCGATGCGGCTGATATTCTCGGTCGTGTCCGGCTGTACCACCAAGAACCCCTCCTATGTATTCGCAGTGATCTGCGTTTCTCGGAGCGTATGGGAAACCGGTGTCATTGACAAGCGCATTGGCGGGTCCTTGTATCATCGACGTTCAATGTGGGGCGTGACTAGTCGGCTCGCGATCACCGAGCTATGCCCCCGCAATGCAGAAAACCGGTCAGCCAACGATCAACGACGTGGCGCGGATCGCGGCCGTGTCCAAGAAAACCGTGAGCCGCGTCATCAACCGCTCGCCGCTCCTCAACGACGATACGCGCAAGCGGGTCGAGGATGTCATCGCCGAGCTCGGCTATATTCCCAATCCGCAGGCGCGGGCGCTGGCGCTGCGGCGGAACTTCCTGATCGGCCTGGTTCACGACAACCCTAATGCGCAGACCGTGCTCAACGTGCAGCAGGGCATGCTGGAGGCGTTGCACGGGACCGAATTCGAGATGGTCGTCCGCCCGCTCGATCGCGGGTCGGCGACGATGCTCGACGATCTTCGCCACTTTCTCGAGCGGCAGCGCCTGTTCGGGGTGCTGTTGATGCCACCGGTCAGCGAGAATGACTCCGTCGCAAAGCTCTGCGACTCGATCGGCTGTCGGTACGTCCGAATGGGCTCTGCGGTGATCGACGATACCGACCACATGGTCGCGTCGAACGACCGTGAGGCGGTGCGAACAGCGACCGAGTATCTGATCGAGCAAGGGCATCGGCGGATAGGCCTAGTCGCCGGGCCGCACGGATTCCGGTCGGCCCGTGAGCGACGATTGGGGTTCGAGGACGCGCTAGCTGCGGCCGGGATCGCCTTGCCTCGCAGCATGATCGCGGACGGTAACTACACGTTCGAGTCGGGACTGGTGGCGGCGGAGCGGTTGCTCGACGTCATGCCGCGACCCACCGCGATCTTCTCGTCGAACGATGAAATGGCGGCGGGGATCATCCATGCGGTGCGGCAACGTGGCCTGGAAATCCCGCGCGACCTGTCGATCATCGGCTTTGACGACACGCCGATCGCCGCGCATGTCTGGCCGCCGCTGACGACGGTGCGGTGGCCGATCGCGTCGATGGCACGCTCCGCTGCTCTGAAGTTGATCGCCGGAGCCGACGATGGCAGCGATCTGGTCGAGGAACCCTCGCTGTTCCTCTCGACGCTGATCCGGCGAGCATCAGTTTCGCCACCCGCTGACGTCGAGGCTTGAGACGATAGTCGAATGGCGGTTGCGCATGATCCTGACACCGGTTACCAAATCGGCCGAGGATCGCGCTAAGCGGCAAGGAGGATGGACGATGGCAAGGGCTCTGGAACTGCATCCGGACCGCCTTTTCCCGGCGGAACCGACGACGCGCGCAATCGCGCGGGCGTTGTATGCCGAGGTGGCGGCATTGCCGATCGTCAGCCCGCACGGGCATACCGATCCAACTTGGTTCGGGGACAACGCCAACTGGACCGACGCGACCTCGCTGCTGCTTGCGCCAGACCATTATCTCTACCGAATGCTCTACAGCCAGGGCGTCGATCTCGATGCGTTGGCGATCCCGCGACTGAGCGGCACGCCTGCGACCGATCCGCGTGCCGCGTGGAAGCTGTTTGCCGACCATTATACGCTGTTCCGCGGCACGCCGTCGCGGCTGTGGCTCGATCATGTGTTCGCCGAGGTGTTCGGGATCGACGTGGCGCTCGAAGCGTCGACTGCGGACCGGTATTTCGACCTCATCGGCGAGAAGCTGGCGTCCGAAGCGTTTCGGCCTCGCGCATTGTTCGACCGGTTCGGGATCGAGTTTCTCGCGACCACCGAGGGCGCGCATGACGACCTCGCCGCGCATCGCCGGATTCGCCAGTCGGGCTGGAACGGGCGCGTCGTCACGACCTATCGTCCGGACGGGGTGATCGACGTCGAGCATGAGGCATTCACGCCGGCGATAGAGCACTTTGCGGAGCTGACCGGCGAGGATGTGTATGACTGGAAGGGCTATCTCGCCGCGCATCGCAAGCGCCGCGCCGACTTCCACGCGTCGGGGGCGACCGCGACCGACCATGGGCATCCGACCGCGGCGACCGCCAATCTTTCCAGCGTCGAGGCTGAGGCGCTGTTCGCCAAGGTGACGCGCGGGGACTGGACACCGGCGGACGCCGAACTCTTCCGCGCGCAGATGCTTACCGAGATGGCAGCGATGTCTGTCGAGGACGGCATGGTGATGCAGATCCATCCCGGCTCGTCGCGCAACCACAATGCCGGGCTGTTCGCGAGCCATGGCCGTGACAAGGGTGCCGATATCCCGACGCGGACCGATTACGTGCACGCGCTCAAGCCGCTGCTCGACCGGTTCGGCACCAGCACGCGCTTGTCGATCATTCTCTTCACGCTCGACGAGAGTTCGTATGCGCGCGAACTCGCGCCGCTGGCGGGGCACTATCCTTGCCTCAAGCTGGGGCCGAGCTGGTGGTTTCACGACAGTCCCGAGGGGATGCGGCGGTTCCGCGAGATGACGACCGAAACCGCGGGTTTCTACAACACCGTCGGCTTCAACGACGACACGCGGGCGTTCCTTTCGATCCCGGCGCGGCACGACGTCGCACGGCGGATCGACTGCGGGTTCCTGGCGCGGCTGGTGGCGGAACATCGGCTTGCCGACTGGGAAGCGGCTGACCTTGCCCACGAGTTGACGAGCGGCCTTGTCCGCCGTGCTTACCGTATCGACGAACCCCATTTCGCTGCGCAGGCGGCCTGACCGGAGCTTATTATGTACGACCGCACCTATTACGCCACGCACCCCGACATGATGGAGTGCGTCTCCAACGACGAACTGCGCGACCGGTACCTGATCCAGGATCTGTTCCGCGACGGCGAGTGCGTGCTCAACTACACGCATGCCGAACGCTTCGTGATCGGCGGCGTCGCCGTCGCGAGCGGTAGTGTGAAGCTGCCCGATCAGGCCGAGCCGGCGTCGGCGGCAGGCCACCCATTCCTGGAACGCCGCGAACTCGCGGTCGTCAACGTCGGCAAGGTCAGCGGCACCGTCACGGTCGACGGCGAGACGTTCACGCTCGGCAACAAGGATTGCCTGTACGTGACGATGGGCGCGAAGGACGTGCAGTTCTCGGGCGACGGCGCGCGCTTCTATCTGGCGTCGTGCCCGGCGCACAAGGCGTTCACGACGCGGGTTATCTCGGTCGGCGATGCGACGACATTGGAGCGCGGGTCGCTAGAGGAGTCGAACGAGCGGACGATCTACCAGATGGTCATCCCCGGTATCTGCGCCAGCGCACAGCTCGTCATGGGCCTCACCGTCCTGAAGCCCGGCTCGGTGTGGAACACGATGCCGCCGCATATCCATGAGCGTCGCAGCGAGATCTATTTCTACTTCGAACTCGACGATCTCGAGAAGGACCGCGTGTTCCACTACATGGGCGAGGGCGAAGCGACCCGCCACATCGTCATGGCGAACGAGGAAGCGGTGATCAGCCCGCCCTGGTCGATCCACATGGGTTCGGGCACCAAGGCTTATGCGTTCATCTGGGCGATGGCTGGCGAGAACCAGGATTATACCGACATGAACGTCCTGGATATCTGCCAGCTGGCTTGAATAACTTTCTCCCCCTCCCGCWWGCGGGAGGGGAGGAGAAGAGCATGACAAATCCCTTCGACCTCGCCGGCAAGGTCGCCATTGTCACCGGCGCGAACACCGGCATCGGCCAGGCCATCGCCGTCGCGCTCGCTACCGCCGGCGCGGACGTCGCCTGTGTCGGTCGCACGCCTGCCGAAGATACCGTCGCGCAGATCCGCGCGCTTGGGCGCAAAGCCGAGATCGTCTCGGCGGACTTGTCTACGATCGAACCGGTGCAGCGCGTCGTCGACAAGACGGTGGCCAAGCTCGGCGGTCTCGACATCCTGATCAACAATGCCGGCATCATCCGCCGCGCCGATGCGGTCGACTTCACCGAAGCGGACTGGGACGCGGTGATCGACACCAATCTCAAGTCGGTGTTCTTCTTGTGCCAAGCGGCCGGCCGCCACATGATCGCGCAAGGCTCGGGCAAGATCGTCAACATCGCTTCGATGCTGACGTTCCAGGGCGGTATCCGGGTGCCGAGCTACACCGCGTCCAAGTCGGGGATCGGTGGCCTTACGAAGCTGCTCGCGAACGAGTGGGCGGCCAAGGGCATCAACGTCAACGCGATCGCACCGGGATACATCGCGACGAACAACACCGCCGCGCTACAGGCGGACGAGACCCGCAACCGCTCGATCCTCGACCGCATCCCGGCAGGCGCCTGGGGCGATGCGAGCGATCTCGGCGGGGCGGCGGTGTTCCTGTCGTCGGCGGCAGCCAACTACGTCCAAGGCCACATCCTTGCCGTCGATGGCGGTTGGCTCGCACGGTGACGTTCGTCCCGACACGGGGGTGAGGACCTGTCTCAAGCCGATGGGAAGGGGCTTCCGTTAGCGTATCCGTCGTGGCACGCCCGCTCCACCACGACCAAGCAGTGGCCCTCCTCCCCCCGCTGGGAGGATTCGATGAAGGGGTGATATGACTAAATTCCTGGCGTTCGGCGAGATCATGTTGCGGCTTTCCCCGCCAGGTCGCGAGTTGCTGTTGCAGACGCCGAAACTCGACGTCTGGGTCGCAGGCGCCGAGGCGAACGTCGTGACGCAGCTTGCACGGCTCGGCCACGACGTCGGGATGGCGACGATGGTCCCCGACAATGATCTCGGCCGCACGGCGATCACGACGTTGCGTGGACACGGTGTCGACACGTCGACGATCACACTGGGCGGCGACCGGATGGGGCTGTATTTCGTGACGTCCGGTGCAGGTCTTCGCGCTACCGAAGTCATTTACGACCGGGCCTGGTCGTCGTTCGCGGAGGCACCTGCTGAAACCTGGGACTGGACTTCGCTGCTCGGCGGCGTCGATCGGCTGCATCTGTCCGGTATCACCCCGGCGCTCGGCCCGGTCCCGGCTAAAGCGGCGCTGGCCGCGGTTCGTGCCGCGACGGAACGCGGGATTGTGGTCTCTTTCGACGGCAATTGGCGCGGGAAGCTTTGGGAACGATGGGACTCGAACCCGCGCGCGATCCTGACGCAACTCGTCGAGCATGCCGACCTGATGTTCGGCAATCACCGCGATATCGCCCTGCTGCTCGATCGCGACTTCGCCGGCGAGGCCGAGGATCGCCGACGCGAAGCGACGGAGGCCGCGTTCGCCGCGTTTCCCCGCTTGCAGACGATCGCGTCGACCGCGCGCCATGTCGAACATGTCGATCTCCACCGCCTTTCCGCGCGGATCGACACGCGCGACGCCTACGCCCAGACCGACGAGGTCGTGCTAGCCGGTATTGTCGATCGAATCGGTGGCGGCGACGCGTTCGCAGCGGGCGTCCTACACGGATTGCGATCCGGCAAGGACATCGCCGAAACGGCGCGCATCGGCTTGGCGCTCGCTGCGCTGAAACACTCGTTGCCCGGGGACGCGAGCCTGTTCCGCCAGGCGGATATCGACGCATATCTGGCCGGCGGCCTCGATGTCCGGCGCTGATGGCTGGACGCGCAGGGCGACGATAGGCGCCGGGGCCGCACTGATCCTCGCGAGCCGCGCGAGGGCGAGTACGGCCCCCAAGGTTCGAACGCCATCAGGAAATTTCGTGGGCACGTCGGAAGGGCAGGTCAGCGCATTCAGGGGAATACGCTACGGTCGTGCCGAGCGGTTCCAGGCGCCGCTACCAGTGCCGATGCCGGGACAACACCGGCCCGCGCAGGAGTTCGGACCGGTATCCCCGCAATCGGGACCTTATGGCCCGCAGTCGGAGGACTGCCTGTTCCTCAACGTCTGGACCGCCGAGGCCGACGCCCGCGCCAACAAGCCGGTCATGGTCTATATCCACGGGGGCGCCTATTCGAACGGCAGCGTCACCGATCCGTTGAACGATGGGCAGGCGCTGGCGGCACGCGGCGACTGCGTCGTGGTGACGATCAACCACCGGCTCAACGCGTTCGGCTATCTCTACCTCACGCGGCTCGATCCAAGGTTTCCGGACAGCGGCAATGCGGGACAGCTCGACTTAATCCTCGCGCTCAAATGGGTGCGTGACAATATCGCGGCGTTCGGCGGCGATCCGTCACGGGTCATGGTATTCGGACAATCGGGCGGCGGTGCGAAGATCGCGACGATGATGGGGATGCCGGCCGCAGCCGGGCTGTTTCACCGGGCTGCAACGATGAGCGGCCAGCAGGTGACGGTATCCGGCCCGCTGAACGCGACAGCGCGGACGCGAGCGTATCTCGCGAAGCTCGGCGTGACGGAAACCAATCTGTCGCTGTTGTTGACGCTATCTGCGACAAAGCTTGTCGAGGCGCTCGACACGACCGATCCGGTGATGGAAGGCGGCGTGTATTTCGGGCCGGTGCTCGACATGACCTGGCTGACGCGACATCCGTTCTGGCCCGATGCCAACCCGTTGGGCAACGGTATCCCAATGATCCTGGGCAACACGCATGACGAGACGCGCGGGTTTATAGGTCCGGATTCTGCTAAGGTGAGTGGTCTCGACTGGGCCAATCTGGCGGCCCGCATGGCGCCGGAACTCAAGATCGACATACTGCCCGAATGGGTCGTCGCTGCATACCGCGCGCGATACCCAGCGTGGTCGCCGCTCGATGTGTTCTACGACGCCACCACCGCAGGAAGAAGCTGGCGCGGGCAGGTGATCGAGGCCGAAGCACGTGCAACGAGCGATTCACCCGCCTGGGTGTACCAGGTCGACTTCGCGTCGCGCACGGATCCGCGTCGCGGTGCCTTCCACACGATGGATATCCCGTTGGTGTTCGGCACTCTGGATGCTGCAGGATCCCAGACTGGTATCGGCGCGGATGCCCATTCCGTATCCAAAGCGATGCAGGACAGTTTCGTCGCGTTCGCGCGTACCGGCGATCCGCACCACGCAGGCGTTCCGCTTTGGCCGCGCTATGACCTGACCACGCGCGCGACGATGATCTTCGATGCGAATTCACGTCTCGAGGCCGATCCGCGTCGCTGGCAGCGCGAGCTGTTCGCGCGCGTTCCGTACATCCAACCAGGCAGTTGATCTCAGGCGCATGTTGACACGTAAACGATCGTGCGACATTGTCCTGACACCGGTTACCTAAGCATAGACAGGAACCGGGAGCGGACCAGCAACAACTGGCTGTTCAGGAGAGGATGAGATGCACCCGTTCGAAAGTAACGGGTCTTGTTCCCCAAGATCATCAGGGCGGTTGCGACGCGGCAAGCAGCCGACGTCGCAACCGGTGTCATCGATGTTGACCCGACGGGGAGTGGAGCAATGGGCATGCAAACAGCAGCAACGGATCGGCGACTGAACTGGCTTGGCGGGATTTCCGCCGGCAGCCTCGTGCTGGCACTGGCGATGCCGGCAACCGCAGTTGCGCAAGCCGCGCAGATACCGAATAGCGTGAGCCCAGGGACACCAGCTCAGGTCGATCCGTCACCGGCACAGACCGCAGTCGTCCCTGAGGGGCAACCGGCGGATCCCGCCGCGACGACCGCATCGCAAAACTCGCCCGAAACCGTACCCGAGACGGTATCCGCCGACAGTCCGACCGCCGAGATCATCGTTACCGGCTTCCGGCGCTCGCTCGACGCGGCGCTCAACGTCAAGCGTCAGTCGGTGTCGTCGGTCGATGCGATCGTTGCCGAGGACATCGCCAAGTTTCCCGACCAGAACCTGGCTGAGTCGTTGCAGCGTATTCCCGGTATCTCGATCCAGCGCGACGCAGGCGAGGGCCGCGCGATCACCGTACGCGGGCTTGGTGCGCAGTTTACGCGCGTCCGGGTCAACGGCCTGGAGACGGTCGCTACGTCGACCGACGGCGCGAGCTCGAACCGCGATCGTGCGTTCGATTTTAACGTCTTCGCCTCCGAGCTGTTCAATTCGATCGTCGTCCACAAGACCGCCGAGGCGTCGCTGGACGAAGGTTCGCTCGGCGCGGTGGTCGACCTCAACACCGGCAATCCGCTGGGTGGCAAGACCGGCTTCACGCTCGTCGGCTCGGCGCAAGCGAGCTATAACGACCTCAGCAAGAATTTCGGACCGCGTCTGGCGGGCCTGCTGTCGTGGAAATCGGCCGACGGCACGTTCGGCATGGCGCTGTCGGGGGCTTATACCAAAACGAACAATTTGGAACTCGGCAACAACAGCGTTCGCTGGGCGCAAGGCGTGTTCGACTCGGTAGGGGGAACGCCGTGCTTCACCGCACCGAACCGCGGGGGCACCTATACCAATTCGGCGATTTGTGACACGGCAGCGCTCGCCTTCCACCCACGCATCCCGCGCTACGGCTCGGTCCGTCACGACAGGGAGCGGCTCGGTATCACCGGCAGTATCCAGTGGGCGCCGACCGAATCGACGAAGGTCTCGATCGACGGCCTGTATTCGCGGTTCAAGGAAACCCGCGAAGAGAAATGGGGTGAAGTGCTGCTGCGCTCCAACGAGCGCTCGATCGACATCAACAACTATACGATCGATGCCAACAACAATCTCGTCAAGGCGACGCTGAACGACGCGTGGGTCCGCACCGAGCATTATCTGCGTAAATCGCAGACTGAATTCTATCAGCTTGGCGGAAGCTGGGATCAGGACGTGACGGACAAGCTCCGCTTCACGCTGCTGGGCGGCTTCTCCAAGTCGGATGCCACGATCCCGGTCGAGACGACCTTCGTGTTCGATGATCGCGATGCGCAGGGGTATAGCTACGACTATACCGACATGAAGCGGCCGAAGCTTACTTTCGGTACCAGCGTCACCGATCCGGCGAACTTCCAACTGGCGGAAATTCGCGATCGGCCGTCCGAAACGATCAACAAGTTTCGTACCGCGCAGCTGCGCACCGAATGGGATGTCGCCGAAGGGTTCCAGATCAAGGCTGGCGGCATGTATCGCCGCTTCTCGTTCGATACCGCGGGCTTCTCACGCGATGCCGTGGTCTGCCCGAATGCGGGCGGGAAGGACGTCGTGCTCGGCACGCTTACCTGCTCGCCCAACACGCTGTTCGGTCCCACCGCGGTCTATGGCTTCCCCGCCGGAAGCCTTGGCGAGATCTTCAATCTCGGCAAGGCTGGGCAGCCCGCGGGGACGACCACGAGCTTCCTGGTGCCGAACATCGATGCGGCGGCTGCCTATACCAAGCTCTACAACCGCACGCCGACCGTGCTGGTAGGCGATACCCGCAGCGTCGTCGAAGAGGTGACCGGGGGCTATGCCGAGTTCGACATCAAGGGCGACATGTTCGGCCTGAACTACGCCGCGAACGCCGGCATGCGCTATGCCCATACCGCGCAGAAATCGACCGGCATCTCGTCCGCGGCCGTCGGCGGCGTCACCGTCAACACGCCGGCCACGGTTGGGCGGAGCTACGACGACTGGCTGCCCGCCATGAACGTCGCGCTATTCCCGACCGAGAAGGTCATCCTGCGCGGCGCGATCGCCAAGGTGCTGACGCGCCCTGGCCTCGGCAGCCTCACGCCGGGTGGTTCGGTCGACGGGTTCAACTACCGCGTGACGTTCGGCAACCCGTTGCTGAAGCCGTTCCGCGCGACCGCGTTCGATCTGGCAGCCGAATGGTATTTCGCGCCGCAATCGATCTTCTCCGTCGCAGTGTTTAAGAAGAACATCGAGAGCTTTACCGTGACACAGACCCGGAGCGGGTCGTTCGCCTCGACGGGTCTACCGCTGTCGGTGATCCCCGCCAGCTCACCCGCGGCGGGAGCACCGGAGGGACAGCTCTGGCAGATCAACGCACCCGTCAACGGCGAAGGCGCCTCGCTGAAGGGGATGGAGATTTCGCTCCAATCGAGCTTCCGCTTCCTCCCCGGGTTCCTCAAGAACTTCGGGTTCCTGGCGAATGCAACCTTTGTCGATTCGAGCGCAGGCTATTCGCAAGGGGGGCCTGCCACCGCCGTGACCCGGCCAACCTTCAACCCGGTGACAGGCGCCGTCGTGACGCCCGGTGGCGTGCTCGGTGCGTTGCCGAACACGACGCGCACGGCAACGCTCTACGGCCTGTCGAAGCGCGCGTATAACGGCACGCTCTATTACGAGGACAAGAAGTTCAGCGCGCGCGGGTCCGTCAGCTATCGCAGCCCGTACATCGACGGCAGTTCGGCGACGGGCAACCTGTTCGAGGGGTATAATTCGACCCTGAACGTCGACGCCTCGCTTCGTTACAAGTTGACGCCAGCGGTCGAGGTCTCGCTGGAGGGAACGAACCTCACCGACAATTATCGCAGCCGCTACACCGATCTCGACGCGAACCGGAACTACGAAAACAACCACTTTGGCCGCACGTTCCTGATGGGCGCGCGCTTCAAGATGTAGTCTGAATCCGCAAGCGATCCGGTGGCGCACTCCTGGCGAGAGTGCGCCACCGATCAGATCTCGTCAGGGCTAAAATCGAGCGCTGCGGTCAAGGCCGAGCGGGCACGCAGACACTGCTCCCAAAGACAGGGATTGCCCAGGTCATCAGGCGCAATCGCTTCGGGCCATTCGCGCGCAATGACCGCTTCGATCCGGTCGCAGGCAGCACCATCAAGCAGGAAGCGGCGATCGATCGCCGCAAACGCTTCCGCATCGACCTGAACGCGAAGCCGGAGACACGCGGGACCGCCGCCGTTGCGCATAGATTCGCGGACGTCGACGATCTCCAGTCGGGTGATCGGCCCCCCGGTTGCGATCAATTCCGACAGCCAGGTCCAGACATCGACATGCTCGCGTGCTTCGGCCGGCAGGACGAGGGTCATTCCTCCATCCGGCATCGTGACCAGCTGGGAATTGAACAGATACGTCCGGATTGCCGTATCGAGGCTCACGCGATCTGCCGGAACCTCGACGATCACCGCGTCGGGGACGAGCGCCGCCACCGCATCGTACAGTGCGCGAGGGTCGGCGAACGCCTGCTCATGCGCGAACAGGACGTGACCGTTGGCCACTGCGACAACGTCATTATGGAAAGCACCCGCCGCGATCGCCGCCTCGCTTTGCCGAACCATCAGCGTATGGCGGGGATCGAGGCCGTGGCGGCGTGCTACCGCCTCGCTCGCACTGCGGTGCTGACGCGAGGGGAAGCCACCAGCCTGATCCTCGCCATAGACGAACATCTCTACCGCCGCGCCGCCGGCGGGCGAGACCAGCCGCATGAAGTTGGCTGCGCCTTCATCCCCGAATGCGGCGGGCAGGGGGGAATGCACCTGAAAATGCCGCGCGTCTGAAAACGCGAGGCGGAGTTGTCGTTCGGTCTGCACGGCCTCGATCGCGCGGTGCGGCATCGTCGACAGGTTCGCGACCGAGATATGGCAAAGGCCGTCACGTGTGTCCGTTGCAGGGGACACCGTGCCCGCATTCGCTGTCCACATCGACGATGCCGACATGGCATTGGCGACCAGCGCTCTGTCGGCAGCCCATGCGGACGCCAGGACTTCCGCATCGGAACCCGCGAAGCCTAACGTCCTCAGCCAATCGACTTGCGGCCTGACGTGCGGCAGGAAGACGCCTTGCTTCAGGCCCATGGCCATCAGGCGACGCATCTTGCCCATGCCCTGAAGTGCGGCAAGACGCGGGGCGGACACAGCACCGGCATTGGCGGACGACGCACGGTTGCCGATCGAGAGCCCCGCGTAATTGTGGGTCGGACCGACGATTCCATCGAAATTGACCTCGATCACGGCATCACTCCTCGTTCCGTCGGTCTCGGTGTTTGCCACCGCCGCCCCTCGAATGGCAGGCCGATAGCCGGAATTGCCGACAGGGTAAAAGGTGCCGTGCCCGATGAAGGAGAGTCTGTAGTCGGCGGCAACGGTCTAGATCGTTGGGCCGGGTTCGCGCGACACGCTTCCGCTCGGTGCTATCAAGCGCCTGTGCGTGGCAACCGTGCGACGATGCGAGGTTCCGATCCGCTGGTGTCTGTGGCACATCCTCCGACATGGGTGGGGTAACACGAGCAGCGACTTGGCTGCGCAACGGCGCTTTCGGTGCGATCGCAATGCTGTCCGTTGGCGGACCGGCGGTCGCGCAGGACGACGCAGGGTTTCAGTCGTATATGCGCGAACTGCGTCAGCAGGCGCTGGCCGATGGTGTCAGCGGGCGTACGGCGGATGCGGTCTTTCCGACGATGACGCTCAACCCCCGCGTGATCGAACTCGACCGGGCACAGCCGGGCGCAACGAACTCCAGCGCGATACCCGCCTTCGCGCCGTATCGGACGCAGCATGTCGACGCGGCACGGATCGCTCGCGGTCGCCAAACCTATCAGGCGCAACGCTATCGGCTCCAGCGGATCGAGCAGCAGACCGGCGTTCCGGAATCAGTCATGGTCGCGATCTGGGGCCATGAGACGAACTACGGCAGCTATACCGGCGACTTCGATCTCCTGCGATCGCTCGCGAGCCTTGCCTATGAAGGCCGACGGAGGTCACTGTTCGCGGGCGAGTTCATCGCTGGGTTGAAGATGCTCGACCGCGGCGTGACGCGGTCGCAATTGAAGGGAAGCTGGGCAGGGGCCATGGGCAACCCGCAGTTCCTGCCGTCCATCTACCTGCGGATCGCACGAGACGGGGATGGCGATGGCCGCGCGGACATTTGGAACAGCCCTGCCGATACGCTCGCGTCGATCGGCAACTATTTCGTTGACGCCGGCTGGCGGGCTGGTCAGCCCTGGGGGGTTGCGGTCAACGTGCCCGCCGGGTTCGACCGATCGCAGGTCCGCAACCGCCTCGTCTCGCCGCGCTGCCCGCGCGTGTTCGAACGGCATAGCGGCTGGCGGACGATCGCCGAGTGGCGCGCGTTGGGCGTCAGCGCGCAAAACGGTCGATCGCTGGACGGTTCGGTGATGGCGACATTGCTTGAACCGGATGGCCCCGGCGCGACGGCCTATCTGCTGACCAGCAACTACCGCGTGATCCTCGATTACAATTGTTCGAATTTCTATGCGCTGTCGGTCGGGTTGCTGGCCGATGCGGTCGAGCGCTAGGGCCTTAAGCCTGGCGTTCGCGCTCGCCGCCTGTGGTCACGCGCGCGAAAGCGGTGGCGCGATACTGTCGGCTGGCGGCGGGCTGTACGGCAGCTATCAGGATACCGGTACCGCAAGCTGGTACGGAGACGAATTGTCGGGCAACCGCACGGCATCGGGCGAGGCGTTCGATCCGGATGCGATGACCGCGGCGCATCGCACGCTGCCGCTCGGGTCTTTCGTCGAAGTCACCTCGATCGAGACCGGCCGGTCGATCTTGGTCCGCATCAACGACCGCGGCCCCGGTCGTCGTGACCGGATGATCGACCTGTCCCGTGCCGCGGCGCACATGCTCGGCACCGACCGCCATCAGGTCGCAACCGTCCGTATCCGTGCGATTGTGCCGTCCGTGCGGGACGCTTCACTGCTGCGGGCGGGTAAGGCGGTCGCTCTGCAACCCGCCGCCTATACTCGCGCGATGAGCACCGACACCCTGCCGTCTCGTGCACCGGTGACGCCGGTACCCGGCCGTCGGTATCTGTTGCAGGTCGCGACCTTCTCGAACGAAGCGCGCGCGACCGCATTGGCCAAGCGCCTCGATGCGGACGTGGTCGAAGGCGGTGGCCTGTACCGCGTCCGCATTGGCCCGTTCAAAGATGCCATCAGCCTGCAACGCGCGCGTGACGCAGTCGCCGAGCGCGGCTATGGCGATGCCCAGGTCCTGCCCACGGACTGAGTTCCCTTTTGCTCACGGAATACCCCATGAAGAAGCTGATCGTCGCACCGCTTGCCGCCCTCGCGCTGGCGCATCCGTCCATCGCCGCTGCGCCGCAGTTCCAGACCGCCGCACCGATCGCGTACATGGAAGACCTGTCCTCCGGCGCGGTGTTGTTCTCGCGTGATGCCGACCGCCGCATGCCACCGGCGTCGCTCGCCAAGATGATGACGGTCTATGTCGCGTTCGACATGGTCAAGAAGGGCGAGTTGAAGCTCGACCAGATGATGACCGTGCGCCCCGAGACCTGGGCGAAATGGCATGGCCCGACTGCGGGTTCGACGATGTTCCTGTCGTCCGGTGAGAACGTCAGCGTCGCCAACCTGCTTTACGGTATTGTCACGCTATCGGGTAACGACGCGTGCATCGTGCTTGCCGAAGGGATTTCCGGTTCGGAGCAGGCCTTCACAGAACGGATGAACCGCAAGGCAGCCGAACTCGGCCTCAAGGACAGCCATTTCGGTACCGCGAACGGTTGGCCCGACAATGGCGTCACCTACGTCACTGCACATGACCTTGCCGAACTCGCCGCCGCGACGATCAACAATTATCCAGACCTCTACAAGCAGTTCTACTCGAAGCGCGACTTCACCTGGGGCAAGACGATGGGCGGCAGCGCCATCACCCAGGCAAACCGCGATCCGATCCTTGGTCGTGTCGCCGGTGCCGATGGCTTGAAGACCGGGCATACCGAGGAGGCAGGCTACGGCTTCACCGGCTCGGCCGTGCAAAACGGGCGTCGCCTGGTCATGGTCGTCGCCGGCCTGACAAGCGCGGGGCAGCGCGCAGAAGAATCAGTGCGGTTCATGGAGTGGGGCTTTCGCGCATGGCAGTCGAAGCCGATCGTCGCCAAGGGCAAGAAGGTCGAGACCGCAGCGGTCCAGCTCGGCGATGCCTCGTCGGTCGGTCTCGTCGCGCCAAAGGCGCTGACCGTGACGCTGCCCGCCGGTACCTCGCCGAACCTTACCGCCAAGGTCGTGTACGAGGGCCCGATCAAGGCGCCGATCAAGGCTGGCCAGCACATTGCGGATCTCGTCGTAACGACGTCGGACGGCCTGCAGCAGCGCATGCCGCTCGTCGCAGACAAGGATGTCGCCGTAGCCGGCTTCTTCGGTCGTGCCTGGGCAGGCCTGACCGGGTTCTTCGGATGACGATGCATGTCCCGGACGCGCGACAGGCATGACTGAGATATTCGGCAACGCCGCCGCGCAGTCCGCTTTTCTTGCGGCGATGCGTGGCGGCGCGCTGCATCACGCCTGGCTGCTGACCGGACCGCAAGGCGTCGGCAAGGCGAGTTTCGCGCGGCTGGCGGCGATGCGGATGCTGGCTGACGGCGCCAATCCCGATGCCGCTCCAGCCGGGTTCGACGTGCCGCAGGGCGACCGCACGCGGTCGTTGATCGAGGCGGGGTCCCACCCGGACTACCGTTTGCTCGCGCGTCTTCCAAAGGATCCGGAGAAACCCGATCAGGACCTGGCGCGAAGCATCACCATCGCACAGGTCCGCACGCTCCAGCCGCTGTTCGCGACGACGCCGTCAATGAGTGCACGCCGCGTGGTAGTGATCGATGCGATCGACGATCTCGAACGCGGCGGTGCCAATGCGTTGCTCAAGAACCTCGAGGAACCGCCCGCCGGAACGATCTTCCTGCTCGTCAGCCACGCCCCCGGGCGATTGTTGCCGACGATCCGCTCACGGTGCCGATTGCTGCGGTTCGAAGCACTGGGTCAAGACGAGGTGACGAAGGCGATCCGCGCACTCCGCCCCGAAGCGGATGACGAAGAGGTCGCCGCGCTTGTCCGTGCCAGCGACGGGGCACCGGGCAGGGCGCTACGCTATGCCGGCCTGGACATCGCCGGCATCGACAGCGCGCTTGCCGAGATCGCGCGCGACGGTGACCGTGATAATGGCCGGCGACTGAAATTGGCAAAAGCGCTGGGGAGCAAGACGTCGCAACCGCGATACGAGGCGTTCCTGGACCGCGCGCAAGCCTTTGTTGCGGACCAGGCGCGCACGCGATCCGGACCCGCTTTGCGTACCGCGCTCGATGCCCATGCGGCTGCGCGCGATCTTGCTGGCGCGGCGGTTGGACTTTCGCTGGATGCGCAGGCGACCGTCTTCGAAATGGCCGGGATCGTCGCGTCACTGCGCCAGTAAGCAGCGGAATCGTCCAAGCATACCGGCCGGGCTATAGCGCGGGCTTCACCTGATCGGACCGATGCTCTAGGAGCGCGGCATGGCTGACCCCTTTTATATCACCACCGCGATCCACTATCCCAATGGCCGTCCGCATATCGGCCATGCCTATGAGATGATCGCCGCCGACGCGATCGCCCGGTTCCAGCGTCAAGCGGGACGCGACGTGCTGTTCCAGACCGGTACCGACGAGCATGGTCTGAAGATGGCGCAGGCCGCGCGCGACCGGGGCATTCCGGTACGCGCGTTCGCAGACGAGATGTCGTCGCATTTCAGCGTGATGGCCGATCGTCTTGGCATCTCCTATGACCGTTTCATTCGTACCGTGGACACGGATCACTACGCCGCCAGCCGTGCGATCTGGCAGGCTATGGCGGACTCGGGCGATCTGTATCTCGATCGCTACGAGGGCTGGTATTCGGTTCGCGACGAGGCGTTCTACGATGAATCGGAACTGACCGGGGAGGGCGACGATCGCCGTTCGCCGCAAGGTACGCCGGTCGAATGGACCGCCGAGGAAACGTGGTTCTTTCGTCTGTCGAAATACCAGCAGCCCCTGCTCGATCTCTACGCCGCCAACCCGGACTTTATCCGCCCCGAAAGCCGCCGCAACGAGGTGATGCGCTTCGTCGAGGGTGGTCTGAAGGATCTGTCGGTGTCGCGTACCAGCTTCGACTGGGGCGTGCCGGTACCCGACAGCCCCGGGCACGTCATGTATGTGTGGGTCGACGCGCTGACGAACTACCTGACCGGTATCGGCTATCCCGACATGACGGGCGACAAGGCGAAGTTCTGGCCCGCCGATATCCATCTGATCGGCAAGGATATCGTCCGGTTCCACGCGGTGTACTGGCCCGCGTTCCTGTTGTCCGCGAACATTCCGCTGCCGAAAAGCGTGTTTGGTCACGGCTTCCTGCTCACACGCGGCGAAAAAATGTCCAAGTCAGTCGGCAACGTCGTCGATCCGATGGCGTTGGCGAACGCGTTCGGCGTCGACGCCCTGCGGTATTTCTTCTTGCGGGAGGTTAGCTTCGGTCAGGACGGGAGCTATTCTCCCGAGGCGATCGTGACCCGTGTGAACGCCGAACTGGCGAACAGCTTCGGCAATCTGGCGCAGCGGACTTTGTCGTTCATCGCCAAGAACTTGGAAGGCGTGTTTCCCTCTGTGGGTACGGGCCAGGAGGCGGACGGCATGTTGATCGAGGAGGTCATCGTCGCGTGTGCCGGCTTCAAGGCAGGCTTTACCGATCTGGCCTTGTCGCAGGGTATCGAGGCCTGGATGCGTGGCGTGTTCGCCTGCAACCAGTATATCGACGCGCAGGCGCCCTGGGCACTGCGCAAGACCGATCCCGACCGGATGCACGCCGTCTTGCGCACGCTGGTGCGCGCGATCCGCATGCTGGCGATCGCGATCCTGCCGGTCGTGCCGGACTCCGCCGGTAAAGTGCTCGATCAAATCGGCGCGGTCGAGCGCGATCATGCCGCGATCGACGATGATCGCTGGTACGACCGGGTGGCTGCGTCCGACTTCCGAATTACGCCACCATCCCCCGTCTTCCCCCGTCTCGAACTGCCCGCGGAGGCCTGATGCTCGCCGACAGCCATTGCCACCTCAACTACAAGGGGCTCGTCGAGGATCAGCAAGCCGTACTTGCCCGGGCGCGAGCGCGGGGCGTGACGGCGATGCTCAACATCTCGACCCGTGAGAGCGAGTGGGATGATATCGTCGCGACCGCCGAGCGCGAGCCCGACGTCTGGGCAACCATCGGCATCCATCCGAACGAGGCCGACACCTATCCCGATGTCGATGCTGCCAAGTTGATCGAGCGGGCACGTCATCCTCGCGTGGTAGGATTGGGTGAAAGTGGCCTGGACTATTTCCGCGACACGTCGGATCGCGCCCGCCAGCAAGCGAGCTTTCGCGCACACATAACGGCATCGCGCGAGACCGGGTTGCCGATCGTCGTCCATACCCGCGATGCCGAGGACGATACCGCGGCAATCATGGCCGAGGAAATGGGGAAGGGGGCCTATCCCGGCGTCATCCACTGTTTTACCGCGAGCGGAGCTTTCGCCGACAAGGCATTGGACATGGGCCTTTATATCTCGATATCGGGGATCGTCACCTTCAAGAACGCACGTGATCTGCAAGAGACGGCCGCGCGCTTGCCTATCGAGCGACTTCTGATCGAGACCGACGCACCGTTTCTCGCGCCTGTACCGCATCGTGGCAAGACCGGAGAGCCCGGCTTCGTCGCCGACACGGCGAAATTCCTGGCCGACTTGCGCGGTGAGGATGTCGAGGAATTATCGCGTCGTACGGCCGAGAACTTCCACACGCTGTTCGGCAAGACGCGCGCATGAGGATTACGATCCTCGGATCGGGCACGTCGTCCGGCGTCCCGCGGATCGGCAACGACTGGGGCGACTGCGACCCTGCCGAACCACGCAACCGTCGCACGCGCGCGTCCGCGATGATCGAGCATGATGGTACGCGCATCCTGATCGACACGAGCCCGGACATGCGCGAGCAACTTCTTGCGGCCGACGTCGACCGGGTCGACGCCGTTATCTGGACGCACGATCACGCGGATCACTGCCACGGTATCGACGATCTGCGCCAACTCTACCACGCTGCGGGAACGCCGGTACGTGGCTATGCGCGACCCCACACGCTCGCAGCGCTGGACGCACGTTTCACCTATGCATTCCATGGCCGAGCCGGCTACCCGCCGACGATCGCGGCAGAAACGCTACCCAATCGGCTGACGATAGGCGGGATCGAAGTTCGTGTTACCGATCAACCTCACGGTAACATCCACGCGGCTGGATTGCGGTTCGACGCGGGTGGCACTTCGATCGGATATGCCACCGATTTCAATATCATGACCGACGATATGACCAAGCTTTACGAGGGGCTCGACGTCTGGGTCGTCGATGCGTTGCGACGACGACCGCATCCAACTCATATGGAGTTACCAGCCGTCCTTGGATGGGTCGACCGACTGCGGCCGGGGCGAACCGCGCTCATCCACATGGACCACAGCATGGATTATGCGAGCTTGGTCGCCGAACTTCCGAAGGGTGTCGAGCCTGGTTATGACGGGCTCGTGCTCGACGCATGACCGCAGACCGTGCAGCCCAGTTCGCGCTGTACGCCGTGATGCTGATCCTGCCGCTGTCGGCGCTGGTTGCGCGGCGAAGCGCTGTCAGGCCGATGCTCAAGATGGCGCTGGCATGGATAGGCATCTTCGCCGTCGGTCTCCTGATTGCGAGCCAACGAGATCGACTGTCCGGCGTCATTGCGATGTTCGACGATCAACAGGTTAGCGGAACGGAAACGCGCATACGCATGGCAGACGACGGTCATTTCTGGGCGAACGTGGAGATCAACGGAGTCGGTCGACGCATGCTGATCGATAGCGGCGCCACGACGACGGCACTGTCGATGCAGACCGCCAAGGCGGCGGGCCTCGACCTGACCGAAAGTCCGTTTCCCGTAATTCTGTCAACCGCCAACGGCCAGGTCACCGCACGGTCGGCGACTGCGAAACGCGTAGCCGTCGGAAATATCGTCATGACCGACCTGGGAATCGTGACGTCGCCGGCCTTCGAAGAGACGGACATCCTCGGCATGAACTTCCTGTCGCGGCTGGGTTCGTGGCGGGTCGTTGGAAAGACGCTGATCCTCTCGCCACCACCACCCCATATTTAACATAATGTGTATTATCGATCTGAGTATTGTGTAAGGCGTATTGGTTGATTCCGAGGTGTTCCTCGGCGTCTCGGTAGCCCGAACAGCTTACGTTTGATGAAGACGCCCTACTGGTCACTCATCCCTGGCTCAGCGTACGCGGTTCAACGGTGAACGCTGCAATGACGATGCCATCGATCCGGCACGATACCGTATCGAAGGCATCGTCCGGCATATGAAAAGGCTGAGGCAGAGCCACGCCGCGCTGCCTCAGTCCCCATCTTTGCGCGCTACCTCGCGTTGGCAAGGGCCGCTGCGATCTCCGTGGACTTCGCCTGCCGCAATACACCGCAATGGCGAATGCTCTCCAGCGTACGCTCGTAGTTGAGCAATCCGACGTTAGCCTTGCGGATCGAGGCGCCGACCTTGGCATCGATCCGGTCCGCCTGATCGGCACCGCACTGGACGGCGAGCGCCTGCGGCAGGCGGCTGGTAATGAAGATGCCGTTGCCACCGGCGAGAAGCTTGTCGTAGTTCGTCAGGATCCAGTCGATGCCGAGATCGCGCGTTTCCGCATTGCCGGCGACACCGAAGATCAGCCCGATCCTGTCATAGCTCCGCATCCGTTTATCTTCGAGCGACAGGAGATAATTGGCGGCGTCGGACCGCCCACTGGACGCAGCGGCACCGAGAGCAGCCTGGCGGAAGCCCGGGTCCTCGCTCGATAACGCCTTGTCGACCAGCATCTTAGTAGCAGGCAGACCGCCCTCCTCTGCTACCACGGTCAATGCAGCTCCGAGAAAGCCGGAATCAAGCGCCGCGGTGTCGCCCGCCAGGTATTTTTTTCCCGCCACCTTCAGCGTGTTGCGGACAGCCGGATCGCGCGCATCGTCCGCGACGAGGTTGACCAGTTCGTGGCGTAGGTTCTGCCGGCCTGGATCATCCTTTGCATAGGCGCCCGCGGCTGGGTTGAAACCAAGCGCAGTCAGGCGCGGTGTATAGATCGAGGCCAACAGTACGCGGTAGGCAGGTAACGAAGCGGCCGAGATCAGCCCCCGCGAGCGCAAACCGGCAATTCGCCGGCCGCCGTCGATGCTGGCGGTCGAGTCCGGATTTGCCGCGACCGCACGCGCTTCCGCGAACAGCCATGCGGCTGGCGCCTTACCAGCGCGGAACGCAGCCCACAGACTGTCGGTGGTGGCGAGCGCCTCGCCCGGGGACAACGTGCCCGAAGCCGCGATCAACGCCTGCCAGTCCGCCGGCGCCATGTCGAAACGGTAATAGCCCGCACCACCGACGTTCGGCATTATTAGGCCCGAGGCGGGAGCAGCGATCGACGTCGTGGTCTTGTCGAGCAGCGCGCATTGCTTCGCCGCGCCGACGCGAACGCAGAACGGGATCGTCCAGCTCAACGGAGGCGGAGTCGATCCCAGGAAGGCATAGCGCGACTGGGATGCGACGATGCCGTTACCCTGCCGCCGGACGTCGATGACCGGAACGCCCTGCTGGTCGACGAACGACTTCAGCGCGGACAGCACGCGCGGATCCTTCGCCGCATCCGAGATCGACTGGAAGAACTGCTCGGAGGTCGCATTGCCATATGCGTGACGCTTGAGGTGAAGGCGGACGCCCGCCTTGAACTTCTCGTCCCCGAGATAGTCCGCGATCATCGCGACCACCTGCCCGCCCTTGCCGTAGGTGATGCCGTCGAACGCGGAGTCGATCTGGCCGTTGTCGGTGATCGGCTGGTGGATCGGGCGTCCGACCTCCAGCGCATCGGTGTTCATCGTGCCGAAGCCCTCATCCAGCGCGCCGACGCCGATGTTAAGCTCGGGCCGCCAGGCGTTGCCGATGCGATAGCCCATCCAGTTGGCGAAGCTTTCGTTCAACCAGATGTCGTCCCACCATGCCGGCGTGACGAGGTCGCCGAACCATTGGTGCGAGAGCTCGTGCGCGACGATCATCCCGAACGCCTGCTTGTCGGACGTCGTAGCGCCGGGAGAGAGGAAGATGATGCCGTCGCCATAGGTGTCCGCGCCCGCGTTTTCCATCGCGCCCGGCATGATCGGCGTGCCGATCTGGTCGAGCTTGGGGAATGGGAACGGCTCGCCGAAATATTGCTCGAGCAGGGACACGATGCGTGGCGTCTCCGCCATCACATAGCCCATCTTGTCCTTCTGCGCGTGCGTCGCGACGGCGCCATACGGCATCGGCGTTGGCCGTTCGGGGGTCGCAGGGATCGTACCGGTCTGGTGCACGAAAGGCCCCGTATCGAAGGCGACGAGATAGGTCGGCAGTGGCTTTGTAACCGCGAGCTGGTGCTTCTCCATGCCCCCGGCGACCTTCGTGACGGACACCTTCGGCGCGTTGCCGATCACGACCAGACCTGGATGGGTCGTGACCGACACGGTGAACGGCGTCTTGAAGCCAGGCTCGTCGAACCCGGGAAACGCAGCGCGTGCATCGATGCTTTCGAACTGCGTCCAGCTGTACCAGGCATCGCCGACCTTGACGTGGAACAGGCCGGAGGCGCTGTCTCCGAAACTGCCCGTATAGTCGAACGCCAGCGTCGCCGCGCCGGCAGGCAGCACATTCGCGAAGTCCAGCCGCGCTGTGCCACTCTGATCGACCTGCGTGAAGATCGCCGGGGTCGCCTTGCCACCTATCATCGCGACCGCCTTGCCAATTTTCAGGTCGCGACCGTGAATATACAGGGATTTTGTCGCAGCCTTCAGCGTGACGTCGATCTCGTCATGTCCCGAAAACCGGTCAGCCTCGGACAAAATCGTGAAGTCGAGACGATACGCCTTGGGTATCGCCGCATCGGACAGACGCCCCTTCGGTGCGTTCGCATCGGGGACGATCGCCACCTTGGCGGGCGCTTCCGTCATCGCCTTCGGACTTGCATGCGCGGTCGACGAC
Source organism: Sphingomonas sp. Leaf230 (assembly GCF_001421745.1). Classification (GTDB taxonomy): domain Bacteria; phylum Pseudomonadota; class Alphaproteobacteria; order Sphingomonadales; family Sphingomonadaceae; genus Sphingomonas. Next base: position 717,484 of record NZ_LMKW01000001.1, on the reverse strand, counting down.
AGCAGGAGAGCGGTGAAACCGATGAGGCATGAGGCGCGCATGTGAAGATTCCCGACGAAGGTGTAGTAGGGGTGTAAGTCAGCACGGGCAGTGCCGCAAGCCTTGTCTGACCATGCCCTCGATCCGCGCCGGGCGGAAAATTTCGAAGGTTTTCCTGTACGTCGATGACGAGTAGCAAATGGCGTTCGACATCGTCTAAGGCTTGAGTATGCAGCAAGACACGCCGGTAAGCCCTTCCGATACCGCCATTTTAGCAAGGACGGCTTACCCGTCGATCGCCTCCGCCCCTGCGTTGCGTGCCGCAGAGCCTTACGCCCGTGACGAACTGCTGCACGAGATCTTCGACGCCACGCGCGCGATGCACCCCGACGCGACCGCGCTGCGGCTGATCGGTGCGGACGAGGAATTCGACCGAAAGACCGCCTGGACCTATACCGACCTCGCCACGCGCAGCTTAGCGCTCGCGCACCGCCTGCGCGCGATGGGGATCGGCCGCGGCGACCGCGTCGTGCTGTGCCTGCCGCGCGGGCTCGACCAGTATATGGCGATCCTCGGCGTGCTGCGCGCAGGTGCCGCCTATGTGCCGGTCGACTGGGGCTATCCGCAGGACCGCATCGACTTCATCGTCGAGGACAGCGAAGCCGCGCTGACGATCACCGTCGCGAGCCGCGTTGGCAACCTCAAGGGGAAAACGCTCGCGCTCGATGCGGCGTTGGGCGATCTCGCGGCGGAGCCGTCCGAACCGATCGGCCGCGACGTCACGCAAAGCGATCCGCAGGACCTCGCCTACATCATCTACACATCGGGCACGACCGGCCGGCCCAAGGGCGTGATGATCTCGCACGGCAACGCGTGCCACCTAGTCCGCTCGGAAAGCGCGATCCTCGACCTGACCCCGGCCGATGTCGTGTTCGGCGGGTTCAGCCTCGCGTTCGACATGTCGGTCGAGACGATGTGGAGCGCGTTCTTCGTCGGTGCGGTAGTGCTCGTCGCGACCGAGGCGCTGGCGACCAGCGGGCCCGACGTGGCGATCGCGCTGGCCGAGGCGAACACGACGATCTGGCACGTCGTCCCCTCGCTGATCGCGCTGGTCGAGCATCCGGTGCCGACGCTGCGCCTGCTCAACATGGGCGGCGAAGCGTGCCCGGCCGACCTGCCACGCCGCCTCGCGCGGCCGGGTCTCCGCCTGCTCAACACCTACGGCCCGACCGAGACGTCGGTCACCGCGACCTGGACCGAGGTCCTCCCTGGGCAGCGCATCACGATCGGCAAGCCCCTCCCCGGCTACACCGCCTGGGTGGTCGACGAGCATATGCAGCCGGTCCCGGACGGCCAGGAAGGCGAACTCGTCATCGGCGGGCCGGGCGTCGGCGTCGGCTACGTCAACCGCCCCGATCTGACCGCCGAGAAGTTCATCATGACGCCGTTCAATGGGCCTTCCGGTGCTCCCGAACGCATCTACCGGTCGGGCGACCTGGTGAAGCTCGACGCGGCGGGCGACATCGATTTCGTAGGCAGGATCGATACGCAGGTGAAGATCCGCGGCTTCCGCGTCGAACTCGCCGAGATCGAGGCGGTGATCGGCGAATGGCCGGGCGTCGCGCAGACCGTCGTCCAGCTCTTCACCGACGACGATGGCTCCGAATTCCTCGCCGCGTTCCTGATCGCGCGTCCGGCGGAGGAGATCGACATGGTCGGCCTCAAGGCCCGCGTCGCCGAGCGGCTCCCCAATTACATGCGCCCCGCGGGCTACCAGTTGCTGTCGCAAATGCCGACGCTCCCCGCTTCGGGGAAAGTCGACCGCAAGGCGCTGGTCAAGCCCGAGATCACCGTGACATCGGACCGCGAGATGGTCGCGCCCGCCACGCCGATGGAGGAAAGCCTGCAACGTGTCTGGGCCGAGGCGTTCGCGCCGCAGCCGGTATCGGTGCTCGACGACCTGTTCGAGGATCTCGGCGGCCATTCGCTGAAGGCCGCTCGGTTGGTTTCGGCGGCGCGAAAGGTCCGCGGCCTCGAAGGGCTGTCGCTCGAGGACGTCTACGCCGCGCCCACCATTCGCGCGCTGGCGCTGCGGATCGGTGGTGCAACGCCCGTCGCGATCCTCGACGAGACCAGCTTCCACCATATCGCGCCGTGGAAGCGCCGGCTGTGCGTCGCCGCGCAGACGCTCGCGCTGCTGCCGATCTACACGCTGGCGGGCCTCCAATGGTTCTCGCCCTATCTGGCCTACACGCATCTCGCGGGCGACATGCCACGGGTCGACGCGCTGATCCTCAGCGGGCTGTTCTTCACGGTCGTGCCGATCGCGTCGATGTTCCTGTCGATCGCGCTCAAATGGCTGATCGTTGGGCGCTTCAAGGCGGGCGACTACCCGCTCTGGGGCAGCTATTATTTCCGCTGGTGGTTGGTCCGCCGGATCATCGGCGTCACCGCGACGCCGTATCTCGCAGGCACGCCGATGATCCGCGGTTATTACCGGATGATGGGCGCGACGATCGGCAAGCGCGTCCATATCGGCACCGGGATCATCGATACCGCCGACCTGCTCCACGCCGACGACGATTCGATCATCAGCGACCAGTCGGTGCTGTCGACCAGCTCGGTCGAGCGCGGATTGCTCCGCCTCGGCACGGTAAAGCTCGGCAAGGGCGCGTTCGTCGGGTCGATGGCGGTAGTCGGCCGCAACGCCGCGCTCGGCGACGACGCGATGCTCGACGACCTGTCCGCGCTGCCCGCCGATACGACGATCCCCGCCGGCCAGCGCTGGGCCGGTTCGCCCGCTGCGCATGACGGCGATGCGCCCCGCCGCCCGGCCACCCCCGCCCCGCGCAACGCCGGCCCGGCGATCGGCCTGTTCCTGTGCGCGCTGATCCTGCCGCTAGTCGCGATCCTGCCGATCGCACCCGGCCTGATCGCGCTGATCGAGCTCGACTGGGCGACCAGCGGCTATGCCTATGTCGCGGTCGCGCCGCTGCTCGCGGTCACCTATGTCGTGATGATGTGCGTGCTGACGGTGGCGGCCAAGCGCCTGATCCTCGGCCGCGTCGCACCCGCGGTCTATGCGCTGAACAGCGGGTTCTATGTCCGCTACTGGTTCGTCCAGCAGATCAACGACCTCGCGCTGCGCCTGCTCCACCCGATCTTCGCGACGCTGTACGTGGTGCCGTGGTACCGCGCGCTGGGCGTGAAAGTCGGCCGTCGCGCGGAAATCTCGACCGCCAGCGCGATCGTGCCGGATCTGGTCGAGATCGGCGAGGAGAGCTTCATCGCCGATTCGGTGATCTTCGGCGCGGCGCGGATCGGCCACGGCACCATCGAACTCGCGCATACCAAGATCGGCCGCCGCAGCTTTATCGGCAACTCCGCGCTGCTACCGAGCGGGACGCAGATCGGCGACGAGGTGCTCGTCGGCGTCCTCTCGAAGCCGCCGAGCGATCCCGCACTCGCCACCGAGGCGGGCAGCACCTGGTTCGGCTCGCCCGCGATCAAGCTGCCGGTACGGCAGGTCAACACGATGTTCGACGAGGGCGCGCGGTTCAATCCGTCGCGCGCGCTGATCGCCACGCGGCTGTCGATCGAGGCGGTTCGCACCACCTTGTCGCTGACCGCGTTCCTCGTGTTCTTCAGCCTGCTTCTGTCGGTGGTCGGCGACCTCGACGATCTCGACAATGGCGCGCTGGTCGTCGCGGCGACCTTCCCCTTCCTGTACGTCGGCTTCTGCCTCGCCTGCGGGATTTTCGTCCTCGCGCTGAAATGGCTGGTCGTCGGTCGCTACAAGGTCACGACCGCGCCGCTCTGGAGCATTTTCGTCTGGCGCACCGAACTCGTCACCGCGACCTACGAGAACCTGGCGGTCGCCAATTTGCTCGAACCACTCCGCGGCACCCCGTGGATCGGGCTGTACCTGCGGCTAATGGGCGCGCGGATCGGCAAGCGCTGCTACATCGACACCACCGACCTGACCGAGCACGACCTCGTCGACATCGGCGACGACGTCGCGCTCAACGACTTCGCGGGCCTGCAGACGCATCTGTTCGAGGACCGCGTGATGAAGGTCGGCGCGATCCGCGTCGGCGACCGCGCGACGATCGGCTCGCTCGCGATCGTGCTGTACGACGCGGAGATCGGTGCAGATGCGCAGCTCGGCGACCTGTCGGTGGTAATGAAGGGCGAGACCTTGCCCGACGGCACAAGCTGGGACGGGAGCCCGGCGCGGATCGCCGTCGCGACGTGACGCCGATCTGGCACGACGGTCCGCTTGACGCGCTCGTCTGGGACGGGCGGTCGCCAATCGCGTGGAGTGTTGCCGAGACCGGACCGTACGCTGCCGGCCTGCCCGGCGATGCACGCGCGATCCGGCACTGTCTCGCCTCGGCGCTGATCCGAAAACTGGTCAGCGAGTCCGTCGAAGTCCACGTCACACGCAGCCCAGCGGGCGCGCCGATCGTTGCCGCTCCTGAAGGCTGGTATCTCAGCCTCTCCAGCCGTGGCGCACACGCCCTGATCGGCGTTTCGCGCGCACCGATCGCGGTCGACCGCGAAGTCATCGACGACCACCCGCCCCTCTGGGACATGCTCACCAAGACCGAAGCCGACGCGCTCCGTCACCTGCCCGCCCTCGCCCGGCCCCAAGCCTGGCTCCGACGCTGGACGATAAAGGAAGCGCACGCGAAGCTCATAGGCGAACCCCGCCGCATCCGCCCTGAATCGATCGAAACCGTCGTCACCGATCCAACCCACGCAACCGCAGCGTTCGAAGGCACTTCGCGCTGCTGGAGCCGTTCGACCACCGACGCGATCGAAACCGTCGCGCAGTGGAGCCAGCCATGACCAGAATCCTGACCCGCCGCTACGAAGACAAGGACCGCGCCGCTGTCCTCGCGATCTTCGACTCGAACCTCCCCGAGTATTTCGGTGCAGGCGACCGCGAATGGCTGGAAGAGACGCTCGACGAGCCCGACGGCCCGGCATTCGTGGTCGACGTCGACGGCGTCCCCGGCGCGTTCGGCGGCTACGAGATCTGGGAGCATTACAACAAGGCGCTGCTCTTCTGGGGCATGGCCGCGCGCGCCTATCACGGCGCCGGCCTCGGCAAGCTGCTGCTGTTCGAACGCCTGCTCCACGTCGCCACCAGCGCTGAGCCGACCACGCGCTATGTCACCGTCGACACCTCGCCGCGGGTCTCGCCGTTCTTCCAGCATTGCGGCTTCGAGCTGACCAGCGTCTGGCCCGGCGGCTACCGCTCGGGCATGGACATGCACGAACTCCACTTCGACCTCGCGGGGGCGTCGCTCGACGACCTAACGGGCAGACGCGACGCTGCTTTTGCGCGATGTACGGCCTGATACGGTCCAGTCTTCCTCTACCACGCCCTCGATGTTTCGGCGTACGTTCCGGATCGAAAAATCCCGTTCTATAAGGCTTCTCTATGATCGAACGTCTCGTCGCCATCATGGCCCGGTTGCGCGATCCCGTCGAAGGTTGCGACTGGGACCGTGTGCAGACCTGGTCGACGATCGCACCCTACACGATCGAGGAAGCCTATGAGGTCGCCGACGCGATCGAACGGAACGATCCCGGGGACTTAAAGGACGAACTGGGCGACCTGCTACTTCAGGTCGTCTTCCATAGCCGCATTGCCGAGGAAGCCGGCGCCTTCACGCTGGCCGACGTCGTGACCTCGATTGCCGACAAGATGGAACGGCGTCATCCGCATATATTCGGGGACGTGGAACAGTCGCCCGGATGGGAAGCAATCAAGGCGCAGGAGCGTTCGGCCAAATCGGACAGCAGCGCGTTGGCGGGGGTCGCACTTGGCCTTCCGGCACTGTCTCGGGCCGACAAGTTGCAGAAACGCGCAGGGCGGGTGGGCTTCGACTGGCCGGATGCGAGCGGGCCGCTGGCGAAAGTCCACGAGGAAATCGAGGAGGTTCGCGAAGCTCCTTCCGAGAAGCTCGCGGAAGAAGTCGGCGACCTGCTGTTCGCAGTGACCAACTGGGCGCGACATCTCGGAGTAGACGCGGAAAGCGCGTTACGCGCCGGCAATCTGAAGTTCGAGGCGCGGTTCCGGGCGATCGAGGATCTTGGCGGCGATGCGTTCGCCGGCATGACCCTCGATCAGAAAGAGGAACTATGGCAGGTGGTCAAACGTCGCGGCGGATGAACCGGTCGTAATCCGCATCGGAAAGTCGCACGTCATACGTCGTCTCGAGCTCGTCATCGACGCTCCCGAACACTTCGCCATGCGCATGCAGCCAAGCAGCGCCGGCGCCATCGCTGGCATCGAGCGTGATCTGGTAGCGCCGATGCGCCCCCGTCAGCTTTGCCGCGATCTGCTCGATCAGATGCGACACCCCTTCCCCGCTTAGCGCCGATATCGCCACAACGTCGTCGCGCCGCGCCGCTTCGCCGGCAATCTCGTCGTGCGCGTCGGGGTCAAGCAAGTCGAGCTTGTTCCAAACCTCGAACCGCGGCGTATTGTCGTCGACGCCGATCTCGGCCAGCACAGTCTCGACATCGGCACGCTGCGCCTCCGAATCCGGGTGGGCGATATCACGGACATGGACCAGCAGATCGGCGGACACGACCTCTTCCAGAGTCGCTTTGAACGCCGCGACCAATTGAGTCGGAAGGTCCGAAACGAAACCGACGGTGTCCGACAGGATCGCCTTGTCGAGTCCGGGTAGCTGAATCTGACGTAGCGTCGGGTCTAGCGTTGCGAACAACAGATCTTCGGCCATCACGTCGGCACCGGTCACGCGATTGAACAGCGTCGACTTACCTGCATTGGTATAGCCGACCAGCGCAATTACCGGCCACGGCGCACGCTGGCGCCGTTCGCGGTGCAGCCCGCGCGTCCGGCTGACCTGCTCGAGCTCACGCTTCAATCGCGCCATACGGTCACGGATCAAACGACGATCCGCTTCGATCTGGGTCTCGCCCGGACCGCCAAGGAAGCCGAAACCGCCACGCTGACGTTCGAGATGGGTCCAGCTCCGCACGAGCCGGCCAGCCTGGTAATCGAGATGCGCGAGTTCGACCTGCAAGCGCCCCTCGGCGGTCGCGGCGCGTTCGCCGAAGATCTCGAGGATCAGTCCGGTGCGATCGATGACCTTCACCTCGAGCGCTTTTTCCAGGTTGCGCTGCTGGATCGGAGTCAGGCTCGCGTCAAACACGACCAGTCCCGCCTCTTCCATCCGAACCTGAGTGGCCAACAATTCCACCTGCCCGCTTCCGATCAGCATTGCGGGCTTTGGCTGGCGGACACGGTAAGCGATCCGTTCGACCACCTCGACACCGATCGCAGCGGCCAACCCAGCGGTTTCCCCCAACCGGGCATCTACGTCGCGCGCGGCGTCGCCCTGGTCGGGGAGAACGACGATCGCTCGTGTTCCACGGGTGAACTCGTCCCGATCGCGTTCGAAACCACTACTCAATCGTCATCGTCCGTTTCATCCGTGTCAGTGGGCTCTTCGGCAAGGTTCAGCGGGCGGGCCGGCTGGATCGTCGAGACAGCGTGCTTGTAGACGAGTTGTGCCATGCCTTCGCGCTGGAGCAGCATGCAAAACAGGTCGAAGCCTGCGATCTGGCCCTGCAGCATGACCCCGTTGATGAGGAACATCGTCACGCTGTCTTCGGATTTGCGCACCGCGTTGAGGAAGATATCCTGCAACAGCGGATGCTTCTTCTGGTTTTCTCCCACCGCGTCGACGATGGCCGACACGTCCATGGGTCCAGCAGGCATGATCGTCGAGATCGCATGCTTGTAGATCAGTTGCGACTGGCCATCGCGGCGCAGCAGGACGGAAAAATTATCGAACCATGTGACAATGCCCTGGAGCTTTACGCCCTTGACGAGGAACATGGTGACCGGCGTCTTGGAGCGCCGGAGTGCGTTCAGGAACAGATCCTGAAGCGAGCCTGGTTTATCGGCCAATGGGATAACCCTTTGTTTTTGGCGGGACTTTGCCCGCAAGGCGCCGTTTCCCGGCGTCGGAGATGCACCCGGTTACCGGGCGCGGTACTGATCTATGATCGCCGCCCTGCTATATCCAGAGGGCGGCGAAATTACGGCGTCTATTCCTCGCGGGTTTCGGTGATGCCCAGCAGCTTCAATTTTCGATGAAGCGCCGAACGCTCCATGCCGATGAAGCTGGCCGTCCGCGAGATATTTCCCGAGAAACGTCGGATCTGCACCCGAAGATATTCGCGCTCGAACGTCTCGCGCGCTTCCCGCAAAGGCGAGCCCATGATCGCGGTCGATCCGGCCGATCCGATATCGCCTTGATCGCCCAAGACCTCGGCCGGCAACAGGTCGAGATCGATCCGCCCGATCCGGTCTCCCGGCGCCAGAATGATCGTGCGCTCGACGACATTGCGCAACTGCCGGACATTTCCCGGCCAGTCGTAGGATTGCAACGCAACCATCGCGTCCGGCGCGATTTCCGGCGTCGGCACGCGGCGCTCGGATGCGTAGTGCGCAATGAAATGCTGAACCAGCGCGGGGATGTCCTCGCGACGATCGGACAGCGGCGGGATCATCACCGGTACGACGTTGAGCCGGTAATACAGATCTTCGCGGAACCGTCCTTCGGCGATTTCGAAGACGAGGTCGCGAGCCGTCGCGGAGACGACACGAACGTCGACCTTGACGACGCGCGTACCACCTACCCGCGTAAAGCTCTGGTCAGTCAGGGCGCGCAGGATACGGGCCTGCGTCGCGATCGGCATGTCAGCGATCTCGTCGAGGAACAACGTGCCGCCATGCGCCTGTTCGAACAGACCGGGACGGACGAGATCGCCCGCTTCCTCGACACCGAACAGTTCCTCATCCATTCGCTCGGGCGTCATCCGCGCGGCGCTAACGATGATGAACGGCGCGTCGGTCCTCAGGCTCCAGCCGTGCAGCAGGCGCGCTGCGACTTCCTTGCCGACCCCCGCCGCGCCCATGATGAGGACGCGGCTGCCGGTTGCGGCTACCCGCTTCAGAGTCGCGCGAACGCCGTTGATCGAGCCCGAACTGCCGGTCAGGTCGGTTTCGCGGCCGACCGTGGCGCGCAGCGTCGCGACCTCGCGACGGAGCCGTTCGGTCTCGGTCGCGCGGGCTACCATCAGCAGGAGCCGCTCGGCCTCGAACGGCTTTTCGATAAAGTCGGACGCCCCGCGGCGGATTGCGGCGACGGCGGTATCCAAATTGCCGTGCCCCGAAATCACCAGCACCGGGATCGACGGATCGCGCCGCTTGATCTCGTCGAGCAGCTCCAGCCCATCGAGACGCGAGCCCTGCAGCCACACATCGAGCAGCACCAGCGACGGACGCCGCGCCGCGATCGCTTCCAAGGCAGAATCGCTGTCGCCAGCATCGCGCGTCTCATAGCCTTCGTCCTCCAGGACGCCGGCTACGAGTTCGCGAATGTCACGTTCGTCGTCCACGACGAGAATATCGAGCGCCATTAAATCATGTCCGGTTGCGGGTCATCGTGTCGAGTCGGCCCTCCCCAGCCAACTCGGATGCGGATGCCCCTTGGTCGAGCGCGGCCAGCGCCTTGGCGTCGAAGGTCATGGTGACGAGTGTACCGCCCCCCGGCCGATCGGAAAAGCCGATCGTGCCGCAATGCTCCTCGATGATCTTCTTGACGATGGCAAGGCCGAGGCCTGTGCCACGGGCACGGGTCGTTACATAAGGTTCGACGATCCGGTCCCGCTCCGCGGGTAGCCCAATGCCGGTGTCTGCCACTGCGATGCCGACCGTGTTGGCATCGCTCGTCAATGTCATCGTGACCGATCCGCCGGGTTCACCGCGAGTTTCAATGGCTTCCACCGCGTTCTTGACGATGTTCGTGAGCGCCTGACCGATCTGGCGACGGTCGCAAACCAGCGTGAGACCCGGATCGTCCTGCACCAGTTGAAAGCTGATCGCGGGATGCGCGACCTCGTGCAAGAACAGCGCCTGGCGCGCGGCATCTACCAGCGATTCCTCGCGGAACACCGGCTTCGGCATCCGCGCGAACGAGGAAAATTCATCGACCATGCGACGAAGATCGCCAACCTGGCGGATGATCGTGTCGGTCAATCGCGAGAACGTACCGTCCTGCGCCTCGATCTTGCCACCATAGCGACGCTGGAGGCGCTCGGCCGCGAGTTGGATCGGCGTCAAAGGGTTCTTGATCTCATGCGCGATCCGGCGAGCGACGTCCGACCATGCCGCGCGGCGTTGATCGAGCAGCTGCTGCGTGATGTCGTCGAACGTCAGGATCGGGCCGGTAGCCGGCCGGGCGATCCGCACGGCAAGCGTACGAACCTCGCTCCCCTGCCCGACTTCGACGATCGCCTCGCGGTCGCCGCCATCTAGCATCGCGTCGAGCTCGGGCGCGACATCGACCAGGCGCCGTCCGACCAGCCCGCCAGTATCGGTGCCTAGCAACGTCGTCGCCGAATCGTTCGCAATTGTGATCGTCCGCTCGCGTCCGGTTGCGACGACGCCTGCGGAAACCCCCGCCATCACCGCCTCGATCAGTGCGCGACGGCTTTCGAGCTGGCCGTTGGCGGTGACGAGCTCGGTGTTCTGCGCCTCCAGCTGCCCGGTCATCTGGTTGAACGCGTTGGCGAGTGTGCCGACCTCATCGCGGCTGCGCGGATCGGGGACACGCGCGGTCAGGTCGCCAGCTGCCACCCGACGTGCGGCGTCGACGAGCTCGCCAACCGGCCGGACGAGACGATCCGCAACCGCCAGCGCGATCCACACTGCAATCCCTACGATCAGCAACGAGATCAACAACAGTGCTGCATTGAACTGCAACTGGAGACTGCGCGCCCTGGCCAGGAGCGATCGATAACTCTTCAGCACGTCGTTCGCACGCGTGGTCTGTTCGGAGAGTGATTTCGTGTCCTCGACGCGGCCCGCATAAAGGAACAACTCGTCAGATCCGGGCAGCATCGTGATCGTCTGGATACGATCGCCCGTCACCGCCACGACCGCGCTTTTGCCTGACCGCAGCTCGGCAATCGCCGAGGGTGTGACACGGCGCGTAAAGTCGATCTCGTACGGGTTGACGATCGCCAGCGTCTGGATTCCCTGCTGCGGGGACAGCTTGAACAGCGCGGCTTCCGAGAGGCTGCGAAAATAGACCTGCTGGAGGAACCAGCCGGAAAAATCCGGGCTCTGCAGCGAGCGCTCTCGGAGATAGGCAGACATGTCGCTTGCCATCGTCACGGTGGCTTCCTGCCAGCGGTTGAGCTGGCGTGCGTAGGACGACTGGGCAAGCCCGGTCGCATTCTCGAGCATCCCGCGCGCCTGATCGGAATACCAGAACTGAACGCCATATTGGAACAGCAGCGATGCGAAGATCGTCACCAGCAGCATCGGCACGGCGGCGACGATCGAGAACAAAGCGACGAGGCGAACGTGGAGGCGACCGCCACCGCCGACCGGCGAACGCGCTGCACGGCGCATGGCCACACGTCGCCCAAGCAACATGAGGAGAGCGATGCCGGGCACGAGGTTCGCGACAAGCAGGAGTGCTACCAGGGGTGGTGGGATCAGGCGCTGCGGTGCGTCGCTGCCGGTGATGATAAAGTAGCTCGTGACGGCGATCGCGATCGCCACGCCGAGCACGACCGCCTCTACGGCAGGCGTCACGGCAAACCGGTGTGCAGGCCCGTCATCGTCCATCGGTAGCGTCGCGGAAGCGATCATCGTTGCCCCGATACAACGTCAACCGTTGCCGTGAAACCACATAATGACAGAATTACCGCCGTTCCGGTTCGTCTACGCGGAGCGCGTCGCTGCCGATCGTACCGCCGATATCGATGCCGAGCGTATCGAGGCGTTTACGCAGGGTATTGCGGTTGATCCCCATCGCGCGCGCGGCCCGAAGCTGATTCTGACCATGACGCGCCAGCATCGCCTCGATCAACGGCCGTTCGACTTCGCCGATCACGCGGTCGTAGAGCGTGCCGTCGTCGAGTGCGGCTGGATCGTCATGAGCGATGCGCTCGATCATCGCGCGGACGGCTTGTCCGATATCGAGGTCGACCGGGTCGGTGAGCGAGGCGTGGCGGCCGATCATGGTACGGATCGCGTCCGCGTCGATGATTTCGTCGCGAGACAAGACCGCCAGCCGCCGCATAAGATTTTCGAGTTCGCGAACGTTGCCCGGCCAGTCATGCCCGCCGAGCGCGACCAGCGCGTCACTGGCAAGCTGACGCCGTGGAAGGCCCTGTGCAGCGGCGTGATCCAGGAAATGCCGCGCGAGCAACGCGATGTCCTGACGTCGTTCGCGAAGGGGCGGCAACGTGATCGGGACAACATTGAGCCGGTAGAACAGGTCTTCGCGGAACTGCCCCGTCGCGACCTGCGACGCCAGATCGCGGTTGGTTGCGGCGACGATGCGAACGTCGACGCGGATCGTCCGTACGCCACCGACGCTGGTGAACTCGCCCGACTGGAGCACGCGGAGAAGGCGGGTCTGCGCTTCCATCGGCATGTCGCCGATCTCGTCGAGGAACAGCGTGCCGCCCGACGCCTGTTCGAACCGGCCGGCGTTGCGCGTCGCTGCGCCAGTGAACGCGCCGCGTTCATGTCCGAACAGTTCGGCCTCGATCAGTTCACGCGGAATCGCGGCCATGTTGATCGCGACGAACGGTGCCGCGCTACGCGGCCCGAGATCATGGATCGCGCGCGCGACGAGTTCCTTGCCGGTGCCCGATTCGCCGGAGATCAGCACGGTCAGATCGTTCGATACGACGCGGGCGATGATCCGGTAGACGTCCTGCATCGCCGCCGAGCGACCGATCAGGGGCAGCGCGCGGTCCGCCTCGTGGAGCGCATCCTCAGACACCATCCCGCCCCGCGCCAGCGCTCCGGCAACCGCGCGGCTCAGCACGTCGAGGTCGAACGGCTTGGGCAGATATTCGTACGCCCCAACCTCGGCCGCGCGGACCGCCGTGGTCAGCGTGTTCTGCGCAGAGAGGACGATGATCGGGAGCAGCGGAAACCGCGCAGAAACGCTGCGGACATGGTCGATGCCGTCGCCGTCGGGGAGGATGACGTCGGTGATGAGAACGTCGGGCAGCAACACCGCAAGCGCGCGTTCGAGTTGCGCGAGGCTGTCGGCGACGGTGACGTCATGCCCGGCGCGACGGAGAGCCTGCGCGACGACGGTACGAATCGCGGCGTCGTCATCGACGACCAGGACCGTACTCATGACGCGGCTCTCGGCAGCAAGAGGCGAAGGACGGTCATCTCGGGGTTTCCTTCGCGGCCGTATTGGACGATGCCGCCCATGTCCCTGGTTAGCTTGTCGACCAGCGCGAGGCCAAGCCCCTGCCCTTCGCGTCGGCCCGATACGAACGGGTCGAACAGGTGATCGGCGATGTCGGCGGGGGCGCCGGGGCCGTTGTCAAAGATACAAATCTCGATCGGCAACGGCAGGCGCGGCTTGCCGGGTGCCGAACTTACCGTGATGCCGTGCCGATAAGCGGTCGTCATCACGATCCGCGGTTCGCGTTCGTTGCGAACGGCTTCGCGGGCATTCTTCAGCAGGTTTATGACGATCTGCAGCAGCGCATCGCGGTTGATCTGCGCGGGCGGGAGCGACGGATCGAAGCGTTCCTCAATTGTTATGCCGCGCGCGAAACCGGCGAGTGCAAGTCGGCGGGCGTGACCGAGCAGCGGATAGATGTTCTCGCTGGCGAGCGGCAGAGGCCGCGTGTCGCTGAAGTCCTGCATGCGGTCGATCAGCGCGGCGATGCGATCGACTTCGGTCACGATCAACGTGGTAAGTTCGCCCGCACCAAGCAGTTGCGCGGCGCCGCGGATACCGGACAGCGGATTCTTGATTTCGTGCGCGAGCATCGCCGCGGCACCGACCGCAGCCCTCGCTCCAGCGGCGCGATCCGCGGAGTGTCCGAGCCGCCGCGAGGTGGCGGATGCGTGCAAGGTTATCGCGCGCCAGCCCGGGTAGTCGGCGATCTGCGTCTCGGCGAAATCTGCGCGGATCTTGACACCGCGAGCGGTCGAGATTTCGGTGTCGTAGACGGCGAGAGCGTGTCCGTCCCGATTTCGCGGATCGTCTGGCGGCGGGATGATCGCATCGAGCGGTTGTCCCATCATCAACCGTTCCGAGAGGTTCAGCAGTTGCTCGGCGAGCGCGTTGGCATGTGCGACCCGGTGGTCGGGATCGACGACCACCACAGCCACCGGCAGTGCGGCGAAGAGTTCTGCGAACCCCGGCCGATTGCGCGATGGCGTATCAGGCTGCCGCAAGTTCGCGCCAGGGAGCGTAGAACTCGGCCAGCATCGCCTTGACCTGCTTGGGATCGGGGACTTGGTTCACCTTGTTACGGAACTCGGCTGATCCGGGGAGGCCCTTGGTGTACCAACCGATATGTTTCCGGGCCATGTTGACGCCGGTCTCGATCCCGTAATGCTCGAGCATCGCCTCGTAATGGCCTGCGATCGCGTCATATTGTTCGGTGATCGACGGATCCTCGATGCGACGGCCGGTGGCGAACCACTCCATCACCTGACCGAGAACCCAGGGGCGGCCGTAGGAACCGCGACCGATCATCAGGCCATCGGCGCCGGATTGGTCCATCGCCGCCTCGGCGTCCTCGATAGTGCAGATGTCGCCGTTGACGATCACCGGCACTGTGACCGCGTCCTTGACCTTGCGGACAAAGCCCCAATCGGCATTGCCCTTGTACATCTGGTTGCGCGTGCGGCCGTGGACGGTGATCAGTTTGATGCCGAGGTCTTCGGCGATGCGCGCGAGGTCGGGCGCATTCAGGCTGTCGTGGCACCAGCCCATGCGCATCTTAAGCGTCACGGGGACGTCGACCGCCTTGACCGTCGCCTCGATGATCGCGCTGGCGAGCTTGGTGTCGCGCATCAGCGCCGAGCCCGCGTCGCCGTTGACGACTTTCCGCACCGGACAGCCCATGTTGATGTCGATGATCGCCGCGCCGCGATCCTGGCTGAGCTTGGCGGCCTCGCCCATTTCGTACGGCGTGCAGCCGATAAGCTGCATCGATACCGGCTCCTCGAGCCGGTCCCATGCCGCCTTCTGCAACGACTGGCGCGTCTCGCGGATCGCCGCCTGGCTGGCGACCATCTCGGTGACGTTGAGGCCCGAGCCATAGCGTCGCACAAGCGTGCGGAACGGCATGTCGGTGACGCCGGTCATCGGCGCGAGCACGACGGGGCTTTCGATCCGGACGGGACCGATCTGGATAGGAGCAAGGTTACGCATGGATGTGCCTGAAAAAGAGGCATCCCCCTACCTCAACCTGCCGTTTCAGGCAAGGCTGGCGAGGGCCGGAGCGAAGCGCTAGGTCGCGAGGATGACACACGCAAAGCGTATCGTTGCGATCATCGTCGCTGCCGGGACCGGCGTGCGCGCGGGCGGATCGGTCCCCAAGCAGTTCGCACTGATCGCCGGCAGGCCGATGATCGCCCACTCCCATGAGGCGTTCGCGACGCATCCGGCTATCGCCGAAACGCTCGTCGTCGTCGCCGAGGGCCAGCAGGGTTTGGCGACCGCCGCATTGGGGGACGCGCCAACCCTGGTTGGCGGTGCTACGCGCCGCGAGTCGGTTAGCATTGGCCTCGCGGCGGTCGGCGACGCGACGCACGTATTGATCCACGATGCTGCCCGCCCCTTCCTGTCACACGCGGTCATCGATTCGCTTGTCGCCGCCTTGAAGACCCGGGACGCGGCCATTCCGGTGCTGCCGGTGATCGATACGCTCGCCCGCGGCAGCGTCCTGCTCGGCGGCATCGTGCCGCGCGCGGACCTCAACCGGGTGCAGACTCCCCAGGCATTTGCGGTGGAGGCCCTGCGCGCCGCGCATGCCGTCTGGCCCGCGGACGAAGAAGCCACCGACGACGCGCAGATGGTGCGACGGCTTGGCGTCGGCGTCGCGTTGGTGCAGGGCTCGGCGATGCTCGAGAAAGTCACTCACCCAGAAGATTTCGCAGCCGCCGAAGCGCGTATCGCCTACGAAACCCGCACCGCGATGGGCTTCGACGTCCACCGCCTCGAAACCGGCGAGGAGCTCTGGCTCGGCGGCGTCCTGATCCCGCACGACAAGGGGCTGTCGGGGCATAGCGACGCCGACGTCGCGCTTCACGCGCTGACCGACGCGCTGCTCGGCACGATCGCGGCGGGCGATATCGGCACGCATTTCCCGCCGAGCGACCCGCAGTGGAAGGGTGCCGACTCCGCGCAGTTCCTCCAGCATGCCGCCAAGCTGATCGCCGACAAGCGCGGCCGGATCGATTTCGTCGACCTGACGATCATGTGCGAGGCGCCGAAGATCGGCCCGCACCGCGCGGCGATGACCGCGCGGATCGCCGACCTGCTCGGGCTGACGCTCGACCGGGTCAGTGTCAAGGCGACCACGACCGAGCGCCTCGGCTTCACCGGCCGCGGCGAGGGTATCGCTGCTCAGGCGGTCGCGACCATTCGGCTGCCCGGATCGCCGCTTTGAAGATCGCGGCAGCGCTTGCGGGGATCGCCCTCCTCGCCAGTCCGGCAGTGGCGCAACCGCGCTGCATCACCGGGCCCGAGGCCGAATCGCTCACGCTCGTCGCGATGCCCGACATTCTCCGCGAAACCGGTCGCGTCTGCGCGGCGCAGCTTCCCGCTGCTAGCCTCATCCGGCGGCAGTCGAGTGCGCTGATCGACCGGTATCAGGTTGAGTCGGACCGCGCTTGGCCAGCCGCCCGCGCGGCGATCGTCAAGCTCAGCGATCCCGCGGTCGACGCGATGCTTGATTCTGAATTTGCGCGGCCGCTGTTGACGACGTTGCTGGTACCGCAGATCGTCGGACGGATCGCAACGCGCGATTGCGGGACGATCGATCGGATGGTGACGCTGCTCCAGCCCTTGCCACCGCGCAACACCGCGGGCATCGTCGTCGAGACGTTGCGGTACCTCAAATCCCAGAAGTCGCGCAGCGGTGATATTGCCGCGGTGGCGATGCTGCTCTGCCCGGTGGAGACTCGCTGATGGACACGATCCTTCCCGCCGAACTGGTCGACGCCGCGCGTAAAGTCGTGGAGCAGAACCGCGCGATCGGCCGCAGGGTCGCGGTCGCCGAGAGTTGCACCGGCGGGCTCGTCGCGGCGGCGCTGACCGAGATTCCCGGGTCCTCCGACGTGTTCGAGGTCGGCTTCGTCACCTATTCGAACGCCGCCAAGCTCGGCGTGCTCAAGATCAGTTCGGACGTCCTCGAGACGTTCGGCGCAGTGTCGATCGCGGTTGCGTGGAGCATGGCGCAAGCTGCGCTCAAGCAGTCGGGCGCCGACATCGCGGTGGCCATCACTGGCGTTGCAGGGCCCGGGGGCGGATCGCTCAAGAAGCCCGTCGGCACTGTGGTGTTTGGTCGCGCCGAAAAGGGTCGTGACCCGTCCGACGTTCACGCCGATCGCAAGGATTTCGGCGATCTCGGTCGTGGCGGCATCCGGCTTCAGGCCGCGTTGTGCGCGCTCGAACTCTTATTGCCGGACGCTTCGGCGCCATAAAGCTCGGCGGCGCGGGTCTCGAACGCACCGATCATCTTCCGCAGTGCAGCGCCGAACACCTGCCCGGCGATCATCTCGAACATCCGGTTCTTGAACGCGAAATCGACCGTGAAGTCGACGGCGCAGCCCTGCGGCTCGGGCCGAAAATGCCATTCGTTGCGCAGATACTTGAGCGGACCATCGACGTAATCGACGGTGAGTTCGCTCGGGCGCACCTTCTCCACCCGCGACGTGAACGTCTCGCGCAGGCCCTTGAAGCCGACGATCATGTCGGCGAGCGTCTCGGTCTCGCTGTTCGAGCGCACGCGCATCGCACTGACCCAGGGCAGGAACTCGGCGTAGCGGCCGACATCGGCGACCAGGTCGAACATCTGCTCAGGGGTGTAGGGCAAATGGCGCGTTTCCGAATGCTTCGGCATCAGATGCGCACGACGCCCAGCTTTGCGTCGCGGTTCGCGCGCAATTTTTCGAAATCGTCGCCCGCGTGATAGCTCGACCGGGTCAGCGGCGACGACGCGACCAGCAGGAAGCCCTTGGCGCGGGCGATCGAGGCATAGGCGTCAAACGCCTTGGGCGGCACGAACTCGGCGACCTTGGCGTGACGCGGAGTCGGCTGGAGATACTGGCCCATCGTCAGGAAATCGATGTCGGCGCAGCGCATGTCGTCCATCACCTGATGGATCTCCAGACGCTCCTCGCCGAGGCCGAGCATCACGCCCGACTTGGTGAAGATCGATGGATCATGCTTCTTCACGCTCTCCAGCAGCCGCAGCGACGCATAGTAGCGCGCGCCTGGGCGGATGGTCGGATAGAGCCGCGGCACCGTTTCGAGATTGTGGTTGTAGACGTCGGGGCGTGCCTCGACGATCGACTCGATCGCGGCCTGCGCCTTGTTGCGGAAGTCGGGAGTCAGGATCTCGATCGTTGTGGTCGGGTTCGACGCGCGGATCGCCTGGATCACCTTCACGAACTGGGACGCGCCGCCATCGGGGAGATCGTCGCGATCGACCGAGGTGATGACGATGTGGTTGAGCCCCATCTGCGCGGCTGCGTCGGCGACGTTCTGCGGCTCCATCCGATCGACCGCGCGCGGCATGCCCGTCTTCACGTTGCAGAACGCGCACGCCCGCGTGCAGGTGTCGCCGAGGATCATGACCGTCGCGTGCTTCTTCGACCAGCATTCGCCGATGTTGGGGCATGCCGCCTCTTCGCAGACGGTGGTGAGGCTTTTCGAGCGCATCAGTTCCCGCGTTTTCGCGAAGCCAGCGGAGGTCGGCGCCTTGACGCGGATCCAGTCGGGCTTGCGCGCACGGACCGGCGCAGCCATCGGGGTCATGTCGTTCATGCACGCCAGATAGCCCCGCCCTGCGGTTGAGACAATGGCGGCGCATGCCATCTGCGGGTTGGAACAGCCGGAAGAACCGGATAAAATCATGGAACCAGTTTAAACATGACAAGTTTGTCATGTTGCATCGCAAACTGATATGGAAGGCTAACCGTGCCAACTCACTTTCCGGAAATGATCGAAGGCTATTACCGCTTCAAGGACGGTCCCTGGGAGGAGCAGCGCGAGCGCTGGAAGGAATTGCAGGATGGCCAGAGCCCGAAAGTGATGATCATCGCCTGTTCGGACAGCCGCGTCGAACCCGCGCAGATTTTCGACACGCTGCCGGGCGAAGTGTTCGTCGTCCGCAACGTCGCCAACCTAGTGCCGCCCTACGAGACCGGTGGCGGCCATCACGGCGTGTCGGCGGCGATCGAGTTCGCCGTCACGCAGCTGAAGGTCGAAGAGATCGTCGTGATGGGCCATGAGAAGTGCGGCGGCTGCAAGGCCGCGCTGACCCAGGCCTTTGCCGACGCAGACCATGGCGCAGGTGGGTTCGTGTCCGACTGGGTCAGCCTGCTCGACGGCGCGCGCGAGAAGGTCGTTGCGAAATACGGCGACAGCGAAGAGGCGGGTCGCGAGATGGAGCTCGAGTCGGTGCGCACCTCGATCGCCAATCTGCGCACCTTCCCGTTCGTCAGAAGGGCCGAGGCCGCCGGTACGCTGGCGCTGCGCGGTGCCTATTTCGGCATCGACAAGGGCCAGATGCTGCTGCTCAACGAGGATGACGAGTTCATCCAGGCCGAGGCAGCAGAGGCCAAGTCCGCGAAAGCCTGACGCGTCAGCGAAGGCCCAGCGCCTTCTCCGCCACCTTCTTGACCTTCGGGTCGAGCGGTGGCGGGATCATCGACACGCCGGCTTCGAGGCGGTCCGCGATCAGCGTCAGCGCTGCGATCCGGGCCGCCTTCTTGTCGTTGCCGTCGATCACCGTCCACGGCGCGGTCGCGGTGTCGGTGCGCGCGAACATCTCGGCCATCGCCTCCAGATACTCTTCGCGGCGCGATCGGTTGTGGAAATCGTCGAGCCCGGTCTTCCAATGCTTCCACGGATCGTCGAGCCGCGCCTTCAACCGCCGGTCCTGCTCCTTCTGCGTGGTGTGGATGAACAGCTTGATCAGCGTCGTGCCGCTCTCGACCTGCTGCGCCTCGAACGCGTTGATCTCGTCGTAGCCGTGCCGCCATTCGGTCTCGCTGGCGAACCCCTCGACGCGCTCGACTAGGACACGGCCGTACCAGCTGCGATCGAACACCGCGATGTTGCCGTTCGCGGGCAGACGGTTCCAGAAGCGCCAGAGGAAATGATGCGCCTTCTCGTCCGCGGTCGGCGCCGAGATCGGCCAGACCTTGTAGTTGCGCGGGTCCCATTCGGCCGACAGGCGCTGAATGATGCCGCCCTTGCCCGCTGCGTCCCAGCCTTCGAACATCACGATCGCGCGCGTACCGCCGACGATGTGCGCGACCTGGATATGCTCGAGGCGCTTTTGCAGCGCGGCGAGGTCGTGCTTGTACTTGCCGTCGTAGTCGTCGCCGTCTTCGTAGTCGGCCAGGTGTATCGTCATGCATCGCGCTCCGTCGCAAGGGTCGGGATCTGAACGTTCCAGGCGCCCCGTCGGCGCAGGACGAACCAATAATAGGCGATCGACAGCAAGATCTGCGCAGCCGTCATGATCAAACCGGGGCGCCCCTCTTCCAGATCAAGCCAGCTCGTCCAGCAGACATGGCCGAGCGCGAGCAGTGTCACGACCGGAGCAAGCGGGTATAACGGCATCTGGTAGGGTGCATGGGCGGTCTTGCCGGTACGCCTGCCGACCATCGCCGCGACGCAGATGCCCGCGTAGATCGCGACGAGGCCGGTGCCGCTGAGCACCAGCAGCAACTGGAGCGGCAGGAAGCACGCGACGATCCCGAACCCGCCCACCAGCAGCGTGCCCACCCAGGGCGAGCCGAATTTCGGGTGAACCTGTGTCATCCACCGGTCGAGCGGACGGCCCCAGCTTCCGTCGCGCGCGGTGCCGTAGAAGAAGCGCGCGCAGGCGAGGATGCAGGCGATCACCGCGTTGACG
Organism: Sphingomonas sp. Leaf230; assembly: GCF_001421745.1. Classification (GTDB taxonomy): domain Bacteria; phylum Pseudomonadota; class Alphaproteobacteria; order Sphingomonadales; family Sphingomonadaceae; genus Sphingomonas. The sequence goes on along the minus strand of NZ_LMKW01000001.1, from coordinate 696,511 downwards.
ATCGCGACGACGACGCCGATCGAGATCCAGTTTGCCATCGTGGTGCCGCTGCGCAGGGCGACGAGCAGGCCGAACGGGTCGTCGGCGGTGAGCGTGGCGTGGAGATCGGGTGCGCCGACCAGGACCGCGACGATCGGGATGCCCTCGAACAGCAGCGTCAGCGCGAGCGACGCCATGATCGCGCGCGCGATCAGCCGGGGGGCGTCGAGCATCTCCTCGCCGAAGTAAACCGTGGCGCCGTAGCCGTTGAGCGCGAAGATCGCGATCGAGGTGGCGACACCGATCGATGCTGCGGACGCGGGGACGAGATTGGCTCCTTGCGGCATGACCGGGTGGATCAGGAGGTCGCCGATCGGGCGGACGGTGTCAGCGAACCCGAGCCAGACGACCGCGCCGATCGCCAGCATCTCGACCAGCAGGAAGAGGCCGGTGAGCCAGGCGTTGACGCGAATCTGGAGGATCGCGACCAGCGTCGATCCTGCGACCACGGCGATAGCGATGGGGATCTGCGGCAGGCCGGGGACCAGCGTGCCGAGCACCGCGCTGACGCCCAGGCCTGCGACCGGGGGGAAGAGCAGGTTGTTGAAGACGTTGACGCCGAGCATGACGAACCCCGCCATCGGTCCGAGCGTATGCGCGACCGCGACATACTCGCCACCTGCGACCGGCCATGCGGAGGAGAGTTCGGCGTAGACGAACGCGGTGGCGACACAGACGAGTCCGGCGAGCAGCGTTGCCCACACCGCACCGGTGCCGGCGACCTGGAGCATGCCAGGGACGATGACGAACACCGACGATGCGGGAGTCGCGACGGAGAGGGTAAGGAACAGGACGCCCATGACGCCGAGGCTGCGGACGAGGCTTGGCGCCGGTGTTATCTGATCGTCGCGCATGCCAACCCCTTATCGTGCAGAGGTATTTGCATGGTTGAGGGGGTTGAGGAAGCGTGGGACGTATTTCCCTCGCCCCTTCGGGGAGAGGGAGGGGCCCGCCCGCGCTTGCGGGTGGGAGGGTGAGGGGACGTTGGTTTGCACCAACCTCCCCTCACCCTCCCGTCGCCAAGCGGCTCCTCCTTCCCTCTCCCCGTAGGGGCGAGGGACAGGAAGAAGTTATCCAGCGTTGGGCGCGACCACCTTGGCGGGATCCTTCGGGCCATCCACCGTCAACCGAATGTTGAGTTCCTTCAGCTGCTTGGCGCTGACCGGGCTCGGCGCGCCCATCATCAGGTCCTCGGCCTTCTGGTTCATCGGGAACAGCACGACCTCGCGGATGTTCGGCTCGCCCGCGAGCAGCATGACCATCCGGTCGATCCCCGGTGCCGAGCCACCATGCGGCGGTGCGCCGACCTTGAACGCGTTGATCATGCCCGCGAAGTTCGTGTCGACGTCGGCCTGCGTATAGCCGGCGATCTCGAAGGCCTTGTACATGATTTCCGGACGATGGTTCCGGATCGCGCCCGACGACAGCTCGACGCCGTTGCAGACGATATCGTACTGGTACGCCAGGATATCGAGCGGGTCCTTGTTTTCCAGCGCGTCCATTTCGCCCTGCGGCATTGAGAACGGGTTGTGGCTGAAATCGACCTTCTTCGCGTCCTCGTCATATTCGAACATCGGGAAGTCGACGATCCAGCAGAACTCGAACCGGTTCTCGTCGATCAGGCCGAGGTCGGCACCGATCCGCGCCCGGGCGGCGCCCGCAAGCTTCGAGGCGGGCAGCTCCTTCCCAGCCGCGAAGAAGATGCCGTCGTTCGGGCCGAGGCCCATCTCGGCGATCAGCTTCCGGGTCGCTTCCTCGCCGTGATTCTTGGCGATCGGGCCGCCGAGTTCGCCGTTCTTCTGCGTGATGTAGCCGAGCCCGGCATGCCCCTCGGCGCGCGCCCAGTCGTTCATGTCGGTGAAGAACTTGCGGCTCTTGTCGGCGGTGTTCGGCGCGGGGATCGCGCGGACCACGTCACCGCCGGCGACGATCCCGGCGAACAGGCCGAAGCCCGAATCGACGAAGTGATGGCCGACGTCGTGGATCAGGATCGGGTTGCGCAGGTCGGGCTTGTCGCTGCCATATTTCAGCATCGATTCGCGGTAGGGGATGCGCTTGAACGGAAGCGCGGAAACCTGGCGCCCCTTTCCCTGCCAGTCGGCGAACTCCTCGAACACGCCGTGCAACACAGGCTCGATCGCGTTGAACACGTCGTCCTGCGTGACGAAGCTCATCTCGAAGTCGAGCTGGTAGAATTCGCCGGGCGAGCGATCGGCGCGCGCGTCTTCGTCGCGGAAGCAGGGCGCGATCTGGAAATAGCGGTCGAACCCCGCGACCATCAGCAGCTGCTTGAACATCTGCGGCGCCTGCGGGAGCGCGTAGAACTTGCCCGGATGGACGCGGCTCGGCACGAGATAATCGCGCGCACCCTCGGGCGACGATGCGGTCAGGATCGGCGTCTGGAATTCGGTGAACCCCTGCGAGTTCATGCGGTTGCGCAGCGAGGTGATCACCTGGCTGCGGAGCATGATGTTGGCGTGGAGCCGCTCGCGACGCAGGTCGAGATAGCGATAGCGCAGGCGGATATCCTCGGGATACTCGGCCTCGCCTGCGACCGGCATCGGCAGCTCGCCGGCCATCGACTGCACGGTCGCCGCGGTCGCGCGGATCTCGATCCCGCCGGTCGGCAGGTTCGGGTTCACGGCTTCCGGCGCCCGTGCGGTGACCTTGCCGGTGATCGTCACCACGCTCTCGCTCTTCAGACCCTCGATGACCTTGAAGACCGGGCCGCTGACGTCGGTGACGATCTGGGTGATGCCGTAGTGATCGCGCAGATCGATGAAGACGAGGTCGCCGTGATCGCGCTTCTTGTGGACCCAGCCGGAGACGCGGACCTCTTCGCCGACCTGTTCGGGGCGGAGGGCGGCGCAGTTGTGGGTGCGATAGGCGTGCATGATGGGTCTTCTCGGACGATAAACAGGTGGTCCGCGCTTCCCTTCCCTTCCGGGCTTTGTCAACCCGGACGAGGCTCGCTATGGACGGGCGATGCATATCCACCCGCTTATCTCCGACAGCGCCACGCTCGCCAATCTGTGCGCGCGCATGGCCGACGCCGACTATGTGTGCGTCGACACCGAATTCATGCGCGAGAGCACCTATTACCCGGAGCTTTGCCTGATCCAGATCGCCGACGACAAGGAAGCCGCGGCGATCGACCCGATGGCGCCGGGCATCGACCTGAAGCCACTACTCGACCTGCTGGTCGAGAATCACGACGTGCTGAAGGTTGTTCATGCCGGCGGGCAGGACATCGAGATCGTCTATAATCTGACGGGCAAGACGCCTTTCCCGCTGTTCGACACGCAGGTCGCGGCGATGGCGCTCGGCCAGGGCGAGCAGATCGGCTATTCGAACCTGGTCGACAGCTGGCTCGGGATCGCGGTCGACAAGGGCGCGCGGTTCACCGATTGGGCGCGCCGGCCGCTCGACGCGCGGCAGATCGAATACGCGATCGGCGACGTCACCCATCTGTCGAAGATATTCCCGAAGATGTTGGAGCGGTTGCGCAAGACCGGGCGCGGGGTGTGGCTCGATCAGGAGATGGAGCGGCTCGGGGATACGGCGAATTATGCGAACGATCCCGATCTGGCGTGGAAGCGCGTGCGGATTTCCGGGCGCAAGCCTGACGTGCTGGGGCGGTTGAAGGCGCTGGCGCGGTGGCGTGAGCTGGAGGCGCAGGCGAAGGATCTGCCGCGCGGGCGGATCGTCAAGGACGAGACGCTCGGCGACATGGCGGGGCATCCGCCGAAGAAGCAGGCGGACTTGGCACGCGTGCGTGGATTGTCGGCGACTTGGGCCGGCAACGACATCGGTGGCCGCTTGATGGCGGCGATCGAGGGCGCGCAACCGCTCGGCGACGATGAACTGCCGCCACGTGACGATCGCAAGCCCGGACTTGGCAGGGAGGGTTCGCTGGTGGCGGACCTCCTCAAGCTACTGCTGAAGATCCGCTCGCGAGACATTGATGTCGCGTCGAAATTGCTCGCACGCACCGACGAACTGGAGGCGCTGGCTGCGGGCGTGCGGACCGGGCTGCCGATGCTCGAAGGCTGGCGGTTCGATCAGTTCGGCCGCGATGCGCTCGATCTGGTCGAGGGGCGGCTGGCGTTCGCGGTCATCGGCGGGAAGCTCAAGATGACGCGTACGGAGGATGCCGCATGAGGATCGTTCTGGTCGCAGCCTTGCTGGCTTCGGCGGCGTGTACGCCAGTCGAGATGCGTGGCGAGACGCCTGCCGCTTCGCCAGTCGCAGCCGCCTGCAATGCCGACTCGCTCGGCGATCTGGTCGGCAAGCGGGCTAGCGATGCTCGGGCTGACGTCATGCAGACGCGGTCGGGCGCGCGCACGCTCCGTTGGATCGCGCCGAACACGTCCGTGACGATGGATTTCCGTGCTGATCGTCTGAATGTCTATGTAGACGCCAAGGGCCGGATCGAACGCTTCACCTGCGCTTGAACCCTTTGACCCTCCCCTAAAAGGGGAGAATTTAGGAAAGAGCCAGTACGGGTTTGCGTCCCAGGGCGGCGGCAAGCGCGTTATGGCGACGTTCCACCGCCTCGCCGTAGAGCCCACGATCATCGGGGCGCAGCGTCAGCGTAAGTGATACCCCGTCATCTGCGAGCCCTGATCGCTTCAAAGGTCCTGCTAAGCCACCACTCATTCGCTGGCCTAGTCGCATAGCGAGGCCCCAAGCAGTCGCGCTTTTCACCGCTGCCGGAGACGCGAGGCGACCAACTGTTTCACCGGCGGAGAGATCGCCACCAAGGCTCGTGTAAAGAGCTTGCGCCAGCATCCCGCGAGCCGGCGCGTCGATCGCGACCCAGTTGCCGTGCAACGCGACCTCGACGCCACGTTCGGCGCGGAACTCGGGGTTGGCGCGCCAGCCTACGTCGGCGAGCAGGCATGCCGTGTGGCGGATGCGGGCCATTGCGGGCGGCTCGGTAGTGAACAGCGGCGCGATCCAGCATTCCAGGAGATCGCCGTGCTCGGGAAAGCGGCCGAGCAGGCGACCCTCTTCGCGGGCGGCAACGATCAGCGGATCGAGAGTTCGGTCTGCGGGCTTCAGGCCTTCGTAGAGAAGGCCTTCGCGCAGGCCATAGGCGGACACGATCGTCGTCCGGCTGCCGAGCTGCCGCATCAGTACGCCGAGCAACGCCGCGGCGTCCGCGAGCGTTGCCGTGCGGCCCGACGACAGCCCCGGGATCGCCTTCAGGCGCGGCTTGGAAAGTTGGGGGATCGTCCGACTTAGGCGGGTGATCGTCGCCGCGGTCATCAAATATTGGTGGATGATCGGCAGCGGATAGTCCGACAGTTCCATGTCGAGCCGCGCCAGCGCGCGCCATGATCCGCCGACCAGATAGAGCGGAAGCCCCTGCCCCTTCGCCGTCCAGCCCGCCTCGCGCACCAGACGCGCCACATAGCGGGCGAGCACCTTGCCGCGCTTGGCGCGGATGGGGCCGATGCGGAGGACGCCGAGCGGGAACGAGACGCGGTCCTCGATCTTGCCACGGCGGACGCGGACGAGTTCGAGACTGCCACCACCGAGATCGCCGACGATGCCATCCGCTTCGGGAATCGCGGATAGGACACCGTAGCCGGCCGCGCTGGCTTCCTGCTCGCCCGACAGCGTTTCGACGGTTAGACCGAGTTGTTCAGCCGCGGCAATGAGTTCGCCGCCGTTCTTCGCATCGCGTACCGCTGCGGTCGCGACCGTGCGAAGCGTCGAGCATTCCATTTCTTTCGCCACCGCCGCGAACCGTGCCAGCGCGACGCGTGCCGTCTTCAGCGCCGACTTCTCGATCGCGCCTGTAGCAGCAAGCCCTCGCCCGAGCCCCGCCAACACCTTCTCATTGAACCGGATCGCGGGGAGCCGCGGGGGCCCCTGGTAGACCACCAGACGGATCGAGTTCGAGCCGATGTCGATGATCCCGGTGCGCGGATGATCGTCGGTCTCGGCCCTGGGCGGGGAATTGCCGAACAGGATATTCGTGACGCTCATCGTTTTCGGCGGAGCGACAGGGTCGGTACGGCATTGCTGGTCGCGAGCGAAGCGCCGCGGCCGGAGAGCGAAGGATTCGTCATGAAATACCGATGCAGGTTGAACGGGCGGTCGCCGGGATCGACGCGGCTATATTCGCCGTCGGGGCCTAGCTCCCAACTCTGCTCGTTGTCGATCAGGTTCGCGACCATCACCTGATCGAGGATCTGGTCGTGGACGGTCGGGTTGAGGATCGGCAGCATGTATTCGACGCGGCGGTCGAAGTTGCGCGGCATCCAGTCGGCAGACGAGATGAACAGCTTCGCACCGTCGTTGGGGAGCGCCTTGCCATTGCCGAACGCCCAGATACGGCTGTGTTCGAGGAACCGGCCGATCACGGATTTTACGCGGATCGTCTCGGACAGGCCAGGCACGCCGGGACGCAGGCAACAGATGCCGCGGATGATGAGGTCGATCTCGACCCCTGCCCCGCTCGCCTCGTACAGCTTCTCGATCACCGCAGGGTCGACCAGCGAGTTCATCTTCGCCCAGACGCCGGCGGGCTTGCCGGCGCGCGCGTTGGCGATCTCGACGTCGATCAGGTTCATCAGGTTCTGCCGCAGGTCACGCGGCGACAGGCTGACGCGCGCCATGTCGGTCGGTTCGACATAGCCGGTGATGTAGTTGAACATCTGCGCTGCATCGCGTCCGACCGCGGCGTCGGCGGTGAAGAAGCTGAGGTCGGTGTAGATCTTGGCGGTGACCGGGTGATAATTGCCCGTCCCGAAATGGCAGTAGGTGCGGAACGCCTGACCTTCGCGGCGGACGACCAGCGAGACCTTAGCGTGCGTCTTCCAGTCGATGAAGCCGTAGACGACCTGCACGCCCGCGCGTTCCAGCGCGGAGGCCCAGACCATGTTCTGCTCTTCGTCGAACCGCGCCTTCAGCTCGACGACCGCGGTGACGGACTTGCCCGCTTCGGCCGCAGTGATGAGTGCATTGATGACCGCGGGCTGCTTGCCGGCGCGGTAGAGCGTCTGCTTGATCGCGACGACATCGGGGTCGTTCGCCGCCTGCTTGAGGAAGGCGAGCACAACCTCGAACGTCTCGTACGGGTGGTGGACGACGATGTCCTTGGCCTTGATCGCCGCGAAGCAGTCGCCGCCGAATTCGCGGATTCGCTCGGGGAAACGCGGCGTGAAGGGCGGGAACTTCAGATCGGGGCGATCTTCGTCGACAAGGCCGTCGAGGTCGACGATGCCGAGCAGGTTGCCGCTCTCGGTGATGATCGCGTCCGCACCGCCGAGTTCGTCCTTGAGAACCGCAGCGAGCACGTCGGGAATGCCGGTTTCGAGTTCCAGGCGGATCACGCGGCCGCGGCGGCGGCGTTTGATCGCGTTGGCGAAGTAGCGGACGAGGTCCTCGGCCTCCTCCTCGATCTCCATGTCGCTGTCGCGGAGGACGCGGAAGCTGGCCGCGGCGAGGACTTCGTAGCCGGGGAAGAGGACCGGCGCGAACCGCTTCAGGATCGATTCGATCGAGATGTAGCGCGCAGGCTCGCCAGGCAAGCGGACGAAGCGCGTCATCGTATGCGGTAGCATGACCAGTTCGCGGACCGGCTCGTTATCCGAACGGCGGACGAGGTCGAAGATCACCGAGAGGCCGCGGTTGGGGATGAACGGGAACGGATGTGCGGGGTCGAGCGCCTGCGGGGTCAGGATCGGGAAAATCTGATCGCGGAAATGCGTTTCGAGCCATTCGTCGGCCTCGCCCTCGACAGCCTCGCGCCGGAGGACGAACAGTCCGGCCTCGTCGAGCAGCACGCGCAGGTCACCCCATACCGCCTGCTGGCTCGCCATCAATTCGTCGGCCTCGCGGACGATCGCGGTTAGCTGCTGGCCCGCGGTGAGCCCGTCGGCTGAGCGTCGATCGACGTCCTGCGTCTGCTGCCCCTTCAGGCCGGCGACGCGGACCATAAAGAATTCGTCGAGGTTCGACCCCGAGATCGACAGGAAGCGTAACCGCTCGAGCAGCGGGTGCGCGGGGTTGCACGCCTCCTCCAGCACACGCCGGTTGAACGCGAGCCAGGAGAGCTCGCGGTTGAAATACCGGTCGTTCGGCTCTGCACCGATGGGATCGTCGTCGTCTTCCGATTGGCGGACGATATGCGCTGGACGGTTCATCGGGCCTCTTGGGTGCTTATGGTGGCGTAAAGAGCGGAAGGTCGAGAGCGAGTTGCGGCCGGAGGATCAGCCCGGCCTCGGTGAGTGTGGTTCGTGCAAGAGGAATGGACAAGCGCTTGCGACGTTCCATCGCCTCCTGATCCAGCGCATCGACGGTTCGCGTTACGGTAATATGACTGCGCTCGATTCTGGTCGCGAGCCAGTCGATCAGATCGGGCCGCGCATCGAGGCTGCGGCGCTCGAACAGGTGCGCCAGCAACAGCCGCATGAGCTCGTCGTCGGGCGCGCCGATCGCCGCGATCGGGCTGGCGGCGAGACGCGAGCGGAGGTCGGGGAGCTTCACCTTCCATTCGGGCGGTGCGGCGTCGGCGACGATCAGCAGCGGCCTGTGCTCCTCCTGCGCGCGGTTCCAGGCGTGGAACAGCTGCGCCTCGGGCACGCGCTCGGCATCGTCGATGATCGTGCCGCCACTCTTCGCCGCGAAGATCCGCGCGAGCAGGCTGCGGCCCGATTTGCGGGGGCCGGTGAGAATGGCGGTCATGACGGGCCAAGTCGCGGTGTGCTCCAGCGTGTGGACGGCGCGCGAATTGGAGGGGGTAACCAGGAAGGCGTCGTCGCGAGGGTCCGCCGGCCACCCGAGTGGCAGCGCAATTTGAGTCATCTTGGTCGCGCTCACCCTGTCGTCGCATTGTCCGCGGGCAAGTCCGGCGGAAGAAGTTGGGCGACCCGGCGGATGCGGATCGTCTGGCCGGAGCCGAATACCTGATAGCCGCGAGCTTCGAGCGCGGTTTTCAGTGCGGCCGGGTCGCCGTCATAGGCGACGCGCATCAGCGAGACACCGCCGAGCGCGAGACTGGTGGTGGCCGCCGAGCGGACGCCGGGGATCGCGCGGAGTGCGGCTTCGGTCGAGGACACGTTTGCTGCGGCCGGCGTATCGAACTGGACGATGATCGAGATACCAGCGCCACCCGTAAGGACGGCGGTATTGGCGTCGGCGGTCTCGTCGATGGGCAGGTCGTCGATCACCGCGGCTTCGGGCGGCGGCGGTGGCGAGAGGCTGTAGTCGACTCGGAGCGAGCCATTGCGGCGTGCCTGCTGGTACAGGTCGTCGATCCGCTTCACGCCGGTGTCGAGCAATTGCGCGATGCCATCGGGCGTGCCGACTCGTAGCGTGAAGCTGCCGATCAGGTCGTTGTCGGGGCCGTGGCGCGCTTCGAACACGCCGATCACCGGGCCGCCGGGCCATTGCCGATAGAGCTTCACGACGGGGGTGAGCACGTCGCTCGCGCCATATTGGTCGAGGATCGTCCGCCACCAACCGCGGCCCGGGCGCTGCGTCTGGCCAACGTTGAGCAGGAGCGCATCGGGGCCGGAGCCTGACGGGCGGACATAGTCGATGCTGCTGTTGCCGGTGCGATAGCGCGCCCAAGCCTGCTGCCACTGGGTGCTCTGCTCGAACGCCTGGCCGACTCCGCCCGAATATTGGACAGGGATGACGAGCATCGGCTGCGAGCGATCGGCATAGGTCGAGATGCCGAGGATCGATCCGGCCCGGCCGCGATCGAACAGCACGCCGAGCTTGGCGATGTAACGCTGCGGGCCGATCTGCTCGTTCTCGACGACGATACCCGAGACCAGCGAATCGAGGGTTCCGTCGGAGACGAGGCCACCACCGCCGCCCAGTCGGTTCGACAATTGCACCCAGGCCTTGCGTTGCGCGAGCCGCCAGCCGCCGTAGCGCGCAGCGTCGGCGGTCTTGCCGGCTACGTCGACCGTGACGCCGCTCACCTCGTAGGCGCTGCCGCTGTCGACCGGAGCCGCGCCTCGGCTGCCGCCCTCAATCTGCGCGAGCACGGCTCCGCCGCTCAACAATAGCGCGGCACCAGCAAGCGCGGTGGGAAGGGTACGGATACGCGTCACGCGGGCCTTTTGGCGAAGCAGACGTGGAAATCCAAGCGCGATGTGGCTAGCAGCACCGATCATGACCGATACGCCAGACTCCGCCGCTCCCGCTTCGGGCCCTTACACCTACGCTCAGGCGGGCGTTTCGATCGCCGCGGGCAACGCGCTGGTGCGTGCGATCGCCCCACTCGCGCGCTCGACGCGGCGGCCGGGGGCGGACGCCGATCTCGGCGGCTTCGGCGGGATGTTCGACCTGAAGGCAGCGGGGTTCGTCGATCCTCTGCTGGTCGCGGCGAACGATGGCGTCGGCACCAAGCTGAAGCTGGCGATCGAGTGGGATCGGCATGAGGGGGTCGGCGTCGATCTCGTCGCGATGTGCGTCAACGACCTGATCGTTCAGGGCGCCGAGCCGCTGTTCTTCCTCGATTATTATGCGAGCGGGAAGCTTGATGCAGCGGTCGCCGAGCGCGTCGTGGCGTCGATTGCGGAAGGGTGCAAGACCGCCGGCTGCGCGCTGATCGGGGGCGAGACCGCCGAGATGCCGGGCATGTATGCCGATGGCGATTACGATCTGGCGGGCTTCTGCGTCGGCGCGGTCGAGCGGACCAACGTGCTGACCGGGCGCGAGATCGCCGCGGGCGACGTGATGCTCGGGCTGGCGTCGTCGGGCGTGCATTCGAACGGGTTCTCGCTGGTTCGCAGGCTGGCGACGGATCGCGGGTGGAAGCTCGATCGGCCCGCGCTGTTCGACCAGGACAAGTTGCTGATCGATCACCTGATGGCGCCGACTCGCATCTACGTCGCGAGCCTGCTGCCGTTGCTGCGCGAGCAGAAGATCAAGGGACTGGCGCACATCACCGGCGGAGGCCTGCTCGAGAATATTCCGCGCGTGCTGCCCGACGGCGTCCATGCGGTGGTCGATGCGGATGCGTGGGAGCAGTCGCGGTTGATGGCGTTCCTGCAGGCGCAGGGCGCGATCGAGCCGGAGGAGATGGCGCGGACGTTCAACTGCGGGATCGGCATGGTCGTGATCGTGAGTGCCGACGAGGCCGACGCGGTGACCGCGGCGCTCGAAGCAGCGCACGAGACCGTATTCACGATCGGGCGGATCGAGGCCGGGTCGCATGGCTGCACGGTGCGCGGATCGGCGGGCACCTGGAGCGCGCGCGAGGACTGGACCGCGACGCATGGCTGAGAAGACGCGCGTCGGCGTGCTGATCTCCGGGCGCGGATCGAACATGATGGCGCTGGTCGGCGCGTCACGCGCGGCGGCGTGCCCGTACGAGATCGCATTGGTAGCGTCCGACAAGCCGGAGGCGGCCGGGCTCGAATGGGCCCGCGCTGAGGGCGTGGCAACGTTCGCGCTCTCGCCGAAGGGTCTGGGGAAGCCGGCCTACGAGGCGGCGATCGATGCGGCGTTGCGCGAGGCCGGCGTCGAGGTCGTCGCGCTCGCCGGGTATATGCGGTTGCTGTCGGATGGGTTCGTGGCGGCGTGGCGAGACCGGATCGTCAATATCCATCCGTCGCTGCTGCCCAAGTACAAGGGCCTCGATACGCATGCGCGGGCGATCGCGGCGGGCGATGCTGTCGGTGGGTGCTCGGTGCATGTCGTGACCGAGGAGCTCGATGGCGGCGTGGTGCTGGGGCAGGCCGAGGTGCCGATCCTTCCCGGCGACGATGCGGATGCGCTTGCCGATCGCGTGCTGGTGGCGGAACATGCGTTGTACCCTAAGATCTTGGCGGAGTTCGTGACGCGATGACTGATCTGCCCTCTCTCGACCGCGTTCGCGCGGCGGCTTTGGCGCTGCCGGAGACTGAGGAGAAGGTGTCACACGGTCAGCCGACCTTCTTCGTGGCCGACAGGCAGTTCGCGCAGTTCCGGGCGGATCATCACGGCGATGGATTGACCATGGTGTGCGTGAAGACCAGCGGCACCGATGAACAGACGACGCTCGTCGAGGCGAACCCGGCCGTGTATTCGCGGCCGGCGTATCTTGGCGCGACTGGTTGGGTCGGGATGAACGTTGCCGGTGATCCGGACTGGGCGCTGGTCGAAGACAGGATCGCGCGGAGTTGGGAACTGGCGGCCCCTGCCCGGCTGCTGGAGGCTGGTGGGCGATGAGCACTGAGACTCCGACCGAACGGCGCGAGGCTGCGGCGACGCGGCGGCGTTGGGTGACGCTGGCCGAGGTCGTGGCCGTTGCGGGCGTGCTGATCGCGGCGCTGACGCTGTGGACCAACTGGTCGGATCACCGTGCGAACGAGGCCGACAAGATCGCGGCTCAGTCGAGTGCGGCGCGGGAGCGGACGAAGATCGATCTGTCGGCGATCGTGCAGGATGGCGGCAACACGCTGTTGCTGAAGGATGCGCGGCATGACCTTCAGGACGTGACGATCACGTTTCCGCGGTCTCTGGGCGTCGCGGCGCGGCGGCCTCCGGCGGAACCGGTCATCGATGCGTCGTGGTTCTCGGGGCCGTTGCTGAAGCTTACCGATGGTGGGTCGGACGATCGTGCGGGGCGGCTGCCGGTGCTGGTCAGCGTGCAGTATTTCGACGGGGATACGACGCGGACCGCTAGCGGGATCTACAATGTGATCTGGAAGACCAAGGGGCGGATGCTGCGCGGTCGCGCGCTGAAGCTTGAGGGCTTGCGGGTTCGGCAGCGTGGTGGCGATCAGGCGAAGCTTGATGCGATCTGGGCGAAAGAGAAGCCGGCGGCGTGATTGCCTACCTCTAAACGGCACCACCCCGGCGGAGGCCGGGGTCCAATTGGGGAACGTTGCTAATGGAGGGCAGCGTTCTGTTACTGCGACCTTTCCAATTGGGCCCCGGCCTTCGCCGGGGTGGTAGCGCTGCTATGAGGTACGGCGCCTTCGCCGGGGGAATTTACACCGCTCGCGCGTAGACCGGGTCGTCGTGGAGGGTGGTGCCGACCATGAACTGGCGGGCGCCGATCACCTCAAATCCTTGCCGTTCATAGAAGGCTCGGGCGCGGGTGTTCTGGTCCCATACGCCTAGCAGGACGCGGGTTCGGCTCGCCGCTACGGCGTCTTCGAGTGCGCGGGCCAATAGCGCAGCACCCAGCCCAGAGCCCTGAGCCTGCTTCATAAGATAGATGCGGCGGAGTTCGATGTCCGCGGGGCCGGGCTCGATCGGGAAGTCCGGCGCGGTCAACACCGTGTAGCCGATCGGCGCGTTGCCGGGCTCGTACTCGGCCAGCGTCACGATCGTCGCGGGATCGCCCAGCCAGGTCTCGAACGCGGCGATGCTGTTCTTTATCGTGCAGTGGGCGACGATGTCGGCGCCTGACAGCACGGTCGCATACGTATCGAGGAACGTGGCGGATGCGACGAGCGATAGCGCGGGCGCATCGCCCGGCCCGGCCCGTCGCATCCGCCAAGTCATCAGCCGACGATTTCTTCGGGCTTGAAGAAGTAGGCGATCTCAATCTCGGCGTTCTCGTCCGAATCCGAACCGTGGACCGAGTTGGCTTCGATCGACTCGGCGAGTTCCTTGCGGATCGTGCCGGCGTCAGCGTTGGCGGGGTTGGTGGCGCCCATGATGTCGCGGTTGCGCTGCATCGCGTTCTCGCCTTCCAATACCTGGACGACGACAGGGCCGGAGATCATGAACGAGACGAGCTCGCCGAAGAACGGACGCTCCTTGTGGACCGCGTAGAAGCCTTCGGCCTGCTCGCGGGTCATCTGGATGCGCTTCGAGGCGACGACGCGCAGGCCGGCTTCCTCGAGCATCTTGGTGACCGCACCGGTCAGGTTGCGGCGGGTTGCGTCGGGCTTGATGATCGAAAAGGTACGGTTCGCGGCCATGATGGTCACGGGCTCCTGTGTTGACGGTAATCGGATGCGCGGCGCTTAGGCGGGGGACGCGGCTAAAGCAACCTATGCGGCCTGTTCCCAGCGGCCGGAGTCGTTCTGCTTCCAGTAGCGGCGTTCGATGCCGTCGCGGTCGGCGAGCGCCTTCCAGGCTAGGCGGGATTCGCGGATGGCTTCGTCGTCGAAGATGTGGAAGGCACGGTCAAAGGTTAGGATAAGGTCACGCCAACGTCCGTCTACCACCGCGACGTTGCGGGCGGTATTGGCGGGGGCGGTTTCCTGAATATCCTGAGCGATTAGAATGGGTTGTGCGGCATCATCGTTGCTGCCGGCCTGGGCGTGGGGGAGGAAGCTCTCGGGAGCGTAGGACCAGAGGAGACGGTCGAGCGCGACACGCTGTTCTTCGGGTTCGGCGACGATCAGTAGGCGGCCGCCGGTTTGGACGACGCGCTCGGCGATGCGTGGGAGGACGCGGTCGAGGGGGCTGGTTAGGTGGTAGAAATCGACCTGCATACTTACTCCCCTTCCGCTTGCGGGAGGGGCCGGGGGAGGGCTTTGCCTCGCTCGATACCGCTCGCGGTTAGCCCCTCCCCTAACCCCTCCCGCAAGCGGGAGGGGAATTCATGGCCTCAGACCTCGAAGTTGTCCGCTACGAACTGGTCGAGCAGGCGGACGCCGTAGCCGGTTGCGCCCTTGTCGTGGTTCGTCCCCGGCTTGTCCGACCAGACCATCCCGGCGATGTCGAGATGCGCCCACTTCACGCCTTCGTCGACGAAGCGCTTGATGAACTGTGCGGCGGTGATCGAGCCGGCGCCGCGGGGGCCGACATTCTTCATGTCGGCGATCGGCGAGTCGATCAGCTTGTCGTACGCGGGCGACAGCGGAAAGCGCCAGAGCGTGTCGCCGGTGGTCTTGCCCGCCGCGATCAGCTGGTCGGCGAGTGCGTCGTCGTTCGCGAAGATGCCGCCATTCTCGGTGCCGAGCGCGACGATCATCGCACCCGTGAGCGTGGCGAGATCGACGATCGTGGTCGGCTTGTGCGCCTGCTGTACCCAGGTGACGCAATCGCACAGCACGAGACGACCCTCGGCGTCGGTGTTGAGCACTTCGATCGTCTGGCCCGACATCGAGGTGATGACGTCGCTCGGACGCAGCGCAGCGCCGTCGGGCATGTTCTCGACCAGGCCCATAACGCCGACGACGTTCGCCTTCGCCTTGCGGCTCGCCAGCGCCTTCATCGCGCCGGCGACGGCGCCTGCCCCGCCCATATCCCACTTCATGTCTTCCATGCCCGCGCCAGGCTTGATCGAGATGCCGCCCGAATCGAACGTCACGCCCTTGCCGACGAACGCGAGCGTCGGCGCGTCGGCCCCTGCCCCGCTCCACTTGAGCGCGAGGATGCGGGCTTCACGGCGCGAACCCTGGCTGACGCCGAGCAGCGAGCCCATGCCGAGCTCGGTCATTTGTGCCTCGTCGAGCACGGTGATCTCGAGCCCGAGACCCTCGACGTCCTTCGTCACCTTCTCGACGAAGCTCTCAGGGTAGACGACGTTCGGCGGCGAGGTGACCAGCCAGCGGGTCAGGTCGAGACCACTGGTGACGGCCGCCTGCTCGGCCCAAGCAGCGTCGGTGCCTTCGGGCGCGCCGGCGATGGTGATCTCGGTCAGCGTCGGCTTAGACTTCTCGGCGAGCTTGGTGCGGTACGTGTCGTAGCGCCATGCGCGCTGAGCGGCGGCAGCGGCGAAGTGCGCGGCGGCCTTAGGCGTCGGCGTGGCGCCGGCCGACAGGTCGGCGATGACCGACGTCGCGCCCGAGGTCAGCAGGCGCGCGGTGATCGCACCGCCGGCCTTTTCCCAATCAGCGATCTCGCCGGCGCCGACTCCGACGAGCAGGACCTGCCGAACCGCGCCGTCGACCGGCACGAACAGCTCAACGACCGCCCCTGCTTCACCCGCAAAGCGTGCCGCAGTCGCTGCGCTGGTCGCCACTGCCTCGCCATCGCCGCCGATCGCGCTCCACTTGATCTGCGCCAAGCCGTCCTTCGCGACGGGGACGGCGAGGATCGGGGCGTTGGCCGGAACGGTCGGGGCGAAGACGATCTGCATGAAGAAACCTCGGGAAGCTTTTGAACGGATGTGCGTACCCCATAAGTTGATGCCGCGGGTACGGCAAAGCAAGGTGGCGGCGTGTCATCTCACGGCGATTGCAGGGAAGCGCCGGTGATGCGATAGGCGAGCGATATGGCGGCAAACGGCTGCCGAGTGCCAAAGGGGTTGGTTCGGATCGTGTTGCGTATCGACCTTTTGACGGGTTGCGCCCTTTCGCTCGCGTTGGCGACCGGGATCGCGGCTGCGCCTGCCCAGGCCCAGGACTTCCAGAACCGCCCGGTCGCGCCCCCGGTGCAGGACCCGCCCGTCGCCAATGCGTCGACCACGACGCCGGCCGACGACCAGGTACAGTTCAGCTCGACCGCGCTGGAATACAACACCAACACCGATATCGTCACCGCGACGGGTGAAGTCCGTATGTTCCGCCAGGGCAGCCGGTTGCGCGCCGACAAGGTCGTGTGGAACCGCAAGACCGGGAAGGTCGTCGCGACCGGCAACATCGCCGTCACCAATCCCGAAGGCGACATCGCGTATGGCGACGAGATCAACCTGACCGATTCGCTGAAGGACGGCGTGGTCGACAACATGCTCGTCGTGCTCGAACAGGGCGGACGGCTTGCGGCGAAGCAGGGCACGCGCGACGCCGACGGCACGGTCAATTTGAAGACCGCCGCCTACACGCCGTGCAGCGTCACCAACACCGCCGGTTGTCCCAAGGAGCCGACGTGGAAGATCACCGCGGTCCGCGTCACCTATCGCCCCGAGCGGAAGCGCATCTTCTACAAGGGTGCCCGGCTGCACCTGTTTGGCCTGCCCAGCCTGCCGCTTCCCGAATTCTCGAACCCGGTCGGTGGCGGCAGCGACAGTGGCCTGCTTTCGCCGAATGGCGGGTATAGCCGCGTCAACGGCGTCGAAGTCAGCGTCCCCTATTACTGGAAGCTCGCACCGAACCAGGGGCTGGTCATCACGCCGCACATCTACAGCAGCGTGCTGCCGATGGCGCAGGTCGATTATTCCGCACTCAACTCGAAGGGCGCGTTCAAGGTACGCGCCTACGCGACCGAAAGCCGGCGCAGTGACGACCTGACGACCGCCACCCCGACCGACACCAGCATGGCGTTCCGCGGCTATATCGACGGGATGGCGCGCTATCAGCTGACGCCGAACTGGACCACGAGCGGGTCGCTGCGCCTGACGACCGACCGCACGTTCCTGCGCCGCTACGACATTTCGCGCGACGACCGGTTGCGCACCACCGCGAGCCTGGAGCGGATCGACGACAGCAGCTATTTCTCGCTGAGCGGCTGGTACGCACAGACCCTGCGCGTGGCGGACAGCCAGGGGCAACAGCCGATCGCGCTGCCCGAGATCGATTATCGCAAGCGGTTCGACGATGGCCTCGTCGGTGGCCGGTTCCAGCTCCAGCTGAACACGGTCGCGCTGACCCGCACCGATGGCCAGGACACGCAGCGCGCGTTCGCGAGCCTGCAATGGGATTTGCGCCGCTTCACGAACTGGGGTCAGGAGGTCACCTTCACCGCGTTCGCGCGGGGCGACCTGTACAATAGCAACGAGATCGATGCGACGATCAATCCGACCTATCGCGGGTTCGGCGGCTTCCGCCAGCGCGCCATCGGTGCGGCTGCGGTCGACGTGAAGTGGCCGTTCATCGGCACGTTCCTGGGCGGTACGCAGCGTTTTACGCCGCAGGTGCAGTTCGTCGCGGCACCGAAGGTCGCCAATCTTTCGTTGCCGAACGAGGATTCGCGCGCCGTCGACCTGGACGACACCAACCTGTTCTCGCTTAACCGGTTCGCCGGCTATGATCGGTTCGAGGATTCGTCGCGTGTCACCTATGGTGGCGAATGGGCGCTCGATTTACCGGGAATCGCGTTCACCACCAACGTCGGCCAGAGCTATCGTGTCGACAAGCGGCCGACGATCCTGCCCGACGGTACCGGGCTCAGCGATCGATTCTCCGACATCGTCGGGCGCAGCGAACTCCGGTTCCGCGATTTCGTCTCGATCGTCCATCGCTACCGGCTCGACAAGGATGGCTTCGCGATCCGCCGCAACGAGCTCGACGCCACGATCGGCTCGCGCGCGACCTATGTGCTGGTCGGGTATCTCAAGCTCAACCGCAACATCGATGCCTCGATCGAGGATCTGCGCGATCGCGAGGAAGTCCGCGTTGCAGGCCGAGTGCAGTTCGCGCGGTTCTGGTCGGCGTTCGGTTCGGGCGTGGTCGATCTGACCAACGCATCGGAAGATCCTCTGTCCCGCAGCGATGGCTTCACGCCGATCCGCCACCGGCTGGGCGTGCAGTATGAGGACGACTGCCTGCGTCTCGGCGGAACGTGGCGGCGGACGTACAACGACACCGGCGACGCGCGTAAGGGCAACAGCTTCCTGTTGACGCTGGCCTTCACCAACCTCGGCCGCTAAGCCCGCGTTCAGCTACTTTGAGGCAAACGTCGCCGGATATGCGCCGCCATGGCAATGACGGTGCGGATTACGGCGTGCGATGATGGGATACCGACACTTGAAGCATGATGTTCGACTGGCGGCGCGTGGCGGCCGTGTGATCGGTTCTGTGGTCCTGGCTGCGCTGGCGGCGGGCGCGATCGCCCAGGCGGTGCCTCCCAAGGCCGCGCAGGGCAAGCGCGGCGCGCGACCTGCGCCGACCCAGCCGGTTCAGGCCCAGCCGGCCCAGGCCCAGCCAGCGCCCTCGGCTCCGGGGCAGACCGTCCAGGACCAGAGCGTGCCGGACAATACCGGTCTCGATATCCCGACCAATCTACAGATCTTCGGCAAGGTCGACCCCAACGTCCGCAAGCCGACCGCGATCGTCAACGACACGGTCATCACCGGCACCGACGTCGACCAGCGCGTCGCCCTAGTGGCAATGGCGAACGAGGCGAAGCTGTCGCCCGAAGATCGCGAGCGGCTGAAGCTGCAGGTCCTGCGCCAGTTGATCGACGAGACGCTCCAGATCCAGGAAGCGAAGACCGCCGACATCACGATTACCCCTGCCGAGCTGACGCAGAGCTATGACGGCGTATCGAAGCGCTTCAATCGTACGCCGGTCGCGATGCGCGCCTATCTGCGCGAATCGGGATCGTCCGAGCGGTCGCTGAAGCGCCAGATCGAGGGTGAGCTCGCCTGGCAGCGTTATCTGCGTCGCCGCGTCGAGCCGTTCGTCAACGTCGGCGACGAAGAGGTGAAGTCGATCATCGATCGTCTCCAGGCGGCCAAGGGCACCGACGAGTTCAACCTCAAGGAAATCTATCTCGCGGCGACCCCGGCGAACAGCCAGCAGGTCTATGCGAACGCCAAGCAGATCCTGCAGGAGATCCAGAAGGGCGCGCAGCCGTTCGAATATTACGCGCGGCAGTTCTCCGAGGCGTCGACGCGCGCGGTCGGTGGCGATCTTGGCTGGATCCGAGCGGCGACTTTGCCGGGGCAGTTGGCTGAGGCGGCTACGACGATGCAGGTCGGCCAGGTGGCTGGACCTATCGAGGTCTCCGGCGGCTATTCGATCCTGTACCTGACCGACAAACGGCAGGTGCTGACGGCCGATCCGCGTGATGCGAAGCTCAGCCTGAAGCAGCTGACGTTGCGTTTCCCGCCGAACACCAACCAGGCACAGGCCTCCGCGCGTGCGCAGGCGTTTGCCAAGGCCACGCAGGAATTGCGTGGCTGTGGTACCGTCGAGAAGGTTGCTGCCGGGATCGGTGCGGACGTGGTCGACAACGACACCGTCCGGATCCGCGACCTGCCGCCGCAGCTCCAGGAAGTGATGCTGAAGCTCCAGGTCGGCGAGTCGAGTCCGCCGTTCGGGTCGGCGGAACAGGGCGTTCGCGCGCTGGTGCTGTGCGGTCGCGACGAGGCGGCGGGCGGTTCGGTGCCGAACTCGGAGCAGATCCAGGGTCAGCTCGAGCAGCAGCGCGTCAATCTGCGCGCCCAGCAGAAGCTGCGCGATCTGCGGCGCGATGCCGTGGTCGAATATCGGTGATTGGATCGTGAGCCGCATCTCGCCGCTGGCGGTATCGATGGGCGATCCTGCCGGGATCGGGCCCGAGATCATCGCCAAGGCTTGGGATGCGCGCGAGACGCACGCCTTGCCGCCGTTCGTCGCGGTCGGCGATGCGCGGGCAATCGAGCGGGTCTGGGCCGGCCCGATCGCACGGATTGCGGATCTAAGCGCGGCGGCAGCGGTGTTTGGCGAAGCATTGCCGGTGCTGACCGTGGGAGATGCGGGCGCAATCGTACCGGGTGAGCCCGATGCGGACGGCGCGCGCTGTGCACTGCATTCGCTTGAGCTGGCGGTCGGTCTCGTTCGTACCGGCGCGGCGCGCGCGCTGGTGACCGGGCCCGTATCGAAGTCGCAGCTGTACGCGATCGGCTTCACGCATCCGGGGCAGACCGAGTTCGTAGCCGAGCGCTACGGGGTTGCGGGCGATAATGCTGTGATGATGCTCGCGGGACCGTCGCTGAAGGTGGTGCCGATCACGACTCACGTGCCGTTGAAGGACGTTTCGGCTTTGCTCACGGTCGACCTGATCGTCGCCAAGGCTCGCGCGACTGCCCGCGGTCTGCTGCGGAACTTCGGGATCGAGAACCCGCGGCTCGCCTTTGCCGGTTTCAATCCGCATGCCGGTGAGCAGGGTGCGCTTGGCCGCGAGGAAATCGAGATCATCGCGCCGGCGATCGCGATACTGCGCGAAGAAGGCATCGATGCGACCGGGCCGTTTGCCGCGGACACGATGTTCCATCCGCGGGCGCGGGCGACCTACGATGTCGTGATGTGTTGCTATCACGATCAGGCGCTGGTGCCGTTGAAGACGATCCATTTCGACGAGGGCGTGAACATGACGCTGGGCCTGCCGATCGTGCGGACCTCGCCCGATCATGGCACGGCGTTCGCGATCGCGGGCAAGAATCTGGCCGAGCCCGGTGCGATGATCGCGGCGATCGCGATGGCCGGTGAAGCGACGGACCGGCGCGCGCAGACCGCTGCCCAGTCGTGAGCGAGGCTGCAGTGACGGAGCTTCCCCCGCTGCGCGAGGTGATCGCGCGCTATGGGCTGAATGCGAGCAAGGCGCTTGGGCAGAACTTTCTGTTCGATGGGCAGTTGCTCAAGCGGATCGCGGCGGTGCCGGGTGACCTTCAGGATGCCGAGGTGCTCGAAGTGGGGCCTGGCCCGGGTGGCCTGACGCGGGCGCTGCTCGCGGCGGGGGCTCGGGTTACGGCAATCGAGCGCGATCGGCGGTGTATTCCGGCCTTGGCAGAGCTTGGCGAGGCGTATCCGGGGCGGCTGCGGGTCATCGAGGGCGACGCGATGGAGGTCGATGCGCCTGCGCTGTTCGAGGGCAAGCCGCACATCGTGTCGAACCTGCCGTATAATATCGGCACGGCGCTGCTGGTGGGGTGGCTGTCGACGTCGTGGCTGCCGTGGTGGCAGTCGTGCACGCTGATGTTCCAGAAGGAAGTCGCCGAGCGGATCGTCGCGAAGACCAATGACGATCATTATGGGCGGCTCGCAGTGCTGGCGCAGTGGCGCTCGACTGCTCGGATCGCGATGCCGGTGCACCGGTCGGCGTTCACGCCGCCGCCGAAGGTTATGTCTGCGGTGGTGCATCTCACGCCGGTCGAAGCGCCGGAGGGGGTGAACTTTGCGGTTCTGGAGCGACTGACGGGCGCGGCGTTCGGGCAGCGGCGGAAGATGTTGCGGCAGAGTCTCAAGGGTGTGCCGGGGGCGCTCGATGCGCTGGAGCGGATCGGGGTTGAGGCCACGCGGCGGGCGGAGACGCTTTCGGTTGCCGACTTCACTGCGTTGGCTCGAGAGACCCACTGATCTTCTCCCCTCCCTGAAAGGGAGGGGCCGGGGGTGGGTCGGCTTCCGTATGAGGTGACGGCAGTGACACGAGCGGGGCTACCCACCCCCAACCCCTCCCTTTCAGGGAGGGGGGCCTGTTAGTCTTTGGCGGCGACCGGCGTTTTCTCGACCTGCGCCGTCGCGATCGGCGGACCTTTCGCGATCACCGCCGCGAGTTGTGTCGCTTCCGGGCAGACACCCTTACAAAGCGTACGGATCTTCACGAGATTGTCCTTCGCGCGGACCACGGCGCCCTTGGCGACCAATGCCTCGCCCTGCCCCTTCAATGCGGCGACGTCGTTCGGCTCCAGCAGCAGGGCCTCGCGGTACAGGCGGATCGCCTTGCCTGGCAGGTCACGCGTTTCTGCGACGCGTGCCAGCAGCAGGAACGCCGCACGGTTGCGCGGATCGACCGCCACAGACGTTTCGAGCACATCCGTCGCGCCGTCGAGGTTGCCGGCCGTCATCAACGAACGCCCTTGCGCCAGCAACTGCATCGAGCGGGCGTCGATCTGGGCGTCGGGGCGTTGCCCGCTAAGCGACGTCGACACGCATACGACGGTCAGCGCGGCGGCAAGGGCAACGGACGAAAAACGCATCATCGTCTCCAGGGGGGATACAGGTTTGGCCATGAGTTTAGCCATAGGTCGGCTGGCTAGCACGCAGCCCGGAGGCGCGCGACAAAAAAGCCGTCGGTACCGTCGCGGCCGGGTTCGAGGCGGACGCCGTGGCCGTGCTTCGCGCCGGCGGGGAGCGTCAGGGGCTCGGTCGTCCAGCCGGGATGCGCGTTCAGGAACCAGGTGACTTGGTCCGTTCCTTCGGGGTCGAGCAGCGAGCAGACGATGTAGACGAGCGCGCCGCCGGGCTTGACCAGCGTGGCTGCGACGGAGAGCACCTGCTGCTGCGTCGATTGCAGACGCGAGACGCGGTCGGGGGTGAGCCGCCAGCGCGCCTCCGGGTTGCGCCGCCATGTGCCGGTGCCCGAGCATGGGGCGTCGACGAGCACGCCGTCTGCGCGGCCCGCCCATTCGCTGAGCGCCTCGATCTCGCGCGTCGGGTTGAGCAGGCGGCTCTCGACGATCGTCGCGCCGGCGCGCGTCGCGCGGGGGGCGAGGCGTGCGAGGCGGTTGCGGTCGGTGTCGCAGGCGAGGATCACGCCTTCGTTCTTCATCGTCGCCGCGAGCGCGAGCGTCTTGCCGCCGGCGCCCGCGCAGAGATCGACGATGCGTTCGCCGGGCTTCGCCTGCATCGCTAGGCCGACGAGCTGGCTGCCTTCGTCCTGCACCTCGAGCGCGCCTTCGTTGAAGAGCGGGAGCGCTTCGACGTTGGTGCCTGTGGGGAGGCGGATACCGTCTGGGGCGTGGGGGGTGGCTTCCGCTTCGGGAAGTGCTGCGAGGACGGTCGCGCGGTCGGAGATCAGCGTGTTGACGCGCAGATCGAGCGTGGCGCGGCCAGCTAAATCTGTAAGGGCGGCGCCGTCGAGGCCTGAAGCGCGGAGGGCCTTGCTCAGCCACTGTGGCGCGACGCCGGCACGGGCGCGGGGTTCGTCCTTGGCGATCGGGGCGGGCGCGTGAGTGGAGCCGTCGAAGGTCGCAGCGACTTCCGGATCGGCGTCGGCGACGAGCAGCATCGCGGTGCGGCCGTTCTCGGGGCGGTCTCCGGCCTTGCGGATCGCGGCGTAGACGAGTTCGCGGACCGCGCGGCGGTCCTTCGAGCCGGCGTAGCGGCGGGTGGCGAAGTAGCGGGCGATCAGCGTGTCGGCGGCGGCGCCGGACTCGCGGGCGGCGGCGATGATCTGGTCGAGGAGTTCGATCGCGGCCTGGGTGCGTGCTGGGGGAGTCACTTCTGGGCTCCAGCTTGCGAAAGGAGCAAGAGAGTTTGGTACGGGGTGTTCGTCATCATCCCCTCCCCTAGCCCCTTCCGCTCGCGGAAGGGGAATAATTTCGGAGATTGGGGCGGGTCGGGTGGTTAGCACCCTCTCCCTCCGTCATCCCGGCGGACGCCGGGACCCATGGACACGGCGTACCCGGCGATAGCGTGCAACCACCACCCAAACCGCAACCATGGGTCCCGGCGTTCGCCGGGATGACGAAAAATGAGAGCGTTGGATAAGAGGAGCGAGCGCGGATAGCGGAGATCCCCGCGAATAGTCGCGGGCTCTGGCCACGACGGCGATTATGGCGCCACGTAGCGACGGGAACGACGATCTCCCCTCCCTGAAAGGGAGGGGTTGGGGGTGGGTTGGCTCGTTTTAGCCACTGGCAGACGAGCTTGAGGAAGCCGACCCACCCCCGGCCCCTCCCTTTCAGGGATGGGGGAAGTTCCCGCCCTTAGCGCGTCGGGTAGTTCGGCGCTTCCCGCGTGATCGTCACGTCGTGGACATGGCTCTCCATCAGCCCGGCACCGGTGATCTGCACGAACTCCGCCCGCGCTTGGAGATCCGGGATCGTCGCCGAGCCGGTATAGCCCATCGCCGCCTTGATGCCGCCGACCAGCTGGTGAACGACATCCCTCGCCGGGCCCTTGTACGCGACCTGACCCTCGATGCCCTCGGGCACGAGCTTCAATTGATCCTTGATGTCGCCCTGGAAATAGCGGTCCGCCGACCCGCGGCCCATCGCGCCGACCGAGCCCATGCCGCGGTACGACTTGTACGCGCGGCCCTGGTACAGGAACGTCTCGCCAGGTGCCTCGTCGGTACCCGCGAGCAGCGAACCGATCATGACGGTCGATGCACCCGCCGCGAGGGCCTTGGCCATGTCGCCCGAGGTGCGGATACCGCCGTCAGCGATTACGGGCACGCCAGCCTTGTGGCCAGCCTCCGCGCAATCCATCACCGCGGTCAGCTGTGGCACGCCGACGCCAGCGACGACGCGGGTGGTGCAGATGGAGCCCGGGCCGATGCCGACCTTGATCCCGTCCGCGCCTGCGCCGATCAGTGCGCGCGTCGCCTCGGCGGTGGCGACGTTGCCGGCGACGACCTGGACCGAGTTCGACAGCTTCTTAACGCGCTCGACCGCCCGGCCGACGTCGCGGTTATGGCCGTGCGCGGTGTCGATCACGATCAGGTCGCAGCCGGCATCGACCAGCTGCTCGGTCCGGTCGAAGCCCTTGTCGCCGACCGTCGTCGCCGCCGCCACGCGCAGGCGGCCCGCCTCGTCCTTGGTCGCGTCGGGGAACATCACCGCCTTCTCGATGTCCTTGACGGTGATCAGCCCGACGCAACGATACTGCGCGTCGACCACCAGCAGCTTCTCGATGCGGCGGGCGTGGAGCAGGCGACGCGCCTCTTCCTTGCCGACTTCGGTCGAGACCGTCGCGAGATTCTCGTGCGTCATCAGCTCGCTGACGGGCTGTTTCGGATCGCCCGCGAACCGCACGTCGCGGTTGGTTAGGATACCAACGAGCTTCCCGTCCGCCTCGACGACCGGGATGCCGCTGATGCGGTGGCCCGACATGAGGGCCTGCGCCTCGCCGAGGGTAGCAGTCGGCTTGATCGTGATCGGGTTGACCACCATGCCCGACTCGAACCGCTTGACCTGGCGGACCGCGATGACCTGCTCCTCGACCGTTAGGTTGCGGTGGAGTACGCCGATGCCGCCAAGCTGTGCCATTACAATGGCCATGTCGGCTTCGGTAACGGTGTCCATCGCGGACGAGAGGATCGGGATGTTGAGCGCGATGCCGCGCGTCAGCTGAGTCCGGGTATCGGCCTGACTTGGCAGCACGTCCGATTCCCCCGGATACAGGAGGACATCGTCGAATGTGAGGCCGAGGCGGATATCCATGAGAGCTGCCGTTCCTGGGTGTGAGGTGGCGCGCCATGTAACCAAAGGCGCGGCGTACGGCTAGGCCTCATGTCTGGCTCCAGGGGGCGCCCACGTGCTATAGCGGTGCGATACACGGATGGGGGATTGTTCGATGGGCCTGATCGTTGCCGCGCTCCTGCTGGCGTTGGTGCTGCTGTACCTCTTCACCAGCATCAAGATCGTCCATCAGGGCTATCAATACACGATCGAGCATTTCGGCCGCTTCACGACGGTCGCGCGGCCGGGCTTCAATTTCTATCCTGCGTTTTTCTACCGCGTGGGGCGGAAAGTGAACATGATGGAGCAGGTGATCGACATCCCCGGCCAGGAGATCATCACCAAGGACAATGCGATGATCTCGACCGACGGGGTCGTGTTCTTCCAGGTGCTCGACTCAGCGAAGGCGGCGTACGAAGTGTCGGACCTGTACCAGGCGCTGTTGCAGCTCACGACGACCAATCTGCGCACGGTGATGGGGTCAATGGACCTCGACGAGACGCTGTCGAAACGCGACGAAATCAATGCGCGGCTGCTCAACGTGGTCGATCATGCGACGACGCCGTGGGGCGTGAAGATCACGCGCGTCGAAATCAAGGACATTCGCCCGCCGGCCGACATCGTCAACGCGATGGGGCGGCAGATGAAGGCCGAGCGCGAGAAGCGGGCCAACATTCTGGATGCGGAAGGTTCGCGGGCTTCGGAGATTTTGCGCGCCGAGGGGCAGAAGCAGGCGCGAATCCTCGAGTCCGAGGGGCGCAAGGAGTCGGCGTTCCGCGATGCCGAGGCTCGCGAGCGGGCGGCGGTGGCGGAGGCTTCGGCGACGCGGGCTGTGTCTCAGGCGATCGAGGAAGGTGGCGCGCAGGCGATCAACTACTTCATTGCGCAGAAATATGTTGAAGCGATCGGGAAGTTCGCGACCTCGCCGAATGCGAAGACGATCCTCTTCCCGGTCGAGGCTACGCAGTTGATGGGCACGCTTGGGGGGATTGGCGAGCTGGCGAAGGACGCGCTGCGCGATGCGACTGCGTCGCCGCCGGCCAAGCCTGAACCGCGGAAGGGTCCGTTCGAGCTGCCGAAAAGCTGATGGGCGCGATCGGGGCGGCTGGCGCTTGGCTGATCGCGGCGCTGGTGCTGGGGATCGCTGAGCTGGTGGTGCCGGGGGTGTTCCTGGTGTTCCTCGCAATCGCTGCGGCGGTGACGGGAGTGGCGGTGTTCGTGTTGCCGGACTTGCCGGTGGCGGCGCAACTGGCAGCGTTTGCGGTCTGGAGCGCGGTTACCGTACTGATCGGGAAGCGCTGGTACCGGGATTATCCGGTCGAGGGTGGGGATCCGATGTTGAACGATCGGTCTGCGCGGCTGGTGGGTCAGGTTGTGGTGGTGGAGGCGGCGTTGGTTGGCGGCCGTGGGAGAGTGCTGGTGGGCGACGGAAGTTGGCCGGCGCGTGGGGAGGATGCGGCGGTCGGGACACGCGTGACCATCACCAACGTCGTCGACGGTGAAGTCTTGGTAGCGCCCCTGGCCCCGTCATCCTGACGAAAGTCAGGATCCAGAGTAACGGAACACCGTCCGCTGCAACTCTGGATCCTGGGTCGAGCCCAGGATGACGGACGCTATGGGGCTGGCGTAAAGCCTTATCCAGCCCAAGCGGAAAGTCCCCTTTGCCTACGCCGCCTCTTTCACCTTCGGCGCAGCCTGTCGAACGCCCTCGTCGACATGCTCGGCGAACTGCGCGAAGTTTTCCACGAACAGGTCGACCAGCTTGGCTGCGGTCGCGTCGTATGCGTCCTTGTCCGCCCAGGTTGTGCGCGGGTCGAGGATCGCGCTGTCGACGCCGGGGACGCTCACCGGCACCTGGAATCCGAAGTTGGGGTCCGTCCGGAATTCGGCATCGTTCAGGCTCCCGTCGAGCGCCGCGTTCAGCAGCGCCCGCGTCGCCTTGATCGGCATGCGGTTGCCGACGCCGTATTTGCCGCCGGTCCAGCCGGTGTTGACCAGCCAGCAATCGACGCCGCCCTTCGCGATCCGCTCCTTGAGCAGATTGCCATAGACCGACGGATGCCGCGGCATGAACGGTGCGCCGAAGCAGGTCGAGAAGGTGGCGTCAGGCTCGGTCACGCCGATCTCGGTGCCAGCGACACGCGCGGTGTAGCCCGAGAGGAAATGGTACATCGCCTGGTCGGGCGTCAGCTTCGCGATCGGCGGCAGCACACCGTATGCGTCCGCGGTGAGCATGACGATGTTGCGCGGCACCGGACCCATGTTCTCGGCGGACGCATTCGGGATGAAGTCGATCGGATACGCGCCGCGGCTGTTCTCGGCGAGCGTATGGTCGTCGAGGTCGAGCAGCCGCGTCGCCGGATCCATCACGACGTTCTCCAGCACCGTGCCGAAGCGCTTGGTGGTCGCGAAGATCTCCGGCTCTGCGTCCGCGGACAGGCGGATCATCTTGGCGTAGCACCCGCCTTCGAAGTTGAAGACGGCGGTGTCGGACCAGCCATGCTCGTCGTCGCCGATCAGCGTCCGGCTGGCATCGGCTGAGAGGGTAGTCTTGCCGGTGCCCGACAGGCCGAAGAACACCGCAGTATCGCCGTTCGCGCCCATGTTCGCCGAGCAATGCATCGGCATCACGCCGGTCGGCGGCAGCAGATAGTTGAGCAGGCCGAACACCGACTTCTTCATCTCGCCGGCATATTTCGTGCCACCGATCAGGATCAGCTTATCGGTGAAGTTCACCGCGATCACCGTCTCGCTGCGGCAGCCGTGGCGCGCGGGATCGGCGCGGAAGCTTGGCAGGTCGATGATCGTGTAGTCCGCGACGAAGTCCTTCAGCGCCGCCTGTTCGGGACGGACCAGCATCGTCCGGATGAAGAGGTTATGCCACGCCAGTTCGGTGACGACGCGGACGTTGACGCGGTGATCCGCCTGCGATCCGCCGTACAGGTCCTGCACGAACAGCTCGTCCTTGGCGGCCAGTGCGGCGAAGAAATCCTCCTTCAGCGCGGCGAAATGCGCGGGCTCCATCGCCTTGTTGCTCTTGCCCCACCACACGGTCGCGTCGGTCTCGGCATCACGGACGATGAACTTGTCCTGCGCCGAGCGCCCGGTATGCGCGCCGGTCTCGACGACCAGCGGGCCGTCCGCGGAAAGCGTCCCCTCGCCGCGTTCCAGCGCCGCCTCGACCAGTTGGGCTGTGACCAGGTTCCAATGCAGGGTAGCGCGGGTTTCGATTCCCTGCGCGGATAGGCCAACGGCCGGAATACGCTCGCTCGACACGGGCTCTCTCTCCTAAGTTTTATCGCATACGTATGTATGTCGTTGCGCCCGGCTGTACGGGGCAGCTTTCCACCGGTCAAATCCACCGAGCTGCGACGCCGCTCCGATACGGCTCTAGTTGAGTGCCGCGGCGGTTTGCCCTACGCCGACACGCCAACGACCGAGGCAAAGCTCCCCAGATGACGGCAACGATCGCGCTGGTCGATGACGACCGCAACATCCTGACCTCCGTGTCGATCGCGCTGCAGACCGAGGGCTTCGTCACGCGTGTCTATTCGGACGGCGAGACCGCGTTGAAGGCGCTGACCGACAACCCTCCGGACCTCGCGGTATTCGACATCAAGATGCCGCGGATGGACGGGCTCGAACTGCTGCGTCGGCTGCGCGAGAAGAGCCAGATCCCGGTGATTTTCCTCACCAGCAAGGACGACGAGCTCGACGAGGCGCTCGGCCTCGCGATGGGCGCGGACGACTATATCGCCAAGCCGTTCTCGCAGCGGCTGTTGATCGCCCGCATCCGCGCGATCCTGCGGCGGACCGAGCTGACGCAGTCGCCGGGCACGGAAACCGAGGCGGAAGCCGCGGGGCCGCTCGATCGCGGGCGGCTCAGCATGGATCCCGCGCGGCATCGCACACTCTGGGGTGGCGAACCGGTGACGCTGACCGTCACCGAGTTCATGATCCTGGAGACGCTCGCGCAGCGGCCCGGCATCGTCAAGACGCGTAACCAGTTGATGGATGCGGCGTATCAGGACGATATCTATGTCGACGACCGGACCATAGACAGCCACATCAAGCGCCTTCGCCGCAAATTCAGGCAGGTCGACCCAGCCTTCGACGCTATCGAGACATTATATGGTGCCGGGTATCGATTTTCTGAGGAATGAGCTGGGCGTCGACGGCCGCGATCTCACGCTGCGGTGGTCGGGACAGATTTCGCTCACGCGGCGTATCCTGGCCGTCAACATCTTCGCTCTGCTGCTGCTTGCGGGCGGGTTCTTCTATCTCGATTCGTATCGCAGCCGGGTGGTCGACAACCGGGTTGCGCAGACGGCGCGCGAAGCACGGCTGATCGGCGAGGCGATTGCCGCGGTCGATCCGGCGTTGCGCGATCCGCTGGTACTGCGGCTTGCGCGCGATACTGGCTCGCGAATCCGGTTGTTCGATGCGGGAGGGCGGACGATCGCCGACAGCCGCGTGCTGGGCCTGCGCAACTTCGTGCTGATGGATCCGGACAAGGAAGACTGGGACCAGACGATCGCCCGCTTTCTCGACGCGTCGATCGACGTGATCGTAATGGCGCCCCGCCCGCCGCTCTACCGCGAGCGCAGCGGTACGCAGCAATGGCCCGACGTGAGCGCAGTCCGCGGACGCAGCGCCGTCTCCACGACGGTCTGGCGCGCGCCCGACCGCACGCCCGTGCTGACCGCCGCCGCGCCGCTCCGCGCTGGCGGGGTCGTGATGACGACGGTCAACGCGCGCGACATCACCAAGACGGTGCGAATCGAGCGGTTCCGGCTCAGCATGGTGCTGCTCGGCGTGTCGATCGTCTCGATCCTGCTGTCACTGTTCTTGGCCCGCACGATCGTCCGTCCCTTGCGCCGCCTTGCCCGTGCGGCGGTTCGTGTCCGCCTCGGCCGAGCGCGCGAAGTCGTCGTGCCGCGTCTCCCCTCCCGCCGCGACGAACTGGGCATGCTCGCGCGCGCGCTCTCCGATATGAGCCTAGCGCTCAGGGCGCGGATCGATGCGACGGAGGCGTTCGCCGCGGACGTCACGCACGAGATGAAGAACCCCCTCGCCTCGCTCCGGTCCGCGGTGGAGGGATTGTCGCGCGTGAAGGACCCCGCGCTCCAGGCGCAGTTGCTTGCGATCGTCCGCGACGACGTCCAGCGGCTCGACCGGTTGCTCTCCGACATCTCTGAAGCCTCGCGACTCGACGCGCAACTCAGCCGCGCCAAGTTCGAACCGGTCGATATCGCCGCGATGATCGACGGGCTGGTCACACAACGTGAAGCCCGCGGGGTCGAGCGCGGCATCCGGCTCCGATTTGATCGCAACCCCGACGATCGAACGGTCATACTCGGCGAAGGCGCGCGGCTCGAACGCGTGTTCGAGAACCTGATCGACAACGCGCTGTCCTTCTCTCCCGACGCCGGCCTGATCGCGATCTCCGCCATCCGCGAGGGCGAGGACCTCGTCATCCGGGTCGAGGACGAGGGTCCCGGCGTACCCGAGGAGGCGCGCGAGGACGTCTTCAAGCGCTTCCACTCGGTCCGCCCCGATAGCGAGACGTTCGGCCAGCATTCCGGGCTAGGCCTCGCGATCGCCCGCACGATCGTCGACGGCCACCAAGGGGCGATCTTCGTCGAATCGCGCGAGGACCGGCTCGATGGCGCGCGCTTCGTCGTAAAGCTACCCCTCGCCGAATTGCCGGAGTAAGGACGCCGCGTGGTCGTCCCCTCCTCCGATAGGCTCCACGCCACCACGGTCGCCATCGACGGCGTGGCCGTGATGATCGAAGGCGCGTCGGGATCGGGCAAGTCCGACCTCGCGTTGCGCCTGATCGATCGTGGCGCGATTCTCGTCAGTGACGACCAGACGCTCGTGGTGCGCGCCGGCGCAACCTTGCTCGCGCGTGCACCGACGACGATTGCCGGACGGATCGAAGTCCGCGGGATCGGCATCCTTGCCATGCCCTATGTAGAGGACGTACCGGTCGCCCTGCTCGTCCGCCTCGGTGGCGCGATCGAACGGATGCCCGAACGCCACGCGCGGAAAATCGCCGGAGTCGACGTCCGCGAGGTCGCGATCGATCCCTTCGAAGTCTCCGCACCGATCAAGGTCGAACTCGCATTGCGCAATCCGGAGCCCATAGAATGACGCGTCCTAAGGACATCCTTCTCGTCACCGGCATGTCGGGAGCGGGCAAATCCACCGTCCTCAAGACGCTGGAGGATCTCGGCTGGGAAGTGGTCGACAACCTCCCGCTGTTGCTGCTCGACCGCCTGCTCGACGCACCGCTCCCCGAAGGATCGACCAACGACTCGCAGCCGCTCGCGATCGGCATCGGCGCCCGCACGCGCGACTTCGACCCCGAACGGATCGTCGGCCGCATCCGTGATCTCCGGGACCGTCATGGGCTCGAGACCGGAATGCTGTTCCTCGACTGCTCGGGCGCCGAACTCGAACGCCGCTATTCCGAGACCCGCCGTCGCCACCCGCTCGCGCTAGACCGTCCCGCGAATGACGGGATCAGCCGTGAACGCGAGCTGCTCGCGCCACTTCGCGACTGGGCGAACCGCCTGATCGATACGACCGACATGGCCGCCAACGAACTCGCGCAACAGATCCGCGCGAGCTTTGCGGGCGGGGAACTCGGCGCGCCGACGCTGTCGATCCGCTCGTTCGGTTTCGCCCGCGGCCTGCCCCGTAACGCCGACCTCGTGTTCGACATGCGCTTCCTCCGCAATCCGCACTGGGACCCGCAGCTGCGTCCCGGCACAGGACTCGACGCCGACGTGTCCGCCTACATCATGGACGACCCCGCCTACGAAGCCGCGGTGAGTCGGATCGAGGAGCTGCTGATGCTGCTGCTCCCGCGCTACCGGGCGGAAGGCAAGTCGTATGTCACCGTTGCGTTCGGGTGTACCGGAGGGAGACACCGGTCGGTCCACGTCGCCGACCGGGTGGCGCGACGGTTGCGCGACGCGGGATTTTCGCCCAGTATCGCACACCGCGACCTGGGGGCCGCTCCACAAGATGCGCTCGAAGGATCACCGGTCGTCTTATGAGTATGAAACGCTGACATGATCGGCCTTGTTCTGGTAACGCACGGTCGACTGGCCGAGGAATTCGTTCGCGCGATGATCCACGTCGTCGGTCCGCAGGAACGCGTCGCGCCGATCGCGATCGGTCCCGACGACGACATGGAGGAGCGCCGCGCGGATATCGCCGCTGCGATCCAGGCGGTCGATGTCGGGCGTGGCGTGATCGTGCTCACCGACCTGTTCGGCGGCACGCCGTCCAATCTCGCCATCTCCTTGATGGAACGCGGCCGGATCGAGGTGATCGCGGGGATGAACCTGCCGATGCTGATCCGGCTTGGCTCGGCGCGCAAATCGATGACCGTCGTTGCGGCGGTTGCTGCGGCGCGTGAGGCCGGGCGCAAATACATTTCGGTAGCCTCCGAGGTTCTCGGCGAGGCTGCGGCGTGAGCGCGGTCTCCCGCACCGTCCAGATCACCAACCGCCGCGGGCTCCACGCACGCGCGAGTGCGAAGTTCGTGACTCTTGCGTCGTCGCATCCGGTCGAGGTCAGCGTGACCAAGGACGGGTCGGATCACGTCACCGGCACCTCGATCATGGGACTGATGATGCTCGGCGCAGCGATGGGCGACGCGATCACGATCAGCGCGAGCGGCGATGGGGCAGAGCATACTGTGGCGGCGCTCGCCGAACTGGTCGAAGCGAAGTTCGGCGAGGATTGACGTCGTTGCTCCCCTCCCGCAGGCGGGAGGGGTTGGGGGTGGGCGCGCGCTCACCATAATCGAATCATTTGCTGAGGCCGGGAGCCCACCCCCGGCCCCTCCCGCATACGGGAGGGGAGGACAAGAATGCCCCGCGAGATAACCGCCTTTTCGAACCCGCTGATCAAGTACGTCCGCGACTTGCGCGACAAGCGGCATCGGCGTGCGGCCAAGCAGTTCCTCGCCGAGGGCCTGCGCATCCTCACGGAAGCGCGCGAGACGGGACGCCTGCCGCGCACTTTGTTCTACGCTGCGGCCAGCGCGAACCACCCGCTCGTCCACGCGCTATCGATGGACGTCGAGGATGCCGGTGGTGATTCGATCCAGACCACGCCGGATATCCTCTCGAAGCTGTCCGGCAAGGATAACCCGCAAGCGGTCGTCGGCGTGTTCGACGAGTTCGATGCGACGCTCGAAGACCTCGATCGCAACTCGTCGGGCATCTGGCTGGTCGCGGAGCGGCTGCGCGATCCGGGCAATCTCGGCACGATCCTGCGCACCGGCGATGCGGTCGGCGCGGGCGGGCTGATCCTGATCGGCGAGTCGGTCGACCCCTTCTCGGTCGAGGCGGTCCGCGCGAGCATGGGCGCGTTGTTCACCATCCCCGTCGTCAAGACCGAGTGGGAGCCGTTCCAGGCTTGGCTGCGCACCGGCCCCGGCCAACTCGTCGGCCTCAGCCTAGATACCGACACCGACTACCGGGCGGCGACCTATACCGGCCCGACCTTCCTGCTCACGGGCAACGAAGCGCAGGGCATGCCGACCGAGATGGCCGAGGCGTGCGACGTGCTCGTCAAGATCCCGATGCTCGGCAAGGCGGACAGCCTCAATGCCGCCGTCGCGACCGCGGTGATGGCCTATGAAGTGCTTGCCCGGCAGGAAAAAGCCACCCCTCTGGCCTGAACCGTTAATTTTGCCCGATTGGCGATGCTTAGCGAGTCCGGTTCAGCTAAGGGAGAGCTACGTCGTGCGAAAGCATCGACCAGATACAAGACAGGACGATTATGGCTCGCGGTTTCGATGATGGACGAATGAAGACTGGCGTGATCCGGTCGGTGCTCGCGGCAGCCCCGCTGTTGATGGCGACCGCGTCGTTCGCGCAGGTTACGCCGCCGCCGGTCGTCCCGACCACGCCCGCGGCAATGCCTACGCCGACGCTCGCGCCGCCGGTAATCACCGTGCCGCCGCTGAGCGACGCGCAGGCCGCGCTGCTCGACAGGCTGCTCAACGGCGACATCGTCGCGCAGGGCCTGAAGTCGGCCGCGACCGCATCGACCACTGCGCCGAGCAAGGGCGAACTCGTCCGCGCGGCACTCGATCATGCGCGCGCGGTGCATGCCGGGCGGCTGAACGAAGCCGACTTCCAGAAGGATTGGGGCCTGCGTCCGCCGGCCTATGACCCGACGCCGGCCTTTGCCGATGCCGTGCGGCTCGACCGGATCGCAGCATGGTTCGCGTCATTGCCACCGCCTTATGCAGGGTATGACGGCCTGCGGAAGGGCCTCCAGAACTATCGTTCGATCGCGTCTGCGGGCGGCTGGGCACCGCTGGCCTCCGGTCCCGATTTCACGATCGGCGCGACGGGTCCTCGCGTGATCGCGCTGCGTAAGCGGCTCGCGGCCGAGGACAAGGACGTCGCGACCAGCGGCGACCGGTTCGACGCGCCACTGGTGGAAGCGGTACGCCGTGCCCAGCGTCGCTATGGCCTCAACCCGAGCGGGATCGTCTCGACGCAGACCCTCGCCGCGCTCAATGTCTCCGCCGGTGATCGCGTGCGTCAGATCATGGCGAACATGGAGCGCTGGCGCTGGCTGCCGCAGGACCTGCCGCGCGATCGTATCCAGGTGAACATCGCCGCGGCCGTGCTGACCGTGTTCGACGGCGATACGCCCGTGCAGTCGATGCGCGCGGTGACGGGGCGACCGGGCG
Source organism: Sphingomonas sp. Leaf230 (assembly GCF_001421745.1). Lineage (GTDB taxonomy): Bacteria > Pseudomonadota > Alphaproteobacteria > Sphingomonadales > Sphingomonadaceae > Sphingomonas. Next base: position 661,055 of record NZ_LMKW01000001.1, on the reverse strand, counting down.
ACGAGACGCCGATGCTCTCCTCGACGATCCACAGCATCGTGATCAACCCGCCCTGGAACGTGCCAACCTCAATCGCGACCAAGGAGCTGTGGCCGAAGGAGCGGGCCAACCCCGGCTATTTCAAGCGCAACGGCATCAAGGTGATCGACGGCACGCGGCTTCAGCAGCAGGCCGGCGACCAGAGCGCGCTGGGGCGGTTCAAGTTCGATTTCGCCAACGACTATTCGGTCTATCTTCACGATACGCCAAGCCGTGCGAAGTTCGCGAGCTTCAGCCGGCTTGCGAGCCATGGCTGCGTTCGCCTTGAAAAGCCTGCCGAACTTGCCGACCTGCTGCTCAAGGGAGATCCGTCCTGGACGCCTGAGATGGTCGACGCCGCAGTCGCCAAGGGCGACACCGTCCGTGCTCGCCTGACCAAGCCGGTGTCGGTGTATCTGCTCTACTGGACCGCATTTGCCAGCGGCAACGGCCAGATGAATTTCCGCGCCGATCCCTATAACTGGGACGGCACCCTCGCTTCCAAGATCGAGGCGCGCACCGCTCGCCAGACGATCGCCGCTCGTTGAGAGGACCAGACATGACGATTTCCAACCGCACGCGTACCGCCATTGCCGGCGGCCTGCTTGCTGCAATGGCCATGGCCGGCTGCTCGCGTTCGGAGCCCGATCAGCCGCCGACCGATACCAACATGGTCGAGGATACCGGCGTCACCGAGTCCGAAGCGGCGCCGACGCCCGCTCCGGCACCGGTGGAGACTGCACCGGTCGAGACTCCCCCTACGGTGAACGCGGTCGAGCCGGAACGCGAACCGCCAGTCGCGCCCGACGAGCAGATGCGCGACGATGCCGATGCGACGGGCATGACCGCGCGCGTCACGCGCGACGAAGCGCCGGTCGAGAACGACACCGTTCCCCAGCAGTAGACAAAACCGTTCTACAACAAAGACTTGGCAGCGCTACTTCAGTAGCGCTGCCAGTTTTGTATCTGCCAGACGTTATTCGAGCAGCAGGGGCGCGTGGCGATCGACCAGCGTCTCGCTCGCTGTGTTCAGCCCGACGACTTCGACGGTCGTGCCGTGACGCCGCAGCTTGGCCACCACGTCCTCCAGCGCCGCTACAGCGGTGACATCCCATAGATGCGCGCTCGTCAGGTCGATCCGCACTGCCCGCGCGGTCTCGCGAAGATCGAAGCGGTCCGCGAAGATGTCCGCGCTGGCGAAGAACACCTGACCGCCGACACGGTAGATCCGCGTGTCGCTTGCCGCGTCATGCTCGACCGTGACGTCCATCAGGCGCGTGACCTTCCATGCGAAGAACACGCCGCTGAGCAGCACGCCGACACCGACGCCGAGCGACAGGTCGTGCGTCGCGACGGTGACGACGACGGTCGCGACCATCACCACGCTCGATACCTTCGGATGACGCACCACGTCGCGGATCGAGCCCCAGGAGAAGGTGCTGATCGACACCATGATCATGATCGCGACCAGCGCCGCGACCGGCACCTGCGCGACCCACGGCCTCAGCGGCACCATCACGACGAGCAGGAACACGCCGGCGACCAGCGTCGACAGTCGCCCGCACCCGCCATAGCGGACGTTACCGACGGTCTGCCCGATCATCCCGCACCCGGCGATCCCGCCGAACACACCCGCAGCAATGTTCGCGAGCCCGAGCCCGGTGCACTCGCGCGCCTTCGAACTGGTCGTCTCGGTCAGTTCGTCGACCACGCTGGCGGTCATCATCGATTCTAGCAACCCGACCGCGGCCATCGCCAGCGCGTAGGGGGCGACGATGCGCAACGTATCCCAGGTGAAGGGCACGTCCGGCAGGCCGAACAACGGCAAGGTCGACGGCAACCGCCCAAGATCGCCGACCGTCTTGAGGGGCATCGGCACCCACATCGCAATCGCGGTCAGCACGACGATGCAGATCAGCGGCGACGGGATGGCGTTCGAGACGCGCGGCATGAGGTAGATGATCGCGAGACCACCGGCGATCATCGCATAGGCCTGCCAACTGACGCCAACCATCTGCGGCACCTGCGCGGAGAAGATCAAGATCGCGAGTGCGTTGACAAATCCGGTGCGGACCGACTTCGACACGAACCGCATCAGCACGTCGAGCTTGGCGAGCCCGAACGCGATCTGGAGCAGCCCGGCGAGCATCGTCGCGACGAGCAGGTATTGGAGGCCGTGCGCGTGGACGAGTGCGGCGGCGACCAGCGCGACGGAGCCAGCCGCGCCCGAAATCATCGCGGGCCGCCCTCCGGCAAAAGCGATGACGATGCCGATCACGAACGAGGCGAACAGGCCGACTTCGGGATCGATTCCGGCGACGAACGAGAAGGCGATGACCTCGGGGATAAGCGCGAAGGTGCCGACCATGCCGGCGAGGATGTCGCGGCGTGCGGAGGCCGGGCCGCTGAACCACTCGGCGCGGTAACGAGAAAAAGATAAGGATGTCATGGATGTATCCGCATAGGACGCACGAACCGCGGCGCTGTCTTGGCAGGCGGTTCACTTCAGAGGCGTCGTTGCGTTGTCCGGCGGATCGGCGGCCGGAATAGCCACCCGGAATTGCACCGGGTCCAGGGCGAATGGCCGCTCGTTAGCTGCGCGTGAGGCTGAAAGCAACGTTCGGCCCAGAACCCCCGCCCGTCATCCTGACGAAAGTCAGGATCCAGAGCCATGTACGCCAGTCCGCAATTACTCTACATCCTGACTTTCGTCAGGATGACGGAGCGTTTGAAGCGAGTTCGACCTTTCCTTAGGTGAACAGATCCACCACTTCGGCCCCCTCGCCTACCGCCTGCAGCAGCAAGGTACGGTGGCAATGGCACGGGTCGCGCTCATAACACAGCAGCGCGCTCGGCTTCTCCGCCGCCAGCCCGAGCATGATCGCCGCCGCCGCCTGCGCCTCGGGAAGCTCGAGCTGTTCGTCATACACCGCGGTGAGCGTCGCGACGTCGCCCTTCTTGGCGGCATCGCGCCCGCGTTTCGGCGTGCCCAAGGCCTTCAGATGCACGTAATCGATCTCGACCTCACGCAGCGACGCCGCAAGCGAAGACTTCGAAAACCCAGGCCGCCGCGACAACGGAAGCGCGCGGACGTCGATCACCCGCTCCACCCCCGCCGCCTTCAATGCCGCGAGGAAATCGGCCATCGTCGTGGCCTCATAGCCGATCGTGAAGATCTTCGTCGGGTCTGTCATGCAGGCGAAGTGGTATTGCGGACCTGACACGGCAAGCGTCCGACGCTATCTGAGCCGAATGACCCACGATATTCACGTCATCGGCGGCGGGCTCGCCGGTTCCGAAGCCGCCTGGCAACTTGCTGAAGCCGGCCTCAAGGTGCGCCTGTCCGAAATGCGCGGCAGCGGCGAAGAGACGCCCGCGCACCAGACCGACGGCCTCGCCGAACTCGTCTGCTCGAACAGCTTCCGGTCGGATGATGCCGAAGCCAACGCGGTCGGGCTGCTCCATCAGGAGCTGCGTACGCTCGGATCGCTGATCATGCGCCAGGCTGACATCCACCGCGTCCCCGCCGGCTCCGCGCTCGCCGTCGACCGCGATAATTTCTCGGCCAGCGTGACGGAGGCTATCGACCAGCACCCGAACATTGAGCTCGTTCGCGAACGCATCGACGCACTACCCGACGGCCCGACGATCATCGCCACCGGTCCGCTGACCGCCGCCTCGCTCGCCGCGGGGATCGGCGCCGAGACTGGCCGCGAGGCGCTCGCGTTCTTCGACGCGCTGGCACCGATCGTCCACCGCGATTCGATCGACATGGACACGGCTTGGTTCGCGTCACGCTGGGACAAGGGCGAGGGCAAGGACTACATTAATTGCCCGATGGACAAGGACCAGTATCTCGCCTTCCACCAAGGCCTGATCGATGGCGAGAAGACCCCGTTCAAGGAATGGGAGAAGGACACGCCCTATTTCGACGGCTGTATGCCGATCGAGGTGATGGCCGAGCGAGGCGTCGACACGCTGCGCTACGGCCCGATGAAGCCGGTCGGGCTCGACAACCCGAAGACCGGGCGCTGGCCGCACGCCGTCGTTCAGCTCCGCCAGGACAATGCGCAGGGCACGCTGTGGAACATCGTCGGCTTCCAGACCAAGATGAAGCACGCCGACCAAGTCCGCCTGTTCCGCACGATCCCAGGTCTGGAGAATGCCGAGTTCGCGCGGTTGGGCGGTCTGCACCGCAACACCTTCATCCGCTCGCCCGAACTGCTCGACGAGACGCTGCGGTTGAAGTCGCGCCCGAGCATTCGTTTCGCAGGCCAGATCACCGGGTGCGAAGGATATATCGAGAGCTGCGGGATCGGCATGCTCGCAGGGCTGTTCGCCGCGGCTGAACTCACCGGCAAGACGCTGACGCCGCCGCCGTATGCGACCGCGCTCGGCGCGCTGCTCGGGCACATCACCGGTGGCGCAGAGGTCGAGACATATCAGCCGATGAACGTGAACTTCGGGCTGTTCCCGCCGATCACGGGCCGCACCAAGAAGGCGGATCGCAAGCGGATGTATACCGATCGTGGCCGTGCGGCGCTCGCAGAGTGGCTCAACTCTCCTCGGCAACAGGCTGAACCGGCGGACAATTCACCCGAGCTGGCCCCTTCCGCTTGACCGCCGTCGTGGCAAATTCCGGGGCGGTCATCGCGCCGGATTTGTCACGGTCGGCGTCGGCGAACTTGGTTGTCGCCTTCACCGCCCATTCGTCGAACGACAGCTTGCCATCGCCATCGACGTCCAGCCGCCCGTAAGCCTTGCGCCGCTGGACCAGATATTCTTCGCGCGTGATCTTCGCGTCGCGGTCCTTGTCGTAGCGATCGAACCGCTTCTGCTCGCGGGTCTTGTCGGTCGCCTCGGGCGCGGCATCGGGTAGCGGATCCGATGCGACCGTACCGCCACTCACCTGTGCCATCGGCTGAGGCGGTAGCAGCGGACCCGGCCGCGCCTTCCCGCTAAAAAACATGAACCCCGCAGCAATCAACGCGATCACCGCCGCCCCACCCGCCAGATACCGCCACATCGCCGCCGCCCCCATTGCCCAGCCCGCACGCTAGGCCTAGCCGCCAACGATCCCCATTCGATTGGTCAGTATCCGGTCAATCTGTGCCACGCCAACCGCGCCACACGCCTCGGACTGCCCGGTGCAGCGGCTGCCGACGTCATGTCGAACCGGGCTGACACGGCAAGCGCCCCCAGGGCGCGCGTCGATGAAGGCCATCGTCCCTGCAAAGCTTGATCGAGCGCCTTGCTCGCCCGAACACGGGCCAACTCACGGCCGGCGGTTTCCGTCAGTTTCTGCGCGAGATCGGCCAGCGCCCACCCCTCTCCCGCGAGGCCGATCCGGTCGTCGGTCACCGACACGATCGTCGCCGCAAGATCGAACAGACGCCGCCCACGATCGCGCGCGAAACGCTCAATCGCGTCCGCATCGAGATCGGGCTCGAGGAGCGCTTCCCAACCATCGGTCAACTTGCCCAGCATCGCGCCGGATATACCGAACGGCAGAACCTCGTTCTGAAGTGCTGCCAGGACAGGTTCGGCAGGCGCCAGCGCAGTGTCGAGGCGTCCCAGCGCCTCGTACCACCAAGTCAGCCGCATCTGGCCGATCAATGGCTCCCGCGTCGATCGAAGGATTGCAGCAAGCGTATCGTCTAGCGTGAACAATGCCGTCACTGCAGCGCGTATGGACTGCGGCGCGTAACTTAGTGCGAGGGCGCGTTCCGGATTGTCGTGGCTCATCATCGTGGCGTTATCCTGATCGCATCGAAACCGCACGCGAGGATCATATTGGCAACAATGATTAACGTGTCGAGAACCATGTTTCTTGAAGTGGACTTACCTGATCCCAACGCATTCCCGGCATCGATCGATACCGATCTCCGTCAGGATACAGATGCACGGCAAGCCAAGCCTACGACCTAAGAGATCAACGACCGTGCTAGGCCGGCTGCGCCGTGACGTATGCGGCAACACTCTCATGATCGTTGCGTTTGCGATGATGCCGTTGATCGCGATGGTCGGGTCGGGGCTCGATATGGCCCGTGCCTATGTCGCGCGCGACCGCTTGCAGCAGGCCTGTGACGCCGGGTCGCTGGCTGCACGGCGGTTGCTTTCGGGTCCGACCTTAACGTCGGCGGTGGAAACCGAAGCGAAGACGTATTTCAATTTCAACTTTCCCCAGTCGTCGTTCGGCACGGCGACGTTCACGCCCATCGTCACGGTGCCATCGGTCGGCACGGTAAAGATCACAGCAACGACGACTATACCAACAACGATCATGAAACTATTCGGTTTCTCGACGATGAACCTGTCCACAACCTGCTCGGCAACACAGGATTTCGTCGGCACCGATATCATGCTCGTCCTTGATATGTCGGGATCGATGAACTGTCCTCCAAGCAGGCCGAACGATGCCTGCAACGAGGTCGAACAACCCGGCTCTAAGATGCAGGCGCTCCGCGACGCGTCGGAGTCGCTATACGATACGCTGAAGTCCGCACAGGATCAGCTTCACACCAACAACCTCCGGCTCCGTTATGGTTTCGTACCATACAATGCCACCGTGAACGTCGGGAACCTCGTCTATGCCGAGAACCCGAGCTACATCCGAGACAGCGCCCCATATCAAAGCCGCACGCGGACCCCAGGTCCCGCAACAAGCACGCTGAGCACGTGCAACAACTACGAAGGTACGTGGAAGGGCTACGGGTACTGGACTAACAATGGCGAATGTACGAACTACTGGACCTACCGACAGGTCACGCTTGACACGTCCAGCTTCAAGACCGGGGCATCCGTGCTGACCCCAGGGGGATCGCCCAGTTGGAGCAGATCGCAATGGGCGGGATGTATCGAAGAACGTCAAACGGACAATACGACGATCGACGGGGGATCGTCGACGACCGCTCCGTCGTCGGCCTGGGACCTCGACGTCAACATGTTACCGACGAACGATGCGAGTCGCTGGGTCCCTTGGTGGCCTGAGGCTGAATTCAATCCTGACACCCGTGACGAATATACCGACCCCAAATACTGCGCGAGCGCAGCTAGCCGTTTGAAAGAATACTATAACGACAAGTCGACCTTTATGAATTACGTCAACGGCTTGAAGCCCTTGGGGGGGACGTACCATGATATCGGCGTGATGTGGGGCGCGCGCTTCATTTCGCCCAACGGGATTTTTGCTTCGGCAACGCCCGAAACCAACAACCAGAATGATCCCGACAATCCCAAGAAGCTGCGCGGGTTCAGCATCCGCAAGTATATGATCTTCATGACCGACGGTGATCTGCAACCCTATTTAAACGTCTATACGACGTACGGTGCAGAGGAGCGTGATAAGCGTGTACTCGGAACCGCGTCCGGGGCGAACGCGCAACTCGCGCGTCATCTGCAACGGTTCCGGATGGCGTGCAACGCGGCAAAGAGCCAGGACGTCCAGCTCTACGTTATTGCGTTCTCGACCACGTTGACTGCCGACATGCAGAACTGCGCATCGCAACCATCGATGGCATCCGGCATCAGTACGGCGCCCGCCCTGATCGCCAAGTTCCAGGAGATCGGCAGCAAGATCGGTTCCTTGAGGATCAGTCAGTGATATCATTCAAAGCGTCCTCGTTGACGCTCCATCACGACACGCGAGGTGCGACGATCGTGGAGTTCGCGATGATCGTGCCGGTGTTGGTCGGTCTACTGCTGTCGATCCTTGAAGTTGGTTATCAGGGCTATGTGACTGCCGTGGTACAAGGAGCGCTGTCGAAAGCCTCGCGGCAGGTTACGGTAGGCAACCGAACCGCGACGGATGTCGTAACCACGATCAAATCCGAGGTTGAATCGATCGTCCCTGCAAAATACGTCACGGTTGCGACACGTCGCTATTATAATTTTTCGAATGTCGGCAAACCCGAGAAGATCACGTCGGACACCGATCCCAAGGGCACCTATAATTTGGGCGATTGTTTCGAGGATGCCAATAACAATGGCGCCTATGATTCAAACCCGGGTGATACCGGCGTCGGCAGCGCGGACGATATCGTCTACTACACGGTCAACGTCGTTTACCCGAACCTGACTCCGGTTGGGGCACTGCTGTCCTGGGGTCCGACACGCACCGTGTCCGCCTCCACAGTGATTCGTAACCAACCCTTCACCTCGCGCGCCGAGCCTACGACCATATGTACGAAGGCACCATGAGACGTTGCTTCACCATTGTCCGTCGGCTTCGGACCGATGTTCGCGGGCTGGCAATGATCGAGTTCGCGATCTCCGCGCCGGTGCTGATCACGCTCGGTCTTGCGGGTGCCGAGGTTACGCATATGGCCGTTGCAGTGATGCGCGTGAACCAGATCTCGACCGCGATTTCGGACAACGTGGCACGTGTACGCGATTCGATCGACGAATCGGACGTCAACGAGGCCCTTTTGAGCGCAAAGTTCATCGGTACGGGACTGGCTTTCAATGCCAATGGGCGCGTCGTTGTTTCCAGCGTCGAACCGAATGGACAGGCCGGTACTAAAGCTGGTCAATATATTCGCTGGCAGCGTTGTACAGGGGCGTTGAACGCGCCGGAGTCGCAACCGAAATATGGCGCGGAAGGCAAAGGCCAAAACGACGCGAGCTTGCCATATATGGGAACGAGCACGCGCCAGATCGCAGCAGGCACTGGTTCATCGTTGATCTTCGTCGAGGTGACGTATCGTTATCAGCCGCTGGTTTCGTCGCGGTTTTTTGGAACACCGATCTTGCGGTCCGAATCTGTCTATAACGTGCGCGAGCGTAACACACAGGTTCTGGGATCCGCGGCCGGAACCACCGCGAGCGTCTGTACGACATACGCTGCATGATCGTACCGGCCGGGTGTCCCCGGCCGGTACCTAGTCCTTACTTGTAAGTAACCTTCTTCACCGCCGTCACGACCTTCGCGACGTCGACCAGCATCAGCTTTTCGAGGTTCGCCGCGTAGGGCATCGGCACGTCCTCGTTGGTGACGCGGAGCACCGGGGCGTCGAGGTCGTCGAAGCCGTGCTCCATCACCACCGACACGATCTCCGAGGCGATCGAGCAGGTTGCCCAATTCTCTTCGACGATGATCATGCGGTTGGTCTTGGCGAGGCTCTTCAGGACCGTCTCGGTGTCGAGCGGGCGCAGCGTGCGCAGGTCGATGACCTCCGCGTCAATGCCCTCTTCGGCGAGCTTCTCGGCGGCTTCGAGCGAAATGCCCACGCCGATCGAGTAGCTGACGATCGTCACGTCCTTGCCCTCGCGGACGATCCGCGCCTTGCCGATCGGCAGGACGTGGTTGTCGAGCTTGGGGACGTCGAAGCTGCGGCCGTACATCAGCTCGTTCTCGAGGAACACGACCGGATCCTCGGTGCGGATCGCGGCCTTAAGCAGGCCCTTCGCATCCGCCGCGTCATACGGCGCGATCACGATCAGGCCGGGGACGCTCGCATACCACGCCGCGAAGTTGTGCGAATGCTGCGCACCCACGCGCGACGCCGCCCCGTTGGGACCACGGAACACGATCGGGCAGCGCATCTGGCCACCCGACATGTAGTTGGTCTTGGCCGCCGAGTTGATGATGTGGTCGATCGCCTGCAACGCGAAGTTGAAGGTCATGAACTCGACGATCGGGCGAAGGCCGCCCATCGCCGCGCCTGCACCGATGCCGGCAAAGCCGTATTCGGTGATCGGCGTGTCGATCACGCGACGGTCGCCGAACTCGTCGAGCAGGCCCTGCGTGACCTTGTACGCGCCCTGATACTGCGCGACTTCCTCGCCCATCACAAAAACGCGGTCGTCCTCGCGCATTTCCTCGGCCATCGCGTCGCGCAGGGCTTCGCGGACGGTCGTCTTGACCATCTCGGTGCCCTCGGGAATCGCCGGGTCGGAGATACCGACCTTCTCCGCCGACGCGACGAGCGCTTGCGTGCCGCTCTCGGCCTTGGCGGGCGAGGCGCCTTCGGGAACCGGCGGTGCCTTGTCGTCCGACGGCGTTTCCTTCGGCGCGGCGTTGGCCGCATCGCCGGAGCGTGCCTCGGTTGGCTTGCTGTCGCTCGCGCTCTCGCCCTCTTCGACGATCGTCGCGATGACGGTGCCAACCTTCACGTTGTCGGTGCCTTCGGCGACCGCAATCGAACCGATCGTGCCTTCGTCGATCGCCTCGAACTCCATCGTCGCCTTGTCGGTCTCGATCTCCGCAAGGATGTCACCCGACTTGACGCTGTCGCCTTCCTTGACGAGCCACTTGGCCAGCGTGCCCTCTTCCATCGTCGGGGAGAGTGCGGGCATCTTGATCTCGATCGCCATCAGTACTTCTCCACCAGAACGTCGGTGTAGAGCTCGGCAGCATCCGGCTCCGGGGTCTGCTCGGCGAAATCGGCGGCTTCGTTCACGATTTTCCTGATTTCCTGTTCAAGGGACTTGAGGTCCGCCTCGGTCACGCCCTGCGCGTCGAGCAGCTTCTTCATGTGATCGATCGGATCCGACTTGTCGCGGACCGCCTGGACCTCGTCACGCGTGCGGTACTTCGCCGGATCGGACATCGAGTGGCCACGATAGCGATAGGTCTTCATCTCGAGGATGACCGGACCCTTGCCCGCACGGACCCACGCCAAAGCTTCCTCGGCGGCACCGCGGCAGGCGAGCACGTCCATGCCGTCGACCTGGATGCCGGGAATGCGGAAGCTCTCGCCGCGGCGATATAGCTGGTCCTCGGCGGATGCGCGGTTGACGCTCGTGCCCATGGCGTACTGGTTGTTCTCGATCACGAAGATGATCGGGAGCTTCCACAGCTCGGCCATGTTGAAGCTCTCGTACACCTGGCCCTGGTTCGCGGCGCCATCGCCGAAATAGGCCATGCAGATGCCGCCGTCGTTCGAGTATTTGTGCTTGAACGCGAGGCCGGTGCCGAGCGACACCTGCGCACCGACGATGCCGTGGCCGCCGTAGAATTTATGCTCGGTCGAGAACATGTGCATCGACCCGCCCTTGCCCTTCGAGATCCCCGAATTGCGCCCGGTCAGCTCGGCCATGATCACCTTCGGGTCGATCCCGTAGGCAAGCATGTGGCCGTGATCGCGGTAGCCGGTGATCACCGAATCGGTCTCGCCGTTCAGCGCGGACTGCAGGCCGACAGCGACGGCTTCCTGGCCGATATACAGATGGCAGAAGCCACCGATCAGGCCCAAGCCATAGAGCTGGCCCGCTTTTTCCTCGAAACGGCGGATCAGCAGCATCTGCCGATACATTTCGAGCAGTTCGTCCTTCGACGCCTCGTACGGCTTTGGTTCGGCCGGTCGTTCGCGGTTCGTAATCGGCGGTTCGGCGATTGCGCGTGCTGGTGGGGGGGTCTTGGCCACGATGTGGGAAACCTCGTTTTCCGTAGGGGAGTTGAGGGAGCCTATAGGCGCGGACGGGGCGGAACATCAATTCCCGTCTGGGGTATGTCGGTTTGCGGGGTGTGGGATGGGGCGCTCGATAGGTCGCGCGAGCCCTACCGCACGAGCAAACCACCCCGGCGAAGGCCGGGGCCCAATTGGTAAGGTTGTAGTAACGACGCTCATCGCTCAGTTGGCGACGTCCCCCAATTGGGCCCCGGCCTTCGCCGGGGTGGTGCCGATATGCAGGGATAGCGGTGGTGACGATCTGGTTGCTCAGACGGGACACCTCCCGCTTCCTTGTTCTCCCGCGAAGGCGGGAGCCCAGTCTGGGTCCCCGCCTTCGCGGGGAAACAAGCTTTCTTCGGTTGGGCATCCTCGGCTTGAGCCTCTATCCCCACCCCAAGCAAAGCTCCGGTTGCCCTGCCCGTTCACCCAAGCCTAAAGCCAACCGCAATGGACTCCACCGCAGACCCCCACCAGCATCCCTTACGGATCGCCAATTTCCGCGCCTATTGGCTGTCCCGCTTCACCGGCACGATCGCCGTCAGTGCGATGTCGATCGTGATCGGGTGGCAGGTCTACAACATCGCCCGCGAGACGATGGATATTCGCCAGGCTGCCTTCATGCTCGGCATGATCGGGTTCGCGCAGTTCGTACCGCTGTTCCTGCTGACCCCGATCACCGGCCTCGTCGCGGACAGCTTCGACCGCCGCTGGATCGTCCGCGGCACGACCGCGCTGCTGGTGCTCACCGCCGCGACCCTGTGGTTGCTGACCTGGACCGGCCACCTCACGCTCGGCGTGCTGTTCGTCGCCGCGGTAGCGTTCGGCGTAGCACGCGCCTTCTCCGGCCCAGCCTATTCCGCGCTCGCCCCCAACCTCGTACCCCGCGCGGTACTCCCGACCGCGATTGCGATCAGCTCGATCGCCTGGCAGGTCGGCACGATAGCGGGCCCCAGCGTCGGTGGCCTCCTCTACGCGATCCACCCCGAAGTCGCATACGGCGTGGCAACGATCCTCTTCGTCGTCGCGCTCCTCTTCATGTTCCTGATCGGCCCCGTGCCGCAGCCCGCCGCGCAGACCGATCACCGCCCGCTTGCCCGGATCATCGAGGGCTTCACCTATGTCCGCCGCAACCGCCTCGTCCTCGCGACCATCACGCTGGACCTGTTCGCGGTGCTGCTCGCCGGCGCGACCTCGCTGCTCCCGGTCTATTCGCGCGACATCCTCCACGTCGGCTCGCAGGGGCTAGGCGTACTCGCGGCCGGCATGGGCATCGGCGCGGCGATAACGGCGATCTGGTTCTCGGTCCGGCCGATGAGCACCAACGTTGGCGTCAAGATGCTGATCGCGGTCGTCGTGTTCGGGCTCGCGATCCTGACCTTCGGCGTCGCCACCCCGATCGTGACCCTGCTCGGCATCGCGCCCGGTACGCTCGGCGGCATCCCCGTCCAGCCCGCCTTCGTCCTCAGCCTCGTCGCGCTGATCGTCGCGGGCGGCGCGGACATGATCTCGGTCTATGTCCGCCAGTCGCTGATCCAGCTCCACACCCCAGACGCGATGCGCGGCCGCGTCAGCGCGGTGTCGCAGCTCACCATCTCAGCCTCGAACGAACTCGGCGAATTCGAGAGCGGGGTGATGGCGTCGCTGCTCGGTCCGGTCGGCGCAGTGGTGTTCGGCGGCGTCGGTGCTATTGCGATCACGATCGGCTGGGCGCGATTGTTCCCGGAACTTGGCCGCGCCAAAACCTTTGATCCCCCAGAGATCCTAGAGACCGAACCCGAACACGGAGAAGCCAAGCCATGAAGGCCAACTCGATCCTCGATACGATCGGCAACACGCCGCACGTCCGCCTGTCGAAGCTGTTCCCCGAATCCGAAGTCTGGGTGAAGTCCGAGCGCTCGAACCCCGGCGGCTCGATCAAGGACCGCATCGCGCTCGCTATGATCGAGGCGGCGGAGAAGGACGGCCATCTCCAGCCCGGCGGCACGATCATCGAGCCGACCAGCGGCAACACCGGCATCGGCCTGGCGCTCGTCGCCGCGGTGAAGGGATACAGGATCGTCCTCGTCATGCCCGAGAGCATGTCGATCGAACGCCGCCGCCTGATGCTCGCATACGGCGCGACCTTCGACCTGACCCCGCGTGAGAAGGGCATGAAGGGCGCGATCGAGCGTGCCAAGGAACTGGTCGAGCAGACGCCGGGTTCATGGATGCCGCACCAGTTCGAAAATCCTGCGAACATCGCCGTGCATGTCGCTACGACCGCACAGGAAATCCTCGCCGACTTCCGCGACACGCCGATCGACGTGATCATCACCGGCGTCGGCACCGGTGGCCACATCACCGGCGTCGCCGAGGCGCTGAAGAAGGAATGGCCGTCGCTCAAGGTCTACGCGGTCGAGCCCGCCGCCTCGCCGGTCATCGCTGGTGGCCAGCCCGGACCTCACCCGATCCAGGGCATCGGCGCGGGCTTCATCCCCGTCAACCTGCATACCCAAGCGCTCGACGGCGTGATCGAGGTCGATGCCGCGGTGGCGAAGGACATGGCGCGCCGCTCGGCGACCGAAGAGGGCATGCTGGTCGGCATCAGCTCGGGCGCGACGCTCGCAGCGATCCTCCAGAAGCTTCCCGATCTGCCTGACAACGTTCGGGTTCTCGGGTTCAACTATGATACCGGCGAACGTTATCTGTCGGTCCCGGACTTCCTGCCCGAACAGTGACGACCGACCTTTCCGCGCGCGGCACGAAGGTGCTGCGCGCCATCCTCGTCGGCGTCTCCGCGCTGGCGATCGTCGGGCCTGCGCTGGTCGTCGCCAACCCGCCCACGATCGTCCACGCCTCGAAGCGGGTGAAGCTGCCCGCGGGCCGGGTCGTGCCGCAAGCCGAAGTGCCTAAAGTCGAGCCGGTTAAGTTCGTCGATCTCAGCCCTGAAGATGCGCGTGCGTTCAACGCGACCGTGCCGTTCTCGACCGATCCCAACCCGGCGGCACGACCGTTCCGCTTCGCCGGCGGCCCGGAGGATTTGGCGCGCGCGACGGACTGCATGGCGGCGGGTATCCTCTACGAGGCCGGCGACGACACGCTCGGCGAACGCGCGGTCGCGCAGGTCGTGCTCAACCGTCTTCATCACCCCGCCTTCCCCAAAACGGTGTGCGGCGTCGTGTTCGAGGGGCAGGATCGTTCGACGGGATGCCAATTCAGCTTCAGCTGCGACGGTGCGATCACGCGCTGGCATCCGACGGAGGACGCTTGGCGTCGCGCGCGCGAGGTGGCTGCGGCGTCGCTGTCCGGGGCGGTGTTCAAGCAGGTCGGCTATGCCACGCACTACCATACCGACTGGGTGGTGCCGTACTGGCAGTCGAGCCTCGACAAGATCACAGCGGTAAACACGCACCTGTTCTTCCGCTGGTCGGGCTGGTGGGGCACGCCGCCTGCGTTCGGGCGTCACCCGGAGACCGTCGAGCCGGTCATCGCGCAGCTCGCCGAGCTGTCGGATGCGCACAAAACCGGCGCTGCGCTGGCTGAGGCGGATGCCGCGCTTGCAGAGGCGTCGATCGCGATGGGGTTTGGACCCGTTACCGAGACGACACCTGCTCCCGCGGTGCCAGTCGATGGCGATGCTATCCTCGTAGCCCTGCCGCGTGGCCAGACCGCCGACGGACTTACTGCGCTCGCGGCACAGGCGTGCGGGGACAAGCCGTTCTGCCGCTACATGGCCTGGACGGACGGTAGCAAGGCGGCGACGTCGCTTCCGCTGGCACTCGCCCAGACCGCCGCGCTCGGCTTCAGCTACCTGCGCGACCGGGCGAGCAATTACGAAAAGTCGTTGTGGAACTGCCGCCAGTTCAAACGCGCCGACCCGACGCAGTGCATGAAGGTTCAGGCGACTTTGACCGCCGTACCGGTGCCTGCTGCGGTCATGCCAACGGTACCAGCTGCCGTCGAGCTGAATGGGGTGCGGCGGAAGACTGTGGTTGCCGCGCCGCCCCTGCCTGCGAACACGCCAGCCACTGCCGCCGCTCCTAAGTAGGGAAGCGCAACCTGCCCCCCTCCCTGGAAGGGAGGGGTTGGGGGTGGGTTGGCCCGCTTGAGCCGCAACGGTTCGGATATGCGGAAACCTACCCACCCCCTGCCCCTCCCTTTCAGGGAGGGGAGCAGAAGGCATCAGGCGGCCATGAACATCTCGGGCGGCAGCGCCATCAGCGACTCAGCCCCGCCCTCGATCTTCCGACGCAGCGCGCCCGCATCCGGCAGGATCCGCTCGGCATAGAAGCGCGCCGTCACCAGCTTGGCATCGAGGTACGCAGCTTCGCCCTCGCCAGCCGCCTTCAGCTTGGTCGCAGCGACCGCCATCCGCAGCCACATCGTGCCGACCGCGACGATCCCCATCAAATGCATGTAGCTGACCGCGCCCGCGCCGACGTTCTCGGGGTTCTTCATGCCGTTCGCCATGAACCACATCGTCGCCGCCTGGAGCTGGCCGTTCGCCTTTTCCAGCGCCTCGGCGAACACCGCAGTCGCTTCATCGCCCTTCGCTGCCGCGACGTCGTCCGCCACCAGCTTGAAGAACGCCTGGATCCCGCGCCCGCCATTCTGCGCGAGCTTGCGCCCGACCAGGTCCATCGCCTGGACGCCGTTGGTGCCCTCGTAGATCTGGGCGATCCGCGCGTCGCGGACGTACTGCTCCATGCCCCATTCGGCGATGTAGCCGTGGCCGCCGTAGACCTGCTGCGAGTTGGTCGCGATCTCGTAGCCCTTGTCGGTGCCGTATCCCTTGATGACCGGGGTCAGCAACGAGATCATGTCGCCGGCCAGCTGGCGCTCCTCCTCGGTCTCGGCGCTATGCTCGAGATCGGCCTGCAGCGCGGTCCAGAGGATCAGCGCGCGCAGGCCCTCGGTCAGCGACTTGCCCTCCATCAGCATGCGGCGGATGTCGGGATGGACGAACAGCGTGTCCGCCTTCTCCTGCGGCTCCTTCGGCCCGGTCAGCGCGCGACCCTGGCGACGGTCCTGCGCGTACTGCACGGCGTTCTGGTACGCGACTTCCGCCACGCCGAGACCCTGGAGACCGACGCCGAGACGCGCTGCGTTCATCATGATGAACATCGCGGCGAGGCCCTTCATCTCCTCGCCGACGAGCCAGCCGGTCGCCGAATCATAGTTCATCACGCAGGTCGAATTTGCGTGGATGCCCATCTTGTGCTCGATCGAGCCACAGGTGACGCCGTTGCGCGCGCCGATCGAACCATCTTCCTCGACGAGGAACTTCGGTACCACGAACAGCGAGATGCCCTTCGAACTGTCTGGCGCACCCGGCGTCTTGGCCAGCACGAGATGGATGATGTTCTCGGTCAGGTCATGCTCGCCCGACGAGATGAAGATCTTCGTACCGGTGATCGCATATGAGCCGTCCGCCTGCGGCTCGGCCTTGGTGCGGATCAGGCCCAGATCGGTGCCGCACTGCGGCTCGGTCAGGTTCATCGTCCCGCCCCATTCGCCCGACACCATCTTCGGCACGTACATCGCCTTCTGCGCGTCCGAGCCCTTGGCGATCAGCGCGGCGATCGCGCCGTGCGTGAGCCCCGGATACATCGCGAACGCCATGTTCGACGAGATCATGTATTCCTGGAACGCGGTCGACACGACGTGCGGCATCCCCTGCCCGCCATATTCGGGCTGGTTGCCGAGCGTCGCCCAGCCGCTCTCGACATACTGCTTATACGCTTCCTTGAAGCCGTCCGGCGTCGTCACCGAGCCGTCCTCGTGCCGCGTGCAGCCCTGCTGGTCGCCCGACAGGTTGAGCGGGAACAGCACCTCGGCGACGAATTTGCCGCCTTCCTCAAGCACCGCGTCGACGACGTCGGGCGAGGCCGCATCGAAGCCGGGAAGGTTATTGTAGCGATCGAGACCGACGACATGCTCGAGGACGAAACGCGTGTCGCGGACGGGGGGCGTATACTGGGGCATGGTTTATCCTTGGTTGTCCTGGGCGCGGCTCACTTCGAGGAGGGCCACGAAACTGGTGAGTTCGTCGATGGCGAGATCGATGTCGCGCTTCTGCGCGGTCAGCAGTGCGATCCGCGCCTGGCTGCGCTCGATCACGACCTGGCGCTGCGCGCGGCGGCCATCGCCGACGTCGTAGAGATCGATCATCTCGCGGATCTCGCCGAGGCTGAACCCGACGCGCTTGCCGCGCAGGATCCAGGCGAGCCGCGCGCGGTCGCGGTGCGAATAGATGCGCTGAGTCCCGCGACGCTCGGGCGCGATAAGCCCCTCGTCCTCGTAGAACCGCAGCGCTCGCGCGGTGACGTCGAACTCGGCGGAGAGATCGGAGATCGTGAAGCTTTCGCGATCATGCCGCGGCTCGATCACCGCGTAGGATTGCGGGGTCGCCTGCAATCGAAGGGATGCTTGTGTCGCCATCCCCGGAGAAATAACTCTCGTTTACGTCAACGTCAATTGTCGCACAGCAACTTTCCCTTCGTCGACCGTAGCGTCGCAGCCTCCGATCGCGATTCGCTCTGGCGGTCGACGGTCAGCGCCGCGAGCGAGGCACGGCCGGTGCAGAGCGACTCGCAGGCTTCCGGGACTTCGGCGGGAAACACGATGCGATCGCCGTCGAAGCGTGCGTCGAACTTGCACGCGCCGAACGCGAGTTTCAGCGCATCGCCTGAACGTTCGACGGTTCCCGATCCGGCGCACGCTTGGTCCTCGCCATAGTCGACGCTGACGCCGATCCGGCTCGTCTTCTCGGTACCGACCACGCAGACGCGGTCCGTATCGCGCGCCCATGATCCTTGCAGCGGCGCCTTCGGGTCAGGTACGATTCCCGCCGTCTCTGCCGCAGCCTCGAGCCGAGCCCCCGCGCTGTCCGCCACAGCGGTCGTCGGCTCCCGCCCACACCCGCCGAGCATGAGCGCGAGCAGCACCACGCGCTTCATTCGGCCGGCACCAGTCTGCCTCCTTCGATCCGCCGGAAGAAGCAGGTCCGCTCGCCGGTATGGCACGCCGGGCCCGCCGCATCGACGATGACCCACACCGCATCCTGGTCGCAATCGATCCGCAGCTCGGCGACGCGCAGGACGTTCCCCGAAGTCTCGCCCTTCTTCCAGAGCTTTTCGCGGCTCCGCGACCAGAAGTGCGCCTCACCGGTCGCCTGCGTCTCCGCCAGCGCTTCGGCGTTCATGTGCGCGACCATCAGTACGTCGCCCGATACGCGATCGGTGACGACCGCGGTCAGGAGCCCGGCGGAATCGAATTTCGGATCGAGCGTCAGGCCCGTGTCGCGGCTGTGTGTCATGTCCGGGATATACCCGAAACCCGGCCCGATGCGACCGCCCCCTCAAAACGATCCGCGCAATGTTATTACAAACAGGCGACAAGCCGGCGATCCGCTCGTATAGGGCAGCTTCCGCACGACGTGAGAACCGGCATGCTGACGACAAACCCTTATGATGACGACAAACTCCGCGAAGAATGCGGGGTGTTTGGCGTTTCGGCCACCGATGGCGCGGCCGCGCTCGTAGCCCTGGGGCTGCACGCATTGCAGCACCGCGGCCAGGAAGCCGCCGGCATCACGACCTTCGACGGCGCGCATTTCCACACGCACCGTGCGATGGGCCATGTCGCCGGGAACTTCGACCGCGACGACGTGATCCGGTCGCTCCCGGGCACCGTCGCCTGCGGTCATGTCCGCTATTCGACGACCGGCGAGACCGCGTTGCGCAACGTCCAGCCGCTCTATGCCGAGCTGTCGACCGGTGGCTTCGCGATCGCGCATAACGGCAACATTTCCAATGCGATGCGGCTGCGTCGCGAGCTCGTCCGCCGCGGTTCGATCTTCCAGTCGACCAGCGATACCGAGACGATCATCCATCTCGTCGCGACCTCGAACTATCGTACGCTGCTCGATCGCTTCATCGATGCGCTGAAGCAGATCGAAGGCGCCTATTCGCTGATCGTGATGACGCCAGAGGGCATGATCGCCTGCCGCGATCCGCTCGGCATTCGCCCCCTCGTCATGGGCAAGCTGGGTGACGCGGTGATCTTCGCTTCCGAGACGGTTGCGCTCGACGTCGTCGGCGCCACCTTCGTCCGCGCGATCGAGCCGGGCGAACTGGTCATCGTCCAGGGTTCCGAGATTCGCTCGATCCGCCCGTTCGCGCCGATGGCGGCACGGCCGTGCATCTTCGAGTGGGTGTATTTCTCGCGCCCCGATTCGATCGTCGACGATCACTCGATCTATTCGGTCCGGAAGGCGATCGGCGCGCAGCTCGCGATCGAATCGCCGGTCGATGCCGATCTCGTCATTCCGGTCCCCGATTCGGGCACCCCGGCGGCGATCGGCTATGCGCAGCAGTCGGGCATCCCGTTCGAGCTCGGCATCATCCGCTCGCATTATGTCGGACGCACGTTCATCTCGCCGGGCGACAAAGTCCGCCACCTCGGCGTGAAATTGAAGCACAACGCCAACCGCGCCCTTATCAAGGGCAAGCGCGTCATCCTCGTCGACGACTCGATCGTCCGCGGCACCACCTCGCTCAAGATCGTCGAGATGATGCGCGAGGCAGGCGCGGCTGAAGTGCACATGCGGATCGCCAGCCCACCGACCCGACACTCGTGTTTCTACGGCGTCGACACGCCCGAGCGCGAGAAGCTGCTCGCGGCCAAGCTCGATCTCGGCGGCATGACTGGCTTCATCCACGCGGACAGCCTCAACTTCATCTCGATCGACGGCCTGTACAAGGCGCTCGGCGAGGCGAAGCGTGCGGATGTCCGCCCGAAATATTGCGACGCGTGCTTCACCGGGGACTACCCGACCACGCTGACCGACCATGACGAAGGTTCGGAAGTCGATCAGTTCGCGATGCTCGCCGAACGCGTCATCTGATAATCCCGGAGCTGACATGACGGACAAGCCTCTCGAAGGCCGGCTGGCCCTGGTCACCGGTGCCAGCCGCGGCATCGGCGCTGCGACGGCGATCGCGCTGGCGGCGAAGGGCGCGCATGTCGTCCTGACGGCGCGCACGCCTGGTGGCCTCGAAGAGGTCGAGGCGACGATCCACGCGGCGGGTGGCTCGGCGACGATCGCCCCGCTGGATCTTGCCGAGAGCGAAGCCATCGCCCGGCTGGCGACGGCGATCGGCGATCGCTGGGATGCGCTCGACATCCTCGTCCTCAACGCGGGCATGCTCGGGTCGTTGTCGTCGGTTCCGGCGATCGATCCGAAGGAAATGGCGCAGGTTCTGACGCTCAACGTCAGCGCGCAGGCGGCCATGATCGCTGCGTTCGACACGATGCTGAAGAAGGCCAAGTCAGCCAGAGTGATCGGCGTGACCTCCAGCGTCGGGCGGATGCCTCGCGCGTATTGGGGCCTCTACGGCGCTTCGAAGGCTGCATTCGAAATACTTCTCGGCGCGTATGGCGACGAGATGGCCGAGATCAGCGCCATCCGCACCGCGATCGTCGATCCTGGCGCGACGCGGACCAAGATGCGTGCACGGGCCTATCCAGGCGAGGATCCGAACTCGGTAAAGGAACCGACTGTCGTGGCCGACCGCATCGTCGCGCTGGCGATCGAAGGTTTTGAAGCTGGTCACTTCGAGCGGGTAACCTAACCTTTCTCCTGCGAACGCAGGAGCCCAGGGTCACAATCGCCACCGCCCGTTACCCTGGGTTCCTGCGTTCGCAGGAAAACACTATCGCTTCACCAGCGTAACCTGCGCCACGTCGATCCCACCGCCAAGAAACCCGCCCTCGCAATACATCAGATAATAGCGCCACAACGCCACGAACCGCGCATCGAACCGCGCCGGCAACCGCCCCTCGGTCACCGCCGCATCGAACGCAACCCGCCACCGCCGCAACGTCTCGGCATAGTGCAATCCGAACCCGCGCCGGTCCTCCCACGCCAGCCCTCGCGCTTCAGCCAGCGCGCGAAACCGTGGCTCGGACAACAGCATCCCTCCCGGAAACACGTAGCGCTGGATGAAGTCGACACTCCGCGAGTACGAGTCGAAGATCGCGTCGTCGATCGAGATATACTGCAACGCCGCACGCCCGCCCGGCTTCAACGCCCGCGCGATCGCGTCGAGGTACACCGGCCAGTATTCCTCGCCGACCGCCTCGACCATCTCGATGCTCGCAACCGCATCATAGGTGCCGGTGACATCGCGGTAATCGGTCAGCGCTACCTGCACCCCGTCGAGCCCCGCCGCCGCGATCCGATCGTCGACCTGCCGCTTCTGCTCAATCGACAGCGTCAGCGCGTGCACGCCAACTCCCGCGCGCGCAGCCATCTCGGCGAACGATCCCCAGCCGCAGCCGACCTCAAGGATCGTATCGCCTGCCCGCGCGCCGGTCCGGTCGAGGATTGCGCGCAGCTTGGTCCCCTGCGCCACCTCATGCAGTTCGGCATCGTCGAACGGCTCAGCGAAGATCGCACTCGAATAGGTCAGGCTCGGATCGAGCCACGTCTCGTAGAAATCGTTGCCGAGGTCATAATGCGCCGCGATGTTCTTACGCGAGCCGGTTGGGTCGTTCCGCCGCATCCGGTGCCATGCGCGCGCGGCCAGCCGCACTACGCCGCCCGACCGTGCCGCAGTCCCGAGCGAGCGCCGGTTGCGCATGAACAGGTCGAACAGCGGCACCGGATCGGGGCTCGACCAGTCGCCTGCCGCCCAGCCTTCGTACCAGCCCACCGACCCCGCGGTCGCCAGACGGACCAGCGCGCGCCAGCGGTGCAAGGTCACGACGGGCAAAGGCCCCGGAGCCCGTCCGCCGATCAGCCGCCGCGTGCCGTCGGGCAAGTGCGCGTCTATGCCGCCGCTCTCCAGCCCCGCGTCGATCCGGTCGAGCAGACGATGAAACATTGGCGCGACAAGGCGCGCGACCGGGGAAACCTGCGCGGCGGGCACATCGTCGAAAGCGGGAACGGCGGTCATCGCGGCGCTCCATGCAACACGGGCGCCGGCTAGGAAAGAGTTGTCGGGGCGGAAACGGCTGGAACGTAGTCAAGGCCACAACGCGCTCCCCTCCCTAAAAGGGAGGGGCCGGGGGTGGGTAGGCCGGTTCGAGCCAACGACCGTCGACCAAGCGGAACCCGACCCACCCCCAACCCCTCCCTTCCAGGGAGGGGAGAAGATGCGACCCTAGCGCGCGTGCCGCCCGGCTTCGAGCGCGCGCTCACGGCCTTCGCGATGGCCGACGATCTTCGCCGGATACGCCTTAGGGCTACACCCCGACTCGTCCGGATCATGGATCGCTTCGCCGGTCACCTTCGCCAGTTCAGGCACCCACTCGCGAATATAATCCCCCGCGTCGAACTTCTCCGACTGCGTCAGCGGCGCCATGATCCGCCCGAACATGTTCGAATCCACGCCGGTCCCGGCGACCCATTGCCAGTTCACCGAATTATTCCCGTAATCCGCGTCGACCAGGCAGTCCCAGAACCAGCGCTCGCCCTCGCGCCAGTCGATCAGCAGGTGCTTCACCAGGAAGCTCGCCGTGATCATCCGCACCCGGTTGTGCATCCAGCCGGTCGCCCAAAGCTGGCGCATCCCGGCATCGACGATCGGATAGCCGGTCCTGCCCTCCTGCCACGCCTTCAGGTCCGCCTCGGCGTCTTTACCCGACCGCCAAGGGAGCTTGTCGAACTTCGGCCGCCCGTTCGTATCGCCGTAATCCGGCATCGTCAGGACGACACCATCGGTAAAATCGCGCCACGCCAGTTCCTTGCGAAACGTCGTCGCGTCGCCGTGGCCATCGACCGCATGCCACACCGTACGCGGCGAGATCTCGCCGAAATGCAGGTGCGGCGACAGGCGCGAGGTGCCTTCGATCGACGGCATGTTGCGATCGACGTCATACGCCTCGACGATCGGCGCCATCGCCTTCGCGTTCTTCAGCGCCTGCGCCTCGCCCGGCGTCCAGTCGCCGAACCCCGCCGACCAGTCCGGCTTGGTCGGCAGCAGATCCCAGTCCGCCAGCGTATCGCTCTTCGGCCATTTCGACGGCGCGGGGATCGTCCGCGGCGCAGGCTCGGGGTCGCCCGGCGGCATCATCTGATTCAGCGCCTTCCAGAACGACGAATACACCTTGAACTGCCCGCCCGATCCCGTCTTTACGTCCTCCACTCGGGCCAGATGGTTACCGTCATGCAGGCACAAACGATTACCAAGCGCCGCCTCGGCCTTGCGCCACCACGGCTCGTAATGCCGGATCGCATGCACCTGCTCGGCACCGATTTCCTCCATCAGCGCCGTCAACACCTCGACCGCATCGCCGCGTCGCAGGACCAGCTTCGATCCCTTGTCCGCCAACGACTTGCCAAAAGCGTCGAGCGTGTGGTGCAGCCACCAGCGCTGAGCGCCCCCCATCTTCCATTTCCCCGGCGCATCGTCGTCGAGCACGTAGACCGGGATCACCGACCCGGCATGCGCGGCGGCGATCAGCGCGGGGTGATCGTGAAGGCGGAGGTCCTGGCGGAGCCAGAGAAGAACGGGAGTCGTCATCGCATCCCCAACGCAGCAAGCCGCGATCCAGCATCAGGCCGCTGCGAAAGTTTCCCCCAGCGTCATGATTGCCGCCACATGCCGCTCGGCGATCGCAAGCGCATCCTCGCCGTAACCACCGCCCACCGTGCTCGCGAGCGGCACGCCACGTGCAATCGCAAGGCTAGCGACAAGCCGTTCCCGCCTTGCCAGACCGTCCAAGGTCAGCGCCAACCGCCCGAGCCGGTCGCCCTCGAACGGATCCACCCCCGCTTGATACAGGATCACCTCCGGCCGGAACTCGTCAAGCAAAGGCACTAGGGTCGCCTCCAGCGTCGCCAGATACGCCTCGTCGCCGACCTCGTCCGGCAACGGCACATCGACCGTCGATCGCGCCTTCCGCACCGGAAAATTCTTCTCCGCATGGATCGAATAGGTCGCGATCTCCGGCCGTCCCGCCAACAGTGCCGCAGTCCCGTCACCCTGATGCACATCGCAATCGACGACTAGCACGCGCCCCACCCGCCCCTCGTCGATCAGCCGCGCCGCCGCCACCGCGAGATCGTTGAACACGCAAAACCCCGCGCCCGTATTCGCCAGCGCATGATGGCTCCCGCCCGCCGTATTCGCCGCAAACCCGTGTTCCAGCGCGAGGCACGCGGCGAGCCACGTCCCGTGCGGGACGATCGCCGCACGCGATGCCACCGCCGTGGTCACCGGGAAGCCGATCCGCCGCTCCTTCTCCCTCGGCACGTCCGCGCGAAGTACTTCGGCGACGTAATCCTCGTCATGAACCGCCTCCAGCCACGCAGTCGGCGTCGTCTCGGCGCGGTGCCACGTCACCACATCACCCTTTTCGAGCAACAGGTCGCGGATCAGCCCGTTCTTGTTCCAGCGATAGGTCGAGCGCGCCGGCGCGGGGGTGACATAGTCGGGATGGTGGACGACATGGATCATGCTCCGTAGGTAGGAGCGCGCTGCCCGACCCCCAAGTTGCCCGAGCCCCAAGCACCTGCGTTGCGGAGACTATTTTGACCGACGTTTCGACCCTGCCCTACCGTCCCTGCGCCGGCATCATGCTCATCAACGCGGACGGCAAGATCTTCGTCGGCCAACGCAACGATTCGCCGCTGGAGGCATGGCAGATGCCGCAGGGCGGGATCGACCCTGGCGAGGACGCCGAAGCCGCCGCACTGCGCGAACTCGGCGAGGAAACCGGCGTCATGCCGGACAAGGTCGAACTGATCGCGGAGGCTCCCGGCGAATTCGTCTACGACCTTCCCCCCGAATTGCTCGGCAAGGTCTGGAAGGGCAAATGGCGCGGCCAGACGCAGCGCTGGTTCCTGTACCGCTTCCTCGGTACTGACGCCGACGTGAACATCTCCACCGACCACGAGGAGTTCCGTGCGTGGCGCTGGAGCGATCCCGCCGACCTGCCGCGGCTGATCGTCCCGTTCAAGAAGGCTCTTTACGAACAGGTACTCGCCGCCTTCGCGCCACATCTCGGCGCAACCTCGACACGCTGAACAGTTCCCATTCCGTCACGCTGCCGTTACGGAACGGCTGTGCGCCGCTTAGCCCCTCTCCTGCTCGCCCCGCTGCTGCTGGCGAACGCGCCCGACCCGCAGTCGGTGATGATCCCCGAGACGATCCGCGCGATGCTCGACGCGGCGCTGGAGGCGGGGAACGAAGCGGACGTCAACACGATCGCCAAATACGCGCGCGCCGCCGATCCCCTTAGCGGCGACGCCGTGCTCGCGATCGCCGAAAAGTGGAAAGCCGACCGCGCCGCGCAGCGCACGCAGGTCATCCGCCAGGCCAGCTTCCTCGACCTGTGGAGCGGCAAGGCCGAGGTCGGCGGGTATCTGACGACGGGCAATTCCGACACGGCGGGCGGCACTTCGGTGCTCGACCTCAACCGCGAAGGTCTTCGCTGGCGCCAGAAATTCCATGCGCAGGCGGACTATCAGTCGAACCAGAACATCACGACGCGCGAGCATTATCTTGCCTCGTACGAGCCCAACTACAAGATCGACGACCGCGCCTATATCTACGGCGTCGCGCAATATGAAGGCGATCGGTTCCTCGGCTATTTCAACCGTTATTCGACCTCGATCGGTGCCGGCTACAGCGTGATCAAGACCGCGGGGACCAAGCTCGATCTCGAACTCGGGCCAGCGTATCGCTACACCGAATTCACCGACGATACCGAGCAGAGCAGCATCGCCGCGCGTGGCACGGCGAATTTCAGCGTGCGGATTCTGAGCGGCCTGTCGGTCAGCCAGGTCGCCTCCGCCTATGTCCAGCGCTACAACAGCACGCTCAGCGGCACGACCTCACTCAACGCCAAGCTGATCGGGCCGCTGTCCGCCGCACTGTCGTACAGCGTCCAGTATGAAAGCGAACCGCCGGTCGGCTCGGTCTCGACCGACACCACCAGCCGCGCGTCGCTGGTCTACAGCTTCTGACGCTGTTCCCACACGCGCCCGGCCTCGCTAGGGTCGCGCGATGAGGGGACTTACACCGATAGAGCGCGATGCCGTCGACACGGCGGGCGCTGCACCGATGCTGGCGCAGGTCGAGGCATGGGCGGCCGTCAACAGCGGCACGCGCAACCTTGCCGGGTTGGCGACGATGGCCGGATTGCTCGGCGATGCGTTCGCGAGCCTGCCGGGCGAGATCACGCTGGTCGAGCCGACACCCGTCGACAGCGTCAGCGCGGACGGCGTGGTCTCCGCGATCGAGCACGGCAAGCACCTGCACCTTGTCGTGCGTCCCGACGCGCCCGTCCGCATGCTGTTCACGGGCCATATGGACACGGTCTACCCGGTCGATCACACGTTCCAGTCTCTGCAATGGCTCGACGACGGCCGACTGAACGGCCCCGGCGTCGCCGATATGAAAGGCGGGCTGGCGGTGATGCTTGCCGCACTCCGGGCGATCGAGGCCAGCCCCCTCGCCGCGCGGATCGGCTATGACGTCGTCATCAACTCGGACGAGGAAACCGGCTCCTTCTCCTCTGCCGCGCTGTTGGCGCGCGCCGCGCACGGAAAGGTCGCCGCGCTGACCTACGAACCCGCGCTCGCCGACGGCACGCTCGCCGGCGCACGCGGCGGCACGGGCAACTTCTCGATCATCGTCCACGGTCGCAGCGCGCACGCCGGTCGCAACCCCGAGGACGGCCGAAACGCGCTCGTCGCAGCCGCCGACATCGCGGTGCGCTTGTCGAAAGTCCGCGGCCCGCGTCTCGCGGTAAACCCAGCGCGGATCGAGGGCGGTGGCCCGAACAACGTCGTCCCCGACCTCGCCATCCTCCGCATCAACTTCCGCCCCACCACGCTCGACGATATCGCGCGGGCGCAATCTCATATCGACTCCGCGGTCGCGATGGTCGCTGCCGAGCACGACGTCCGCATCGAGGTCCATGGCAGCTTCAACCGCCCGCCGAAGCCGATCGACGACGGCGCCGCGCGGCTGTTTGATCTGGTCAAGGCATCGGGCGCGGACCTCGGTCTCGATATCGCCTGGAAAGCCACCGGCGGGGTGTGCGACGGCAACAACATCGCCGCCGCCGGCGTACCGGTCGTCGACACGATGGGCGTCCGCGGCGGCGCGATCCATTCGACCGACGAGTTCATGATCCCCGACAGCCTCGCCGAACGCGCGGCGCTGTCGGCGGTCACCATATTGCGTATCGCGGAGGGCCGCTTGTGAGCTTCAGGATCCGGGCCGCGGTCGACGACGACCTTCAGCACCTCTACGAAATGGCCAAGCTGACCGGCGGCGGCTTCACCAATCTGCCGCCCGATCGCCGCGCACTCACCGCCAAGCTCGAACGCAGCCACGCCGCCTTCGCGCGCACCGACGGCCCGGTCCAGGACGAGTTGTTCGTACTGATCCTCGAGAACATCGAGACGAAGGAAGTCCGCGGCACCTGCCAGATCTTCACGCAGGTGGGTCAGAGCTACCCGTTCTACAGCTACCGGATCGGCCAGCTCACGCAGCATAGCCGCGAGCTGAACCGCACCTTCCGCGCCGACATGCTCACGCTCGCCACCGATCTGGAAGGCGCGAGCGAGGTCGGCGGGCTGTTCCTCCATCCCGGCGAACGCGCGGGCGGCCTCGGCCTGTTGCTCGCGCGCAGCCGCTACCTCTTCATCAAAATGCACCGCGCGCGTTTTGCCGACCGGATCCTCGCCGAACTGCGCGGCGTTATCGACGAAGCGGGCGGCTCGCCGTTCTGGGATGGCCTCGCAGGCCGCTTCTTCGGGATGAATTTTCAGGACGCGGACCAGTTCAATGCCATCAACGGCCACCAGTTCATCGCCGACCTGATGCCCAAGCACCCGATCTACACCGCGATGCTGACCGAGACCGCGCGCGCCGCGATCGGCCTGCCGCATCCCTCGGGCCGCGCGGCGATGCGGATGCTCGAGAACGAGGGCTTTGCGTTCGAAAACTATGTCGACATCTTCGATGGTGGCCCGACGATGACCGCCCGCACCGATCAGGTCCGCTCGATCGCCGACGCGCGCGACAGCAACGTGGTCGGGATCGGTGGCGACGACGGCAAGGACGCCCTGGTCGCGACGGGCAACCTTGCCGACTTCCGCGCCGCGTTCGGCAAGGTCCGCGAGATCGAGGGCGGCGTCGTGCTGGCCGATGATTGCGCGCACGCCTTGGCCATTCGCGAAGCCGACCGGGTCACGCACGTCGCTCGCATCTGACCGCCGCAATCCAACTTAAAACGTCGAGTTAATTTACAGGTAACCATATTTTCTAACGTCGGAACCGCGCATATCAGCCAATGGCACGCACCTTGCTTTTAGGACCGCCATGTGGACCCGGTTTGCTCGCCTCTTCATCATCAAGACCAAGTTCGAGGCTTTCCTCGTCATCTACGGCCTAGGCGTCGGCGCGGTCGAACGCGGGATGCACTATCTCCAGCAATATCCCGGATACGGCGGCTGGCTTCTGTTCGCGGCCTGCCCGATCGCCGTCTTCATGGCCGGCGGGCGGATCATCGACTCGGTCGATCACGCGCACCAACGATAGGAGCGTCAGCTGGTCTGCTGTGCAAGATGCAGGTAGCGGCTCGAAAAATCAGCGAGTTCGCGTAGCGCATCCCACTGCGGAAAGCTGATCCGGCGACGATTGCGACCGATCAGACCATCCGCCTCGAGCGACTTTATCGTGCGGTTCACATGTACCGCCGTCAGTCCGAGCGCATCGCCGAGTTGCTCCTGGCTCATCGGCAACTCATAGCCATCGGCGCCGGTCAGCCCCTGCATGTCCAGACGGATCGCGAATTCGCACAGGAAATGCGCCAGCCGCGACCGCGCATCGCGGCGACCGATGTTCAGAATCCATTCGCGAAAGATCGATCCCTCGACCAGCGTATTGACGAAGATCGCGTTGCTGATGGCCGCACGGTTCCGCGCCAGTTCGCGCAGCGCCGATCGCGGAATCGTCGCAACTTCCGCGCGCGTGAGCGTCTGGACGTTGTGGTCCGCGACGTCGAGGAACAGGTGCTGGAAGTCGAGCGGCTCGCCCGGGATATGCAGCGACACGATCTGTCGCATGCCGGCGCCAGTCAGCTTCTGGCGATACGCAAACCCGGACAACAGTACCGCGCATTGATCCGGCGCATCGCCTTCGCGCACGAGGTAGGAGGACGGCTCGAACGTGCGAAGGGTATATGGCAGCGCGAGCAGCGCCTTGCGGTCGCCGTCGTCCAGCACAGCGTGCGTTTCCAACTTCCGAACCATCAGCGCCAGGGGGCTGAGCGTCGTAGCCATGAGAGTAATCCCGCAAAATTCGGGGCGGGAGCACATGCATCTCTCGGTCGTCAGGGCCCAAAAATCGGCTGGCGATAAGCTCTTTTAACATAGCTCGAACGGAAATGTTTTAATTAATGTTTGAGCGGACCGATCTGCTCCAATTAATTTTGGGGTTGCACAAATAAAATTAAAAATATCGGTTTCACGATCTGCCGATCATATTGCCGAAATTCGAGATACTAAAAACCAGATCAGTTTTTTATATCGCACAAATGATCGCTTCCGGTCACCGCGAATACTTGACCATCGTGAGAAATGTGATCGCTAGTCATTGTGAGATCTATACTCTGCGTTCGGCGTCTTCCAGCGCTGAACCAACCCGGCCATGACCATGTCGACGGAATCGACCTCCGCGGCGATCCGCTGGTGCAGCAGCCCTGCCGCATCCCGGAAACGCCGGGCCAGCACATTGTCCGGGACGATCCCCAACCCGACCTCGTTCGACACGATGATGACGCGGCCTTTTAACCGGCCGATCGTCTCGACCAGGTCGTCCACGCGCGCGGCGACAGCCTCGTCGGCTAGCAGCAGGTTCGACACCCACAGCGTCAAGCAATCGATCAGCATCACGACGTCCGGGCCGTCTTCGCTCTTCAGCGCCTCGCCAAGCGCCAGCGGAGCTTCGACGGTCCGCCACCGATCGTCGCGATCGGCACGATGGCGCGCGATCCGATCCTCCATTTCGCCGTCGAATGCCTGCGCGGTCGCGATATAGACGAGCCGCGTTGCGTGGTCCGTCGCCGCGGCTTCGGCCAAGCCTTGCGCATGACGGCTTTTCCCCGAACGCGCGCCGCCCAGCACGAACAGGCTTTTTCCGAACGGCGTCCCGACCGATTGCATCCTACCGTTTCCTTCGCGCTTGCTCGATGGGCCCGGAATGACGATGACGCCCGGAAGATCAAGCGAAAGCCCGCGGATCCGAGTGAAAGACAGTATGAACCCCCTGCGCATCCACGGTGGACGGATCGACCTCGCCGCCGTCCACTATCCGGATGCGCCGAGACCCTGGCTCGACCTGTCGACCGGCATCAATCCCTGCGCGTGGCCCACCGATCGCGTCACGGCAGTCGATCTGCACAGCCTCCCCTCGCCCGCAGCGATCGCCGATCTGGAAGCCGCCGCTGCTGCCGTATTCGGTACGACCTCGGACCGGGTCGTCGCGTTGCCCGGTAGTGAACTCGGCCTACGAATGCTGGCCGTGCTGGACCTGCCTAGCCCCGCCAGGTTCGTCGTGCCGAGCTACGC
Source organism: Sphingomonas sp. Leaf230 (assembly GCF_001421745.1). GTDB lineage: Bacteria > Pseudomonadota > Alphaproteobacteria > Sphingomonadales > Sphingomonadaceae > Sphingomonas. The sequence continues at coordinate 630,071 of NZ_LMKW01000001.1, read as the reverse complement.
CACGCATGCCGAAGCGATCGACGGCGCCGTTCCGATAGCGCGGGATGCGATCGGGACGCTCGCGGACGGCACGCTGTTGCTGGCCAACCCCAACAATCCCGACGGCCAGTGCGACACGCCGCAACGCCTGCTCGATATCGCGCGCAGCGGTGCCTTCCTGATCGTGGACGAAGCGTTTGCCGACGTCGTGCCCGAATCGAGCCTCATCCCCCTGCTCCACCCCGACGACCGCGCGATCGTGTTTCGGTCGTTCGGCAAATTCTTCGGCCTGCCCGGCGTGCGGCTCGGGTTCATGATCGGGCCGCCGGAGCACGTGGCCGTTATGCGCCAGCGGCTCGGCAGCTGGCCCATTTCGGCGCACGCCGTGGCCTATGGCATCGCCGCCTACCGAGACGCCGAATGGATCGCCGCCGCGCGGGTCTCGATCGTCGAACGCACCAAGAGGCTCGACACGATGTTGGCACGCCATGGCCTCCAAGCCTGCGGCGATTGCGCGTTGTTCCGGCTGATCGACACCGACGCGGCACCAGCGCTGTTCGAGCGGCTCGCGCAGGCTGGCATCCTGACTCGATCGTTCGACCACTCGACACGCTGGCTGCGGATGGGCGTCCCTGGCGACGACGACGCCTTCGCGCGGCTCGACGAAGCACTTGACGATGGCTGAGCCGGTAGCCGTGCTGGCGATCATCATCGACGCCGCGGTCGGCTGGCCGGCGCCGCTCTATGCGCGGATCGGTCATCCGGTTGGTGGCTTCGCGCGAATGATCGGCTGGGCGGAGACGCGTTGGAACCGCCCTACCCTATCGGGCACGGTCCGTCGCGCCGCCGGTGTCGTCACGATCGTTGCACTCATCGCAGTTGCGGTCGGCGTAGCGCTCTTTGCGACTTCCCTCGCGCGGCTCGTGTTCGGTCCCATAGCATGGATCGCGATCGGCGTGATGGCAGCGCCCGGCCTCGCGATCCGCAGCCTGTACGACCATGTCGTGCCGGTCGCGCGCGCCCTCGAAGCCGGCGACCTTGAAGCTGCCCGCGCCCGCGTCGCTATGATCGTCGGTCGGGACGTCGCGACACTCGACGAAGCCGGCGTCGCGCGCGCCGCGATCGAAAGCCTCGCGGAAAGCGTCTGCGACGGCGTCGTCGCGCCGCTGTTCTGGCTGCTGTTCGCCGGGCTACCGGGCCTCTGGGCGTACAAGGCGATCAACACCGCGGACAGCCTGATCGGACACCGCGAGGCCCGATGGCGCGCATTCGGCTGGGCGGCAGCGCGGACCGACGATGTCGCCAACCTCATCCCCGCCCGGCTTAGCGGCGTTTTGCTTTGCGTTGCGGGCTGGGGCGGTTGGCGGACGATGGTACGCGATGCCCGGAACCATGCCTCGCCCAACGCAGGGTGGCCCGAGGCGGCGATGGCCGGCGCGCTCGGCCTTCGTCTCGCCGGACCGATCGCCTATGACGGCATCGTCACTGCCAAGCCGTATATCGGCGACGGAAGCACCGACGTATCCGCCACTGACCTCCGCGCGGCGCTCGGCATCTATCGCCGGGCCTGCATCCTTCTCCTCGTCATCGCCGGAGTACTCGCATGGCGGCTCTGATGCTCCAGGGGACCGGCTCCGACGTCGGCAAGTCGGTGCTCGTCGCCGGACTGTGCCGCGCGTTTGCGAACCGTGACCTGTCGGTCCGCCCGTTCAAGCCGCAGAACATGTCGAACAACGCCGCGGTTACTGCCGACGGCGGGGAGATCGGCCGCGCGCAGGCCACGCAGGCGATCGCGTGTCGGGTCGAACCAAGCGTCGACATGAACCCGGTACTGCTCAAGCCACAGGGCGATCGCACGTCGCAACTGATCGTCCGCGGGCAGGTCCGCGGAACGCTCGCCGCCGCGCGGTGGCGGGAAGGGCGCGAAGGGCTGCTCGTCGACGTGCTCGACAGTTTCGAGCGGCTGTCGGCCAGCTGCGATCTCGTCGTCGTCGAGGGTGCGGGGAGCCCAGCTGAGGTCAACCTGCGCGTAAGCGACATCGCCAACATGGGCTTCGCCCGCGCCGCCAATGTCCCCGTGATCCTGGTCGGCGATATCGATCGCGGCGGTGTCATCGCCTCGATCGTCGGCACGCGCGCAGTGATCGACGCAGCCGACGCGGCGATGATCCACGGCTTCCTCGTCAACAAGTTCCGCGGCGATCCTGTGCTGTTCGACGACGGCTATCGGGCGATCGAGGCGCGCAGCGGATGGCGCGGCTACGGCGTCGTACCCTGGCTAGCGGACGCCGCACGCCTGCCCAGCGAGGACGCCGTGATCCTCGAACGCCGCTCCGCGTCGGTCGACCGTCGCGTAACGATCGCCTGCCCGATCACGCCGCGGATCGCTAATTTCGACGACCTAGACCCGCTACGCCTCGAACCCGGCGTCGCGCTGGTGATGGTCCCGCCCGGCACGCCGATCCCCGAGGCGGACATGATCGTGCTTGCGGGCTCGAAAGCCACGATCCCCGATCTCGCCTTCCTGCGCGCGCAGGGGTGGGACATCGATATCCTTGCGCATCACCGCCGGGGAAAGCCGGTGCTGGGCCTCTGCGGTGGTTTCCAAATGCTGGGTCGCAGCATCGCCGATCCGCACGGTATCGAAGGCGCGGCGACGACGATCGCGGGGCTTGGGCTACTCGATATCGACACGGTGCTCGCACCGACGAAGACGCTCGAGCGGATCGAGGGGATCGCCAAGGGCGCGCGCTTCGAGGGGTATGAGATGCACATGGGCGCGACCACCGGCGCCGACCTGAACCGTCCCGTCGGTCACCGCTCCGACGGCAGCGCGGAGGGAGCGACGAGCGCCGATGGACTGGTCCACGGGAGTTACGTCCACGGCCTGTTTGGGCTAGCCGAGCAACGCGCGGCGTGGCTGGCCCGGCTCGGCGTCGACGCGGTCGGACCGGACCATGCGGCCTCGATCGATGCCGCGCTCGACGCGATCGCGGCGACGCTCGAACGTCATCTCGACCTCGATGCGATGCTCGACCTAGCCCAGCGCGCCGGCTGACGCACCGGCGATGGCAAAAGCGAGCAGGACGCCCGTCTCGACAAGCTCGATCCCTGCCCCGTGCGCGTCTCCAGTCACGCCCCCCAATTTACGCCGCAACCACGCAGCGACGGCTAGGATCAAGAGCGGAACCGTCAACAGCGCGGGAGCCGCGACGGCGGCCAGCGCCAGGAGCAGCGCCCAGCCGACCAGGTCGCGCGACCGGACTGCGCCCGCGACCGCCGCGCCCAATCCGCCCGCCCGCAACGGCGGCAACAAGACCGCCCAGGCCAGCGGCCCCATGCGCGCCGCAAACGGTACCAGGATGACCAGCCACCACGCCGTCAGCCCGACCGCGTGCAGCAGCACGAGCTTGGCGAGCATCTGGGCGACGATCGCGACGACGCCGAAGCTGCCGACATGCGGATCGGCCATCACCGCGAGCAACCGCGTCCTGTCGCCATGCGCCGCACCCAGCCCGTCGGCGAGATCGGCCAGCCCGTCGAGATGCAATGCGCCCGTGACAGCGATCCACGTCAGCAACGCGGAGCACGCCCCGGTCCAGGGGTCGATCGACGCGCCTGCCCATCCCGCCGCGGCGACGAGCACGCCGATCGCCAATCCGACGAGCGGATAGCACCGGATCGCCGCGGCAAAGTCGTTCGCCCCGGCCTCGACCCGCGGCATCGGCAGCCGCGTCAGGAAACCGAACGCGACGACCAGCCGCTTCACGTCGAAAGTCCAACGATCTGCACAGTCCGATCCAACCCGGGCCAGATCCGCAAAGACACGAGCGCGGCATAAGGCAGGTCGAACGCCCATGTCTGCCGCCGGTCGAACCCGCATAGGTCCGCGAGCGCCGCCCGGATAGCGCCACCGTGCGTGACGACCAACGTCGGCACCGACGGAAGTACCGCCAAGGCATTGCCGACCCGGTTCAGCAACGAGGACCATAGCTCACCGTCCGGCGGCGGGGCAGCGTCCGGATCGTCGTGGAACCGCGCGAAGGCCGCCGGATCGATATCGGCTGGACGCATTCCATCCCACACTCCGAAGTCGAGTTCACGCCACCGTCGATCGGCCTCGCCGACGATGCCCCGCGCGCTGCCGATCGCCGTTGCGCAATCGCGTGTACGCATAAGGTCGGACGACACGATCGCGGCAACCTTCAGCCCTGCGGCTCGCCGGACGCACGCCGCAATACCGGCCTCCGTTACCGGATCGTCCGTTCGCCCCAGCAACAGGCCTTCGCGGACGGGAGCACCATGCCGCATCAGGTACAGCATGTGCGAACCGGTCACGCGACCGAGACCCCCGCCTCGGCAAAGGTCGCCATTTCGTCGTGCGCCGCCAGCGCCGCGCGAACGAGCAACGTCGCAGTCGCCGCGCCGCTTCCCTCGCCGAGCCGCATGCCCAGCGACAACAGGGGATCGAGGCCCAATGCCCGCAACAGGCGCATATGACCCGGCTCGGCCGACACGTGGCCGGCAAGACAATGCGCGAGGATATCCGGGCACGCAGCGGCAATCGGCGCGACCGCGGCACAGCATATGAAGCCATCGAGCATGACGGGTACGCCTGCAAGACGCGCAGCTATGACCGCGCCTGCGATCGCCGCAAGTTCACGACCGCCAAGCCTGCGTAGCGTCTCGAACGGCGTGCTCAGTGCGTCCCGGTGCAGCGCCAGCCCGGCCTCCACGGTCGCGATCTTGCGGGCCATGCCGTCGTCGTCGACTCCGGTACCAGGCCCGACCCAGTCGCGTGCCGATCCATCGAAGCTGGCGAGGCACAGCGCGGCGGCCGAGGTCGAGTTGCCGATCCCCATCTCGCCGAGCACGATCAGATCGGGCGCGTCCGCAACGACGGCGGCGCCCGCGTTGATCGCCGCGAGGCATTCCTCCTCCGACATCGCCGGGGCGACGGTGAAATCGATCGTCGGCCGGTCCAGGTCGAGCGGGACGACTCTGAGATCGAGCCCCGCCGCGCGCGACAGCGCGTTGATCGCCGCGCCGCCATGTTCGAAATTGGCCACCATCTGCGCGGTGACGGAAGCCGGAAACGCGCTCACGCCGCGATCGACGATGCCGTGATTACCCGCGAAGATCACCGCCCGGCCGCGATCGAGCCGCGGGCGTTCATGGCCCTGCCAGCCGGCCATGAAGACGGCAATCTCTTCGAACCGCCCGAGCGAGCCCGGCGGCTTGGTCAGTTGCCCCTGCCGCGCCACCGCCGCCGATCGAGCGGCTTCGTCCGGCTGCGGCAACGCGCTCAAGGATGATAGAAATGCCCCGGCCGTCGGAAAAAAGGTCATTCGACGACGAACCCGGCGGGCGGCGTACGTGTGATGAAATGCCCCTTGACCCCCTGCGGCCATTGCTTGAACGGCACCTGTCCGAACGCACTTTCGCCGTAGAGCCGTGCGTAATCCAGGATCGCACGGGCAGCGTCTTCGGTCGGCTCGAACCGGCCGAGCACATAGCCGACTTTCGCAGGTGCGCGCAGGTGGATCGTGCAGAAGTCCTGGCACGCGAACAGGCACGGCATTTCCTGCACGGCTACGTCGGCATAGGCGGGATCGCTCGCCTGCACCGCCTTCAGCGCACTGACCAGCAGCGCGCCGCCACGCTGGCCCTGTTCGTCATCGCGCGAGTCCGTGGAATGGCGGCACGTGTTGCACGCGACCACCGCGACGCCGTCCTCGACCGGCCTCAGCATGTCCGTTCCCGGACGATATTAGAATGATGTGAACTTGGCATAGGAACCCCTTCGGACAGTCGGTCCCGCACCGCACAAAAAGCAAAAGGCGCACGCCTCCAGCCTCCGCGCGACGCGAAGCGAAGTCGTCGCTCGGGGTATTACCCGTCCGTTCGGCGCACCCTGGCCGGACGAAAGACGACCGCAACGGGCAGGTCTCCTGGCTCGCGGGTCAACGCCGTCCGCACCGCCTTCTCGGGACCATCCCAATGGCATAAGGCACGATGGCTCGCCGCGTACAGTTGCAGGGGCAGCCGGGTGTTTCCCGTTCCCATTTTCATCCCCCTTGGCGTGAGCGTCGGGGGAACCTGTCGCGGGGGAAGCGATAGGCGTACGATCGACCGTAGACAAGCAACCTCTAATCCTCCCCCTGCAGGGGAGGTGGCAGCCCATTTGGGCTGACGGAGGGGTGACCCGCCATCGAGATCGCAACACCCCTCCGTCTGGCAAGTGCCAGCCACCTCCCCTGCAAGGGGAGGATCAAGAAGTCAGAACTCCACGCCCGCCTGCGCCTTCACCCCCGACCGGAACGGATGCTTCACTTGCGCCATCTCCGTCACCAGATCCGCCACCTCGATCAGCGCATCCGGCGCGTTCCGCCCGGTCACCACGACATGAGTCATCTCGGGCTTGGCCGCCAACACAGCGAGCACCTCGTCGACCGGCAGATACTCATACCGCAACACGATGTTCAGCTCGTCCGCCACCACCATCGCATAGGACGGATCGGCAATCATCCGCTTCACCTCGTCCCACGCCTCGCGTGCCACCGCGATGTCGCGAGCGCGATCCTGCGTGTCCCAGGTGAAGCCCTCCCCCATCGGCTTGAACTCGCACAGCGCGGGGAACGCATCGAAGACCGCCTTCTCGCCGGTCGTCATCGCGCCCTTGACGAACTGCACCACGCCGACCTTCCGTCCATGCCCGATCATCCGCACCGCCATGCCGAACGCGGCGGTGGACTTGCCCTTGCCCTTGCCGGTGTGGACGATGATCAGCCCCTTCTCGATCGTCTTGCTCGCGACGATCCGGTCGTGGACCTCCTTGCGCTTGGCGCTCTTGGCATTCTGCTCGTCGTCGGTCCGCATGATCATGTCCTCTCGCGCACCCGATGGCGGATCGCGCCGCGCGGCGCTAGAGCGACCGACATGCTCCGCATCACCGACCTCAAGCTGCCGCTCAACCACGCCGACGAAGCGCTCCCCGCCGCGATCCGCGACCGCCTGCGCGTCACCCCGCGCGACCTGATCCGCTACACCATCGCCAGGCGTGCGCACGATGCCCGCGACAAGATGGACATCCAGCTCGTCTATTCGGTCGACGTCACGCTGAAGAACGAGGACACCGTCCTCACGCGTTTCCGCAAAGACCGGCATGTCCAGCGCACGCCGGATACCGGCTACCGCTTCGTCACAAAGGGCGGCTCGAGCTACACCGGCCCACGTCCGGTTGTCGTCGGCGCAGGCCCGTGCGGGTTATTTGCCGGCCTGATCCTAGCCCAAATGGGGTTCCGCCCGATTATCCTCGACCGCGGCAAGGTCGTCCGCGAGCGCACCAAGGACACCTGGGGCCTCTGGCGCAAATGCGTCCTCAACCCCGAATCCAACGTCCAGTTCGGCGAAGGCGGCGCCGGCACCTTCTCCGACGGCAAGCTCTGGAGCCAGATCAAGGACCCGCGCCACTTGGGCCGCAAAGTCCTGACCGAGTTCGTGAAGGCCGGTGCGCCCCCCGAAATCCTCACCGAAGCGCATCCGCATATCGGCACCTTCCGCCTCGTCACGATGGTCGAGAGCATGCGCGAGACGATCGAGGCGCTCGGCGGCGAATACCGCTTCTCGACCCGCGTCGACGGCCTCGATATCGTCGAGGAAGCCGGCACGCGCCAACTCCGCGGTCTCCATCTCAGTACCGGCGACTATATCGAAGCCAACCACGTCGTCTTCGCGGTCGGCCACAGCGCGCGCGACACGTTCGAGATGCTCCATGCGAAAGGCGTACACGTCGAAGCCAAACCCTTCTCGATCGGCGTACGCATCGAGCACCCGCAATCCTGGATCGACGAAGCCCGCTTCGGCCCCTGCGCCGGCCACCCGGATCTCGGCGCGGCGGCATACAGCCTGTCGCACCACTGCAAGAACGGGCGGACCGTCTACAGCTTCTGCATGTGTCCGGGCGGCACCGTCGTCGCCGCGACCTCCGAGGAAGGCCGCGTCGCGACCAACGGCATGAGCCAATATTCGCGCAACGAACGCAACGCGAACTCGGGGATCGTCATCGGCATCGACCCCGAGCGCGACTATCCCGGCCACCCGCTCGCCGGGATAGAACTGCAACGTCACTGGGAATCGCGGGCGTATGTCGCGGGCGGTTCGAACTACAAGGCACCTGCGCAACGTATCGGCGATCTGCTCGCGGGCCGCGCGTCGACCGCGCTCGGCTCGGTGATTCCGTCGTACAAGCCGGGTGTGCACATGACCGACCTGTCGGAGTGCCTCCCCGAGTTTGCAATCACGGCGTTGCGCGAGGCGTTGCCGGCATTCGGCCGCGAGATTCCGGGTTACGACCATCCTGATGCGGTGCTCACAGGGGTCGAGACACGCACCTCGTCGCCGGTCAGGATCACGCGGGGCGATGATTTCGTCAGCCTCAACACGGCTGGCCTGTTCCCGGCGGGTGAAGGCGCAGGTTATGCTGGCGGGATCCTGTCCGCGGCGGTCGACGGGATCAAGGTCGCGGAAGCGGTTGCGTTGAGCTTGATCGCGTAACGGACCCTAGCTTGATCCCCCGCGAAGGCGGGGGCCCAGGAGCCACAGGCGCCAGCGATCGTTACCCTGGGCTCCCGCCTTCGCGGAGAACATGAAGGGTCGCGGCGCCGAAGTTTGAAACGTGAACGTCAGAACTAAATTTTGGTGCCCCACCCCGGCGCAGGCCGGGGCTCAGTTGGGGGACAGTAGTAACTGCGCGCAGCGTCCGCTTACTCAGGCTTCCGCAACTGGGTTCCGGCCTACGCCGGTGAGGTACGACACCCGAATGGTAATTGCGCTCGTTGGGACCTCGCATTCTGAACAAAAGCGTCCCGTCGTGACGATGGCCCATGACCCAAGAAACTGAAGCCCGCCCGCCCCTCACTTCCGCCGCTGCGGCCCAGTCTCGATCAGCCACGCGCGCGGCAGCCCGGTCGGCTTAGTCACCCCATCCAGCCGCCGCGCACTCACCAGAGCGACCCGCTTCAGGATCATCTGGTCCTTGAACGCGTCCATCCCGCCGCCGGTCGGCTTGGCAAGGATGCGCTTCACCACGTCCATCCCCGCGACGACATGCCCGAACGCCGCATAGCCCGGATAACCCGCGCGCGCGTCCATCGCCGGCGCCGGGCCGACCGTGATGAAGAAATTCCCGCCCGCCGATGCCGGCGTCATCCCCCGTGCCATCGAGATCGTCGCGTCGAGATGCTTGATCCCGGTCATTGCGGTGGTCTCGAGCGGAAACGGCGGCAGGATCCGCCGTGCATCGGTTCGGATGCCCGCCTGGATGAAGCCGAGCTTCGGCGCGGACTTCTGGCGGCTCGCTCGGTAGAAGTCCGTGCCGTCGAACCGGCCGTCATCGACATAGGCGAGGAAATTCGCGGTGGTCTTCGGCGCATGGCGGGCGTCGAGCGCCAGTAGGATCGGCCCTTCCGACGTGACTAGGCGCACGCGAACAAGGCCCGGCTTCGGTCCCGGTTCGGCGCGCTGAACCTGCCGCCCCGCCGGCTGTGCCGTTCCCGCAGTGGCCAAGGCCGCAATGGCTACGAAGCCGATCATCAAACGCCGCATTCGATCACTCACGCCTTTACCGATTGGCGGCGGCTACCTGTCCGCCTGCGGAGAGGCAAGCGTGGAGGGGTATCTAGTGACGTGGAGTAAACCGGTAATCACCGTTGGTATCAACGTCCGTTTTGCACCGCTAAGCATGCACCAGCGAGCGCTTCGGCTTAGTTCCGTTCTAACGAGTACGCACCTCCCCGGCGGAGGCCGGGGCCCAGTTGGGAAACGTCGGTGATGTAGGTTTGCGCTTTGTCACTCAGGCCATGCCAACTGGGCCCCGGCCTTCGCCGGGGTGGTGTACCTGTGGGCAGTTCGTCTTGAACTTTCTTGTGCGCAGGGTAGCTCGTAATGCCGAATCACACCGCTACGACCGCCCCCTGCCCCCTCAAACATAGCGCGGGATCGGCCCAACCTGCGGCGTCTGGTCCGGCAGGTCTACCATCGTCTCGTCGACGAAGCACCAGCCCCAGCCTTCCGGCGGGTCGTAGCCCTCGATGATCGGATGCCGTGTCGCGTGGAAGTGCGCGGTCGCGTGGCGGTGCGGGGAGTCGTCGCAACAGCCGACATGACCGCATTCCCGGCACAGCCGCAGATGCACCCATTCGCTGCCGATCCGGAGGCACTCCTCGCAGCCCTTCGCGCTCGGCGTTACCAGGCGGATCGTATCCATATGCGTACACCCGTAGCTCATTCCGCGTGCCTTTCCGCCATGTCCGCCAAAACCGTGTGGATCTGCGCGACCACCGCCGCGCCTTCGCCGACCGCCGCGGCGACGCGCTTGGTCGAGCCGGCGCGGACGTCACCGATCGCGAATACGCCCGCGCGGCTCGTCTGCAACGGCAGCGCCGCGGCGCCGGTGACGATGAACCCCTTCTCGTCGGTATCGACACAGCCCTTAAGCCAGCCCGCATTGGGATCGGCGCCGATGAACAGGAACAGGTGTCGCATCGCGCACCGCGTCTCGGCGCCGTCGCTGCGTTGGCGGAAGATCGCCGCCGTCAGTCCAGTCGCGCGCTCGCCCTCCAGCCCGACGATCTCGGTGCCGACGCGGATCGTGACGTTGGGCAGCGCGGCGATGCGGTCGATCAGATATTTCGACATCGTCGCGGCCAACGGGCGGCGCACGATCAGGTGCAGGTGTTTCACGCGCGGTGCGAGGAACACCACCGCCTGCCCGGCCGAATTGCCGCCGCCGACCAGCGCGACCTCCTCGCCCTCGCACAACCGCGCCTCGATCGGCGATGCCCAATAGGACACGCCGGCGCCCTCGAACTCCGCTAGGTCGGGGATGTCCGGCCGCCGATACCGCGCGCCCGATGCGACGATCACGGTTCGCGACTGGACGCGTCGATCACCCGGCAGTTCGAGCGCGAGGGGGTCGCCCGCGGGCCGATCCTCGTCGCAATCGAGATGCTCGACGGTCAACGGGATCGCGATCTCCGCGCCGAACTTGAGCGCCTGGTTGAATGCGCGCCCGGCCAGCGCCTGCCCCGAAATGCCGGTCGGGAAGCCCAGGTAGTTCTCGATCCTAGCCGACGCCCCCGCCTGCCCGCCGATCGCACGCTCGTCGAGCACGATCACCGACAGTCCCTCGGACGCCGCATACACCGCCGCCGCCAGCCCCGCCGGCCCCGCACCGACGATCGCGACGTCGTACACGGTGTCGGGATCGAGTTCCGGTGTGATCCCCAGGCACGCCGCAACCTCGATATCCGACGGCCTTTTCAGCACCGTACCGTTTGGACAAACGACCAGCGGCAGATCGCTCGACGCGACACCGGTCCGCTCGACCAGTGCACGCCCCTCGTCGTCGGATGCCGCATCGAGGACGATGTTCGGATAGCCCGATCGCGTGAGAAACCCCTGTAGCCGGACGACGTCGGGACTGTCCGGCAGGCCGACGATCACCGTTCCCCCGCTGCCCTGCTCGATCAGGCCGACGCGGCGCAGGATCAGCGCGCGCATCACGATCTCGCCGACGTCCGCCGAGCCGACCATCAGCGCGCGCAGATGCGCCGGATCGAACGGCAGCGCGGTACAGCCTTGGGGGCCAGCGGTGCCGCCCGCGATCGTCGGGCGTCCGGCAAGCTGGTTGACCTCGCCCGTCAACTGCCCCGGGCCGTGTGTGGTAATCGGCGCCTCGTGACTGAGCCCGTCGCGGCGGACGACGTCGATCGTTCCTTCGAGCACCAGCCAGGCCGCGACGCCGTGCTCGCCGATCGCATAGACCTGCTCGCCCGCGGCAAACACGCGCGCCGGACCGCTCGCAAAGCGCTTCGCCGTCTGAAGCTGGTCTCCGGTAAGCACCGGAAACATCTGATGGTCGCGCGCGCCGGGATCGCTCATGCCCGCGCCACCGGTTCTAGCCCGAGCAGCAGCGTCGGGATCAGTTCGGACACGGTCGGATGGATCGGCACCGCCCAACGCAACGCGGACACCGGCTGGTCGGCGTTCATCATGTCGAGGATCCCGTGGATCGCCTCGTCGCCGCCGGTGCCGAGGATCGCCGCCCCCAGGATCCGCTGTGTTTCCGCATCCGCCACGATCTTCATGAACCCCTTGGTCTCACCTTTTTCGATGGCGCGCCCGACACGCGTCATCGGCCGCTTCGAGACCAGGATCGGTCGGCCCGTCTTCTCCGCCTGCGCCTGCGTCATCCCTACCCGGCCGAGTGGCGGATCGGTATAGAGCGCGTAGCCTACCAGCCGCTCGCTCAGCGTCCGGTCGTCATGATCGAGCAGGTTCGCCGCGACGATCTCGAAATCGTTATACGCGGTATGCGTGAACGCGCCGCGCCCGTTGCAATCGCCCAGCGCCCAGACGCCCGGCACGTTGGTCTGCAGTATGTCATCGACGGTGACATAGCCCTTCGCATCGGTCGCGATCCCGGCAAGATCGAGCCCGAGATCATCGGTATTCGGGCGCCGGCCGACCGCCAGCAGCACGTGGCTGCCGATCACCTTCGGATCGCCCGCCTGGCAATCGACCGATACCGCGACGCCGTCCGCATGGCGCGCGAACGCGATGCAGTTCGCGCCCGTCCGCACCGTGATCCCCTCGTCTTCCAATATGCCCCGCACGGCGTCCGACACTTCGGCATCCTCGTGCGCGATCAGCCGTTCGCCGCGCTCCACCACCGTCACCGCGGCGCCGAACCGACGATACATCTGCGCGAACTCGAGCCCGACATAGCTTCCGCCGACGACGACGAGATGTTCGGGAATCTGTTCCAGCGCGACCATGTCGGTATTGTCGAGATGCGGCACGTCGCCGACACCGGGCATGTCGGGCACGATCGCGCGCCCGCCGACGTTGAGGAAGATGCGCGGCGCGGTCATCTCTTCGCCGTCGACCGCGATCGTCCGCGGTCCGGTGAAGCGGGCGTGGCCGCGCAGGAAGGTGAGGCCCGCCATCCCCTCCAGCCAGCGCTCGTTGCCCGATCGCGCGTCCATCACGACCTTGCGCGCGCGGGCCGCGACGGCGGGCATGTCGACCGTGACATCGCCGGTCGCGATCCCAAAATCCGCCGCGCGCCTCGCGAGGTGCGCGGCATAGGCGCTCGCCACCAGCGTCTTGGTCGGCATGCAGCCGGTATTGACGCAGGTTCCGCCGACCAGCTTCCGCTCGATCAGCGCGACCGACATGCCCGCGGCGGTGAGGCGGCCTGCCAGCGGTGGCCCGGCCTGCCCGGCACCGACGATGATCGCATCGAAATTCCGCATCAGATCGACAGCACCACCAGCACCGCCAGGAGGATCGCGACCGCATCCTCGATCAGCGCAGCCGGTCGATCGCTGCCGAACGTTGCCGCCAGTCGCGCGCGCAAAGCCGCGCCGCCATAAATTCCGAAGACCGCACCGACGATGCCGAGAACGATCCCCGGCAACGGCGCACCGATGCCGTACCCCACGGCAGCGCCCGACACCCCGCCCGTCAGCAGGCGCGCGGCGAACTGCGGCGGCACCTTGCGGCTGGGCGTCGACGGCAGCTGATCCGTCACGAGTTCGGTGGCCGCGAGCAGCGTGAAGATCCACGGCGTGAACCGGTAGCCGAGGAACGCCAACCACGTGCCCTGCAACGGCAGCATACCCTTGCTCGCAACCCAGGCTACCGCGGCAGGCGCCAGCATCGCGCGCAACCCCGCGACGATGCCGATGACGAAGGCGAGGATCAGTCCGTGAACGAGCGGGGGGACGAGCATGGCGGTCTCCGATCCGGTGTGTCCAACATCGTCCCACGCACCGCCCCGAGCGTCAATTCGTTACGCATCCGATCTGGCCTCGATCCAGTCGCGGGTTGCCGTCCGCCAACCACCCGACCGGACCAAGCACCTGATTTCGAAAGCGAACACGAGGCCATTTTCGCCCGAATTTATTTCGCCGCCGTCGCCTCGATCTCGACCAGAAACGCCGGCCCCGCCAACGCTGCCACCTGAACGGTCGACCGCGCGACGGTGTTAGGGTTCTCCGCCGTCCCGAAATACATCTTGAACGCATCGTTCATGCCCGCAAAATCCATCTTGCCGCCAAGCTTCGGATCACCCGCGACGAACACGGTGAGCTTGATGATGTCGCTCATCGCATAGCCCTGCGCCGCGAGTATCGCCTTGATCTTGCTGAAGACGCTGATCGTCTGCGTCTTGGTATCGCCGAAATCGGCGGTCGTCATTTGTGCCGACGGCGTCTTGCTCGCCGGATCGATAGGCGCCGCCAGCTGCCCGCTAAGATACAGCATCTTCGCACCCGCCGGTACCGTCACGCCCTGAAGAATGAGCCCCGGTGGCGTATTGGTGTGACGGACGATGCCGGATTTAGGGGCCTGCGCACCGGCAACCGACGCGCCTGCCAGCGCCGCAAACAGGGCAAGCGATCTAACAAAAGTCTTCGTCATGGATATCCCCTCGTAGAAACCGGGCGCCGGATGTTTCCGGCGCCCGGCAGACATTAGAAACTGACGTTCATGCGCGCATAATAATAGCCGCCGTTGATCCCGTACGGACTGAACGTCAGCGGCGCATCGAGCTGATTGCCGCCCCCAACCAAGGTCGCATTGGTCGTCCCCGGCACCAAGCCGAGCGTCGGTGACTTCTTGTTGAAGACGTTGTTCGCACCGATCGACAGCTCCAGGTCGTCAGTCGCCTTGAAGTTCAACTCGACGTCACCGATGAATGCGGTCCCGATCGTCTGCTTGTAGAACTTGCCGCCGTCCGGGCTATATCTGGCCGAGCTCTTTCCGTAGACCGTGCCGCGCAACGTCATCGAAAACTTGTCGATCGAATAGAAGGTCGAGCCGATGACCTTCACCCGCGGCGATGCGGTCTCGATATTGGCTCGCGCGCCCTCGTCGAACAGCGGAACCGTGATCGTCTGCCCCAGCACGTTGACCAAAGGCGGTGCCGACATGACCTTGGTGATCTTGGTCTGGTTGTAGTTGCCGGACAGGGTCCAGGTCGCATTGCCATACTCGCCGAAATCGCTCGCATAGCTGGCAACGACATCGATACCGCGCGTCCGGGTATCCGCGCCGTTGGTGAAGATGTTGATGCCGGTCTGCGTCACCGTCGGATCGAGCACGTTGCCGTTCGCACGGATCGCCGCGGTCACCACGGGGAAGTTGACGTTGACCGGCGAGGTCGCGCCACCGCCGCCGAACAGCGATCCCGTACCGAGAATACGGTCCTCGATCTTCACCTGGTACGCGTCGATCGTGATCGTCAGGCGCGGCACCGGCCGGATGACCGTGCCCAGGCTATAGTTGGTCGATTTCTCCGGTTTCAGATTGGCGAAACCGAGCAGTTTGGCTGCGGCCGAATTGGCCGGCAATTGCACGAACGCGGAGGTCGGCGAGACGTTGGTCGCGGAGTAGAACGATTCCGCCAGCGTCGGTGCCCGGAACCCCGTCGAGAACGTGCCCCGCAGCGCGAACGCATCGGAGAAGTCGTAGCGGGTTGTGCCCTTGTAGATGAACTTGCTGCCGAAATCGGAATAATGCTCGTACCGGCCAGCGACATCGACCTTCCAGCCCTCGACCGGCATCAGCGCGACGTCGACATATCCCGCCTGCGAATTCCGTCCGTTGACGCCCGCATCCGAACTGCGGAAACCGGGATAGGACTGCCCGCCTTCCTTGTAGGTGGACGCAGCATCGCCCGCGCCGATCTCGTAGACGTTCTTGCGATACTCGCCGCCGAAAGCGAGGTTGATCGGTGCCGCCATGCCCGCCTCGATCTCATGCGTGAAGTCGGCGTTTGCGGTCAGCTCGCTCGATTTGAAAAAGCCGTTATAGAAGGTGGTCGGCGTAAAGCCGGTGTCCGCGTAGAGCGAAGCGTTCGCCGAATTGACGGTATAGATCTCGTTCTTGTCCTGTCCGAACGTCGACGACAGGTCGTAGTGGAACCCACTGACGTCGCCGCGAACACCGCCGGTGAACGCCATGTCCTCCTCGCGTATTTTCTCCCGCGGGGAAAAGCCGTTGACCGGGCTATCGCCCTCGGGATCGAAATAGGTCGTTACGCCCGCGACGGTGCGCGATACGCGGGTCGGCACCCGGACATTCTCATAGGCGCTGGCGACCCGGCGTGAGTAGGTGCCGAAGCTGTACGCCTCGATACCGCCGAAATCATACGCCGAGTTATACTGGAGGTTGATGAGGCGCGACTGCGCATCGCCGCTGATCTTGTTCACGTAAGGAAAGTCGGACATCCCCGGATAGAGACTTTGCTGAAGCGGCGTAATCGACGGCGTCGTCGCGCTCGTGAGCAGCTTGCCGTTGATATCGGTGACGCGTCGATCGAGCCCGCCGACCTGCGTGAAGTCGTGATAGCGGTAAAAGCCGGTGACGTTGATGAAGCCGTTTTCACCGACCTTGGTCGCGAGGTGCAGGCTTCCCCCATAGGTGCGGCCGCCGGTATCGTAATTCTCGCCTGCGGTCAGCGATGCGTCGCCGCCTTCCTTGTCGTCCTTGAGGATGACGTTGATGACGCCGGCGATCGCGTCTGAGCCATATTGGGCGGCGGCACCGTCCTCCAGCACCTCGATGCGCTTGATCGACGCTGGCGAGATCAGGTCGAGATCGGCCGTCGCCGCGCCCTGATAGGGTCCGCCGAGGACGGCGAGGTTCGAGGTGCCGTGTCGTCGCTTGCCGTTGATCAGGACCAGCGTGTGGTTCGGGCTCAACCCACGCAACCGCGCCGACAGCGTCAGGTTGGCGGTGTCGCCGCCGAACGCCTGCGCGGTAAACGACGGTACGAGCTGAGTCAGCACTTGGTTGAGATTGGGCTGGCCGACATGGCTCATGAGTTCGGCGTCGAGCACCTTGATCGGGGCAGCGCTTTCGGCCGCGGTAATGCCTGTCGCGCGCGTGCCGGTGACGATGATGTCGTCGGGTATCTCGGATGATCCAGTCTGGGGATCGGTCACGGTAACCGACGCGGTTTGCGCGGAGGCCGTCATGTGTCCGGCGCTGGCGAGCGCTACGATAAGTGCGCCGCGTGAAATGCTGGTAACGATCCGCATAAGGTTTCCCCCCTTATTGTTGAGCGCCTTCAGCCATCCTCAATATTCTTCGATGATCTTCTGCCACCTATTTACAGTTACCCGATCCACGAAACACCGTTTCGTAGTTCCATTCCCTGATTTACTTTATTCCCTAACCTTAGTCAGGATTGACTATAGGAGGATACGTGACAACTGATTCTGATCTAATCGACATTTAATACAGAACTATTGTTTGCACTGTCACTAATATGCAACGTTTTACCTTGAGGCGCTGGTGTTAGGCTGCGCGTCTTCCATCGCGTGAACCCAGTACAGCCCGGTTGGCGCCCTGCGCCGCGACGCGTTTAGCCAGCGCGATGACCTGCCCTTGCGCGGACTGAATGCCGCCCTCCTGCCAGCCCGGCGTTTGGCTGAGTGCGGCGGACGCGAAATAAACGCGGCCGTCGGGCTGCTGGAGCAGGCGAAACTCGGGCGTATCGATATGCCCCTCCTGCCGCCCATTGGCGCTGCCCGCGTTCCAGTCGGGCCAAGGCCCCAGGCTGTACGGGATCTTGTGCCAGTTCACCGCGATGCCATTGACCAGATCGCCGCCATGCCCGGGATGCAGCCGATCGATCACCCCACGCGAAAAGGCGATCTGTTCCGCGATCGGCCGCTTGGCAAACTCGGCGGCATTGGGTCCCGACGAATAACAGCCCAGGATCATGCCGCGGGCAGAGTGCAGCCCTGCCGATGGGTACCAGATCAGTGTCGTCGGGCCGCCGACGAACGAGATGCCGCCATAGATCTGTTCGCGTTCCCAGAAGCGCGGGCTTTCGAACGCGACCTTGTTCGAGTGATCGTAGACCACCCCGGCGATCGTCTTCTTCAACGCGGGCGAGAAGTCGGTATCGATCGTCGCGAGCACCGGGAACGGGATCGTGCAGATGATGTAATCCGCCGTCACTGTGTCGACCACGCCGCTCGCCTTGTCACGGTAGACGACGTCGACGCCGCGGGCGGTGTGACGGACTTTCGTGACCTCCGCACCGCGGATCGCGGGACGGCGCAGGTTGCGATCGAACCCGGCATGGATCCGGTCCATGCCGCCGACCGGCTCGAACATCGTCGCCTGCATGTAGAGGTTGTCCTCGAACAGCGTCATCGGCAGCCGTTCGTTCGCCAGCAACTGGTCCATCGGCACTGCGCTGCCCGCCGACGAGAAGGTGACGCCCGCACCCGGCGCCGTCCCGAACCCCGATCGCTCGGTGCCCGCAAACGCATAGTCGGTACCGAGGTCGCCATATGCCTTGAGGAACGGCAGGAGTTTCTGCTTGTCCGCCGCCGTCACCGACTGATCGAGCGCACCCTGATTGATCGCCTTCGCCAACAGTTCGGCGATGTGGCCGCGCATGTCGTTGATCGCGGTCCGCATCCGGATCTTGCTGCCGTTCTCGCCCATCACGTACGCCGAACGGCTAGAATTGACCTCGACCTCCAGCGGCACGTCGAACTTCTTCGCGTACCCGATCAGTCCTTGGTGAAAGCTCGGAATGCGCGCCGGCCCCGCGTTGAAGTAGATTCCGTCGGAGAACTTGGCAGTCTGCGTTTGCTCGCCGATCATCTCGATCTTGTCGCCGTCACGCACCGTCCAGGCGCGCCCACCGACCCGCTCGCGGGCTTCGAGCAAGGTGACCTGGAAGCCCGCTTGTTCGAGTTCGTATGCCGCGGTCAGCCCGGCGATCCCAGCCCCGAGCACGACGACATGTGTTCCCTTGCCGACCCCCGGCGGCAGCATCGCCAGCCCCTCCGCCTGCGAGGTACCGATCAATCCATTGGTAAGACCCAAAGCCTGCATTGCGCCAAGCGTAGCGCTCAACCCTCCCATCAGGCCAAGTCGGCCCAACAAGGTCCTGCGTGTCATCACACCGTGTCTAGTCATCAAGGCCCCCCGAAACGGCACCCCCCTGGGTTTGCCGAACATCAGAATTGCCGGCGGATCGAACCCGTCAGCAGCCTTGCAGGATCATCATCCCCCGCCAGCCCCGATGGACGTCAGACAGCGATCGCAAAAGAACACATCGTTCCTTTGCACGCGATATCTCGACACGTTGCATCTTTTGACTGGACGATCCGGATTGAACATTGCTTTGGCATGTAACGCAAATGAAATCTTTAACGCCGCGGTGACGATCTTGTGGCGATAACCCGTACGAACACGCGGGCCTTGAATTCGGTACGTGCTCCGGCCAATTCTCGGACTGATCATTTCACCAAGAGACCTGTCACATCCTATGACCATCGAAACCGCTTCCGCTGCCGAGACGTCCGCGCCCGAGACCCACGCCTTCGAGGCGGACGTCGCGCGGCTGCTCCACATGATGGTGCACTCGGTCTATTCGGATAAGACCGTATTCCTGCGCGAGCTGATCTCGAACGCCGCCGATGCGTGTGAAAAGCTGCGGTACGAGGCGTTGAGCGCGCCCGAGTTGCTTGGCGACGAGACCCGGCTGGCGATCGCGATCACGCTCGATCCCGACGCCAAGACGCTGACGATCGAGGACAACGGCATCGGCATGACTGCCGAGGACATGGGCGAGGCGCTTGGCACGATCGCGCGCTCGGGCACCAAGGCGTTCATGGACCGGATCGCCGCGTCGAGCGGAAGCGACGGCGCGCAGCTGATCGGCCAGTTCGGCGTCGGCTTCTATTCCGCGTTCATGGTCGCATCGAAGGTCGACGTGATCTCGCGGCGCGCCGGCGCGGACATCGCCTCGCTCTGGTCGTCGGACGGCCTCGGCACCTACACGATCGCCGACGTGCCGACCGCCGACGCCCCTGCCCGCGGCACCCGCGTCGTGCTGCACCTGCTCGACGACGCGACCACCTACACCGACCGTTTCACCGTCGAGCGCCTGATCAAGGACCAGTCGGGCCACGTGCCCGTACCGATCACGCTGCGCGAAAAGCCCGATGCCGATCCGGTCGACATCGCCGACGGCGCCGCGCTCTGGACCAAGCCGAAGGCGGATATTTCCGCGGAGGACTATGCCGATTTCTACCGCAGCGTCTCCGGCCAGTATGACGAACCCGCGCTGACGCTTCACTACCGCGCCGAAGGGCTGCACGAATATTCGGTGCTCGCCTATGTCCCGGGCGCCAAGCCGTTCGACCTGTTCGACCCCGACCGCAACGGCCGCATGAAGTTATACGTCAAACGCGTCTTCATCACCGACGACGCCGAAGTTTTGCCGCGCTATCTCCGCTTCATGCGCGGGCTGGTGGATTCCTCCGATCTGCCGCTGAACGTCTCGCGTGAGATGATTCAGGAAAGCCCGATGCTCTCGGCGATCCGCAAGGGCGTGACCGGCCGCGTGCTGTCCGAACTCGACAAGCTCACGACCCGCGATCCTGAAGCGTATGCGAAGATCTGGGAGAATTTCGGCGCGGTCCTGAAGGAAGGGCTGTACGAGGATTTCGAACGGCGCGAGGTGCTGCTAAAGCTCGCACGCTTCAAAACCACGACGTCCGCGGGCGCTTGGCGTTCGGTCGCGGACTACGTCGCGGCGATGAAGGACAACCAGACTGCGATTTACTACGCGGTCGGTACCGATCTCGACCGCCTCGAAGCCTCGCCACAGCTCGAAGGGTTCCGTGCCCGCGGGATCGAGGTGCTATTGCTGCCGGACTCGGTCGACGGCTTCTGGGTGACGGCGGGCATCGATCACGACGGCAAGCCGTTCAAGTCGGTCACGCAGGGTGCTGCCGATCTCGGCCTGATCCCGCTCGTCGACGGTGCCGAGCAGCCGACCGCCGATGCGACGCCCGAAGTCGCGGACTTCATCGCGTTCGTGAAAACGACGCTCGCCGATGCCGTCTCTGAGGTTCGAGCGTCGGAGCGCCTGACCGACAGCGCCGTCTGCCTCGTCGCGGCGGACAGCGGGATGGACCGCCAGCTCGAACGCATCCTCGCGGCGAGCGGTCAGGCGATGCCTGCCGCCAAGCCAGTGCTGGAAATAAACCCGCGCTCGGCATTGATCGCCAAGCTGGCGGCGCTCGGTGAGGACGAGACGGCCCTGCGCGAGGACGCGGCGCACCTGTTGTTCGACGAAGCGCAGATTGCCGACGGGGAGCGCCCGATCGATGCCCGGGCATTCTCCGCTCGCCTGACGCGACTGTTCACGCGCGCGCTGGGCTAACCGCCCCGGCCGCGGTTTCGCAAGTTTGCGGAACCGCGGTCCAGCGACTACCCCGCTCCAAAGACTGAGGAGCAGGATATGTCGCCCATTCTAGACCGTCGCCAGATGTTGACCGGCGGCACGGCCATCGCTGGCCTGTCGCTCGGCTCGACCGCCGTGTTTGCGCAAAGCGACCGGATCGAGAGCCTGATCGCCAAGATGACGCCCTCCGAGAAGGCGGGTCAGCTCAGTTGCTTCTCGGATCAGATCCGCCCGATCGGCGTCCCCTTCAACCCGGGCCTTGCGACCGGTGGCGCGGCGGAGCAGCTTGCTCGAATCAAGACCGGGCAAATCGGCATGCTTTTCAACGGTGTCGGCTATGCCGGTGCCAAGGCGGCGCAGGACGCCGCGCTCGCGACCCGCTTGAAGATTCCCCTGATCTTCGCTGGCGACGTCATCCACGGCCTGCGCACCGCCTACCCGCTACCGATCGCAGAAGCCTGCGCGTTCGACCCCGACCTAGCGATGCGCACCGCACGTGCGGCCGCGCTTGAGACCACGGCGCTCGGCATCCACTGGACCTTCGCGCCGATGGTCGACGTCGCGCGCGATCAACGCTGGGGTCGTGTCGCGGAAGGCTTTGGCGAGGATCCGTACCTCGGCATGGAACTGGCCAAAGCGCGCGTCCGCGGTTTTCAGGGCAACGATCTTCGCGACCCTACGCGCGTCGCCGCCTGTGCCAAGCATTTCGCCGCGTACGGAGCAGTTTCCGGTGGCCAGGATTACAACTTCACCGAAATATCGCCCGCAACGCTGCACGAAGTCCATCTGGCGCCGTTCAAGGCTGCGGTCGATGCTGGCGTAGCGACTTTGATGAGTGCGTTCAACGACATCGACGGCGTTCCTTCCAGCGGCAATCACTGGCTGATGACCGACCTGCTGCGCGGCGAATGGCGGTTCCGCGGGATGGTGGTCGGCGACTATACCGCGGACGAGGAACTGATCGCACACGGCTACGCCGCCGATGGCCGCGACGCCGCCAAGAAGGCGTTCATGGCGGGCATGGACATGGCCATGCAGTCCAACCTGTTCAATTTGTGGCTGCCCGACCTCGTCGAGAAGGGCGAGGTCCCGCTCGCGCGGCTCGACGAAGGCGTTCGACGTGTGCTGCACCTGAAGGATGCGATCGGCCTGTTCGACAACCCCTATCGCTCGGTCAGCCAGAAGGCGGAACGCACCAGCGTCTCGACGCCCGCCATGCTGAAGCTCAGCCGCGAGGCCGGTGCACGTTCGATCGTATTGCTAAAGAACGACGGTAACCTGCTGCCTTTGAAGAAGAACCCGGGCCGAATTGCCGTGATTGGCCCGTTCGCGGAGGATCGCAAAAACGTCGTCGGCACCTGGGCGTTCATGGCTGACGAAAAGCTCAACGTCTCGATCGCGCAAGGCCTCCGCGCTCGCGGACTGACGGTCACGACGGCGCCGGGGTCGGAAATCGAAGCCCCCCTGCCCGGTGGCATCGCTGCAGCCGTCGCCGCCGCGCAAAACGCGGACATTGTCCTGCTCGCGGTCGGAGAATCGCAGCTCATGTCGGGCGAAGCGCAATCGCGTACCGAGATTACTATCCCCGCACCACAGATGGCGCTCGCCGAAGCCATCGCGAAGACCGGCAAGCCAATGATTATCCTCCTCCGCCATGGCCGCGCTCTTGCCTTGCACGGCGCTGTGAAGGCCGCACCAGCGATCCTTGCGACATGGTTTCTCGGATCCGAAAGCGGCAACGCGATCGCCGACGTTCTGTTCGGCGACGTCAACCCTTCAGCCAAGCTCTCCGCCAGCTTCCCCAACGAGAGCGGGCAGGAACCCCATTTCTACAACCACAAGAACACTGGCCGCCCGGCGCCGAATACGGGCAGCCAGGAATACAAGTCGCGCTACCGCGAGACCCAGAACGCAGCGCTTTATCCGTTCGGTCACGGCCTGAGCTACACCAGCTTTTCGGTATCGAACGTAGTCGTGCCAGCGCGGATGACCAGTGCGCTCACGGTGACCGCCACCGTTACGAACACCGATGCGCGCGCCGGCGACGAAGTGGTGCAGCTCTACATCCACGACCGGGTCGCCAGCCGCACCCGACCGGTCCGCGAACTCAAGGGGTTCGCGCGCGTCTCGTTGGCGCCGGGCGCATCGAAGCGCGTGACATTGAGCTTGCAGCGCGAAGACCTGCGCTTCTGGGGTGACGGCGATTGGGTGATCGAACCGGGCCTGTTCGACCTCTGGGTCGCGACGAGTTCGGTCGATGGCGAGAAACAAAGCTTCGAACTCGTATAATTTTGCTCGTCCGCGAAGCTACATACGCACGACCCGGTTTCCGATCCGCTCGGCTTCTTCAGGGTCGTGCGTCACCATCAGGATCGGAAGCTTGAGCACGTCGCGGACATGCTCGATCGCCAGCATGATCTCTTCGCGGCGCGCACGATCGAGCGACGACAGCGGCTCGTCGAGCAACAGGAAGCGCGGTTGGCTGAGCAGCGCCCGGCCGATCGCCACTCGCTGAGCTTCGCCGCCGGAGAGCGTGCGTGGCCAGCGTTCGAGCAGATGGCCGATGCCGAGAAAGCCGATGATGTCCTCGAACCGCTGGGCTTCCCCACGGACGCCGTACAGCAGGTTCGCGCGCACGCGCTTATGCGGGAATAATCGCGCTTCCTGAAAGACATATCCCGCTCTCCTGCGCTCGGGTGGTACGTCCAAGCCGTCGCCGAACAGCGGTTCACCATCGACCGCGATACGGCCGCGGTCGGGGCGGAGTAGCCCGGCAACCATGTTGAGAACGCTGGATTTGCCGACGCCAGACGGGCCGAACAACACCGTCGCCCCCTCGCCTGCCGCCAACGTCAACGACACCTGCGTATCGCCGAGGCGCTTCTCGATATCGATCTCAAAGGACATGGAGACCCCGCCCTGCACGGCGCGTCAACAGTTCCGACGCAATCAGAGCGATCAGCGACAAGCCTACCGAAACGCACGATAATCGCCACACCAGCGCATCGGCGCTAGGTTGCTGGAGCGCCGAATAGATCGCCAGCGGCAAGGTCTGCGTTTCGCCGGGTACGTTGGAGACGAAGGTGATCGTCGCGCCGAACTCGCCAATCGACCGCGCAAAGCCGAGTACCGCGCCGGCCAGTACGCCGGGGATACTGAGCGGCAAGGTTAGCGTCCAGAACACGCGCCACGGCCCCGCACCTAGCGTTCGCGCCGCATTCTCGAGCCGCCTATCGACCGCTTCGATCGAGATCCGCATCGCGCGCACCATCAACGGCAGCGCCATGACGCCCGCCGCGATCGCCGCGCCGGTCCAGCGGAACAGGACCGTCACGCCGAACCAGTCCTGCAACCAAGCACCGATCGGGCCATTGGGTCCGAACGCCAGCAACAGCAACCAACCGGTCACGACCGGTGGAACTACCAACGGCAGATGGATCGCCGCATCGACGACGACTTTCCCCGGAAAGCGGACGCGCGCGAGCAGCCAGGCGAGCGCAAACGCGATCGGCAAGGTCACCGCCATCGCGACGCCACCGACCTTCAACGACAGCGCGACGATCCCCCATTCGGTCGCGTCGAGCACTAGCGCGCGGAGAACCCGTAGCGGACGAAGATCGCCTTGCCCGCGGGCGAGACGAGGAAGCGGCGGAAGCCTTCCGCCTCCGGGTTCGTCGACGTCTTCAGCCGCGCGACTGGATAAGTGATCGCCGGGTGCGTTGCCTCGGGGAAGACGCCAGCGATACGAACCTTGGGCGACGCCTTGGCATCGGTGGCGTAGACGATCGCGAGCGGTGCCGCGCCGCGCTCGACCAGGGCCAGCGTCGCGCGGACATTTTCCGCGCGAACTATCTTCGGCGACACCTGCGCCCAGACGCCGAGCTTCTCAAGCGACGCCTGCCCGTATTTTCCGGCTGGCACTGCGGTATCCGCCATCGCCAACGGCCCGGCGGTCAGTACGCGAACGAGCGCAGCCGGCGGGCGCACCGGGATTCTTACCTTGCTACCCGCCGGCGCCGCGACCACGAGGCGGTTGCCGAGGAACGTGACGCGGGTGCTGGTGACGATCAGGTTCTTCGCGGCAAGTGCGTTCATCCAGTCCTCGTCCGCCGACACGAACAAATCCGCCGGCGCACCGGCCTCGACCTGCCGCGCGAGCGCCGACGAAGCCGCGAACGAGATCGTCGGCTTCACATGCCCCTTCTTCGCCCACGCATCGGCGGCCGCAGTCAACGACTCCTGCAACGAGGCGGCAGCGAGCACCATCGGAGGGCGCTGCTGTGCCTCCGCACCCGTCGCCCCAAGACTTGCCGCCATCACCAGCGCCGTCGTCAGATACCGCATGCCACCTACCTCTCGAACTCTGCGCGTACCCGATATATAGCGCAGGGCCATAACGCGAGTCGGTTCGATACGTTGCGCGCCTAGTTTGCCGTAACCCGCCCGGTCCGCGCCAGCTTGCCCCAGCCGACCAGCGGTCCACGCAAAGCCTGGGCGATCGCCTTCAGCACGACGTAATACATCACCTGTCGATAACCGATCCGCTGCGGGATCAGCAGCCAGAGCAGCCGCCAGCGTTCCTTGCGCTCCAGCGCGAACGCGATCGTCGCGGCGAGCAGGTCGATCGCGGTGAAGATTAGCCAGTAGGCGAGCATCGTATAGACGTCGTGGCTCGTTTGCTCCCAGCCATGCGCTTGCACCGCGAGGTAGGTCGAGGCGAAGCTAACCAGCAGTGCGAGATCAATGATCGGCGAGATGGAGGCGAGCACGATCTGGAACACGATCGCCTGCGGCAGCCCGACCCAGCCGAGCCCGCGCGGATGCGAACTGCCGATCGCCGAGCGGTGCTTGTAGAGACACTGCAACGTCCCGAATGCCCAGCGGAATCGCTGTTTGGCGAGCGCACGCATCGTCTCGGGCGCCTCGGTCCAGGCGATCGCGAATTGGTCGTATTGCACCTTCCAGCCGTGGCGCTGGATCGCGATCGTGAGGTCCTGATCCTCCGCAAGCGTGTCGTCGGGATAACCGCCGACGCTGCGGATCGCCTTGAGCCGCCATGCGCCGACCGCACCCGGCACGACGGTCATCGCGTTCAGCCGCGCGAGCGCACGGCGTTCGAGGTTCTGCGCGGTGATGTATTCGAGCGCCTGCCATTTGGTGATCAGATTGACGCGGTTGCCTACCTTCGCGTTACCCGCGACCGCGCCGAGCTTCGGATCGTCGAACCAGCGCGCCAGACGGGCGATCGTCATCGGTTCGAACTGCGTATCGGCGTCGAGCGCGATCACGATCTCGCCGCGCGCCAGTTCGAGACCACGATTGAGCGCGCGTGCCTTGCCGCCATTCTCCAACGTCAGCAGGCGAACGCGGTCGTCGCCGGCGAACGCTTCGGCGACGACGCGGCTGGTGCCGTCGCTTGAGCCGTCGTCGATCACGATCACTTCGATCGCGACGTCGTTCGACGCCAGCACGCCCTCCACGGCGCGGACGATCACGCGCTCCTCGTTGAACGCGGGGATCATCACCGTGACGAACCGCGACGGATCGATCGCCGGAAACACGGTCTTCAATTCGCGACGGGCCTGAATCAACGCGAGTGCGGACAGGGCCAGCGCGCGAATGATGCCAATCGTGATCGCGATCCCGAAGATCCAGCGGAGCGCGACGACGATGCCGCCGAGCGTGCTGAACAGCGCGAGATCGGCAACCGCGGCGACACGGTCGCTCGACGAGATCACCGGCATCGATTGATTGCGCGAGAGCCCCGCGAGCGTCGAGACGGGGACGAAGCTGTAGCCCATCGCGCGCAATCGCTCGATGATGATTGGGAGTGCAGCGACGGTTTGGGCGCGGTTGCCGCCGGCGTCGTGGAGCAGGATGACGTTACCGCTGCGCTCCGGGTTGCCCGCCTCGACGCCCGCAATGGTCCGGTCAATGATCGCCTGTACGCCGGGGCGCTTCCAGTCGTCCGGATCGACGTGAAGGCCAACCGAGATGTAGCCGCGCTGCTGCGCTTCGAGTGCGGGCAGGATCTCGTCCGCGGTGCTCGGCTCGGCATCGCCGAAATAGGGTGCGCGGAATAGCCGGAGCGAGCGCCCGGTGAACGCCTGGAACAGCCGCTGCGTGGTGTTCAGCTCGTACTTCACCTGCCGCTGCGAGACGTTGGCGAGGTTCGGATGCGTATAGGTGTGGCTGCCGATCTCATGGCCTTCGTCGACCATGCGCTGGAGCAAAGGCCGTTCGGTGAGCGCGTTCTCGCCGATGACGAAGAACGTCGCGGGCGCATGCTCGCGCTTGAGGATGTCGAGGATCTGCGGCGTCCATTCGGGATCGGGCCCGTCGTCGAACGTCAGCGCCAGTTGCTTCGGACGATAGCCGGTCCGCACCACGACATAAGGCGACGGCATGCGCGTGAAATTGACGTCGGCGATCGTGCCGTCCTTCGCCGGCACCGCGTCGCGAATGCCGGTGACGGGCTCGGCGGCGATCTTGAGGATCTCGCCGCTGCCTTCGATATCGACGTTGGTGCCGGCGGGCATGTTGTCGATCGAGTCGGGGATCGGTAGCTTTCGATGATCGCGACCCCAAATCGACCAGAGCCCCGGATCTTCCGACCCCAGACGCCAGAGAGCGACGCTCCCCAAGCCCGCCTTTTGCAGGAACGCGATCTGGTTGTACGCCGACGCCGCGTCGAGTAGCCAGACCTGATGCTGCACCCCGCCCTCGGAATAGGCGAAGCTGCTGTTGCCACTGGTCTTGTCGAAAGTCGGTACGGTCCCCGAGTCCGCTGCAGCCTGCCATGCCTCCTCGACATCGAGCGCATCGCCGTTGCCGCTATCCGCGCCTGCGTGCCAGTCATACGCGTAGGAGCCGATGGCGACGACCAGCTTGGCGGGGGGGATACCGCGCGCGGCGTCGGCGACCATGCGCGCGAACCAGCGTTGCGACGCGATCGGGCCGGGTGCGCCGCTCGTCTCGTGCTCGTCATAGGCCATCAGGAAGACCTTATCGGTCACCTTCGCATAGGCGGGCAGGTTCCAGTCGGGGTTGGCGACCGGCGCCGCGATCGCAACGACCCAACCGCGCGGCGCAAAGCGCGCGCGCGTTTCGGCGAGGAAGGCGCGGTAATTAGGCTGCGCCGATGCGGGCAGGTCCTCGAAATCGTAGAACACGCCGCCGGCATGGTTCGCGCTGAGGAACGGCACCAGCTTGTCTAGGAAGGCGGCGCGTGCCTTCGGATCGGCGAACATCGCGGCACTACCGGCGCCGTCCCAATTCCCGTCGACGGCGTTCTGCACCATCGGCAGGATCATCGGGCGGTGCACCGCCTTGTTGAGGATATCGCGCCCAGCCTGGTCGCGGAACACGGTGATGTGGTGATCCTTGCCGGTGATCGAGACCCAGCCGGGGATCAGCCAGTCGAGTTGTTCGACGTGCCGCGCGAGGCTCGCCGTGCTGGCTTCGTCCCAAGGCGCGTGGAAGGCGATCGCGAGCGGCGGGTTGGCGCCGTTGCCAACACCGGGCTTGGCCGCGCTCGTCCCGAACAGCTGCTTGGCGTAGTAATTGAGGTCGCGCCGGGTCTCGCGGAGGATGCCGCCGCGTGGTGCGGGCAGCTTGTGAAGCGCGGGATGCTCGGGCTCGATCGGGAGCAGCGGCGCGGTCGGCACCGCACCGATCGAGACGGCGAACATCGCGATCGACAGCAGCAGCAGGGCGATGAACGCCGCGACGCCAAAGGTGAACCGCCGACGCCGGCGTCCGCTTGCATCATAGAATACGGGATTGAGCGACATGGAGCGAGTATCAACCGGCCGAAGGAAAACGGCAACTCGCCGCAACGTTGCGCTACAATGCCGTTTGCGCCCACGCTGCTGAAAAATGCGTCACGCTTGGTTTAGGTAGCGACGCAGGTTCTACTGCATCCCCTCCCGCATGAAGTCGGCAATTCGAACGATCCTCCCCCGCCAGGGGGAGGTGGCACCGAAGGTGACGGAGGGGGAGGAACACACAACAGCGGTTTCCCTTACCTCCCCCTCCGTCTGGCAAGTGCGAGCCACCTCCCCCTTGCGGGGGAGGATTGATGGCACCCTACCCGATCAGCGGAACTTGCCGCTGAGCGAGACGCCGATGATCCGCGGTTCGTTGAATACCGCCGCCATGTAGTTCTCGATCACGCCCTTGAGGTTCTTCTCGCCGGTGATGTTGCGGGCGAACACAGCCAACTCATAGGCGTCGTCCGGTGCGGCATAACCGATCTTCAGGCCGCCCTCGAAGTTTCCGTTCGCGGTGAACTCCTTGGTCTTGTAGAGCACGAACTGCGTGTACCCCTGGATGTTGAAGTCACCCGCGATGAACGCGCGACCGCCGTTGCCGAGCGGCTGATCGTAGCGCGCGGTGAGGTCGACATTGTATTCCGGCGCATTCGGCAGCGGCTCGCCGTCGATCTTGACCAAGTACGTCGTCCCGAAAGCGCCGGGAACCGCGCGGACGGGCGCCGAGGGCGTGCAGACCACGAGGTTGTTGAGCGCGCAGATCTGCACCTCGGTCGTCTTGTCGCGGATCGCGCTGTGCAACAGGCTAAGGCCGGCGCCCAGCGTGAGGTTCGGTACCGGCTTCCAATTGGCCTCGGCTTCCATGCCGTACGCCTCGGCCTTGTTGCCGTTGAACAGGATGCCGTTGCCGTTGACGTCGTTGCCGTTCAGCTGGATATCGTTGACGCGGTAGCCGAACACCGTGGCGTTGAGCGTCAGCGTATTGTCGAGCAGGCGCGTCTTGATCCCCGTCTCCCACGACAGGATCGTCTCCGAGTTCGCGGTCGAGAAGTCGGAGTTGAACACCGCCGAACGACCCTGGATCGTTGGTCCGCGGAAGCCCTGGGCGACGCGCGAATACAGGCTGATGTCGGGGCTCGCCTGATACAGGATGCTCGCATCCCAGCTCGGCTTGGTCGACTTCAGCGTGACGTCGCGGCGGAAGTTGGTCGGATACTGATTGACGCCAGCCGCATTCTGAACGGTCTTCAGCAGTTGCGTACGCTTCTTGTCCTCGGTGATGCGCCCGCCAAGCGTCACCGTCAGCTTGTCCATCAGCTCGTAGCTGACCTGGCCGAAGCCCGCCCACGAGGTGTTGACGTCATGCAACCGCACCCAGTTGTTGGGATTGCGCGCCGCCGTCGTCAGGAAGAACGTCCGCTGGTAGAAATCGGTGATGTCGCGGTTGTCGAAGTACAGGCCACCGAGCTGCCAGTTGAAGCGGCCACCGGGGGTGCCGGCAACGCGCACTTCCTGCGACCATTGATCCAGATCGCGGATCTGGCCCTGCGACTGACCGAAGCCGTTGGCGACGCCGCGGACCGGGAAGTTCGCGCCCGCACCACCATCGGTATCGCCGCGGCTGAACCCGGACGTGGTCTCGTATGCGGTGATCGAGGTCAGCGTGGCCGGACCGAAGTCATACGACGCACGCGCCGAGCCGCCATAGGTGTTGTAGCTCTGCGGGTTGTCGTTACCCTCGTCGAGCGACACGGTGTTGCGCGGCTCGGCGGAGACGTCGTTCGAACCCTTCTTGAGCGCGCCGCGATGGAACAACGTCGAGGTGCCGTCATACCAGCGCGCGTGGCCCGACAGGTCGAGGGTGAAGCGTTCGCCCGGTGTCAGCGCAAGCTGCACGCGGACGTTGCGATCGTCGAAGCCGCCCATGGCGTCCTTGCGCGGCGTCGCGGTGCTGTCCTGGCTTACACCGGCATAGGCGTTGTCGATATAATTCGAGCGGTGCTGGAGCAGCGTCGACAGGCGGATCGAGAGGAGGTCCTTGATCAACGGACCACCGACGCCCGCATCGAGGCTGACGCTGCCATAGCTGCCGACCGAGGCCGAGGCGCGGCTCTCGAAATCGTTGGTCGGCTTGTTCGTGTCGAACTTGATGATGCCGGCGGTGGTGTTGCGGCCGAACAGCGAGCCCTGCGGACCGCGCAGGACTTCGACTTGGCGGACGTCGAACACCGGGTTCGACTTCAGCACGACATGCTCGAGGATCACGTCGTCCTGGATGATCGTGACCGGCTGCGACGCGCCGAGGTAGAAATCGATGTTGCCGAGGCCGCGGATGTAGAAGCGCGGGAAGATACGGCCGGTCGTCGATTCGACGTACAGGCCGGGGACGCGGCCCGACAGCGCGAGCAGCGTGTCGTCGCCGCCGGCGGTGTAGGCGCGCAGTGCATCGCCCGACGCGACGCCGACCGAGAGCGGCACCTTCTGGAGGTTTTCCGAACGGCGCTCGGCGGTGACGACGATGTCGTCCAAGCCTTCCTCGGGAGCGGCCTGCCCAGCCTGAACCTGATCCTGGACCGGCGCGGCCTGTGCGAACGCAGCCGAGCCACCCACAACCGAACCAAACGCGACGCCGAGCATCAACGCCGACTTAACGACCGAAATCTTCAAGATGATATTCCCCAATAGTGCGGCGGCGTCCCTGACGACCGGCCGCACATCCCAATACGCAACGTCGCTCCGCGCCATCCACCGCCCTCCCCGGACGGCCCGACGACGCCTCGCGACGCTCACTCCCCGGTTGGGCGGTTAGGCGGGGATTGTGTTGGTATGATGACAGTTGGTTACGGAGATTACGGGTAATCGCGACGCGCATGTACGACGTTGATGACCTCGATCGTGTCCGAGACGATACGATAAATCAAAAGATAATTGGGATGCACGACAGCTTCGCGCGTACCGTCAGCCCTGCCCGGCCGATACATGAACGGATGATCGGCAAGACGATCGGCGCATGCCTCGATCAATGTCGATAGGCGTGACGCAGCGCTCGGATTCCGATCGGCGATATACTCTAGAATAGTAGTGGCATCCTTAACCGCCTTGGGCGCCAGATCAGCTTCAGCGATCTCCGCCTGACCGATCGATGGACGACACAACCAATCTCATGGCAGCAATAGCATCTTCGTGGGCGATAAATGGACGAGGGTCCGCCAAAGATCGTGCGACCTTTCCGCGCAGCCAGCGATCATAGGCTTCCGCGGAGATCGGCGATCCCGACTCCAGGGGTTTGGATGAGACTCGCGTCATCTAGCGAGCTTAGGCCTGCCACGACGGATTGCAACGTGGTCGCGCCGCGGCAAAGCCGCGTCGTCGGACGACACGACCGAGGACGAGCTCGGCCGGTCGCCGTCCGGCTTGGCGCTAGCCTCAGCTAAAGCGCTGCGCCGCTTAGCCTTGGGCGCCTACGCGTCGTCGCCCATCCTCAGCGCTGCGATGAACGCCTCCTGCGGGATGCTGACCGAGCCATACTCGCGCATCTTCAGTTTGCCCTTCTTCTGCTTCTCCAGAAGCTTCTTCTTGCGGCTCGCGTCGCCGCCATAGCATTTGGCGGTCACGTCCTTGCGCATCGCGCTGATCGTCTCGCGCGCGATCACCTTGCCGCCGATCGCTGCCTGGATCGGGATCTTGAACAGATGGCGCGGGATCAGTTCCTTGAGCCGCTCGACCATGCCGCGGCCGCGCACTTCGGCGGTGCCGCGGTGGACGATCATGCTCAGCGCGTCGACCGGCTCCTCGTTGACGAGGATCCCCATCTTGACGAGATCGCCCTCGCGGTAGCCGATCTGGTGATAATCGAAGCTCGCATAGCCCTTCGACATCGACTTCAGCCGATCGTAAAAGTCGAACACGACCTCGTTCAGCGGCAGCTCGTAGGTCGCCTGCGCGCGGCCGCCGACATAAGTCAGGTTCTTCTGGATGCCGCGGCGGTCCTGACAGAGCTTGAGGACGCTACCGAGATACTCGTCGGGGACGTAGATCGTCGCCTCGATCCACGGCTCGCTGATCGTCGCGATCTTGTTCGGCTCGGGCATGTCGGCGGGGTTGTGCAGCTCGATATGCGTCGTACCGGACGGATCGGGGTGAGTCAGCTCAATCTCGTACACGACCGACGGTGCGGTGGTGATGAGGTCGAGATCGTATTCGCGCGTAAGCCGCTCCTGGATGATCTCCAGATGGAGCAGCCCGAGGAACCCGCAGCGGAAGCCGAAGCCGAGTGCCGCCGACGTTTCCATCTCGAACGAGAAGCTCGCATCGTTCAACCGCAGCTTCGAAATGCTCTCGCGCAGCTTCTCGAACTCGGCGGCATCGACCGGGAACATCCCGCAGAACACGACTGGCTGGACTTCCTTGAAGCCCGCGAGCGCTTCCAGCGCAGGCCGCTTAGCATCGGTGATCGTGTCGCCGACGCGCGTCTGCGCGACCTCTTTGATCTGCGCGGTGATGAAGCCCATTTCGCCGGTGCCGAGCTCGGTCAGCTGCTCGATCTTCGGACGGAAACAGCCGACCCGGTCGACCAGATGCATCGTCCCCGTCTGCATGAACTTGATCTGCTGACCCTTTTTCAGGACGCCGTCGATCACGCGGACGAGGATGACGACGCCGAGATACGGATCGTACCAGCTGTCGACCAGCATCGCCTTCAGCGGCGCCTCCGGGTCGCCGCTGGGTGGCGGGATCTTGGTGACGATCGCCTCGAGGATCTCGACGATGCCGATCCCCGACTTGGCCGACGCCAGCACCGCCTCGGACGCGTCGATGCCGATCACGTCCTCGATTTCCTTGCGCACCTTCTCGGGTTCGGCGGCGGGCAAATCGATCTTGTTGATCACCGGCACGATCTCGTGGTCATGCTCGATCGACTGGTAGACGTTGGCGAGCGTCTGCGCCTCGACGCCCTGCGCGGCATCGACCACCAGCAGCGCGCCTTCGCACGCGGCGAGGCTGCGGCTCACTTCATAGGCAAAGTCGACATGGCCCGGCGTGTCCATCAGGTTGAGGACGTAGTCGAGGCCGTCCTTCGCGTGATACGCAAGGCGCACGGTCTGCGCCTTGATCGTGATCCCGCGCTCCTTCTCGATGTCCATGTTGTCGAGCACCTGCTCGGACATTTCGCGCGCGGTCAGGCCACCAGTTTCCTGGATCAGCCGGTCGGCGAGCGTCGACTTGCCATGGTCGATATGGGCGATGATGGAAAAATTGCGGATGCGGTCGAGCGGAGTCATGGCGCGCTCCTAGCAGCGACACCGCGTGCGCGATAGATCGCGGACACACTCCATAATTGTCTTGAACGTTCGGGATGTCGCGGCTAGGGCGCTCACCGGCAATGTTGTCGGGGCGTGGCGCAGTCTGGTAGCGCACTGGTCTCGGGGTCCAGGGGTCGTAGGTTCGAATCCTATCGCCCCGACCATTGCCGATTTTACGGGGTGAGTTTGCCCCCTCCCCGAACCCAAACTCTCCGTGATGATGTAAGCGCTCACCGCCCAGCGGGCCGCCCTGCTGCCGAGTCA
This sequence comes from Sphingomonas sp. Leaf230, assembly GCF_001421745.1. Taxonomy (GTDB): domain Bacteria; phylum Pseudomonadota; class Alphaproteobacteria; order Sphingomonadales; family Sphingomonadaceae; genus Sphingomonas. The sequence goes on along the minus strand of NZ_LMKW01000001.1, from coordinate 595,461 downwards.
AACTCAGCGCTCTAGAACGCGTTGGCGATCCGCTTCTGCATCGACCGAACCGGACTCACGATCACTTCCGGCATATCCTGCGCCTCATCCATCAGGGCCACGCGCCGATGCAGATCGGTGCTCGCCCCGATCATCTCACGCGCCCGCGTCGGCAGCATCGCGAGCAGCGCGGCGTCAGTGACCGGCGCATCGCCCAGCCGCCGCGAGGGATCGAGCGCGTCCCGGGGCCGTAGCTCCCCCGCCTGGACCGCGCGTTGCGTCAGCAGCCACGCGATGACGTGCATCAGCCGCGTCGTCACCTTGAGCGATTCGCAGCTGAAACTGACCCGGATCAGCGGATCGAGCGCTTCACGTTCGACCCGGCCGGCTTCGTCGAAATAGGTCCGCGCCTCGTCGGCCAGTAGCATCGCTTCGCTATACAAAGCGTCGATCAGGCGGCGCTGCATCCGCGATTCATATCCGGCGTGGGTCATCGATTGGACAAATGGCACACCGACCAGACGTCATCCAGAGAGGTTAACGACACGCTAACCATCACCTGTCCCAAAATGCGCCAGTACGTGCGCGTTCCAGTTTAGGACGTTGCAATCACGCGATAATATCCGGGATCAGCAGGTCTTCCAGCGAGGCAATTTCGTCCCGAAGCCGCAATTTGCGCTTCTTAAGCCGCGCCATCTGCAACTGATCGGGCGTCGACGCCAGCGCGAGGGCGGCGATCGCGTCGTCGAGATCGCGATGCTCGATCCGCAATGAATCAAGTCGAACTCTGGTCTGCGCGTCGTCCACTCGTCCCCCGATGGCTGCCGTCGTATCCGGTGCCCTTAGCAAACGCAGCGCAGTGCGCGAGTGCGAAACCGTCCCTGCAAGGCGGACCGAGGTCGAAAACGTACTTCACGACGAATTGCGACCTCGCCGCGCACGTTCGGTCCGTCGCGCCAAATCGTTCGACCAATCGATTTGGCTCGTTTCCGATGAAGACATTTCGATGACGGAGTGGTTTACTCAGTTCCCCAACCCGAATGCAGGAGGCATCCCACCGTGCAGACGACTCATCAGACAGCCCTGGAAACCAAGCATGCCGTGCTGGAGCAGCGGATCGCCGACGAAACGCACCGTCCGCTACCCGACGCGAACCTGTTGGCGAGCCTGAAGAAGCAGAAGCTGCGACTGAAGGAAGAGATCGTCAGCGTATAACGGTCGCCGATACTGCTCCCCGGGTAAATCCGGGGAGCCACTTGCCGGAGTTACAGTGGCTTCGGATTGCGCAAGGCGTACGCGCTGTCCGACGCCTTGACGGTATAGGACGGCGACAAGGGCTTGGTCCCACCGGGAGATTTGCGCACGAGCAGCGGATCGATCGGCGAGTCGAGCGATATGCCCATCCGCCCCTCGGTGCACCACGCAACCGTGCCCGCAACTTCGCCGATCCCGCGCAGCGTTACCGTGACCGGCGTACCGACATCGACGACCTTGGCGAGCTCGGCCATCAAACCCGTCTCGGACAGATTGCGGACCCGCGCCTCGCGGGCAGTCGTCTCGTCGCCGATCCGCACCTGCGCGACCAGCAGCAAGCTGTCCCGCTCACGCTGTCGGCGGTTCTCGTTGCCGCCGGGCGACCCGGTGTCGATGCTCATGCCGCGACCGATTTTACCATGATCGAACACAGCTTTCTCTTCCCCGTCGGTGGGCGCGATCAATCCTCGCGCGACACCTTCTCGTTACGCTCGTGCCGTTCCTGCGCCTCGACCGTCATCGTCGCGATCGGTCGTGCCTCAAGCCGCGCCAGGCTGATAGGCTCGCCGGTGACTTCGCAATAGCCATATTCGCCTTCGTCGATCCGCCGGATCGCGGCTTCGATCTTGGAGACGAGTTTGCGCTGACGGTCGCGCGTGCGAAGTTCGATCGACCAGTCGGTTTCGCTCGACGCACGATCGGTGAGATCCGCCTCACGCAGCGAATCGACCTGCAATTGCGAAAGCGTTTCCTGCGACTCCCGAAGGATCGATTCCTTCCATTCCTGAAGCTTGCGGCGAAAATACGCCTGCTGCTTCAAGCTCATGAACGGCTCGTCCGCGTCTGGACGATAACCATCCTCACCGCTGTCGTTGGCGGCCTCTCGACTGGAATTCCCGGTATCGTCCACACGATTCATTACGGTCGCCATACCACTCTCCCTCTGGCCCCGTCGCATCAGCCTCGCTGATTTCCAAGGACCGCCCCCAAATGGTGAAAGCGCCTATAGTCTCACGGACATGGGACCACAAGCGACAGCGCTTGCGCATTCTGCCCCGAAACCGACATTTTATTGCGGCGCCCGGATTGCGGATGTCGCGTCAGCGTTTTTCGGCACGGGACGGGTTCGCGGCATGCCTGGGCTATACTTTGTCCCAGCGCGGCACGTTAACGATGACGCACTGGTTTCCGCATAAGTAAATCCTCGTTTAACCATCCGGAATGTGGTTAAGCCACTTGCGCTTAACGCTTTGTTTTGCAGTTAGTCGGATAGCAGTTCCGAATACTGCGTACGGGGATCCGGCAACACGAGGGTGCCGGCAACGAAAGAGTGACGATATGTCGGTGAGGATGGCCCTGGCGAAATTGTGCGCGTGCGCGTGCGGTGGCGCTTTGATCGGCGGCGGCGCGGTGCATATTGCCGAGCGCCCGCAGCGAACCGCCAATACCAAGCGAGTCCTCGTCAAGCGAGTCGCGCGGCCACAGATCGCCGCCGTGACCCGGCCGCGCGTCCGCCGCGTGGTCACCACGACTCGCCAGACGTGCGCGCCAACCGTTGTAACGGTCGCGAACGCAGCGCCCGTCCCGGTTCCGGTCGGCACCGGTTACATTGGCGGCGGCGGCGCGGGTCCGGACCCGATAGCGGTTGGCGGCAGCGGCGGGTTCTTCGGTACGCCCGGCGGATTCGGCGGCGGGTTCGGTGGTGGCTTTGGCGGCGGCTTCGGTGGCAGCGGCGGATCGAGCGGGAGCATCGTCATCTCCTCGACGTCGAGCGGCGGATCGACTTCGACCGGTGGATCGTCGACCAGCAGCGGCGGGTCTTCGACATCGAGCGGCGGGTCGTCGACCTCAAGCGGCGCGTCTTCGACATCGAGCGGCGGGTCGTCGACCAGCACGGGTGGCGCGACCATTTCCAGCACCTCGTCGACCGGTGGCTCAAGCGGCAATGTTTCGTCCGCATCGGGAGGCTCGAGCGGCAACGTCTCTTCGGCCTCGGGCGGATCGAGCGGCGATGTGTCGTCCTCGACCAGCAGCGCATCGTCGGCGTCGTCCGCCTCCTCCGCGTCCTCGGCCAGCAGCGGTAGTTCGTCGGGGTATGGGTCGAGCAGCAAGGGTTGGGGATCGAGCGGCGGCTGGAACTCGACCGGCGGCTGGAGCTCGAACGGATCGTCCGGCAGTTCCGCATCGTCGGGTAGCAGCGGTTCGTCCGCCAGCGGATCGAGCGCCAGCAGTGCCAGCAGCGCGTCGAGCGCGAGCAGCGCAAGTTCGAGCGGCAGCACGGGGTCGAGCGGTGGTCCGCCGGCACCCGTTCCCGCTCCGCCGATGGTGTTGCTGTTCGGTGCGGCAGCGGCGGCGCTCGTCGCGCGCAAGCGTTTCGCCAAAACGAAGGCAGTTGCAGCTTAAGCGCTCAAACTTCACATAGAAAAGGCCCCGCCGGAGATCCTCCGACGGGGCCTTTTTCTTACCCGTCGATCAGGCGTTCATGAGGGCCTTCTCGATGTCCTTGATCGGGTGCCCGGTCAGGTCCTTGTCGAGTTCGCCCTTAAGGCGGCTGGTGACTTCCTTGTGGTAATGCTTGCGTAGTTCGCCGAGCGTCTTCGGCGGTGCGATCACGATCAACGAGTCATACTTGTTCTTCAGCGCGCCGGTCTTGAGGAATTCCGCGGCGTCGGCGGCAAAGCGGTCTTCCTCGATCTGGTGGAAGTCGGTCGGCTCGACCGAACTCTGCACACCGCCCTGTGGCGACGAGGCGCGGCCTGCTGAATCCGTTGCCTGGTCACGCGTCGCCGGATTGTCCTGCTCCTGCGCTTTCTCGACGACGAGATTGGGGAACTCGGCGTCCCCCTCGTTGCGCAGGAACAGCATTTTCCGGCCGTCCGCGACGAGCACGACGGAGTTGTGGGGAAGATGCATGCGTGTCTCTCCTTTTCGCTATGCGTATGCGGGGTGAACGCGCCGCGTACCGGGGAGGTTGCGCCGCCTTGCGTACGCCCCCGCCGGTCGGCATAGCCCGGCCATGCACGACATACGCCTGATCCGCGACGATCCCGCCGCCTTCGACGCCGCCCTCGCCAAGCGGGGTGTCGCACCGCAGTCCGCCTCGCTGGTGACGCTCGACGAGCAGCGCCGCGCGACGATCGCGGACTCGCAGAGCGCGCAGACCCGCCGCAACGAACTCTCGAAGGCGATCGGCCAAGCCAAGGCACAGAAGGACGAGGCCAAGGCGCAGGCTTTGATGGCTGAAGTCGCGAGCCTGAAGGAGGCGCTGCCCGCGCTGGAAGCCGACGAAGCGCGGCTTGGTAGCGAACTCCAAGCCATGCTTGCCGCGATCCCCAACCTTCCCGCGACCGACGTGCCCGAGGGCGGCGGTGAGGACGACAACGCGCTCGTCCACACGCGTGGCACGCCAACGACGTTCGCCTTCGCGGCGCGCGAGCATGACGCGATCGGTCCTGCGATCGGCCTCGACTTCGAGACCGGTGCGGCGATGTCCGGGGCGCGCTTCACGTTGGTCCGCGGGCCTGCCGCCAAGCTGCAACGCGCGCTCGGCCAGTTCATGCTCGATCATGTCGCCGAGGCTGGCTTCGAGCAGGTCTCTCCGCCGTTGCTGGTCCGTGACGAGGCCGTGTTCGGCACCGGCCAGTTGCCAAAATTCTCGGAAGACTTGTTCCGGACCACCGACGGCCGCTGGCTGATCCCGACCGCGGAGGTGAGCCTCACCAACATAGTTCGCGAACAGATTCTGAGCGAAGCCGAACTTCCACTGCGCTTCACCGCGCTGACGCCGTGCTTTCGTTCCGAGGCAGGCGCTGCGGGTCGCGATACGCGCGGCTATATCCGCCAGCATCAGTTCGACAAGGTCGAGATGGTCTCGATCGTTACCCCCGACATGTCCGAGGCCGAGCATGAGCGCATGACGGCGTGCGCGGAGGGCGTGCTCGACGCGTTGCAGCTACCGTTCAGGCGGATGCTCCTATGCACCGGCGATATGGGCTTCACCGCGGCACGCACCTACGATCTCGAAGTCTGGCTGCCGGGCCAGGCGCGCTATCGCGAGATCAGCAGCGTCTCGACCTGCACCGATTTCCAGGCGCGGCGGATGAACGCGCGCTATCGGCCCGAGGGCGAGAAGGGCACGCGATTCGTCCACACGCTCAACGGCTCTGCGCTCGCGGTCGGGCGGACGCTCGTCGCGGTGCTGGAGAATTATCAGCAGGAAGATGGCTCGGTCGCGGTGCCGACGGTGCTCCAGCCGTATCTCGGCGGGCTGACCGTCCTGGAGCCTAAGCGCTGATGCGGATCCTGCTGACAAACGACGATGGTTATCACGCGCCCGGCCTGAAGGTGCTTGAGACGATCGCCCGGACCTTGTCCGACGATATCTGGGTGGTCGCACCCGCCGAGGAACAGTCGGGCGCCGGGCATTCGCTGACGCTGTCGCGGCCGATCCGCGTGCGGAAACACGGCGAGAAGCGGTATGCCGTCGCGGGCACGCCGACCGATGCGGTGATGATGGCGCTTGCCAAGATCATGAAGGATTGCCCGCCCGACCTGATCCTGTCGGGCGTCAACCGGGGCGCGAACCTGGCTGAGGACGTGACCTATTCGGGCACCGTCTCGGCAGCGATGGAGGGCGCGTTGGGCGGCATCCGGTCGATTGCGCTGAGCCAGATCTACAGCCGCGAGGGCATGGGCGACAGCGTCCCGTTCGAGGCCGCCGCGGCTTGGGGCGAACGCGTGTTGCGGCCACTGGTCGACGCACCGTTGGCCCCGCGCACGCTGGTCAACATCAACTTTCCCGCCGGCCCCGCCGATGCGGTGAAGGGCGTGCGCGTCGTCGGCCAGGGTTTCCGCGACTATGGCCGATTGCAGATCGTCAGCAACACCGATCCGCGCGGCTACGAATATCACTGGTTCGCGCTTGGCCGAACCGTCGAGACGCCGGCGCCCTCGACCGACCTTGAAGCGACCGCGGCGGGGTACGTCTCGGTCACGCCGCTGCATCTCGACCTGACCCATTTCGAGTCGATGGACATGCTGACGCAGGCCTATCGTTGATGCGGCGTGCGGGCGTCCTGGTTACGCTGGCGACGCTCGCGCTGACCGCGTGCATTCCGCACGTCGATCACCCCGCCGGCTACGGTAATCCGCCACGGCGTCCGTACCGCGATCCGCCGCCCCGCCGCGACGATCCGCCGCGTCCCCGTGACGATTCGCCGCGGGAGGATACGCCGCGTGACGACCGGCAGCCGCAGGACATCCCCGGACGTGACATGGGCGAGGTCACCACCCTGCCCGCCCCGCGCCCCGCCTGGGAGGCGCGGCCGGTCAGCGCGGATGCGAAGACGATCCCTGACACGACCTATGTGGTCCGCCCCGGCGATACGTTAAGCCGCGTGGTCGATCGCAGCGGTGCGAGCCTCGAAGCGATCGCGCGCGCGAACGACCTCGAATCGCCCTATTCGATCCAAGCCGGCCAGCGGTTGCAGATTCCCGGCGGCCGCTATCACCAGGTCCGACGCGGCGAGACGGGCATCGCGATCGCCCGCGCGTACGGCGTCGAATGGTCGCGGATCGTGGCTGCCAACGCGCTCGTCGAGCCCTACGTGCTGCGCGCCGACCAGCGGATCCAGATTCCCGGCGAGCCGAGCGGCGGCACCGCGAGCGCCTCCGAACGGGCGCAGGCGTTCACGCTCGACATCGACGACATCCTGACCGGCGGTGAACCCGCCCTCGCCAGCAACCAGGCGCCGGCAAGACCGATCGCGACACCGCGCCGCGTGCTGCCCTCGAACGCCGTCGTCACCGCGCCGGCGCGACTCGCAAGCGGCGGGTTCCTCTGGCCGGTCGACGGCAAGGTCGTGAAACGCTTCGGCCACGGCGCCAGCGGCGAACGCAACGACGGCATCAAGATCGCCGTACCGGTCTCGACGCCGATCCATGCGGCCGCGGACGGCGTCGTCGCCTATGTCGGCGACGGCATTGCTGCGCTGGGCGGGCTGGTCATCATTAAGCACGGCGGCGGCTGGACGAGCGTCTATGGCCACGCGTCCAAGCTGCTCGTGCAACGCGGCCAGAGCGTGAAGCGTGGCCAGACGATCGCGCTGTCGGGCGACACCGGGTTTGCCGATCGCCCAGAACTGCACTTCGAACTGCGCAAGGGGCGCACCCCCGTCCTCCCGCTTGCGGGAGGGGTCGGGGGAGGGCATGGGGGCAAGCAGGCCCCTCCCCTAACCCCTCCCGCAAGCGGAAGGGGAACGAGACGCACCATGACCTACCAGTCCGACCTGCTCACCACGCTGACCTCGCGCGGCTATGTCCACCAGATGACCGATGCCGCCGCGCTCGATGCGCTCGCCGGCAAACAGGTGGTACCCGGCTATATCGGCTTCGATCCGACCGCGCCGTCGCTCCACGTCGGCAGCCTAGTCCAGATCATGCTGCTCCGCCGGCTTCAGCAAACCGGCCACAAGCCGATCGTCCTGATGGGCGGCGGCACCGGCAAGATCGGCGACCCGAGCTTCAAAGACGAAGCGCGGAAGCTGCTAGGCGAGGACGGGATCAAGGCCAACGTCGCGTCGATCCGTCGCATCTTCGAGCGCTTCCTGACGTTCGGGGATGGTCCGACCGACGCGATCATGCTCGACAATGCGGAGTGGCTCGATGCGCTCGAATACATCCCGTTCCTGCGCGATGTCGGCCAGCACTTCTCGGTCAACCGGATGCTCGCCTTCGACTCGGTCAAGCTCCGCCTCGACCGCGAACAGTCGCTGAGCTTCCTCGAATTCAACTACATGATCCTCCAGGCGTACGACTTCCTCGAACTATCGCGCCGCGCCGAATGCCGGTTGCAGATGGGCGGCTCGGACCAGTGGGGCAACATCGTCAACGGCATCGAACTTGCGCGTCGCATGGATTCGACCGAGGTCTACGGCGTGACCACCCCGCTCATCACGACCGCGGATGGCGGCAAGATGGGCAAGACGATGTCCGGCGCGGTCTGGCTGCACGAGGACCAGTTGCCGCACTTCGATTACTGGCAGTTCTGGCGCAACACCGACGACCGCGACGTCGGCCGCTTCCTGAAGCTATTCACCGACCTCCCGCTCGACGAGATCGCGCGTCTCGAAGCGCTCGAAGGCGCGGAGATCAATGCCGCCAAGATTGTTCTCGCCAACGAGGCGACCGCGATGTGCCGCGGTCGCGATGCTGCCGAACAGGCCGCCGAGACTGCGCGGAAGACGTTCGAGGAGGGCGCTTCTGGCGACTCGCTGCCGAGCTACGCCGTTTCCGGTGGCTCGATCGGTGTCGTCGAGGCGCTGGTCGGACTAGGCTTCGTCGCCTCCAACGGCGAGGCCCGCCGGAAGATCGCCGAGGGCGCGGTGCGTGTCGATGGCGAGGCCGTCCGCGAGCCGACCACGAGCATCGACGTCGCGTCGCCCGTCCGGCTCAGCCTCGGCAAAAAACGACATGGGATGCTAACCCCCTCGTAATAGAGGCATTCTCGTTTCGAAGAACGTCGCGTTAAGCATCACCGTTCGTATCGGGTTCACGCCGCACGCCGTACACAGGCGGGATGGTTATTCCAGGGGAGCGATCGATGCCACGTTATGCAATGGCCGTTCGCGATGCGCGCGGCGAGCCGCGCGACGAAGTGATGCACCGCACGCATGCGCTTGATGGCGACGATCGCATGGTGAAGCTAGTGTTGGTCAACATGTCCGCCAACGGCCTGATGGCACGGTGCGACGGCGATCCGGCCGCGGGCGATCGATTGCGGATTCGCTTGCCGATTTTCGGCTATGTCGACGCGGTCGTACGCTGGTCGCTCGGCGGTCGGATCGGCTGCGAGCTCGAACGGACGATCCCGCTCGCCGAATATTACACCATGCTCACGGTGATGATCCGCAACAGCTGACGGCTCAGCCGGAGCGAAGCAGCGCCACGCCTGCATCGCGATCGAACAGGTATAGGGCTGTCCTCGCCGCCTGACCTCGCGGCCCCTCCAGTCCGCCATCGCGATCGATCAGCAGGCGCGCGTCGTCGTGCGCGCATTGCAGCAAGTCGGCCATCATATCCGGCGTTGCCAGACGGAACGCCATTTCGCCCGACTGCTTGGTACCGAGCAGTTCGCCCGCGCCGCGAAGGCGAAGATCCTCCTCGGCGATGCGGAAGCCGTCGTTGGTCTCGCGCATCAGCGCAAGGCGCGCGCGCGACGTCTCGCTCAGCGACGATCCGCGCATCAGCAGGCAGATTGATCGTCCGGTGCCGCGCCCTACCCGTCCGCGGAGCTGGTGGAGTTGCGCGAGGCCGAAGCGGTCGGCGTGCTCGATCACGATTAGCGTGGCGTTGGGGACGTCGACGCCGACCTCGATCACCGTCGTCGCGACGAGGACCGACGTGTGCGCGGCGGAGAACTCCGCCATCACCGCATCCTTCTCCGCCGGCTTCATGCGGCCGTGGACAAGCGCGACCTTGTCGCCGAAGCGGGCGCGCAACGTTTCCGCGCGCATTTCGGCGGCAGCGAGGTCGCTCTTCTCGCTCTCCTCGACCAGCGGGCACACCCAGTATGCCTGCCCGCCATCCGCGAGATGCCGGCCGAGTGCGTTGACCACGTCGTCGAGCCGGTCCTCCGAGATCACGCGCGTTTCGATCGGCTGGCGGCCCGGCGGCATCTCGTCGAGGCGGCTGATATCCATTTCGCCGTATTGCGCGAGCGTCAGCGTGCGCGGGATCGGCGTCGCGGTCATCGCGAGCAGATGCGGCGGCGCGACACCCTTGGCCTGCAACGTCATGCGTTGCGCGACGCCGAAGCGGTGCTGCTCGTCCACCACGACGAGCCCCAGGTCCTTGTACCCGACCGCATCCTGGAAGATCGCGTGCGTGCCGACGAGGATGTCGATCTCGCCACTCGCCAGCGCCATCAGTGTCGCCTCGCGCACGCGCCCCTTGTCGCGGCCGGTGAGCACGCCGATCTCGATAGGGAGCCCGGCAAGTGTCTTTCTCAGCGTCTCGTAATGCTGGCGCGCGAGGATCTCGGTCGGCGCGAGCATCGCCGCCTGCGCGCCCGCCTCGACCGCGATCAGCATCGCCATCGCCGCGACCAGCGTCTTGCCCGAGCCCACATCGCCTTGCAGCAGCCGGAGCATCGGCGCGGTCTGCGCCAAATCGCCCTCGATCTCGCCGACAGTCCGCGATTGCGCGCCGGTCAGCGTGTACGGCAGCTTCAGCATATCGCGCAGCCGGCCGTCGCCCTGCAACGCACGCCCCCGGCGCTTGCGGGTATCCGCGCGGACGATCGTCATCGCGAGCTGGTTCGCGAACACCTCGTCATAGGCGAGCCGTTCGCGCGCCTTTGCGTCCGACGGGTCGGCGTGGATGCGCTCCAGCGATTCGTGCCAGCCCGGCCATTCGCGTTTCGCCTTCAGGCCCGGCTCGATCCACTCGGGCAGGTCCGGCGCGCGCGCGACCGCCTGCGCGGTCAGCGCCGCCAGTCGCCGCGACGTGAGGCCTTCCGACAGCGGATAGATCGGTTCGCGCTCGCGCAACTCCTCGTCGGGTTCGACGATGTCGGGATGGACGATCTGCAATTCCTGGCCGTATTCGTCGAGCCGCCCCGAAATCCGCTTGGCCTCGCCGATCGGCAGCAGCTTCTTCGCCCACCCGGAACTCCCGCCGAAGAAGACCAGGCTGACGTAATTGCCAAGCTCGTCGGTCGCCTGCACCCGCGTAGGCCCCCGCCCCGCACTGATCCTGTAGTCGCGCGGAGTCAGCGTGATCGTGATGATTCGCCCGGCATCGCTCGACATCAGCTCGGTGCGCGGCAAGCGATCGACGTAGCCGGTCGGCAGATGGAAGGCGACATCAACGACGCGAGCGAGCCCTAGCCGGTCGAGCGGCTTGGCGAGCGCGGGCCCTACCCCTTTCAGGACGAGGGTTTCGGCGAACAGCGGATTGAGGATTTCGGGTCGCATGACTATCTGGCCTCTATAGCCTAGCCGACGCCCGCCGCCAGCGGTCGCTGGCCTATCCGCGTTGGAGATACGATGGACCACGAGACCCGCCTCAAGCGCCTAGGCTTCCGCAGCTCGCACCGCGGCACGCGCGAGGCCGACATGATGATCGGTGGCTTCTTCGCGACCTATGGCCGGACCTGGACGCCGGAAGAGCTCGACTGGTTCGAGGCGCTGCTGGAGGAACAGGACGTCGACATCATGGGCTGGGCGATCGGCTCGATCGTCTGCCCACCCGAATGGGACGGGCCGATGATGCAGGCGATGCGCGACATCAACTACGTGACGGTCGTGAAGTAAGTACCTCCCTCTCCCCTTCGGGGAGAGGGTCGGGGTGAGGGGCAGCCAAGCAGTGCAGTGCCCGGAACAGCCCCTCACCCAACCCTCTCCCCAGCGGGGAGAGGGCTTTAGGAAAACAATGCCAGACCTCAAGACGATCCTTTCCGCGACTAGCCCGCTGATCCTGTCCGGCGTGCCGTCCGGCTTCCAGCCGTCGCTGCTCGCCGATCTCGCGCGCGCCGCGAAGACGCGCGCGGTGTTCATCGCGCCGGACGACGCGGCGATGCGAGCGGTTGCCTCGACCGCGGCGTATTTCGCGCCCGATCTCGAAGTGCTGAGTTTCCCCGCCTGGGACTGCCTCCCCTACGACCGCGCCTCGCCGACGCTACGCATCATGGCCGAGCGTGTCGCCGCGCTCCAACGCCTGCAAGGCAAACCCAAGGGTCCGCAGCTCCTGCTGACCACCGCGAACGCCGCGACGCAGCGCGTCCTCACGCCGTTCCGCATCCGCCAGCTCGTCGCGCGTCTGGCGCCCGGCGAACGGATCGGCCGCGACAAACTCGCCATGTTGCTCCAGGCGAACGGCTATGTCCGCACCGACACCGTCCACGACCAGGGCGAGTATGCGGTGCGCGGCGGGATCGTCGATCTCTACCCGTCCGGCGAAGATCATGCACTGCGCCTCGACTTCTTCGGCGACGAGATCGAGAGCGTCCGCACGTTCGACGCCGCCGACCAGCGCACGACCGGCCGGATCGACGGCTTCGTCCTGCTCCCCGCCTCCGAAGCACTGCTCGACGAGGACTCGATCAAGCGCTTCCGTACGCGCTACCGCGACGCGTTCGGCGCGACCGCGACCGGCGACCCGATGTACCAGGCGATCTCCGAAGGCCGCCGCATCGCGGGCATGGAGCATTGGCTGCCGCTGTTCGAGGAGAAGATGGCGACGTTGTTCGACCATCTCGGCGCCGACGACGTGGTGGTCCGCGACAACGGCGTCGCCGCGGCGGTCGAAAGCCGGCTCGAATCGATCGCCGACTATTACGAGAACCGCAAGCGCGCCGAGGCGGCCCAGCCCGGCAGCTACCGCCCGATGCCTGCCAAGGCGCTGTATCTCGATGCGCAGGAATGGTCCGGCGGCGTCGAGGCGTTCGCCGCGCACATCACCTCGCCGTTCCACGAACCGCCGAGCGACACGGTGCTCGACTTCGACGTCGACGGCCCGCGCGATTTCGGCCCAGAGCGCGCGGCGCAGACGAACATCTACGAAGCCGTCGCGGATCATGTCGAGAAATTGCGCAAGCAGGGCCGGAAACCGATCCTCGCCAGCTACTCGATCGGCGCACGCGAACGCCTGGGGAGCCTGCTCGCCGACCACGGCATGAAAGGCGGCAAGCACGCCGAGACTTGGCAGGAGGCGCTCGGCATCGCCGACACCGCGCGCAGCTTCGGCGTCGCGCTGATCGTCCTGCCGCTCGACCACGGCTTCACGGCGCCGGGGATCGCGGTCCTCACCGAGCAGGACATGCTCGGTGACCGCCTCGTCCACCGCAAGAAGCGCAAGAAGTCCGCCGACGCGTTCCTAGCCGAACTGGCCACGCTGACGCCGGGCGACCTCGTCGTCCACACCGAGCACGGCATCGGGCGGTACGAGGGCCTGACCTCGATCCCGGTTGGCCAGAGCCCGCACGACTGCGTCGCGCTGAGCTATGCCGGCGGCGACAAATTGTACGTGCCGGTCGAGAATATCGACGTCCTCTCGCGCTACGGCTCGTCCGAGGAAGGCGCGACGCTCGACCGTCTCGGCGGCGAAGGCTGGCAGCGCCGGAAATCGAAGATGAAGGAGCGGATCCGCGAGATCGCCGGCGAACTGATCGCGACCGCCGCCGAACGCGCGCTGCATCCGGGCGACGTGCTCGAACCCGATGCGAGCGGCTATCCGAGCTTCGTCGATCGCTTCCCGTACGAGGAAACCGAGGATCAGGACCGCGCGATCGAGGACGTGCTCGGCGATCTCGCCGCGGGCAAACCGATGGACCGACTGGTGGTCGGCGACGTCGGCTTCGGCAAGACCGAGGTCGCGCTGCGCGCCGCATTCATCGCGGCGATGGGCGGCAAGCAGGTCGCGATCGTCTGCCCGACGACGTTGCTCGCGCGCCAGCACTACAACAACTTCGTCGCCCGCTTCGAAGGCTTCCCGATGAACATGGGCCGGTTGTCGCGCCTAGTCACCGCGAGTGAGGCGAAGGCGACCAAGGAAGGGCTGGCGAACGGCACGATCGACGTCGTCATCGGCACCCACGCGCTGCTGGCGAAGAATATCGACTTCAAGCGGCTCGGGCTGGTGGTGGTCGACGAGGAGCAGCGCTTCGGCGTGACGCACAAGGAGCGGCTGAAGGCGCTGCGGGCGGACGTCCACATGCTAACGCTGACCGCGACGCCGATCCCGCGCACGCTGCAGATGGCGATGTCGGGCATCCGCGAGCTGTCGGTGATCCAGACCCCGCCGGTCGATCGCCTTGCGGTGCGGACGTACATCATGCCGTTCGATCCGGTCGTGCTGCGCGAGGCGTTGCTGCGCGAGCATTATCGTGGCGGGCAAAGCTTCGTCGTCACGCCGCGCGTCGCGGACCTGCCCGAGATCGAGGACTTCCTGCGCGAGCAGGTACCCGAAATCCGCTTCGTCGTGGCGCACGGCCAGATGTCGCCGACCGAGGTCGAGGAGCGCATGTCGGCGTTCTACGACAAAAAGTTCGAAGTGCTCGTCTCGACCACGATCATCGAGAGCGGGATCGACATCGCGTCCGCCAACACGATGATCGTCCACCGCGCCGACCGCTTCGGTCTCGCGCAATTGTATCAGCTGCGTGGGCGTGTCGGCCGATCGAAGACGCGGGCGTATGCGTATCTCGTGACGCCACCCGAGCGGCAGATGACCGTTACCGCAGAAAAGCGCCTCAAGGTGCTGTCCGATCTCGACTCACTGGGCGCCGGCTTCCAGCTGGCAAGCCACGATCTCGATATCCGCGGCGCGGGCAACATGCTTGGCGACGAGCAGACCGGGCACATCAAGGAAGTCGGGTTCGAACTCTACCAGGCGATGCTGGAAGAGGCGATCATGGATGCCAAGGCCGGCGGCATGACCTCGTCGCGGCCGCGCGATTTCTCACCGCAGATCACGGTCGACGCGCCGATCCTCATCCCCGAGGACTACGTACCCGATCTCGACCTGCGGATGGGGCTGTATCGTCGCCTCAACGATCTCGACGAGGGCCAGGAGATCGAGGCGTTCGCGGCCGAGATGATCGATCGCTTCGGCCCGCTGCCGGATGCGACCGAGAATCTGATCAAGGTCATCGAGATCAAGCTGAACGCCAAGCGCGCGTGCGTATCGAAGATCGACGTCGGGCCGAAGGGCGTGCTGGTGTCGTTCCACGACGACAAGCCGCCGAACATCGACAAGCTGCTGGCGTATGTCGAGCGCTTGAACGGCGTCGCGCGGTTGCGGCCAGACAGCAAGCTGGTGCTGCAGCGGGCCTGGGGCGATCCGAAGGCGCGGCTGCATGGGGCGTTGCAGCTGTCGAAGGGGCTGGCGAAGGCGGCTTCTTAAAAGCCCTCTCCCCTTCGGGGAGAGGGTTGGGTGAGGGGCACCGCGAGCGTTACCCTCTGCAACAGCCCCTCACCCGGGCCCCCTCCCCGCAGGGGAGAGGGAGCAGCGCCATGAAAAAGGCCGGACTACCCTGGGGTAGTCCGGCCTTTTTACCGTCTCGAAGGTAACGCTTACTTCGGCAGCACGACACTCGGTCCGATGCTGTCGACCACCTTGCGTGCGTCAAACGCCCGAATGTTGTCGCGCGGGATCGGGCCCTTGCGCATCACGATCTCGGCCGTTGCCTCATAGCGATCGATCGTACGGATATCGAAGTCGTTGCCCCATGGGCCACCGCCGAAACCGCCATAGCCGCCGCCGAAACCACCACCGAAGCCGCCATAGGGGCTCCAGTTGCGCCAGCCGAAGCCGCGGCCGTAATAGCGCCACGACGGCCCCCAATAGCCGCCGAAGCCGCCATAGCCGAACCCGCCACCGATCCCCGGCGTCGAGTAGGTCCGCGACTGAAGGTTGGTGTCGCGGTCGGCCATCAGGTAATAGTCGTAGCCATTCTGCAACGTCAGCTCGGCGGCGCGGAAGAACAGGTAACGCTCGACCGTATCGCGCGACGTGACGCTGTTGCCGGCAAAGCTGACGAGGAAGCGACCCGGCTCTACCTGCCGGTCGCTGTAGCCGGTGCGGCTGAACCCCTGGCCCGTCGCCGGCCGATAGGTGGTCTCGGTCGCGCAACCGGCCAGCAATAGAGCGCCCGTTGCGAGCGCTGCCAATGCGACCTTGCGACCAGGTTTCATGAACATGGTATGTCTCCGTTCGCGGCGAGTGCGGCGAAACGCCTCTTATTAGCCGTCAGTGGTGGAACGGTTGATGAACGGGTTCGCTCCAATGCGCCACCTTGCTGACTCATTTTTCACGTTTCGTCTAAACGCCGATCAAGTGCAGCGCCAATGTGCGGCGATGCGGGCGGCGGCGATGCTCGAAGAGGTAGATGCCCTGCCATGTGCCGAGCGCGAGTCGGCCGTCGATCAGCGGGATCGCCAGCTGGACCTGCGTGAGCGCGGTGCGGAGGTGGGCTGGCATGTCGTCAGGGCCTTCATCGTCGTGGAGATACTCTCGCGATTCGGGCGCTATGCGGGCGAAATAGGCTTCCAGGTCGGTCCGGACTTCGGGCGCGGCGTTTTCCTGGATGAGGAGAGAGGCGGAGGTGTGGCGGCAGAATACCGTCAGCAAACCTTCCGTCATTTGCTGTTCGCGGAGCCAGCGGACGATCTGGTCGGTGACATCAACGAGGCCTTGGCGGGTTGTGTTAAAGGTTAGGATAGTGGTGGATTGGCGCATGGGGTCCTAACAATCTGTCAGCAGAGTGGCTCCGAAATCCTTTCCTCGGCGAACAACCGTTCCCCCGCGAAGGCGGGGGTCCAGGGGTCCCACACGCCATCGCTGGTAGCCTGGACTCCCGCCTTCGCGGGAGAACGGAGGGGGCGACCCGCATCCTATTTCACCACCCCGGCGGAGGCCGGGGCCCAATTGGGAAACGTCGCTAACGACGGACGCGCTTCGTTACTTCGACCTCACCAATTGGGCCCCGGCCTTCGCCGGGGTGGTAAAGCCTCGAAAGCTCAGTCGCTCAAACAGCCCCGTGGCACTGCTTGTACTTACGCCCCGACCCGCAAGGGCACGGCGCATTGCGGCTGACCACACCCTCCCAGTTCGCAGGATCCTCGCCGATATCGGCCTCCTGCGGCTGAGGGATCTGCAACGGCGGCATCGTCGAGGTGATGTGGCCGCGCGTCCCCGCATCAAAATCGTTCGAATCATCCTCGCCCGTGAACGGGTCGAAATGCGTCGTGATGAAGTCCGGCAGCTCAGGCAGCCCGACCGGCGCCTGCATCTGGAACTGGGCATGCGCGATCGTCTTGGTCACGTCCTCGCGGATCGTCTCGAGCATCCGCTGGAACAGCGAGAACGCCTCCTGCTTATACTCGTTGATCGGCGTCTTCTGCGCATACGCGCGAAGATGGACGACTTGGCGCAGCGCGTCGAGCGTCGCGAGATGCTCCTTCCAGTGATGGTCGAGGTTCTGCAACAGGATCGACTTCTCGACCGACGTCCAGGTCTCCGCATCGAGATCCGCCGACTTCTGCGCGATCGCCTCGTCCGCCATCGCGCGAACGCGCTCCTCGATCACCTCGGGGTCGACCGACTCTTCGAGCAGCCAGGCGTCGATCGGCGGCTCGAGGTTCATCACCTCGGCAAGCCGCGTCTTCATGCCGGCAACGTCCCACTGCTCGGGATAGGAGTTGGGCGGGCACGCATCGCCGACGATCACGTTGACCGTTTCAGCACGCATGTCGGTCACCACGTCGCCGACCGTATCGGCATCCATGATGTCGGCACGCTGCTCGTAGATCACTTTCCGCTGCTCGTTCATCACGTCATCATATTCGACGACCTGCTTGCGGATGTCGTAGTTGCGCGCCTCGACCTTCTTCTGCGCGGTTTCGATCGCCTTCGACAACCACTTGCTGCCGATCGCCTCGCCGTCCTCGATGTTGTTGCGCATCATCTTGGCGAACAGCGTGTCCGGCCCGAAGATGCGCAGCAGATCGTCGTCGAGGCTGAGATAGAAGCGCGACAGACCCGGATCTCCCTGACGCCCCGAACGCCCGCGCAGCTGGTTGTCGATACGTCGGCTTTCGTGCCGCTCGGTGCCGAGCACGAACAGGCCGCCCGCGGCGAGCACCGCCTGCTTCTCCGCCTCGATCTCGATCGTGATCCGCGCCGCCGCCTCGTCATATTCGGGCGTTCCTTCGACCAGCGCCGGATGCTCGTCTAGCATACGGAATTCGAGGTTGCCGCCGAGTTTGATGTCGGTGCCGCGGCCCGCCATGTTGGTCGCGATCGTCACCGCGGACTTGCGCCCGGCCTGTGCGACGATGTGCGCCTCCATCTCGTGGAAGCGCGCGTTGAGCACCTTGTGATCGACGTTCTCGCCGACCAGGAACTCGCTGAGCATCTCGGACTTCTCGATCGACACGGTGCCGACCAGCACCGGCTGGCCGAGGTCCGCGTGATGCTTGATCTTCTTGGCGATCGCCGCGAACTTGTCCTTGGTGTCCTTGTAGAACTCGTCTTCCTCGTCGACGCGCTTCACCTCGACGTTGGTCGGGATGCTGACGACGTTGATCTTGTAGATGTCGTAGAACTCGGCCGCCTCGGTCGCCGCGGTGCCGGTCATGCCGCCGATCTTGGGGTACATGCGGAAGTAATTCTGGAACGTGATCGAGGCCATCGTCTGGTTCTCGGGCTCGATCTGGACGCCTTCCTTGGCCTCAACCGCCTGGTGCAGGCCGTCCGACCAACGCCGGCCATCCATCATGCGGCCGGTGAACTCGTCGATGATGATGACCTTGCCGTCCTTGACGATGTAGTCGATATCCGACTTGAACATCACGATCGCGCGCAGTGCCTGGTTGAGGTGATGCACGACCTGCGTGTTCTCGAAGTCGTACAGGTTCTGCCCCTCGAGCAGCCCCGCCGCCTCGAGCATCCGCTCGACCTTCTCGGTACCGTCTTCCGTGAGGATGATCGTCTTCTGCTTCTCGTCCTTGTCGTAGTCGATCGGATCGAGCTGCTTCACGACCGCATCGACCTGCATGTACAGCTCGGATTTGTCGTCGGTCGGGCCGGAGATGATCAGCGGCGTGCGGGCTTCGTCGATCAGCACCGAATCGACCTCGTCGACTACCGCGAAGTTGAACGCGCGCTGCGTCATCGCGCTGCGCTCGTACTTCATGTTGTCGCGGAGATAGTCGAACCCGAACTCGTTGTTCGTGCCGTAGGTGATGTCGGCTGCGTACGCAGCGCGGCGTTCCTCGTCCGACAGGTTGGGAATGATGACGCCGATCGTCATGCCGAGGAAGGTGTAGACCTGCCCCATCCACTCCGCATCGCGCGCCGCGAGGTAGTCGTTGACGGTGACGACGTGGACGCCATCACCAGGGAGCGCGTTAAGGTAGGTCGCGAGCGTAGCGACGAGCGTCTTGCCCTCGCCCGTGCGCATCTCGGCGATCTCGCCGCGGTGGAGGACGATGCCGCCGACCATCTGCACGTCGTAATGGCGCTGGCCGAGCACGCGGTGCGCCGCTTCACGGACGGTCGCGAATGCCTCGGGAAGCAGGTCGTCGAGCTTCTCGCCCTCTGCGAGCCGCGCGCGGAACTTCACGGTCTGCGCGGAGAGTTCCTCGTCCGACATCGCCTGGAGCGACGGCTCGAACGAGGCGATCTTGGCGAGAATCGGGTTGAGCGACTTGACGTAGCGGTCGTTGGACGAACCGAACAAGGATTTGGCGAGGCCACCGAACATGGGCTGATTTCCTGAATTTGAGACGCGGCGGCACACGGTGGGCGCACGCGGAAGCGGATCGCTCGGATCCAAAGGTTACGATAAGGTCACACCAAGACGCTATTCGCGGCGGCGCTCTGCCCATAGCGGTAGCGAGACGATTGCTATCGTACGCAGCGTGGTGGCGACGGCAACCTGCGGCAGCACGGGAAGGCCAGATACGGGCCTTATCAAGACCTTGGCCGGCGTTGCTGCTATCGACTGCGAGCAGACGTTGCCTTGCACCACTGCTTGGGCGGACTGCCCACGCATACCCGGCACCGCACCGGTCAGCGCGGAGAGCAGGGCAGAGAGGAGTAGCAGCAGGTTCATGCGGGACCGGCTTTATGCGAACACGTCGTCAAGGTCCATCCGTCGTCCGGTGATCATTTCCCGACGAGCCGCCCGATCAGCCGATAGCCCATCTGCATCCGGTCCTGCACCTTGATCGGCGCACCCTGATGCGCGACAAACCGCTCCGCGCTGGCGCACGGGTCGGCGGACTTCGCATCCTCCTCGTCCGTCGTCTCAACGACCATAGTCGAGACCGGCGTGCAACCGGTACGCGTGCCATCGGGCTGGACCACGAACTCGCTGCCAGCGTCCTGAATGAGCGTGATTCCGGGGGGCATCGCACCAGACAAAGGTGCGGCCTGTCCGATCGTCCGGTCGATCAGCGCCAGGACCTCTACGTCGCCCGGTGGCGAGGTCTCCGGGTTGCCGCCGATCATCGCGGCCACGTATTCACGAAACCCCGCGCACATGGTCATTGCTTCGACTGCAACATTGCCGGGCATGTCGCGAAGCTCACAGCGTTTGATCACGGCTTTGTTGGACAGCAACAGGGTTAACCGCTGCCCCACGCTGTTCAAGGGGCTGGGTGGCGGTTCGGGCAAAATCCAGCGGGTCTTCAAGGTGTATGATCCCGCGACCGCGTTGCCCTCGGCATCATACGCGGGAGAGAACGCCGTCTTGTGCTCGGTCATGATCCTGCACGTCGCGGCATCGAGCGACGTCGAATCGGAGGACGTGACGATCCGGCATGCCGTTACCGCGCCCAGCGAATCGATCGTCAACGCCGCTACCACCAGCCCGTCTTCGCCAAGGGTAATCGCCAACGGCGGATACGCGTCGGACCCAAACAACGTCGCCAGTTCGATCCGAGGTTTTGGCGCGACAGGCTCGGGCGCAGCTTCGACTTGTACACTCGCGAACAACGCCAGTCCCGTGACAACCCCGTATATCCTCACTGACGAATCCCCCGAAATGATCCGGCGCGCAACCAAGCCGTTGCAGCCGCCGGGCACAAGCGGCAAATGGCAGGCATGACCGAGTCCACATCTCCCCTCGCCCTACCCTTCCCCGCCATGCCGGCGATCGACGGAGTCGCGCTGCATGTCGCGCGTGCGCAGTACAAGACCTGGGATCGGTGCGACCTGACGTTCGTGACGCTGGAGCCGGGAACGGTGGTCGCGGGCGTGCTGACGCAGAGCAAATGTCCGTCGCCTGAGGTGGAGTGGTGCCGGGCTGCGCTGACGCTTGGGCAGGCGCGCGCGCTCGTGGTGAATGCGGGGAACTCGAACGCGTTTACCGGGTCACGTGGCCGCGCGGCGGTCGAGGCGATCGCGGCGCGGACGGCGGCGCATCTCGGGTGCCAGCCTTCGGACGTGTTCGTGTCCTCGACCGGCGTGATCGGGGTGCCGTTGCCGATCGACAAGGCCGAAGCCGGGCTCGACGCGGCGTTCGCTGCGGCGCCGTGCGGCTGGGAGGATGCCGCCGCGACGATCATGACGACTGACACCTTCACCAAGGGCGCGGTGACGACCGCGGTGATCGGCGATCGCACTGTCTCGCTGGTGGGGATCATCAAGGGTTCGGGGATGATCGCGCCGGACATGGCGACGATGCTCGGCTTCATCTTCACCGACGCCGCGGTCGAGCCGGAGTTCCTGCAAGCCGCGCTGTCGAAGGCGAACGCGCCGAGCTTCTCGTGCATCACCGTCGACAGCGATACCTCGACCAGCGACACGGTACTCGCGTTCGCGACGGGCAAAGCCGGTAACGTCCAACTGGCGGACGATGACAGCGTGGGGGCGGACGCCTTCCGCGCAGCGCTGGCGGACCTGTGCCATCAACTCGCCATGCTGGTGGTTCGCGACGGCGAAGGCGCGCAGAAGCTGATCGAGATCCAGGTGACCGGTGCCGACAGCGACCGCAGCGCACACCGCATCGCGATGAGCATCGCCAACTCACCGCTGGTGAAGACCGCGATTGCCGGCGAGGACGCGAACTGGGGGCGCGTGGTCATGGCAGTCGGCAAGGCCGGCGAACCAGCCGATCGCGACACGCTCTCGATCCGGTTCGGAAATACGCAGGTTGCCGAGGGTGGCTTGGCACTAAGCGGCTATAACGAGGCTCCGGTCGCTGCGCATCTCAAGGGCAACGAGATCGAAATCGGCGTCGATCTGGCGCTAGGCGAAGGCCGCGCCACAGTTTGGACCTGCGACCTCACGCACGGCTACATCTCGATCAACGCCGACTATCGGAGCTGATACCGCTAATGCCGTCACCCCAGCTTTCGCTGGGATGACGGCGGAAGTTTAGCTTACGCCAGTTCACCCTCAAGCCAGGCCTTCAGCCGGCCCTTGGGCTCCGCGCCGACCTTGGTTGCCGCGGGTGCGCCGCCCTTGAACAGGATCATCGTCGGGATACCGCGGACGCCGTACTTGCCCGGCGCGTCGGGGTTCTCGTCGATGTTGAGCTTGGCGATCGTCACCTTCTCGCCGAGTTCTTCCGAAATCTCCTCGAGCGACGGCCCGATCATCTTGCACGGGCCGCACCATTCCGCCCAGAAATCGACGAGCACGGGGCCGTCGGCGTTCAGTACGTCCGCATCGAAGCTGGCATCGGTGATCTGCTTGGTCGCCATCGTGAATTCTCCTTGGTTGAGTCGTATCTAAGGTCGCTCGCGTGTGCGCTCAACCACCGGGGCGCTAGCTTTGCTCCGTGGGCCGATAGTGCGGCTTGTTCGCGGCCAGCGTCTCGTCGTCCAGCACGATCAACCGCGGGCCGGCCGTGTACAGCAAGGCTGCCTCAACCGACCGCCCCGGAAAGATCACGGCCAAGGCTTCGGCATAGGCTGCCATCTGCTTCAGATGGTATTCCGGCACGTCGTCGAGGCCGTGCGGTGCGCGGCGCCCGGTCTTGAAGTCGACGACGCGGATGCGATCGGTTTCGATCAGTAGGCGATCGACCTTTCCCGACACCACCATGCCGTTCGCGAGGGTGGCGGCGATCGGCGCTTCGGCGAGCGTATCCGCGCTGAAAAGCTCGGCAAAGCGCGGATCGTCGAGCACGGCGACCACGCTCTGCACGATTTCGGACCGTGCTGCGGCATTGTCGACGCCACCTGCTTTCGCCAGCCAGCGGTCCGCTGCCGTCGCGCGCTCAACGGCAGCAACCGCCGGCAAACGCTCGAACAGCGCATGGATCAGCCGCCCCCGCTCCGCCGCGACGCGCATCGCTGGCGTCGGCGGTGGATCGGACACGGCGTCGTCGCCCAGCGCAGACGGTGACAACGGACGAGGCGGACGCGCTTCTTGCGGTGCGGGTTCATGCGCCCAGGCCGGCAACTGCGCATTCGCCGCAATCTCGACCGAAGCCGAAGCCTTGGCGATCACCGCAGGCTGAGGCTCGACCCCGGCAAACGTCCGCGCGCCCTCGCCCACCGGTACCTCGAGCGCCGTCAACGCGCGGTCGGACGCCGCGTACCAGCTGTTCTCCGGCGGCATGCCCTTCGCACGCGGCCCGAGCGCACCGGCGATCACCAGCCGCTCTTCGGCGCGCGTGGCGGCTACGTAGAACAGCCGCCAATGCTCCTCCAGTTCGCGCTGCTCGGCGGCCGATACGACCGCATCCAGCGGGCCGCCACGCTCGCTCGACCGCGGCCGGAACACCGGGATCGGCGCGGCCCCAGGCTCGGGTGCCCATTTCAGGATCGAGCGCGGCGCCGCCGACGGGTCCGCCGTCGCATCCGCCAGGATCACGAGCGGCGCCTGCAGGCCCTTGGCGCCGTGTGCAGTCATCACGCGGACCGCATCGAGCGGTGCCGACGGATCGCGGACGATCTCGACATCACCGCGATCGAACCAGTCGAGGAAGCGCTGCAGGGACGGTGTCGTCGTGCTTTCGAACGTCAGCGCGGCGTTGAGCAGTTCCTCGATTGGATCACGCGCTTCGGTGCCCAGCCGCCGGATCAGTTTGCGGCGTCCGTCGAGCGGGCCCGACAACAGTTCCTCCAGGAACTGATACGGCGTGGCGATGTCGGCGCGCGCTAGCATCGCCAGCAAGGGGGCGAGTCGCGTCGCGGGTTGCGTGCGTTGCAAGTGGCGCCACAGCGGCCCGGCCTCGCGCGGGGCGGCGGCCATCAGTTCGTCCTGCGTCCAGCCGATCAACGGCGACACTAGCAGAGCCGCGACGGACAGGTCGTCTTCCGGCTGCAACACGAAACGGATCGTCGCGAGGAGATCCTGAACCGCCAGTGGCGCGTTCAACCTCAGGCGATCGACGCCCGCAACTGGGACACCCTCGGCATAGAGCCGCGCGACGATCAGTGAGGCGAGGTCGCCGCGGCGCTTGACCAGGATCATCACATCCTCGGGGCGCAACCGCCGGCCCTTGCTTTCCAGCATGAGCCCCGTGTCGTGCGCTAGCCAGCCCTTTACCGCGCGGGCGATATCGCTGGCGAGTTTGCGCACCGCGTCGTCGACCCAGCCCTCTTCGTCGTCCTCGCTGCCGCCTGCCGAGACCGGCGGCCACAAGGTCACTGTGCCCGGACCGGCAACCTCGCTGGCGTGCTGTTCGACCTCGCCCGCGATCCCGAGCCCCGGCTCGCCGATCGCATCGATCGCCGCATCGACGAACTCCAGCACGGTCCGCGTCGACCGGAACGAGTGCCGCAATGATAGCCGCGCCAAAGGGAGGCCGCGCTCCTCTTCGGGCCAGTCGTCGTCGCCCTCCGCCTCGCTCGCACGGCCGCCGAAATACTGTTCGGCCGCCTGGAAATTGAGCGGATCGGTGCCCTGGAACCCGAAGATCGCCTGTTTGTAGTCACCGACCGTGAACAGGGTGCGCGTCGATGGCGCATAGATGCCGCGGCCGACGAAGAACTCGTCCGCAAGCGCACGGACGATCCGCCACTGGTGGCCGTTGGTGTCCTGCGCCTCGTCGATAAGCAGGTGCTCGGTTGCCTGGTCGAGCTTGTAGCGCACCCATTCGCCGATCCCCGGCTGGTCGAGCAACGCCACCGTCGTCGCGATCAGGTCGTCGAAATCGACCGCCCCCGCGCGCCGCTTGGCCAGCGCATAGCCGCGCGCATAATCGCGCCCGACCTCGAGCCCGTCGGCGAGCAGGTCGCAATAGGTCGCGCGCTGCACCATCGACAGCACGTCGGTGCACGCCTCGCCCAGGTCATGCGCGAGGACTTCGTAGTCAGGCTCGGCATCGATCAACTTCTTCGACGCTTTGCGCTGGGTGCCCGTGCCGGTGAGCACGACGCTGGCGAGCTCGTCCAGCGTCGCGGCGCGATCTTCGGAGTCGAGCCAGCGCTGTACGGTGGCCGCTGCGGCCTGACCGGTCGCGGTCCCCCACGCGCGATTGGCCGCCGCGATACGCGCGATCGCGTCGAGGTCGAGCGCGTCGCACCACTCTGCGATCGCCTCGTCGATGTCTCCGGACGGAAGCCCGAGTTCGCGCCGGAGCCAGGGCTGAATCCCGACTGGGACGGCCTCCAGAGCCGGCAGCGCACGGGCGCAGGCGAGCAGGAACGCCTCCGCCCCGCCCTCCCCCATGCGAAGTGACAGCCGCCCGACGATCTCGACCGGGCGCTCGCGTCCCTCGCGCTCGGCATCCGACAACATCGACGCCAGCGCTTCGCGTGCTAGGCCGGCTTCCTCGCGCGCTTCCAGCGGTCGGAAGCCTGGCGTCAGCTCAGCCTCGACGGGGAACGCAGCAAGCAGCCCTTGGCAGAAGCCGTGGATCGTCTGAATACGCAAACCCCCGCCCGGCGCGTCTAGCACCTTGGCGAACAGGGTGCGCGCGCGGTCCTGCAACGCCTGGACTGGGCTCTCGCCGAGCGCGATCAGGTCCGCCGCCAGCGCCGGCGCGGGCATCCGCACCCATGCGGCGAGCCGCCCGTTGATGCGCTGCGCCATCTCCGCCGCGCCCGCCTTGGTGAAGGTCAGGCACAGGATCGCGCCGGGATCGACGCCGCGCAACAGCAGTCGGAACACGCGGGCGGCCAGCACCTGCGTCTTGCCGGTGCCGGCCGACGCCGACAGCCAGACGTGCGACGCCGGATTGCTCGCATCGGCTTGCGCGCCCCTTAGCCGGGGCAGCGTGGCGAGCGCATCACCGCTCACGGCCATACCATTCGTCGCGTCGCATAAGCTGGTCATACTCGGCATAGGGGGCGTATTCGGGGACGAGCTTGGCGGTGAACGCGGCGCTGCCGGTCAGCCATTCGCCGACGACTTCGGTAAAGTTGTGCGCGGCGATTGACGTGAATTCGGCGGTCGGGATTTTGTCGCGCTTGCCCTCGGGATCGACCGGGCTCTCGATATAGCCGAACGCGTCGCGCTTCTTGCCGAGCGACCAATATTCGAACGCGCCGGCGGTGCCGCGCACGTCCTCGAACCCGCCGCGTTCGGCGATCAGGCCGAGTAGGCCGAGCTGAAGGCTGTAGCCGGCGCGGACGGCGGTGGGCGAAGGCGGCTTGCCGGTCTTGTAGTCGATCACCGCGAGGCGTCCGTCGGGGAGCTTGTCGATGCGGTCGTAGCGGCCCGACAAGGTCACGCCGGCGATCTCGATCTTGCCCTTGCCCTCGGCGCTGGCGACCGTCCGGCCGTCCTCGCCCTGCGCGACTATGGCGCCGGCGATCCAGTCGATCGCTTCGAGCAGGCGCGGTTGCCAGAGCGCGCGCATCATCGGGTGCGTGCGCTCGTCGTCGAGCATCGCTTTCGCGCGCTGCCGGAGCGTGTCGACGGTGCAGTTGTCCTGCTTCCACCATTGCTCGAGGATGTCGTGCACCGCCGTCCCGCGCCACGCCGCGCTGGGGTCCGCGTCGACCGGATCTAGCGGCATCAGCCCGAGCACGCGGCGGGCGTAGAAGGCGTAGGGGTCGGCCTTGAGGCGATCCACCTCGGTGACGGAGATTGCCTTGGGACGCAGTAGCGCGGGCGGCGACGGCGCGGGACGGTCGGTGGGGAGATGCTCGCCCGGATCGTCTAGCGCTCGCGTCCAGCCTTCCAGTGCCGATGCCCGCTCGAACCGATCGCCCGCGAGCGCCTGCAACCGCAACCAGAGACGCGAAGCCAAAGCCGGCGACTTCGCATCTCGCCGCGCTCGGGTGACTACTGCTCGAGGCGCGCCCAAAGCTTGCGCGAAATCATGCGCCGCGGTGCCGACTCGGCGTTCCAAGCCCGGCAGCCCTAGCTCCATCCGGATGCGCGGCGCCAGCCAGGGATCGGGCGCAGGCCGCCCCGGCCAGACGCCTTCGTTCAGCCCGCCGAGCACCATGACGTCGGCGGTCTGCAACCGCGCCTCGATCAACCCGTAGATCGCCAGTCGCGGATGGCCCCCCGGCGCTGGCCGCACCGCGACCTCGTCGAGCAGCGTCCGCAGCAATTGCGGTAGTTCGCGCGGATCGATCCGCGGTGGTCCGCCAGGTGCTTCGGCTTCCAGATCGGCGAGGAACTCCGCTGCCGCACGCCCTGCAAGCCCCGACCAGAGATTGTCGCCGCACAAGGTCTGCGCCGTCTCGCGCAGGCAGGCGAGCACCGACGCCAACGGCTGCGGCCCCTGATCGAATGCGTTCGCCAGCGGCGTCAGCAAAGGCTGGACGTCGGTCCACCATGTCGCCGCCGTGCCTTTACGCTCCTCCAGATGTCCGGCGATCCCGTCGAGCCCCGCCGCCGGCCTTGGCCCGCGCAACCGTCGGTCGAGCGCGCGTGCGCCGTCGAGCCATAGCAAGCGATCCTCGCCTGCACGGACCAGCGGGTGCTTCAGCAATGCCAGCAGCGCGAGGGGGGAGAAGCGCTGCGCTGCTGCTTCGGCCAACGCGAGCAGCAACGTGCCCGGCGGCAGGATCGACAGAGGCCGCCCTGCACTGTCGTCGATGCCGATGCCCCAGCGCCCGAGATGCGCCGCCACGCGCCGTGCGAGCGCGCGATCTGGCGTGACGAGGGCGGCGGTCCGCTCCGGCACTTCCAACGCCTCGCGCAGAACGAGCGCGATCGCTTGCGCTTCCTCTGCGGGCGTGGCGAGTTCGGCGGCGGTCACGCCCTTCAAGCGGCGATCCTCCGCCGCGATCTGCGTCCATTTACCGGTGAAGTCGGCAGGCGCCAGCGCGTTGGCGATCGCCCGGCCGCGCGCGGGGTCGGCATCGTGCCCGCCGCCCTCGCGCCATGTCTGCACCTCGCCTCGGGCGACGCCCATGCGCAGGAGCATCAGCTTGGCATCGAACTGCGGATGGGTTTCGATCGAGCGCCGCGTGAGGCCGGTGACCGGGTTCGAATCGTGCGGGCCAAGCGCGTCCCATTCCTCGTCGGGCAGCGCGAGGTCGAGGCCGGCGAATACCACCATGCCCTGTGGCATGTCGGCGATGCAGCGGAGCAGGCGCGCGACCGCCGGCGCGGAATCGGTCACGCCGGCCGCGCAGACGATGCCGGCTGGCGGTGCACTTCGCCAGCGCTGGGCGAGTCGGTCGAGCAGCGCAGAACGCCGCGTCGCCGCGTCGATCCGCTCAAGCCGCGCGAGTTCGCCGGGCCAGCGTTGCAGCACGATCTCGAACGTCGCCAGCGCGCGCCGCCAGTGTTCGGTCAGTTCGGGGCCGAGCTCGATATCGCGGAGCTTGGTCGGCGGCACTTCCTCGACCAGCAACTGATCGAGCGTCCGCGCGAGTTCGCCCGCGAGGCGCACCGCTTCGGCGACATCGACCGGATGGCCTTCGCGCGCGCGCTCTTCCGACACCAGTCGCGCTAGGATCATGCGCCGCTGATAGGGCGGTACCGCGGGCAGCGGCGGATCGATGTCGTCCGCCGGGTCGAGCGCGGCGCCGACCGCCTCGCCCATCTCCGGATCGCCCAGCGCCACCAGACGCGGGAGGACGAGCCCGCCGCCACTCGCGCGGACGAACGCCTCGGTCACCGCCTTCACCGCGCGGTTGTTCGGCAGCACGACGAGCGCACGGGCGAGCGCCAGCGGATCGCGCCCGGCCCGCCGCGTCAGCCCGGCGACCAGCGCGTCAGCAAACGCCCGGTGCGCCGGGATCGTGTAGAGCGTCGGGCGATCCGCCGTGGCGACGTCAGCCATCCGCGAGGATTGCCTCGGTTTTCGGGATCGCGGCGGGCGTGCCGACGTCGAACCACAGGCCCTGGTGGACCTGGCCGTAGGCGCGGCCGGCGGCTATCGCGCGGTTCCAGAAGATGTTGGTCGAGAACGGCCCCTCCGGCCAGTCGGCGATCAACCGCGGGTGGAGAATCTGGATGCCGGTATAGGCGAATGGCGCGACCCGGCCGGGCTTGCGCCGCCCGACGATCCGCCCGTCGCTGCCGAGATAGAAATCGCCCATCCCGCCGTGATTGTTGGCACGCGCGAGCGGCACCATCAGCAGCAGCGCGTCCATCTTCGCGTCGTCCCAGCGCGACGCGAGCAGCCTGATCGCGTCGACCGGCCCGTCGATCCAGAGATTGTCGCTGTTGACCACCAGCACCGGCGCGTCGCCGAGCAGATGCCGCGCCTGGACGAGCCCGCCGCCCGTCTCCATCAGCATTTTCCGCTCGTCGGAGATCACGACGTCGATCCCCGCGAACCGGTCGGTGACGTGCGCCTCCAGCGTGTCCGCCAAGTAATGCACGTTGACGACCGCGCGCTTGATCCCGGCGGCCTGCAACCGCTCGAACACGTGGTCGATCAACGGCTTGCCCGCGACCTGAACCAGCGGCTTTGGTCGCGTCGCGGTCAGCGGGCGCATCCGCTTGCCCAAGCCCGCCGCCATCACCATCGCCGTTTCGGGCACGACACCGCGAGGGACGGGCCGGATCGTCTGCTGGCGAGTCACGCGCTCAAGGCCAGCGGATCGCCGCGCTTCGCGGGCGGCACGTTCGCCGCGAACCACGCCGCGACCGGCGCCATGACCGGCTGCGCCAGATCGCGCTCCAGATACGTCCACACACGCGGACACATCGTCGCATAATGCGGCTTGCCATCGCGCTTCCACAGCCGCGTGAAGATGCCGAGGATCTTCGCATTCCGCTGCGCGCCGAGCACGTGATACGCGTTCATGAACTCGTCTCCCGCATCCGCCGCCGCACGATATCGCGCCAGCATCGCCGCCTCGACCGCCGGATCGACCGTCCGCCGCGCATCCTGCAACAGCGACACCAAATCATAGGCCGGATGCCCCGCGAGCGCGTCCTGAAAATCGAGCAACCCGAGCGACCGCGCCGGTCCGACGAGCATCAGGTTCTCGGCGTGATAATCGCGCAAAACCGTGACCGGAGTCTCGGCGATGGCGTGATCGAACACTGCCTCCCATGCCGCGGCCCAGCCAGCCAGATCTGGCTCGACCCCGACCGCCGGGCAGTACCATTCGACGAATAGCCCCGCCTCGCGCTTCAGCACCGCGCGATCGTAAGGGGGGACCGGCCCAGCCGGCTCGGCGCGCAACCGCACCAGCAAGTCGATCGCCGGCCCGTAGAGCGACAGTTCGTCCGCGGGCGCCGCGTCGACCGCCTCACGCAATCTATCGTCGCCAAAATCCTCGATCAGCACGAGCCCCTGGTCGAGGTCACACGCCAGAATGGCGGGCGCGGCGAAGTCGCGCTCGACCAGCCATTCGGCGATGGCGATGAACGGGCGGGGATCTTCGTGCGGCGGTGGCGCATCCATCAGGATCGCTTGGCGCCCACCCTGTTCGGCGCTCTCGATCGCGCGGAAATAGCGCCGGAACGACGCGTCGCCCGCGACCGGAAGGATCTGTGCCCCACCCCAGCCATGAACGTCGAGAAAAGCGGCGGCGCCGGGCGGCGGGGTCATGTCGGCCATCGCGACTTCCAAGCTTCCGGCACGCCGATAGTCAAGCTGCGCGTGCCGTCCGGCTCGATCGTCAGGCTCAGGCGAAGCGCATCCGGCCAGTAATCCGGGCCTGCGCGTTCCGGCCATTCAACCAGCAGGAGCGAATCGTAGCGCGCGTCGTCGAGCGCGAGTTCCTCGATCTCGGCGGGGTCGTCGATGCGGTAGAGGTCAACGTGCAGTACGGGAAAGCGCACTTCGGGTGGCTCGTAGGGCTGGACGATCGCGAAGCTGGGCGATGGTGCCTCTCCGGCGAGGCCGAGTGCGGCGAGGAGGCCGCGGGCGACACTGGTCTTGCCGGAGCCGAGCGTGCCCACAAGAGTGATCACGTCGCCGGGTCGAACGCGCTTGGCAAGCATAGCCCCGAACGCTTCGGTGGCTTGCGGGTCGGGTAGACGGATCATGCGCACGAGCCCTCTCCCCCTCGGGGAGAGGGTTGGGTGAGGGGCCGTTCGAGGCGCTGCGCTGCTCGGCGACCCCTCACCCCGACCCTCTCCCCGGAGGGGAGAGGGGGCAGAAGATCGGCGCTCATCGGCGTGGTAGCTCGACGGTGATCAGCGTGCCGGCGCCGGGTTCGGACATAAGCTCGATCGTCCCGCCGTGTGCCTCGACGAACTGTTTCGCCAACGGCAATCCGAGACCCAGAGCGCGATCCCCCATAGGCTTCGACTCCGCAAACCGGTCGAACGCATGCGCCACCGCCTCCGCATCCATCCCAACCCCATCGTCCGACACCACGATCCGCGCCGACGTCGCATTACCGTCGGTATGCAGCAGCACCCGCCCGCCGTCCGGCGTCGCCGCGACCGCATGGCGCAACAGATGCTCGACGACCTCCTTCAGCCGCTTCGGATTGCCGTTCACGCGGCCCGTCGAGCGCGCGACCTCGATCGCGAAGTCGAGTTTACGTCGCTTGGCCGACGGCAGGATCGTTTCCGCCGCGGCGCGCACGGTAGCTGCGAGGTCCACGTCGCTGCGATCGGTTTCCGCACGATCGCTCTCCGCGCGCGTCAGGTCGAGCACGTCGTCGACCAGCAACCCCAGCCGCTCGACGGACTCGAGAATCGCCCCGACATAGCCCTCGGCCTGCGGCGTCAGCGCGCCGGCATATCCGCCATGCAACATCTCCGCGAACCCGCTGATCGACGTCAGTGGCGTGCGCAGTTCATAGCTCATATTCGCGACGAACGCGGTCTTCACCTTGTCGGTCGCCTCGAGCGCATCCGCACGATCGCGCAACGCCTGCTCCGCGCGGCGGCTGTCGGTGATGTCTAGCATCGTGAACAGCGCATTCCCGTCAGGTAACGGCACGCCGGCAAACTCGAAATGCCGCCCGTCCGCAAATGCCACGCGCCCGCCGCGTTGCTGCCGCCCGACCGTCGCCGATCGCACGAGATCCGGGATCAGTGCCGACCGGCCAGGTGTCGCAAGCTTGGCCCCCGCCGCTTCGGCAAAAGCGTCGACGCGGGGGTGCGAGGCGAGAAACTCTTCCTCCAGGCCCCACAGCGCGCGAAACCGGTTGTTCCAAAGCTGCAACCGACCATCCGCCGCGAACACGCCGAGCGCCTCGAACAGGTTGTCGAACGTCGCCGTCCGCACCCGCAGCAACGTGTCGCGCGCGCTGGCAAGCTGGACCTGCTCGGTGCGATCCTCGAAGATGAGCAGCAAGCCGCCATCGGGAAGCGGCTGCGCGACGACGCGCAGGTGCGTGCCGCCGCGCAGGTGCCAATTCTCCTCCATCGCGCCGCCACCCTGGGCCGAGCCGGTCTGCATGAACCAGTCGCGCCGCTCCGCCTTCCAGCTTGGAAAGTCGCGAACTTCGGGCAGGCGGTTCGCCTCGCGCATCCGCTCCAGCACGCGGTCGAACTCGGGCCGATCGGCGAGCCATTCGCTCCGCATTGCGAACATCCGCCGAAACGGCTGGTTGCAGAACACGAGCGACCGATCCCCGCCGAACTGCGCCACGCCCGCCGACAACCGGTCGAGCATCGCACGCTGGGCTTCGGCAAAGCGCTTGGCGCCCGACCGTGCCTGTTCCAGTTCCTCGATATCGATCGCAAACCCGGCCACCCCGCCGCTCGGCAACGGTACGTCGTAGATTTCCAGCGACCGTCGCGCACCGTCGATCGTCGCGGGCAGGACCTGCTGATGCGGGCGTCCCTGCTCGCGCGCGACCGCAGCACCAGCGAGCGGCCCGCCACGCCCGGATCCCTCGACCAGTTCCAGCCCACGCGCGACGACGTCCGCGGCATCGCGCCCCTCGACCGCGTCGACATAGGCCGAGTTCACCATCGCCAGTCGCAAGTCGGTCGCGCGATACCACATCGGCATCGGTGCCGCCTCGATCAGCCCCGTCAGCGACTCATACGCCTCACCGAGTCGCGCGGTCTCGGAACCAAGTCGCGCGATCTCCGCCTCGCTGTCGGTCGCATCGAACGCCCAGAGCAATACCGCCCCGGTCGCGCCCATCTCGCCCGGCGCGCGCCCACCGCGAAACGTGATCGCTCGCGTCGAACCCTGCAACCGCACTGACCGCACGAAAGCCCGCCCCGACCGCTGCGCCGCCGTGACGTCGGCAATAAGCCGCGCTGCATCGTCGGCAGACAGCCCCGTCCCCCCGGCAGCAAGCTCCGCGATCGACCGAGGCGGCGCCCCAAGCCCAAGCCAGTCCGCCATCCGCTGCGTCATCTCGATCCGCCCGCCAGAA
Organism: Sphingomonas sp. Leaf230; assembly: GCF_001421745.1. Taxonomy (GTDB): domain Bacteria; phylum Pseudomonadota; class Alphaproteobacteria; order Sphingomonadales; family Sphingomonadaceae; genus Sphingomonas. The sequence continues at coordinate 562,108 of NZ_LMKW01000001.1, read as the reverse complement.
CGGATCACCGTCACGATCGCCGGCGATCCATCGAGGATCGTCTGCAACTGCGCGCGCACCTCTATCACTTCCGCGGCGTCGGAACGGGCTTGCAGTCCGATGTATAGCAGTACCAAGCCGGCGAGGATCACCAGGAGCAGCAACGCCCCTACCATCACGGCGGCACCGATCCCCAGGACCATTATCGGGAAGCCCGTAGCGACATCATCGGACCATGTAGGCTAAACCGTCCCCCAGGGGAAAGCCACGAGACAAGGAAAAGGGCGGGCCCGACATAAGGACCGCCCTTCTCGATCTAACCGATAGAACCTGGCTTACGCTTACAGCTTCACCGAAGCGCCGATGTACATCGCGCGACCAATGTTGTCGTAGATCGCGTCGCCATCGCCATTGCCGAGCAGACCGTAAGGCGGCTTCTTATTGGTCAGGTTATCGACGCCGCCGTACAAGGTGAAGCGCTTGTCGACGTCGACCGACGCGCGAACCGCATGATAGAACACCTTCGGATAATAGACGACGTCGGCATAGTTCGGGTTGAGCGCAGGAACGCCGTTTGTGTCGTGCTGCGCCTCCCAATCGGTGATTGACTGGCGGCCGATATAGCGGACCTGATAGCCGATCGTGAAGTTCTTGTGCGTCAGGTCGACCGATGCGTTGACGTTCCAGATCGGATCGCCAAGCTCGCCCTTCACCCGGTCGGGGCGGCTCGGCTCGTCGAGATACGGGAAGTCGGTCCGGTCGCGGACCCAGGTCCCCACCACGCGCACCGCAGCCTTGGTGTCCGCACCGAACCGGCGGTTGTAGCTGGCGTCGAAATCAATGCCCTTGGCCTTGAGCGCGGCGAAGTTGACCGTGCTCTGCAACAGCGCCGGCCGTGCGAACAGGCCGTTCGCCTGGCGCGGATTGATCAGGCTGCAGAACTGGTTGGTCAGCGTCGGAGCGTCATAGCAGGCATCGAGAATCGTCTGTGCGTCGACAGCGTTGATGACCTTGTTGATCTTGATGTCGTAATAATCGACCGTGAGCGCAAAGCCTGGAAGGAAGCTGGGCTGGAAGATCGCACCATAGGTCCAGCTCCGTGACTTCTCCGCCTGTAGGTTGGGATTGCCGCCTGACAGGATTTCAGTGGAACCAGCCCGGGCCGTGCTGTTGATGAAACCAGCCGGAACACCTGCTGCCGCACAGTTTGCAGCACGGGTCGAGCGCCCCGTGGTGATGAAGTTGACATCGCACGGATCGTCGAGCTGCGGGAAGTCCTGGCTGTTCGAAGCGTACAGATCGCCAAGCGTAGGCGCCCGGACCGACCGCGAATAGTTCACGCGGAACTTGATGTCGTTGATCGGCGCATAGATCCCGCCGAAGTTATAGGCATAGACCGTTCCCGTGGACCCCTTGTAATCCGCGACACGACCTGCAGCGTTGATCGTCAGCTCCTTGGCGAAGCTGATGTCCTTCAACAGAGGAATTTCGATCTCGCCATACGCTTCCTTCACGGCGAATGCGGGTGGACGGAAGTCGGGGATGACGTTGAAGAACGTGTCGCCGCCCTTAATGGTATCGTCATACGCCGAGAACGCCGTTTCGCGACGATACTCGCCGCCGACCGCGAACCGGACCGGACCGCCGGGCAGTTCGAACAGCTGCGAGCTATCCCCGACGATGTTGCCCGTCACGTCGAACTCAGTCGCCTTGCCGCGGCTGGTCGAGGTCGTGTTGATGTAGTTCAGCGCGGCCTGGCTAGCCCGCCCCCCGCCCAGGATGTTGAGCGGAGCGCACGACGGATCGACGACAGTCGCCTGGTTGATGCGGCAGACGATCTGGCCGGCCCCGTTACGGACCGCATCGATCGCGTTGTAGAAGCGCGACTGGAACTGGTTGTTGTAGAATTTCGACTTCGTACGGAATTCGCCGTAGTTTATCGAGAAATCATACTTCCAGTCGTCGTTGAAAGTCCCCTCTGCACCGACGACGATGCGATAGGTATCGCGACGATCGGCCTCATCACGCGTGCCGAGATCGGTGTTGTTGCGATTGAGGCGGAAATACTCGGAGCCTGCCGGCAACAACGACCGGATGGTCGCCGCAGCCTGAGGATTGAGGAACGCGTTGTCGAACGCGATCGGCACGCCCCCACCAAGATACGTCTCGCCCTCGGCATCGGTCCCCTGCGATCCACCTTGGTTGAACGTACCGCTCGACTGGGCAAAGCTTTCAACGCGCACGAACTTCGCTTCGAAGAACGGCTTGAACGCTTCCGATACGTCGTAATGGCCGATCAGGTTTGCGACGTAGCGCTTGAGCGACGGATCCAACGTACCCATATCGGTCAGCGTCGCGCCGCTGCCGTTCTGGTTGTTGTTCGAGCCTACCGGGCGGAAATCATTCCCGTAATTATACTCGGAGAGTTGCCCGTTCGACCCGAAGCCGAACACGCGGGGAGCGCCGTTCGCACGACAGGCAGCAGCTACGCCACCACCGCAGCCCAGCAGATTGCCGCCGTTATAGGCGATGAAGTTGCCGCCATTGTCATAGCCGAAGCTACGGACACCCGTTAGGAAAGTCCGCTGCGGCTGACCGGACGCGTTGGTCGCGACACGCTGGAACTGGTTCCGGCCATCATAGGCACCGGTCAACCCCGGACGGTCGGTATAAGTCAGCAGATCGGCCTGGTTATATTCGAGACCGAGCGCGATGTTGCCGCGCCCCTCGGCGAAGTTAGTCCCGAAGGTGCCCGACAGGCGATATGTACCGCGATTGCCGCGATCCGCGATCCCGCTCTGGGCATTAAGCGATACGCCGTCGAAATTGCGCTTCAGCACGAAGTTCACGACACCGGCCATGGCGTCCGAACCATACACCGCCGAGCTACCGCCGGTAACGATGTCGACGCGGTCGATCAGGTCGGTCGGGATCGTGTTGGTGTCGACGAGAAACTCGCCGGTCGATCCGGTGATGTGACGGCGGCCGTTGACGAGAACCAGCGTACGCGATGGCCCAAGACCACGAAGATCGAGCAGGTTGATGCCGGCAGTACCGATGAACTGGGTCGAGTTCGCCTGACTGTAGGTCGAGCGCAGCGACGGCAGGTCGTTCAGCACGTCGCCGATCACGACAGCGCCGGTCCGCGTCAGGTCGGCCTGCGTCACGGTGGTGACGGGGATAGGCGAATTGAGCGTCGGCCGCGCGATGCGCGAACCGGTGACGACGATCTCGCTGCCGGCATTGGCTTCGGCCGCCACTGTCTGTGCAACTGCGCCCGTCGTAGTGTCCGAACCAACCGGAGCTGTTGGATCGGTGCCGGGCGCCTGGCTTTGCGCGTCAACCGGTGTTGCAGTCTGCGCCGCTGCCGGGATCATTGAGACTAATACGAACGCCACCGTCGACGCTGTTACGAACAATCCGGACTTCCGGATCGGCATGCCAGTCATATTAAATAACCCCTGAACCCAATCTTTTACTGAGGTCAGAAGGACACCTTTCCTGCCCGTTTTTCAATCCGGGCAGCAAAACATTACAAACATGTTGCAGAGCTGCAACACGGATGCGTAACGAAAAAGCCGCGCCCGCCTAATCGCGGACGCGGCTTTCGAAAACCCTACTAAATCCCTAAGATCAGTAGCGGTAGTGGTCCGGCTTGAACGGGCCCTCGACCGGCACGCCGATGTAGCCGGCCTGCTTGTCCGAAAGCTTCGACAGCTTCACGCCGAGCTTCTCGAGGTGGAGCATCGCGACCTTCTCGTCGAGGTGCTTGGGCAGGACGTAGACTTCGTTCTTGTAGTTCTCGCCCTTGGTCCAGAGTTCGATCTGCGCGAGCGTCTGGTTGGTGAACGAGGCCGACATCACGAACGACGGGTGGCCGGTGGCGCAACCGAGGTTCACCAGGCGACCCTTCGCCAGGATGATGATCTGCTTGCCGTCCGGGAACTTCACCAGGTCGGTGCCGGGCTTCACTTCGGTCCAGTCGTAGTTCGACAGCGCGGCGATCTGGATCTCCGAGTCGAAGTGGCCGATGTTGCAGACGATCGACATCGGCTTCATCGCCTTCATGTGATCGGCGGTGATGACGTCGGCGTTGCCGGTCGCGGTGCAGAAGATGTCGGCGCGCTTCACGGCCTCTTCCATCGTCACGACCTCGAAGCCCTCCATCGCCGCCTGCAGTGCGCAGATCGGATCGACTTCGGTGACCATCACGCGCGCGCCGCCGTTGCGGAGCGACTGGGCCGAGCCCTTGCCGACGTCACCGAAGCCGGCGACGCAGGCGACCTTGCCGGCGAGCATGACGTCGGTCGCGCGACGGATCGCGTCGACCAGCGATTCCTTGCAGCCGTAGAGGTTGTCGAACTTCGACTTGGTCACCGAGTCGTTGACGTTGATCGCGGGGAACGGCAGCTCGCCCTTCTTGGCGATCTCGTAAAGACGATGAACGCCCGTCGTAGTCTCTTCCGAGACGCCCTTCAGGTTCTTGACGGTCTCGGTGAGATAGCCGGGGTTCTTCGCGACGTACGCCTTGAGCGCACGCTGCATCTCGACCTCTTCCTCGTTCTCGGGCTCGGGCATCGTGTGGCCGGCTTCGAGCTTGGCGCCCCAGAGTGCGAACATCGTCGCGTCGCCGCCGTCGTCGAGGATGATGTTGGCGGTCTGGCCCTCGACGTCGCGATCCCACGAGAAGATGTCGCCGACATAGTTCCAGTAATCCGCGAGGCTCTCGCCCTTGATCGCGAACACCGGCACGCCCGATGCGGCGATCGCGGCTGCGGCATGGTCCTGCGTCGAGAAGATGTTGCAGGTCGCCCAGCGAACGTCGGCGCCGAGTGCGGTCAGCGTCTCGATCAGCACGGCGGTCTGGATCGTCATGTGCAGCGAACCGGTGATCCGCGCGCCCTTGAGCGGCTGCGCGGCGCCGAATTCGGTGCGCAGCGACATCAGGCCGGGCATCTCGGTCTCGGCGATGTTGATCTCGGCGCGGCCGAAATCGGCGAGGCTGATGTCGGCGACGACGTAATCGGTCTTCGCGGGGGCGAGGGTGGTGGCCACGATGGGTCTCCTGGAAATTCTGTGATCGGCGAGCCTCATGCCCGTGCCGGATGCCGTGTCACTTAGGGGATCGAGGGGCTCAAATCAAATATAAAGATATCTTTATATGATGCTCGGGGATGCCGTTCGCGTTAGCTGCATCGCCCTTCTTCGACTCCCCTCCCTGGAAGGGAGGGGTTGGGGGTGGGTCGGTTTGAGGCGGGCGCACAGCTAGCCAACCGGCCGACCCACCCCCAGCCCCTCCCTTCCAGGGAGGGGAGCAGAAGTCAGGCCGTGCCCGTCTCCGCCACCAGCAACCGCGGATCCACGCCGGCCTGCGCGAAGGCAAGCGTCCACCGATCCTCCGCAGCGGTATCGAACAGCAATTCCGTATCGCCGAGCACGTTGAACCACCCCGGCCGCGACAGCTCACCCTCGAGCTGTCCGCCATCCCAGCCGGCATAGCCCAGCGCCACGACCCATTCCGACGGACCCTTCCCCTCGGCGATCGCGCGCAGCACGTCGACCGTACTCGACAGCTTCCACCGGCCGGCGACGTCGACCGAGTCCTGCCCGCCCCAGTCGGACGAATGCACGACGAACCCGCGCCGCGGCTCGACCGGCCCGCCGAAATGCACCGGCGCGTTCGGCGCATCGCCCGGCTCGATCCCGAACTGTTCGAGCAGGTCGTGGAAACCAAGTCCGTCGATCGTAGCACCGATCCCGATGCCGATCGCGCCATTCTCGTCATGGCTGCACATCGCGATCACCGCGCGGGCGAACCGCGGATCGCTCATCCCCGGCATCGCGAGCAGGAATTGTCCGGAAAGAAAGGGCGTCTTGTCCATGCGTTCGAACATAGCGACGCGGACGAGCCCCCGCCACGCTTGAAATACGCGCGCCCGCGTCCAAGGTACGGCTCSCCCGCGACCAATGCGCGGCGACAGGAGATTTCAGATGACGATCAGCGTCGGCGACCGGCTTCCCACCACCAATCTCGTCAAGGCAACCGCAGACGGCCCCGACCAGGTCGATACCGACAGCTTCTTCAAGGGCCGCAAGGTCGCGCTGTTCGCGGTCCCGGGCGCGTTCACGCCGACCTGCTCGGCCAAGCACTTGCCCGGTTTCGTCGAGAAGGAAGCCGAACTGAAGGCCAAGGGCATCGACGAGGTCGCCTGCGTCTCGGTCAACGACGCGTTCGTGATGGGCGCGTGGGGCAAGTCGGCGGGTGCCGGCGACATCACGATGCTCGCGGACGGCAATGGCGATTTCGCGAAGGCGATCGGGCTGACGATGGACGGCTCGGGCTTCGGCATGGGCACGCGTAGCCAACGTTACTCGATGGTGGTCAACGACGGCGTGGTCGAGCAGCTGAACGTCGAGGCACCGGGCGAGTTCAAGGTTAGTTCGGCAGAGCATCTGCTTAGCGAAATCTGATCCTCCCCGGCGAGGAGCATGCTATCTTCACCCCTCCCTGGAAGGGAGGGGCCGGGGGTGGGTGGGTCTGGGGCGCGTGCCAGCGTTCCCTCGAGAGCGACCCACCCCTAACCCCTCCCTTTCAGGGAGGGGAATGGCTTTATCGCCGAGGTTTCACCCAACCCCTCAGGTGGTCTTGCCACCGTAACCTCCGCCACCTAACACTGCCCGATGACAATCGCATCCGACCTCGTCGCCGAACTCGACCGCCTCTACCGCGCCTCCGTCGAGCGCCTCCAAGCTGCCATGAGCGCTTATATCGCCGACGGCACGACGCCAGATCCGGTCAGCCGCACCGACGGCTCGTTCGCCTATCCCGAAATCCGGCTGACTTATAAAGGCGGCGTCGACCGGCCCACCCCGCTCCGCTCGTTCGGCCGCTTGGTCAACGCGGGCGAATACCGCATCAGCGTCACCAAGCCCGCGATCTTCGCCGAATATCTGACCGAACAGCTGACGCTGCTGATCGAGGATTACGACGTCACCGTCGAAGCGGTCGAGGGTCGCCAGGAAATCCCGTTCCCCTATGTGATCGAACCGGGCCACGCGTTGAGCCTCGACGAGGTATCCGCCACTGAATTGTCGCGCCACTTCCCCGCGACCGAGCTCGCGCATATCGGCGACGAGATCGCCGATGGCCTCTGGATCGCGCAGGACGAGACGCGTCCGCTCGCGCTGTTCGACGGCCTGCGCACCGATTTCAGCCTTGCCCGCCTGCGCCATTACATGGGCACGCCCGCCGAACACGCGCAGCGCTTCGTGCTGTTCACCAACTATCACCGCTATGTCGACGAGTTCGTCCGCTGGGCCGGCACGCAGTTGGGCGAAGGCTCGCGCTTCACCAGCCTGTCGGGCGCGGGCGGGATCACGATCTCGTCGGGCGACGACATCGACAAGATCATCTCCGACAGCGCCTGGCGCCGTCACCAGATGCCCGCCTATCATTTGATGGCGGACGACCGCACCGGCATCACGCTGGTCAACATCGGCGTCGGGCCGTCGAACGCGAAGACGATCTGCGATCATCTCGCGGTTCTGCGTCCCGAAGCATGGCTGATGATCGGCCATTGCGGCGGCCTGCGCCCGAGCCAGCGGATCGGCGACTACGTCCTCGCGCACGCGTATCTACGCGACGACCATGTCCTCGACGATGTCCTGCCGCCAGAAATCCCGATTCCCGCGATCGCCGAAGTCCAGCTCGCGATGGCCAAGGCCGCCGAGATCGTCTCGGGCCAGTCGGGCGAGGAACTCAAGCGTCGCCTCCGCACCGGCACGATCGTCACGACAGACGATCGCAACTGGGAGCTTCGTTACTCGAAGTCCGCGCTGCGCTTCTCGCTCAGCCGCGCCGTTGGCATCGACATGGAGTCCGCGACGATCGCCGCGCAGGGCTATCGCTTCCGCGTGCCCTACGGCACGTTGCTCTGCGTCTCGGACAAGCCGCTCCACGGCGAGCTGAAGCTGCCGGGCCAGGCCAACCGCTTCTACGAGCGCGCGATCAGCGAGCATCTGCGGATCGGGATCGAGACCTGCGAACAGCTCCGCCTGGAAGGCTCGAAGCTCCACAGCCGCAAGCTGCGCGCGTTCGACGAGCCGCCGTTCCGGTAAAAACCGGAGCGGATCGCACGGGAATGCGTTACGCTTCCGGAATCATTGCTGAGGGAAGATAGAAGTGGCCGACACCGACACGCCCGATACGGAAGCAAAGAAGCCCGCCGCCCGCCGTCGCGCACCGCGCAAGACGAGCGCACCGAAGGCGGCTCCGGCGGCGACGTCGTCCGCCAAGCCGGTCGCGCCCAAGCCCGTGCCGGTTGCGGACAAGCCTGTCACCGCCGCGTCGTCGAAACCAGTGGCCAAGCCGACGCCAAAGCCGCGCTCGACCAAGCGCAGCACGCCCCGCCCGGTGCCTGCACGCAATACGGCCACGCCGGTCGCGGTCGCCAAGCCTCCGGAGAAGACCCGCGGCAAATGGGGGGCTGCCGCGATCTTCAGCGGTGTTGCGGTTGCTGGCGCAGCGGTTGGGGCTCTCCTGACTTTACGCGGCAGTACGCCGAAGACTCAGACAGCGCCCAAACCGAAGGGTACGCACGCGCATCAGGCTGACGGGACGGACTCGTCGAAGTCGTTCGACGCCGGCATCGCCGATCCTGGGACGGTCCCGGAGTAAGCATCCCCGTTCCCAGATTAATACACCACCCCGGCGAAGGCCGGGGCCCAATTGGAACGTCTTGAGTAACGAACCGCATCACTCTGTTAGCGGCGTTTCCCAATTGGGCCCCGGCCTTCGCCGGGGTGGTAAAAACGAGAGAGTGCCGCTGCCGATTGTTCCCCCGCGGAGGCGGGGGCCCAGCTAAACCACGGAAGCGTTCGTAACCCTGGGCCCCCGCCTCCGCGGGGGCACTAGAAGTTGGAGTGGTCAGGTTTACCCCCTCACCACCCAGTCGGCTTCCCCTTGTTCTGCACGTCAAGCCAAGCCTTCAGCGGCGCAAAATACTCCACCAGCGCCGCGCCCGACATCTCGCGGCTGCCGGTGAACACCTGCAGCGCATCCGGCCAGGGCTTCGACTGCCCCATGCTCAGCATCGCGTTCAGCTTCGTGCCCACCGCCTTGTTGTCGTAGAACGAGCAACGATGCAGCGGCCCCTTCCAGCCGGACTGATCGCACGCCGCCTTGTAGAACTGGAACTGCAACACCCGCGCCAGGAAGTAGCGCGTGTACGGCACCGCCGCCGGGATGTGATATTTCGCGCCCGCATCGAACTTGGTCTCGTCGCGTACGACCGGTGGCTTGATCCCCTGATATTGGAGCCGCAACGCGTCCCACGCCGCCTGATAGCCGGTCGCCGGGATCTGCCCCGAGAACACGCCCCAGCGCCATTTATCGATCAGCAGCCCGAACGGCAGGAACGCGACCTTGTCCATCGCCTGGCGCAGCAGCAAGCCGATGTCCTTGTCCGCGCTCGGCACCTTCGCCTGGTCGAGCAGACCGATCTTCACCAGGTAATCCGGCGTGATCGACAGCGCGACGGTATCGCCGATCGCCTCGTGGAAGCCGTCATTCGCACCGTTCGCGTAGAGGAACGGCTGCGCCTTGTACGCGCGCTGATAGTAATTGTGGCCGAGCTCGTGGTGGATCGTGACGAAGTCGTCGGCGTTCACCTTCGTGCACATCTTGATCCGGATGTCGTCCTTGGCGTCGATATTCCACGCCGACGCATGGCAGATAACATCGCGGTCGGCAGGCTTGGTGATCTGCGACCGCTTCCAGAACGTCTCCGGCAACGGTGCGAAGCCGAGCGACGAATAGAAGCCCTCGCCCTGCTTCACCATCTTCAGCGGGTCATACCCCTTCGCCTTCAGCAGATCGCCGGTATCGAAGCCCAGATCCCCCGCCCCCTTCGGCGCGACGATGTCATAGATATTGCCCCATTCCTGCGCCCACATGTTGCCGAGCAGGTCGCTGCGGATCGGCCCGGTCTTCGCCTGCACCGCGTCGCCGTATTTCTCGTTCAGCTTCCACCGCGTGTAGGTGTGGAGCGCCATGTAGAGCGGCTCGACCTGCTTCCAGATCGTGTCGGTCAGCGCCGCGAACTGCTCGGGCGTCATGTCGTAGCCCGAGCGCCACAGCGCGCCGACGTCCTTGTAGCCGAGTTCGCGCGCGCCCTCGTTCGAGATCGCGGTCATCTTCGCATAGTCGCCGCGCATCGGCGCACCGACCTTGTCGTTCCAGCTCGTCCACATCTCGGTCAGCTTGGCCGGATCGCGGGTCGAGCCCATCGCCGCTTCGATATCCGACCCGTTGATGGGCTTGCCGTCGAGCGTCCCCATGCCCTTGCCATAGGAGGACGACATCTTGGTGGTGAGCGTCGACAGTTCCTCGGAAGCGCCTGCCCGCGTCGGCGCCGGCAGCGTCAGCCCACCGCGTAGCAAATCGAGCTTGCGCTTGGTATCGAACGACAGCCCCGGCAGCGACGCATAGCGCGCGGCGCCGAGCGCATACTTCACCCCGAGATCGGTCATCTCCGCGCCCGACTTCGCCGCCAGCGCGTCGGTGTCGTCGGTGATGTAGGTCGCGTTGACCCACGCCACGCGGTTGGCATCCAGCGAGGCCGCGACCATCGCCTTCTCTGCCTCGGCGACGAACGCGTCCGCCTGCGCGACGGTCGGCTTGCCGGTTGCGGCGGGTGCGGTTTGGGCCTGCGCGGACACGGGCACGGCAATCGCGCACGCGAGCGCGATCAGAGAGACGGTACGGATCATGATCTTCCCCTGGATTATGCCTCCAGAGTGAGCATCCGACCCCGTCTGGTCAACGCCGATCTTTCCAATCCTCCCCCGCCAGGGGGAGGTGGCGCCGAAGGCGACGGAGGGGGAGGAACGCGCAACGGAGGTGGTCGATTACCTCCCCCTCCGTCTGGCAAGCGCCAGCCACCTCCCCCTGGCGGGGGAGGATCGAGGACGGGGCGTCAGCCTGCAAGGAAGTCCGCGATCGCCTGGCCGAGTTCGGGCTTCACCACCGCGCTCATATGACCGCCCGGAGTCTCGACATACGTCCCGTTCGGCAACGCCGCAGCCAGATCCGGTGCCGAGCCATTATCCTGATCCTCGCCTCCGCACACGACCAACGTCGGCTGCTGTATAGCCTTCACGGAATCCAGCGGCGTGTCGACGAACGTCTCGAGGATACCCAGCAGCGCGACCGGATCGCCGCCCGTCGTCTTCAGGAACGCCTCCGCCAGCCACTCCGGCGTACCCTGCACATGCTGCCCCAGCCTGGTCAGGATATTCCGAAAATGCCCGGCCCGGCGCGACGTCTGGGTAAGCCCTTCGAGACCCATGCCGGAGAAGATCACGCGCCGCGGCGTCGCACCCGTCGCCAGCATCCGCGACGTCGTCCGCGCGCCCAGCGAATACCCGCCAAGATCATAGTCCGTCAGCCCGAGATGCGCGACCAGCGCGTGGCCATCCTGCGTCAGCGCATCCGCCGGATACGCCTCTAGCCCATGCGGCTTCCCGCTTTCGCCGTGCGCGCGCAGGTCCGGCATGATCACCCGGAAACCCTTGGCGGCGATCTTGGCCGCGTGGCCGTAGCGGATCCAGTTGGTCTTCGCGTCGGAGAAATAGCCGTGGATCAGCACCACCGGCCGTCCCTCGCCGACCTCGCGCCACGCCAGCCGCGTGCCGTCGAAGCTCTCGAAAAACTGCGTCTCGGTCGGGGTGCTGGCCACGGTCACATCCTGCATTGGTTCGCCGCCAATTCGTAGCCGCCGCCGCCCAAGTCAACCCGCGCCCTCGTCTTCCGCGGCTTCCAACGTCGAGCGAGCCCGCCCCAAACGAAAACGGGCGACCCGAAGGCCGCCCGTTCCCAACGTCCAAAGACAGGATCAGAACTGATACCCGATCCCGCCCGATGCACCGGCACGGCCCTGCGAGTCATAGGTGCCGCTCAGCTTGACGACGGTATGGCCGTCGCTGAACGCCTTCGACATCCCGACCGCGACCGCCGACTGGCCGGCATAGGTGCCGCCACCCATCGCGATCATCCCCTTGCCCGCTTCATACGCCTGCGGGAGTCCGGCTGCTGCCAGCGCGTTGGAGGTCCCGGCAAAGCTGTCCCGGCGGAGGTTCCGAAGATCGAAGTCGAGCGCCGCGATCCGTCCGTCGGTATAGGCGTTCGCCTGCGTCACCGCAGAGTTGATGCCCGAGTTCAGCTGTCCGACATTGACCGCGTCGGTGGTCGACACGCCCGCCGCGACGTTGCTCAGCACGGTCGCCTGGCCGCCTGCGTTGAACGTCACGTTGGTACGCGAAGGACCGTATTGCACCGAGTTGCTGCCCAGCGCGAGCGCGCTGTTCGCGGTGCCCTGCGCCGTCGCGACCGCCTGGTTGGTGGTGTAGAGCTGGCCACCGTTCACTGCCTCGGCGGACCCCGCCGCGACCGTGCCCGCGGCCACGTTGGCGATCGTCACCGGCGCCGCCGCATTGCCACCCGCCAGCGTCACGGTGTTGGTCCGCGCACCGTTGGCATCGGTGTTGTACGACACCGCGTTCACCGCCGTCAGCGCCAGGGCATAGACCTGCCCGCCATTGACCGCGTCGGTCGAACCCGCCGCGATCGAACCGCCCCCGACGTTGTGCAGGCCGACGGGGCCAGCCGCCGCACCGACCAGCGTCAGGTCGTTGGTCTTCGTGCCGCCGTTCGGCGTGGTGGCGCTGCCGGGGTTGGAGTATTGCACCGGCCCGGTCGCACCGTTGCTGATCTGGTTGCCCAGGTTGGTGATCGCGGTCGTGTTGTTCGCCACCTGCGTGTTGGTCGCCGCAAGCTGCGCGCCGTTGACCGCGTCGGTCGACCCGGCGGCTACGTTGCCCGCCGCGACGTTGGTGATGACCGTCCCGCCGGCACCGCCGAGCGTGATCGCGTTCTTCGTGCCGTTGTCGTACTGGACGGTCGTGGTGCCCAGCGCCGCGACCTGCGCCGCGACGCCTGCGACCTGGCCGACGTTGGCGGCATCGGTCGCCGCGGTGCCTGCCGCCACATTGGTGATCTGCCGAGCGCCACCGGCCGAGCCGACCGACACTTCACCGACCGAGTTCTGCAAGCCGGCGAGACCCAGCGCGGCATAGCCGAGCGTACCGCCACGAAGCGCCGAGGAGCCGGTGCCGATCGCCACGCTGTTGTCCGCAGTCGCGGTCGCTTCCGGCCCGATCGCGATGCTGTCGGTACCCGTCACGACGCTGTCGCCGCGGGTCGAGAGAACCCGGAAATACCGGATGCCCGCACCGCCGTTGATCGCACCATCGACCGCGTCGAAGACCGACTGGACGTTGCCATATTGCACCCCGCCGAACCCGATCGAGGCCAGCACGCGGTTGGTCGCCGCGTCGTAGCTCGACAGGCCACCCAGACCCGCCGCGACGCTAGTACCGAGCCCCACGAGCTGCCCGCCGTTGACCGCTTCGGTCGATCCTGCCGCGAGCGTTCCCGCCGCGACGTTGCCGAGCACGACCGGCGCGTTGCCTGCCCCACCGAACGTCACGCGCGTCCGGGTCGGATCGTCATACTGCACCGACAGCGCGGCGAGGTTGCCGACCTGGCCGGATACGGTCGCCAGCTGACCGCCGTTGACCGCATCGGTCGAGCCGGCCGCAACCACGCCATTGCCGACATTGTGCAAGGCGACGGCACCAGCGGCACCTCCGACCAGCGTCACGTCGTTCGACGGTACGCCGCCGTTCGGCGTGGTCGGTGCGCCTGCGCTCGAATATTGGAGCGCACCGATCGCACCGTTCGCGATGTTCGTCGTCAGGTTGGTGACGTTGGTATTGGTCGCGAACAACTGGCTGCCGTTGACCGCCTCGGTCGAGGTCGCACCGAGCGTGCTTGCCGCGACGTTGCCAATCACGACGGGGGCCGCACCTGTGCCGAGACCGCCGAGTGTGATCCGCGACCGGCCGACATCGTCATACTGCACGGCCAGTGCCGACAGGCCGCTGACCTGGCCCGAGACACTGGCGAGCTGTCCACCGTTGACCGCGTCGGTCGATCCCGCCGCGACATTGCCATTCGCGACATTGTGCAGTCCGACCGGGCCAGCCGCAGCACCGACCAGCGCGACGTCGTTGCTCGGCACGCCGCCATTTGGGGTGGTCGGCGTCGCGGCGTTGGAATATTGCACCGCGCCGATCCCGCCATTGGCGATGTTGGTCGTCAGGTTCGTCAGCGCGGTGTTGGTGTTCGTGACGTTGGCGTTGGTCGTGAACAGCTGGCTGCCGTTGACCGCCTCGAGCGAGGCGGCGCCCAGCGTCCCCGCCGCGACGTTGCCGAGCACCACAGGTGCCGCACCAGTCCCGCCGAAGGTCACGCGCGACCGGCTGAGATCGTCATACTGCACCGCCAAACCGTTCAGCGTGCCGACCTGCCCCGAGACCAGGGCAAGCTGACCGCCATTGACCGCGTCGGTCGAACCCACCGCGACCGCGCCATCGGCGACATTGTGCAGAGCGACCGCGCCGGCGGCACCGCCCACCAGCGTCGCGTCGTTCGACGGCACGCCCCCGTTCGGCGTGGTCGGTGCACCCGCGCTGGAATATTGCAGCGCACCGATCGCACCATTGGCGATGTTGGTCGTCAGGTTGGTGACGTTGGTATTGGTCGCGAACAGCTGGCTACCGTTGACCGCGTCGGTCGAGGTCGCGCCGAGCGCACCCGCCGCGACGTTGCCGATCGCCACCGGAGTGGCCCCCGTACCGAGACCGCCCAGCGTCACGCGAGCGCGCGTTGCGTCGTCATACTGGACCGACAGGGCGGCGAGGTTTCCGACCTGGCCGGTCACCGTGGCAAGCTGACCGCCATTCACCGCGTCGGTCGATCCGGTCGCGACAGTGCCCTCTGCAACGTTGTGTAGCGCGACCGGTCCTGCCGTTGCACCGACCAGCGCGACGTCGTTGGTCGGGACGCCACCGTTCGGCACCGTCGGCGTCGCAGCGTTCGAATACTGGACGGCGCCGATCCTGCCATTGGTGATGTTGGTCGTCAGGTTCGTCAGCGCGGTATTGGTGTTCGTGACGTTGGTGTTGGTCGCGAACAGCTGGCTGCCGTTGACCGCATCGGTCGAGGTCGCACCGAGCGTGCCGGCCGTGACGTTGCCGAGCGCGACGGGAGGTGCACCCGTGCCAGCACCGCCCAACGTCGCCCGCGTCCGCGTCGCGTCGTCATACTGGACGGCGATCCCGGCCAGCGTGCCGACCTGATCCGTCACAGTCGACAATTGTCCGCCGTTGACCGCATCGGTCGATCCGGCGGCAACGACGCCATTGGCGACATTGTGCAGCCCGACCGGGCCCGCCGCGACACCGACCAGCGCAGCGTCGTTGGAGGGAACGCCGCCATTCGGAACGGTCGGCGTCGCGGCGTTGGAATATTGCAGCGCGCCGATCGCGCCGTTGCTGATGTTGGTCGTCAGGTTCGAGACATTGGTGTTGGTCGCGAACAGCTGACTGCCGTTGACCGCGTCGGTCGATGCCGCGCCGAGCGTGCCTGCCGCAACGTTGCGGAGCGCCACCGCCGGCGCGCCGGTACCGGCTCCCCCCAGCGTCACGCTGGTGCGGGTCGCACCGTCATATTGGACCGCACCGCTTGCGAGCGTGCCGATCTGCGCCTGGACGCCGGTGAGCTGGGCGACGTTGACCGCATCGGTTGCCGCGGTGCCCGCCGCGACGTTGGTGATCTGGCGTTCGGCACCCGCCGCGCCGACCGAGACTTCGCTGGCCGAGTTCTGGGGAACAGCGAGCCCGATCGCGGTATAGCCTGCCAGCGGTCCGCGGGCGGCGACGCTGCCTGCACCGAGCGCGACGCCGTTCGCGCCGGTCGCGATCGCTCCCGTACCCAGAGCGATCGCGCCGGTTGCATTGGCGCCGACCGTCGATCCGGTGCCGAGCGCGATCGAGCCGAGCGCGGTCGCGCTGGTCAGCGCTCTGTTACCGAATGCGATCGAATTTCCCTCTCCTGCAGACGCTTCGGCGCCGGTCGCGCCGAGCCCGGTGATCCGATTGCCGCCGATCGCGATGCCGGCCGGCGTCCGCAACGTGAAACTGTCCGCCTGCGTATCGCAACGATCCGCCGGTCCGACGAGCTGTCCGTTGGCGTTGAGCACCTGCAACGTGATGTTGTTGCCCGCCGCCGCATTTGTCAGAAGCGCGGATGCGTTGATGCCGAGCGTCGGCACACCAAGCAGCGGCAGCAACGTGTTGATGCCCCCGGTGATGGGGTTGACCGTGTTCTGGATCGGCGTGACGATTCCGTTGACCACCGGGGTCAGGATATCCGTGACGACCGAGCGTGGCAGGCTGACGCCCGAGCATACGCTGACGATGTTCGGCGTGGCTGTCTGCGCTGAAGCCGCTTGGGTCGCGAGCAGCGACGTGGTCGCCAGCCCGATCAGCGAAGCGCCATCGCGCAGGCGGCGCAGCGTGCGGGTAAAGGTGGGCGATTTTACAGGATGCGATCCGAGCGTCTTTGCGCCAGTCGGCGTCACGGCGTCTCGATTCTGCGGGCGAACAAACGCGTTGGACATCAAACAACCTCCACTGACGGCTGCAACAGCAGCCCTGACTTTCCGCATCGTCGAACTCTAGATTCGATTATCGGAACGGGAGGATGTTCACCCTTGTAATACTAACAGTTTGTTACCGTAATAAATAAGACTAAAGGTGGAACAGGCAAAGCAATCTGTCGTTATTCAACGCAACTTAAACTCAGATTGACCAAGTTATAAAACCGTTTTTGTTTTAGCTTTTGCGTCCACTGTCGAAGTAATTGCTCGTCGGACACTTTGGATCGTTAACAATCGCACTCAAACTGGTCGCTATCCAGATCGACGATCAAATTCACCGCAATTCGGTTCGATCGGTGCCTTCAGCCGCTCGCGCTCTTCATCGGAAGCGAATCGTAAAACCGCGCCGTCAAACGGGGTGACGACGCGGTTTCGATCGGTCTTTTGGAGCGTGTTGAAGGCGCGATGGCCCCGCCCGACTACGCCTTCTGCAGGTGCCGGCGTCCGAGCAGTTCGGCGATCTGCACCGCGTTCAGCGCCGCACCCTTGCGGAGGTTGTCGCTGACGCACCAAAGGTTGAGGCCGTTCTCGACGGTCGGATCCTCGCGCACGCGGCTGATATAGGTCGCGAAGTCGCCGACGCATTCGATCGGTGTGATGTAGCCGCCGTCCTCGCGCTTATCGACCAGCATGATGCCGGGTGCCTCGCGGAGGATGTTCTGCGCTTCCTCGGCCGAGATCTCGTTCTCGAACTCGATGTTGATCGCTTCCGAATGGCCGACGAACACCGGCACGCGGACGCAGGTCGCGGTGACCTTGATCTTCCTGTCGAGGATCTTCTTGGTCTCGACGACCATCTTCCACTCTTCCTTGGTCGAACCGTCGTCGAGGAAGCTGTCGATGTGCGGGATCACGTTGAAGGCGATCTGCTTCGTGAACAGCTTGGGCTCTGCGGGATCGCCGACGAAGATGTTGCGGCTCTGCTCGAACAACTCGTCCATCCCCGCCTTGCCCGCGCCGGAGACCGACTGGTAGGTCGAGACGACCACGCGCAGGATCTTCGCCGCGTCGTGCAACGGCTTCAGCGCGACGACCATCTGCGCGGTCGAGCAGTTCGGGTTGGCGATAATGTTGCGGACCTTGTAGCCGTCGATCGCCTCGGGGTTCACCTCGGGCACGATCAGCGGCACGTCGGGGTCCATGCGATAGAGCGACGAATTGTCGATCACGACGCAGCCGGCCGCGGCGGCGATCGGTGCGTAGATCGCCGAACCCTCGGAGCCGATCGCGAACAGTGCCATGTCCCAGCCGTTCCAGTCGAAATGCTCGATGTTCGTGCATTTGATCTGCTTGCCGGTGTCGCCATAGTCGACCATCAACCCCTGGCTGCGCGACGACGCGACGCAGGCGATCTCATCCGCCGGAAACTCGCGTTCCGCCAGGATGTTGAGGATCTCACGCCCGACATTGCCGGTCGCCCCTGCGACCACCACCCGATAACCCATGTCTTAACTCCGATTGGACTTGGGGCGGGCAGTACCGACGTTGCGCGGCGAGGTCCAACGGCTTTCGACTTGTTGCGCGGATAGGGGGAGTTTGGGGGGGCGGAGAAACGGCGCCCTCCCTTCTTTGTTCCCCCGCGAAGGCGGGGGCCCAGTCTGGGCCCCCGCCTTCGCGGGGGAACAAGCTTCTTTCCGCTCCAATCCAATAGTAGCACCACCCCGGCAGAGGCCGGGGCCCAATTGGAAAGGTCCCAGTAACAGGAGACCGCGCTCCGTTAGCAACGTTTCCCAATTGGGCCCCGGCCTTCGCCGGGGTGGTGCCGAATGTAAGGTGAGATCCGCCCCCGCCTCAATCGTGCGTCCTTGCCTGCCAGGTCGCATGCTCGATCCCGTGCACCTTCGCCAGGTGATCGGTGATCGCATCCAGCTCCTCCGCCGGCACGTTCGTCGCCACCAGCGTAGCCGCGATCTCCACCCGGTCCTCCCCCCGCTCGGTCACGTCCAGTTCCGCCACCTGCAAATGCGCAGCCTCGAGATGCTCGACCACCAGATCGCCGATCGGCCCGGCATCCCCCGCCGCCGCCGTCACCATCACGCTGTAGGTAGCCTCGATCGTCCGCCCCTCGGTCGGAATCCGGTTGATCCCGTCGACCAGCGGCCGCAGCGCGGTGTTCGCCAGCAGCACGACGAACGTCAGCAACCCCGCCTCCGCGATCATGTCGCTGCCCGCGCACGACCCCACCGCCGCCGAGCACCACAAGGTCGCCGCGGTGTTCAGCCCGCGGACGTTCATCCCCTCCTTCATGATCACGCCCGCGCCGAGAAAGCCGATCCCCGACACGACATAGGCGATGATCCGGATCGACTCGACGTCCCCGCCCAGCCGCTGACCGAGATCGACGAATGCCGCCGACCCCAGCGCGACCAGCGTATTCGTCCGCAACCCCGCGGTGCGCTGGCGATATTGCCGCTCCGCCCCGATCAGCGTCCCGAACACGAACGCGGCGATATAGCTCACCACCGTGTCGAGGAACGGCCACAGGTGAAACGTCTCGACGAACCGCACCGGACGTTACTTCACCGGCGCCGCAGCCACTTCGGGGACCGGCTTGTCCTTCACCGTCCGGTCGAGGAAGTTCAGGATCGTCCCCCAGACATGCTCGCTGATCCCCGGCCCCGCCACGCGATGCGTGTAGCCGGGGTAGAACATCATCTCGAACGGCGTCGCGGTCGCCTGCATCCGCGCGGCAACCTTGGTCGAATTGTCGAGGAATACATTGTCGTCCGCCATGCCATGGATCAGCAGCAACGGATCGACGATGCGGTTGGCCTCCTCGACCGCCGCCGAAGTCGCATAGCTCGCCGGGTCCTTCGCCGGATCGCCGAGATAACGCTCGGTATAATGCGTGTCGTACAGTTGCCAGTCGGTGACCGGCGCGCCCGAGACCGCGGCCGCATACACGCCCGGCGTCTTCTCCAGCATCTTCAGCGACATGTAGCCGCCATACGACCAGCCATAGGTCGCAATCTTGCTCGGTTCGACGAACGGCAGCGATTTCAGGTAGTTCGCGCCCGATAGCTGGTCCTCGACCTCGACCGTGCCCATCGCGTGATAGATCTGGTCCTCGAACGCCTTGCCGCGGTTATACGAGCCGCGATTGTCGATCTTGAAGTAAATCCAGCCGCGATCGACGAGGTATTGCGGCAGCGCACCTTGCCAGCCGCGCGTGACGACCTGACCTGTGCCGGGGCCGCCATAATGCTCGAAGAACACCGGGTATTTCTTGCCCGGCTCCAGCGGCGGCGTGATCATCTCGTAATGGAGCGTCATGCCGTTCTTGGCCTTCAGCGTGCCGAACTTGGTCTCCTGATGGCTGGCGAGATACGGGTAATAGGGATGCCCCTCGACCACCGCATTCTCGTTGATCCACGAGAGTCGCTTGCCGGTCGCATCCGCCAGATAGACCTGCGTCGGTTGCTTGGGGTTCGAGCGCGAGATGATGAACCGGCTCGCCGCCGCATCCATCGTCGCGCTGTTCCACCAGCCGGCCTCGGTCAGTTTGGTGATGACATTCGGCTTGGCGACGTCGACCGAATAGAGTTGCTGCTCGAGCACGTCGTCCTTGTTGCCAAGGAAGAAAAGACGTCCCTTGGTTTCATCTACGCCGACCAGATCGGTGACGACCCAGTCGCCCTTGGTAAGCTGCGTCCATTTCCCCGACGCGAACCGGTAGAGCTGGCCGTAGCCGCTTCGCTCCGACCGCCAGATCAGGCTCCCGTCCTTGAGCACGCGATACGCGTCGGACAGGTTCAGCCAGCTCTTCACGCCCGACTTCTCGGTGAACAGCACGGTGGACTTGCCCGTCGCCGGATCGACGCGGAGCATCTCCAGCAGCTTCTGGTCGCGGCTCTGGCGCTGCACCAGCAGCATCCGGCCATCCGGCGTCCAGTCGACGCGGGCGAGATAGATGTCGGGGTTGGTGCCGAGATCGACCTTCACCTGCCCCGAGCCATCCGGCTTCATGACATAGAGGTCGACCAGCACGTTCGGCGTACCGGCGGCCGGATAGCGCTGTTCGTAGACCTTGGTCCCGGTCGCGCCGATCGATGCACGCGTCGCGGTATGGACCGGCGCCTCATCGAACCGCTCGACCGCGACATAGCGTTCGTCGGGCGACCACCAATAGCCGGTGTCGCGATGCATTTCCTCCTGCGCGACGAACTCCGCCTCGCCGAAGTGGACCGTGCCGCCGCCGCCCGTCGTCACCGCGCGCGCGTCGCCGCCGGCGAGTGGCTGTACGAAGACGTTCTGGTCGCGGACGAACGAGACGAAGCTGCCCCTGGGGCTGACCACCGGGTTCAGCTCGCCGCCGGGCGTATTGGTCAGCCGCTTCACCTTGCCGTCGAGCCCGGCGAGATACAGGTCGCCGTCGAGCGGCACGAGGATCGACTTGCCGTCCGGCGCCCAGTCATACGCGACGATGCCCTTCTGGCCGCCGATCCGCGCACGCTCGCGCTGCATCTTTTCGGCCTCGGTCAGTTCCGCGCCGCTGCCGACGGTCTTCGAATCGACCAGCATCCGCGCTTGGCCCGTCGCGGTATCGACCGCCCAAAGGTCGAAGCGCTCCTTCTCGCCGGCGCGGTTGCGCAAGCTCGTCAGCAGCGTGCCGTCGGGCGAAAGCCGCACCGCTTTCGGCTGCGATCCCGATAGGTCCGGGTTGCCGAACACGCGCGCCATCGTCAGGTCGCCGGGCTTGGCGGCTTCGACGGGGCGCATCGGAGCTGGAGCCGGCGTGGCAGGTGCGGCTGGCGGCGTGACCTGATCAGCGGCCATCGCGGCGGTTCCGACCGAAGCAAGTGCAAGCCCGAGCAACCATGTGCGCATCCTGTAGTCTCCGTGGGATCATCCCGCCGGATACCGCCCGACGGACCCGAAAATCTTCGGTCGCGCGTTATCGCGGCGGCGTGCGTCGGCGTAAAGGGCGCATCGTGATGCCGAGCGAACCGAAGCGACCCCGACTCGCATCATCGTCATTTCCCTCCAACACGGCATATCCCTCCAACACGGCATAATGAACGCTCCGTAAACTCCGTCTTTACGTCCTTCGTTTATGGCAAGCGGGACATCGTCGCGGATCGAGCTTTCCGTGGTGCAGCACGGCCGGGGAATGATGGTTTCGAACGCGGGCATACAGGACGGGGAGCCGAGCGAGCGGAGCGCATGGGATGCGTTCGTCACGCTTGCCGACGCGGACGGCAGCGCAGCGCATCCGCATCATGCGCGCCTGATCGCCGGCGGTCCGGGCCAGCGCAACCTCTCCGACGCGGTCCACGCGCTGTGCGCGGTCCACGGCGACCATCCCGGCCTGATCGTCGACGTGCTCGCCCGCGCGATCCAGCCCGAAGCATCGGATTGGCTCGCCGTCGCGGCCAGCGGCTTCGCGGACGAGCGCACCTATCTCGCACAGCTCACCGCGGCCGTCGGCCCGCTCCCGTCGACCCCCGGCCAGGCGGAGAGCGAGTCGGCACTGGTCGGCGAACGTCATGCGCTCGAAATGCTCGCCCGTTCGGAGCGTCGTGGATGTGCGACCGGGGCGGTGGCTGCGCTGCTCCATGACTGGCGCGCGATCCGCCGCGTGCTCGATGTCGCCGCCGAGCGGTTCGGGGTAGCCGTCCCCGCGATCACGCTTCCGTCCGAGACCGACACCGCCGCGCTCGTGGCGGAACTCGGTGCATCGCCCGGTTGCCAGCGCGCGATCCTGTTCGGCGCACAGCAACTTTTCGCACAGCACCGCGGCCTGTGGTCGCTGCTCGAAGCGCGATCGAGTGCGCGCGGCGACCTCTGACCGCTTGCGCTGACCAACGCTTCCCCTCTATCCATACCCGGTATTCAGAACCGGACGGGACATCGCATGAAGCGCTTCGAGGGCACCCAGAGCTACGTCGCGACCGACGATTTGAAAGTCGCGGTCAATGCCGCCGTGACGCTGCGCCGCCCGCTGCTGATCAAGGGCGAACCCGGCACCGGCAAGACCGTCCTCGCCTACGAGATCGCGAAAGCGCTCGGCGCGCCGCTGATCGAGTGGAACATCAAGTCGACCACCAAGGCGCAACAGGGCCTGTACGAATACGACGCGGTCGCCCGCCTGCGCGACGGCCAGCTCGGTGATGCACGCGTCCACGACATCGGCAACTATATCCGCAAGGGCAAATTGTGGGAGGCTTTCACCCAGCCTGCGCCGCCCGTCCTGCTGATCGACGAGATCGACAAGGCCGATATCGAGTTTCCGAACGACCTGTTGCAGGAACTCGATCGGATGGAATTCCACGTCTACGAGACCAAGGAAACCGTACGCGCGGTCGAGCGCCCGATCGTCATCATCACCAGCAACAACGAAAAGGAATTGCCCGACGCGTTCCTCCGCCGCTGTTTCTTCCACTACATCAAGTTTCCCGATCGCCAGACCATGCAGGCGATCGTCGACGTCCATTTCCCCAGCATCCAGAAGATCCTCGTCAGCAAGGCGATGGACCTGTTCTACGACGTCCGCGACGTGCCGGGCCTCAAAAAGAAGCCCTCGACCAGCGAACTGCTCGACTGGTTGAAGCTGCTGCTCCACGAGGACATGCCGCTAGACATTCTCCAGAACCGCGACCCGACCAAGGCGATTCCGCCCCTCCACGGAGCGCTTCTGAAGAACGAACAGGACGTCATGCTGTTCGAACGCCTCGCCTTCATGGCGAAACGTCAGAAGAATCAGGGGTAACCTATCGAGGAACCGGCGGCCGCGCATGAGCACCGCCGCCGGTCCGATAGTTCGAGCGTTACGTGACGTTCGGACCCGTCGGGATATAGTCCAGCGCCAGATGCGGCAGCGAGATCGGGCTGCGGAAGTTGAAGCGGTTCACCGTCGCAGGATCGGGGATGTGCAGCTTCTTGCCGAGCGTCACGAAATACCACGCCGGCGACGCTCCGCTGATCGCGATGAACGAGCCGGGGGCCAGCGACAACGCCTTCGGCATGTTGTCGACGATGTAATCGCTGTTGACGATCCCGTTCCAGTCCTTGAACACGCTGTTGAAGGTTGCGGCATCCGGGATCCAGTGAAGCTGGCCCCACATCACCAGATAGACTGCGCCGCTGGTGTGCGATGTAACGCGCAATCCGTCATACTGCTTCCAGTCTACAGCCTTACCCAGCAGTGCTTCTGCCGCAACTGCATCGATTGTATCGCTGATATCGACCGACATGATCACAATCCTTTTATGGTGAAACCGTGATCACTCAGTCGGACAAGCGAAGTATTCCGATCGGGAAACCACGCAGTATCTTTGGACGCAAATCCCGGGATCGGTCCGTCGATACGCGACCACTTCGGAGTTATTGCACGACGGCGAAGTTTTCGTGGGCCGCCTTAGAGAACTATACGTATTCGTATCAACAGGATCGGCGTCACCGTCCGTTCAGCTATTCCGCGCCATTGTGACCGCAATTCGTCGAGACGGTCACGGCGATTGGCGAGCAGATCGCGGCAAAGTCCGACGGATTAGATATTGATGCACATTAACCATCTGCGGCAACAATAATGCCATACCTGTCCGGCAAGGTGACGGCATGAGATTGTATGCTTTCCGTCGTTGGGCGCCGGCACTGCTGGCAATCGGCATGGCCGCCCCCGCATCCGCCTCTCTGCTCGACTATGTCGGCCAGTGCGTCCCCTTCGCGCGCGCCGCGTCGGGTATCCAGATCTACGGCAACGCCTGGACCTGGTGGGAGCAGGCCGACGGCAAGTACGAACGCACGCACAAGCCCAAGGAAGGCGCGGTCATCGTCTTCGCCAAGACCCCGCGCCTGCCGTTCGGCCATGTCGCGGTCGTCAGCCGCGTCGTCGAGAAGCGCGTCGTCATGCTCACCCACGC
Source organism: Sphingomonas sp. Leaf230 (assembly GCF_001421745.1). Taxonomy (GTDB): domain Bacteria; phylum Pseudomonadota; class Alphaproteobacteria; order Sphingomonadales; family Sphingomonadaceae; genus Sphingomonas. The sequence goes on along the minus strand of NZ_LMKW01000001.1, from coordinate 537,645 downwards.
CAACTGGTCACGCCAGAACGGCGAGCGCGGGCATGCCGAACAGGACGTCACGCTGTTCGACGTCTCGCGCAACAACGACTGGAGCGACGTGAAGGTCTGGTACAAGGACGTCGATGGCCTCGGCGGCGGGATCTACCCGGTGTACGGGTTCATCTACGGCCACGCGCATGCGGCCGCCGAACTGACGAGCCGCAACCCTGATTATGTCGGCGCGCTGATCGACGCGTATGTGCCCGTCAGCGGCGAGCCCATCGCGCGCTGAACACCCCCTTCCTGCTAACTCCCCCCTCCCTGGAAGGGAGGGGTCGGGGGTGGGTCGGCCCGCTTTAGTCGCAACCGTGCCGGGATACTGAAACCTACCCACCCCCAGCCCCTCCCTTCCAGGGAGGGGAGCCAGAAGAGCCGCGCGCTTCAATACTAAGCCCAAATACTAAGCATTGCCGCCACCCTCGAAACCGTGCCACCACCGTCGCGCAAAACACGGTGAGGATAGCGATGCGGTTCAAGGCTCTTACGACGGTCACGCTGGCCTTGCTCGCGACCACTCCCGCGATCGTCGGGGCCCAGAAGGAAAAGTCCCCGCCCCCCGGCGGCGACATTCCCGCCAAGTTCGTCCCCGCCAACGCCAGCTTCGACTTCGACCGCCGCGAGGTCGACATCCCGATGCGCGACGGCGTCACGCTCCACGCGGTCATCGTCCAGCGCAAGGGCGTCACCGACGCGCCGATCCTGCTCCAGCGCACGCCCTACAACGCCGAAAGCAGCGCCAGTCGATCCTCCAGCCCGAGCGGCGCGATGAACCTGCGCGCGTCCGACGCGATGTTCTTCGACGCCGGCTACATCCGCGTGTTCGAGGATGTCCGCGGCAAGAACGGCTCGAACGGCGCGTATATCAACGAACGCCCGCTGATCGGCCCGCTCAACAAGACCAAGGTCGATCACTCCACCGACGCCTACGACACGATCGACTGGCTGGTGAAGAACCTCAAGAACAGCAACGGGCGCGTCGGCATCATCGGTGGCAGCTACGACGGCATGATGGCCGCGATGGCGCTGGTGAACCCGCACCCCGCGCTGAAGGCCGCCGTCCCGATGAACCCGGTGATCAACACCTGGAAGGGCGACGACGACTTCCACGGCGGCGCGTTCCGCCAGATCGGCTACGACTATTACTACACGCAGGACGCGGCGAAGGGCGAAGCCGGCGACCTCTGGCGCGACGCGTACGATGATTACGACACCTTCCTCCGCGCCGGGTCCGCCAGTGCGTTCGTGAAGAGCCGCGGCCTTGAACAGCTCCCGTTCGTCAACCGCCTCCACGATCACCCAAGCTATGACGCGTTCTGGCAGGGGCAGGCGCTCGAGACGATCCTGCCCAAGCAGCCGCAGACGGTGCAGACGCTCTGGGTCGCCAGCCAATGGGATCAGGAAGACATCTACGGCGCCGTCGCGGCCTACGAAGCCGTGTCGAAGGTCGACCCCAACCACGTCAACCACCTCGCGCTCGGCCCTTGGGCGCATGGCGGCGCGAACGGTGACGGCTCGACGCTCGGCGCGATCCGCTTCGATTCCGACACCGCGCTCTGGTTCCGCAAGAACGTCCTGCTCCCGTTCCTCAACGGCGCGCTGAAGACCGGCGGCACCGCCGCACCGCTCGCCCCGGTCACCGCGTTCCAGACCGGCACCAACCAGTGGCAGACGCTCGCCGGCTGGCCTAACTCGACCGCCACACAGAAACTCTACTTCCAGCCCGCCAGCGGCCTCGCCCCGACTGCTCCGGCGCAGGACGGCCACGACGACTATATCTCCGATCCCGCCAAGCCGATCCCCTACCGCCTCCGCCCGATCCGCCCGACCTACGCGACCGGCTCCACGTGGCGGCAATGGCTCGTCGACGATCAGCGCCCGTTCTCCGATCGCACCGACGTCCTCACCTACCAGACGCCGCCGCTGACCAGCCCGGTCGCGATCGCCGGCGCGCCCGTCGCGGACCTGATCGCCAGCACCACCGGCACCGACGGCGATTTCGTGGTGAAGCTGATCGACGTCTACCCCGCCGAATATTCCGACAAGCCGGAGATGGGCGGCTACCAGCTGGCCGTCTCGATGGACATTCTGCGCGGCCGCTACCGAGATAGCTTCGAGAAGCCGACCCCGATCGTCGCCGGCCAGCCGACGCATTTCCGCGTCGTCCTGCCCAACGCCAGCCACGTCTTCCTCCCCGGCCACCGCATCATGGTGCAGGTCCAGTCGAGCTGGTTCCCGCTCTACGACCGCAACCCGCAGACCTACGTCCTCAACATCTTCGACGCGAAGCCCGCCGACTACCGCAAGGCCACGATCAGCGTCTTCCACTCGACCGCGCAAGCCAGCGCGATCGAACTGCCGATCGCGGCTACCAAGTGAGGACGTGAGCCCATGTTCCTGAACTTCCTCGACGAACTCCGCAGCGCCGGCATCCCCGCCAGCCTGAAAGAGCACCTCATCCTGCTCGAAGCACTCGACGCCGAGGTGATCGAGCGGACGCCCGAGGATTTCTACTACCTGTCCCGCGCGGTGTACGTGAAGGACGAGGGGCTGCTCGACAAGTTCGACCAGGTCTTCGCCAAGGTCTTCCGCGGCCTCGCCACCAGCTACGGCACGCCCGCCGGCGACGTCCCCGAGGACTGGCTGAAGGCGGTCGCCGAGAAATTCCTGACCCCCGAGGAGATGGCCGCGATCAAGTCGCTCGGCTCGTGGGACGAGATCATGGAGACTCTCAAGAAACGCCTGGAGGAGCAGAAGGAACGCCACCAGGGCGGCAACAAATGGGTCGGCACCGGCGGCACGAGCCCGTATGGCAATGGCGGCTACAACCCCGAAGGCGTCCGCATCGGCGGCGAAAGCACGCACAAGCGCGCGCTGAAAGTCTGGGACCAGCGCGAGTTCCGCAACCTCGACAACACCAAGGAACTCGGCACCCGCAACATCAAGGTGGCACTCCGCCGCCTGCGCCGCTTCGCGCGCGACGGCGCCGCCGACGAACTCGACATCGACGGCACGATCGCCGGCACCGCGCGGCAAGGTTATCTGGACATCGTCATGCGCGCCGAACGCCGCAATGCGGTGAAACTGCTGCTGTTCCTCGACGTCGGCGGCTCGATGGACCCGTTCGTCAAGCTCTGCGAGGAGCTGTTCTCCGCCGCGACCACCGAGTTCAAGAATCTCGAATTCTTCTACTTCCACAACTGCCCGTACGAAGGCGTGTGGAAGGACAACACGCGGCGGTTTGCGGAGCGCACGCCGATGTGGGATCTGCTCCACAAATACGGCCACGACTACAAGCTGATCTTCGTCGGCGATGCGTCGATGAGCCCGTACGAGATCACGCACCCCGGCGGCTCGGTCGAGCATTTCAACGAGGAGCCGGGCGCGGTGTGGATGCAGCGGCTGACCAACACCTATCCGGCGGCGGCGTGGCTCAACCCGGTGCCCGAGGCGCAATGGGGCTATTCGCAGTCGGTGCGGATCATCCGCGAGCTGATGACCGACCGGATGTACCCGCTGAGCCTCGCCGGGCTCGACGACGCGATGCGCGAGCTGACGCGGAAACGATGAGTTTGGCGCGGTGAGCGGCGGACCGTAACGGAACCGTCACGGACGCGATCGGTTTATCGGGCATCATCCCTTACCGAAGGACAAGCCCTATGTCGTCGATCCCCAACTCCGCCATGCCGCACGCCAAGGTCCATCACGACGACGACCACAAGCCGAAGCCCGACGCGAAGAAGACCGCGGCGACCAGCGATTGGGTCGAGGACGCGACCGACGCGGCAAAGGCTGGCCTCGCGACGGCCACGGATACGGTGAAGTCGCACCCGAAGACCGCTATCGCGGTTGGTGCGACGGTGATCGCGGGGATCGCAGCAGCGATCGCAGCGCCTGCGTTGCGCGCGAAGGATGCGGCGGAAAAGAAGGCGCCGCCGAAGAAGCCCGAACCGAAGAAGCCGGCCAAGGCAAAGAAGCCGCACTGATAGCTTGGTGCACCTAGTCCGGTGCACCACCCCGGCGAAGGCCGGGGCCCAATTGGGGGACGTCGCTAACTGAGCGCGCGCTTCGTTACTGCAACCTTTCCAATTGGGCCCCGGCCTCCGCCGGGGTGGTAGCAACTAAGGGTAAACGTGTGAGGTGGGGAGCGGGTGCGAGTGACCCAAGCGGCGCCACCCCCGCCTCCTTGTTCTTCCGCGAAGGCGGGAGCCCAGTCTGGGCTCCCGCCTTCGCGGGAGAACAAGCTTTCGGTCAGTTGCGCGAAGCGTTGGCTAGCCGCCCCCTCAAACCCGATCCACAACCCCACCAGCCATCGCCACCGGAACGCCCGTCGTCCCCGGAAAACTAATCGCCAGCCCCTTCAACGTCCGCACCGCCATATACGCGAACCCCTCGGCCTCCAGCGCATCGCCGTTCCACCCGAGCACATCGCTAGGCTCCACCACCAACCCGGTCCGCTCAGCGATCATCGCCAGCATCGTCGGATTATGCCGCCCCCCGCCCGCGACCAGCAACCGAACCGGCCGAGCCGGCAAATGCCGCAAAGCCTCTGCCACGGTAGCGGCCGTAAACGCCGTCAAAGTCGCCGCCCCATCAGCCGCCGACAACCCCCGAGCCGGCTGGATCGTAAAGTCATTCCGATCCAGAGACTTCGGCGGAGGCGCATCGAAAAACGGGTGATCGAGCATCGCGGTCAACACGGTCTCGTCCACCCGCCCGGACGCCGCCAACGCCCCCCCGGCATCATATCGCGCACCAGTCTCCGCCTCGACCCAGCTATCAATCAATCCGTTCGCCGGCCCGGTATCGAACGCCACCAAGCCATCGCGATCCATCATCTGCGCCCGCTCTGGCGACATCTCGCGCGAATCATGCATGTCAATCCCGCCGGGAATGAAGGTGATGTTCCCCACCCCACCAAGGTTCAGCACCGCGACCGGCCCCTCGAGCCCCGCCGCCAACGCCGCATGATACACCGGCAGCAACGGCGCGCCCTGCCCACCAGCCGCCACATCCGCGGACCGAAAATCCGACACCGTCGTGATCCCGGTAGCGCGCGCGACCGCCGCCCCATCTCCGATCTGCCACGTCCAGCGCCGATCCGGCCGATGCGCGATCGTCTGCCCGTGAAAGCCGATCACATCGACATCCGCCGCCGCAACTCCCGCATCCGCCAGCAACTTATGCACCGCAAACACATGCGCGCGCGTAATCAGCTCGCCCGCGGCGACCACCGGCGGACTGGCGCGCGGCTTGTCGAACGTCAGCGCCATCCGCGTGGCTTCCGCCAATTGCGCCCGCGCCGCATCCGAATACGGCTCGCCGCGAAACGCGATCGGCCGCACGAACGCCTCGCCGTCGGTCTCGATCAACGCCGCGTCGATCCCGTCGAGCGACGTCCCCGACATCAGTCCAATCGCCAGCATATCGGTTCCTTCCCGCGTAATCCGCCCATCCATGCAGGATGCGATTCCGCCCGCCTAGAAAAAACCGAACTTTGCGCCTATGTGCGCGGGCTTCATGGCAACAACACTCCCCTCCCCGCCGAAGATCGGCATGGTCTCGCTCGGCTGTCCTAAGAACCTCGTCGACAGCGAGCGGATTCTCACGCAGCTCCGCGGCGACGGTTACCAGATGTCGCCCGATTATGCCGGCGCCGACATCGTCTTGGTCAACACCTGCGGCTTCCTCGATTCCGCCAAGGAAGAAAGCCTCGAGGCGATCGGCGAGGCCATCGCCGAGAACGGCCGGGTCATCGTCACCGGCTGCATGGGCAAGGAAGCCGACGCGATCCGCGCGCGCTTCCCGCAGGTCCTCGCGATCACCGGCGCGCACGAATACGAGCAGGTCGTCGGCGCGGTCCACGAGGCCGCCCCGATGCCGCCGTCCGCCTTCCTCAACCTGATCCCCGACGCCGGCCTGAAGCTGACCCCGCGCCACTACAGCTATCTGAAGATCTCCGAGGGCTGCAACCACCGCTGCTCGTTCTGCATCATCCCGTCGTTGCGCGGTGACCTCGTCAGCCGCCGCCCCGACGCGATCCTGCGCGAGGCGGAGAAGCTCGTTGAAGCCGGTACCAAGGAACTACTGGTCATCAGCCAGGACACCTCGGCGTACGGCGTCGACCTGCGTCACGCGAGCTGGCCCGTGAAGACCGGCGGCCCGATGTCCCGCAACGAAGCCCGCGACGTCCGCGCGCACATGACCGATCTCTCGCGCGAACTCGGCAAGATCGCGCCGTGGGTCCGCCTCCACTACGTCTACCCCTATCCGCACGTCGACCACGTCATCCCGCTGATGGCGGAAGGTCTCGTGCTGCCGTATCTCGACATCCCGTTCCAGCACGCCTCGCCGTCGGTACTCCGTCGGATGAAGCGCCCCGGCAACGATGCGAAAGTGCTCCAGCGCATCCACAACTGGCGGACGATCGCGCCCGACATCACGATCCGCTCGACCTTCGTCGTCGGCTTCCCCGGCGAGACCGAGGAGGATTTCCAGTATCTGCTCGATTGGCTCGACGAGGCGCAACTCGACCGTGTCGGCGCGTTCCGCTTCGAGCCGGTCGAAGGGGCTGCGGCGAACCTGCTGCCCGACCACGTGCCCGAGGAGCTCAAGGAAGAGCGCTACGCCCGCATCATGGAAAAGACCGCGGCGATCTCCGCGGCCAAGTTGCAGGCCAAGATCGGCCGGACGCTCGACGTGATCATCGATGCGGTCGACGAAGAAGGCGCCACTGGCCGCTCACAGGCGGATGCACCTGAGATCGACGGCGAAGTCTTCCTCCGCGACGCCGGCCATCTGACGGTCGGCGACATCGTCCCGGTCACGATCGAAGACGCCGACGATCACGACCTCTACGGCGTCCCCGTCTAATTAGCTGTTCCCCCGCGAAAGCGGGGGTCCAGGAATCTCGAACGATACCGTTGGTGATCCTGGACTCCCGCGTCCGCGGGAGAACGGCCAAGTTCGCGAGTCCGTCAGACGACGTTGCGGCCAGTGAACAGCTTCACCAGAACGACGATGACCGCGATCACCAGCAGGATGTGGATCAGTCCGCCAGCGACATGGAAGGCGAAGCCTGCCAGCCAGAGGATCAGCAGGATGACGGCGATGGTATACAGCATGGTTGTGTCCCCTAAGACGTGAAAAGGCTCCCGGTCGGACGATGAAACGTGCGTGTAACACGACGTGTTCCGTCAACATTTCTGCCCTAGCCTAACCCCTTCAACCAGCGCGAAATTAAAATCGCGGCGTTGCGTGCGCCGGCCGGTTCTGCTTCGTTGCGGCCATGATCCTCCGCTTTCTCGCCATCGCCGCGCTATTGCCGGCCCCCGCCCTCGCGCAATTGCTCACCCCCGCCGAAACCGCGCAGATCGACACGCTGGTCACCGGCGCGCTCGGCGATACCGGCGTGCCGTCCGCCTCGATCGCGGTCGTCCGCAGCGGACGGATCGTGTTCGCCAAGGCCTATGGCAAACCCTCCGAGGCGATCGCGACCGCCGACCCGAAACTCCCCTACCAGATCGCCTCGATCTCGAAGCAGTTCACCGCCGCCGCGATCCTGCTGCTTGAGGACGAAGGCAAGCTCAGCCTCGACGACACCGTGTCAAAATACATTCCTGGCATCACCGGCGGCGACCGCATCACGATCCGCCAGTTGCTCAGCCACACCTCGGGCCTGCAGGATTACTGGCCGCAGGACTACAGTTTCGCCGCAATGGCCAAGCCCGTCACGCCGCAGCAGATCGCCGATCGCTGGGCCAAGAAGCCGCTCGATTTCCAGCCCGGCACGCAGTGGCAATATTCCAACACGGGGTACGTCGTCGCCGGGCTGATCGTCGAGAAGGTCGCGCATCAACCGCTGTTGAGCTTCCTCCAGCAACGCATCTTCAAGCCGCTCGACATCCGCGCGCTCGACCAGGACAAGGCGATCGGCAAGGCCTTCCCGCAAGGCTATGGCCGCTTCGCCCTCGGCCCCGTCCGCCCCGAAACGCCGAGCGCGGACGGCTGGCTCTACGCCGCCGGCGAACTGTCGATGAGCGCCGAAGACCTGGCCAAATGGGACGTCGCCCGCCTCAACCGCACCACGCTCCCCGCCGACGACTGGGCCGCGCAGGAAACGCCGGTGAAACTCGCCGACGGATCGAGCAACGGCTACGGCCTCGGCGTCTTCACCGGCAGCACCAACGGCCGCCGCTATGTCGAGCATAGCGGCGAAGCAGTCGGCTTCCTGTCCGAAAACACCGTCTACCCCGACGACAAGGCGGCCATCGTCGTCCTCACCAACAGCTGGTTCAGCGACGCAACGGGCCGCATCGCCGCCGGCGTCGCCAAGATCGTCCTGCCGCCCGCGCCCGCCAACGCCGAAGACACCGCTGCACTCGCCCGAGCCCGAGCGGTCTACGACCAGCTCCGAACCGGCACGCTCGACCGCAAGGGGCTGACCGAAGACGCCAATTACTACTTTAAGCCGGTCGCGCTCGCGGACTACAAGACGAGTCTGGGCGCGCTCGGCCAACCGACCGCGTTCGCACAAACCGGCAAGACCCGCTTGCGCGGCGGCTTCGTCAACCGCACCTACCGCATCACCTATCCCGACCGCACGCTCTCGCTCAGCACCTATGCCGAGCCCGGCGCGAACGGCCGATACGAACAACTTTTGGTGGCACCCGCACAATGACCGACTTCGCTTCGATGCTCCAACCCGACCGCGGCCAGCCCGCGCGGACGATCCACGTCGTCGAGCCCGACGCGTATGAAAGCTGGCTCGCCAAACAGTCGCAGCGCATCCGCACGACGATCGCCGCACACCGGCTGACCGGCAAGCCCGGCGACCGCGCGGTCCTGCCCGGCGAGATCGCGGACGACTGGTCGATGCTGCTGGTCTGCAACGAAGCCGTCACGTCCCCCTGGCGGATCGCCTCGCTCGGCGCATCGCTGCCCGAGGGCACATACCGTCTCGCGGAGGGGCCAGTCGGCGCAGCCGGGCTTGGCTGGATGCTCGCCCAGCACCAATTCACGCGGTACGTGAAGCCCGACGCGATCGGCCCCCGCGTGCTGCTGACCGCCGACGCCGCACATATTGACGAGACGGTTCGCCTCGCCGAAGCCACCGCGCTCGTCCGCGATCTCGTCAACACCGGCGCGTCCGACATGGGGCCCGCCGATCTCGAAGCCGCCGCGGAGACGCTCGCCAAACGCCACGGAGCGACCGTCACCACCACGCGAGGTGATGCGCTCGCGACCGGCTACCCGATGATCCACGCGGTCGGCCAGGCGGCGAGCAAGGATCGCGCGCCCCGCCTGATCGAACTCGAATGGGGCGACCCTTCGCACCCCCGCATCGCGCTGGTTGGCAAGGGCGTCACCTTCGACACCGGCGGGCTCGACATCAAGCCGTCCGCCGGCATGCGGCTGATGAAGAAGGACATGGGCGGCGCGGCGCATGCGCTGGCGCTGGCGAGCCTCGTGATGGCGGCCAAGCTTCCGGTCCGTCTCCATTTGCTGATCCCCGCGGTGGAAAACTCGATCGCTGGCAACGCCTTCCGCCCCGGCGACGTGCTCGCCACGCGCAAGGGCCTGACCGTCGAGAACACCAACACCGACGCCGAAGGCCGCCTCGTGCTCGGCGACGCGCTGACCAAGGCGGGCGAGAGCAATCCGGAACTGATCCTCGACTTCGCCACCCTCACCGGCGCGGCGCGCGTCGCACTCGGCCCCGACCTGCCGCCGATGTTCACCGACGACGAGTCGCTCGCGGTGGACCTGCTCGCGGCCGGGCTGGGACAGAACGACCAGATGTGGCGCCTACCGCTTTGGAACGGTTACGACGAGATGCTAAAGTCGGACATCGCCGACATGGTCAACGCACCCGATGGCGGGTTCGCCGGCGCGATCACCGCCGCGCTGTTCCTGCGCCGGTTCGTGCCGAAGACCGCGGCGTGGGCGCATCTCGACGTGTTCGCGTGGCGGCCGTCCGCCAAACCGGGACGGCCTAAGGGCGGCGAGGCTTACGCCCTGCGTGCAGCCTTCGCGATGTTGGCGAAACGGTACTCGCGCTAAATAAAGGGAACGCAAAACACCCGTCATCCCCGCGCAGGCGGGGATCCATAATCCCAGGTGTCGGTGATCACATCGATACGATAGCCAATATGGGTTCCCGCCTCCGCGGGAATGACAGCTGTGATGCCGTAACCGGGATTACCCCGTCGCAAACTGCCCGAACGGCAGCAGCTTATCCGCCAGAGCCTTCGTCGCATTCGCATCGCCAGCGCGCAACGGCACCAGCACCGCCACCGCAGCTTTCCGCACATACCCGTCGATCGCGGTCGGCGTCGGGGCCTTGCTCGCCGTCTCGACCAGCGCCCGTCCCCGGGCATCGTTCGGATCCAACTCCAGCCGCAACAACCCGGCAAGCCCCGCGAACATCGCGCGGTTACCACCCAACGCCACCGACTTGTCCAAAGCCTCGAACCCGGTCGCCTTCTGCGCGCCCGCGACCGCACGCCCGACGAACCGCCCGAGCTTGGCGATCACCCCGACATGCCAAGCCCCCAGCGCTGCCTGCGCCTCGGCATTGCGCGGATAGCGGACGACCAGCGCCTCATATTGCTTCCGCGCGGCGATCGCCTCGCTCCGGTTGCCGAGCAGCTTGGCGCGATACCCCTTCGCCATCGCCTGCATGATCGCGGCCTCGGCGTCGTTCGGCGAACGGCTCAGCGCCTGCCCCGCCGCCGCCGCCGCCCGGTCGATGCGCGCCAGCGCGACATTGCGATCGCGGTCGACGAACCCGGCCTGAGTCAGCAACTCGCGCGGCGTCTCGGCACGCGCCGCGATCGGGCACAGGACGGAGCTCGCGATCAGCGAGGCACTCACGCAACCGGGGAACCACCTGGCCATATCAACCCTCGCACCGATGTTGTCCGATCAACGCCCCGGCCCGAAACTCGGCCGTCGAATCGTGTCACGGACCATAAGACCGCCATGTTTATCGAGACTTAACACGCTCTACCCGAGATCCGGATCAGAAACGTCCAAATCAGGATCAAGATCGACCGGACCGCCCGTCACAACCCCGCCGCAGCCTCGATGATCGGCACGAACTTCTCGGCGGTCAGGCTAGCCCCACCGACCAGCGCCCCGTCGACGTTCGGCGTATCGAGAATCGACGCCGCATTCGCCCCCGTCACCGACCCGCCGTACAGGATCCGCACCCCGGCCGCCGCATCACCGATCAGCATCCGCAACTTCGCGCGCGCGATCGCGTGAATCGCCGCGATTTCTTCCAGTGTCGGCGTGCGTCCCGTCCCGATCGCCCAGCGCGGCTCGTACGCGAGCGTGAACCAGCTTCCGTCCGCATTGTCCGGCACCGACTTCTCGATCTGCGCCTGCACGACTCGCTCGGCGCGGTCCGCATCGCGCTCCGCCTCGGTCTCGCCGCAGCACAGGATCACGTTCAGTCCCTGCCGCCGCGCCGCCGCCGCCTTCGCCCAGGCGTCGTGGCTGGTCTCGTGCTGGTCCGCGCGACGCTCGGAATGACCGACGATCGTGAAGCTCGCGCCGACTTCCTTGACCATCGACGCCGACACGCACCCGGTATGCGCGCCCGAATCCGCCTCGTGCACATCCTCCGCGCCGATCGCCAACCCCGGAACGCGCTGCGACGCGGCGTCGATCAGCGTGAAAGGCACCGCCACCGCGACATCAACGCCCGGGGCGGCAGCCGCTGCCGCCGCGATCGTATCGAGCTCCGCCAGCGCCGCGCGCGACCCGTTCATCTTCCAGTTTCCGGCTACAAGCTTACGCCGCATCGTCATCTCCCGCGTGTTTTGCCCAGCGATAGCGCCGCACCCGCCCCGCACAACCCCAAGCAACGTTGCGCGCCCGACTTGAAGAGCCGCCCTCGCCCCCGTAAAGCAACCGCGTTCCCATCCCTGTCGATCGGCTGTCCATGCTCGCTTTCTTCCGCCGCCTTACCCATTCGAAGGTCGGCGTGATCATCACGTTCCTGGTACTCGGCGTGATCGCGCTCGCGTTCGCGGCGGGTGACGTCACCGGGCTCAGCTCGATGACCGGCGGCGCCGGAATCACCGGCGGCGACGTCGCCAAGGTCGGCAAGGCGGACGTCACCGCGAACCAGCTCAAGACGCAGGCGCAGACCGAGATGGAGGGCTTCCGCCAGCAGCAGCCGACGCTCGACATGGCGACCTTCGTCAACCAGGGCGGCTTCGACGGCACGCTCGACCGGATCATCTCCAGCATGGCGCTAGAGCAGTTCGGCCGCGCGCAGGGCATGGTCGTCAGCAAGCGCGCGATCGACGGCCAGATCGCCAGCATCCCCGCGTTGCAGGGGCCGACCGGCAAGTTCGACGAGAATCTCTACCGCCAGGTGCTCGCCCAGCGGAAGCTGACTGACGCGCAAATCCGCAGCGATATCGAGCGTGACACGTTCGCGCAGCAGCTGACTCTGCCCTCGAACGGCGCGACCCAGGTCGCCAGCCAGCTCGCGCTCCCCTACGCGTCGCTGCTGCTCGAAAAGCGCACCGGCACGATCGGCTTCATTCCTGCCGCCCTCGTCCCCGCCGGCCCCGCGCCGAGCGATGCGGACCTCAACACCTTCTATCAGCGCAACATCGCGCGCTACACCGTCCCCGAGCGCCGAGTCGTCCGCTACGCGATGATCACGCCCGAGGCCGTCAAGGCACAGGCCGTCCCGACCGACGCCGAGATCGCCAAGACCTATCAGCAGGACAGCGCCCGCTACGCCGCGACCGAGAAGCGTGACATCACGCAGGTCGTCGTCGCCGATCAGGCCGGCGCCGCCGCGGTCGCCGCCAAGGTGAAGGGTGGTACCAGCCTCGCCGATGCCGCCCGCGCTGCCGGTCTCGAAGCCTCGACCCAGACCGGTGTCGAGAAGGCTGCCTATGCCGGAACGACGTCCGCGCAGGTTGCCGATGCCGTCTTCGCGGCCGCCAGCGGCGCGGTGATCGGCCCGGTGCGCACGCCGCTCGGCTGGACCGTCGCCAAGGTCGACAAGATCGAAAAGGTCGCGGCTCGTTCGCTCGATCAGGTCCGTGGCGAAATCGCTGCCGCGCTCGGTATCCAGAAGTCGGCCGAGGCGCTCTCGGCGATCCACGACAAGATCGACGACTCGCTGTCGAAGAACGCGACGTTCGACGAAGTCATCGCCGACCAGAAGCTCGCGGCCGTCACCACGCCCGCGCTGATCGCCAGCGGCATCAACCCCGACGATCCCGCCAGCAAGCCCGATGCGGCGCTTACGCCACTCGTCGCCGCAGCATTCCAGGCTGCCGATGGCGACGGCCCGCAGCTCGTCCAGGTCGGCACCGATGGCGGTTTTGCCGTCGTCGCGCTTGGCCGCGTCGTCCATTCCGCCCCGCGTCCGCTGGCACAGGTTCGCGCCGCGGTGCTCAAGGACGTGACCGCCGATCGCGCTCGCCAGGCCGCCCGTCGCGTCGCCGGCGAAGTGCTCGCGCGCATCAACAAGGGCATGCCGATCCAGCAGTCGCTTGCGCAGACCAAGCTGCCGATGCCGCCCGCACGCACGCTGACCGCTGCCCGTGCGCAGCTCGCCGCCGATCCGCGCGGTGCACCGCCCGCGCTCGCGCTGATGTTCAGCATGGCGCCGAACACCGCCAAGACGCTCGCCGCCCCCGACGACAGCGGCTGGTTCGTGATCAAGCTCGACAGCGTCCAGAGCGGCAACGCAACTGGCAACGACGCGGCAATCAAGGCAGCGCGCGGCAACATCGCCCGCTCGGTCGGTCGCGAATATGTCGAGCAGTTCGCCAAGGCGGTCCGTGCCGATGTCGGCGTGAAGACCAACCCGGCCGCACTCGCGCGCGTCCGTGCCGACCTGCTCGGCCAGGGCGCTGCCGGGAACTGATCGCATGACCAGCGCGCGTGAAGCCTTGGCCGAAGGGCGTCCCGCGCTCGTGTGGCGTCGTCAGGTCGCCGACACCGAAACGCCGGTCGCCGCCGCGCTGAAGCTGATCGAGCCAGGCCGTGGCGACTTCCTGCTCGAGTCGGTCGAGGGCGGCGCGATCCGCGGTCGCCACAGCCTGATCGGTCTCGCCCCCGACCTGCTGTTCCGCGCGCACGGCCACAGCGCCGAGATCAACCGCCACTGGGCCACCGATCGCGATACGTTCGCGCCGTGCCCCGTGCCTACGCTCGATGCGTTGCGCGCGCTGGTCGCCGAATGCCGTGCGGACGTTCCGGCCGAACTGCCCCGTGCGCTCGCCTGCCTCGTCGGCTATTTCGGCTACGAGACGATCGGGCTGGTCGAGACTCTGCCGCAGCCGCCGGTCGACCCGCTCGGCCTGCCCGACATGATCTTCGTACGGCCGACCGTCATCCTCGTGTTCGATCGCCTGACCGACGCACTCTACTTGGTCGCACCGGCCTGGCCCGATCCGGCCCGCAACGCCGACGCAATCGTGACCGAAGCCGAAGAGCGCCTCGACGCGGTCGCCGCCAAGCTCACCAGCACGCCCGTCCCCGCACCGATCCACGCCGACGTCGCCGAACCGACCTACACGCCAGCGCTCCCCGAAGGCCGCTACGGCGAGATGGTCGCGGCGGCAAAGGACTATATCCTCGCCGGCGACATCTTCCAGGTCGTGCTCGCCCAACGCTTCAGCACGCCGTTCGCGCTGCCGCCGTTCGAGCTCTATCGCTCGCTACGCCGGATCAACCCGTCACCGTTCCTGTATCATCTCGACCTGCCCGGCTTCGCGCTGATCGGTTCCAGCCCCGAGATCCTCGTCCGCGTCCGCGACGACGAAGTGACGATCCGCCCGATCGCCGGCACCCGCCCGCGCGGCAAGACCGCCGCCGAGGACGAAGCGAACCGCATCAGCCTGCTCGCCGACCCCAAGGAGCGCGCGGAACACCTGATGCTGCTCGATCTCGGCCGCAACGACGTTGGCCGCGCCGCGGCGCCGGGGTCCGTGAAGGTGACGGCCAGCTACGGCGTGGAATTCTACAGCCACGTCATGCACATCGTCTCGAACGTCGTCGGCACGCTGTCCCCCGAAAAGGACGCGCTCGACGCGCTGTTCGCCGGCTTCCCCGCCGGCACCGTCAGCGGCGCGCCCAAGGTCCGCGCCTGCCAGATCATCGCCGAGTTGGAACCCGAACGCCGCGGCGCATATGCAGGTGGCGTCGGCTATTTCTCCCCCGACGGCTCGATGGATTCCTGCATCGTGTTGCGAACCGCAGTGGTGAAGGACGGCACAATCCACGTCCAGGCCGGCGCGGGCATCGTCGCCGACAGCATCCCCGAATACGAACAGAGAGAATGCGAAGCGAAGGCTGGCGCGATTCTCGCCGCGGCTCGCGAGGCTGTAGGCCGGGCGAAAGCTCCGGGCTTCGGTCAGTAGACCAGCCCGATAACGCCACCCCGGCGAAGGCCGGGGCCCAATTGGGAAGGTCGCCGTAACAACCCGCAACCTCAGTTAACACCGTCCCCCAATTGGGCCCCGGCCTTCGCCGGGGTGGTAGAAGTAGTTGCTCGACTACAACCAAGCATCAACCGACGTTGATCAAATCATGGAGTCGTATTCGTCTCGCTAGCCGGCGCACGACGCTCCTGGGCATAGGCATTGTTCCGCGCCAGGAAGCACCCCGACTGGCCACCGGTCCCGACCGCCGAGCACGTATCCGGCAACCCGCCGGCAACACGCCCGAGCTGATCCATCGACGCCGCACGATTGACCCAGCTCTGGTTCTGCGCCGCGATCGGCTTGTCGTCGCGCAACTGCTTCGGGATGCGATACGGCTGGTCGAGCGTCGAACACACCACGACTTCGCCAGCGGTCGACTTTGGGCATGCCTGGTCCCCGGTCAGCGTCACGCTGCGAATGCGCTGCGGCGGCGTGTCGACCTGCGCCTCCTGTGCGAACGCCGTGGCGGGGAATGCGATCAGTGCGGCAAGGACGGCGGTACGAAACATGGATCAGGCTCCTTTGAGCGAATAACGTCCGTCATGCAGCATTGCTCCGCACTGAATGATGGTCGCCTGCCCGGGCGATATAGGAACCGCCATCGCCGTTCGCGACCTTGCCAAGGACAATTAGCGCCGAACCGTCCCGGCCGAGCGCTGTTGCACCGCGCCCCGCATCGGCTATGGCGGCGCCATGATCCTCGTCGTCGACAATTACGACAGCTTCACCTGGAACCTCGTCCATTACCTGATGGAACTGGGTGTCGAGGTCGAAGTCGTCCGCAACGATGCGATCTCCGCCGGGCAGGCTCTGTCGTCGGGCGCGGACGCGTTCCTCATTTCGCCCGGCCCCTGCACGCCGACCGAGGCGGGCGTGAGCCTCGACCTGGTCGCGGCCTGCGCGGATGCCGGCAAGCCACTGCTTGGCGTGTGCCTCGGCCACCAGGCGATCGGCCAGCATTTCGGCGGCAAGGTCGAGCGCGGCGGCCTGATGCACGGCAAGACCTCGCCCGTCGTCCACGACGATACCGGGCTCTATGCCGGGCTGCCCTCGCCGTTCATCGCCACGCGCTATCACTCGCTGATCGTCAACGCGGTCCCCGACACGCTGGTCGTCAACGCCACAGCGCAGGACGGCACGGTCATGGGCTTCCGCCACAAGACGCTGCCGATCCACGGCGTCCAGTTCCACCCGGAGAGCATCGCGACCGAGCATGGCCACGAAATGCTCGCGAACTTCCTCAAGATGGCGAACATCCCCCACCAACTCCCCTCCCGCCTGCGGGAGGGGTCGGGGGAGGGCAGCGCCGCGCTCACGACTTCCGAGGTAGCCCCTCCCCTAACCCCTCCCGCAAGCGGGAGGGGAATGTGACCACCGTCGCCCTGCTTCCCGACCCGTTCTCCCCCCTCTCGCGCGAATCCGCCCGAGAAGCGTTCGCAGACATCCTCGACGCCCGCGCCAGCGACGACGCGATCGCCACGTTCCTCACCGACCTCGCGACCCGCGGTGAAACCAGCATCGAGATCGCCGAAGCCGCGCGCGCGCTCCGCAACCGGATGATCCCGATCGACGCGCCCGCCGGCGCGATCGACGTCTGCGGCACCGGCGGCGACGGCCATCACACCTTGAACGTGTCGACCGCCGTCGCGCTGGTAGTCGCCGCGTGCGGCGTCCCCGTCGCCAAGCACGGCAACCGCGCCGCCTCGAGCAAGGCCGGCGCCGCCGACACGCTCGAAGTCCTCGGCCTCGACATGGACCGCGCCGGCGCCACCGCCGAGGCAAGCCTCAACGAGATCGGCATCGCCTTCCTGTTCGCCGCCAATCACCACCCGGCGATGAAGCGCATCACCCCGATCCGCCAGCGCATCGGCAAGCGGACGATCTTCAACCTGATGGGCCCGCTCGCCAACCCGGCCGGCACCACCCGCCAGCTCATCGGCATCGCCCGCCCGGACTACGTCACGCTCTACGCCGAAGCCCTCGAACAGCTCGGCACCGAAGCCGCGTTGGTCGTCTCGGGCGAAGAAGGCCTGGACGAACTGTCGGGCGCCGGCCCCAGCATCGTCGCCTCGGTCGGCAACGTTACGCTCCCCGGCAAGGTCACACCCGAAGACGCAGGCCTCACCCGCCACGCCATCACCGACATCCGCGGCGGCGACGCACACCACAACGCCGACGCGCTCCGCCGCCTGCTCAAGGGCGAGACCGGCGCCTACCGCGACGCCGTCCTGCTCAACGCCGCCGCCGCCTTGATGGTCGCCGGCACCGTCCCCACTCTCGTCGACGGCGCGGCCAAAGCCGCCGCCGCCCTCGACACCGGCAGCGCCGACGCGCTGCTCGCCCGCTGGATCGCCTACTGACATGACCATGCTCGACCGTATCCTCGAGACCAAGCGCGCCGAAGTCGCCGCGCGCAAGGCCACGACCTCGCTCGCCGATATCGACGCCGGCATCGCCCGCATGTCGAAGCCACGCGGCTTCCGCGCCGCGCTTGATGCCAAGACTGGCTACGCACTGGTCGCCGAGGTCAAGAAAGCGAGTCCGTCGAAGGGCCTGATCCGCGCCGATTTTGACCCGGTCGCGCACGCCCGCGCTTATGAAGCCGGCGGCGCCGCATGCCTCTCGGTGCTGACCGACGAAAAGTGGTTCCAGGGCTCAGACGCCTATCTGACCGCGGCGCGCGACGCCGTCTCGATACCCGTCCTGCGGAAGGACTTCATGGTCGACCCATGGCAGTCGACCGAAGCGCGCGCGATCGGCGCCGACTGCATCCTCATCATCGTCGCCGCGCTCGACGACGTCCAGATGGCCGAGATCGAGGCCTCCGCGCTAGAATGCGGCATGGACGTGCTGGTCGAGGTCCACGACGCGCACGAGATGGAGCGCGCGCTGAGGCTCAAGTCGCGCCTGATCGGCGTCAACAACCGCGACCTGCGCGACTTCTCGGTCGATTTCCAGCGCACCTACGACCTCGTCGGCAAGGCGCCCAAGGACTGCACCTTCGTCGCCGAGAGCGGGCTCACAACTCGCGCCGAACTCGACGCGATGGCCGAACACGACATCCACTGTTTCCTGATCGGCGAAGCGCTCATGCGCCAGGACGACGTCGAAGCGGCAACGCGCGCTCTCGTCGGATGACCGGCCTGACCCACATTGACGAAGCCGGCGCGGCAAGGATGGTCGACGTCGGCGGCAAGGCGGTCACCGCCCGCGAAGCCATCGCCTCCGGCCGCATCACCATGTCCACCGAAGCCGCCGCGGCCATCGGCGCCGGCACTGCGAAAAAGGGCGACGTCCTCGCCGTCGCGCGCGTCGCCGGCATCATGGCCGCCAAGCGCACCAGCGACCTCATCCCCCTCTGCCACCCGCTTCCGCTGACGAAGGTGGAAATCGACCTGATCGTCGACGAAACCGGCGTGACCGCCACCGCCACTGCCTCGACCGAAGGCAAGACCGGCGTCGAGATGGAAGCCCTGACGGCCGCCACGGTAACGCTCCTGACGATCTACGACATGGCGAAAGCGATCGACAAGACGATGGTCCTCACCGACATCCGCGTCCGCGCAAAGTCCGGCGGCAAATCCGGCAACTGGACCGCGTAAAAGAAATCCCTCGCCCCAAAGGGGAGAGGGAAAGACGCCAAAGGCGGCGAGGGTGAGGGCAAGCCAAGCAGAACGCGCTCAGCTGAACTCAATCCCCACCCATAGCCCATTCATGATCCTCAACGATCGTAGACTCCACCGGCCGCCCGGCCGCATCGAGCGAGGGATCATACCGAAACCGCTCCTCGATCAACCGACACGTAAGCGTATCCAGCTCCCGGCTCCCGCTCGACCGAGTCACCCGGCACCGCGAAACCCGCCCATCGGTCTGCACCAGATACCGCACCGAAACCCGACCCCGGATCCCCGTCTCGGCCGCCTCGCGCGGATAGTCCGAATCCTTCAACCGCCCCTTTCGCCACCGCGGCGGCGTCTCCTCGCCCCCACCACCGTCGCCATCGCCATACCCCCCGCTCCCGGTGCCATTACCGATCCCCCCACTCCCGGTCCCCGGCCCGCGAATATCCGAAGCGCCCGCCGTCGCCTGCGCCCCCACCCCGGCCTTCTCCGCAACGACGACAGGCGGCGGCACCACAACCGGCACCACCGGCGGCGGCGCCACCACCTCGGTAGCCTTCGACTTCAGATTAGGCGGCGACGCAGCCCCCTCCGGCTTCCGGCTAGGCGACGGCCGAGGCCTGACCTTCTCCTCGGGCGGCGGTGGCGGAGGCGGCGCCGCATCGAACACCTTCAACGCATCGCTCACCGCCGCCGGCATCGGCACCACCAGCCCGTTGAGCAGCGCATAGCCAAGCACCCCCGGCAACAGGACAGCACCCAACGCCGCCCCGATCCTGTCTCTCGCCCGAGGCTGATTACGTGTCATCATGCTGATCTGGTGTCTCTTTCCCCCAAACAAAGCCCCGCAAGCGATGAACCCGCGCTGGCCGGGCGTTTCGGGAAGGCGACAGCGATCACCCGCATCCCCTCGGAAGAGAGCCCCCCCCAAACCACCACCCCGGCGAAGGCCGGGGCCCAATTGGGAAACTCGCGGTAACGAAGCGCGGCGCCCGCCAAACCCATGTTTCCCCGCGAAGGCGGGGACCCAGCCTGGGCTCCCGCCTTCGCGGGAGAACAAGAAGGATGTCGCAAACGTTCGATATCAAGCAGCCCAGAGAGCAACGGACCGTCCTGCCGCAACTCCAACAACACCTGTCCTACATCCCAAACCCATGGCAAAGCGCCAGACACGCCAAAACTCACCCCCTCCCGCCGGACCTTCTACCGGACGAGACCGTTCCAAACCTGAACCGCAGAACCGCGCCCGCCAAATGTCTCCCAGCGTGTGAACTTCCTGCACTTCCAGCAGGAGAGCCGCCCAGAAACAGAGCCTTACGCATGACCCTAGTCCCCGTCGCCGAAGCCCAGACCCGCCTCTTCGCCATGGCCCCCCGCGTCGGCCACGAGACCGTGACGTTGCGCGAAGCCGCCGGCCGCTGGGCCGCCGAGGACATCCTCGCCCGCCGCACGCAGCCCGCGGCCGACCTCTCGGCGATGGACGGCTACGCGATCCGCTACGCCGACCTCCCCGGCCCCTGGAAAGTCATCGGCGAAAGCGCCGCCGGCCGCCCCTTCGCAGGCCAAGTCGCCCCCGGAGAAGCCACGCGCATCTTCACCGGCGCTGCCATGCCCGAAGGCGCCGACACCGTCATGGTCCAGGAAGAAGCCGAACGTGACGGCGAAACCCTGATCCTGGCCGGCGAGGGCCCCCCGACGCTCGGCCGCAACACGCGCCGCAAGGGCCTCGACTTCTCCACCGGCACCCGCCTGATCGCCGCCGGCGACCGCCTCAGCCCGGCGCGCATCGCCGTCGCCGCGACCGGCGGCCACGGCAGCCTCACCGTCAACCGCCGCGTCCGCGTCGCCGTCGCTGCGACCGGCGACGAACTCGTCCCCCCCGGCTCGACCACCGACGGCGTCGCGCTCCCCGAATCGAACGGCATCATGCTCGCCGCGATGCTCGCCGACATGCCCGTCGACATCATCGACCTCGGCATCCTCCCCGACAATCTCGAAGTCCTCCGCGAAGCCTTCGCCAGCGTCGAGGCCGACCTACTCGTCACCACCGGCGGCGCATCGGTCGGCGACCACGACCTCGTCCGCCCGGCGATCGAAGCCGCCGGCGGCACCATCGATTTCTGGCGGATCGCGCTGCGCCCCGGCAAGCCGATGATGGCCGGCCGGATCGGCGAGATGATGGTGCTCGGCCTCCCCGGCAACCCGGTCTCCGCGTTCGTCACCGCGACGTTGTTCGTCAAACCCGTCGTCGCGCACATGGCCGGCGCACGCGACCCGCTCCCCCAATCGACGCACGCGCTGCTCGGCGAAGACCTCCCCGCCAACAACGCCCGCACCGACTATCTCCGCGCCGAACTCCGCGACGGCAAAGCCTATGCCTCGACAATCCAGGACAGTTCGATGCTCCTGACACTGGCCCGCTCGACCTGCCTCATCGTCCGCCCCGGCAACGCTCCGGTTGCAAAGGCAGGCGAATCGGCAGAAATCCTCGTGATCGCGTGACGCCAGCGCTTGACGGCGTTAATTATGTTCCATAGAAGTTCCCAGTCTGTTCCGGACGGAGAACCGCCATGCTCACGCGCAAGCAGCACGAACTCGTCTGCTTCATCAACGATCGCCTCAACGATACCGGCGTCTCGCCGTCGTTCGAGGAGATGAAGGACGCACTCGATCTCAAGTCGAAGTCGGGCGTCCACCGTCTGATCAGCGCGCTCGAGGAGCGCAACTTCATTCGCCGCCTGCCAAACCGCGCGCGCGCGCTCGAAGTGCTGCGCATGCCCGAGCGTGCCGAGAAAAAGTCGCCGTCGAAGGCGTCGAACGTGAAGACGGCACCAGCCGCCGCGACGCCGCAGCCAGCGAACGACGTCGTCGAGATTCCACTCCACGGCCGCATCGCCGCTGGCGTCCCGATCGAGGCGTTCGAGGGCAGCACGATGCTCGCCGTCCCTGCCGCGCTTCTCGGCACCGGCGAACACTACGCACTCGAAGTCTCCGGAGACTCGATGGTCGAAGCCGGCATCCTCGACGGCGACTACGCCCTGATCCGCCGCACCGAAACGGCGCGAGACGGCGAGATCGTCGTAGCTCTCATTGAAGACAGCGAAGCCACCCTAAAATACTTCCGCCGCGAAGGCGCGATGGTCCGCCTCGACCCCGCAAACCGAGCCTACGACCCCCAACGCTACGCCCCCGCCCAAGTCCGCGTCCAAGGCAAACTCTCCGGCATCCTTCGCCGCTACGACTGAACGGCCGAGACCGACCTGCGTTATCAACGCGCTGGCCGGTCTCGGTTTTAGCTGCTTAGGAAACGTGCCCGCTCAAGCTGGTAAGCCAAGTCGCTCTCTCCCGCTAGCGACAGCGACCGGTCTGATCGGCAAATTAAGCGATGTACTCGGAGCTGTCTGGGACAGTTCTTCGATATGCCCAAGCAAAGAACGCCAAGCGTCCGGAAGACTCTGTCCCGCTTCTATGCATAAGCGCGACCTCGACTCGAACCCTCAATATCTGTGCCTCCGCGCTTCTGCGCGAACATATCGCCGTCTGTCCCCCGCGCTGCCGAAGAATTGGTTCGCGCGGAGACGCGGAGACGCGGAGGTGTTGCGTTCGGGGAGGGGTGAAGCTGTTCCAATGCCTTCGGTAGTGAGACTGAACAATAGCCAGCCCGATTCACCCATCGTATCAAACTTCTCCGCGGCTCCGCGTCTCCGCGTGAACAAATTCTTCGTACTGCAATCGCAGGTGATGATGGATGATTTTGTTCACGCGAAGGCGCAAAGGTGCGAAGATGTGGTGCTTAGATTGGCGTCTATTTGTCTTCGCAGACCACGGAAAAACCGGCGTCGGCTTATCGTTCATTAAGGTGTGAAGGTCTCCCGAATCGCATCACCTTCGCGCCTGTGCGCCTTCACGTGAACATTTCTACTTATGACGGCCTCGGCTGGCCTGAAACGCCGACGCTGCATCGTGAAACCGGACATGCCGCGGTCTAAACGAATGTGCCGTACGTTCGAGCATGGGCGGATCGCGCCAGGGATGGCGATCGCCCGCGTTCAGGATCGTCACGACCGTCCCGGTCCTCAAGGTCAGCGCGACTCCACCCGTCCGCCGGAGGACACGACGATCCAGTTTTAGCCACCGCGGCATACAGCGTCTCGGCAGACCGCGTTCGCTTACGACGACATCGGCGCTGCGGCAGGTGGCAAGGAACTCGGCGATCGGGACCATATAGGCGCTGCGGGTCGCCAGGATGCGCCACATACGTCCCCCTGCAGCGATATCGGTGACGCACAGATCGCGACTGCACCGCGCATCGGGTTGGTCCGCCAGCAGCAGCGGCTCGCCATCCACCCCGCCATTCTCGGCCAGCATGTCGCGCGTGTAGTCGCCCGCTCGGTCGCGCAGCATCGCGAGCCCCGCCGCCGTCCGCACCGCAACATGGCGCCCGTCACCAGTCACAAGAGCATCCGGCGCCGGCGTCGTCAGCGCCCAGACCGCGCCGATCGCCAGTGGTACCAGCCCGAGCCGCCGCCACCGCGTTCGCCACAAGGCGATCCAGATGCCCCCAACGATCATCAATGCAAACGCCGCCGTCGGCATCACGGGCAACGACCGCACCGATCCTGGCGCGCTGGCAACAACATGTGCCAGCCACAGCAGCGCATCCAGCGATCGCTGGACAAGCCACCAGATCGGCGCACCGAGCCCGCCGGCATCGAGTAGCAACGCCAGCGCCTCCAGCGGCATCACCACGAAGGTCGTCAGAGGAATCGCGATGATGTTGGCGAACGCGCCGTAGAGCCCGGCCTTGTGGAAATGATAGACCGCGATCGGCATCAGCGCGAATTCGACGAGCAGGCCGGTGAGCAACAGCGATGCTACTCCGCGAGCGAGACGGCGCGGTCGCCCCTCCTCGTGGGGCCCGAAAAACGCGCGAACCGAAGGATGCTCGTGCAGCGCCATGATTGCAGTGATCGCCGCAAACGAGAGTTGAAAGCTCGGGCCCGCCGCAGATTCGGGCAGCACGAGCATGACGCACGCCGCCCCCGCCGCGACGAGGCGCAAGGTCATCGCCTCACGCCCCATTGCGAGCGCCGCCAGCACAAGCAATGCCGCCACGCACGACCGGATCGTCGGGACCTGACTGCCGGTCAGTAACGTATAACCGATCGCTGCCGCCGCTCCCGCCAACGCAGCGATCAGAGGCAAGCGCGCATGCAGAGCCAACCACGGGCTCAGCGCCAGTAGCCGCAGCACGATCAACATCGTCGCCGCCACCGCAGCCGTTATGTGCAAGCCGCTCACAGACAACAGATGCGCGAGGCCAGCGCGGCGCATCGCCTCCGAATCCTCTTCGCTGATCGCGCCGACGTCGCCGGTTGCGAGCGCTGCGGCAATACCGCCGGCACTCCCCTCCAGTCGCGATACGATGTGGTGCGACAGCGCGACGCGAATACCTGCTCCCGACTCGCTCGGCGTCGTCACGACCACCGGTGCGAAGCCCCGCCCCGTCGCGCCGATCCCGCCGAACCACGCGACCCGGGCGAAATCATAGGCGCCCGGCACCGCGGGAAGCGGCGGCGGCATCAGTCGAGCCCGCAGATGCACGACCGCGCCCGTTCCCAGCAACTTAGGCGCATCCGCTTCAGCAAGATTGACGCGGACGCGGTATGGCAGGGCGACCGGTTGCCCGTCGGTTTCCGCGCCCTTCCCGATCGGCAGCAGCGTCAGCCGGACCAGCTTACGCGCGACCAGCGGTTCGATCGCCTCCACCTTGGCCGAGAAACTCGCGATCGTCGGTCCGCCCAGCACTGGTCGCGCCACCGACTCCGATCGCGCCCAGATCAACGCCAGCCCCAGCGCCGCAGTCAGCAACCCAATCGCGAGCGACCGCGCCGCACGGCCACCCTGCCCGACCGCCAGACATGCCAACCCGCTCGCCACCAACAGCAGCATCGCCACGGACCACGCCGCCGGATCCGGCAACGCGAACCACAGCGCGATCCCGCCGCCCAGCATTACCGGCAGCCATAACACCAACTGGTCGCGCTCCGCCTCGAGCCAGCGTTCCACGGCAAGCCCGACGACAGCCCCCCATCGCGGCACGCCCATTTGTCGCCGCCAAGGACGCATGCTAGGGGCGGCGACGGCTGTCATGGCCATCGTTTCTCCATCGTTTCATCAGTCTGGGAGCACCCGCGGTTGGGCGCAATATCTGATACGGGCACCGCCAATCCGGCCGCACCCGTGGTTACCCGTTTCGCTCCGTCGCCGACGGGGTTCCTGCATCTTGGCGGCGCACGCACCGCGCTGTTCAACTGGCTGTTCGCAAAGGCGAATGGCGGCAAGTTCCTGCTACGGATCGAGGATACCGACCGGGTCCGCTCGACCCAGCCGGCGATCGACGCGATCATCGACGGCATGCGCTGGCTCGGGCTCGACTGGGACGGCGACGTCGTCATGCAGTTCGCCGGCGCCGACCGTCATGCGCAGGTCGCGCATGAGATGGTCGCGAAAGGCCATGCCTATCGCTGCTACATGACCAACGACGAGATCGCCGCGATGCGCGCCGAGGCGCAGGCCGCGAAGAAGCCGCTCCGAATCCGCAGCCCCTGGCGTGATCGCCCGGAAAGCGATGCACCGAATCTTCCCCACGTCGTGCGCCTGCGCGCGCCGCAAGAAGGTGCCGTCACGATCGAGGACCGCGTGCAAGGGTCGGTCACCGTCAAAAACGAAGAGATCGACGACCTCGTCCTCCTCCGCTCGGACGGCACCCCGACCTACATGCTCGCAGTCGTCGTCGACGATCACGACATGGGCGTCACGCACGTCATCCGCGGCGACGATCATCTCAACAACGCGTTCCGCCAGTTGCCGATCTACCGCGCGATGGGCTGGCCCGAGCCGATCTACGCGCACATCCCGCTGATTCACGGCCCCGACGGCGCCAAGCTGTCGAAGCGTCACGGCGCGGTGGGCATCGAGGCATACCGCGACGAGATGGGCATCCTCCCCGAGGCGTTCGACAACTACCTGCTCCGGCTCGGCTGGGGTCACGGCGACGACGAGATCATCAGCCGCGAACAGGCGGTCGAGTGGTTCGACCTGTCGGGCGTCGGCAAGTCGCCCTCGCGCTTCGACCTGAAGAAGCTCGAGAATCTCAACGGCCATTATATCCGCGAAGCCGACGATGCGCGGCTGGCACAGCTCGCCGCCGATCGCCTCGGCCACGACCTGCCGACCGGCGGACTCGATCTTCTGACTCGCGCGATGCCCGTCCTGAAGCCGCGTGCCGCAAACCTGAACGAGTTGGCCGAGGGGTCGAATTTCCTGTTCAGCCAGCGCTCCTTGGCGATGGATGACGCCGCGGCGAGCCTTTTGCAGGGTGAAGCGAGTGCGATTTTGGTCAATGTTCATGCCGAACTTGACGCGCTCGCCGAGTGGGATACGGAAGCGCTCGAAGGCGCGGTACGGCGCGTGGCCGAAGCGCGGGGCGTCAAGCTCGGCCAGGTCGCACAGCCGCTTCGCGCCGCGCTGACGGGACGCAAGACGTCGCCGGGGATCTTCGATGTGCTCGACCTGCTCGGGCGCGACGAGAGCCTGGGACGGATCGCCGACCGGATGGCTAGCTGATAAGATTTCGAGGAAGGATACAAGCATGAGCGAGACCGCAACCCTCAAGGTCGACGGCAAGGATTTCGAGTATCCGGTGATGTCCGGTACGGTCGGACCCGATGTCATCGATATCCGCAAGCTGTACGCGCAGACGGACAATTTCACCTATGATCCAGGCTTCACCTCGACGGCGTCGTGCCAGTCGAAGCTGACCTATATCGACGGTGACGCGGGCACGCTGCTGCACCGCGGCTACACGATCGGCGAGCTGGCCGAGCAGTCGAACTTCATGGAAGTCGCCTATCTGCTTCTGAACGGCGAACTGCCGAACGAAGACGAGCTGGCGAACTTCTCGAACACGATCACGCGCCACACGATGGTGCACGAGCAGCTCGCGCAGTTCTTCCGTGGCTTCCGCCGCGATGCGCATCCAATGGCGATCCTGTGCGGTGTCGTCGGCGCGCTGTCGGCGTTCTATCACGATTCGACCGACATCCACGATCCGGCGCAGCGCGTCATCGCGTCGCACCGCCTGATCGCCAAGATGCCGACGATCGCCGCGATGGCGTACAAGTACAGCGTCGGCCAGCCTTTCGTCTATCCGGATAACACGCTGAGCTACACCGGCAATTTCCTGAAGATGACGTTCGGTGTGCCCGCCGAGAAGTACGTCGTGAACCCGATCGTCGAAAAGGCGATGGACCGCATCTTCATCCTCCACGCCGATCACGAGCAGAACGCGTCGACCTCGACCGTCCGTCTCGCCGGTTCGTCGGGCGCCAACCCGTTCGCGTGCATCGCCGCCGGCATCGCCTGCCTGTGGGGCCCCGCGCACGGCGGCGCGAACGAAGCCGCGCTCAACATGCTGCATGAGATCGGCACCGTCGACCGCATCCCCGAGTATATCGCGCGCGCCAAGGACAAGAACGATCCGTTCCGCCTGATGGGCTTCGGCCACCGCGTCTACAAGAACTACGATCCGCGCGCGGCCGTCATGCAGACGACCGTCAAGGAAGTGCTCGGCGAACTGGGCGTCACCGACCCCGTGTTCGACGTCGCGATCGAGCTCGAGCGTCTGGCGCTCAGCGATCCGTACTTCATCGAGAAGAAGCTGTTCCCGAACGTCGATTTCTACTCGGGCGTGATCCTTTCGGCGATCGGCTTCCCGACCTCGATGTTCACCGTCCTCTTCGCGCTCGCCCGTACCGTCGGCTGGGTCGCGCAGTGGAACGAGATGATCACCGATCCCGACCAGAAGATCGGCCGTCCGCGCCAGCTCTACAGCGGCCCGACCGCGCGTGACTACGTCCCGATGGCGTCACGCTGATGAAGACGCTCCGGCCGATCCTGATGGTCGTCGGCGTGCTCTGCGCGCTGATGGGTCTGCTCTGGATCGGTCAGGGGCTCGGTTACGTCCATTGGCCGCAGTCGAGTTTCATGCTCGATCAGCGGCCATGGGCGGATCGCGGCGCATTCCTCGCCGCATTCGGCCTCGCGCTGATATTAGTGGCGCGCCGGATCCGCCGGTAAGGTCAAGACGAACCGCGCGCCTTCGCCGGGTGCGCTTTCGATCGTGAGATCGCCCTGCATCGCCCGCGCCAAGCGCCGTGCGATGTACAGACCGAGCCCATTGCCGCCGGCCTCCGATGGATCGACCCGCTCAAACTTCTCAAAAATCCGGACCTGATCCTCGGGCGCGACGCCCTTGCCCTTGTCCGCGACTACGACGACCGCGTGGGTCTGCGTCCTCGTCACGGTGACGATCACCTGCGCCCCACGCGGCGAATAGCGCACCGCGTTGCCGACCAGATTGACCAGAACCTGCAACACACGACGGAAATCGCCGAGCGCCGGAACACGCACGTCCAGCGCCGGGCGCGTGATCGTGACGCCTGCGTTCGCGGCGCGCACCGACAACAGCCCGGCCGCCCGTCGCGCCACATCGGCAAGGTCGATCGGCTCGGGCACGAGCGCGAAATCGGGCCGCTCGACCGCCTGGAGATCGACGAGGTCATCGACCAGTTCGAGCAAATGCCGTCCGGCACTGGCGATATCCGCCGCGTAATCCGCGTAATCGCCCTGCACCGGGCCATCCGCCTGCGCATTGATGCTGTCGGCATTGGCGACGATACGCGCGAGCGGAACCCGCAACGCCTTGTCGAGGCCGCTCGTAAAGGTCGGCGACAGTGTCTCGGTCGAGGCAGCAGGGGGCGGCGCGTCTTCGACTACCATGCGTGCAGCGCCAACGAACCCGGCAAAGTCGCCCGCCGCATCGTGTCGAACATTGGCGGTAAGCGTCACCGCGCGTCCGGAACTCCGCAGCCGCGCTGGCTGCGCCGTCATCGGGCGTCGCCGGGCAAGAGAATCGAGGATCGGCAAAGCCCCATCCACACCGGTATCCAGCGAGAACATCGCCGTCAGCGGCTGGCCCAGCAACGCGAAGGCGTCGAACCCGTGCTTCGGCCCTGCATCGAGCGTGACGAACGTCAGCCGTAGCGCGGAATCCGTCTCCCACCGCCAATCCGTATCGCTGCCGTGGAAATCGTCCTGCGTATCCGGCGACGGTCGCGCCGGCCGCCACGCCGCGATCTCGCGCCAGCCGCTCACTGTCAGCCGTACGTTCTCCCCATCCGGTTGAGCCCGCACCCAGAGATCCACATCCGTTTCGTCGTCCGCAACGACCACGCCGCGCGACACGACGATCCCCAGCCGACGCGCCAGCCGGGCAATCGTCGCAAGTTGGGGCACCGCGAGTGGCGCACCGCGCATCCCGCCCGCCCGCTGGTTGAGCGCAACCAGCGCCGGATCCGCAAACGACAGCGAACCGTCGGGCGCCAAGATCGCGTGCGCAATCGGGCTTTCGATCGAAGGGTCGAACACGCTCATCGCCGATCCGTACGCGCCAGCGCGCGCAACGCCATCCGAAAATCTCGGTTCAACGCCAGTGGCGCGAGCGACGCACGCGCATCCTCGACCCCGACCGACACGATCGCGTCGAGCGCATCCGCAAACGCCTCGATATCGCGCCGCGGATCCGCCTCCGACAGTGCCAGCCCGATCCGTGCGATCGTCGGCCGATCGAGATCGATCGCACGCAACGCGAGCCACAACCGATCGCCCTCCGGATCGAGCGTGATGGCCCGCGCCTGATCGAACGCGATGCCGATCGCATGCGCCAGCACCGCGACGAACAACGACAACCGTCGGTCGCCGATCGATTCGACCAGCACCGCGGGCAATTCGTTCGGTCGCGCATCGAGCGCACCGGCGAGCCGCGTCGCCACCGCGTCTGGCCGCTCACCCTCGTCGTGCGCGGCAAGACTACGCTGCGCCGCATCGGTGATCGCCCGGTCGTTCTCCCGCGTAACGGACTTCAAGCCATCGCGCACGGCCGCCGCCACCCACCAGACCAGCCGGTGATGCAGTTCGGCGGGTAACTCACTGCCCCCGACCGATCCCTGCTCGTTCGCCACCCGCCGCCGGCTTTCCGCTGCCAGCAATGCAGACGCCGCCGACGCGACCACGCTGTCCGGCACCCCCGCCAGCCTCACGAGCAAGCTCGCTTCGTCGGGTTCGGCGACCTCCACCGGCAACGAGGCGGCGATCAGGTCATGCCGTACGCGCGCGATCAGTTCGTCCATCAATTCTTCATCGCGGAGCAATCCCGCCCGCGTGAGCCGATCCAGAACGCCCCCCGCCCCGGCCTTCAACATCGCCTCGCCGGCCTGCGTCGCGCCGCCACCCGCGAGCAGTCGTGCGGCATGTCGGCGGATGTCCCACTCGATCGCCCCGACGATCGCGCCGAGCACCTGCGCGAGCATGAGCCGCGTCCGGTCGTCGAGCCGTGCATCGGCATCGAGAAAGAAATCCGCGATCGTTCCGGTCAGCCGGGCGTCGGCGCGCAGGCGTGCATCCTCCGCTCGCGCAACGGGATCATAGGGCGACACGACGTCACGCACTGGGTCTGGACCGACCGACATGATCCCGTGCTTAGCCTCCGGACGTTAAGGTCCGCCTAAGGCGTTCGGCGAAGACGCTCGATGACGACGGCGAGCGTCGCGGTCGCATACACCGCGGTCAGGCCGAGCCCGAACACCGGGAACCCCAGGATCGCGAACAGCGCGACGATCAGCAGATAGGCTGCCGGACTTCCCCACCACATCTGCCGTTCGCGTTCGAGGATGGCGCGCTCGGCCAGCCCGCCGATCGCGACGAGCGCGGTACCGATCGCCAATGCGGTGTTGTTCCCTGCATAGCCGCTGACGAAAAACGCGAAGACCAGGAT
Organism: Sphingomonas sp. Leaf230; assembly: GCF_001421745.1. Taxonomy (GTDB): domain Bacteria; phylum Pseudomonadota; class Alphaproteobacteria; order Sphingomonadales; family Sphingomonadaceae; genus Sphingomonas. The sequence continues at coordinate 506,635 of NZ_LMKW01000001.1, read as the reverse complement.
CGATGCCGCAGCCACGCAGCCGATCGCCAGGGTCTGCCCCCGGGCCATCGGCGCATCGTCGCGAAGTCCGCTGAGCACCGAGCCGAGTGCCAGGGCTATGCATCCGAGGAGCGACAAGACCAGGCCGATCGACGGCAGCCCGAAGCCGATCGTCACCAATCCGGCCAAACCCAGCGCTGCGCCGGCGGCTCCAACCGTAGTGCCCGCCGCACCACGATCGACCAACAGCGGCAACGCGAGCCGCGCGATCGGTGCGAGAACGAAGCGGTCGAACCAGCCCCGCCGCCCCGACACGATCGTCATCAGCACCGCGCGCCCGCGTTCTTCCAGCGTCCGCGCCTGACGCTCTATCCCGTGCCCACCGCGCACCGCATCGGTCGGCAACAGCACATGTGTCGCGCGCGATTGTACCGCGAACCGCAACAGCGAAGACTGAAGATCGTAATCCTGCGGCAAGCCCGCGACTTCGGCGATCCGGCTCGAACTCAGCCGCGCGACGCCAGCCCACGCCATTTGCCCGCCGACACGCTCGAACCCCGGCCCCGCGTCGCTCTCGGGGACGACGAGCAGGCAGTCGCCATCTTCGACCGCCATCGCCTTGACGATCGCATCGGTGGTGACGAGCCCGTCGCCGAGCATCAATACCGGTGCCAGCGGGTGAAGTTTCTCGCCTGCTTCCATCGCGGATCGCACCGTATCGACGCTCACGCCGCGGCGCCCGATGCGGTTGATCGCCCCGAGCAACTCGGGGGTCATGCGCGCGACCACGATGATGATCTGCGAAACGCCGGCGGCGATCAGCAACCGCGCCTGATACTCGATCAGCGTCACGCCGCTGAAGGGCAAGGTCGCAGCAAGACGATCAGGGCGATCGTCGGCGTCATGAATTGCAAATAATAGGCCGGCAAGCATCGCAGGCTGTTAGGCGGTACGCGCCGTCCTGCAAAGCCCGCGTTCGGCCGAACCGCCCTGCGCCAAGGCTCGGTTCGGCGTTGCAGGCCCAAACTGCACGCCGATCGATACTCGAATTCTCGCACGTTCCGTCGATCAAGGGTCTTTGACCTTATGGTCGCCGGAACGTAAGCCGTGCCGCCCTGCTTACCGGACGGATGAACGCGCGAAGATCGCATCATCCGTTTTGTCCCGCCGCAATTCATGATACCTCCGCAGTTCATGAACGGGGGTTCGTCAATGATCGGGTTTCGCGCGTCGGCAGGCAATGCCCATCCCATTCGCGCGGATATCGTGATGGATCCGGTGATAGAAAACATGTCCGACACCGTCACAGAATCCAGTTTCGATGAGGTTTATCAAGAGCCTGCGCCCGACCGCGGACGCCTTTACGTGGGTATCGCGGTCGCCGTCGTGGTTATCTGGCTGGCGGCGATGCTGTGGCTTGCACGCGGATCGTTCGCGACCATCGAGCCGGTTGCCTTAGTCCAGTTCATCGCTGCGCTCTGCGTCGTCCCCGCGCTGATCGGCATCGTTTGGCTGCTCGCGATGCGCACCAGCCGTAGCGAGGCGCACCGGTTCAGCATCACCGCGCAGGCGATGCGCGACGAGGCCGCCAGCCTCGAACGCACCGTCGCCGCACTGTCGAACACGATCGATGCCAACCGCCAGCAACTCGCCGAACAATTGAACGCGTTGATGGCGATGGGCGGCGGCGCGACCGAGCAACTCGCAGCGATCGGTCGCGGCATGGTCTCCGAAATCGATCAGGCTGCAGCCCATGCGCGCAACCTCGCCACCTCGACCGCCGGCGCGCAGACGAGCCTCGGCGTCCTGATCGCCACCCTCCCCCGCGCGCAGGCGGATATCGACGACGTCGCCAAGCGCCTCGAACGCACAGGCCTGTCAGCGAGCGAACATGCCGCTGCCCTCGACGCGCAGATCGTCGCGCTGGCCGAACGCGGCCGCGACGCCGACGCGATGGCCAGCGGTGCTGCACAGCGCCTCGCCGCGCACATTGTCCGGATGGAGGCGACCAGCCAGACCGCCGGCGCGCATCTCGAATCTGTCACCGACGGCATGTCCGCAGCAGTCGACGCGCTGCTCAACCGCACCGCAGACGCGGTCGACCTGTCGCGTCGCGGCATCGCCGCGCAGGGTGACGCGATGCTGGCGATGGTCGGCGCGAACCAGGCCGCACTCGACAGCGCCGCTCGCGACAGCGCCGAAGCGCTCGCCAAGCGGATCGCCAGCGTCGAGGACGCGATCGAACGCGTCGCGATCCGCCTCGACCTGCAACGCAGCGCGGGCGACCGGATCGTCGACGATCTCCACACCGGGCTCGGCGAAGTCGAGGCACGGATCGAATTGCTCCACCGCCACGGCACCGAGCGCACGCAGGACCTTGCGGTATCGATCAGCGCGCTAGGCGGCTCCGCGGATGCCATGACCGAAGCGCTTCGGGCTGGCGACGACATGGCGCACCGGACTATCGCGACGACCGAAACACTGCTCGTCGCCCTCGACTCGGCCGCGCGCGAGATCGACGAGACGATGCCAGCCGCACTCGGCCGCCTCGATACGCAGGTGCTCGCCAGCAAGAGCATCGTCGTTTCGGCGCGTCCCGAACTGCTCGCGCTCGTCACTGCGGCGGAGAGCACGCACGACGCGATCGAGGCGATCGCCGGGGTCATCGGCGAACAGCGCCATGTGCTCGACACGCTGTCGACCGACCTGCTCAACACACTCAACACCGGCCGCGCGAAGGCCGATGCGCTCGGTCACATGGTCGACGAGGCGATCGGCCGGACGCAGCATTTCGCCGAAGACGCCGCGCCGCAGTTGATCGAGGCGCTCCACCGCGTCCGCGAGACCGCTGCCGTCGCCGCTGACAAGGCGCGCGAGACGCTGTCGAAGGTCATACCCGAAGCCGCAGCCGCACTCGAAGCCGCCAGCGCCGACGCGATGCGCCGCGCGACCAACGACACCGTGGAACGCCAGGTCAAGGCGCTCACCGACGCCACCGGCGCGGCGGTCGACGCCGCTACCGGCGCGACCGAACGCCTCGCGCGCGAAGTCCAGGTGATCGTCGACCAGACCGCGATCGTCGAAACTCGGCTCCAGGAAGCGCGCACCGAGCGCGAAGACGCCGACCAGGGCACCTTCGCACGCCGCGTCTCGCTGCTGATCGAGTCGCTCAACTCGGCGTCGATCGACATCACCAAGGCGATCGCGCCGGAAATCTCCGACAGCGCCTGGGGCGCATATCTCAAGGGCGACCGCGGCGTCTTCACGCGCCGCGCGGTCCGCATCCTCGACGCCAGCGAAGTCCGCGAGATCGCTGGCCTCTACGACGAGGACGAGACCTTCCGCGAAATGGTCAACCGCTACATCCACGACTTTGAAGCGATGCTCCGCACGATCCTGACGCAACGCGACGGCTCACCGCTCGGCGTGACGTTGCTGTCGTCCGACATGGGCAAACTTTACGTCGCACTGGCGCAGGCAATCGAACGCCTGCGCTGAGACGAGCTGCATAGGAATTCGAAATGATCCAGCGTCACCGCTAAAGCGGCCTTCGCCAGCGGAGCAATCCGCCGACCGGACTCATATTCCAGGCTTACATGCCCAGACTGAACACCAAGATTTGCGTCGTCACCGGCGCAGCACGTGGCATCGGCCGCGCGATCGCCGAGCGCTTCCATGACGAAGGCGCCGTCGTCATCCTCACCGACATAGACGAAACCGCCGGCGCCGAGACTGCGGTGGCCATCGGCTGCCGGTTCGAAAAGCTCGACGTCCGCGAAGAAGCGGATTGGCAGCGCCTAGCGGAGATCGTTCCGGTGGCCGACGTGGTCGTGAACAATGCCGGCGTGACGGGCTTCGAGCACGGCATGGTCGCGCATGATCCCGAACATGCGACCTTGTCGGACTGGCGCGCGGTCCATGCGGTCAACCTTGACGGCACGTTCCTCGGCTGCCGCTATGCGATCGGTGCGATGAAAACGGCGGGCACAGGCTCGATCATCAACATCTCGTCGAGATCCGGGCTGGTCGGGATTCCCCTCGCCGCGGCCTATGCGTCGTCGAAGGCGGCAATCCGCAATCACAGCAAGACGGTGGCACTGTACTGCGCGCAGCAGGGATGGAAGATCCGCTGCAACTCGGTGCATCCCGCGGCCATTCTGACGCCGATCTGGGAGCCGATGCTCGGGGATGGGCCGGACCGCGAGGCGCGGATGGCGGCGCTAGTTGCCGATACGCCGTTGAAGCGGTTCGGAATGCCGGACGAGGTGGCCACGGTCGCGGTGATGCTGGCGTCGGACGAGGCGACCTACATCACCGGGACGGAGATCAATATCGATGGCGGTTTGCTGGCGGGCTCGGCCGCGTCGCCGGGGTAAAGGCAAAATTGCAATCCTCCCCCGCCAGGGGGAGGTGGCTGGCACTTGCCAGACGGAGGGGGAGGTAAGGAAAATCTCTGTTCGGTATCCTCCCCCTCCGTCACCTTCGGTGCCACCTCCCCCTGGCGGGGGAGGATCGTGGGTCACCCCTCAGCGCGTGACCATGTTGCCGCGGTCGAACAGGTCGACCGACAGGGGGGTGATCCACCCGTAAGAATAGTTCAGCTGGAACAGCACGAACAGCACCGTCGCGACCACCGTCACCCGCCACGCCGTACGCCCCGACCGAAACTCGTGCGGCGCGCTTTCGGCCTGGCCGGGGACGTGTTCGCCCCCGACCTCGCGCGTCGTCTTCACGCCGAATGGCAGGACCAGGAACACCGAGAACGACCAGAACAGGACGTAGATCGCGAGTGCCGAGGTCCAGCGCACTCGATCAGCCCTCGATCAGCAGCACGTCGACGATCGGCTGCTTGCCGGTCCAGCGCTTGGCGACCTTGCGCACCGCGAGACGAATCTGCTCGCGCATCTTCTCGCTCTCGCGCTTGCCGCCCCGCACCGTGTCGACCGCTGCCTGCACTGCGTCGGCGATAAACGCCGCACGGTCTTCCTCAACCGGCACACCCTGCACGCGAACCTGAGGTTGGCCGACCATCCGGCCGTCCTTGCCGAGCGCGACACCAACCGAAATCTGGCCGTTGATCGCCAGTTTCCGCCGCTCGCTCAGCGTCGCGCCGTCCGCCGGCAGGATCACGTCGCCGTCGAGCACCAGACGACCGACCGTCGCATTGCCGATCTTCGCCGGCCCCTTGGGCGCCAGACGGATGATGTCGCCGTTGCTTTGCACGATCGCGCGCGGAATGCCCTGCTCGAGCCCGAAGCGCGCATGCTCCATCATGTGGCGCATCTCGCCGTGCGTCGGCACGAGCACGTCCGGACGCAGCCAGTCGTACATCTGCGCAAGCTCCGGCTGACCCGGATGGCCCGACACATGGACGTGCGCCTGGCGCTCGGTGATCATGCGGATGCCCTTGGCCGCCAGCGTGTTCTGGATGCGACCGATCTGGACCTCGTTGCCCGGGATCTGCTTCGACGAGAAGATCACCGTGTCGTCGGCCTCAAGCGTGATCGTGTGCTGGCCATTGGCGACACGCGCCAGCGCCGCGCGCTCCTCGCCTTGGCCACCGGTGGCGATGATCAGCACCTTGTTCTTGGGCAGGCGCATCGCCTCGTCGGGGCTGATCGTGTCGGGGAAATCCTTCAGATAGCCCGTCGCGCGCGCCACCTTGATGATCCGGTCGAGCGAACGCCCGGTCACGCACAGCTTGCGCCCGGTTTCCTTCGCGACTTCGCCGAACGTGTGCAAACGCGCGGCGTTCGACGCGAAACTGGTGATCATCACGCGGCCCTTGGCCTTGCTGACCTCTTCGAACAATCCCTTGCGGACCGTGCTCTCGCTGCCCGACGCGGTGGTGTTGAAGATGTTGGTCGAATCGCAGACCAGCACGTCGACGCCCTTGTCGCCGATCGCCATGAAACCCTCGGGCGTGGTCGGGTTGCCGATCACCGGGTTCTTGTCGAGCTTCCAGTCGCCGGTGTGGAACACGCGACCATAAGGCGTGTCGATCAGCAGCGCATTCGCCTCGGGGATCGAATGCGACATCTCGACGAAAGTGAAGCCGAACGGCCCGAGCTGGAAATTGCCGCCCATCGGGATCATCTTGAGCTTTACGCGGTTGGCGATACCCTCTTCCTCGAGCTTGCCGCGGATCAGGCCCATCGTGAACGGCGTCGCGTAGATCGGCACGCCAAGGTCTTCGGCGAGATACGGCAGCGAGCCGATATGATCCTCATGGCCGTGCGTGATGACGATGCCGAGCAGGTCGTCGATCCGGTCCTCGATGAAGGACAGGTCGGGCAGGATCACGTCGACGCCGGGATATTGCGGATCGGCGAATGTGATGCCGAGATCGACCATCACCCACTTGCCCTGGCAGCCGTACAGGTTGACGTTCATGCCGATTTCGCCGGAGCCGCCAAGGCCACAGAAAAGGAGTTCGTTCTTCGGAGTCATTGATTACTTTCAGGATTATACAGGAATATGGCCCGCAGGCCGGTCGGCGCGAGCCCAATGGCCCTAGATATGGTGACGATCCCACATCATCGCCAGCCCCTGGATCGTCAGGTCGGCTTCGATGACGTCGAACACGTCGGTCTGTTTCTCGAATAAGGTGGCAAGCCCGCCGGTGGCGACGACCTTCACGGGACGGCCGATCTCGCGTTTCATCCGCGCGACCAGCCCCTCGATCATCGCGACATAGCCCCAGTAGATGCCGATATGCATCTGCGAGACGGTGTTGAGCCCGATCACGCTGGTATCGGTCGGCGCCTCGATCGCGATCCGCGGGAGTTTCGCGGCGGCGGTCACCAGCGCGTCGAGCGACAGGTTGATCCCCGGCGCGATGATCCCGCCCTTGTACGCGCCACTATAGTCGACGACGTCGAACGTGGTCGCGGTGCCGAAATCGATCACGATGAGGTCGCCGGGATGCAGCGCATGCGCAGCGATCGTATTGACCGCGCGATCGGCACCCAGCGAAGCAGGCTCGTCGACGTCGATCGCAATGCCCCATTCGACCGGCGCATGGCCGGCGATCAGTGCTTCGGTGCTGAAATATTTCGACGCAAGCACCTGGAGGTTGTGGAGCGCACGGGGGACGACGGTCGCGACGATGACGCCTTCGACCGCAGTGCGATCATGCCCGCCGAGCTGCATCAACTGGCTCAGCCACACCGCATACTCGTCCGCCGTACGCCGCGGATCGGTTGCGATACGCCAGCGCGCGACGATCTCGCCGCTCTCGACGAGCGCGAACACGACATTGGTATTGCCGGCATCGATCGCGAGCAGCATCAGCGGGGCCTCAAAGCAGGAAGACGTCGGCAGCGTGAATGACACGCCGTTCGCCAGACGCCAAGCGGAGGATCAGCGCGCCGTCGGTGTCGAGCCCGACGAACAGGCCATCGATCCCGCTGCCATCGGGAAGGCGGGCAGTCAGCGCGGTGCCCGCGGGATGCGCGCAATCGACCCAGCGCTCGCGAACCGGCGCGATGCCCTCGGTCCGCCAGCGACCGATCCAGCGCGCGAAACTGTCCGCGAGAATCTCGAGGAACATCGCCGGTTCGACCACCACACCGTGCGCGGCGAGATCGGTCGTCGCACGGTCGGGCAGATCGGGATGATGCGCGATGTTGACGCCGTAGCCGACGATCACCGCATTGTCCGCGCGTTCGAGCAGAATGCCCGACAGCTTGGCGTCCGCGAGCAGCAAGTCGTTCGGCCATTTCAGGACTAGCGTCTCGCTTGCGTCCGTCGTGCCCTGGCAGATCCCGGCGACCAGGAAGGTCGACACGGTTTCCTGCAAGGCGACCGCGGCGACCAGCGCGAGGCTGGCGGCCGGCGGATCGTTCGGTCGCAACCGGACCAGCGTGCTCGCGTAGAGGTTACCCTCGGGCGACGACCATTCGCGCCCAAGCCGCCCCCGCCCCGCCGTCTGCCGGATCGCGCGCAACCAAAGACCGTCTTCGGCACCGCCGCGTGCAAGCTCCAGCAGGTCGGCGTTGGTCGATCCTGTCTCCGCGACGGTGCGGATGATGCTCAGAACAACGCCCGTGCGGCCGCCATCGTCCACGCGCCGAGCACGGGGATGAGGAGGTAGCCGGCTGGCGATACGAACACGGCGGCGATGGCGATCAGGCCGCCCTCGACCTTGCTCTCCATCGGCGCGAATGCCGGGGCGGGATCGTCGAAGTACATCGTCTTGACGACGCGCAGATAATAATACGCGCCGATCACCGAAGCGGCGATGCCGACGACTGCCAGCGGGAAGAGCCCGGCGTCGACCGCAGCACTGAACACCGCGAACTTCGCGTAGAAGCCGAACAGCGGCGGGATGCCAGCGAGGCTGAACATGAAGATCGCGAGCGCCGCTGCCAAGGCCGGCCGGGTCCGCGACATGCCGGCGAGGCTGTCGATCGTCTCGACCGGCTGCCCATCGTCACCACGCATCTGCAACACGACCAGGAACGAACCCAGGGTCATCGCGACGTAGATCGTCAGATACATCAGCACGCCCGACACGCCTTCGGGCGTTCCGGCCGCGAGACCGATCAGCGCGAAGCCGACATTGTTGATCGACGAATAGGCGAGCAGACGCTTGATGTTGGTCTGGCCGATCGCCGCGACCGCACCGAGGATGATCGACGCGAGTGCCGCGAAGATCACGATCTGACGCCACTGGTCGGTCGCCGGGCCCATCGCATCGACCGCCACGCGGACGCTGAGCGCGAGCGCCGCGACCTTGGGCGCTGACGCGAAGAACGCGGTCACCGGGGTCGGTGCGCCTTCGTACACGTCGGGCGTCCACATGTGGAACGGCACGGCGCTGATCTTGAAGGCGAGCCCTGCGAACACGAACACCAGACCGAACAGCAGGCCGAGCGACTTGGTGCCGGCGTATGCTTCCGAAATGCCGGAGAACAACGTCGTGCCGCTGAACCCGTAGACCAGCGAGATGCCGTACAGCAGGATGCCGCTGGCGAGCGCGCCAAGCACGAAATACTTCAGGCCGGCCTCCGCCGAACGCCCGTCGCGCCGCATGAAGCTGGCGAGAACGTATGCTGCAAGGCTCTGGAGCTCGAGACCGACATACAGCGTTAGCATGTCGGTGGCCGAGACCATGATCCCCATGCCGCATGCCGACAGCAGGATCAGCACCGGATATTCCGGACGCAGATCGTCGCCGTGCGAGCGCGCGAAGAAGCTTGGCGCCATGACGATCGCGACCGCCGAGGCGATGTAGATCAGCACTTTGGCGAACGCACCGAACGCGTCCGCGCGGTACAGGCCGTCGAACGCATAGCCACCCGACGAGGCCGGACCGACCAATGCGATCCCTGCCCCAACCAACACGAACACGGCGGCGATCGAGACGGCCCGCGTGGACTTGTCCCCGCCCCAGGCCGAGACGAGCATCAGGGCGATCGCACCCAACGCCAGCACCAGTTCGGGCAGTGTCATTGCGATGTTAGCGGCGTAATCCATCAATGTGCCTCCCCGTGCGCGGCACTATGGACAGTTGCGGCGGGCTTCCCCGCAGTTGGGTTCGAATCATTGGCAGGCTTGGCGCGGTCGACACGGGCGAGAAGCACGCCCACGTCCTTGCGCATCGGTGCCAGGAAGCTCTCGGGATACACGCCCATCCACAGCACGACGGCTGCGATCGGCGCGAGCAGCCACATCTCGCGGCTCGACAGGTCGACCATCGCGCGGACGTCGTCCGACTTGATCTCGCCGAACACGACGCGGCGGTACAGGAACAGCATGTATGCGGCGCCCAGGATGATGCTCGTCGTGCAGAGCAGCGCGGTCCAGGTCGAGACCTGATACGTGCCCATCAGCGACAGGAACTCGGCGACGAAGCCGCTCGTGCCCGGCAGGCCGATCGACGCCATCGTGAAGAACAGGAAGAAGATAGCATACTTCGGCATGTTGATCGCGAGGCCGCCATAGCGCGAAATCTCGCGGGTATGGAGCTGGTCGTAGATCACGCCGACGCACAGGAACAACGCACCCGATACCAAGCCGTGGCTCAGCATCATGATCATCGCGCCTTCGATGCCCTGCCGGTTGAACGCGAACAGGCCGATCGTGACGATCGCCATGTGCGCGACCGACGAATAGGCGATCAGCTTCTTCATGTCCGACTGCACGAGCGCGACGAGCGACGTGTAGATTACCGCGACCGCCGACAGGCCGAAGATCAGCCAGGTGAGCTGGCCCGAGGCTTCGGGGAACATCGGCAGCAAGAACCGCAGGAAGCCGTATCCGCCGAGCTTCAGCAGCACGCCCGCCAGGATCACCGAGCCTGCGGTCGGCGCCTGGACGTGCGCGTCGGGCAACCAAGTATGGACCGGCCACATCGGCATCTTGACCGCGAACGACGCGAAGAACGCGAGCCACAGCCACGTCTGCACGTGCGCCGGGAAGTCGTAGTTCATCAACGCCGGGATGCTGGTCGTGCCCGCGGTCTTCGCCATGTACAGCATCGCGATGAACATCAGGACCGAGCCGAGCAGCGTGTACAGGAAGAACTTGTACGACGCGTAGATCCGGTTCGCACCGCCCCAGATGCCGATGATCAGGTACATCGGGATCAGGCCGGCTTCGAAGAACACGTAGAACAGGAACAGGTCCTGCGCCGCGAACGTACCGATCATCAGCACTTCGGTGAACAGGAACGCCGCCATGTATTCGGGCACGCGGGTCGTGATCGAGCGCCAGCTGGCACCGATGCAGATCGGCATCAGGAACACGCTGAGCATGATCAGCATCAGCGCGAAGCCGTCGATGCCGAGCGACCAGCCGAACGGACCGAAGATGCCGGGCGCATGCTCGACGAACTGCCACTGCGCGCCGCCGATGTCGTAGTTCATCCACAGCATGATGCCGAGAACGAAGTCGATCAGCGTTGCCGCGAGCGCCAACGTCCGCGCCGTGTTCGCCGAGACGAACAGGCACACGACGGCCGCGATCATCGGGACCGCGATCAGGACGGAGAGGATAGGGAAGCCGGTCATTACAGTCCGATCGCCCAGGTTACGGCTGCGGTCAGCCCGATCAGCATGACGAAGGCATAGGTGTAGAGGTATCCCGTCTGGAAGCGGTTGGCCACGCGGCTGCCGATCTGGACGACCCAAGTCGCGCCGTCTGGCCCGAACCGGTTGATCGTCTTCTCGTCGCCGCGGTGCCACAGAAAGCGGCCGATCGCGAAGGCGGGGCGGACGAAGATCAGGTCGTACAGCTCGTCGAAATACCACTTATGCAGCAGGAAGTCGTAGAGCACGCCGAACTGTTCGACGACCTTGGCCGGGAACGTCGGTGCCTTGATGTAGGCATACCAGGCGGTCAGCAGGCCGAGCAGCATCGCGATCGTTGCCGACAGTTTGATCAGCAACGGCACGCCGTGCATCTCGTGCATCAGATGTTCGCGGAACGCGAGTGCGCCCTTCCAGAACTCTTCGCCTGCGGTCGGCTCGATGAAGAAGCCGTGGAACACGAAGCCGGCAAGAACCGCACCGATCGACAGAACGATCAGCGGGATCAGCATCGGCAACGGGCTCTCGTGCGGGTGATACCCACCATCGCCTTCGGCCGGCGCGTGCTGCGCGTCGTGATGATCGTGCGGCGCATGACCTGCGTCCTCGGCTTGCGCTGGGTTCGAATGATGGTCGTCCGCATGATGCGCGTCGCCGTGGTCGTGACCATGGGCGTCATGGAGCGCATGTTGGATATGCTCCGATGCGGCCCAGCGCGGCTTGCCCCAGAAGGTCAGGAACATCACGCGCCACGAATAGAAGCTGGTCAGCAACGCGACGAGCACACCGACGAACCATACGCCCGGCTGGCCCGCAGCCCAGCTTGCCTCGATGATCGCATCCTTCGAGTGGAAGCCTGCGAAGCCGATCGCCGTGTTGCCGAAGATGCCGGGGATGCCGACGCCGGTGATCGCAAGCGTACCCGCCATCATCGCCCAGAACGTCACCGGGATCTTCTTACGCAGGCCGCCATAATAGCGCATGTCCTGCTCGTGGTGCATCGCATGGATGACCGAGCCGGCGCCAAGGAACAGCAGCGCCTTGAAAAACGCGTGCGTGAAGAGGTGGAACATCGCCGCGCCATACGCGCCGACACCCGCCGCGAAGAACATGTAGCCGAGCTGCGAACAGGTCGAATACGCGATCACGCGCTTGATGTCGGTCTGCACGAGGCCGCAGGTCGCCGCGAACAGGCAGGTCGCGGCACCGACCGAGGTGACCACGGTCAGCGCGACCGGGCTCATCTCGAACATCGGCGACAGGCGGCAGACCATGAACACGCCGGCGGTGACCATCGTCGCCGCGTGGATCAGCGCCGACACCGGGGTCGGGCCTTCCATCGCGTCCGGCAACCACGTGTGCAGGCCCAGCTGCGCCGACTTGCCCATCGCGCCGACGAACAGCAGCAGACAGAGCACCGTCATCGTGTCGAAGCGGTAGCCGAGAAAACCGAGCGTCGAACCTGCCATGCCGGGGGCCGCAGCGAGGATCTCGGGGATCGAGACCGTGCCGAACACCAGGAACGTGCCGAAGATACCGAGCATGAAGCCAAGATCGCCGACGCGGTTGACGACGAACGCCTTGATGGCCGCTGCGCTGGCAGACGGCTTGCGGAACCAGAACCCGATCAGGAGGTAGGATGCCAGACCCACGCCTTCCCAGCCGAAGAACATCTGGACGAGATTGTTGGCCGTCACCAACATCAGCATCGCGAAGGTGAACAGCGACAGATACGCGAAGAAGCGCGGCTGGTCGGGATCTTCATCCATATAGCCCCAGCTGTACAGGTGGACGAGCGCCGAGACCGACGTGACGACCACGAGCATTACCGCGGTCAGAGCGTCGACGCGCAGCGACCACGCGACGTTCATGTCGCCGGAGTGGATGAAGTCGAGCAGCGGCGCGACGGTCGCCGTGCTGGTGCCCGAGAGGAAGCCGATGAAGATCGGCCAGGACAACAGGCACGACGCGAACAGCGCAGCCGTGGTGACGAGTTTCGCCGGCACGTTGCCGATCGCGCGATTGCCGAACCCGGCAACGATCGCGGCCAGTAACGGCAGGAAGACGATAAGCTGGATCAACCGTATTACCCCTTCATCCGGTTGACGTCGTCGACCGCGATGGTGCCGCGACCGCGGAAATAGATCACGAGAATGGCGAGGCCGATCGCGGCTTCACCCGCGGCGACCGTCAGCACGAACATCGCGAACACCTGTCCGACGAGATCGTGGAGGAACGCCGAGAACGCGACGAGATTGATGTTCACCGCCAGCAGGATCAGCTCGATCGCCATCAGGATGACGATGAGGTTCTTGCGGTTCAGGAAGATGCCGAGCACCCCCATCGTGAACAGGATCGCCGCGACGACCAGATAATGGACGAGACCGATCGTCACAGTTCGACTCCCTGCCCGACGACCGGGCTCGTGTTGCGCGTGGCATCCTGCGGACGGCGCGCGTTCTGGCGGCTGATGTTCTGCGCCTTGACGCCGCCACGCTGGCGGTGCGTCAGCACGATCGCCCCGATCATCGCGACCAGCAGCACCAAGCCTGCACCCTCGAACACGAACAGATAGCGCGTGTAGAGCAGGTTACCGATCGCCTGGATGTTGGGCACGGTGTCATCGATCGGTGCGGCACGACGTGCCAGCTGAATTGGCCCCGTGCTCCATGCACCGATCGCGATCATCACCTCGGCCGCGAGTGCGACGGCGAGTGCGAGGCCGATCCCGAAATACCGTGCGACGCCTGCGCGCAGTTCGGTGAAGTCGATGTCGAGCATCATGACCACGAACAGGAACAGCACCGCGACCGCGCCGACATAGACGATGACGAGCAGCATCGCGATGAACTCGGCACCGACCAGGATCATGAGGCCGGCCGCATTGAAGAACGCGAGGATCAGCCACATCACCGAATGGACCGGGTTGCGCGACGCGATCGTCAGCGCGCCCGACAGGACGACGACGAACGCGAAGAGATAGAAGGCTAAGGCCTGAATCACGATTGCGGCCCCTTAGACGCCCACGAGAAGAATGAGCGCGCCATTAACGGTACGGCGCATCGGCGGCAAGGTTCGCCGCGATCGCGCTTTCCCAACGGTCGCCATTATCGAGCAGCTTAGACTTGTCGTAGATCAGCTCTTCGCGCGTCTCAGTGGCGAACTCATAGTTCGGTCCCTCGACGATCGCGTCGACCGGGCACGCCTCGGCGCACAGGCCGCAGTAAATGCACTTGGTCATGTCGATGTCGTAGCGCGTGGTGCGACGCGAACCGTCGTCACGCGGCTCGGCTTCGATCGTGATCGCCTGCGCAGGGCACACGGCCTCGCACAGCTTGCACGCGATGCACCGCTCTTCGCCGTTCGGATAGCGACGGAGCGCATGCTCGCCACGGAACCGCGGCGACACCGGATTGCGCTCGTACGGATAGTTGATCGTCGCCTTTTCCTTGAAGAAATAGCGAAGCGTCAACGCGTGCGCCTTCACGAATTCCCACAGGGTAAACGACTTGATGATCTGAGCGACGCTCATGAACCCACTCCAACGCGCGTCAGCATGAGATAGCCCGACACGAGGAAAACCCAGAACAGCGAGACGGGGAGGAAGACCTTCCAGCCGAGCCGCATCAACTGATCGTAGCGATAGCGCGGCACGGTCGCCTTCACCCAGCTGAACAGGAAGAAGAAGAATAGGATCTTGGCGAACAGCCAGATGATCCCCGGCACGTAATACAGCGGTGCCCAGTCGACCGGGGGCAGCCAGCCGCCCCAGAACAGCGTCGCGTTCAGCGCGCACATCAGAAGCACGTTGGCGTACTCGCCGAGCCAGAACAGCGCGAACGACATCGACGAATATTCGGTCTGGTACCCGGCGACGAGCTCGCTCTCCGCCTCGGTCAGATCGAACGGTGCACGCTGCGTCTCGGCCAGCGACGAGATGAAGAACATCACCGCCATCGGGAACATCAGCGGGTTGAGGATGTACCCGTTGAAGAACCAGACGTGCGACTTCTGCGCCATCACGATCGCCGACAGGTTGAAGCTGCCGGTCCACAGCACGACCGAAATCAGGATGAAGCCGATCGCGACTTCGTACGACACCATCTGCGCGGCCGCTCGAAGCGCCGAATAGAACGGGTATTTCGAGTTCGACGCCCAACCCGACAGGATGATCCCGTAAACGCCGAGCGACGATGCCGCGAGCACGTAGAGCAGCCCGACGTTGATGTCCGCGAGCACGACGCCGACGCCGAACGGCACCACCGCCCAGACAATCAGCGCGACGGTGAAGGTGATGATCGGCGCCAGCAGGAACAGCGTCCGGTTGGCGGCTGCGGGGACGATCGTCTCCTGCAGGAACACCTTCAGGCCGTCGGCAAAGCTCTGCAGCAGGCCAAACGGACCGACGACGTTGGGACCACGCCGCAGTGCCATCGCCGCCCAGATCTTGCGGTCGGCATAGATGATCATCGCCACTGCCAGCATCAGCGGCAGCGCGATCACGAGGATGTCGATGATCGTCGCGAGGAAGAACGCCCAGTCGTAACCGAGCGAGGATTCGAACCAGGAGATCATTCGGCTGCCTCCGCGTAATCTTCTCCTTGGAGAAGTTCGGCCGAGCAGCGCTGCATCGTCGGCGAAGCGCGGCAGATCGCGTTGGTCAGGTAAAAGTCCTTGATCGGATAGCCGGCAAGAACGCCCTGCCCTTCACCCTGAAGCGAAGGCGGGTTCCACTCGAACGTCGCGAGCGCCTGATGGCGCAGCGCAGGCACGTCCGCGTACATTTCCTCGCGCAGCCCCTCGAAGCTGTCGAACGGCAGCGTGTGGCCGAGCGTGTCGGACAGTGCGCGGAAAATCGACCAGTCGTCACGCGCGTCGCTGGGTGCGAACACCGCACGCTCGCCGCGCTGGACACGCCCCTCGAGATTGACCCACGTGCCCGACTTCTCGGCGTAGGTAACGCCCGGCAGGATGACGTCGGCAGCGGCCGCACCCTTGTCGCCGTGATGGCCCACGAACACCTTGAAACCGGCGAACTTCGAATAGTCGACCTCGTCGGCGCCGAGGAAGAAGCCGAGCTTCGCCCCCATCACGTCGGCGATTCCGCCCTTCTGCGCATAGCCGAGCATCAGCCCGCCCATCCGCGATGCCGCCATGTGGACGACGTTGAAGCCGTTCCAGCCGTCGCGCACCAGGTTGAACCGCTCTGCGAACTGCAACGCGGCACCGTGGCCGCCCTTCAGCGCGGCACCGCCGACGATCACCATCGGGCGCTCGGCCTTGCCGAACACCTCGGTCACCGCGTCGGGCAGATTGCCGAGCAGCGCCAGATCGTCGCCGAGCCACTCGACCTTGTAGGTCAGGTCCGTCTCCGGGCCGATCGCAAAGACCTTCGCACCCTTCTTGATCGCCTTGCGGATGCGGGTGTTCACCAGCGGCGCTTCCCAGCGCAGGTTGGTGCCGACCAGCAGGATCGCGTCGGCGCGCTCGGTGCCGGCGATCGCGGTGTTGAAATTGACCGCCGCCATGCTCGACGTGTCATAGGCCATACCGGTCTGGCGGCCCTCGAGCATTGTCGAGCCCATCTTGGCGAGCAGCGCCTTGGCGGCGAACATCGTCTCGCAATCGACCAGGTCGCCCGCGACGGCAGCGACACTGCTACCAGCATCGACCGCGGCGATGGCAGCGAACGCCTCGTCCCAGGTCGCCGGAACCAGCTTGCCGTTGACGCGGACATAGGGCTTGTCGAGACGACGACGGACGAGGCCGTCGATCGCATGGCGCGTCTTGTCGGTCGCCCACTCCTCGTTCACGTCCTCGTTGATCCGCGGCACGCAGCGCAGCACCTGGCGACCACGGCTGTCGAGCCGGATGTTGGTGCCGACCGCGTCCATCACGTCGATCGTCAGAGTCTTGCGCAATTCCCACGGACGCGCCTCGAAAGCATACGGCTTCGACGTCAGCGCGCCGACCGGGCACAGATCGACGACGTTACCGGAGAGTTCGCTCTTGACCGCATTCTCGAGATACGAGGTGATCTGCATGTCCTCGCCGCGGAAGATCGCACCGATCTCCTCGACGCCGGACACTTCCTCGGCGAACCGAATGCAGCGCGTGCACTGGATGCAGCGGGTCATGACCGTCTTGACGATCGGACCCATGTACTTCTCGGTGACCGCGCGCTTGTTCTCGTCGTAGCGCGAATGACCGCGGCCATAGGCGACCGACTGGTCCTGCAGATCGCACTCGCCACCCTGATCGCAGATCGGGCAATCGAGCGGATGGTTGATCAGCAGGAATTCCATGATGCCCTCACGGGCGTTCTTCACCATCGGCGAGTTGGTGAAGATCTCCTGCTTGTCCGCCGCCGGCAGCGCGCACGACGCCTGCGGCTTGGGCGGACCAGGCTTCACCTCGACCAGGCACATCCGGCAATTGCCGGCGATGCTCAGGCGCTCATGATAACAGAAACGCGGGATCTCCTTGCCGGCAAGCTCGCACGCCTGCAGCACGGTGGCGCCCTGGGGCACCTCGATCTCTACGCCATCGACTTTGACTAAGGGCATTACTCTGCGGCTTCCATCATCGGCGCGGTGTCGCCACCGCGCTCACGGATACGGCGTTCCATCTCTGGGCGGAAATGCTTGATCAGGCCCTGGATCGGCCAGGCTGCTGCGTCGCCCAACGCGCAGATCGAGTGACCCTCGACCTGCTTGGTGACCTGCTGGAGCATGTCGATCTCGGACAGCTCGGCGTCGCCGGTGCGCATCCGCTCCATCACGCGCCACATCCAGCCGGTGCCCTCGCGGCACGGTGTGCACTGGCCACAGCTTTCATGCTTGTAGAAGTACGAGATGCGGCTGATCGCGCGGACGATGTCGGTCGACTTGTCCATGACGATGATCGCCGCGGTACCGAGGCCCGAGCCGACAGCCTTCAGGCCGTCGAAGTCCATCGCGCAGTCCATGATCTGCGCGGCGGGAACCAGGGGCACCGACGAGCCACCCGGGATCACCGCGAGCAGATTGTCCCAGCCGCCACGGATGCCACCGCAATGCGTCTCGATCAGGTCCCGGAAGGAGATGCTCATCTCCTCCTCTACCACGCACGGCTTGTTCACATGGCCGCTGATCTGAAACAGCTTCGTACCGCGGTTGTTCTCCGCGCCGAAGCTGGAGAACCACGCCGCGCCGCGCCGAAGGATCGTCGGCGCGACCGCGATCGATTCGACGTTGTTGACCGTTGTTGGGCAGCCGTAAAGACCAGCACCTGCCGGGAAAGGTGGCTTCAGCCGCGGCTGGCCCTTCTTCCCCTCGAGGCTCTCCAGCATCGCGGTCTCTTCGCCGCAGATGTAGGCGCCCGCGCCACGATGCACGAACACATCGAAGTCGTAGCCCGACCCGCACGCGTTCTTGCCGATAAAGCCGCGGTCGTACGCCTCGGCGACGGCTGCGAAGAGCGTCTCGGCCTCGCGGATATATTCGCCGCGGATGTAGATGTACGCGGCACGCGCGCGCATCGCGAACCCGGCGATCAGCGCGCCTTCGATCAGCTTGTGCGGATCGTGGCGGATGATCTCGCGATCCTTGCAGCTACCCGGCTCGGATTCATCGGCGTTGATGACGAGGAAGTTCGGCCGATCCGGCTTCGGCTCCTTCGGCATGAACGACCATTTGGTGCCGGTCGGGAAGCCCGCACCGCCACGGCCGCGCAGACCCGACGCCTTCATCACGTCGATAATCGCGTCCTGGCCGAGCGCCATCAGGTCCTTGGTGTTGTCCCAATCGCCGCGCATGATCGCCGCGTCGATATTCCACGGCTGGAAACCGTAGACGTTGGTGAAGATGCGGTCCTTATCGGCGAGCATCAGGCCCACTCCCCCCGGTAATCGTGGTTCGCGTCGACCATCGCCTTCAGCGAGGTCGGGCCGCCTTCGGGGCAGCTTGCGCGACGACCGAATTGCGGCCCCGGCGTCGGGTGCCCGCCATTGGCCAGCGCCTCGAGGATCTCGGTCGTCTTGTCGTAATCGAGGTCTTCGAAGTTATCGTCGTTGATCTGCACCATCGGCGCATTCGCGCACGTGCCCAGGCACTCGACCTCGGTCAGCGTGAACATGCCGTCCGGCGTCGTGCCACCCTTGACCAAGCCGCGGTTCTTGCAGGCGGCCAGAACGTCGTCCGACCCCCGCAACATGCACGGCGTCGTGCCGCAAACCTGGACGTGAAAGCGACCGACCGGCGCGAGATTGAACATCGTGTAGAAGGTCACGACCTCATACACCCGCATGTACGGCACGCTGATCTGACGCGCGACGAATTCGATCACCGGCACCGGCAACCAGCCCTGCGTCTGCGTTTCCGCGCCGACCTGGCGTTGCGCCAGATCGAGCAACGGGATCGACGCCGACTGCTCGCGACCCTTGGGATAGCGCCCGAGGATCTCGTTCGCCTTCACCTGGTTCTCGTCCGTCCACGCGAACGAACCCCAGCGGGCGCGGGTCTCGGCCTCGTCGGGAATTTTCGGAGCTTCAGCCATCAGCGGTCACATTCACCAAAAACGATATCCATCGCGCCGAGGATCGCGGTCGTATCCGCCAGCATGTGGCCCTTCGCCATGAAGTCCATGGCTTGCAGATGCGAGAACGCGGTCGGGCGGATCTTACAGCGGTACGGCTTGTTCGACCCGTCGGCGACCAGATACACGCCGAACTCCCCCTTGGGGCTTTCGGTCGCGACATAGACGTCGCCGGCGGGCACGTGAAAGCCTTCGGTATAGAGCTTGAAGTGATGGATCAGCGCTTCCATCGACTGCTTCATCTCACCGCGCTTGGGCGGCACCACCTTGCGATCGAGCGACGCGATCGGCCCCTCGGGCATGTCGCGCAGGCACTGCTTCATGATCCGTGCCGACTGACGCACTTCCTCGACGCGCACCATGAACCGGTCATAGCAATCGCCGCGCGTGCCGACCGGCACCTCGAAGTCCATCTTCGCGTACGCGTCGTAGGGCTGCGACTTGCGCAGATCCCAGGCGATGCCCGAACCGCGGATCATCGGGCCGGAGAAGCCCCACTTGATCGCGTCGTCGCGGCTGACCACGGCGATGTCGACGTTGCGCTGCTTGAAGATGCGGTTGTCCGCGACGAGCGAGATCGCATCCTCGAACAGTCGCGGCAGGCGCGTGTCGAGCCAGTCGCCGATATCGGCGAGCAGCTTCAGCGGCGCATCCTGATGCACGCCACCGGGGCGGAAGTAGTTCGAATGCATGCGCGCGCCGGAGACACGCTCGAAAAAGTTCATGCAGTCTTCGCGGATCTCGAACAGCCACAGGTTCGGCGTCATCGCGCCGACGTCCATGACGTGGCTGCCGAGGTTCAGCATGTGGTTCGAGATGCGCGTCAGCTCGGCGAAGAACACCCGCAGATACTGCGCGCGCTCGGGCACCTCGAGGTCGAGCAGCTTCTCGACCGCCAGCACCCAGCTATGCTCCATGCACAGCGGCGAGCAGTAATCGAGACGATCGAAATACGGCAGCGCCTGCGTGTAGGTCTTGTACTCGATCAGCTTCTCGGTGCCGCGGTGAAGCAGGCCGACATGCGGATCGACGCGCTCGACGATCTCGCCGTCGAGTTCCATGACGAGACGAAGCACGCCGTGCGCGGCCGGATGCTGCGGACCGAAGTTGATCGTGTAGTTCTGGATCGTGACGTCGCCGGTCGTGGGATCGGCTGCGTCGGCTTCACCCAGAAGCTCTTCGACATACAGACTCACTGGTTCTGTCCTCCACCCTTGGTCGGGACCACGTCGGGGTTCGCAGGCTTCGGCGTCGCATCGGACTCCGACTTGCCGGCGCCCGTCTGCGCGGTCGACTCGGTGCTCTTGGGTTCGGTCGGCGCCTGGGTAGGCGACTGCGCTGCATCCGCCTTCACGATCGTGTCAGCCTTGAGCGGCGTCGGCGCACCCTTGGCCTCTGGCAATGCGCCCTTCTCGTCACCCGGAAGCACGTAGTTCGCGCCCTCCCACGGGCTCATGAAATCGAACGTGCGGAAATCCTGCGCAAGCTGCACGGGCTCGTACACGACGCGCTTCGACTCTTCCGAATAGCGCAGCTCGACATACCCGGTCAGCGGGAAGTCCTTGCGCTGCGGATGACCGCGGAAACCATAGTCGGTCAGGATGCGGCGCAGGTCCGGATTGCCGCTGAACAGCACGCCGTACATGTCGTACACTTCGCGCTCGAGCCAGCCGGCAACCGGCCAGATGTCGGTCACCGACGGCACCGGCTTTTCCTCGTCGGTCGCGACATGCACGCGGAGGCGGTGATTCCGCGTAAGCGACAGCATGCAATAGACGACCTCGAACCGCTCTGCGCGATCCGGATAGTCGACGCCTGCGATCTCCATGAGCTGCTGGTAGGCAAGCCCCGGCGTGTCGCGCAGCGCGATCATCGCGTCGTACAGGTCTTCGCGACGAACGTGCAGCGCGACTTCACCGACATGATCGACCGCGTCGAGCAACATGCCGCCGAGCGCAGCGCGGGCGCTGTCGATCACGCCATCGTTCGACGCATAGGCTGGTGCGGGAGCCCTCAACGCTCGATGCTCCCGGACCGCCGGATCTTCCGCTGCAACTGCATGATGCCGTACAGCAGCGCCTCAGCCGTCGGCGGGCATCCGGGGACGTAGATGTCCACCGGCACGATCCGATCGCAGCCACGCACGACGCTGTAGCTGTAATGATAATAGCCGCCGCCGTTCGCGCATGAACCCATCGAGATCACGTACTTGGGCTCCGACATCTGGTCGTAAACCTTGCGCAGCGCAGGGGCCATCTTGTTGCACAACGTGCCGGCAACGATCATCACGTCCGACTGGCGCGGCGACGCGCGCGGTGCGGCGCCGAAGCGCTCGAGATCGTAGCGCGGCATGTTGACGTGGATCATCTCGACCGCGCAGCACGCGAGCCCGAACGTCATCCACCACAGCGAGCCGGTACGCGCCCACTGGAACAGCTCCTCGGTCGACGTGACGAGGAAACCCTTGTCCGTCAGCTCACCGTTCAATCCGTCGAAAAAGCCCTGGTCGGGTGGCACCAGCGAGCTGGGCGAACCGGGTGCGGGCTGAAGCTCTACTCCCAATCGAGTGCTCCCTTCTTCCATGCGTAGACGAGGCCAAGGGCCAATTCGCCAATAAAGATCATCATCGAAATCCAAGCGGTCCAGCCGAGCGTGAAGACCGAGACGGCCCAGGGATACAGGAACGCGGCCTCGAGATCGAAGATGATGAAGAGGATGGCGATCAGGTAGAAACGTACGTCGAACTGGCTCCGCGGATCCTCGAATGCGGGAAAGCCGCACTCGTATTCGCTGAGCTTCTCAGGCGTAGGCTTGTGTGACCCCGTGAGGCGCGAGACGGCCATCGGCAGGAACACGAACGTGCTCGACAATGCGATGGCGATCCCGAGGAACAGGAGGATCGGAAGATAGTGCGACAGGTCGACCAAATTGCTTCTCGCAAGTGCGAACGGAACGGGGCCGCTTTAGGCCGATGGGGGGTTCGGGGCAAGGCTCGGGGGGTGTGAGAATCACTCGCAAGTGGAGGGGCCGGGGTGGCGGGAAACATGCGTTACTTGGCGTGGATGGGCGTTGGCGCGCAATGACGTCGCCAATACCGATCCGTCACCTCGGACGTGTCCGGCGCCTTGCTGAGAAGCAAAGACGACGCCGCGTTCGAAAGACAGCCCCCGCCTCCTTGTTCTCCCGCGAAGGCGGGAGCCCAGTCTGGATCCCCGCCTTCGCGGGGAGACAAGCTAACTTCGGCTCTAGGGGATACACCGAGCAATCCCGAGGCCCCCCGCACCGCAAACAAACAACGGAAGATGTTTTGCGCGAGTGGATACCGGAACAAGCCGGCATAACGGACTGCGCGCTGAGGCTGTCAACCTCACGATCCTCCCCCGCCAGGGGGAGGTGGCACCAAAGGTGACGGAGGGGGAGGACGCGGACCAGAGGTTGCCCTTACCTCCCCCTCCGACTGGCAAACGCCAGCCACCTCCCCCTTGCGGGGGGGGGATAGTTCATCCGCCTTAGCGCAACGCTCCGGCCACTAGCTTGTGCAGACGCGAGTGGAGAGCGTCGTTCGCAGCGAGGAACTCGTTACGCTCCATCGCGCGATCGCCGCCACGGAAGTCGGTGACGAAGCCGCCGGCTTCCTTTACCAGCAGCATGCCCGCCGCGACATCCCAAGGCTTCAGGTTCGATTCCCAGAACCCGTCGAAACGACCGGCCGCAAGCCAAGCCAGATCCAACGCCGCTGCCCCAAGACGACGGATGCCCGCAACCTCAGGCGCAACCGCCCCAAAAATCCGGCTCCACTGCGCAAAGTCGCCATGCCCCAGGAATGGAATCCCCGTAGCGATCAGCGATTCGGAAAGATCACGCCGCGACGATACGCGGAGACGCTGGTCGGTGAGCCAAGCGCCCCGGCCCTTCTCGGCCCAGAAGCTCTCGTCGGTCAGCGGCTGATACACGAGCGCAGTCGTGACCTCACGCTTGCCGTTCGGCATCGGCTCCTCGACCGCGATCGAGATGCAGAAATGCGGGATGCCATGGAGGAAGTTCGACGTCCCATCCAGGGGATCGACGATAAAGCGCGGCTTGTTCGGATCGCCCTCGACCTCGCCGCGCTCCTCCATGAGCATGCCCCAATCGGGACGGGCGTGGCTGAGTTCTTCGAAGATCGTCTGCTCGGCGCGCTGGTCGGCCTGGCTGACGAAGTCGGCTGGACCCTTGCGGCTCACCTGGAGCTGCTGGACCTCGTTGAAGTCACGGCGCAGGCGCGGCGCGGCCTTGCGGGCGGCGCGCTCGATGACGGTCATGATGCCTGAATGGCTGGGCATGGTATTCTATCTCCCCCCCCCCGCAAGCGGGAGGGGCCGGGGGTGGGCTCGCGCTATCAGCGTCGCGCGGCATCGAAATTGTTCGCGCCAAGGTCGTTGCCCCCCGCTTGCGGGAGGGGGAGCAGTTTTCAGTCCGCGCGACGCACGTAGGTCTGCTCGTAGACATCGACCACGATCCGCGTGCCGGCACCAATATGCGGCGGCACCATCACGCGCACGCCGTTCTCCAGCACCGCAGGCTTGTAGCTCGACGAAGCAGTCTGCCCCTTCACGACGGCATCCGCCTCGACGATCAGCGCCTCGATCGTGTCGGGAAGCTGGACCGAGATCGGCCGCTCTTCCCAGAGCTCCATCACCACGTCCATACCGTCCTGCAGGAACGCCGCGGCGTCGCCCAGGATGTCGGCGTCGAGCGAGATCTGCTCGTAATTGACCTTGTCCATGAAGGTGAGCATGTCGCCCTCGCGGAACAGGAACTGAAAGTCGACGGTCTCGAGCCGCACCTTCTCGACGCTCTCGGCGGAGCGGAAGCGAGTGTTATTCTTGCGGCCGTCGATGAGATTCTTCATCTCGACCTGCATATAGGCACCGCCCTTGCCAGGCTGGGTGTGCTGAATCTTGACGGCGCGCCAGATGCCGCCCTCATATTCAAGAATGTTGCCGGGACGAATCTCGACCGCGTTGATCTTCATGACCGATTCCTGCTGGAAAGAGCTAGGGGCCGTCCGCGAAGCTTGGCCCTGGGGCATGACTCTGCGGAAACCCGAAGCGGCGGGCTTTAGCGGGACGACCCCGTTCCGGCAAGCAGCGGGTAGGGGTTCACGTTCTCGCCCTGCCACCAGCGCTCACCCGGCTGCATCCTGGTCAGCCCGAAATGGAGGTGGTAATTGCCTGCCCCCGCATCGCCGGTGTCGCCGACATAGCCGAGCGTATCACCTGCCTTGACCGCCATGCCCTCGCGGATGCCAGCCGCATACCCCGCGAGGTGCGCATAATAATAGGTCCAGCGCCGGTCGGGCGAGCGGACGTACAGCGTGATCCCGCCAAGTCCGCTCTGGAACAGCTTCTCGATCCGCCCCGGTGCAGCCGCGACGACGCGCGTGCCACCCGGTGCCATGATGTCCGTCCCGTGATGACTGCGCAGACCGCCGCCCCGCGCATCGTTCCAGCTGTCGGCAATCGCTTTCCGCGACACGCCAGCCACCGGAACGGCCAGCGCCCCCGGCGTCACGGTAACGGCAGCGACCTCGGGAGGCACCGACTTACGCCAAGGCACCCGCCGCTCGATGCCGCTACCGCTGCTCCCGAACGACACCATCGACGCAAATCCGCCGATCGCCACCACGATCAGCCCGAGAATGATCCAGAACGTCCGCGTCATCGCCTCAGGCCTGGAACACGGCCTTGGTCCCCGGCTTGATCATCATCGACAGTCGCGCCGCATCCCAGTTGGTCAGGCGGATGCAGCCATGGCTCTCAGCACGTCCGATCGTCTCGGGGTTCGGCGTGCCGTGGATGCCGTAATGCTCCTTCGACAGATCCATCCAGACGACCCCGACCGGACCGTTCGGGCCCGGAGGGAGCATTTCCTTCTGCTGCCCCTTCTTCGCATCCCAGAACAGTGCGGGATTGAAGTGGAACTTCGGATTGTAGTCCGAGCCCTTGATCGTCCATGTGCCGAGCGGCAGCGGATCATGGCTCGACCCCATCGTCGCGGAGAACTGCGCGATCAGCTTGTCGTTCGCGTCGAGCACGCGGAGCACGCCATCCGACTTGTCGACGACGACATGATCCGCCTGCGGCTGCTTCGCATCGACGTTCAGCATGGTGAGCGTCGCGATCCAGTCCGGCTTCAGCTTCGGATCATAGGCTCGCGACGATGGCAACGCGTTCGGGAACACGATTTTGGTGCCCGGCGCCAGCTTCGTCGTCGGCGAGTTCAGCGCCACGATCACCGCCGGCGTCGTGTGGAACATCTCGCCGAGCTTCTCCATCACGGTCTTGTAACCCAACGACGGGAGTTCGGCCTGCTTGGCGGGATCCTTGGGGAACGGATTGACGAACGGCCCCGCCAGCATCTCCGGCGTCAGCGCGACCGTTACGGTCGGCCGCGCGGCGCGGTACGGATACAGCGCCTGCAACGTCCGTGCATCGGACTTGCCGGTAATCGGCAGCCCCTTCGCCTCCTGGAACCCCTTCAGCGCCGCGACCAGCGACTGCCCGCCACGCCCGTCGAGCACGCCCGGCCCGAAGCCGAGGTGATCGAGGATGACTTGGACGTGCAGGACATTGCGATCGATCGGTACGGGCTTGGCCGGCGCTGTCTGCGCCAGTGCGGGTGACGCGGCACCCAGCAAGCAGGCCGCAAGAACCGCAGTCTTCATCGCAAATGCCGTCATGCCCATCATCCCAAACCGTTACGCTACTGCATCAAACGGTCGGGACGACGGTTGTTTCCAACGGCTCAGCGCTTCGCGAGAACCTCACCGAACGCCTTGATCGCCGCAACCTCGTCGCCACCCCAGACGGCGCCGGACACGGCAATGAAGTCCGCCCCTGCAGCAACCAGCGGCGCGGCGTTCTCCGGCGTGATCCCGCCGATCGCGACGCAGGGCATCTCGAACAGGGTCGACCACCAGGACAGAATCACCGGCTCGGCGGAATGCGTCGCGACCTTCGTCGTCGTCGGATAGAACGCCCCGAACGCGACGTAGTCGGCCCCCGCCTCGCCCGCTTCCATCGCCAGATGACGACTGCCGTGACAGCTCACCCCGATCTGCGCGTTAGGGCCAAGCTGTGCCCGCGCCTCACGCGGATCGCCATCGTCCTGCCCGAGATGCACGCCGTCCGCGTCGAGACGCTTGGCCAGCCCGATATCGTCGTTGACGATAAACGCCACCTCACGCTCGGCACAGATCGCCCGCAAAGGCTCGCCCAGCGCGGCCGCCGCATGCTGGTCGATATCCTTCACGCGGAACTGGAACGCGGCCACCGGACCCGCGTCCAGCGCGCGCGCCAGACGCTCGGGAAAGTCGCCCCCGACATCCAGCGGCGACACCAGATAAAGCTGGCAAGCCGGTCGGCGCATGTCGCGGCGGAAATTCTCGGCGAAATTGGGATCGAGCGGGCCCAGCGGATCTTCGAATTCGGTCATGTCCGCGGCCCTAGCCTTTCATGCCTGCCACGTCACCCCGGCGCAGGACCGGGATGACGTGGCGGCAAACCAAAGCTTACTCTTCGTTCTTGTAGATCCGGATGATCCGGTCGAGCATCGCCAGCGCCTCGTCGCGCGGGCGCTGGAAGGTGTTGCGGCCGATGATCGAGCCGTTGCCGCCGCCGTCGCGGATGTCGCGCGCGTCCTGGAAGATCGCGTCCTCGCCCTTCGACGCGCCGCCCGAGAAGACGTTGATGCGACGCCCGGCAAAGCTCGACTGGACGACGTGCTTCACACGGTCCGACTGCTTCGACCAATCGGTGTTGGCATAGAGCGGCTTGGCTTCCTTCTGCTCGATATGCGCGGTCGGCAGCTTGGTCTTGATGATATGCGCGCCGAGCAGCGCCGCCATGTGCGCGGCATAGGCACCGACGTCGAGCGCGAGCTCGCCGTCCTTGGTCAGCTCGCCACCGCGCGGGTACGACCAGATCACCGTCGCGATGCCGACCGACTTGGCCTCTTCGCTCAGCTCGCGGATTTCCTCGACGAGGTCGAAGAACTGGTCCGCGCCCGGATAGATCGTGAAGCCGATCGCCGCCGACCCGAGCCGCACCGCGTCCGACACCGTCGCCGTCACCGCCTGGTCGATCGTCGTCGCCCAGCTGTTCGAGCTGTTGCACTTCAGGATCGTCGGGATCTGGCCGGCAAACGTATCCGCCCCGGCCTCCAGCATGCCAAGCGGAGCAGCATACGCACTGAGCCCGGCATCGATCGCGAGCTGGTAATGGTAATGCGGGTCGTATGCCGGCGGATTGACCGAGAAGCTGCGCGCCGGGCCATGCTCGAACCCTTGGTCGACCGGCAGGATCACGAGCTTACCGGTGCCGCCAAGCTTACCCTGCATCAGGATGCGCGCGAGGTTCGCCTTCACCGCCGAACTGGTGGCTTCATACTTGTCGAGAATGGTTTTGACTTGCGGAGTGATCGTCGAGGTCATGCTGAAATCCTGTTTTAAAGTTGGAGCCAACGGCGCAGCGCGTCGTCGACTCTGGTCATGGTGGTGATCGGTGTCATGCCAATGATTTTGCTGATCTCGTCGCGACGGAGACTGTCGACCTTGTCTACTTGAATCTCGCTGTCGCGAACGAGGCCAGTCTCGGGAGAGGCCTCGAGCGATACACGAAACAAGTTCGTACTGCTGATGACACTTGTCAGCGGGCAAAGAGAAATCGTCGCGTGATCTGCAAAAAGGTCTGATTGGACGACAAGAAAGGGGCGCGGCTTGCCAGAGAAATCGCCCTTGCCCGCCCCGACGACGATCATACCGCGGACGAATTTCATGCAGGGGGCGCCGCGATCAGTGTGTCCCAATCTTCTTCACCCGCCCGTCGATCGTGATCAGCCGCCGCGAGCGACTGACGCCGTGCCTCCGCCAGGAACGCCTCGTCGTGGCGCTCGACATAGCGTCGCACAGCTTCGCGTGCGATATCGCTCTTGCTGCGCCCTTGGGTGCGCGCAACCGCCGCGAGTCGCTCTTCGAGTTCGCTATCGAGCCTGACGCCAAGCATCCGAGTCTCCGTTTAACATGTTAAACATAGGCGGGCGGGCGTTGAGGATCAACCCCGGCTGGACTGCAAACCTAGTGATTGACGTTGGATCTTTCGACGCCGACACTCTCGAAATACGGGGCGGGCGGCACAGGGGCGCGGCAATGAAGATCATGCAAGGCATCGTCGCATGCGCGATAATCGCGATCGCCTCCGCAGCGACGGCCGCAGTCAAGATCGGCGAACCAGCGCCGCCGTTCGAACTGACGCTGATCGACGGGACCAAGGTGCGCAGTGCCGATCTGCACGGGCAGGTTGTCGTCTTGAACTTTTGGGCGACATGGTGCGGGCCGTGCAAGGCGGAGCTTCCGCTGCTCGACAGCTATTACCGCATTCGCAAGGACAACGGCCTGCGCGTGTTCGCGGTGGCGACGGAGGATTCGCTGCCTGCGTTCAAGCTGAAACCCCTGTTCGCCGCGATGACGATCCCGTCGGCGCGGCGAATCAAGGGGCCGTTCGCGGTGATGGGCGCCCTCCCCACCAACTACATCATCGATCGCGCCGGCGTGGTTCGCTATGCGAAAGCCGGCGCGATCGACCTAAATGAACTCAATACCCTGCTGGTCCCGTTGCTGCGGGAACCGGCGCCTTAACGCGTCAGCGCCGCGACGCCGGGAAGGTCCTTGCCTTCCATCCACTCGAGGAATGCGCCGCCTGCCGTCGAGACGAACGTAAACGCATCGCCAACGCCCGCGTGATTGAGCGCCGCAACCGTATCGCCGCCGCCCGCGACCGAGACGAGCGAACCACCTTCGGTGAGCGCCGCCGCGGTCTTGGCGAGCGCAACGGTCGCCTTGTCGAACGGCGGCGTCTCGAACGCACCGAGCGGACCATTCCACACCAACGTGCGGCAGTTCTTGAGCACGTCGCCAAGCGACTCGACCGCGGCCGGACCGACGTCGAGGATCATCTCGTCGGCGGCGACTTCGTGCACGTTCACCGTGCGGGTGGCGGGGTTCGGCTTGAACTCCTTGGCGACCACGACGTCGTATGGCAGGTGGACCGTGCAGTTCGCCTTGTCCGCAGCTTCCATGATCTGTTCGCAAACGCTCGCAAGCTCATGCTCGCAAAGGCTTTTACCGACATCGACGCCGCGTGCCGCGAGGAAGGTGTTGGCCATGCCGCCGCCGATGATCAGATGATCCACCTTGGTGACGAGGTGGCGCAGCACGTCGAGCTTCGACGAAACCTTCGCGCCGCCGACGACCGCCGCGACCGGATGCTCGGGCTCGCCGAGTGCCTTCTGGAGCGCGTCGAGTTCGGCTTCCATCGCGCGTCCGGCAAAGGCGGGAAGAACGTGGGCAAGGCCTTCGGTCGAAGCATGTGCGCGGTGTGCGGCGGAGAAGGCGTCGTTGACGTACAGGTCACCGAGGCTCGCGAACCGGGTCACCACCGCCGCGTCGTTGGTTTCCTCGCCGCCGAAGAAGCGCGTGTTCTCCAGTACCGCAATGTCGCCGGGTTCGAGCGTAGCGACGGCATCATCCGCCCCTTCCCAGTCGATGTAGCGGACTTCGCGGCCGAGCACTTCGCTGTACGGCTTCACGACCTGCGACAGTGAGAATTCGGGGCTTGGGACGCCCTTGGGACGACCGAAATGCGCGAGGACGAGGACGATCGCGCCCTTGTCCGCGAGTTCCCCAACGGTCGCAACGGTCGCGCGTAGCCGAGTGTCGTCGGTGACATGCCCCTCGGCCATCGGCACGTTGAGGTCTTCACGGACGAGCACACGCTTGCCCTGGACATCGCCCATATCATCGAGCGTCTTGAATGGCTTGGTCATGGTTCTTCGATCCTGATCTCATCACCGGCGGCGATTCTGCCGCCCATCAAAACTCGGGTACAGGCCCCGCCCCGCCAGTCCGGCGTCAGCGCAGCGAACAATCCTGGCGCCAGTGCATCCATGCGGTCGCACGGATCGGTGTGGCGCGTCACCTCCAGCACGACGTCCGCGCCGATGCGGAGCCGCGTGCCGGGTATCTGGGGAAGGTCGAAGCCATCGACGAGCAGATTGGCACGCCGTTCGTACCACGGAATATCGCGCCCAACTTCGGCCATCGCGGCGTCCCAGTCGCCGCGTTCGAGCAACGTGACCTGCCGCCGCCCCTTGCCGCCGAGCTTCACGCGACCGCGGAAGTCGCCGTGCAGGCCAGCCTCGATGGTGATCTCGACATCGTCGATGACCTCCATCGGGGCTTTGGCGCGCGCGTGGCGAGCGATCCCGGCGATCGTGCCGACTGTCGTCGAGGCCTGGGCCCGAGCCACCGCTCCCTCCCCGTTCGTGTTGAGCGCAGTCGAGACACCATCTGTCACGGGAGACGACTTCTCGACTGCGCTCGAAGCGAACGGAACAGGGGACGCATAGATCGCGAGCTTAGATGAACTTCGCCATCGCCGTGGCCGTATCGACCATCCGGTTCGAGAAGCCCCACTCGTTGTCGTACCAGCTGACGACGCGAACCAGCTTGCCGTCGATCACCGCGGTTTCCAGGCTGTCGATCGTCGACGACGCAGGGGTATGCTGCAGATCGATCGACACCAGCGGCTCGTCCGACCAGTCGAGCACGCCGACCAGCGGGCCGCTCTCGGAGGCCGCCTTCAGCACCGCATTCACCTCTTCACGCGTCGTATCGCGCGACGGCGTGAAGGTCAGGTCGATCAGCGAAACGTCCGGCACCGGCACGCGGATCGCCGAACCGTCGAGCTTGCCCTTGAGCTCCGGCAGCACTTCGGCGACGGCGCGCGCGGCCCCCGTCGTGGTCGGGATCATCGACATCGCCGCAGCGCGTGCGCGACGCAGGTCAGGGTGGATCTGGTCGAGGATCTTCTGGTCGTTGGTGTACGCATGCACGGTCGTCATGAGGCCGCGCTCGATGCCGATCGCATCGTTCAGCACCTTGGCGACGGGCGCCAGGCAGTTGGTGGTGCACGACGCGTTCGAGACGATCGTGTGCTCGGCGGTCAGCTTGTCGTGGTTGACGCCGTAAACGACGGTCAGGTCGACGTTCTTGCCCGGCGCCGAGATCAGCACCTTCTTGGCACCCGCATCGAGATGCTTCTGGCAGCTGGCCTTGTCGGTGAAGAAGCCGGTGCACTCGAGGACGATGTCGACGCCCAGCTCGGCGTGCGGCAGGTTTGCCGGGTCACGCTCGGCGGTGACGCGGATGCGTTTGCCGTCGACGACCAGCTCGTTGCCCTCGGCCGAAACCTCACCCGGATACTTGCCGTGGACGCTGTCGCGCTTGAACAGCCACGCGTTCGACTTGGCATCGCCGAGATCGTTGATCGCGACGAGTTCGAGTGCGCCGTTCGACTGTTCGAGTACCGCACGGGCGACGAGACGGCCGATGCGCCCGAAACCGTTGATCGCAACCTTGACCGTCATTGCTGTCTCTCCGCTACGCCCGCGAGTCCGTTCCGGGCGCGATGCCTTTGCGGGGCGGTGGGCCGCCCTGTCAACACCGTGGATGGTGATGGGTTTCGCCTAAACCGACTTGTCGCACCCCCCGTCCATGCTATCTCGCATGCTATGT
This sequence comes from Sphingomonas sp. Leaf230, assembly GCF_001421745.1. Classification (GTDB taxonomy): domain Bacteria; phylum Pseudomonadota; class Alphaproteobacteria; order Sphingomonadales; family Sphingomonadaceae; genus Sphingomonas. The sequence continues at coordinate 474,436 of NZ_LMKW01000001.1, read as the reverse complement.
CAGACACACCTTCCGACGGACCAACTGCCGTCGACCGGATCGATGCCGCGATCGCACGGATCGAATCCGCCATTGCAGCCCGCACCGAAGCTGGCGACGCGCTCGCCAAGCGCCACGCTGCCCTCAAGGCGCGGATGGCCGAAGCCGTCGCCGCGCTCGACGACGTCATCACGCGTGGGAGCCCCAACTGATGGCACAGGTCATGCTCGATATCGGCGGCCGTCCCCATGCCGTCGCCTGCCGTGACGGCGAAGAGTCGCGCGTCCGCCTGCTGGGCGCGATGGTCGCCGAACGCTGGGCGACCGCGGACCGTGCCGCAGGCGGTCTCAGCGCCGAGCGCGCGATGCTGTTCGTCGCGCTGATGCTCGCCGACGACCTCGACGAAGCCGCGCACCGGCCACCCGAAGGCTCCGCAGTCAGCGAGATCGCACTTACCCGGATCGCAGATCGTCTCGAAGGGCTCGCCCAGGTTCTCGAACACACGCCCCTTGAGCTTAGCCCGCCCAACGCCTAGATTGGCTGTGGCGGGTTCTGCCCGGTACGAGCCTTTATTATCCCTGAGGCTATTCATCATCCATAGGGGGCTGTCCCTGTTAGGATCCTGGTCCGAAGCACATGGTCCCCACCTGACGTACCGTGCGTCAGTGGATAACCCGGCACACGGCCATGGTGGGCCCGCCACACCACCATCTTCCCTTTATCTCAGGGTCGCAGGCGCATGACCGACAAGAGCGCGCTGAGAGCCTCGCTCCGCGCCGCGCGAGAAGCGCGCCCGCCGGTCGAGCTTTCTGTGCCGTCGGCGTTTCTGGCACGGCTGAAACCCGGACTGACGGTCGCCTCCTATGTCCCGTTCGGCGGCGAAGCGGATCCCTCGCCCTTCGCGCGCGCTGCGGTCGATGCCGGGTGCGTCATCGCCCTGCCTCATATCGTCCGCCGCTCGCTGCCGATGCGCTTCCTGTCCTGGGCGACCGAAGCGGCGCTGATCGCCGGACCGTTCGGGCTGCACCAGCCCGCCGAAGACGCGGCCGAACTCGAACCCGACATCATCCTGACCCCGCTCGTCGGCTTCGATCGCAGCGGCAACCGGATCGGCCAGGGCGCCGGCTATTACGACCGCGCCTTCCTTGCCCACCCGAACGCGTGGCGCGTCGGGGTTGCGTTGTCGGTGCAGGAAGTCGACACGCTGACCCCAGACCCATGGGACGTCCCGCTCCACGCCATCGCCACCGAATCAGACTGGATCACGCCATGACGCCAACCTGGCGCAAACCCGTCGGCATGCTCGGCATCCTGCTACTAATCTTAGTGTGGTGCGTGGCCGTCGTGAGTTTGTCGAACATCGTCGGCAGCTGGCACTGGCTGGGGCAACTGGTGTTCTACCTGTTCACCGGCCTGATCTGGATCGCACCGTTGAAGCCGGTGCTGCGGTGGATGGAGCTCGGGCGGTAACGCAGCCCTGCCTGCCGCCTCCCAGAGCCGTTGCGCTCCGCTGCCCCCCCGGCCCCTACCGTTCGTCCTGAGTAGCCGCGCAGCGGCGTATCGAAGGACAGGTTGGCGCGGGGAACCCATGCTTCGATACGAGCCCTCGATACGCTTCTTCGAAGCTACTCGGTCTCTACTCGGCATGAACGGAATGGGCATGATCCAGACCTTGGAGGCTGGACGGGATGCTCGCAGCACCCAAAATCTAAAAGGGTCTCAGCCACCCCTTTGGGATGGCGCGAGTGACGGGACTCGAACCCGCGACCTCCGGCGTGACAGGCCGGCGCTCTAACCAACTGAGCTACACCCGCATTCCCAATGACGAACCTTAGCGACCCTAGGGCCACGCGGGAAGGCTCGTCAAAACCTCAACACAATCTCGAACCATCTACCCGGTCAGGGTAAACGATGGCGCGAGTGACGGGACTCGAACCCGCGACCTCCGGCGTGACAGGCCGGCGCTCTAACCAACTGAGCTACACCCGCTGAAACAGCGTGGAGGCGGCAACTAGGCGAGGGTTCGGATACCGTCAACCCAAATTATCCGCCAGTTTCACGTTGTGTCTCGGGCGGGTCGCCACGACGACGATTTCGCCCGGTCTTGGGCTGCACCAGCGTCCCGTGCTCGAACAGGAACCCGGCGATATCGGGCTTGCCAGCGGCCTTCACGATGGTCTGGATGATGATCAGCAGCGGAACCGCGAGCAACGCGCCCGACGTGCCCCACACCCATCCCCAGAAGCTCAGCGAGATCAGGATCAGCAACGGGCTGATCGTCAGCCGGTGCCCGACCACGAACGGCGTGATCGCGTTCGCCTCGACCAGGTGCAGCCCGTACATCAGCGCCGGCGGCAGCATCGCCATCCAGATATCCGAGAACGTCATCAGCCCGCCCAGCGCGAGCAGAAACGCACCGATCACGGGCCCGAAATACGGGATGTAATTGAGCAGCGCGACGATCCCTCCCCACATCGCCGGATACGGCATGCCGATGAACCACAGCGCTACGCCAGTGATTATCCCCAGCACGATGTTAATGAGGGTAATCGTGCCAAGATACGCGGACACGTCGTCGACGATATCCTGGATCACGCGAGCGGTCGCCATCGCCCCGTCGAAGCTGGTCCGCCCCGTGATCGTCTGCCGCCGCATCCGCGTCCAGCCCGACAGGAAGAAGAACACGATCAGAATTCCGAACAGGAACTGGACGATCACGGCAGGCGCCGACGTCGCGGCAAGTTCGAGAATCGACCCCGGCGCAGCAACGCCCGCGGTCGCAGGCTGCTTGATCGGCGTCGACGCGACCTGTCGCAGCGTCTTGTTCACATATTTCTCGAGGCTCGAATAAAGATCAAGCAGCGGCGCGAGATTGTTCTGAATTCGGTCCAACCGCGTCGGCAGCAACCTGAAGAAATCGGTCGCCGGTACGAGGATCGCGGCAATCGCGATGTTCGCGGCGATCAGGAACACGAGAATGCACAGGATCGCGGCAAGCGGCGAAGGAACATGCCGCCGCTCGAGCCATTCCAGCACCGGCACCAAGGCCACTGAAATCACCAGCGCGATCGTCAGCGGAAGGAAGAACTCCGCTCCGGATTTCAACGCGAACGGCGTCGCGAGTATGAGTCCGACACCCGCGGTCAGCGTCAGCGCCGCCAGCAACCGATCGCGACGCTGCGCGATTCGCATCGCATCCTCGACCCCGACCGCGATCGGCAGCCCGAACGCACTCTCGGCCGGCGGACCTTCGGTAACGGCGCTGTCCCCGCCTTGCGGCTGGTTCTTTTCGTGGCGAAGGCCCTCGTCCGTCATGGCATTTTCCTTTGTTTCCCCATCCCGTAATCGTGGCTAGCATTCAAGCATGCCGAACGACGCCAATGATCTAATTCTCGTTATCGACGAGGGCACCACGTCCACCCGCGCCATGCTGTTTGCGACCGACGGCCGCTGCATCGCCAGCGAAGCCCGCGCGCTCGACCAGACATACCCACGCGCCGGATGGGTAGAGCATGATGCCGCCGAGATCTGGCGCAAGACGCTGCGGGTGACCGCGGCGATGGTCGCCCAGGCAGGCGGCGCGCACCGGATTGCCGGGATCGGCATCACCAACCAGCGCGAGACGATCGTCTTCTGGGACCGCGAGACCGGCGAACCGCTCGCGCCCGCGATCGTCTGGCAGGACCGGCGTACCGCCGCGACCTGCCGGGACCTGCGCGAACGGGGCCACGAAGCTGAGGTTCAGGCCAAGACCGGCCTGTTGCTCGACCCGTATTTCTCCGCCTCGAAGATCGGCTGGGCGATGCGCGAATGGCCGCAGCTCGCGGACGCCGGCGCGCGCCTCGCGATCGGCACGGTCGACAGCTGGCTGATCTGGAAACTGACCGGCGGGTTGCACGTGACGGACGCCACCAACGCCTCGCGCACCGCCTTGATGGACGTGCACACCGGCAGCTGGGACGACGGGCTCTGCGCGCTGTTCGGCGTGCCCCGCGCTGCGTTGCCGGAGATCGTCGATTGCGCCGGACGATTCGGCGAAACGACAGCGTTCGGCGCGGCGATTTCGATCTGCGGCATCGCAGGCGACCAGCAGGCAGCCGCGATTGGCCAAGCTTGCCTTTCACCCGGCCAGACCAAGGCCACGTTCGGAACAGGGGCGTTCATCCTCACCCACGCCGGCGCGACACCGCCGACTTCGGGCCACCGGATGCTTTCGACGGTCGCGTGGCAGCTCGGCGGCGAGCGCACTTATGCGCTGGAAGGGTCGGTGTTCGTCGCCGGCAGCCTCGTCCAGTGGCTCCGCGACACGCTCGGGCTGATCGGCACGGCCGCCGAAACCGAAGCACTGGCCCGCAGCGTGCCCGACAGCGGCGGCGTGTACCTAGTGCCAGCGCTCAGCGGCCTCGGCGCGCCGTGGTGGGAACCGAATGCCCGCGCGAGCATCTCGGGACTGAGCTTCGCCACCGGCAAGGCGCACGTGGCTCGCGCGGCTCTGGAGGCGATGGCGTACCAAGCCCACGACCTGAAGACCGCGTTCGCGGCCGACGGCATCGACTGGCACAGCCTGCGGATCGACGGCGGCATGGTCGCCAACGACTGGATGGCGCAGGACATGGCAGATTTGCTGGGGATCGCAGTCGAACGGCCGAGATTCGCGGAGACGACCGCGTTGGGCGCAGCGATGTTGGCTGGTGTCGGCGCGGGGCTGTTCGCGGGGTTGGAGGACGCGACGACGATGCTCGGCGAGGTCGAGACGTTCACGCCATCGCAGGGAGAGGACGAGCGGCAGACGCGACTGGCGGGATGGAAGGCTGCGGTCGATGCGGTCGTCGCAGAGTCGAAGCGCTAGAACCGATCGCGCGCCGCAACCCCAACCACCACCCCAGCAAAGGCCGGGGCCCAGTTGGGGAATATCGCTAACGTAGGGCAACGCGTCGTTACCACGACCTTCCCAACTGGACCCCGGCCTCCGCCGGGGAGGCGCACCTAAGCAGGCATGCTGCGGCTAAGCCACCACCCCCACCCGATCCGCAAACAACACCTGCAGGTCCTTTTTCAAGATTTTCCCATTGGCATTGCGCGGCAGAGTCTCGTGCACGAACCGGACCGCCACCGGCGTCTTGAACGCCGCCAGATGCTGCCGCACCCAGCCTTGCAACTCAGCTTCGGTCGTCACCGCACCCGGTGCGAGATGCACCACCGCCGCCGGCTCCTCGCCGAGGATCCGATGCGGGATACCGATCAGCGCCGCGTCGGTCACCGCAGGGTGCGCGTAGAGGACGTTCTCGACCTCGCTCGAATAGATGTTCTCGCCGCCGCGGATGATCATGTCCTTGGCGCGGTCGACGATGTAGCAGAATCCTTCGTCGTCGAGGCGAGCCAGGTCGCCGGTTCGGACCCAGCCGTCAACGAACGTCGAGGCGGTCGCGTCGGGCTTGTTCCAGTATCCCTTCACGATCATCGGGCCGCGTGCCCAGAGTTCGCCGACCTCGCCCAGAGACATCTCCGTCACGGCGTCGTCCGCAACGATCTTCAGGTCGGCAGCAGCGACCGGAGGCCCAGCGCTGGTCGGGCGGTTGAGATAGTCCTCCCCGCCATGATGCGTGACCGTCGCCATCGTCTCGGTCATGCCCCAGCCATTGCCGGGCATCGCGCCGAATTCGGCGTAAATGCGCTTCACCAGTTCGGGTGCCGCCGGCGCGCCGCCATAGGCGATCGATTCGAGCGACGAGAGGTCGTAACGGCCGCGGTCGGGGTGTTCGAGCAACTGCCAGGCAATGGTCGGCACGCCACCGGTGATGTTGACCCTCTCGCGCTCGATGATCTCCATCGCGCGAATGGTGTCCCATTTCCGCATGAAGATCATCGTGCTGCCGGTCGCGATCACCCCCATCATCCCCGCCGAGCAGGCGGTAACGTGGAACAGCGGGATCACGGTCAGCGTCACGCGCGGCGTCGGTTCGGGCGGAGCCTCACCGCGCCGCAAAAACGAGCGGGCGGAGGAATAGCCGCCGGACATGATGTTCGACATCATGTTGCGGTGCGTGCCGAGCGCCCCCTTGGGCGCGCCGGTGGTCCCGCTGGTGTAGAAGATCGTCGCGTCGTCGTCGGGCGCGATCGTCGCTTCTGGGAGGCCTACATCGGGCAGCGCAGCCCAGTCGTGCGGGGTGCCGATCACGTCCTCCAGCCGCGTCACGATCCCCGTCAGCGGTTCGGCGGCGCGCGCGACGAACACGTGCTCCAGCGCCGGCAGCGTCGCATAGGCCGCCTCCAGCCGGTGATGCCGCTCGTCATCGGTGATCAGCACGCGCGCGCCCGAATCGGCGAGGCCGTATTCCATCTCCGCGCCGGTCCACCACGCGTTGAGCGGCACCATGATCGCGCCGATGCTGGCGCCTGCAAAGAACGCGACCGGCCATTCGGGCAGGTTGCGCATCGCTAGCGCGACGCGGTCACCGGGGCCGATCCCCATCTCGCGCAACCGGTGCGCCAGTACCGCGATCGCGCGAAAGTTCGCCTCGTAGGTGACGCGCTCGTCCTCATACGCCGTGAAGACCCGTTCGCCATGCGCGCGCGCCGCCTCAGCCAGCCAGCGCAACGAGGGTGGTGCATTCTTCCAGATGCGCGTCTTGACGCCGTCGATCGTCAGCATCTCCATCTCGAACTTCGCGCCGGGCGCGGTCAGCATTCGCTCGGCATCGGCGAGCGACATCGCCGGCCAGGAGGGATCGAGTGCGATGATCGGTTCGCTTGCCAAGACCGGTTGACTCCAGAGTTGAATTTCGGGTTTGGCTTATCGCCTGTTCGAAGACAGGTTATAGTTGATTCCTGCCGCACTCAAGGCAATAGAGGCGCCAAGTTCGAACTAGGGGTATGGAGCGGGTCATGACACGGACGGTCGAATCGTGAAAATCGCTGAACCTGCCGCGCACGGCTTCGATGCGAGCCGATTGGCGGCGATCGATACGCTGCTCCAGACGCGCTACGTCGATTCGGGCAAGCTGCCGAACGCGCAATTGCTGATCGCGCGCGACGGCGAGATCGTCCATTTCTCGAACGCGGGCACGGCGCGTGAGGGCGGCAAGAGCGTCGACGAAGGATCGCTGTTCCGGATCGCGTCGATGACCAAGCCGATCACGTCGGTCGCGTTCATGATGCTGGTCGAGCAGGGCCTCGTTGCGGTCGATACGCCGGTCCACCATGTGCTGCCCGAGTTCAAGGACATCGGCGTCTATGATGGGGGTGGCGGCGGCGTTCCGTTCGTGACCAAGCCAACTGCCGAGCCGATGCGGATGGTCGATCTTCTCCGCCACACCTCGGGGCTAACGTATAGTTTCCAGAACCGGTCGAATGTCGATGCCGCGTACCGCGAGGGCAAGATCGAGGGTTGGCATGGCGGGTATGACCTCGACGGCTTCATCGGCGCGCTGGCGAAGATCCCGCTCGAATTCTCGCCCGGCACCGCATGGAATTATTCGGTTGCGACCGACGTCCTGGGCGCGGTCGTGCAGCGCGTGTCGGGCCTGCCGCTCGACCAGTTCTTCAAAGAGCGCATCTTCGCGCCGCTGAAGATGGACGACACCTTCTTCCAGGTTCCTGCCGACAAGCTCGACCGGTTGACCGATTGCTACACGCTCGCGCCGGGCAAGGGCCGCGTGATGTACGATCGCGGGACTGAGAGTGCGTGGAGCCGGCAGCCGAAGCTCGTTTCCGGCGGCGGCGGGCTCATCTCGACCGCGCTCGATTATCACCGGTTCAATACGATGCTGCTGAACGGGGGCGAACTCGACGGCGCGCGCATTCTCGGGCGCAAGACGCTGGACCTGATGACGCAGAACCACCTGCCCGGAAAATCCGATCTCGCGGCGATGTCGAAGTCGCTGTTCAGCGAGGCGTCGAACGCGGGCACCGGCTTCGGGCTCGGGTTCGCGATCACCGACGACGTCGCGAAGACGATGGTGCCGGGGTCGAAGGGCGAATTCTACTGGGGCGGGATGTTCTCGACCGCGTTCTTCGTCGATCCCGTCGAACGCCTGTCGATGGTGTTCATGACACAGCTTTCGCCGAGCAGTTTCTATCCCATCCGCCGCGAACTGAAGACGATGATCTACGCGGCGATGACCTGAGTTTTCGTTCTCCTGCGCACGCAGGAGTCCAGTATCACACAGGGCTGCCGATGTGGCCCTGGGCTCCTGCTTTCGCAGGAGAACAAGGAGAGTATGATGACCCCGTCGACGAATACTGGCCCGATCCGCACCGAACGCCATGACGACGTGCTCGTCATCATCTCGAACAATCCCCCCGTCAACGCACTCGGCGCGGCGGTCCGCCAGGGCCTCGAAGCGGCGATCAAGGACGGCGTGAACGACGACAGCATCACCGCGATGGTGATCCGCTGTGATGGCCGCACGTTCTTTGCGGGCGCCGACATCACCGAGTTCGGCAAGGAAATGGTCGAGCCCGGCCTGCCGACCGTCGTCGACATGATCGAGGCGTCGTCGAAGCCCGTCGTCGCGGCGATCCACGGCACCGCGCTCGGCGGCGGCTGCGAAGTGACGCTCGGCTGCCATTACCGCGTCGCCGTTCCCTCGGCGAAGATCGGCACGCCCGAAGTGAAGCTTGGCCTGCTCCCCGGCGCGGGTGGCACGCAGCGTATTCCGCGGATCGCCGGCGTGAAGCTCGCACTGGAGATGACCGCGAAGGGCGATCCGATCTCGGCGAAGAAGGCACTCGATGCCGGGCTGATCGACAAGATCGTCGGTGAAGACAGCCTTGAGGCCGATGCCGTCGCCTTCGCGCGAGAGATCGCGACGAAGCGCCCCCTGCCCCGTGCGTCCGAGAAGACCGCGCAGGCCGATCCGGATGCCGTGGCCGCATTCAAGAAGGAAAACGCCCGGCGTTTCCGCAACTTCGACGCGCCGGCCGCGAACATCGCCTGCGTCGAGAAGGCTGCGGACGGCTCCAGTTTCGAGGAGGGCATCGCGTTCGAGCGTCAGGAATTCATGAAGCTCATAATGGGCATGCAGTCGGCCGCACAGCGCCACATCTTCTTCGCCGAGCGTCAGGCGGCCAAGATCGACGACGTCCCCGCCGACACCAGGCTCCGCGAGATCAAGCGCGTCGGCGTGATCGGCGCGGGCACGATGGGCGGCGGCATCTCGATGAACTTCCTGTCCGCGGGCATCCCCGTGACGATCGTCGAGATGCAGCAGGACGCGCTCGACCGCGGCACCGGCGTCGTGCGCAAGAATTACGAGGCGACCGCCGCCAAGGGCCGGATGAAGCCCGAACAGGTCGAACAGGCGATGGGTGCGCTGAAGCCGACGCTCGACTTCGCCGATCTCGCCGAGTGCGACCTGATCATCGAGGCGGTGTACGAGACGATGGAGGTGAAGAAGGAGATCTTCACCAAGCTCGACGCGATCGCCAAGCCGGGCGCGATCCTGGCCTCGAACACGTCGTATCTCGACATCGACGCGATCGCGGCGTGCACGACGCGGCCCGAGGACGTGGTCGGGATGCACTTCTTCTCGCCCGCCAACGTGATGAAATTGCTGGAGGTCGTGCGCGGCGACAAGACCGCGGACGACGTGCTGGCGACCGTCATGGCGCTCGCCAAGAAGATCAAGAAGGTCGCCGTGGTGGCGGGCGTCACCTACGGGTTCATCGGTAACCGGATGCTGATGCCGCGGCAGGTCGAGGCGACCAAGCTGCTGCTCGAAGGCGCGAGCCCGGAGCAGATCGACAAGGTCCATGTCGCGTTCGGGATGCCGATGGGGCCGTTCCAGATGAGCGATCTCGCGGGCGTCGACATCGGCTGGCACCGCGATCCGAGCCGGATCGAGAACATCCGCGATGCGCTCGCGGCGGAGAACCGCTGGGGCCAGAAGACCAAGGCGGGCTTCTACGATTACGACGAGAAGCGGACGCCGTCGAACTCGGCACGGGTGACCGAGATCATCGACGACTTCCGCAAGAAGTCGGGCGTGACGCCGCGCGAGATCAGCGACGAGGAAATCGTCGTGCGGACGCTCTACACGATGGTCAACGAAGGCGCGCTGATCCTCGAAGAGGGCAAGGCACAGCGCGCGTCGGACGTCGATGTGGTCTGGATCTACGGCTATGGCTGGCCCGTGTACCGCGGTGGCCCGATGTTCTGGGCGCAGTCCGAGGGGTTGCCGAAGGTCGTGGCTGGGCTCGAGAAATACGGGTTCCCGGTGGCGAAGTCGCTGAAGGATGCCGCGGTCTCGGGTGGTCGACTGAAGTGATCCGTCGTGGTCGTTTCTTGCCGGTAGTCGATCGCTGATGGAGCGGTCTGCGCTCCAGACGGCGGCGGCGATCCGTGCGGGCGAGACGACCGCGCTCGCCGAGTGCGACGCGGCGATCGCGCGGATCGAGGCGCGCGACCGTGCGATCAACGCCGTCGTCGTCCGCGATTTCGCGCGGGCGCGAGAGGCGGCGCGGGCGCTCGATGCGGAGGGTCCGGACGACCGGATGCTGTTCGGCGTACCGATGACGGTCAAGGAATCGTTCGACGTCGCCGGCCTGCCGACCAGCTGGGGCGTCGGGGTTCATCGCGACAACATCGTCGACCGCGATGCCGTCGCCGTCACCCGGCTGAAGGCGGCGGGCGCGGTGATCCTCGGCAAGACCAACGTGCCGGTGCGGTTGAGCGACTGGCAGGCGGACAACCCGATCCATGGCCGGACGAACCATCCGCTCGACCCGACGTTGACGCCCGGCGGATCGTCGGGTGGTGCCGCGGCGGCGCTCGCGTCGGGGATGGTACCGCTCGAGCTCGGCTCCGATATCGGCGGCTCGATCCGCGTGCCGGCCGCGTTCTGTGGCGTCTGGGGGCACAAGCCGACCTATGGCGCCTTGTCCGATATCGGCCACCGCGTGCCCGGCACCGACGGGGCGGGCGCGGCTCTCGGCGTCATTGGTCCGCTCGCGCGTAATCCCGAGGATCTGGCCGTTGCGCTTGATATCCTCGCCGACATCCCCTTGCCGCGCGCGACCGTCGACTTAGCCCGACCACGCATCCTGCTGCTCACCGCGCATCCCTCGGCACGCGTCGACTCGTCGATCGTCGGCGCGATCGGGCGCGTCGGTGAAGCCCTCGCCGCGGCCGGCGCCATCATTTCAAGCGCACCCCCACCGATCGACCTCGCCGCGCAGCATGCCGACTATATGCGGATGCTCGGCATCGCGATGACCCGCGGCGGACCCGCGCGCGACGGCAAGGTCGCGACGCTGTCGCACTGGTTCGACCTGCTCGATTCGCAGGCGCGGTTGCAACGCGCCTGGGGTGCACTGTTCGAAGAGTTCGACGCGGTGATCGCGCCGGCGAGCGGCGTGAACGCCTTCGCGCATATCGCCGAGCGCAACGTCGCGCGGCGCACGCTTTCGATCGACGGTGAAAATACCCCGTTCGGCGTCCAGTTCGCCTGGGCCGGGCTCGCCACCTTCCCCAATCTGCCCGCGACCAGCGTGCCCGTCGGGATCGACCCGCTCGGCCTGCCGATCGGCGTGCAGGTCATCACCAACCGTTACCGCGACCACGACGCGATCGCCGTCGCCGCGCTGTGCAATCGACTAAGCAGGAGCTGATCCGATGTCCGACCTCGATACTTTCCGTACCGAAACGCGTGCGTGGCTCGCGGAGAACTGCCCGCCCGAGATGCGCAAACCGGTGCGCTCGGAGGACGACGTCTGCTGGGGCGGGCGCCAGTTCAAGCCTTCGAGCCCTGCGCAAAAGGAGTGGCTCGACAAGATGGCCGCCAAGGGCTGGACCGTGCCGGATTGGCCCAAGGCGTATGGCGGCGGCGGGTTGTCGCCCGCGGAGACGAAGATTCTGCGCGAAGAGATGGCAGCAATCAAGGCGCGCAACCCGCTCAATTCGTTCGGGATCTCGATGCTCGGGCCGGCACTGCTGAAATATGGCACCGAGGAGCAGAAGCTCGATCACCTGACCAAGATCGCGCGGGGCGAGATCCGCTGGTGCCAGGGGTATTCGGAGCCGAATGCAGGCTCCGACCTTGCCGGGCTTGCGACCTCGGCGGAGGACAAGGGCGACCATTATCTCGTCAACGGGCAGAAGGTGTGGACGTCCTATGCCGACAAGGCCGACTGGATCTTCTGCCTCGTCCGCACCGACAAGACGTCGAAGCAGGGCGGGATCAGCTTCGTGCTGTTCGACATGTCTTCGCCGGGCGTGTCGACCAAGCCGATCCTGCTGATCAGTGGCAATTCGCCGTTCTGCGAGACGTTCTTCGACAATGTCGAGGTGCCCAAGGTCAACCGCGTCTACGAAGAGAACAAGGGCTGGGACGTCGCGAAATATCTGCTCGGGCATGAGCGCGAGATGATCTCGGGAATGGGGCTGGCGTCGAGCGGCGGCAATCCGCTGATCGATGGCGCGATCGCGACTGTCGGGCTTGGGCATGACGGGCGGCTGGCCGATCCGTTGCTGCGTGCTTCTATCGCGTTGTTCGAGGTGCGGGCGAAGGCGTTCGGGGCGATGTCCGAACGCTTCATCGACGAACTGAAGGCGGGCAAGGCGCATCCTGCCCAGCCGAGCATGATGAAATATTACGGGACCGAGCTGAACAAGGGCCGGTACGAATTGATGATGGCGGCGGGCGGGTCGGATGCGCTCGAATGGGACAGCGATCGGTCGCGCGGCGGGGCGATCCCGCGGTCGTGGCTGCGGACCAAGGCGAACTCGATCGAGGGCGGGACGAGCGAGATCCAGCTCAACATCATCGCCAAGCGGATTTTGGAATTGCCGGCGTAATTCCCTCGCCCCTTCGGGGAGAGGGTGCCGCAGCGAAGCGTAGGCGGGAGAGAGGGGGCTCGGGCGATCCGACCCAACAGCCCCTCTCCCCGACCCTCTCCCCGACGGGGCGAGGGAGAAGAAGGAATTGAAATGCCACTGTATCTAGACGACGACCAGACCGTCCTTCAGGACACCATTCGCGATTTCGTCGCGGAGCACGCGCCCGTGAGCGACATGCGGGCGTTGCGCGACGCCGACGATGCGACCGGCTTCTCGCGCGACCTGTGGAAGCAGTTCGCGGAGATGGGCTTTACTGGCATACTGATCGGCGAGGACCAGGGCGGGCTCGGGCTCGGCCATGTCGAGGCGGGCGTGGTGCTGGAGGAGATCGGGCGCAATTTGTCCCCCTCCCCGTTCCTCGCCACCGCGGTCGCGGCGGTCGAGGCCTTGAAGGGCACGGGGCAGGCCGAGCGCTGGTTCCCGGGGATCATCGCTGGCGAGACCGTCGCGGCGCTGGCGATCGACGAGGGCGCCAAGCACCGCGACACCGTGGCGTTGACCGCCGAACGCTCGGGCAACGGCTTCAAGCTGACCGGGGTCAAGCGGTTCGTCACGCATGGCCACACCGCCGACCTGATCATCGTCGCCGCGCGTACCGGAGGCAGTGCCGACGACAAGGACGGGATCACGCTGTTTGCGGTGCCGAAGAATGCTGCTGGGCTGACCGCGAATGCCGAGCGTCTGGCTGATTCGAGCTTGGCTGCACGGCTCGAGTTCGATGGCGTCGAGGTCGATGCGGATGCAGTGATCGGCGAGGTCGATGCGGGGCGTTCGCCGCTCGATCGCCTGCTCCGGGCAGGGCGGACCGGGGCGTCGGCGGAACTGCTCGGTGTCGGCGGCGGGGCGATGGACATGACGATCGGCTACATGAAGGAGCGCAAGCAGTTCGGGACGCTGATCGGTAGCTTCCAGGCGCTCCAGCACCGTGCCGCGCATCTGTATTCGGAGATGGAGGTGGCGCGCGCTGCCGTGCTGAAGGCGCAGCAGTTGCTCGATCTCGGCAGCGACCGCGCGGACGAGGCGGTGTCGGTGGCCAAGGCGATGACCGCGCTGGCGACGACGCTGAGCGTGCAGGAGGGCGTGCAGATGCATGGCGGGATCGGCATGACCGACGAATACGACATCGGCTTCTACATGAAGCGCGCGCGGGTGCTGGCCGAGATGTTCGGGGATGCGAACTTCCATGCGGATCGGCTGGCCGTAGCCGCGGGGTATTGACCGTAGGGTGTGCCCCCGCGAAGGCGGGGGCCCAGACTGGGCACCCGCCTTCGCGGGTGAACACGGAGGTCAGATGAGCTTGGATACTGCCGATACGTCGCCCGAAGCTCTCGCGCAGGGGCTCGTCGACCTGCTCGAAATCGAGGAGGTCGATACCGATCTCTACGTCGGCAAGCGCCAGCCGGGCGGGGTCGGTCGCGTGTTCGGGGGGCAGGTCATCGCGCAGGCGTTGCAGGCCGCGCAACGCTCGACCGAGGCGCCCAAGGCCGCGCATTCATTGCACGCGTATTTCATGCGGCCGGGGAACGAGGATTACCCGATCGTCTACCGCGTGGTGCGTGATTTCGAGGGGCGGAGTTTCGCCACCCGGCGGGTGATCGCGATGCAGAAGGGGCAGCCGATCCTCAACATGGCGGCGTCGTTCCAGACGCCCGAGGACGGACTCCATCATCAGGATGCGATGCCCGATGTCGCCCCGCCCGAAGACCTGCGCTCGGATCGTGAGCTAAGGCTGGAGAGCATCGACGGCATCCCCGAGAAGTTCCGCGCGCACATGCTTCGCCAGCGCCCGATCGAGATCCGTCCGGTCAACCCGCGCAGCTGGATCGAGCCCGTTCCGCAACCCGCGGCGCATGCCAACTGGTTCCGCCTGGTCGCGCCGATCGGCGACGACCCGGCGATGCACCGCGCGATCCTGTCTTATGCGTCGGACATGGCATTGCTCGGTACCGCGCTGCTGCCGCACGGCGTCAACTGGATCACGCCGGGGCTGCAGACCGCGAGCCTCGACCATTCGCTGTGGCTGCACGAGGATTTCCGCGCGGACGACTGGCTGCTCTACGCCTGCGACGCACCGTGGTCCGGACACGCCCGCGGGTTCAACCGCGGGCGCATCTTCTCGCGCGACGGCCGGCTCGTCGCCAGCGTCGCGCAGGAGGGGTTGATCAGGATGCGCCAGTAACCCGCGCGGTTACTTGCGCACCCAGACCTTCTCCCCGCCGATCCACGTCTCGCTGACCTTCGTCGCGCGCAGGTCGGTCGGCGAGACCATCGTCGGATCACGGTCGACGACGATAAAGTCCGCACGCTGGCCCGGTGCTAGCGCGCCGAACTGCTTCTCGGCGAACCCGGCATAGGCCGCAGCACCGGTCATCGCCCACCAAGCTTGTTCGCGCGTCACCAGTTCCTGCGGTTGCCAGCCACCTTGCGGCTGTCCATCGGCGTCCTGACGCGTGAACGCCGCCGCCCAGGTCGCGAACGGATCGGGCTTCTCGACCGGGAAGTCGGTCCCGAAGGCGAGCTTGGCGCCGTTGGTCAGCATCGATTTCCACGCATAAGCCCCCGCCAACCGGTTCGGGCCCAGCCGTGCCTCGGCCATCGTCCGATCGCTGGTTTCGTGCGTAGGCTGCATCGAGGCAATCGTGCCGAACTTGCCGAAGCGCGGCAGGTCGGTCGGATCGACGATCTGCGCATGCTCGATCCGCCAGCGGCGATCGCCGGTATAGGTCTCGCTCTCGACCTGGATCGCGTCGAGCACTTCCCGGTTCGCCTTGTCGCCGATCGCATGGACCGCGACCTGGAACCCGTCCATCGCCGCGCGGCTCATCTGGTTCTGAAGCTGGTCGTCGGTCAGGAAGCCGAGCCCCGACTGGCCCGGTGCGTCCGAGTAGGGTTTCAGCAGCCATGCGCCGCGCGACCCGAGCGCGCCGTCGGCATAGAGCTTCACGCCGCCCATCCGCAGGTGATCATTGTACAGCCACGGCGTCGGCCCCTTGCCGCCGATCCGGCTCGCGGTCTCGACGCCCATCGCATAGCTCATGATGCGGACGCGCAACCCGCCGATGTCCGCCATCCGGCGATAGGTCAGCCAGTCGTCGAGCGTCGTGCCCATGTCGGCGACCGCGGTGACGCCGTAGCCGAGCAGGATGCGCTGCGCGGTCAGGAACGCGGCATCGCGCTCCTTGGGAAGCGGTTGCGGCACGACCTTCTCGATCAATCCTTGCGCGCCGTCGACGAATACGCCCGCGGGCGCGCCGCCGGTCTTCTCGATCCGCCCGCCCGCTGGAGATACGGTCGCGCCGGTGACTCCGGCCTCGCGCATCGCCTCGCGGTTCGCCCAGCCGGCATGCCCGTCGGCGCGCGACAGCCAGATTGGGTGGCCGCCGGAAACCGACTCCAGGTCGGCGGCGGTCGGGAAACGACCCAGCCCCCACGCCTCCTGGTTCCAGCCGCGGCCCAGGACCCATTTGCGATCGGGATTGCCGGCAATGTAGGCGGCGATTCGCGACTTCGCCTCGGCGAGCGACTTGGTCATCGACAGGTCGAGCGACAGCGCGCCGAAGCCCATTTCTAGGACATGGCCATGGGCGTCGATGAAGCCCGGCAACACCGTCTTGCCACCCATGTCGACGCGCCAGTCGTACAGCGGCTTGCCGGCGTTCTTTTTCAGTTCCTTGCGGCTGAGCTTGGGTGGTTCCTCGCCGGGGGGGACGAGCCGCGTGACGCGACCATCCTTGTCTACGAGGATCGCCTTGAAGTGGATCACGCGTCCGCCGTCGGCAATGGTGACACCGTTGACGTTGTCGACGATCCCGTCGGCGAGCGCGGGGGTCGGGAGGAGCAATGCCAGGACTAGCGCGGCTCTTGCCCCCCTCCCTGGAAGGGAGGGGTTGGGGGTGGGTCGGCTGGTTGGGGCAGCCTGGTGCCTGGACAACGGGCCAACCCACCCCCGGCCCCTCCCTTCCAGGGAGGGGAGCAGAGTCGTCGTAATGCGCTTGATCACTTCGGCAATCTCCGTACCAGCGCGCTCGTGTCCTGGCGGGCGCCGCCCATAGCCTGAACATCGGCGTAGAATTGATCGACCAGCGCCGCGACCGGCAGGACCGCGCCGTTGCGTCGTGCTTCGTCGAGCGCGAGGCCAAGGTCCTTGCGCATCCAGTCGACCGCGAAACCGAAGTCGAATTCGTCCTTCGCCATCGTCGGCCAGCGATTGACCATCTGCCAACTCTGCGCCGCGCCGCCCGAGATCGCCTCGAACACCTTGTCGAGATCGAGCCTGGAATTTTGCGCGAACCGCAGCGATTCGGCGACGCCCTGGATCACGCCGGCGATCGCGATCTGGTTGCACATCTTGGTGGTCTGGCCTGCGCCCGCCTCGCCGACATGGACGATCCGCGCGGCATAGGCCTGCATGAAGGGTTCGGCCTTCGCCATCGCCTCGGTCGAACCGCCGCACATGATCGAGAGCTTGCCGTTCTCTGCGCCAGCCTGCCCGCCCGATACGGGTGCGTCGACTACCAGCGCACGCTCACCCGCGAGGCGTCGCGCGATCGAGGCCGAGACGGTGGTGTGATCGACGAACACCGCGTCGTCGCGCATCGCGGCGAACGCGCCGTCCTCGCCTAAAGTGACACCGGCCAGATCGTCGTCGTTGCCGACACAGGCGAACACCGCCTCGGCATCCTTCGCCGCCGCCGCGGGTGTGTCGGCAACCTTGCCGCCATATTTATCGGCCCACGCCAACGCCTTGGCCTGAGTCCGATTATAGACGGTGACGTCGTGCCCTGCCGCGGCGAGGTGTCCCGCCATCGGCGCGCCCATGACGCCGGTTCCGATGAATGCCAGTTTTGCCATAGCGTCCGCGCATAAGCGGTGTTTCCCATGCGCGCCAGATGGTCTAGCGGGTCGGGCATGGCTACCCACGCTGCCGTAGCGGCACCCGCCCTCCCCGTCTCGATCGACGACGTCCGCGTCGCGCATGACCGGATCCGTGACTCGATCGTCCGCACCCCGACGTTGATCAGTAGGACGCTGAGCAAGATGACCGGCGCGACGGTGTATCTGAAGTTCGAAAACCTCCAGTTCACCGCAGCGTACAAGGAGCGCGGTGCGCTCAACACGCTGTTGCAGCTGTCGGCCGAAGCGCGCGCCAAGGGCGTCATCGCCGCGTCGGCGGGCAATCACGCGCAGGGCTTGGCCTATCACGCCAACCGACTCGGCATTCCGACGACGATCGTGATGCCGACCAACACGCCGACCGTGAAGGTCATGCAGACCGAGGGCCACGGCGCCAACGTCGTGCTGCACGGCGAGACGTTCGACGCGGCCTATGCCCACGCTCGCATCCTGGAGGGTGAGTGCGGCTTCACCTTCGTCCACCCGTTCGACGATCCTCGCGTCATCGCCGGCCAAGGCACCGTCGCGATCGAGATGCTGGAGGACGTGCCGCAACTCGACACGCTGGTCATCCCGATCGGCGGCGGCGGGCTGATCTCCGGCATGTCGACGGTCGCGCGCGCTTTGAGCCGGCAGACCGGCGGACACCCGATCGAGGTCGTCGGCGTACAGGCCGAGCTGTTCCCGTCGATGTACAACCGGATCAACGGCACCGATATGGCCTGCGCCGGCGATACGCTGGCCGAGGGCATCGCGGTCAAGGAACCGGGCGCGATCACTTCGAAGATCGTTGCCGAGCTGGTCGACGACATCGTGCTGGTCAGCGAGCGCAGCCTGGAAGAGTCCGTCAGCCTGCTGCTTCAGATCGAGAAGACGGTGGTCGAGGGTGCGGGTGCCGCCGGGCTCGCCGCGCTGCTGTCGCATCCCGAACGGTTTGCCGGGAAGACCGTCGGGATCGTGCTGTGCGGTGGCAATATCGATACGCGGTTGCTCGCCAACGTGTTGCTGCGCGATCTGGCGCGGTCGGGGCGGCTGGCGCGGTTGCGGATCCGGCTGCAGGACAAGCCGGGTGCGCTGTTCCATGTCGCGCGGATCTTCGACCAGGAACGCGTCAACATCATCGAGATCTATCACCAGCGCGTCTTCACGACGCTGCCGGCGAAGGGGCTCATCACCGACATCGAATGCGAGCTTCGCGACCGTGCTCACCTCGATCGGCTGGTGGGGGCATTGCGGGCTGGCGGGTACGAGACGTCGACCGTCGAGCTGGCATAATCCCATTCTGATACGGTGATTTACCGCGTTAACCGACATTCGTGGTAAACCGATTGTACGTTTGCGCTGGGCGGCCATATACGGGGCGACGCGGCTGATCGCGCCTGCCTGAAGGACTTTTCGCTCGGTGACCGCGCCTTTCCGTTTCCCGCGCTTTTTCGTCACCAGCCCTGCGCCGTGCCCGTATCTGCCGGATCGGCAGGAGCGAAAGGTGTTCACCGAACTGACCGGTCCGCACGCGAACGAGTTGAACGATGCGCTAGGGCGGATCGGCTTTCGTCGCAGCCAGGGCGTGGCGTATCGGCCGTCGTGCGCGGGGTGCACCGCATGCGTCTCGGTCCGCGTGGTGACGGACGAGTTCGTGCCCAACGCGACGCAGCGCAAATTGCTCAAGCGGCTTGGCGATATCGAGGTGACGGCGTGCAAGGCGTGGGCGACCGACGAGCAGTTCCAGTTGCTGCGCCGTTACCTCGGGACGCGGCATCCGGGCGGCGGCATGGCGGGTATGGACGAGGACGATTACGCCGACATGATCGAGCATTCGCCGGTCAATTCGGTGATCGTCGAATATCGCGAGCCTAGCGTCGGCGGCGTTCAGGGCGCGCTGATCGGCGCGTGCCTGACCGATCGCCAGGCTGACGGGTTGTCGATGGTCTACAGCTTCTTTGCGGCGGACGACGCGGCGCGACCGGGGTTCGGTAATTTCATCATTATGGATCACATCCTGCGGGCCCGCGATGCCGGGCTGCCATACGTGTATCTTGGATACTGGGTGAAGGGCTCGCCGCGGATGGAGTACAAGACGCGGTACCGGCCGTTGGAAGTGCTGGGGCCGGCGGGGTGGCGGCGGTTGGAGGATGCGGATCTGGTGACGAAGGCTGCGCGGGTTGCGGCGTTGGTTTGAAGTTGGGGTACTAAATTAGTCCACTCCCGCGTCCCAAGACCACCACCCCGGCGAAGGCCGGGGTCCAATTGGGAAACACCGCTAATTGAGTGCAGCGCTCCATCACGACCACCTTGCCAATTGGGCCCCGGCCTTCGCCGGGGTGGTACCCTCGAGAACTCCTGCCCCTTGTTCTCCCGCGAAGGCGGGAGCCCAGTCTGGGCCCCCGCCTTCGCGGGGAAACACATCTTAGTCCTCGCGCTGGACCACGACGTCGACGTCGAGTTCCTCGCCACCTTCGCCCAACCTCGAGCCCGCCACCGGCGCAGCGCCAGCCGCATCAAGCGCCATCGCTACGCGGACATAGTGCTCCTCAGGCGACATCCCCGTGCACGGATCGAACCCCACCCAGCCGAGTCCGTCGACGAACGCCTCGGCCCAGCCGTGCGGCGTCGGCAGATGCACCACCTCGTGATCGTTGTGATGATACCCCGACACATACCGCGCCGGCGCCCCGAGCGACCGCGCGGCGACGGCGAACATCTGCGCCATGTCGCGCGGCGTGGCGCTGTCCATGCGGAACGCCGCGGCGGCCGTCCGACCGGGTTCCGGACGTCCGGCGTCGAATGCGAAGCGCTTATGGAACGCGCGGTTCAAACGGTGCAATGCGCCGATCCGGTCGCGTGCGCCCTCGGCCGAATTGGCCGCGAACTTGGCAATTGCCGTATCGAGGACGGTCGCCTCGGTGGACCGCAGGAACAGCGCGGGCGGGAGCGTTTCGTGGACGCCGTGCAGGACGCCGTCGGAATGGCTGGTCAGCACCTCGCCTTTCACGGTGATCTCGATCCCGTCGACCGGCCCTTCGGCGTAGAGCATCGTCACCGCGTTGCCGAAGCCGTCACGCCCCGGCCGCAGCCGCGCATCGCAATCGACGTCGATCCGCCACGACGCGACCGTCTGATCGTGCGTGTTCTCGGGCGTGAGGCGGAGCATCTGCACCAAGCGACCCTGCGGCTGCGCGAAGCGGTAGATCGTGTGATGGTCGATCGACAGCCGCATCAGAGGAACTTGAACTGACGGCCGATCGCGCCGTGCAGCAACGCGTTCTCGGCGATGAACGCCTGGAGATACTGGTGCAGCCCGGAGGCAATGACCTCGCCCGATCGTGTCTTCGCCATCCGCGACGCACGCATCCGTGCCATCCGGTCGGCCTCGCCGTGGTTGCCGGTGCGCTTGGCGAGGAGGTTAAGCACGTCGACGGTCTCCTCAACCGACGCGGCGAGACTGCGCGGTAGTTCGGACCGGGCAAGGAGCAGGTCGATGACGTCGGCGGGACGAAGCCCGTCATTGTAGAGCCAGCGATAGGCGGTGACGGCGGACACCGTCTGGAGGATCGTCGTCCACTGGTCACGGTCGATCGCGCCGCCGAGCCGCTCGCCCTCGGGCAGCAGGATGTGATATTTGACGTCGAGCAGCCGCGCGGTGTTGTCCGCGCGCTCGACCGCCTGGCCGAGCCGGATGAACCAGGTCGTCTGGTTGCGGAGCATGCGATGGACGGCACCCTCGAACCCGCGGGTCTCGTTCTTGACCGCCTCGACGAGGTTCAGCTGCGAGGTCGTGCTGCCGGGCGTGGCGCGGTTCTCGAACAGCAGCCATGCGCGGTTGATCGCGGTCCAGGCCTCGCGCGTCAGCGCGGTTCGGACCGCCTTGGCGTTGTTGCGCGCCATGTCTAGGCAACGGACGATCGATCCCGGATGACTCGAATCGAGCGTCAGGAAGCGCACGACGTCGCGCTGCCCAATTTCCACGCCGGTCGCTGCGAACGCCTCGTCGGTTTCGGTGACGGCCAGCGCGGACGCCCAGGCGGCGTCGCCCGAGGGTTGCGACGAGAGCACGTCGAGGCGAACGGTGGCTTCGACCAGACGGGCGATGAAGTCGGCACGCTCAAAATAGCGGCCGAGCCAGTAGAGCGAGGATGCGGTGCGCGAGAGCATCAGACGGTCCCGCCGGAGGTCTGTCCACCGAGCGTCTGCGTCATGCCGCCCATAGTTTGGGTCATCCCACTGGCGTTCATCCGCTGCGACTGGTCGGCCATGAGCACGAAACTGTCCTTGGTGCCGCCGCCCTGGCTGGAATTGACCACGAGTGATCCTTCCTTGAGCGCGACGCGGGTGAGGCCGCCGGGGACGACCTGCACGCCCTTCGCGCCGCTCAGCACGAAGGGGCGGAAGTCGACGTGGCGGGGGCTGAGGCCGCCTTGTGCCATCGTCGGGACGGTCGACAGGGCAAGTGTCGGTTGCGCAATGTAGCGGTGTGGCTCCGCAATGAGCGCGGCGCGAAAATCCTCGATTTCCTGTTTCGAGGCGGTGGGGCCGACCAGCATGCCGTAGCCGCCCGAGCCGTCGACCAGCTTGACGACGACGTCTTCGAGATTGTCGAGGACGAACTTCAGCGCCTGCGGTTCGCGGCAGCGCCACGTCTCGACGTTGCGCAGCTTGCACTCGCCGCCGGAGTAAAATTTCACGATGTCGGGCATGTAGCTGTAGATCGCCTTGTCGTCGGCGATGCCGTTGCCCGGCGCATTCATGATCGCGACGTTGCCGGCAGCGTACGCTGCGATCAAGCCTGGGACGCCGAGCGCAGAGTCGGGACGGAACACGAGCGGGTCGAGATAATCGTCGTCGATCCGACGATAGATCACGTCGACCTTCACCCGCCCGGCAATCGTCCGCATCCAGACGATATCGTCGTCGACCACCAGATCGGCGGCCTCGACGAGTTCGATGCCCATGGAGTCCGCGAGGAAGCTATGCTCGTAATACGCGGAATTGTAGTGGCCGGGGGTCAGGAGCACGCAGGTCGGGTTGGAGCCCGTGCCGTGCGGCGCGACCGACTTCATCGTCTCGAGCAGCAGGTCGGGATAGCTGTCGACCGCCGCGACGCGAAACTCGCGGAAGAGTTCGGGGCAGAGCCGGAGCATCGCCTCGCGGTTTTCCAGCATGTAGCTGACGCCGGACGGCGTGCGGGCGTTGTCCTCGAGCACGAAGAAGTCGTCGGGGCCGGTGCGGACGAGATCGATCCCGCAGATATGCGCCCATACGCCGTGCGGCGGGCGGATACCGGCGATCTCGGGCCGGAACTGCGCGTTGCCGAGCACGAGGTCTTCGGGGAGGATGCCCTCCTTTAAGATGCGTCGTTCGCCGTAGATATCGTCGAGGAACGCGTTGATCGCCTCGACGCGCTGGACGAGGCCTTCGGACAACCGCGTCCATTCGTCATGCAGGAATACTCGCGGGACGATGTCGAACGGGATGATCCGCTCGGCTGCTTCATTCTCGCCGTACACCGCGAAGGTTATGCCGAGTTGCCGGAACGTCGTCTCGGCGGCTTCCTGCCGGCGTCGCAGCTCGGCGTCGGGCGTATCCTCGATCCACTTGCCGAGAGCCGCCAGTTGGGGCCGGGCGGTCGTGTCGCCCGGGGTGCCCATGATCTCGTCGAACGCTTGTTTCCCCATCGAAACGGTCAATTCCCCATCAAGCGTTGCGGTTCCATGCTGCAACGCATCGCTGCGCTGCACAAGTCCTTCTGTGTAAGCATTGGTCGGCTGGTGACCGTTCAATCCTCCCCCGCCAGGGGGAGGTGGCTGGCGCTTGCCAGACGGAGGGGGAGGTAAGGGTGAGTTCCGTTGCGTGTTCCTCCCCCTCCGTCGCTTCGCGCCACCTCCCCCTTGCGGGGGAGGATCGGTTCAGGCGCCCAATCCCTTCAGCAGGCCCGGCGTGAGGACCTGCGGGAGGACGGTGGGTTCGGCTGCGCCCGGCGCGTAGTATAGGTACAGCGGCACGCCGGCGCGGTTGTGGGCCTGGATGAAGCGGCCCATTACCGGGTCGCCGTCGGTCCAGTCGCCGATCAAGGCCGCGACCTTGTGCTTGGCGAAGGCGTCGCGGACGCCGGTGGTGTCGATCGCGGCCTTCTCGTTGACCTTGCACGTCAGGCACCAGTCGGCGGTGAAGTAAACGAACACCGGGCGCTTCTCGGCGCGCAGCGAGGCGAGCTTGGCCTCGGTGAACGCCTCGTCGCCCGCGGTAGCCGTCTTCGCGGCAACCGGCGGCGCGCGTGAGATCAGCACGGCGCTGCCTACGAACACCACTAGCAGCAGGACCTGCGCGACGACGCCGAACGACTTGCCCTTGCGCTGGCGCGAGCCGCCGATCCAGAGCACCGCGCCGACCGCGAGCACGGCAACCAACGCGAGCGTCAGCGTGTCCGCGCCGGTCTGGCGCCCGAGCACCCAGCCGAGCGCGATCGCGGTCAGGAACATCGGCACGGACAGGATGTGGCGGAACGTCTCCATCCATGCCCCGGGCTTCGGCAGCCACCGCCGCCATGAGGGGATGAACCCGATCGCGAGGAACGGAAGCGACAGCCCAATCCCGAGCCCGCCGAACACGGCCAGCGCCGCCGGCCACGGCAGTACCAGCGCGGCGCCGAGCGCCGCGCCCATGAACGGCCCGGTGCACGGCGTTGCGATGAACGCGGCAAGTGCTCCGGTTGCGAATGCGCCGCTTGCGCCACTCTCACCGGCAAAGCGCGGAGTCGGGACCTCGAACAGCCCGGCAAGGTTGAACGCGATCGCGGTGCTCAGCAGCAGCAGTGCGACGATGGCGCCGGGATGCTGCAACTGGAACGCCCAGCCGACTGCGGAGCCGCCTGCGCGCAAGGCCAGGATCGCGCCGCCGAGACCGAGGCACACCAGAACGACGCCTGCGGTGTAGGCCAGCGCTTCGCCCCGCGCGTCCTTCTCGCTCGCGCCGCCGCGGGCAAGACTCAGCGCCTTGAGGCTGAGGATCGGGAACACGCAGGGCATGATGTTGAGGATCAGGCCGCCGAGCACTGCACCGGCGAACGCGATCAGCGCCGTCAGCCAGAGGCTCTCGCCGCTGGCGCTGGTTGCGTCGCCGCCGGCCGCTTCGGCCACCGCGCCGGGCGTCGCCTTTACGCCGAGCCCCTGCCCGTCGCCGATCCGGAGCACGCCCTCGATCGGGCCGCCGGTCTTGGCGTTGGCGGCGACCTTCGTCGTTATCGTCAGGCGGTCGCCGTCGCGCGTGACGGTCTGCGCCGCGCCGTTCTCGATCGCGCCGGTGGTGACGGGGAAGAAATACGCCTTGTCGATCTTCGCGCTCGCCGGGAACGGCACCGCGATCCGCATCGTCCCGTTGCTCGCCGCGTAGGTCGCGCCGGCATCGAGCGGCTTGGGGATCGCCTGACGCCAGCCGGCGAACGCGGCGGCCTGCGATGGCGCGCCGTCGCCGATCGTAAGATCGAGCGACAGCGCCTTCTCTTCGGGCACGCAGATCGTCGCGGAGCAGACGAGGTAGCTCGTCTTCAGGCGAACCGGGAATTTGGTTCCCACCGCTAGCCCCGCCGGGACCTGGATCGTCACGAGCGGCGCATAGGGCGCCTCGTAGACATAGTTCATCAGGCCAGCGATCAGCAGCGTCGTTGGCACCGGCCATTCGGGCTCGCCTGCCTTCGCGCCCGGCGGCAAGGTCCAGTCGAAGGTCGCCGGAAAGCCCGCATCGCCGGGGTTGCGCCAATAGCCGTGCCAGCCGGTCTCGGGCGTCGTCGCGAGCGCGATCGTCAGCGGCGCGCCGGCCTTCGGGTGATCGCTCTCGGCGACCAGCTTCATCATCAGATGCTGGCTGGAGCCGTTCAGCGATTCAGCAAGCGCGGGCGCACTCGCCAGCCCGCAGACGGCCAGCAAAACCGTCATCACGGCGCAACGTAATCCGCGCATGGCCATCCTTGTTTCGTTCATCGCGCAAAGCCATAGCGGTGACCTTGTCGTATTGCACTTCAAAGCGACGGCCTCGATCGAGGGATGTCGCTGGCTAAAGGACTGTTCGTGAAAGCACTTATCGCCGCGCTCCTGCTGACTTCGGCTTCTTCGGTCTCTGCCCAGACGGCGGCGCCCCCCGCGGCGACCCCGACGACTCCACCGAAACTGATCGTCGCGATCTCGGTCGACCAGTTCGCCGCCGACTTGTTCCAGCAATATCGCAATCACTATACGGGCGGCTTCACACGACTGCTGAACGGCGCGGTTTTCCCGAGCGGGTATCAGAGCCATGCCGCGACCGAGACCTGCCCCGGCCACTCGACGATCCTGACCGGCATGCGGCCTGCACATACCGGCATCATCGCCAACAACTGGATCGACCAGCGCGCGGGGCGGCCCGACAAGGTCGTCTACTGCTCGGAGGACGAGCGCGTTACGGGCAGCACACACGACAGCTACACCGTGTCCGACATGCACCTGAAGGTGCCGACGCTCGGCGAGATGATGAAGGCGCGCGATCCGCGGACGCGCTCGGTCTCGGTCGCGGGCAAGGATCGCGCGGCGGTGATGATGGGCGGCCACAAGGTCGACGAGCTATGGTGGTGGGACGGCAAGACGTACGTTTCGTACGCGGCGCGCGCGGTACCGCCGGCGGTGCAGCGCACGCGCGATGCGGTCGCAGCGCTGATCGCCAAGCCTCAGGCGGCGCTGCCGCTGCCCGGCTATTGCGCGGGCGTGAACCATCCGATCGTGATCGCGGGCAAGACCTACGGCCAGGGGCGCTTCGAGCGTGAAGCCGGTGACGCGAAGGGCTTCCGCGTGTCGCCGGCCTCGGACGCCGCGGTGTTCGCGATGGCGGCGGCGCTGGTGCAGGACATGAAGCTCGGCAAGGGGCCGCAGACCGACATCATCGACATCGGCGCGTCGGCGACCGACTATATTGGGCACACCTATGGCACGCAGGGCTCGGAGATGTGCATCCAGATGGCGCAGCTCGACAAGACGCTCGGCGACTTCTTTAGCGTGATGGATGAGACCGGGGTCGATTACGAGGTCGTGCTGACCGCGGATCACGGCGCGCACGACGCGACCGAACGCCAGCAGCAGCGCGCGATGCCGATGGAGGCGCACATGGACGAGAACGTCCTCGCCAAGCAGGTCGGCACCGCGATCGCCAAGGACATGGGGCTGCCGGGCAACGTGCTGCTCGGGACCGAGGGCGACGTGTATATCGACGACGCGCTGCCGGCAAAGACGCAGGCGAAGGTGCTTGCGGAGGCGCTGCGTCGCTATCGCGCGATGCCGCAGATCGCGGGTGCGTACTCGGCCGCCGAAATAATGGCGACACCGATGGCGAAGTCGCCGCCCGAGACATGGACGCTGATCGAGCGGGCGCGGGCGTCGTTCTATCCGGAGCGGTCGGGGCAGATGGTGGTGCTGCTCAAGCCGCGCGTGACGACGATCGTGTCGCCGGCGGGCGGCTATGTCGAAACGCATGGGTCGCCTTGGGATTACGACCGCCGCGTGCCGATCCTGTTCTGGCGCAAGGGGATGACGGGGTTCGAGCAACCGCTTTCGGTGGAGACGGTGGATATTGTGCCGACCTTGGCGGCGACGATCGGGTTGCCGGTTAGCGGGCTGGATGGGCGCTGTCTGGATCTCGATCCGGGTGCTGCGAGTACCTGCGGCAACTGAGCGCCGCGCACCTTCACTGCAAAGCTTGTTCTCCCGCGAAGGCGGGAGCCCAGACTGGGCTCCCGCCTTCGCGGGAGAACAAGCTTTTTGGGGCGTGCTACCTCGAACGATCGCTCCGGCCAGCGTGCAAGCTACCGCGTCTCGAACGCTCGCAACCCGGTGCCCAGCCGGTTCGCCCCAAGCGCGAGCTTGTCGTGGCTGTAGTCCGCCAAGAACGCCGGGCTGCTACTGTCCCCAGGCGACAGTCTCGCGTCGTTCCCCTCGACCCGCAACCCTGTCGATCGGTACGTCTGCGCTTCCGCCGCGACCACGATCAGCCCGGTATGGTTCTCCTTGTTGCGCCCCTGCACGAAGGTATTGCGCGCGATGAGGCCGGTCGCGCCTTCGGGGAGGTCGATCATGTAGTTGGTCTTCTTCCCCGCGGTATCGTCGAAGCTGTTGTCGGTGATCGACACGGTCGGCACGCGCAGCTTGACGTAATGCCCGCCGGTACCGCGCTCGAACCGCGAGTTGGTGATCGTCACGCTCCCTTTGTTCGCGAGGTAGATCGCATGCGAACAGCCGGGCGATTCGTCGCACTGGCCGAGACCGGCGAAGGTGGAATGGTCGATCAGGATCTTCTGGGCGGTCGGCTCGCCGCCGAGGATACCCTCCTGGCTGTCGAGGAACATCGCGTTGGTGACGGTCAGGTCGCCCATCTCGGTGCGGATCCCGGCGCCGTTGCCGTCCGATACGCGGTAGCCGCGGAAGACGAGACCATCGACGACCGAGCCCTGCCCGCGCAGGACCAGCGCGGCCTTGTCCTCGCAGGCAACCTTCTCGAAGATCGCGGTGCCGGGCTTGATCGCCTTGAAGGTGATGTGGCCGCCGGCCTGGACCGCGCATTGCCGGTACGTGCCCGGCGCGATCAGGATCGTCGCGGTGCCCAGCCGGATCGACGAGACCGCCTCCTGCAACGTCGCGAACCCCTGCCCGTCGATCGTGAACGGCGCGGAGCTTTGCGCGAACGCGGGGGCGGTGAACAGCGCGAGGGCGAGCAACGATCGTTTCATCCGAGATCCTCTTCGTTCCGCAGCGGTGGCCCGCCGACGATATGGGCTGCGTGATCGCACGGAACGTCGCGCTTCGACCAGTCCGTCCGCCGCGCTTCGACGACGCCTGTCCCGTTATGAAGCATTGGAAAGAATGAACCGGGATGGGTCGATCCCGATGTCCGCATATTGCCGTGCCCGCGTCGAACGCATAATACCGCTACCGTAACAAAGCCGGCGGGGGGAACCGACCGGCGCGGGGGATCCACATGCACGCCATGACGCCGACGGAGGTCTTCCTCCTCGCGATACTCATCATCTTTACCGTGCCGTATCTGGTATGGCGGCTCGGGCGGACCGATTACTGGGCGCCGCTGGTGGTGGTGCAGATCTTTGGCGGCATCCTGCTCGGGCCGGGCGTGCTCGGCGCGGCCTATCCCGACTATTACGCGACGGTCTTCACGCCCGCGACCTTGGGCTCTCTGAACGGCATCGCGTGGTGGGCGGTGATGATGTTCGTGTGGGTCGCAGGGATCGAACTCGATCTTGGCGAGGCATGGAAGCGGCGCGGCGAGACCGGCGTGACCGCAGGGCTCGCGCTCGCGGTGCCGCTGATCACCGGCAGCATCGCAGCGGTGTTAATGTTGCGCTACCCCGGCTGGCGCGGGCCGGACGGCGGGACGTGGCAGGTGGTGCTCGGCATCGGCATGGCCTGCGCGGTGACCGCGCTGCCGATCCTCGTACTGTTCCTCGAAAAACTAGATGTGCTGCGCCAGCCGATCGGCCAGCGGATCCTGCGCTATGCGAGCCTCGACGACATCGCGATTTGGGGCGTGCTGGCGCTGATCCTGCTCGATTGGGAGCGGGTCGGGCGGCAGGGTGGTTTCCTGGTCGGGTTTGCGGTCGCGACGCTGATCGTGCGCAAACTGATGGCGCTGATTGAGGAGCGTGATCGCTGGTATGTCAGCCTGATCTGGCTTGCCGGCTGCGGGTTTGCGGCGGACTGGGCGGGACTGCACTTCATGGTCGGCGCGTTCCTGTCGGGCGCGGTGCTCGATTCGAAATGGTTCACCACGGCGAAGATGGACCAATTCCGCCATTTCGTGCTGCTTGCGGTGATGCCGGTGTTCTTCCTGTCCACCGGGTTGAAGACGCAGTGGGCGGTTGGCGGGTACGCAGTGTTCGGCGCGGCGGCATTGCTGCTGGTCGCGTCTGTCGGCGGCAAGCTGGCGGGCGTTCACGCCGCCGGGCGGATCCTGAAGTGGCGCCCGGGGGAGGCATCGGCGATCGGCTGGCTGCTGCAGACCAAGGCGCTGATCATGATCATCTTCGTCAACATCCTGCTGGATAAGAAGATCATCACGAATGAGACGTTTACCGCGCTGCTGCTGATGGCGCTGGCGAGCACGATGCTGACCGTGCCTGTGGTTGCGCCGAAGTTGAAGAAGCTGGTGGGGTTGGTGGGGAAGAGCGGGTAAGCACCACGCTACTTTCTTCCCCCCCCCCCCTGGAAGGGAGGGGTTGGGGGTGGGTCGGCCCGCTTGTGCCGCTGACGTCGCCTGATGCGGAAGCCGACCCACCCCCGGCCCCTCCCTTTCAGGGAGGGGGGAAGTAGGCTTAGCCGCCTGCGTTGAGCAGATCGTGGCGTTTCAGGGCGTGGCGGAGTTGGTCGTAGCTCAGGCCTAGCGCTTCAGCGGTGGCGCGCTGGTTGAAGCGGTGTTCCGACAGCGCTCGGGAGAGCAGGTCGCGTTCGAAGCGGGATACGCGGGACTTGAAGTCCGAGGGGCCTTCCTCGCACGCGACGACGGGGTCCTCGCCTTCGTTCGGTTCGGCATCGCGGAGCGGCACCGCCATAGGTTTAGGCGCGGTCGACGCACCCGGCCGGTGCGGCGACTGGAACGGGTCGATCTCGATCGCGTCGATCGGTCCCGCCTGCTCCCAGCGATACACCGCCCGCTCGACGACGTTACGCAGCTCGCGGACGTTGCCGGGCCAGCGATAGGCGATCAGCGCATCCATCGCCGCCGGGCCAAACCCCTCCCAACGCTCGCGACCGAGTTCGGACGCCATCCGCCGACCGAAATGCTCGGCGAGCACGACCACGTCGCCGGTCCGCGCACGCAATGGCGGCAACGTCACCACCTCGAACGACAGCCGGTCGAGCAGATCGGCGCGGAACTCGTGCCGGTCGACCTTGTCGGGGAGATGCTCGTTGGTGGCAGCGACGATGCGGACGTCGACGCGCATCGGGCGTGACGAACCGATCCGGGTGATCTCGCCATATTCGACCGCGCGGAGCAGTCGGTCCTGCGCGGCCATCGACAGCGTGCCGAGTTCGTCGAGGAACAGCGTGCCGCCATCGGCCTCCTCGAACCGCCCTACTCGCGCCTTGGTTGCGCCGGTGAACGCGCCCGCCTCGTGCCCGAACAACTCCGCCTCGATCAGCGTTTCGGGCAGCGCCGCGCAGTTCATGATAACCAGCGGCTGATCCCACCGCGGCGACAGGCGGTGGAGGCGTTCGGCGACCAGTTCCTTGCCCGTGCCGCGCTCGCCGATCACCAGCACGGGGCGATCCAACGCCGCCGCCCGCGACGCGCGTTCGAGCGCCGCCATGAACGTGCCGGACTCGCCGATGACCTGGGTTGTTCGCTCCATGGCGAAGATGTGGCGCGAATTCCCAACTCTTGGCAAGCTTCCGCCACGCCCCGAACAACTGAAATCGCGCAAACCCCTGCAATTGCACCATTTTCGAAACTGGCACGACTGATGCAACGCTTCAGGCAACCCGCCGAATAGCGGAACCGACCATCCTCAAAGGGGACCCACCATGTTCAACACCACCATCGCCCGCACCGTCGTCGCCGCCCTCTGCACCATCGTCGCCAGCGCAACCTGCGTCATCGGCGCGGTAGGACCTGCGACCGCAACCAACATGACGCCTATCGCGGCAACTACCGCAATCGTGGCATAAGACCCCGACGGCTCGCCAAGAGCCTCGGGCCGACCCCTGGAGTAGGATTTTACATGGGCATCTTTTCCCGCACCCGCGACATCGTCGCCGCCAACTTCGCCGATCTCATCGAGAAGGCCGAAGATCCGTCGAAGATGATCCGCATGATCATCCTCGAGATGGAGGAAACGCTGGTCGAGGTTCGCGCCTCCGCCGCGCGCACCATCGCCGACCAGAAGGAGATGCGCCGCCATATCTCGAAGCTGGAGCAGCTCCAGGACAACTGGACCGAGAAGGCCGAACTGGCGCTGAGCAAGGACCGCGAGGATCTTGCCAAGGCTGCCCTGGTCGAGCGCCAGAAGGCATTCGACATGGCCGAGCAGCTGAAGGCCGAGGTCGGCGTGCTCGACGATGCGCTCCGCGCGTCGGAAGAGGACATCGCCAAGCTCCAGACCAAACTCCGCGAGGCGCGCACCAAGCAGAACGCGGTGCAGACCCGGCTGGAAAGCGCGAACAACCGCACCCGGCTGCGCGAGATGTACAACGGGCCGAAAACGCACGAGGCGTTCAGCCGCTTCGACATCCTCGACCGCCGTGTCGACGAGGCCGAGGGCCGCGCGGATGCGATGGGGCTCGGGGTCGTCAAGTCGCTCGAAGAGGAAATCGCCGAGCTGCGCAGCGACGACAAGGTCAACGCCCAGCTCGCCGCGCTCAAGGCGCGCATGAAGAAGGACGATTGAGATGGATGACCTGATGCCCGTTCTCGTCTGCGCCGTGCTCTTCATCGGGCTGCCGTGGGTGATCCTGCACTACATCACAAAGTGGAAACAGGCGCCGCGGATCACGGAGGAGGACGAGCGCCTGCTCGACGAGATGCAGATGCTCGCCCGCCGCCTCGAGGACCGAGTGATGACCGTCGAACGGATCATCGCCGCCGACAATCCCGACTGGAAGCCGGGCCTCGGCACGACGCAATCGCCGTATCTGTCGGACCATCAGTCCGACCGCACTTCTGATCGGAGGAACTGAGATGTCCGGCAGCCGCACGCAGTTTTACCTCGATAAGCAGAACGCCAAGTGGAAGGGCGTCTGCGCGGGGATCGCCGACTACACTGGCGTCGATGCGCTCTTCGTCCGGGTCGGCATGGTCGTCCTGACGCTTGCCGGGGGATTTCCCTGGACGCTGCTGGCCTATTGGATGGTCGCCTGGATGGGGCATGCCAAGCCGATCGGCCTGTACGAGACACCTGACGACGCGAAGTTCTGGCAGGGCGTCCGTTCGAACCCGAAGCGCTCGACCGCCGAGGTCCGCAGCAAGTTCCGCGACATCGACCGCCGCCTCGCCGACATCGAGACGCACTATACGAGCCGCAACAGCACCAGCCTCGCGGCAGAGATCGACAGCCTGCGCTGAGACGCGGCGTCAACAGGGAGAATGACTATGGCTTGGGGTGGACCAGGTTTCATTATCGCCATCATCGCGATCACGACCGTCGGCTGGATCGTCAACAACTGGATCCGTACGAAGCACGGCTATCCGCCGAGCGACGACTGGGGCAACTCAATGAACTGGGGCGGCGGGCACAAGCAGGACCCCGCTGGCGAACGAAAGGTCGAGCTGCTCAGCAGCGAGAATGAGCGCCTCACCGGTCAGGTTTCCCGCCTCGAGGAGCGGATCGCGGTCCTCGAACGCATCGCTACCGATCCCGCCGAGCGCACCGCTCGCGAGATCGACGCCCTCCGCGACCGCTGAAGGACACGATCATGCTCAGCCCCTTGCTCATCCCGATCCTAGGCATCTGCTGCGGACTGCTCGCGATTTTCGGCGGTGTCTTCGTCAGGCCCTGGTTCGCCTACCGGCACCGCCGCATG
This sequence comes from Sphingomonas sp. Leaf230, assembly GCF_001421745.1. GTDB lineage: Bacteria > Pseudomonadota > Alphaproteobacteria > Sphingomonadales > Sphingomonadaceae > Sphingomonas. The sequence continues at coordinate 441,184 of NZ_LMKW01000001.1, read as the reverse complement.
GAACTCGACGCGCAAATGATCGCCGAGAAGTCCGCGCAATATGCGGCGCATACCGACCGCCTCGAACAGCGCGTCCGGGTGCTCGAACGGATCGTCACCGACCGCGGGATCGAGCTCTCGAACGAGATCGACCTGCTCCGCGATACCGGTCCCGCGACCGAGCGCTTGGCCAACTAGACCGACCCGTTAGGAGACAAGATCATGAATGGTGGACAGGTGATGGTCGTGATGATCGTCCTGATCGTGATGATTACCGGCATCTTCAAATCGCGCCACAAGAGCGGCCGACATGCCGAGGGCTCGTCGCTGATGAACGACCCAGAAGCAACCCGCCTCCGCGACGAGGTGCAGCAGATGAAGGAGCGCATCCAGGTGCTGGAGCGCGTGATCACCGACAACCACAAGAGCGTCGATCTCGACCGAGAGATCGAACGGCTCCGCGACCGCTAGGAGGCGGACATGATCGAACCTAACGTCTATATCACCCTGGCGCTGGCGAGCCTTGCGGGGCTGGCGATGATCGTCGCAGGCGGATTGGCCGGATGGCGCGGATGGCTCTCGCTGCGGCGGATGGAGCTGGATAACATGCAGGACGGCCGCATGCCGGTCGCGGTGTCGACCGGATCGCGGATCGAGATCGCGGACTTGAAGGAGCGGATCAAGAAGCTTGAGGCGATCGCGGCCGGGGTGGATCTATAGGGCCACCGACCGGGAGACTTGTTCCCCCGCGAAGGCGGGGGTCCAGACTGGGCCCCCGCCTTCGCGGGGGAACATGATGTTGAAGCGTTACCTTCGAACCGCTACCCGACAGGAATGGCCACTCTCACCGACATTCGCGAGGAATATGACTTCCTTGAACCTGACGACCGCTATCGCCTGCTGATCGACCTTGGCAAAGAGCTTGAACCGATGCCGGAGGCGCTGAAGACCGACGCGACGTTGGTGCGGGGGTGCTCGGCTTCGGTTTGGGTGTATCCGACTACGACCGATGATGGCCGGCTCCACTTTCTTGCAGACTCTAACGCAGCAATCACGAAGGGGATTATCGCGTTGGTGTTGCTGACGGTGCAGGATCAGGCGCCTGGCGCAATCGTCACGACGGATATCAAGGCGGAACTGGCGCCGTTCGATCTTAGCAAGCAGCTGAGTTCGAACCGGACGCAGGGGATTCCGAACATGATTGCGCTGATCCGGGAGACGGCGGAGCGGTACGCCTAAATCGTGCCCTCACCCTTCCCACGGCCAAGTGGCCGCGGGCCCCTTCCCTCTCCCCTTAGGGGAGAGGGAGAGACGCCGGAGGCGGCGAGGGTGAGGGCACGCTAGCGGGTTCGTTGAGCGTAGCGACGACCTCTTCGGCATCAGCACCAGCCGGGACCAACATCCACCGGTCCGGCCGGGCGCCATCGACCATCACCACCGCGTTCTTCGGGCACACGCCAAGACACCTCACCTCGACCACGCCGCGATCCGACTTGCGGCCCTTCTTGACGCCGAGTGCCTGACGCAACAGCTTCGCGAGGGGTGTCCGGCCCTTTTCGCCAAACCCGCCATCGAGCTTCTTCGAACACTTGCCGCAAACCAGAACGCTACCTTGCCAGCGACTGGCGAGGACCCGGATCACGCCGGTTTCCAGGTCCGCTGATCCTCGGCCACCTTCAGCACTTCGTACGCCGCCTGCACGCCCTGGAACCGCTTCGCAGCATCCTTGTCGTTCGGGCGCACGTCCGGATGATTCGCCTTCGCCATCCGCCGCCACGCCGCGCGGACGTCCTCGAACGTCGCGTCGGGCTCGAGGTCGAGCACCTCCAACGCGCGCATCTCGTCGCGCGACCGGCTGCCGTCGCCCGAGCCAGCCCAGGCATAATGCTTCGGATCGGTATAGCCGTCGGCGGTGCGCGTTTCCGCCGCCTCGCGCTCGGCCGCTTCCTCCGCGCTCAAGCCTTCGAAATAATTCCAGCCGCGATTATATTCGCCGGCGTGGTTCATGCAGAAATACCAGCGGTCGGGGCTGTTGGGCGATTTCGGCGCCGGGCAGTTGCCGGGCTCGTTGCAGCCATGCCGATCGCACAACCGGACGGTCACCGCCTCGGTGCTCGCGCCATATTCGCGCCAGCGCGGGAAACCCCAGTCGGAAGATCGTGTCGTGCTTCTCGCCATAGCGGCCCGAGATAGGCGTCCCCACGGACAACGCAACCGCACGCAGCGATCGCGATGTAAACTTGCCCGATCCGACAATCTTCCGCGCCGCAACATTCCGCCTTGAGTCAGACACCGTTCATCGATTACTGAACATGAACTATTTGTCATGTGGCATGGATAGATGCGTCCGGTGCGGACGTATTCCCGGCCGACACCTTAAGGACAGGAGCCCTGGTGCCGACTCTCATTCCAAAGCTTACCACATGGCGCGCGGATCTTCCCGCCTCCATCGTCGTCGCGCTCGTCGCGCTGCCCCTCTGTCTCGGCGTGGCGCTCGCCTCCGGGGCGCCACTGTTCGCCGGCATCATATCGGGCATCGTCGGCGGCATCGCGGTCGGCCTGTTCTCGAAGTCGCCGCTGTCGGTCAGCGGCCCCGCCGCCGGCCTGACCGTGATCGTGCTCACCGCGATCGAGAGCATGCCGAGCTACCAGATGTTCCTGATGGCGGTCGTGCTAGCCGGCGTGCTCCAGATCTGCTTCTCGCTGACCCGCGCCGGCATCCTCAGCGAGTTCGTGCCGTCCTCCGTCATCACTGGCATGCTCGCCGCGATCGGCCTGATCCTGATCCTCAAGCAAATACCGCATGCCGTCGGCTTCGACCGTGAGGCCGAGGGTATCTTCGAATTCACCACCGCGAACGGCATCAACACCTTTTCGCGGATCCTCGACAGCCTCAGCGCCGCGGTGACGCCGGGTGCGATCCTGATCGCCTCGGTCAGCCTCGCCTTCCTGTTCTGGTGGGACGGCGCGAAGCCGAAGGACGGCCCGCTGCGCTTCGTTCCCGGCCCGCTGGTCGTCGTGCTGATCGGCATCTTCGGCAACATGTTGCTCGGTGCCGTGAAGCCCGATTGGCAGTTGCAGGCGACGCATCTTGTGCAGGTGCCTATCACGCAGACATTGTCGCAATTCCCGTCGCTGTTCACTTTCCCCGATTTTTCCGGGATCACGATGGGCATCGTCTGGAGCAGCGCGGTCACGCTCGCGATCGTCGCCAGCCTCGAGTCGCTGCTGAGCGTCAAGGCGGTCGATGAGATCGATCCGCGCCGTCGCTCGACCGACAAGAACTGGGAATTGATGGCGCAGGGCGGCGGCAACATCCTGTCCGGGCTGATCGGCGGCCTGCCCGTCACCTCGGTGATCGTGCGCTCGTCGGCGAACGTCGATGCCAAGGCCGAGAGCAAGCTGTCGACGATCCTGCACGGCTTCTGGCTGCTGGTCAGCGTCGCGTTGATCCCCGCGGTGCTAAACCTGATCCCGCTGTCGGCACTCGCCGCGGTGCTGATCGCGACCGGCTACAAGCTGACCAAGCCGAAGCTCTACACCGAGCGCTTCAAGCAGGGCTGGACGCAGTTCATTCCGTTCGTCGTCACGGTGGCTGCGATCCTGTTCACCGACCTGCTCGAAGGCATCGTCATCGGCCTCGCGGTCGGCTTCGTGTTCGTCGTCGCGCGCAACTTCCGCACGGCGATCACCTTTGCCTGCGACGACGAGGACTGCCTCGTCCGCGCCCGCCGCAACCTGTACTTCATCCACAAATACGAGTTGCAGAAGTCGCTCGCCAAGGTGCCCGACAATGCGAACCTGCTGATCGACCTGTCGTCGACCAGCTATGTCGATCTCGACAACGTCGACATCATCAACGCGTTCATCAAGGGCGCCGCGTATCGCGGCATCACCGTGCTCATCCGCGGCGATCTCGCGCTCCGGACGGTCAAGCTGATCAACGCCCCCCAGACCGAGGTCCGTTTCGCATGAGGCAGTACAAGCAGCTCCTGCTCGCCAATAAGGCGTGGGCGGCCGAGATCATCGAGGAGAGCGCCGACTTCTTCCAGCGCCAGCTGGTCGGCCAGAACCCCGAGTTCCTGTGGATCGGCTGTTCGGACAGCCGCGTCGGGCCCGAACAGATGACCATGACGCCGCCCGGCAACATGTTCATCCACCGCAACATCGCCAATCTCGTCAATGACGACGACATGAACCTGATGTCGGTGCTGCAATATGCGATCGACGTGCTCGGCGTGCGGCACATCATCATCTGCGGGCATTATGCTTGCGGCGGGATCCGCGCGACGCTGGATGGCGGCACCACCGGACCGGTCGACGACTGGCTGAGCACCGCGCGCTGCGTGTTGCACGACCATGCCGACGAGATCGACGCGCAGCCCGACCGCGAGCAGAAGGTCAACCGCCTGGTAGAGGTCAACGTCCGCGACCAGCTCATCCGGCTCGCGCGCACCAAGACGATCCAGGGGGCGTTCGCGCGGGGCCAGGAAGTGCTGCTCCACGGGTGGGTCTACGACATCCGCGACGGGCTGATCAAACCGATGATGGAGATCGATTCGACGACCGTGCTCGAAGAGGTCGGCCGGCCGGACAAGGTGCTGGTGTAAGGCGTTCCCCCTTCCCACCTTAGCCGTGGGAAGGGGCTATCTTTCGCTTACGAGCCGCGCCGCGCGGAGTCTGGCAGCATGAACTTGATACGGGTCGTCGTGGCGCCGCAACCGAGCCCGCCGTCGGGACGATACGTCTTGGCGTATTTGGCCTTGGTGAAGAACTTGGTGCCCGCCTCCGAGAAGATGAACGGCGGATAGCTCAGCAGCGCACGCTGGTTGATGACGTTGCCGTCCGCGCCGATGTCGAACTGAACCTGGGTCCACCCTTCGAAACCCCAACGCATTGCTTCCATCGGGAACGCTTCCGATCCCGGCTGGGATACCATCTTCGGTGGTGCATCCATGATCGCGCACTGGTTCGCGGTTAGGCCACTCGACGCGAATGTCGCCCGCGCTGCGTCGATCTCGCCGTTGCGCTCCTCAATCGATGCGATGCGGATCAGCGCGCCGACGCGCAGCGGATCGTTCGGCTTCAAGGCTTTGTCGTCCGCCACTTGCCGAAGCGTGACGATCGCCGTGTCGTTCTTCTCGGATTTTCGCGTCCGTGCGACGGCGCCGTCGACCATCATCAACCGGATCGCCGCCCGCGCCTGGGGGTCGTTCGCGTAGACGGGTTCCGATACCATCGGCGTCAGCGTCCGCTCGAATACCCCCGGCCGCCAGATGTCGGTCACCGCATCGACGCGTCCCGGCAGGTCGAACGTCAGCCGCGCACTAGGCGGCGCATCGTTGGCGACCGCGATCGCCAGCGCCCGCGCAGCCAAGGCCGCACGCTCTTCGCGCGCTACCGTAGGATTGTTCGTCAGGCGATAGATCGCGGCGAGCGTACGCAAACCATTAGGCGATTGAGCGGTCGCCGATGCGAGTTCGGCGCGCTGTCCGGCGAGCGCGGCCGCCTGCGAGCCGGTCGGTGCAGGGGCGACCGTGACGCCCTTGCTGGACAGCCACTGTTCCAGGACGTCGTCCAGTCCGTCGTCGATCGATGGCCGCTCGAACGCGGTCGAACAGCGCATCTCGACCCGCACGTGATAACGATAGAAGGCCGGGATCGCCTGCACCTTTTCGGCAGGCCATGACCAACCCTTGACCGCCCGCGCGAACTCCAGCGCGACCTGGCCGCCGCCCGCGGCATAGATCGGCGCCGCCTGGTCGATCGTACCGTCGGACGCGATGTTGAATTCGACCACCGCAACGTCCTGCGGCTTGAGACCGGCATCGCCGCCACAATCGGGCGAGCGCATCTCCGCGGCAGGGTCGAACGATCCCTTCACCATGCGTCCGGCACCAGTATAGGCCATGTACCGCCGCGCCTCGTCCGCATTGCCGCTCAGCAGGTATGCGATCGCAGCATCGGAGCGCGCCGATGCGTCCATGATATCGACCTTGTCGGTTTCGAGGCCGCCGAGAAGCCGGATCGCCTGCAACGCGCTGGCGCGGGCGCCGGCAATGTCCCCGGTGTTGAGCTTCAGGAGGGTCCGCTCGCGTGCGAACCGCGCGGCGACGCTCTTCTCGAGTTTCACCGTGCCGACCAATGCGTCGCTGCGTGCCAACGTCGCCGCCGCGGCGGTGGGATCGATGAAGATCTGCGCAGTCACCAGCGACAGCATCGCGCCCAGCTTGTCGGCGGTACTGATCGCGCTCGCCTCCGCCTGCTGGAGCGCGGTCACGGCGCCCGCGTAATCGAGCGTATCGGTCGCGACCTGGCCGAGGATGAGGAAAGCGCGTGTCCGGTCTTCTGCAAGACTGGCATCGTCGGCCGGCAGCAAGGCGAGCCCGGCCCGTGCAGCCTTAACCGATTCGTCGGCGCGGTTCAGCGCGAACAGAGTCGGCGCCTTGCGGACGAGCACGATGCCGCGGCTGCGTGACCCGGGCTTGGTTCGCGCTTCCAGTTTCTCCCAGGCCGCCAGCGACGCCGCGCGATCGGGTTTCGCATCCAGCGCCGTCGCTGCGTCGAAGTCCTGTTGAATTGTCGTCGTCGACGGCGGCGTCTGCGCGCCAACGGGGACGAGCCCACCCGCCATCGCCAACACGCCTGCACCCAACAGCGCGATCGTCTTGATACGCATCACATTCCCCACGTCGCAGCCCAGCGTTATTTCAGCGCAGTCTGCAATGGTTCGGGGAAGGATGCCAGAGGGTCTGTAAGCCGGGTTCTGTCCATTTCCGATCCTTCGATACGGAAGTTAGGCGACCATTCCTCTAGGACGACGGTTGCCCGCCGCCTCAAGCAATCAACCCGGGTGACGAGCTGAAACGAAGCCCATGTGCCACCCCTATTCGATCTTGCTCCCGGTGGGGTTTGCCGTGCCGCCCCTGTTACCAGGCGCGCGGTGCGCTCTTACCGCACCCTTTCACTCTGACCGCCCCAGCTTGCGCCGAGGGTTGGCCGTCTGCTCTCTGTGGCACTTTCCCTGAGGTCACCCTCGCCGGGCGTTACCCGGCACCGTCGTTTCGCGGAGCCCGGACTTTCCTCGCGTGTCCAAAGACACCCGCGGCCGCCCGACCCTCTGGCGACGCGAGCCCTAGCGCGGGTATGGGCGATGCACCACCGTTTTTAGTAGGAGCACTCTTACAGGCGAAACGCTCTCCCCTCCCTGGAAGGGAGGGGTCGGGGGTGGGTAGGTTTCCGCATCATGGAACGGTTACGACAAAAGCCGGCCAACCCACCCCCTGCCCCTCCCTTCTAGGGAGGGGAGACCGTAGCGTTCGTCAGTCGTCGCCCATTGGCTTCGGCAGCAGCAACGCAAGAAGAATGCACCGGCACTCCGCATCGACCTCGCCATCGACCAGTTCCGGTCGAAATCGCCGCTGGAAGGCCATCGTCGCTGCCATCCGGTTCTCGACGTCGTAGCCGAAGCGCTCGAGCGCGAGGCAGAAGCCGCCTTCGGTCCAGCCCGGGTCCATCAAATTCTTGGTAGGCCGCGGCAGCGCCAGTCGCCGCCGCGCCAGTTCGTGCCACGGAAACAGCTCGCCCGGATCGCGCTTGCGCACAGGGGCGATGTCCGAATGGCCGACGATGTTGCCGCGCGTGATCTCGTGGCGATCCTTGATCTCGGCGACCAGCTGCACGACCGATGCGATCTGCTCCGGCGGAAACGGGCGATAGCCGAACTCGTGGCCGGGATTGACGATCTCGATGCCGATGCTGGCCGAGTTGACGTCGTCGACGTCGCGCCAATGCGATTTGCCCGCGTGCCAAGCGCGCTTGTCCTCCGCGACCATCCGCAGGACGGTGCCGTCTTCCTCGACCAGATAATGCGAGGACACCTTCGCCTCGGGGTCGCGCAGCCGAGCGATCGCCGACGCGCCGTCCTGCATCCCGGTATAGTGCAGCACGATCATCGTGATGGGCAGCGAACGATCGTCGAAATTGGGTGACGGGGTCTCGATGAACTTCAAGCCAGCTTCCCTTTTAGCCGTCGGGCCAGCACCGATGGCGCAGTCTCGACCGCGGCGATCGTGACGCTGCATTGTGACGCCACCGCTCGACCGCATCAATAGCCTACGCGCGTAGGCAGACGCTTCCTGAAGGAGTCGTGGTCGGGGCTACACGTGATTCGGCGCGTCCCTCTTGCCGTCGGCCCGCATCCGGGCGAAAGCCGCTCGCGAAAAGGGAGTTGCCATGTCCGTGATGTCCGACCGCTGGATCCGCGAGCGCGCGCTGGGCGATGCGATGATCGAACCGTTCCACGAAGCGCAGCGCCGCGACGGCTGCATCTCGTATGGGCTGTCGTCCTATGGCTACGACGCGCGCGTTGCCGACGAGTTCAAGATCTTCACCAACGTCGACAGCGCGATCGTCGACCCGAAGGACTTTGCCGCGAACAGCTTCGTCGACCGCAAGACCGACGTCTGCATCATCCCGCCGAACAGCTTCGCGCTGGCCCGCACGGTCGAATATTTTCGCGTACCGCGCGACGTGCTGGTGATCTGCCTCGGCAAGTCGACCTATGCGCGCTGCGGGATCATCGTCAACGTGACACCGCTGGAGCCGGAATGGGAGGGGCATGTGACGCTGGAATTCTCCAACACCACGCCGCTGCCGGCCAAGATCTATGCGAACGAGGGTGCGTGCCAGTTCCTGTTCCTGAAGGGGAACGAGCCGTGCGAAGTGAGTTATGCGGACCGGGCGGGGAAATATATGGGGCAGCGTGGGGTGACTCTGCCGCGACTGTAGGGTTGGGCTCGGGGCTCGAGCGAGACCACGGCAGACGGTTGCTCAGCGTTAAAGCTGATCTAACTGCTCCATGTCGCCGAACTGCGCGATTCCGCGATGCTCCCCGCAACTTGGCAGCCACTTGTAGGCAGTGAGTAAAGGGCATCCCCTTCTAGCCAACCTCCCCGGCGAAGGCCGGGGTCCAGGTGGTGAGGTCTCGGTGATGACGCTCACCGCTCAGTTGGGGGCGGCTTCCAACTGGGCCCCGGCCTTCTCCGGGGTCGTGAGATGCCTGTCGTGGTTGACGGGGTTTCCGGCTGCTAACGACCGCGAGGTCGCAAGCGAATAGTGCACGAAACGTTGTCGGATTGCCGCCTAATCGCAGTACCTTCGAACCGCCGTCATGGCGATCCGATCGAACGATGAGGTTCCTTACAGCTGATAGCTGTTCGCAGCTGTGCAGATACGATCAACCGCCTACTCAGCTTGTTTCCCCGCGGACGCGGGGACCCAGTCTGGGCTCCCGCCTTCGCGGGAGAACAAGGGAGTACGCGACCTCCTCGGACGGCGCGCGTCAGTCGTTAGCGAGTCGCAATCTGCTGCGAATGGCGCGCCAATGCGCGGCTGGCCAGATCGTGCGAGGACGCCACTGCGCCCGATGGCAGGTCCATCGCGACCGCGGGACGGTCGAGCACCGCTGCATACAGCGCGCGTGCCTCCGACTCGCGGCCGGTGCGATGATAGACCGACGCCAGATTCAGCATGAGTTCGGGACGCTGCGGGAAGATCTTCCGCTCGGCGACGATGCGCTGTTCTGCCGTCGACAGGTCGCCGGCCGCGATCGCGACATAGCCAGTGCGATCCGTCGACGCGGACTGGTCCGCCAACGCCGGCGTGGCTGCACCCAAGGTTGCTAGAACGAACAGGACGGTCTTGCGCATCATCCATCTCCACTGACCTTCGCGTATCGGAAGGTTTCATTTTTGTGACAACAGTGTGTCACTTCGATGACTGTCATACAAGCACATTGATCAAGTTCGCCCAGCCATACGGACTGCGGTCTGTCGATAGCCCGCCAAGCGTTTTGCCGACCCGTTCCAGCCGCCGCCCGATCCTGAGCAAGCAACGAAAAAGGGCGGCCCCGGAGGACCGCCCTTTGGACGTTCGATACTGTACGCAGGACGTCTTAGAAGGCGTTGCGATACTGCTCGTTGCCGATGAAGCCGAGCTTGGTGATCGCGGACCGCTTGATCACGGCCAGCGTGCGATCGACCACTTCATACTTCGATTCCGGATCGGGCTGGAAGTGGAGTTCCGGCTCGGGCGTCATGCCAGCGGACTGATCCAGATACTGGCGCAGCGTGACCTCGTCGACCGGCGAACCGTTCCACGCGACCGTACCGGCGGGATCGATCGAGATCTTGTTCTTCTGCGGATCGACCGGGTTCTGCGGCTGGTTCTTGCTGTTGACCGGAAGGTCGACCTTCACCGCATGCGTCTGAATGGGGATCGTGATGATGAACATGATGAGGAGAACGAGCAGGACGTCGATCAACGGCGTCATGTTCATTTCCATCATCGGCGCGCCATCTTCTTTGCCGCCGCTCATTGCCATCTTATACTACTCCTAAATACGTCCGAGCGATCATCAGCGTTCGGCATCAGCGTTCGCCATCAACGTTCAGTGGTGCCGCCGGGAGGCGGTTCGGAGATGAAGCCGACGCGGGCGAACCCAGCCTGCTGCATCGTGTAGATCGTTGCGCCGATGCAGCGATACGGTGCGTTCACGTCGCCGCGGATGTGAGCCTCGGGCAATTCGAGACCAGCCGCGTTGACACCGCCCTGACGTGCGATCTCAGCCTTCAGCTTGTCGACGGCACGCTGCAGCAACTCTTCGTGAGTCACTGGCGAAAGACCCCAATACACCTGGCACTGACCGCCAGCCGACGTCACCGACAGCGAGACGTTCTCGGGCTTGGTCATCGTCGGATCGAACCGAACATCCGGCAGCTTCAGCTGCACAGCCTGGACCGCGACAGTCGTCGTCACCAGGAAGATGATCAGGAGCACGAGCATGACGTCGACCAGCGGCGTCGTATTGATGTCCGATATCGAACTCTCGGTGGAATCGCCACCAACACTCATCGCCATGTGCGAACTATCCTATCCATTTGATCGCCACCGGAACCGCCGGCGGCAATGAAGCGGGGCCGCTGCGAACAGCAGCCCCGCCTTTCGCGTCTTAGTTGGCGCGCGGTACGCCACCGGTCTGGCCGGCAGTCGTGGTCGTCGTAGCAGGCTTGGCCGAAACCGGCTTGGCAGCCGTTGCGATCGACGGACGAACCGCACCGTTCGAGGCAAGGAAGCCGAGCACGTCGTTCGAGAAGGCCGACAGGTCCTCTGCGATCGACTTGTTGCGGCGCTGCAGCCAGTTGTACGACAGCACGGCAGGAACCGCGACGACCAGACCGAGGGCGGTCATGATCAGTGCTTCACCGACCGGCCCTGCGACCTTGTCGATCGATGCCTGACCCGATGCACCGATCTTCACGAGCGCGCGGTAGATGCCGATAACAGTACCGAACAGACCGATGAACGGCGAAACCGAACCGACCGTCGCGAGGAAGGCGAGACCGCCACCCAGCTTCGAGTTGATCGCGGCTTCCGAGCGAGCCAGCGAACCGTGCAGCCAGTCATGCGCCTCGACCGGATCGGTCAGCTTCGAATGCTGATCCTGAGCGGCCAGACCATCGTCGACGATCTGCTTGTAGGCCGAGTTCTTCTCGAGCTTCGCCGAACCTTCGCGAAGGCTGTTCGACGACCAGAAGGCCTGACGGACGCGCTTGCCCTGGCCGATGATCTTCTGCTGCTCGAACAGCTTCGAGAACAGGATGTAGAACGACACGACCGACATCAGCACGAGAATGCCGAACACGGTCTGCGAAATCAGGCCGCCTTCGCGAAGTGCGGCTTGCAGGCCGTACGGGTTGGCGTCGGCTGCGGCGGGCGCTGCCGCTGCAAGAATGGTGGTGATCATGTTCGCTTAGTCCTCTGACTGAATTTTATCTGGTGCGGTTGACGTAGGATGGATCATTCCTGAGGCAGGACCCACCTGATGTTCAGCTGGTACGACGACCCTACGGCATTGCCGTTCTCGTCCTTGGCAGGCGTGAAACGCACCCTCGCCTTGGAGATCCGGCAGGTCGCATCATCCAGCGTCGTGTTGCCGCTGGACGACGTCACCGAACAGTCGGTCACGCGACCATCCGTACCGATCGTCAGCTTCGCGGAAACGCGACCCTGAGCACCCTCGCGCTGTGCCGACGGCGGATAATTGTCCGCGCCGAAATACTGCCCTGGGTTACCCTTGAGACCAGCAGCCTGCGAGACACGTGGCGTCGGCGGCGGTGCCGGCGGCGCTGGTGGTGCGGGCGGCGACGGCGGTGCCGTCGGCTGGAACCGAGGAATGATGCTCGACGTCGTCAGCGCGGGCGCTGGCTGCGGCGTTACCACGACTGGCGGCGGCGTCACGACCGTAGTCGGTGGCGGCGGCAGGTTTGGCTGGTCGGGTGGCGGCGGCGGGGGCTCGTCGGGCGGAGGCGGCGGCGGTGGCGGCTCCACGTCGAACGTCGTCATCTTTTCCTGGGCCTTTTTCACGTACTGGTACGCGAGGCCAGTGACGAAAGCATAGCCCAAGGCCGCATGAATCAGCGCGACGATCACGATCGCGACGATTTTGCCTCCGGACATCTTTTGGTCAGTATAGGCCATTCAGAAACGACACTCCCTTAATCTGCCTGCTCCGTACGCACGTGCCCGCAATGGGTACGCGGCACATGCGTCTGCCGTTGGCCGGAATAACCACGGGACAGTGAGCAAGTCCTATCGCCACGTTCTGCGACACGCAAACGCTTTGTCGGACGCAACAAACGTACAACCACAGGATGGCAGAATTATTTCTGTATCGTTCAGGTTGCGTAGCGTAGCCTGAAGACATGAATCTTCTCTTTCACGTTACGGCTTCGGCCCTCTCCGTCATCATCGCGGCAACTTCTGTCAGTGCTCAGGAAACCCCGGCCGCGCCCAGGGTTTTCGCCGATAACACGGATGCGTCGCAGGGTGCGGTGCAGCGCGAAGCGGCTGGCGGCATTGGATATTCCGACATCGCCGACCTGGTGCTTTCCGCCCCCGTGATCGCCGACGCGACTGTCCGATCGACGACGAAGATCAAGCCGGCCGAGGCACCAAATCTCGCGGCGGGTCATGTCAGACTATATGTCGAGGTCGACGTCACCGCGCTGATCCGCGGCGCCGACGGGCTGCCGCCGCGAATCGGGTATCTGCTCGACGTAATGCCCGACGCAGCCGGCCGGGTGCCGAAATTCAAGAAGGCGCGCGTGCTGATCTTCGCCAGACCAGTGCCCGGCGCAGTGAATCAGGTCCAACTGGTCGCGCCCGACGCGCAGCTGGATTGGACGCCGACCGCAGATGCACGCGCACGGAAGATCGCCCGCGATGCACTGGCGAGCGATGCGCCGCCGGTCATCACCGGCATCGGCAACGCGTTTCACGTGCCGGGCGCGCTGCCCGGTGAAGGCGAGACCCAGATCTTCCTGACGACCGCTGACCAACGCCCGGTTTCGCTGTCGGTGCTGCGTCGTCCCGGCGAACAGCCACGCTGGGCGGTTGCGCTGAGCGAAATCGTCGATGAATCGGCGGCGCCCCCCGCCCCGGAGACGCTGCTGTGGTACCGGCTGAGCTGCGCCTTGCCGGAGGCCTTGCCGGACCGCAGCACGGGATCGTTGGAGGCCGCCGATGCGACGATCGCGCGGGAGGATTACGCGTTCGTCGTGGCCGCGCTGGGGCCGTGCGGACGGACTCGGAAAAGCTGAACCACCCTCGGAAGCGCGCAGGCTAACCGACGACCAGTAATTGTCCGGTAGTGGAGCGCGCCTGCTCGAGAAACGCGACCGCGGCGTCTACATCGGCGTGTCGAGCCGCCTCGGCCGGTGCCACCCCATTCACGCGAACCGCTGGCGCCAGTTCGATCGCGAGAGGGCCGATCGCCGCCCTCGCCTGCGCCATCGTCAGCGGATCGAGGTTCGCGGGGATCAACACGATCCGCGATTCGCCGACTGCGCCACGGACGAGCGCCGCAATGTCCCCGCCCGGCTCCAGCGTCAGCAGCATGCGATCAGCGGCGATGTCGGACGAGGGTCACGCCGATTGCCTCGTCGGCTTCGGCGATCGCGAGCTTCACGATCTTGACCATCACCCGCAGGACGCGGGCATCCTGCAAGAACAACGTCTCGCAGATATGATCCGCAACGCCCTCGATCAGCGTGAAATGCACGCCGGGCGGCAGCGCGGTCGTCGCGGCGTTCTTCAGGTCGAGATAGTTCTTGGATGCCGACAACGGCGTATCCGGCGCGAAGTGTCTCGGGCAGACCATGTCCACGGTCAGAGAAATCCGCAACGGCTGCGGCAGGTGCGTCTCCTCCGAATAGATGCCGGTCAGGACCTGCACTTCGAGATCGTGGACTTCGAGTTGGAGACTGTCTTCCATCTGCGCGCCTCTAGCAGACGCACCGCGAGATGAAAGTCACACCGTTCGCGCCGGGTCGGCCGAGCGACGGTCCGGTTATCCTTGCGTTCAGCGTCGCCAAGGCTAAAGCGCGCTGCCCTTCCCGCGTGTACGCGGCGCAGTCCGGGCCGGAGATGCCGTTGATCACTCTCGTTCCCCTGGCCAGCATCAACCCGACAGCGGTCGAGATGCTGCTCGATGCCGCTTTCGGCCCGGATCGGTTCACGCGGACCGCGTACACGATCCGCGGTGGCACGAAGCCGGTCGCCGCGCTCAGCTTCGCCGCGGTCGAGGATGGCGTGCTGGTTGGCTCGATCCAGTGCTGGCCGATTGCGCTGGTCGACGACGACAGACTGTTTCAGCTGATCATGGTCGGCCCAGTCGCCGTGGTACCCGACCATCAAGGCGATGGCATCGGTCGTCGCCTGATGACGCAGGCGCTCGATGCGGCTGCCTTCACGGGGCTCGACGATGCGCTCATGCTGATCGGCGATCCCGACTATTACGGCCGCTTCTTCGGCTTCTCCGCCGACCGCACTGCACGCTGGGCCGCCCCCGGCCCGGTCGAGCGCCACCGCCTGCTCGCGCGCGGCGATGCCGTACCGGACAGCACCGGCATGCTAGGCCCGCGCGTTGCGGAGACCATGCCGGTCGCCGCATCCGCATAAGCCACCGCTTTACCTCCGCCTCCTGCCCGCCTAGTCCGCCGCCATGCCCATGGATGCCATCCCCGATATCGCCTCGCTCAGTCTCGCCGAAATCGCGAAGCTCGTCGAAGAGGCCAAGCTCCCGCCGGTCGAGAAATGGAACCCGACGCACTGCGGCGACAGCGAGATGCGGATCGCGCGCGACGGCACCTGGTATCACCAGGGCTCGCCGATCGGCCGCCCGGCGATGGTTCGGCTGTTCTCGACGATCCTGCGCCGCGAACCCGACGGCAGCCATGTCCTCGTCACCCCGGTCGAAAAGCTCGATATCGAGGTCGAAGACGCGCCGTTCATCGCGGTGGAGATGAAGGCCGAGGGTAGCGGTCGCGATGCGAAGCTCGCCTTCCGGCTCAATACCGGCGACCTCGTTACGGCGGGTCCGGAGCATCCGCTGCGCTTCGTCGAGGACACGACCGACGGAGATGGCGGTCCGCGCCCGTATCTCGCCGTCCGCGGCGGGATGGAGGCGCTGGTCGTCCGCTCGGTCTATTACGAACTCGCCGAGCGCGCGATCGCAGACGACGCAACGCCCGCCGGCCTGTGGAGCGACGGCGCATTCTTCCCGCTGGAGCACGCTGCATGAGCCTGACGGAACGGATGGCCGCGGCGCTGGCAAAGGGCGCCGGGTCGCACATGATCCTGCTTACCGGCGACCAGCATGACGGCGACCTTACCGCCGCCGACACGTTGCTGCCCGCCGCGGTGCTGATCGCGGTGACCGACCGCGCCGATCCCGGCGTGATCCTGACGCAGCGCACCGACACGATGAGCCGCCACCCCGGCCAGATCGCGTTTCCCGGCGGTCGGATCGATCCCGGCGAGGACGTCGTCACCGCCGCGCTGCGCGAGGCCGAGGAGGAGATCGCACTTCCTCGCAACAAGGTCCGGGTGATCGGCGAAGCCGACAGTTATCGCACCGTCACCGGGTTCCAGGTGACGCCGGTGATCGGCGCCATTCCGCCCGACCTGATCTTCACCCCGAGCGAGGCAGAAGTCGCCAGCGTGTTCGAAGTCCCGCTCGCGTTCCTGCTAGACGAAGCGAACCATGTCGAGGCGACGCTCGAATGGCAGGGCCACGACCGGCATTATTACGAGATCATGTGGAACGAGCGCCGCATCTGGGGTGCGACTGCGGCGATGATCGTCAACCTCGCCCGCCGCCTGAGGTGGTCTTGATACTCCCGGCTGCGGCGTGGCGCGACCGTGATGGCCTGGACGCACTGACTAAGGTTCTCGGCGCGGCGGAGGGCGAGTCGCGCTTCGTCGGTGGCGCGGTGCGCGATACGCTGCTCGGGATCGACGTCGCCGATGTCGACATCGCCACCCGCCTGCCCCCGCAGGAGGTGATCGAGCGACTTCAGGATGCGCGGATCAAGGCGGTCCCGACTGGCCTGGCGCACGGTACGATCACGGCAGTCACCCCCGCGGGTCCGGTCGAAGTCACGACATTGCGCCGCGACGTCTCGACCGACGGCCGCCACGCGATCATCGCCTATACCGACGACTGGCGCGAGGATGCGGCACGGCGCGACTTCACGATGAACGCGCTCTACGCCGATCCCGCGACCGGCGAGATCTTCGATTATTTCGGCGGCCTCGACGATCTTGCGGCGCGGCGCGTCCGCTTCATCGGCGACCCGTTGCAGCGGATCGCCGAGGATCACCTCCGCATCCTCCGCTTCTTCCGCTTCCACGCGCGGTTCGGCACCTCGATCGACCAAGCCGGTCTCGATGCCTGCACCGCGCGCGCGAACGACCTGATGGCGCTGTCCCGCGAACGCGTGGCGAGCGAAGTCCTGAAGCTGCTGGTCGCCGCCAACGCCGTGCCCGTAGTCGCGCTGATGGTTGAACGCGGCATCTTCCGGGCGGTATTGCCCGAGATAGACGCCGGGGGAGCGGCGCGTCTCGGCGTGCTAGCCGAGCGAGAGACGGGCGCTGGCATAGCACCGAATCCGATCCGCCGCCTCGCTGTGGCGATCGCGCCTGCCGCCGCGGAGGCCGTTGGAGCGAGGCTGAAGCTGTCGAACGTCGACCGCAAGCGCCTCATGGCAGCCACTGCGGGGCCGGGTGAGGAAGGCCCGCTCGCCTTGGCCTATCGTGTCGGTGTGGCCGGCGCGGTCGACCGTCTGCTCATCGCTGGCGAAGACGTGTCCGCAATCACGGACTGGACACCGCCTGCGTTCCCGTTCTCCGGCGGGGCTCTAGTCGAACGTGGACTCCGCAAGGGGCCGGACGTGGCTGCGACGCTGCGCCGGGTCGAGACGCAGTGGATTTCGGAAGGGTTTCCGGGCGCCGAGCGCGTGGCGGTCATTGCCGACGGACTGGTGGCGGAGGTTTCCGCCTAACCCGATTGAGCCGGCGTGGGCGCCAGTCAGTTCATAGCAGTTATAGAGTTGATCATCGCATACGCCGCATCCGGCTCCAGCGGTCGCGCGTAGAAATAGCCCTGCCCGTACGTGCACCCCAGCGCCGCGAGCGTCTGGGACAGTTCATGCGTCTCGACCCCCTCGGCCGTCGTCCGCATCCCCAGTGCCTGCGCCAGACTGAGGATAGCGCGGACGATTGACACCTTGTCGCGGTCCGCCAGCATGCCCGTCACGAAGCTTCGGTCGATCTTGAGGATGTCGATCGGCAGCTTCTGGAGATAGGCGAGGTTCGAATACCCGGTACCGAAATCGTCCATCGCCAGGTTCGTCCCGAGCGCTTTCAGCGCGTGCATCGTCCCGGCGATCCGGTCGGGATCCGAGACGATCGCGCTCTCGGTCAGTTCGAGCGTGAACCGATCTCCCGACAGCCCCGTCGAGTCCAGCGCCGCCTGCAGCACCGGGGCGATCGCATCACGCTGCAACTGGATCGCCGACAGGTTGACGGCGAGCCTCACCCCACACGGTCCGCCGTTCGTCGCGTCCCAGCGCGCCAGCGTCTGCGCCGCTTCCTCGATCGCCCACCGCCCCAGCGGCACGATCAACCCCGATTCCTCGGCGACCGCGATGAATTCGGTAGGCGAATGTTCGTGGCCATCCTTGTCGGTCCAGCGCGCCAGCGCTTCGAACGACACGATCCGGCCGGTCGCCAGGTCGCAGATCGGCTGATACGCCAGCCGCAGGTCGCGGTGCTCGATCGCACGGCGGAGCGCGGTCTCCATGCCGAATTGCGCGCGCGCGATCGCGAAATCCTGGACCTGGTAGAACTCGGCGCGACCACTCACCTTAGCGCGCTTGACCGCAAACTGCGCGTGGCGGACCAGATCGACATTGTCGCCGGACTCATCGGCACCAAAGGCGATCCCGACCGAGCACTCGACGTTGATCTCGTAATCGGTCAACCGGAACGGCGTTTGCAACGTCCGGTGGATCCGCTCGGCGAGCGCCTGCGCCTCCTCACGATCCTGGTCGATCGATATCAGGATACCGAATTGATTTCCTCCGATCCGCGCCAGCGTGTCGCGCGCGCGCAACGCGCCCTTGATCCTACGCGCCACCGTGATCAGCAATTCGTCTCCCGCCAACGAGCCAAGGCACGAGTTCAGCCGGCCGAACCGATCGAGGTCGATCGCAAGCACGGCCCTGACCGTATGGTCTTCGAGCTCCTCGATCAGGTCCGCGAACCCTTCCCGGTTCAACAGTCCCGTCAGGCTGTCGGTCGTCATCTCGCGACGCAAGCTACGCTCGGTCTGGACCTGCGACGTCAGGTCGATGAAACTGATCGTACACCGTTCGCGGAATATGGGATCGGATCGTGCGATCGTGACGCGGTAATGGCGGCAGTCGATCTCGTCGCCCAGGACCCAATCGAAGTCGGACCTGATCTGCTGGGAGCCAAGGAATGCGCGGATCTGGTCGCCAAGCTCGGCAATCATCCGCGACCGCTCCGCAACGACACCGAACCCGGCTAGCCGATAGGCGCGATTCATCGCGAACAGCTCGATCCGACCCGCGTTCAGCACGACGTGAACCGCCGGGATCGCCACGAGTTCAAGCCCGCGTGCGATCATATCGCTCGTCACGATCGGCTTTACAGTCTCTTCGAGGGCGGGCGATGGCATCCCCCCCGGTACCGCGGGTTCGTTAAGAGGCTCTGAAGGACCCTGAATGGGGCCTTTCTCATCCATTATCCGAATCGATTATCGCGCGGAAAGCCCGTCGGCGGCATCCGCCCGGCGGCACCGCGGGCAGCGCGCCACGGCCCGAGGTCCGATTCGGTCCGAGTGCGGCCGGTGCCGCCGCCCATCGCCCAGCTGAGGCCCTCGGCGAACGTGAACGTGATCGCATCCGCCAGCCCACCGTCGCGGTAACGCTGCAACTGGAGCCCCTGCCCGCGCGTCATTTCCACCAGTTCGGCGAGCGGGAACACCAGCATCTTCCGATTGTCGCCGATCGCCGCGACGTAATCGTCATTGGGGCCAATAGGACGGACGATCTTCAACTGCGCACCCGGCCGCGGGGTCATCACCGTTTTTCCCTTGCGCGTCTCGGCGACGACTTCCGCCGAACTGACCGAGAAGCCGCGCCCGTCAGTTGCCACTACCAAGAGCTTGGGATGCTTGCTCGCGGGCAGCAACGCGACGATCCCGATGCTGCCGTCGAGGTCGATCATCGCGCGCACCGGCTCGCCGAACCCGCGCCCGCCTGGCAGCTTGTCCGCCGCCAACGTGTAGAACCGCCCGTTCTCCGCCGCGAGCAATAGCTTGTCGGTGGTCTGCGCGTGGAACGCATAGGCGGGGCCGTCGCCCTCCTTGAACTTCAGCGCTTCCGGGCTCGCCAGATCGTTGTGCCCCTTCATCGCCCGGATCCAGCCGCGCTGCGACAGGATCACGGTGATCGGCTCGCGCTCGATCATCGCCTCGAGCGGGATGTCGCGGGTCGGCGCGTGCTCCTCGATCGTCGTGCGTCGTTTGCCGAGCGGGGTCTCCAGGCCGTAGCGGTCACGGATCTTCGCCATGTCACGCTTCATCCGCGCGCGCTGCTTCTTCGGATCCGCCAGCAACGCGGCGAGCGTCGCCTGCTCCTTGTCGAGCTTGTCGCGCTCGGTCTTGATCTCGAACTCTTCCAGCCGCCGCAAGCTGCGGAGCCGCATGTTGAGGATCGCCTCGGCCTGGCGATCGGTCAGCGCGAACTCGGCGATCATCATCTTTTTCGGCTCTTCCTCGGTGCGGATGATCTCGATCACGCGGTCGAGATTGAGGTACGCGATCAGATAGCCGTCGAGCAGCTCGACCCGGTCGGCGATCTTCGCCAGACGGTGCTCGGTACGCCGGCGCAGCACGACGAACTGGTGATCGACCCACGCCGCCAGCGCCTCGCGCAAGCTCATCACGCGCGGCGTGCGATCCTTGTCGAGCACGTTCAGGTTGAGGCTGATCCGCGTCTCGAGATCGGTCAGCCGGAACAGCCCGTCCATCAGGATCTGCGGATCGACCGTGCGGCTGCGCGGTTCGAGCACGATGCGGATCTCGGTATCCGATTCGTCGCGCACGTCGGCGAGGATCGGCAGGCGCTTGGCGTTGATGAGGTCGGCGATCTGCTCGATCAGCTTGCCCTTCTGAACGCCGTACGGGATCTCCGTGACGATCAGTTGCCAGCCGCCGCCCTTCTCCCGCTCGGTCTCCCAGCGCGCGCGGACGCGGAACCCGCCGCGCCCGGTCGCATAGGATTCGCGGATCACGGCAGGCGGATCAACCACGAGTCCGCCGGTCGGGAAGTCCGGGCCCTTCACATGCTCCAGGATCGCCGCGTCGTCCGCGTCGGGCGTGTCGATCAGGACGATCGCCGCCTCCAGCAGTTCGGCTGCGTTGTGCGGCGGTATGCTGGTCGCCATGCCGACCGCGATCCCGCTTGCGCCATTTGCTAGCAAATTTGGGAACAGCCCGGGGAAAAGCTCGGGCTCGTGGTCCTCGCCATTGTATGTCGGACGATACGCGACCGCGTCCTCATCGAGCCCGTCCATCAGGTCGATCGCGACCTGCGTCAGCCGCGCTTCGGTATAACGGTAGGCGGCCGCGTTATCGCCATCGATGTTGCCGAAATTGCCCTGCCCGTCGACCAGCGGATAGCGCATCGCGAAAGACTGCGCCAAGCGGACCATCGCGTCGTAGACCGACTGGTCGCCGTGCGGATGATATTTACCGATGACGTCGCCGACGACGCGCGCGCACTTCTTGTACCCTTGCGCGGGATCGAGCTTGAGCAGCCGCATCGCCCACAGCAGCCGCCGATGCACTGGCTTCATTCCGTCACGCACGTCGGGCAAGGACCGCGCGGTGATCGTCGACAAGGCATAGACGAGATACCGCTCGGACAGCGCGCTGTCGAAGGGGGCGTCGACGATGGAGTCGAACGGATCTTTGAAATCGGTGGCCATTGCGCGCAGCGATAGCAGCCGCGAACGAAACGATCAAAGCATGAACGTACGAAGCGGCCTGCACGTTCGATCACGACGATATGCCCGCATGACGTGGTCGATCGAGCCCGCTACACCAACCTTATGATCCGCCTTGCCTTTCTCGCGCTTGCCGCAATGTCCACGCCCGTCGTGGCGCAAACACCTGCTTCGCCGCCGGCTAAGCTGTTGACATGGCACGACCTGACCAAGCGGCCGAAACCGATGCCTGACGCGACCGTCGACTATGGTACCGACCCGATGCAGAAGGTCGACGTTTGGCTCCCCAAGGGCAAGGCCAAGGGGCCCTTCCCGGTGGTCGTGATGGTCCATGGCGGCTGCTGGACGACGAGCATCGCCGATCGCAGCCTGATGAACTGGATCGCCGACGACCTCCGCAACGCTGGCGTCGCGGTCTGGAACATAGACTATCGAGGCGTCGACCGGAGCGGCGGCGGCTATCCCGGTACGTTCGCGGATGCTGCGAAGGCTGCGGACCAACTCAAGGTCAGCGCCAAGACGTTCAACCTGGACACGCGCCACGTGCTCGCGATCGGCCACTCGGCTGGCGGCCACCTCGCGCTCTGGCTCGCCGCCCGCGCGAAGCTTCCGACGACGAGCCCCCTCCACACCGCTCACCCACTCCGCATCCGCCACGTCGTCAGCCTCGGCGGCCTGCCCGATCTCGAAGCCACCGCGAGCAACGCCGACAATGGCTGCGGCACCGAAGTCGTCGCGAAACTGGTCGGCGCGCCCACGCCGCAGCATCCGGACGTCTACGCAGACACGTCTGTCCCGCGCCTCCTGCCACTCGGCGTGAAGCAGGATCTCGTCAACGGCCGTGAAGACCGAATCATCCCCTTCGTCATGGCCACCGACTATATCGCCAAGGCCGAAGCTGCCGGCGACACCGCGACGCTCCACACCATCCCCGCGACCGGCCATGTCGAACTGATCGCGCCGGAAACGCCTGCCTGGGCCGAGGCCAAACGCCTGATCCTGTCCGATTTCGGAAAGAGCCAGTGACCCTCGAAGACGCCCGCGCGCTCGACGCGACCGACCCGCTCGCTGCGTACCGCGATAAGTTCGCGCTGCCGGAGGGCGTGATCTACCTCGACGGTAATTCGCTCGGCGCCCTGCCCAAGGCCACGCCCGCAGCGCTCGCCGACGTCGCGACGCGTCAATGGGGCGACCGCCTAATCCGAAGCTGGAACGAAGGTTGGATCGAGGCTCCCCAACGGATCGGTGCGAAGATTGCTCCCCTGATCGGCGCAGGCGAGGACGAAGTTATCATTGGCGACACGACCTCGACACACCTCTTTAAGGCCTTGGTCGCAGGTCTTCGCAGCAACCCCGACCGCCACACCGTCATCAGCGAGGCCGGCAACTTCCCCACCGATCTCCACATCGCGGAAGGCGCCGTCACCTGCGTCCCCGGCGCGCGGTTGAAGGTCGTCGCCCGCGAGGACCTTGCCGCCGCACTCGACGACGACACCGCGGTGCTGCTGCTCACGCACGTGCACTACAAGACCAGCGACCGCTTCGACATGGCCGCCTGGACCGCTCGCGCGCACGATGCCGGCGCGCTCATGCTCTGGGACCTGAGCCACAGCGTCGGCGCGGTCCCGATCGACCTGAACGGCACGAACGCCGACCTCGCCGTTGGCTGCACGTACAAATACCTCAACGGCGGCCCCGGCGCGCCCGCGTTCCTCTACGTCGCCAATCGCTGGCAGGACGCGCTCGCCAGCCCGCTCTCCGGCTGGATGGGCCACGCCGCGCCGTTCGCGTTCGAGGATGCCTACCGCCCCGCCCCCGGCATGAAGCGCTGGCTAGCCGGTACCCCCGCCATGCTCTCGACCGCTGCACTCGAAACCGCACTCGACCTCTGGGCCGACATCGACCAGCAACTGGTTGCCACCAAGAGCGCCCAATTGTTCGATATTCTTGCCGCAGCCGGCGACGCGCTCGGCCTCGACTGCGTCAGCCCCCGAGACCCCGCCAAACGCGGCAGCCACATCAGCTTCCGCCACCCGCACGCCTACGAGCTTACCCAGGCCCTCATCGCGCAGGGCGTAATCGGCGACTTCCGCGACCCCGATATCCTCCGCTTGGGCCTGACGCCATTGTACCTCAGCCATGAAGATGTGTGGCGGGCGGGCGAAATACTATGTAAAATCATTACCAGTGGAAGTTGGAGGGACCCACGCTTCTCGACACGACTTGCCGTCACCTGATCTCGATTGACCGCAATACTGATCGCATTGATAGTATGTCCGACGAACGGGAGAGCGGGCATGCGATACGTGGTTATTGGTGCGGTAATCCTGTCGCTCATGGCCTGTAGCAAGGCACCAAACGGAGCGCCGGCACAGAAGCTGAACACCTACGACGTTGAGCCGTCGGCGCAGGAACCCGCAAAATCACCGAGCGCGGCGAACGCGCCGCAACCGATCGCGGTCGCGATCCCGCAAATGGCGTATTCCTATAAATACGCGTTCCGGCTTGCCGGCGACGCGATTGGCCGAGCCGAACAGACGCACGTCGCGTTGTGCGATAGGCTCGGTCCCGCCCGATGCCAAGTACTTGCGCTGGACAGCGGCAAAAGCGACGGTACGGCTTCGACCGGCACGCTAAAACTGCGCGTCCAAAGCAGTATTGCCCGCCGCTTCGGCCAACAATTGCAGGACACCGTCGCTAAGGCCGGCGGTCGCGCGGTATCGAGTTCGATCGCGGCCGAGGACGTGTCGAAGGATATCGTCGATACCGAAGCGCGTCTGCGCCAGCGAACGCTCTTGGTCGAACGCCTGACGGAGATACTCAGGACGCGAACCGGCAAGGTCTCGGAACTCGTCGAGGCCGAACGCAGCGTCGCCGCCGCACAGGAAGAGATCGATCAGGCCAAGGGCTGGCTCGGCGAACTTCGCGGACGCGTCGCCATGTCGACGATCGAGATCAGCTACGATGCGGTCGCGGCCGATCCCGGTAGTCCGAGGTCCGGATTAGGAGATTCCATTGCCGGCTCATGGAGCACTTTCTCGATCGGCATTGCAGCCATACTCAGCACACTGATCTTCCTTGCGCCTTGGGCCTTGCTCGCGGGGCTCGGCTACTTCGGATGGCGTACGATCCGCGGTCGCGTCCACCGTCGCGCAGAGAACGATCACGCCTGATTGCACCCCCCGCACCCTTCGCCTATAGGCGCGGCCTATTCCGGCCTCGGCTTCGCGGTACATAGCGCGTAGGCTGGGGCCGCTCGATTTTCATCGCTCGATTTCCAGGGGACCGCGCATGGCTCGCCGCCGCCAGATCTACGAAGGCAAGGCCAAGATCCTCTACGAGGGTCCCGAGCCGGGCACGCTGATCCAGTATTTCAAGGACGACGCGACCGCGTTCAATGCCCAGAAAAAGGGCACGATCAACGGCAAGGGCGTGCTCAACAACCGGATCTCGGAGCACATCTTCACGCTGCTCGATCATATCGGCGTGCCGACGCACTTCATCCGTCGCCTCAACATGCGCGAGCAGCTGATCCGCCAGGTCGAGATCGTCCCGATCGAAGTCGTCGTGCGCAATGTCGCCGCGGGCTCGATCTCGACGCGCCTCGGGATCGAGGAGGGCACCAAGCTGCCCCGTACGATCATCGAATATTACTACAAGGACGATGCGCTCGGCGATCCGATGATCTCCGACGAACACATCGCCGCGTTCGGCTGGGCGAGCCAGGAGGAGATGCACGACATCGCCGACCTCGCGATCCGCGTGAACGATTTCCTGTGCGGGCTGTTCGCCGGCGTCGGCATCCGCCTGGTCGACTTCAAGCTCGAATTCGGCCGCATCTTCGACAACGATTTCGGCCGCATCATCCTCGCCGACGAGATCAGCCCCGATGGCTGCCGTTTGTGGGACATGGAAACCAACGAGAAGATGGACAAGGATCGCTTCCGTCGCGATCTCGGTGGTGAAGTCGAGGCTTATCAAGAGGTTGCACGCCGTCTTGGCCTGCTGCCCGAGGGTGCCGACAACGCCGTCCTCGACCTCGAAAAGCATCGCAAGAACCGGGGCAAGTAAATGAAACTCAAGGTTTTCGTGACATTGAAGCCGGGCGTTCTCGATCCGCAGGGCCGGGCGATCCACCACGCACTCGGAAGCCTAGGCTTCGACGGCGTGCAGGACGTCCGCCAGGGCAAGCTGATCGAACTGGAAGTCGCCGACGACACCGACGACGCGACGATCGACGGCATGTGCCGTAAGCTGCTCGCCAACACGGTGATCGAGAATTACCGGGTCGAGAAAGCATGAAGACCGCGGTCATCGTCTTTCCCGGCTCCAACTGCGACCGCGACATCGCCGTCGCGCTGGAGACGGTGACCGGCGTCAAGCCGCTCATGGTCTGGCACGGCAACGCGGACCTGCCGCGCGATGTCGGCCTGGTCGCGGTGCCCGGTGGCTTCTCCTACGGCGATTACCTGCGCTCCGGCGCGATCGCCGCACGGTCGCCGATCATGCGCGCGGTCGTCGAGCAGGCGGGCAAGGGCCTGCCGGTCCTCGGCGTCTGCAACGGCTTCCAGGTGCTGACCGAAGCGGGGCTCCTGCCCGGCGCGCTGATGCGCAACGAGGGACTGAACTTCGTTTGTCGCGACGTTGCGCTCACGGTTGAAACGGCAAGCTCGACCTTCACCTCGGGCTACACCGCCGGCGAGCAGGTCTCATTCCCGGTCGCGCACCATGACGGCAATTACTTCGCCGACACCGAGACGCTCGACCGCCTCGAAGGCGAAGGCCGCGTCGCGTTCCGCTATGCCGAAAACGTCAACGGCTCGGCCCGCAACATCGCCGGTTTGCTGAACGACAAGGGCAACGTGCTAGGCATGATGCCCCACCCGGAGCGCCGGATCGAAGCGGCCCACGGTGGCACGGATGGTCGCCGCCTGTTCGAGGGCTTGTTGGAAGCCGTCGGCGTCTAAGCTCCGTCACCATCCCCTTCGCCCCCCCCCTCCGTTCGCCCTGAGCGAAGTCGAAGGGCCTGAGTCTCACATGCTTCGACTTCGCTCAGCACGAACGGGGGGATGGGAAGGGGGACGGTCACGGAAGCGTTAGGGTTGCAACACCTTCAAACCCGCGTCCGGAACGGCGAAAAGTCCGTCCCCCGATCATAAACATCGACCCCCTCGCGCCGCTTCAGCCACCCGACCGCCACGTACGTCAGCGGCGTCAGCAACACCTCCCAAGACACCTTCAGCAAAAACTGGCTGACCATCACCATCAGCATCGCCTCCACCGGCCAGTCCGGCGCGCCGTAAAACGCGAGCGGATAGAAGATCAGGCTGTCGAAAGCCTGCCCCACCACCGTGCTGCCGATCGTCCGCGTCCACAACATGCGGCCCTGCGTCCAGATCTTCATCCGCGCGAGCACGAAGCTGTTGGCGAACTCCCCCACCCAGAACGCGCAGATCGACGCGAACACGATCCGCGGCACTTGGCCGAACACGGACTCATACGCGGCCTGGCCCGTCCACCCGGCATCAGGCGGCAACGCCACGACGACCGCCGACATGAACACCATGAACAGCATCGCGCCGAACCCTGCCCATATGCACCGCCGCGCATACGCATAGCCGTACACCTCGGTCAGGACGTCGCCGATCACATAGCTGACCGGAAAGAAGAGGATGCCTGCGCCGAACGGCCACGTGCCGATGAACGGCAGATCGATCACCGCGCGCTTGCCTGCGCCAATCACGTTCGACAGCAGCAGGATCGTGACGAACGCCGCCATCACGAAGTCGAAATAGCGAAACTGCACCCCACCGACTGCGTTCGCGTCGATCGGTTCGAGCCCGGGCGCCTGATCCGTTCCAATTTCCATGCCCGGCGTTATGATCGAGGTTCCAAGCCCGCACAATCCGCGCTAGTCGTCGCCGCAGCGCGCGCCCGTAGCTCAGCTGGATAGAGCAAGGAGCTTCTACCTCCTCGGTCGGGGGTTCGAACCCCTCCGGGCGCGCCAACTCGCAAGCCGCCCTTGCCGTGCTTTGGGGCCACCACGGGACCTGGCGCAAAATGGCAAGCTTGTCGCTATGATATCGATACCAGGTTGCGAGAGCGACTGTGAGGTTTTTCGTACGCAGTTATCTGCTGCCGAACACCGTCGTCCCACTTTTTAATTGTATGATTAATCGGTCGCATTTACTTGAACCGTCGTGACGTCGATGACGGGGCACCGACGCGACATCGGCATTGGGGACTTGACGCTGACGCTGCGCAGCATACGGTACCGCTAACAAAACGGAGGGGATGACATCGTGGAGATCGCATTCACGTCGACGGGGGCTTTGCCCGTCGACTGGGAAAAGGCGGCGTTACTTGGTCGTATCGACCTTGGCGACGGTCCGACGCCCGTGATCGTTCGCGATGGCCGCGTGTATGACATGTCCGCCGTCGCGCCGACAGTCGCCGATCTGATCGCGGGTGGGGATTTCGATACGGATGCCGGCGCAGATCTCGGCGCTCTCGACGACTTGAACCTGACGCCAGCGGCTGAGGGCAAGACCCGTCTGCTCAGCCCGATCGATCTCCATGTCGTCAAGGCATCGGGCGTCACCTTCGCCGTCTCCGCGCTCGAACGCGTGATCGAGGAACGCGCGCGCGGTGACGCGTCAGCAGCGACCGCGGTCCGTGCCCGTCTCGAAGAGCGCGTCGGCGGCAGCATCCGCTCGGTCGTACCGGGTTCGCCCGAAGCCGCTGCACTGAAGGCCGCGCTGATCGAGGACGGCATGTGGTCGCAATATCTCGAGGTCGCGATCGGCCCGGATGCGGAGATCTTCACCAAGGGACCGACGTTGTCGACGATCGGCTGGGGTGGCGAGATCGGCATCCGCTCCGACTCCACCTGGAACAACCCCGAACCGGAAGTCGTGCTGGTCGTCGACCGCACCGGCAAGACGGTCGGCGCGGCGCTCGGCAATGACGTCAACCTGCGCGATTTCGAGGGGCGCTCGGCGCTCCTGCTCGGCAAGGCCAAGGACAACAACGCGTCCTGCTCGATCGGGCCGTTCATCCGGCTGTTCGACGAGAATTTCGGCATGGACGACGTCCGCGCCGCGCAGATCGCGCTGACGATCGAGGGCGCGGACGGCTACCGCCTCGACGGCAGCAGCTCGATGGACCAGATCAGCCGGGATCCGGAGGAGCTCGTTCGCCAGGCGATGAGCGAGCATCAGTATCCGGACGGCTTCGTGCTGTTCCTCGGCACGCTGTTCGCGCCGACGCAGGACCGCGACGAGCCGGGCCGCGGCTTCACGCATGCGGTCGGCGATGTCGTCACCATCTCGAACCCGAAGCTCGGCGCGCTGGTCAATCCGGTGACCACGTCGAAGGATGCGGCGCCGTGGAATTACGGGATCGGCGACCTGATGCGCAATCTCGCGAGCCGGGGGCTGCTCGGCCATACCAAGAATCAAGGGGCGTAAGCGCGTGTTGCAGAAGACCGAAATGGCCGACCAGACGGCGATCTATCCAAGCCTGAAGGGCAAGCGCGTCCTGATCACCGGCGGCGCGTCGGGGATCGGCGCCGGTCTGGTCGAGGCGTTCGCGCGCCAGGGTGCACATGTGGCGTTCGTCGACATGGCCAAGGACGCCGCGGAAGCGCTGATCGAGACGCTGACGCCCGACGTCGCGACCGCGCCGATATTCCTGCCGCTCGACCTGCGCGACGTCGATGCGCTGAAGACGACCGTCGCGACGATCGAGGACCGGCTGGGCGGCATC
Organism: Sphingomonas sp. Leaf230; assembly: GCF_001421745.1. Taxonomy (GTDB): domain Bacteria; phylum Pseudomonadota; class Alphaproteobacteria; order Sphingomonadales; family Sphingomonadaceae; genus Sphingomonas. The sequence goes on along the minus strand of NZ_LMKW01000001.1, from coordinate 412,000 downwards.
GACGTGCTGATCAACAATGCCGCGAACGACGATCGCCACACGATCGAAGAGATCACGCCCGCCTATTGGGACGAGCGGATGGCGACCAATTTGCGCCACCTGTTCTTCGCGGGGCAGGCCGTGGTGCCGTCGATGAAGCGCGCAGGCGGCGGCGTGATCCTCAATTTCGGGTCGATCTCGTGGCATCTCGCGTTGCCCGAACTGCTGATCTACCAGACTGCCAAGGCCGGCATCGAGGGCATGACCCGCGCGATGGCGCGCGATCTCGGCGGCGACGGCATCCGCGTCAACACGATCGTCCCCGGCAACGTCGAGACGCCACGCCAGCTGAAATGGTACACGCCCGAGGGTGAGGCCGAGATCATCGGCGCGCAGTGCCTCAAGACCCGCGTGCAGCCGGCGGACGTCGCGGCGCTGGTGCTGTTCCTCGCGTCGGACGATGCGCGGATGTGCACCGGCCACGACTATTTCGTCGATGCCGGGTGGCGCTGAGATGAGCCACGAGGTTCCCGTCGAAACGACCGCGGAAAGCATCTGCGACGTCGGTGCGACGCTCGGCGAGGGCCCGATCTGGATCGCGCGCGACGCCGCGCTCTGGTTCGTCGACATCAAGTCGCCGTGCGTCCACCGGTTCGATCCGGCGACGGGAGCGCTCGACACCTGGAAGGCGCCAGACCAGATCGGCTGGATCATTCCGGCGGACGATGGCGGGTTTCTCGCTGGCGTCCGTGGCGCTCTCCACCGGTTCGATCCAACGACCGGCGCATTCGACGAGATTGCGGTCGTTCACGCCGAGACTCCCGGCAATCGTCTCAACGATGCCGCGCGCGATCCCACCGGGCGCGTATGGTTCGGGACGATGGACAATGCGGAATCCGAGCACACCGGCCACGTCTATCACTGGCATGACGGTGAACTGACCAAGACGGAGATCCCGCCCGTCGCGATCACCAACGGCCCCGCAATCTCGCCCGACGGCCGCACGCTGTATGCGGTCGACACGCTCGGCAAGCGGATCGACGCCTACCCGATCGACGCGGACGGTAATGTCGGCGAGCCACGCCTTTTCCTGACGATCGGCCCCGACGATGGTCACCCCGATGGTGCGATCTGCGATTCCGAAGGTGGCGTCTGGGTCGGGTTTTTCGGCGGTTGGGCGGCACGCCGGTTCGCGCCGGACGGCACCTGCACCGACATTGTCCGCTTTCCCGTCGCGAACATCACCAAGATCGCGCTCGGCGGCCCCGACGGTCGCACCGCCTATGCGACGACCGCCGCGAAAGGCCTCGACGACGAAGCGCTCGCAGCCCAGCCGCTGGCCGGAAACCTGTTCACCTTCCGCGTCGCCATTCCCGGCGTCCCGGTCGAACCCGTCACACTTTAGTGCAACCAATGTTACGACACCCCATTCACGATAAGCGTCGCCGTTAGAGCGCCGTCACGGAGAGGAAAACCAATGACTTTAGCGGCAGAATCCGCGCCCCAAGTGAACCGAGCACTGATTGCGATGATCGTCATCGTCGCGACCATCGGCGGGTTCATGTTCGGCTATGACTCGGGCGTCATCAACGGCACGCAGGCGGGGCTCGAGAGCACGTTCGCGCTGTCGTCGCTCGGCACCGGCTTCACCGTCGGCGCGATCCTGATCGGCTCGTCCGTCGGCGCATTCATGGCCGGGCGGCTTGCCGACAATCTCGGCCGTCGCAACGTCATGATGATCGCCGCGGTGCTGTTCATCGTCAGCGCGCTCGCAGCGGGTGCGGCAACCTCAGCGACGATGTTCGTGCTCGCGCGCATCGTCGGCGGTCTCGGCATCGGTGCCGCCAGCGTGCTCGCACCGGTCTACATCTCCGAAGTCGTCCCCGCGAACGTCCGCGGCCGGCTTTCGAGCGTGCAGCAGATCATGATCATCACCGGGCTGACCGGCGCATTCGTCGCCAACTGGTATCTCGCGCGCATCGCCGGATCCTCGACCGCGTTGTTCTGGCTCGATTATCCGGCATGGCGCTGGATGTTCTGGATGCAGGTTATCCCTGCCGCGATCTATCTCGCGACGCTGTTCCTGATCCCCGAAAGTCCGCGCTTCCTGGTGCTCAAGGGCCGCTATGACGAGGCGCAGGTCGTCCTCACGCGCCTGTTCGGTGCCGCCGAGGCGACCCGCAAGGTCGCCGAGATCCGCGGCTCGCTGTCGGTCGACGCGCACCGCCCCAAGCTGTCCGACCTGATCGACAAGGCGAGCGGCAAGATCCGCCCGATCGTCTGGACCGGCATCGGCCTCGCGATCTTCCAGCAGTTCGTCGGCATCAACATCGTGTTCTACTACGGCTCGGTGCTGTGGCAGTCGGTCGGCTTCAGCGAGAGCGATGCGCTGCTCATCAACATCCTGTCGGGCTCGCTGTCGATCATCGCCTGCCTGCTCACGGTTGCTTTGGTCGACAAGGTCGGCCGCAAGCCGCTCCTGCTGATCGGTTCTGCGGGCATGACCGTCGCGCTGGCGATCGTCGCGATCTGCTTCGCCAGCGGCGCGATCGTCGAGGGTTCGCTGCACCTGTCGGATCGCAACGGCCTGATCGCGCTGATCGCGGCCAATGCGTATGTCGTGTTCTTCAACCTGAGCTGGGGCCCGATCATGTGGGTGATGCTCGGCGAGATGTTCCCGACGCAGATCCGCGGCTCGGGTCTCGCGGTCGCGGGCTTCGCGCAGTGGTTCGCCAACTTCGCGATCTCGGTGAGCTTCCCGACGATGGCGATCTCGCTCGGCCTGTCGCTCACCTACGGCTTCTATGCACTGTCCGCGTTCGTCTCGTTCTTCTTCGTCTGGAAGATGGTTTCGGAAACGCGTGGTCGCGAGTTGGAAGATATGGTGGGGTGAAGCCGACCACCGGACCGCGGCTTGGGTCGCGGTCCGGGTAGGTCCGATAGCTCATGCCGAAGTTGGACTTGGCCTGTATTAAGTCAGACAGCCAACGACCTCCCTCCAATAGCACTACCCCGGCGGAGGCCGGGGCCCAGTTGGCAAGGCGGAAGTAACGGCGGACCTTCCTCCGTTAGCAACGTCCCCCAACTGGGCCCCGGCCTCCGCCGGGGAGGTGCGAGATAAAGCCGCTCGAAGACCTGAACGTCAGACGCCCCCAGCCCTTCTCCTTCCCCAGCCGCGTTCCGTGACTCCAGCGAAAGCCAGAGTATTTCACAGCGCGGATGACGCCCGTCACATAAAGATTCGAGCTTCCGCTTGGATAACGGGGGCAGGGATCGGCTCTGCGGGACTATCGAGTTTAGATGGCCTGGACGGGACGAGTGGCGAAGGTCCGCCGCAACGTTGCCAGCATCCTCGCCATCTCTTCCGTCATTCCCCCGGAGGCGGGAAGCCATACCGGTTCCCCCTGATAGCGCAGCGCTAGGCGGTCGTAGGGACCCGCCTGCGCGAGACACCGATCAGTCATAGGACGAAGGGCGAGGCACAGGCCCCGCCCCCCGCACTCTCAGTGATTGTGCCGAGGCGTCTTCGCCGAAATCCCGCGATACTTCACCGCGAAGTCGAGTACGCCACCCTCGGCGAGCTGCCCGGTCTTTTCGCGGTACAGTTCCTCCCAAGGCGTATTGCTCTCGGGTACCGGGGGCAGCCCCTCGCCCTTGCGTCGCGCGATCTCGTCGGGCTCTACCAGCGCATCGCAGGTCCCAGCGACCAGATCGATCCGGACCACATCGCCCGTCCGAATCCACGATAACCCGCCGCCGACAGCGCTCTCAGGTGACACGTTCAGGATCGACGGACTGTCCGACGTCCCCGACTGGCGCCCGTCGCCGAGCGTCGGCAGCGCCAGCACGCCGCGCTGGATCAGCGCGTCGGGCGGCTGCATGTTCACGACTTCCGCCGAACCCGGCCACCCGATCGGCCCCGCCCCACGGATCACCAGGATACAGCCCTCGTCGATGTCGAGCGCAGGATCGTTGATCCGGTGGTGATAATCGTCCGACCCCTCGAACACGATCGCCCGCGCCTCGAAGCGATCTTCGGCCCCCGGCGTCGAGAGATACCGCTCGCGAAACGCCGGCGAGATCACCGACGTCTTCATGATCCCGAAATCGAACAGGTTGCCCTTGAGCACCAGAAAGCCTGCACGCTCCATCATCGGCGCATCGAACGGCTTGATCATCTCGCGATCGCGCGTCTCGCGCCCGGCGATGTTCTCGCCGATCGACCGCCCGGTGACCGTCAGGCACGACGTGTCGAGCTTCCCGCCGGCGATCAGCTCGTGCAGCACCGCGGGCACGCCGCCCGCGCGGTGAAAGCGCTCGCCGAGATACTTGCCCGCCGGCTGCATGTTGACCAGCAACGGCAGGTCGTAGCCATGATCCGACCAGTCCTCCGGGTACAGCGTCACGCCGGCATGCTGCGCCATTGCCATGATGTGCGGCTGCGCGTTGCTCGACCCACCGATCGCGCTGACCACGCGGATCGCGTTCAGGAAGCTGTCGCGCGTGAGAATCTTCGACGGGCGGAGGTCCTCATACGCCATGTCGACGATCCGCCGCCCGGTCTCGTACGCCATCTGCCCGCGCTCGCGGTACGGCGCCGGAATCGCCGCGCAGCCCGTCAACGACAGCCCCAGAACTTCGGCGACCGCGTTCATCGTCGACGCCGTGCCCATCGTGTTGCAATGCCCGGCCGAGGGCGCGCTGTCGGTAGCGCGGTTGAGGAACTCCTCCTCGTCGATCTCGCCCGCCGCCAGCTTGCGCCGACTACGCCAGATCACCGTTCCCGACCCGACCAGTTCGCCGTCATGCCAGCCATCGAGCATCGGACCGCCCGACAGCACGATCGCCGGAATATCGACCGTCGACGCCGCCATGATCCCCGACGGCGTGGTCTTGTCGCAGCCGGTGGTCAGCACGACCGCGTCGATTGGATAGCCGTAAAGCGTCTCGACCAGGCCCAGATACGCCAGGTTACGATCGAGCGCCGCGGTCGGCCGCCGGCAATTCTCGAAGATCGGATGGACTGGAAACTCCATCGCGATGCCACCGGCGTCGCGGATGCCGTCGCGCGTTCGCTTGGCGAGTTCCAGATGGATGCGGTTGCACGGCGAAAGGTCGCTGCCCGACTGCGCGATGCCGATGATCGGCCTTCCCGAGCGCAACTCCGCCGGGGTCAGCCCGTAATTCATGAAGCGTTCGAGATAGAGCGCGGTCATGTCCGAGCGGGCGGGATCGGCGAACCAGTCGCGCGATCGGAACGGCTTCACCGGTACACGGTCCACTGCAAACTCTCCTGAACGCGGTCTGTTATCTCATGGGAGCGCTACCGCGACGGTCGTCGGTCGGTCAAGCGTCTGCAAACACTATAGGTGAACGCGCGACGGTGGTCGGCGGCGCGGTGCGGCGTCCGATTGACGGCGCACCAGCGTGTAATCGAGCACGACGTGGCCGTTCGCATCCTTGCCGCCGCTGCGACGATTGAAAATCGCCGAGACGAGCAGTTCGACCGCCGCGCGCGACATATCGGCGATCGGCTGGTGGATGGTCGTCAGTTCGGGCCAGATCGTCGTCGCGAGTGCGCTGTCGTCGAACCCACACACCGTCAGGTCGCCCGGCACGTCCAGACCGCGGCGATGCGCGACCGCGACGGTCGCCGCAGCCATGTCGTCGTTGCTGGCGAAGATCGCGGTGGGCGCATCCTTCGCGTCGAGCAATTGCTCGGCACCGTCGAGCCCGGAGCGATAGGTAAACAGGCCGCCCACCACCAGCGACTCATCCGGCGCCAGACCGGCATCGGCGATCGCCGCGAGATACCCCTCGTGACGAAGCCGACTGGCGGTCTGGTTCGGGTTTCCGATGATGAACCCGATCCGCGAATGACCCAGCTTAACAAGGTGTTCGGTCATCGCGCGGGCCGCCTCGAAATCGTCGATCGTGACCGCGGCCGACCCTTCCGGTGGGGACCCGGTCGCGACGACCACGGTCGGCACGCCGGCCTCCGTCAGCACGTCGAGCACCGCGCGCGAATCGCACAGCGGCGGCGGCAAGATGACGCCGTCGATGCCGCTCTCGATCATGTGCCGCGCGACCTCGATCTCATGGTCGCCGATGTCGCATTTCTCGACGATCAATTGCACGTCGCTGCGGCTTGCTTGTTCGAGGCTGCCGACCAGGAACTCGCTCAGATATGCCGCGCTCGGATTGCTGTAGAGAAGGCCGATCCGCATCTGCCCGCCGCCGGCCAGGCTGCGTGCGGCGCGGTTGGGGGCGTATCGCAGCGTATCGATCGCGACGTTGACCGCCTCGCGCGTCGCCTCTCGGACCTTCGCTTCCCCATTGATGACGCGCGAAACGGTCATCGGCGAAACGCCTGCGAGAACCGCGACGTCGGAAATGGTGGGTGCGCCGCTTCTGCGGCCCGAAGTGTTGCGCGGCTTGCGCGTGGCGAGGCTCATGCCGCGCTTTTTAGCAGGTGATTGCAATATTATCAGCATGTAATCTGAGTTACCGTGGTCGTATACTCAGAGAACATCGCGCCGCGGCCGTTCGCTCTTGCGTGTTATCGCTCCCAAGATTAGTCGGACAATCGGGTTTTGCCTTACCGGGCAGCAAGCAGATATGGGACGGACAGGGGGAGCGCGTGCGATACGATCTGAGCCGTACGCTCTATTCAATCCTTGACCTCAATGTCACATTGTCGTCCACGACTGTTGCTTCGCACTGGAACATGCTCCGCCTTCGCACCACATTGGATGAAGGCTCCAGGAGTGATAGCGCCACCTTCACGGTCGGCGCGTATCCTGGCCAACGACTTCCCGACGCACCACCGCCCCGGTCGGCGCGTCCCTCGATTTGATTTGGAGAACTGACATGGACGGTACCTTCCCGATCGGCGCGCGCGCCGTAGACAGCGACGTCACCTTCCTCGCGATCGACCCGTCGACCGATGCAAAGATCGAACCCGCCTTTGCCGTTTCGAGTGAAGAAGACGTCGCGGAAGCCTGCAAGCTCGCCGAAGCAGCGTTCGATACCTTCCGCGAAACCGATCCCGAAACGCGCGCGAAATTCCTCGAGACGATCGCCGACGAGATCGAGGCGATCCACGAGCCGCTCGTCGCCCGTGCGATCCAGGAGAGCGGCCTGCCCCGCCCGCGCCTCGAAGGCGAGCGCGGCCGTACCACCGGCCAGCTCCGCCTGTTCGCCAAGCATCTCCGCGCTGGCACCTGGGCCTCGGTCATCATCGACGAAGCACAGCCCGATCGTAAGCCCGCCCCCCGCGCGGACCTGCGCCAGCGCCGCATCGCGGTCGGCCCGGTCGCGGTGTTCGGTGCGTCAAACTTCCCGCTCGCCTTCTCGGTCGCGGGCGGCGACACCGCCTCCGCACTCGCCGCCGGTTGCCCGGTCGTCGTCAAGGGCCACCCCGCGCATCCCGGCACGTCGGTGATGGTCGGCAAGGCGATCCAGGCTGCGGTCGCCAAGTGCGGCCTGCCCGAGGGCGTGTTCTCGCTGGTCCAGGGCCCTGCGAACGAACTCGGCGCAGCACTCGTCAAGGACGCGCGTATCAAGGCAGTCGGCTTCACCGGCTCGCGCGGCGGTGGCTTGGCCCTGGTCGCACTCGCCGCAGCGCGCGCCGAGCCAATCCCGGTCTATGCCGAGATGAGCAGCGTTAACCCCGTCATCCTGTTCCCCGCGGCGCTTGCGGCGCGCGGCGAAGCGCTCGGCAAGGCCTATGTCGGTTCGCTGACGATGGGCTCGGGCCAGTTCTGCACCAACCCCGGCATCGTCGTCGCGGTCGATGGTCCAGACCTCGACACCTTCGTCGAAGCCGCCGCCGCTGCGCTTGGCGAAGCTGCGCCGCAGGTCATGCTGACCCCCGGCATCCATGCCAGCTATGACAAGGGCGTCGCCGCGCTCGCCGGTCACGATGCGGTCGAGACGCTCGCCCGCGGCACCGAGGCCGAGGGCGCAAACCGCGGTCGTGCAGCTTTGTTCTCGACCACCGGCAAGGCGTTCGTCGCCGACCCTGCGCTGTCGCATGAAGTGTTCGGGGCTGCCTCGATCATCGTCCGCTGCGCCGACCTCGCCGAGGTTCGCCAGGTTCTCGAACAGGTCGAGGGTCAGCTGACGATCACGCTGCAGATCGACGAGGGTGACTACGCCGACGCTGCGACGCTGGTGCCGGTGCTCGAGCGCAAGGCGGGCCGCATCCTCGCGAACGGATGGCCGACCGGCGTCGAGGTTGCTCCTGCGATGGTGCATGGTGGGCCTTTCCCCGCAACGTCGGACCCGCGCACGACCTCGGTCGGTACCGCGGCGATCGAGCGCTTCCTGCGCCCGGTATGCTACCAGGACCTGCCGGACGCGCTGCTGCCGAAGGCAGTCAAGCACGACAACCCGCTAGGCCTGCCGCGCACCGAGGGCTGATCGACGAGAGAGTACGAGGAAGGTGGCGCCGTCGCAGGGCGGCCCCCTCTTCCTTGTTCTCCCGCGAAGGCGGGAGCCCAGTCTGGGTCCCCGCCTTCGCGGGGAAACATGCTTGAGTTCGGCTACCCCTCACCGGCCCACCCCGGCGAAGGCCGGGGCCCAATTGGGGGACGGTGATTGCGATGCGCAGCGCGCCGTTACGACCACCTTTCCAATTGGGCCCCGGCCTTCGCTGGGGTGGTATGAGGGAGGGGCAGAGCTTCCCCGCCCCCCCTAATCATTGACAGGCGCGCGCCGCATACCCACTAGTCCGGCATGACAACGCCAGACTCGTCGCGCACCATTTCCCTGCCCGCAGACCTCGGCAGTTACATCGACGAATTGACCGGCGGAGGGCATGGCGACGCCGCCGCCATCGTCCGCGCCGCGCTCCAGCAGATGCGCGACCGCGACGCCGCCTTGGCCGCACCAGCGGAAATCCTGATCGGCGGGGGCGAATGCGGGATGCTCGTCCGCCAGCGCGACTGGAGCGCGACCTCGCTCGGCCCGATCGACTCGTGGCCCGCCGAGCTCCGCGTCACGCTCGCCAACATCCTCAACTCCCCCGTCGCCAAGGTCGTGATGTGGGGGCCCGAGCACGTCATGCTCTACAACGATAGCTACCGCGCCGTCGCAGGAGACCGCCACCCGGCCGCGCTCGGCAGCGCGGTCGCGACCGCGTTCCCGGAAGTGTGGGACTGGAACCGCGCGGTCCTCGAAGCAGGCTTCCGTGGCGAGACCGTCGCCTATCGCGACCAGCCGATCCTGTTCCAGCGCCCCGAGGGCCCGGAAACGCTGACGCTCGACCTGTTCTACACGCCCGTCTACTGCGCGGGCGGGACTGTCGGTGGCGTCCTGTGCACGATGGTCGACAATAGCGGCCGCGTCGAAGCCGAGCACCGTCTCGCCGCCAGCGAAGCCCAACTGCGCCGAGTCACCGATGCCGTGCCGATGCTGATCTCTTACATCGACCGCGACCACGTCTACCGTCTCGCCAACGCGCAATATGACGAATGGCTCGGCGTCGCGCCCGAGTCGATGATCGGCAAGTCCGTCCGCGAAGTACTTGGCGATGCGGTCTACCAGGATCGCCGCCCGTCGTTCGACCGCGCGCTGGCCGGCGAGAGCTTCATCGCGCAGACCGTCTTCCCGCACCGCGACGGCCGCTCGCGCCGCTCCGAATTCCGCTATGTTCCACACATTCAGGCGGACGGCGTGGTCGCGGGCATCTACGTGCTCGGCATCGACGTCGAGGACCGCGCCGAACGCGAGGCCGCACTCGGCATCAGTAACGGCCGGTTCCGCACCGCGATGGATGCGGTCCACGGCGTGCTCTGGACCAACAGCCCCGACGGCCGGATGATCGGCGAGCAACCGGGCTGGGCGACGCTCACCGGCCAGTCGATCGACGAATACCAGAATTTCGGCTGGGCCGACGCGATCCACCCCGACGACGTCGCCTCGACGATCAAGGCGTGGACCGCCGCCGTCCTGAACAAGTCGATGTTCGTGTTCGAACACCGCGTCCGCCGCCATTGCGGGGCATGGCGCACGTTCGCCGTCCGCAGCTTGCCGATCCTGGATTCGGCGGGCGAAGTCATCGAATGGGTCGGCGTCCACACCGACATCACGCATCAGCGCGCCGCCGAGGCCGCCTTGCGCGAACAGGCCGAAGCGCTCGCCCGCCAGGTCCGCCACCGCGAGCGTGCCGAGGATCAGCTCCGCCAGCTCAACGAGACGCTCGAGGCGCGCGTCATCGCCGAGATCGGCGAACGCCGCGAGGCCGAAGCCAAGCTCGCGCAATCGCAGAAGATGGAGACCGTCGGCAAGCTCACCGGCGGCGTCGCGCACGACTTCAACAACCTGCTCCAGGTCGTCTCGGGCAATCTCCAGCTGCTCGGCAAGAACCTCGCCGGCAACGAGCGTGCGGAGCGCTGGGTCGCCAACGCGATGGCCGGTGTCACACGCGGCTCGAAGCTCGCCTCGCAGCTGCTCGCGTTCGGGCGTCGCCAGGCGCTCGAGCCCAAGGTCGTCAACGTCACGCGGTTCGTGCGCGGGATGGACGACATGCTGCGGCGCGCGATCGGCGAAGGCGTCGAGATCGAGACCGTGGTCGGCGGCGGCCTCTGGAACACCTTCATCGACCCTGCGCAGATCGAAAACGCGCTCCTGAACCTCGCGATCAACGCGCGCGATGCGATGGAAGGCCAGGGCAAGCTCACCATCGAACTCGGCAACGCACACCTCGACGACGCTTATGCGCGCAGCCACGAGGAGGTCGAAGCCGGGCAATACGTCCTGCTCGCAGTGTCCGACACCGGGAGCGGCATGAGCCCGGAAATCATCGAGAAGGTGTTCGAACCGTTCTTCTCGACCAAGAGCGAAGGCAAGGGCTCGGGCCTCGGCCTGTCGATGGTCTACGGCTTCGTCAAACAGTCCGGCGGCCATGTGAAGATCTATTCGGAGGTCGGCGAAGGCACGACGATCAAGCTCTATCTGCCGCGCGCGATGGAGAGCGAGGACGTCGAGGTCGTCGCCGATGCGGGGCCGATCTGTGGCGGCACGGAGACGGTGCTGGTGGTCGAGGACGACGACGAGGTCCGCACCACCGTGGTCGAGCTGCTGACCGATCTCGGCTACAGCGTCCTAAAGTCGGTCGACGCGGCCAGTGCGCTCAATGTGGTCGAGAGCGGCGTGCCGATCGATATCCTGTTCACCGACGTAGTGATGCCCGGAACGCTGAAAAGCCCCGAACTCGCGCGCCAGGCGAAGGAGCGGCTGCCCAATCTCGTGGTGCTGTTCACGTCGGGCTATACCGAGAACTCGATCGTGCACGGCGGCAAGCTCGATGCCGGGGTCGACCTGTTGTCGAAGCCGTATTCACGCGAGGCGCTGGCACGGAAATTCCGCGAAGTGCTCGCCAATCGGCAACGCGGCGACTCGCCTGCCGCCAAGAGCGCCCGCGATGCACGGATCGAAGCGGATCGACGGCTGGACGCGTCGGCACGGCGCACCGTCCTGCTGGTCGAGGACGACGAGATGATCCGCGCGAACACTGCCGAGATGCTGCAAGGCAGCGGCTTCGTGGTGGTCGACGCGGCGAGCGCGGAGGATGCGATGACCGCGCTCCAGACCGTGCCGATCGACGCGCTGGTGACCGACATCAACCTCCCCGGCGTCTCTGGACCGGACTTCGCCCGCACCGCGCGCGCGCTGCGGCCGGGCGTGGGGATCGTCTTCGCGAGTGGTGATACCGCGTCGGTCGAAGGCGATACGGATGCGATCATGCTGGAGAAGCCGTACGGGCTCGATGCGCTGACGGCGGCTGTGCTGGCATCGCTGGGTGAGACGGCGCTGGCGGAACCGCTTGCGGCGGACCGGGTGGACCCGGCGGAGTAAAGCCGGTCGCAACGAAACGATCCTCCCCCACTAGGGGGAGGTGGCAGGCACTTGCCTGACGGAGGGGGAGGATAAGGTGACCTCTGCTCCGTGTCCTCCCCCTCCGTCACCTTCGGCGACACCTCCCCCTGGCGGGGGAGGATCACTCGATGTGGATATCGGCTTTCGCGAGCCTTATCGAAACTAGGCTACGCGCCGCGGCAAAGCCGCGTCGTCGGACGGGGCTTTTGGCCCCGCCGGCCGGGCGGGATGCCGGATCCGCGCCGGAGCTTTCGCTCCGGCTTGGGCATCACGCCGCAAACTGATTCATCGTATTGTGCGCGCCGCCAGCCTTCAGAGCCGCCTCACCCGCGAAATACTCCTTGTGGTCGTCGCCAAGATCCGAGCCAGACATGTTCTGGTGCTTCACGCAGGCGATCCCCTCGCGGATTTCCTTGCGCTGGACGCCCTTCACATAACCAAGCATCCCCGCGTCGCCGAAATACTGTTTCGCGAGATTGTCGGTCGAAAGCGCGGCCGTGTGATACGTCGGCAGCGTGATCAGGTGGTGGAAGATCCCCGCACGCTTGGCCGAATCCGCCTGGAAAGTGCGGATGCGTTCGTCGGCTTCGTCAGCGAGCTTAGTGCCGTCGTAATCGACGCTCATTAAACGCGCACGATCATAGGTCGATACGTCCTCGCCCGCAGCCGACCAGGCATCGAACACCTGTTGGCGGAAGTTCAGCGTCCAGTTGAAGCTCGGCGAGTTATTATAGACGAGCTTTGCGTTCGGAACGACCTCGCGGATGCGGTCGACCATGCCGGCGATCTGCTCGATATGCGGCTTCTCGGTCTCGATCCACAGCAGGTCCGCGCCGCTCTGTAGCGAGGCGATGCAGTCCATCACGCAGCGATCCTCCCCCGTTCCCGCACGGAACTGGAACAGGTTCGACGGCAGGCGCCTCGGGCGGAGCAGCTTGCCGTCGCGGTTGAGGATGACGTCGCCGTTCTGCGCGGTGGCTGAGTCGATCTCCTCGCAATCGAGGTACGAGTTATATTGGTCGCCCAGGTCGCCCGCTTCCTTGCTGACCGCGATCTGCTTGGTGAGACCCGCACCGAGCGAGTCGGTGCGCGTGACGATGATGCCGTCCTCGACGCCGAGTTCGAGGAACGCGTAGCGGCACGCGCGGACCTTCGCGAGGAAGTCCTCGTGCGGGACGGTGACCTTGCCGTCCTGGTGGCCGCACTGCTTCTCGTCGCTGACCTGGTTCTCGATCTGGAGCGCGCAGGCCCCCGCCTCGATCATCTTGCGCGCGAGCAGGTAGGTCGCCTCAGCATTGCCGAAGCCCGCATCGATGTCGGCGATGATCGGCACGACGTGCGTCTGGTGGTTCTCGATCGCGTTGAGCAGCCGCTGTTCCTCGATCGCGTTGCCGGCGGCGCGCGCGGCATCGACGTCGCGGAACATCATGCCGAGCTCGCGCGCGTCGGCTTGGCGGAGGAAGGTGTAGAGTTCCTCGATCAATGCGGGGACGCTGGTCTTCTCGTGCATCGACTGGTCGGGCAAGGGGCCGAATTCGCTCCGCATAGCCGCGACCATCCAGCCCGACAGGTACAGATATCGCCGGTCGGTCGTGCCGAAATGCTTCTTGATGCTGATCATCTTCTGCTGCGCGATGAACCCGTGCCAGCAGCCGAGCGACTGGGTGTAGTTCGCCGGGTCCGCGTCATAAGCGGCCATGTCCTTGCGCATGATCGCCGCCGTGTACCGCGCGATGTCGAGACCGGTGGTGAACCGGTTCTGCAGCCGCATCCGCGCGACGGACTCGGGCGAGATCGCGTCCCACGTGCCGTTCTGGTCGGCGATGAGGTTGGTCAACTGGGCGATGTGCGTCTGGTAGGTCACGGGCGATCCTCGTCTGCTGCGATGATCACCTTGTAGCGAAGTTGACACCGGCGAAGCCGGGTAATGGCGAGTTAACAGCGTGGCGATGTCACGAACACGGCTGCCCGGTTGTTCCGTTGTAACTTTAGTGACAACGGAAAAGGACCGTTCGTGCGAACGTCCTGATCCAGATTAACGCCCCGCAATTCATTGGAGAAACAGCGGAACATTCATTCTCCCGACGCTGTTGAACAGGCTTCGCAGTTGGAGACGATCATGACCGAAAGCGATTCCAGAGACGATGCTCCGTTAAGCGCGTCAAAGCGACGCGATGCCGTCGCGGACGCGACGCAGGACTTGGCCGACGGCAAGGGCAGCAGCATCGTAGCGCGCGCCGTGACCATCAACCGGCCCGTCGGCGAGCTGTTCGCCTATTTCCGAAATTTTGCGAACCTTCCGACGTTCATGGAGAATGTCGAGCGTATCGATGTCCTCGATGCGCGTCGTTCGCACTGGGTCGTGAAGGGTCCGGCCGGAAAGTCCTACGAGTGGACGTCGACGATTACGGACGAAACGCCGGATAGCGTCATCGCATGGTCGTCGGAGGATGGCGCCGACGTCCCGAACAGCGGCCGTGTCGAGTTCCGCGATGCCGGTGCGCGTGGGACGGTGGTCATTGCGACGATCCTGTACGACCCGCCGGGCGGGGTGATTGGTAAGCTGATCGCCAAGATGTTCCAGCGGGAACCCGCGATCCAGGCGCGCCGCGACCTGCGCCGTTTCAAGCAGTTGATGGAAACCGGCGAGATCGCGACTGCCGCGATGAACCGCAAGCAGCATGAAGAGGAACTCGCCTGATGCGCGCTCTGGCATGGCACGGTAAGCACGACGTCCGCGTCGATACGGTCGACGATCCCGAAATCGTCAACCAACGCGACTGCATCATCAAGGTGACCGCGACCGCGATCTGCGGCTCCGACCTCCATCTGTACGACGGCTATATCCCGACGATGCAGGCCGGCGACATTCTCGGCCACGAGTTCATGGGCGAAGTTGTCGAGGTTGGCGCCAAGTCGACGCTGAAGAAGGGCCAGAAGGTCGTCGTCCCGTTCACGATCGCGTGTGGCAGCTGCTACCACTGCGGCAAGCATCAATATTCGGCGTGCGACAACGGCCTCCCCGCCGACAACCAGGACATCGCACAGGAAATCTACGGTCAACCCATGTCCGGGTTGTTCGGCTATAGTCACATGACGGGCGGCTATGCCGGCGGACAGGCGGAATATGTCCGCGTGCCGTTCAGCGACGTCGGGCCGATCGTCATTCCCGACGGCGTCGACGACGAGAAGGTGCTGTTCCTCTCCGATATCCTGCCGACCGGCTGGATGGCGGCGGAGAATGCGCAGATCGAACCCGGCGACACGGTCGCGGTCTGGGGTTGCGGTCCGGTCGGGCTGTTCGCGGTGCAGTCGGCGTTCCTGATGGGCGCCGAACGAGCCATCGCGATCGACCACTTCCCCCACCGACTGGAGCTTGCCAAGAAGTTCGGCGCCGAGACGATCAACTACGAGGAAAGCGCGGTCTACGAGGCGCTGATGGTGATGACCGGCGGAATCGGTCCTGACGCCGTCATCGACAGCGTCGGGCTCGAGGCACACGGCTTCTTCGTCGACGACGTCGTTGACCAGATCAAGGCGTCGACCTTCCTCGGCACCGATCGGACGCACTCGATCCGCCAGGCGATCATCGCGTGTCGCAAGGGCGGGCGGGTGTCGATGCCTGCAGTGTACGGCGGGTTCGTCGACAAGTTCCCACTCGGGGCGTTCATGGAGAAGGGGCTGACGCTCAAGACCGGCCAGACGCATGTCCAGCATTACATGCCCGCGCTGCTCAACGCGATCATGGAGGGCAAGATCGACACCACCTTCCTGATCTCGCACCGCATGGACCTGGAGGACGCCCCCAAGGGCTACGACATGTTCAAGAACAACCAGAACGAAGTGACGAAGGTCGTGCTCAAGCCCGGCTTCAACTGAGGATATCTGACAATGGCTGATAAATTCGCAATCATCACCGGCGCGTCGACTGGTATCGGTTTCGAGCTGGCGACCCTGGCGGCGAAGGACGGCTACGACATACTGGTCGTAGCCGACGAGGCGTTGATCGACGCCGCCGCGCAGGACTTCAAGCAGTTCGGCACCGATGTTCAGTCGCTCCAGGCCGACCTCTCGACGATCGAAGGCGTCGACCAGTTGCTTGCGGCCACGAACGGCCGGACGATCGATCTGGTCTGCGCGAATGCCGGGCGCGGGCTCGGCAAGGCGTTCCTCGACCAAGATCTGGCCGAGTGGCGCAAGGTCGTCGACACCAACGTCATCGGCACGGCGTATCTGTTGCAGAATGTGTTGCCGCCGATGGTCGCGCGCAACGCAGGCAAGGTGCTCGTGACCGGATCGATCGCAGGCTACATCCCCGGTGCGTTCCAGGCGGTGTATAACGGTACGAAGAGCTTCGTCGACAGCTTCGTCGCGGCGATCCAGAACGAGATCAAGGACGCAGACGGCGTTACGCTGACCAACCTGATGCCCGGCCCGGTCGATACCGAATTCTTCGACCGTGCGCACATGATGGACACCGATGTCGGGACCGATCCCAAGAAAAGCGATCCGGCGGACGTGGCGAAGGACGGCTGGGACGCGCTGATGTCCGGCAAGGCCGCGGTCGTGTCGGGCTGGAAGAACAAGGTCCAGTCGGCGATCGCCAACGTCACGCCCAACGCCGTACTCGCCGAGATGCACCGCAAGATGGCCGAGCCTGGCACCGCGAACGATTGAACGACAGTTTCAACAGGAGAGAGAAGACCATGTCACGATTTCTGACTGCCGCCGCGTTGATCGCGCTGCCGATCGCCGCCGTATCTGCACAGGCACCGATGCCCGCATCCACCTATGTGATGAAGGCCGGCGCCGGCGACCTGTATGAGAAGACGTCGAGCCAGATCCTGCTCGAGACGACCACTAATCCGAAACTCAAGAGCTTTGCGCAGATGATGATCACCGATCACACCAAGAGCACCGAGGACGTGAAGGCGGCGGCGATGGCGGCGCATGTGAAGGTCGCACCACCCAAGCTCGATCCGATGGGCGCGAAGAACGTCGCGGCACTGCGCGCGGCGAAGGGCACGGCGCGCGATCGGCTGTACGTGACGCAGCAGAAGGCGGCGCATGCAAAGGCGCTGACGTTGCAGCAAGGCTATGCCGACAAGGGCACCGTGGCGGGCCTGAAAACTGTTGCAGCCGGGATCGTACCGGTCGTCCAGTCGCACATCACCGAACTGCAGACGATGTAATCATCCGGCGTCCTATCGACGGCGGATTACAGACGGTGCTCGCTTCACAAAGCGGGCGCCGTTCTGCATTCGGGACTCCTAATCGTCTGGAAAGCCATCCCCGGCCCCGCTAGGTCAGCGCCATGGAAACCGATATCGCTATCGCTCGCAGCGTCGCCCTGCGCCCTATCGCCGCCATCGCCGAGAGCCTGCATATTCCAGACGACGCGATTGAGCCTTACGGCCGGTACAAGGCTAAGATTTCGCTAGAATGGCTGAACGCGCGCAAGTCTTCGGCGAACGGCAAGCTCGTCCTCGTCACCGCAATAAATCCAACCCCGGCAGGCGAAGGCAAGACTACGACCTCGATCGGGCTCGCTGATGCGCTCCGCCATACCGGACGCAAAGCCGTGCTCGCCCTTCGCGAACCCTCGCTCGGGCCGTGCTTCGGAACCAAGGGCGGCGCGACGGGTGGTGGTCGTGCTCAGGTGGCACCGATGGAGGACATCAACCTCCACTTCACCGGTGATTTTCACGCGATCACGGCGGCCCATAACCTGCTCGCGGCGATGATCGACAACCATATCCACTGGGGCAACGCGCTCGAGATCGATGTCCGCCGCGTGGTCTGGCGGCGCGTGCTCGACATGAACGACCGGGCGCTGCGCGATATCGTCCAGTCGATCGGTGGCGTTGCAAACGGCTATCCGCGCGAGTCGGGTTTCGACATCACGGTCGCGTCGGAGGTGATGGCGATCCTTTGCCTCGCCGACGGGCTCGCGGATATGGAGCGGCGACTGGGCGACATCGTCGTCGCCTACACGCGGGACCGCAGGCCGATCACCGCACGCGACCTGAAGGCGGATGGCGCGATGGCTGTGTTGCTGGCCGAGGCGATCAAGCCGAACCTCGTCCAGTCGCTGGAGGGGACGCCAGCGTTCCTTCACGGCGGGCCGTTCGCCAACATCGCGCATGGCTGTAACTCGGTGATCGCAACGCGGGCCGCACTCTCACTCGGCGATTACGTGGTGACCGAGGCGGGCTTCGGCGCGGACCTCGGCGCGGAGAAGTTCTTCGACATCAAATGCCGCCAGGCGGGGCTGGCCCCCGACGCGGTCGTGATCGTTGCGACCGCCCGCGCGCTGAAAATGAACGGTGGCGTCGCCAAGGCTGATCTGGGGCGCGAGGACGTCGACGCCGTCCGCCGCGGCGCGGTCAATCTCGTGCGGCATATCGAGAACATCCGCCAGTTCGGCGTTCCCGCCGTGGTCGCGATCAACCATTTCTACACCGACAGCGATGCGGAGATCGCCGCGATCGTCGAGGCCGCTGCGCACCACGGCTCGCGCGCGATCCTGTGCCGGCATTGGGCCGAGGGTGGCGCCGGTGCGGTCGAGCTGGCCGACGCGGTCGCCGAGCTTTGCGACGGGCACGGGGGCGGGTTCGCGCCGATCTATGGC
This sequence comes from Sphingomonas sp. Leaf230, assembly GCF_001421745.1. Classification (GTDB taxonomy): domain Bacteria; phylum Pseudomonadota; class Alphaproteobacteria; order Sphingomonadales; family Sphingomonadaceae; genus Sphingomonas. The sequence continues at coordinate 393,507 of NZ_LMKW01000001.1, read as the reverse complement.
GACGAGCTGTCGCTGTTCGACAAGATCGATACCGTCGCCCGCCGCATTTACCGCGCCGAGCACGCGGTCGCCGAGCCGAGCGTCCTCGCGCAGTTGAAGCGTTGGGAGGATGCGGGCTACGGCCATCTGCCCGTCTGCCTCGCGAAGACGCAGTACAGCTTCTCGACGGACCCTGCCCTGCTCGGCGCGCCGACCGGGCACATCGTGCCGGTGCGCGAAGTCCGGCTCGCGGCGGGTGCCGGGTTCGTGGTCGCGATCTGCGGAGAGATCATGACGATGCCGGGCCTGCCGCGCATGCCGGCAGCGGAGGCGATCCGGTTGAACGACGACGGGCTAATCGAAGGGCTGTTCTAAGTCTCAATCCTCCCCCGCCAGGGGGGGTGGCACCGAAGGTGACGGAGGGGGCGGACAAGGAACAAGCGTTTCGCGTACCTCCCCCTCCGTCTGGCAAGTGCCAACCACCTCACCCTGGCAGGGAGGATTGCATGATTGCTACCCGAACATCCACTTCATCGAGCGTTCGAGCATCACGAACTGCCACAACGTGCGACCATGCTCAGCACGCCCCATCCGGTGCTCGTCGGCGATCCGCGCGATCGTCGCCATATCGAACCACCCCGTTTCGCCCAGCGTGCGCGACTTGGCGAGCGCGGTCGCCTCGCCCGCCAGCGCGCCACGGAACCAGGCGCTGATCGGCGTCACGAAGCCCATCTTCTGGCGATAGAGGATGTCGCGCGGCAGATACGGCTCCATCGCCTTCTTCATCAGCCATTTGCCCTCGCCGTGCCGCAACCGCATGTTCGCCGGCAGCGTCGCGCAGAACTCGATCAGGCGGTGGTCGAGCAACGGTTCGCGCGCTTCGAGGCCGACCGCCATGCTGGTGCGGTCGACCTTGGTCAGGATGTCGCCGGGCAGCCAATGCTTGATGTCGGCATATTGCGCGCGGTCGATCGCGTCGCGGGCGGGCGCGGTCGCCATCGTCGCGACATAGCGGTCCTCGGCCCGGTACCCACCGAGCTTCGCGCGAGCGTCGGCGTTGAACAGCTGCGCGCGGAGTTCGGGCGTGGTGACGCCAACCGAGCGCGCATACGCCTCGCTGCCACCTTGCGCGAGCGCGAGCAACGTCGACTTCGCCCGTAATGGCCGCGGTGCCCAGTCGGCCTTCGGATACCAGCGGCCGAGCGTCCCGAACACATCGGCCCGAAGATGCGACGGCAGCAAGCCGCGGACTCGCTCCTCGACCGACTGGAACTTGTAGCGGCGGTATCCGGCGAGTGCTTCGTCTGCACCGTCCCCGGACAGCGCGACGGTGACGCTTTCACGGGCAAGCGCGCAGACCTGGTAGGTGGCGAGCGCGGAGGCATCGGCAAAGGGCTCGTCGAAGCTGGCAACCAGCGTATCGATCAGCCCGAAATCACCAGACTGGACGACGCGCTCGCGGTGATCGGTCGCAAAACGCCGCGCGACGGTGTCGGCATAGCTGCGCTCGTCATGCCCAGCCTCGTCGAACCCGATCGTGCAGGTGCGGACCGCCTTCGGGCTGGCCTCCGCCATCAGCGCGACCACGGCCGAGCTGTCCACGCCGCCCGACAGGAACGCACCCAGCGGCACATCCGCGACCATTCGCGAGCGGACGCCCGCGCGCATCCGATCGACCAGTTCCTCGCCCAGCGCTTTGGCGGAACCAGTCGCGCGGTTCGAGAAGTCGACGTCCCACCATCTGCGCGGCTGCGGTACAGACTTACCGCGCTCGACCAGCAGGAAATGCCCGGCCGCAAGCTTCTTCACGCCCGCGAGCATGCAGGAATCGTCGGGGACGTACCCGAATGCCAGGTAATCCTCGACCGCGCCGAGATCGGGCACCCGCCGGAGTTGCGGATGTGCGAGCAGGCCCTTCAGTTCGGACGCGAACGCCAGCGACCCGTCGGCCAGTTCAACATAATGGAGCGGTTTCACGCCCATCCGGTCGCGCGCGAGGAACAGCGTGTGCGCGGCGGTGTCGTGGATCGCGAACGCGAACATCCCGTTCAGCCGGTCGAGCATCGACGGTCCCCAGGCGCGCCACGCGTGCAGCAGGACTTCGGTGTCGCCGGACGTCCGGAAGATCGCACCCTTGGCGGTCAGTTCGTCGCGCAGTTCGGCGAAGTTATAGACCTCGCCGTTGTAGGTGATCGTGAGCGTGCCGTCCGACATCGGCTGCGGCGAGCCTTCGAGGTCGATGATCGACAGGCGGCGATGCCCCAGACCAACGCCGGGCGCAGTCCAGATGCCGTCGCCGTCGGGGCCGCGATGCGACAGCGCGGCGATCATCGCGTGCACGCGGTTCGGGTCGACCGGCTTGGGCGTGCCGGGGTGGAAGACCCCGGCGATGCCGCACATCTAGCGCATCCCCGCGGCGTGATCGGCGACCGGCGCGATCGGCCCGAGCGCGGCCAGGAAGCGCGCGATCGGACGCGCATCGGCGCCCTCGACCGACAGGTGGATCGCCACCGCGCGTTGCGGCCCCCCGAGCAACCGCGCTTTCATCGTCTCGATCTTCACCAGCGTGTCGTCCTGCGTGGTCGTGTCGCCGACCCGGTACCACGTCGCGACGATCCGCTCTACGGGTCCCGGCGCCGTGATGCGCATGACGCTTCCCCCTGCTATATCGGCCAAATCGGCGACGCGGACCCAGCGATCTTCCTCCCGCAGGACGCCGGTACCGTAGGCGATCAGTTCCTTGCCCTCGTGCTCGCTGCCGAACACCGCGATGCTCATGTCGACCTGCGCGCCAGCTGCATCGGCGTAGCGGCCGAACAGATAATGGTCCGCGCCGGGGTAATAGGGCGTCCACGGCGCGCGCGTACTGACGGGGACGAGGTGCCAGCCGGCGATCTCGGGCAGGTCGATATGCGCGGGAAGTGGCTGTGCGCGCCTGGCGATTGCCGCGCTCCAGGCTGGGAACACTGCGAACGTGCCTAAGACCAACGCTGTCGCAACGGCGAGATCGGTCCGGTTGCGTGGGGTCGCCTGCAGCTTCGTCGGAACGAACGCGGGATCATCGGGTGCGCGGTCGAACCAGCGCCAGCCGATCGCCATCACGCCCGCCATGACCAGCGCGAAGAACACCCAGCCATAGACGATATGATCGATCCCGGTCGCCGCTTCGACCGAAGTGAGGTCCGCCGCCCAGATCGTGCCGAACGCGCGGAGGCCGTTGGCTATGACCGGTACGACGACGGACACGACTAGGAAAACTGCGCGCCGCCTCCACGACACGAAGCAGAGGTTGGCGACGAGCACCCCAAACGCGACCATCGCGATGACGAACTTGGCCCCTGAGCACGCCTCGGCGACCTCAAAATAATAGCGGCCGGCATGGATCAGCACGCCGTCAACCACCGCGGGTACGCCGACGAGGTGGAGCAGCGGCATGACGATCGCGACCGTGACGGTCTGGAGGGGCGGTTCGAGACCCTCGCCGAACGGCACGAGGAAGAACGCATACGCGAGCGGAAAAAGCAGCCCGCGCGCGACGTTGGGGCCGAGGATCGTCACGACCGCGCCTTGCAGCATCATGATGAGCCCCAGCTGGCGCGCGAACCCGACCGAGGCTGCATCGCCCATCAGCCAGCCGAACCCGCCGATCGCGACGAGCGCGAGGCCAGGCGACCAGCCGGTCGGGGTCAGTTGCGCCAGCTCGGCACGGCGTTGCCAGACCAACCACACGATCACGGGACCGATGAAGAGGCAGTGGCCGAAGGTGGTGCTGGTCCACCAGATATGCGCGAGATCGGCGACGTCGCTTCGGAACGTCAGGAGTATCAGCACCGCGACGACCGCGAGCGCGATGCCGTGACGACGCCATGCGGTCATGCCGGGAGGCCGAGCAGCGCGTCCAGCGGCGCGAGGCGTGCGTCCCAGCCGTAGCGGCGGATGACCTGCGCGCGGGCGGACTGGCCAAGCGCAACTGCCGTGTCGGGGGCTTCGATCAGGTCGCAGATGCGGTCGGCGAACTCCTGCGCGGTCGTGGCGACATGGATCGTGCCGGCATGGTCGATGCCCTCGGCCGCGGCCGTCGAGGCGACGACGGGGCGCGCCATCGCCATCGCCTCAAGCACCTTGTTCTGAATGCCGCGGGCGAGCTTCAGCGGGGCAACGCAGACGTCCGCGGCGGTGAGCCAGCCTCGAACGTCGTCGACTGCGCCGGTGACGGTGACGTGATCGCTCGAGAGCGCCTGGACGGCGGCGCTCGGCGCTCGGCCGACGATCGCGAAGTGAGCGGGGTGGCGCTCGCGGACGAGCGGGAGGTTGTCGCGCGCGAACCAGATGACGGCGTCGATATTAGGTCGGTAATCCATCTGCCCGGTGAAGACGATCAACGCTTCTGCGCCCCTCCCTGGAAGGGAGGGGTTGGGGGTGGGTTGGCTTCCCCGGACGCAACCGGGCGTAACCCAAGCAGGCCGACCCACCCCTAACCCCTCCCTTCCAGGGAGGGGGGCAGATCGGCGGGCGTCTCTGGCCGTCGGATCGAACTTCGCCGAATCGATGCCGTTCTCGACCGCGATGATCCGCCCGGTTGCCCCACCCTCCCGGAACAACCCCGCTTCGGCCTCGCTGACGAACAGGCTGGCCGACACCCTGCCCGCCACCTCACGCTCGAACGCGCCGAGCAGCCGAGCCTCGCGGCGCATCATCCACCGCATCGGCCCCGATGCGTCGTCGGCAAAACCAGCGAACTTGGCCGAATCGACGTCGACGAAATCCATGACGACCGGCGGACTGCCAACCGGCAGATACTGCGCCATCTGGCCGGAGAAGCAGTAGACCCCGCTAACCTCGGGCAAGACACGATCGACTGCATCCTGCATCGCCGCGCTTGCAAAGGCGGTCAACGAGACCGGCTTACCAGCTACGAGTGCTTCGACCGCCGCACGCTTCTGCGACTTCCCGCGCGGCAGGATCGTGCAACTCGCCAGCATATTCGTGAACACCGCCGGCGGATCGAAGTCGGCCTCGTCGTCAGCGAACGCCACAAGATGCACCGGCGTTCGCTTCGCCAGATACTGGAGAATGTGGAAGCTGCGGATCTTGTCGCCGCGGTCGGGCGGAAAGGGAACGCGGTGCGCCAGGAAGAGCAGGCTCACCCCAGGCCTCGGGAAATCCACGGTCCTGCTGCATTGGCCGCCCAGAGCGGGAGCTTCTTCCACGTCCGCACCATCAGCGCGTATTTCGGGTTCAGCGGGTTCACCTCGCGCGCCGGCCCGTTGCCGCGCTTGGCATAGAGCCGCGGTTCGGGCGTGAAGCCCCAGTTCTTCTTGAACGCCGCCGCCCCCGTGCCGGTCTTCGAACGGCCGAAATCGAACCGTGTGCACCCTCGCGCGCGGGCGTGCGCCATCAGCGCGAAATACATTCGGTCGTTGGCGCGCAGTCCGCGCGCGGCTTCGGTCCCGCCGCCCCAATAGGGATAGACCGTACCGTTGAGATACAGGCTCAGGACGCTGGCGACCGCGCGGCCCTTGTGTCGAACGGTTAGAACATCGGCATCCATCACGCGCGCAACGCTACGGAAAAGCTTGGCCGGGAAGACCGGTGTGCCGAGATTGCGAACCGACTCCGCATAAACCCGGTAATGCTCGGCCAGCATTGACCGGTCGTTGCCAATGACGATCTCCAGGTCGAAGCCGAGTGCGCGACGGACTTCGGCACGCTGCTTCCGGGGGATCGCGAGCAGTTCCGCATCGTCGTCCGCGGCCAGATCGCGAATAAAGCCCAGATAACTCGTGTCATCGCTATTCCAGCCCCTAGGCGCAGGACCGCCGCGTAACTCGACCGAGGGGCAGCCGGTCCGCAGCGCAAGGTTCCAAGCCGCCGCCGACAGCGCTTCGACCGCGTCACCCAAGACGCCGCCATCGACGCCGAACCCGGCCGACACCAGCGCGCGCCCGAACAACCGCGATCGCATCTCGGTCAACGGTAACACGCCGTCGATCGTGCCTCCGCTGTCCGAGACTAGATAATGCGCGCGCTGGCCGCATCCATCCTGCACCGCGAGGCTCCAGGCGGGCAGGTGGAACGGCGTTGCCCCGTCGCTGGCCTCGACGAACGCCGTGATCCACGCGCACTCGGCCGGATCGCGAAGATCGACTTCGCGCACGCCGACAGGCATCGGCGCGGTCACGCCAGTCGCGCCGCTTCGCGCGCTACGACAGTGTCCACACGGCCCCAATCGTGCCGGCCAAGCAGTCCGCGCAACTTGCCGGCCATCGCCCCGAGCCGCGAGTAATGGCGGATCTTCGAGCGCATCGGTGCCGCGTCGACACGCGGCTGTGACGGATCGATCTCCCACGGGTGGAAGTAGAACATTGCCGGACGGTCTTCGCGATTGACCTGGCGCACCGCGAGATCGGTGATCGCCGCTGGGAGCAGCCGGAAGAACCCGCCGCCGGTCGCCAGCTTGCGCTCGCCGAACTTGGCGACCGTTACCGGGACTTCGATCAAGGCGCTGTCCGCGAGCGGCTTGAACCCGTAACGCGGTGCATCGAGCCAACCGTAATGATCATGCTTCACCGGCGCGACGCTGGAGGAATAGGCATAGCCCGCCTCGGCAAGTTCGACATGCGCCCAGGGCGTACGCTGGTCGATTGAGAAGCTCGGTGCGCGATAACCGGTGACCTTTGCCCCCGCCGCATCCTCGATCGCCGTCCGAGCGCGCACGAGGTCGGCGCGGAAGAACTCGGGCGTCATCGTGAAGACGCGCTGGTGGTCCCAGCCGTGACTGGCAACCTCATGTCCGGCGTTGACGATGCGGCGGATCAGGGCGGGATAGCGGTGGGCTACCCAGCCTAAAGTGAAGAACGTTGCCTTCGTGTCGCGCTCGGCGAACAAGGCCAGGACGGCGTCGGTGTTGGCCTCGACGCGCGGCTGGAGCGAGTCCCAGTCGGCCTTGTCGATCACCTTTTCGAACGCGCCGACCTGGAACCAGTCCTCAACATCGACCGACATGCCATTGAGAACAGGCATTTCAGGCAGCATCGTGCCAGGCGGCCACACCGCGAATCGGCGCGTATTCCGGCTTGGTATCGTCACCCTCGACCCAGTCGACCAGCAGCGTCAGCACGCGACGTAGCGCCTTGTCCTGCATGTCCACCCGCGCCTCGAGTTCAGCGAGCCGCTCCTCGACCGCAGGATCGGTGCTCGGCGTGTCAGCACGCGGCGTGGACACGGGTTCGCGCGGTTCGTGCGCGTTATGCGCACCTTTTCCCCGATCCTGCGCAATCATCGGCAGGTCGCCTTCAAGGTCACGTTGCACCGCCCGCACCGTATCGCCGTCGATCACCGTGAGGTCGTCGATCGCCGCATGGAGCATCACGCGCCCCGCAAGCTGGTTCAAACGACGCGGCACACCCGCCGACCCGGTGAAGAACGCCGCGAACGCGTCCTCGGTAAAATCGGGGTTCCCCGTCCAGCCGACCACCGTCAGGCGGTGCGCGAGATACTCGGAGACTTCATGCTCCTCCATCGGATCGAGATGGTGGATCGCGATCACGCGCTGGCGGAGCTGTTCGAGACGCTCCGAGCCGTGGAGGCGATCGCGGAACTCGGGCTGTCCGAGCAGGACGATCTGCAGCAGCGCGTGGCCGCCGGCCTGGAAGTTCGACAGCATCCGCAGCTCTTCGAGCGCATCGACGGGCAAGGCCTGCGCCTCGTCGACGATCAGCAGCGTCCGCTTGCCGGTGCGCGCGACCGCGTGCAGCCCGCGCTCGATCGCGGTGAGCAGTTCGGCCTTGCTCAGCCCAGCCGGATCGACTTGCAGGTCGGTAGCGACGATCCGGAGCAGGTCGTCCGCCTCGATCGCGGTCGAGACGAGCTTGATCGCGTTCAGGCGCTGAAGGTCGATCGTGTCCATCAGGTGACCGACGAGCGTCGTCTTGCCCGCGCCGATATCGCCGGTGATGACGATGAAGCCCTCGCCCTGCGCCAGACCATAGCCGAGATACGCCATCGCCTTGCGGTGGGTGGCGGTCTCGAACCAGAATTTGGGATCGGGGGTGAGCTGGAAAGGCCGACCCGTCAGTCCATAATGTTGATCGTACATAAGCTGCTCGCCTTCAGAACTGGTACCGCGCACCGATCAGCGCCTGCGCCGACCAGTCGCTGTCGAGGTCGCCGACCTTGAAGCTGTAAAGCCCGAGCGACGCGGTGGTGCCGAGACGCCCGAAATTATGAAAATATGTCCCCGTCCCGCCGTAAGACCACACGCCGGTATCGCCGGTGATGTCGTCGACGCCGCTGTCGTAATAATTGACGAACAGGTCGGCGTTGACGCCGGAAACCGGGGTCAGCCTGCGCGTGTAGAATAGCTGGCCGTAATAGCTTTCATCATCGAGACCCGCGACGACCAAGCCGGGCGCGAGTCGCGGCGCATAGAGCTTGCGATTGGCGTAGCCGATGCCCGCGCCCCAGGTAGAGCGCCCGCGCGTCGCCGAGATCACACCGTCGATCCCGCGTGCGCGGTAGCTGGCGGTCGAGATCGACTGGAACACGTCGTTGAGGCAGCCGCCCGGTTGCGCACCGGTGGAGCCGAACACGCAGCCATTGAACTGCTGGCCGAAACCCTGCTGGTTGCCGCTCAGGAAGCTGGTCGGCAAATTGCCGATGCCCGTCCGGAGCTGACGGCCGAAGGTCTGCACGCCGTCATACACGTTGACCGCGAGGCCGACGGAGTCCGATGCCTGATAGGTCGCGGTGCCGGTGTAGCTGAGCGATCCGTAGCGGCGCCCGACATGCCCCTCCACCGAGGTCCGGCGATTGGGCCGCCAGACGACGCCGGCGTCGTAATAGATGCCGTCGGTGCGGTAGGCGACGCGGCGCGGCGATGCCTCGTTGGTGACGAAGCGACCGTCGCGATCGAGCAGGGGCGTGCCGGTCGCGTCGACGACCGGATCCTTCTGGCTCGTCTCGATCTTCTCGTAACCGACGCCGGCAGTGAGCGCGACATAGGGCGAGATTGGCTGGAGTATGTCGCCGCGGCCGTAATAGCCCTCGTACCGCTGCTTCAACTGGCTGGSGGTCTCGCGGTCGTAAGCGCCGCTGACCGTGAGCCCGAACGGCGCGATCGCACCGGGGCGCACCGAGGCGCTGGCGGTCACCGTGTTGCCGATCGAATCGTCGTAATAATCGAGCCGTTGCCCACCCAGGCCCGCATCGCCGAACGTCGGCGTATCGACCTTGGTATAGCCGAGCCGGTAGTTCGCGTTCAGCGTCACCGGGCCGGCGTTGCTGGTGAAGCTGGGGCCGGCATAGACCGAATAGATCTGGCTGACGTTGCTGACATTGCCGACGAGAACGCCCGGCGCCGCGCCGCGGATATCGGAGCGCGACCGGGTGGCGATACCGGCAGCCTCCAGCGTGAGGTTCGGCGTGACGCGCGCATCGACGCGCGCGAGGCCCGAATGGATATCGTCGTCGCCGAGACGATCGCCCCAGCCGAATCGATGCTCGTACCGATAGCTGACTTGGCCCGAGATACGCTGGGTCTGGACCGCCGCGTCGACGCCAGCGGCGAGGCTGGTATAGGTCAGCACGTCGCCACCGTTGAGATCGGCGGACAGCGTCTGGTTTGCCTCGACATACGGATTGATCGTGATGCGGCGAGACGATTGCGCGGGTTGCGTCGGCAGATCGGCCTGCGCGACGACCGGCGTGGCGGGCAGTGCGGCGAGCACGCAACCGCCGGCGATCAACGCCAGCTTCATCCGCCTAGTGTGCAGTGTCCGCATCACGACGCATGCCCGTAATAGCTGCCGAACCGCGCACCGCCCTGGACGAACGACACGGCATTCAGCACGAGCTGGATATGCTCGCACCCGTCGAGCAGGTTCACTGCCGCCCGCAGTTCGTTCTCGGGGGTGTGGTCCGCGCGGACGACGAGCATCACCTGCCCTACCCGCATCGCCAGTACCGATGCCGGCGACGCCGCCAGCGCAGGCGGCGAATCGAAGATAACCACGCGGCGCGGATTGGCCTCTAGCAGGCGCGCGATCACCGACTTGGTCCGCGCGCTGGCGAGGAGTTCGGTATCCATGCTGGTCTTGGACCCGGCAGGCAGGATCGAGAGATGCGGTACGTCAGTCTGGATGACGAAATCCTCGACGTCGATCCGCGTATCGCCCAGCGCATCGAGCAGTCCGGGGCCATCGGTGAGGCCGAGCTGCGCGACGACATCGGGCTTTGCGACGTCGGCATCGACCAGCAGCACTTCGGTATCACGCTCGGCGGCGATCGAGAGCGCGAGGTTGATCGCGCAGAACGTCTTGCCGTCGCCGGGGCGCGCCGAGCAGACCAGGATCATGCGCGCCTTGTCGGCGCTCCCGCTTTCCGCGATCCGCGCGCCGGTGATCAGCAACTGCCGCTTGATCAGCCGGAATTCCTCGGCAAGCGGGCCGACGGGCGCACCGGGGACGATCATGCCGTTCGCGGCCAGCATCCCGCGATCGATCCGCACGGTGTCGGATGCTTCGTCGGGCAAATAGAATTCGTCGGGAAGCTCGTCACCGACCGGTGCGCGCAGTTCTTCCGGGATCGCGAGAAAGGTGGGATCGACGAATTCGTGCGACGGCTCGGCCTCGGATACGGGAGCGGGTGTCGGAGCGGGCGCCTCTTCGATCTGCGTTTCAAGCTTCGGCGACTCGGGTTCCGGCGCCTCGATGACGGGGGGGACCACGGGCGCGACCGGGGGCGCGTCGACCTGCGGCGGAGTCGGCACGGCGGTACCACGCAGTCGGGCGTGCGCGTTGAAATCATACACCTTGGCCGCTCGTTCGAGCAACGAGGGTTCGCGATCAGGCTTCGTCACGGTCATCCCCCTATGCCGCCAGTCCGCGCTGGAGGATCTCTACCCCCAGCAACAGGACATAGGCGACGCCCAGTGCGGCCGTACCGCCCAGGAACATCTTCAACTTGTGCCGACGCTGGCCGGATTGCACGCGCGTCACCACCTCGCCGATTGACCCGATCACCGGCATGCCTGCCGCCTTTTCGAGCCGCGCGGTCGTCGCGAACGTGGATCGCAGCTGCCCCATCGCAAAGGCCGCGCCGATTCCCGCCGCGAGTCCCGCGATCAGAACCCCCGTGAGTAGCAGCAATCTGTTCGGTGCGCTCGGCTTGCTCGGCATCGTCGGCGGATCGATCACACTGAACTTCACGTGATCGCTCTGCGACTGCGCTTGCCCCACGATCGCGGTCTGCTCACGCTGTTTGAGCAGTGCGTCGTACTGGTCCTTCAGCACCTGATAATCGCGATCGATCGAGCCCTGTTCGGCGGCGACTTCGGGATCGCCCGACAGCTTCGAATTGAGCAGGTCGAGATCGCCCTGCAACTGGCTCCGGCGCATCCGCAACGAGGCGACCGTGGCGGTGCGATCCGCGACCATCGACTGGAGCGACGCGTAGAGGGGGTTCTGCGCGCTGCCCCCTGCACTGCCGCCTGCCAGCGGCTCGCTGCGCGCGGCCGCGGTGGCAGATGCGAGCTGGCTCTTCAGCGCGATCACGTCGGGGTGGTTCTCAGTATAGCCGCGCGCGCGGGCATCGGCGAGCTGACCCTGGATCGCCTGAAGCCGTGCGCGCGCCGGCCCCGCGGCGCCAGCGACGCCCCCCGTCCCTGCGACCGTTGCCGGCGTCCCGGCCATCTGGCCCTGGACCGCGGCAAGGCTCGACTGCGCGGCGGCGAGATCGCCGTCGACCTGCGACATCTGCGACCGCGCGGCGCTGATCCGGTCGCTGACCGAACCCGTGCCGGGCAGAGCGCCGAGATAGCGGTTCTGGAAGTCGGCGCGCTTGGCCTCGGCGTCGGCAAGCTGCTTCTGGCGCGAGGCGAGCTGCTGGTCGAGGAAGGTCAGGCTCTGCGTCGTCTTCGAGCGATCGCCGGCGAGATTCTGCTCGACGAACAGGTCGATCAGCTTCTGCGTGATCTGGCGCGCGAGTTTCGGGGTCGCGGCGCTGGTCGTGATCTGGAACAGATTATCCTGTTGCGACACGATCTTGATGTTCGGGGCCAGCGCCGCGACGCGGTCGGCGACGTCGCGGTCGCTCGACACGGTGTTCGCGAGATCGGTGCCGCGCACGACCTTTTCGAGGTTCACCGCGGAGATCAGCGTCGTGCGGATCGTATCGACCGTCATCGGCGCTACCTGTGGCACGCCGTCCATGCCCGAGGGCAGGATCGTCTGCATCTGCACGAATACGCGGGCGGTCGAATCGTAGCGGCTCGGGATCTGCGACACGACCAGCCAGCCGAGCACGCACACGCCCCATGCCACCGCCAGCGCCAGCCAGCGCCGCGTCCAGATCGCATGCAGCGCGATCCGTACCTCGTCGTAGATCCCGTTCATCCCGATCGCCTCAGAACATCGATTCGGGGATGATGATCACGTCGCCCGGCGCGAGCCGGACGTTGGCCGACGAATCGCCCTTCTTGAGTAGGTTGTTGATCTGCAACCCGAACTCGGTCTGCTTGCCGGTCGCGCGATCGTAGCGCACCAGCCGTGCCTTGTTGCCCGCCGCATACTGGCTGAGCCCGCCGACCGCGATCATCGCATCGAGCAACGTCATGTTGGCGCGGTACGGGATCGACGCGGGCTTCTCGGTCGCACCGACGATGCGGACCTGCTGGCTGTAGGTGCCGCTGAAATTCTCGACGATGACCGAAACGATCGGGTCCTTGATATAGGCCCCCAGCGCCTTCTTGATATCGTCGCTGAGCATCGCGGGGGTCTTGCCGACCGCAGGCAGGTCGTTGATCAGCGGCGTGGTGATCCGGCCGTCGGGACGCACCTGGACCTTCGACGACAGCTCTGGATTGCGCCAGACGAAGATGTTGAGCTGATCGAGCGGGCCGATCACATATTCCTCGCCCGGCAATTCCTGCTTCGCGACGAACGAGGCGGGCGGCAGTGCGGGCGGCGTGCTGCCGGTCGTGCACGCGCCGAGCGTGGTCGCGGCGAGGCCTAAGGTCAGCAGGGATTTCGATACAGATCCGGAACGCATGGGTAACTTTCTCCTGGCGCCGCACCGTCCATCGGTTGCCCGACGGGCGGCTAACTCAGCCTTCGCTATGCAAGTAACAGGTGAAGATAGCGTTAGGAGCGCCCCGTAACCATGCCCCGCCAAGGCACTGCAACTGCACCTTATATACCAGTAACGATCTCGGACGCCGGTGGATGCCCGAGAAACGCAGTCGGGCTGGCGCTCGCCCCGTAGGCGCCGGCCATGAAGATCGCGATCAGGTCGCCGACATGGACGGGTGGCAGCGCGACCTTGTCGCCGAGCCGGTCGAGCGGGGTGCAGAGCGGGCCGACGACGGAGACGGTTTCGGTCGGCGCGTGGCCCATCCGCGCGGCGACCGCGATCGGGTAGTTGCGGCGGACGACGGTGCCGAAATTGCCGCTGGCGGCGAGCTGGTGGTTGAGGCCGCCGTCGACGACGACGAAGGTCTCGCCCTGGCTTTGCTTTATGTCGATGACGCGGGTGAGGTAGACGCCTGCTTCGGCCACGAGCCAGCGGCCGAGTTCGATCGCGTATCGGGTTTTGCCGAGGATCGCGGGGCGGGATGCGAGCGCTTCGGCTAGCGCGTCGCCGACCCGTTCGACGTCGAGCGCCGCGTCGCCGGCGAAGTACGGCACGCCGAAACCGCCGCCGAGATTGACGAGCGGTGGGGCGACGCTCGCCTCTTCTGCCAATCGCGCCGCGAGTGCGATCGTCGCAGCCTGCGTCTCGATGATCGCACCGGCATCGAGCGCCTGGCTGCCGGCGTAGATATGGAACCCGCGCCAGTCCGCACCCGCTGCTAAAATCGCCTTCACGAGCGCGGCCGCCCGCACTGCATCGACGCCGAACGGCGACGCGCGCCCGCCCATTCGCATGCCTGAGCCGCGCAGTTCGATATCGGGGTTCACGCGGACCGCCATGCGCGGTGTGTGGCCGAGGCGGTCGCCGATCGCGAACGCCCGCGTGGCCTCGCCTTCCGATTCGACGTTGAGCGTGGCGCCGGCGGTGATCGCGGCGACGAGTTCGTCGTCGCGCTTGCCGGGCCCCGCGAAACTGATCGACGCGGCGGGTTTGACGATCATAGCCTTCGCGAGTTCGCCCGAGGAGGCGACGTCGAGCCCGTCGACCAGCGGGGCGATCGCGGCTAGCAGGTCGGCGTGTGGATTGGCCTTGATGGCGTAATGCAGATCGATCGCCGGCATCGCCGCGCGGAACCGTGCGATGCGGGCGGCGACGATCTCTATGTCGTAAACGAACATGGGCGTGTCGCCTGCCTCTACAGCCCAACCATCGGCAGGCCGACCGCCGATCGTTAGCGCCCCCGACTGCGCAACAAACTCACGAGGAAGAGCACCCATCGGTTTCATGACGCGCTCCCTTCCGTGTTCCCCCGGGAAGGCGGGGGCCCAGACTGGACTCCCGCCCTCGCGGGAGAATAAGCTTTTACCTCCGACGCGATGGCAGACCGGTCCAGCTTGCCATTGGCATTACGCGGTAATTCGTCCCGCCAGAGGTATATCCCCGGCTGCATGAAGCTCGGCAAAGCCGTCCGCAACCGGGCCCGCAACGCCCCCTCTCCGCCCGCATCCCCCGCCAGCATCACGACGATCGCCTGACCCAGCCGCTCGTCCGGCACACCGACCGCGACCGCCTCGCGCGCTTCGCCTCCCGCCAGCACAGCCTCCTCGACCTCAAGCGGACTGATCCGGTTCCCCGCGCTCTTGATCATCTCGTCATCGCGGCCGACGAATCGGAGCAGGCCGTCCTCGCCCTCGACGACGGTATCCCCCGACCAGACCGCCATGCCGTTGCCACCGGGAGCCGGCCGGAACCGCTGCGCCGTACGCTCCGCGTCCTGCCAATAGCCTTGGGCGACGAGTGGCCCCGAATGCACGAGTTCCCCCGCCTCGCCCGGCGCAGCGCGCGTGCCGTCGGGTTTCACCACCGAAACCTCGGCGAACGGAATCGCGCGCCCCATCGCGTCGGGATGCGTATCGATAAGCGCCGGGTCGAGATAGGTCGACCGGAACGCCTCGGTTAGCCCGTACATCGCGTACACCTGCGCTTCCGGGAACCGCTCTCGCAGACCCCGCACGAGTCGCGGCGTCAGTGCGCCGCCCGAGTTGGTCAGGCGCTTCAACCACGCCGCCGTCTCCGCCGGCCACTCCGCTTCCAGCAACTGCACCCAAAGAGGCGGCACGCCCGCCAAGGTCGTCGCCTCGACCCGCTCGACCGCCTTCACCACGTCGCGTGCGACGAGGTAGTCGAGCGGCGCTACCGACCCGCCGGCTGCCCATGTCGAGAATAGCTGGTTCTGGCCGTAGTCGAACGACAAGGGCAGTACGCCGAGCACGCGATCTTCAGGCTCCAGCTTCAGATAGTGCGCGACAGAGATCGCGCCGAGCCACAGGTTGGCGTGGCTTAGCATCACGCCCTTGGGCGGGCCGGTGGAGCCGGACGTGTAGAGGATCGCGGCCAGGGTATCGGGGTCGGCGTCGGATGGAGCCAACATTCCGTTCCCCCGCGAAGGCGGGGGGCCAGCAATCACGGGCGTCGCGTTCTGCAATCCTGGGCCCCCGCGTTCGCAAGAGAACAGAGAAAGAAGATCCGTCTCGTCTACGATCGCGCAGGCATCCGGTACGTCGCCATCGTCTAGCGTCCCGGCCCGCACGGTTTGGGTCACCAGTAGGCGAGCGCCGCTGTCTGCCAGGATATGTGCGACCTGCGCTCGCCGGAGCAGTGGGTTTACCGGGACATGCACCAAACCCGCTCGCGCCACTGCGAGCGGCATTAAGCAGGCGACGCGCGTCTTCGGTAGCCACGTCGCGACGCGGTCGCCGGCCGACAGCCCCCGGCCAGCGAGCCACCCCGCCAATGCACCGACCCTTGCCTCAAGCTCGGTAAACGTCATCGTGCCCGCCTTGTCGACCAGCGCGAAGGCATCCGGCGCACCACGCAGCGCGATGTGGTCGATAGGGTACGGCTTGGGGTCGAGCGCGATCATGACGCCCTAATAGCGCCAAGCCCCCTTTAGCGCGAACCCGTTGCCGAATTCACCCCCACACGCTAGCGGGGCCGGGTTCCTAACCGTTCAGGCGATGCTCGTGATCTTCGAAGGCACTTCCCAAGTCGAAACGACGGTACGCGCCGTCCTCGCCGATATCCTCGGTCTGAGCGCGGACCGTGTCGCCGCGTTCACAGCCGACACACCGCTGTTCGGCGCGCTGCCAGAACTCGATTCGATGGCGGTGGCGAGTGTGCTGACCGAGCTCGAAGACCGGCTCGGCATCCTGATCGAGGACGACGAGATCGACGGCGAGATGCTCGAGACGTTCGGCGCGCTCGTCCAGTTTGCTGCCAGCAAGGCACTGGTCTAGCTTTAACGGGGGGTCTAGCCTCACCCGGGATGACCGGCCTGCGCTTTGACACCTATGACTGGAGCGGCGGCCGCGAAGCGATGCTGCGGTTCGGCCCGGATGCCGGCCCGATCGTCATCGCCGCCCTCCCGCTGTTCGAGGAAGCGAACCGGACCCGCCAGTTCCTCGTCACGATTTTGCACGAACTTGCGGATCATGGGATCGGCAGCGTGCTCCCCGATCTCCCGGGCACCGGCGAGAGCATCGTCGTCACCGGCGAAGCGCGACTCCGCGACCAGCGGACAGCCTATGCCGAGCTTGCTCAGCGACTTGGCCGGAACACTTACGGCATTTCGATAAGAAGCGGCGCGCTCTTCGATACCGACGCGGCCCTCGCCGGACGATGGCAGCTGTCCCCGCAAACGGGCGAAGACCTGTTGCGTGAACTGGACCGCGTGCGAGTGGCCTCTCGCTCCGCTCGCGCTAGCGACATCGACTATGCGGGCAACACGCTGTCCCGCGAAATGCTGGCCGACCTCCGCGACGCCGCACCCTTTGTTGGAACGGGTCCCGTGCGAGGTATCCGGCTCGAGTCCGACCCGCGCGACGCAGACGTGAAATATGCGGCAGCGCCCCTGTGGCGCCGCTCAGAGCCAGACAATGATACTGCGCTGGCTCAGATACTTGCCGACGATATCTCGCACTGGATCGCATCGTGCGAACGCTGATCGCGTTCCCCTGCGAAGGCGAAACCCTTGCCGCGACGCTGGACGAGGCAGACGGGTCGACAGGGCTACTCATCGTGTCTGGCGGCAATGAAATTCGCAGCGGTGCCCATCGCGGCATGGCGATGCTGGCGCATCGACTGGCCGCCGCTGGCATACCCGTGTTCCGTTACGACCGCCGCGGCGTGGGAGACTCGACGGGCGAAAATAACGGCTTCCTCAGCGCAGAACCTGACCTGATCGCAGCCGCCGCCGCGTTCCGCCGCTCGGCGCCTAAGGTCAGCCGGTTGGTCGGCTTCGGCAATTGCGACGCGGCCAGCACGCTCGCGCTGTTCGGACGATCGGCGGGGATCGACCGGATCATCGTCGCCAACCCCTGGGTCGTGCAACCGATCGACGACCTGCCCCCGGCCGACGCGATCAGCGCCCGCTATCGCAGCGCGCTTCGCGACCCCGCAACCTGGCGACGCGCGCTGACAGGACAGGTCAGCTTTACCAAACTTCTCCGAGGCTTGAAGAGGGTTGTGACCGCCAAGGCTGAAGAGCGTGCTTTACTAGCGACCAGCGTCTTGACCGCACTTGACGGCTGGCGAGACGACGCCGCCATCGTCCTTGCGACGGGCGACGCGACCGCGATCGCCTTTGCTGCACGGTATCGCGGTGGCGCGAAAGTGAAGCGGTTCGACACGGCGTCACATAGTTTTGCCGGGGCGGAGAACGCCGCAGCGCTCCACGCCGCGATCGTCGACGGGATGGCGCACGAGTAGCTGCTCGGGTCCTGATGAACGCAGGACCAGAGCCATAACCGCTATCGTTTGGAAACCTGTATCCTGACTTTCGTCAGGATGACGATGACGATGACGATGACGAAGGACGCGGGCGTTATTCCGCGGCTTCGGCCAGCTCCGCAAACTCGGCCGCCGCGAGGAAGCGCTCGGCGTCCAGCGCCGCCATGCAGCCCGTCCCCGCCGCCGTCACCGCCTGCCGGTACACCTTGTCCGCGACGTCGCCGCACGCGAACACACCCTCGACACTAGTCCGGGTCGACCCGGTCTCGACCGAGATATACCCGTCCGAATCGAGATCGATATGGCCGCGGAACAGCTCGGTCGCCGGATGATGCCCGATCGCCACGAACCCGCCGTCAACCGCAAGCCGCGAGCGCTCGCCCGTCACCGTGTCCTCGAGCTCAAGCGCGACCAGGCCTGCATTGCCGCCGCCATCGACGAACTCGCGGACCTCCTTGTTCCAGAGCACCGTCACGCCCTTGTGTGCGAAAAGCCGCTCCTGGAGGATCTTCTCCGACCGCAGCGAATCGCGGCGGTGGATCAGCGTCACGTCGGGCGAATGGTTGGTGAGGTACAGAGCTTCCTCGACCGCGGTGTTGCCGCCGCCGATGACAGCAACCTTCTTGCCGCGGTAGAAGAAGCCGTCGCAGGTCGCGCAGGCGCTGACGCCCTTGCCCTTCATCGGCTCCTCGCTGTCGATCCCGAGCCACTTGGCCTGCGCGCCGGTCGCGATCACCAGCGTGTCGCCCTCATACACGTCGCCACTGTCGCCGATCAGGCGGAACGGGCGGCTGGTCAGGTCGACCTGCGTGACGGTGTCCCACATCATCCGCGTGCCGACATGCTCGGCCTGTGCCTGCATCTGCTCCATCAGCCACGGGCCCTGGATCACGTCCTTGAAGCCGGGATAATTCTCGACGTCGGTGGTCGTGGTCAGCTGGCCGCCGGGCTGGATGCCCTGCACGACGATCGGCGCCATCCCGGCACGCGCCCCATAGATCGCGGCGGAGAGCCCGGCGGGGCCCGAGCCGAGGATAAGCATGCGGGTCGTGTGCGTCGTCATCGGCATTCCTTGAAGGTTCTGGCCTTGGAGATTCGAGATTGCATCTAGGGGATGCGCGGCCGGATTTGAACCGCCGGTAAATCTGTGCCGCCTGCATCGAAAGCTTTGCCACTGCGTTGGACGATAAAATCGGAGATGAGCATGAGCGACGACCGGACCGTAGAGATCGAGGATTACACGGCACCAGCAGGCGGCTGGGGCTCGATGAAGTCGCTCGTCGAGATTTCCGCGCGCGAGAAGGTCGGCCCGGAAGTGATCCGCGAACTCGCCCGGCAGAACAAGCCGGATGGCTTTGCGTGCGTCAGTTGCGCGTGGGGCAAGCCGGCGCATCCGCACGTCGCGGAGTTCTGCGAGAATGGCGCGAAGGCGACGGCGTGGGAGCTGACCTCGTTCCGGGTGACGCCTGCGTTCTTCGAGCAGCATACGGTCAGCGAGCTGGTCGGCTGGAAGGATTACGATCTTGAACAAGCCGGGCGGCTCACGCACCCGCTGAAGTATGATGCCGCGACCGATAAGTATGCGGCGTGCAGCTGGGACGAGGCGTTCGCGGGAATTGGCGCCAAATTGAAGACGTATGATCCGACCAAGGTCATCTTCTACGCGTCGGGTCGCGCCAGCCTTGAGACGTCGTACATGTATAGCCTGCTCGCGCGGATGTATGGCAGCCAGAACCTGCCCGACAGCTCGAACATGTGCCACGAGACGACCTCGGTCGGGTTGAAGTCGGCGATCGGTTCGGCGGTCGGCACGATCCACCTGTCGGACTATGAGAAGTGCGACGCGATCTTCTATTTCGGCCAGAACCCCGGCGTGAACAGCCCGCGGTTCCTGCATCCGCTGCGCGATTGTGCGAAGCGTGGCGTCGAGATCGTCGTGTTCAATCCCCTCAAGGAGCGCGGTCTGGAGAAATTCCAGGATCCGCAGAACCCGATCGAGATGGTGACGGGCAAGTCGACGCCGATCGCCTCGCAATACCACCAGCTGAAGACCGGCGGCGACGTCGGCGCGATCATGGGGATGTGCAAATATCTGATCGAGGCTGACGACAACGCCAAGCGGATCAACGGCCTGCCCGTGCTCGACCACGCGTTCCTCGCCGAGCACACGACCGGGTTCGAGGCGTTCGCCAATGTCGCACGCGGGACCGAATGGGCGACGATCGAGCATGAAAGCGGCCTGCCCCGCACCGAGATCGAGGCAGCGGCGAAGGTCTATGCCAAGTCGAAGGCGGTTATCGCGGTGTACGGCATGGGGCTGACGCAGCATGTCGGCGGGATCGACAACGTCCACATGCTCGTCAACTTGATGCTGCTCCGCGGCAACATCGGCAAGCCGGGCGCAGGCATGGGGCCGGTTCGTGGTCATTCGAACGTGCAGGGCCAGCGGACCGTCGGCATCACCGAGAAGCCCGAACTCGCGCCGCTCGACAAGCTTGCCGAGCAATATGGGTTCGAGCCGCCGCGCGAGAAGGGTTGGGATACGGTCGAGGCGTGCGAGGCGGTCCTCGACGGCAGCGCGCAGGCGTTCGTCGGTCTTGGTGGCAATTTCGTGCGGGCGATCCCCGATCATGCGCGGATGGAGCCGAAATGGCGTGCACTCGACCTGACGGTGCATATCGCGACGAAGCTCAACCGCTCGCATTTGCTGCCGGGTGAGACGTCGTACCTGCTCCCGTGCCTCGGCCGGATCGAGACCGACATGCAGGGCACCGGGCCGCAGAGCGTGTCGATCGAGGATTCGTTCAGCCAGATCTACGGGTCGAAGGGCAAGGCAACGCCTGCCGCCGAGACGCTGCTGTCCGAACCGGCGATCGTCGCGGGTATCGCGAAGGCGACGCTGGCGCCCAATCCGAAGCTCGATTGGGATGCGTGGGTGCGCGATTATGCGCGCGTTCGCGATGCGATCGAGGTGACGTATCCGGACCTGTTCAAGAACTTCAACGACCAGATGTTCACGCCCGGTGGCTTCTGGAAGGGCGTGCCGGCGGCGCATCGCGAATGGAAGACGAAGAGCGGCAAGGCGGAGATCAACGTTCCGCAGGCGCTGAACGTGACCGGGTTCGAGGAGGCGGAGGGCCGCTTCCGGCTGATGACGCTGCGGTCGAACGACCAGTTCAACACGACCGTCTATGGCTATCACGACCGTTTCCGCGGCGTGAAGGGCACGCGCGACATCGTCTTCATGAACCGCAGCGACATGATCCGGATGGGGATCACCGACGGCGACGACGTCGATCTGGTCGGTGACGCAGGCGATAACTCGGATCGCCGCCTGAACAAGCTGCGCGTGGTCGAATACGCGATCCCTGAGGGCTGCCTCGGCGCGTACTATCCGGAGTGCAATTTGCTCATACCGGTTGCTCACCATGCCCGCGAAAGCCATGTTCCGGCGGCGAAATCTGTGCCGGTGCGGATCGAGAAGACGCGCTGACCGAGCAGCGCATTCTCGGCGTCGTACTGGCGGGCGGACGGTCGTCGCGGTTCGGGTCCGACAAGGCGATGGCGGTGTTGGACGGGCGTGCGTTGGCTGAGCATGCGCGGGCACTGCTTGCGCCTCATGTCGAGGCCGCGGTGATCGCGGGGCGGGATGGGGCGATCCCCGACCTGCCGAGGGCACATATTGGGCCATTGGGGGGCATCGCCGGCGCGCTCGGTTACGCGGCCTTGCACGGGTTCACGTCGGTGCTAACGATCGCATGCGACATGCCGTGGTTGCCGGACGGGTTGCTGACGGCGCTGTCCCGACGTGCTTCCGCCTATTGCCCCGACGCTCCGGTGCTCGGGCATTGGGAGGCGGGTTTGCTCGGCAATTTGCTGACCCATATCGAGACCGTCCCGCGGCGATCGGTGCGCGGTTGGGCGGAGGCGATCGGGGCTATCCCGATCCCGGCGGGTGCGCCTATCCCGAACGTCAACACGCCGCAGGATCTTGAGACCCTATGACCACGTCGCGCAACGAAGCGATCAAGATCCTGCGGCCTGATTCGATTTCCGTTGGCGAGCGCGCTATCGCCGTCGAAGTCCCGGTCGCGATCGAGATCGACGGGCTGGGCTATGCGGTGATGATGATGACGCCGGCCGACTTGGCCGAGTTCACGACCGGCTTCCTGTTGACCGAGCGGCTCGCGGACAGCGCGGACGACGTGCGCGACATCGATATCTTCGAGGCGGAGGCGGGCTGGATCGTCCGTGTCGGGCTGTCCGATCACTGCAAGGGCCGCATTCACGACCGCGTCCGCCATCGGACCAGCGACACGAGTTGCGGGTTGTGCGGCATCTCCGGGCTCGAACAGCTCCGCAAACCCGTCCCTAGGACGCCGCAAAAGCCCGATACGCCGGTAGACGCGCTGTTCGCCGCGCTGGGCGGGTTACGCGCTCACCAGCCTCTGAACGCGGCTACGGGCGCGATCCATGCTGCTGCTGCGTGCGATCGCGAGGGTCGGATCGTTGCGGCGTATGAAGACGTCGGCCGTCACAATGCGCTCGACAAGCTCGTCGGCGGCATCGCGATCACGGGGCAGCCGATCGACAGCTTCATCCTCGTCACGTCGCGGATCAGTTTCGAGATGGTCGACAAGGCGCTGATCGCCGGGGCGCCGATGCTGGTGGGGATCTCTGCCCCGACCAGCCTGGCGATCGATCATGCACGCGAGCACGGCCTGACGCTGCTCGCGCTCGCGCGCAGCGACGCGATCCTGGTGGTCAACGATCCGTGGGACGTCTTCGCCTAGCCGCGGGTGATGCGGCCAGGCGGAGGGTAGCTTATTTCGGGTCGAGAACCGCGTCGGTCTTTGCCGCCGCGAGGTAGCCGCCGACGACGAACACCAACCCGCCGATGATGTTGCCGACGCTGACGATTGCGAGATTGCGGACCATACCGACGATGTCGACCGAAGGGTTCGGCACCATCAGCCCGAGCGTCAATGCGGTCATGTTGGCGACCGAATGCTCGAACCCGGCCGCGACGAAGGCGAGCAGTATCCACGCCATCGCGATGCACTTCGCGGCGTCACCCGTCATCCGCGCCGCGGTCCAGATCGCCAGGCACACCAGCCAGTTGCAGAGGATCGCACGCGCCAGCAGGGCGACCGCGCTCGCCTCGACCTTGTGCTGGACATAGGCGTGGAACATCGTGTCCGCGTTGGCAAACACCGCGCCGCCGCCGCCAGCCGCGAACACTGCCGACAGGACTAATCCACCGATCAGGTTACCGACCCATACAACGATGGTCAGCTTCACGGCGTCCGCGACGGTGATCGTCCGCTTTGCCAAGCCGAAGCCCAGGTACATCACATAGCCAGTGAACAGCTCGGCGCCTGCGAATACCGTCAGGATCAGCCCGAGCCCGAAGGTCGCGCCCATCACCAGCGGGCGCACGCCCGGTTCGAGCCCCGCCCCGGTGCTGATCGCGAGGATCATCGCGATGCCGATATACGTGCCCGCGAGGATCGCGCCTGCAAAGAACCCGGCGGGAGAGCGCCGCAACGCCTCCGCCTTGGTCGCCGCAAGGGTCGCGTAGGTGTCGATCGTCGACGAATAACCGGTGCTCATGCGGGGACTTTGCTCTCGTGGCCGACGATCCCCGCGCGCACCACGCCGCGATCCGAACCCATGTCGGCCGCCGCGGGACGGACGGTCACCGGAATGGATTTATAGGACGGGGTGAAGCTCTGCGGATCGTGATCCTCGAGCGCGATCAGCGGCTGCGTTTCGGGGTAATAGGAGGCGACACAGCCATCGGGCAGCGCGTAGCGGACCAGCATCAGCTTCTGCACGACGCGGTCGGGCCGCGCGAACTGGAGCGCGGTGGCGATGTCGACGACGTCGCCCTCCTTGTGCCCGAGCCGTGCCATGTCGCGCTCGTTCATGAACAGGATGTCGCGGCGCCCGAATACGCCACGATAGCGATCGTCGAGGCTGTAGACGGTGGTGTTGTACTGATCGTGCGCGCGCAGCGTGGTGAGCCGCAGCACGGTCGGATCGCCTGCGGTCTCGTCCTCCTCGACGCCCTTGGCGACGATGAAGTTCGCCTTGCCGCTGTCCGTCTTCCACTCGCGCATCGCTGCCGAGTTCGGCAGGTGGAAGCCGCCCGGCTTGCGGATACGTGCGTTGTAGTCGGCGAACGCGGGGAAGACCGCCTCGATCTTGTCGCGGATCAGGCTGTAATCGCCGACATAGGCGTCCCAGTCGATCTCGATCGGCGCACGGCCCTTGGCAGCGAAGGTCGCCTTGGCGATCTCGCCGACGATCCAGATCTCCGACTTCACGTTGTCGCCTGGCGGCATCAGGAAGCCGCGCGAGGCGTGGACCATCGACATCGAATCCTCGACCGTGACCGATTGCTGGCCGGTGGCCTGCATGTCGAGTTCGGTCCGGCCGAGGCACGGCAGGACGTAGGTCGCCTTCGCCATCAGCAACTGCGTGCGGTTGAGCTTGGTGGTGATGTGGACCGCGAGGTCGAGGTTGCGGAAGCCCTCCGCACACGCCTGCGGATCGGACGAGGCGATCGCGAGGTTGCCGCCGAGGCAGACGATCGCCTTGGCATGGCCGTCGCGCATCGCGGCGATGCTCTCGACCACCGAATGGCCATGCTCGCGTGGCGGCTCGAACCCGAACACGTCGCGCATGTTGTCGAGCAGCAAGGGCATCGGCCGCTCGGTGATGCCGACGGTGCGGTCGCCCTGGACGTTGCTGTGGCCACGCAGCGGACAGATGCCCGCGCCTGGCCGGCCCATATTGCCGCGCAGGAGAAGCAGGTTCGCGATCTGCTGGACGTTGGTCGTGCCGGTGCGATGCTGCGTGACGCCCATGCCGTAGCAGCAGATCGTCGACTTCGACTTCGAATAGGCGAGCGCGACTTCTTCGAGGTCCTTCTGCGAAAGCCCGCTGGAGCGTTCGATATCCGCCCATTCGGTGGTGGCGAGGTCGGCGATATAGTCGTCGAGGCCCGCGGTATGCTCGGCGATGAATGCGTGATCGAGCGCGCGCTCGCCACCGGACACCTTGGCGGCCTCGTCGAGCGCGACCAGCGCTTTGGCTATGCCCTTCAGCGCGGCTGCGTCGCCGCCGACCTTCACCTGGTAATAGCTGCTCGCGATCGGGGTTGCCGACATCGTCGCCATCTCGACCACCGATTGCGGCGATTCGAAACGTTCGAGCGAGCGCTCCTTGAGCGGGTTGAAGACGATGATCTTGCCACCGCGCTTCGACACTTCGCGCAACGTCGCCATCATCCGCGGATGGTTGGTGCCGGGGTTGTGGCCGATCGACAGGATCAGGTCGGCGTGATCGAAATCTTCGAGGCTGACGGTGCCTTTGCCAATACCGATCGACTTCGGCAGCCCGACCGACGTCGCCTCGTGGCACATGTTCGAGCAGTCGGGAAAGTTGTTGGTGCCGTACAGCCGCACGAACAGCTGGAACAGGAATGCCGCCTCGTTCGAGCAGCGACCCGACGTGTAGAACTCGGCCTGGTTCGGATCGGGGACGGCGGCGAGGCCGGCACCGATCTCGCGCATCGCATCCGCCCAGCTCACGACCTCATAGTGGTCGGTGGCGGCATTGTAGCGTAGTGGCTCGGTGACGCGGCCCTGGTCCTCGATCCAGTGATCGCTCTGCTTCCAGATGTCGGACACGCTATGCTTGGCGAAGAAGTCGGCGCCGATCGTCTTGGCAGTGGATTCCCATGCGACGGCCTTGGCACCGTTCTCGCAGAATTCGAACGAGGAGGTATGTTTCGGGTCGGGCCATGCGCAGCTCGGGCAGTCGAAGCCGTCGGGCTGGTTCGACTTCAGGAGCGTCTGGCCGCCGCGGACCACGATCTGCTGCGCCTTGAGCGAGACGGCAACCGCCTTCAGCGCACCCCAGCCGCCGGCCGGACCCGTATAATCGGCGATCCCATCAGGGCGTTTGTCGCGCATACTCGTATCTCCCGAACGGTCGGGCCGACGCGTGCGCCCGAGATGCGGCACACTGGCTGACCATTAACCCAAGGCAATAGAAGCGCATTTTGCGATTGCGAAGACGAGTTTCCCGCAGTTGGTGATCGCTTGCGTCGGTCTGCGGGGATGTGCCGGCGGCGGCGCGCGCCAGATCCGAAATGGTAGCGAAGGAGGGACTTGAACCCCCGACCCCAGGATTATGATTCCCGTGCTCTAACCAACTGAGCTACTTCGCCGTACCGTCCGTCAGGGAAGCGTTCTTCCCTGCGAGGCGCGGCCTATAGGAAGCGGTTTCGAGGCGGTCAAGCGAACATGTGCCGGGAAATCGCTTCCCATGGTCCGCCGCGATACCACCAAGCGCCGAGACCGGCGATTTCGACGTCCTTCGGCGTGAAATCTCGCTGCAGATTGCCGAGCAGGAGCTTGGCGACTTGCGGGCTGACCTTGTTCTGGATCGTGACGTGCGGACGCCAGCCGCCCGCGTCCTGCGGGGTGAGCATGCCGGTGAACGCGTCCGCAAGGCGCGCACGGATGCCGACAAGCTCGGGGGATTCGATCCGGTAGGCCACACCCCGTCCTAGCGACATCAGGCCGCCCACACGGGCCTGTGGAGCACGGATGCCGCGCGTTTCCTGGTTGAGGCGGTGCTTGAGCTCGTCGAGGCCCGAGGGCGGCAGATGGTGGAACAGCGTCAGGTGCGCGTCGAGCTGGTTGCGCTCGGGCGGGAAATGCTCGCGGCGCATTGCGTCGAAGAACGCGGTGTCATTGCGGCCGAACAGGGCGGTGACGATGATCGGGGCTACTTCGGTGGGGCCGGTCGTCATAGAAACACCCCCCCGGCGGAGGCCGGGGCCCAGTTGGAAAACGTCGATGACGATCGCTGCGCTTCGTTACTGCAACCTCTCCAATTGGGCCCCGGCCTTCGCCGGGGGGGTATTACTGTTTGCAGATGATACGTTCCTGTTACGCCGAGGCTTACGAAGTGAACCGAGGGAGCCATCAAATCTCGACCTGACTACCCAACTCCACAACGCGGTTGGTCGGCAGACGGAAGAACTCCATCGCGCTTTCCGCATTGCGCAGCATCCACGCGAACAGCTTTTCGCGCCAGATCATCATGCCGGGCTTGTCCGACGCGAGCAGCGTCTGGCGCGACAGGAAGAAGCTGGTGTCCATCATCTTGAAGTCCGCACCGCAATTATGGACCTGGCGCAGCGCGGCGGGCACGTCGGCGTCCTCCATGAAGCCGTAACGCAGCACGAGACGGTGGAAGCCGTCGCCAAGCTCCTCGCGCACCGCACGGTCGTTGGCAGGCCAATACGGTTGGCCGACGATCTTGACGGTGAGCAGGATGACGCGCTCGTGCAGCACCTTGTTGTGCTTGAGATTGTGGAGCAGCGCGTGCGGCACGCCGTCCGCGGTCGAGGTCATGAACACCGCGGTGCCCGGCACACGCGACGCGGAACTGGCAGCCGAGCCGATGAACACCTTGATCGGCATCGCCGCCTCCTGCATCCGGTCGATCATCAGCATCCGCCCCTTCGACCAGGTCGTCAGGAAGGTGAAGATGATGAAGCCGACCAGCAGCGGGAACCAGCCACCGGCGGGAACCTTCGTCAGATTTGCCGCGAAATAGGCGCCATCGACCGTGAAGAAGATCGCCAGCAGCGGGATCGCCGCGATCTTCGGCCAGTTCCACAGGCGGAACAGCACCACCCCGAGCAGGCACGTGTCGATGAACATCGCCCCGGTTACCGCAATTCCGTACGCGCTCGTCAGGTTCGACGAGGTGCGGAAGAACAGCACGAGCAGGATCACCATCACCATCAGCGCGCCGTTGACGAGCGGGATGTAGATCTGGCCGGCGGTCGAGGCGCTCGTGTGCTCGATCCGAAGGCGCGGGATGAAGCCGAGCTGGATCGCCTGCTGCGTTACCGAGAACGCACCCGAGATGACCGCCTGCGACGCGATCACCGCGGCCATCGTCGCTAGGATGACGAGCGGGAGTTGGAGGCTTTCGGGGGCGAGATTGTAGAACGGGCTGACCAGCGCCTCGCGACCATCGCGAAACAGCAGTGCGCCCTGCCCCATGTAGTTGAGGATCAGCGCGGGGAGCACGAAGAACAGCCAGGACAGGCCGATCGGCTTGCGCCCGAAATGGCCCATGTCCGCGTACAGCGCTTCCGCGCCGGTGACGGCAAGGACGACCGAGCCCAGCGCCAGGAACGCGCGCTCGGGATCGATGATGAAGAACTCGACCGCGTAGTGCGGCGACAGCGCCCAGAGCACCTCGGGGGTCTGGACGATGCTGAGGATTCCGAGCACCGCGATAACGCTGAAATACACCAGCATGATCGGCCCGAACACGAGGCCGATGCGCGCGGTACCGCTCTTCTGCACCCAGAACAGCGCGATCAGGATCACGATCACGATCGGCAGCACCAGTCCGGCAAAGGCGGGCGCGGCGACCGCAAGGCCCTCGACCGCAGACAGCACCGAGACGGCGGGCGTGATCATGCTGTCGCCATAGAACAGCGCCGTCGCGAACACGCCGAGCAGGATGATGCCCTTGCTCCAGCGCTTCGTCTTGGTCTTGCCCGAGACGAGCGCGAGCAGCGCGAGGCTGCCGCCTTCGCCCTTGTTGTCGGCGCGCATGATGATGATGACGTACTTGACCGTCACGACGATCATCATCGACCAGAACATCAGGCTGATGACGCCCATGATGTGCGCCGCGTCGAGCGCGAGCTTGTGGTGGCCGGCGAAGGTCTCGCGGAAGGCGTAGAGCGGGCTGGTGCCGATATCGCCGAAGACGATGCCGATCGCACCGAAGGCGAGCTTCAACATGCCGTCGGAGTTGTGATGTCCCGTCTCGAGATCGAGATTGGCGGGTGGCACGGTCGAGGCCGCGGCGGTCTGGTCGACGCTCACTGGACGGTGAATCGACCCGGAAGTGCAGCAATCTTCATCGAATTTCCGATTTCACCCTGTGCCCCAAGCGCGCGCATTTAGCATGCGGGGTAGAGGGCGGCAACGGCGGGGCGGGCAACGTGGATTAACTGGGGCTGATCAGTGGCGTGGAGAGAGATGCCGGCGACTCTTCTCCCCTCCCTGGAAGGGAGGGGNT
>NZ_LMKW01000001.1:0-364477 GCF_001421745.1 Sphingomonas sp. Leaf230 | reverse complement strand
CCCCCGCCCCTCCCTTCCAGGGAGGGGAGAAGAGTCGCCGGCGTTCAGCGCCTCACGACCTCGCGGATGACGAAGTGCGACGCCAGCCGCGTCACCCCGGGCAGTTGCGACAAGGTCTCGCGGTGAATGCGCTCGAACGTCTCGCCGTGGCGGATCTCGACGTGGAGCATGTAATCCGCCTCCCCGCTCATCAGGAAGCATTGCACGACCTGCGGACACTCAACGATCTCTGCCTCGAACGCCGCCATCGTCTCCTTGCGCTGATCCCGCAGCGTGACGTTGACGAGGACGATGCTGGGATCGCCGCGCGCTGCTTGCGACAGCACGGCACGATAGCCGGTGATCGCGCCACTCTCACGCAACTGCGCGACCCGGCGATGCGCGGCGCTCGCCGACAGGCCAACCGCGTCGCCAAGCTCCGCGCTGGTCAGGTCGGAATTGGCGGCGAGCAAGTCCAGAATCCTGCGTTCGATCGTGATGCTCAAGATTATCCCGTTTTAGTGACGACGGATGCAATCATTTTGCAGATGCGGTATCGCACCGAGACCAGTTTGCGAACCCTTCCCGTCCAAGGCGCGCTAATATGGCGCAAACGATAATGGAGTGGAATCAATGCGCGTCGGTGTCCCCAAGGAAATCAAGAACCATGAATATCGCGTCGGCCTGACCCCGCCATCGGTCGCCGAACTTGTCGCGGCCGGTCACGAGGTCGTCGTCGAGACGCAGGCTGGATCGGGGATCGATTTCGAGGACCAGGACTATGTCGACGCGGGCGCGACGATCCTGCCGACCGCTGCCGCGGTGTTCGCCGGCGCCGACATGATCGTAAAGGTCAAGGAGCCGCAGCCGAGCGAGATCGCGATGCTTGAGCCGCGCCATCTGCTGTTCACCTATCTCCACCTCGCCGCGGACAAGCCGCAGGCAGAGGGGCTGATAAAGTCCGGCGCGACCTGCATCGCGTACGAGACCGTCACCGACAACCGCCGCGGGCTGCCGTTGCTGAAGCCGATGTCCGAGGTCGCGGGCCGCATGTCGGTGCAGGTCGGCGCGCATTATCTCGAGAAGGAACAGGGCGGACGTGGCGTGCTGCTCGGCGGCGTGCCCGGTGTCGCGCCAGCCAAGGTCGCGATCCTCGGCGGCGGCGTCTCGGGCGTCAACGCGGCGCAGATGGCAGTCGGCATGCGCGCCGACGTGACGATCTACGACATTTCGAACGATCGCCTCGCTGAGCTCGACATGTTCTTTTCCAGCCAGATCAAGACGGCCTATGCGTCGAAGGCTGCGATCGCGGCAGCGGTGAAGAACGCGCATCTGGTGATCGGTGCGGTGCTGGTGCCGGGCGCCGCTGCGCCGAAGCTCGTCACGCGCGAGATGCTGAAGACGATGAAGCGCGGCTCGGTGCTGGTCGACATCGCGATCGACCAGGGCGGGTGCTTCGAGACGTCGCACGCCACCACGCATGAGGATCCGGTGTTCGAGGTCGACGGCGTGATCCACTATTGCGTCGCCAACATGCCCGGCGCGGTGGCGCGCACCTCGGCGTTCGCGCTCAACAACGCGACGCTGCCCTTCGCGTTGAAGCTCGCCAATCTGGGCGCCGAGGCGGCGATGAAGGCCGACCCGCACCTCGCCAATGGGCTGAACGTTTACAAGGGCAAGATCGCGTACAAGGCGGTCGCCGATGATCTAGGTTTACCTTACGAAGCATGGGCGGACTGACTCGGGAACGGATGCGGAACACGGGTGTTGGGCAGGGGAAAGGAATTTCCAATGTCCGACACCCCGAACCCCAAGTCCGAACCGTTCTCGAACGCCGAGAAGGACCCGGACGACTGGACCACCGGCGACGAGAAGATGACCGGTGCGCAGGCGAGCTACCTCAAGACGCTGTCCGAGGAAGCGCATGAGGAATTCGACGAG
Source organism: Sphingomonas sp. Leaf230 (assembly GCF_001421745.1). Taxonomy (GTDB): domain Bacteria; phylum Pseudomonadota; class Alphaproteobacteria; order Sphingomonadales; family Sphingomonadaceae; genus Sphingomonas. The sequence continues at coordinate 362,557 of NZ_LMKW01000001.1, read as the reverse complement.
ACGCTGACCAAGGCGGATGCGTCGAAGAAGATCGACGAACTGCAGTCGAAGACCGGCCGCGGGCAATAAGCGCTTCATCCCGTCATTCTGGGTTGCCTCAGGATGACGGGATTATTTTTGGCCTGCGTTCGGCGTATCCTGCATAGCCAGAAACCGATCCAGCAACGCGAGCCGAGTGGCGATCTCGCCTCGGTATGAGATGTTGGCCGGCGTCAACGCCAGCGCCCTTGCCCAATATGGCCGGGCCGTCGCGAACTCGCCCGCCCGCACATAGGCCAGCCCCAGAAAGAACGGCGGAGCAGGATGCTTGGGCGCCAACCGCATTGCCTGCTGGAACGCGAACAGCGCGGGAGGAGAAACCTGGTTCGCATCATGCGCCGCCAGCGCGTTGGCGAGCCCTGTCCACATTACCACGCTCTTAGGGGCGATCCTCAGCCCTCCGAGCAACACCTGCACCGCCGCGCGACGGTCGCCGATCCGCGTCATCGCGTCCGCCGCAACCAGGTACGCTGCCGCGCCCGTATACCGCTCTAGCATTTGGTCGCGCAGTTCGAGCATCGCGCTATCGTCCGGCGTCGCTGCAAGTCCGGGCGACGCTTCATGGCCGGCAAGCCCTGGCTGCCCCTGCCACGCGTATCCCGCCGCACCTAGCATCAGCGCCGCGGCGACCATCGTCCACAGGACGCGGTTCACCTTCATTACTGCGAGCAGCGCAAACGCACCGCCTCCGATCGCGGCCAGCCAGACGTATCCCATCAGCGTGTCCTCCGCCGGAAGCTCGACCGCGCGATCCAGCCGCCGATACCAAGCAGCAGGATCGGCGCTAGCCACAACGGCCATGTCAGCCCCGACAGCGGCGGGTCGTACGTCACATAATCGCCATAGCGCGCGATCAGCCAGTCGCGGATCGAGGCCGGCTTTTCGCCCCGCTCGATCCGCTCGCGGACGAGCGCGCGCATGTCGGCCGCCATGTCGGCATCGCTGTCGGCGATCGACTGGCCCTGGCAGACGAGGCAGCGCAGCGTTTCCATGAGCGCTCGGGCGGAGGCTTCCTTGGCGGGGTCTGCGAGTTGCACGTTGGCGTAATGCGCTGGTGGAGTGATCGGCTGGGCGAAGGCCGGCGAGATACAGAGCAACAGCGCCGCAACGACCTCCCCTCCCGCTCGCGGGAGGGGAACTTGGTTGCGCACCCTCACCGCGCGTCCTTCACGGCTTGCACGATCTCGGCCACATTCTCCGGCCGGATATCGCCGATGATCTGCTTCACGACGATCCCGCGGCCATCGATCACGAACGTCTCCGGCACGCCCGACGAGCCCAGCGCCAGCTGCACTTGGCTGGCCCGATCGCTGCCGATCCGCTCGTACGGATCACCATTGCGCCGGAGGAACCCAGCGATCGCCGGAGCAGTGTCGCGGATCGCGATCGCATCGATCGGCACGCCCATCGCCTTCAACCGCATCAGTTGCGGCGCTTCGGCGATACACGGGATGCACCAGCTCGCGAACACGTTGAGCAACCGCGGCTTGCCCTGCCGGAACGACGCGCTGGTCAGGCCCGGCTTGCCGGGGACCATCGCCGGCAGCGCGAAATCGGGAAGCGGCTTGCCGACCATCGCCGACCGCACCACCTTTTCCGCAGGCCTGAACAGCCCGCTTGCCACCACCGCGAACAGCAACGCGAAGATCGCCAGCGGCGCCCAGAGTGCGAACCGTTTCACGCCCATTCAGCCCGTATCGCAGCCCGTCGCTCGCGGAGCACCCGACCGATCAGCGACAGCATACCGCCGAGCGCGATCAGCACGCCACCGAACCAGATCAGCGTCACGAACGGCTTCCACCAAAGGCGAAGCTGCCACCGCCCCTGCCCGTCCGGTTGCCCGAGCACGGTGTAAAGCTGGCCGTCGAGCACGGTCAGGATCGCAGACTCGTTGGTGCTGGTCGGCGGGTTGGCGAAGAAACGGAGTTGCGGCCGCAGGATGCTCGCGCTGCTACCTCGAGTCGCGGTCAGACGCGCTTCGAGTGCCGACCAGTTCTCCCCGATCACCGGCGATATCCCGTCGAGCGTCACGGTGTACGGACCGACCCGCGCCGGCTCACCCGTGCGCACCGCGACCAGCGTCTCCTTGGTGAACGCGCTGTCCGATGCCATCCCGGCAAGGCTGACCGCGATGCCGAGATGCGCGATCACCATACCGTAGGTGAATAGCGGCGTGCGCCTCAGGTTGCGCTTCCACAGCGGCGCGACGCTGGCGACAGCGAGCCCCGCGGCGAGCGACAATCCGGCCCAAGGCAGTACGCCCGGCCAGACGAACAGCAGCGCGATCGCCGCCACCAGCGTCGCACCGATCGGCAGCATCACACGGCCCAGCACCGCTTTCGCATCGTCACGCCGCCAGCGCAGCAGCGGCCCGACTGCCATTACCGCCACGAGAAGCAGCGCGATCGGCCCCGCCGCCTTGTTGAAGAATGGCGGCCCGACCGACAGCTGCACGCCAAAGCTCGCCGCGACGATCGGATAGAGCGTGCCGATCAGGACGATCCCGAGGATCACCGACAGCAGCAGATTGTTCGCGACCAGCGCGCCCTCGCGACTAACCGGATCGAAGGTCGTGCCGGCGCGCACGGTGCCGATCCGCGCGGCGAACAACGCCAGCGCCCCGCCGATGTAGATCGCAAGCAACGCCAGGATAAACGCGCCACGCTTTGGATCGACTGCGAAGGCATGGACGCTTGTCAGGATGCCCGAGCGCACCAAAAACGTGCCGATCATCGACATCGAGAACGCGACGACCGCCAGCATGATCGTCCACGCGCGCAGGCCGTCGCGGGTTGCGAGTACGGTCACCGAATGGAGCAGCGCGGTGGCGGCTAGCCACGGCATCAGCGAGGCGTTCTCGACCGGATCCCAGAACCACCAGCCGCCCCAGCCGAGCTCGTAATACGCCCAATACGATCCGGCGGTGATGCCGAGCGTCAGGAATATCCACGCGATCAGTACCCAGGGGCGCATCGCCTTCGCGAACGCCGGGCCAACGTCGCGGGTGACCAGCGCGCCGACCGCGAACGAGAACGCGACCGAGAGGCCGACATAGCCGGTGTAGAGCGTCGGCGGGTGGAACGCCAAGCCGGGGTCCTGCAACAGCGGGTTGAGCCCGAGACCGTCGGCCGCGGCGGGGTTCAGTCGCGCGAACGGGTTCGAGGAGAACAGCAGGAACGCGTAGAAGCCGAGCGCGATCGTCGCCTGCGCGCCGAGCGTCGCGGTGAGCGTGCGTTCGGGCAGCGAGCGTTCGAAGATCGCCACCGCCCCACCAGCGAGTCCAAGGATCGTCACCCAGAGCAGCATCGAGCCTTCGTGATTTCCCCATGCGCCGGCAAACTTGTAGAGCCACGGCTTGGCGGAATGGCTGTTCTCAACGACCAGCTTCACCGACATATCGGAGTCGAGGAAGAGTTCGATCAGGAGCGCCATCGCCAGTAATGCGAGCAGCCCCTGGACGATCGCCACCGGCCGGACCGCCGCTGCCACGTCTTCACGACCGCGTGCGAGACCGATCGCCGCCATTACCAGCTGCAACGCCGCGAGCGCGCCCGCGAACCAGAGCGCGGCTAGGCCTGCTTCGGCGATCACTGCTTGGCGTCCGGTTCGAGCGTCTTGGTCTCGTGCATCTTGCCGGCCATCTCCGGCGGCATGTATTTTTCGTCGTGCTTGGCGAGCAGATTCGACGCGACGAAGCTGCCGTTGGGCTGGAACTGGCCCTCGGCGACGACGCCCGATTTCTCGCGGAACAGGTCCGGGACGATCCCGGCGAAGACGACCGGCGTGGTTGCTTGGCCGTCGGTGACGGTGAAATGCACGGTGATGCCGTCGGCGGCGCGCTTGACCGAGCCGCCCTTGACCATTCCGCCGAGCCGAACCGCGCGGCCGAGCGGGAGGCCGTCGCGGCGCACGTCGGAGGGCGCGTAGAAGAATGCGGCCTGGTCCTTGAGCGCGGACAGCGCGAGCAGTCCCGCGATGACAACCGCGCCGAGCGCCAGCAGCGCCAGCGTCAGGCGTTGATGCTTGGCCTTCATTTCTCGGCCCTGCGCATCGCGAGGTAGCTCAACAACGCAATGATCGCACCGCCACCCAGCGTCACGACATACGCAGCAGTCACGAACGGCCAGGGATTCATGCTCTCGCCATTCTGCGCATCCGCGCTTCGGATTTCGCAACGGCCAGCATCATCCGCATTCGCATCAAGACGATGCCGGCGAACACGAACGTGAACCCGGCGAGCATGATCGGCAGCGGCCACAGGATCGACCCGTCGATCGTCGATTGCGTGAGGCCGATGCTTGGTCCCTGGTGCAGCGTGTTCCACCACACCACCGAATAACGGATGATCGGCAGCAGCACGGATCCGGCGATCCCGTAGAGCGCAGGCACGCGCCCGTCGCCGCCACGATCCGCATCCGCCTTCGCGAGTGCCATGTAGCCGAGATAGACGAAGAACAGCAGCAGCATCGAGGTCAGCCGGCCGTCCCATTGCCACCACGTTCCCCAGGTCGGCCGTCCCCAGATCGAGCCGGTCATGAGACAGAGTGCCGCGAACACCGCGCCAGGCAGCGCGATCGCGCGCGCGGCGACGCTGGCGAGCGGATGACGCCAGACCAGAAACATGATGCTGGAGATCGCGATCCCGCTCCATCCGCCCATGCCGAGCCAGGCGGCGGGGACGTGGATGTAGAGGATGCGGACGGTCTCGCCTTGGAGATAGTCGGGCGGGGTCTGCGTGAGGCCTGCCCAGCAGCCCAGCACGATCAGCGCGACGCCGGCCCAGAACAGCGCTGGCGTCAACGGCTTGGCGATCTTCAAGAAGCGCGCGGGGTTTGCGAAGGCGTGTAGGGTGGCCACTAGGGATAGCCATTATGGCAACATCGCGAGGCTGTCACCTCGGACTTAAGCCCCTCTCCCCATCGGGGAGAGGGAGGGGCCCGCCGCACTTGCGGTGGGAGGGTGAGGGGCGTGAGGCTCGGGTCGTTTACCCCAACCACCCCTCATCCGGCACTTCGTGCCACCTTCTCCCCGGAGGGGAGAAGGATATCAGCGGCCGATCAAGCCCTTCGCGATGCTGTCGGCGACGTCAGAAGCTGGTTCGCCCAAACGGTCGCTCTCGTTCCAGACCTCGATCAGGCGCTCGGGGATGCGCGCGATCCGCGCCTTCACCTCGGCCTCGTCGCCGTGACCCAGATACTCCAGGCCGACATTGATGATCCCGCCTGCGTTGATCACGTAATCCGGCGCATACAGGATACCGCGAGCATGCAGTCGTGCACCGTCCTCGCGGACGCTCAGCTGGTTGTTCGCACCACCTGCAACGACCTTCGCCTTCAGCGCAGCGATCGACATCTCGGTCAGGATCGCACCCAGCGCGTTCGGGCTGAAGATATCCGCTTCGGTCGTCAGGATCGCCTCGGCCGCCACCGCGGTCGCGCCGAGCTCAGCCGCCAGCTTCTGCGCACGACCCTCGTCTACGTCCGCCAGCGTCAGGACCGCGCCGTCCTTCGCCAGCAACCGCGCGAGACCGCCGCCGACCGAACCGACGCCCTGGATCGCGACGCGCACACCCTTCATGTCGGTCGCGCCGAGACCGCGCTGTGCCGCCGCCTTCACGCCGAGATAGATGCCGAGCGCGGTGTACGGCCCGGGATCGCCACCCGCAGCGCCGCTCGCAACCGGCAGGCCGGAGACGTAGCGCGTCTGGCTGGCGATCACCTTCATGCGATCTTCGGACATGCCGACGTCCTCGGCCGTGACGTAGCGCCCGCCGAGCGAGTCGACCGCGCGACCGAACGCCTCAAGCTGGGCGGTCGTGATGACGTCGCCGGGCTTGGCCGCGAGGACCACGCCCTTGCCGCCGCCCAGCTCCAGGCCCGCCATCGCGTTCTTGAAGCTCATGCCGCGCGACAGGCGCAGCGCGTCGGTCACCGCGCGGCCGTTGTCGGCATAATGCCAGAAGCGTGCGCCGCCGGCTGCCGGCCCGAGCTTGGTCGAGTGCACCGCGATCACCGCGTGCAGGCCCGATTCGGGATCGGTGAAGGCATGAACGCCCTCGTGGTCGTCGAAATCGGGAAGGTCCCAAACCGCTGTCATCGCCGGCTCCTGAGGAGAATAAAATTACCGGGAGGCGAAATATTATTTTCCAGCCGGTTTTACCAGCCCAAAGCGCTCACGTTGGGGAGGCTCGGAAAAATAATGGGAAAATGGGGCGACCGACGGGACTTGAACCCGCAACATCCGGCATCACAAGCCGACGCTCTAACCAATTGAACTACGACCGCCGCGTAGGCATCGCCCCCTAGCGGGGGTCGCCGGGCGGCGTCAACCGTCGACTTGCCAAAAAGACGTCAAAAACGTCCTTCGATGGCGAGCTTGTACCCGTTCGGGCCGCTCACGAAGCCCGCCTGCTCGAGCTTCTGGACCGCCAGTGGATCGGACGGACGCAGCGACAGCTCGGCGCGGTAGGTCCCTGCCCCCTCGATCCGGAGCGCGATGCTCTCGGTCCCGGCCTGGCTCGCCAGCGGCAGCAGCAACGCCGTGCCATCACAGCGTGCGGTGCCGCTCACCGACTGCGGCAAGGTGATCCCGCCGACGTCACCCGCCAGCGTCGCGCGGACGCGGCCCTCGGCGGCTTCGCACTGGCCATCGCGGAAGCGGACCGAGACGTCGTCGAGGTCGAGCGCCGAGACGGGCACCGGCGCGAACAGCCGGCCGGTCGCGACCGTGGCGGTCATGTGATCGACGCCGAAGCCGTGGCGACTGACGCTCGCCGACCCGCGCAACGGCTTGGCCGACACCGATTCGGGACCGGCGAAGACGATCCTCGCGCGGCCGACCAGCAGCGGCAGTGGCGACAGCCGCGCGTGCAGATCGCCGAGCGCAAGATCGCCGAACCGGGCCTCGGTCAGCGTCGCGCCCCAGATCGTCCCCGACACGCGCCGCGCGACCAGCCCTTCGTCGCCGACGCCGACCCAGCCGAGCACCGCGCGCATCGGCAGGAATATGATCAGCGCGATCAGCAGCATCCCGCCGAACAGCGCGGCGGGGCCGGTACGCAAACGAATGCGCCTCATGCCGCGCGCGCTTTCAAGGTGAGTGCGACGCCGACGGTCTTGTCGCCCTTGTCGGTCATCGCCACCGAATCGACGAGGATGCCGAGCCGTTCGAGGCGTGCGAGCCACGCGACCAGCGCCGCGGGGCGCGCCGACTGGATGCCTACCCGTACCCGGCTCGCGCCGTCCTGATCGAGCGAGGCGAGCGCGAAACCGGCCTGGTCCGCTTCGGCACGCACCGCATCGGCGAGCGTGCCGGTCAGTGGCGTGGCGCGGGTCCGCTGGATATCGCGCAACGTCGCGACTTGCGCGCGCGTCTCGCCGAGCCGGGTGACGGCATCGGCATGACGCTCCCGTGCGCTCGACAGGCCGTCGCCGACCGGGCGGATGATCAGCGCCCACAGCAGCGTGAGGACCGCGAGCCCCGCCATCACGAGCAGCAATCGCCGCTCCCGCAGCGAGCGTCCCTCGAACCACGTTTTCAGTCCGGTCATCGTCCGCTCTCCGGGCTGATCGTGAGTTCGCCCGTCACGCGGCCGGCTGCTGCCTGGAACACGCCCGCGCGGACCGAGAAGCCGGCGGATTCGAGCGCGCGCTTCAAGTCGGTCGCCAAGGCTTCGCGTTCGACGGCCACCGACAGGCGCAGGTCGCCGTTCGCCTGGAAATCGAGCGCGGTGACTTCGGTGCCGGGCGTCGCACGCACCGCCGCGAAGACCGCCGCAGTCGTGCTGGTGAACCCTAGGCCCGGTCCCCGCACGCGCGACAGACGCTCGTCGAGCTGGCGGCTGGCGTCGACCACCGTCTCGCCGCGCGGCAAGCCAGTGCCCGCCACGGTGTCGGCTTCCGCCTCCAGGGCATCCGCGCCGAAGCTGTATTTGGCGATGCGGACGAGCGAGATCGCCAGCGTCACGGCGAGGATCGTGAGCGACAACAGCGCGAGCCGACGGATCAGCCCCCAGTCGATCGCGAACCGTCGCCGCCGCGCGAACGGCCCCTGTCGCAGATCCAGCGGGGGCGACGCGACGGCGGCAACGATCGCCGCCTCCAGCGTGTCGCTGTCGATCGTCGCCGGCGCAGTGCCACCGGTCACGAGCTCGGTTAGCCGCGCCTCGTCGGCGAACCCGCTGGAGGTGCCACGCACGACACCGCTGCCAGCGAGTTCCGCCCGTGCGTACCCCTCTTCGGGTCGCGGAAGGAGCATCGGTGCGGGAATGACGGCGACCGGGTCGACGCCTGCTTCCGCCAGCATCAGCAGCCAGTCGCGCATCGTCGCGGCACCGACGACGCCGATCGGTCGGTCGCTCGCGCCTTCGTCCCCCACCGCGACATGGAGTTCGGCGAGCGGCGATGCACTCGCCTCGCTCGCCAGGATACGCGCGGCCGCCGTCGCCTGCGCCGCGGACCGCGACGGCAGTTCCGCCCAGTGCAGCGTCACCGCATCGGCGGGCGCGACCGCGATCGTCTCGTCGTCGATCGCATCGGGGATACCCTCCCCCTCCCCGACCACGCGCGCGTCCGCGACGCGCATCCAGCGATATCCGGTCTCGCCGGCGGGAAGGAACAGCAAAGTCGTCATGATGGCTCGCCCCATTGCCGCGATACGAGCTGCGCGGGAAGCCGGTTCGCGTCGATCAGCGCACGTTCCTGCATTTGTGTCGTGCCGAGCGTCACGTCGATATCGAGCGTGAACCATTTCGACAGCACCTGCGCGTCCACACCGGGCGCGATGTTGGCGGCGCCAAGCAACGACGCGCCCTTCTGCATTTCGTCGAACGTGGCGTAGCCCTGCACCGGTCGCCGCAACAGCAATTGCTGCGCGGCACCGACCGACAACGTATCGGGATACATCATCGCCAGCAGCACGCTCTGTTCGGGCAGCAGCGTGTTGACGTTGATCGGCGATGGCTTGGCGAAGGGCAGCGTGCAGATCCACGGCCGGATCTTCGTGTAGATCTCAGGCGTCATCCCGGCGATCGCGCGCAGTTCGCTGGGGTCGGTCATTAGCGTGCCGGCGGTGCGGTACGACGGCACGCGGCCGAGATATGCGCCGTCCTCGGCCCCCATCGGTGACTGGTCCTGATCGCTGTCGATCCAGTCCGTCGTGCCCGCCGCGACCTGTTCCGCGACCTGCACCGGCACGTCGAGCAGCCGCATCAGGCGGACGAACTGCGGCCGGACGTCGCCGCGCGCGACGTACACGCCGGGGGTGGTCATGCCGACGAGAGAGTTCAGGTTGAAGCAGTTGGCACCGTCACGCACCCGCGCGGTCGCAAAGCCTCCGGGGACCGGCAGGCCGAACGGCGTGTTGCTCCAGCCGCCGGCCAGCGTGACCCGGCTTGGCTTTGGCGCGAGCAGGTTGGAAACGCGGATCAGTGCCATCGTCTCCGCCGCGAGCGCATAGGCGCGCGCCTGCTCGCCGGTCGCGGCGTTGCTCGCGAGGCGGGTCGATAGCCGGAGTTTCTCCAGGGCCGCGCCGGCCATCACCGCGATGATCGCGACGAGCATAAGGACGGTGAGCAACGCTGCACCCCGCTCTTGCCCGCGCGGAATGCCGCGATCAGGTGCGCGCACCGGGCGTCTCCTGTCCCGGAGGGGTGCCCGCCGGTGGCGTGACGGCGGGCCCGGTTCCATCAGATGGCGCGGGCACGTAGCTGGTGCCGACGAGAAACATCTGGCGGAACTGCGTTCCGTCGTCGCGCTGGACGGTGAGTTCCATCGCGTCCGGCAAGGGCCTGCCGCTCGCGCCATCCCAGCGATCGCTCCAGGCGCCCGCGATGCGATAGCGTAGCGCTACCTGGCGGACTTTGGTGAGCAACGCGGCAGGCGGCAACGGCTGCGCGCCGTCGACCATCGGATAGGCGATCCGCTGGAGCGCGCCACCATCGACGCGGTAGGCGACCTTCTGCATACTTGAGCGCGCCGTCCCGTCGATGTTGCTCCAGCCGGCGCGGACGAGGCGAAGCATCGGCGTGACGCCCGACCCGCTCTCCCCGATGAATGCGGGGACGCTGGTTCCTGCCTCGTCGCGGGTGGCGCGGTTGGTGGCCTGGGCGAGATCGGCGGACAGGATCGACATCGTCCGCGTGAGCGCGCTGATGTCGTCGAGCTTGGCGCCCGTCGAACTTTGCGCTTTCACGCTGAACGACAGGATGGCCACGCCCGCGGCGGCGATCATGCCGAAGATCATGAGCGACACCATGACTTCGATAAGCGTGAAGCCAGCCTCGGCTTTCGGAGGCGTCACATCACCATCCGCGGCGCGGGTCGCACCATCGTCAGGCGGCCGAGTTGCGTGCCGGTCCGGTCGGCGACCGCCACGTCGATCCGCAACACGCTCGATCCGCCGAGCGCGCTGACCTGTCGGGTCCACGTCCAGGGCTGGCCGCCGTTGGTCTCTGTACCGGTGACGCGGCCTGCGGTCGGGGGCTGCGCGCTGGTGACCGCGTCGATCGCTACGTTCCGCGCGACCATCTGTGCGACGAGCGTTTCGTCGAGGATCGAGGCGCCGCGGATCGTCGCGCTCTCCAGGCGTACGAGTGCCATCGCCGCAAGGCTGAACACCGCCAGCGCGACCATGATTTCGATCAACGTGAAGCCGTGTTCGGCGTAACGTCGACGAACGGTGAAGCCGCGCTCAGCCCGCATCGGCTCTTACGCTACCGTCGGCGTCGATGTGGACGGTCGCCGCGACGCCACCACGATCGAGGCGGATCTCCGCGGGGCGATCGACGAGGCCGGTCGGGTCGAACGTCACGCGCATCCGGCCGCTGGTGTCGTCGATGCTGGCCCTGGTGCCTTCGTTCCAGCGTTCGACTCGCATCGGTTTCTCCGCGATCGGGGTCCAGCCACCAGCGAGTCGACGGTCGAATCCATAACCGCCGCCGCTGATCCAGACGCTTACCGGGCGAGCTTCGACAATCGCCGAATCGTGCGCGGCGCGGGTGCGCAGGGCGAAGCGCGTCGCCTCGTCGAGAACGCGGCCGCGCGGGTCCGGCATGACGAGAACGGCCACAGCGGAGGCCAAGCCGATGATCGTGACGACGACCATCAGTTCGACCAGCGTGAAACCACTTTCGCGTCTCCGCGAAAGTGTCCCCGCGCAGGCGGGGACCCAGTCCAAGGACCTATTGCCAGCTGCCGATATCGGCATCGATCCCCTCGCCGCCTTCCTTGCCGTCCGCCCCGAAGGTCCAGACGTCGGCCTCGCCGTGCGCACCGGGCGAGGCGTAGAGATACGGGCGCCCCCAGGGATCGTTCGGCAGCTTCTTCAGATACCCGCCACGCTGGTACCGCGATGGATCGGCGAGCCCCGCGGGTGCCGATACGAGCGCGTTCAGCCCTTGCGTGGTGTTGGGGAAGGTCATGTTCTGGAGCTTGTAGAGTTCCAGCCCGCCCTCGATCTGGGCGATGTCGGCCTTCGCCTTCTGGATCCGCGCGGTGTCGCCCGAGGGCAGCACGTTGAGCGCGACGATCGTGGCGAGCAGGCCGATGATGACGATCACGACCATCAGCTCGACAAGGGTGAAGCCGGCCTCGCGGCGACGTTTCTTCAGTTCGGGACGCATACGAAACCTCATTGTCCGGCCAGCGTGTTGAGCTGGAGGATCGGGAGCAGGATGGATAGCACGATCGTCGCGACGATGCCGCCCATCACGACGATGATCAGCGGTTCGAGCAGCGAAAGTGCGGTGGCGGTGAAACGGTCGAACTCGCGTTCGAGATAATCGGCGGCGCGTTCCAGCATTTCATCGAGGCGACCTGCCGCTTCCCCGCTCGCCGCGAGATAGGTCAGCAGCGGCGGGAAGACGCCGGCGCGGCGCATCGCGGCGGAGAGCGAACCACCGCCGCGGATCGCGTCGACGATCTGGTCGGAGGCGAGGCGGAGGCGGCGGTTGTGGATCGTGCTGGCGGTCAGGTTGAGGCCGTCGAGCAGCGGCAGGCGACTCGCGACCATCGTCCCGAGCGTGCGGGCCATGCGGGCCGCGTGAAGGTCGCGGATCAGGCGGCCGAGTAGCGGAATGCGGAGCAGCCAGCCGTCGAACGCGAGCCGGAGCGTCGGGTCCTTGAGCGCGCGCCATCCGGCCAAACCACCACCGACGACGATCAGCAGCATCACCCACCAGTATCCGACGAGGAACGCCGAGAACGCCATGACCATCCGCGTGAGCAGCGGGAGTTGCTGGCCGACCGTGTCGAATTGCTCGACGACCTGCGGCACGACGAACATCATCAGCGCGGTGACGACGCCGAACGCGACGAGCGCGAGGATCGAAGGATAGGCGAGCGCTGTGATGAGCTTGCCGCGGATCTCGGCCTGGCGTTCGAGCAGGGCGGCGAGCCGGTCGAGAATGGTCGGGAGCGAGCCCGAGCTTTCGCCGGCGGAGACCATCGCGCGGTAGAGCGGCGGGAAGCTTTTCGGTTCGCGCGCCATTGCGTCGGCGAGGCGACGGCCTTCGACGACACCGGCGTGGACGTGCTGGACTATCGTGCGGACGCTGTCCTGTTCGGTCTGGCGGGTGATCGTGCGGAGCGATTCTTCCAGCGGCGAGACGCGGTTGAGGGTGGCGAGCTGGCGGGTGAAGAGCGTGAGGTTCTTACCCGACATCTTCGGCGTGCCGAGCTGGAGACCGAAGAGTGGGCGGCCTTTGGAGGCCTGCGGCGGCGCGCCGGGGGTGATCTTCACGACATAGAATTTGCGCGCGTCTAGGGTGGCGCGGGCGACGTCGATGTCGGACGCGGCGACGTGGCCGCGGCGTTCGGCGCCCTTGGTGTCGATTGCGATGTAGTCGAAGTCCGCCATCATCCTCCCCTGCAAGGGGAGGGGGACCGCCGCGAAGCGGTGGTGGAGGGGGCGTGCCGCGCACGTTGCGTTGCGCTGCTGGTGGCGTACCGCTGGTGGTGCGAGCGTGGTGAGCCCCCTCCACCAGCTTCGTTGGTCCCCCTCCCCGTTCCGGGGAGGATTTTTAGGGCGTTATGCAACTGCTGTATCCTCGACGACTTCGGTCGTGTCGCGGCGGGATACTCTTACCGCTTCTTCGGCGGTGGTCTGGCCGGAGAGGACCAGGTCGCGGGCCGATTGCGCCAGGTTCGGGGACTTGGCGAACGCGTGCGCGGTAATCTCCGATTCGTGGCCGTCGGTGTTGATCAGGCGGCGGATCGTGTCGTCGATGCGGACCGCTTCGAAGACTCCTATACGCCCCTTGTAGCCGGTCTGGTTGCAGTCTTCGCAGCCTTGCGCGACGTAGACGACTGCGTCGGAAGCGATACCAAGCAGCGGGGCGACCGTATCCGACGCGGGCACGGCTTTGCGACACGTAGGGCAGAGCCGCCGAACAAGGCGCTGCGCGATCACCGCACGCAACGTGGAGGCGAGCAGGAAGCTCTCGACCTTCATGTCGCGCATGCGGGTAATCGCGCCGATCGCGTCGTTGGTGTGGACCGTCGACAGCACGAGATGGCCGGTGAGCGACGCCTGCACGGCGATCTCGGCGGTCTCGCGGTCGCGGATTTCGCCGACCATGACGACGTCGGGATCCTGGCGGAGGATCGCGCGCAAGCCTGCCGCGAAGGTGAGACCGACCTTGGGGTTCACCTGGGTCTGGCCGACGCCGTCGACCGCGTACTCGACCGGGTCCTCGACGGTGAGGATGTTGCGGCTGCCGTCGTTGAGCAGTCGCAGTGCGGCGTAGAGCGAGGTCGTCTTGCCCGAACCGGTCGGGCCGGTGACGAGGATGATGCCGTTGGGCTCGCTCAGCGCTTCGTTGAGCAGCGCGAACAGTGCGGGCGGCAGGCCGAGCGCTTCGAGATCGATGCCGGCGTTTTCCTTGTCGAGGATACGCAACACCACGCGTTCGCCTGCGCGGGACGGCAGTGTCGAGACGCGGACGTCGAGCAGCTTGCCGCCCAGTGTCAGCCCCATACGACCGTCCTGCGGGACGCGGCGTTCGGCGATGTCGAGGCGCGCCATGACCTTGATGCGGCTGACGACGACCGGGGCAACGTTGGGCGGCATGCGCAGCGTTTCGCGGAGCACACCGTCGATGCGCATGCGGACGACTAGGCCGGACTCATATGGCTCGATGTGGATGTCGGACACGCCGTTTCGCGCGGCGTCGGCGATGATGCCGTTGATGAGGCGGATCGCGGGAGCGTCGTCGGCGGTGTCGAGCAGGTCCTCCGCGGTCGGCATGTCGCCGGCGAGCAGGTCGAGTTCGTCGCCCATGCCGACCGCGGCGAGCGCGTTGGCCTGGCCGTCCATCGCGTAGACGTTCGACAGGAGGCGATCGAACGCGACCTGTTCGACGAAGGTGACGTCGAACGGGCGGGCGAGGTAGCGGCGGAGTTCTAGCAGGACTTTCGGGTCGGCGCCGGCGCGCATGGCGATGGTGAGGTGGGAGTCCGTGTCGGTGTGGTCGATGACGACGCCGAACTTTCGGGCGAAGGCGTAGGGGATGGTGATCTGGGGGAGGTCACTGCTCCCCTCCCGCTCGCGGGAGGGGTTGGGGGACGGAATGACATACCCCTCGATCGCGTCGTCCGGGAGTAAGACAGGCCCACCCCCGACCCCTCCCGCAAGCGGGAGGGGAGAAGTTGCGTCGATCTCGTGGCCTTCGCGGATGATCATTTCTTTGGTCGCACGACCATCGTCGAGGTGCGGACCGGGACAGCGATGCGCGGGTCTTCGATGCTGCCGGGGATCGGCGCGCTCGGGATCGGCGGCGCGGCGCCCATGTAATCGCGGACGAGCTGGTCGATCGACGGCTCAGCGCCCGGCTCCTGCAGACCCTGTTGCAGGCGGACATAGCCGTAGCGCTGCTCGGTCAGCTTGCGGCTGTCTTCCGCGGTGCGCAAAATCGTTGGGCGGATGAAGATCATCAGGTTGGTCTTCGACCGCTGTTTCGCCTTCGACGTGAACAGATGGCCGAGCACGGGGATGTCGCCGAGCAGCGGGATCTTCTCGATCGTGCGCCGCTCGTTATCGTCGAGCAGACCGCTGATCACCGCGATCTGGCCGTCGTCGACGGTGCGGACGGTCTCGACCTCGCGCTTGTTGAGGATCAGGTCACTATTGTCGCTCGACACCGGCCCGGCGATCGAGCTGACCTCGAGGCGGAGGTTGAGCTTCACGGTGCCCGACGAGTTCACCTGCGGCCGGACGGTCAGCTCGATGCCGACATTCTGGCGCTGCGTCGTGCGGAAGGCGTTGTCGAAATTGGTGCTGAGCGCCTGCCCCGTGGTGATCGGAATCTCCTGCCCGACGAGGCTGTGCGCCTCCTGGTTGTCGAGCGTGACGAGGTGCGGGACCTGGAGCAGGTTCGAGGTCGTGTCGCTCTTCACCGCGTTGATGATCGCGCCGAAGAACGTGCTGCCGATCTTGCCGCCGAACCCGCCAAAGCCGCCGGTGGCTGCGAGGATCGACGCGATCGCCGACTGCTGCAGCGCGTCCGCCGCGGCGTTGGGCGTGTTCGTTTCGGTGCGCGTGCCATCGGGCGCGACGACCGTCGTGCCGTTGCCGCCGATCGAGCGCGCGCCGATCGCGCCGGCGATCTGCAGGATGTTGGGCGCGGAGTTCGAGAAGGTCGACGCGCCGAACGCGCCGCCGCTCGGATCGCCGACGATGAACTGCGCCCCGAGCGTGCGCGCGGTCGAATCGGAGACTTCGGCGACGATCGCCTCGACGAGTACCTGTTCGCGGCGCGTATCGAGCTGGCGGACGACCTCGTTCAACTGGCGCTGGATCTCGGCAGGCGCGGCGATGACGATCGCGTTGGCGCCGGCAAAGCGCGTGACGACCGCGGCGGTCTTGCCGCCGGCCGCGGTGATCGCAGCCTGGCCCGATCCGCCGCCCCCGCCGCTCGACGAAGGGCCAGACTGCGGGATTTGCGGCTGCGAGAAGTTCGACTGGCCGCCGGACGCGCCGTTGGTGCTGCTCGATCCGAAGTTCGAGCGCGACAATGCCGTCTGCACGGGCTGCGTCGGGGTCTGGCCGACGAGTTCCTGCAACACCGGCAGCAGCTGCTCGGCGTCGGCGTTCTCGAGGAAGACGACCTTGATCTCGGTACCGTTGCGCGCCTTCTGGTCGAGGTCGGCGGCGACCTGCGCAAGGCGGGCGACGGTGGTCGGATCACCGCGTAGCGCGACCGCGTTCGAGCCTTCGACTGCGACCACAGATGCGCTCGGGCCGGCGGCGGCACCACCGCCCTGCCCGCCCTGTCCGCCGCCCGTGCCGGCGCCGATGAGCCCCTGGAGCGCAGTCGCGATTTCCTTCGCACTGGCGTTCTTCAGCGCGACGACGCGGGTGGAGGATGTGTCGGTGTCGATCCGGCGGAGGACTTCGCGGATGCGGCGGATGTTGTCGGCGAAATCAACCACGACGAGGCTGTTGCCGCCGCGGTTCGCGCTGACCGAACCCTGCGCGCTGACCAGCGGACGGACGGTCTCGACTGCGGACTGCGCGTCGATCGCGCGGAGGCGGATGATCTCGGTGACGTAGCTGTTGCGCGCGGCGCCTGCGACGCCGATCCGGCTCGGCTGCGAAGCGGCGTTGTCGAGCGGCTGGACGCGGAACGCCCCGCCCGAGGTCGGCACCGCGACGAGGCCGTTTGCGCGCAACGTCGAGAGGAAGATCTCGAAATATTCGGAGCGCGACAGCGGGCGATCGGTGACCACCGTCACCTTGCCGGCGACGCGGTTGTCGATGATGAACGTCCGCCCGGTGACCTTGGCGGCATCGGCGATGAACGCGCGGATATCGGCATCGCGGACGTTGAGCGTGGTCTGGGCATGAACGCCGGCTGCCAGCGCGAGGGCTGCGACGGGGCCGAGAAACAGTTTTTTCATTGAGGGGGCGCGATCGTGATGGCGAGCGGCAGGGTATCCTGGCCGCGTTCTACGGTGATGGGGACGTTGCCGCCGCCCGCGAAATCCTTGGCGATGCGGTCGAGGTCGCCGGGACCGGAAACGGGACGCCCGCCGATCGAGGTGACGACGTCGCCGTCCTTGAGCCCGGCCGAGCGGAACGCGTTGCCCGAGCCTTGCGAGCGGACGGTGAGCCCGCTGATGCGGCCGCCGTCAATGCGGGGGATGAAGCCGATCTCGCTGCGCAACTGCGCGACGGGGATGCCGACGACGGGGGCAACGGCACCGGGCGCACCCGCTGGCGCCGCGCCGGGGACGACCGGCGTGACGGCGCCCGACTGGTCGAGGAACAGGTCCTCGTCGGCGCCGCCGCGATCAATCGTGACGTGATCGAACGCGACCGCCTTCAAACGCACGCCGGGCTGGATCTCGTCGCCGACCGCGACGCTCTGCTGGACGCCGTCGGGACCGGCGATGATCGCGGAGCTGCGGCCCATCGCTTCATCGATCCGCGTGCCGAACAGGGTCAACTGGAGCGACGTGACCGTAGCGGGCGCACCGGCTGCACCACCGAGGCGGAAAAACGGATCGAAACCGCGCAGGATATCCGCGGGCGAACCGACCACCACCGGCGCGGCCGGACGCCAGTCGCCGAGCGGCGTTATCGGCGTCACGATCGTCCACGCCAGCCGCGCGCACTGCACCGCCAGTCCGGCCAGCAGCGCGAGTTCGACGACACTATAGACATTCACGACCGGCATACGCCGCAAGATACGGCGCGCCCGCGCGTCCAGCTTCAATCGCATCCGCGACCCACCCCAATTTCCCGCTCTCTTCGTCGCGTAGGCATGCCATGTTACAATTCCGCGTCAATGGCTTGCGCGTTGGTTGCTTCGATTCTGATGGGGTAGCGCTTCGCGTCGGCGATGGGCAGAAGACGCGTATGTCCGATCCTGTCCCGTCCAGCGGCTCCGGCCTGCCTCCCGAAGCGATCATCGCGCGGCTGTCCGTACCCGGCGTGCAGCGCGTACCGAGCCCCAAGCTCGACCTGTTCGTGCGGCGCGACTTCCTGCCGCCGGACCTGTGCGCGACGTTGATCGAGCGTATCGACGCGGTGCGGCGGCCATCGACGATCTCCGATTCGAACGGCGATGCGAACTATCGCACGAGCGAGACGGGCGATCTGTCGCCGCTCGATCCGGTCGCGATCGAGGTCGAGCGCCGGATCGCGGCACTGACCGGACTCGACTCGGTGTACGGCGAACCGCTCCAGGGGCAGCGCTACGCGGTCGGGCAGGAGTTCAAGGGACACACCGATTATTTCGAGCCGAACGGCGTCGATTATCAGCGTTATTGCGGGGTCGCGGGCAATCGGACGTGGACCGTCATGATCTACCTCAACCAGCCGGAAGCCGGCGGCGCGACGCGGTTCAAGGCGATCGACAAGATCGTCCAGCCGGAAACGGGCAAGCTGCTCGCTTGGAACAACCGGCGCGCCGATGGGAGCATGAATCCGGCGACGCTGCATCACGGGATGAAGGTGCGCGCGGGGGTCAAGTACGTGATCACCAAATGGTTTCGCGAAAAGCTTTGGGGTTAGGCTTGGTCTAAGGCCATGATCGGTCGGACGAGTGCGGTTAGATAGGCGCAGCGGCGGCGCCCGCGCTCAGCACCTAGCGCCCTTAAAGCACCTCCCCGGCGAAGGCCGGGGTCCAGTTGGGCGACGTTGCTGACGGAGGACGGCGCTACGCTACACCGACCTTTTCAACTGGGCCCCGGCCTTCGCCGGGGAGGTCATCTTCTTGGGAGGTCGGTCGCTCCGAGTGCGCTCGCCACCGGAGCGCAACCTGAACGACCGCCCCCCTTCCTCAGAACGTCGTGCTGATGCCCAGCGTGAACACCTGACCTAGATTATACCGGTTGATGTACACCTTGTTGCCGTTCTCGAACGTCTGCCCCTCGGTGAAGCGCGTCTTGGTGAGGTTGCGTGCCTCGGCCTTCACCTCGAACTTGGCGCCGCGCAGTTCGATACCCTGGCGGGCGACGAGATCGAGGCGGATGCCGGGCTTCTCGATGATGTCGGGCAAGAAGCCCGTGCCGCCGAGGTTCGACGGGCCGCGGTTGGTTACGCGGTCGCTGGCGTAGTTGAACAACAACGTGATCTGCGACAGCCGCTTGGTGTCCTCCAGCCCGAGCTGGACGTTGACGAGGTGGTCCGACTGGCCGGTGAGCGGCGCGCCGTCGCGGAAGTTACCCGTGGCGGGCGCGAAGCCGGTCTGACAGCCCGCAACCTTGGTCGTCTGGTCAACGACATTCGGGACGCAGCTGCCATCCACCGTGATCGATGACTGCGTATAGGTGTAGTTGGCGATGAACAGCAGGCGGCGCGTCGCGAAGAAATCGCTGCCCAGCGTGTCGAGCGGCACGTATTTCTGGAACTCAACCTCGCCGCCGTACAGCTTGGCCTTGGGCAGGTTGGTGAAGCCCGTCTGGAGACGATCGTCGGCGCCGGTGTAGAAACCGACCTGCTCGATCGGCTTGTCGATCCGCTTGTAGAACGCGCCGAGCGTGAAGCGCTGGTCACGCGCGAAGAACCATTCGTACCGCGCATCGAGATTGTAGAGCTTGGTATCCTGCAACAGCGGGTTACCGAAGAACAGGCGATCCGATTCGGGATCGCGGAACTGCTGTGGCGCGAGCTCGCGGAACTGCGGGCGCGAGATCGTCTTCGACGCGCTGGCGCGAAGCTGCATGTCGGGCGCGAAATTCCAGGTCAGCGTCGAGGCCGGCAGGAAGTAATCGTTCTTCAGCCGCGTCGTGGTCGCGCCGATCGGGGTCACCCGCTCGTCCGCCGTCTCGTAGCGCACGCCGATCGTCGCGCGGACACCGTCGGTCGCCTCGGCCTCGGCCTGGACGTAGCCCGCATGAATCCGCAGCGACGCATCATATTGATACGCACCGAGCGGGGTGTTGAACTGCAATTCGAGCGAGTTCAGCGGATCGTTGGTATCGATCGCGAGCAGGTAATCCGGACGGAGCAGATTGTACGGATAGCCCGGCGCGGTGCCACCACCGCGCGGCGTCTGGTAGTTGAACTGGAGACGCGACGACGTGCGCTTCGTATCCGAGTAGAAATAGCCGGTCGACAGCGTCATCGGCCGCTCGGTCGACAGCTTGTACGCCGCGTCCGCCTGGCCGCTGTAGAGGTCTTCCTTCAGTTCGCTGAAGATGATCGACGCGAACGGCGAGAAGCGCTGCGTCACCTGATACGCGCCGTTGCACTGCGCGCCGCCGGTCCCGTTCGGATCCTGCACCGTGATCGGCCGACCGGTCGTGGTGGTGTTCGAGCAGAGATAGTCGAACTGCCGCTCGTACGGCGCATTGCGCTTCGAATTGGCATAGGCACCGCGGACGTCGAGCGTCAGCGCGTCGACGGGCTTGAACGCACCAACCAGCTGGCTCTCGAACAGCTGGCGTTCGAACCAGTTGGTGTTCTGCTGGAAACGCAGGCCGCTCGAGTTGTTGTAGGTGGTCGCCGCCGACCCACGCGCCTGCTTCAGCGTGTCGTGGATATAGACGTTGGTCAGCTTGATGCTGTTCTCGCCGAACTCGTAGCCGACGCCGATCAGCGCGTTGGCGACGATCCGGTTGTCGGTCAGCAAAGTCTGGAAATCGTTGCGGAGCAGACCTTCGTTGGTGACCGAATCCTGCTGCGTGATGCTGCGGGTGCGGAAGGTGTTGCTCGCGCTGACCGATGCGATCACGCCGAGCCGGCCCGAACCGATGTCGAACACCGAGCCGCCGCTGATCTCGCCCGAGAAATTGGCGGGGAGCTGGTTGTTGCGCTGGAGCAGCGAAGTCGAGGCGTTGCTGAGCGTCGCAGCCTGCGCGGCAGAGATGTTGCCGGTGCCGCTCGGCGCGTTCTTGATGAAGCTCGGCACCTTGCGCGTGCCGTCGTCGAAGCCGATCCAGTCGGCATCGCCGCCATAATAGGTGTAGCCGAGTTCGCTGGTGGTCGCGGTGTCGGCCGAGACCGAGCCGCCGAACGACAGGAAGTTCTTGTCCGGGATCGCCTTGGTCGTGAGGTTGATCACGCCGCCGCCGAACTCGCCGGGATAGTTCACCGAATAGGTCTTCTGGACCAGCGCGGAGCCGACGATCGTGGTCGGGAAGATGTCGAGCGGGACCGAACGGCGGAGCGGCTCGGGGCTTGGCAGTGGCGAGCCGTTGAGCAGCGACGACGAGTAGCGATCGCCGAGACCGCGGACGTAGACGAAGCCGTTACCGACGATGCTGAGACCGGTGACGCGCGACAGCGCGCCGGCGATGTCGCCTTCGCCGGTGCGCGCGATGTCCTCGGTCGACAGGATCGAGACGACCTGCGGGGTCGCGCGGACGAAATTCGGGATGTTGCGGCCGACGACGACGATGTCCTCGCCGCCATTGGCGTCGAAGCCAGGAGCCGACACTTCGGCCTGCGCTCCGGCGGCTTGTGGCGCGGACGTGTCCACCGGCGTCGAGGTCGGCCCGGTCGGTGTCGTCGATGCGGGCGGCGATGCGGCAGGAGCCGGTGCAGCGCCGCCGGTCTGGGCGAGCACGGCCGGCGCGACCAGCTGCGAGGTCAGGAGAAGTAAGGTGGCATAGCCGAAGCGCGTTTGCATGGCCGAATATCCAGATCAGGGGGTCTATGGGCGAATGCCGGGGCGGTCTTTGGAACCACCCCGGCATCGCTGCTCACATCATCGACTGCGGAGAGCCGACCGGAAGCGTTACCGGCCGTTGCAGTTGAAGTAGACCGAGGTGAAGATCGGCGGGCCCTGGTCCTGCTTCGAGGCATCGGCCGCGCGGATCGTCGAGCGATCGGCCTGGCTGGTTTCCTGCGCGATCAGGTTGAGGCAGGCGACGGTCGCCGGCGACTTCACGATGCCGTTGATGAAGCGCATGTCCGAACCACCGCGTTGGCGGATAGCGGCCGGCGCGAGCGCGGTCTGCACGAACGTAAAGTTCGAATACTGACCGAACGTACGGGGCAGCAGATCCTCGGCACCGTTCGAGTCGATCTCGGTCGAGAACGAGTCGGCGGTCGCACCCAGCAGGCGCTGTGCGGCGATGATGAACTGCATGAAGCCGCGATACCCGTTGTCGATATCATAGCCGTCGTCGTCTGCGCCGGTGACCGCGAAATACTTGATGTTCGTGGTGCCGCCGAAGATCTCGATGCCGTCATCGGCCGAATTGTGGCTCTGGACGTGATCGATCGTCGTGCCCGAACCGGTGCCGCCGAGCGTCAGGCCCTGGAGCTCGTTGCCGTCGCTGATCGCGATGCCGCTGTAGCGGATCTGGACATACTGCATCGTGCCGCTGTTGTCGGCTGCCGTCGGGCCACCGTAGAAGCGACCGGTGACGCCTTCGATCGCCTGCTGGCAGGTCGTGCTCGTGCCGCCGGCGTTGTTCGGACCGGTACCCGTGGCGCAGACCGCGACGGGGGCGCGGCCGAGCAGGATGATCCCGCCCCACTGGCCCTGCGTCGCATCGCTGACGCCGTTGGCGGTCAGGTTCTGCTGCGACGTGAAGATGATCGGCGCGTCGCGCGTACCGACGGCGCTGATCTTCGACCCGCGATTGACGAGCAGGAGATCGGCGGTGACTTCGGTCGAGTCCGCGGCGACGACGACGCCCGGTGCGATCGTCAGCGTCACGCCGGTATCGGCACCGGTCGTGCCGACATCGGCGCCGACTTCGGTCTGGCCACGCAGGCGGTAGAACACGCCAGCGATCTTCGGCAGCGTCAGGCTGGACGTGATGTTGGTCGGCAAACGGCAGGCGCGGAACGTCTGGACCAGGCCGTCGTCGATCGTGCCGGTCGGGCACGCTGCGGCCGAACCGCCAGCGCCGACGGCAGGAACCGCAGTGCAGCGCGCGGTCGTGCTGCCGCCGAACTCGGCCGACGTGGAGGCGCAGGTCCAGCCCTGGAACGCGGTGTCGGTCGGGCCGTTGAGCGCGCCGACGAAGTTGGTGCTGGCGAAGAACGGGTTGATCGACGACGGGTCGGTCGCGGTCGTGGCGGAGGTCGCGGCGGTCGGGTACACGCCGGTCAGGACGTTGGTGCCGCTGACGTTGTTGTTGGTGCCGGCGTTGACGATCGCAAGCTGCTCGTCGGCGCTGATCGTGATCGTGCCGTCCGAGCGGCCGCCCGAGGTCGAGGCGAACTGAGCGGCCGTGATCGCCGATGGGGTCGGCGTCGGCGTGGACGGCGTCGGGGTCGGCGTGGCTGGCGGGGTGATGATCACCGTGCCTGCGCCCGGCGAAGCGACGTCGTCGGCACCGCCGCATGCGGTGAGTGCGAGGCAGGCCGTGCCGGTCAGCAGGATCGTGCCGAGGCGAGTAAAGCTGGTCATGCAAAGGACTCCCGAGTCGTACCGTTGATTGTTCGGATCGACCCAGGCTCCCCCCTGCCGACCGTGACATGGCGGTTAGGCTGGCCAGATGACGCCGCGATGCGATTTCGGTTACGCTTGCATGACTATGATATGACGGTTCGATGACTGTCGATCGGGGCGCTGCAGGCCCATGGGGTTGAAAACCGCGCTATCGAACACATCTCTTCCGATCCGGCGCGCGATGATTTACAGGCGCTGCCAGAGTCACTGCCCACGCATTCCTGCGTGCGGACGGTCAGACCAATATTACAGGATTATTCGACGACAATGGCCTCTTTCAAGGACCCCAGCTTCCAGGACCGTACGAGCAGCGCAGCCGCCGCCAAGCAGAAGGCGCTAGAAGCGCTGCGTGCCAAGCCGCCGATCGACGAAGCCGTCGTCGCCGAGCGCCTTGCCGCGCGCGAGGCCAAGGAATTGGCCGAGCGCGAGAAGCGCGCTGCCAAGCGTGCCGCAGAGGATGAGGCCAAGGCTGCGAAAAAGGCTGAAGCTGAGGCTGCTGCTGCTAAGAAGCGCGAGGCCGAGGCTAAGGTCGAATTGACCGACGCCGAGAAGAAGGCGATTCGTGACGCCAAGTATGCGGCGCGGAAGAACAAGAAGAAGTGATTTTGGGGCGGTCGTTTGGCCGCCCATTTTAAATACCCACTACCCTTGGAGCAACGGTCTCCAAAAGAGACCACCACCCCGGCGAAGGCCGGGGCCCAGTTGGCGAGGTCGAGGTAACGAAGCGCGGTCCATAGTTGGCAACGTCCCCCAACTGGGCCCCGGCCTTCGCCGGGGTGGGCGCCGGACAGGTGCGGTTCTGTAACTAGCTTGTTCTCCCGCGAAGGCGGGAGCCCAGTCTGGGCTCCCGCCTTCGCGGGAGAACAAGTGGGTTCGGGTGACGGACGTGTTGAAGCACGCGCCCCCTACTCCGCCCGCTCCCACCCCCCACCAAGCGCCTTGAACAACGCGACCGTCAGCTGCCGCAACTGCGCATCGCTCGACACCAGCTGTTCGCGCGCGGTCAGCACGTCCGTCTCCGCGTTCAGCAGCGTCGTCTGCGCCACGAAGCCGGTCCGGTACTGCGACTCCGCCGCCTTCGCGCTGCTCTGTGCATCGACCACGGCCCGCTGCAACGCCGCGTTCCGGCGTCGTTCGGCTGCGATCTGTGCGAGCGGATCCTCGACGTCGCGCAACGCCTGCAACACCGTCGAGCGGTAACGCAGATACGCCTGCTCGCGGTCTTCCTCGCGCGACTTCACGGTCGATTTACGCCGGCCCCAGTCGAGCAAGGGGAACTGCGCCGCGCCGCTCGCGGTCAATTGGAGGCTGTCACCCGAGAACAGATTGCCGAGCGCGGTCGAGATCAGCTGGCTCATGCCCGTAAGGCTGAACTTCGGATACATATCCGCCACCGCAACGCCGATATCCGCCGTCGAGGCAGCGAGATCGCGTTCGGCCGCGCGAATGTCGGGGCGACGGCGCAACAATTCAGAAGGCAACCCGGCCGGGATCGACGGTACGCCGAGCGGTGCTACCGACGGCGCTGCGAGTTCGGACATCAGCGTCGCGGGTGGCTCGCCCAGCAGGATCGCCAGCGCGTGCATGCGTACGTCGACATCGGCGCGCACCGGTTCGGCGCGTGCTTCGGTCGAGGTGATCGACGCGCGCTGGCGGGTTACGTCGATCGGCGGGACGAGACCGACCTTGGCCGTGTTGCCGGCGATCTCGAGCGCACGACGCTGGCGGACGATTTCGCCCTCGATCGTCACGATCTGCGCCTGATCGAGCCGCAGCGCGAAATACGCCTGCGCGACTTCCGCGGCTAAAGTCACTGCGGCGTCGCGTTTCGACCAGACCGCAGCTTCCGTCCGCGCCCGCGCGCCTTCGGTGCTGCGCCGGACTCCGCCGAACAGGTCTAGCTCCCAGCTTGCATCGAAGCCGACGGAATAGGTCGTGATCCCGCTGCCGGGGAGAGCGATGCCGCCGGTCGAACCGGTGCCCCCTGCACCCGTGCCACCGCTGAACGCGCGTGCGATCGACGAGAGGCCGGCGTTCTTGCTGAACTCGATGTGGCTCGGGCTGGCGCTGGCGTTGACGCTCGGCAACCCTTGCGAGCGTGCGACGATCTCCTGTAACCGCGCCTGGCGCACGCGCGACGCGGCGATGGCGATGTCGGGATTGCCCTTCAACGCGCGCTCGACGAGGCCGTCCAGCTGTGGATCGCCGAACGCGGACCACCAGCGGGCGGGGTCAACCGAAGTACCAACGCTCGCTTGCGGGCCGACGAACGCCGGCGGCACCGCCATCTCGGGGGCGACGTAATTTGGGCCGACGGTGCACCCCGCGAGCAGGGCCGCGACCGCAACCACCATGAACCGCGCACGCATCAATGCATCCCTCCCGAGGGGGCGCCACCGGTCTTGCCGGAGCGCATGAATAGAACTAGTGGCGCGACGACCAGCACGACCACCATCATCGCGCGGAACACGTCGAGGAACGCGAGCATCGTCGCTTGGCGCTGCATCTGGCTGTAGAGAACGGCCAACGGCGTCGTCGCATCGCCCTGCCCGCCGAACACGCTCGTCGCCTTCTGCATCCAGTCGTTATAGTTCGGATCGAGCGGATTGAGCGTCTGCGTCAGTTCCGACTGGTGCCGCTGCAATCCGCCCGCAAGTTGAGTCTGCGCGAAACAGATGCCGATCGTCCCGCCCAGGTTTCGCGAGACGTTGAGCAGGCTCGACGCCTGCGCGGTCTGCGTCTGCTTGAGCCCGACATAGGCGATCGCGTTAATCGGCACGAACAGGAACGGCAGGGCCATCGCCTGGAACAGCCGGGCGAACGCCGCATCGGAGAACGCGATGTCGGCGGTCAGGTGGCTCATGTTCCACAGCGCGAACGCCTGCACCAGCAACGCCGGGAACAGCAGGAAGCGAACGTCGACCAGCCCGCTCAGCCGCCCGGCGAACGGCACCATGACGAGCGTCGCGAGACCGCCGGCGGTCAGCGCGAGGCCGGCATCGAGCGAGCTGTAGCCGAGCACCTGTTGCAGCATCTGCGGAATGAGCTGCGTCGTGCCGAACAGGATCATACCGGTGACGCCCATCACGCCGATCGTCAGCGCGAAGTTGCGGTTCTTCAGCAGCTTGAGGTCGATCACCGGGTCCTTGTGGTTCAGCTCCCAGATGACGAGCGTGACCAGCGACACCGCGGCGATGATCGCCGACATGACGATGAAACCGCTCGAAAACCAATCCTCGCGCTCACCGCGATCGAAGGTGAGTTCGAGGAAGCCGAGCCCGAGTGCGACCAGCGCGACGCCGACATAGTCGATCGTCAGGCCGTTCTTGAAGCGCTCGTCGCGGTCCTTCTTCACCTGGTCCGGCTCGTCGACGAACGTCTCGACCAGGAACCATGCGGCGATGCCGACCGGCACGTTGATCAGGAAGACCCAGTGCCAGCTGGAATATTCGACGATGTAGCCGCCCAGCGTCGGCCCGAGCACGGGGCCGACGACGACGACGATCGCGAAGGCGGCGAACGCCATCCCACGTTGTTTCGGCGGGAAGGTGTCGGCGAGGATCGACTGCTCGACCGGCGCCAGACCGCCGCCGCCTATGCCTTGCAATACGCGTGCGACGACGAGCGTAGCGATATTGGGCGCAAGGCCACACATCAGCGAGGCGAGCGTGAACAGCGCGATGGACAGCAGGAAATACCGCTTCCGGCCGATCGCGTCCGACAACCAGCCCGAGATCGGGATGACGATCGCGTTGGCGACGAGGTAGCTGGTCAGCACCCAGGTCGCCTGATCGGTGGTGATCGACAGCCCGCCCGAGATATGATCGAGCGCAACGTTGGCGATCGAGGTGTCGAGCACCTCCATGAAGGTCGGAATCGAGATGATCGCGACGATCAGCCACGGGCTGTACTTGCCCGCCGCCGACCGGCTCGGCGACCACGTATGACCGCCGCCCGCATCAGCCTTAGCAGGAGCCTTGGCCACCTCAGCGCACCTTGACGGTAGGCACCACCGACATGCCGGGACCGATCGGATAGCGCTTCGGATCGGGGCCGTTCTTGGCGTCGAACACGATCCGCACCGGCACGCGCTGGACCACCTTCACATAGTTGCCGGTCGCGTTCTGCGGAGGCAGCAAGGCGAACGCCTGGCCGGCGCCGCGCTGGATCGAGTCGACATGCCCCTTGAAGTCGACGCCGGGATACGCGTCGACATGGATCTCGACGGGCTGGCCGATCTTCATCAGGGTAAGTTGCGTTTCCTTGAAGTTGGCCGTCACCCACATTGTGTCGGGGACGATCGCCATCAGCTGCGTGCCGGGCGCGACATAGGAGCCGACGTTGACCGAGCGGTTGACGACTTGCCCCGCGACCGGCGCGGTCAGGCGGAGATCGCCAATCGTGACGTTTGCCTGGTCGACCTGCGCACGACGGGCGTCGATCACCGACTTGGCCGCGCCGACCTGCTTCCTGGCGACGCTGATCTGCGCGGTGGCGGTGTCGATCTGCTCGCGGGCGGCGGCGGCATCGGCGGCGGTCTGGCGAGCGGTGGCGCGCGCCTGATCGAGCTGTTGACCGGCAACCGCGCTCGGATCGAGCCGCAGCAACGCCTCGTAGCGCGCGAGATCCTGCTGCGCCTTTACCGCCGCCGCCATCGGCACGCGTGCTTGGGCGGCCGCCTGCTGGCGTTGCGCTTCGGCAGCGGTGACCTGCGCCTGTGCCTGCGCGAACTGCGCGCGCGCCTGCGATTCGTTTGCCTGCGCCTCGGCGACCTGCGCGTCGCGGCCGGATGCCTTGATGACCGCAAGGAGGCGTCCTGCCTCGACGTGGCGGTTGTCGATGTCGGCGACCTGCACCAGCGTGCCCGCAACCTGTGGCGCAAGACGGACGATGTGCGTGTCGACGAACGCGTCGTCGGTCGATTCGAACTGCCGCGCGTGCAGCCAGTAGAGCACGCCGCCGATGATCAGCCCGCCGACGACGATGACGAGGATGATCCAGAACAGCGGCTTCTTGAAGACCGACGGCTTCTTGTCGTCGTCCTTGTCATCGTCGGACTCGTCCTGCTGTTCGGTGTCGGACTGCTGATCCTCGCCGTTCGGATCGGACTTGCGATCCTCGTCGTCGTGGTTGGCGTCGGAGTGGTTCGTCTGGTCGGTCATGCCTGGCCCTGTTCTTCAGCACGCATCGAATCGAGGATGGCGTCGATATTGGCGTCGATCCGCGCCTTGATATCGTGGATGTCGTCGGCCCCGAGCGCATCGCGCCCAAGCAGTTTGAGGAAGGTGGCGCGGCTCGATCGCAGCGCGAGGACCTGCCCCATCAATGTGATCGTCGTGATCCGAGCGACACGCGCGCTGGTACAGCCGGTCGCGGTGGCGACGAGATCGGCAAGCGTCTCGATCATCTGCCCCATCACGCCGCCATAGATTCGCTCGAACGCCGCACCGGGTTTCATCTGCTCGCGCAGGATGAACAGCGTCCAGTCGGCGTTCTCGTCGCTCGCCATCTTGTCTGCGAGCCGCGCGAAAATCCGAAGGATCCGGGTGCGGGCTGCAGCGGCGTCCTCGACGATCCCGGCGGGTACGTCGAACGGCTCGGTCATCATCGCGGACATGCGCTCGGCGATCCGATCCGCCGCGGCGAGGTACAGCCCGTCCTTACCGCCGTAGTGATAGGTGATCGACGACATCGCCGTGCCCGCTGCCGCAGCGATCGCACGCGTGCTTGCCCCCTCCAGCCCCTTGCTGCCGAATTCGCTGATCGCGATGTCTAGGAGTCGGGACTGGACCACGGGGAGCGTTTAGTTCGATCGAACGAACCAGCCTAATGAAGAAGCTGTCATGTTGGGGTGTCGAGTAGGCAATCCCCTGATCTGCGCCCCTCCCTGAAAGGGAGGGGTTGGGGGTGGGTAGGCTCACTCGTGCCGCGACCGTTCGGCAATACGGAAACCAACCCACCCCCGGCCCCTCCCTTCCAGGGAGGGGGGAACGCAGACCAGACTGCAGCGCCAGAAACAGCAACGCCGGCCCCTTCATGCGAAGGGACCGGCGTAAATCTGGTGGGCGCGGCTGGGATTGAACCAGCGACCCCACCCGTGTGAAGGGTGTGCTCTACCACTGAGCTACGCGCCCGAAACTCGTTCGGAAGCGGGCCTTTAGGCAGACCCCGTCCACCTGTCCAGCCCTATCAACACCGGTCCTAGTTGACCGCGTCCTTCAGGCCCTTGCCAGCCTTGAACTTCGGCTGGGTCGAGGCCTTGATCGTCATCGGCTCGCCGGTGCGGGGGTTACGGCCGGTCGACGCCTTGCGCTTCGAGATCGAGAACGTGCCGAAACCGACCAGGCGAACCTCGTCGCCCTTCTTCAACGATGCCTCGATCGCATCGAACACCGCCTCGACCGCCTTGACCGCGTCGGCTTTTACCAGCCCGGACGTGTCGGCAACCGTCGCGATCAGCTCCTGCTTGTTCATATAATCCCCCGGGAAAACTCGAATCGGCCGAGATGGACTCGCGACCGCAATCAGCGCGCAATAATGCGACGGCCCCGTCTGCTGTCAAACGAAACCGCCGTATTGTCGCTTACGATCCAAACATGGATCAGTGGTGAAGGCCACCCCCGACCGGCGCGATCGGTGCCGGTGGCAGTGCTGCCAGCTCGTCCGCATCGGTCCACTCGATCGCTTCGAGCGGCTCGGTCAGCGCCAGACGAAGCACCTCGTCGACGTGCGAAACGGGGATGATCTTCAGCCCCGCCTTGATGTTCGCCGGGATTTCCGCGAGGTCCTTCTCGTTCTCGGCCGGGATCAGCACCGTCTCGATCCCACCACGGAGCGCCGCGAGCAGCTTCTCCTTGAGGCCACCGATCGGCAGCACGCGACCACGCAGCGTAACCTCGCCGGTCATCGCCACCTCGCGCCGGATCGGCACGCCGGTCAGCGTCGAGACGATCGAGGTGACCATGCCGATGCCCGCCGACGGACCGTCCTTCGGCACCGCACCCTCGGGCAGATGGATATGAATATCCTTGCGCGCGAACAGGCTCGGCTTGATCCCGTAGCTCGGCGCGCGGGCCTTCACATAGCTAAACGCGGTCTCGATCGACTCCTTCATCACGTCACCGAGCGTACCGGTGAGCTTGGCCTGCCCCTTGCCCGCGACCGTCACGCTCTCGATCGTCAGCAACTCACCGCCGACTTCCGTCCAGGCAAGCCCGGTGACCGCACCGATCTGGTTTTCGGTCTCGCCGAGCCCGTGGCGGTACTTTTGCACGCCAGCATATTCGCCGATGTTCTCGGGCGTGATCGTGACGCTGGTGGTCTTGTTCTCGAGGATCTGGCGCAGCGCCTTGCGACACAGCTTGGCGATCTCGCGCTCCAGCGTACGCACGCCGGCCTCCCGCGTGTACTGCTGGATGAGCGTACGAAGCCCCTCCTGCGTCAGCGTGAACTCGCCCGGCTTCAACCCGTGCGCCTCGATCTGCTTCTCGACCAGATGACGCTCGGCGATCTCAACCTTCTCGTCCTCGGTATAGCCCTCCAGACGGATGATCTCCATCCGGTCGAGCAGCGCCTGGGGCAGGTTCAGCGAGTTCGCGGTGCAGACGAACATCACGTCCGACAGGTCGATATCGACCTCCAGGTAATGATCCTGGAACTTGCCGTTCTGCTCCGGATCGAGGACCTCCAGCAGCGCCGACGCGGGATCGCCACGGAAATCCTGGCCGAGCTTGTCGATCTCGTCGAGCAGGAACAACGGGTTCGACGTGCCGGCCTTTTTGAGGTTCGTCACGATCTTGCCCGGCAGCGAGCCGATATAGGTGCGGCGATGCCCGCGAATCTCGGCTTCGTCACGCACGCCGCCGAGCGACTGGCGGATGAACTCGCGCCCGGTCGCCTTGGCGATCGACTTGCCGAGCGAGGTCTTGCCGACACCCGGAGGGCCGACGAGGCACAGGATCGGCCCCTTCAGCTTGTTGGTGCGCGCCTGCACCGCGAGATACTCGACGATCCGGTCCTTCACCTTCTCGAGCGCGTAATGATCCTCGTCCAGCGTCACCTGCGCGGCGGCGATGTCCTTCTTGATCTTCGACTTCTTGCCCCACGGCAGCCCGAGCAGCACGTCGAGATAATTGCGCACGACAGTCGCCTCGGCGCTCATCGGCGCCATCGTCTTGAGCTTCTTCAACTCCGACGTCGCCTTGCCGCGCGCCTCCTTGCTCATCTTGAGCGTCGCGATCTTCTGCGTCAGCTCGGCGATCTCGTCGCCTTCGCCCTCACCGTCCTCGTTCCCGAGTTCGCGCTGGATCGCCTTCAACTGCTCATTGAGGTAATATTCGCGCTGCGTCTTCTCCATCTGGCGCTTGACGCGGCTCTTGATCTTCTTCTCGACCTGAAGAACGCCCAGCTCGCCCTCCATCGCCGCGAACGCCATTTCGAGGCGCTTCGACGGGTTGGTCTCGAGCAGGATCGCCTGCTTCTCGGCCACCTTGATCTGGACGTTCGCGATCACCGCGTCGGAGAGCTTCGACGCGTCCTCGATCTCGGACAGCTGCACCGACGTTTCCGACGAGAGCTTGCGGTTGAGCTTGGCGTAGTTTTCGAACTGGTCGACCACCGAGCGCATCAGCGCGATGAGCTCCGGCCCCTCGACCTCGGCATCGGCGACCGGCTCGACTGTTGCGGTGAGGAAGTCGCCGCTTTCGTCGAGCGTTTCCAGAGTCGCACGGCCCTTGCCCTCGACCAGCACGCGGACGGTGCCATCGGGGAGCTTCAGAAGCTGGAGCACGGTCGCGGTGACGCCCATCGAATACAGATCGTCGCGCGAAGGATCGTCCTCGGCCGGATCGACCTGCGCGACGAGATAGATCTCCTTGTCCGCCGCCATCGCCGCTTCGAGCGCGGCAACGGACTTATCGCGGCCGACGAACAGCGGCACGATCATGTGCGGGAACACGACGATGTCGCGAAGGGGAAGGACGGGGTACTGGGTCATGAACGCTCCGGTGGGTGCCTGCATGGGGGCATAATCTACAGCTTATATGGTGAGGATGAACCGTCCATCAATTGGTTGGCGGTGGTTAGGGGTTTTAGCGCGTTGCCCAAGCGCCAGCCGTTCTCCTGCGAACGCAGGAGTCCAGGGTAACGGGCGGCGGTATTCGCGATCCTGGGCTCCTGCGTTCGCAGGAGAACGGGCGGTATCGGATCGCACTTGTGCGCGAGCCGCCCAGGCGCGAGAACGCGGCATGATTTCGCGCCTGTTACTCGCCGCCAGCGCCACCGCGCTTCTCGCCGCCGCCCCGCTCCCGAAGAAGGGCGAGCCCGCGATCACCGCGCAGACGCAGCGGTCTGGTGGCGTACTGACACCCGAGCAGACCGCACTCCAGTTCGACAGCGCGGACCTGGCGTTCGAAGTGCTGCCCGAGACGGAGAGCTTGAACGGCGTGGCTACGCTGGTCTTTACGGCGAAGGCCCCCCTCAACCGCCTGCCGATCGATCTCGACCGCAATCTTCCGGTCAGCGCGATCGCGATCGACGGCGTGCCGCTCGCCCCCTCGGCGTGGAGTAATCCCGAGGGTCGGCTGACGATCACGCTGCCCCAGCCGGTCGCGGCGGGCGGCAAGGTCACCGCGAAGATCACCTATGGCGGCACGCCGCACGTCGCGGTGAAGGCGCCGTGGGACGACGGCATGGTCTGGTCGAAGACGCCCGACGGCCGCACCTGGTTCGCGACGACCGCGGAGGGCTATGGTTGCGACCTGTTCTGGCCGTGCCTCGACTTCCCGACCGGTGAGCCCGCGCTGGTGACGCTGCACATTACCGTGCCGAAGGGGCTGAAGGCGCCATCGAACGGCGTGCTGCTCGGCGTCGATACGCTGGCGGACGGTCGGACGACGTGGAACTGGCGCGCCAAGCATCCCAACACCTACGGCATCGCGCTGAACGTCGGGCCGTATGAGGAGATCAGCGGCACGTACAAAAGCCGCTTCGGCAACAGCATCCCGATGTTTTACTGGTATCTGCCGGGCGAAAAGGCGCAGGCGGAAAAGCTGTTCGCCGAGTTCGCGCCGACGCTTGATTTCTTCGAGAGCATGATCGGCCCCTACCCGTTCGGCGACGAAAAGCTCGGCGTGGTCGAGACGCCGCACAAGGGCATGGAGCACCAGACGGTCAACGCGTACGGCAACGAATACGCCAAGGCGCCGGAGGGATTCGACTGGTTGTTCCAGCACGAATTCGCGCATGAGTGGTTCGGCAATCAGCTGACCGCCGCGAACTGGGACGATTACTGGCTGCATGAGGGGTATGGCACCTACATGCAGCCGCTCTATGGCCAGTGGCGTGAGGGCCGTGCGCGCTATGCAGCGATGATGCAGACCGAGCGCACCTCGATCATGAACCTCAAGCCGATCACGCAGCAGCGCATCACCACCGAGGAGGAGGTGTACGAACTCGACAAGGGCGGTGCGGGGCAGGACATCTACTACAAGGGCTCGTGGATGCTCCACACGCTCCGGGCGCTCATCGGCGACAAGGCGTTCTTCGACGTCACGCGGCTGGCGGTGTATGGGCGCGCGGATCCGAAACCGGGCAATTTCGCGCCGCGGTTCGGGTCGACCAAGGAATATGAGGGGCTCGTCCGAAAGGTGACGGGGAAGGACTATGCGTGGTTCTTCGACGTGTATCTCCGGCAGGCGGCGCTGCCCGAACTGGTCGAGACGCGGACGGGGAATACGCTAGGTTTGACCTGGAAGGTGCCGGGGAACGGCCCCTTCCCGCTGCCGGTGCAGGTGCAGGTCGACGGCAAGACGCGGATGTTGCCGATGACTGGGGGGAAGGCGAGCTTGTCGGTCCCGGCGGGCGCGCATGTCGTGATCGATCCGGATGCGCTGGTCCTGCGGCGTAGTGTGGCACTGGAAGACGTTGCCGCCTGGAAAGCCGCACAAACTGCGAAGGCCAAGCCCCAATGACCTCTCCACCGTTCCCCCGCGAAAGCGGGGGCCCAGGGTACAAAGAGACGACGCCCCCGACTCCTGGCCTCCTGCGTTCGCAGGAGAACGGGCCGTGGCCTTCTCGCGCGGCAGAGATGGCTGCGATCTTCATGGTCGGGGACGGCTTGATTGGTCTCCTCCAACCCCGCCGCCACGTCGATCTCTGGAAGGACGATGCGCTTGGCACCGAGAAACTGGTGAAGCCCTTCGTCGACCGGCCCGGCCGCCGTCGCCTCTACGCCGTCGTGCAGATCGCCGCCGGTCTCGCCTTGGCTGCGCGCCAGAAACGATGAGCCTGCCGCGGTGGCCCCTGCTGGCGCTGGCGCTCGCCGGCTGTGGTTCGAGCCCCGACGCCGGCACGACCAGCCAGATCGCCAGCGGCGAACGCGTCTTCCGCCGCTGCACCGCCTGCCACACGATCGGGCAATATGCGGGCGATACCGATGGGCCGAACCTCTACGGCGTTATGGGCGGCCCGATCGGCGAGCGACGCCCACGCTTCTCGTACACCGCTGGGTTGAAGTCGCTCGGCGGCAAGTGGGACGCCAAGCGCATGGACGCCTGGCTCACCAACCCGCGCAAGATGGTGCCCGGCACGACGATGGCGTTTGCGGGCCTGCTCGACCCAAAGGACCGCGCCGACGTCATCGCATTCCTGTCGACGCAGGGCCCCTGAGTTTACGGCACCACCGTCGTGAACAGATAGGCAGCGAAGATCACGAGGTGGACGACGCCCTGCAACACCGTCGTCCGCCCTGTGCCGAGCGACAGCGTCGCCACGAACAATGATAGAGCCAACAGCGTCATGCTCTTCGCATCGATGCCGAGCGCGATCGGCAGGTCGAGCACCAGCGACACGATCGCCACGCTCGGGATCGTCAGCCCGATCGTCGCCAGCGCGGAGCCGAGCGCAAGGTTGAGGCTGGTCTGCAACCGGTTGCGCCGCGCCGACTTGTAGGCAGCCAAGCTTTCAGGCGCGAGCACCAGCGCGGCGATCACCACGCCGACCACGGTCAGCGGCAGGCCGGCACCGAGCACCGCGGCCTCGATCGTCGGCGACAGCGTCTTCGCAAGCAGCACCACCGACACCAGCGCGACCAGCAACGCGGCGAAGGCGATACCCGTGGCGCGGCCCGATGGCGGCGCAGCGTGATCGTCCTTGTCGTCGGTCGACGGCAGGAAATAATCGCGGTGGCGTACCGTCTGCACCAGCACGAACGTACCGTAGAGGATCAGCGACACGACCGCGACGAACATCAATTGCGATGCCGCGTAGGTCGGGCCCTGTGTCGACGACGTATAGTTGGGCAGGATCAGCGACAGCACCGCCATCGCCGCGAGCACGCCTAGCGCCGCGGTCATGCCCTTCAACGTGAACCGCTGCTCATGATGCCGCACCGCGCCCGCGAGCAGGCAGATGCCGATGATGAAATTGAGGATGATCATGATTGCCGCGAACACCGTGTCGCGCGCGAGCGTGGTCGCGTCGCCGGCGTTGGAGAGCATCAGCGAGACGATCAGCGAAACCTCGATCACGGTGACCGCGATCGCTAGGACGAGCGTACCGAACGGCTCGCCGACCTTGTGCGCGATCACTTCTGCGTGATGGACCGCGGCAAGGACGCTCCCGATCAGGACGATGACGGCCGCCGCGGTGCCGAGCGTGCCCATCTTGGCGAGGCCGACGAGGACGGCGAGTAGCCCCAGGCCCGGCGCGATCAGCGTCCAGATCGGGAGCGCGAGGCGGTCGGGCATCGTCTCCACGATTTCTTCACTCGGTCGGTCGGCCACTTCGATCGTCATGCATGCTCCCTCGTTCCACTTGGTCAACGAATGCGTGAGGGCCGATAAGGGTCCGAGTCGGGGCGATTGCGGAGCGGTAAGGATCGGCTAGGTTGCGGCGATGCTGTCCGCCGATCTTCGCCAGACGCTCGTCATGACCGCCGACGCCTTGGAGGGGGCGCAGGACCCGTGGTGGGTCATTTCCAGCGCGGCGGTGGCGCTTCATGGCGTGACGCCGATCGAGGTCGGCGATGTCGATGTGTTGGTCAGCGTGGGGGATGCTCGGCGACTGATAGACACGCTCGGCGTCGTGCCGATCAAGGATGGCGCGAGTGCGACGTTCCGGTCGACGCTGTTCGGGCGGTGGACGATTCCGCCGTTGGTCGTCGAGATCATGGCTGATTTTCATGTCGTGACGGACTTGGGGTGGACAGAAGTGCGGCCTCTGACGCGCGTTCCTGCACTGGTGGATGGACGTGTGGTTTATGTGCCCGACCGAGGGGAATTGGTGGAGATGCTCAGGCTGTTCGGGCGTCCGAAAGATCTGGAGCGAGTTCGGCTTTTGATTTTGCAGGTGTAGCTAAAGGGCCGCCGTCGCTCTGCCTAAGACGATGGGTAGCGACGGAGCGATCGACCAGGTTCGAAGCCTTTGACCTCCCCTTGTAAGGGGAGGTGGCGCGAAGCGACGGACGGGTGATGACCTATCGAGAGCGGGTCACCCCTCCGTCAGCGCCCTGCGCTGCCACCTCCCGTTGCTGGGGAGGATCAAAGTGACCTCCGCCCGGCCGATGCCCGCCTGTCGTCCTGACGAAAGTCAGGATCCGGGGTTACGGCGGGCTGGTCTTCGTGGCTCTGGATCCTGACTTTCGTCAGGATGACGGACGGGGGTTTTCGGGCGCGTATGCCCCAAACGACAAAGGGCGCCGATCGCTCGACGCCCTCTCCCGTATCTCAAACCAGTCCCGCCCTACGCAGCGTCGCCAGTCTTCTTCTTCTCGGCATAGACGCGGATCGGTTCCTTGCGGCCTTCGATCACGTCCTTGTCGATCATCACCTCGTCGACACCATCCATGCCGGGCAGGTCGAACATCGTGTCGAGCAGGATGCTCTCCAGGATCGAGCGAAGCCCGCGGGCACCGGTCTTGCGTTCGATGCCCTTCTTGGCGACCGAGACCAGCGCGTCGTCGGTGAAGCCGAGCGCGACGTCCTCCATCTCGAAGAGCTTCTGGTACTGCTTGACCAGCGCGTTCTTCGGCTCCTTCAGGATCTTCACCAGCGCGTCGACATCGAGATCCTCGAGCGTCGCAATTACCGGCAGACGGCCGACGAACTCGGGGATAAGCCCGAACTTCAGCAGATCCTCGGGCTCGACTGACTTCAGCGTCTCGCCCGTCTTGCGCTCGTCCGGCCCGGCGACATACGCGCCGAAACCGATCGACTTGCCCTGAAGGCGATCGCCGATGATCTTCTCGAGACCCGAGAACGCACCGCCGCAGATGAACAGGATATTCGTCGTATCTACCTGCAGGAATTCCTGCTGCGGATGCTTACGCCCACCCTGTGGCGGCACCGACGCAGTGGTGCCTTCCATCAGCTTGAGCAACGCCTGCTGCACGCCCTCGCCCGACACGTCGCGGGTGATCGAGGGGTTCTCGGCCTTGCGCGAAATCTTGTCGATCTCGTCGATATAGACGATCCCGCGCTGCGCCCGCTCGACGTTATAGTCCGACGCCTGGAGCAGCTTGAGGATGATGTTCTCGACGTCCTCGCCGACGTAACCGGCTTCGGTCAGCGTCGTCGCATCGGCCATCGTGAACGGCACGTCGAGAATGCGGGCAAGCGTCTGCGCGAGCAGAGTCTTGCCGCAACCGGTCGGCCCGACGAGCAGGATGTTCGACTTGGACAGCTCCACATCGGCACCCTTGGCGCCGTGGTTTAGCCGCTTGTAGTGATTATGCACCGCCACCGACAGCACGCGCTTGGCGCGCTTCTGGCCGATTACGTAATCGTCGAGGACGTCGCAGATCTCCTGCGGAGTCGGCACGCCGCCGTCCTTCTTGGACACCAGCGCAGACTTCGTCTCCTCACGGATGATGTCGTTGCATAGCTCGACGCACTCGTCGCAGATGAAGACCGTCGGCCCGGCGATCAACTTGCGGACCTCGTGCTGCGACTTCCCGCAGAACGAGCAATAGAGGGTGCTCTTCGAGTCGCCACCGCTCAGCTTCGTCATTCAATCACCTCTCGCGCATGTCGGTGCACGTGCCGTTTCCGGGGCCGCTACCGTAACGCACCCCGGAGTTCCTACAATCAAATAAACCGGCGGGGTTTACGATTCACCCCATGCCAGCGTCGTTCAAGCGAGTATCAGGCAGGCTTTGGGGCATCCTCGGATACCGCCGGACGCTTGTCGAACACCTCGTCGATCAGACCGAAATCCTTTGCTTCGTTCGCTTCGAGGAACGTATCGCGGTCCATCCGGCGCTCGATCTCTTCGATCGGCTGGCCGGTATACTGCGAATACAGTTCGTTCATGCGCTTGCGAATACGCAGGATCTCGCGTGCCTGGATCTCGATGTCGCTGGCCATGCCCTGTGCACCACCCGATGGCTGATGGATCATGATGCGTGCGTTGGTCATCGCGACGCGCATGCCGGGCTCGCCGCTCGCGAGCAGGAAGCTGCCCATCGACGCGGCCTGGCCGATGCAGACGGTGCCGACGCGCGGACGGATGTACCGCATCGTATCGTGGATCGCCATGCCCGCCGTCACGACACCGCCCGGCGAGTTGATGTACATGAAGATGTCCTTCTTCGGGTTCTCGGACTCGAGGAAGAGCAGCTGTGCGGTGATCAGCGAGGCCATGCCGTCCTCGACGCCGCCGGTCACGAAGATGATGCGCTCGCGGAGCAGGCGCGAGAAGATGTCGAACGAACGCTCGCCGCGGTTCGACTGCTCGATGACGATGGGAACCAGGCCTGCGTGCGTCTGCTGCAGGCCGAGCCCGGCGCTGGCCAACGGGCTCGCGAAATCGCCGGTCTCGAACGGATTGTGCATGGAAATCTCTCTTATGCCCCAGTGAACCGCTAACATCGGCGGTCCGAGAGGGGAGTTCAAGCCCTGCCTGCCCTCGCACTAGGTGGCTAGAGAGGCTGGAACGATCCTCCCCCGCCAGGGGGAGGTGGCGCCGAAGGCGACGGAGGGGGAGGACACGAAACCGTGGGTATCGCCGCCTCCCCCTCCGTCTGGCAAGGGCCAGCCACCTCCCCCTAGCGGGGGAGGATAACAAGAACCGAGAGTCAGATGCCTGGGGCGGGGTATGCGAGGTAAGCGAGGCGGCGGACTTCGCGACGGCCGCGAACGACCGTGTCCAGGATCAGGCCGGTGAAGACGTTGAGCGCGGCGAAGATGCCGAGGCCGGTGATCAGGATCGCGGTCGGGAAGCGCGGGACCTGGTGGATCTCGATGTACGTCAGCACCAGCGGGATGCCGAGGATCAGCGCGAGCAGGCCGAACACGCTGCCGATCGCGCCGAAGAACCAGAGCGGGCGCTCGATCCGGTAGAGCGTCATGATCGTGCGGAGGATGCGCCAGCCGTCGCCGTAGGTGCTGAGCTTCGATTCGGAGCCTTCGGGACGCGCGTAATAGGGTGTCTCCACCTCGCCGATCGGCATCTTGAGTTCGAGCGCGTGGACGCTGATCTCGGTCTCGATCTCGAACCCGGCCGAAAGCGACGGGAAGCTCTTCACGAACCGGCGCGAAAAGACCCGGTAGCCGGACAGGATGTCGGTGAAGCTCCGGCCGAACAGGCGGGCGAGCATGCCGGTGAGGAGCGCGTTGCCGAACCGGTGGCCGCGGCGGTAGCTTTCCTGGACCTGGCTGATGCGCGAGCCGACGACCATGTCGAGTTGCTCGTCGAATACGCGCTTCACTAGCGCGGGCGCGGAGGCTGCGTCGTAGGTCGCGTCGCCGTCGGCCATGACGTAGATATCGGCGTCGATGTCGGCGAACATGCGGCGGACGACCGCGCCCTTGCCCTGGATGCGCTCGGTTCGGACGATGGCGCCGGCGGCGCGCGCGACCTCGATCGTGCGGTCGGCGCTGTTGTTGTCGTAGACGTAGATGGTGGCGCCGGGCAGCGCGTCGCGGAAGCCGGCGATCGTCTGCACGATCGCGGCTTCCTCGTTGTAGCACGGGAGCAGGACGGCGATTCTCGGTTCGGTCATGGCCTGCCCTGCCCAGCGAAGTTTAAAACGGTATTATCGGCCACCGAACCACCCTGAAAACGCACTTCCCCGGCGGAGGCCGGGGCCCAATTGGGAAAGGTCCATAACGAAGCATTGCGCGCCGTTACAGCTACCTTTCCAATTGGGCCCCGGCCTCCGCCGGGGAGGTGACCCGGTGGGGTGGAGCGCCTCAATTACTGAGGCGCCCGAAGGTGCGTTACGCCTCGGTCTTGGTCGCGGCCTTCTTCGCGCGCGGCTTCTTCGCCGGTGCGTCGGCAGCCTCGGTGCCTTCCGCGTTTTCCGCAGCAACCGGCGACGATTCCGTCACGGCCGTCTCGGCTTCGACAGGAGCCGCCTTCTTCTTGGCAGGTGCCTTCTTCGCAGGCTTGGCCTCTTCCGTCGCGTCCGAAGCAGGCGCTTCTTCCGTCACGGCGTCGTCCGAAGCAGCCGCGTCGTCGGCCGGTGCTGCCTTCTTCTTGGCGGCAGCCTTCTTCTTCGGCTTGTGGTCATGACCCTCATGGTCATGATCGTCATGGTTGTGGACGTGCGTGCCGCTCGCGAAACCGTCCTCGCTCTCGATCGCTGCTTCCAGCTCCTCCCGCGTCGTCTCGCGGTCGGTGATCTCGGCCTTCTCGAACAGGAAATCGACGACCTTATCCTCGTACAGCGGCGCACGCAGCTGGGCGGCTGCCATCGGCTCCTGCTGGATGTACTGCATGAACTGCTGGCGCTGCTCGGCCGGATACTGCTGTGCCGCCTGTGCCAGCAGACGCTGCATTTCCTGGTTCGAAACCTCGACGCCGTTCGCCTGGCCGATTTCGGACAGGAGCAGGCCCAGACGCACGCGACGCTCGGCGATCTTGCGGTAATCGTCGCGCTCGCCTTCCATCTCGGCCATCGCAGCCTCGGGGTCGGCCTCGTGCGTGGCTTCGTGCTGGAGCTGCGACCAGATCTGGTTGAACTCGGCTTCGACCATCGACGGCGGAACCTCGAAGTCGTGACCCTCGGCGAGCTGATCGAGCAGCTTGCGCTTCATGTGCGTGCGCGTGAGACCGTTATGCTCCTGCTCGATCTGACCCTTGAGCAAGCCGGTGAGCTGCTCGAGGCTCTCGAGACCGAGCGACTTGGCCAGATCCTCGTCGATCTTGCTCTCGCCCGCGGTCTTCACCGACTTGACGGTGATGTCGAACGTCGCGGGCTGACCGGCGAGCGACTTCTCCTGATACTCCTCGGGGAAGGTCACGTTGAGGACCTTGTCGTCGCCGGTCTTCAAGCCGACGAGCTGATCCTCGAAGCCTGGGATGAGACGACCCGAACCGAGCTCGACGCCCATGTCGGTGCCGGTGCCACCCTCGAACGCGACGCCGTCGGCGGTCTTGCCGACGAAATCGACGGTGACGAGATCGCCCATTGCCGCGACGTAATCGTCAGCCGCGTCGTCCCACTTCTTCTGCTGGTCGGCGAACTTCTGGAGCTGCTCGGTGACCGCGTCGTCGGCGACCGGCACGGTCAGGCGCTCGAGCTTGATGCCGTCGATCGCGGGTGCGGGGACCTGCGGGAGGACCTCCATCTCGACCTTGACCACGGCGTCCTTGCCGAGGTCATAGCCGTCTTCCAGCTCGACCGAAGGCTGCATCGCGGGGCGAAGCTGCTTCTCGGCGACGAGCGTCTGGACGCCCTCCTGGATCGCCGCGTTCAGCGCGTCCTGGGTCAGCGCCGGGCCGTGCATCTTGCGGATGAGGTTCGCCGGCACCTTGCCCGGACGGAAGCCCGGCATCTTCATCTGCGGCGCGAGGCGCTTCAGCTCGACATCGACCTTGGCATCGATATCCTTCGCGGTGATGGTGAGCGTAAAGGCGCGCTTGAGGCCCTCGTTCAACGTCTCGACAGTCTGCATGTCCGGCCTTTGTCTAAAAGAGCA
This sequence comes from Sphingomonas sp. Leaf230, assembly GCF_001421745.1. Taxonomy (GTDB): domain Bacteria; phylum Pseudomonadota; class Alphaproteobacteria; order Sphingomonadales; family Sphingomonadaceae; genus Sphingomonas. The sequence continues at coordinate 320,245 of NZ_LMKW01000001.1, read as the reverse complement.
TTCAGGATAATTCTTCGGGCGGTCGCCTCGCCTGCGCGGCGGGCTGGTGCGGGCGAAGGGACTCGAACCCCCACATCTTGCGATACTTGGACCTAAACCAAGCGCGTCTACCAGTTCCGCCACGCCCGCACAGGACATCGCCGTAGCGGGCGCGTCTATACCAACGTTGCATGCGGGGGCAAGCAGATAGGCAACTCCCGGTGATTACGGGCGTTGAACACCTCGAAGGAGAGACATCATGGCCACCCAACCCCCGGCAGAATTCCCGACCCCGACGTCGCCCGTCGAGCCGACCGCGCCGCCGCCGGAGTTCAATCCGCCCGCGCCCGACATCGACGTGCCTGCCCCTGGAACGCCGTCGAACGATCCCGCACCCGTCCAGCCGGAGTTTTGAGCATGAGCGATACGCATTCCGGCACGAACCCCGAAACGCTCCCCGAGGATCGTGACGAGGACACCCGCAGCGACATCGAACAGGCGGTAGAGTCGCGCTCCGACGCGGTCGAGCGTGGCGAAGGCGGCGACGAGCCCGAGACGTTCACGGATACCGGCATGCCCGATGGCGTCGGTGGTACCGGTGGCGTCGTGAAGAACCAGGACAACGACGCGCAGTAAGCTTGCGTCAGCAACCATACAGGCGGGGATGGCTATCTTTATGGTGCCACCTCCGCCAATCAGGACCCGATAATCCCCACGATACCCACCTTCGCCGAGCACCAGAGCGTCTATATCGCGCTCGGGCTCGCCGTATTGCTGCTGATCGTAGCGCAGCGCATCCCCATCATTCGCACGCTCGTCAATCTAGCGATGACGCTTGTCCTCGTCGGACTGCTGTTCATCGCGGTCGACCAGCGGCGCCAGTTCGATCCCTATGTCGGCAAGATCGCGCGGTTCCTGAAGATCGAGGACCAGCAGGTGGTCGGCGGCGAGGTCCGTATCCGGATGTCGCCGGATGGGCACTTCTGGGCGCGGGCAACGATCGACGGGGTGAGCCAACGGCTGCTGATCGACAGCGGCGCGACAATTACCGCGATTTCGCAGAAGACTGCGGAAGCTGCCGGGGTTGAGGCGCGGGTTGGCGTGGTGCCGATCGTTTTGCAGACGGCCAACGGGTCTATCGCTGCGAAGACGGGGACGATCGCCTCGCTGCGTCTTGGCGCGATCGTTGCGCGAGATTTGCAGGTGGTGGTGTCGCCGGCGTTTGGCGAGACGAACGTGCTGGGGATGAACTTCCTGTCGCGCCTCGCGTCGTGGCGGGTGGAGGAGAACACGCTAATCCTCGTGCCGCATCATCCGCAGAAGGTCGACGGGTAAGGCCGCCTCCGTACACAACCACCCCGGCGAAGGCCGGGGCCCAATTGGAAGGGTTGCAATAACGAAGCGCTGGCCATCGTTATCACCGTCCCCCAATTGGGCCCCGGCCTTCGCCGGGGTGGTGTCTGTCGAGGGCGGGCGAACTACACTTCTGCTAGTTCCCTCGCGAACGCGGGGCCCAGGAATCAAGCAGCGCTGCGTTTCTTTACCCTGGACTCCCGCCTTCGCGGGAGAACAGGCAGGGCGGGAGACCAGCAGGTGCGGGAGAGAGAGGGAGAGAGAGAGAGAGAGAGGAAGTCAGCAGCTTTACGAAGCCACCGACTTCCCAAGCATCCCCTTCAGAACCTCGTTCACCACGGCAGGGTTAGCCTTCCCCCCCATCGCCTTCATCGTCTGGCCCACGAAGAAGCCGAACAGCTTGTCCTTGCCACCGCGATAATCCGCGACCTTGTCAGCGTTCGCCGCCATCACCTCAGCAATCACCGCCTCGATCGCCCCGGTATCGCTGGTCTGCTTGAGACCCCGATCCTCGACCACCTTCGCCGCGCCGTCGCCGGTCTCGAGCATTACCTCGAACACTTGCTTGGCGAGACTCCCCGACAGCGTGCCGTCCGCGATCAGCCCCAGCAATTCCGCTGCCTGTGCCGGGGACACCGGCGAGTTTTCGATGTCCTTGCCGGTCCGGTTGAGCGCGCCAAACAGCTCCGACGTCGTCCAGTTCGCCGCCGCCGCCGGCTTCACGCCCGCGTCGAGCAACGCATCGAACCACCGCGCCGCCTCGACCTCGGCGGTCAGCACCGTCGCCTGATACGCGGTAATCCCGAGCGCCTCGTACCGCGCGCGCTTCGCGTCCGGCAGCTCGGGCAGCGACGCGCGACACTCGGCCAGGAACGCATCGTCGAGCACCAGCGGCAACAGATCGGGATCGGGGAAGTAGCGATAATCATGCGCGTCTTCCTTCGACCGCATCGACCGCGTCTCGTTGCGATCGGGATCATAGAGCCGCGTTTCCTGCTGGATCTTGCCGCCGGCCTCGAGCACCTCGACCTGGCGCTTGGCCTCCTGCTCGACCACCGCCATCACGAAGCGTACCGAATTGACGTTCTTCGTCTCGGTCCGCGTGCCGAGCTCGTCGCCGGGCTTGCGTACGCTGACGTTGACGTCGGCGCGCATCGAGCCCTCTTCCATGTTGCCGTCGCACGATCCGACATAGCGCAGGATCGATCGCAACTTCCGCAGGTAAGCTCCTGTTTCCGCTGGCGAAGCGAGATCGGGCTTCGACACGATCTCCATCAGCGCGACGCCCGACCGGTTGAGGTCGACATAGGACTGGGTGGGATGCTGGTCGTGCATCAGCTTGCCCGCATCCTGCTCGACATGGATGCGCTCGACGCCGATCCGCTTGCCCGCGGCATCCGGATTCTTCTCGTCGAGGCTGATGTCGATCGCGCCTTCACCGACGATCGGATGATAGAGCTGGCTGATCTGATAGCCCTGCGGCAGATCAGCGTAGAAATAGTTCTTCCGGTCGAACCGCGACCATTTATTGATCTGCGCCTCGATCGCCATCCCGGTGCGGACCGCCTGGCGGATGCACTCGCGGTTCGGCACCGGCAGCATGCCCGGCATCGCCGCATCGACCAGCGACACCTGCGTGTTGGGCTCCGCGCCGAACGCGGTCGCTGCGCCCGAGAAGAGCTTGGCGTTCGACGTCACCTGCGCGTGCACTTCGAGGCCGACCACGACCTCCCACTCACCGGTTTCGCCCTGGATACGATAGTTCGATTCAGTCATTGTCTTTCAACCTACCGCTTGAGCGCCGGAACAAGCTGAGCTTTTTCTCAGCTGCTGCCTTGACCGGCCGCTCGATCTTTACTCTTCGCCGGGCAGGCAGGTCGTCTTCTCGACCCGGAACAAAACCAGGCAAGAATCGGGACAAGTCCCCAATCGCGCCCAACCAGTCCAGTAGATTTACCACCAAACATCCGGCCGCGCGACGAACCCCGCGCGTTGTTCGATCGCGAGCCCTGCGTTCAGCACGCCTTGCTCGTCGAGCGGCTTGCCGATGATCTGCAGCCCGAGCGGCAGACCTTGCTTGTCGAGGCCACCCGGCACCGACATCGCCGGCAGACCTGCAAGCGAAGACGGCACGGTGAAGACGTCGTTCAGATACATCGCGATCGGATCCGCCGACTTCTCGCCGAGCGCAAACGCCGCCGACGGTGCGGTCGGGGTCAGCAGCACGTCGCACGTCTCCCACGCCCGTTCGAAATCGCGCGCGATAAGCGTCCGGACTTTCTGCGCCTGCGTGTAATACGCGTCGTAGAAACCGGCCGACAGCACGTAGGTGCCGATCATGATGCGGCGCTTCACCTCGGGACCGAAGCCATCCGCGCGCGTTGCGGCGTACATATCCTGCAAGCCGGCACCGGTCGGCAGGTCGCGGATCCCGTAGCGGACGCCGTCATAGCGCGCGAGGTTCGACGACGCTTCGGCGGGCGCGATGATGTAATAAGCGGGCAGCGCGTATTTGGTGTGCGGGAGCGAGACCTCGACGATCGTCGCGCCGGCATCCTTCATCCAGGCGATGCCCTGCTGCCAAAGCGCCTCGATCTCCTCTGGCATCCCGTCGACGCGATATTCCTTGGGAATACCGACGCGCAGGCCGTTGAGATTGCCGGACAAACCCGCTTCCCATTTTGGCACGTCGAGCTGCAACGAGGTGCCGTCTTTCGCATCGAACCCGGCCATCGCCTCGAGCAGGATCGCGCAGTCCTTGACGTCGCGCGCCATCGGCCCGGCCTGGTCGAGCGACGACGCGAACGCGATCGTCCCCCAGCGCGAGCAACGGCCGTATGTCGGTTTGATGCCGCTGATGCCGGTGAACGCTGCGGGCTGGCGGATCGAGCCGCCGGTGTCGGTGCCGGTCGCGCCGGGGCAGAGCCGTGCGGCAACTGCCGACGACGAACCGCCCGACGAGCCGCCTGGTGCCAGCGAGGCATTACCGCCATCGTTGCGCTTCCACGGCGAGATCACGTTACCGAACGCCGACGTCTCGTTCGACGAGCCCATCGCGAACTGGTCCATGTTCAGCTTGCCGAGCATCCCCGCGCCCGCGTCCCACAAATTCTGCGAGACGGTCGACTCGTAGGTCGGCGTGAAGCCTTCGAGGATGTGGCTCGCCGCGGTCGTCGTGACGCCCTTCGTGCAGAACAGGTCCTTCATGCCGATCGGCACGCCGGCCAGCGGCTTGAGCGTCTCGCCGGCCTCGCGCGCGGTGTCGGCAGCAGTGGCGGCGGCGATCGCGTGTTCGGGCGTCTCGACAAGAAACGCGTTCAACGCCTTGGCCTGGCTCACCTTTACGATGAATGCATCGGCGACTTCGCGGGCTTTGAAGGAGCCATCGCGGACGCCGTCGCGGATGCCTGCAATGCCCAGATCGGTAAGTTCGCTCATTATTCGATCACCTTCGGCACGGCGAAGAAGCCATGCTCTGCCACCGGGGCATTGGCCAAGACCTGCTCACGGATTCCGCCGCCGGTCAGCGGGTCGGCGTTGACGACGTCATCGCGCAGCCGCAGCGTGTTGGGGATGACCGCGGTCATCGGCTCGATACCGGTCGTATCGACCTCTTCGAGCATCTCGATCCAGCCAAGGATGTTTCCGAGTTCCGGCGCCATGCGGGCGGCGTCCTCGTCGGTGATCGCGATGCGCGCAAGGCTCGCGATCCGCTTCACGGTTGCAGTATCTACGGACATGGGCTGCGGCTAGCACCCGGCGCGGCGGGGCCCGCCAGGGGGAGGTGGCGCGAAGCGACGGAGGGGGAGGACACGGAACGGCCGTTACCCTTACCTCCCCCTTCGTCTGGCAAGGGCCAGCCACCTCCCCCTGGCGGGGGAGGATCGTTCGAGTTCGACCATCGTGAGGGAGCCGTTGCAACCTTCCCCCGCATACGGCACGGGAGCGGGACTGCCTGCACGGAAGGTCCCGCTTGGCCCGCAAGTTTCTCTATTTCGTCGCCGCGATGATCGTCCTCGCGATCGCCGCCCTGCTCGCCTACCGCCTGTTCGGCACGCAGCTGATGCGCGCGGTGATGGTGCCAAGCGAGACTTTCCAGGCGCAGCGCGAAGCCCCGCGCAACATCTACGCGCGAAAAATCATGTGGCTCGCCCGCCCCGATGCGCCCGGCAACCCTGCGCTCTGGACGCCACCTGGCTACACGCCTGGCGAACGCGGCACGGGCGCAGCGATCTTCTTCATCCACCCGACCTCGTACATCAACCGCGACCATTGGAACGCGCCGATCGACGACCCCGAGACCAATGCGCGAGCGGAACTTTTCCTGCGCGGCCAGGCGAGCGCGTTCAACGAGGCCGGTGACATCTGGGCGCCACGCTACCGCCAGGCGACGTTCGGCGCCTTCCTAACCAGCGTCGCGGACAGCGAACGCGCGCTTGCCCTGGCATACGGCGACGTCTCCGCCGCGTTCGACCGCTTCCTCAAGGAAGCCGGCCCGACCCGCCCGATCATTCTCGCCGGCCATAGCCAAGGCGCGCTCCATCTCACCCGCCTCCTCCGTGACCTCATCGCCACCGATCCGAAGCTGAAAGCACGGATCGTCGCAGCTTATGTCGTCGGCTGGCCCGTATCGCGCGCGACCGACCTGCCGCGCATGGGCCTCCCCGAATGCCGCGCCGCGGACCAGACGGGTTGCATCCTGTCATGGGAGAGCTTTGCCGAACCCGCCGATCCCTCGCTGATCGTCGACGCGTACGACCAGACCACAGGGTTCAACGGCCAGCCGCGCAAGGCCACGCCGATGGTCTGCACCAACCCGCTGACCGGCACCGCCGACGCGACTGCGCCCGCCACCGCCAATCTCGGCACGCTCGTCCCGTCCGCCGACCTCAAGACCGCGACGATGGCGATCGGCAGCGTGCCCGCACGCTGTGCCGACCGCGGCTTCCTGCTGATCGGCGAGGGCCCGAACCTCGGGCCGTACGTGCTGCCCGGTAACAATTATCACGTCTACGACTACAGCCTGTTCTGGGCGAACATCCGCGCCGACGCCAACCGCCGCCTGAAGGCTTTCAAATGATCACGCTCTACGCCGCGCAGTTCCGCGAGGCTCTCCCGAACGGCGGCCGGCTGATCGGCCTCGACGTCGGCACCAAGACGATCGGCACTGCGCTTTGCGACGCCGGCTGGTCGTTCGCGAGCCCCGCGCTCCTGATCCGGCGTACCAAGTTCCAGAAGGACAAGGCTGCGCTCGCCGAGATCATCAAGGCGCAGGCGGTCGTCGGGCTCGTCATCGGCCTGCCGATCAACCTCGATGGCAGCGAAAGCCCGCGGTCGCAGTCGACGCGGGCGTTCGCGCAGAACCTCAAGGACATGGGCCTGCCGATCCTGCTCCAGGACGAGCGCTGGTCGACCGTTGCCGTCACCCGCACGCTGATCGAACAGGACGCCAGCCGCGCCAAACGCGCCGAACTCGTCGACAAGATGGCCGCCGCCTATATTCTCCAGGGTGCGATCGACGCGCTGGTGACGGCGCAGATCTAGCGCGCCACCCGGTAGAGGGTGGACTGGCCGTCGGTCCATATGACGCGCAGGTCGGCGGCCTTTGCAGCCCCTGGCGGGAAGCCGATCGTCCAGACGTGCGTGAACGCGGCACGGGGAAACCGTGCGATCGCCTTGGCGAAGTTGGAGCCGGCGGTCGAACAGATCGACGGAAAGACGCTTTGGGTCGGGTCCCCGGTATAGGGTGCGGCGATCGGGTAGCGGATGTGCAGCGATTGCTGACCTTCGATCGCCCATTGCTCGTTGGTGAATGCGTCGCGTCGGACGATCGCGAGGGCTGGAAGGTGATTGCGCCGCAGGTCGTCCCACGCGCCTCCACAGGGCAACTCGACTAACGAGAGTACTGCAGCGCCGTGCGGGATGGCTGCAACAGCCGCCAGTTCGCGTTGTTGTTCGCTGGAGCGCTCGACAAAGCTCAGCGTCGTGCCTGCCAGGCGCAGGACCAGGAATGCGGTGGCCATCACGGCCAGCGTGCGTGCCATTCGCGAATCGCGCGGCGCGATCGCGATCAATCCCAGCATCACTGCGGCAGGTGCCATCCGCATGTCGACATAGGCGCCCCCCATCAGCAATCGCGGAAGGACGACGAACGCTGCGAGACACAACAGCGCGGGTATGCCCAGCAGCGGCGAGAACCCGAGGCGAGCGCTCCGCATTCCGGCATACAGCACGGCGATCAACGGCAGCAGCGAGATAAGATCGAACCATGGCCAGTGGTCGCGGAACAGCGAAACGAGCCATACCAGCTTTACCGGTGCGTCGAACCAGCCCTCGCCACCGAGCCCGCCCGCTGCCGCGCCCGTCCCGGCCCCGATAGACGCCAGCATGACGAGGAGCGGGACCGTCATCGACAGACATTGGATCGCCGCACCGACGAGCGCCGCCGGCCAGCCACGGCCGGTCGTGCGAAGCCGCGCGATGTCCGCGCCTGCCGCTATGAGCCCCAGCAGCCCCCAGCCGAAGCTGTGCGAAATCCATATTATGCATGCGATGGGTACGAAGAGCAGCGCGCGTATGATCAGGCGATCCTGTCGCCCTAGCCGGATCCACAGTGCCAGTGCGCAGAACGCCAGCGCCTGAGACAGCGCGAAATTGACGAAGCCGAACTGGAAGGGCCACGCATAGGCGAGCGGCAACGCGAACATCGCGGTCGGCGGTATGCGCCCATGCGCCTCGCGCGCGGCCCATAACAGTCCGGTGGCGGTCAGCATCGGGATCGCGATCACCGCCAGCTTGGTCGCGACCTCGAAGGGGAACAGGTGCGACAACGCCGGTACGAGCAGGTCCATGCCCAGGTTGGGGATCAGCGCCCAGTGATATGCGTAATAGCGCTGGAGATCGGGCGAGGTCGGCAGTGCCATGGCGATATGCCAGCGCCCCATATGGCCGGGCAGGTCGCCGAGCGGGGGCAGCGCCGGCCATAGCAACGGCACCGCGGACGCCAGGACAAGGGCCAGCGCGAACCACCGCGTTTCCCACCATCGCACCATCGTCCGTGCCGCTGCGTCCTGCATATTCCCCCCGTTCGCCATCGCCATCCCACGCCCGCGCTAAAATGCGGTTAACCATGCGGATGCAGCGAGGCGTCGCGCGACGCTTGCCCCCTGCCCCCGCGGACACTATCCCGCGCTTTTAATGCGAACCTCAGATCACCGCCCCGCCGCCCTCATCGAAGGCGGCGCCGTCTTCCCGCACCGGCATCTCACCGGTATCGACGGGCTCCAGCCACACGAGATCGCGTTCCTGCTCGACGAGGCGGAGACGTGGGTCGAGGCGAACCGGACTCATGCAACGCCGGACAAGCGGCTTGCGGGGCTTACCCAGATCAACGCGTTTTTCGAGAATTCGACACGGACTTTGCTGTCGTTCGAGATCGCGGGGAAGCGGCTGGGGGCGGATGTCGTCAACATGCACGCGGCGCAGTCGAGCGTGAAGAAGGGCGAGACGCTGATCGATACGGCAATGACGTTGAACGCGATGCGCGCGGACGTGATCGTGATCCGGCATATGTCGAGCGGCGCGGTGCGGTTGATCGCGGACAAGGTCGATTGTCCGGTGCTGAACGCGGGCGATGGACGGCACGAGCATCCGACGCAGGCGTTGCTCGATGCGCTGACGATCCGGCGGCGGAAGGGCTCGATCGCGGGGCAGCGCGTCGTGATCTGCGGGGATCTGCTGCACAGCCGTGTCGCGCGGTCCAACATCCTGGCGCTCACCGCGCTTGCAGCCGAGGTCCGCGTTTGCGCGCCCTCGACGCTGATGCCCCCGATGATCGAGCGGATGGGCGTGCGTGCGTTTACCGATTTCGACAAGGCGCTGGAGGGTGCGGACGTGGTGATGATGCTCCGGCTCCAGAACGAGCGGATGGATGGGGCTTATGTGCCCTCCACGCGCGAATACCGTATGCGCTACGGCCTGACGCTCGACCGGTTGGCGAAGGCGGCGCCCGACGCGCTGGTAATGCATCCTGGGCCGATGAACCGGGGTGTGGAGATCGACTCCGCGGTGGCGGATCATGTGCGGTCGGCGATTACCGAGCAGGTCGAGATGGGGGTGGCCGTCCGGATGGCCTGCCTCGATGTACTGACGCGAAGAGCGCGCGGCGTGGAGGGGTGGGTATGATCCTCGCACTCACCAACGCGACGCTCGCCTGCCCCGTCGGCGGCGTGTCGAAGGGCAATCTGCTGGTTCGCGACGGCGTGATCGTCGCGACCGGGATCGTCGATATTCCGGCCGATGCGGACATCGTCGACTGTGGCGGCAAGACGGTCGCGCCCGGGATCGTCGATCTCGGCGTGGCTAAGGTCGATCGTGCTGCGTTTCGTGCCGGCGGGATCGTGCGGATCGGCTTGATGCCCGACCAGTCGCCGGTGCTGGACGACCCCGGTATCGTCCAGCGCGCCGCGTTGATCGGCAAGCCCGACCTCTGGATCCACCCGATCGCCGCCGCCACGCGCGGGCTCGAAGGCCGTGATCTTGCCGAGATGGCGATCTGTCTTTCGGCTGGTGCGAAGGCGGTCGGGACGGGCAAGCACTGGATTGGCGATAGTGGCGTAATGCGGCGGGTGCTCGCCTATGCGCGCGATCTCGACGTGACGGTGATCGCGCATGCCGAGGATGGCGGGCTGACCGCAGGCGCAGTTGCGACCGAGGGCGAGACGGCGACGCGGCTCGGCCTGCCTGCCGCACCGGCTGTTGCCGAAGCGCTGGCGATCGCGCGTGACCTGATGCTTGCCGAGGATACTGGGGCTCGGATCCATATTCGCCAGGTTACGACGGCGGCCGGGTTCGACCTGATCCGGGCGGCTAAACGTCGTGGCGTTGCCGTCACGTGTGGGATCACGCCGGCGCATCTGCATCTGTCGGAGATCGCGGTCAGTGATTTCCGGTCGTTCGCGCTGCTGTCGCCGCCTTTGCGTGCGGAGAGCGACCGGCGGGCGGCGCTCGATGCGATCGCCGATGGAACGATCGACGTGCTGTGTTCGGGACATGAGCCGCGGGGGCCCGAGGAGAAGCGGCTGCCGTTTACCGATTCGAGCAGTGGGATGGCGGGTGCGGAGACGCTGTTGCCGCTCGCGCTGATGCTGGTGCGTGACGAACTGCTGACGCTGGAGCGGCTGTTCGCGCTGCTCGCCAGCAATCCGGCGCGGGTGCTGGGGCTGGATACGGGGACTCTGGAGGTCGGCAAGCCGGCCGACCTGATGCTGTTCGACCCGCTGGCACCTTGGCAGATCGTCGGGGAGGCGTTTCTGGCAGAGGCGGGGAATACGCCGTTCGATGGCTTGCCGGTTCAGGGGCGCGTGTTGCGGTTGTGGAAGGGTGGGCGCGAGGTTCTGTAAGGGCCGCATATCCTCGCCACCCCGGCGGAGGCCGGGGCCCAATTGGCAAGGCCGGCGCAACGAAGGGCCGCCTTCAATTAGCGAAGTTTCCCAACTGGGCCCCGGCCTCCGCCGGGGTGGTACCCTGAGAACGGGCAAGCAAGACCTTTAGACGGCCCTTACCGCGACGCCATCTGCATGCCGGGCTTGCGCAACCACTGCGCCATGACGTCGCCCGCGCCTTGGCGGACGAAACAGGCGCCGCCCTTGGCGTGATACTGGCGGCACATCGCATTCGCCGCCGACTTGCTGAACCCGCCGACCGAGAGGCGGTAGACATCCTCGCCCTTCGCCTTGAACGTCATGCCGTTCGGCGAATAACTGGCGAGCACCGCGAATCGGCGTGCGGCGCGGGCCCAGCCGTCCCTTGCGACCCCCGCGCTCTCGAAGGCGCCGAGTTGGACGTACCAGTTGCCGGTCGCGGGTGCCTTTACCTGATACGCCGCGGTCGCCATGGCGCGACCCGATGAGACGGGCGCGGACGCGAGCTTGATCGAGCCGCCGGCCGGACGGAGCATCATCGTCGGCAACGCCTGGACGACTTCCTGTCGCGGTCCGAACGCGATTCTCGAGACGCCAGCTGCTGATACCGAAGCGAGCTGCACAGGCGCAGCTTCGGTCGGCGCGATGACCGGATCCGCTGCCGCCAAGGCCTGTTCCGGAACACCCGGTGTCTCCAGCGAAGGCGCGTTCAACGCCAGCGCGACTGGCTGTCCTACATCCGCCACTGCGCGAACGCCGAGCAGGCTCGCCACTTGGTCGGATGCCTTGGCCGGCTGCGCAAACAAAGCCCATTGCTCGAGCCGGGCGTCAACGTCTGCTGGTGCCATGTCTGCCGCCGCGACCACGCGGGCCTCCTGCCAGCGTCCCGCCAGCGCGAAGCTCAGCGCGAGGTTCTGGCGTATCTTCGCATTGGAAGCGGGCGAACGGGCGGCTTCGATCAGGACCGCTATCCCGCCCGCGGTATCGCCCGCGAGCGACAGGGCAAGGCCACGATCGACCGCCGGGATGATCGCGGCGTTTGCTTCGAGGCTGTGGCGCGCCGACTGCCAGTCTCCGGTCGCGATCTGCGACAGCGCGAGGTCGAGCGCCGCCCTGCCGTTGGTCGGCGACAGTTGCAGCGCGTCGGCGAACGCGTGCGAAGCCGAGGCGAACCGCCCGCCCTTGAGATAGCTCTGGCCGAGCAGCATCCGGTAGTCCGCCTGCTGCGGCATCAGTGCCACCGCACGCTCCGCATAGCCGATCGCGATAAGACCATCGTTGCGCGCGAGTGCCGCCTGCGCCTGCCCCGCAGTGCCAGCCGCGCCCTTTGCCGCGAGCGCCGCGTTGCGATCACTGGCCGAGGCGATGCCGCCCCCGTTCGCGGCACAGCCGACCATCGTGCCGCCGAGCAGGAGGGCGGAGATGCCGCCGAGGAGGAGAGCGCGCGTGGTCATCGGGGCAATCCCTGTTTCATGGCAAACGCTAGACCGCACATAGTTCCCACTCCCGGTATTCGCGTACGGAGTGCCATGTCGGTTTAAAGAAGCGGTTAACGCGACTTCATAATGACTTACCGACGCGCGATGTTGGGCATCGGGAACGGTCGCCCTTTGCCTTGCGCGACGAACGGCGGCATGGTGGCGGCGAGACGGTATGAGGGATGGCGATGACGGTTCGGCGTAAGCTTTTGGTGGGTGCGATCGCGTTGAGCGGAATGCTGGCCGCCGTCCCTGCGTTTGCCGATGTGAAGGCCGGCGTCGATGCCTGGGCGAAGGGCGATTATCCGCGTGCGATCACCGAGTGGCGCCCGCTGGCGGTGGCGGGCGATGCGGACGCGCAGTTCAACCTGGCGCAGGCGTACAAGCTGGGGCGCGGCGTACCGCTGGATCCGGTGCTGGCCGAGAGCTGGTTCCGGAAGGCGGCGATGCAGGGGCATGTGCAGGCCGCCGACAATTACGGGCTCGCGTTGTTCCAGGCCGGAAAAAAGACGGATGCGCTGCCGTGGCTGCAGAAATCGGTCGCGCATGGTGAACCGCGGGCGCAGCTGGTGCTCGGGACGATGTTGTTCAACGGCGACGGCATACCGCGCGATTTCCCGCGAGCCTATGCGCTGATGACGCGCGCGTCGGCGTCGGGCTTGCAGTCGGCCTCGCAGACGCTCGCGCAGATGGACCAGTATATCTCGCCCACCGACCGCGAGAAGGGCACCGCGCTGGCGCAGCAATATGCGTTGCAATCCCCGCCGCCGGGGCCTTCGCGTGCTACGGTCGGGCAAACGCCGGTGGCGCCGCCGCGTACCGCCAGCGCGCCGCGTCCGTCGAAGCTGCCGCCGAGTTCGCTTCCTGCGCGCGTTCCCGGGCCGACACGCGAACCGGCCCCTACGCGGGAACCGACACCGACGCCGACGCGCGAGCCGGCACCGGTCAGGCAGGCGCAGGTGAAGCCGCCCAAGCCTGTGCCGGCAAAACCTGCTCCAGCAAAAGCTGTTGCGGCCAAGCCCGCGCCGGTGCGTGCGACGGGCAATTGGCGCGTCCAGCTTGGCGCGTTCCGCGATCAGGGCAATGCCGAGACGCAGTGGAACAAGGTTCGCGGCAAGCTGCGCGGTGCACAGCCCTTCTACGCGAAGGCGGGCGGCGTAACGCGGCTTCAGGCGGGTGGTTTTGCTTCGAAGGCGGATGCGACGCGGGCTTGCTCGGCGTCTGGCGTGGCGTGCGTGATCGTCGCGCCCTGAGCGGATGTGCGGGTCTGCGGCGATACTCATGACGAGGATGTGCGAATGTTCTTCCTGACCCTGGCGTTGTTGTCAGCGCCATCGACTTGCACCGAGATCAAGCAGCAATGCCGCGCGTGTCCTACCGCGCCTAGCGTCAAAGGGTGTTCTACGGTCGGGATTGCGTGCCAGCCGACGCGTCGCATCTGCGACCCTGCCGTCCCTCCGAAGTCCGTCGCGCGGACGGACCGGGTGGCTGACAAGAAGGCGCGCTGAGCGATCGTGCCTTTGCCCGGCGGATGAGCGATCGTGTGCGGCAGGGATCAAATAGCCGGACCGGTCGTTTCGTTTCGACATCGACCGGGAGCTAGATGCATGATTTCGAAGACCTTGGCGCTGGCAGTTGCCGGCGCGACGCTGTTGGCCGCGTGTTCTGGCGAGCAGCCTGCGACTAATACTACCGACGCGATGGTGGATAACGGCGTGTCGTTGCGCAATCTGGCCGAGACCGAAGTAGCGGTACCCAAGCCTGAGCAACTGACGGTGAAGGGGCGATTGATCCCGACCCCCTCCGATCCGACGTCACGCCACTTCCTGTTGCGGGAGCGGAAGGCGGCAAGCGGCACGATCATCGCGATCCTGCGGCAGGAGCATGATGGCAAGGTCGCCTATGCGCGCACCGAGACGGATTGCGGCAAGCGGCTGTTCCATGTGCTGGGCGTTGGTCCGAACCGCGCGCTGGTCGAGACCAACGTGGCGCATGATGGCCCGTTGCGACCGATCAAGGGTTTGCCGTTGCGTGAGGAACTCGCGACGTATGTGTGCAACGCGAGCGGTACGCCGTTGGCGAAGGGGTAAAGCGATTTGCATCCTCCCCCGCCAGGGGGAGGTGGCTGGCCCTTGCCAGACGGAGGGGGAGGTAAGGGAAACCAGCGTTCGGTGTCCTCCCCCTCCGTCTCCTTCGGCGCCACCTCCCCCTGGCGGGGGAGGATCGCAAGGGCGGCTAGTCCAGCACCCAGTGCTGCTTCGCGATACCCTGCGCATAGAGAAGCGCCGTCAGATCCCCATGATCGATCCGCGCAGCCGCAGCCACCGCGACGATAGGCTTAGCGTGATACGCTACCCCCAGCCCGGCCGCCTCGATCATCGCCAGGTCGTTCGCGCCGTCACCGACCGCGAGCGATTCCTCCACCGCAATCCCCCGCTCGGTGATCGCGGCCCGTAGCGTCGTGAGCTTAGTGTCCGAGCCGACGATCGGCTTGGTCACCGTCCCCGTCAGCACGCCACTCTCGATCTCCAGCACGTTGGCGATCGCGCGGTCGAAGCCGATCTCCTTCGCTACCGGCTCCGCGAACCGCGTGAAGCCACCCGAAACCAGCACCGCCAGAGCGCCCCGCGACCGCATCGTCCGCACGAGAGCCTTCGCGCCGGGCATGATCTTGACGCGTTCGGCAAGACAGCGTTCGATGTCGCTCTCGGCCAACCCCTCCAGCAGCGCCACGCGGGCATCGAGTGCTGCCTCGAAATCCAGTTCGCCGCGCATCGCGCGTTCGGTGATTTCGGCGATCTGCGGCTTGATGCCGGCGTAGTCGGCGAGTTCGTCGATGCATTCGACGGTGATCATCGTCGAGTCCATGTCGGCGACCAGCAGCGTCTTGGTACGCGTCACGCTCGATTGAACGACCACGTCGGTATCGACGAACGCACCCTCCAGCGCGACCCGAGCCGCGTCCGGCGCCATCCCGAAGATCAGGTCGGCGGCGTCGCCCACGTCGATCCAGCCACTCGCGCCGGGCGCGCACCCGGCGTCGCGCAGGCGGTCCATCGCGGTCGAAATATCGCCTGCGGTCAGCGTGCCCGAGGCTATAAGCGTTGCCGTGAACATACCCATCTCCCAATCAACGGGCGCGCTCCCGAAGGTGGCGCTCATCGCAGGGCCGACCGCTAGCGGCAAGTCCGCGCTCGCGCTTGCCGTCGCCAACGCCCACGACGGCGTGATCATCAACGCCGACTCCGCGCAGGTCTATGCCGACCTCCGTATCGTCACCGCTCGCCCGTCGAGCGAAGAGGAGGCTAGTGCTCCGCACTGCCTGTTCGGCCATGTCGACGCCGCCGACGCCACCTACTCCACCGCGCGCTGGGCCGCCGAGGCAACGCTGGCGATCCGAGACACGCTTGCGGAGGGGAAGCTGCCGATCCTGGTTGGCGGGACCGGGCTCTATATCCGCACCTTGCTCGACGGCATCGCGCCTGTTCCCGAGATCGACCCGGCCCTTCGCGAGCAAGTCCGCGCCCTCCCCGTCGCCGAAGCGCACGCCGCGCTCGCGCAACTTGACCCACAAGCCGCCGCCAAGCTCAACGCAGCCGACACAACCCGCGTCGCCCGAGCGCTAGAAGTCGTCCGCGGTACCGGCCGGACGCTTGCCGACTGGCAGACGGAAAAGATCGGCGGGATCGGCGATACGATCGGCGTCCGCGCGCTGATCCTGATCCCCGACCGCGACTGGCTCAACGCGCGCATCGACCAGCGCTTCGCCGAGATGGCCGATACCAGCCGCGAGGAAATCACTGCGCTGCTCGCCCGCACCGACATCCCGCAGGACGCGCCGATCCGCCGCGCGATCGGTGTGCCCGAGATCGCCGCGCTCGTTCGCGGCGAAACCTCGAAACCCGACACCATCGCCGCCGGATCGCTCGCCACACGGCGCTATGCCAAGCGCCAATATACGTGGCTTCGACATCAGCAGCCGCCCGACTGGGCCCGCAGCGAAGCCATCGATCTCCCAACGCGCCTGCAGCAATTTGAAACTATATTGCTCAGATGATGTTTGACACGCATCTTTTATATCGGTAGCCGGCCCCACCACGAGACGCTAAAGGCAGCGTTCTCGCAAAGGATGATATGAAATGACCGAGAAGAGTGGAGCCGATATCCTGATCGAGGCGCTGTGCGATCTCGGCGTGGAGGTCGTCTTCGGCTATCCGGGTGGCGCCGTGCTGCCGATCTACGACGCGCTGTTTCGCCACAATTCGAACGGCGGTCGGATCAAGCACATCCTCGTGCGCCACGAACAGGCTGCGACGCATGCGGCCGAGGGTTACGCGCGCTCGACCGGCAAGCCCGGCGTGGTGCTCGTTACCTCGGGTCCGGGCGCGACCAACGCGGTCACCGGGATCACCGACGCGCTGATGGATTCGATCCCGATGGTCGTGATCACCGGCCAGGTGCCGACCGCGCTGATCGGCACCGACGCGTTCCAGGAGGCCGATACCGTCGGCATCACGCGCCATTGCTCGAAGCACAACTACCTCGTGAAGGATCCCGCCAAGCTTGGCGACGTGATCCACGAGGCGTTCCACATCGCCACCTCGGGTCGTCCGGGGCCGGTGGTCGTGGACATTCCCAAGGACGTGCAGGTCGCGACGGCTCGGTACAAGAAGCCGGGGCCGATCCAGCACAAGACTTATCGCCCGCAGGTGAAGGCCGACCAGTCGCAGATCGAGCAGCTCGTCGACATGCTCGCCGCGGCCGAACGCCCGATCCTGTATACCGGCGGCGGCATCATCAACTCGGGTCCGGCGGCGAGCCAGCTGCTGTGCGAACTCGTCCGCATCACCGGCGCGCCGGTGACGTCGACGCTGATGGGTCTCGGCGCCTATCCCGCGTCCGGCCCGCAGTGGCTCGGCATGCTCGGGATGCACGGCACGTACGAGGCCAACATGGCGATGAACCAGGCCGACCTCGTCGTCGCGCTCGGCTCGCGCTTCGACGACCGCGTGACCGGGCGGCTTGATGCGTTCAGCCCGAACTCGCGGAAGGTGCATATCGACATCGATCGCTCGTCGGTGAACAAGACCGTGCGCGTCGATCTTGGGATCATCGCGGATGTCGGCCATGCGCTCGAGGACATGGTGCGGATCTGGAAGAGCCGCCAGCATCCGAAGCCCGACACGACCGACTGGCAGCGTCGCATCGCCGGCTGGCGCGCGGTGAAGTGTCTCGATTTCCCCGAGAACGACCCGAACGAGATCATGCCGCAGCGTGCGATCCGGGCGCTGTTCGACGCCACGCACGCGCGGTCGCCGATCATCACGACCGAGGTCGGCCAGCACCAGATGTGGGCGGCGCAGCATTTCGGGTTCGAGAAGCCGAACAAGTGGCTGACCAGCGGTGGTCTCGGCACGATGGGCTATGGCCTGCCCGCCGCGATCGGTGCGCAGCTCGGCAATCCGAACGCGCTGGTCATCGACATCGCCGGCGAAGCGTCGATCCAGATGAACATCCAGGAGCTGGCGACCGCGTCGCAATACCGGTTGCCGGTGAAGATCTTCATCCTCAACAACCGGTATATGGGCATGGTCCGCCAGTGGCAGGAGCTCACCTACGAGAGCCGCT
Organism: Sphingomonas sp. Leaf230; assembly: GCF_001421745.1. Classification (GTDB taxonomy): domain Bacteria; phylum Pseudomonadota; class Alphaproteobacteria; order Sphingomonadales; family Sphingomonadaceae; genus Sphingomonas. The sequence continues at coordinate 302,385 of NZ_LMKW01000001.1, read as the reverse complement.
ATGCGGAGAGCTATTCGGATTCGCTGCCCGATTTCGTCAAGCTCGGCGAGGCGTATGGCTGGAAGGGCATCCTGATCGAGATGCACGACCAGCTCGACAGCGGCATCGCTGAAATGCTGGCGTATGACGGCCCGGTGATCGTCGACTGCCGCGTGTCGCAGCTGACGAATTGCTTCCCGATGATCCCGTCGGGCGCGGCGCATACCGACATGATCCTGCAGGCGAACGAAGTGTCCGGCACGATGGACGACGAAGCGAAGGCGCTGGTTTAAGATGCACATTTCCCAGGAAAAGGCCGAGCGGCATACGCTCGCCGTCATCGTCGATAACGAACCGGGCATCCTCGCCCGGATCGCCGGCCTGTTCACAGCGCGCGGCTATAATATCGAGAGCCTGACGGTGAGCGAGATCACCGCGGACAAGTCGGTCAGCCGGATCACCATCGTCACCAGCGCGTCGCCGGCGACGATGGAGCAGATCCTGGCGCAGCTCGACCGGCTGGTGCCGGTGCACAAGGTCACCGACCTGACGGCACAGGGCGCACACGTCGAACGCGAACTGGCGCTGGTGAAGGTCCGTGGCACCGGCGACCACCGGATCGAGGCGTTGCGCCTCGCCGACGTCTACCGCGCGCGCGTGGTCGATGCGACGACGTCGAGCTTCGTGTTCGAGGTCACCGGCGGGATCGACAAGATCGACAAGTTCGTCGAACTCATGGGCGAAGTCGGCCTGATCGAAGTCGCCCGAACCGGAATCGTCGCGATCGCCCGCGGCAAAGAGCCGGCTTAACACTTCTCCGCTTTTAAAGTTTTGTTCTCCCGCGAAGGGCTTTCCTTCAAAGTAATACTTTGAAGGGCGTCCGAAGGCGGGAGCCCAGCCTGGACCTCCGCCTTTGCGGAGGGACACCCTTATCGAAAGGACCATTCCAATGCGTGTCTATTACGATCGCGACGCCGACCTGAACCTCATCACCGACAAGAAGATCGCGATCGTCGGTTACGGCTCGCAGGGCCATGCGCACGCGCAAAACCTCCGCGATTCGGGCGTCAAGGACGTCGCGATCGCGCTGCGCGAAGGCTCGGCCACCGCCAAGAAGGCGATCGAGGCCGGCTTTGCAGTCAAGTCGAACAAGGAAGCTGCCGCCTGGGCCGACATCGTCATGATCCTCGCGCCCGACGAGCATCAGGCGGCGATCTACTCTGCCGACCTGCATGACAACCTCAAGCAGGGCGCGACGATTGCGTTCGCGCACGGCCTCAACGTGCATTTCGGCCTGATCGAGCCGCGCGCCGATCTCGACGTCATCATGATCGCGCCCAAGGGCCCCGGTCATACCGTGCGCAGCGAATATGTCCGCGGCGGCGGCGTCCCCTGCCTGATCGCGATCGACCAGGACAAGTCGGGCAACGCGCATGACATCGCGCTCGCTTATGCCAGCGGCGTCGGCGGCGGTCGCTCGGGGATTATCGAGACCAACTTCCGCGAGGAGTGCGAGACCGACCTGTTCGGCGAGCAGGCCGTACTGTGCGGCGGCATCACCCACCTGATCCAGGCCGGGTTCGAGACGCTGGTCGAAGCCGGCTACGCCCCCGAGATGGCGTATTTCGAGTGCCTGCACGAGACCAAGCTGATCGTCGACCTGCTGTATGAGGGCGGCATCGCCAACATGCGCTATTCGATCTCGAACACCGCCGAGTATGGCGACATCACGACGGGCCCGCGGATCATCACGTCGGAGACCAAGGCCGAGATGAAGCGCGTCCTCGCCGACATCCAGTCGGGCCGGTTCGTGAAGAACTTCATCCTCGACAACCGCGCGGGGCAGCCCGAGCTGAAGGCGGCGCGCAAGCAGGCGCTGGCGCATCCGATCGAGAAGATCGGGTCGGAACTGCGTGGGATGATGCCTTGGATCGGGAAGAATGCTCTCGTCGATAAGGCCAAGAACTGACGAGCGCGCGTTAGCGCGTGAGCGCGGCCGGCCCGACGAAGCCTGCCCACAGGGCACGGCTTCGCCAGGTCCGACGGGCGGGCGTTCCCGCGCACTCCACACCACCCCGGCGAAAGCCGGGGCCCAATTGGGAAGGTTCGAGTAACGGAACGCTGTCTTCCGTTAGCGACGTCCCCCAATTGGGCCCCGGCCTTCGCCGGGGTGGTAGTGTGAGGTGAAGGCCGTTCTCCCTCCCGTTTTCCCGCGAACGCGGGGGGCCAGGATCTCGGGCGGTGATCGTGGTTTAGCTGGGCCCCCGCGTCCGCGGGGGAACGAGCGCTGGTGGTGCACTCCACCGGGAGCGCGAGCGCGACGCCCCCCGACCCAATTCCGAAACACAGCGTTGGCATAACGTCGTTTGACGCGCCCCCTCCCGTCGGCCAGCATCGCGCGTTCAACAGGAGATACCCATGCGCCTAGTCCTAGCCACGATCCTCGCCCTCACCGCCGCGCCCGTTCTCGCACAGACCGCAGGCGTCCCCGGCGCCCCCGTCAAGGCACGCGTCACCGCGGGCACCTATGCGGTCGATCCCAACCACACGCAGGTCACGTGGGCCGTCAATCACATGGGCTTCTCGATGCTCGAAGGGCAGCTCGGCGCATCGGGGGGCAGCATCACGATCGATCCCGCCAAGCCGAACGCGACCAAGGTCGAGGTGAACTTGGCAATCGACCAGCTCTCGGTCACCGCAGCGCCGTTCGCCGGCCATCTGAAGTCGAAGGACTTCTTCGACACCGCGACCTATCCGACCGCCAAGTTCGTCTCGACCAAGGTCGTCGCGACCGGCGACAAGGCGACGATTACCGGCGACCTCACGCTCAAGGGCGTCACCAAGCCGGTCGTGCTGCAGGCGACCTTCATCGGCGCGGGCGCAAACCCTATGAACAAGAAGCTGAACTTCGGCTTCCGCGCGACGACCTCGATCAAGCGCAGCGACTTCAATATCGGTGCCTATGCTCCGGTCGTGTCGGACAAGGTCGACCTGACGATCAACGCCGCCTTCTCCGCGCAATAATCTGTCGAATTTTCTATCGCGCTGGACACGGACTGTGTCCGCGCGATAGGACGACTTTAATGACGTATGGCCGCCTCCTGCTGCTTCGACTTACGCGCCCTTAGGCGCGCCGATCGTTTGCGCGGTGGCCATGCCCCGCGCCTCGCGCCTAAGGGCTGACCCGAACGCTCCCGACGACACGAGAGACTGGCCATGCTGCGCGACCCATCGACCAAATACCGACCCTTCCCGCAAGTCGACCTGCCCGACCGCCAATGGCCGTCGAAGACGATCGTCAAACCACCGCGCTGGCTGTCGACCGATCTGCGCGACGGCAACCAAGCGCTGATCGATCCGATGGACGCGGAGAAGAAGACGCGGTTCTTCGACCTGCTCTGCAAGGTCGGGCTGAAGGAGATCGAAGTCGGCTTCCCGAGCGCGGGCGCGACCGAGTTCGACTTCATCTCGGGGCTGGTGAAGACCGGACGTATCCCCGACGACGTATCGATCCAGGTGCTGACCCAGTCGCGCCGCGACCTGATCGAGACGAGCTTCGCCAGCCTCGTCGGTGCGAAGACCGCGATCGTCCACCTCTACAACGCGGTGTCGCCGGCATGGCGCAAGATCGTGTTCGGCATGGACCGTGCGCAGGTTAAGCAGATCGCGATCGACGGTGCCAAGGTACTGCGCGACGAAGCCGCCAAACAGCCTAACGTCCGCTGGCAGTTCGAATATTCGCCGGAAACCTTCTCGACCGCCGAACTCGATTTCTCGCTGGAAGTTTGCGAGGCGGTAATGGACGTGCTGATGCCAACGTCCGACAATCCGATCATCTTCAACCTGCCCGCGACCGTCGAGTGCGCGACGCCGAACATCTATGCCGACCAGATCGAATGGTTCGGCCGCAACATTCGCAACCGTGAGGCGGTGGCGATATCGCTGCACACGCATAACGACCGCGGCACCGGCGTCGCGGCGGCGGAGCTCGGGATGATGGCGGGCGCGGACCGCGTCGAGGGCTGCCTGCTCGGCAATGGCGAGCGCACCGGCAATTGCGATCTCGTGACCGTCGCGCTCAACATGTACACGCAGGGCGTCGATCCGAAGCTCGACCTGTCGGACATCGACGGGGTCGTGAACACGGTCAATTACTGCACCAACATCCCCGTCCACCCGCGCACGCCCTATGCTGGCGACCTGGTCTTCACCGCCTTCTCGGGCTCGCATCAGGACGCGATCAAGAAGGGCTTCGCGGCGCAGGAGGCGAAGAACGACACGCTGTGGGAGGTCCCGTATCTGCCGATCGACCCCGCCGATCTCGGCCGCAGCTACGAGGCGGTTATCCGCGTCAACTCGCAGTCGGGCAAGGGCGGCGTCGCCTGGGTGATCGAGCAGGACAAGGGGCTGAAGCTGCCCAAGCGGTTGCAGGCCGACTTCAGCCGCCACGTCCAGGCCTATGCCGACGAGACCAGCCGCGAGCTGAACGCCGCGGATATCTGGAGCCTGTTCGAGCGGACGTACATGCCGCAGGCGGACGACCGGGTGGAACTGCGCGATTACGAGGAGAGCGGCGCCTCGGGGCAGCGAGTCTTCATCGGCCGGGTGGCGATCGATGGCGAGGAGCGATCGATCTCCGGGCGCGGCAACGGGCTGATCTCCGGCGTGATCGCGGCGATCGCGGAGTCGACCGGGCCGACGCTCGACGTGGTGGACTACAACGAGCACGCGATCGGCCACGGCGCGGATGCGCAGGCGGCGGCGTATGTCGAATGCCGGACCGCCGAGGGTCGGACAGTGTTCGGCGTCGGCATGGATACCGACATTGCCACTGCCTCGGTGCGTGCGGTCCTGAGCGCCGCCAACCGCGCCTGACCTCGTAAAAGACGGCCACCGGCTGAACCGGTGGCCGTTTCTCCTTACGCCAGCTTCGCGAGCAACGCCTGTGCCGCCTTTGCCGACGAGGCGGGGTTCTGGCCGGTGATCAGCAGGCCGTCCTCGACTACGTACACGCCCCAGTCGGTGGTCTTCGAATAGGTGCCGCCCTTCTGTTGCAGCATGTCCTCGACCAGGAACGGCACGACATCGCTGAGCCCAACCGCGGCTTCTTCGCTGTTGGTGAAACCGGTGACCGTCTTGCCCTTCACGAGTGGCGTACCGTCAGCGGCCTTTACGTCGCGCAGCACGCCGGGTGCGTGACAGACCAGCGCGACGGGCTTGCCTGCGCCGAGCGTGTCCTGGATCAACGCGATCGAGGTAGGATCGTTGGCGAGGTCCCAGAGCGGTCCGTGCCCGCCCGGATAGAACACTGCGTCATAGTCGGCGATCCGCATCTCCGACAGTTTGCGCGTATCGGCGAGTGCGGCGGTCGCCTCGGCATCGGCCTCGAACCGGCGTGTCGCGTCGGTCTGTGCGTCGGGCTTGGCGCTGCTTGGATCGAGCGGCGGCTGGCCACCCGCCGGCGATGCGAGCGTGATGTCCACGCCGGCGTCCTTGAACACGTAATAGGGCGCTGCGAGTTCCTCGAGCCAGAAGCCGGTCTTGCGGCCGGTATCGCCGAGGTCGGCATGCGAGGTGAGAACGACGAGAATTTTCAACTTTGGTCTCCGGATCGGGTTCGTGGGGAGAGAACGAACCGGCTCTAGGATCGGCGCCTTCCGACCGTGAAACCAAATGCGTCCGGTCGTGGGACTATTGCCCTGGGCGCGGCCGGTCGGCAATCATACGACGCCTTACCCCTTCTTGTTCTCCCGCGAAGGCGGGAGCCCAGTCTGGATCCCCGCCTTCGCGGGGAAACAAATCTTTCCCGGACGCTGGATCGACCTCTCGCTAGATTTGGCGCTCCCGGACGATGCGGCATCCGATGGCCGCGTCAGGGTAGACGTCGGTCTTCATCGTCTCGATCTCGACCCGCCTCACCCGTTCGTCACTCAGGCACAGCGCAGCAATCGCCTCGCACAGCGTCTCCTGCAGCGCGAACGGGCGCTCCGCTACCATCGCCAGGATGCCTGCGCGGACGAAATCGTAATCGAGCACTTCCTCGATCGCATCGTCGCCGAGCGGGCCTGGATACACGACCGTCATCTCGACAGAGACGACCACGCGTTGTGGCGCGACTTCGTGCGGGTGGATGCCCAGCCGCATCATCACCTCGAGTCCGTCCAGGATCGTCGTGAATTCAGCCATTTCGCCTCTCGAACATCACGTCACCGTCTCGCGTCAGAAACCGTTGTCCGCAATCCACGAACACATTCTGCCCCGTCACGCCTTTTGCGATCAGCAGCCACGCGACCGCATCCGCGACCGCTTCGGCGCCGACCGGCCGCCTGAGCAGATTGTCGCTCGCTACCGCCGCGAACTCCTCCTCGCTCTGGTCTCCGCTCGGCAAGGTCAGCCCTGGCGAAATCGCGTTGACCGAGATGCGTGGGCCGAGCGCCTGTGCCAGCATCGTCGTCGCCCCCTCCAGCGCGATCTTGCCGCAGCTGTACGAGAAGAAGTCCGGGTTGAGGTTCGCGACCTTCTGGTCGAGCACATTGACCACCGCGCCGTCCGCGACGTCGTCCTGCGACGCGAGCGCCGACGCGAGCAGCACCGGCGCCCCGCAATTGATCGCGCCAAGTTCGGCGAACAGCACAGGATCGACGGTCGGTGGTCGGTCGAATTCGAACTTCGACGCGCAGTTCACCAGTCCGTCGATCGGCCCGCCAATCGCCGAGCGTGCCGCCGCGAACAGGTCACCGATCGTGCCCAGATCGCTCAGGTCACCCGCTATCGAAGCAGCACGCCCTCCCCCGTCGACGATCTCCGCAACTAACGCCGCCGCTTCGTCGGGCGAGTGCCCCTGATGCACGACCACGGCATGCCCGTCCGCAGCCAGCCGCCGGACGATCGCCGCACCCAGCCGCTTCGCCCCGCCCGTCACCAGGACGGTTCGCATCAAACGCCGCGCCCCATCAAGGCCAGCACTTCCTTGCGGCTGCGCTCGTCGTCGCGGAACACGCCCATCATCCGGCTCGTGACCATCGTCACCCCCGGCGTGCGGACACCGCGCGCGGTCATGCAGGCATGGCTCGCCTCGATCACCACCGCGACGCCCTGCGGCTTGAGGTTGTCCCAGATGCAGTCCGCCACTTCCGCGGTCAGCCGCTCCTGCACCTGCAACCGCCGTGCGAAGCCGTGCAGCACGCGCGCAAGCTTCGAGATGCCGACGACATGGTCGCGCGGCAGGTACGCGATGTGCGCCTTGCCGATGATCGGCGCCATGTGATGCTCGCAATGCGACTGGAACGGGATGTCCTTGAGCAGCACGATCTCGTCATACCCGCCGACTTCCTCGAACACGCGTTCGAGATGTTTCGCCGGATCGTCGCCATAGCCCGCGCAATATTCCTTCCACGCACGTGCAACACGACGCGGCGTATCGATCAGGCCCTCGCGGGTCGGATCGTCACCCGCCCAGCGGATCAGCGTACGGATCGCCGACGCTACGTCATCGGGCACAATTACCTTGCCGTCGGGACCAAGCACATCGTCTTCAACCGGCCGCCCATCGGACCCGTTCAGTTCATCCCGCATCGCAACACCCTTTGTCAGCATACCCAAACATCGGAACATGGGTCCTCTTTTGCAACTGTTTCATTTCAGCAACGCGCCGTAAATCCCAGTAATCCGGGGCTCAAAATGCGTTGACGCTAGATCGTTTTCGTCGTTACTTCGCCATACCTGAAAAACTAAATCGTGAATCGGCACAGACCGGCACGATCGGGGAGAGGACTGACATGGCCAAGTTCGAATTGCTCGCCGCCTCGGCGATGATACTCCTGTCGATTGCGCCGGCAATGGCCCAGACGGCCACCACATCGGCTGGAAACGTCGGCCCCACCAACGGACCGGGGCAAGACGCGCCGTCCACGCCCGGCACTTCGACGCAGACCGCCCCCGCCGATACCGCGGCCAGCGCCTACGCGTCGCAGGATATCGTGGTTACCGCGCAACGCCAATCGCAACGTTTGCAGGATGTTCCGATTGCAGTCAGCGCTTTTACCGCGGACACGATCTCGAAGCAGCAGATCGTTAACCCGAGTGCGCTCCAGCAGACGTTGCCCAACGTCACCTTCACCAAGACCAATTTCACCACGTCGAGCTTCACGATCCGCGGCATCGGCGATCTGTGCGTCGGCGCGACCTGCGACCAGGCGACCGCGATCCACGTCAACGACATGCCGCTCGTCACCACGCGATTGTTCGAAAGCGAGTTCTTCGATCTGGAGCGGATCGAGGTGTTGCGCGGACCGCAGGGTACGCTGTTCGGTCGTAACGCGACGTCGGGCGTGGTCAACTTCATCACCGCCAAGCCGGACCTGTCGGGCATCCACGCCGCCGCCGAGGCCGAGTACGGCAATTATGATTCGAAGCGCGCGCGCGCGATGATCAACCTGCCCTTCACCGACACCCTCGGCATCCGCGTCGCGGGCACGTATCTCAATCGCGACGGCTATACCAAGAACACCTATGACAATTCGAAGATCGACGGGCGCGACCTGTATTCGATCCGTGGCACGTTGTCGTGGGAGCCGACCAGCGATACCCGCGTCGACCTGATCGGCTATTATTTCCGCGAGAAGGACAACCGCAGCCGTATCCAGAAGCAGCTCTGCCACCGCGATCCGACCGGCATCCTGGGCTGCCTTCCCGATCGGCTCGCCAACGAGACGCCGAACGGCAACTCGACGCTGGCCGCGACGCTCGCCTCCACCCAATATTTCGGGATCGCCGGCACGCAGCTGGGGCATCCGGAGATTGCCGCGATCGGCCTGCAGAACCTGTATGCGACCGACACCTATGCCGGGGTGGTCAATCCCGGCGACGTCCGCACCGTCCGGATCGACTCAAACCCGACCTATTTCGCCGAGGAAGAGCAGTACACCGCCAAGATCTTCCATGATTTCGGTCCGGTTTCGTTCAACTTCACCGGCGGGTTCTCACGCAACACGGTCGACAGCACGACCGACTTCAACCTTGCGGTCGAGAATCCCCTCGCGGGCAATGTCGGCCTGAACACGTTGAATGCGATCGGCCGGCCCGGCGTGGTGATCCCGCTGCCCGGCGGCGCGCTGGTCAATACCGGCTATCTCAATGGCGTCCGTTCCGTACTGATCCCCAATGGCCCCGCCGGCGGCGCATGCCAGTCGGGCGCCGATACGAACAATGTCGGCGTGTTCGGCGGCAACGGCATCGGCTGTTACGCGCAGAGCCTCGACGTCGATCGCTCGCGCCAGGTGAACAGGCAATATTCCGCTGAAGCGCATATCGACAGCTCGTTCGATGGCATGTTCAACTTCCTGCTCGGCGGCATCTATGTCGACTCGCGCAGCCAGAACACCGACTATTTTGTCAACGCGTTCGGGCTTGATTACGCATCGGGCGTGCTCGGCGCGGCCAGCTCGGCGGCGATCCCGGGCGTCAACGGCAACGCGTTCCTCGCCACGCCGTTCTACCGCAACGACGGCGACGATTTCCGCCTGAAATCCTACGGGATCTTCGGCGAGACCTATTTCGAGTTCAACGACAAGCTGAAGCTGACGCTCGGCCTGCGCTACAACCACGACGAGAAGGACGTGAAGGCGCGCAACATCACGCTGAACGTGCTGACCCCGATCGGCGCGTCGAACATGACGCAGGGGCTGAACTACACCACCACCGACTTCGACTCCACGCGCGCCGGGGTGCAGGAATATGCGCTCGACAAGGTCAGCTTCTCGCGGCTCACCGGCCGTGCGGTGATCGACTACAAGATCTCGCCGGACAATCTGATCTACGCGTCCTATTCGCGCGGCTACAAGTCGGGCGGTATCAATCCGCCCTTGCCCGCGACCTTCTCGGTGCCGACCACCTTCACGCCCGAGAAGATCGACTCGTTCGAGATCGGTTCGAAGAATACCTTCGGTAACGGCGCGTTGCGGCTCAACGTCACGGGCTTCTACTACAAGTACAAGCAGTTGCAGCTGAGCCGGATCGTCGCGCGGACCGCGGTCAACGACAATGTCGACGCCAATGTCTACGGCGTCGAGGCGGAAGCGATCCTCAGCCCGATCCCGGCGTTCGTCGTCAACATGAACGCGAGCTACCTTCACAGCGAGGTGTCGGCGGACAAGTTTCTGGTCAATCCACGCGATCCGTCGGGCGGCCGCTCCGACGCGGTGATCATCAAGGACCTGCAGAGCGCCGCCAACTGTGCGGTCGTGCCGACCACCGCGGGCAATATCGTCGGGGTGAACACCTATGTCGGCGCGGTGAACTCAGGTCTCGGCCTGCGCGCACCCGTGGCGATCCCGACGACCAACACTACCGGCGCGTACAGCCTGTGTTCCGTGCTGGCTTCCACCGCAGCCAATCCCCCGGCCGCCTTGCGTGCGCTGTTCGGCGTGCCGACCGGTGCGCTGCCGTACAGTGTTATCGACGGCGTCGGCGTCAACATCCGCGGCGGCAAGCTGCCCCAGGCACCGACCTACAAATTCTCGGCAGGCGCTCAGTACACCATCGCGTTCGGCAACGGCATGTCGTTCGTGCCGCGCGTGGACCTTAACTACACCGGCGGCTTCACCGCATCGATCTTCAACCAGCTGGTCGACCGCGTGCGGGGTTATGAGGTGATCAACGCGCAGGTGCAGCTGAACGGCGCCGAAGACCGCTGGTTCCTGCGCGGCTTCGTGCAGAATTTGACGAACAATGACTCGATCACGGGTCAGGCGGTCGGCGACCAGTCGTCGGGGCTGTTCACGAATATCTTTACGATCGACCCGCGGCGGTATGGGATTGCGGCTGGGTTCAAGTTCTGAGGGGGGACGCAAACGATCCTCCCCCGCATGGGGGAGGTGGCGCCGAAGGTGACGGAGGGGAGGAGACGGAGCAGATGTGGGCGCGTGCCACCCCCTCCGTCTGGCAAGTGCCAGCCACCTCCCCCTTGCGGGGGAGGATTTCAGGGCGCCCTGTCTCCTCGTGAGGGCGGGGACGCTAACCGGTCTCCCGGCTTCGTGACAGAAACGGGGTATGGTGCCTTACTGCACAAACTTGAGCTTTCGAAGGGCTAGCCATCGACTTGCTCCCCTCCCTGAAAGGGAGGGGTTGGGGGTGGGTCGGTCTGGATCGGCCGCGGTGTATACCAAGCAGCCTACCCACCCCCGGCCCCTCCCTTTCAGGGAGGGGGGAAGATAGCAGGTGCCCCTCCTCACCGGAGAGGAGAGACGATCACTTCAGGCGCTTGGCGTGCCACGCCACATGATCCGCCATGAAAGTCGAGATGAAGTTGTAGCTGTGGTCATACCCCGGCTGCATCCGTAGCGTCAGGTCGATCCCCGCAACCTTGCAAGCCTCAGCCAGCAACTCCGGCTTCAGCTGCTCGACCAAGAAACCGTCTGCATCGCCCTGATCGACCAGGATGTCCTTCACCCGCGCGCCATCTTCGATCAACGCACACGCGTCATACGCCCGCCACGCCGTCCGGTCCGGCCCGAGATACCCGCCAAGCGCCTTGTCACCCCAGGGGCACTGCAACGGCGACACGATCGGTGCGAACGCCGACACGCTCCGGAACCGCTCAGGATTGCGCAACGCGATCGTCAGCGCACCATGACCGCCCATCGAGTGTCCGAAGATCCCCTGCCGCGCCATATCCGCCATCGGAAATTCCGCGCCGATCAGCGCCGGCAGTTCGTCCTCGACATAGGTCCGCATCCGGAAATTCTTCGCCCAAGGCTGCTCAGTCGCATCGACGTAGAAGCCTGCGCCCTTGCCGAAGTCGTACGCCTCGTCATCCGGCACGTCGTCGCCACGAGGCGAGGTATCCGGTGCGACCAGGATCACGCCAAGTTCTGAACACGCGCGGCGATACTCGCCCTTGTCCATGACGTTGGCGTGCGTGCAGGTGAGCCCCGACAGGAACCACAGCACCGGCAACCGCGCGCCGTCGTCATGCGGCGGCACATAGACCGCGAAGGTCATGTCGGTACCGGTCGCGGTCGAGGCGTGGCGGTAGACGCCCTGCGTGCCGCCATACGCCTTGCTGGTGGATACGGTTTCCATCAGCCCAACTTTTCAAACTTGCGTTTGCCTATGAGGCGGACCGCCTCCAGCTCTTGAATCAAAATGTCGATCTCACGTGAAAACTCTGAAAAGTTCTGAGCGTCTTGGGTTAGGCAAATATGCAATGGTTTTCCATTCTGATCGCGCGTGCTCGGGAACGAATGGTACTCATCGACAGCGACATGCCCGCTAGTCCACCCACTGCCCATCGCAACTGGCAAAAACTTAAATCGCGGCATTAGGTCGCAACTGCGGTCGACGCGTGGCGGTAGACGCCCTGCGTGCCGCCATACGCCTTGCTGGTGGAAACGGTTTCCATCACGCGACCCGATGCGCGGCGCAGAGCTTGTTGCCCGCCGGATCTCGCAGATAGGCGAGATACAGCGTGCGACCCGCGGTACCCTGGCGAATCCCGGGCGGGTCCTCGCACGCGGTCCCGCCGTTCGCGAGCCCCGCGGCGTGCCACGCATCGGCGGCCTTGGGCGACGCGGCGACGAAGCCCATCGTGCTACCGTTGCCGTGGCTCGCCGGCTGCCCGTCGATCGGCTTCGTCAGCAGGAAACGTCCGCCGGCGTGCGCATAGACCACCCGCCCCCATTCATCGACGACGCCCTCGGGCACGCCGAGCGCACCCAAAGCCGCGTCGTAGAACGCCTTCGACGCCGCAATGTCGTCGGCGCCGAGCATGATATGACTGAACATCTGTGTGTCCTCAGTAGATCACGACGGAGCGGATGCTCTCGCCGGCGTGCATCAGGTCGAAGCCCCTGTTGATCTCGTCGAGCGTCAGGCGGTGCGTGATCATCGGGTCGATCTCGATCATCCCGTTCATGTACCAGTCGACGATCTTCGGCGTATCGGTCCGTCCGCGCGCGCCACCGAACGCGGTGCCGCGCCAGTTGCGCCCGGTGACGAGCTGGAAGGGTCGCGTGGAGATCTCCTTGCCCGCCTCGGCCACGCCGATCACGATCGAGGTGCCCCAGCCGCGATGGCACGCCTCGAGCGCCTGCCGCATCACGGTCGTGTTGCCGGTCGCGTCGAAGGTATAATCCGCGCCGCCATCGGTCAGCGCGACGATGTGCTGGACGATGTCACCGACATCCTTGGGATTGGCGAAGTGCGTCATGCCGAAGCGACGCCCCCATTCCTCCCGGTCGGGGTTGATGTCGACGCCGACGATCATCCCCGCGCCCGCAAGCCGCGCGCCCTGGATCACGTTCAGCCCGATCCCGCCGAGCCCGAACACGACGACCGTGTCGCCCGGCTGGACCTTCGCCGTGTGGACGACCGCGCCGACGCCGGTCGTGACGCCGCAGCCGACATAGCACGACGTATCGAACGGCGCGTCCTCGCGGATCTTCGCGACCGCGATCTCCGGCAGCACGGTGAAGTTCGAGAAGGTCGAGCAGCCCATGTAATGGAAGATCGGCTGGCCCTTGTAGCTGAACCGCGTCGTCCCGTCCGGCATCAGCCCCTTGCCCTGCGTGGCGCGGATCGCGGTGCACAAATTGGTCTTCTGGCTGAGGCACGACTTACACTGGCGACACTCGGGGGTATAGAGCGGGATGACGTGATCGCCGACCGCGACGCTGGTCACGCCTGCGCCCACTTCGCGGACGATGCCGGCACCCTCATGGCCGAGCACGCTCGGAAACAACCCTTCCGAATCAAGCCCGTCGAGCGTGTACGCGTCGGTGTGGCAGATGCCCGTCGCCATGATTTCGACGAGGACTTCGCCGAATTTCGGCCCTTCGAGGTCGAGTTCGACGATCTCGAGCGGTTTTTTTGCCTCGAAGGCTACGGCGGCGCGGGTCTTCATGGGTGGGTCTCCTTGATTGCCGCCTTGATGGCCCCCGTGCCCTGCGTCTGCAACCCATACGCGATGCAACCAATGCCGCGTTGCCGCGCTTGATCCTTTCAAATCAAGGAGATGGCGCGATGAAGGATCCGAAGAAGGGCAACGAGGTCACCTGGAAATCGCACGGCGGCGAGGCGCACGGCACGGTAGAGAAGAAGCAGACCACCGATACGAAGATCAAGAGCCACACCGTCAAGGCGTCCAAGGAGGAGCCGCAGTTCATCGTAAGGAGTGACAAGGGCGGCAAGGCAGCGCACAAGGCGGACGCGCTCACCAAGGCGTGACCACGCGCGCAGTGCCCAACGCACGCGCGCAACAGGAAGGAATGCTTATGGCTACAGCTCCCAAGACCGGCGGCATCCACGCCCCCGTCCAGCCCTCTCCCGAGCTCGGCGAGATCGTCGGCAACGACAAGCTGCCGCGCAGCGAAGTGATCAGCAAGGTGTGGGTCTACATCAAGGCCCACAACCTTCAGAACCCCGAGAACAAGCGCGAGATTCTGGCTGACGAGAAGCTGAAGAAGGTCTTCGGGCGTGACAAGTGCACGATGTTCGAGATGAACAAGTACATCTCGCAGCACGTCAAGGCCTAACCGCCCGCACTGCACGGCAAGCGGCGACGGGGCATCGTAAGCGATACCCGTCGCCCCTTGATCGAACCTCGTCGAGGGTTCGCCGTACCGAGAATATCGTCGTCGCCCGAACATTACACTGCGCGACCGGACGCTAGCCCAGAGCTTGATCGTCCCACCCGACCGGCGTAATGCGCCAGCCGATGCCCCCGTAGCTCAGCCGGATAGAGCGACGGTTTCCTAAACCGTAGGCCGCGTGTTCAAATCTCGCCGGGGGCACCAGCTTTTCCGCAGCATGCCGCTGCCGCTTTTTAATGGTGTCGCAACGCCCGGCAGACGGCACTTTCATCCGCAGCAGCGTTTGGATTTTTTTCCAGAACCGCATGGGCAGGGATCGTTTCTACCGACCTTCGTCGCGGCGGGCGGCGTCGCTGATGATGCGCCTGCGTTCTGGGTATGCGCGGCATGGAGTTTCAGGACGGCGGCGACGATCTGCGCCGGAGCGTGCGCGTCGAGCGCGTTGACCTCGATGCTGTCGAGCTCGGTTTCGTTGGTGACGATCGCGATCAGGGACATGATCTGCGCCATGGCGTCGGCGGTATCGGGATCGGTGCTGTCACCCAATGCCGTCCAGCTTTCCGGCCTGAGCGCCACCGCTTCGGCGAAACCGTCGATCCAGGCTTCCCAAAGGACATCGCCATTGCGGTCGTCGGTGTCGAAGATCGGCTGAGGCTTGCCGCGGGTCAGGTCGCGAACGATCTCGGCGTAGCGTGCCATCACCGCATCGACGAACCACTGGACGTCGGCGGGATCGTCGAACGGCGGGTCGACGCTGTCGTCCGAGCCCCAGATGCTCTGGAGCCACTCGGCCTGCGGGATCGTGTCGGGCCCGACCACCAGGGCCGTCAGGAAACCGTCGAGTTCGGTGAGCAGCATCGGCTCCTCGAGCGGAAGATCGGCGAGCGCACCGTCGAGACGTCGGAAACGGGAGGGGAGATTTTTCATGGGTTCGGATCGGCTGCCTTGGAGAATGCAGTACGTCATAGCCTGCTGATGATGGGCGCTGCCAGCGACGAGTGGTGCAAAGCCCTGCGCCAACCGGAATGGACGGGGCGCGTGACACTTGCCTCGTGCGGGCGATCCTTCCATTGCATTCGGGTCGCCCACCGGATCGGGGAATTCGTACGTGATCAGGACCCTTTGCCGTTTTGCCGCTATGGCCTCGGTCGCCGCGATGGCACCGGCGCAGACTGCCCCCTCACTCAAAGCGGTCCAGTCTCCGGCCGACGTTTACGGGCCGCTGTTTCGGGCCGTGCAGCAGGGCCATGTGTTCGCGGACGGAAAGACGTTCGTCGATGCGGTGCCGAAGCGGTCGGCGGAGGCGATCATGGCCGACTATGTGCGGACCAAGCCTGCCGGCCCGGCGCTGAAAGCATTCGTGCTCGCCAATTTCGTGGTGCCGGGGGAGAATGATCGCGGCTCGGGCGATCTCAGGACGCACGTCCGGACGCTCTGGCCGCAACTCGTGCGCCAGCCGGTCGCGCCGGTCGCCGGCAGTTCCGCGCTGCCGCTCCCTGCTCCCTATGTCGTGCCCGGCGGGCGCTTCCGCGAAATCTATTACTGGGACAGCTATTTCACGATGCTCGGGCTGAAGGTCGATGGCCAGCAGCCGCTGGTGGAGTCGATGCTCGAGGATTTCACCAGCCTGATCGAGCGGTATGGGCATATCCCGAACGGGACGCGGACCTATTATCTCAGCCGGTCACAGCCGCCTTATTATACGCTGATGCTCGACCTTTCGACCAACACCGACCCCGTGGTTGCGAAGCGTCGACTGGCGGCGCTGCGGGTCGAGCACGCGTTCTGGATGAAGGGCACGGGCTGCATCGACGGCAAGCCCGCGTGCCTGCGCGTGGTGCGGATGCCCGACGGGAGCGTGCTCAACCGCTATTACGACGACCGCGATACGCCGCGTGACGAATCCTATGCCGAGGACGTTGCGACCGCGGCAAAGGCGGCGCCCCGACCCGTTGCCGACACGCAGCGCAACCTGCGGGCGGGTGCGGAAAGCGGGTGGGATTTCAGTTCACGCTGGCTGCGTGATCCGCAGTCGCTCGCGACGGTCCACACCACCGACATCGTGCCCGTCGATCTCAACAGCCTGTTGTGGGCGATGGAACGCCGCATCGCGGACGGCTGTCGTGTGGCCGACGACGCACCCTGCGCGGATGCGTTCACGACGTTGGCGGCCAAGCGCAAGACGGCGATCGACCGCTATCTCTGGCAGGCGACGACCGCCCGTTATGCTGACTGGGACCTGTCGACGCGTCAGCCCACCGCGAGCGTCAACGCGGCGATGCTGCACCCGCTATTCGTAGGCCTCGCCTCTCCGGTGCAAGCGAAGGCGGTCGCGGCGACGGTACGCAAATCGCTGGTGGCTGAGGGCGGCTTGCGGACGACGACGCTGAACACGGGGCAGCAATGGGACGAGCCCAATGGCTGGGCGCCGTTGCAATGGGTGGCGATCGCCGGGCTGGAGCGGAATGGTGAACCGGCGCTCGCGAAGGACATCGCCAAGCGCTGGCTCGGAACGGTCGGCGCGGCCTATGCCGAAACGGGCAAGATGCTGGAAAAATACAATATCGAGCAGCGTACGCCGGGGGGTGGCGGCGAATATCCGGTGCAGGACGGCTTCGGGTGGACCAACGGCGTGACCAGCGCGATCCTCGACCGCTATCCCGACTTGGCGCAGAAGGCGAAGTAAGGCAGGCGCTAGCGAACGTTCCGGCGGCAATGGTTGCTTACGGCACCCGGCGCCACATATGGACGTGCAATGCTCGACCCAGCGCCCGCCAGCCAGACCGACGTCACCGATATGCTCACACCGGATTTCGTCGTCATCGACGTCGAGACGGCATGCTCGCGCGTCAGCAGCATCTGCCAGGTCGGGATCGTCGGATTTCGCGACGGCCGCGAGATCTTCGAATACGAGACGCTGGTCGACCCGCGCGACGAGTTCAATGTGTTCAATACCCGGATCCACGGGATCACGGAGGATCACGTCACGGGCAAGCCGTGCTTTGCCGACATCCACGGCATCGTCGACGGTCATTTGTCGGGGCGGACGACGGTGGCGCATTCCTATTTCGACAAGGGCGCACTCGCCGCCGCGTGTCGCATCCATGACCGTCCCCCGATCCAGACGGTCTGGCTCGACAGCGTCCGCGTTGCGCAGCGGGCTTGGCCCGATCTGGCGAACCACCGACTGGGCGGCCTCGCGCAATATCTCGGGATCGCGCACAAGCATCACGACGCGCTGAGCGATGCGCGCGCCGCCGGCTGGGTGATCGTCAAGGCGATCGACCATACTGGCATCGCGCTCGACGAATGGCTGAAACCACCGCGCAAGCCTGGCCCTGCACCGCGCCCCGCTTCCGCCGGTCCGCTCAGCGGCGAACGCATCGCCCTTCTCGGTGAACCTCGCGATGGGCGGCTTGCCAACGCGATTGCCGCGCTTGGCGGGCGGATCGTGTCGGCGGTCGGCAATACGACGACTATGCTCGTCATCACCGGGCGCGCGCCGTTCAGCTATTCGGTGCGCAACAGCGGCGCGTATCGCCGCGCGGAGCAGTATCGGCGGCTCGGCGGAACGATCCGTGTGGTATCCGAGGTCGAGCTCGATCTGCCGGCTATCGCGGCCAGCTTTACGGCAGCCTGAGCAGGCGCGTGCTACCGGCAATCTGAAGGAACAGCGACCGTCCGCCTTGGCAAACGCCAGGTGGGGTGCGACCATTGTCCCAAAGCGATAGCGGAGGGCGATATGCGGTTGGCGACTTGGGGAATGGCGGTCGGCTTGCTGGCAGCACCGGCGATGGCGCAACGTGTGCAAGTGGCGAACGGCGCGATCGAGGGCACGCACGTTTCGACCGCCGCGACGCCGGTCGATGCGTTTCTCGGCATCCCCTATGCGGCGGCACCGATCGGCCCGTTGCGGTGGCAGCCACCGCGGCCGGTTGCGCAATGGACTGGTGTACGCAAGGCAGACCGTTTCGGTGCGCGCTGCATGCAGCAGCCGCTGTTCGCCGACATGAAGTTCCGCTCGCCGGGTATCAGCGAGGACTGCCTGACGCTCAACGTCTGGACGCCGGCGGGCGCGAAACCGGGCGCGCGGCTGCCCGTGCTGTTCTACATCCACGGTGGCGGCGCGATCGCGGGTGACGGGTCGGAACTGCGCTATGACGGGGCGGCGATGGCGCAGAAGGGCATCGTCGTCGTGACGATCAACTACCGGCTGGGCGCGTTCGGATTCCTCGCGACCAGCGCGCTGGCAGCGGAGTCGCCGACGCATTCCGCGGGGAATTACGGCCTGCTCGATCAGGCAGCGGCGCTGGCCTGGGTCCGGCGCAACGCCGCCGCTTTCGGGGGCGATCCGGCGCGGATCACGATCGGCGGGGAGAGCGCGGGATCGATGTCGGTCAGCGTGCTGATGACCTCGCCGCTCACCCGCACGCAGTTCGCGGGGGCGATCGGCGAGAGCGGTGGCGTGCTGCCGCCAACCTTCCGCCCCAAGCCTCTCGCGGTGGCGACGAAGGACGGCGATGGGTTCACAGTGGCGGCGGGTGCGCCGTCGCTCGACGCGCTTCGGGCGATGCCGGCCGAGGCTTTGCTCGCTGCACAGGGTATGCAGCGGTTCCGGGCGGACTTCATCGTCGACGGGCAGTTCCTGATGGAGCCGCCGATCGATACCTACACGGCGGGGCGAGCGGCGCGCGTGCCGTTGCTGGTCGGTGCGAACTCGCAGGAGGGAAGCTGGACGAGCATCCTTGCCGGGCAACCGCCGACGGTGGCGAATTATCGCGCGGGCGTCGCGAAACTCTTTACCGATCCGGACGCCCTGCTCGCCTTGTACCCGGCGAAGTCGGATGCTGACGTGCCCGTCGCGGCGACCGCGTTGGCAAGCGATGCGTTTCTCGGCGCGTCGACGTGGCAGTGGTTCGACCTGCACCGCCGGATGCGTCAGCCGACCTATTATTATCATTTCGCGCATCCCCGCCCGGCTGCGCTGCCGCCGCTGACCAACCCCGACGTGCCGCCGATCGGGGCGGTGCACAGCGCGGAGATCGAATACGCGCTAGGCAACCTTGATACGAACCCGGCCTATGCGTGGACGGCGGACGATCGCCGGATCTCGACGGTGTTCCAGGGGAATTTCGCCGCGTTCATCAAAACCGGTAATCCGAACGCTGCCGGGCTACCGAACTGGTCGCCTGCGCCATCCGGAGAGGGCGTTATTCCACGCCAGATCGTCGACGTGCAGACGCGTTCGGAACCGTTCGTCGAGCAGGCACGCTATGTCGCGGCGACACCGTTGCTCGAACGGCGGGTGCCCTGAACTAGCGGACCCGTGCTAGACCTGGCCGACAAAGACCACGCCGGGCACAGACACCGTCTGTCCGTTTGTGGTCAGTCGGCCATCGGGTTCGATCCTGAAGATCGCCAGCGTGCCTGATCGCTCGTTGCCGACGAGGACACGGCGCTGCGCTTCGAGGACCAGAAGGAAGCGCGGCCACGTGCCGCCGCTGGGGATATGCTGGAGCAGTCTCGGCACGCCTGACGCGTCGAGCGCGAAGACGGCGACGCTGTCATGGCCGCGGTTCGAGACGTAGAGCCGCCGCCCGGCCTGGTCGATCGCGATATGCGCGGCCTGCGAGGCGCCCTCGTACCCGCTCGGCAGTGTCGAGACCGTGTGGCGGGTCGCGAAACTGCCGTCTGCGCGGGCGTCGAGCATGATGACCGTATTGGACAGTTCGCATACGACGTAGGCGAGTGGACGGCGTGGATAGTGGACCAGATGGCGCGGCCCCGCGCCCGGCGGCGCACGCCATGCCGCGACCGGCTCGGACAGTGAGCGCGCATGCGGGTCGAAGCGATAGGCGAAGATTGTGTCCGTCCCCAGGTCGACCGAATGCAGCCAGCGGCGATCCGGGCTGAAGCCGACCCAGTGCGCATGCGGTGCCTCCTGCCGGGCCGTGTTCGGGCCATGCCCCGTGTGGCGGAACACGACTGGCTCGCCTGGCACACCGGTGCGCGGGTCGAGGCGGTGGAACGCCACGCTGCCGCTCGAATAATTGGCGACCGCGAGGCAGGTGCTGGCGCGGTCGATCGCGACGTAACACGGGTCGGCGCCTGTCGTGGGGGCGGTGCCGCGGTGCGACCAGTCCGGCGCGTAGGCAGCGATCTCCCCCGCGGCCTTCTCGCGGACGAAGTAATACGCACCGCCCGGGCCGCCGCCGACGCCGAACGAGGCGTCGTCGATCCCGGATATCGGCGTGCCGACCTGCCATGTGTCGCGATCGGGGTCGAACGAGATCGGATACACGCCCTTGCCGCCTTCGCGTGCGTAGGTGCCGGCGATCAACCGTACCCGCCGCTTGCCGCCGCCGGCCGCGACCGCCGGGAAGGCGATCGTAGCCGCCATCGCGGTCAGGGCCGACCGTCGTGTCGTGGTCCAGTCGGTCATGCCCGTTCCTTTGCAGCTATCGGCGGGTGTCATGCGTCAGCGGTGCCACCGAGGCAACGAACGCCGCTCAGGTTTCGACCGCGTAGAGCGCGTGGTGCGTCAGGATGAACAACGTCCGCCCGTTCGCACCGCCGAAGATCAGTTGCAACGGCCGCTCGGGCACGTCGATCCGTCCGGACTCGCGTCCATCCGCGTCGTGGACGAACACCTGGCCGTTGGCGAGATAGACTCGGCCGTCCGGTCCAGCCGCGACGCTCTCACCGCCGCGATTGGCGAACGGCTTCAGATCGGTGATGCTGCCGCCGGCGCCGACCAGTCCGCTATAGGTTTTGGCTTCGGAGCCATTACTGACGAACACGCGCTCACCGAGCTTGGCGTTCACGAAGCCGTAGGTGTCGAGTGCGTCCGAGAAGCGCCAGCCGAGATGGTTGGGCGGCCCCTGCTGGACGGTGCGATACGCGGGCAGGACCAGCGAGCCATCTGGCGAGACATATTCGCGCGGTTTGGGCACGGCCATGTCGCGCGCGAACATCTCGCCGAGCGTCGTGAACTGGTAGGTCGTCGGATCGATCTGATCCTTGAACTCGCCATTGACCCAGAAATTGCCCGGTAGCGCGATGTTCGCATCGCGGTGCGGAGTGACCGGCGTCGGGGGGATCACGGCGATGCTGTCCGGATCGCCGGGCTTGATGCTGTAGACCGTCCCCGCCGCGCCGTCCGACGACAACACCATGAGGTTACCCGAGCGATCGACCGCGAGATTGACCGGATCGACGGGCGCGTCGGCGGCGACCGACAGCCCCTCGCTCGACGTCCAGCCATAGATGCGGTGTGTATTATGCTCGACGAAGTAGAGCTTGCCCTTCGCATCCACCGCCGCGCCCGCGATCGAGTAAAACCCGTCTTCCAGCTTGCGAACGGTTGGGCCAGTGGTCGTCGCGACCAGCGTGGCGCCGCGTTTCACGTCCAGCACCGCGAACTCGCGTTCGCGCACCTCCGCCCCGGAGGTCATGTCCTGAATCGCGTTCTCGTACGGGAACTTGCTCGCGCGCAGGTCGGTACCGCAGCCCTCCGCATCGCAGAACGCCAGTCCGCTCTCGCCGTTCACATGCACGTTGCGGAAGCGGATATCGTCGGAATTGTAGATCCGCACCGCCGATGGCGCCGGCTGGAGCGACCGCGTTACGCGGTAGGCGTGATAGTTCGCGAACAGGATGTTGCTCGAATTGCGAACCTCGAGCGACAGCGCGTTGCGGCTCTCGCCCGCCTCTTCCTCGGTTTGCGGGGCGAGGAACTCCCAGTTCTTGACGCCGTCCAGGACGATTTCGGCGTGCGCGTGATGCTCGGCGGACATCTCGTACACACGGCCCGGCGTGCTCGTGTTCGAGACGTGGAGGCCGGCGGCGGCAAAGGTGTTGGGGGTCCACAAATTGTTGAACGTGCCGCCGCCGCCATCGGTGACCGAGAGGCTCGCATATTGCCCGTCCCAGCGCTTGCGCGGATCGGCGTCGCCGGTATGGTCGGCGTTGTACGGATCGATCCGACTGCCATCGGCGCGGCTGGTACCATGACCGCCGTGAAAGCGGACGTCGTCGACCAGCGAGTCCGGGCCCGCCTTCCACAGCAACGCGGTCGCGCGCGGGTTGATGCCGCCGGTGGTCAAGCCGATGCCGGAGACGATCGCCGCGCCACCCTTCGCGCTTTCGATCAACCCCTTGGCAGCACCGATGCCGCGGAACGCCAGCGTGTCGTCCGCCAGGACGATCTGCGTCATGTCCGGATGCAGGCCGATCAGCACCGTGTCGGACCGCAGCTTCAGCGTATCGGAGACGCGGTAGAAGCCGGTCGGGAAATAGACCACGCGGTGCGTATCGATTGCGTGCTGGATCGCCGCTGTATCGTCGGTCGCATCGTCGCCCTTCGCGCCCGCGCTCCGCACGTCGAACCACTGCGCGACGGGCGGCAGCGCGCGGATCGCGGGCGGTATCCGCTTCGGCATTGCCGGGATCGGCACGGCATCGACTCGCGTCTCGTACTTGCCGGTCGCGCCGAGACCCGGCAGCGTCAGGCCGTAGGTGAACGCCTTGACCCGGTATTTTGCGCCCTGCCCGGCCACGGTCTTACCGCTGTCACGGAACCGCGCGAAGATCGGCACGGCGCTGGCAGTGGCGTCCTGGAAGCCGATCTGCGTGTAGACATTGTCCTCGTTGCTGATGACGACGGCGGCGTCCGAGA
The DNA here is from genome assembly GCF_001421745.1 of Sphingomonas sp. Leaf230. Taxonomy (GTDB): domain Bacteria; phylum Pseudomonadota; class Alphaproteobacteria; order Sphingomonadales; family Sphingomonadaceae; genus Sphingomonas. The sequence goes on along the minus strand of NZ_LMKW01000001.1, from coordinate 279,141 downwards.
CGTTCTCGAACCGCACGTCGCGGCCCCATAGCCAGTCGCCATAGCCGCGGTCGATCTCGATCCCGACGGGAACGTTGCGGATGCTGGTGTTGACGAGCGTCAGCCCCGCCTCATGCTCGCGGATCGCGGCATCGCGCTGTCCCTCGAACGACGAATCCAGCAGCGTGTACTGCCATGCGGGCGAGGTCTTCTCGCTGAGGATGCCGTAGCGCCCACCGAAGAAGCGCAGGTCCTGCCCGACATTGCCGACCTGATAGATACCGGCCAGCCCGGAGCCGATGTGGAAGTCGATATGGCTCAGATACGCGTGCTGCGCCAAATGGAAACGCACCGCGGTTGCCGCGGGATTGCCGTCGCCGATTTCGAAATCGACGTTGCTGAGCGCGGAGTAGAACGTCCCCGAATTGGCGTCGGTGATGGTGGCATCGAACGGTACGCTGGTCGGCGGCGGCACCGGCACCTTTGGCGGTGCGGCGCGACTGTCGGCACGCGAGCCGGTGAAGAACAGCATGTTCGCCACGCCGGTCTGGAACCCCGGGGTTGCCGCGCCGAGCGTGATGACGGGGCGCGTCTTGCCCGTGCCGAACACGCGCACGCCGGGCCAAACGAAGATCGTCCGCGAGATACGATAGCGGCCGGCGGGCAGGAAGACGATGCCCTCGCCGCCTTTCGCGCTCGCCGCGCTGTCGATCGCGGCCTGGATCGCGGCGGTATCGTCGGATCGGCCGTCACCGCGGCCGCGAACCGTCACCGCGCGTGGATCCGCCGGTGCGGTGAGAAATACCGATTGAGACGGAGAGGCCGAACGGGGGGCTGCAAACGCTGGAACGGTCGTCCCCAGAAGCGCGATCGCTAGTGTCAGTTTCACAGGCTCACCCGAGATTGTTGTGGGACGCGCCGGACGATGTCCGCCAGTGTGCACCGCAGGTAGTGGCCCATGCGACCATAGGCGATCACGACCAAGGTCGTAGTAGCCGATCCCGCGTCCACGGACGATAGACGGTGACGAACCGACCGCGCGCAGCTTATGGAGAGCCAGTGCCTCCTCCCTCCGAAACGATCCCCAATCCGGCCGACGCGCTACCCTATGCCATCATCGTGATGGGCGTCAGCGGCAGCGGCAAGTCGACACTGGGTGCCGAACTTGCGCGCCGTCTGCGCTGCGATTTCCTAGAAGGGGATGCCTTCCACAGTGCCGGCAGCGTCGCGAAGATGCGGTCGGGCCGGCCGCTCGACGACCAGGACCGCTGGCCCTGGCTCGATAGGATCGCAGCCGGGTTGCACGATGCGGCCCGGACGGACGGTACTGCGGTCGCAGCGTGTTCGGCGTTGAAGCGAGCCTATCGCGATCGACTGGCGCACGCCGTCGGCATGCCGCTGCTGTTCGTGTTTCTCGATACGAAGGACAGCGGCGAACTCGCCCGACGGCTGGTTCACCGTGCGGACCATTACATGCCCGCCAGCCTGCTCGCGAGCCAGCTCGATACGTTGGAAGCACTCGGTCCCGACGAGCGCGCCGTCACGCTCGATGCGGAGGACGCGCCCGATCGGCTTTGCGCCGAAGCGCTCGCGTGGATCGGACGCGAGATGCCCGGCTGAGTCGAGACGGCCGAAGACGCACGACGAAGGTCGTAATAGCCAAGCCGGCCGACAAGGCCGACACTCGATGGCAGTACTCGCGCAGGAGTGCGGTCGAGGGTCGTTGATGTCGCTACGCGTTGCTTTCGCCCTCATGCTGGTTGCAGCGCCCGCCGCTGCGCAGCAGGCGCCCGTCGTGGCGCTCTGGCCGAACGGCGCGCCCGGATCGGAAGCGCGCCGGACCGAAGCCGAGACGGTCAGGGACAGCTATGTCAGCAACGTCCACAACCCCACGCTGACGATTTACCGCCCCGCCCCGAGCCATGCCAACGGCGCCGCGGTGATTGTGGCGCCGGGTGGCGGTCACCGCATGCTGGTGTGGATCAACGAGGGCGAAGTGCCCGCCAAGGCGCTCAACCGCTACGGCGTCACGACGTTCGTCCTGAAATACCGCCTCGCGCGCGATCCCGGCTCATCGTACGATATCGAGCGCGACGCGGCAGCCGATCTGCGGCGCGCTGTCCGATGGGTCCGCGCGCATGCGAGCGACTACGCGATCGATCCTGCCCGGATCGGCGTGATGGGCTTTTCGGCTGGCGGCGAACTCGTGTCGCTCGTCGCCGACAACCCCGCGCCGGCCCAGACGCCGATGGATGCGATCGACCGCGTGAGTGCGCGGCCGGACTTCCAGGTGCTCGTCTATCCGGGACCACTTGGCACGCCGGCCAAGGCCGTCGCAAACGCGCCGCCGGCATTCCTTGTCGCGGGGTCGCTCGACCAGTGCTGCGCGACATCGGCGATGGCGCTGTATTCGCAGCTTCGCTCGGCGGGCGTTTCGGCGGAGTTGCACCTTTACGCGGACACCGATCACGCGTTCAATCTCGGCACGCGGTCGGAGCGCATCTCGATCCAGCATTGGCCCGATCGATTGGCGGACTGGCTCGCCGATGGAGGCTGGCTCATTCCGCATGGATCGGCGAAGATACCCCCAGTTTCTCGAAAGGAACCCTGATGGAATTCGGCAGGCGTGATCTCCTGGTCGCCGCGGCAACGCTGGCCGCCACATCGAGCGGCGTGGCGCGTGCGGCCCCCGACCGGAAGCTCGGCTATGCGATCGTCGGGCTCGGCTATTACGGGTTGCAGACGATCATGCCGCAATTCGTCAATTGCGAGCATTCGCGCGTCACAGCGCTGGTCAGCGGCGATCGGACCAAGGCGCTCGCGACCGCGACGAAGTACGGCGTGCCCGAGCGGTCGATCTATACCTATGCCGATTTCGACCGCATCCGCGACAATCCCGACGTCGACATCGTCTATGTCTGCCTGCCCAATTCGATGCATGCCGAATACACCATTCGCGCAGCGAAGGCCGGCAAGCACGTGATGTGCGAGAAGCCGATGGCTGTATCGGTCGCCGAATGCGAGCAGATGATCCGCGCGTGCAAGACCGCGGGCAAAAAGCTGATGATCGGCTATCGCTGCCATTTCGAACCGTTCAACCTGGAGGCGATGCGACTCGCCAAGTCCGGTGCGGCGGGCAAGATCCGCTACGTCCGTTCGGAGCATGGCTTCGTCCAGGGCGACCCGAACAAATGGCGGCTCAAGCGCGCATTGTCGGGCGGCGGTTCGTTGATGGACATGGGCATCTACAGCCTGCAGGCCGCGCGCTACATGACCGGCGAGGAGCCGATCGCGGTTACCGCGCGCGAATCCACTGACCGTCGCGATCCGCGTTTTCGCGAGGTCGAGGACATGATCGAATGGACGCTCGAGTTCCCGTCGGGCGCGATCGCGGGGTGCCAGTCGATGTACAGCGCCAATCAAAACCATATCCTGCTGATGGGCGACAAGGGGCGCATCGAGCTGGAACCGGCGACGCGCTATGACGGCAACAAGATGTGGACCGGCCGCGATGGTCGCGAGACCGCGATCACCAGCCCCCCGCCCGGCCCCGGCAAGACCCAGTTCGCGGGACAACTCGATCATCTGGCCGAATGCATTTTCGATGGGCGCGAACCGATCGTCTCGGGCGAAGAAGGCCTGCGCGACATGCGGATCGTCGAGGCGATCTATCGGTCCGTCCGCGAAGGCCGGACGGTGAAGCTGTGATGCGGCCGTTGCTTGCCGCTGCGGTGGCGCTCGCCGCAGCCTCTGCGTTGCCCGCGCAGACCGCCAGCGATCCGACGAGCTTCGCTGCATCTGCCGACGTTCGCGCGCGGATCGTTGCGTTGGAGAAGACGATGAAACCAGGCCAGGGGTTCGCCATGGCGCCGCTGGTACAGGCGAACGGGACGAGCGCGGCGCTCGAATATTGGAAGGCGCCGGGCAAGCCTGCGGTGCATCCGGACGAGGCCGAATACGCGACCGTGATGGCGGGATCGGGGACGCTCGTCTCGGGCGGTACGCTGATCGCGCCGAAGCTGCGCTTTCCGGGGCTGGTCGAAGGTGATCGGATCGAGGGTGGCACGACGCGGAAGCTTGCGGTCGGCGACGTGTTCCTGATCCCGGCGGGGACGCCGCACTGGTTCGGCATCGATGGCAAGCTGGTCATGCTCGGGACGAAGATCCGGACGTCAGGTCAGCGGAAGCCCAGCCAGTAAAGCAGCCCGATATTGACCGCGAGCAGCGGGAGTGCGGTCGGTATCTGCGCGTGGATGACCGCGTTCTTGTCCTTGAGATCGAGCAACGCGGCGGGGACGAGATTGAAGTTCGCCGCCATCGGCGTCATCAGCGTGCCGCAGAACCCGCTAAGCATGCCGATCGCCGCGACCACCGCCGGGTCGCCGCCATAGTGGCGGACAAGCAGCGGGATGCCGATCGCTGCGGCCATCACCGGGAACGCCGCGAACGCGTTGCCCATGATCATCGTGAACAGCGCCATGCCCAGCGTGTAGGCGAGCACTGCACCGATGAGGCTCCCCTCCGGGATCGCGTGACCGGCCAGACCGCCGACTACGTCGCCGACGCCGGCGAGCGCGAACACCGCGCCGAGGCTCGCCAGCATCTGGGGGAGCACGGCGGCCCAGCCGATCGCGTCCATCAACCTGACACCCTCCGCAAGCGGCGTGGCGATGCGGGGGCGGAACCACAGGTGCATGGCGACCAGCGCGATCAGGACGCCGCAGGTCAGCGCGACGAGTGTTGCTTGCTTGGGGTCGACTAGGCTGGGGACGGCGCGGAACAGGACCGTGCCGCCGAGTGCTGCGGCCGGAATGATCAGGGCGGGGAGGAATATCCGGTTGCCGAGCCGTGCGGCTTCGGCACGGCGCTCGTCGAGTGTAGTCGTAGCACGCCCGCCCCTCCCCATCGCGCCCGAGCCGGCGATCGCGACGAGCGCCAGGACAAGCACGCCGTTGCCGACATCACCGAGCTTTCCACCCAGCAGGAAGCTGATCGCCAGCACCGCGTAGAAGGCCGCATTGCCGAAGCGCTTCGGGTTGGCGCGATCGGTCGCGCTCAGGATCGCGAATGCCGCGAACATCAGGCCGGCGATGCCGTAGATGAAGCCGGTGCCGATCATCGCACGCGCGCCCGTCTGCGATCGAGCAGCCAGAGGCGGAAGCCGTGGATGAGGAACGCAGCGATCGCGGTCGGGATCGCCCACATCGAGAGGTGGAGCGGCTGGATAACGATGCCGTAGCCTTCGAGCACGCCCTTCATCAGCAGGATCGAGCCGATCGCTATGAAGATGTCCTCGCCGAAGAAGAGCCCGATATTGTCTGTCGCGGCCGCCATCGCCGGGATGCGGTCACCGCCGGGCGCGATACCCTGCGCTTCGGCGGCGGCTTCGGCCATCGGCGCGACCAGCGGGCGGACGCTTTGCGCCGGGCCGGCGATCGAGGTAAGGCCGAGCGCTGCGGTGAGCTGGCGGAACAGGAGATAGCCGGTAAGGAAACGCCCCACGGTCGCCCCCTTGAGCTTGCCGATGGCTAGTCTCGCGCGTTCCTGGAGACCGTGGCGTTCGAGCATCCCGATCACCGGGAGCACGATGTAGATCACGGTGACGTAGCGGTTCTCGTTAAATGCCTTCCCGAACGCGGCGAGGATCACGAGGGGTGCTATCCCGGCGGCGAGGCCGGTAACGAGTGCGGAGACCGCTACGACGAGCAGCGGATTGAACCGGAGCAGGAAGCCCGCGACGATCACCGCGATGCCGCAAAGGACCAGCATGCCGTCTAGCGTGCCTGCTTGGCGAGATCGGCGTCGAACGCGATCTTGGCCTTCGCAACGATCTTCGGGAGCAGCGTGGGGTCGACGAACGCGGTCGTGTCGCCGGCTTGGCGGCGTTTGCCCTTGGCGATCACGTCGGCGAGTTCGGGGTGCGACGGCAGGACGATATCGGCGTGCAACGTGCCGAGCATCGCGATGCTGCGGCGGTAGTCGGCGACGATGCCGGGATAGGCACGGTTGCCGATTAGGCGGTTGCCGGCGACGCTGACGCTGCTCGGGAAGACGACGTCTAGCGGGCGCGGCTTGGCGGGGATGCGCATCGTCCAGGTCGTGCAGCCGGGCGTGTGGCCGGGCGTGGCGCGTGCGGTCAGCGTCACGTTGCCGAGCGTGACCTTGTCGCCGTCGCGTACGCCGCGGTCGACTTGGACGGGCGGGAAGCGGATGACGCCGTAGCTGGTCTCGCCGGGCGGTGTGCCGGTTTCGAGCGCGCGGACGTCGCGAGCGCCGGCGACTACGCGAGCGCCGGTTGCGCGCTTGAGCGCGGCGACACCTGCGGCGTGATCGAAGTGGGCGTGCGTGACGAGGATGAGCTTTACGTCGCGGGGCCGGACTCCGGCCGCGGCGATGTTGCGTTCGATCATGCCCGCATTCTCAGCGAGCGTGCCGTCGATCAGGATCGCGCCGGCGCTGGTCTTGATGAGGTAGGCAGCGATGCCTTCACTGCCGACATAGGTGATCGGGCCGGCGATCGGGAACGGCGCCTGCGGCCGTGTCCAGGCTGGAGGGTCCGCGGCGCCGAGGAGCAGCGGTGCGCTGGCGGTAGTTGCCAGTGTGCCGACCAAAAATCTCACGTGGGAGCCGAACGATCCTCCCCCGCCAGGGGGAGGTGGCAGGCGTAGCCTGACGGAGGGGGCGGTAAGCGGTAACGTCTGCATCGTGTCCTCCCCCTCCGTCTGGCAAGAGCCAGACACCTCCCACTTGCGGGGGAGGATCGCGTGGTGCGTGTCTAGCTTATTCCCACTCGATCGTGCCGGGCGGCTTCGAGGTGTAGTCGTAGGTCACCCGGTTGATGCCCTTGACCTCGTTGATGATGCGGGTCGCGACGCGCGGCAGGAAGTCGCCGGGGAACTGGAACGCCTGCGCGGTCATGCCGTCGGTCGAGGTAACCGCCCGCAGGGCCAGCACGTTATCGTAGGTGCGGCCATCGCCCATCACACCGACGCTGCGGACCGGAAGCAGCACCGCAAACGCCTGCCAGATCGTGTCGTAGAGCCCCGCCGCGCGGATCTCCTCGAGGTAGATCGCATCCGCCTTGCGCAGGATGTCGCAGCGTTCCTTGGTCACTTCGCCGGGGATGCGGATCGCGAGGCCGGGTCCGGGGAACGGGTGACGGCCGACGAAGATTTCGGGCAACCCGAGTTCGCGCCCGAGCACGCGGACCTCGTCCTTGAACAGCTCGCGCAACGGCTCGACGAGCTTCATGTTCATGCGCTCGGGAAGGCCGCCGACATTGTGGTGGCTCTTGATCGTCACCGAGGGGCCACCGGTGAAGCTGACGCTCTCGATCACGTCTGGGTACAGCGTGCCCTGCGCGAGGAACTCCGCGCCGCCGAGCTTCTTGGCCTCGATGTCGAACACATCGATGAAGGTCTTGCCGATGAACTTGCGCTTCAGTTCGGGGTCAGTGATCCCGGCGAGGCCGCTGAGGAACAACTCCTCGACGTTCACGTGGATCAGCGGGATGTTGTAGGCGCCGCGGAATAGGCTGACGACCTGCTCGCTCTCGCCCGCACGCATCAGGCCGTGATCGACATAGACGCAGGTGAGCTGCTCGCCGATCGCCTCGTGGATCAGCACGGCTGCGACCGCCGAGTCGACGCCACCGGACAGGCCGCAGATGACGCGGCCCTTGCCGACCTGCGCGCGAATCTCCGCGATCTTGGTCTCGCGGAACTCGGCCATCGTCCAGTCGCCGCTCAGCCCGCAGACGTGGCGCGCGAAGTTGGCGATCAGCTTGCCGCCATCGGGCGTGTGGACGACCTCCGGGTGGAATTGCACGCCGTAGAAGCGCCGCGCCTCGTCGGCGACGATCGCGTAGGGCGCGCCGGTCGAGGTGGCGACGGGGGTAAAGCCCGGCGGGATCGCGTCGACCTTGTCGCCGTGGCTCATCCAGACCTGATGGCGCTCGCCCTCCGCCCAGAGGCCGTCGAACAGCGCGCAGTTGGACTTGACCTCGATGAACGCGCTGCCAAACTCGCCGCCATCGCCCGAGACGATCACGTTGCCGCCGAGCTGTGCGGACATGACCTGCTGGCCGTAGCAGATGCCAAGGATCGGGATGCCCGCCTCGAAAAAGCGCTGCGGCACGCGCGGCGAGTTCTCGGTGGTGACCGAGGCGGGGCCGCCGGAGAGGATGATGCCCTTGGGCTGCATCCGGTCGAATGCGGCCTCGGCGGACTGGAAGGGGGCGATCTCGCTATAGACGCCAGCCTCGCGCACGCGGCGGGCGATCAGCTGGGTTACCTGGCTGCCGAAATCGACGATGAGAATGCTGTCTGGGTGCTCCATGTCGGGCGCATAGCCGGATGGGACCCGTAACGAAAGAGGCCGCGCCTCCCGGATGGGAAACGCGGCCTGCAATTCGAATACTAGGAGGCGGGGATTATGCCGCTTCGTTGTAATCCTCGTCCGACATCACCGGACCCGAATCCTGGCCCTTCGCCGAGACGTCGCGGTCGACGAACTCGATGACGGCCATCGGCGAGGCGTCCGACATGCGGATACCGGCCTTGATGACGCGGGTGTAACCGCCGTTGCGATCCGCATACCGGGTCGCGAGCGTGTCGAACAACTTGATCAGCTGCGCATCGTCGAGCAGCTTGCCGTACGCGAGACGACGGTTGGACAGGCCACCCTTCTTCGCGAGCGTGATCAGCTTCTCGACGTACGGACGCAGTTCCTTCGCCTTGGCGACGGTGGTGGTGATCTGCTCATGCTTGATGAGCGCGGCGCTCATGTTGCGGAACAGAGCAAGACGGTGGGCCGAGGTCCGCTGAAGCTTACGGCCGCCTACGCGATGGCGCATGTTTAATACCTTTTCGTTCGTTCAGGGGCCGTATGAGGTACCCGGGAGCAGGCAGTGTTGCGGCCACTGCCAATCGCCGTAGTCCAAAGGTCACACTAAGGTTACGCCAACGACGCTCCCTCAGCCTTTCCCTCAATTGTCTCCCCGCGAAGGCGGGGATCCAGTCTGGGCACCCGCCTTCGCGGGTGAACAAGAGGTCGGGGCCGATATTACTCGGCCCCGAACCACTTATCCCATTATCTCTTGCTCGAGCTTCTTGGCCATCTCTTCGATGTTCTCAGGTGGCCAGCCGGGGATTTCCATGCCTAGGCGAAGACCCATCGACGACAGCACTTCCTTGATTTCGTTCAAGGACTTGCGGCCGAAGTTAGGCGTACGCAGCATCTCGGCTTCGGTCTTGCCGACCAGATCACCGATGTAGATGATGTTGTCGTTCTTGAGGCAGTTCGCCGAACGCACCGACAGCTCCAACTCGTCGACCTTCTTGAGAAGGTAGCGGTTGATCTGCTGGGTGTCGCCTGCGGGCTCCGCACCACCGGCAGCAGGTGCTGCCTGGCCGATCGGGGCCGACGAACGCGTCACCGACGAATCGTCGAAGTGGACGAACAGCGCGAGCTGGTCCTGGAGGATGCGACCGGCATAGCCGACTGCGTCTTCCGGGGTGATCGTGCCATCGGTTTCGATCGTCAGCGTCAGTTTGTCGTAATCCAGGTCCTGACCGACGCGGGTCGGGTCGACCTTGTACGAAACCTGACGTACCGGCGAGTACAGCGCATCGACCGGGATCAGACCGATCGGCGCATCGGCCGGACGGTTTGCGGTCGCGGGCACGTAACCCTTACCGATGTCGGCGGTCAGCTCCATGTTGAGCGTCGCACCCTCATCGAGGTGGCAGATCACGAGATCCTTGTTCATGATCTCGATGTCGCCCGAAACGGCGATGTCGCCGGCCTTGACTTCACCCGGACCCGTTGCCGAGAGCTGGAGGCGCTTGGGCCCCTCGCCCTGCATGCGGATCGCAATCTGCTTCACGTTGAGGACGATGTCGGTCACGTCCTCGCGGACGCCGGCCAGAGACGAGAACTCATGCAGCACGTTCTCGATCTTGATCGAGGTGACGGCCGCGCCCTGCAGCGACGACAGCAACACGCGACGCAGCGCGTTGCCGAGCGTCAGGCCGAAGCCACGCTCGAGCGGCTCGGCGATGAAGGTCGCCTTGCGCTTGGTGTCGCCACCGGCCTTTTTCTCCAGGCCGCTGGGCTTCTTGAGTTCCTGCCAGTTCTTTGCGTTGACAGACACATGCTTCCCCTAATTTGGGGGCCGACGGAAAGGACTTCCGCCGGCCATTAAAATGCATCCGCGACGCACGTTCGACCTGATCAGGGACGACCGCGCGCGGACAACGTCGGAGAAATCAGACGCGACGACGCTTCGAAGGGCGCACGCCGTTGTGCGGGATCGAGGTCACGTCGCGGATCGACGTGATCTGGAAACCGACGGCCTGAAGCGCGCGCAGGGCCGATTCGCGACCCGAGCCGGGGCCCTTGACCTCGACTTCGATCGTGCGGACGCCGTGCTCGGCGGCCTTCTTGCCGGCGTCTTCCGCTGCGACCTGGGCCGCGTACGGGGTCGACTTGCGCGAGCCCTTGAAGCCCATTGCGCCGGCCGACGACCACGAGATCGCATTGCCCTGGGCATCGGTGATCGTGATCATGGTGTTGTTGAAGCTGGCATTCACGTGAGCGACGCCAGAGGTGATGTTCTTGCGCTCGCGCCGCTTAATGCGCTGAGGTTCGCGTGCCATGGTGTATTTCCTGACCTGTATCTGCGTGACGCCGGGCGGCCCGTTGGGACCAGCGCCGGCGGAGTAATCCATTGAAAAAGTGGATTACTTCTTCTTGCCGGCGATCGGCTTGGCCTTGCCCTTGCGGGTGCGCGCATTGGTATGCGTGCGCTGGCCGCGGACCGGGAGGCCCTTGCGATGACGCAGGCCGCGATAGCAGGCGAGATCCATCAGGCGCTTGATGTTCATTGAAGTCTGGCGGCGCAGATCGCCCTCGACGGTGTGATCGGCGTCGATCGTCTCGCGGATGTGCAGGACTTCCTGGTCGGTCAGGTCCTGAACGCGTGCGGTGTCGGCGATGCCGAGCTTCGCGACGATTTCCTTGGCCTTCGTCGAACCAATGCCGTGAATATAGGTCAGCGCGATCACCACGCGCTTGTTGGTCGGGATATTAACACCCGCGATACGTGCCATGAACTTGGTTCTCCTGCTCCACGAGGTCCGGCATGGCTGCACAGACCCCATCTCTTAGCGATGAACCGAAACGCACGATAGCGACGAACGCAAACAAGCGCCGCCGGAACCGTCGTGTCGGGGAGAGTTCAACTAGGCGCGGGCGAACGCAGTGTCAAGCGAGCGGTTCCGCGGCGCGGCGCATCTTGAGCCAGCGGGAGAACGACACGATTGTCCAGATCAGCTCGACCACCCCGAACGGCCAAGCGCCTTGGAGGAAGCCGTAGATCGAGCCTAGGACGCACCCGAATGCGAAGCCCAGCGTCCACCAGTGCGAACCGGCTTCCTTGGCGTAGCATAGCAGGGTGAAGGATACCGCGGCTAGGCCGAATAGAGAGAGCGCGTCCATAGGAAGCTCATGCCCTGAACAGGCTCAAGGCACCAGCCTATGCGCGCACCAGAAGCGGTTCTGCGCAACCGGCGAAAACAGTCGTGAATACTAGCGATTTGAAGTTTTGCTGACCGGCATCCGCTGCGCCAGACGTTTCCACTGATCGCGTGTTCGACACTCACGCTTCTTCGTGGATTTTCGAATGAGACACGTGGTCGGCTCAACCGACGTTCTAATGAATTCGGAGTTTCTACCTTCGTAGATGCGCCCCATGTCGATTTGCGATATTCGACCAGTATCTACCTGTGATTGTGCATCCGCCGCACCGGTGACTAGCAGACCGATCAAAATAAGCCCCGCGTTCCGCATCGCACTCTCCATGCCAGACGTTTACGAAATTAAAGGTAACGTACTGAATCGCCGACGGGCACGCAACGCCCCTCGATATGCTTTGGCTCTAGGGATGATTAATAATCTTACGGCTCTTCGAAAGGTCCTCACTTCCGCCCGAACAGCTTCTCAATGTCACCGTGTGCGAGTTTCACCCAGGTGGGGCGGCCGTGGTTGCATTGGCCGGAGTGCGGGGTGACTTCCATTTCGCGGAGGAGCGCGTTCATTTCTGGGACCGACAGGATGCGGCCGGCGCGGACGGAGCCGTGGCAGGCCATCGTGCCGGCTACTGCGTCGAGGCGTTCCTTTAGGGAGAGCGCTTCGTCGAAGGCGGCGAGTTCGTCGGCTAGGTCGGTTACCAGGCCTTTGGGGTCGCTTTGGCCCAAGAGCGCGGGGGTGGCGCGGACCAGCATGGCGTGGGGGCCGAAGCGTTCGAGGTCGAGGCCGAATTCGGAGAGTTCTTCGGCGCGGGATTCGAGGCGGTCGCAGGCGGATTCGTCGAGTTCTACGACTTCGGGAATCAGGAGGGCTTGGCTCGCGATGGTGCCGCCGACCAGGGCTGCTCGCATGCGTTCGAGGACAAGACGTTCGTGGGCGGCGTGCTGGTCGACCAGGACGAGACCGTCTTCGGCTTCGGCTACTATGTAGGTCTTGGCGATCTGGCCTCTTGCTACGCCCATGGGGAAGGCTGCGGTTTGGGGCGGGGGTGTCCAGGCGGGTTCTGCGCGCGCTTGGGGTGGTGACGCGAAGAAGGTTGGGCGGGAATCGTTGACCGCTCCGTAGCTGCGAATTTCCAACGGTAGCCTTTGGGGCGTGCCCTCACCTTCCCATCCGCTTTGTGGACGGGCCCCTTCCTCTCCCCCGTGGGGAGAGGAGATGTTTTCCGGTTGCCACATCGAGAGGGCGGACTCGCTGGCGCGTTGGCTTCTGTGGCCGGCGGCGTCGAGGGCGCGGCGGAGGCCCGAGACTATGAGGCCTCTTACCATCGCGGGGTCGCGAAAGCGGACTTCGGTCTTGGCGGGGTGGACGTTGACGTCGACCTGGTCGGTGGGGATGTCGAGGAACAGCGCGACGACGGCGTGGCGGTCGCGCGGGAGCATCTCGGCATAGGCGCCGCGGATCGCGCCCATCAGCAGGCGATCCTTTACCGGACGGCCGTTGACGAAGAGATACTGGTGGTCGGCGATGCCGCGGTTGTAGGTTGGCAGGCTCGCGACGCCACCGAGAACCAGGCCTTCCCGCTCCAGGTCGATTGCGACCGAATTGTCGGCGAGTGCGCGGTCGGTGAGTGTCGCCACCCTGCCCGGCCGGTCCTCGACCTGCATTGCGGACAACGCGCGGCGGCCGTCATGCTCCAGCGTGAAGCCGATATCGGGCCTAGCCATCGCGAGCCGGCGGACGACGTCGAGGCAGGCGGCGTATTCCGCGCGGGGGGAGCGGAGGAACTTGCGGCGCGCGGGGACGCGCGCGAACAGATCCTCGACCACGACGCGCGTGCCGGGCGGGAGCGCGGCGGGGCCTTCGCGCTCGACCTTGCCATTGTCGACGGTGCGCGCCCAGCCTTCGGCGCCGCGGATCCGGCTTTCGATCGTCAGCCTTGCGACGCTCGCGATCGAGGGCAACGCCTCGCCGCGAAAACCGAGCGTCACGACCGATTCGATGAACTCGTCGGGCAGCTTGGAGGTCGCGTGGCGTTCGAGTGCCAAGGCCATGTCGGCGGGGGTCATGCCGCAGCCGTCGTCGGCGACTTCGATCCGCGACGTGCCGCCCTCAACGAGGAGAATCGCGACGCGCCCCGCCCCTGCGTCGATGGCGTTTTCGACTAACTCCTTCAACGCGCTGGCGGGTCTTTCCACCACTTCACCGGCGGCGATGCGATTGACCAGATGCTCGGGGAGACGCCGTATTGACATGGGTTTGCGTCTAGACCAAGCGACGGCATCCCGCGACCCGCAAACGCAAGCACCCGGTGAGTTAAACACCGGCGGGCCACGCGAGATTTTTGTGCGATGGGCTGCCCGTCCGGCGGCCAAGGATTACGGGACCCTGATTGAATGGCCTTCTACTCGCGTTTCTTCAAGTTCATGTCGCACGACATGGCGATCGACCTCGGCACCGCGAACACCGTCGTCTACGTCCGTGGCCGCGGCATCGTCCTGAACGAGCCGTCGGTGGTCGCGGTCGAGACGATCAACGGCATCAAGCGCGTGAAGGCGGTCGGCGACGACGCCAAGATGATGATGGGCAAGACGCCGGGCAACATCGAGGCGATCCGGCCTTTGCGCGACGGCGTGATCGCGGACATCGACGTCGCCGAGCAGATGATCAAGTATTTCATCCAGAAGGTCCACGGCCCGCGCAAGTTCGCGCGCTGGCCCGAGATCGTGATCTGCGTGCCCTCGGGCTCCACCAAGGTCGAGCGCCGCGCGATCCGTGATGCCGCGTCGAACGCGGGCGCGTCGCAGGTATGGCTGATCGAGGAGCCGATGGCGGCGGCGATCGGCGCGGACATGCCGGTCACCGAGCCGATCGGTTCGATGGTCGTCGACATCGGCGGCGGCACGACCGAAGTCGCGGTGCTGTCGCTGCGTGGCCTCGCCTACACGACCTCGGTGCGCGTCGGCGGCGACAAGATGGACGAGGCGATCGTCTCCTATGTGCGCCGCAACCATAACCTGCTGATCGGCGAAGCGACGGCGGAGCGGATCAAGAAGGAAGTCGGCATCGCCAAGCCGCCGGTCGACGGCATCGGCATGATCATCCAGATCAAGGGCCGCGATCTCGTCAACGGCGTGCCCAAGGAGATCCAGATCAACCAGGGCCAGATCGCCGAGGCGCTGAGCGAGCCGGTCGCGACGATCGTCGAGGGCGTCCGCGTCGCGCTCGAGAACACCGCGCCGGAACTGGCCGCGGACATCGTCGACCAGGGCATCGTGCTGACCGGTGGCGGCGCGCTGCTGCAGGGTCTGGACGAGGTGCTGCGCGACGAGACCGGGCTGCCGGTGACGGTCGCCGAGGACCCGCTGACCTGCGTCGCGCTCGGCACCGGTCGCGCGCTCGAGGACCCGCTGTTCCGCGGCGTGCTGATGAGCGGCTAAGGGTTTGTTTTTGCTTTAAGACACGCGGACACGAAATCGCGCCGTCCGAGTCGTGGAGGTTCTGGCTTCCATGCTTCGGCGGCGCCCGAGACAGGGGGACAGGCGCATGGCGCCAGCCCGCGACCGGCGCACGGGGTTTTCCCGGCGTCGGCAATATGGTGTGTTCATGGGCTATGTGCTCGCCGTCGCTGGTGCGGTGGTGGGCCTGGTGCTGCTCGTCGCGTCGACGTTCAATCCGCCCGCGTTTTCCGCACTGCGGATGGGCGTCGCGGGGGTGACGACGCCGGTGTCGACGGGACTCGCCACGGTAGGGTCTTCGATATCGGGTATCCCCGATGCGATCGGGAATTACTTCTTCGTGAAGCAGGAGAACGTCGCGCTTCGGGCAGATCGCGATCGAACGCGGGCGCTGCTGATGCGCGCGCGGACGATCGCCTATGACAATCGCCGGTTGCGCAGCCTGCTCGCGATCCGCGAACGCTCGACCGCGCCGGTCGTCACCGCGCGGCTGGTGAGTTCGAGCGCGTCGAGCGGGCGGCGCTATGCGTTGCTCAATGCGGGGCGCTGGAACGGCGTGCTGCCCGGCATGCCGGTACGCGGCCCCGACGGCCTGATCGGGCGCGTGGTCGAGACTGGCCCCAACGCGGCGCGCATCCTGTTGCTTAGCGACGGCGACAGCATCGTGCCGGTCCGCCGCACGCGTGACGGCATGCCCGCGATCGCGGCGGGGCGCGGTGACGGGATGATCGACATCCGCTCGGTGAATGCCACCAACGTCCGCTTCAATGCGGGCGACCTGTTCGTGACGACCGGGACCGGTGGCATCTACGCGCCCGGCGTGCCCGTTGCGCGCGTGACCAAGGCGGGGTCGGACTCGGTGATGGCGCGCGCGTTCGCCGATCCCGACACGCTCGACTTCGCGCTGGTCGAGCGGATGTTCATGCCGGTGCCACCGCCCCGCCCGGTAGCGCAGCAATGAGTCGCGCTCGCGTCGTCGACAGCGTCGACTACAAGCCGTTCGAGACCAAGATCCCGGCAGGCCGGTCGCGTGCGATCCCTTGGGCAACGGTGATGGCGGGATCGCTGATCACGATCATCCCGGTCGTCGCGACGATCCCGCTGCTGCCGCCGTTCGGGTTCGTCATGCTGCTCGCGTGGCGGCTGCTCGCCCGGTTTGCGTTCAAGCCCTGGGCCGCCGCGCCGCTTGGTTTCTTCGACGATCTCGTCAGCGGCCAACCGCTCGGTAGCGCGGTACTGATGTGGTCGCTCGCGTTCGTCGCGATCGACATGATCGAACAGCGCCTCGCGTTTCGCGACTATTGGCAGGACTGGCTGATCGCCGGCGGGCTGATCGCGGCGTGCATCCTGGTCGGGCGCTTCATTGCGGTGCCGGTCGGCGCGCATGTCGACACGATCCTGATCGCGCAGATCGCGGTCACGATCCTGATGTTCCCACTGGCGGCCCGCATCGTCGCGGCGATCCAGAACAAGCGCGGTGCCGAGTGAGGAATACCCCGCGAATCGTCACCGAGATGTCGCAGGCGTACAGCTTCTCGCGGCGCGCGTGGATGCTGGGCGCGGCGCAAGGCGGCGTCGGGCTGCTGCTCGCCGGGCGGATGGCGTGGCTGTCGATCGCGCAGAACGAGCGCTACACGCAAATGTCGGAGAGCAACCGCGTCAACATGACGTTGTTGCCGCCGCGCCGGGGTTGGATCGTCGATCGCCACGGCGTACCGATCGCCAACAACCGCACCGATTTCCGCGTCGACATCATCCCCGACCGCCTCCGCGACAAGGAGCGCGTGCTGCCGCTTCTAGGCCGCATCCTCCAATTGCCGCCCGAGGAAGTCGAGCGGATCGCGATCGACCTCGAACACGCCGCCGGGTTCCAGCCGGTCCAGGTCGCGGAAAATCTAGATTGGGAGCGGTTCGCCGCGGTCAGCGTCCGCCTGCCCGAACTCCCCGGCGTCGCGCCCACCCGTGGGTTCGCGCGCAGCTACCCCGCGGGCGCCGCGGTCGCGCATCTGACCGGCTATGTCGGCGTGCCCAATGCCGAGCAGTACAAGAAGACGCACGACCCGCTGCTCGTCACCCCCGGCTTCAAGCTTGGCAAAGACGGGCTCGAGAAGATGCTCGAGGCCGAGCTCCGCGGCGTCGCCGGTGCCAAGCGGGTCGAGGTCACCGCGCGCGGCAAGCTGGTCGCCGAACTCGCGACCAAGCCCGACGTACCCGGCAAGACAGCACGGCTGACGATCGACGTTGGGCTTCAGGAATATGCGGCGCGGCGGCTCGGCACCAATTCCGGGTCGGTCGTGGTGCTCGATACCCGCACCGGCGAGATGCTCGCGATGGTGTCGATGCCGGCGTACGATCCGAACAGCTTTTCGGACGGGATCAGCCATCTCGAATGGCAGATGCTGAGCGACGACGATCACGTGCCGCTGATGAACAAGGTTACGCAGGGGCTGTATCCGCCGGGCTCGACCGTGAAGCCGATGAATGGCCTCGCGCTGATGAATGCGGGCGTCGATCCGTCGACGCGCGTCAATTGCTCGGGCGCGATGCGGCTCGGGACCAGCGTGTTCCACTGCCACAAGAAGAGCGGCCATGGTCCGCTCGATCTCAAGAACGCGATCATGCAGAGCTGCGACATCTATTTCTACGAGATGGCGCGGCGGGTCGGCTACAACGCGATCGCCCCGGTCGCGCGCGTGCTCGGCATGGGGCAGAAGTTCGACCTGCCCTTCTCGACGCAGCGTTACGGGACGGTGCCCGATCCGGCGTGGAAGCTGAAGAAGTACAAGCACGACTGGACCGTCGCGGATTCGCTGAACGCGTCGATCGGCCAAGGCTATGTGCTGGCCAACCCGTTGCAGCTCGCGGTGATGGCCGCGCGGCTCGCCTCGGGGCGCGCGTTGCAGCCGAGCATCCTCGCTGCCCACGTCCACCGCGACTCCCCTGCCCTCGACATCGATTCCGAGCATCTCGCGCGAGTCCGCGACGCGATGTTCGGGGTGATCAACCAAGGCGGCACCGGCGGCGCGGCGAAACTGCTGATCCCCGGCGTCGCCATCGCGGGCAAGACCGGCACCGCGCAGGTCCGCCGCATCACGATGGCGGAACGGCGCTCTGGCGTGCTCAAGAACGGGCAGCTGCCGTTCAAGATGCGCGACCACGCGCTGTTCATCGGCTTCGCGCCCGCGGATAACCCGCGGTACGCGCTCGCGGTCGTGCTCGAGCATAACGGCCACACCGTGCGCAATCTCGACACGCCGATGATCGGCCGCGACATCATGACCTACATGCTCGACCGCGAGCGCGCGCTGAAGTCGCTTGCCGAGGTCGAACCGACCTGGGGCGGCGACATACGCACGCGGATGGCGGCAACCGCGGAAGCGTACCGCAAGGCGCAATCCGCACCGCCCGCGGCGATCGCCACCAAGACCGATGCGATCGTGCCAAGCGACGCGCCTGCGGTCGCCAACGCCACCGACATGGCCAACGCCACGCAGGAAGCGCTCACCGCGCCCGGCGCGACGGTGGCCGAGGATGATTCAAGGGACCGCCAGCCGTGACCTCAACCGAGCGCCAGCGATGAACCGCATCGTCCCCGAACCGCTCGCCAAGCTGCCGTGGATGGTGATCCTGCTGGTCGTCGCGATCGGCTGTTTCGGGCAGGTCGTGCTCTACTCCGCGGCCGGCGGCTCGCTGCACCCCTGGGCGTTGTCGCAGGGCATCCGCTTCTTCGTGCTGCTGGCCGGTGCGATCGGCCTCTCCTACGTGCCCGAGGGCGTCTGGAAGGCAGGGTCGTTGCCGACCTATGCGATCCTCGTCGTCTCGTTGCTCGCGGTCGAACTGCTAGGGAAAGTCTCGGGTGGCTCGCAACGCTGGCTCGATCTCGGTTTCATCCGCCTGCAGCCTTCCGAGTTCATGAAACCGGCGATCGTGCTCGCCTGCGCCAAATTCTACGACATGCTGCCTCCCAACGAGACGCGACGGTTCGGCGCGGTCTGGCCGGCGGCGATGCTGATCGGCGTACCGGCGGCGCTGGTGATGCTTCAGCCCGATCTCGGCACCGCGCTGATGATCTGCGCGGGCGGTGCGACGGTAATGTTCCTTGCCGGCATCCCGCTGCGGCTGTTCGTCGGCGGCGCGATCGGGGCGGCCGTCGCGATCCCGCTCGCGATCAACTTCGCGCTGCACGACTATCAGCGCAATCGCATCCTGATCTTCCTCGACCCCGAGAGCGACCCGCTCGGGACCGGCTATCACATCAGCCAGTCGAAGATCGCGATCGGCTCGGGGGGAATCTGGGGCAAGGGCTTCCTCCAAGGCACGCAGAGCCACCTCGACTACCTCCCCGAGGGGCATACCGACTTCGTCTTCGCGACGATGGCCGAGGAATGGGGCCTAGTCGGCGGCTGCCTGCTGATTCTCGCCTTCCTGCTGGTGATCCGCTGGGGCATCGAGGTCGGCCAGCGCGCGCAGACCCGCTTCGGCCGGCTGACCGCCGCCGGCCTGTCGACGACGATCTTCTTCTACGTCGCGATCAACCTGATGATGGTGATGGGCCTCGCCCCCGTGGTCGGCATCCCGCTGCCATTGGTGAGCTTCGGCAGTTCGGCGCAGATGACCGTGCTGCTGTGCCTCGGTATTTTGATGTCGATCGACCGCCAGAACCGCAAGACGGTCGGCTGGTAACGCGAAAACCGGTTTAATTCGGAAAAAAACGGCCTGATCGACCAAAACGGACTCGGATCGACGAAAAGGGGGTTGCGGCCCCCGATGAGTCTGCTAACAGCGCGCCTCCAGCAGCGGGGCGCCACACCAGGGCGCCACTCAAAACCGCCCCGGAATGGACGCATAGCTCAGTTGGTAGAGCAGCTGACTCTTAATCAGCGGGTCCTTGGTTCGAGCCCAAGTGCGTCCACCATTTTCTTACAGCGTTAGATACCGGCACCGATTGGCCGCATCGGCGAGTGACCTGCATCAGGCAACTTTCGCAGAGCGGCGCCTCGCGCTATCGATTGGCATGGCGCGTGTCCAAAAGCTGAAGGTGTACCGGACCGTAGCGGGTTTCTACGATGCGTATGTCGCTGCGCCGAGCCAGAAGGCGGCACTGGCGGCGTGGGGTAGTGACCGCGACTTGTTCGCGCGGGGCATTGCCGAGCAAGTCACGGATCCGGCGTTGATGGCGGAACCACTGGCCTCCCCTGGCACGGTCGTGAAGCACTCGCGTGGGACGACGGCGGAACAGATTGCGGCACTGCCCGAACAGCGGGCGCCTGCCGCGCCGCGCGATGCCGATGCGGATGCCGATCCGAAACCTGCCGCGAAACCGCGAGCGAAACCTCAGGCTAAACCCAAACCCAAGCCGCGGCCGAAACGCGACGAGCTTGATGCGGCTGAGGAGGCTTTGACGTCGTTACAAGCAGACTTTGACCGGAAGAAGAAAGATCTCGTCGAACGCGAGGCGGCGCTTGCGCGGGATCGTCGCGCTTTGGAGCGGGCTCGCTCCTCCAGCATCGAGGCTGCGGAGGACGCGCTGCGCGGGCAAAAGCAGGCGTATGAGGAAGCCGTGCGTCGGTGGCGCGCGTCCCAAGAGTGACACCTGCTCTCGGATATCGGGCGAAGGGCGTCGGTAGTTCCGTATGTTCCGTCCAGGGGACGCCCTAGGGGGCGAATGTCCTTGTCGGGTCGACGTCGCTACCGCGATGCCGGTTCACGCTTCAGAGGTCTTGTGTAGAGCGCGCGCATTGCCGCCTCCATCTTATCGCGGTCGACGCGAAGCACGACTGTCTGCGCGCGTTCGCCGAGATGTGGGCGGTATGCGTCGTGCCACGACAGGGTATCGCCGTATCCGGCGGTCTGGCTGGTGTCGAAATCAATGTAGAGCGCCTCGGCGCGCGTGACGATGGCGGGCTCCAGCCAGACCATCGCCGCAATCTCGTCCCACATCGGAAACCCCGGTTCGAGCCCGGTCTGTAATGCATCGGTGAGCGCTGTGCGGGCCGGCTTGAGGCTGTCGAGGAAGGCACGCGTCCACTGCGTGCCCGTCGACGGGTCGATCGGGACCATCGTCACCTTCGGCCATGCCCCATGCGCCATGATCCGCGCGGCTTCGGGATCCCAGCGGATGTTGAACTCGCGGCGGGGCGTGTTGACGAATTCGCGCGCGAACGCGGCAGTGGCGGGCGTATCTAGGATCTGCTGCGGGTTGAGGCTGCCGCCCATGTAGACGAGCTCTTTCACATTCGCGGCGAAGCTCGGGTCGAGGCTTTGCGCGATCGCGATGTTGGTCATCGGGCCGGTGGCGAACAGCGTGATCTGGTGCGGATGCGCCCGGACCATCCGGACGAGGAACGCTGCGGCGATCTCGCCGGACGGCTTGGTGACGGGATCGCCGATCGGCAGGCTGGGCACGACCGAAGGCGACGGCGTCCCCGGGGTGGACTGGCCCGCGCCGGCGGACGCGGGCTCCGTCCAAGGTCCCTTGAACTCGAGACGACCGTACAGCCCTTCCCACCGCTTGGTCGCCGCCTCGCTGTTCACCAGCGGATAGGTTGCGCCCGGCACCACCGGTACGTCGGTACGCCCGAGGATCTCGACGGTCCGCAGCGCATAGGCCGTTGCGGTATCGCGCCAGACCGAACCACTGGTCGTGGTGATCCCCAGCACTTCGACGCCCGGTGCCTGAAGCAGCAGCGCGGGCGCGCCGTTGAGACCGACGACGTCGTCATCGATCAGGACGAGCCGCCTGGCCGTCGCGTCCTGTGCCGAGACCGCGACGGGCGTCGCGAGGGAAAGTAGCGCGACAAGACAGCTGACCGAGACGAAACGAAAGGCCATCGCGCAACTCTTCCCTGCCAGATCGGTATGCCAATCCATGCAGGCGATCTCCGGCAGGACTGGCAATACGCTCTCCGATCAGATCAGCACCTTGTCCAGCGTGATCGGCAGGTCGCGCACGCGCTTGCCGGTGGCGTTGTAGATCGCGTTCGCTACCGCCGCGGCGACGCCGGTGATGCCGATCTCGCCCACGCCGTGCGCGCCCATCGGCGTGTGCGGGTCGGCGATGTCGGTCCAGATCACGTCGATCTCGGGCACGTCGAGGTGCACGGGCACGTGATATTCGGCGAGGCTCGGGTTCATGATGCGACCATTGCGCTCGTCGAACTGCGTCTCCTCCATCAGCGCCATGCCGAGGCCCATGACGATCCCGCCCCGGAACTGGCTGCGCGCGGTCTTGGGGTTGAGGATGCGACCGCAATCGAATGCGCCGAGGAAGCGGCTGACGCGAGTCTCGCCGGTGATCGCGTTGACCCGCACCTCGCAGAACAGCGCGCTGTGCGAATGCATCGACCAATGCATCAGTTCGAGCGGTTGCGATGCTTCCTCACTGACGACGACGCTCTCGCGCTGCGCTCGTTCGAGGATCGAGACATAGCTTTCGCGGCGCGACGGATCGTCGAGCTTGGCCAGTCCGCCGTCTTCGCTGCCGACCTCGTCGGGCGACAGGCCTGCGAGCGGCGAATCATTGCCCGCGGGCTTCAGCAGTTCGGCGACCAGCGCATGATGCGCGGCGATCACCGCCGCGCCGATCGCCGCGGTCTGCTGTGATCCGCCGGCTAGGATCGCGCCGGGGATGATCGAATCGCCATAGCCGACCGATACCCGGTCCAGCGGTAGCCCGAGGCGATCGGCGGCGACCATCGCGGTCGTCGTGGACGTCCCCATGCCCATCTCATGCGCGGCGATCTCGACAAGGGCATGCCCGTCACGGCGCAGCGTGATCCGTGCGGCGGCGCCCGGCATACGGTAATAGGGATAGGTCCCCGTCGCGCAGCCCATGCCGATCAGCCACTCACCTTCGCGACGCGCACCCGGCTCGGCACTCCGCTCGCTCCAGCCGAACCGCTCCGCACCGCTACGCCACGCCTCGACGATATGCCGCGACGAGAATGGCAGGCCCGAGGTCGGGTCCTTGTCCGGCTCGTTGCGGATGCGCAGCGCGATCGGGTCCATGTCGAGTTCGACCGCCAGTTCGTCGATCGCCGATTCCAGCGCGAACGTGCCGACCGCCTCGCCGGGCGCACGCATGAAGGTGTTGGCGAGCATGTTCATTTTGACCGTCTCGACCGATAGCTTGAAGCTGTCTGCGGCGTAGCCGCCGCGCGTGCCGAGGATGAACGGTTCGGGCATATTGTTGTGCGGGGTCATCGCTGCGATACCGGTATGGACCAGCGCCTTGAAGCGGCCATCTGCGTCGGCGCCGATCGCGACGCGTTGCTCGGTCAGCGTCCGCCCGCCGACGACGCGGTACACGCCCTCGCACGATAGCGCGATCCGGACCGGTCGCCCAGCGAGCTTGGCAGCCGCGGCACCGAGAATCTGGTGATCCCACAGGCACTTCCCGCCGAACCCGCCGCCGACGAACGGCGACGTCACGCGGACCTGTGCCGCCTTAAGGTCGAACACGTCGGCGATCGTCTGCGCCTCCGCGGTGACGAGCTGCGTCGCGTCGTGGACGATCAGTTCGTCGCCGACCCACGCGATCGTCGCGGCATGCGGCTCGATCGCGTTGTGGTTATGGCGCGGCGTGCGATAGACATGATCGACCTTGTGCGGCGCCGCTGCCAGCATCGCATCCGCATCGCCGATTTCGTTGAGCAACGGCTGGCCCATGAACAGACCCTGCTTGGGTCCTTCCGCCTTGGCCGCGGCGAGCGAGGTGGTCGAAGGCTCGGCCGCATAGGTCGCGACGATCAGCGACTTGGCGTGGTCGGCCTGTTCCTGCGTCTCGGCGAGCACGACCGCGATCGGCTGGCCGTTCCAGTGCACGTGGTCGTCCTGCATGATCGGAAGGTCCGCCGGTCCCGCCGCGGTGGGCGAAGAGCCGAACACCGCCGGCGGGTTCATCCGGGGCGCGTTCAGGTGCGTCATCACTACCACGACGCCCGGCGCAGCCTCCGCAGCCGCGGTATCGATCGTCGCGATCCGCCCGCGCGGAATCGTCGCATAGGCGAGCGCGGCGTAGACCATGTTCTCCAGCGGAAACTCGGCCGCGAACGGCGCGGCGCCGCGCACCTTGAGCGGACCGTCGAGCCGCGAGACCGACGTACCGATCAGCCCGTGCTGCTGGCGGATCAGCGGATCGGGCACGCCGCCCGGAACCCAGCTGTCGGGGGCGAGCGGCACCAGCTTGCTCATCGCGCCCTGAACCAGGCCTTGCGCGGTTTCCTTGACCGTGTCGACGATGCTCATGCTGCTGCTCCGGCAAGGTCGCCAAGCACGGCAACGAGGGTGCGCTTGGTCAGTGCGATCTTGAAACCATTGTCGCGCAGCGGCGCGGCGTCCGCCATCTCGGCAACGGCGGCGGCGAGGAACGCTTCCTCGGTCGCCGGACCGCCCCGTAATGCTGCCTCCGCCTTCGACGCGCGCCACGGCTTGTGCGCGACCCCGCCGAGCGCGATCCGCACGTCCTTTATAACGCCGTCCTCGATCTCAAGCGCGGCTGCTATCGAGACCAGCGCGAAGGCGTAGCTCGCCCGGTCGCGCACCTTGCGATAGGTCGAGTTGGCCGCGAAACTCAGCGGCGGCAGTTCGATCGCGGTGATGAGTTCGCCCGGCTCGAGCACGGTATCGAACTCGGGATGATCGCCCGGCAGTCGGTGAAGCTCGGTGAACGGCAGCGTCCGGGCCCCGCCCCGCCCGTCAAGATGCACGACCGCATCGAGCGCGGCGAGCGCCACGCACATGTCGGAAGGATGCGTCGCGACGCACGCCGACGACGCACCGAGAATGGCGTGTCCCCGCGTGAAACCCTCGATCGCGTCGCAGCCCGACCCCGGCGTGCGCTTGTTGCAGCGCGATCCGTCGGTGTCGTAGAAATAGGTACACCGGGTCCGCTGGAGCAGGTTGCCGCCGACCGTCGCCATGTTCCGGATCTGCGCCGACGCCCCCGCCAGGATCGCGCGCGACAGTACCGGAAAGCGCGTCCGCACCGCCAGATGCTCGGCAAGCGCGGTATTGCGCACCGCCGCGCCGATCATCAGCCCACCGCCCTCCGTCTCCTCGATCTCGTTCGACAGCCCGGTCACGTCGACCAGCGCGCTTGGCTTAGCGACGGTCTCGCGGATGAGGTCGACCAGGTTGGTGCCGCCGCCGAGATAGGCCGTCGCATTCGCCTGCCCGAGCCGGAGCGCGTCGGCCGCGTCTTCGGCGCGCGCGTAGGTGAACGGGGTCATGCCGCCATCTCCGCTGCCACGGTTTCGCGGATCGCGTCGATGATCCCGTTATGCGCGCCGCAACGGCACAAATTGCCGCTCATCCGCTCCTGCAATTCCTCGCGGGTCAGCGTCACGTCGGCGGTGAGATCGGCGCTGACATGGCTTGGCACGCCCCGCTTCGCCTCCGCCGCCATGCCGATCGCCGAACAGATCTGGCCCGGCGTGCAATAGCCGCACTGGAAGCCGTCGTGATCGATGAAGGCTTGCTGCAACGGATGCAGCGCGTCGCCGTCGGCCAATCCTTCGATCGTTGTCACCTGTCGCCCGTCATACTGCACCGCGAGCGCGAGGCAGGAGACGATCCGCTCGCCATCGACGAGCACCGTGCAGGCGCCGCACGCACCCTGGTTGCAGCCCTTCTTGGTGCCAGCCAGATGCAGCCCTTCGCGCAACAGATCGAGCAGCGAGACACGGGGATCGTCGGGCAGCGCCACCGCTGACCCGTTGACAAGTATCGACATCGCCACTCTCCTGTTGAGCCGACGGTGTCGTTGCGACCGCCGAATCCGTATTTCAGTACCGAGCGGTATAGTCGCGCCTGACGGGGTCTGCCAAGCGTCTGGCGGTGCGATCGTGAAGATAGATCGATGCCCTCTTGCCGCCGCGTCGCGCATCGGCGAGCATCACGTATCAACGGGGGAGAATGTGATGATCAAGGCATGGATGATCGGGCTGACGGCAATCGTCGCGGCACCGGTACTGGCGCAGGGCAAGCCGTCGACCACGACCTATATCCAGGCGGGCACGGTGCTCGACCGGCCCGGCCAGGCGCCGCGCGGCAACACCACGATCATCGTCCGCGACGGAAAGATCGTCGAACTGCGCGATGGCTTCGTCGCGCCGGAACAGGGGGCAAAGCTGATCGACCTGCGTACCGCGTTCGTACTGCCCGGGATGGTCGACATGCACGTCCATCTCTGGGGCATTGGCGGCGATCCGATGCGCGCGCGGCTGGAGGCACTCAACCGCGACCGGTTCGACGACGAGATGACCGCGGTCGCCAATGCGCGCACGACGCTGGCGGCAGGCTTCACCTCGGTGCGCGACCTGGGCGGCGACCCACGCGGTATCCGGGCACTGCGCGATGCGATCGATGCCGGCACCGTCGAGGGGCCGACCATCACCAACGCCGGCGAGATGATCTCGGTGACGGGCGGGCATGGTGACGGCGGCAACGGGCTCGCGGAGGAGTTCGCAGACATGGTGCACGCGAAGGAAATGAACCTGTGCGACGGCCCCGACGATTGCCGCCGCGCCGTGCGGGCGCAGGTCGCGCTGGGCGCGCGGGTCATCAAGTTCGCGGCGACCGGTGGCGTGCTGTCGAACGTCAGCGGCGGCCTCGGCCGTGCGATGACGCCGGAGGAAATGCGCGCGATCATCGAGACCGCGCATGCGCTCGGCCGCAAGGTCGCGGCGCACAGCCATGCCGCCGAGGGCACGAAGGCTGCGCTGGAGGCCGGCGTGGACTCGATCGAGCACGGCACGTTCCTCGACGACGAGACGATCCGGCTGTTCAAGACCAAGGGCGCCTATCTGGTGCCGACCGAGATCGCACCCGTCGCGGCGCTAGCGCAGGCACGCGGCGGCGCGTTGCCACCAGCGACGATCGTCAAGGCCGAGGCGGCGGCCGCGGCGATGGCGGCCAGTCACCGCCGCGCCTATGCCGCCGGCGTCAAGGTAGCGTTCGGCACCGATACCGGCGTGTCGAAGCATGGCGACAACGCCACCGAGTTCGCGCTGATGGTCAGGAACGGGCTCACCCCGACCCAGGCGATCGCAGCGGCCACGGTGGGTGCAGCAGACCTGCTCGGGCGCGACGACATCGGCACGCTCGCGCCCGGCAAGACCGCGGACATCATCGCCGTCGCGGGGTCTCCGCTGCAGGACGTCACGCGGCTGGAACACGTCGAGTTCGTCATGCACCGTGGGGCAGTCGCGAAGACACCTGTCGACGGCATCTGATCGGCTGCCGCTCGGCGCGCGCTCAGCCGATGAGCATGCGCGCGCCCAGCGCGGCGAACAGCGCCGGCGGCATTACGACGGCGCCGACCTTGAGGAACCGCCAGAAGCCGACGTCCTCGCCCTCGCGGCGGATCGCGGTCAGCCACAATATGGTGGCGAGCGAGCCGGTGATCGACAGGTTCGGGCCGAGGTCGACGCCGATCAGCAGGCCGTCGGTAACGATCTGCGGAACGTGTGCCTGTTGCAACGTGGTGCTGGCGATCAGTCCAGCCGGAAGGTTGTTCATCAGGTTCGAACCGAATGCCAGGATCGTTCCAGCAACGCCTGCGGTCGTCGAAGGCGACTGCGCTGCCCCCGCCGCGAGCCAGCGCGCCAGCATCGTGATAACGCCGGTGCTCGCCAGTGCCTCGACCAGCACGAACAGGCCCGCGACCAGCGGCAGCACCGCCCAGGATACCGAGCCAAGCGTCGTGAACGGCGATTTGCGCTCCCCGATGCAGATCGCCGCCATCGTCGCGATACCGGCAAGACAGGTCGGCAGCCCGAGGTCGTGGCCCTGCGCCGACGCGGCGATCAGCAGGGCCGCAGTCGCGACGATACCACCCAACGCAATCTTGCCGCCGCGAGGAAGCGTGCCGGTTTCGACGACGGTCTCGCACTGCCCGGTGAGCCGCTCGCGCTCGACCCAGCGCAGGACGAGGAACGTCACGCCGATCGACAGCAGCGATGGCAGCGCGAACGACGCCATCCACGCGCCGAGCGACGGCAGCGCGCCACCGTACAGCACGAGGTTCGCCGGGTTGGAGATCGGCAGGACGAAGCTAGCCGCGTTGGCGATCAGCGCGCAGGCGAACAGCATCGGCAGCGGGTCGGCCTTCGCCTTCTTCGCCGCGGCGTAGACGGCGGGGGTCAGCACCACTGCGGTCGCGTCGTTCGAGAGGAAGGTCGTGACGACGATGCCGACGCCAAAAACGAGCGCGAACAGGCGACTGGTCGATCCCTTTGCAAGCCGCACCGCGTGCTCGGCGACCCAGTCGAACAGCCCCTGCTCGCGGGCGACTTCAGATAGCAGCATCATGCCGATCAGGAACAGATAGACGTCGCCACCCTTCAATACGGCGCTCCACGCAGCAGCAGGCGACATCAGCCCGAACACGAGCAACACCGCAGCGCCAGCGACCGCCCAGACCGCTTCGGGCAGCTTGAACGGACGCGTGATCACGCCGAAGGTCGCGACGAAGCAGATCGCCCAGATCGCGTAGGTGTGGAGAGTCATGCCGCGGGCATCCGCGAGTCGATACGCCGGACCATCGTCATCGTTTCGGTATTCACCAATCGAGTCCGTTCTTGTTCGGGCCGCGCTGCGCACCGTCGATACCACGATCGAGCCAGGCACCGATCGCGTTCACGTCGCGGCCGAGCGCGACGGGAGGATTGCGTTTCGGTCGAGGTCCTGCGTTGCGGACGAGGATCTGGATCCGGTCCTCGGTCCCGTCACAGCTTACGCAGAGACGGTGCAGGCCATCGCCTACGCCATCGACCGAGGCGCTCCAAAACGAGGGCACGCCGTCGACGCGCGTCATCGGGACGGCTTGGCCGTTATCGACGTACAGCGACACCGTGTCTGCGCCGCCGAATACCTTCGCGCGCACGGTGAAGGCGCTGCCGGGTACGTTGTCGGCGCGCGCCGGGTCGGTGATCAGGCGGCGGTCGGCGGGGCTGGTGATCTGGATGAGCGGCCAGGGATCGTCGATCGCCTGGAACCGCCAACTCGGGACGCCGTCGTCGAGCGTGACGATCGAGAAACCGGGTGCGCCCTCCTCGATCTGGCCGGTCGAGCGGGTCGCGCCGTAGATCACGCGGCCGTCGTTGAGCAGCTCGTTGTAATGCGTGTGGCCGGTGTCGACGAACGCGACGCGGTGCGCGGCGAACAGCCCGGCGATACCGTCGGGATCGTCGCGTAGGTCGCCGGGATAGGCATGCATGAACACCGCGACCGGTTCGCCAGCGACCGCGGCGGCGCTCAGTTCGCGTTCGATCCAGGCGCGCTGGGCCGGGTCGATCCGGAAGTCGGGACCACCCTTCCCCGCCGAGACGATATCCAGGAACAGGCAGCGATAACCCGCGATCGTCTCCGCATAAGGCGCCATCTTCGCCGTGATCGCGCGCATCGCGGTAAGGTCGCCGGGTTCGAAATCATGATCGCCTGCCAGCACGTGCCACGGCAGCGACAGCCCCGTCATCGCGTCGGCGATCCGCGCGTACTGGTCGTCGGTACCGTGATTGGCATTGTCGCCGGGCAACAGTGCGAAGTCGACCGCGTCGCCCAGATGTGACTCTGCAATGGCGGCCAGCGCGCGAAACCGGGACAGTCCTTCATACTCATCGGCTTCGTCGACATGTAGATCGCCAAAGTGAATCCAGGTCAGGCATCCTGTCATTAAAGCACTTTCAAGTCGTCTGGCAGATGATCTGCCGATGCTGCCCATAGCGAGGCTGCGTGCTCATCGTTCCGTGACAATAACTTCATGATTTGAGACTTAACCGGCTCGTTCAGTTTCGGTTTAGCTTTTGACATCACTGGAAAAAATCAAGCCGAACAATATTTCGGCGGTGTGGAAACTTTGCCTGGTGCCGCAGCTTTAGCGATCCGACGTCTCGCGGGTTTCTCGTGCGGCACCGGGTTCGACGACACCGACATTTCAGGGAATTCTCATGGCCACGACGGACACGGCATCCGCCAACAACGGCAAGGCCAAGGGCGGGTCGGACGCCACATCCGCGCCGAAGAAGACGCTCGATGCGCTGAACTTCTTCCTTGCCGACGTTCGCGACGGGCTCGGGCCTTATCTGGCGATCTATCTCGTCGCGGTACGTGGGCCTGCGCATGGCTGGAACGAGGCGACGGTGGGCATGATCCTGACGATCGCCGGGATCGTCGGTCTGATCTCGCAGACGCCCGCGGGCGGGCTGATCGATCGCAGCAGGAACAAGCCGCGTATCGTGATGATCGCCGCGCTGCTCGTGACGCTCAGCAGCGTCTCGTTGCCGATCGTCAGTGGCTTTACCGCGGTTGCGGTCACCCAGTCGATCGCGGCAGTCGCCGGTGCTGTATTCGCGCCGGCGATCTCCGCCATCACGCTGGGGCTGGTCGGCCCGAAACTGTTCGCCAAGCGCGTCGGTCGCAACGAAGCGTTCAACCACGCGGGTAATGCGGTGTCGGCGGCGCTCGCGGGCGTGCTCGCGTGGAAGTTCGGACCGGTCGTCGTCTTCTACCTGATGGGCGCGCTGACGGTTGCGAGCATCGTGACCGCGTCGCGGATCAACAACGACGACATCGACAACGCGGTCGCGCGCGGTCTCGATTGCGAGCCGGAGGACGATTGCGAGGAGCCGAGCGGGTGGAAGGCACTGGTCGAGAACAAGCCGCTGATGATCTTCGCGGGGACGGCGTTCCTGTTCCACCTCGCCAATGCGGCGATGCTGACGTCGGTCAGCCAGTTGCTCGCGCGGACCGTCGGCAAGGATCAGGCGACGTCGCTGACCGCCGCGTGCATCGTCGCGGCGCAGCTGGTGATGGTACCCGTCGCGATCGTGGTTGGTCGCAACACCGAGAAATGGGGCACCAAGCCGCTGTTCCTCGTCGCCTTCGGGTTCCTCGCGGCACGTGGCGCGCTGTATACCGTGTCGGATAATCCGTGGTGGCTGGTCGGCGTGCAGGCGCTGGACGGCATCGGCGCGGGTATCTTCGGCGCGCTGTTCCCCGTCGTGATTGCCGACCTGACCAAGGGGACGGGACGCTTCAACGTCAGCCAGGGCGCGGTGGCGAGCGCGCAGGGCCTGGGTGCGGCCTTGTCCGCGACGTTGGCCGGCGCGATCATCGTGTGGGCGGGCTACAGCGTGAGCTTCCTGACCTTGGCCGTGGTCGCTGGCGCTGGCTTCATGCTGTATTTCTTCGCGATGCCCGAGACGAAGCAGAAGGCGGGGTAGGCCCCCCTCGGCTCACCGGTCGACGGCGATGCTCGGCAAGTACCGCGGCGCCGACCGGGCCTTGGCGCGCTGTTCATATGCATAGCCGGCGCGCAGGACGGTCTGGTCGGCATCCTTGGTGGCGATGAACGACAGACCGACGGGCAATCCGCGTACGAGACCCATCGGCACGGTCAGATGCGGATAACCGGCGACCGCAGGCAACGTCGCGGCGGAGGGTCCGGCATAGGTGTCGCCGTAAACCGGATCGCTCAGCCATGCTGCGTCATAGGTCGGCTCGACCAGGATCTGCGCACCCGCCGCGCGCAGCATCGCGTCGATCCCCTGCGCACCCGCCAGCCGCAGCGATGTTGCGCGCGCGGCCTTGTAGGCGGGATCGTCAAGCCCCTTGGTCTTATTGGCATCGTCGAACAATTCCTGTGCGAAGAACGGCATCTCGGTTGCGGCGTTCGCGCGGTTGAAGGCGATCACCGCGCCCAGCGTCTTCGTCTGGACCGAGGGCGGCGTGGTAGCGAGATAGGTGTTCAGGTCCGCCTTGAGTTCGGTTTTCAGGACCATGAGTTCCGCTTCGCCCAGCCCGTCGAGTTTCGGCGTCTTCACCTCGACCAGCACGGCACCCGCTGTGCGCAGGACGTTCAGCGCCGCGTCGTAGCGGGTGGTAAGATCCGCGGACATGCCGTCAGGCCGGATGACGCCGACCCGCATGCCGAACAACGCGCTGGCCGAGAGCCCGGCGGCATAATTCCTGGTCACCGCGGCCGCCGTCACGCCGTCCGCCGGATCCGCACCGACCATGCCCGACAACAGGATCGCGACGTCGGTAACGCTGCGCGCCATCGGCCCCGGCGTATCCTGGCTATGGCTGATCGGCACGATATGCGTACGACTGACCAACCCGATCGACGGCTTGAAACCGACCAGACCGTTCAGCGACGACGGGCACACGACCGAACCGTCGGTCTCGGTACCGACGGCCGCCGCGGCGAAACTCGCGGCGACTGCGGCGCCCGATCCCGACGAGGAGCCGCACGCGGTCCGGTCCAGCGCGTAAGGGTTGCGCACCAGCCCGCCGACCGCGCTCCAGCCGCTCATCGAATGAGTCGAGCGGATATTCGCCCATTCCGACAAGTTGGTCTTGCCGAGGATCACCGCACCCGCGCGGCGCAGATAGGCGACCATCGGCGCGTCCCGGCGCGTCATATTGTCGCGCAATGCGAGGCTGCCTGCGGTCGTCGGCAGCGGATCCGCGGTCTCGATATTGTCCTTTATCAGGATCGGAATGCCGTGCAGCGGACCGCGCACATGCCCCGCCTTGCGTTCAGCATCGAGCGCCCTGGCCTGCGCGAGTGCATCGGGATTGACCGCGATGACGCTGTGCAGCGCCGGTCCCTTGCGATCCATCGCTGCGATCCGCGCGAAATAGGCCTGGGTGATGTCGACGCTGCTCGCGGCGCCGTCGTTCATCAGCGTCCTCAACCGATCGAGCGACACTTCCTCGACGACCACGGTCTTGGCGATGACAGGTGTGGAAACGCAGGCGAGCAGTACCGCAGTGATGAAACGACGCATGAGACCCCCGTAGACAATGTCGCAGGATGGTCCCGAGCCGCGCACCGATGCAAGCGGCATCTGCTCGACGCGTATCCCGCTGACGGCAAACTATAAATTGCCGCCAGCGGGATGCCCGGTCAGGCGGCGACTAGGCCCGGCGCATAGTCCATCGCTTCCAGATCGGCGATCAATCCCGGACCGGTCGGGTTCCAGCCGAGTTGCGCGCGCGTCCAGTTGCTGGAGGCAAGCATGTCGAGCGAGGCGAACATCCCGAACCAGCCGAAATGGTCGTTCGCCTGCTCCTGAGTCAGCGATAGCGTCGGCAGGCCCAGCCCGGCCGCGACGACTTCGGCGATCGCCCGCGCGCTGACGCCTTCTTCCGCAACGGCATTGTACCGCGCGCCCTTCTCGCCCTTGTCGAGCACGAGCGCGTAGAGTTTCGCCACGTCCAGCACGTGCGCCGCGGGCCAGCGATTGGCGCCGTCGCCGACATAGGCCACCACGCCCTTCTCGCGCGCGATATCGACATAGGGCGTGATCAGCCCCTGCTTGACGGTATCGTGAACCTGCGGGAGCCGCATGACACGGACGTCCAGGCCTGCCTCCAATAGCGCCTGCCCCGCCTTTTCCGACGCGATCCGCGGGTTGTGATAATCGGGGTTGAACGCGGACTCGAGCGCAGGCTTGCCCGGGCCGGTATCGCCGATCCCGGTACCCGACGTGATGATCAAGGGACGACCGCTCCCCTTGAGGACCTCCCCCATCGCGCCGATCACGCGGCGGTCCTTCTCGCAGTTCGCGACGAAGTTGGTGAACTCGTGATCGAACGCGGTGTGGATCACCGCATCGGCCTGCTCCGCTCCGCTGCGCAGGCTGTCGAGATCGACGAGATCACCGCGATGTACCTCGGCGCCAGCCTCTACCAGCGACCGCGCGCCGGCATCCGACCGGGTAAGACCCAAGACCTCATGCCCGGCACTCAGCAGTTCCGGCACGATCCGCGACCCGATGAAGCCCGTCGCACCCGTCAAAAATACACGCATCCAAACTCTCCGATATTGTCCGGAGGAAGACTTGGGCGTACTTCAACACCTGTAAAAGTAGTGACCTTATCATGGTATAATCTTCAACAGGATGGCGATGTCTATCGAGACTGACAATGCGCTCGGCACGTTCCTGCGCGATCGCCGGGCACGCATGGACGCGGCAGCTTTCGGGTTCAGCGGTGGACGACGGCGGACGCCCGGCTTGCGCCGCGAGGAAGTCGCCCAGCGCGCGAACATCTCGGCGACCTGGTACACCTGGCTCGAACAGGGGCGCGGCGGCGCGCCGTCGGCCGACGTCCTCAACCGCATCGCCGGCGGCCTGATGCTGACCGAGCAGGAGCGCGAACATCTTTTCGTTCTCGGTCTCGGCCGCCCGCCGGAAGCGACCTATCGCGCCTCCGACGCAGTGACGCCGCGGCTGCAGCGCGTACTAGATGCGCTGGAGTTCAGCCCGGCGATCGTCAAGACGCCGACCTGGGACGTGGTCGCGTGGAACGCGGCGGCGGCGACCCTGCTGACCGACTATGCGACGCTTCCCCGCGACCAGCGCAACATCCTGCGCCTGATGTTCACCAATGCGAGCATCAAGGCGGCGCAGGAGGACTGGCTCAACGTCGCCCGTTACGTCGTCGGCGCGTTTCGCGCGGATGCCGCGCGTGCCGGTGCGGGTGCGGAGATCGCGCAACTGGTCGAGGAACTATCGCGGCTCAGTCCCGAGTTCGACGCGTTGTGGCGCGATAATAACGTCGCCCGGCACGCTGACGGCCTGAAGCGGCTGCACCACCCGGTACACGGCTTGCTCGAACTCGAATTCTCGGCCTTCGCGGTCGACGGTCGACCTGAACTCGGGATGATCGTCTACAATCCCGCCTCCCCGGAAACGGCCCAGCGTATCCGGTCGTTGATGGCGCCGACCGCCTGAGCCTTTCGCCCGCGGATCGGCAGCCTCTCCGTTATTCCGCCGAGCCGTCCGAACTTCTGTCGGCGCTTCCCCAGCCCGCCGCCTTGCGCAACACGCGCGACAATTGCTCGACCGAATACGGCTTGTGGAGCAGTTCGAACCCGTGCGTGCCGTCCTGCGCGAGGATGTTGCTGTACCCCGACGTCAGCACGACCGGCAGGCTCGGATAGTCGGCGCGGATCGCCTTGCCGAGTTCGATGCCGTTCATCCCCGGCATGACCACGTCGGAGAAGACGATGTCGAAGCGCGAGGCATCCTTGCCCAGCTCCGCCAGAGCCTCCTGCGCATTGGCCGCCCACACCGTCACATAGCCAAGCTCGGCCAGCGACTGGGTGGTGAACGTCCCGACTTCCCTGTTGTCCTCGACGACGAGCACGCAGGTTCCATGACCGTCGGCCAGCGTCTGGACAGCGTCGTCCTCGACGGGACGGTCGCTCTCGTCGACCTGTGGCAGGTACAGGGTGAAGGTCGCGCCCTCGCCGGGCGGGCTTTCGACGACGATGTCGCCCTCGGATTGCTTGGCGAACCCGAACACCTGGCTGAGCCCGAGGCCGGTGCCCTGCCCGACGCCCTTGGTCGTGAAGAACGGCTCGAAGATACGCTCCAGTTTTTCGGGTTCGATGCCGGTGCCGCTGTCGGTCATCGAGATCGCGACATAGCGCCCCGGCACGGCCGGATGCGAGCGAACGGCGGGGATGAACGATGCGGGCCGCACCGCGATCAGGATATGGCCCGCGCCGTCCATCGCGTCGCGCGCGTTGACCGCCATGTTCACGAGCGCGGTATCGAGCTGGCTGGGATCGACGTTGGTGAACAGCGGCGTCTCGGGCACGTCGATGTCGATGACGATCCGCGAGCCGGTCAGCGTGCCCAGCATATCGGCAATGACGCGCAGGCTTTGTCCAACGTCGATCACTTCTGGCTGGAGCGCCTGCCGTCGCGCGAAGGCGAGCAGTTGCCCCGTCAGTTTCGCGGCACGATCGGCGGTATCGGAGATCGCGTCGATATAGCGTTCGCGCCGTTCCGCGCTGAGGTCCGGACGCTTCAGCAGGTCGGTCGCCGAACGGATGACGGTCAGCAGATTGTTGAAATCATGCGCGACGCCGCCGGTAAGCTGGCCGACCGCCTCCATCTTCTGCGACTGGCGCAACGCGTCTTCGGCATGCTGGAGCTCGCCGGTCCGCGCCGCAACCTGCTGTTCCAGCGACGCGGCCAGAGCTGCGAGTTCCTGTTCCGTGCGCCGCCGTTCGGTCGCAATGCGGGTGCGCTCGGCAACTTCACGAACGAACGCCACCTCGTCCGCGCGCCACTGCCGTGCACAGCCGCTGCCAAGATAGAGCATCGCGACCAGCCGACCATTCTCCATGATCGGTATGTTGACGATCGCGCGAACCGAAACCGCCTCAAGTGCATCGACCGACGACCGCGTCCGCGGATCGGTATGCGCGTCCGCGATACACACCTCGTCGCCGTTTTTGAGATCGTCGATGTACGTTCCGAAGCTGCGTAGATCGAAGCTCCCGAAAAGGGGCGCGACCCCCGGTGCCCTCCAGTCCCGCATGATCGTGAGCGTGTCGGCGTCGATCTCGCCATAGCCCGCGCGATCCGCCGCAACCGTTTGGCCGATGATCCGCGCCGCCGCGAAGGAGATATCATCCGGTTCGTCCGTATCGCGAAACACGTCGCCCAGTTCGACGAGTGCCGCGCGCATGATCTCGCCGCGGCGCTGATCGGTGATGTCGGTCGAGACGCCGGCGATGCGCAACGCCTCGCCCTCGGTGTTGAAGAAGGGCTGACCGCGCGAGGCGATCCAGCGCAGTTCTCCATCGCGGCGATAGATGCGGTAGATCACGTCATAGTCGGTGCCCTCCGCGACGCAGCGACGGACTTCGGCGACGCTTTTCGCTCTATCCTCGGGATGGATCGCCTCGAGCCGGTCCTCATAGGTGAAGGGCTCGTGGCTGGGGCGGCCGAATATTTCCTTGCACGTATCAGAGGCAGTCAACTGCTTGCTGGCGATCTCCAGGCTCCAGGTTCCGAAGCGGGCAGCCTTCAACGTGAAGGCCAGCTCGCGCTCCTGCTCCTGCTGCATCCGCAATCGGTCGGTCAGCTCGGCCAGAAGCGCGGCATTGCTCGATTCCAGACCTTGCAGCCGTTCGCGCTCGAGCGTCACATCGACCTGGCTCGCAAAGAAATAGGCGAGCACGCCTTCGGTATCGTAGACCGGCGCCAGTAACAGGCGGTTCCAGAACAGCTCGCCGTCCTTGCGGTGGTTCTGGATGTCGATCTCGATCGGTCTGACCTGCCGCACCGCCTCGCGAATTTTGACGACGGTCGCGGGATCGGTCTCCGGCCCCTGCAAAAAGCGACAATTACGGCCGAGGATTTCCGCCCGGCTATACCCGCTCAACCGGCAGAACGCGTCGTTGGTGAACACGACGGGATTGTCGGGCAGCCGGGGATTGGTGATGATCATCGGCATCCGCGTGGCCCGCACGGCCGCGACGAACGGATCGGTGCCAACGTCCTGCGCGATCAGCTCAGCCGCGATCCGCTCTGCATCCGCCGTCATTTTCGGGGCGCTTTCGACGGCGCTGTCGATGATATCAGTCAAAACAGTCTACTCGTCGATGATCACCAATCCCAGTATCTAGGGTAGCGAACAAATCACCGCAACGCCGACCATTGGATACTGAGCCAAATCAGCCGCATAGGAGACAATCGAAATTTCGGTTTTACCTTTTCGGCAGGGCTCGAAGCGAGGTTTGGCACGTTCGATCCGGTAGGAAATCCGAGAGGATGACATGCTTTTCAAATATTCGGCCGCAATCCTGGCACTCTCGCTGGTCGCCGCGCCCGTCGCGGCACGAACCCCGCCGCCCGCCGGGATCTGGGCCAACCCGCACAACACCGTTCACGTGACCTTCAAGCGCTGTCGCGATGCGATCTGCGGGACGGTCGTGTGGGCGAGCCGCACTGCGATCGAGGACGCGCAACGCGGCGGCGTCGACCAGCTCGTCGGCGAGGAACTGTTCCGCGATTTCGTCGAGGACGAGCCTGGGCGATGGAGCGGCGAGGTCTTCATTCCCGATGTCGGCCAGACCGTGTCCGGCACGATCACGTAGATCGATCCCCACACGTTGGTCGGCGAAGGCTGCACGTTCGCGGGGTTCGGCTGCAAGACGCAGTCGTGGAAGCGCATCAAGTAGCGGATCGCCGCCGCTCGCGACCGGTGCAAAAAATTTCGTTCGAAAATCTTGACGCCTTCGGACGCGAAATTATTTCCCCGGTCGCCGGACGCGTCGATCGGTCCGGCGACTGAGGGCACCGGCTTTACCGGTGCCCCTCGTGCTCAGATTGCTCATGAGGAGGATTTGGATATGAGGACGAACTTCGACTTTGCGCCTTACCGTCGTTCCACGGTCGGTTTCGACCGGCTGTTCGACTTGCTGGAAGCGACCGCGCGGACCGAAACGGTCGATGGCTACCCGCCATTCGATATCGAACGCGAGAGCGAGGACAGCTATCAGATCACGCTCGCCGTCGCCGGGTTTCGCCCCGACGACATCGAGATCGTCGCGCAGAACAACCAGTTGACGGTCAGCGGGCGCAAGCCCGACGAACGCGACGATGGCCGCTTCGTCCACCGCGGGATCGCCACCCGTGCGTTCGAGCGCCGCTTCCAGCTTGCCGACTTCGTGCAGGTCCAGAATGCGAGCTTCGACAACGGCATGCTACGCATCGCGCTGAAGCGCGAAATCCCCGAGGCGATGAAGCCGCGCCGGATCGAGATCAACGGCTCCGCAGCCAATGATTGCGGCGGTGATCGTCTCGAAGACAAGCAGGCGGAACGCTCCGCCGCGTAACGGGAATGACGACTGCCAGCCCAAATGCTGGCAGTCGTTCTTTTAATCGGGCGCTAGTCATTCGACGCGCCCGGTTTTAGCGCAGCGGCGGCATCTGGACGTGAATATCGGCCGCCGAGGGCACGACATGGTTCGGTCGCGCGGTCATCCGCAGCCATCCACCGCGGACCATCACGAGTGCTACGCCCGCAGCGATCACCGCCAGCCCGAACTCGATCTTGCGGAGCGTATCGCGGTTGCGATCGTCGGTATTCCAGACCTTGTCCCAGTCGTCGTCGGATCGCTGCTCGCGGTGTCCCACGACGAGGTTGGAATCGTAATCGGTTTCGTAATCCGTATGATCCGTCATGCGGGTCTCCTCTCCGAAGTCCGATCGACATAGTTCTTCGGCAGCGCGACCGTGGATCACGGTCCGCAATTGCAGCGAATTGGTGTTGCGTGGTTCGCGGTGAGGTCGTCGGATGTTCGATCGACCAGCCGCGGCTTGTTTATCGGTAGCGCAACGATCGAGTGCGCTTGGTGTCGTATGTCTTCGGTAACGCGAGTAACGGTATAGCGACGGGAGCGATCATGCGCCCCCGCCGCGACACGCCGAGGCTTACTTGCCGCGGAGCGTGTTGATCAGGGCGATACCCAGTACACCGGCAACCGCTGCGGCGGTGAACGGACGCTCCTTCGAGAACTGGCGGACATAGTCGACCAGCGGACGGATGTTCTCCTCGACGACGTCCTTGGCCTGGCCGACCGTCTTCTGGACGGTACCGGTCAGCTGATCCGCTGCGCCTTCGCTCTGCAGCGACTTGTCGCCGATCGCGCCGCCAAGGGTTTCCTTGACCTTGCCGCTGACGTCGGTTGCTGCGCCGCTGAGGGTGTCGGTGTTCATGAATGATCTCCTTCGATACGTGGATGATGGGGCTTCAAACGACGAAGCCGGCGGGAATATCCCGCGCTGCTCCGCGCTGGTGAAAACGATAGGGGCGCACGGGCAAAGGAGTTCGCGCTCCGGCAGACCCGAAACTCATATTGCCCAGAGACATAACCCATCGGACCGCGGATGTTTCCGCAGTATTCCTGCACCCGAAGCAGGTACTGAACTACTATCCTGGTGATCACGGCCGGCCGTTGAAAGCCAGTCAGGACGAAAGTCGATCCCGCCGCATCGTCAGCGTGATGATCACCCCGCCCGTCGACCATTCATAGGCGATCGAGCCCCCCAGCTGCCCGGCAACGGTACGGCGGACGAGCTTGCTGCCGAAGCCTTCTCCGGCATTCGGGCTTTCGACTTCCGGACCGCCCCGTTCGAGCCAGGTCAGGATCACTTCGTCGTCGGTCGCGGTGCTGGACAGGTCGAGCGTTCCGGTCGGCGCCGACAACGCACCGTATTTCATCGAGTTGGTCGCGAGTTCGTGGATGATCAGTCCCAGTCCGGTCGCGGCATTCTCGCCGACGCCCATGCGCTCGACCGCGACGCGGATGCGGCCCTTGAAGGCGCCCATGTCGTCATAGGGTGCGAGCAACACCGAGAGCAGGTCGCCCAGCAACGCCGCGTCGCCCTGCCCGCCCGGCAACGGACGGACGAGATCGTGCGCCCGTCCCAGCGCACTCAAGCGCTCGGTCAGTTCGCGCGCCATGTCCTGCGTATTGGGTGCAGTGCGCGAGGTTATCGCGGTCAGGCCGCTCGCGATCGCCAGCAAATTCTTGACGCGGTGGCTCATTTCGCCGGCGAGCAGTTCGTTGCCCTCCTCCGCCTGCTTGCGGCCGGTGACGTCGAGGAAGATGCCGAACATCGTCCGTCCGACGATCCCGACATCCTCGCCCTGGCCGCGTGCGGAGATCCAGCGGACCTCCTCACCGATCATGATCCGGAAGTCGGTCTCGTAGCTGCCGAGCACCGCGCGGGTGGCGGCGAAGGCGGAATGGACGCGGTCGCGATCGGACGGATGGATATGCGCGGACAATTCCTCGAACGTGACTTCGGCGCGCCACGGGAGGCCCCATAGCTCGAAGCCGCGCTCGTCCATCGTGAAGGCGTCGGTGTCGACGTTCCATGCCCACAGGGCAACGCCCGCCGCAGTGACCGCAAGCCGCAGATGGTCGGGGTCCCACGCATGCGCCTTGGGTATTTCGGCAGTTCCGTCTGCAATCACTTCGGCAATCCCCCGTCCGAGCGCAGAGCCCGGCCACGACGCCTAATACACACCGCGCGCGCTTTACGTTAACTTCGCGCAAGTGGCGGTGTTCGCCGCATTCACGGATCTCCGGCTGCAGTTGAGGTCATCCGACATGGCCCCTAGGAATGCGCACCTCGAGAGCAGATCGGCGTGCTACTCGACCGGGCATCAGGTGAACGAGGGTAGCGAAATGAACAGCATGACAGGCGATGCACGACGGGACACGCCGGTGTTCGCCGATGTCGTCATCGTCGGCGGCGGGCACGGCGG
The DNA here is from genome assembly GCF_001421745.1 of Sphingomonas sp. Leaf230. Taxonomy (GTDB): domain Bacteria; phylum Pseudomonadota; class Alphaproteobacteria; order Sphingomonadales; family Sphingomonadaceae; genus Sphingomonas. The sequence continues at coordinate 238,087 of NZ_LMKW01000001.1, read as the reverse complement.
TGCGGCGTGTGCGATCGCGTTGCGCAAGATCGGCTTCGAGGGATCGATCCTGATCGTCGGCAAGGAGGCGGAGCTTCCCTATGAACGGCCGCCCTTGTCGAAAGAGTATTTGTCGGGCGAGAAGGTCTTCGGGCGTATCCTGATCCGACAGGCGGCGTTCTGGACCGAGCAGCGCATCGATCTGCGGCTGGGATCGCGCATCGTATCGGTCGATCCGGTCGAGCACAGCGCGACGACGGAAGACGGTACGACGATCGGCTATGGGCGGCTGGTCTGGGCGACGGGCGGGACGCCTAGACGACTGTCTTGCGCAGGCCATCATCTCACCGGCGTCCACACCGTGCGCGACCGCGCCGACGCCGACCGGATGATCGCCGAACTGCCGGATGTCGGGACCGCGGTCGTGATCGGCGGCGGGTATATCGGGCTCGAAGCCGCGGCGGTACTGCGCAAGTTCGGCAAGTCCGTCATCCTGCTCGAAGCCCTGGACCGTGTGCTTGCGCGCGTCGCGGGCGAAGATTTGTCGCGGTTCTTCGAGGCGGAGCACCGCGCGCACGGCGTCGACGTGCGGCTCGGGCAGTCGGTCGACTGCATTCTTGGTGACGACCGCGTCACCGGGGTCCGGCTGGGGGACGGCACCGTCATTGCCGCCGACATGGTGATCGTCGGCATCGGCATCCTTCCCGAAGTCGCACCCCTGATCGACGCGGGTGCGGCGGGTGGCAACGGCGTCAGCGTCGATGACGCATGCCGGACGAGCGTGCCGGACGTGTATGCGATCGGCGACTGCGCGTTGCACGCCAACCGGTTTGCTGGCGGCGCGGCAGTGCGTGTCGAATCGGTGCAGAATGCGAACGACCAGGCGACCGTCGTGGCGAAGGACATCGTCGGCCAGCCGGCGGTGTATGACGCGGTGCCGTGGTTCTGGTCGAACCAGTATGACCTGAAGCTGCAGACCGTAGGACTGTCGATCGGCTATGACGAGGCGGTCCTGCGCGGCGATCCGGCGACGCGTAAATTCTCGGTCGTTTACCTGCGCGACCGCCGCGTCATCGCGCTCGACTGCGTGGGAGCGGTCAAGGATTACGTCCAGGGCCGCAAGCTGGTGGAAACCGGTGCGATGATCGACCGGACCATCCTCGCCGACCCCGGCATCATGCTGAAGGACATGGCGCCGCTGGACCCGCCGACGCTTTCTTGACTTCGGTTCGGCATCGGTCGCACCTTGCAGCCGAACAGCGCGGATATCGGATCGCATGGCAATGATGAGTATCGGCGCATGACGGCGCTGGCGGGCCTGCGGGTCGTCGAGTTCGCCAGCATCGGGCCCGGTCCGCATGCGGCGATGCTGTTGTCGGATCTCGGTGCGGAGGTGCTGCGGATCGAGCGGGTCGGCGGTGGTTTTCGCAATCCGGTGCTCGACCGCGGTCGCGCCCGGCTCGCGCTCGACATCCGCACGCCGGAAGGGCGAGAGCAGGCGCTGGCGATCACGGACCGCGCCGACGTCGTGATCGAGGGGCTCCGACCGGGCGTGATGGAGCGGCTCGGCCTGGGTCCGGAGGTGATGCTCGAACGCAACCCGAGGCTCGTTTATGGGCGAATGACCGGGTGGGGACAGACCGGGCCACTCGCGCAGGTGGCGGGCCACGATCTCAATTACATCGCACTCAGTGGAGTGCTCGCGGCGATCGGCGCGCCGGGAACGCCGCCGCCGCCGCCGCTCAACCTGATCGGCGATTTCGGCGGGGGATCGCTGTATCTCGTTACCGGTATCCTCGCGGCGCTGCTCGAACGCGCGCGATCCGGGCTTGGCCAAGTCGTCGACGCGGCGATCGTCGACGGGGTTTCGTCGATGATGGCGCTGTTCGCGGGAATGGTCCCGGCCGGGGTGATGTCGATGGACCGCGAGCGCAATCTGCTCGGCGGCGCGGCGCCGTTCTACCGCTGTTATACCTGCGCCGATGGGCGGTACGTCTCGGTCGGCGCAATCGAGCCGAAATTCTATGCCGAACTGCTCGATCGGCTGGGGCTACCCGCCGACCTCGCGGCGGACCAGATGGTCGTCGAGCGCTGGCCCGAAACCGCGCGACGCTTCGCCGCGGTGTTCGTGACCCGGTCGCGGGACGACTGGTGCGCGGCGCTGGAGGGCACCGACACCTGCTTTGCACCCGTGCTGGAACTCGACGAGGTGCCGGCGCATCGCCACATGGCGGATCGCGGTGTCGTCGTCGACGGCATCTGGCAGGCAGCCCCTGCCCCGCGCCTGTCTCGCACGCCGGGCCGGATCGCCCCCACGTCCGATGGCACGGCGCTGCTAGCGGAATGGGGCGTCGGCTAGGACGCCGGATCACGCGCGCCCGACCTGCCGCAACAGATGCTCCGCGCGCGACAGATAGGGTCGGTCGAGCATGCCGCCCTTGTAGCCGATCGTACCGACGCCGGGGTTTGCCGCGAACAGATCGACGATCGCCTGCGCCTCGGCGATCTCCGCCTCGGTTGGCGTGAACGCGGCGTTGATCACGTCGACCTGCGCCGGGTGGATCGCGAGCATGCCGCGGTAACCGTCTCGCCGCACCTGTTCCGCGCGCGTCTTCAGTGTGCCGAGATCGCGGAAGTCGCCCTGGATCGTCTCGATTGCGGTGACGCCCGCCGCCGCCGCGCCCAACAGGCACATCGATCGCGCGAGTTCATAAGTGAAGCGATAGCTGCCATCCGGATTGCAGTTCGCGCTAGAGCCGATCGAGTCCGCCAGGTCCTCCGCGCCCCAGGTCAGCGCGACCACCCGAGGCGCGCCCTTGTAATCGCCGGTGTGGAACATCGCCCCCGCCGTTTCGGTGATCAGCACGATCACCGGGGTCGACCCGATCGCGATGCCGTTCGCCGCCTCGAACGCGGACAGGTAATGATCGAGCCGCTCGACATCCTGCCGCCCGGCGACCTTCGGCAGCATGATCCCGCCCGGCCGCGCCGGCATGATCGCCGCGAGATCGGTCAGCGTATACGGCCCGTCGAGCGGATTGACCCTCACCCACATTCGCGCGCGGTGCGCGACATGCGCGGTCAGCATGTCGTGGACGGTCTGGCGCGCGAGCGGCTTGTTCTCGGTCGTCACCGCGTCTTCGAGATCGAACAGGACGATGTCGGCGCTGCCCTCTACCGCCTTGGTCATCTTGCGTTCGCTGTCCCCCGGCGCGAACAACCAGGAGCGCATTTTCAACGAAGCAACGGACATGGCGGCATGGTCCCAGACGGATCGAAACAGGCGCGTTGCGTACGGCGTCGATCGCGGGCGGGCAACTGCGGCGCAGGGTTCGCCGCGAAATCGTGCATGGTGCGCAGTGCCGTCATTCGCGGCATGAGATAGCGAAGCGTTCCCCGACCGAAGAATGCATTGATTGCCGACACCGCCCTGCGCCGGGCAAACGGCGCCGCGGAGACACATCATGGCGAAGACACTCACCCATCTGGAACGGCTCGAGGCGGAGGCGATCCACATCCTGCGCGAAGTCGTCGCCGAAGCCGACAAGCCGGTGATGCTGTATTCGGTCGGCAAGGACTCGGCGGTGATGCTGCACCTCGCGCGGAAGGCCTTCTATCCGTCGCCCCCGCCTTTCCCGCTGCTGCACGTCGATACGACCTGGAAATTCCAGGAAATGTACAAGCTGCGCGACCGGATGGCGGCGGAGAGCGGCATGGAGTTGCTGGTCTACCAGAACCCCGAAGCCGCCGCGCGCGGGATCAATCCGTTCGATCACGGCGCACTCCACACCGACATGTGGAAGACGGAGGGCTTGAAGCAGGCGCTCAACCTGCACGGGTTCGATGCGGCGTTCGGTGGCGCGCGGCGTGACGAGGAGAAATCGCGCGCGAAGGAACGCATCATCTCGTTCCGCACCGCGACGCATGGCTGGGATCCGAAGAACCAGCGCCCCGAATTGTGGAACCTCTACAACGCGCGGAAGGCGCCCTGGAAAAAAGGGGGGGGCGAGAGCATCCGCGTGTTCCCGATCTCGAACTGGACCGAACTCGACGTCTGGCAATATATCCAGCTCAACGACGTGCCGATCGTCCCGCTCTATTACGCGGGCGTCCGCCCCACGGTCGAGCGCGACGGCATGCTGCTGATGGTCGACGACGACCGCTTCCGTCTCGAACCCGGCGAGGTCCCGGTAGATCGATCGATCCGCTTCCGCACGCTTGGCTGCTATCCGCTGACGGGCGCGGTCGAGAGCACGGCGTCGACGCTGTCCGAGATCATCCAGGAAACGCTGCTTACCACCACCAGCGAACGCCAGGGCCGCGCGATCGACAAGGATGCCGGCGGCGCTGGCATGGAGAAGAAGAAGCAGGAGGGATATTTCTGATGAGCGACATCGCAATCCAGGAATCGGCCTACCAGACCGACGCGCTGATCGCCGACGATATCGACGCGTATCTCGACCAGCATCGCAACAAGACGATGCTGCGCTTCATAACCTGCGGCTCGGTCGACGATGGCAAGTCGACGCTGATCGGCCGGCTGCTGTACGATTCGAAGATGATCTTCGAGGATCAGCTCGCGGCCCTTGAGGCGGACAGCAAGCGCGTGGGCACACAAGGTGGCGAGATCGACTTCGCGCTGCTCGTCGACGGGCTCGCTGCCGAGCGCGAACAGGGCATCACTATCGACGTTGCCTATCGCTTCTTCTCGACCGAAAAACGCAAGTTCATCGTCGCGGATACGCCGGGTCATGAGCAATATACCCGCAACATGGTAACCGGCGCCTCGACCGCCGACCTCGCCGTGATCCTGGTCGACGCGCGCAAGGGCGTGCTGACGCAGACCAAGCGCCACAGCTATCTCGCGCACCTGATCGGCATCCGGAACCTCGTGCTCGCCGTCAACAAGATGGACCTGATCGGCTACGATCAGGCGCGCTACGACGAGATCGTCGCGGAGTATTCGGCGTTCGCGGAGAGCATCGGCATCACCGCGTTCACGCCGATGCCCATCTCGGGGTTCAAGGGCGACACCATCTCACTCAGGTCCGAGAATATGCCGTGGTACACCGGCCCGACGCTGATGGAGCATCTCGAAGCCGTCGATGTCGATGTCGACGACGACCAGGCCAAGCCGTTCCGGATGAGCGTGCAGTGGGTCAACCGCCCCAACCTCGATTTCCGCGGTTTCTCCGGCCAGATCGCCGCCGGTACGGTCAAGCCCGGTGACGCGATCCGCGTCCTCCCCGGCGGCAAGACCTCGACGATCAGCCGGATCACGACGCTCGACGGCGACCTCGACGAGGCGGTCGCCGGCCAGTCGGTCACGCTGTCGTTCGCCGACGAGATCGACTGCTCGCGCGGCAACGTCATCGCCGCGTCGGACGCGCCGCCCGAGACCGCCGACCAGTTCGAGACCACGATAGTCTGGATGGACGACGAGCCGCTGATCGTCGGTCGCTCCTATTGGCTGAAGCTCGGCACGCAGATGGTGTCGGCGACGGTGCGCGAGCCGAAATACCAGGTCAACGTCAACACGATGGAACGGCTCGCGACCAAGACGCTCGAGCTGAACGCGATCGGCGTTGCGGAGATCACGACGGATCGCGCGATCGTGTTCGAGGCCTATGCGCAGGAAGGTGCCGCTCCGAACAAGGTGCTCGGCGGGTTCATCCTGATCGACAAGATCACCAATGCGACCGTGGCGGCGGGGATGGTCCATTTCAGCCTGCGCCGCTCGCAGAACGTGCACTGGCAGGCGACCGACATCGGCCGGGAGGCGCATGCCGCGCTGAAGAACCAGAAACAGGCGGTGCTGTGGTTCACCGGGCTGTCGGGCGCGGGCAAGTCGACGATCGCCAACGAGGTCGAGAAGCAGCTCAACCTGATGAACCGGCATACCTTCCTGCTGGACGGCGACAACATCCGCCACGGGCTGAACAAGGATCTGGGCTTCACCGAGGCCGACCGGATCGAGAATATCCGGCGCGTCGGCGAGGTCGCCAAGCTGATGGCGGACGCCGGGCTGATCGTGCTCACCGCCTTCATCTCGCCGTTCCGTGCCGAGCGCGACATGGTGCGCGCGATGCTGCCGGCGGGCGAGTTCATCGAGATCTTCGTCGACACGCCGCTCGATGTGGCGGAAGGTCGCGATGTGAAGGGCCTCTACAAGAAAGCACGGGCAGGCGATTTGAAGAATTTTACCGGAATCGACAGCCCTTACGAGGCGCCGCTGAACGCGGAGATCCGCGTGAATACGGTCGAGATGACGCCGGCCGAAGCCGCCGCGTTTATCGTTCGCCAGATCATGCCGCTCAAGTGACGGTCATGGAAAGCGACGTCCGTCTCGCCGAACGCCTTGCCACCGAGGCGGGCGAGATATTGCTCGCGTTGCAGAAAAGCAGCGGGCTGACGGGCAAGGACCTCGGCAAGGCGGGCGACGAGCAGGCCAACACCTTCCTCATGCGGATGCTGCGCGCGGCGCGGCCCGACGATGCGATCCTGTCCGAGGAAGAGAAGGATACGGGCGATCGCTGTTCGGTGCGCCGCGCGTGGATCGTCGATCCGCTCGACGGCACGCGCGAATATGGCGAAGGGCGGACCGACTGGGCGGTGCACGTCGCGCTTGCCATCGACGGCGTCGCGATCGTGGGCGCCGTGGCGCTGCCGGGACTCGGGATGACGCTGACCTCGGGTTCGCCCAAGCCGCTGGAACCGGCGGGCGATCCGCTCCGCATGCTGGTCAGCCGCAGCCGTCCGGCGCGCGAGGCGGTGGCGGTCGCCGAGACGTTGGGGGCGACGCTCGTGCCGATGGGCTCGGCGGGCGCGAAGGCGATGGCAGTGGTGCGCGGCCAGGCCGACATCTACCTTCACACCGGCGGTCAATATGAGTGGGACAATTGCGCGCCGATCGCGGTCGCGCAGGCGGCCGGGCTCCACGTCAGCCGCGTCGACGGATCGCCGCTCGTCTATAATTGCGCCGATCCGTATCTGCCCGATTTGCTGATCTGTCGGATGGAACTGGCGGCGCGCGTGCTTGAGCTGGTGAAGGCGCTGCCGTCCGCCTGAACGGCGGACGGTATCAGCCGTCGGAGGCCACCAGCTCGACGAACTCGAAGTCGTAGCGCTGCCACCCGCGTTGCACCGCGGCCTCGGCCAGTGCGTTGCGCTTCTTCTTCGCCTCGACGAGCGACTTGGTGTGGCCCCAGAATATCTCGGTCTTGCCGTTGGCCAGCACCGCGACGATCCGCCAGTAATGCGTGAACGGCGTCGACGTCGGGCCGATCGTCTTCACATAACCGTCGGGCAGCGTCGCGGTGAGGTAGCGTTTCTTGGCCATGGCTGCCGTTAGCCGCCCGCCGCCCGGACGGAAATGCTTAGTCGCTAGCGGCGTCGTTCCCGATCCGATCGAGCGTGGCGATCGCGTCGGCTGGCAGCACGATGTCACCTGCGGCAAGGTTCTCGCGCAGATGACCGACCGACGACGTGCCGGGTATCAGCAGGATGTTCGGCGAACGCTGCAACAGCCAGGCGAGCGCGACCTGCATCGGCGTCGCGTCCAGATCGCGTGCGACGTCCGACAGCGCGGTCGACTGCAACGGCGAGAACCCACCGAGCGGGAAGAACGGAACATACGCAATCCCGGCCTCGGCAAGGTCGTCGATCAGCGCGTCGTCGTTGCGGTGCGCGAGATTATACTGGTTCTGCACGCAGGCGATCGTCACCATCGCGCGCCCTTCCGCGACCTGCGTCGGCGTGACGTTGCTGAGCCCGATATGGCGGACCAGACCCTGCCGCTGGAGATCGACGAGCGTCGCGAGCGGCTCGACAATCGAGCCCTCAGCGGGGCCATGCGCGTCGAACATCGCGCGCAGATTGACGACGTCGAGTGTCTCCAGCCCCAGGTTGCGCAAATTGTCGTGGACCGCGCTGGTCAGCTCCGCGGCGGAGAAAGCCGGATCCCACGATCCTTCCGGCCCCCGCCGCGCACCGATCTTCGTGACGATCACGAGGTCGTCGGCATACGGATGCAGCGCCTCGCGGATCAGGCGATTGGTGACGTGAGGCCCGTAGAAATCGCTCGTGTCGATATGGTTCACGCCTGCCTCGATTGCCGCGCGCAGGACCGCGAGCGCCGCGTCGTGATCCTTGGGCGGCCCGAACACGCCGGGGCCGGCGAGCTGCATGGCGCCGTAGCCGAGACGGTTGACGGTGCGGCCCGCGAGCGGGGCGGTGATGGTGATGCCGTGCGTGGTCATGATCCGGTCCTTTCGAAGTGTGACCTTCATATGGACCGCGTTGGCTGTTACGATAACGCAGCAGTATCGGCACGGGCTGTACGGGAGCACGCACAATGGCAGTGGATGCAGGCGATCTCTCCGCATTCGTGACGGTCGCGCGGGCGGGCGGATTTCGCGACGGCGCACGGATCAGTGGCTGCAGCGCGTCGGGGCTGAGCGAAGCGGTTCGCCGACTGGAGGCGAAGCTCGGCGTGCGGTTGCTCAACCGGACGACACGGAGCGTGGCGCCGACCGAAGCCGGTGCGCGCCTGCTCGACCGGCTCGGCCCCGCGCTTGCCGAAGTCGAGGCGGCGCTGGACGTGGTCAATGGCTATCGCGACTTGCCCGCGGGACCGTTGCGGCTGAACGTGCCGGTCAGCGCCGCGCGGCTGGTCCTGCCTGCGATCGTGCCGGCGTTCCTCGCCGCCTACCCCGATATCCGGCTGGAGGTGATCGCGGAGGACAGTTTCGTCGACATGCTTGCAGCGGGGTGCGATGCCGGTATCCGCTACGACGAGCGGCTGGAACTGGACATGATCGCGATACCGATTGGTCCGCGCGAGCAACGGTTCGCGACCGCGGCGTCCCCCGACTATCTGGCGCGCCGCGGCACGCCCGGGCATCCTCGCGATCTGCTCGACCACGCGTGTATCCGTGGGCAGTTCTCGAGCGGTTCGATGATGCCCTGGGAGTTCGAGCGCGACGGCGAGATCGTCAAGGTCGAGCCCGGCGGACCGCTGATCGTGCGCGTCGGCGCGGCCACCGATCTCGCGGTCGATGCAGCGCTGGCGGGAACCGGCATCATCCACCTGTTCGAGGATTGGCTGCGGCCGCATCTCGACAGCGGTGCGCTAGTGCCGGTGCTGGAGCCGTGGTGGCAGCGCTTCTCCGGTCCGTTCCTCTATTATTCGGGACGGCGGTATCTTCCGGCACCACTCCGCGCGTTCATCGATTTCGTTGCAGCTAGGCGCTCCGAAAAATGACCCATGTCCGACCACACGCGGAAATATGTCGAACACACTCGTGCGGCAGGACCGGCGAATGATCCCACGCCCCGTCCCCGACCTTGCGAAACCCGTGCTGCTGGTGGTCGATGACGACCACATGATCCGTACGCTGTTGGCGGAGAGTCTCGGCATGCACGGCTATCAGGTCGAGACCGCGACCAACGCGCAGGAAATGGACGGCGTGCTCGCACGGTGTGCGGTGTCGCTGATCCTGCTCGACGTGATGATGCCCGGCGAGGACGGCCTGTCGGTGTGCCGTCGCTTGGCGCGGACGGGTGCGCCGCCGGTGGTGATGCTGAGCGCGCTGGGCGACGAGCCCGACCGGATCCTGGGGCTGGAGATCGGTGCGAGCCATTATCTGTCCAAACCGTGCAGCCCGCGCGAGATCCTGGCGACCGTTCGTGCTGCATTGCGCGCGCGCGAGATGCAGGATGCAGGGGACAGCCGCGCGTTCGGGTTCCTCGGCTGGCGGGTCGATTTCGCGGCGCACGAGCTGTTCGATCCGAACGGCACGCTGATCGACCTGACCGACGGCGAGTTCGCAGTGTTGCGCGCGTTCGTCGAGCGACCACGGCGCGTTCTGGCGCGCGATGCGTTGCTGGAGGCTGCGCGAGGGCCGGACACCGACGCGTTCGATCGCGCGATCGACGTGCAGGTCAGCCGGTTACGCCGCAAGCTGCGCTCGCATGACGACGAGATCATCCGGACGATCCGTAACGAGGGCTATTTCTTCGTTCCCCGCGTGGTGCGCCTGTGATGCGCCAGCCGACGCCGACGGCCGGCAAGATCGACCTGCCAATACGGCGCAACCCGCAGCAATCCTGGCCGATGTTCCTGCGCATCTTCGTGCTGGGGCTGACGACCGTGCTGCTCGTCCAGATCCTGAACTTCGCGATCGTGTTGCTGATGCCCCCGCCCCGCCCGCAGATCTTCACCGCCAACCGCGTCGCCGCCGTCGCACGGACGGGACGCGATTCGACCAGTCAGTTGAAGGTCGAGATTGCCACCGGCCCACCCCACCCGACCGACAATCCGCGCGACGCTCGGCTCGCCGAGTCGATTGCCGCCGATCTCGGACTGGTGCGGACCAAGGTGACCGTCGAAACCGAACGGTCGGCGATGCCGCTGTTCGCGGGCGCGCTAAGGCCGCCGCTGCCGATGGGCATGGGCCGTTCGGGGCATGTGCCGCAATCATTCGACAATGCGCTGTTCGGCCCGTTCGTCGTGTCGATCGAGACGCCGAGCGGCCGGTGGCGCGTGATCCGGCCGACGCACACCACGATCGGCCCGTGGCGGATGCGGATCGTGCTGTGGTTCCTGGTCGCGATGATCGTCGCCGCGGCCGTGGCATGGGTAATGGCGCGGCGCGTGGTGAAGCCGATCGCGCTGTTCGCCGCCGCCGCCGAGCGTCTCGGTCGTGATCCGCGCGCCGAACCGCTGCCGATCGTCGGCCCGCCCGAGATCGCCGAAGCGGCCACCGCGTTCAACCTGATGCAGGAACGGCTGAACCGCTATGTCGAGGATCGGACGACTCTGATCGCCGCGGTTGCACATGATTTGCGGACGCCATTGATGCGGCTATCGCTGCGGCTTGAAAAGGCGCCCGACGATATCCGCGCGGCGAGCGAAGGCGATATCAAGGAGATGAGCGAGCGGATCGGTTCGGCGATGGCGTTCGTCCGCGACATGACCCGGCATGTCCGCCGCCAGCGGCTCGATCTCCGGTCGCTGGCCGAAAGCGTCGCGGATGATTTTGCCGATCGCGGCGATGCGGTGGCGTTGCTTCCGGGCGACCCACTCGCGCTGGAGGGCGATGCTCCGTCGTTGAAGGCGCTGCTCGCGAACCTGGTCGGCAACGCGGTCAAATATGCCGGCCATGCCGAGGTGGAAGTGCGCCGCGAGGGCTGGGTCGCGATCGTCGAGGTATGCGACTCCGGTCCGGGCATGGCGCCCGCCGATCTCGCCCGCGCATTCGAGCCGTTCTTCCGCGCCGAGCAATCGCGCAACCGCGACACGGGCGGCAGCGGGCTTGGCCTCGCCAGCGTCCGCGCGGTGGCGCGCGCGCATGGTGGCGATGCGACGATCGAGAACCGCCCGGGCGTCGGGTTGCTCGCGCGCGTGACGTTGCCGATCTGAACTGCTGAAGCGGGCAGCCGAAACATCGCGGCAACGATCGCCGTGTCAGACGGACATCACGGTATTTCGGGAGATTGCATGCGTATCCTTTATATCGGCCTCGTCGCCGCGCTGGCCGGATGTGCCACGCAGACCCCGCGGCCGCATGGCGGACATGGTCCGGCGCATGGGCGCGGTCAGTTGTTCATCAGTCCGATGGGCGAACCGTTCCGCGCGTCGCTGAAGCCGGGCGCGGCGCAGGACCTGTGGTTCGCGGACGCCGATACCGATGGCGACGGGCGGATCACGATGGCTGAATTCCAGCATGATGCCGCGCGTTTCTTCGCCGTGCTCGATCGCGGCAAGGACGGCGAGATCGATCCCGACGACATTGCCTATTACGAGAACGTCCTGGTGCCGGAAATCCGCGTGGCGTCGGGCGGCCGTGGGCCAAGGTCCGAAGGTGGCGAGCGCGGCCGTGGCGGACGCGGACGAGGTGGCGGCGGGTCTGGCGGCCAGGGCATGCAGTTCGGCAATGGCGACAGGAAGAAGGGCGCCACCGCCGTCCACGAACGCATCGGCGCCGCGCGCTACGGCTTCTTCGACTTGCCGGAGCCGGTGATCGCCGCCGATGCGAACCTGAACCGCGGCATCGATTCAGGCGAGTTTGCCAAGGCTGCGGCAACGCGCTTCGCCGCGCTCGACCGGAACCACGACGGCACGCTGACCCACGGCGAACTCCCACGCGCGGGCGGCGAGACGTGGCGGAACGGCTCGGACGAACCGACCGTCCCGCCTCCGGAACGTCGCGACCCCTGACGCTAAGGGCGACGTCTAATCAGCCGAGCATGCCCGACACGATCCAGCGACGACTGACCGCGGACTTGACGATCGCCGCGCCGCAGCAACGGCAGGCGGAACGCTGGATCGGCTCCCCCTTCACGTCGCGGTGCCGGGATCGCGGCACGTGGCGGCCGATCGCACAATTGCCGGGTCGTGATGGTTGAGCCTGCATACCGCTTCCTTCGTGCACCGGTCGTCGAATGATCGAGCTGGCGGTGTGACAGGTGAAGTTTTCCGCGGTGTTTCGGCAGCCGCGCGTGACACTGAATTCATGTAGCCAAGGCGGCGGTTTCGGCGTTCAGTGCCGGGTACCCCTCGCGGTGTCGTGGCGTTCGTTTCGACGCGACGACAGCGCGTCACCTGGAGCCGACCATGGCTGAAGCCGAACTCGTCGCCTTTTCCAATATCCAGTTGCGGCCCGACCCATCGCGGACCGTGATCAGGCCGTTCAACATCGAATATCCCGGCGCGTTCAAGGTCGATGGCCACCCCCGCGCCGTCCGCGTGATCGACCGAGTTCTGTCGCTGTCGCCCGACGAACTTCGCGCCGAGCGTCGTCGCGTGATGGAGTCGCTCGACGAACGCCACCGCGATGTCGACGAGCTTCTCCTGCACCGGTTCGGCGAGATCATGGCGGTGCTGAAGGACCCGCGCAAAATCGACACCGACCAGAAACTGCTGGTCGGCGCCTATCTGAGCGGCGAATATTCGTTCGAGGCCGCCGCCCTGTTCAACCCGAGCATGGTGCTCGACCCCGATCAAGCCAACGCCCCCGAAGGCGGCCTGCGCTTCATCCTGTCGCTACGCGGGATCGGCGAAGGCCATGTCTCGTCGGTGACGTTCCGCACCGGGAGTTGGTCGCCCGACGACGGTTTCTCGGTCGATCCCGCGAGCCAGACCGCGGTGCCGCCGCGGGTCACACCGACCGATCAGGGCGCGACCGATGGCGGTCCCACCCGACTGGAATGTGGAGGCAGTCGCGAATTGTCGGAGACGGTGATCTTTCCGATCCTGCCGAGCCAGCATCAGGGGATCGAGGACCTGCGGCTCGTTCGGTTCGAGGACGAAGGCGAGGTGCATTACTTGGGCACCTATACCGCGTTCAGCGGCTCGGAAGCGCGCTGCGAACTACTCCGCGGCGAGGACTTCAAGACATTCGAGATGCAGCCGATGCGCGGCGCGGTATCGGCGACCAAGGGCATGGCGCTGTTCCCACGCAAGATCGACGGGCGCTATGCGATGCTCGGGCGGCAGGATAACGAGAACATCTGGTACCTGACCTCGGACGACCTGCTGACCTGGGACGGCGGCACCAAGATCGTCGAGCCGAAATGGCCGTGGGAATTCATCCAGATGGGCAATTGCGGATCGCCGATCGAAATCGAGGAGGGCTGGCTGGTGCTGACCCACGGCGTTGGCAGCGTCCGTAATTACTGCATCGGCGCATGCCTGCTCGACAAGACCGACCCGACCAAATTGCTCGCGCGAATGACCGATCCGCTGATCGTGCCGAGCCCAACCGAACGCGACGGTTATGTGCCGAACGTCGTGTATAGCTGCGGCGGGATCGTCCACGATCGCACGCTATTGCTGCCGTTCGGGGTGGCGGACAACTTCGCCTCGTTCGCGACGGTGGATGTCGGGCGACTGCTTGCGGCAATGGCGTGAGTCGAGCCGACCGGCGGTCTGCACTAGCATGTTTCCCCGCGAAGGCGGGGACCCAGCCTGGGCTCCCGCTTTCGCGGGAGAACAATCTTACGCTGCGTTCGGCGTACTGGCGCGTTCGACGATCAGCCCCGCCCCCGCGAAATCTTCCGCCGCAACCGCGTCGATCTGTCGCTCGATACCGCGCGTGAGGCCCGCCGGAACGGTCACCACGAACCCCCGCGCGAGCAGTCCATCGACCGCCCAACGGACGCAGTAATCCGCCGCAACCCCGATTACCGTGACCTCCGTAACGCCACTTGCCGCCAACGCCGCGAAAAAAGCCTCGCGCTCAATAGTCGGCCGCTTGGCATCCCGCGCATCCTCGATCGCAAGCCCCGGTTCGGCCCACATGTCGAACACGCCCTTCTCGATCCGCCACGCCGGGATCGCCGCGTCGACCAGCGCGACGTCGAGCATGTTGCCCCACCCTCGCGTCCCCCGCACGCAGTGGATCGGAAACATCTGCGCCTCGGGCGACGCGGCGTAGGTCTCGACGAAATGCGTGTCGAACGTGAACAGGACGCCGGCAACCTCGTCAGGCGTGAGAGCCGACAGCCACGACTGCATCGGCGCGACCAGTGCGTCGGCCCCCACCACGCTCAGCGCGCCCTCGCCCGCCATGAAATCCCACTGCGTATCCACCACGACCACGAACCGCGCCATCGCCCATCTCCCTTGCCCGCTGCTTGACACAAACGCGTCTTCTCGGACACCCGGCCCCCACGCAACGCAGGAGCCCACGCGCATGGCCGTGACCGATATCGCCACCCGGACGTACAATCACAATTTCCGGCTCGATCCGATCGTCCGCAGCCTGCTCGATACCGATTTCTACAAGCTGCTGATGTTGCAGATGATCCGGCAGGCCTATCCCGACGTCAACGCCACCTTCGCGCTCATCAACCGGACCAAGACGGTGCGGCTCGCAGAGATCGTTGACGAGGACGAACTGCGCGCGCAACTGGATCATGCGCGGACGCTGCGGTTCGCGAAAAAGGAGCTTATCTGGCTCGCGGGCAACAGCTTCTACGGCAAGCAGAAGATGTTCGGGCCCGAGTTCCTCGCCTGGCTCGCCGAGTTCCAGCTACCCGCCTACGACCTGCGGAAAGTCGATGGGCAGTATGAGCTGCATTTCGAGGGGCCTTGGACTCACACGACGATGTGGGAAATCCCTGCGCTGACCATCATCAACGAGCTGAAATCCCGCGCGGCCCTGCGTGACCGCGGCCGGTTCGCGCTCGACATCGTCTACGCGCGCGCCAAGGCAAAACTGTGGGAGAAGGTCGAGCGATTGCGCGAACTGCCCGACCTCGTGCTGTCGGACTTCGGCACGCGGCGCCGGCACGGCTTCCTGTGGCAGCGCTGGTGCGTCGAGGCGCTGAAGGAAGGGCTCGGCGACCGCTTTATCGGTACCTCGAACGTGCTGCTGGCGATGGACGCCGACCTCGAGGCGATCGGGACGAACGCGCACGAACTGCCGATGGTGACCGCCGCGCTGGCCGACAGCGACGCAGACCTCGCCGAAGCGCCGTACCGCGTGCTCGAGCATTGGCGGCAACATTATAACGGCAATCTACTGATCGCCCTCCCCGATGCGTTCGGGACGACTGCGTTCCTGCGCAACGCACCGCATTGGCTGGCGGAATGGACCGGCTTCCGTCCCGACAGCGCGCCACCGATCGCGGGTGGCGAGCAGATCATCCGCTGGTGGGAGCAGCAGGGTGTCGATCCCAAGACCAAGCTGCTGATCTTCTCCGACGGTATGGACATCGACACGATCGAGCAGACCTATCGCCATTTTCACGGCCGCGTGCGGATGAGCTTTGGCTGGGGGACCAACCTGACCAACGACTTCCGCGGCTGCGATCCCGACGGTGCGGCCGCGCTCGAGCCGATCTCGCTGGTCTGCAAGGTAATCGAAGCGAATGGCCGGCCGGCGGTAAAACTGTCCGACAATTCGGCGAAGGCGACCGGAGAACCCTCGGAGATCACACGGTATCTGCGCGTATTCGGGGAAGCGGACCGCGCTGCGGCACCCGTTTTGGTCTGATCACCTGCGTGTCCTGCGCGCAACACGCGGGACACATATCGCAACAAAATTGTCGCATCACGCAATCTTCCCTTGCTTCGTTACGCCCCTGAGCCATCATTCGCACACATAAGATAAGAGAGCGGATGTTTGCTGGGGCGCGGACAAGGGGAAAAATGTTGAAGCGTGGGTTCAAGACGTTCACAGGCGCGAGCAAATATGCCGGCGCCAGCGGGTTGGCATTGGTGGCGATGCTCGCAGCGATGCCGGCCTTCGCACAAGCGGTGACGACACCGGCCGCCGAGGGCGTGCAGGCCGCCGATCCATCCGTAGACCAGGCTGGCGGAGATGAGATCGTCGTGACCGGATCGCGCATCCGCCGCAGTCCGCTCGACCAGCCCTCCCCCGTCGTCACGGTCGATGCACAGTCGATCCAGCGCACCGGGCTTTCGTCGGTCGCCGACGTTCTCCAGCGGCTGCCGAGCGCGGCGGGCGGGCTCAATTCGAAGGTCAACAATTCGGGTAACATCGGCAATCCGCCCGACGGTGGCGGCGTTGGCGCAGGGTCGGCCGAGATCGACCTGCGTTATCTGACTGCCAAGCGAACGCTGGTGCTGGTCGACGGCCTTCGCTTCGTCAACGGCGCATCGGCGAGCGGCATTCCCTCGACGGTCGATCTCAACACGATCCAGGTCGGCTCGATCGAGCGGATCGAAATCCTCCAGTCGGGCCAGTCGCCGCTCTACGGATCGGACGCGCTGGCCGGCGTCGTCAACATCATCACCAAGTCGCAGCAAAAGGGCCTCAAGGCGTCTGCGCAGTTCGGCACGTTCCGGCAGGGCGACGGTCATACGCAGGACTATAACGTCAGCTACGGCATCCAGGCGCCGCGGACGAGCGTGGTGTTCGGCGGCAGCTACGTGAAGCAGGAGGCGGTCAGCACGCGCGATCGAAAGATTTCGCAGTTCCCCAATCCCGGCCAGCGCGCCTGCGAGGAGCCGATCGGTGGCTGTTCGGGCGCGACACCCAACGGATTCTTCCAGGTCGGTGGCCGGAACCTGACGCTGAAGTCGGCGCCTATCCTCGGGCGGCCACGCTACGACGCCGCCAATCCGACCGGCCCGAACAGCGATTTCAAGGAATTCACGCCCGCGGATCGTTTCAACTTCTCGCCGTTCAACTATTTCCTGACCCCGTCGGAGCGCTACGGCTTCTTCGTCAGCGCCAAGCAGGAACTCACGGACAACGTGAACCTGCGCGTGAAGATGAACTACACGCGACGCAATTCGCAGAACCAGGCGGCGTTCCTGCCGCTGGTGATCGGGCCGGACGCTGGCAACGGCAACCTGCTCGACACGATCTCGGTCGATGCGACCAACCCCTTCAATCCGTTCGGCTACACGCTGTCGGCGGGCGGCGCAGGCAATGGTCCGGCGAACTATTCGACAGTGCGTCGTCGTCTGGTCGAGGCTGGCCAGCGGACCTATTCGCAGACCGTCGACACGATGTCGGCGACCGCGACGCTGGATGGCTCGTTCAACGTCGGCAGCCACAAATTCTACTGGGACGTGAATGCGGTCCTCGGCTTCAACGATGCCAAGCAGCTGTTCACCGGCAATATCAACGCGGCCAATCTCGCCCAGGCGCTGGGCCCGGTCGCGAACTGCACCGGGGCATGCGTACCGTTCAACATCTTCGGTGGCGCAGGATCGGTTACGCCGGCGATGCTCGGCTTCATCGCGTTCGACGAGCGTGCGCGCAGTTCGCAGAGCCTGGAGGACTATACCGCCAATATCTCGGGCGACCTGTTCGACCTTCCCGCCGGCGCCGTGGGTCTCGCCGCGGGCTATGAGCACCGCGTCCAATATGGCAGCTTCACGCCCGATCCGCTGATCACCGCCGGGCTCGGCGCCGATATCCCGGCGCAACCGGCGCGTGGGCACTTCAACTCGGACGAAGTCTATGCCGAGTTGCGCGTACCGCTGATCCACAACACGCCGCTCATCCAATCGCTCGAAATCGGCGGCGCAGTGCGGCATTCGAACTATTCGATCAGCGGCAGCAACACGACCTATACCGGCAGCGGCCTGTGGAAGCCGTTCAGCGACCTGCTGTTGCGTGCGTCCTATGCACAGGGCTTCCGCGCACCGAGCATCGGCGAACTGTTCGGCGCGGCATCGCGGTCCGACGCCGCGATCGACGATCCCTGCACCAACGTCGCCGGATCGCCGTTCCAGTCGTCCGCGACCGTCCGCGCCAACTGCATCGCCAACGGCGTGCCCGCGAACGGCAGCTATCAGGAACCGAATGGCGGACAGCTGAGCGTACTGACCGGCGGCAATGAGGCGTTGAAGCCCGAGACGTCGCGCACCTGGCTGTTCGGCGCGGTGTATGCGCCGAGCTGGGCACGGACCAGCGGGATCGCCAGCCAGCTGAGCATCGAGGGCAATTATTACGACATCAAGGTCGACGACGCGATCGCGGCGACCGACGCGACGCTGACGCTCAGCCGCTGTTCGCAGGCGGCGGACGCCCTCAGCTGCGCGGCGATCTCCCGCACGCCCAACGGGATCATCTCGCGGATCAACGCGCAGTTGCAGAACATCGGCGGCATCCGCACCCGCGGCGTCGACGTCACCGCGGTCTATCGCTCGCCGCAGACCTCGGCCGGGACGTTCGGGCTTTCGCTCAACGGTAACATCCTGCTGAAATACGCCGAGAGCTTCCCGGCGACGGTCGGCTTCACCACCACCAACTACCAGGGTACGACGCGTGGGTCGCCCGAGCAGTCCTATCCGAAGTTCAAGGGCAATGCGGTCCTCGACTGGGACATCGGCATGGCCCGCGCCTCGTTCACCGGTCGCTACATCAAGAGCGTGAAGGAAGCGGACGGCAAGACACTCGACAACACCTTCTACGGCGACGTGCAGGTTACGCTGGCGCCGGGCTGGCTGGAAAACCGCTTGGGGCTGACGATCGGCGTGAACAACGTGTTCAACCAGGACCCGCCGGCGTGCTTCAGCTGCACCGGACCGAACTACGACCCGAGCACCTATGACGTGCCGGGGCAATTCGGGTATATCCGTCTGTCGTGGGGGCTTTGATCTGATGAAATGCCGGTCCGCTCATTGTGAGTGGGCAGGCTAATCGATCCTCCCCCGCCAGGGGGAGGTGTCGCGAAGCGACGGAGGGGGAGGATGCGGAACAGCGGTTTCCCTTTCCTCCCCCTCCGTCTCGCTACGCGATCCACCTCCCCCTGGCGGGGGAGGATCACAAAATTCGGCTTAGTCTTCGACCAACTTCATGAAACGACGCTCGACCGGGGCCAGCACTGGCCCCAGTTCGTGCCCGCGCTTCACCACCGCGCCGCCCTCGCCGATCAGCGCCCACATCCCCTGCTTGTTACGTAGCGCCGGACGTTTCTCGATCCGGAATTCAGGCCGTTCGGCAGCACGGCGGAAGGCGGCGAACACCGCGGCATCCTTGCCGAGATCGATCGCATAGTCGCGCCAATGACCTGCCGCGACCATCCGGCCGTAGAGATCCAGGATCCGGTTCAGTTCGAGGCGTTCGAAGCCGACCTGCGTCGCCTTGGACGGTGTGGGAAAAGGGACGACGCCCATCAGTTATCCACCATCATGCGCGGTCGCGGCGGTCCTCTGGATGTTCGTCGGCGAGCAGCGCGTCGAGCCGCTTGCGCATCGTCTCCAGCTCGCAGCGCATGATCTCCATTTTCTGCGTCGCGGGATCGAACATCTCGCTGCACGGCGTACCGTAGGGCACGAAGCGCGGCACCTCGGGCGCGTTGCCGCCCTCGATTGTCGTCGCGCGCGCGGGGATGCCGACGACCGTCGTGCCCGCCGGCACGTCGCGCGTGACGACGGCGTTGGCGCCGACGCGCGAGCGCTTGCCGAGCGTGATCGGGCCCAGCACCTGCGCACCCGAACCGATGATCGCGCCATCGGAGATCGTCGGGTGGCGCTTGCCCTGCACGCCGTTGTCGGGGCTGGTGCCGCCGAGCGTGACGCACTGGTAGATCGTGACGTCGTCGCCGATCTCCGCAGTCTCACCGATCACGACGAAGCCGTGGTCGATGAAAAAATTGCGGCCGATCGTCGCGCCGGGGTGGATGTCGATCGCAGTCGTGAACCGCGACCAGTGGTTGACGCAGCGCGCGAGGAAATAGAGCTTCGCCTTGTACAGGCGGTGCGCGATGCGGTGATAGCCGAGCGCCCAGACGCCGGGATACAGCATGATCTCGGCGCGCGAATGCGGGGCGGGATCGCGGGCGCGGATCGAATCCAGATAGGCCAGTAATCCGCTCGACATCCGCAGTCCCCTTCGCGATTTCCGTATCTAGGGTATCGAACGACCGATTTCCAGAACCGCGCGCATGGGCTGCCTCAACGCATCGGGATCGGGGTAAAGCCTATCTTTGTTGTGGGATAAGCCCGCGCGTTGCACTCTGCGCGCGATATTGAGGGGATGCCAATGTTCGACCTGACGACCTTGAGCTTCGAGACGCTGTTGCCGTTCATCCTGGTCGGGTTCGCCGCGCAGATCGTCGATGGCGCGCTGGGGATGGCGTTCGGGGTGATTTCGAACACGCTGCTGCTGTGGGTCGGCGTGCCACCGGCCGCAGCGTCGGCGGGGGTGCATACCGTCGAGACCTTCACCACCGCGGTGTCGGGGATCAGCCATGTGCTGCACAAGAACGTCAACTGGACGCTGTTCCTGCGGCTGATGATCCCGGGCGTCATCGGCGGCGTGCTGGGCGCGTACGTGTTGTCGAACATCGATGCGAGCACGGCGAAACCGTTCATCCTCGCCTATCTGACGTCGATCGGCGTCTACCTGCTGTACCGCGGCCTTCGCTATCCGCCGAAGCAGAAGGAGCCGAAGATCGTCGAGCCGCTCGGGCTGGTCGGCGGGTTCCTCGACGCGGCGGGCGGTGGTGGCTGGGGGCCGGTGGTGACGTCGAACCTGCTGGTGCAGGGCGCATCGCCGCGCACCACGATCGGTACGGTGAATACCGCCGAGTTCTTTCTGACCGCAACGATCTCGGCGACGTTCATCACGCAGCTCGGCTGGGCGGCGTTCACGCAGGCGACGGTAGGGCTGCTGATCGGCGGCGTGCTGGCCGCCCCGTTTGGGGCGATGCTGGCGCAGCGCGTGCCGGCCAAGACGCTGATGGTGCTGGTTGGCGTGATCCTGACGATCACGAGTCTCTTCGGCCTGTACCGCGCGATCTGGCACTGATCTAATTCTTGCCCCCCCCCGGAAGGGAGGGGTCGGGGGTGGGTCGGCGTCCGTATCAGGCGACGTTGGCGACACAGGCGGGCCGACCCACCCCCAGCCCCTCCCTTCCAGGGAGGGGAGCCTCCCGTTTTTAGGTCACAGCGTCGCGTGGACCGTAGCAACCGCGGCCATAACCGCGCCGATCCGTACCGACGTCTGGATCGCCTCCGCGGTCACACCGGCCTTCTTCAGAATCTGCTCGTGGCTGTCGATGCACATGCCGCAGCCGTTCATCGCCGACACGGCAAGGCTGAAAAGCTCGAAATCGACCTTGTCGATGCCGGGCTGGCCGATCACGTTCATCCGCAGCTTAGCAGGCATGTTGCGGTATTCCTGGTTCCCGGCAAGATGCGTGAACCGGTAATAGACGTTGTTCATCGCCATCACCGCAGCGGCTGCACGCGCCGCGTTCGCGGCCTCGGGCGAGAGCTTCGGCGCGCATTCGGCTTCCGCGGCCTCGACCAACGGCTTGTAGCCCGAACCGTGTGCGCAGGTCAGCAGCAGGCCGTATTTGCGCTGGTCGGTGAGATGCGTCTCGTTCAGCAGCGAGCCGACGTTGAGGCGGATGTCCTTGGCGTAGTCCGGGAGTGTCCCGGCGAATTCCTTGAGCGACATGATAATTCCTTCTGCTCCCCTTCCGCCTGCGGGAGGGGTCGGGGGAGGGACTGGAGACAAAAAGAGAGGGCGGTCCGTATGGACACGCCCTCCCCCAACCCCTCCCGTGAACGGGAGGGGAGTTTCAGTTACGCAGCGAGCTGGAGGACGTCGTCACCCTTGTTCCAGTTGCACGGGCAGAGCTCGTCGGTCTGCAGTGCGTCGAGCACGCGGAGCGTCTCGGCGGGATTGCGGCCGACGTTCAGGCCGTTGACCTGGACCGCCTGGATGACGTTGTCCGGATCGATGATGAAGGTCGCACGAAACGCGACATGCTCGTTCTTGTCGACGATGCCGAGCGCGTCGGCGAGCTTCGCGCCGTTATCCGCGAGCCACGGGAAGTCCGCTGCGGCAAGGTCCGCGTCCGACTTGCGCCAGGCGAGGTGGACGTGCGCGGTGTCGGTCGACGCGCCGATCAGGACGGCATCGCGGTCCTCGAAATCGCCGCGGATGTCGCTGTAGCCGACGATCTCGGTCGGGCACACGAACGTGAAGTCCTTCGGCCAGTAGAACAGCACCTTCCACTTGCCGGGATACGCCGTCGTCAGGTCGAGCGTCTCGCCGGCGGGCAGCGCTGCGGTACCCTGCTGGACGGGAATGGTCATCGATGGGAACTGGTCGCCGATGGTCAACATGATGGAAGCCTCCTGGAAATAAACTTGACTCCAGGCATCCTCAAAGGCGGCGGTTGGCCCGCTCGGTTGTTGTGCATTGCGGTATAGGGGGCTGGTGTAATCGATCCAACGCTCTATTTATCATCTGATGATCGATAGAGGCGATTAATGGCTGCGACCTACCTACCCACGTTGAAACAGTTGCAATATCTTGTTGCGCTGAAGGACCACGGCCATTTCGGACGTGCTGCGGAGGCGTGTTTCGTGACGCAATCGACGCTGTCGGCGGGCCTGCGCGAGCTGGAAACGCTGATCGGCGTGGTGTTGGTCGAGCGCACCCGGCGAGTCGTGCGGTTCACGCCGCTGGGCGACGGGATCGCCGACAAGGCGCGGCGCGTGCTGCGCGAGGCGGAGGAACTGGGCGACATGGCGCGTGCCGCGGGACAGCCGCTGTCGGGCGACATGCGGATGAGCGTCATCCCGACGATCGCGCCGTTCATGCTGCCGAGGATCCTGCCGCGGTTGCGTAAGGACTATCCGGACCTGAAGCTGTTCCTGCGCGAAGAGCCCAGCGGCCCGGCATGTGAAGGCCTGCACAACGGCCGCACCGACTGCGTACTGCTGGCCCTCCCCTATGCGTGCGGCGAGGTGACGTCGGAGACACTGTTCGAGGATCGGCTGTTCGTGGCGTATCCGTCGGGCGAGGAGCCGACCGCGCTGCCCGCGATCCCGGCGTCGGCGATCGACGAGACGCGCTTGCTGCTGCTCGAGGACGGGCATTGCCTGAAGGATCACGCGCTTGGCGCGTGCAACCGTCCGGAGCTGCGCGCGGAGGCGACGATGCTGGGTACGTCGCTGCACACGATCGTGCAGATGGTCGACAACGGGCTGGGCATCACGATGCTGCCGGAAATGGCGTTAAAGGCGGGGATCCTCGACAACACCAACATCACGGCGAGGCCGCTCGACGAGAAGAATGCGGTGCGGCGGATCGCGCTCGTCTGGCGCCGCGCCAGTCCGCGCGAGAAGGACTTCCGGTTGATGGCAAAGGCGCTGGCGGACGTTCAGTAACTGCACTGTCGTAAAGCCCCGCCCTTACTTCTGCCCCCATCCCTGAAAGGGAGGGGTCGGGGGTGGGTCGGCCAGCTTGGGTCGCCAGCGGTCCAAGACGCGGAAACCGACCCACCCCCTGCCCCTCCCTTTCAGGGATGGGAGACCGTTGCGAACTGGGCGCGCTCGGTCTTCACCCCATCCCGAGATCGACACGCTTGCGCAACCAACTTGGCCTTCGATCGTATGTTTCCCAGTTCCCGCTGGAGATCGAACGATGTCGAAGACGCTTCCACTGCTGCTGATGACCAGCGCGCTGGCACTCGCCGCGTGCAGCGGCAAATCCAAGGACGACGTGGCCAGCGCCTCGACGACGCCCGCCAATCCTGCGCTGGCGGTACCGAACGGGCCGCCCGCAGTCGCCAATCCGACCGTCGGCGGCGTGCCGATGATGGCGACGCGGACGATCGTCGACAACGCGTCGGCTGCACCGAACCTGTCGACCCTGGTTGCCGCGGTAAAGGCCGCAGATCTGGTCGGCACGCTGTCCGGCCCCGGCCCCTTCACCGTATTCGCCCCGACCAACGATGCCTTCGGAAGGCTCGCGCCCGGCATGGTCGACACGTTGCTGAAGCCAGAGAACAAGGCCTCGCTGACCAAGGTGCTGACGTATCACGTCGTGCCGGGGGTCATCACTGCCGACGATCTGCGCCAGCGCATCGCGGCCGGTGGCGGTACCGCGACGTTGACCACGGTCGAAGGTGACCCGATCACTGCGACGATGGTAGGCGCAGTCATCGCGCTCACCGACGTCAACGCTAACAAGAGTTATGTCGAGACGGCAGATGTCCGCCAGTCGAACGGCGTCGTTCACGTCGTCAATGGCGTGATCGTCCCTAAACTGAGCTAAATCTGAGTTAGACAGGCTCGGTTCATCGCACCGGTGCCATGCTTTGTCGGTAAAATTGTTGAGATCGCTGGTTCTATACCCAGTTTCTATCGTTCCAGTTTCATTCGTCCCAATCACAATCTCTGGAGTTGCAGATGACTGTTAAGACCAACCTTATGATTGTTGCGGCAACGAGCCTGTTTATTGCCACCGGCGCGACTGCCCAGACGGCAGCACCAACCGCGCCGCGGACTGCGGCACCGGCCGCACCGCAGACGGCGATGCCAGCGACGCCAACCACTCCGGCAGCACCCGGCACGGCGGTTGCTCCGCAACAGCCCGGTGCGCCCGCTGCGCCGGCGGCTGCGGCAACGACGACGATCGCCGCTGCACTGCCGACGCTGCCGAACCGTGCGACGCTGGCGAAGCTGGTGACCGCCGCGAAGTTGCAGGCGACGCTCGCGGGCCCCGGCCCGTACACGCTGTTCGCGCCGAGCGACGAAGCCTTCACGCGCCTGCCCGCCGGTGCGCTCGACACGCTGCTGAAGCCTGAGTCGGCACCGACGCTGGCGACGATCATCAAGTATCACGTCGTTGCCGGTGCGCTGACCGCGGACCAGTTGAAGGCGCAGATCACTGCGGGCGGTGGCAAGGCCACGCTGACGACGCTGGCAGGCCAGCCGCTGATCGCAGGGCTTGGGCCGAACGGCAACATCGAGTTGACCGACACGGCTGGTATCAAGTCGTACATCGATACGGCGGACATCAAGGAGACGAACGGCGTCGTCCACCTGACCAACGGCATGAGCGTTCCGAAGCTCGGCTGATGTGACTGCGGGCCGCAATCCCATCCGGGAGCGCGGCCCGCACTACTTTGTTTCCCCGCGAAGGCGGGGATCCAGCATGGCTTCTGCCTTCGCGCGAGGACAAGCTTTGCGCTAGCGGCTCGAGTTGTCCCATCGAGCAGCAGCAGCGTGGTCGCCATCGCGTGCTTCGACCCAGCTAGCTTCAGCGCCGCGCGTCTCGCGCTTCCAGAACGGCGCGTCGGTCTTCAGGCGGTCGATCAGATACGCGCAGGCCTCAAGCGCCGCGCCACGGTGCGCCGCCGTCGCAGCGACGAAGACAATCCGCTCCCCCGGATGCATCGGCCCAACGCGGTGCACGATGATCGCGGCACTCAGCGACCAACGCTCGATCGCGCCTTCCGCAACCTTCAGCAACGCAGCCTCGGTTGCACCGGGATAATGCTCAAGCTCAAGCGTCCCCACACCGTCGTCAGCACGCACCAGCCCGGTGAACGTCGCCACCGCGCCCGCCCCTGCCGCTTCCGCGCGCGTCATCTCGGCCGCGATATCGATCGCAAACTGCTGGACCGAGATGTGGATCATCCGCCGGTCACCGGTGGGAAGATCGCGATCTCCTGCGCGCGGCCGATCGGCGTATCGAGCGGCATGAAGTCCTGATCGATCGCCGCGCGCAACCGCGATCGGTTCTCGAAAGCCCCCGCATGCGCCGGGCTCGTCTCGGCCAGCCAGTCCACCAGATCCGCCACCGTCACGACGCTCGCCGGCGGCTCGACCGACTCTTCGCCCGTGCCGATACGCTCGCGCACCCAGGCGAAATACACCATCCGTATCGTCATGATTAGTCCATGTGCTTCAGGCCGACACGGAGGTAATCCCATCCGGTCAGCAACGTGAGGACGGCCGCACCCCATAGCGCGACGATCCCGACGGTGTGCACCCAGACCATGTCGGGCACCGCACCGCCGAGGATGATTCCGCCGAGCGACACGAGCTGCAGCGTCGTCTTCCACTTGGCGAGCTGCGATACCGGCACGGAAACCTGCACCTGTGCCAGGAACTCGCGCAGGCCCGACACCGCGATCTCACGCAATAAGATCACCAACGCGGCGATGACATGAATGCCGGCAATATCGCGCGTGCCGACCAGGATCAGGATCACCGCGGCGACCATGATCTTGTCGGCGATCGGATCGAGGAAGATCCCCAACCGCGACACCGCGCCGCTCGATCGCGCGAGGTAACCATCGAAATAATCGGTGATGCCCATCAGGCAGTACAGCACGAAGGCGATGCCGTACCCTGCCTCCCAGTCGGGCCACCACAGGAACCAGACCAGCAGGGGCACCGCGACGATCCGCGACAATGTCAGGAGGTTAGGCAAGCTCAGCACCCACCACCCCTATACCGGTCGGTCGCGGGGCGAAACCGGTTTAACGTTGGCGTGCGGATGACGCTCGGCTAAGGGTTCGACACATTACCGCAACGATCAGGGCTATTTCCCGTCATGCTCAATGCCCTCGGGTTGCTGAAGCAACGTCGCTTCCTGCCCCTGTTCACCACGCAGTTTCTCGGCGCGTTCAACGATAACCTGTTCAAGACCTCGATGGTCCTGTTCGCGACCTATGCCGTCTTCAACGATCCGAAGATGGAGGCGAACTTCAACGCGCTGGCGACGGGGCTCGGCATCCTGCCGTTCTTCCTGCTGTCCGCGCTCGCCGGGCAATTGGCGGATAGCGAAGACAAGGCGCGGATCATCCGGATCGTGAAGACGGTCGAGATCGGCATCATGCTGCTCGGCGCGACCGGCCTGATGGTCGCGCGTGCCGGGCATCCGTCGCTCGGGATCGGGCTGATGCTCGGCGCGGTGCTGTGCCTCGGCGTGCATTCGACGTTCTTCGGGCCGATCAAATACGCGATCCTGCCGCAGCATCTGAAACCGTGCGACGTGCTCGGCGGCACCGGGCTGGTCGAGGCCGGGACGTATCTCGCGATCCTGTTGGGCACGGTGACGGCAGGCTGGATCCCGATCGAGGGTGCGGCTGCCAGCGTGTTGATTGTCGCCGTGATCGGCTGGTTCTCTGGCCGGCAAGTGCCCCCCGCACCGCGCGAAGGCCCGCCGCTGAAGCTCGACTACAATCCGTTCACTGCCTCGTGGCGCCTGATCAGCGCGACGCTGCATATCCCCCGCCTGTTCTTGGCAATCGTCGCGATCAGCTTCTTCTGGACGATCGGCGCTGTGCTGATCATCGTCTTCCCGCCGCTGGTCAAGAACGTGCTGACCGCCGACGAGCGAGTCGCGAGCTTCGTGATCGCGGTGTTCTCGGTCGGAGTTGCGATCGGCTCGGTCGTGATCAATTCGATGCTGCGTGGGCGGATTTCCGCGAAGTTCTCGCCCGCGTCCGTGATCGCGATGGGCGGCTTCGTCGTGCTGTTCTCGTTCCTCGCACGGAACTGGACGCCCGCGGCTCCGGGACATTATTACGACTGGGCGGGGTTTATCCATCAGCCGGGTGCGATTCCCGTGCTGGCGACGCTGCTGGCGATCGCGATCACCGGCGGGATGTTCGTCGTGCCGCTTTACGCGTTCCTGACGACGACCGTCGAGAAGGACCAGACCGCGCGCACAGTCGCGGCGAACAACGTCGTCAATTCGGGCGCGATGACGATCGGCTCGATCCTCGTCATCGGCATCACCGCGATGGGTGTGACGCCCGAGGACATGCTGTTCCTCGTGGCGGCGATGTGCCTCGTCTCGGCATGGCTCGCGCAGAAGCTGCACCGGGCCTGCGACGACGATGCGATCGGGTGTCTGCCGACGCTTCGACACTGAAAATCCTCCCCCGCCAGGGGGAGGTGTCGCCGAAGGTGACGGAGGGGGAGGACACGGGACGGATGTTTTCCTTTCCTCCCCCTCCGTCTGGCAAGCCAGCCACCTCCCCCTGGCGGGGGAGGATCGACAGCTCAATCTCAAAAAATGAAGCTGTAAAAGCACGTGAAGAACGCGGCGAAGCTCAACAGGAACAGCTTCACGTCCTGATCGTCGTTCCTTGCGCTCGCGATCACCGGCGGCGGCAGCGAACGGCGCAGCGGGTGGCGGGCGGCTTCGTTGGTGAGGACTAGGCGTCTGGTCATGATGCAAACGTTAACGTCGCGTTTACCAATTCGACCAGTGACAAAGGTGGTTAAGGTAGCGGCGTCCGGCAATGGGACAGAAATGGACCCGCGGCGACGGTCCGAAAACTCTCCGCCGCGCCGCTATCCTTGCGTAAAAACCGGGTATAAGCTCCCGACTTTCCCCGCGATTCTGCGGGTGCAAGGACCCGAACCATCGAGCAGATCGGCGCACTTCCCTATGTGATCGACGAAGCCGGCCACGCTCGCGTGATGCTGATCACCTCGCGCGACACCGGCCGCTGGGTGATCCCCAAGGGCAACCCCATTGTAGGCCTCGCCAGCCACGAGGCCGCCGCGCAGGAGGCGTACGAAGAAGCCGGCATCCGCGGCATCCCCTGCCCGTCGCCGGTCGGGCAATTCGCATACCGAAAACGCCGCCGCACCGGCCGTTACCGCGACATGATCGTCACCGTGTTTCCGCTCGCATTCGTCGAGCAGGTGGAGGACTGGCCCGAGCGTCATCAACGCGACACACGCTGGTTTACGCTTGATCGCGCGGCGGAGGCTGTCAATGAGCCCGGCCTGAAGGCGCTGATCGCTGCTTTCCGTGAGCCGCCGATCCCGGCGTCGCTCGCGCAACGTATCTTACCCGTCGTGCGCACGAGCGCGAAAAGGAGAATTCCGATGCTGGGCTGGTTCCAGTCGCTGATGCCGAAGCAGGGACGGTTCTTCGAACTGTTCGACGCGCATGCCGCGACCTTGGTCGCCGGTGCCGATGCGCTTGCACGGCTGCTCCACGGCGAAGGCTCGATCGAGGGTCAGATCGCCGAGATCGTCAAGCGCGAGCACGAGGCCGACGATATCACGCGCGAGGTGTTGCAGGACGTCCGCCGGGTGTTCGTCACGCCGTTCGACCGCAGCGCGATCACCGACCTGATCGGCGTGATGGACGACGCGATCGACCAGATGAACGGCACCGCCAACGCGATCGCGCTGTACGAGGTGACCGAGTTCTCGCCGCAGATGCGCGACATGGCCGGCATCATCGTCGAGGCCGCGCGAATCACAGCAGAGGCGATCCCGCTGCTGCGGTCGCTCGGCACCAACGCCGGCCGGTTGCACGACCTGACCGCGCGCCTGATCCAGATCGAGGGGCATGCCGACGATATCCACGACACGGGCCTGCGCGCGCTGTTCCAGGCGTCGAAGATCAGTGCGGACCCGATGACGTTCATCATCAACCGCGAAATCTACAGCAGCCTGGAAAAGATCGTCGACCGCTTCGAGGACGTCGCGAACGAGATCCAGGGGCTGGTCATCGACCATGCTTGATGTGTCGTACGAGTCGCGACGCTCCAACAAGGCGCCACCCCGGCGAAGGCCGGGGCCCAGTTGGGGGACGGTAATAACTGAGGGCGGTACGCTGTTACTACGACCTCTCCAACTGGGCCCCGGCCTTCGCCGGGGTGGTGGAGTGGTTGAGAGAGCGGCGGCGCACCTTATCCGCGTAACCGCGGGCGGCCGCGCATGATCCTCTCCCTCCCCCTCCTAATCGGTCTCATCGGCATCGCGCTGCTGTTCGACTTCCTGAACGGCCTCCACGACGCGGCGAACTCGATCGCCACAGTCGTCTCCACGCGCGTGCTGAAGCCCCAATACGCCGTGCTCTGGGCAGCGTTCTTCAACTTCATCGCGTTCGCGGTGTTCGGCCTCCACGTCGCGCAGACCGTCGGCACCGGGATCGTCCAGGCGCACGTTATCGATGCACAGGTGATCTTCGCCGCGCTGATGGGCGCGATCGCGTGGAACGTCATCACCTGGGTGCTCGGCATCCCGTCGAGCAGCAGCCACGCGCTGATCGGCGGGCTCCTGGGCGCCGGCATCGCCAAGATCGGCTTCGGCGCGATCGTCTGGAGCGGCGTGATCAAGACCGTGCTCGCGATCTTCGCCTCGCCCGCGATCGGCCTGATGCTCGCGCTGGTTCTGGTGCTGATCGTTGCCTGGACGAGCCTCAAGCTCACCCCGCTCGGCGTCGACAAGCGTTTCCGCAAGCTCCAGCTGATCTCCGCCGCGCTCTACTCGCTCGGCCACGGCGGCAACGACGCGCAAAAGACGATGGGGATCATCGCCGTCCTGCTCTATTCACAAGGCCTGCTCGGCGGTGAGTTCCACGTGCCGCTCTGGGTCGTGCTGTCCTGCCAGGCGGCGATGGCGCTTGGCACGCTGTCGGGCGGCTGGCGGATCGTCCACACGATGGGCTCGAAGATTACCCGCCTCACCCCCGCACAAGGGTTCTGCGCGGAGACCGGCGGCGCGATCACGCTGTTCGCGGCGACCTTCTGGGGCATTCCCGTATCGTCGACGCACACCATCACCGGCTCGATCGTCGGAGTCGGCGCCGCGCGGCGCCTGTCCGCCGTCCGCTGGAACGTCGCGAGCAACATCGTCGTCGCTTGGACGCTTACTCTGCCCGCCGCGGGGCTGATCGGCGCCGGCACGTACTGGCTCGTCGGACTGTTCGTTTAAGCCGGAAATAGTTGAGGCTGATCCGCCGCCGCTCCGTCATAGTGTCGGAGCGGCGGCGTTCTTGCTCGTCCGTACGCCGCTCCACCGCAAAACGGGGAGCGGCGTATCGGCTTACTTGATCCCGCCGCCCTGCAACGGTGCGACCGCGTCCTTGCCGAACTTCATGATCAGCTCGCCGATCTCGCGTGCCTGGCTCATGCTTCGCTGGCTCTGCTCGCGTAGGTAATCGCCCTGGATCTTCATCACCTGTGTCAGGTCGCTGGCGCTCGCCGCCTCGCGCATCGCCGCGAAGGCCTCGCGCGCATTCTGCTCGGCCTGATCGATCATCGCCTTGCCGATCGTCGCGCCGCCCTCGGCAATCTTGCCGCCCGACTCCTTCATCGCCTCGCCTGCGCGCCGCGCCGGATCGACGACCTTCTCCGAGAACGCATCGCGCGCCTTCCCGGCATTCTCGCGCATCGCGTCCGCCGCGCCCTTGGCCGCATCCGCCGCGCGGTCGGTCGCCGCCTTGCTTGCGTTCGCACCGTCATCGACTGCCTGCTTGAAGTCGTCAGCCATCGTCTCTCTCCTGTTTTGCGATGCCATTTGGTCGAAGTTTCAACCGGTATGCTCCGCTTTGGTTGCGCCCGCCAGCTTGCACCCGCGCGCATTAGTCTCGATAGGTCGCGCGGCTTTTACGGGGAACGTCCATGCGCATCACGATGATCGGTTCTGGCTATGTCGGCCTGGTGTCCGGCGCCTGCTTTTCGGATTTTGGCCATGACGTGATCTGCGTCGACAAGGATCAGTCGAAGATCGATGCGCTGCATGCCGGCCGCATGCCGATCTTCGAGCCCGGTCTCGATCAGCTCGTCGCGTCCAATGTAGCTGCGGGGCGGCTGACCTTCACCACCGATCTCGCCAGCGCGGTCGCGGACGCCGACGCGATCTTCATCGCGGTCGGCACGCCGTCACGACGCGGCGACGGCCATGCCGACCTCAGCTACGTGTTCGCCGCGACCGAGGAAATCGCCGCCGCAGTCACTGGGCCGACCGTGGTCGTGACCAAGTCGACCGTCCCTGTCGGCACCGGCGACCGGGTCGAGGCTATCCTGCGCGAGAAGCGTCCCGACATCGACGTCGCGGTCGTCTCCAACCCCGAGTTCCTCCGCGAGGGCGCCGCGATCGGCGACTTCAAGCGACCCGACCGCATCGTCATCGGCACCGAGGACGAGCGTGCCAAACAGGTCATGCGCGACGTCTACCGCCCGCTCTATCTCAATGAATCGCCTATCCTGTTCGTCGGTCGCCGCACGTCGGAGCTGATCAAATACGCGGCCAACGCGTTCCTCGCGACCAAGATCACCTTCATCAACGAGATCGCGGATCTGTGCGAAGCGGTCGGCGCGGACGTGCAGGACGTGTCGCGCGGGATCGGGCTCGACAACCGGATCGGCAAGAAATTCCTCCACGCCGGACCCGGCTATGGCGGCTCGTGCTTCCCCAAGGACACGCTGGCGCTGCTCAAGACCGCCGAGGATTACGACACGCCGGTCCACATCGTCGAAGCCGTCGTGAAGGTGAACGACAGCCGCAAGCGCGCGATGGGCCGGAAAGTCCTGCATGCGCTCGGCGACAACCCCCGCGGCAAGACGGTCGCGCTGCTCGGCCTCACGTTCAAGCCCAACACCGACGACATGCGCGACGCCCCGAGTCTCGCGATCGCGACCGCGCTTGCCGACGCCGGCGTGACGGTCCGCACGCACGATCCCGAAGGCATGGCGCCCGCCAAGGCGATGATGCCCGACCTCGTCTACTGCACCGACGCATACGACGCCGCGGAGGGTGCCGACGCGGTCGTGATCGTGACCGAATGGGATGCCTATCGCGCGCTCGATCTTGCGCGGTTGAAGCGCGTGATGGCCGGGCCGGTGATGGTCGACCTGCGCAACGTCTATCAGCGCGCGGACGTCGAACAGGCCGGGTTCGCCTACACCGCGGTCGGTCGGTGAGCGTCCCCGGCAACATATTCCAGTCACTGGACCTTTTGCGCGCTCTCACTATATACCGAACGGTATGAATAGGCTTTGCACGCTCACCGCCCCCAAGGGCCGCCCCCGCGAGTTCGATCTCGACGAAGCGTTGGCGGGTGCGCTGCGCGTGTTCTGGCGCAACGGCTACGAGGGCGCATCGATGGCGGAACTGACCGCCGAGATGAAGATTACCAAGCCCAGCCTTTACGCCGCGTTCGGTAACAAGGAGGCGCTGTTCCACAAGGCGCTCGACCTCTACGAACGCGAGAAGCTCGCCTATATGACGTCCGCGCTCGACGCGCCGACCGCCCGTGCCGTAGCGGAAAACCTGCTCCGCGGTGCGTTGCAGATGCAGATGAGCACCTGCGACCCCAAGGGGTGTCTTAGCGTCATCAGCAGCGTGGCCTGCAGCGCCGAAGCCGAGCCGATCAAGGCCGAAGTCGCCAAGCGCCGCGCGTCGTCCGAAGCCGCGCTGATGAAGCGGTTCGACGAAGCCAAGGCCGCGGGCGAGTTCCCCGAAGGTCTCGAGTCGCACGCGCTGATGCGCTACCTCTTCGCGATCATGCAGGGGCTGTCGATCCAGGCTGGCTCGGGCGCTAGTTGCACCGAACTCCAGCAGCTCGTCGAGACCAGCATGCTCATGTGGCCAACCAAATAGACACGCTTTCTACCGCGCCGCGGAAAAAATACCGGCCGGTACAAAAGTCTTGTTGACTAGATGAACGCCAGGTTTATATACCGACTGGTATCGAAGCTCTCTCCTACTTCGGATGGGGCAGCCGGGGACACCAACCCATGACCACGGTTCAAACCTAAGACGGCTTCGGCCAAACTTTCGAAAATTCCAAGCGGGCAAGCGCGGCACGGTGATGTGTCGGCAACGACCGCGCACGCCCTGCGACCAGCTGACGTCGGTGGACCATCCAGCGACGAAGGCCAGCGCTTGCCCAAGATCAAAAGGGGGACAATCCCATGGCTTATCTCGACCTCGACAACATGTTCGCTTCGCCCGTCACCAGCCGCGCCCAGGCCGTGGCAGCCCCTGCCCCGACCGGCTTTTCCGCGCTGGAATGGAGCGTCATCGCGCTCGCCAAGCGCGACACGTTGCGCAGCCTGTCCGGCCCGAGCCGCATGTCGCGCGCGATGGGCAGCCTGTTCGGCCTCAGCACCGCGTCGCGGCTCGCCGACCCCAGGCTAGAGGCGCTACGGCGGATGGCGGTGTACGCCTGGCGTCGCGGCTTTGCGCTGCCGATGGCCGAGATCCAGGGCTTCCTCGCCGCCGGTTTTGCCGAGGCACAGATCGAAACGCTCGTCGAGAGCGTGACCGGCATGCGCGTCGGCGCACAGCAGAAGCGGAGAATCGCAGCGTGAACCAACTTACCACGATCACGGCCGCGAACGACGCCGACGTCGTCGCGTCGCCGCCCGCGGACCGTCACCGACGGCCGGCCTGGCAGCGCGGCGCAATGGTGCTCGTGCCGATCGCGCTGCTCGGCGCGGTCGGCGTGAAGATGTTCGACCATCCCGACGCGGCTATGGCGGCACCCCCGCCCGCTTCCGTCACGGTCGCGTCGCCGCTGGTGCGGCAGGTCAGCGAGTGGGACGATTATGTCGGCCGGTTCGCGCCGAGCCGCACCGTCGAGATCCGCCCGCGCGTCGCGGGCGAAGTCACCGGCATCCATTTCCGCGATGGCGAGATCGTCAGCAAGGGGCAATTGCTCTTCACGATCGACTCCCGCCCGTTCGCCGCCGCTCTGGCCGAGGCACACGCTAACGTCGCCAGTGCACGCAGCGCTCTGTCGCTGGCGCGTACCGATCTTGGTCGCGCGCAACGCCTGGTAGCCGACGAAGCGGTCTCCGCAGGCGAAGTTGACGCCCTCCGCGGTCGGCTCGAAGCAGCGCAGGCCGCACTCGCTGCGGCGCAGGCTCGCGAACGCGCTCGCGCGCTCGATGTCGGCTTCACGCAGGTGCGCGCACCGATCGGCGGTCGCATTTCCGATCGTCGCGTCGATGCGGGTAACCAGGTCGCGGGCGGCGAAGGCACTGGCGGCACGGTGCTGACGACGATCAACGCGCTCGACCCGATCTACTTCACGTTCGATGGGTCGGAAGCGCTGTACCTCAAGACGCAGCGCGCACGGCAGCCCGGCGCGACGCCAGCGGCGGTCGAGATCCAGTTGCAGGACGAGACCGAGCATCGCTGGAAAGGCAAGCTCGACTTCACCGACAACGGCCTCGACCAGCGCTCGGGGACGATCCGCGGCCGCGCGGTTCTCGCCAACCCGGGATATTTCCTGACGCCGGGGATGTTCGGCAACATGCGCCTCGCCAGTGCGGGAACGCGCCAGGCTCTGCTGGTGCCCGACGATGCGGTGCAGACCGATCAGGCGCGCAAGGTCCTGCTGACGATCGATGCGAAGAACGTCGTGAGCCAGAAGCCGGTCGAGCTTGGACCGGTGGTCGATGGGCTGAGGATTGTGCGCTCGGGGATCGGTCCAAACGACCGGATCATCATCCAGGGTACGCAGATGGCGATGCCGGGCGCGACCGTCGCGCCGAAGGTCGGCCGGATCGTGGTCGCCTCGGGTACGAGTGCGCCGGCGTCGGTCCAGCCGATCTCGGGTGAAGCCACCCTCGCGAGATAGACGCCACCCCGGCGAAGGCCGGGGCCCAATTGGGATAGCGTTTCGACTTAATCACTGCGGTTCGCCCAATTGGGCCCCGGCCTCCGCCGGGGTGGTGTTGGTGTGTGCCCGCGCCCCTCTACCGAGGAAATTCCCATGCGCTTCTCGCGCTTCTTCATCACCCGGCCGATCTTCGCGGGCGTGATCGCGGTGATCATCACGATCGTCGGTGCGATCGCCTACATGACGCTGCCGGTGTCGCAATATCCCGATATCGTTCCCCCCACCGTCACCGTCAGCGCGACCTATCCCGGTGCCTCGGCCGAGACGGTCGCCGAGACCGTCGCCGCGCCGATCGAGCAGGAGATCAACGGCGTCGACAACATGCTGTACCAGTCGTCGCAATCGACCGGCGACGGCAAGGTCACGATCACCGTCACTTTCAAGATCGGCACCAATCTCGACGCCGCCCAGGTGCTCGTCCAGAACCGCGTCGCCGTCGCCGTCCCGCGCCTGCCCGAGGACGTCCAGCGTCTCGGCGTGGTGACGCGGAAAACGTCGCCCGACTTCCTGATGGTGGTGAACCTCGTCTCGCCCGACAACTCGCTCGATCGCGGGTACATCTCCAACTACGCGCTGACGCAGGTCCGCGATCGCCTCAGCCGCATCGACGGCGTCGGCGACGTGCAGCTGTTCGGTGCACGCGATTACTCCATGCGCATCTGGATCGACCCCGGTCGCGCCGCCGCGCTCGACCTCACCGCCGGCGAGATCGTCGCCGCGCTGCGTGCACAGAACGTCCAGGTCGCCGCTGGCACGCTCGGCCCAGCCGCCTTATGACAAGGGCAACAGCGCGTTCCAGCTCAACGTCGAGACGCAGGGCCGCCTGACCGACCCCAAGCAGTTCGCCGATGTCGTCATCCGCACCGACGCACAAGGCCGCCAGGTCCGCGTTTCGGACGTCGCCCGGGTCGAGCTCGGCGCACAGGATTACGGCGCGAATACCTATCTCAGCGGCAAACCCACGGTCATCGCCGCGGTCTTCCAGCGTCCCGGCTCGAACGCACTCGGCGCGGCGCAGGCCGTCACCGCCGAGATGGAGAGCATGTCGAAGCGCTTCCCCAAGGGCCTCGAATACAAGGTCATCTACAACCCGACCGAGTTCATCGCGCAGTCGATCGACGCGGTGAAGCACACGCTGTTCGAGGCGATGGTCCTCGTCGTGCTGGTCATCCTCGTCTTCCTGCAGAAGTGGCGTGCGGCGATCATTCCGATCGTGGCGATCCCGGTCTCACTGATCGGTACCTTCGCGGTGCTGGCGGCGGCTGGCTATTCACTCAACAACCTGTCGCTGTTCGGCCTCGTCCTCGCGATCGGCATCGTCGTCGATGATGCGATCGTCGTGGTCGAGAATGTCGAGCGCAACCTCGAACACGGGCTCTCCCCATTAGAGGCGGCGCGCACGTCGATGGACGAAGTCTCGGGCGCACTCGTCGCGATCGTGCTCGTGCTCTGCGCGGTGTTCATCCCGACCGTGTTCCTCACCGGCCTCTCGGGCGCGTTCTACCGTCAGTTCGCGGTGACGATCTCGACCGCGACGATCATCTCGCTGCTGATCTCGCTGACGCTGTCGCCAGCACTCGCCGCGATGCTGCTCAAGCCGACCGCGCCCGCCGATTCCGGCAACCGCCTGACTCGCACCGTGCGCCGCGCCGGTGATGCCTTCAACCGCGGGTTCGAGCGGATGAGCGACAGCTATGCCCGCCTCACCGCGCGCCTAGTCACCGCGCCGCGCCGGATGATGATCGCCTATGCCGCGCTGATCGCGGTCACGGTCGGCGTGTTCACGATCACCCCATCGGGCTTCGTCCCTGCGCAGGATCAGGGCTACTTCCTGACCGTCATCCAGCTTCCGCCCGGCTCGTCGGTCGAGCGCACCGATGCCGTCATGCAGAAGGTCGCCAAGCGCATCCTGCCGCTCGCCGGCGTCAAGGGCGCGGTCATGCTCGCAGGCTTCGACGGTCCGTCGCAGACGCTCGCCCCCAACTCGGCCGCCGCCTACATCCCGCTGAAAAGCTTCGAGGAACGCAAGAAACTTGGCGTCACCCTCGCCAGCATCATGGCGGAATCGCAGAAGGCGACCGGCGACATCACCGAAGCGCGCCTGCTGATCGTCCCGCCGCCTCTCATCCAGGGTATCGGCTCGGCGGGTGGCTACCGCCTGATGGTGCAGGACCAGGGCGGCCACGGTTACGCCGACCTCGGCAAGACGTCGTACGCGCTGATCGGCAAAGCGAACCAGACTCCGGGTCTCGCACAGATCTATACCTTCTTCGACACCGCGACGCCGCGCATCTTCGCCGATGTCGACCGCGCCAAGGCCAATTTGCTCGGCGTCCCCCCGGAGCGCGTGTTCGAGGCGTTGCAGGTCTATCTCGGCTCGGCGTTCGTCAACGACTTCAACCTGTTGGGCCGCACCTATCGCGTCACCGCGCAGGCCGACGCGCCGTTCCGCAACACGACGGCGGACATCGCCAACCTCAAGACGCGCTCCAACTCGGGCCAGATGGTCCCGGTCGGCTCGGTCTCGACGTTCAAGGACAAGACCGGCCCGTACCGCGTGGTCCGCTACAACCTGTTCCCCGCGGTCGAGGTCGATGGCGACACCGCCAAGGGCTATTCCTCGGGCCAGTCGCTGGTCGCGATGGAGAAGCTCGCCGATGCGTCGCTCCCGGCAGGCTACGCGCATGAATGGACCGGCATCGCCTATCAGCAAAAGGCCGCCGGCAGCACCGCCGCGCTCGTCTTCGGCATGGCGGTGGTGTTCGTCTTCCTCGTGCTCGCCGCGCAATATGAGAGCCTGACGTTGCCGCTAGCGATCATCCTGATCGTGCCGATGTGCCTGTTGGCCGCGATGACCGGCGTGAACCTGCGGGGCATGGACAACAACGTCCTGACGCAGATCGGTCTGGTCGTGCTGATTGCTCTCGCCGCGAAGAACGCGATCCTCGTGGTCGAGTTCGCGAAACAGGCCGAAGAACAGGACGGGCTCACCCCGGTCGAGGCGGCGGTACGCGCGGCGAAGGACCGGTTGCGGCCGATCCTGATGACGAGCTTCGCGTTCATTCTCGGCGCGGTGCCGCTGGTAATCGCGACCGGTGCCGGTGCGGAACTCCGCCAGGCGCTCGGGACCGCGGTGTTCTTCGGGATGATCGGCGTGACCGGGTTCGGGCTGCTCTTCACTCCCACCTTCTATGTCGTCGCACGGGCGCTGGCGCTGCGATTCGAACGCCGCAAGCCAACCGCTGCCGCCCCGACGCTCCAGCCAGCCGAATAGGACCAGCATCATGAAGTCCGCCCTCCTAGCGAGCCTCTCGGCGCTGACGCTCGCCGCGTGCGCCGCCGGCCCCGACTATGTCGCACCCATCACCCCACCCAAGGCGGCGGCGTCGTTCGTCACCGCGCCCTCTGTTAACGGCACCGCGGCCACCGTCACGACGGCGCCCGACAACGACTGGTGGCGGATGTACCGCGACCCCGTCCTAGACGGCCTCGTCGCGGATGCATTGGCAGCGAATACCGACCTCCGCGTCGCCGTCGCGCGGCTCGACAGCGCCCGCGCCTCCCTGCGCGGCGCGAAGACCGACCGCGAACCTCAGTTGAACGCGGGCGCGAGCGGCAATTACGCGCGCACCTCGCAGCTCCAGAACCTGCCCGGTCTCGACCGTGAGCGCGCCACCTACGACGTAGGGCTCGACGTCAGCTACGAGGTCGATCTCGCCGGCCGAGTCCGCCGCAACGTCGAAGCCGCCCGCGGTGACGTCGGCGCCGCGCAGGCCGATGCGGACGCCGTCCGCGTCTCGATCGTCGCCGCCACCACCCGCGCCTATGTCGACGCAGCCTCGTCCGCCGAGCGTCTGGCGGTCGCCCGGCGGATCGTCGACCTGCTCGACAAGTCGAACACGCTGACCGGCAAGCGCGTCGACGCCGGTCGCGCCGCCCGCCTCGACCAGGTCCGGATCGCAGCCCTGCGCGATCAGCGCGCCGCCAACATCCCGCAGATCGAAGCCGAGCGCCAGGCCGCGCTCTTCCGCATGGCCACGCTCACCGGCCGCACCCCGCAGGACCTGCCCGCAACCGCCGGCGCCCGCACCACCACGCCCCGCCTCGACCAGCCGATCCCGATTGGCGACGGCGCCGCGTTGCTAGCACGTCGCCCCGACGTCCAAGCCGCCGAACGTCGGCTGGCCGCGGCCACCGCGCGGATCGGCGTCCAGACCTCGCAGCTCTATCCGCAGATCTCGCTGGGCGGGTCGATCGGCTCGACCGCACTCAGCGTCGGCGACATCTTCACCGGCGGCCCGATCCGCTGGCTGCTTGGCCCCCTGCTGAACTGGTCGCTCAACCAGTCCGCCGCGCGCGCGCGCATCGCCGGCGCCGAGGCGGACTCGCGCGGCGCGCTCGCAAATTTCGACGGCAGCGTCCTCACCGCACTCGAGGAAACCGAGACCGCGCTATCGAACTACGCCCGCGAACTCGATCGCCGCACGCAGCTACAGTCCGCGCACGACAACGCCGCCACCGCCGCCCGCATCACCCGTGCCCGTCAACGCGAAGGCCAGATCGACTTCCTCGACGTCCTCGACGCCGAACGTACGCTAGCGGACACGGACACGGACCTCGCCGCCGCCGACTCGCGGATCGCAGGGGCGCAGGTCGACCTGTTCCGTGCGCTGGGCGGTGGCTGGCAGGCGCCGAGCCGCCCTGCCGCATGAGGTAGATCCATCGAGAACCGATGCGATAGCCAACATAATACTGTAAGGAGCAACTAAAGTAGATCAAGTCTGACGACGAACGGACCGCAGTATGACCGACGAGATCGCACAGACGGATACGAACGCCGCAGCGTGGCGTGATCGGGCCACGTATCATGAAGACCGGGCTGCGCAGGAACGGGTACTTGCCGTTTCCGCGCGCTCGGACGCGGCCTATACCGCGCATCGGGTCCTGAGCGAGCGACATCTTCAACTCGCGGCGACGGCCGAACTGGTCGCCGAAATGCCGGATGCCGAACCACCGCAAAGCTCGTCGCTGGAGCAGACCGGCGACCTGATCCGCCGGAGTTACGGTGATGTCGGATAGCGACCCTGCCAACCGGGTGATGTCAGGCGATGTCGGCCTTGCCGAGGTTGATCTTGTCGTAGAGCGCGAGCAAGGCGGTCACTTCCTCGACCACGGTTTCCTGCTCCGTCCGCCAGCGCTCGGTGGCGTCGTGCGACGGGATACCATCCTGCCCGTCATGCAGCGTAAACCCTTGGTCTATCAGCCAGATCGCGTCGCTCGCCCGCGAACGCTGTCGTCGCAGGTGATAGACCCATTGCTCGATTATCCCCGAAGGTACCAGTCTATCCAGATCGCCCATGACGCCGCGGTAGGGCAACGCCGACGCCAATACCAGCCTTCGGAAATTTTGCCGCAACACACTCCTTCCGGGGAGGATTTCGAGATTAACCGTGTTGCGAAATCCGGCCGCAATATCGTGCGGCCAAAAGCATGGTAATGGATTTCCTCCCGCACCCTTCCGTGATCGAACGCCGGATGGACGACCAGTCCGTGCTCGCGATTCAGGCACCGAACGCGATCATCGCGCGGATGCACGAAGAACTGGCGTTGCTGTACCGCGAGCAATTGGTCGCGCTGATCGAGCGCTGATCTGAATTGGGATGCGATGCAGCACCGACCCCGGTTAGAAGCCGACGGATGACCCGTTCCAACCCCCACCCCGACACCGCAAAAATCCTCTGGATCGGCACCTATGCCGGCGGAGGCGGTATGGGCATCTATCCGCTTGATCAAATCGGCACGCTTGCCCCGCCCTACGCGGATGCACGCAACGCATCGTTCGGCACATATTCGTCGCGGTTCGATCTTCACTATCTGGTCGACGAGCAGGACAATGGCGCGCTCGGCGTACACCGTCGCACCGCCTCGGGCTGGGTCCGGCTAGCGCATGTCCCGGTCGGTGGCGCAGCACCGTGCCATGCCGCGCTGGATCGCACGCAATCTGTCATCGCGGTCGCGAACTACGCGAGCGGCAGCGTCTCGGTGTTCCAGCTCGATCCACGGAGTGGCCTGCCGGTCGGCCAGCCTGTGGTGCACACCAATAGCGGTGGCGGTCCCGATTCCGAACGCCAGCAATCGCCACACGCGCACTGGGTCGGCTTCGGCCTCGACAATCAATTCCTGTATGTCGCCGATCTCGGCACCGACGAAGTGCTCGCCTTCTCGTTCGACGCGGAACGGGCAACACTTGAAGAGCCGTACACTGCGCTCAAGGCAGTGCCTGGATCAGGGCCCCGACACCTGCTGTTCCATGAGCAGCACACGCAATCGGCGTACTTAGCCTGTGAACTCGATAGCACGCTCATAGCGCTTACCGTCGAGGGCCGCGATCTGAAGCCCCGCATGTCACTATCGACCCTCCCCGCAGGCTGGCAGGGCGCGAATATCATCGCGCACATAGGTGCCAACTCGGCAGGCGACCGGCTGTACGTCTCCAACCGCGGCCATGACAGCATCGCGGTCTTTGCGCTGAGCGAAGGCGGCGATCCCACACTCCTCCAGCATATCGCCAGCGGAGGCGCATCGCCGCGCTTCTTTATTATCTTGGAAGAGGAACACCGGATGCTC
This sequence comes from Sphingomonas sp. Leaf230, assembly GCF_001421745.1. Classification (GTDB taxonomy): domain Bacteria; phylum Pseudomonadota; class Alphaproteobacteria; order Sphingomonadales; family Sphingomonadaceae; genus Sphingomonas. The sequence goes on along the minus strand of NZ_LMKW01000001.1, from coordinate 195,851 downwards.
GTCGTCCACGAACGCGATCAGCGAGTGACGATGCTCGATATCCTGCCGGACGGGACGCTCGCCTCGACTGACTTCGCGGTGCACGTCCCCGGCGCCGCGTTCGCCTTCATCGCTTAGCTGACGCTGGCGATGAGCAGCGTGAGTTCGGTACGGACCGGGTTGTCGTCGTTGCGGATGGGCTTCACCGCACGGCGCTTGACGGGATAGGACGCGCGCACCGCGTCGCACAAATCCTTGACCGAGACGCGCACGCACGCCCCTTCGTCGCAGACCAGGCGCGGCGTGCTGATCGTCTGGATGCAGGTCGTCGGCGTACCGGCCCAGGCTGGCGCCGCGCTCGACAAAAGACATGCGGCTGCGATCCGCAAAACGGTGTTCTTGGTCATCATGGTAGCTGGCCCCCCACAGGCAGTTGGTATCTGGTAAAGCGACCGTTAGGGGCGAAGTGGTTGCGATAACGTTTCAATCGGCGGGCAATCGTACGACGGCCCGCCGGTGGTAAGAAAACGACAACCGAAGCGATCAATCCGCTGCGATCGGGCCTTGCGGGGGGCTCGCGCGTCGCGTGAACCAGACGATGATCACCATCGCGAGGCACAGCCAGGCCGAGATGCGGAACAGGTCGGTCGATGCGAGCAGATACGCCTGTGCCACCATCTGCCGCGTGATCGCGCCTGCCGCCTGCACGTCGGTCAGCCCGATCCGCGTCAGCGCGCCCTGCGCCATCTGGTAGGGCGAACCGGTCCCGATCGCTTCCGACAACCGGCTCTGGTGGAGCGTCTCGCGGCGATCCCAGGCGGTCGTGATGATCGACGCGGCGAAGCTGCCCGAGGTGATGCGCGCGAAGTTCGAGATGCCCGTCGCCGACGGCAGCCGCTCCGCCGGAATACGGTCGAGCGAGATCGTCAGCATCGCGAGGAAGAACGTGCTCATCGCGATCCCCTGCACCATCAGCGGCAGCATCAGGTCGTAGAAGCTCGCCCCCGTCGTGTAGCCCGAGCGGAGGTAATAGGAGTAGCCGAACGACGCGAATGCCACCGTGGCAAGGATGCGCGCGTCGATCTTGCCGCTCAGTCGCGCGACGAATGGCGTCAGGATCACCGCCACCGCGCCCGAGGGTGCGGCGACCAGCCCCGCCCAGGTCGCGGTGTAGCCGAGCTGTGTCTGCAACCACAGCGGCAGCAGCAGCGTATTGGCGAAGAACACCGCATAGCCGAGGCAGAACGCGATCGTCCCGATCGTGAAGTTGCGGCTCTTGAACAGCGATAGGTTCACCGCCGGGTTGGCGTCGGTCAGCTCCCAGATGATCCAGCCGACAAAGCCGATCGCGGCGACGACCGCGGCGATGACGATCCGGTCGGCGGCGAACCAGTCGTCGTTCTTGCCGAGATCGAGCACGATCTGCAGCGCACCGACCCAGATCACCAGCAGGATCAGCCCGACCTGGTCGATCGGCAGCTTCCGCGTCGGCGTGTCGCGCTTGCCGAGCTTGTTCCAGCATACGAACGCGCAGAACATCCCGAACGGCACGTTGATCAGGAAAATCCAGCTCCAGTGGTAGTTATCGGAGATGTAGCCGCCAAGGATCGGCCCCATGATCGGCGCGACCAGCGTGGTCATCGACCAGATGCCGAGCGCGGTAGAGCGCTTATGGACGGGGAAGATCGCGATCAGCAGAGCCTGGCTGCCCGGGATCATCGGTCCGGATACCGCGCCCTGGAGGATGCGGAAGCCGATCAGCGAGGGCAGGTCCCACGCGATCCCGCACAGGAACGACGCGATGGTGAACAGGAAGACCGAGACGCAGAACGTCCGCACCACGCCGAACCGGCCCATCAGCCACCCGGTCAACGGCACCGCGACTCCGTTGGCGACGGCGAACGCCGTGACGATCCAGGTCGAGTTGTCGCTGGAAACGCCGAGATTACCGGCGATGGTGGGGAGAGAAACGTTGGCGATCGTCGTGTCGAGCACCTGCATGAAGGTGCCAAGCGCGAGCGCGAATGCGGTGAGGGCTAGCGAGCCGCCGACGAGAGGGGCGGGACCGGCACCGGAAGGGGCTGCCATCAGGTGGCACTCGCCTGAGAAGGGATGACCCAACCAAAGCCACCACCCCGGCGAAGGCCGGGGCCCAGTTGGGGGACGCTGGTGACGAAAGACAGCGCGCCGTTACGACCACCTTTCCAACTGGGCCCCGGCCTCCGCCGGGGTGGTGCAGCCTGAAGCGTGGAGGTTACCAACAAAATTGTTTCCCCGCGAAGGCGGGGACCCAGACTGGGCTCCCGCCTTCGCGGGAGAACAAGGAAAGCAGGACCGCACCGGAGTAATGGCCACCGCAAAATCATCACCGGTTGGCCGCGATGATCTGGCGGATCTTCGCGTCGACCGCGGCATCGCCCTGCCCGGTCTGAAGCCCCTTGTACGCCGCGACCGCGGGTCGCCCGACCATCGTCCCCGACTTGTTCGCGGTATCCACGATCGCGTTCACCGACAGCCCGACCCGCAACGGATTGCGCCGCAGCTCACCCTTGTCGAGCGCGATCCGCACCGGCACGCGCTGCGTGATCTTGATCCAGTTCCCGCTCGCGTTCTGCGGCGGCAGCAGCGCGAACGCATTGCCGCTACCCGCACCGAGCCCGACGACATGGCCATGATACACCAGGTCGTCCCCGTACATGTCCGCCGTCACCGTCGCCGCCTGCCCGATCCGCAGATCGCGCAACTGCGTCTCGCGGAAGTTCGCATCGACCCAGACCCGGTCGAGCGGCACCACCGCCATCAGCGGCAGTCCCGCCGAAACCTGCTGCCCAAGCTGCACCGTCCGCTGCGCGACCACGCCGTCGATCGGCGCAACGACGTGCATATGGCTCCGCGTGATCGCCGCGCGTCGATACGCCGCGATCGCCGCCAGCACCGCCGGGTTGTTGGACACCGTGGTGCCCACGACGCCGTTCTTCGACTGCGCCTGCTGGCTACGCGCAAGTTGCAGCGTCGCGCTCGCCACCTTCGCCTGGTCCGCCGCGTGGCTCAGCTCCTCGCCCGAGATCGCGCCCTCCGCGGCCGCCCCACGACGACGCGCGAGATCGTTCCGCGCCCGCGCCAGTTCGGCCTCGGCCTGCACGACCGCAGCCCCGGTCTCGTTCACCTTCGAGAAGTCCGACCGTGTCGCGCGCACCGCCCGCGCGAGTTCCGCCTCCGCCGAAGCCACGCCGACATCGGCAGTCGCAGCGTCGAGGTCGATCAACGGCTGGCCCGCCTTCACGACTTGCGTATTGTCGGCATGGATCGCGGTCACCTGCCCCGGATCGCGCGCGGTGATCGCCACCACGTCGCCCGCGACATAGGCATCGTCGGTCTCCTGCTCGGGCGCAGCGAGCAGGAAGTGGAACACCGCCCACACGATCGCGCCGATCACGACGACCACGCCTAGGATCGTCAGCGCGCGCTTCCGTGCACGTGGATTGCCGGTCGGAGCTGCGGCGGGCGCCGGCGTTTGCGTATCGGTCATCGCGTCATCCCCTGAAAATCATAACCACCACCCAGCGCCAGCACGAGCTGCACGCGCTGTTGCGCGGCATCGGCGGCGAGGTCGGCATCGGCCTGCTCGGCGGCCAGCGTGCGGACATCGTTGTCGACCAGATCGAGCCGGCTATCGAGGCCGCTCGACACCCGGATCGCGTTCAGCCGCCCGGTCTCGGCATAGCCGCGCACCACCTCGCGCTGTCGCTGCCGGTCGGCGTCGAGCGCCCCGATCCGTGCCACCGCATCGCCCGCCTCGCGGACCGCACCGATCACCCGGTCGTTATAATCTGCGGTCGCCAGATCGAGCGCGGCGGTCGCGCCCGCGAGATCCGCCTTCAACCGGCCATTGTCGAAGATCGGCAGGTGGATCGCCGGCCCGACGCCGACCGTGCCGGCATCGAGCGAGAACAGATTGCCGAGCCCGACCGCCTGGAACCCTGCGAGCGCCGCGAGATTGACGTTCGGATAGAACGCCTTCCGCGCAACCTGACGCCCGGCGGCCGCAGCCTCGATCCGCGCCTGCGCCGCCGCGATATCGGCACGTCGCGCGAGCAGGTCGGCCGGTACGGTCTTCGGCAACGGCAGCGCCGCATCGAGCCGCAACGCAGTCGCACCGATCGTCGCCGGATAATCCGCGCCACGCCCTGCCAGTGCCGCCAGCGCATTCTTCGCGAGCACCCGCGCCGCCTGCGCGCTCAGCAACGCCTGCCGCGCCTGCGCCAGCAGCGTCGTCGCGGCCTGCGCGTCGAGCTTGCTCGCCAGATTGTTGCGGATCCGCACGTTCACCAGCTTCAGCGAATTCTGGCGCGTCGCGATCGTCCGCTGCGCGATACCCGCCTGCGCCTCGGCGCGTTCGAGATCGATATAGGTCTGCACGACCGCCCCCGACAGCGCCATCCGCGCCGCCGCAACGTCGAGCGAAGCCGCACGCACCGACGCCCGCGCGCCCTCGATCGCAGCCTTCTGGCGTCCGAACAGATCGAGGTTCCAGCTGAGGTTCGCCGCGGTCGACCCGACGAACCGTGTCGACCCCGCATAGGGCGGTGGGATCGTATAGCGACCGCTCAGCCGCGCGAGTTGCTCTTGCGCATCGAGCGTCACGTCGGGGCCATTGTCAGCACGCCGCGTCGACAGCACCGCTTGCGCCTGCGCGACCCGTGCCAGCGCCGCATCGAGCGACGGGCTGCCCGCGACCGCATCGCGCACCAGCCGATCGAGCTGCGGATCGCCGAACGACCGCCACCAGTCGGCCGCGATCACCGGCGCGGCGTCCGGAGCCAGCCCCAGCGCAGTGGCCGATACCGGCTCCACGACGGTCTTCGACGCCGGGATCGCGCATCCCGCGAGCAGCCCCGCCACCGTGAGCGGGGCCAGGGCAGTGCCAATCTTCATGCGCGGCGTCCTTGTGTCAGAGCGTCGTCCAGCGTCGTGCGGAGCTTCTGCATCAATTCGATTAGCTTCTCGATTTCAGCCCGGTCCCAGCCCGTCAGCAGACTATTCCAGTATTCGATGATCTTATCGCGACACCGGATCGCAACCGCCTCGCCGTCGGACGTCAGTTCGAGATTCAACACGCGCCGGTCGTCGCTCGCGCGCGACCGCGTGACCCACCCGTTCTGCTCCATCGCGTCGACCAGCCGCGTCGTCGCACCCTTGTCGTGCGAAAGATCGCGCGCGAGGTCGGCACACGTCGCCGCCCGGCCTGCGAGGATGGACATGAGCGCCGACCACTGCGTCCCGGACAGACCCTCCGCCGCGAACACCGGCTCGATCAGACTCTGCCCGATCTGATGGATCCGTCGCGCGAGGTAGCCGAGCGAACAGTCCGGTCCGAATTCCGATTTGGTGTAGAACGCCATTTCGTTGCTATGGCAACCATTGCCCAGGCAGTCAATTGCGCGTTTTGCATGTTGAGGTGATGACGGCGGACGTTCGTGTTGTGGCGGCCCGAGGTACGACAAGTCGTCCAAGCGCGCGCTCCGACCCTCCGTCATCCTGACGAAAGTCAGGATCCAGGGTAACGGATGACCGCCCTTCACGGCTTTGGATCCTGACTTTCGTCAGGACGGCGGACTGGTGGATGGACGCGCCTCGAAAGCGTTCAGTCCCCCAAATCTCAGGCCAGCTCGGCCGCGAATATGAAAAAGGGCCACCCGCATGAGCGGATGACCCTTTCGCCATTCCAACGATCTGGAACTGCCCCGATCAGAAGCGGATCTTGATCGAACCCTTGTACGACTGGTTCGACACGTCCTTGCGCTCGACGGTGGTATCAGCACCGACCGAGATGTCGACGCTGTCGCCGACCAGAGTCAATCCGGCGCTGATCTCGCCCCAGTTCTTGTCCTGCCCGGCCAGCGCGAACAGTGCGTTCGGACCGATCCCGCCGACGAAGTTCGCACCGAACACGCCCGGCGTCGACTGGAAGTCGTGGACGTAGTTCGCCGCAGCATACGGCCGGATCGAGGTGCCGCCGCTGAGCGTCAGCCCGGCGCGACCCTGCAGGCTGTCGAAGCTGTCGCGATCGACGAACAGAGCCGGTCCGCCGCCATTCTCGATCGACTTGCCGAAGCCGATATGGCTGGCGCGCATCGACACGCGCGGGCCGACCTTGAGCATCGACAGGTCGAACGCCTTGCCAAGCCCAACCTCGCTGACGACGGTCAACGCGTTGTCGGTGCCGCGAAGACGATAGCTAGTGCCAACGAAGCCGACATTGCGATCGGTCTTGGCGACGAACGCGCCCGCGCTGAACTGCGTATCGAGGACGATCCCCGATGCGGTCTCCAGCTTGCCGTACAGCGTGCCCTGGAACAGCTCGCCCTTCGCGCGCTGCGCGATCCCGCCGGTTGTTCCGTCGGTGTTGGTGTACGAGAACGAGAAGCCGATCACGCCGCCCTCGCCTGCCTGCTTTTCAAGACCGACAGCCGCGAAATAGCCGTCGAACTTGTCATGCCCGCCGAACGGATTGGTCCCCGGCATCGACCGGCTCTTGCCGTCGATATAGCCGCCCGCGATGAAGCCGCTCATGTCGTCGGGCAGACGACCCTGCTGCAACACGGTGCCGCTCGAGTCGCTCATCGTGTCCTGCCCACCCGGCAGGTCGCTCGCCATCAGCGAGGCGACCTGGACCGGCTTGCCGATCAGCGCGAGCGTACCGCCGAGCCCGCCACGCGTATCGATCTGCGCGATGTGATCACGGTAGAAGCGCGACATCGTGTCGATCGACGCGACGCCGAGGCTCGACTTGAGCGTCTCGGCCCGCGGCGCAAGGCCCTCGAGCGTCGAGCGGATCGTCGCCGCATTCTGCAGGTCGAGCGAGCCATATACCCCACTCAGCGCCGCATAGTTGGAGCGGTTCTGGTCGAGCAGCCCGGCATAGGCCGACTGGACCGGCGTTGCATCGACGACGTTGCGATACTGACCCGCGAGGATCCGGACCTGCACCGCATTGGCACTGTAGACGTAGCTCGGTGTCAGGATCGCGCTCAGCGGGGTCGCCGCACCGAACGCGCCCGTGATGCCGCCCTGTGCGGTCAGGATCGTGTAGAGATCGTTATACCGCACGGTATAGCCGGCGACCGGCGCGAACCCGACGCGACCGCTGAGGCTGACGATGCCGTTGGTCGCGGCCCCTGCCGCATTGAACGTCGTCGCCGCGAAGGCGAGCTTGTCCGAGGTGCCGTTCGGGCCGAGATCGACCAGCAGGTTGGTGCTCGAGGCGAGCACGCCGTTGCCGCCGATCGTCAGCGTGCCGATCGTCCCCGTCGTGCCGGGTGCGATCATCCCGGCGACGCTGGTGAAGAATGGCGTGTTGATCCGCCCCGAACCGGTGAGCATGCCCGACAGCATGAAGTAATCGCCGGGGGTCGAGATCACGCCGTCGTTCTGGACGACGCCGGTCACCTGGTTGATCGCCATCAGGCTGGTGAGCGACCCGGCCGACGTCACCGCCAGCTTCGCCGTGCTGCCCGCGACGGTGAACTTGTCGACCGTCACCGCGGAGTTTAGCGTGGTCGTGCCCGCCGCCGACAACGTGACGTCGTAATAGCGTGCGCTACGCTGTGTCGTGCGATCGGGATCGATGTTGTTTGGCACGAAATTGCTCGCGCCCGGCAGGCCGTTGGCAAGCGTGGGCGACAGCGCCGCTAGCGCAGGTCCGGCGGCAGGACGTGGCCCGTTGGCCACCGGTACGCCGCCGATCGTCTCGACGCCGGTCTTCACATCGAGACAGTCGATCTCAAAGCAGACCTGACCGAACTTGTTGCCATCGCCTGCGATGCCCGCACCGACGGTGGTGGGAACGCCGTTCACGAGCTTGCCGTCGACGATGATCTGGTAGTTCGGATCGAGCGCGGTCACCCAGTGCGACGCATCGGTCCACAAGCCGTCGCCGGTCTTGGTCTGCACATAGCGATAGGGGTTGTTGGCAGCGATATAGTCCGCGAACAGATACAGCGGCTGGTAGAAACTCGCCGTCCCGTAAGCTCCGAACGGTGTCTCGTTGTAAAAGCGGTTACCGCCCGACAACACGCCGATCACGACCTGCTTGGCGAAAGTCCGGTCGAGGATCAGCGGCCCACCCGAATCCCCACCTGCGGTCGTTCCCTCGTTGGGTAGTGCGTTGTCCTTGAAAATGTTGAAGTCGTACGGGCTGGCAGCGGCGGTGCCACGGCGGGGATCGTCGAAATCGAGCTGATACAGGTTCTGCGGCATCCCATCGATCGAGCCGTAGAGGAAGCCGTTGAGGTCGTCGAACGAGCCGAGGATGCCGATCGTGTTCTCGGCGATGCGACGGCGGTAATCGATTCCGTTGGTGTCGCCGACGAGCGTACCGCCCTGGCCGTTGCGACCATAGCCGGTGATCGTGACGTGGTAGCCGGTGCCGGTGGTGTCGCTGATCGCGGCAGGTGCGGGCAGCGCCGACAGCAGCAGCGCCCAGGTCGGCACGTTGGCCGCGGGCGTGTCCAGCGTCGCGATCGCGACGTCGCCCTGCAGGAAGTTCTGCGCGAGCCCGAGCTTCAGCGAGTCGGCGTTATAGACGACCTGGTTGACGTTATAGAGGAAGTTGGCGGTGTTGGTCTTGTACTGCTGCGTGTTGACCGCGCCGGTCGCGGTGGTCGGTAGGAACCAGTCGAGCAGCGCTGGACGGTTGTTCTGCTGGAAACCGAACGCGATCGGGATGCCACCGCCCTGCGCGCCGTAGCCCCAGGGGTTTTGCGCGCCGGTGCCGGCAGCGTTCTCGTTCACGCAGTGCGCGGCGAAGATCACGGTGCGCGGATTGATCAGCGTCCCCGTGCACAGGCCGACGCCGCCGCCGCCCGTCGAGATCGTCATCTGGCCTACGCCGTTGACGCCGCCAGCGACATCCTGCGCTGTGGTCGGCGTGCCCGGCGCCGAGATCACGATGTTGGGTTCTGAAACGACATCGACCGGGTTCAGCGTGCTTCCATAGGCGATCGATTCCATGCGCGGCAGGCGGTCCTGCGCGGCAGCGATCGATGGCAGCGTCGCCGCGGCGAGCAACGCCGTCGAGGTCAGCAGAGTCGCGCGCGCATGGCGCGATCCGGTGCGTGCGCCGCGCGTGCGCAAGGTAGCGATAGTCGTCACGTTACATCCCCTTGTTCGCGCCACCCGCTCTGGGACGTACGCCAATATGGAGAGGGTATGCAGACCATTTTGGGAACGCAATCAATGACTACGCCTTATTCAGGGAACTGTAACATTCTGTCTTAAACGTTGTAAAATTGTCACCGCTCGGCCGGTTTGGACGCTTCGGTGTTTCGTGACGACAGCGGCGATAATGAACAGAGGCGGTGCCCGGCTTGGCACCATCACGCGCTTGTTGGAGGGTTGTCCGCCAGTTCGTCGAGGCAATGTGCCAGCAACGCCGCCATTAGATACCGTCGCTGCGCATCGGCAATTGCCAAGGCATGTTCGATGGCATCGCGCAAAATCCGCGTTTCTTCGGTATCGGGGCCCATACCCCCACGTTCGCCGCCGGAGCGATCGTGCGCAATGCGCTAGGTTATCACGGCGCTCGGCAACCTGTGTTAGCCACGAAATCGCGCTATTTTTGCTAGCGCGTCGCAACCGCGATCTGTCATGTTAGCGTATGGCAATCGACACCGACTCGGCCCGCACCGCGGAAAACCTCCTCACGGTACGCGACATGCGTGGGGAAATATTTCCCAGCGAGATCTTCGACGAACACGCGTGGAACATGCTGCTACGGCTGTTCGTCGCGGAAGCCAGCGATGAAGCCATTACCGCACCCGACCTGATGGCGCTCACGAAGACGCCGCCCGCGGTGGGCCAGCGCTGGCTCGCCCATCTCGTCGCGGATGCGCAGATCGAGCCCTATTCGGACGGCGGTACGATAACGCTTACCCGTTCCGCGGTCGATCGCATGAACCTGTTCCTGCGACGCGCCGCCGGCGTCCACGAAAGCGATGGTCCCGCCTGACGCGCCAGTGCACTCGTCCACTCGGCAACGCGAAGGCGGAATAACCGGCCTACGGCACTCCCGCGCCCTTCCCCGATGCGCTCCCCCTTGCTAAGGCCCCTCCGGTAACAGCATTTTTCGCTCGGTCCCCGACGCGCCCGCGTGGCCTATACGGCTGCTTTCCCCTCGGCGCCCGGCGGCCCGACGCCCACGGGAAGGACCCCTATGACTGCCATCGGCCAGGACACCCTCAAGACCCGCACCAGCCTCTCCACCGGCGGCAAGTCGTACGACTATTACAGCCTCGCCAAGGCGTCCGAGCAGCTCGGCGACATCAGCCGCCTGCCGTTCTCGATGAAGGTCCTTCTCGAGAATTTGCTCCGCTTCGAGGACGGCGTGACCGTCACCCGCGAGGATATCCAGGCGATCGTCGACTGGCAGAAGGAGCGTCGCAGCGACCGCGAGATCCAGTACCGCCCCGCCCGCGTACTTATGCAGGATTTCACCGGTGTTCCCTGCGTGGTCGACCTCGCCGCGATGCGCGACGCGATGACCAAGCTTGGCGGCAACCCCGAGAAGATCAACCCGCAGGTCCCCGTCCACCTCGTCATCGATCACTCGGTGATGGTCGACGAGTTCGGCACGCCCCAGGCGTTCCACGACAACGTCGATCTCGAATACGAGCGCAACATCGAGCGCTACGAGTTCCTGAAGTGGGGCAGCAAGGCGCTCGACAATTTCCAGGTCGTCCCCCCCGGCACCGGCATCTGCCACCAGGTGAACCTCGAATATATCGGCCAGGCAGTCTGGTCGTCGGCGTCGTCGGGTGACCACGGCGACGGCACGATGATCGCGTATCCGGATACGCTGGTCGGCACCGACAGCCACACGACGATGATCAACGGCCTGGGCGTGCTCGGCTGGGGCGTCGGCGGGATCGAGGCCGAGGCCGCGATGCTCGGCCAGCCCGTGTCGATGCTGATCCCCGAGGTCGTCGGCTTCAAACTGCTCGGCAAGCTGAACGAGGGCATCACCGCCACCGATCTCGTGCTCACCGTCACGCAGATGCTGCGCGCCAAGGGCGTGGTCGGCCGCTTCGTCGAGTTCTTCGGCCCCGGCCTGTCGTCGATGACGCTCGCCGATCGCGCGACGATCGCCAACATGGCGCCCGAATACGGCGCGACCTGCGGCTTCTTCCCGATCGACGACAAGACGCTCGATTACATGCGCCTCACGGCACGTTCGGACGAGAATGTCGAGCTGGTCGAAGCATATGCCAAGGCGAACGGCTTCTGGCGCGACGAGAACGCCGAGGACCCCGTCTTCACCGACACGCTCGAGCTCGACATGGGCACCGTCGTCGCGTCGCTCGCAGGCCCGAAGCGCCCGCAGGACCGTGTCAGCCTCAACAAGGTCGACGAGGTGTTCAACAGCGACCTCCACAAGCTGTACCACAAGGAGCAGCCCGCGCGCGTCGCCGTGGAAGGCCGCGAGCATGACATCGGCGACGGCGACGTCGTCATCGCCGCGATCACCAGCTGCACCAACACGTCGAACCCGTCGGTGCTGGTCGCCGCAGGGCTCGTCGCACGCAAGGCGAACGCGCTCGGCCTGAAGTCGAAGCCGTGGGTGAAGACCTCGCTCGCCCCCGGTTCGCAGGTCGTCACCGACTATCTCGACAAGGCCGGGCTTACCGCGGACCTCAACGCGCTCGGCTTCAACCTCGTCGGCTATGGCTGCACGACCTGCATCGGCAACTCGGGGCCGCTGGCCCCTGCGATTTCGGCCGCGATCAACGAGAACGACCTCGTCGCTGCGTCGGTGCTCTCGGGCAACCGCAACTTCGAAGGCCGCGTGTCGCCGGACGTTCGCGCCAACTTCCTCGCCTCGCCGCCGCTCGTCGTCGCCTATGCGATCAAGGGCACCGTCACGACCGACATGATCGAGACGCCGCTGGGCCAGGGTTCGGACGGCCAGGACGTGTATCTGCGCGATATCTGGCCGACCAACGAGGAAGTTCGCACGACGATGGACGCCAACATCGACGCCGGCATGTTCGGCGCGCGCTACGGCGACGTCTATGCGGGTGACGCCAAGTGGCGCGAGATCGACGTCACGGGCTCGGACACGTACGCATGGCGCGCAGGGTCGACCTATGTCGCGAACCCGCCGTACTTCGAGGGCCTCAGCATGACGCCGTCGCCGGTGCAGGACATCATCGACGCCAAGCCGCTCGCGATCCTCGGCGATTCAATCACCACCGATCACATCTCGCCGGCCGGTTCGATCAAGGCCGACAGCCCCGCGGGCCGCTTCCTGCAGGAGCATCAGGTCAGCAAGGCGGACTTCAACAGCTACGGCGCACGCCGCGGCAACCATGATGTCATGATGCGCGGCACTTTCGCCAACATCCGCATCAAGAACGAGATGGTCCCCGGCATCGAGGGCGGCATGTCGAAGTACGACGGCGAGGTCATGGCGATCTACGACGCGGCGATGCGCTTCAAGCAGGACGGCACCCCGCTGGTGATCGTCGCCGGCAAGGAATACGGCACCGGCTCGTCGCGCGACTGGGCGGCGAAGGGCACCAACCTGCTCGGCGTCCGCGCGGTCATCACCGAAAGCTTCGAGCGCATCCACCGCTCGAACCTGGTCGGCATGGGCGTGCTGCCATTGCAGTTCGCGGAAGGCACCGATCGCAAGACGCTCGGCCTCGACGGCTCGGAGACCTTCACGATCCTCGACGTCGCGAGCATCCGTCCGCGTCAGGACGTCACCGTGGAGATGACCCGCGCTGACGGGTCGAGCGAGACGTTCCACACCAAGTGCCGGATCGATACCGTCAACGAGCTGGAATACTTCCTAAACGGCGGCATCCTCCACTACGTCCTGCGCAAGCTGGCCGCGTAAGACTGCGCCCTATTGATCCTCCCCCGCAAGGGGGAGTTGGCGCCGTAGGTGACGGAGGGGGAGGACATCGGAACAGAGGTTCCCCTTACCTCCCCCCTCCCTCAGGCAACCGCCTGCCACCTCCCCCAAGCGGGGGAGGGTCGATAGACTTCCAAAATCTCAAGCTATTGCCGCGCGGCTTTCGCCGCGATTCCCCGCACTCCCAATCGAAAAAGGCGGGGCGATCGCAAGGATCGCCCCGTAGTTCAGGGAGAAGACCGGGACAGGGGAGACCCGGTCAAGTCGCCGTCCACAGGGGGAGAGGGGCGGCGACCCACTCCCTTTCGTCCCGATATGTTGCAGCGATATGTCGGACGGGGCGACGGACGAACTTTTAGTTAAGCGCTGCCAACCTGTTCTCCCGCGAAAGCGGGAGCCCAGGGTTTCAAGCGCCATCGCCAGCGCCCCCTGCCCTCACCCTCGCCGCCTTCGCCGTCTCCCCTTCTCCCATCGGGAGAGGGAAGGAGCCCGCCGGCTCTTGCCGGTGGGAAAGGTGAGGGCAAGGCCAAGCTTCAGCCCCGAGAAAGCGCCCGCCCCGCCACGGCATCCAGCTTCGCCACCAACGCCGGATCACGAGCCTTCCGCGCCGTAATGATCGCGCTATCCAGGCACGTATCGATCGGCGAAGCCTCCCGCTCCACCGGCAAGGCGCGCAGCAACGCCATCACCATCGCCCGAGCCTTCGCCGCATTGGCACCAAGCTGCGCCACGACCTGCGTCACATCGACGCCCGCCTCGTCCTCACGCCAGCAATCGTAATCCGTCACCATGCCGACCAGCGCGTACGGAAGCTCCGCCTCCCGCGCGAGCTTCGCCTCGGGCATCGCGGTCATCCCGATCACGTCGCAGCCCCATTGGCAGTAGAGCCGGCTTTCCGCCCGCGTCGAGAATTGCGGGCCTTCCATCGCGAGATAGGTGCCGCGGTCGTCGACCTGCGCACCCGCCTCACGCGCGGCGTCGGCGGCATAGCGCGCCAGTCGCGGGCAGACCGGGTCCGCCATCGAGACATGCGCGACGAGGCCGGTGCCGAAGAAACTCGACGGCCGCCCCTTGGTGCGATCGATGAACTGGTCGACCACGGTGAAACTCCCTGGCGGCCGTTGCTCGACCAGCGACCCGACCGACGACACCGCCAGCACGTCCGTCACGCCAAGCCGCTTCAACGCATCGATGTTCGCGCGCGCGTTCAGCTCCGACGGTGAGATCCGGTGCCCACGCCCATGCCGCGGCAGGAACGCCACCCCGACATGCCCGACTCGCCCGGTATAGATAGCATCGGACGGCTCGCCCCAGGGCGTTTCCACCGTCTGCCAACGCCCGTCCTCGATCCCATCGACCGCATACAGCCCCGACCCGCCGATGACGCCGATCGTCCAGCCACTCACTCGGCGAGCGCCCTAGGCCGTGCGTAAACGAAATAGATCACCAGCCCGAGCAGGTTCCAAAGTCCGAAATACAGTTGCGTCTTCGAAGGCAGGCTGAAGAACAGATATAGACACCCAAGGATACCGATCGTCCCAACCAGCGTCGCTGCTGGCGCCCGGAACGTCCGTACCGCGTCGGGCGCCCGGCGGCGCATAACGAGCATACACGCGCAGACCGCGACGAACGCGGCGAGCGTCCCCGCGTTGGCGAGCGCGGCGATCTCGGCGAGCGGCAACAGGCCTGCAATCACCGCGACGATCGCCGCGGTGATCCACGTGATCCGCACAGGCGCGCCCCGCCGCGACACCTTGGCAAGGCTCAACGGCAGCAACCCGTCACGCGCCATCGTGAAGAAGATCCGGCTCTGCCCGAACAGGAACGCGAGCAGCACCGTCGGCAACGCAATGACAGCGGAAGCGCCGAGGAAGGTCGCAAACCCCGGCCGACCAATCTCGCGCAGAATCAGCGCGAGTGGCTCGGCGCTGCCGGCGAACTTGGTGTAGGACAGCGCGCCGACCGCGGCGACCGCGACGAGGATGTAGATCGCGATGCACACAACCATCGACCCGACGATCCCGATCGCGAGATCGCGGCCGGGGTTCTTGGTCTCCTCCGCCGCGGTCGAGATCGCGTCGAAGCCATAGAAGGCGAAGAAGATGATCGCCGCCGCCGCCATGACGCCGCGCTCGGCGCCGTCGGGCTGGACCGCCTTGGGGAAGCCATAGGGCATGAACGGGTGGAGGTTCGCGCTGTTGAAATAGTGCAGCGCGATGAACACGAACACGGTCAGCGCGATCATCTTCACGCCGACCAGCACAGCGTTCAGCGTCGCACTCTCGCGCGTGCCGAACGACAGAACGCCCGCCACGACCGCGATGATGAAGATCGCGGGCACGTTGAGGATGCCGCCAAGCTCGGGGCTGAGCGTCAGTGCCTCGGGGAAGCCGAACGCGCCGCGCAGCAACGGCGCAGCGTAGCCCGACCAGCCGACCGCGACGGTCGACACGACCAGCGAGTATTCAAGAATGAGGCTCCAGCCGATCACCCACGCGATCAGCTCGCCGAGCACGACATAGCTGTAGGTGTACGCGCTGCCCGAGGCCGGGATCATCGTCGCCATCTCGGCATAGGCGAGCGCGGCACAGGCGCAGATCCCGCCGGCGATGATGAAGGACAGGATTACGGCGGGTCCGGCAAGCCCTGCACCGACGCCGATCAGTGTCAGGATGCCGGTACCGACGATCCCACCGACACCCATCGCCACCAGATGCGGCCACGATAGCGTCCGCGCGAGCTGATGCTCGGGCGGCTGCTCGGTTACGATTTTTCGGCGAAACAGACTGGCCACGGATATCCCCTTTTGTTGCGCGGGGAGTGGCACAGGTGGGGCGCGGCGGGCAAGGCACCAGCCAACCACTTACCCGAGCGCCAATATCCTCCTCGGCGGAGGCCAGGGTCCAGTCGGCAAGGTCATCGTGACGATGCGCAGCGCTATGTCAGCAGCGTTTCCCAACTGGGCCCCGGCCTTCGCCGGGGTGGTAGAGGGGAGACGAAATCGAACGGCAGTCCGCTCGTCCTTGTTCTCCCGCGAAGCCGGGAGTGCAGTCTGGGTCCCCGCCTTCGCGGGGACACAAGCTATCTGATGCCGGGATTCAAACGGTGAAGCTTTCCCCACACCCGCAAGCACCCTTGGCGTTCGGGTTCTGGAACACGAAGCCAGCGGTGAAGTCGTCCTCGACCCAATCCATAGTCGACCCGATCAGGTACAAAATCGACCCGCCATCGACGAACAAGGTCCCCCCCGGCGTATCGATCCGCTCGTCGAAAGGTTTGGCCTCGGTGACGTAATCCACCGAATAGGCCAGCCCCGAACACCCACGCTTCGGCGTCGACAGCTTCACTCCGATCGCATCCTCCGGAGCCCGAGCCATCAGGTCGGCGATCCGCGCATGCGCCGTCGCCGTCAGGTTCAGCGCCGCCGGCCGTGCTCGCAATGTCGTCGCCATCACCAATTCCTTCTGCTCCCCTCCCGCCTGCGGGAGGGGTCGGGGGAGGGCTTGAACAGCAGCGTTCCGCTCTCCCCTCCCCTAACCCCTCCCGCAAGCGGGAGGGGAATGATTACAGCATGCCCAGTTCGAGCTTCGCCTCGTCCGACATCTTCTGCGGATCCCAAGGCGGATCCCAGACCAGATTCACTTCCGCAAACCCAACGCCAGGCACCGACCCAACCCGCATCTCGACCTCCGCCGGCATCGACTCCGCCACCGGACAGTTCGGCGTGGTCAGCGTCATCGCCACCACCGCGTGCCCGTCCTCGGTCACTTCGACGCCGTAGATCAGCCCCAGGTCATAGATGTTCACCGGGATCTCGGGATCGTAGATCTCCTTCAGCGCATCGATGATCGCATCGTACACTGCGCCACCGGGCTCGCCGGGCGAATCCACCTGCGGCTTCTGCGCGAGGAAGCCCGCGAGATAATCGCGCTTGCGCTCCGCGTCGGAGTCCGTCTCCATGACGACGCGCGCCTTGGGCGGCGATGCGACCGCATCTACTTCCTCGATCTCGAACCGATCGCTCATTTGAAGATCCTCGTTACTCGCTCGATACCGCGCACCAGCGCCTCGACGTCCGCCGGCCCGTTATACACGCCGAAACTCGCGCGTGCCGTCGCCTCGACGCCCAGCGCCCCCATCAACGGCTGCGCGCAGTGATGGCCGGCACGGATAGCGACGCGCTCCTCGTCCAATATGGTGCCGATGTCGTGCGGATGAACCCCCTCGATCGTGAAGCTCACGATCCCCGCCGAGTCCGCCGGGCCATAGAGGCGCACCGAATTGATACCCGACAGCGCCTCGCGCGTGGCCGTCACCAGCGCGGTCTCGTGCGCGTGGATCGCGTCGAGCCCGATGCTCTCGACATACTCGATCGCCGCATGCAGCCCGAGCGCACCGACGATATGCGGCGTTCCCGCCTCGAACCGTCCCGGCGGCGGCGCGTAGGTGGTTTTGGCGAACGACACCTTGTCGATCATCGATCCGCCACCCTGGTACGGCGGCATCGCGTCGAGCAATTCCGGCTTGGCCCACAGCACGCCGATCCCGGTCGGCCCGTACAGCTTGTGCCCGGAGAACACGTAGAAATCGCAGCCGATCACTTTAACATCGACCGTGATCCGCGGCACCGACTGGCACCCGTCGAGCAGGATCTTCGCGCCGACCGAATGCGCGATCTCGGTCGCGCGCTTGGCGTCGAGCACCGAGCCGAGCACGTTCGAGACATGCCCCAGCGCGACCAGCTGGTGCGCCGGCGTGATCATCCGCTCCATCGCGTCGAGATCGATGCGGTGGTCGGGGGTCAACGGCAACACGTCGATCGCGACGCCGCGCGCTTCCGCGATCATCTGCCAAGGCACGATGTTCGAGTGATGCTCAAGCATGGAGAGCAGGATGCGGTCGCCCGCCTTCAACTGCGTCCCGGCCCAGCACGTCGCTACCAAATTGATAGCCTCGGTAGCACCGCGCACGAACACGATCTCGTCCGACGATCCCGCGCCAATGAACCGCGCCACGGCCTTACGCGCCGCTTCGTAAGCGACGGTCATGTCAGCGGACCGCTGGTACACGCCGCGGTGCACGGTGGCGTAAGTCTCGCCATAAGCGCGCGTGATCGCGTCGACCACCACCTGCGGCTTTTGCGCGGTCGCGGCGGTATCGAGATACGCCCAGCCGTTGGGGATCGCCGGGAAATCCGACAGGCGATCCAGGGGACGGGTTTCGGTCGTCACGCTCATACCCCGTCACCCCGGACGAGTTCCGGGGTCCACCGTTGGGCCTGACCCAACGCTTGAGGAGCACGCGGAACGGTGGATGCCGGAACGAGCCCGGCATGACGGAGTGGGTGTGTCACAACGCACGCTCCAGCCATGCATCGGCGTCCGCCACGAAAGCCTCGCGCACCGTCTCATCAACAATCTGCACGAACGCATCGCCGACGAATGCGCGCGTGAGCAGTGCCTGCGCCTTGGCATGCGAGATCCCGCGGCTCTGCATGTAGAACAGCGCGCGCTGGTCGAGTTCGCCGACCGTCGCGCCGTGCGCGCACTTCACGTCGTCAGCGAAGATCTCCAGCTCGGGCTTCAGGTTCACCGTCGCGGTGCGTTGCAACAGCAGCCCGCGGAGCGACTGCACCCCGTCGGTCTTCTGCGCATCGCGCGCCACCTCGACCCGGGCAGCGAGGCTCGCGGTCGACTTGTCCGCCGCGACCGCACGCCAGATCTGCTTGCTCTGCCCGTTCAGCGCCGCATGCCGCACCGACACCGCGCACTCCTGCCGCTGGTCGTTCCGCGTCAGCAACGCGCCGCCATATTCGGCAAACGCATCGTCGCCCGTTACCGTGATCGCCCCATCGATCCGCGTCCCGGCATCGCCCGCGCCCAACACAGTGACGATCAGGCTCGCCTCAGCACCGATCTCGACCTCGTCGCGCAACGACACGAAGCCATCGGCCTGAAGCAACCGCACGGCCCGCGTCAGCTTGGCACCCTTGCCAAGCGCCATCCGCGTCGACCGGTTCGACCAGCCAGCGCCGACATAGGTCTCGACCACCGAAGCGCTCGCGCCATCGGCCAGCACGATCTCGGCGGGAAGCTGGTTCTCACCACCGGTCGCGATGTGGACGATCTGGAGAAGCTCTACGCCGGCGTTCGCCTCGACTTGTATCGACCAACCGCTACCCGTGGTGCGACGACCAAGCGCATGCTCGCCGCCATGGATCGCCGTCATCGTGACATGGCGCAGATCGCTTCGACCCTGATCCAGCACGCCATCGACGAACAGCGCCCGCGCACCCGGCAGGTCCATAAACCACGCATCCGCGTCCAGCGCGGCGCCGCGCGGCAGTCCGGCCGCCGCCGCAATCGCCGCCGGATCACCCCAGCGCCACGATTCCTCGCGCGTCGAGGGAAGGTCGAGCAGCATCGTCACGCGGCGATCCCCACATAGCCTTCGCTCTCGAGCTGCTTGGCGAGGTCCTTGCCGCCCGAGCGGACGATCTTGCCGTCCGCCAGCACGTGGACGAAGTCCGGCTCCACGTAGTCGAGCAGCCGCTGGTAATGCGTGATCAGCAGCACCGCCTTGTCGGGCGCGCGCATGATGCGGTTGATGCCGTCGCCGACGACGCGCAGCGCATCGATGTCGAGCCCCGAATCGGTCTCGTCGAGGATCGCGAACTTCGGGTTGACGATGCCCATCTGGACCATCTCGTTGCGCTTCTTCTCGCCGCCCGAAAAGCCGACGTTCACCGGCCGCTTGAGCATATCGTAGTCCATGCCGAGCAGATCCGCCTGCCCGCGCGCGAGCTTCAGGAACTCGCCGCCCGACAGCGGCTTCTCGTCCCGGGTCGCGCGCTGGGCGTTGAGCGCCTCGCGCAGGAACTGGACGTTCGACACGCCAGGGATCTCGACCGGATACTGGAAGCCTAGGAACACGCCCGCCGCGGCGCGCTCGTGCGCCTCCAGCTCGAGCAGGTCGACGCCGTCGAACGTCACCGAGCCCGCGGTGACCTCGTAACCGGGCCGTCCGCCGAGCACATAGCCCAGCGTCGACTTGCCCGCCCCGTTCGGCCCCATGATCGCGTGCACCTCGCCCGCGTTTACGGTCAGGGACAAGCCCTTGAGGATTTCCTTGCCGTCGATCTCGGCGTGGAGGTTTTCAATTTTCAGCATCGAATGTAGCCCAATTCCAAATCTCTAAATACGAGGCGCCAATTACGCCAATCCTACCCCGTCATTCCCGCGAAGGCGGGAATCCACCCATCCGCATGCGCGAAAGGCGGAGTGGATTCCCGCCTTCGCGGGAATGACGAAAGGGGGCGTGTCACCCCACGGAGCCTTCCAGCGAAATCCCGAGCAGCTTCTGCGCTTCCACCGCGAACTCCATCGGCAGCTGCTGCAGCACCTCCCGCGCAAACCCATTCACGATCAGCGCCACCGCCGCCTCCTGATCCAGCCCCCGCGACATCGCGTAGAACAGCTGGTCCTCGGAGATCTTCGACGTCGTCGCCTCGTGCTCGATCTGCGCGGACGGGTTGCGGACCTCGATATACGGCACGGTATGCGCGCCGCACTGGTCGCCGAGCAGCAGGCTGTCGCATTGCGTGAAGTTGCGTACACCCTCCGCCGTCGGCGCGACGCGCACCAGCCCGCGATACGTGTTGTCCGAACGCCCCGCCGAAATCCCCTTCGACACGATCGTCGAACGCGTGTTCTTGCCAAGGTGGATCATCTTCGTGCCGGTATCGGCCTGCTGGCGATTGTTCGTCACCGCAACCGAATAGAACTCGCCGACCGAGCCATCGCCGAGCAGCACGCACGACGGGTATTTCCACGTGATCGCGCTGCCGGTCTCGACCTGGGTCCAGCTGACCTTCGAGTTCTTGCCCTGGCACAGCGCGCGCTTGGTGACGAAGTTGTAGATCCCGCCGACGCCGTTCTCGTCGCCCGGATACCAGTTCTGCACGGTCGAATATTTGATCTCGGCATCGTCGAGCACGACCAGTTCGACCACGGCGGCATGCAACTGGTTCTCGTCGCGCATCGGCGCGGTGCAGCCCTCGAGATACGAGACGTACGAGCCCTTGTCGGCCACGATCAGCGTGCGCTCGAACTGCCCGGTATTCTCCGCGTTGATGCGGAAGTAGGTCGACAGCTCCATCGGGCAGCGGACGCCCTCCGGGATATAGACGAACGTCCCGTCGGAGAAGACCGCCGAGTTCAGCGTCGCGAAATAGTTATCGCGCTGCGGCACGACCTTGCCGAGCCACTTCCGGACGAGATCGGGATATTCCTTGATCGCCTCGGAGATCGAGCGGAAAATCACGCCCGCGGCCTCAAGCTCCTTGCGGAACGTGGTCGCGACCGAGACGCTGTCGAACACCGCATCGACTGCGACGCGGCGCTTGGGCGTGCCGTCCTCGTTCAGCGGATCCTCGACCACGCCCGCCAGCATCTTCTGCTCGCCGATCGGAATGCCGAGCTTCTCGTAGACGCGCAGGATCTCCGGATCGACCTCGTCGAGCGACCCGAGCTTCGGCTTCGCCTTGGGCTCCGCGTAATAATACGCGTCCTGGTAATCGATCGGCGGCACGTTGAGCTTCGACCAGTCGGGCGCCTCCATCGTCTGCCACAACGCGAACGCCTTCAGCCGCCAGTCAAGCATCCACTGCGGTTCGCCCTTCTTGGCGGAAATGAAGCGCACCGTGTCTTCCGAAAGACCCTTGGGCGCGAATTCCTGTTCGATGTCCGAGGAGAAGCCCCACTCGTACGTCTTGTTCGCGGCGGCATAGGCCTCTGCGTTCCGGGTAGCCATTATCTGTCCTCGGCCGCAAAGCGGCTCTCTAAAATCTCCGCGTCTCCGCGTCTCCGCGTGAACAAAACTGATTCACGCGGAGACGCGGAGACGCGGAGGAAAAGGTGAAGCGCTGCGCGCGATGTGTTCTTCATGCGGGCACCTGTAAAACCGGGGTTTGCGAAAGGCTGGCGAGCGACACGCCGGCGAGCGCACCACGGACCGCGCCGTTGACGGCGTTCCAGTGCGGCTTCACCTTGCACGTCTGCTCGACGCAGCAATCTTGCGATGCACCATCGACACACGACGTCAGTGCGATCGGCCCTTCGACCGCCTCGATGATGTCGGCGAGCGAGATCATCGCGGGCGGACGCGACAGGCGAAAGCCGCCGCCGGTGCCCCGCGTGCTCTCGATCAGCCCGGCAGCGGAAAGCCGGCTCACCAGCTTCTGCACGGTCGGCAGCGGCACGCCGGTCTCCTCGGCGAGCAGCGTCGCGTTCAGCCGCGCGATACCGCCGCAATGACGCGCCGCGGCGCTCATCATCACGACCGCATAGTCGGCAAGGCTGGAAAGACGCATGGTGGCTTCGAAAGTCCAATCGGACCGATATGATCCGATTGGTCAAATGGGCTTTGTGCAGTGCATCGTCAACCCGCCGGGCGGTGCTAACGACTCGCAACTGGGGGCGGGTTTTGTGCATCGCGTAAGGCCCGAAAGCTTGACTTCCCCCCTCCCTGGAAGGGAGGGGTCGGGGGTGGGTCGGCTGCTGACGTCAGGGAGCACCAGCCAACGGACCAACCCACCCCCAGCCCCTCCCTTCCAGGGAGGGGGGCAAGAATGACCCTTCCCGACCAGTGGAAGGAGCAAGGACGACGCGCATGGCCTTCTACCACCCGATCCTCTTCCGTCTCGACGCCGAGCGCGCGCATACTCTCACCATCGCCGCGCTTGCCGCATGGGGGAAGGCCGGCACGCCACTCGCCCCCAGCGTACCGCGGCTCGCGACGACCGTGGCGGGAATCGCCTTCCCCAACCCGGTCGGACTGGCAGCAGGGGTCGACAAGGACGGCCGCGCGATCGACGGCTTCTTCGGGCTGGGCTTCGGCAGCGTCGAGATCGGGACGCTCACGCCGCTCGCGCAGTCCGGCAACCCCAAACCCCGCATCTTCCGCCTTCCTGAAGACCGTGCGGTGATCAACCGTTTGGGCTTCAACAACGGCGGCCTCGATGGCGCGCTTCCCCGGGCACAGAGCGCAAAGCGGAACGGCGTTCTCGGAATCAACGTCGGCGCGAACAAGGACGCGTCGGATCGCACCGCCGACTACGTCCACGGCGTCACCCGAGCCGCGCCGCACGCCGACTACATCACCATCAACATCAGCTCCCCCAACACCCCCGGCCTGCGCGACCTCCAGCACGGCGCAGCGCTCCGCGACCTCCTCGCCGCCTGCACCGCCGCCAAGGGCACCACGCCCATCTTCCTAAAGGTCGCCCCCGACCTCGAACCCGCCGACATCGACGACATCGCCCGCGCCGCGATCGACAACCGCATCGACGCGCTGATCGTCAACAACACGACGATCTCCCGCCCCGGCCTGCGCTCGGCCAATGCCCAGGAAACCGGCGGCCTGTCGGGCGCGCCGCTGGTCCCGCTAGCCCGCCAACGCCTGTCGGACTTCCGCAAGGCAACCGGCGCAGCGATCCCCCTGATTTCGGTCGGCGGCGTAGACAGCGGCGCCGAGGCCTATGTCCGCCTCCGCGCCGGTGCGAGCCTCGTCCAGCTCTACACTGCGCTGGTGTACGAAGGCCCCAGCCTCCCCGCCCGCATCCTCCGCGAACTGGACGCGCTGCTAACGCGCGACGGCTTCGCCTCGGTCGCCGACGCGGTAGGCGTAGACGCCTAACGATCCTCCCCCGCAAGGGGGAGGTGGCTGGCACTCGCCAGACGGAGGGGGCGGCAAGAGTAACCGCTGTTCCGTGTCCTCCCCCTCCGTCGCCTTCGGCGCCACCTCCCCCTGGCGGGGGAGGATTGCAAGGTTGCGAGACGGGTTGCCTCATGTCCGAACCACGCTAGGCTCGCGCTCGATGAAGACCTCTCTCCTAGCGCTCGCCCTCCTCGTTCCCACCGCCACCGTAGAGGCGCGCCAACCCGCCCCAACCAAAGAGCAGGGCATGGTCAGCGCCGCAGACCCTCGCGCGGCCGCCGCCGGCGTCGAGATCCTCCGCGCCGGCGGCAGCGCCACCGACGCCGCCATCGCCACCATGCTAGCCCTCAACGTCGTCGAACCGCAAAGCTCGGGCATCGGCGGCGGCAGCTTCTGGATTTCCCACGCGGCGGGCGGCGCGCTCAGCACGATCGATGCGCGCGAAGAGGCTCCCGCGGCCGCCGACGCGCATTGGTTCTACGCCCCCGACGGCACGCCGCTGAGTCACGCCGACGCCGTCCCCGGCGGCCGCAGCGTCGGCGTCCCCGGCGCGCTCCGCGGCATGGCACTGGCGCACCGGACCTCGGGCAAGCTCCCCTGGGCGCAATTGTTCGCGCCCGCGATCCGCCTCGCGACCAACGGCTTCCAGGCCTCGCCGCGCCTCGTCAACGGCATGAAGGCATACGGCGACCACATCACGCCCGAGACGCGGCGGCTCTTCTCCGCCCCCGACGGCTCACCGATCGCGATCGGCGCCACGATCAAGAACCCCGCCCAAGCAGCACTCCTCCAGCGCATCGCCACCCAAGGCCCCGACAGCTTCTATGTCGGTCCCGAGGCGCAGAAGATCGTCACCGCGGTCAACACCGCCGCGCGCAATCCGTCGAAGATGACGCTCGGCGACCTCGCCAGCTACGACGCGAAATCGCGCCCACCGGTCTGCGTAAAATACCGCGTCTACCGCGTCTGCGGGATGGGCCCGCCCTCGTCCGGCGGCATCACCGTGCTGATGATCCTGAAACAGCTCGAACGCTTCGGCATGGCCGGGCTAGGTAAGAACAGCGCCCAAGCCTGGCACCTGTTCGCCGAATCCTCGCGCCTCGCCTATGCCGACCGCGACCTGTACGTCGGCGATCCCGACTTCGTCCGCGTGCCGGTGCAAGGCATGCTCGATACCAAGTATCTGGCCTCGCGCTCGGCGCTGATCTCCCCCACCACGACGATGACGAACGTGGCGGCAGGCTCGCCCCCCGGCGCCCCTGCCCGCACCCGCGCGCCGGTCAGCGAAGTCGCCGGCACCACCGACATCGCCACCGTCGACGCGCGCGGCAACGTCGTCGAGGTGACCACCACCGTCGAAGGCTATTTCGGCTCGGGCCTGACGGTCGACGGCACCGTGCTCAACAACCAGCTGACCGATTTCGACATCGTCCCCGAGAAGGACGGCGCGCTTGTCGCCAACCGCGTCGAGGGTGGCAAACGCCCACGCAGTTCGATGTCGCCGACGATCGTCTACGGCCCCGACGGCAAGGTTCGCCTCGCGGTCGGCGCAGCCGGTGGCTCGACGATCATCGCGCAGGTGGCGAAGGCGATCATCGGCGTGGTCGACTGGAAGCTGTCCGCGCAGGACTCGATCGCGCTCGGCCTGCTCTACGCGCCCGGCCACGTCGCCGCCGCCGAAAAGGGCACAGAGCGCGAAGGGATGGTTCCCTCGTTGCAAGCGCTAGGCGAGACGGTCCAGGTCGCAGCGCTAGGCCTCAAGGCAAACGCGATCGAGCGCGTAGGCGGCAAATGGGTCGGCGCAGCAGACCCCCGCAGCGAAGGTGTCGCGATCGCGGAGGACGGTACCGTCACCAAGATCCAGCGCGTCGGCGCCCTTCAGCGCGCACCGGAGTAAGCCGCGTTCTGCCCCCTTGTTCTCCCGCGAAGGCGGGAGCCCAGACTGGGTCCCCGCCTTCGCGGGGAAACAAGCTTGGAGCGTGACACGCCGACGGGCTATACCACCCCAAAGATCGAGCACCCCCGCCAAGGCAAGCTCGCAGAGCACGTCAGGAGAGACAATGGCCCGCCAGCTCGAACGCTTCCCGAACCTCGTCACGATGTTCTTCACGCGCGCCGCGGAGAAAGGCGACGCCCCGTTCCTATGGACCAAGACGGGCGGCACCTGGGTCGCCACCAGCTGGGCCGAAGCCGCACGCCAGGTCGCCAGCCTCGCCACCGCGCTCACCGCGATCGGCCTCAAGCGCGGCGACCGCGTCATGCTGGTCGCCGAGAACCGCCCCGAATGGTGCCTCAGCGACCTCGCGATCATGGCCGCCGGCTGCATCACGGTGCCGACCTACGTCACCAACACCGAGCGCGATCACCTCCACATCATCGAGAATGCCGGTGCCTGCGCGATCATCGTCTCGACCGCGAAGCTCGCGAAGACGCTCCTCCCCGCGGTCCTCCGTTCGAACCAGGCGCACACGGTGATCGGGCTCGAGGACATGAAGGTCCCCGCCTCGATCGACTTCCACAACTGGCACGCACTGATCGCCGCGCACCAGACCGCCCCCGAGACCGCCGCCGCCCGCGCTGACTTCGAACGCGAGGACCTCGCGTGCATCATCTACACCTCGGGCACCGGCGGCGCGCCACGCGGCGTGATGCAGCACCACGGCGCGATCCTCCACAATTGCGCCGGTTGCGCCTCAGTGATCTCCGAGGATTTCGGCTGGGACGACGAGGTCTTCCTGTCTTTCCTGCCCCTAAGCCATGCCTACGAACACACCGGCGGCCAGCATTTCCCGATCTCGCTCGGCGGCCAGATCTACTACGCGGAAGGCCTGGAGAAGCTCGCCGCCAACATCGAAGAGACGCGCCCGACGATCATGTTCGTCGTCCCCCGCCTGTTCGAAGTCCTCCGCACGCGCATCTCGAAGACGATCGAGAAACAGGGCGGCGCCTCGGCCTACCTCCTGCGCCAAGCGCTCGACATCGGCGGCAAGCGCTACGCCGGCCGCCTGCGGCTGATCGACCGCCCGATGCAGGCTGCCGTCGCCACCCTCTTCAAGCCGAAGATCTCGAAAAAGTTCGGCGGCCGGTTGAAAGCGATGATCTCCGGCGGCGCGCCGCTCAACCCCGAGGTAGGCCTGTTCTTCGAGGCACTCGGCCTCACCTTCCTGCAAGGCTATGGCCAGACCGAGGCCGCGCCCGTCATCTCCTGCAACCGCCCCAACGCCGGCGTCCGCATGGACTCGGTCGGCCCCGCGCTCAAGGACACCGAGGTCCGCATCGCCGAGGACGGCGAGATCCTGGTCCGCGGCGAACTCGTCATGCACGGCTATTGGCGCAACGACGCCGAGACCGCGAAAGTGCTCAAGGACGGCTGGCTTCACACCGGCGACATCGGCGAGATCGACGACCGCGGCCGGATCCGCATCACCGATCGCAAGAAAGACCTGATCATCAACGACAAGGGCGAGAACGTCGCCCCGCAGAAGGTCGAGGGGATGCTCACGCTCCAGCCCGAGATCGCGCAGGCGATGATCGCCGGCGACAAGCGGCCCTACATGGTGGCGCTGATCGTGCCCGATCCGGAATGGACGCAGGAATGGTGCGCCAAGAACGGCGACGCGTGCAGCTTCGCGCGACTGGCGGAGAACAGCGAGTTCCGCACGGCGATCGGCCACGCGGTCGAGCGGGTGAACAAGGACCTGACGGTGACAGAGCGGGTGCGGCGGTTCGTGCTTGCGGATGGTCCGTTCACGATCGAGAACGAGCAACTGACGCCGAGTTTGAAGATCCGCCGCCACGTCCTGAAACAGGCCTACGGCGAGAGGCTGGACGCGCTGTACAAAAGCTGAGCGCCCGGCTGCCTATCTGCTCCCCTCCCTGAAAGGGAGGGGTCGGGGGTGGGTAGGCCCGTGAGTCCCACCGACCTTCGCCAAGATCACCTCGGCGACGCCGTCCGGGTTTATAGCAACGTCAGAATTCCAGAACCGGATCACGCGCCACCCGAGTCCTTCAAGGAAAGCAGTTCGCTCGATATCTGACTGCGAGCCAATATGCTGGCTTCCATCGAACTCGATTGCCAGCTTCACACTGCGACAGGCGAGATCGATGATGCAGTGCCCGACCACGAACTGCCGCGTGAAGCGGGGGCGGACACCGCTCAGCCTGTGCCAAATCAGACGCTCGGTCTCCGTCGCATGCGTCCGCAACGAGCGAGCGCGGATAGTCATCAAAGGTACAACGCGGGCCATACGCGACAGGCTGGCCGATCGTGTTACGGACGGCAACCCACCCCCGACCCCTCCCTTTCAGGGAGGGGAGCAGAAGGAAGGTCCGGCTACTTCTTCGCCGAAGTCGCAGCCGGCACCACGGCCATGGTCCAATCCTTCTCCGGCCGCAGATACTTCGCCGCCGTCGCCTGCAACTCCACCGGCGTGGTCGCCACCAGATCGCTCGCGATCCGCTGCGTAGCCGCGATCCGCCGCGGATCGAACGTCGCCCCGCCGAGCTGCTGCAACCAGAACTGGTTCCCGGTCGAGGCGCGCAGGATATACTGCCCCATCGGCTTCTTAATCCGGTCCAGCTCGTCCGCCGCGATCGGCGTCGACACCAGCTCCGCCGCAATCTGCCGCGCGATCTGGAAGAAGAACGACACCTTGTCCGGCGCCACCTGCCCGATCGCGACCATCCGCCCGCCGGTGTTCATCCCGACAGGCCACTGCCTCGACACGTTCGGGCTGTAGCTCGCGCCCGCCGCCTGCCGCAACCGTTCGAATAGGCGGTCGCTGAACACCTGCGCCAGCACGTCGAGACGCCGCGCCTCGACGATGTTGTCGATCCCGCCACCCGTCGGCCACGCGATCACAGCCGCCGCCTGGTTCTCAGGCCCGGTATGCGCCCGCATCACCGGCGTCGCGTTATGCGCCGGGAAGCCAACCGGCGCCCCGACCGTCGACACCGCCGTCCGCGGCTTCATCGCCCCGAACGACTTCGCCACTGCAGCGATCGCATCCTCGGTCTTCACGTCGCCGAAGATCGAGACCTCGATCGGTCCGGTCTTCAGGATCGGCTCCCAGAACGCGCGAAAGTCCTTCGCATTCAGCGCCTCGACGGTCGGTTTCGACGGCGTACCCCAACGCGGATCGCCTGCCCGCAGCAGACCTTCGAGGTCCCGCGACAACACGCCATCAGGTGACGAATCATACCCCGCAAACCCCGCCAGCGCTGCCACGCGTGCACGCGCCACCGGTGCCGGATCCCACGCCGGGAACGCGAGTTTCGCCGCCATCAGTCGCAACTGATCGGCATAATCCGCCGGCGACGTGATCGCGCTCAGCGTGAAGGCATCGTCGTCGATCCCGAAGTCGAGCCCGATCCGCCGCCCCGCCGTCAGCTGGTCGAGATCGCCCTGGTCGAGCTTGCCGATACCCCCCGCCACCAGAGCGAGATCACCCGCCCACGCCGGCGTCGGCCGGTTCGACGGGATCGCCGTATAACCGCCACCGAACCGCACGCGCACATACACGCGCCCGGTCTCGCCCGCGTTCGGGAACAGCAGCACGCGCGTCCCGTTGGCCAAGTTCACCTGCTCCATGTCGAACGCCGTAATCTTCTCGCGGCTCGCGACGACACCCGGCTTGCCGAGCGACGGCAGCTTCGAGAAGTCGACCGCAGCCTGCGCACGACGCTTGCCGGCAAGCCCCGATACGTCAGCCTTCAAAGCGGTCGCCAATTTGTTCGCAGCCCCGGCATCGGGCGTCTGCGTATTCACGAGGGCGCGCGTAGCCGTGCCCTCGAAAATCGCCTTGCTCGATGCGAGCAGCGTGGCAGGCGTGAACATGCCCTTCGCCTTGGCGTCCTGCAAAATCTTGTACGACGTCTCGGGCCCGGCCACGGTCTCGCGGATGTCGAGCGCACCGACCATGTCGTCCGCCTGCTTCGAGCCCGCCTCGACCTTGGCGGTCTCGACGCTGGTCCGCATGATCGTGTCGAAATCGGCATATTCGCGGTCGACTTCGGCCTGGCTCGGCGCGTTGGTCTGCGCATCGGCGATCACCGCGCGGACGTCCTTCAACGCCGCTTCCCAGTCGGTGCCGATCGGCACGATGTTGACGCTGGTCAGGTTCGCCGATCGCGACACGTCGTCGATCGACACGCCCGCCTGCAGGAAACTCCCGCCCGCACGCGCCCGCGTTTCCAGACGACGACTGATCAGCCGCGTCGCGAGCACGTCGACCAGCCGCTTCTGGTTCATGATCGCGGTGTCGTCCTTATACTCCCAAGGCCGCACCACGCCGAGTGTCACCACCGCAGGAATAGCCGGCTCGGCGATCGTCGCGGAGACCGGCGCCTTCGGATCGGGCTTGCCGAAGCTGGGCGCCGGCACGAACGGCCCGATGCCCTTCCAGTCCGCGAAGTTCTTGACGATCAGCCGCCCGAACAGCGCCGGATCCATGTCGCCCGAGATGATGACGACGGTGTTTTCCGGCCGATACCAGCGATCGTGAAACGCCTTCACGGTCGCACCAGTAGCCGCCTCGAGCGTCTTGATGTTGCCGATCGGCGAGCGATCCGCGAGCGGCTGCCCGGCGAAGAACGTCGCGCGGATCGCATCGCCGAACCGCACCTGCGGCCCCGGCTGCTCGCGCTGTTCGGCCAGCACGACCGGCCGCTCGGCGGTAACGGAGGCGTCGGTGATGACCGGCTTCTCCATCATGCCAGACATGATCTTCAGGCTCTCGTCGAGGCCCGCTTCGGTCGCCGACGGAAGGTCGAGCTTGAAGGTGGTCGAAGTCGGCGTCGTCTGCGCGTTGGTATCAGACCCGAAGGTCGCCCCGAACCGCTGCCACACGCGCTTCGCCTCACCATCCGGCACGTATTCCGAACCGCGGAACGACAGATGTTCGATGAAATGCGCGAAGCCCCGCTCGCTGTCGGTCTCGTTCAGCGACCCCGCATCGATCCGCACGCGCACCGACACCTGGCCCGGCGGCACGCCGTTCTTGCGCACCGCAAAGCGCATGCCGTTGGGCAACGCGCCGAACTTCCACTCCGGATCCCGCGTGAGATCGCTGCCCTTGTACAGCCACGCGGTCGTATCGATCCCCGGCAGCTCGGGAAGCGTCGGCGCTTCCTTTGCAGGGGTGGATACGGCCTGCTGCGTCGCCATCTGGCCGCTCGCCGGAATGGCGAGGCCGAGGATGACCGGGAGGAGGACGGGAGCGCGGTACAAGCGCGAAAAGGACACCATGGTTCACCTGTAGCGGTCGCGGGCGTCGCTCGCCAGTGCCCTGCCTCGGCGCCGGGCTCGCGGTGCCATCATTTCGTCCAACACTGCCGGTATATCGTGTCCGAACAAGGGGATCGGCGCCACCGCGCGCCTGGATGCAGGGTAGAGATGACGGTCGAAGCCGAACTGGGGCACGAACTGGGCCACGAACTGGGACAGTGTTCATTGTGGCGGGATTCGGGCGGGCCGGCAGCACACCGCGGCGCCCGGGTGCCCGATCTGAAAATCATATCCGGCGCGCCCAAACCCGGCGTGCCGATGGTCGCCGAAGCCAACCGCCCACTGATCATCCGCGTCGGCAAGCACTTGCGTGGCGTGTTCGATCGCATGATCGCCTCGTCCTCGCTGGTCGCCAATGATCCGGTGCTCGACGTCCGCGACTTCGCCTGGACGGCGGGCCTGCGCGAGAACTGGGCCGCGATCCGCGACGAGGCCGTCCGCGTCGCGCTGCAAGGCGAAGCATCACCCAGCCTCGCGACGATCTCGCCAGACCACCGCTCGATCGCCGAGGTCGACAAATGGCGCTCATTCTTCCTGTATGGCTACGGCTACCCGATCGTGGAGAGCCTCGCGCGCTGCCCACATACCGCAGCAGCCGTTGCGCGCATTCCCGGCCTCAACAGCGCGTTCTTCTCGATCCTCGCGCCGGGCACGCACATCCCCGAGCACCGCGGCGTGACCAAGGGCCTCATCACCTGCCACCTCGGCCTGATCGTGCCGCGCGACGGCGACGTCCGCATGCGCGTCCACGACCGCACGGTCCGCTGGGCGGAAGGCGAGACGCTCGTATTCGACGACACCTACCAGCACGAGGTCTGGAACGACACGACCGGCACCCGCGTCGTGTTGCTGATCCAGTTCGAGCGCCCCCTGCGCAACCCCGGCAAGTGGATCGCCGACCTGTTCCTGGGCGTCGTTCGCCGCTCCGCCTTTGTCCAGGACGCGGTCCGCAACATCGGCAGCTGGAACGCCGCGGTGAAACAGCTCGACGTCTGAGCGATCCCGCGTGAGAGGTTGCACCGATCCGGACCGATCTCCGGACGTCGTTGCGGTCGTCTACTGATACGCTCGGCCCAGCAGTGGGAGAAGGCGTCGTGGACAGTGATCGTGCGAGACCGAGATTCATCCTGACGATCGATGGCGGCGGGACGCGCGGACTGATCCCCGCGCTGATCCTTGCCGAGCTGGAGCGCCGGATCGGCCGGCCACTGCACGACTGTTTCGATCTGATCGCCGGCACGTCGACCGGTGGAATCATCGCCGCCGGCCTCACCGCCCCCAGCGATGCGGATCCGAAAAAGGCCGCCTGCACTGCAAGCGACCTCGTCGATCTCTACCGCAACGAGAGCAAGCGGATATTCCCGCACATCTTCGGCATACCCCTTCGCGTACCGGGCTGGCCCTATAGCGCCCGGCCGCTCGAGCGGATCCTGGCGGCGCGGATCGGCACACGCGTGACGACGCGCGACGCGCTGACGAATATCGTCATTCCGGCGTATGACCTGCTGGCGCGCAAGGCAGTGTTTATGGCCGGCGGCCCCGACTATAACCGGAAGCCCGGCATCCCCGAGCGGGTTTTCCTGCTACATATCGCCGCACGCGCGACATCGGCGGCGCCCACGTTCTTCAAACCGGCGGCGATCGACGATCCCACCAAGGTGGAACCGGATCTGTTGATGGTCGATGGCGGCGTGTTCGCCAATGATCCGACGATCGCGGCGATCATCGAGGGGCGCAAGCTCGGCTGGCATCTCGGCGACATCGAGATCCTGTCGCTGGGTACGGGCCGGTCCGATCGCCCCTATCCCTCCGCGCGGAACTGGTCGTTCCTCGGCTGGGTGAACCCGTTCCGGGGCGTGCCGATCTTCTCGATCCTGATGCAGGCGAGCTCCAGCACGATCTCCTATCAGGCCCGACGGCTGGACATCGCCGCGTATGACCGCGCCGATTTTGCGCTGCCCCCTGGTGATGGCGGACTGGACAATTCGAGTGCCGCGTATCTCGCCGCTCTCACCACGCTGGCCGAGGACTGGATCGTCGCCAACGATGCAATGCTCACCCGCTGGGCCGAGAAGCTACGGACCAAGCGGTGAGGTCCGCCGCTACCGCTCGCAGCGTAAGCCCTTGACGCAATTTCCATGGATCGCGCTGTCGGACAGCCGGAGCGCAGTACCGGCGCGAATGAGGTAGCCGGAATGCCCTCACCCCCCGAAAGAAACCGTTTCCCGTTCCGCGCTTGATCCCCCGCGCCCTTCGGGCCACATGCCCCTCATGCTCATCGAAACGGAATCCACTCCCAACCCGTCGACGCTGAAGTTCCTCCCGGGACGCACCGTCATGGAAGCCGGCACGCGCGACTTCGCCACCCCAGAGGAAGCCGAGGTGAGTTCGCTCGCCGACGCGATCTTCGGTCTCGGCGACGTCACCGGCGTGTTCTTCGGCCGCGATTTCGTCTCGGTCACCGCCGCGCCCGGCACCGCCTGGTCTGACCTGAAGCCCGACGTGCTAGCGATCCTGCTCGATCACTTCTCCGCCGCGATGCCGCTGTTCAAGCCCGCGCGCGCCGGCTTCTCGGTGCCGTCGGACGAGCCGGCGCTATGTGACGACCCCGCAGACGCCGACATCGTCGCGCAGATCCGCGAACTGATCGACACGCGCGTGCGGCCTGCAGTGGCAAACGACGGCGGCGACATCGTCTATCGCGGCTTCGACAAGGGCAAGGTGTTCCTCCAGCTCCAGGGCGCCTGCGCCGGCTGCCCGTCTTCGAGCGCGACGCTGAAGAACGGCATCGAGCAGCTGTTAAAATACTACGTCCCCGAAGTCACCGAAGTGAGAGCCGTCTGATGCGTCAGAAACTCGACGACACCGTCCTCGACGCCGTCTTCCGCGATGCCCGCAGCTATAACGGCTACACCGACCAGCCGGTCGCCGAGTCCGAACTGCACGCGATCTGGGACCTCATGAAGTGGGGCCCGACATCGGCCAACCAGCTCCCCGCGCGCCTGATCTGGGTGACCAGCGACGAGGCCAAGCAGAAGCTGGCCGACGCGTGTAGCGCGCAGAACCAGCCGAAGATCCTCAATGCCCCCGTGTCGGTGATCATCGGCATGGACACCAATTTCCACGAACACCTGCCCGAGCTGTTCCCGCACGCTGACGCCAAGTCGTGGTTCGACGGCAACGCCGAACTGCGCGAGGCGTCCGCGTTCCGCAACTCGACGTTGCAGGGCGCGTATTTCATCATAGCGGCGCGGATGCTCGGGCTCGATACCGGGCCGATGTCGGGCTTCGACGCGGGCAAGGTCGATGCGGCGTTCTTCCACGACACGCCTGCGGTGCGGACCAACTTCATCTCGACGCTCGGCCACGGCGACCCCGCGACGATCTACGCCCGCTCGCCCCGCCCCGATTTCGCGAAGTTCAACAGCATCGCTTGATAAATAGCCCTCTCCCCCTCGGGGAGAGGGTTGGGTGAGGGGCTGTTCCAGGCGACGCACTGCTTGGCTGCCCCTCACCCTAGCCCTCTCCCCGAGGGGGAGAGGGAATAAGACGTGCGCACTTTAGTCATCGAAACATCCACCACCGCCTGCTCGGTCGCCCTCATCAAAGACGGCGCCGTCATCGCCCGCGCGCACGAAGTCGTCGGCCGCGGCCACGCCGAGCGCCTCATCCCAATGATCGCCGAACTCCCTAACGGTGGCCGAGCCGACCGCATCATCGTCGATTGCGGCCCCGGCAGCTTCACGGGCGTCCGCGTAGGCATCGCCGCCGCGCGTGGCCTCGCGCTCGGCTGGGGCGTGGAAATCGCAGGATTTTCCTCTCTCCCGCTTATCGCCGCTGCCGGTTTCGCCGCGCGACCAACCCACGATATTGCGGTGATCATGGAAGGCGGGCATGGCGAGGTCTTCATGCAAGCCTTCTCCGCCGATCTGTCGCCGCGATCCGACATGGTATCGCTGAAGCCCGACGCCGCGCTCGCCGCGCTGGCAGGGCGGCGCGCAGTCGGCAACGGCATCCGCTGGCTCGCCGCACTCGACGACGGCTTGGACCTCACCGAAGCGCTTCCCGACGCAGCCTCCGCGATCCTGCTCCCCTCGGAACTAACTGCGCTCCCGCCAAGTCCGATCTACGGCCGCGCGCCCGACGCCAAGCCGTCGGTCCCGAGATAATGGCCACCCGCCAGGCCGCCACGCGCACCGTCACGCTCCGCACCGGCGACGCGCGCGATCTCGCGATCGTCGACGCGTTGATGACCGACGCGTTCGACCCGAGCTACGGTGAGGCCTGGACGCGCAGCCAGTGCCTCGGCGTGCTCGCGCTGACCGGCGTCCACCTCACGCTCGCGTTCGTCGACGATTTCCCCGCCGGTTTCACGATGACCCGGTCAGTCGCCGACGAAGCCGAACTCCTCCTGATCGCGGTCGCCCCCGACCATCGACGCCGCGGCGTCGGCACGGCGCTCATCCGCGCGGCGATCGCCGATTGCTCGGTCGGTAGCATCGCAAAGCTCCATCTCGAGGTCCGGGCGGGCAACGACGCGGTCAAGATGTACGACGCGCACGGCTTCACCAAGGTCGGCGAACGCCGCGCGTATTACCGCGGCAAGACCGGTGTCGCCTACGACGCACATACATATTCGAAAGATATCAACAGCTAAGGCTTATTGCGAGTCACTATCCCTTTTCGCAACAGCGCGGAGGCCCTACATGGCACTCAACGAGGGAACGACACATGCCGCGCAAAATCGATCTGGAAGCACTCTGCAACGAGAAGGGCCTGCGCATCACCGAGCAGCGCCGCGTCATCGCGCGCGTGCTGTCCGAGGCTGACGACCATCCCGACGTCGAGAAGGTCTACGAGCGCGCGTCGCAGATCGACCCCGGCATCTCGATCGCGACGGTCTACCGCACCGTCCGCCTGTTCGAAGAAGCCGGCATCCTCGACCGCCACGATTTCGGCGACGGCCGCGCGCGCTACGAGCCTGCGCCCGAAGCGCATCACGATCACCTGATCGACGTCGAGAGCGGCAAGGTGATCGAATTCGTCGATCCCGAACTCGAGCAGTTGCAGAAGGCGATCGCGGAGAAGCTCGGCTTCCGCTTGGTCGATCACCGCATGGAACTCTACGGCGTCGCACTTACTCGCAAGGACTGACGCGATCGGCCGGATCCGCCTTGGCGCGCGGTTGGCGGCGCTGTTGCTGGCGCTGATTCTCGCGCTGGCGGTGCACGGGACGTGGCGGCTGTTCGGGCGGAAGTCGCCATGGCCGCCCCGCTTTCTCGGATTGGTCGCGCGTATCGTCGGCGCCAGGGCGCACGTCGCCGGCACCCCGTTACGCCACGACGTCGTCTTCGTCTCGAACCACCTGAGCTGGATCGACATCCTGCTTCTGTCCGGTGCCACCGGCACTGCGTTCGTGGCGAAATCGGAACTCCGCAGCGCACCGCTGGTCGGCTGGCTCTGCACGCTAAACCACACCATCTTCGTGAGCCGCGCCGACCGCATGGCCGTAACCGCCCAGATCGCCCAGATCCGCGACGCGTTGGCGGCAGACTGGCCGGTGACCCTCTTCCCCGAGGGCACGACCGGAGATGGCACCACGCTCCTTCCCTTCAAGGCCGCGTTGCTGGCAGCCCTCGACCCGCCCCCACCCAGCGTCCACGTGCAACCCGTCCGCATCGATTATGGCGCGGCCACCGACGAACTCGCCTGGGTCGGCGAAGAGCCCGGCCAACACCACGCCGCCCGCGTGCTCAAGCGTCGGGGCACATTCGTCGCCACACTGAACTTCGCCGAACCGTTCGACCCGGCAGAATACGGCGACCGAAAAGCCATAGCCGCCGAAGCCCGCCGCCGCATGGAAGCGCTGTAAGCCACGGCCAAAGAATGTTTCCCCGCGAAGGCGGGGACCCAGACTGGACTCCCGCCTTCGCGGGAGAACAAGGAAGCGCGACCGCTTCCCGACAGAAGAACACCACCCCGGCGAAGGCCGGGGCCCAGTTGGAAAGGTCGCTGTAACGGACGGCAGACTTTAGTCAGCAACGTCCCCCAACTGGGCCCCGGCCTCCGCCGGGGTGGCGCCCCTTTCCATGGTTGGCGCCGTGTGACAGGCAGGAGCAACGCCCCCTCCCCCCGCGCGCGGAAATTTGGTAGGACGCGGCTATGTCCCCTCCCAAAACCTTCCACGTAAAATCCTTCGGCTGCCAGATGAACGTCTACGACGGCGAGCGCATGGCCGAACTCATGGCCGCCCAGGGCCTCACGCAAGCCGACGCAGTCGACGCCGACGTAGTCGTCCTGAACACCTGCCACATCCGCGAACGCGCCACCGAAAAGGTCTATTCGGACATCGGCCGCCTGCGGAAGGACCAGCGCCGCAAGTCCGGCAAGACGCCCATGATCGCGGTCGCCGGCTGCGTCGCACAAGCCGAGGGCGAGGAAATCTTCACCCGAGCCAAGGTCGATATCGTCGTAGGCCCGCAAGCCTATCACAACCTCCCCGATCTCGTCGCGAAGGCCGCCGCCGGTACGCCGTCGCTCGACACCGATATGCCGCTGCTGTCGAAGTTCGGCGCGCTCCCCTCGCGTCGGAAGGTCGCCCCCTCGGCGTTCCTCACCGTGCAGGAAGGCTGCGACAAATTCTGCACCTACTGCGTCGTCCCCTACACTCGCGGTGCGGAAATCAGCCGCCCGTTCGCGGCGATCGTGGACGAAGCCAAGGCGCTGGTCGACGCCGGCGCGCGCGAGATCACGCTGCTCGGCCAGAACGTCAACGCGTGGAGCGAAAACGAGCGCGGTCTGCACGACCTGATCCGCGATCTCGACCGCATCCCCGGCCTCGCGCGCATCCGCTACACCACCAGCCACCCCAACGACATGACCCAAGGCCTGATCGACGCGCACCGCGACATCGAGAGCCTGATGCCGTTCCTCCACCTCCCCGTGCAGGCCGGCAGCGATCGCGTCTTGAAGGCGATGAACCGCAGCCACACCCGCGATTCCTACCTCCGCCTGCTCGACCGCGTCCGCGAAGTCCGCCCCGACATCGCACTCTCGGGCGACTTCATCGTCGGCTTCCCTGGCGAGACCGACGCCGAGTTCGAGGACACGCTCAGCCTCGTCGACGCGGTAGGCTACGCGCAGGCCTACAGCTTCAAATACAGCCCCCGCCCCGGCACCCCCGCCGCGTCGATCGTCGAGCAAGTACCAGAATCGGTCATGGACGAACGCCTCCAGCGCCTCCAGGCCGCGCTCAACCGCGACCAGCACGCCTTCAACGCCGCCACCGTCGGCCGAACCTGCTCTGTGTTGCTCGAACGCGCCGGCAAGCTCCCCGGCCAATTGATCGGCAAGTCCCCCTGGCTGCAATCGGTCCACCTGATCGGCGACCACGCGATCGGCGACTTGGTGGAAGTCACGCTGGCGGCGGCCGGCCCGAACTCCCTCACCGGGATCGAACGGATCGCAGAAGCAGCCTGAGCCCCAATCTGATCCTCCCCCGCAAGGGGGAGGTGGCAGGCGCTTGCCTGACGGAGGGGGAGGCAAGCGCCAACGCATGGATCCGTGTCCTCCCCCTCCGACACCTTCGGCGCCACCTCCCCCTTGCGGGGGAGGATCGCAACGGCGTCCCCCCCCCCCCCCCGCGATTTCGCTGTCCTACCTACGGATCGCCTGTCACACTCGCCCCCGATGCAGCTTCGCCCACGCGACTCGAATCGTCTCTCGGCCAGCGCCCCGGCGCGGCTTGAACGCGTCGCTTGGCGTGCTCATCTTCCTTTCAAAGGTTACGGTTCGACGCTTCCAGGCGTAACCTTTGACACCCTGAAAGGACCGTATGAGCCGTAAACCCGTTCCCGCCCAGTCCGGTGACCGCGCCCGAGTCGAGCTGCTGTTCGACAAGCCCCAATTGCTCGTCCGGCTCTTCGGCCAGTACGACCAGAACCTGGTAGCGCTCGAAAATCGCCTCGGCGTCTACATCACCGCACGAGGGAATAAGATCGGCCTGGAGGGCACCGCCGAACAGGTCGCCAAGGCGCGTGACGTGCTCCACGATCTCTACGCCCGCATCCAGCGCGGCGAGGACGTCGACGCGGGCTTGGTCGACGCGTCGATCGCGATGGCGGACGAACCCGTTCTCGAAGGCATCATCCGCGCCGATGCCGGTGGCGGCGGTGCCCCGCCGATCATGATCCGCACCCGAAAAAAGACGATCGTCCCGCGCACGCCGGCGCAGGCGCATTACATGCGCGAGCTCGCCAACAACGACATGATCTTCGCGCTCGGGCCGGCAGGTACGGGCAAGACCTATGTCGCGGTCGCGCAAGCCGTGCAGCAGCTCATCAACGGCAGCGTCCAGCGCCTCATCCTGTCGCGTCCCGCAGTCGAAGCCGGTGAACGCCTCGGCTTCCTCCCCGGCGACATGAAGGAAAAGGTCGATCCGTACCTCCGCCCGCTCTACGACGCACTCTACGACTGCCTCCCCGCGGAACAGGTCGAACGCCGAATCGCATCGGGCGAAATCGAGGTCGCCCCGATCGCCTTCATGCGCGGTCGCACGCTCGCCGATGCTTTCGTCATCCTCGACGAAGCGCAGAACACCACGCCCGCACAAATGAAGATGTTCCTCACCCGCTTCGGCCAGAACAGTCGCATGGTGATCTGCGGCGATCCGAAGCAGGTCGACATTCCCGGCGGCGTCGCGGCGTCCGGCCTGGCGGATGCGGTCCGGCGGCTGGAAGGTGTCGAGAGCATCTCGATGTGCCGCTTCACCGTCGGCGACGTCGTCCGCCACCCGATCGTCGGCCGCGTGGTCGAGGCCTATGAAGGAACCGATGGTTGATGCTCGGGATATCCTGAAGTATATCTTCAGGATATCCCCGGAGTCGAACGATGGCATCGCTCTATATCAAGAACGCCGATACCGCCGATCTCGCGCGTGAGGTTGCTGGCCTGCTCGGCACCAGCAAGACAGCCGCCGTCCACGACGCTCTCCTGCACCGCAAGCGTATGCTCGAGACGGAAAAGCGCACGAGTATCCATGACCGGTTCGCAGCTTGGCGCGCGGCTCATCCGCTGGGCGAACCGACGGGGTTGGAAGCGGACAAGGCATTCTACGATTCCCTCAACGACGAGGATGACGATTGATCGCGTTCATGGACGCCTCCGCAATGGTCGCGATCATGACGGGCGAGCCTGAAGCCTTCTCCCTCGAGAAGCGGTACGGTCAGGCTGAAGCGGTATTGTGCTCGGCGATGTCGATATGGGAAACGGTCCGCGCCGTGGCACGCAAGCGCAAAGTCGGCGTTGCCGTCGCGCATGCTGAAGTCGAGACGTTCATAGTCGACTTTGCACTCCGCCTCGTTGCGATCGGCGAGAGCGAGACCCGGGAGGCCATCATGGCGCATGAACGCTATGGCAAAGGGAACCACCCCGCGAAGCTCAATATGGGCGATTGTTTCGCCTATGCCTGCGCGAAAACCCATGGTGCGGAACTTCTCTACAAGGGTAATGATTTCGCCCTGACCGATCTCGCCTGAAGGACCTGCATGCTCGAAATCGCGCTCTCTTCCGACGCCCCCTGGCCCGAGCAGGATTGGGACGCGCTCGCCCTGCGCGCAGCAACCGCGGCGATCGAGCGGACCCCGCACGGCGAACTGCTGACGAGCGCAGCTACCGTCGAAATCTCGATCCGCCTCGCGTCGGACGACGAGGTTCACACCCTTAACAAGCAGTACCGCCAGAAGGACAAGCCGACCAACGTCCTGTCCTTCCCGATGGTCCAGCCCGACCTGCTCGACACGGTCAGCCAGAATTCGGACGATGGCGAAGTCCTGCTTGGCGACATCATTCTCGCGCACGGCGTCTGCGTCGCGGAAGCGGCCGAGCGCGGTATCTCGGTCGAGGATCATGCGATGCATCTGATGGTGCACGGCACGCTGCATCTGCTAGGCTATGACCATATCGACGACGACGAGGCCGAGGGCATGGAGCAGATCGAACGCGCCGCGCTCGCCGCCTTGGGCCTCCACGACCCCTATCTGATAACAGAGGACTGACGACCACGATGGCCGATGGCCCCAATGCCGGTAACGGCGATAGTAGCGACAGTATCTGGCGCGGGCTCAAGGGCCTGATCTTCGGTGCTCAAGACGAATCCCTCCGCGACCAGCTCGAGGATGCGATCGACCGGCATGAGGGCGATCCCGGCCCCGATGCGAAGGGCGATCTCACCCCGCTCGAGCGCCAGATGGTCCGCAACCTGCTCCACTTCAGCGAGCGCGATGCCGGCGACGTCGGCGTGCCGCGCGCGGACATCATCGCGGTCGAGGAGGACACGCCGTTCGCCGACCTCGTCAAGCTGTTCGCCGAAGCGGGCCATAGCCGCCTGCCGGTGTACCGCGACAACCTCGATACGATCATCGGCATGGTCCACATCAAGGACGTCTTCAACATCCTCGCGACCGGCGCCGAGCATCCGACCTCGATCGCCGGGCTGATCCGCGAACCGCTCTACGCGCCGATGTCGCGCGGTGCGCTCGATCTCCTCGCGGACATGCGGCAGAAGCACGTCCACCTGACGATCGTGCTCGACGAATATTCGGGCACCGAAGGCCTCGTGACGTTCGAAGACTTGATCGAGGAGATCGTCGGCGAGGTCGAGGACGAGCATGACGAGGCACCCCAGGTACTGATGACGCCGATCGAAGGCGGTGCGTGGGATGCGGACGCGCGCGCCGAGCTGGAGGACGCCGCGGAACTGATCGATCCGCGTCTGGCGGAGGTCGACGGCGATATCGACACGCTGGGCGGCTTGGCGGCGCTTCTGGCGGGGCATGTCCCGCAAATCGGCGAATGCGTCGATCATCCAAGTGGCTGGAAGCTCGAAATCATCGACGCCGACGAGCGGCGGATCAATCGCCTGCGCCTCCATCCGCCGGTGGTGCCGGTTGAGGACGACGACTGATGCTGCGTCTGCAATGGATCGAAGGGCCTTTTGCCCATGATCCATTGCCCCGGCCCTGCCTCCGTTCTAACTTCCCTCCATGCGCAAACATATCCTCATCGTCCTTGGGTTGATCCTGCTCGTGATCGCCGCGGGCGTCACCTATCTCGCCTGGCCCGACACGGCGGAATTGTCGGTCGACCAGGTCGCCGGCAAGCTGCCCAAGATCACCGATCCCCGCATCCAGACGATCCCGACCGTCAAGGTCGCAAAGGTCGTCGGTTGGCAGAACGGCGCGATGCCGACGCCTGCCGCGGGCCTCAAGATCCAGCCGTTCGCGACCGGGCTCGACCATCCGCGCTGGATGTACCGCCTCCCTAATGGCGACGTGCTGGTCGCGGAGACGAATTCGCCCCCGCGCGAAGGCGGCGGGATCACCGGCTGGGTGATGAAGGTTCTGATGGGCCGCGCCGGCGCCGGCGTGCCGTCCGCGAACCGCATAACGCTGCTTCGCGACGCGAACGGCGACGGCGTGGCGGAAACGAAGTCGGTTTTCATGACCGGTCTCAACTCGCCGTTCGGCATGACGCTGCTCGACGGTCAGCTGTATATCGGCAACACCGACGCGCTGGTCCGCGTGCCGTACACCGACGGCGCGACGAAGATCACCGCCAAGCCCGAGCTCGTCATCAAGCTCAACCCCGGCGGCAACCACTGGGCGCGCAACGTGATCGCCGCGGCCGACGGCAAGACGCTCTATGTCGGCGTCGGCTCCTCGACCAATATCGCCGAGAACGGCATGGACGCGGAGAAATACCGCGCCAACATCCTGCAGGTCTGGCCCAAGGACAAGAACTGGCGGATCTACGCCGCCGGCCTGCGCAACCCCAACGGCATGGCGATCAACCCCAAGTCGGGCGGACTGTGGACCGTCGTCAACGAGCGCGACATGCTCGGCTCCGACCTCGCGCCGGATTACCTGACGCAGGTCGAGTTTGGCGACAATTTCGGCTGGCCCTGGTATTATTGGGGCGGCTATCCCGACACCCGCGTCGAACCGAAGAACCCCGCGCTCCAGCAATATGCCAAGCGCCCCGACTATGCGCTCGGACCGCACGTCGCCGCGCTCGGCCTGACCTTCTCCGCGGATGCAAAGCTAGGCGCGAAGTTCGCCAACGGCGCGTTCGTCGGCGAGCACGGCTCGTGGAACCGCAAGCCGGTCTCGGGCTACAAGGTCGTCTACGTGCCCTTCGGCGACACCGGCTTCCCGGCTGCGAACGCGAAGCCGGTCGATGTGCTCGGCGGTTTCCTAGACAAGGACGGCGACGCGCAGGGTCGCCCGGTCGGCGTCATCACCGACAAGACCGGTGGCCTGCTGGTCGCGGACGACGTCGGCAACGCGATCTGGCGGGTCACCGCGGGGGGCTGATCTCGGCGGAGGGCGGCCGAGACTCCGCCCTCCGATACGTTGGTAATTGGCGCGGCGGTCCCAACTTGCCGTCATCCCCGCGGAGGCCGGGACCTATATGCTCAAGGGCTATCGATTGACGCGCCAGCTTGGCCAGTATGGGTTCCCGCCTGCGCGGGAATGACGATCCGGGGGTTAGGCAGGTGGCTTTCTATCAGCGCCTAACGCACCCGCTCACCCCGCCAAAATCCCCCGAGCCTCGTCGAGATCATCCTCGTCGACCATCACGCGAACCGGGATCAGCAGCCAGCTCCCCTCCATGATCGACATCCCGCCATCGAACGCGATCGCGGGGATGCCTTCACTCTCC
Source organism: Sphingomonas sp. Leaf230 (assembly GCF_001421745.1). Classification (GTDB taxonomy): domain Bacteria; phylum Pseudomonadota; class Alphaproteobacteria; order Sphingomonadales; family Sphingomonadaceae; genus Sphingomonas. The sequence continues at coordinate 152,235 of NZ_LMKW01000001.1, read as the reverse complement.
AGCCGCCCGACGATGATGTGCGCCTCGTTGCGCCCGTACCGCCCCAGTTCTACCAAGCTCATGCGCCGACGCGGTCCGGCAAGACTGTGCCGAGCCGAACCGGTAACCCGTCGATGCTCGCCGTCGGCCCCGCCAGTTCCTCGATCCGCTCGGCGTCAGTCTGCCTGGCGTAATATTTTGACAAGGTCTGCCGCTCACGGTCCAGCGTCATGAACGGCACGCCCCAACCACAACTCGTCTGCACCTCGTCGACATCGATCACGAAGATCTGCCGCGTGCCCGGCAACGGCGTGAACTGCGCGTAGAGGTCAGCCCAGCCATCATCCTGCGGCAACACCGCACGCCCCTTACCATAGATGCGGAAGATCAGCGCGGGCTGGTCGAACGCGCAGAACATGATCGTGATGCGCCCGTCCGCGCCCAGATGTGCGTTTGTCTCGTTCCCCGACCCGCCGAGGTCGAGATACGCGACCGTCTTTGGATCGAGTACGCGAAAGCTGTCCATGCCCTTGGGACTGAGATTGATCCGCGCACCTTCCGCGGCCGTTGCGACGAAAAATACCGGCTGCCGGGCAACGAACCTGCGATGATCGTCGGTGAGCGCGGGGAAGAAGTCCATCGTTCGGCTCCGAATTGACGCGCGTCGTCAACGCGCATACTTTGTGCGCATGAAACATGATCCTATCGCTACCGGCAAGCGCAAATCGGTAAATATGTCCGTTGATACCGGCATTGTCGCCGCTGCCAAGGAAGCGGGCGTCAACCTGTCGCGCGTCACGGAAGCCGCACTCCGCGGCGCAATCAAGACCGAGCGCGAACGGCGGTGGAGGGAGGAGAATCGACAATGGATCGAAGCGCAGAATCGATGGATCGACGAGAACGGAATTCCGCTTTCCGGCCTCGAGCCGCTCTAAATGGCGCAATTCGACGTCCATTCGATCGACGGTCACGGGCTTGTCGTGAATTGCCAGAGCGATCTTTTAAGCGACTTACGCTCGCGGGTCGTTGCCCCATTACGCCAGCCTGACGAACCGTCGGTTTCGCAGTCGAGGCTCAACCCACTCGTGACGGTGCATCAGACGGAATATCGGGTCGCTGTCCAGTTTCTACGCGCCGTCGACAGCCGACAACTCGGTGAAAAGATCGGTTCGCTTCTCGACTACGAATATGATCTGAAGGCCGCAATCGACATGGTCATCGGCGGACTTTAAGCCGCCGTCCCGCCGACCGTAAGCCCATCGACCAGCAACGTCGGCTGCCCAACGCCAGCCGGTACCGACTGCCCGCCCTTGCCGCAGATCCCGATGCCCTCGTCGAGCGCAAAGTCGTTGCCGATACCACGCACCTTGGTCAGCGAACTTGGGCCGTCGCCGATCAGCGTCGCGCCCTTGATCGGTGCGCCCAGCTTGCCGTCCTCGATCAGATACGCCTCGGTGCAGCTGAACACGAATTTTCCGGACACGATGTCGACCTGCCCGCCGCCGAATGCTTTGGCGAAGATGCCCTTCTTCACCCGGCTCAGTAGTTCGGCGGGATCGTCGTTACCGGCCTTCATGAAGGTGTTGGTCATCCGCGGCATCGGTGCGTGCGCATAACTTTCGCGGCGGCCGTTACCGGTCGCCTCGACGCCCATCAGCCGCGCGTTGAGGCGATCCTGCATATAGCCCTTGAGGATGCCGTCCTCGATCAGCACGGTCTCGCGTGTCGGCGTGCCTTCGTCGTCGATCGTCAGCGACCCGCGGCGATCTTGGAGCGAGCCGTCGTCGACTACGGTGACGCCCTCTGCCGCAACGCGCTCGCCGATGCGACCCGAAAAGGCCGACGTCCCCTTGCGGTTGAAATCGCCCTCGAGCCCGTGACCGATCGCCTCGTGCAACAGGATCCCGGGCCAGCCATTGCCGAGCAACACGGTCATCTCGCCTGCCGGTGCCGCGATCGAGTCGAGGTTGACCAGCGCCTGCGACAACGCCTCATCGATCGCACAGTTGTACGTCGCGGGTTCGAACAGGTCGTTGTAGAGATAACGTCCTCCGATCCCGTAGCTGCCCGTCTCGCGACGACCATTCTGTTCGGCGACGATCGATACGTTGAGCCGCACCAACGGCCGCACGTCGGTCGCTACGAAACCATCCGCGCGGACGATCTCGACGACCGACCACGTTCCCGACAAGCTGACCGAGACCTGCGCGACGCGAGGATCACGCGCGCGCGCCGCAGCGTCGATTGTCTGGCACAGGTTCACCTTATCCGCGAACGGCACGAGGTCGAGCGGATCGGCGGCGGTGTAGCGGCGCTGGTTGGTGCCCTGCGGCGGGCCGGCCTTCGCGGCGACACCCGGTTCGATTAGCGCCATCGTCTCGGCGGCGCGGCGGATCGCGGCGGGGGTCATCTCGTTCGAATGCGCGAAAGCTGTCATCTCGCCCGATACGGCGCGCAGGCCGAAGCCCGAGCTTGTATCATACGAGGCGGTCTTCAGCCGGCCGTCGTCGAACCCGAATGCCTCGGCCTTGCGGTACTGAAGATACAGCTCGCCGTCATCGGCCTTGCCGAGCGCCTTGGCGGTCAGCGCCTGCGCCTGTTCGGGGTCCAGGGTATCGCGGTAGAGGAACGAACGGGGGTCTGCTGCTATCGTCATCCGATAGATATAAGAGGCTTAGCGCCCTGCGCCATCCCCGTGATCGCGCAAAGTCGCCTGGTCCGCGCCATCGGCGACACCGCCAACGAGGATGAAGCGGCGGTCGCAGTAACCGCAATCGACATAACCGGTCTCGTCGATCTGCAACCAGACGCGCGGGTGGCCGAGCGCTGCGCCGCCGGGAATGTCGGTGGCGCCATCGCAGGCGACGCGGGCGTGGGTGACGCGGGTGGTTTCGAGCGGCGGATGCATCAGGGCGCGATAGCAAGCGCGCGCGAGCCGGGCAATTGCTTCTTCCGCGCGCGCCGGCGAGATAGAAGGAAGAATGGGTTCGCGCAGAGGCGCAGAGGGCGCGGAGATGTCCCGCTTGTCGCGAAGCGACCTTTCATATCACCCACCGCAAAGCAGATAGTGGCGTCTCCCGACCGACAGGCTCGATACAACTCCTCCGCGCTCTCTGCGCCTCTGCGCGAACCGATCTTCTTTGATCGTCAGGGGATGACCCGCCTTGCCGCCGCCGCTATGCCGCTGGCATGACCGAAGCCGCGATCGCCATCAAGAACCTTAGCAAGACCTACGCGCCCGTCGGCACGGCGCCGCCCAAGCGCGCGCTCGACGACGTGACGTTCGACGTGCCGCGTGGGCAGATCTTCGGATTGCTCGGCCCCAACGGCGCAGGCAAGTCCACGCTGATCAACATCCTCGCCGGGCTGGTCAATAAAACCGACGGCAGCGCCGCGATCTGGGGGTTCGACATCGACGAACACCCGCGCAACGCCAAGGCATCGATCGGGATCGTCAACCAGGAGATCCTGTTCGACCCGTTCTTCTCGCCATTCGAGACGCTCGAGATCCAGGCCGGACTCTACGGCGTGCCCAAGGCGAAGCGCCGCACGATGGAACTGCTCCGCGCGGTCCATCTGGACGACAAGGCGCACGCTTATGCCCGCACGCTGTCCGGCGGCATGAAGCGCCGCCTGATGGTGGCGAAAGCGATGGTCCACTCGCCCCCCGTCCTCGTCCTCGACGAGCCGACCGCTGGCGTCGACATCGAACTGCGCCAACAGCTCTGGACCTATGTCCGCAGCCTCAACCAGGCCGGCGTCACGGTGGTTCTCACCACGCATTACCTCGAGGAAGCCGAAGAACTCTGCGACCGGATCGCGATCATCAACAACGGCCGGCTGATCGCGAACGAACCGACGCGCGAACTGGTCGGCAAGGCGCAGGAGAAGATCGTCGCCGTCACCGTCGATCGCGACGTGACCGACATCCCCGCCAACGCCTGCTTCCAGAAGATCGCGCTCAAGGGCACGCGGACGCTCGAGATCACCTACAAGAAGGACCGCGTGAACGCCGGCGAAGTCCTCGCCGCGATCCAAGGCAGCGGCTTCGGCATCGTCGACGTCTCGACCAAGGAACCCGATCTCGAGGACGTCTTCCTCAGCCTGACCCGCGCCGCCAACGCATGACGAGCGACATCCTGATCGTCGGCTCGGGCGCCGCAGGTCTAACCGCGGCGCTCAACCTCGCCGACCGCTTCAAGGTCACGGTGTTAGCGAAGGGTGCGCTCAACGAAGGGTCGACCGCCTGGGCGCAAGGCGGGATCGCCGCGGTGCTCGAACCCGGCGATACGTTCGAGAACCATGTCGAGGACACGATGGTCGCCGGCGCCGGCCTCAACGACCGCGCGATCGTCGAGATGGTCGTCGAGGGTGCCCCAGCCGCGATTGAGCGACTTACCCACCTCGGTGTCCCCTTCGAGACCGAAGGCAACGCGCTCCACCTCACGCGTGAGGGCGGCCACAGCCATCGCCGCATCGTCCACGTCGCCGACGCGACCGGCTGGGCGGTGCAGGAAGCGTTGCAGAAAGCCGCCGAAGCACACCCGAACATCACGCTGGTGCCCGACCAGATCGCGATCGATCTTGCCACCGGCCGCCATGAGGAGCGGTATTCGGGCGCGGGGAACGTCTGGGGCGTCTACGCGGTCGACCGCAAGACCGAACGCGTCGCTCTCTACACCGCGCGCGCGACGATCCTCGCGACCGGCGGCGCGGGCCGCACGTACCTGTTCTCGACCGCCCCCCGCGGTGCGACCGGCGACGGCATTGCGATGGCGTGGCGCGCGGGGGCGCGCGTCTCGAACATGGAGATGATGCAGTTCCACCCGACCTGCCTCTACAATCTGGAGGTCAAGAATTTCCTGATCACCGAGGCGGTCCGCGGCGAAGGCGGGCGGTTGATCAACCCGTCGACCGGCAAGCGTTTCATGACCTATTACGATCCTGCGCGGATGGAGCTCGCCCCGCGCGATATCGTCGCGCGGGCGATCGATGCCGAGATTAAGCGCTACGGGCTCGACTACGTCCATCTCGACATCAGCCACATGCCCGCCGAGTTCATCCGCCATCACTTCCCGAACATCCACGAGAAGCTGCTCGGCCTCGGCATCGACATGACGACGCAGCCGATCCCGGTCGTCCCCGCGCAACATTACACGTGCGGCGGCATCGTAATCGATGAACACGGCAAGACCGATCTGCCCGGCCTGTATGCGGCAGGCGAGTGCACCGAGTCCGGCCTGCACGGCGCCAACCGGCTCGCGTCAAATTCGCTGCTCGAATGCTTCGTGTTCGGCGAAGCGGCGGCGGACAGCATCGCAGCCGCGTGGGACTCGCTGCCCCCGCCCCCGCCGATCCGCCCGTGGGACGAAAGCCGCGTCACAGACTCCGACGAAGAGGTCGTGATCAAGCAGACGTGGACCGAAATACGCCGATTCATGTGGAATTACGTCGGCATCGTCCGCACGACCAAGCGGCTCGAACGCGCCAAGCACCGTATCGAACTGCTCAACGACGAGGTCGCCGAATATTATCAGCATTTCCGCGTCACGCCCGACCTGATCGAACTGCGCAACCTGCTCCAGACAGCCGAACTGATCGTGCGATCCGCGCTGCACCGGCACGAAAGCCGCGGACTGCATTTCACGCTCGACTACCCCGAGACGCTGCCCGAGGCGGTCGATACGGTTCTCGTTCCCTAGCATGACGGCGGCTCGGCGCATCGTCGGCGCGCTTCGTCGCAGCGACGTGCCGCCGCAGTTTCGCGTGGCCGATCAACGGATAAGGATCGATGCTTCAGTGCAGGGCGTTCAATCCATCATGACATCGGCGAGTGCGTTCAAGCGTCTTCTGGCAACCGCCCTGTTCGGCACGGCGCTCGCCGGATGCGGATCGGCGTCGCGGCCGACCCCGCCCGCCGTATCGCCGGTGCATCAGTCCGAGGGGTTCGTGTCGATCCCGGTGCCGCCGCCCCTGCCCCGTACGCCGCGCCCCGCGCCCGCCGGTCTCGTCAACGCGATCTCGGAATTGCAAAGCGGGTTCCAGGGCAAGGCTGGCATTGCGATACGCGCGGTCGACGATGGCTGGACGGTCGAGGCCGGCGGTCGTCAGTTGCTGCCGCAGCAGTCGGTCAGCAAGCTCTGGGTCGCGATGACAGTGATGGACCTGCGCGACCAGGGCAAGATCCGCCTCGACGAACCGATCGTCGTGCGGCCGCAGGATCTGACGCTGTTCCACCAGCCGATCGCGATGCTGGTCAAGGGTGATGGCTACCGGACGACGGTCGGCGAATTGCTGACGCGCGCGCTGACGCACAGCGACAATACGGCGAACGACCGGTTGCTCACGCGTGTCGGTGGGCCATCCGCGGTGCGGTCGATGATCGCGCGCAAACAACTCGGCGCGATCCGGTTCGGGCCGGGCGAGCGGCTGCTGCAAAGCGGCACGGCGGGGCTGGTCTGGCAGCCGTCCTATGCGGTCAATGGTGGCTTCATGACAGCGCGCAACCGGCTGTCGCCCGCGGTGCGCGAGGCTGCGCTGAACGCGTATGTCCGCAATCCACCCGACGGCGCCGCGCCGATCGCGATCGCGGACGCGATTGCCCGGCTGGCGAAGGGCGACCTGTTGTCGGAGACCTCGACCAAGATCCTGCTCGACACGATGGGTCGTTCGGTAACCGGCCGCGCTCGCTTGCGCGCGGCGCTGCCCGGCGGCTGGGAGATCGCGCACAAGACCGGCACCGGCCAAGACCTCGGCCGCCGCAACGCCGGCTTCAACGACGTCGGCCTCCTCACCGCCCCCGATGGACATCGATATGGGATCGCGGTGATGATCGGCGATACCATCCGACCGATGCCCGAACGCCAGAAATTGATCCAGGCGGCCGCGGCGGCGGTGGCGAACTACGCCGAGACAACGCGGCCGAGAGACTGAGCTTCTGCTCCCCTCCCTGAAAGGGAGGGGTCGGGGGTGGGTCGGCCGGTTCGAGCCATCAACGTCTGGATCTGCAGACGCCGACCCACCCCTTGCCCCTCCCTTCCAGGGAGGGGAGCAACAGGCGCTCTTAGTCGAACCCGTTCGCCAGAAACCGCTCCGCCACCGCGCAGTGCATCGCTATCCCGTGCGCCATCACGCGTTCGTCGATCGTCATCTTCGTGTTGTGGAGCGGCGGGTTGGTACGCGGATCGCTACCCTCGGGCGCCGCGCCGATGAACGCCATCGCACCGGGAAGCTTCTGCAGCACGTACGAGAAATCCTCCGCGCCCATCATCGGCGGCATCACCTGGTACGCGCCCTCGCCACCGATCGCGGTCGCGCAAGCCTTCATCAGCTCGGTCGCGCGCTCGTCGTTGACGGTGACCGGATAGCCTTCCTCGATCGTCGGCGTCCCGACCGCGCCGTGCGCGGCCGCGATGCCCTCGACCATGCGGATGAACGCCGCGCGGACCTGCTCGCGCGTCCGCTCCGACAGCGTCCGCATCGTGCCGAGCATCTCGACGGTCGACGGGATGACGTTGTGCGCGCTGCCGGCGTTGAGCTTGGTGATCGACAGCACCGCGGGGTCGGTGACCGCCACCTGACGAGCGACATAAGTCTGGAGCGCCGTGACGATCTCGCAGGCGATCGGCAACGGATCGAGGCAGTCGTGCGGCATCGCCGCGTGGCCGCCGCGGCCGGTGATCGTCGCGCGGAGCGTGTCGGTCGAGGCCATCAGCGTGCCCGCGCGGCTGACGACATGGCCCATCGGCATGTTGGGCGAGATGTGGAGCGCGAACCCGGCCTCGGGCAGCGGCGCATCGAGCAGGCCGTCGGCGATCATGTGACGCGCGCCGTGATGCCCCTCCTCGCCCGGCTGGAACATGAAGACGACCGTGCCAGGCAGTTCGTCACGCCGTGCGCACAACGCCTTGGCCGCACCGACCAGCATCGCGGTATGCGAGTCATGCCCGCAAGCATGCATAGCGCCGTCGATCTTCGACGCGAACGGCAGACCGGTTTCCTCCTGCATCGGCAGCGCGTCCATGTCGCCGCGCAGCAGCACGGTGCGACCGTTCCCGCCGGCATTGCCTGCGCGACCGCCGCGGAGGATCGCGACGAAGCCGGTGGTCGAGGTGCCTTCGCGGATTTCCAGAGGGAGGCCGGCGAGCGCAGCCTTCACCTTGTCCGAGGTGCGCGGGCAATGGAGCCCGACCTCGGGATCGGCGTGGATCGCGCGCCGGAGTGTGATCGCGTCGTCGAGACTGTCTTCGCCTACGGCGGTCCAGTCGGTGACAGATTCGAAATCGAGGGACATGTCTGACTCCTTGAAAACTAGCTTCCAGCCCGGCGGAGGCCGGGGCCCAATTGGAAAGGTCGATGTAACGGAGCGCCGTCCGACGTTACCTCCGTTCCCCAATTGGGCCCCGGCCTTCGCCGGGGTGGCATGTTGGTTTGGGGGCGGCTCGGCCCCTTATCATGTGGGCAGTCTACCCCCGGAAGAGGCCGCCTAAAACCCCGCGCAGCACCGTACCGACCAGACCGCCGCTCGACGACGACCGCCGCGACTTCGTCCCGAACACCTGCTTGCCGATCTCGTTCGCCACCTGCCGGCCGATCGACGAACTTGCCGCGCGTGTCGCCGACGATGCCATATTCGTCCAGGGCGAGTTCGCCGTCTCGCGGTCAGCCTCGCGCTGCTGGCGGTCCGCCTCGCGTTGGTCCGCAATGCGAGAGCGTTCCGCTTCTTTCGCGGCCTTGGCATCAAGCTTCGCCTGCGCCGCCGCGGCCTTCTCCGCCTCGGTCGTCGCCTTCGCCTCGGCGGCAGCAGCGCTCGCCTCCAGCGTCTTTGCCGCCAGCAACTCCTCCGCCGACTCGCGGTCGACGAGCGTGTCGTATTTCGCGCCTACCGCATCGGTCTCGATCATCACCTTGCGCTCGGCCAGCGTGATCGGGCCAACCCGCGAGGCGGGCGGCTTGATCAGCGTGCGTTCGACCGGGGTCGGCGCGCCATCCGCCTGAAGCAGCGACACCAGCGCCTCGCCGACCTTCAACTCGGTAATGATCGTCGCGACGTCGACGCCCGGGTTCGCCCGGAACGTCTCCGCCGCCGAGCGCACCGCCGCCTGATCCCGCGGGGTGAACGCGCGCAGCGCATGCTGCACCCGGTTGCCAAGCTGTCCCGCGACCGTGTCGGGAATGTCGATCGGGTTCTGCGTGATGAAATACACGCCGACGCCCTTCGAGCGGATCAGGCGGACGACCTGTTCGATCTTTTCCAACAGCGCTTTCGGGGCTTCGTCGAACAGCAGATGCGCCTCGTCGAAAAAGAAGCACAGCACCGGCTTGTCGGGATCGCCGACCTCGGGAAGGTGCTCGAACAGTTCGCTCATCAGCCACAGCAGGAACGTCGCATACAGTTTCGGCGAGGACATCAGCTTGTCCGCGGCGAGGATGTTGACGATCCCCCGCCCCTTGTCGTCGACGCCGATGAAGTCGTTCATCTCAAGCGCCGGCTCACCGAAGAAATTCTCCGCACCCTGCGTGCGCAACTGGAGCAGCGACCGCTGGATCGCGCCGATCGACTGCTTCGAGACGTTGCCGTACGTGACCGTCAACTCGTCCGCGCGGCCGGCGCATTCGGTCAGCATCGCCTGGAGATCGTCGAGGTCTATCAGCAGCAGCCCTTCCTTGTCGGCGACGTGGAAGGCGATCGTCAGTACGCCTTCCTGGACCTCGTTCAGATCCATCAGCCGCGACAGCAGCAGCGGCCCCATCTCGCTGATCGTGGTGCGGATCGGATGCCCCTGTTCGCCGAACAAGTCCCAGAACTGCACCGGATTGTCTGCATAGGCCCAGCTATCGTCACCGATCGCCTTGGCGCGCTCGGCAAACGTCGCGTGCGTCTTCGTGGTCGGCGACCCAGCCATCGCCAGGCCCGACAGGTCGCCCTTAACGTCGGCGACGAAGCACGGCACGCCGTTCGCGGAGAAGCCCTCGATGATCCCCTGCAACGTCACCGTCTTGCCGGTGCCGGTCGCGCCCGCGATCAGGCCGTGGCGGTTGGCGCGCTTCAGTTCGAGCGTCCGCGGCTTGCCGTCCACGCTCGCGCCAATGAAGATGCCGTCGGTCATGGGTCTCGTCCTCTGTATCCGGCGCCGACCCTAACCCCGCGCGCCGCAAAGAAAAAGGACCGCCGCTCGGGGGAGCGACGATCCTTGAAAGTCAGTCGTGTCGGTCGTGGATTACTTGATCTTGACCGGCAGGAACGTCGCCGGGCTGCGGCCGCGCTTGACCTGCAACAGGACCTGAGGGCGACCGGCTGCCTTGGCGACATTGACCGCGTTCTGGACGTCGACCGCGGTGCGGACGGGCGTGCCGTTGACCGAGATGATGACGTCGCCGCGCTTGAGCTTGCCATACGCATCGCTGGTCTGCGCGACCACGGCGATGACGACGCCCTGCGTGCTGGCCTCGACGCCGACCGCCTGCGCGATCGCCGGGGTCAGCGGCTGCACGCCGATGCCGAGCGCCGCGCCCGCGGTCGGTGCAGCGGGAGTAGCCGAATCGTCGCCGTCATCGCCGTCGTCGCTGCCGAAGCCCTGGGCATCACCGCCGACCACCGCCGCCAGCTTGTCCGCACTTGGACGCGGCACAACGACCACATTGGCGACTACCGGCTTGCCGTTGCGCAGGATGTCGAGGCGAGCCGTCGCACCCGGCTTCACGTTCGAGACGAGGTAGGACAGCGACTGGTCGACCGTCACGGCCTGACCGTTCACCTTGGTCACGACGTCGCCCGCGCGCACGCCGGCCTTCGCCGCCGGGCCGCCGGCCGTCACGTCGTTGATCAGCTCACCCTGGTTCTTGGCGATGCCGAGTGCCGCGGCGGTATCCTCGTTGATCGTGCCGCCCGGCTGGAGCTGGACGCCGATATAGCCGCGCTCGATCGTACCGCCCTTCATGAAGGTAGCGATGATCGGCTTGGCTACGGCCGCGGGGATCGCGAAGCCGATGCCGATGTTGCCGCCCGACTGGCTGAAGATCTGCGAGTTCACGCCGATCACGTTGCCGTTGAGATCGAACATCGGGCCGCCGGAATTGCCCTGGTTGATCGACGCGTCGGTCTGGATGAAGCGGTCATACGCGCCGCCTTGGCCGGTGACGCGGTTGATCGCCGAAACGATGCCCGCGGTGACGGTGCCGCCGAGACCGAACGGCTCGCCGATCGCGACGACCCAGTCGCCGACGCGCGCGCCGTTCGAATCGCCGAACTTCACGAACGGCAGGTTTGCCGCATCGATCTTCAGCAGCGCGAGATCGGATTCCTGATCCTTGCCGATGACCTTGGCGACATATTCCTTCTTGTCGCTGAGCGTCACGGTGATCGAATCGACCGTCGCACCCTGCGCACCTGGCGAGATCACGTGGTTGTTCGTGACGACATAGCCGTCCGGCGAGATCAGGAAGCCCGAGCCGAGCGAGGCGCCTTCGCGCTTCACCGGCGCGCCACCCTGGCCGCCGCCGCCCATGCCGCCGAACAGGTCGCCGAACGGCGTGCCCGCGAACGGATTGGCCTGCTGCTTCTGGACGATCGTCTGCTTAGTCGAGATGTTGACGACCGCAGGCTGGAGCCGAGCGACCATGTCGGCGAAGCTCATCGGCGCGCCGGGTTTTGGCGAGACGGCTTGGATCGCGCCGGGTTCGTTCTGCGCGACCTGCGCGCCGCTCGGCTGGAGCGCGAGCGTCGCGGTCGCACCGCCGAGGAGAAGAGCACTGGTAATGGCGTAGGCGTAACGCACTAGATGTTGTCCTCTCGTTTCATCAATCGAAACAGGTACCCCGTAGGGACGCCGTCCTGAATGATGCTTGAATATGAACGGGGGTTCAAAGGTTCCGCAGGCTCAACGCCCGCGGCCCTCGAATTCCCTCAGATAACTGTTGTTCGGCGACAGAATGATCGAGGTCGATCCTTCCGGTGCCGGGCCACCGTCGGCACCAAACGTGTGCCGATACGACTGCATCGCGCGGTAGAAGTCGTAGAAATCGGCGTCCTTGCCGAAGCTCTCGGCGTAGATTTTCGCGGAATCCGCATCCGCCTGCGCACGGACGATCTGCGCCTGCTTCTGACCTTCGGCGCGGATCGTGATCGCCTCCTGCTGGCGCGCGCTCGACATACGCTTGAGCGCGCTTTCGAGTGGCAGGCCGACTGGGAGGTTCGCCTGCTTGATACGGACGTCAACGATCTCGACGCCGTACTGGCTGGCGACGCGCTGGAGACCCTTCTGAATGTTGTCCATCAACTCCGAGCGCTCGGGGCTGAGCAGTTCGACGAAGCGCCGCTTGCCAAGTTCGTTACGCAATGCCGAACCGAGGATCGGACGAAGCTGATCGGGGATCCGGTCCTCGCTGCCGACCGCATTGCGCATCTTGCGCGGATCGACGATCCGGTAACGCGCATAGGCATCGACCTCGAGCCGAAGCTGGTCGGTCGACAGCACCAGCGTGTTGTCCAGCTCCAGATCCTGCACGCGCTTATCGATCCAGACGATCCGATCGACGAACGGGATGCGGGCGATCAAGCCCGCGCCGGTCTGGCCGAACGGCGTATTGGGCTGCCATGCGTTGACGGTGCGGATCGGCTGGCCGAAGCGCAGGATCACCGCCTGCTTGGTCTCGGGGACGATCGCGAAGGTCGATGCCGCGAGGATCACCAGCAGCAGCGCGATGATGCCGGCGACGATCGGGTTGCGGAAACTCACGGCGTTCACTGGGCAGCTCCAGGCTGGGGGGCAGCCGCTGCCGCGGCTGGCGCTGGGGTCGACTGGACAGCCTCCGGGTTCGGCAGACGCTTGGCGTTGGACAGCGGCAGATACGGCACCACCCCGCCCGGCGTCTCGACGATCGTCTTATCGCTCTTGGCGAGCACCGCCTCCATTGTCTCGTAATACATCCGGCGACGCGTCACTTCAGGCGCGAGCTTGTACTGCTCGTACACCTTGTCGAACGACGCGGCCTCACCCTGCGCGCGGGCCACGACCTGCTGCGCGTACGAGCGCGACTGGTTGAGGTTGGCGATCGCCTCCTGCTGCGCGGCGGTGACCGCGTTGAAGTCCTCGACGATCCGCGCAGGCGCGGCAGCCTGCTTGATCGCAACGCCTTGGATGCGGACACCCGACTTATAGTCGTTGAGAATCTGCTGCGTAAGTTCGGCGACGCGCTGCTCGATGACGGTACGGCCAGTGCCGATCGCCTGGTCTAGCGTCGTCGTGGCGACCACCGCGCGCATCGCGCTCTCGGCAGCAGCGCGGACGGTGTCGTTCGGCTCGGCGAGCTGGAACACGTAATCGCGAGGATCCGAGATGTCCCAACGGACCGAATACGCCAGGTCGATGATGTTCTGGTCGCCCGTCAGCGTCAGGTTCTCGCCGTCACCGACGGGAAAATTGTCGGTACGGATCTTCTGCACGTCGACCACCGTCACGTCGGCGATCGGCGCGGGCATCGTCAGGCGAACGCCCGGATCGAGCGTACCGGCGTATTTGCCGAAATAGGTGACGACGCCGCGCTGCTGCGGACCGATCTGGTGGACCGAGGTGAACAGGATCCAGACGACCGCGATGATCGCGACGCCGATCGCCCAGAGTGCGCGGGCGTTAGCGCCCGAGGGCAGGCCGCCGAAGCCGCCCGTGCCGCCACCGCCGCCGCCCGAGCCGCGCGCTTTACGCAGGAACTCGTCGAGCGCGGTCGGCTTGGCGGCAGGCTTGCGGCCACCTGGAGGTTGCGCCCAGGGATTACGCGGGCCGCTGTTACCGTCGTCGCCCGAGCCGCCCCAAGGGCCTTTCGGTGTTTCGGTGGCGAGGATATCGGGGCGCCGGAACCAGCGCGAGAAGATCGTCATACCAACCTTTATAGGTGTGCGCTGGCGGAAAAACAGTGCCAAGCGGCCTTAGCGGTCCTATCTGGCGCGGATGATCGACATCGAAGGCGTAAAGGCGGCGGTTGCTGCGGTAGCGGGCAAGCGGGCGACCGTCCGGCTCGAAGGGACCCGAGCGGGCATCATCATCGATGCGACCGGGCTCGACCCGCAGGCGCGCGATGCGCTGGAAGCGACCGTGCGGATGGCCGCGACCCAGCCCGGCGTGACCGAGGTGCGGATCGCGGTCACCGCGGAACGCTCGACCCGCCGGCTGATCGCGGTCGCCAGCGGCAAGGGCGGTGTCGGCAAGTCGACGCTCGCCGCCAATCTCGCTATTGCGATGTCGCGTGCGGGCCGCCGCGTCGGGCTGGTCGACGCCGATATCTACGGACCGTCGCAGCCGCGTCTCATGAACGTCGAGGGTACCCGCCCGACCGCCAAGGACAAGGTGCTCGACCCCGTCCCGACCCCGTACGGCGTGCCGCTGCTGTCGATGGGGCAGCTGGTCGAGCCCGGCAAGGCGATCGCTTGGCGTGGGCCGATGGCAGCGGGCGCACTCGGCCAGCTGGTCGAGGCGGACTGGGGCGTGACCGATACGCTGGTGCTCGACCTGCCGCCCGGGACCGGCGACGTCCAGCTGACGATGGTCCAGAAATACCGCCCCGCGGGCGCGGTGATCGTCTCGACCCCGCAGGATCTCGCGCTGATCGACGCCCGCCGCGCGATCGACCTGTTCGAGAAAGCGGGCATCCCGATAATTGGTCTGGTCGAGAACATGGCGGGCTATATCTGCCCGCATTGCGGCGAGGCATCTGACCCGTTCGGCAACGGCGGCGCGGAGGCGGCCGCGCGCGAGCTCGGCATCCCGTTCCTCGGTCGCGTGCCGCTGACGATCTCGATCCGCACCGCGTCCGATGCCGGCACGCCGCCCGCCTCGAACCCGGACGATACGATTTTCATGCCGATCGCGGCTCAGGTCGTCGCATGGCTCGGAAAACTGTGAAACCCGCAGGCCTGATCCACGTTGTGTTATTACCGGTCGTACCCGACGCGTAGAGTCGCGGTACGAGCGGACCAGGTTTCTTCTTGCAGGAGGCATCGATGCCGTTGACCGCCGATGCCGACATCAAGTCTTTGCTCGAAAACGCCCGCACGATCGCGATGATCGGCGCCTCGGACCGCCCCGATCGTCCTTCCTACGGCGTGATGGCGAAGCTTCAGGCACACGGCTACCGCGTGATCCCGGTAAACCCTCAGATCACCGGTGAGCACGTCCACGGCGAGTTCGTCTTCCGAGACCTGTCGCAACTCGGCGACCCGATCGACATCGTCGACATCTTCCGCAACTCGGCTGCTGCTGGCGAAGCGGTCGATCAGGCGATCGCAGCAGGGGCGAAGGCCGTCTGGATGCAGCTAGGCGTGGTCAACGAAGAGGCCGCGGCACGCGCCGAAGCCGCCGGCCTCCAAGTCGTGATGGACCGCTGCCCGGCGATCGACATTCCCCGGCTCGGGGTCGCCAAGATCGAGCAATGACGCTTGCCCTCCCCGGCGATCGCGGCCAGTCTGCGTGTCTGTCCGGGAGGCGCCGATGCTCGCGATGCTGCTGTCGATACTGATCGAAGACCCGCTGATGGCAACCGCCAGGGCCCGCATGGCCGCCGAGCAACCCTGTATCCAGAGCGCGGACGAGACCGACATTACCGTCTGCGGTATGCGCACCGCCGATCGGTTCCGCGTGCCGCTCGTCCTCCATGAAGCGGGCGACCCAAAGCACGAGAGCGTCCGCAACGAGCGTACCCGCCTGCTCAATCGCACCTCCCCGCTGGCTGATCTCAGCCCGTTCCAGGTCGGCGGCGGGATGGCGGGCGTCACCATGACGGTCGGCGGCGAAGGCGGCACGTCGTTCCGCAAGCCCGCGCCGTAAGGACCTGATCATGTTTGCCATAATCCTGTCCGCGCTGCTCCAGGCGTCCGCCACTACCTCTGCGCCTGCGGCACCGCCGGTGCCGGAGCGCTTCTCGATCCTCGTCGACCCCTGCGCCACGCAGACGAAGGACGGAAACGAAGTCGTCGTCTGCGGCAAATCCGCGACGACCACCCCACGCCTGCCGATGCGCGACGATCGCGGCCCGTCCGATCACGCGATTGCCTCCAACCCCAACCTCAGCGCCGTCCGCGCTCTGGAATTGTCGGATACACCGTGTGCGGCGCGACAGGGAGGATGCCAGGTCGGCTTCGGCCCACCGATCGCCCCGATCGCCAAGGCTGCAGTAGGATTGATCAAGAGCGCGCTGGCGAAGAAACCCGACAAGCGCAGCCGCGTACCGATCGATCTCGATGGCCCCGTCGGCTCAGTGAACTAGACGGCATGAGCCGGTGAAGTAAAACAGTTTAGTACGTAACTTCGAGGTCATCGCCCGTACATGTTTCCCCGCGAAGGCGGGGACCCAGTCTGGGCTCCCGCCTTCGCGGGAGAACAAGGGGGAGGTAGCTTTGCTGTCCACCACCCCGGCGAAGGCCGGGGCCCAATTGGGGGATGGCGCTAACGAAGCGCGCATATCGTTACTGCAACCTCTCCAATTGGGCCCGGCCTCCGTCGGGGTGGTGGTGCTCAAGGACTGGCGGACCATCAATCCAGAATATGCATCCACATCGGCTGCCCCACGAGACTTTGCGACCCCCGCAGTTTCTCCAGCGCCTGCGCAATCGAGCGTTCCGGGCTTTCATGCGTCACGATCGCCACCAGCACGCTGCCATCCGCGATCGCGCCGCGCTGGATCAGGCTCTCGATCGAGACGCCCGCGTCGCGCATCGCCGCCGCGATCTCCGCCAGCACCCCGACCCGGTCCGCAACGGTGAAGCGCAGATACGCACGCCCCCGCCGCTCGCCGCTGTCCGCCTTGGGCGCTGCCGTAAGCGACACCACCGGCATCGCGAACGGCGGCCCGAACTCGCCGCGCGCGATGTCGATCAGGTCGGCCACCACCGCGCTCGCGGTCGGACCATCGCCCGCACCCGCACCCTGGAACAACAGGCGGCCGACGAAATTACCTTCCGCCACCACCGCGTTCAGCGAGCCGGTGACGTGCGCCAACGGGTGATCGATCGGCACCAGATGCGGATGGACGCGCTGGAACAGTCCGTCCGCCCCAGCTTCCGCCAGCCCGAGCAGCCGCACGCGATACCCCAAAGCCGCTGCCTCGGCGATGTCCGCCCCCAGCAGATGCCGGATGCCGCTGATCGCGACGTCGTCGAACGCCGGCTGCGTCCCGAACGCGACCGCCGCCAGGATCGACAGCTTGTGCGCTGCATCGACGCCGTCGATGTCGAAGCTCGGATCGGACTCGGCAAACCCAAGCGCCTGCGCTTCCGCCAGCACCTCGGCAAAGTCGCGACCTTCGGATTCCATCTTCGAAAGTATGAAATTGCAGGTACCGTTCAGGATCCCATAAACACGCGCGATCTCGTTCGCCGCAGCACCTTCCCGCAGCCCCTTGATGACCGGAATGCCGCCCGCGACCGCCGCCTCGAACTTCAGGGCAACGCCTGCCCCTTCGGCCGCCCGCGCGAGTTCCAGCCCGTGATGCGCGATCATCGCCTTGTTCGCCGTGACGAAACTCCGCCCCGCCCCCAGCGTGCTCCGCGCGAGCGTCAGCGCCGGACCATCGGAACCCCCGATCAACTCGACCACGACATCCGCCCCCGGCTGCTTTGCCAGCGCGGTCGTATCGTCGACCCACGCGAACCGCGACAGATCGACGCCGCGATCCTTGCCCCGATCACGTGCCGAAACCGCGACGACCTCGATCGCGCGCCCGGCCCGCCGCGCAATCAACTCGCGGTTCGCATCCAGCAATCGGATAACCCCGCCGCCAACGGTCCCCAGGCCCGCAAGGGCCACGCGCAATGGTTCGCTCATTTTCGTCCTCCACTCACGCGTCCGGTTACGTTTCGCGGACGTTTTGCGCAATCCTGATGACGCACGGGGTTGCGCGCCCTATCTGGGCGCAATGTCCGGCCGCTTCGATCACCTCCCCAACCGTCGCACGATCATCGATCGCCGCGCCGTCGCCGAAACCATCGCCGCGTTGGAGGGCGTCGACCCGACCGCGCTCCGCCGCGACGCGACCGCGTTGCTGAAGGCGGCGCTGGAAAAGGGTCGCGTCGAGGTCGAACGTCGCCTCGTCGAACACCCATCGCGCGGATTGGAAGCATCGAGTGCGCAGGCATATCTGATCGACGCGCTGCTCCGCATCCTGTTCGATTTCACGACGCAGCGGCTCTACCCCCTGCCCAATCCCACCGCGGGCGAGCGCCTCACGCTGATCGCCGTCGGCGGTTACGGCCGCGCGGAAATGGCGCCGCATTCGGACGTCGATATCGGCTTCCTGACCCCCGGCAAGCAGACGCCCTGGGCCGAGCGCGTGATCGAATCGATGCTCTACGCGCTGTGGGATCTCGGGCTGAAGCTCGGCCAGTCCAGCCGCTCGCTCGACGAAATGGTCCGCCAGGCCAAGAGCGACGTCACCGTCCGCACCGCGTTGCTCGAGGCGCGCTACGTGTGCGGCGATACCGAACTTTACGAACAGGCCTCACACCGCTTCAAGACGGAAGTCCAGGCCGACACCGCGCGCACCTTCATCGCCGACAAGCTCGCCGAACGCGACGCGCGACATCGGAAGATGGGCGACACGCGCTATGTCGTCGAACCCAACGTCAAGGAGGGCAAGGGCGGCCTGCGCGATCTCCACGCGTTGTTCTGGATCGGCAAATACATCTACGACGTTCAGCGCGCCGCCGAACTGGTCGAGGTCGGGCTGTTCACCAAGGCCGAATACCGCCTGTTCCACCGCGCCGACAATTTCTTCCAGGCGGTGCGCTGCCACCTTCACAGCATCACCGGCCGCGCCGAGGACCGCCTCACCTTCGACCTGCAACGCGAGATCGCCGACCGGATGCGGTTCTCCGACCGCCCCGGCAAGTCGAAGGTCGAGCGGTTCATGCAGTTCTATTTCCTGCAGGCAAAGACCGTCGGCACGCTCAGCGGCGTCTTCCTCGCGCATCTCGACGAGAAGTTCGCGGCGCGCGGCCGGCGTTTCGGCCTGCCGACGATCCGACGCTCTCCGCGCAAGCTCAACGGGTTCGTGCTCGATCGCGGTCGGCTGGCACTGCCCAGCGATGACTTCTTCCGGCTCGATCCCGAACGACTGATCGAGATCTTCCAGCTCGCCGACAAGCACGGCGTCGAGATCCACCCGCTCGCGATGCGCGCCGCGGCGCGGGACGCCAAGCTGGTCGACGACGTCCGCACCAGCCCGACGGCGAACGCGCTGTTCCTCGACGTGCTGACCTCGCCCCGCGATCCCGAACTGGTGCTGCGCTGGATGAATGAGGCGGGCGTGTTCGGCCGCTTCGTGCCCGATTTCGCGCGCGTCGTCGCGCAGATGCAGTTCGACATGTATCACCATTACACCGTCGACGAACACACCATCCGCGCCATTGGCCTGCTCGCGCGGATCGAGAACGGCACGCTCAAGGAGGACCATCCGCTCGCCAGTGCGATCTTCGAACAGATCGTGTCGCGGCGCGCGCTGTACGTTGCGGTCTTGCTTCACGACATCGCCAAGGGCCGCGGCGGCGATCATTCGATCCTCGGGGCGGAGGTGGCGCAGCGCCTGTGCCCACGCTTCGGCCTGACGCCCGCCGAAACCGAGACCGTCGCCTGGCTGGTGCGCTGGCACCTGCTGATGTCCGCCACCGCGTTCAAGCGCGACCTCAGCGATTTCAAGACGATCCTCGATTTCTGCGACGTGGTGCAGAGCCCCGAGCGCCTCCGCCTGCTGCTCACGCTAACGATCGTCGACATCCGCGCGGTCGGGCCGGGCGTGTGGAACGGCTGGAAGCGCCAGTTGCTCGGCGACCTCTACGAATCGGCCGAGGAAGTCCTGCGGTTGGGCCATAAGCAAAAGGGTCGCGCCGAGCGGATTGCGGCCAAGCAGCAGCATCTGCGGGACGCGCTAGGCTGGAGCGAGGAGTCGTTCGCGACACTCGTTCACCGGCTCCCCGAAGCCTATTGGATTGCCGAACCCGAAGACGTGCTGGCGCACAACGCCCGCTTCCTGGCGACCACGGGCGACGCGCAGCTCGCCATCGACGCGCATGTCTATCCCGGGCGCGGGGCGACATTGGTGACGATCTACGCCGCCGATCATCCCGGGTTGTTCTACCGCATCGCAGGCGCGATCCACGTCGCCGGCGGCAACATCATCGACGCGCGCATTCATACAACGCGGGATGGAATGGCCGTCGACAACTTCCTCGTGCAAGATCCGTTCGGGCGGCCGTTCGACGAGTCCGGTCAGCTCTCGCGCCTAAAGACCGCAATCGAGGACGCGCTTGCCAACCGCGGCAAGCTTGCCGACCGCCTCGTCGCGAAACCGCTCCCCCGCACGCGTGCAGAGGCGTTCGACATCGTGCCGAATGCGCTGGTCGACAACAAGGCGTCGAACCGGTTCACCGTTGTCGAGGTCAATGCGCGCGATCGGCCGGCATTGCTCAACCAGCTCGCCAACGCGCTGTTCCAGTCGAAAGTGACGATCCACTCCGCGCACGTCGCGACCTACGGCGAGCGGGCCGTGGATACCTTCTACGTCACCGACCTGACCGGCGATCGGATCACCCAGCCCGCGCGGTTGAGGACGCTGGAGCGGCGCCTGCTGGCGGCGGCGGCAGGCGAAGAGATCGATCTGGCCGCTTAGCGCGCTTCCGGTTCTCCCGCGAAGGCGGGAGCCCCGGGTAACAGAGCGTAGCGCCTGTAATCCTGGGCTCCTGCGTTCGCAGGAGAACCGGGGTTTTCAGGGAGCACGAGCACGAAAAAGCCGGCCCGCAGCGAACTGCGCGCCGGCTTTTCATTCAGTCACACGATCAGAAGCGCGAGCGCAGCGTCAGGCCGTAGGTGCGTGGCTCGGCGAGGAATGCCGAGTAGAGCGCGTTGCCGGTGCCACCATAGGCTGCGACGTTTGCCGAAGACCCGGCACCCTGGAACGGCGTGTTGAACGCGACCTGGATGTAGTTCTTGTTGAACACATTCTGTGCCCAGAACTCGAGCGCCCAAGCCTGGTCCTTGCCGCGCAGGCCAACGCGGGCATTCACCACGGCGAAGCCGTCCTGCTTCTTCTCCGGCGCCAGATCGGAACCGGTATTATAGTCCGACGACAGGCGGCTATCGACATAGATCAGCCCCGACATACCGTTCGAGCCGAGATCCGGCGTCCAGGCGAACGACGTCGTGACGACGTTCTTGGGGGCGTTCGACAACTGGCTGCCCGGCAGCAGGAAGAGTGCGCGGTCGAGCGGCTCGCCGGTGGTCGAGCTGCCGATCAGGTTCTTGCGGAAATGGGTATCCGCATAGGTATAGCCCGCCGTGAACGTGACCTGCTTGATCGGCGACATCGTCGCTTCCAGCTCGACGCCCTGCGAGATCACGCCCGGCTTCTTCGAACGGTTGGTCGGGCACCCTCCGGTCTGCGCACCAGTGACCGGATTGAACCCGTTGTCGCTATCGAGGCCGCCCAGGCTGTCCTTGCACGCTTCGATGTTCTGCACGACGAAGATCGAGCCGTTGAAGGTGTTGAGCTGGAAGTCGGTGAACTCCTCGCGGAACGCGGCGACATTGAACGTGAAGCCACGCGTGTTGAACTTCGCACCGAGTTCGTAATTGTTCACCTTCTCGGCGTTGAAGCGCAGGCCCGGTGCATCGGCATTGGTCCGCGGCGTCAGCACGCCGTTTACCCCGCCCAGATCCGAACGGTCGAGGTTGTAGCCGCCCGCCTTGTAGCCCTTGGCGAACGACGCGTAGGTCAGCAGCTTGGTGAACGGCTTCCACGACAGGACCGCCGTGCCGGTGAACTCGCCGTCGCCGAAGCTGTCGTTGAGGTTCAGCGCGTTCAACGCCGGGCTGGAGTTGCCGGTGCAGGTCAAGGTCACGATGCCCTGCGCGAACGCCGTGGCGCCGCTCTGCGACTGCGTGAGGGGCGCGAGTGCCGCCTGCTGGATCGGGCAGACCGTGTTGTTGTTGTTGAACTTCGCGTTGAACTTCTTCGTTTCGTGCGTGTAGCGAAGACCGCCGGTCAGCGACAACGTGTCGGTCAGATGCAAGATGTTGTGTGTGAAGAACGCGTAGTTCTCGCTCTTCTGGCGGTAGATCGAGCCGGAGTCGCCGACGTTGTTGACCCCGCCACCGAGACCGACCCCACCGGTCAGGCGGTCGAGCGCCGACGTGATCAGGCCGCCAGCCGGGCCAAAGGCGCCGGCGATTGTCGCGCGTCCGGCCGCGCTCATGCAGCCTGGGTTGTTCTGGTTCTGCAGCACGGCGTTCGGGCTGACTGTGGCGACGAGCCGGCAGGCCGCGAACTGCCCGTATTGCGCGCCGAAGACGACGTTATCGACCAGCTTGAGCTTCTCGTTCGAGTAGAAGCCGCCGACCAGCCAGTCGAGCTTGTCGTTGAACAGCGAACCCTGGAGGCGCGCTTCCTGCGTGAAGGTCTTGAACTGGCGGTAGGCATTGCCGTCCGCCGCGCGGTGCGTGAGATCGATGTTGGTATAGTCGACATCTCCCGCGTTGCCCGACTTGTACTGGCGATACGCAGTGATCGACGTCAACGTCGCGCCACCGAGATCCCAGTCGGCCTGCAGCGAGCCGCCGTAATCCTTGGTGGTATTCCGGAAGGTCTGACCGGGCGTGATCGCGACGTCGCGGCTGAACGGATCAGGCGTGTTGCCGGCCAGCGGGAACACCGCACCCTGGCGACGCAGGATGTCGACGATGCGGTTCGTCGTGTTGTTCGTGACCGCGCCATCGGTGTTGACGGTGGCGAAGAACGGCGCAACGCCGGCTGCGTTCGGGGTGGGATCGGTCGTCTCGACCTGGTTGTAATAGACCGCGCCGCAGCAGCTTTCCTTGCGGTGCGAATAGTCGCCGATCAGGCGGAAGCTCAAGGTATCGGTCGGCTTGAACAGCAACTGGCCGCGGACGAAATACCGATCGCGGTCGTTGACGCGGCTCTCGCTGCCGTTGGCTGCCGTGACGTTCTTGTAGAAGCCGTTGCGGTTCACGTAGACGCCGTCGACCCGGAAGGCGAGCTTGTCGGCGATCAGCGGACCGGTGACGCCGCCCGCAAGCCGCTTCTGGTCGTAATTGCCATAGGTCGCCTCGGCGTTGCCATGCCAGTCGAACTCAGGCGACCGTGTGATGATGTTGATGAGGCCCGCGGAGGCATTGCGACCGAACAGCGTGCCCTGCGGGCCGCGCAGAACCTCGACGCGGTCGATCTCGCCCAGTTCGTTGAGACCGACGCCCGTGCGGCTGCGATAGACACCGTCGATAAAGACCGCGACCGAGCTTTCGAGGCCGGGATTGTCGCCGACCGTACCGATTCCGCGAATACGCGCGGACGCGTTCGATTCGTTACCGGTCGACGAGATCAGCAACGACGGCGCAAGCTGGTTGAGCGAGCGAATGTCGCTGCCGCCCGAATTCTGCAGCGCTTCCTGACCGACTGCCGAAACCGCGATT
The DNA here is from genome assembly GCF_001421745.1 of Sphingomonas sp. Leaf230. Taxonomy (GTDB): domain Bacteria; phylum Pseudomonadota; class Alphaproteobacteria; order Sphingomonadales; family Sphingomonadaceae; genus Sphingomonas. Next base: position 128,788 of record NZ_LMKW01000001.1, on the reverse strand, counting down.
GGCACGTTCGACAGACGTTCGGAACGGCGCGTCGCGGTGATGACGATGTCGCTGGCGTTACCCTGAATCCCGGCGTTGGCACTTGCCGCGCGCGTGGTGTCGGCGTCCGTTGCAGCGTTGGTCTGGCCCGCAACCGATGCGTTGGCGGTACCCTGCGAGGGCGACGCCTGCGCTTCGACGGTGGACGTCGCCTGTTGCGCGAATGCCGGCGTGACGATGGCCGCAGTCGCGACGGCGGACAACAGATATGCGGTCATACGCATCGGCATTCTCTCCCTGACGTGTTCGAATGTTTTCGAACTTATGGTTTGGCCGTTAGGTAGAGATATTCCACCCTTCACGTCTACTGATTTCCGCATACGGAAATCTATTTTTGAACATTGTGTCTCCAAACCGCCACATAGTACAAACAGCAAACCCTAGTTTCAAATTGCAACTTGGTTGCCGTGGAGCCGCGCGACCCGGGAGTGCTGGGTTCGGCTGCAAGACAGAAAATTGCGCTGCATTCTGAGCACCGGCCGTGAATACGAACTATCCGTCGGCTACTTGGAAAGGGAGTCTGACCAATTCCGGCCTATCGAACGAGGCTTCTCAGGTTGCGCGTCCGGCAACCCGCCTCACCGGTAGGAGGGAAGCCCGCACATCCCGTTTGAACCAATGCATACGGCCCCGGAATCTCACAGGAGCCGGAAGTCGGGCGCTAGATGCGAGCAACCAGACACCCAGTACCGACAAACAAAAAAGGCTGGCCAGTCCATCAGGACTGACCAGCCTCAAATCTCGTGGTAGCGGCCTAAGCCGCTACGCCATCACTTCGGTGCGAGCACCATCAGCATCTGGCGGCCTTCCATGCGGGGATACGCCTCGATCTTGGCGATCTCCGCGACGTCGTCCTGAACGCGCTTCAACAGGTTCATGCCGAGCTGGCCGTGACTGAGCTCGCGACCGCGAAAGCGCAGCGTGATCTTGACCTTGTCGCCCTCGCCGATGAAGTCGTTCACCTTCTTCATCTTCGTGTCGTAGTCATGGTCGTCGATGTTCGGACGCATCTTGATCTCCTTGATTTCCTGCGTCTTCTGCGACTTGCGTGCGAGGTTCGCCTTCTTCTGCGCCTCGTACTTGAACTTGCCGACATCGAGGAACTTGGCGACGGGCGGATCGGCATTAGGCGACACTTCGACCAGGTCGAGGCCATGCTCGGCTGCCTGCTCAATCGCTTCGCGCGTGTACATCACGCCCAGATTCTCGCCCTCGTGATCGATCACGCGGACCTTCTGGCTCTGGATGAATTCGTTGAATCGTGGGCCGTTCATTGCGGGCGTCTGCATCGGCCGGCGCATCGTGGGAGGACGTATGGGGTTTGCTCCTGAAGTTTCTGACAATATTTGGGCCGGCGTATAGCGCAGAAACCCGCGCTCGGAAAGCCGGCCCCGTTGGATCACATATCGGGTGCGCGTGCCTCGTCTGCAAGACGCGCGATCGCTTCGTCGAGCGTCAGGATGGTCTGGGCCTGGCTGCCGAGCGTGCGCAGCGCGACCTTGCCCTCCTCGGCCTCGCGCTTGCCGACGACCAGCAGGTTCGGCACCTTCGCCAGCGAATGCTCGCGCACCTTGTAGTTGATCTTCTCGTTGCGCAGATCCGTTTCGACGCGAATGCCCGCCGCCTTCAGCTTAGCCGCAACCTCAAGTGCATAGTCGTCGGCATCCGACACGATCGTTGCCACGACCGCCTGCACCGGCGCGAGCCAGAGCGGGAAGCGGCCGGCATGATGCTCAATCAGGATGCCGATGAAACGCTCGAACGTACCGAGGATCGCGCGGTGGAGCATCACCGGGCGATGCCGCTCGCCGTCCGCGCCGACATAAGATGCGTCGAGTCGTTCGGGCAGCACGCGGTCCGACTGGATCGTGCCGACCTGCCACGTCCGGCCGATCGCGTCGGTCAAATGGAATTCGAGCTTCGGGGCATAGAAGGCGCCCTCACCCGGCAGTTCCTCGAAGTTCGCCTTGATCGTATCGCTCAGGCCGGACTGCATCACCGCCTCGCGCAATTCCGCCTCGGCCTTGTCCCACATCGCGTCGTCGCCGAACCGCTTCTCGGGGCGCAGCGCGAGCTTCACCGCATAGTCTTCGAAGCCCAGGTCCTTGTAGACGCTGTTGAGCAGCTCGCAGAACTTGCGTACTTCTTCGACCAGCTGATCCTCGCGGACGAAGATGTGCGCGTCGTCCTGCGTGAACTGGCGGACGCGCATGATGCCGTGAAGTGCGCCGTGCGGCTCGTTGCGGTGGCAGCAGCCGAACTCGGCCATCCGGATCGGCAGGTCGCGATACGACTTGATCCCCTGCTTGAAGATCAGCACGTGCGCGGGGCAGTTCATCGGCTTGAGTGCCATCAGCTCTCCCTTGCCGGACAGGACTGCGCCCTCATCCTCGCCGTTCGGGATCTCGTCGGGGACGACGAACATGTTCTCGCGGTACTTGCCCCAGTGGCCCGACTGCTCCCACTGCTTGGCGTCCATCAGCTGCGGGGTCTTGACCTCGGCATAGTCGGCAGCGTCGAGGCGACGGCGCATATACGCTTCCAGCTGGCGCCAGAGCACGAAGCCGTTGGGGTGCCAGAACACCGACCCCTGCGCCTCGGACTGGAGGTGGAACAGGTCCATCTCCGCGCCGATCTTGCGGTGATCGCGCTTGGCGGCTTCCTCGAGGCGGAAGAGATGCTGGTCGAGCTGTTTCTTGTTGAGCCAGCCGGTGCCGTAGATGCGTGACAGCATCGCGTTCTTCTGGTCGCCGCGCCAATACGCACCGCTGACGCGCGTGAGCTTGAACGCGGCGGGGTCGAGCTTCCCGGTCGAGGCCATGTGCGGCCCGCGGCACATGTCGAGCCACTCGCCCTGGCGGTAGATCGTCAGTTCCTCGCCCTCGGGCAGTTCGGCGGCCCATTCGGCCTTGAAGCTCTCGCCCTGCTGCGTCCAGCGGTCCATCAGCTGCTGGCGCGACCAAACCTCGCGCAGGAACGGCTCGTTCCGGGCGATGATCGCGCGCATCTCGGCTTCGATCGCGGGCAGGTCCTCCTCGGTGAAGGGGCGGTCCTTCGGCGCGAAGTCGTAATAGAAGCCATCGTCGGTCGCAGGGCCAAAAGTGATCTGCGTGCCGGGGAAGAGGTGCTGCACCGCTTCGGCCATGACGTGCGCAAGATCGTGGCGGACGAGCTCCAGCGCATCCGCCTCGTCGCGCGCGGTCACCAGCGCGAGCGCGGTGTCGCCCTCGAACGGCCGGTTGAGATCGCGCACCTGCCCGTCGATGCGCGCGGCGAGCGCGGCCTTAGCGAGACCGGGGCCGATCGCGGCGGCGACGTCCGCGGGGGTAGTCCCGGGCGCAACCTCGCGGACGGAACCGTCGGGCAGCGTGATTCGGAACATGACGGACATGGAGGACTTTCTGGTGTTGGAAGAGCCGCGGCTTATGCCGTCGCACACCCTATATAGGCAAGCCGGGGTCGAACGTCACGCCACCCCGAACGGGACGACATGGTTTGCCTGCGTGTGGCCGACTTCCGCGCGACCGAGATACGGCACGCCCATGTCGCGGCTCCACCGCACCATCATGTAATCGAGTGTCTCGCCCCAGGGTGGATCGTTCTCCTGCACCGCCGTCACCGCACCGAGGCGCAGGCCGGCGATGCCCTTCAACTGCGTGGCGTTGGCGACTTTGAAGAGCATGCGGTCGATCGCGTACATGGGCTCGGACACCTCCTCGACGATCAAGACGTGGTCGGTCAGGTCGGGCAGCCACGGCGTACCGATCAGCGAGGTGAGGATGCTCAGGTTGAAGGCGGCCGACGGTTGCCCGTTCAGTCCCGGCTCCAGCGCGGCCCGATCGCCGCGCACCATCCAGCCGAGCGATCGCGCGACCGTCGCTTCTCCGTCATGACGGTTGACGTCGCTGACCATCGGGCCGTGCACCGGCCGCCCGATCCGCCGGGCATAGAGCGCACCGAGCAGGAAGCCGACGTCGGAATAGCCGAGATAGGTCTTGTGCCGCGCTGCGCGGCCGAGTTCGGGCATGACCATCGCGAGGATGCGGTTCGCGCCATAGCCACCACGGAGGAACCAGATCGCGTCGAACGCCGGATCGTTGGCGTATTCGAGGAACGCCGCCGCCCTGCGGAAATCGGAACCGGCGAAGTGGCCGTCGGTCTCCAGGCACTGCGGGTGGAAGACGAGTTCGACCCCCGGGAACGCGGTGGCTACGTAGGCGGTGATCTTGGCGATCGCCGCGGGATTGGTCCGGCTCGACGCGGCGAGGACACCGATGCGCATTGTTCGTGTTCCCGACCTTGCCCCGTTTCCAAACCGCCCATATCGCGGGCCGATGGATATCAGCAAACCCTGTTTCTTCGTCGGCATCGGCGGCAGCGGCATGATGCCGCTCGCGATGATCCTCGCGGGCCGCGGCGCGACTGTTGCCGGCTCGGACCGCAACCTCGACCAAGGCCGCGTGCCTGCCAAGTTCGACGACCTCGCGGCGAAGGGCGTCGCGCTGTTCCCGCAGGACGGCAGCGGGATCGTCTCGGCGGACCAGCTTGTCATCGCTTCCGCGGCGATCGAGGCGACCGTGCCGGACATGATCGCGGCGGATGCGTTCGGCTGCACCCGCTCGACCCGCGCGGCCATGCTGGCGTCGCTGTTCAACGATAGCCGGCTACCGATCGGGGTGGCGGGGACGAGCGGCAAGTCGACCGTCACCGGGATGATCGGCTGGATCCTGCACGCCGTCGGGCGCGATCCGACGGTGATGAACGGCGCGGTGATGAAGAACTTTGCCACGCCCGACTCCCCGTTCGCCAGCGCGCTGGTCGGAGAGGGTGAGGCTTTCGTCAGCGAAGTGGATGAGAGCGACGGGTCGATTGCCGGCTATGCGCCGAAGATCGCGGTGCTCAACAATGTCAGCCTCGACCACAAGTCGTTGGAGGAACTGCGCGTGCTGTTCGGGGACTTCGTCGCGACGGCCGAGACGGCGGTGGTGAACGCGAACGATCCCGATGCGGCGGCACTCGCCTCGCGGCTGCCGCGCGGTCAGATCACCACCTTTGCGATCGATGCGTCGGCGGATCTACGTGCCGAGAACCTCAAGCCGGAGCCGTTCGCTATCCGCTTCGATATCGTCTCGCGTGGCGTTCGGACGCCGGTGAAGCTGGCCGTGCCGGGGCGGCATAACGTGTCGAATGCGCTGGCTGCGATCGGGGCGGCGATGGCGGCGGACGTGTCGTTGACCGATGCGGTCAAGGCGATTGCTGGGTTCACTGGGCTGCGTCGTCGCTTCGACCTCGTGGGAGAAGCTCGCGGGGTCGCAGTGATCGACGATTTCGGGCACAACCCGGATAAGATCGCGGCGACGCTCGACACGCTCCACGCGTTTCCGGGACGCTTGCTCCTGTTCTTCCAGCCGCATGGCTATGGGCCGTTGAAGGTCATGGGGCGCGAGTTGGTCGCTACGTTCGTCGAGCGAATGGCGGAGGACGACGTGCTCGTCCTGCCCGACCCCGCCTATTACGGCGGGACGGTCGCGCGGGAGGTCACCAGCGCCGACATCGTCGGGCAGATCGTCGAGGGTGGTCGGGTCGCGCGGTACATCGCCGACCGTGCCGAGGCTGCCGCGGCGCTGGTCGCGGAGGCGCGGCCAGGCGACCGGATCGTGGTGATGGGCGCGCGCGACGACACGCTGAGCGTGCTGGCGGCGGGAATGGTCGACGCCTTGGCCGCTACCTGATACAGAGCAAGACAGGAGACCGCCCATGTTCCGCCGCCTGTTCCTCGACCACCCCGCCACCGTCGGGGAGAGCTATGCCGAGCATTTCGGCGTCGCCGGACGGTTCGGCATGACGATGATCAAGGGCGGCCTCGGCGCGCTGGTCCACGCGTTCGTGCCGGCGCTGTGCAAGACCCGCGGGAGCGACACGGTCGCCGAACTGCACCGCCAGATGGTGCTGAAGCGCGGCGCGGTTGCGGCCGATCAGACGCAGATGAAAACGGTCGAATTCATCATCTGACGATCTTTAGGAAGCCCGCCGGCTTCCAAAGGTTAGGATAAGGTCACACCCAGGGCGCGTTTGCAGCCACGGCTGGTCCGCGTCCTTCCCCTCCGTCACCTTCGGTGCCACCTCCCCCTGGCGGGGAAAGATCGAGGTGGCCTGTAAAGCGACGTTGACTCGCTCGTCATGACATGACAAGTTTCCTTTACTGATTCGAAAGGACACTTGACCATGCATAAGAGTCCCGCTCTCCGCCGTTACAATTACACTGTGTTGGGCCTCAGCCTCGCTTACATGGGCGCGCTGTTTGGCATCGTTGCTCTGTTCAGGACCCGTCCGCCCCACGGGGCCCTCGCGTATGCCGCCGCCATCCTGCCGGCGCTGCCACTGGTCGGAATTTTTCTGGCCTGGGGTCGCTATCTCACTGACGAGCCGGACGAATATATCCGAATGCTCACGATCCGACAGACGCTGATCGCGACTGGCTTCATGCTTTCGGCGACGACGATCTGGGGATTTCTAGAAAGCTTCGGCTTGGCTGTGCACATCCCCGCCTATGCGGCCGGTATCCTGTGGTTTGCCGGACTAATGCTGGGCGGTTGTGTCAATATCTTCGCGGTGCGGACCGGCCGCTCATGAAGAACCGCCTCAAGGTGCTGCGTGCCGAGCGGGACTGGAATCAGGGCGACCTGGCCGACCGTCTCGGAGTCTCGCGGCAGAGCGTGAATGCGATCGAGACGGGGCGCTATGATCCGTCGCTGCCGCTCGCGTTCAAGATCGCCGAACTGTTCGACCTCAGCATCGAAGACATTTTCACTAGCCCGTCGAAGGAGTCGTGACATGATTTCGCAGTTCAAAGCCCGTCTCGCCGCTACCGCCGTAACGCTGATGATCGTCCTGAATCCGGCGGCGGGCCACTCGCAGGCTGCGACGGCCGCCGCGCCGAAGGTCGATGCGGTCGAGACGCAAATGCCGCACATCTCGGTGCAGACGATCGGCAAGGGCACGCCCGTGATCCTCGTTCCAGGGTTGTCGTCTCCCCGCGCGGTGTGGGCGGGCGTCGTGCCCACGCTCGCCAAGTCACACCGCGTGTACGTGGTGCAGGTCAACGGCTTCGGCGGCGACGATCCGCGTGCGAACCTGTCGCCCGGCATCCTCGATGGGATCGTCGGCGACCTGCACACGCTGATCGCCCAGTCGAAACTCGGCAAGCCGGCGATCGTCGGGCATTCGATGGGCGGGCTGGTCGCGCTGATGCTGGCGAAGGCGCATCCGGAGGACGTCGGCAAGCTGATGATCGTCGATTCGCTGCCGTATATCGGCGAGATCTTCGCACCCGGCGCGACGGTGGCGGCGCTCGAACCGCAGGCCAGCGCGATGCGCGCCGGGATGGCCGCGGCGTACGGGAAGCCGGCGAACCCCGCGGCGAACGAGGCGCTTGCCGCGCGCATGGCACTGAAGCCGGACTCACGCGTGGCGGTTGCCGGCTGGGCGGCGAAGGCGGATGCGCGAGTCTCGGCGCAGGCGATGTACGAGGACCTGACGACCGACCTGCGTCCCGACATGGCGTCGATCGCCGCGCCGATCACCTTGGTCTATCCGTGGAACGCGGTGGGGCCGACCAAGCCCGCTGCCGACGCGCTCTATCGGAAGGCTTACGCGACGGCGCCACACGTGACCTTGGTCGACATCGGCGATGCCGCGCATTTCGTGATGCTCGACCAGCCTGCCGCGTTCCAGGCTGCACTCGACGCCTTTCTCCAGCGCTGAGGCGCGGCTAAGGTGTCGGCATGACCGATACCGCCACGCCGCCTGCACCGACGCCTCCGGCCAAGGAGCGCCCTCGCCTCGCCTATCATCACACGCCCGCGGCCGAGGGCGTGACGGGACCGACGATCGTGTTCCTGTCGGGCTATGCGTCCGACATGATGGGGACCAAGGCGGTAACGCTGGAGGCGTGGGCGAAGTCCGAGGGGCGCGCGTTCCTGCGGTTCGACTATGGTGGGTGCGGGCAGAGCGAAGGCGCGTTCGAGGACCAGACTTTGGTCGACTGGCGCGACGACGCTTTGGCGATGATCGATGCGCTGGTGGAGGATTCGGCGATCCTCGTCGGATCGTCGATGGGCGGCTGGCTGATGCTGCTGGCGGCGAAGATGCGGCCCGATCTGGTGAAGGGGCTGGTCGGGATCGCGCCGGCGCCCGACTTCACCGACTGGGGCTTTACCACCGACGAGAAGATGGCGCTGCTCAGCAACGGCCGGATCGAGCGCAAGAACCCCTATGGCCCCGAGCCGACGGTCTATACGCGTCCCTTCTGGTCGTCGGGCGAGGCCAACCGGCTGATGTTCGGCGAGATTGCGTTCGACGGCCCGGTCCGGCTGGTCCAGGGGCAGCGCGATCCGGACGTGCCGTGGCATCGTACCGCGCGCCTTGCCGAGCTGTTGCGTTCAGCCGACGTGCAGACGTGGCTGGTCAAGGACGGCGACCACCGCCTGTCGCGTGACAGCGACATCTCCCTCATCATCCGGGCGGTGGAGGATGTGATCGCCGCTTTATGATCCTGATAGTGTTGCTTGCCGCTGCGCAGGCCGCCGCCCCCAGTCCAGCCGCCGCCCCTGCTGCCGGACCCGTCGATGTGCAGGGTGGTCGGTTCGCTCGCTGCGCCGCCCTGACGCAAAGCGACCCCGCCGCCGCACGCGCCGAAGCGGGTCGCTGGCGAATTAGCGGGGGACGGTATTTCGCGCGGCAATGCGCCGGGCTCGCCTTCGCCGCCGAAAAGAACTGGCCGTCGGCAGCAGCCGAATTCGAGGAAGCGGCGCGGGAGGCTCAGATCGCGAAGGACACGCGAGCAGCCAATTATTGGGCACAGGCGGGCAATGCATGGCTCGCCTCGGGGCAGCCCGCCAAGGCGCGTGTCGCGCTCGATTCGGCGCTTACCGCGGGATCGCTGACCGGACTGCCGCTGGGTGAAGCGCAACTGGATCATGCGCGCGCGCTGGTCGCGGCGGGAGAGCTAGATGCGGCGCGGAGCGATCTCGATCTAGCGCTGACCACCGCCGGCGCCGATCCGCTTGCGTGGCTGTTGTCGGCGACGCTAGCCCGTCGGATGGGCAACATTCCGCGCGCCAAAGCAGATATCGCACAGGCCTTGAAGCGCTCGGCCGACGATGCGTCGGTTCAGCTGGAAGCGGGGAACATCGCGGCGTCGGCTGGCGACGAAGCGGCTGCGCGGGAGGCATGGGGAACGGCTGCGAAATTGTCGCCGACGACCGATGTCGGACGCAACGCGGTTATGGCGCTCAGGCAGTTCGACGCTGCGAAATAATCCGGAATGCTGGGCCAGTCGTTAACGACCGGCCCGATCGGGATATCAGCGTCGAACCATCGTGCTGCGTGCGATCTTGCTCACCAGACCGGGCAGACCAGGATAGCTCGCCTTGTGATACGGCGAGAGCGCGTCGAGTTCGGCGGTGATCCGCCGGTGAGCCTCGCCCAGTGCGTGGTAGGGTAGACCCGGCAACAGGTGATGCAGCGCGTGGTAGCGCAGACCCACAGGTGCCCAGAGCGCGGGCAGCAACGCCGGCGGCGGGACGTTGACCGTATCAAGGTACTGCGCGGTTACCGTCATCGGCTCGCCGTCATTCTCCCACAGATGCGCAACGAGCGTACGGACCTGGTTGAGTACCGCGAACGCCGAGGCGACCGCGAAGATCGTCACGAACGCACGGAGCGGTAGTACGCCGGTCACGGTGATCGCGATCAGCGTGATCGCCCACAGGCTCGCGGCAATCTCCAAGCGGTCCCAATACGCCTTTGCCTCACCTTCGGGGGCGCGGCGGCGGAACTGCGGGTTGATCGCAAGGGCCGAATAGCGCTCGACGATCATCGTCCGCAGCTTGGGCGACAGCAGCGAGATCGGCGACAGGATCGCGAACCGGATCAGCAGCGCGATCGGTGCCAGCGCCGATACGACGATGAACAGCGGCAGCGTCCACGGCTTCATGAGCGCGAGCGGCAGATATTCCGGATCCTCGACCGTGCCGTAGCGGGTCTTGGCGTGATGGAGGTTGTGGACGCCCTCGTACATGAAGGACGGGGTCAACAGCGGAATGCCGACCAGCACGTTCCAGCCGAGCCGGAAGTTCGGGACGGACGCATGCTTCATGTGGCTGACTTCGTGGATGAAGCTCAAACCACGGTAGAGCCCTAGCATCGCCACGATGCCGGCTACGATCACCACTGGCGTCGACGTCGAGGTGGCCGCCACTGCCAGTGCACCGTAGCCGACCACCATCGATGCGATCAGGTCGGCCCAGTAAATCGCCGGGCGCGGCTTCACGAGATCGCGCGTCAGGTCTGCGGCTGCACGCAGCATCGCCTTGTCGTCGGCAACGCGCTCCATCCCTCCGACACGGGGCGAACCCGCGGGAGTGGAAGCTGGAGCGGCCGTGCCGCGAGCGAGGCTGAGCGATGTGTCCATGGGCATATCCATTGCCCGAAGATAGTGGCGGTACCGTGGCATTTACAGGCCGCACGGATGCCGCCGTGCCGGAGGAAACCCGATCACTCTGACAGGGTCTTGCGATGACGCACGTGTCACTCGCCTTTATTCGCTTCGCTGGGTAGACACGCGCAACTGCGTATTTGGGAACCCGACATGGCAAAGCTCATCATTCGACCGGTCGAGACCAAGAAGGACCGCAAGATCTTCATCGATCTGCCGTTTCGTCTCTATGCCGACGATCCCAATTGGGTACCGCCTTTGAAGTCGGAAGCGCTGGGACTGATCACGCCCGAGAAGAACGGCTGGTTCAGCCATGCCAAGGCGCAGTTGTTCCTGGCCGAGGAGGACGGCCGCGTCGTCGGGCGCATTTCGGCGCATATCGATACGCTCGCGCTGACGATGCCGCCCGAGCAGGGGTTCGGGCCCGGCGTCGGCCAATGGGGCCTGATGGAAGCGGAGCGGCAGGACGTGTTCCAGGCGCTACTGGAGCGCGCCGAGGCATGGCTGCGCGAGCAGGGCATGACGCGCGCGCTGGGGCCGATCAGCATGTCGATCTGGGAGGAGCCGGGCCTGCTGATCGACGGATACGACCATCCGCCGACGATCATGATGGGCCACGCCAAGCGCGAATATCGCGGCTGGATCGAGTGGGCGCAGTACCGTCCGATCAAGCAGCTGATGACCTATGAGGTCGACGTCACGAAGCAGTTCCCGCCGATCGTCCAGCGCATCATCAAGTCCGGCGAGAAGAACCCGCGGATCAGCGTCCGCAACGTCGACAAGACCAAGTTCGAGGAGGAGGCGGCGATCATCCTGTCGATCCTCAACGACGCGTGGCGCGACAATTGGGGGTTCGTGCCTTTGACCCCGCCGGAGATCAAGGACGTGGGCGTGAAGCTGAAGCCGATCGTGTTCAACGACCTGATCCGGATTGCCGAGCTGGACGGCAAGCCGGTCGCGTTCATGATCACGCTGCCGGACCTCAACGAGGCGATCAAGCCGCTCAACGGGAGCCTGCTGCCGTTCGGTTGGGCGAAGCTGTTGTGGTGGTTGCGCAAGCCCAAGGTGCGGACGGTGCGCGTGCCGCTGATGGGGGTGGTGAAGGAGTTGCAGGCGTCGCGGATGGCGAGCCAGCTGGCCTTCATGATGATCGAATATATCCGCCGCGCGTCGGTCGAGAATTACGGTGCGCAGCGGGCTGAGATCGGCTGGATCCTGGATGACAACCAGGGGATGCGGTCGATCGCCGAGACGATCGAGAGCCGGGTGAACAAGGTGTACCAGGTGTACGAACGGGTGCTTTAGGTAAGAGCGGGAAGCGTTATCGGCCTGAGATAGCGTGTTCCCCCGCGAAGGCGGGGGCCCAGTCTGGGCTCCCGCCTTTGCGGGAGAACAAGGAGGCGAGGACTGCTCGGCATTGTCGCGCCGCCCTACTCCCGTTTCCCATTGCCAAACGGAAGCTTGAGGGTGACCGCAGCCCCCTGCCCGCTCGCACCGGGTAGCTGCGTTCGGATCGCGTGGACGTTGCCCGTGCCGCCACCCGGCAGCCGGAACGACAGCGGGTCCCCCCGCGGCGGCTGGACCGGTTCGGGAAGCGTCGCCAGCCTCTGCTCGGTCGAACGCGCGCAGACGACGATCTCGCCATCGGGGTCGGTCTGGACCGGACACGGCATCGTCGACCGAACAGGCCGCTTGCGCAATTCGGGTGGAAGCGGCGGCCCGGCTACCGCTTGGAGCAGGAGCAGACCGGCCAGCATCTAGAACCGCCGGGAAATGCCGGCGTATACCCGCGCATCAGGCGTGTTCGCGTTCAACCCCGCCGCACCGAATACGTCGAACTGGAGATTATCGTTCGCCATCCATGCCAGCGACAGCGCCGCGACCGCCTGCGTCTCATGCTCCTGCGGATCGTCGTCGCGGAGCGCCTGCATCTCGCCGGTCAGCGTGAAAGCCTTGTCGAGCTTCACCGCGAGGCCAGCCGTCGAACTGTACGCGAGATGCCGACCATTGCTGTCCTGATCGACCGCCGCATCGATCTCCGGAGTCAGATCGAGCGAGACCGTGTCGGATATCTCGTACGTGACGGGAACGAGGAACCCTGCGCCCCAATCGCCGGCGCCGATCGACGAGCGCCCGACCGGCAGCGTCACGAACGGCAGCACCGATACCGACAAGCCGGCGCCGTCGGGATTGTGGAGGTTCGCCTTCATCCCGAGCGACACGTCACCGACCCCGTTGACCGAATCCACGCCGGTCGAATCACGCATCCGGTCGTGCCCGAACGGCGTCCAGCCGATCCGCGCCTCGATCGAGTCGCTGACGCCGACGCGAACCAGCGTATCGCCGAACAGGATATTGTCCTCGCGCGAGCCCGGCTGGTCGTCGCGCGTCCAGTCCGCAATCGACGTCTCGACCGAAATCTTTCCGGGCGCGATCGTGCAGGCGGGCGTATCGATGCCAGGACGATCGGGGCAATATTCGCGGTCCTGCGCCATTGCAGTGCCGGACAGGCTCGCCAACGCGATACCAAGAAGCAGCCGCCTCATCGCAGGCGGACCCAGGTCGGCGCGTGATCGCTCGCCTTTTCGCGCCCGCGATAGGCCTTGTCGACGCCGGCATCGATCATCCGGTCGGCCGCCTGCGGGCTGAGCAGCAGATGGTCGATTCGGAACCCGGCGTCGCGCTGCCACGCGCCGGCCTGGTAATCCCAGAACGTCCAGACGCCGCCCTTGGGGAATTGCGTCCGCAGCGCATCGGTCCAGCCCTGTGCGACGAGCGCGCGGTAGTGCTCGCGACTTTCGGGCTGCATCAGCGCGTCGTCCTGCATCGCGCGGACCGAGAAGGTGTCGTCGTCGTTGGCGATGACGTTGTAGTCGCCCGCGAGGATGGCCGGCTTTTCCTCCGCGAGCAGGACGCGCGCGCGGGCCGCGAGACGGTCCATCCAGCGGAGCTTGTAGTCGAACTTCGGGCCGGGCTGCGGGTTGCCGTTGGGCAGATAAAGCGCGGCGACAATCAGGCCGTCGATCTCCGCTTCGATGTAGCGGCTGTGCTCGTCCTCGGGTTCGCCTTCGAGACCGCGCTGGCGGACGACGGGCGTACCGCTCTTGGCGAGGATCGCGACACCGTTCCAGGCCTTCTGGCCGTGCCAGACCGCGCCGTAGCCGGCGGCCTCGATGTCGGCGATCGGGAAGGTGTCGTCGCTCGACTTCAATTCCTGGAGACAGACGATGTCGGGCTGGTCTTCGGTGAGATACTCGATCAGCCGCGGCAACCGCGCCTTGATGCCGTTGACGTTGTACGTGACGATTTTCATGGCAGTCTCAGACCGAGAAGCTGGAGCCGCAGCCGCAACCCGATGCGGCATTGGGGTTCTCGACCTTGAATGCGGCACCGGCAAGCGACTCGACGTAATCGACCGCGCAACCTCGCACAAGATCGATGCTGACGCTGTCGACGACGAGCTTCACGCCGTCATGCTCGGCGATCACGTCGTCGGACTCGACCGAATCAGCGAACCCGAACTTGTACTGGAACCCGGAACAGCCACCGCCGTCGACCGAGAGTCGCAGGATCGCCGGCTTCCCCTGCTTGACGGCGATCGCCGCTACGCGCGCCGCGGCGGAGGGGGTGAGGATGATGTCTTGGACCAGCGTTGCCATGCGCTGGAGATAGGAGGTTGCAGTAGCGGCGGCAACCTTGGGGTTGATCAGTCCTGCGCGGCGGGGCCGCTAGTCGAAACCGGGATCGCGTTTACCGAGCGGTCCTGTGCGGCGAGGAGATAATCCGCGGTCGTCAAGAACGGTACCGGGTTGACCGCATGGCCGTCGATGCGGACTTCGTAATGAAGATGCGAGCCGGTCGAGCGGCCGGTCGAGCCCATCAGCGCGATCAGCTGGCCGCGAACGACGCGGGCGTTATCGCCGACGAGGATCTTCGACAGATGGCCGTAGCGCGTCGCGATGCCCTTGCCGTGGCTGATCTCGACCATGTTGCCGTAGCCGCCCTGGCGACCGGCGTGTGCGATGATGCCGTCGGCTGTGGCGTAGATCGGTGTGCCGATCGGACCGGGAATATCAACGCCGGCATGCATTGCCGCGGTGCCGCGGAACGGATCGGAGCGGATGCCGAAATTGCTGGTGAACGAGAGCGAGTGGACCGGCTGAACCGAAGGGATCGCGATCACGCCCTGCTGCGTCGCGTCGAGCTTCTTCCAGGTCTGGAACAGCGTGCGGAACTGCGCGTCGGCGCGGAGATCGGCGGTGGCTTCCTCAGTGTTCGCGGCGATCATCGGACCACCGATTGCAGCGACGTGGTGCGCTACCTTCGAAGCAACGACCTGGGCCTCGGCAGTCGCGCCGACCGTAGTCATTCCCATCACTGTTGCGGCGATCGCCAAACGGCGGAACGTGAACGATTTGGACACCATCGATACGGCCTCGAGGCGCGTCACGATGGCTGCTGCGGTAAATTCGACCATTGGTCCCCGACACAAAAATGCAGGGCCGTTCGCTTCCAGGCGGACGGCTCCGAAACTCTGTCCTGACTCGCAGCCCCTCCGCGCACCAGACAGTGTGGGTTAGGCCGGATACCGCCGTTCCGGGCAATAGCCCCGCACGGTCGGCGCGGCGGAGCGGCAGGTTGATGCGGCGAGTTGATGCGAATTGGGACGATTGCGAGGGAACAGGAAGCCAACGACGACATCGGACGTGAAATGTCGGCGAATCTCCGAACGTTACTGCGGGCTGTTCAGAGCGCCTTGGCGGCGGCCAGAACCGCCTCGGCATGCCCCGCCACACGGACCTTGTGCCACGCCTTGGCCAGTGTCCCATCGGCGCCGAACAGGAACGTCGCGCGCTCGATCCCCATGTACTTGCGACCATACATCGCCTTCTCGACCCACACGCCGAAAGCCTCGCAGGCGACACCTTCGACATCGCTGGCAAGCCGGACCGTAAGTCCATGTTTTGCCGTGAATTTTGCGTGCGACGCTGCACTGTCTTTGGACACGCCGACGACGGTTATGCCCGCCTTTGCGAACGCGTCGGAAAGTGCGGAGAAGTCCTTCGCTTCGGTGGTGCAACCGGCTGTGTCGTCCTTCGGGTAGAAATACACCACCAACGGCGCGCCGAGGCTCGCGAGCGAAACCACGGCGTCATCGATCGTCAGCGATACGTCGGGGATCATCGAACCTTCATCCATGCTGCTCTCCCGTCACCTGCACCCAGAACCGGCGGACCTCCTGCCGCGTCGTTTCGAGCGTGGCAACCACCGCCGCCCAGTCCGTCACCCCGATTGCGCGGGCGATGAGATTCTCGGTGGCATGCCCCGGCGGCGCGGCATCGGGTGCGACGAGCCGCAACGTCACGAGCAAACGCGTGAGGACGTCGTGCGCCGGGCGGAGCGACGGCGGGACGAGCCCTTCTCGAATCAATGCATCGATCGCGCCACCCAGGTTGGGGTCGAACCCGGTCCTGTTCACGAGTTGAACCACATGGGTCGCGAATTCGAGATCGACCAGACCACCGGGGAGCAGCTTGGCGTCGAGTGCGCCCTTGGGCGGCTTGTGCGCGGCCATGTCGCTGCGCATCGTTCGCGCGTCCGCGATCACGTCACGCGCCGGTCGATCGCCTTCGAGCACGTCGCGGACGATAGCCGCCACCGTATCCCGAGCGTCGGCCGATCCGAACACCGGGCGGGCGCGGGTGAGCGCCATGTGCTCCCAGGTCCAGGCATCCTCGCGCTGGTAGCGGGCGAAGCTGTCGAGCGTGACGACCAGTGGCCCCTGCCCGCCCGATGGTCGCAACCGGGTGTCGATCTGGTACAGCGGGCCCGCCGCCGTCGCGACCGACAGCGCGCCGGTCAGCCGCTGGGCGAGACGATTGTAGTAGAGCGTCGCGCCAAGCGGTTTGGGGCCGTTGGACTCGGCGGAGAAGTCGCCTGTAAACAGATAGATGAGATCGAGATCGGACGCGTGGGTCAGCATCGCGCCACCCATTCGACCTAGCGCCAGCACGACGAGTTCGCTGTCCGGCACGCGACCATGCACCTTGGCGAATTCCTCTATCGTCGCGGCTGCGAGGACGCCGATCGCCGCCTCCGCGATGCGTGCATAGCCTGCCGCGACGTCCAGCGGGTCGGACACGCCGGCGACGATCTGTGTCCCGAGCGCGAATCGAAGCTCGCCGACGACGCGGCGGACATGGTCGAGCCGGGACTGATAGTCGCCGCCCGCCTCGCCCGCGCGCATGATCGCTTCGAGCGCCGCGACGTCCCCAACCGGCTCGAACGCGGTCGCATCGATCAGTCCGTCGAGCAGATCAGGCCGACGACCGAGATCGTCCGCGAGCGTGGGCGCATGGCTGAGGATGGCGGCAAGCAAAGTCGCCAAGCCCGGTCGCGCCTCCAACAAGCGGAAGATGTTGATCGCGCTCGGCAGGCGTTCGAGCAATGCGTCCAATCGGAGCAGCGCCGCCTGTGGGACAGGAGCAGTCGCCAACGCAGGAACCAGCGTCGGCAACACCGCCTCCAACGCCTCACGCGCGGCCGGACTGCGCAGCGCAGGATAGGCGCCACCCCGCCACGCCTCGATCCGCCGACGTGCCGGTTCGGGTTCGTCGAACCCTGCCGCAGCTAGGTCAGCTTCCAGCGTCACCGCGTCATGCGAGAAGGCGGGGCGGACAGTATCGTCGAGCGCGTCGTAGATCCGGCCGGTCGCCGTCACGCGCGGCTCGAGCAACGCCAACAGCGCGCCCGAATCGTCCAGCCCGTGCAGTTTCGCCACGCGGTGGAGTGCATCGCCAGTCGGCAAGGCGTGCGTCTGGCGATCGTCGATCATCTGGACGCGGTGCTCGATCGTCCGGAGCAGCGTGTAGCCCTCGATCAACGCAATCGATTCGTCGGTACCAATCCAGCCTGCTTCGGCCAGTCGGGATAGGGCATCGCGGGTTGCGGGCGCGCGCAGGGCGGGATCGCGACCGCCGTGAATCAGCTGATGAATCTGCGCGAAGAACTCGGCCTCGCGGATGCCGCCACGACCGCGCTTCAGGTCATAGCCGGGGCCGAATGCCTGGCCTTGCGAATGATGATCGCGGATCCGCGCGGAGATGCCGCGGATTTCGCCGATCGCGCCGAAATCGAGCGCGCGACGCCACACGAACGGACGGATCGCGTCGAGAAATCGCTGGCCTAGCGCGATGTCACCGGCCGCCGCACGCGCTCGAATGAACGCGGCGCGTTCCCAAGGCAGCGCCTGTGCCTCATAATAGGCGATCGCCGCATCGACCGGCAGCGCGATCGGCGTGATCTCGGGCGATGGCCGCAGGCGGAGGTCGACGCGCAGGACATAGCCGTCGCCATCACGCGCCTGGAGCAGTTCGACGACTCGCTTGCCGATCCGCACCGCCGCTTCTTCCGGCTCCTCGCGCGGACGCCGGGGCAGCGTCGCCGGGTCGAACAACAGGATCGGATCGATGTCCGACGAATAATTGAGTTCGCTGCTGCCCTGCTTGCCGAGCGCGATCGCGACGAAGCCGCGTGGTTCGGCGCCAGGGGTCCGTTCCTCGATCGCGGTGCGGATCGCGGTGTCGAGCGCATAGTCGGCAAAGCGGGTCAGCGCGCCGGTCACCGCGGTGAGATCGAGAACGCCTGCCAGATCGCCGATCGCGACGTTGAGCGCCATTGCGCGCCGTTCGATCCGCAGGCGACGCGCGACCGGCATGTCGGCTTCGGCACTCGACAAGGAGAGGTCCAGCTTTCCTGCCGCCAGCGATCGCGCCAAGTCCGGCTCGCGGTTGAGGACCATCGCCAGGAATGGGGACCAAAGTCTTGCGCGGTCGAGCGCGGCGTTTATCGCCAGTTCAGGTGAGACTAAAGCCATGCGTCATCGCTATAATCCGCTGTCTACGCGTGTCACGACAAAGCAACGAAAACGCTATTGGCCCGTTGTAGCGAACATGACTTACGCATTCCTCACGATCAGGCGCGAAGAGAACGGCCAGCAGGTCGTGCGCCGCCCCCGCGCGACCGACGTGATCGGTCACGCGCTGCGTGGCGCGTTCGACGACACGCACTCGGTACCCGACGATATGATGATGATGTTGCGCCGCCTGGACGCGATGCCGCATCGCCTAAACTGAGCGATGCGGCGTTCGTTAATCGGGACTAGCGACCGCGGCTGAGTTCTTCGACATCGCCCATGATCGAATCAAGCGCCGTCTTGCTCGTGTCCGTCTCATGATCCCGTCGCGACGGTAGCGAACCATCGGTCAGTATCGTCTCGAGCGCAACACGACCACGCGCAACGCGGCTCTTGATCGTCCCGACGGCTACGCTGCAGATTTCGGCGGCTTCTTCATACGCGAAGCCACCCGCGCCCACGAGGATCAAAGCCTCGCGCTGCGGCTGAGGGAGATGCATCAACGCACGCTGCATATCGCCCAGCTCGACGTGACGATCCTGGCTCGCAGGCGCAGCGAGGATACGGTCTGCGACCAGATCGTCCCACTCGCCCTTGAAGCGCGCACGCCGCATCTGCGACAGATACAGGTTGCGAAGGATGATGAACGTCCAAGCGCGCATGTTCGTCCCGGCCTGGAACCGAAGACGCGCGGCCCAGGCCTTGAGCAGCGTTTCCTGCACGAGATCGTCGGCGAGATCGCGGCTGCCCGACAACGAGCGCCCGAACGCGCGCAAATGCGGGATCACCTGGGCAAGCTGAACCTTGAACTCGGCATCCGACAAGGAAACATGCTCGACCGGCTCGACAACATCATCCATTTCGTCGTCCACGGGCGAAGCAGGCTGGGTCATGGTAATCCGATCAATCCCGATAAAACACTGCCGTACGCGGACGACAGACATAGGCACAGGTCGCGGGAAATACCAGCGACCTGCTCATAATCCGGCTCAGCGCAGGATTATAAAGCCAAAGATAACAATGACCAAGACGAGGGAGATCGCCAGGATGTACCGGGTCATGTGCGGCGTGGCGCCAGCCCGTGCATCCTCGGTATCGATATGAATTGGTTCGTTCGGATCAGCCATAATCACCAAACTCGCGAAAAACGTTTTGGGTCCGTAACTGTCTTGCGGTCACGAACCCGATACGCATTGCCGCCTTCAGGCGGTCGGGACGGTCGCCTGGTCGAAGAACAGCGCCTGGCTGATCGCGGCCTTCACGGTCGACCGCTGGAACGGCTTGGTGATCAGGAACGTCGGCTCGGGGCGCTCGCCGGTCAGCAGGCGCTCGGGGAACGCGGTGATGAAGATCACCGGGACCTCGAACTCGGCCAGGATGTCCTTGACCGCGTCGATGCCCGAGCTGTCGTCGGCGAGCTGGATGTCCGCAAGAACGAGACCGGGACGCGTTTCCATCGCCAGCGCGACGGCTTCGTCACGCGTGACCGCAACGCCAGTGACGTCGTGACCGAGATCGCGAACGATCGTCTCGATATCCATAGCGATGATCGGCTCGTCCTCGATGATGAGAACCTTGGCGCGGGTCTGGTTTTCGATCTCGGACAAGGCATCCGCGACCAGATCGTCGACTTCGCTGGTATCGACCTCGATCAGATACGCCGCGTCCTCGGGCGTGAAGCCTTCCATCGCGGTCAGCAGCAGCGCCTGACGCGACAGCGGAGTCATCCGTGCGAGGCGAGCGCGGGCGACGGCTTCGTGACCCTCGGCATCGCTGACGCTCTCGTCACCGACCTCGTCGAAGTTCGCCGAGTTCCAGATCGCCTGGAACATCCGGTACAGGCCGAGACGGGGATCGACGTCGCGGGGGAATTCCTCAGGCGCGGCGACGATCGCCTCGAGCGTGGCGCGCACGTATTTGTCGCCGTGCATCTGGCTGCCGGTCAGGGCCCGGCCGTAGCGCCGCAAAAATGGAAGGTGCGGTGCAAGTTGCTGTCCAAGAGACATGGGTAACGAATACTCCCTGATCCTACGCGGCCCCTCATGTGTCGGGTGGCTCGCGTCATTGCAATGGTGTCGGTCGAAAATGCCCCGTGTCCACGCCATCGCCGCCAGGTATCGGCTGCGATCGAGCGGAGATGCGTATTTTTCGCTCGGGTGTGGAACCATCCAGACGCTATTTGGTTTCACGAACATCTTTCGCGAGTATGTAGTCCGGTGCCCAAGGGCGCAGTTTTGCTCGTCATCACATATTGGTTTGCGTCGTGCAGGGGGAAGTTTTGAGTTTGGGCCACGACACGGAGAAGACAGTGCCTGCAACGAAACCCGCCAAGGTCCCTGATAAGGACCAACAAATGGGCTCGGCGCTGCGTTCGGTGTATCAGAAGACCGTGGACGAGACGATCCCGGACGACCTGCTCGAACTCCTCGGCAAGCTGGACTGACGGTGGGCCGCGAGCCCATAGCGACCGCTGTAGATACGACCTCCCCGGAGCCAGCGCCGCTAAATAAACGTCGCCTGCTGTCCGCGATGGGCAGTTTGCCCACCGGCGCTAAACTTTTTCTGATCATCAGTGCGGCGCTCTTGCCGTTGGCCTTGATCGCGGTGTTTGCCACGTTGCAAACGACGCGGCTGGCCGATGCAGAGGCGCGTGCCCGGTTACGCGTGACGGCAGACGAAAGCGCGCGCGCCATCGCGATCGAACTCGTCGGCGACATGACCGCGCTTCGGGTTGCGGTGAACGCGCTCGGGACCGATCCTGCTGATGCCCCGAGTTGCGCGCGCGCTCAGGGCGTGTTCGCCCAGCAGTCGTCGGCTGGTACGCGCTTCATCATCACCGACCGCGCCGGCCATGTTCTGTGCGGCGTTCCGCTGCCCAACCCGGTGACCGTGCGGCAGGACAACATGCCCGTCGCCGCAGCGATCGTTCCCGACAACGGACTCATCCTCGCGATTTCCGGACCTAGCGGCGACACGTCCGCCCGCGCCTTCTTCCCACGCGCCTTCCTGGAGAAGATCGGACGTCCCTCGACTCGAGCGTCGGCATTCAGCAGTGCGATCGTACTCGATGAGGACGCGCTTCACCTCGAAACGATCGCCGACGAGCGCCCGCTCGATCGCATGGAGACTATGCGGACTGAGCTCGGTGTCGCCGGGCTCGCGTTGAGGACGAGTATCCGCAGCGCACCCGTGACGTCATCGCTGATCGTGGCGATGCTGTTGCCGCTGCTCATGTGGATCGCTGCGGCGAGCATAGCGTGGTTCGTGGTCGACCGGCTTCTGATCCGCCCGCTCCGCCGCCTGCGCGGTGCGGTGGCCGCCTTCACACCCGGCGAGGAACTCGACTTCGGCACCGTACACACGCTGCCCGCACAGGAAATTCGCGAACTGGGAGAAACCTTCCAGTCGATCAGCCGGACGGTTGCGCTGCACGAAGCCGGCCTTGCCGAAGGGCTCGTGCGCCAGACCAAGCTGACGCGCGAGGTGCACCACCGCGTGAAGAACAATCTTCAGGTTATCTCCAGCCTGATCAACTTCCACGCCCGCAGCGCACCAAGCCCCGACGCTACCGCAGCTTACTCGTCGATCCAGCGCCGCGTCGATGCGCTGGCCGTGGTTCACCGCAATCACTTCGCCGAGCTCGAGGAAAACCGTGGCCTGAACCTTCGGACGATGATCGGCGAGCTTTCCGCAAATATCCGCGCGACCGCGTCGGATCGCTCGCATGGTTTGGGCATCACGCTCGATGTCGATCCGTATCTGGTCAACCAGGACGTCGCGGTCGCGCTGGCGTTTCTTGTGACGGAGACGATCGAACTGGCGATGAGCTGCGATCCGGCGGCTCAGATCAGGATCGTGGTGAAGCCGGCTGACAAGCTCGCCGACAAACCCGACCGGGCGGTTGTTCGCGTCGTTTCGCGTGCGCTGGTCGAGAGCGATGCATTCCGAGAGGCCCTGTCGCGCTATGGTCGCGTCATGGAAGGCCTGTCGCGCCAGTTGCGATCGCCTTTGCACCACGATCCGCTGGTCGGCGCGTACGAGATCGCCTTCGCCATTACCGGGCGCGACTAGGCCTTTTCTGCAACGTCGGCTGATCCATATCAGACGACGCATTTAATTGAATAGATTCGAAGAAAAGCGGGAACCGACCATCGCCGTTACCGTTCTACACTTCGGATAGCGACTTTATGCCCCCCCGCTCTCGCTATCCAGAACACAGGCCCGGTAGTACACCCTCCCCCCCCTGGTGATGCTGCCGGGCCTTTATTCCAAAAATAGCCTTTTCCTGCCGTGCGTTGGTTCCAGCGGCGGAACGAATGGCGTCCCCGAACATTCCCCCTCCCGTGGCATTCAAGCCCTTCTTGGAGGAAGTATCATGCGTAAGTTGGTTGGACTGGCGATTGTAGCCAGCGCGTTGATGGTGTCGGCATGCAACACGGTCGAAGGCGCAGGCAAGGACGTGAGCTCGGCGGGCAAGACCGTCGCAAAGACCGCGAACAACGCCAAGTAAGCCTTTGCGCTTATGATAATGAAAAGGGGCCCGGTGCACATGCACCGGGCCCCTTTTTCGTACTGGCCTTGCGGTTCGTATAGGCCCCGCGGCGGGTCAGCTCTCGACGATGTCGGTGGAGTCGCCCTCGACCGCTTTGGCCTTCGCCCGGCTGCGCTCGGTGAACCAGATCCCGATCAGTGCGAGTTCGTACAGGATCACCAGCGGGATCGCGAGCAGCAGCTGCGAGCCGATATCCGGCGGCGTCAGCACCGCTGCAATCGCGAACGCCGCGACGATCGCATAGCGCCGCGCGCCGATCAGTTGTTTGCGCGTGACGATCCCTGCCCGCTCCAGCAGCATCAGCAGGACCGGCAACAGGAACGAGATGCCGAAGCCGAACAGGAACTGCATCGTGAACGAGAGGTAATTGCCGATCGCCGGCAGCGCTTCGCGGTGAATGCCACCGACCATGCCGTCGAAACCGAGCAGGAAGTGCAGCGCCATTGGGATCGCGACGTAATAGGCCATCGCAGCACCCGTTAGGAACAGCACCGGCGTCGCAAGGATGAACGGCAGCAACGCGCCGCGTTCCTTCTTGTACAGGCCGGGTGCGACGAACTGCCACACCTGGTTCGCGATCACCGGAAACGACAGCATCATCGCGGCGAAGAACGCGACCTTGATCTGGACGAAAAACGCCTCGAAGATCTCGGTATAGATGACCTTGTTCTGGCCGGCTGCGAGCAGCGGGTGAACCAGGAAGCCGAAGATGTTCTCGGCGAAATACATCGCCACTGCGAACGTCACGACCAGCGCGGCGATGCAGTAAAGCAGCCGCCGCCGTAGCTCGATCAGATGGTCGAGCAACGGCGCCCGGCTTTCGTCGATCTCGCTCATGTCTGGCTTTCGGCGTTATGGAGGATAGTCACGCCCGCTGCGTTCACGATGACGCCACGTCGGACTTGCCGGTCTTGTCGCCGGGATGGGGTGCGGTCGCGGCTGGCGTATCCAGCGGTCCGTCGAACAGGTCCGGACCGCGATCCGCCAATGGCTTATGCTCCTGCTCGGCCGGTACCGGCGAAGCATGCTCCGAAGCAGCAGCCACCACGGGTTTCTCGACCATCACCGGCTCATCGGTATGATCGACGGACCGATAATCGCGACGGTGCTCCTCCGTCTCCGGCGAGTGCACCACCTGCGTGGTATCGGCCGTCGAGTCCGTGCCCGTCTGTGGATGCTCGCGCATGATGCGTTCGTTTTCCGACGCCCAGCGCTTTTCCATCTCTTCGAGTTCGGCCTCGCGGACCATCGAATCGAAGCCCGAGCGGAATTGCCGCGCGACGCCACGCGCCTTGCCGACCCAATAGCCGACCACGCGCATCGCCTTGGGCAGATCCTTGGGACCGATCACGACGAGCGCGACGAAAGCCACGAGCAGAAACTCGGAGGGCGCGATATCGAACATTCAGCCGCGCCTATCTAGGGTCGTCAACTCTGCCGGCTTCAGGCAGGACGGTCGTCACGGACGCGATTGCCGTCGCGATCGAACGCGGGATCGGCAGTCTTCTGCGCTTCGATCCGCGCCGATGGCTTGGCCGGCGTCTCGTCGTCGTTCTCGGACATGCCCTTCTTGAAGTTCTTCACGCCCTTGGCAACGTCGCCCATCAGGCTGGAGAATCGGCCGCCGCCGAGGAGGAGGATCGCGACGACCGCGAGAACGAGCAAGTGAATCGGGCTAAAACCGCCCATGGCAATTCTCCTGGAAACTGAACCCTATCTAAGCCTCATCCTGCCGCTTTGCCAGCCACCTCGCCATCTTCCCGGTCGTCTTCGCCATCTTCGAGGCGATCGAACGCCAGATCGACCGGATCGAGCAGCCCGGCGGCGCGCAGATCGTCGATTCCGGGCAGGTCGCGGCGGCTCTGGAGGCCGAAATGGACGAGGAATGCAGGCGTGGTCGCGAACATCAGCGGGCGTCCCGGCATCTCGCGCCGCCCGGCCGGCTTCACCCAGCCCGCTTCCATCAGGACGTCGAGCGTCCCCTTCGAGATCTGCACGCCGCGAATCGCCTCGATTTCCGCGCGGGTCACGGGCTCGTGGTACGCGATGATCGCCAGCGTCTCGATCCCTGCGCGGCTGAGCTTGCGCGGTTCCTCGCGGTCGCGGCGGAGCATGTGCGCCATGTCCGGCGCGGTCTGGAACTGCCAGCGCTCCCCGCGCCGGACGATCGCGATGCCGCGACCGGCATAGTCGGCGGTCAGTTGGGCGAGTGCCGCGCGGACGTCGCCGGTGCCGACATGCGCGCGGATCGCGTCGATCGTCAGCGGGGTCTCGGCTGCGAACAGCACCGCCTCGACGGCGCGCGTGAAGTCGTCCGGTGGGGTCACGCGCGGGCTCTCAGATACAGCGGCGCGAAGGGTGACGCCTGGCGCAATTCGATCTTCCCCTGCCGCGCGAGTTCGAGTGCCGCAACGAAGCTCGATGCCAGCGCCGACCGCCGGAGACGCTCGCCCGCTTCGGGGAGGAAGCTTTCGATCACACTCCAGTCGATTCGTTCGCCGACCAGCATCGACACGCGCTCGAGCGCTGCTTCCAGCGTCATCACCTCGCGGTCGGCGACGACGTGCATCACCGGCCGAGTCCGCGCGGAAATGCG
The DNA here is from genome assembly GCF_001421745.1 of Sphingomonas sp. Leaf230. GTDB lineage: Bacteria > Pseudomonadota > Alphaproteobacteria > Sphingomonadales > Sphingomonadaceae > Sphingomonas. The sequence goes on along the minus strand of NZ_LMKW01000001.1, from coordinate 103,188 downwards.
ACCGTACGCGGCGATCAGGTCGAATATCTCCGCCTGCCATGCGGCCTTGCGCACCGTCCGCAGCCCCTCGGGTGCGCCGCGCAGGAAAACGTCGCGCCCGGTGCGATCCCGCGCCATCAGCCGCGCACCGGCCTCGCGCATCGCACTCAGCCGTTCGAGCCGCAGTTGGAGCCGCAGCGCGAGTTTCTCCGGGTCGGGCTCGGCGAGCGGGTCGCGCGGCAGGAGCAATGCCGACTTCAGATACGCCAGCCATGCGGCCATCACGAGATAGTCGGCCGCGAGTTCGAGCTTGAGCGCGCGTGCGGAGTCGACGTACGCCAGATACTGCTCGACCAGCGCGAGGATCGAGATCTTCCGCAGATCGACTTTCTGCCCGCGTGCGAGCGAGAGCAGTAGATCGAGCGGCCCCTCCCATCCGTCGAGATCCAGAGTCAGTTGCGCGTCGTCCATCGCCGGACGCTACAGCGCGCGCTGCTAGGCATCCAGCCTCCACGTTTGACCCACGACCATATGAACCGTACATGCTTCGTATGGTCAGAGTGAATGTGAGGCTTGAATGGGTATCGTGAAGATCGACGACGCGCTGCACGAGGATGCGCGGCGGGCGAGTCAGGTGCTGTGCCGGTCGATCAATGCGCAGGCGGAGTTCTGGATGAAGATCGGCATGCTCGCCGAGGCCAACCCGACGCTTTCGTTCAATGATATCGTCACCGCGCAACTCGCTGCGGCCTCGGTCAGCGTAGTCTGAGATGGTGAAGACGCCCGCCGAACTGGCGCTGATGCGAATATCCGGCGCGTTGCTCGCGTCGGTGTTCGAGATGCTCGACGCGCTGGACCTGGGGGGAATGTCGACGTTGCAGGTCAACGACAGGGTCGACCGCTTCATCACCGACGACCTCGAAGCCCGCCCCGCGAGCAAGGGCCAATATGACTTCGAGTACGTCCTCAACAGCTCGATCAACCAGGTAGTCTGCCACGGCGTGCCCAACCCTCGCGACATCATCCGCAACGGCGACATCATCAATCTAGACATCACCCTCGAGAAGAACGGCTTCATAGCCGACTCGAGTAAAACCTACCTTGTCGGGAACGTTCCACCCGCCGCAAAGCGCCTCGTGCGGGTCGCGCAGGAGGCGATGTGGCAGGGTATCCGGCAGGTCCGGGCGGGCGCGCATCTCGGCGATATCGGCTTTGCGATCGAGCGGCACGCGAAGAAGCACGGCTATGCGGTGGTGCGCGACTATTGCGGGCACGGCATCGGCCGCGAGATGCACGAAGAGCCGCAGGTGCTCAATTTCGGGCGCGCGGGGACCGGCATGACGCTGCGCGAGGGAATGGTGTTCACGATCGAGCCGATGATCAACCAGGGGACGCGCAAGGTGTCGACCGAGGATGACGGGTGGACGGTGGTGACCGACGACGGCAAGCTATCCGCGCAGTTCGAGCATACGGTGGCGGTGACGCGCGGCGGGGTCGAGGTGCTGACGCTGCGGCGGGACGAGCGGGCTCGGGGGTTGGGGTGACGGGGGGGAACGCGTGGCCGTTCGCATCCCCATTCCGTTCGTGCTGAGTAGCGACTGAGTAGGCTCGTCAGAGCCGTATCGAAGGCGCGTATCGAAGCATGGGTTCCGCACGCCAACCTGTCCTTCGATACGCCGCTTCGACAAGCTCAGCGGCTACTCAGGACGAACGGGGGCCCCTCCACCAACACCACCCCGGCGAAGGCCGGGGCGCAGTTGAGGAACGGTACTGACTACCGTTGCACTTCGTTACTGCAACCTTTCCAACTGGGCCCCGGCCTTCGCCGGGGGGGATGATGGGTTAGAGTCAGGCCCGCGCCAACAACGCATCCCGCGTAGCGATCAGCTCCGCAAAATCACCCTTGCCCGTCCCGACCGACGCCATCGCCCGATCGAGCCTCGCTCGCGACGCCTCCGAGATTTCCCCCAGCCGCCCGGCGATCTCGACCATCTCGTCCATCCGCGCCCAGCAGTCGAGCACCAAATCGCACCCGGCAGCGATCGCGCCCGCTGCCTTGTCGCCAGCGGTGCCGGACAGCGCCTTCATGTCGATGTCGTCGGTCATCAACAGGCCGTCGAAGCCGATCCGTCGACGGATGATCTCGTCGATCACGATCGGTGACAGCGTCGCGGGGCGGTCGGCATCCCACGCGTCGAAGACGATGTGCGACGTCATGCCCATCGGTGCTTGGTTGAGCGTGCGGAACGGTTCGAGGTCGATCTCGAGCTCGGCATCGGTCGCGGTGACGGTTGGGAGGTGGTGGTGCGTGTCCACTCGCGCGCGGCCGTGGCCGGGCATGTGCTTGACGACACCGACCACGCCGCCTTCGGCCAGTCCCTCCAGCGTTGCGCGGCCGAGAGCCGCTACACGCATGGGATCGGAGCCGAAAGTGCGTGAGGCCACGGCTTCGGTGGTGTCCGGCTGCGACACGTCGAGCAGCGGCAGGCAGTCGACTGTGATCCCGACCTCGCTGAGCATCACGCCCAGCGCCTGGGCATTCGCTCGCGCTGCCTGGATCGCGGTCATCGGTGCGCGTTCATAGGCTGCGTCGAATACCGGGCCAGCGGGGAATGCGGGCCATTCGGGTGGTCCCATCCGCGCGACGCGGCCGCCCTCCTGGTCGATCAGGATCGCCAGATCCTGGCGTCCGGCCAGCGCGCGGAGCGAGTCCGTCAGCGCCCTCACCTGCGCGCGATCGACGATGTTGCGCTTGAACAGGATATAGCCCGCGGGCTCGCACTCGGCAAAGAACGCGCGTTCGGCGGGGGTGAGGACGGGGCCAGACAGGCCGAAGATGACGGGCTTCATGCGTTCTTTCTAGCGAAACCGGCGTGCGCGATCATCCTTCAATAATCCTTCGACACGCGGACGTTGGCGCTTTGGCGGCCGAGCGTGGAGATGCTCGACAGCAATGACAGCCAGCGGGTGACCTGGAACTCGACCTGCGTGGCGGAATAGCCCTGACCGTCGGTGACGATCTCCGCATAGAGGCGCCGGGTGACGTATTTGCCCGCCGCAATCGAGGTGCCCTGCCCGGTCTGCGGATCGGCCGGGAGGATGCGGAGGCGGTCGAGACCTGCTGCACGACGTACCGCGTTGATTGGGTTGAGGCCGCTGCCACCGCCCTGCAACGCCGCGACCGCCGCTGCCAACTGGAGAGCCTCGGGCGCGGACAGATTGGTGATCGAGGTACCGAACAGCAGCCGCGAGAGGAGTTCGTCCTCGGGCAATGCTGGCGTGCTGGTGAAGCCGATCTCGGGTTTCAGCGCGTAGCCGGTAACGCGGATCGATGCGCTCAGGCCCGTCGAGTCCGCATTCGCCTCGATATCCAAAGCCGGGTTCGCCGGGACCTGCCCGTCGAAGCGGATCACGCCGCGCGCCAACTCGAACTGTCGCCCGGCGAACTCGTAGTCGCCGCGGATCAGCGTCGCGCGGCCGGTGATCGCCGGGTTCTCGGGCTGGCCGGCGATCTGGAGGTTGGCGGACCATTCGCTGGTAAGGCCGAGGCCGCTGACCATGACCTGGTTCGGCGCGCGGGCCTTGATCGCCAGCGTCCACGGCTTGGTCGGGGTCGCGACTTCCTCGCCGCCGTCGGGCAGGTTGATCTCGCGGATGTTGAGTTGGGGGACGGCGCTGGCAGCGGTGGCCTGGCCGAGGCGGTAGCGGCTCTTGTCGAGCACGACATCGCCCGCGATCGTGCCGCCCGAGCCGTTCGACTTGAACGTCAGCGGCCCGGAGACGGTCGCGCCGATGTCGTCGCGGTTGATCATCACCGCCTTGTAGGCCTGCAATTTGAGGTCGAGACCCACTCCCGCGGCGGCGGCGAATTCGAACTGGCCGGTGCCGGTGACGCGGCCGCCCTTGCCCGCGTCCGCGCCGAACCGGTCGATCACAAGTCGCGAGCCGCCGAAGCGCCCGGTCGCCTGGACATTAGTCAGCACGGTGCCGGTGGTCGCACTTTCGATCCGCGCGCCGTTCGCCTGGACGATACCGCGCAGCGTCGGGTTGGCGAGCGTCCCGACAACATCCGCACCGATCGCGACAGGGCCCGACAGGTCGAACAACTCGACCCCGGTGAGCCGCCAAAGCGTATCGGCAGGACCGCTGTAGCGGAGCTGGCCGAACAGGCGGGCGTTGGTGATACGCGAGGCGAGGTCCCCCTGCCCGAGTGGCGCGAGTTGGGCCTGGGCGCGGCCGATCGTCTTGCCGGCGGACGCAATAACGGCGCGCAGGCCGAGCTTGTCGGGCGAGAGCACCGCCGCGACGCCGACATCGATCGGTCGCGACGACAGGACGAGCCCGGCGCGGCTGAGCCCGCGGATCGTGAGATCGGCCTTGCCGGTCGGCGCGGCGCCGTTCGCGGTGACGACGTTGAAACGCCCTGATGCCGAACCGCTGAGCCCGAGCCCGGAATACCCGATATCGAGAAGCGCTAGCGGCATCCGCGTCAGGCTGGCGTCGACCGCGGTGCTGGTGCCGGTGAAATGGCCGCCGACCTGCGCCTCGCCGCCGCCGAAGCTGAGTTTGGTGGGCGCGAGGTGCCAGCCGTCTTCGCCCTCAGTCAGGATCGCGGGGGTGAGCAGTTTCAGTGGGCGACCGTCGAGCGTGCCTTGCGCGGAGATCGCGTAGCTGTTGGCGGTCACCTGAGTCACGCTCTGGATATCGAACGCGCGGCCGCGCGAGCCGGCGATCGATGCCTTGATCGTCCCGACGCCGCCGCGCAGCGATGCGGAACCGTTGAACCGGGCGAGGCTGAGCGTGCCGCGACGCAGGCCGAGGCCGGTTGCGGTCGCCTCGATCGAGGTGCCGGCGGGATCGAGCAACGTGACGAAATCAAGCTTGCCCGATCGGAGCGCAACGGTGTCGAGCGTCGCGGCCTTGGCGGCGAGATGGCCTTCGATGCGCTGAACGGTCCCGACCGGACGGAACAGAAGTTCGCCCGAGATACCGCCGCCGGCAACCGCGAGCTGTCCGTTGAAGCCGCCATCGACGACCGCGATGTTACCGCTCGCCTTGGTGCCGGCAACGTTCAGCGCGGCGATGGCGATCGTCGCATCGGCGCCCGGCGGCAACAGGATCGCGCCATTGGTCGTGAACGGCCCAAGCCGCGATCCGCCGGCTGCGGTGAACGCGAACCCCTGCGGCGTCGGATCGAGATGCGCGCGGACGTTCGACATGCCGAGCGTCGCATTGGGGCTGGCGAAGACGAGGTCGAGCGTCGGCTTGTCGATCTGGCCGTCGAGCACGAGCTGAACCGGGCCATAGGTCTGTTGGCGCCCGCTTCCCTCGAAATGGAAGGTGCCGTCGCGACGACGATAGCCGTTGCCGGTCAGCCGGATCTGCGGCGCGGTCAGCACCAGGTTGGTGAAGTGGAGGATGCCGTCGGTGGTGCGTTCGAGGTTGGTGGTGATCCGCGGCAGACCGCCTGCGAGGCTGCGGAAGAAGGCGTTATCGAGCCGCACCATCTGCGCGCTGCCCTGGCCGATGACGCGCGTACCGTGGCGGTTGGGGCCGGGGACGACGCGCAACGTGGACTTCACGTCGACGATGCCGAGGCCGGGGATCAGATAGCGGCCGAGCCCGCCGTTGATGCCGACCTCGAACTGGCCGTTGCGCAGGTCGACCGCGAGATTGATGCTGCCGGTGAGCTTGTCGGAGCGGAGCTTGAGCGCGTCGCCGGTGAGCAACGTCGGCGTCACGCGGAGCAGGCCGTCGACCGACAGGTTGCGCAAGATCCCGCCCGCGACGGTGCCGACGCCGGTGACGCGCGCGGCGGTGAAGCGGATCGGAACGGTGACGGGGGCGGCGGACAAGCGGCCCTTGCCGGCGGCGTGGGCGTTCTCGAACCCGGTCTGGTCGAACGCGAACCAGCTGGCGTCGAGACGATAGTCGAACGCCGCGGTCGCGAACGGGCCGTCGAGGATCGCGCGAAGCTCGACCATGTTGCCGGTCATGTTGTCGAACAACGCGGGCGGCCGCAGCAGCCGTGCCTTGATCCGCACGTCACGATAGGCGTTGGTGGCGAGATCGATGATGCCGGTCGTGTCGACCGCCAGCGCGGGGGTGCGCAGCGACAGCTGGCCGTCGAGGCGGCGGTTGGCGAACCCGGCGCTGCCGTTGACCAGGATACGCGGCGCGGTCAGCTTTTGCAGCCGCCCCTTCAGCAGCGACGATGGCGCGAGCGTGCCCGACAGCGTGTAGCGGCCGGCGACCTGCGCGAGCGCGAGATCGACGACGCGCGTCGTGCCGACGATGCCGTTCGCGCGGCCGTTCCACTTCGCCCAGCTACCGTCGCCGGTGACCGCGAGCGCGACCGGGCCCTTCGCCTTCACCATCCGCGCGAGCACGCCGCCCGCGGCCCCCTTCGCGGCGACGTCGAGGTCGAAACGGTCGCGCGCCGGCTCGGCATCGATCCGAAGCTTCAGGTCGTCGCTGCCGGCGACGCGGGCCTTGAGATCGACGAGTGCGCGGCCGGAGCGGATGTCCGCGCGGCCTTCGAGCGTCGCGATCCTTTGGGTCCCGAGCACGCGCTTCGCCAGCGTAAGGCGGCCGACCGAGAGCTTGCCGATATGAATGTCGAAGTCGGGGAGTATCGGGCCGCGCGTCTTCGAGGGCCGGGTGCGCGGGGTATGCGTCAGGATCGCGCGATCGACGATCAGCCGGCGGATCTCGAGGCGGTTCGAGAACCAGTCGAACGGCGACCAGTCGAGCGTGACGTTGGGCGCCTGGAAGACCAGCCCTTCCAGATCGTACACGCGGAGATCCGTCAGGCGCGTGTCGCCGTATAATGAGCCATCAATCCGCCCGACCGTGAAGCGCAAGCCATTCGCCGTCTTGATCGCCGCGATCCGGTCCGCGACGAAACGGTGGCCGATGTCGGTGTCGACGATCAACAACGCGGTACCGACGATCACGAGCAGTGCCATGACCGCGCTTGCGATCCATCGCCACCAAGCGATCCGGCGCTTTGGAAGAACGACCTCTTCGGTCAAAATGCCTGCCCCAGCGAGACGTATACGGCGATGCGGCTGTCGCCGGGCTGCGGGTTGATCGGGGTGCCGACGTCGAGGCGGATCGGGCCGAAGTTCGAATAATAGCGCACGCCGATGCCGGTGCCGTATTGCAGCCCGGTGAATTTCGGCAGCGGCGAGGTGTAGATATTGCCCGCGTCGAGGAACGGCACGATCCCGAAGCTGCCGAGGACGCGGACGCGCGCCTCGATCGAGAATTCGGTCAGGCTGCGGCCGCCGATCGGGTCGTTGTTGGGATCGCGCGGGCCGATCGACTGATAGCCGTAACCGCGCACAGACGCGCCGCCGCCGGCGTAGAAGCGGCGTGATGGCGCGACCTGGTCGCGCGGCGCGCCAACGATCGTGCCGAGCCGGGTGCGGGCGGCGAGCACCACCCGGTCGCCGAATGGTTGATACACGCTACCGTCGAACTGGGTGCGCGCATAGCCGAACACCGAACCTTGCAACGACACTTCCGGACTGATCCGGCCGCCGAGGCGGAAGCCCCTGGTCGGGTTGAGCAGATCGTCCGATCCGTCGTAGTTGAGGCTGGTCGGCAACGCACCGATGAAGAAGGTGCGGCGACGTGGCGCGCCGGTCGAGAGGATCACGTCCTGCTCGTCCGACGCTAGCAGCTCGGCGCCGACCGACCATGTCCAGGTCTTCTGGAAGAAGATGTTGGTCTGGCGCTCCAGCGTGCCGGCGAGCGAATAGGTCTTGGCGTCGTAGGCGTCACGGTTGGTATGTGCAGCGGAGGCCTGGAGCGTCAGCACCCGGTCTCGTGCCTTGAAGTTGTTGCGGCGGAAGACGACCGAGCCGAGCTGTTCCTGCGTGCCCAACACGCCGCGCAGCGTCAACGCGCCTTCGGGCGGGAACAGGTTGCGGTGCGTCCAGCTGAGTTCCGCGCGCGCGCCTTCGCCGGTGCCGTAGCCGAGCTCGCCCGCAACGGTATGCGGCGGCGCGCGATCGAGCTTCACGGCGATGTCGACGGTATCGGGGGTCGCGCCCTGCACCGGCTTCAAGTCGACGGCGGAGACCAGACTGGTCTGGATCAGCGCGCGGCGGAGATCGTCGAGCTTGGCGGCATCGTACAGGTCGCCGGGCGAGAACCGCGCGATCTCCGCGACATGGTCCGCGCCGAACACCCGGTTGCCGGGCAGTGCGACAACCTGTCCGAACTTGCGCGCGCTGCCTGGTTGGACGGACAGGTCGAGCGTCGCGGTGCGGGTGGCGTGGTCGACCACGATCGCCGGATCGCCGACCTTGGCGAACGGAAAGCCTTCGCGGCCGATCTGCGTCGTCAGCTTGGCCTGCCCCGCGACGATCGCATCGGAATTGACCGGGTCTTCGGGCTTGATCCCGAACGCAGTCGTCAGCCCCGGCGCCTTGTCGCCTGCCGCGGCGATGCCGTCGATCGTCACGCCCTTGAACTTGTAGAGCGTGCCAGGGGTCGCCGATAGCACGACCATCGGTTTCGCGCCGGGCTCGACCCGCGTGATGACGTTGGCGTCGTAATAGCCCTCGGCGCGAAGAAGGCTGTTGAGCAGGTCGGCATCCTCGCGCGCGCGGCGATCGAGCTGGGCGGCATTGGCGGCCTGGTGGTCGTTCGCGTCGAGCGTCGAGAGTTGCGCGAACCGCTGACGCAGCAGCGTGTCGTTGATCCCGTCGATGCCGTCGATCCGCCAAGCGTAGCGGCTCTCCGCGTTGGCGTCGACCGCAGCGACCGTGGCGGCCGGGTCCATCGGCGACGTCGCGAGATCGGGCCAGGCGACGCCGATGTCGGGCAGCGGGGCCAGCGGCGAATTGGGGTCGAGCGACATCGGCGTGTCGGCGGTCGGGCTTGCCTGCGTTTGGGTCGACACGGGCGCGGTTTGTGCTCCTGCGGCACGTATGCCCGCGCAAGGTAGGGCACCCGCTGTCGTCAGAACGAAAAAGGCGGCGGCCGGCCCGGCTCGCCCGACGCGGAACACCATGTCCGGCTCCTAGCCGGGCTTGTCGTTGCGGAACAGTATCTAACGCCGTATTTCCGCCACGTTTCGTCCGGGCGGCGGATCAGGTGTGGCGCGTGGCTGGCATCCCGTGGCAGCACGTGGCAGGACATGGCGATGGCCGAACCGACTTCCCGCGACACCCTGCCCCCCCACAAGAATCCGAGCGCTGCGGGCGGGTTCCTCGTCGCGCTGGGGATGCTGGGCGGTACGGGGGTGGGGTTTGCGATTGGGCAGGCGACGCCGGGGTTTCTGGTCGGGACTGGGGTCGGCGTGCTGGCGGCGGTGTTGGTTTGGTTGAGGGACCGGCGGTAGACGGCGCTCCCGGCTGCCCGCCCGGCTCTTCCGTTCGCCAATCGTGCGTTCGTCCGTCTTCCGTTCGTCCTGAGTAGCCGTCGAGTAGCTCCAACGAAGCGTATCGAGATGGCGTATCGAAGGACAGGTTAGCGCGGGTAACCCATGCTTCGATACGCGCCCTCGATATGCTCCTAACGGAGCTACTCGGTCGCTACTCAGCACGAACGGAATGTGAGGTGGTCGCCGTGCCATGCTGATTTAGCGACCACCTACAGCCTATCGACTACCACGCCAGATTTGGAGCGGTGCGCTTGGGTTCAGTCCGCCCTGATGCACCGGGCAACGACGATACCGAAAGCGGCGATCCAGGCAGATCCAGACCTCGTCGAGCCAGCCCTGCTTCGTCGCGGTAACCCGCATCATGTCAGCCTTCAGGCCGGGATTCACGCTCGCCATCGCCGCGGCGAACCAGCCTGCGGTCAGTGGCGCGCGCGACAACGCGTCCATATCCGGATAGCGGAGCTTGCTGTACAGCCCGGCCGACTGGTTGAAATACTTGGCGGGACGATACCCGGGCATGCAGGTACCGTGCTTGGCCCACTCATGCTGGAGCAACTGCGCGGACGGCGTCGTGCAGAGATGCGCACGGATGACCGGAGGCGGCACGAACTCGGCGTCATGACAATATTGCGGCCAGTCCTTGCCGACCCCGTCGGGCCATAATCCGTGCAGCGTAAAGCCGAACCGGTTGCCGGCGCCGCATTGGAACGTCGACCCGGTGCGATCGCCATTCTCTCGGCAATATTGCGGCGCCCAGGTGATCGCGAGCGTATAGCTGCCGATCGGGATATCGCGCTTCGGCTGGCTCTCAGACGGAAGGTCCGGCCGGACGCGCTCGACCGACGCGGGAGTCGAGCATTGATAGGCCTGCGCCTGCGCGACGCTCGGCAGTGCGATCGCGACGGCGGCGAGGGTCAGCCTGGAGATCATGCGACGTTCCCTCTGTCAGTATCCGTGTCGAAATCGGCGTCGTCGTCCTGGCCGAACCAGGCTTTGCTGCCGGGTCGGAAAAGGTGGACGGCGGCAGCGACGTAGAGTGCTTCTGCGATGAGCGAGAGGATCGATGCCGTGCCGACGATCGCACTACCCGTCGCGAGCGTTGCAAGCGCCTGGACGGCGGCCCAGGTCGACAAGGCGGCGAGGATCACGACCACCCACTTCGCGACAACGCTCGGCGCGCGCGCGGTGAAGTACCAGAGCAGCACCGTCACCGCGATCCCGATGGCCTGGAACGTCGGCAATATCCACGTCGCCTTGGCGAGTACCGGATAGGCGGTGACGATCGCCTCGCGCTGCGTCCAGGTCATCGCCGCGACGATCGTATCCAGTATGAACGCCGCCCAATAAAGGCGCTCGTAGCGAACGATGGCAACCGGCCTGATCATGGTCCTACTCCCTGACCTGGCCAGCCGAAGGCCCGCGCCGGATCTGGCGGAGCTATTCGACGGTCGCGAAGTCCAGCCCTATATCTGCTGCGGGCGCCGACTGCGTCAAGCGGCCGACCGACACATAGGTCACGCCAGATTCAGCAATCGCGCGAATCGTGTCGAGATTGACGCCGCCCGATGCTTCGGTCGGAACGCGACCGGCGACGAGCGCCACCGCTTCGCGCAACATCGCCGGCGGCATGTTGTCGAGCAGCAGGTGTGTCGCGCCAGCCTCCAGCGCGGGCTCGATCTGGTCGATGCGGTCGACCTCGACGATGATCTGCGCGATCCCCGCCGCCTTGGCGCGGCGGACCGCCTCGGCGACACCGCCCGCGACCGCAACGTGATTGTCCTTGATCATCGCTGCATCCCACAGCCCCATGCGGTGGTTCTGCGCGCCGCCCATCCGGGTCGCGTATTTCTCCAGCATGCGCAGGCCCGGGATCGTCTTGCGCGTGTCGAGCAGGATCGCGCCCGTCCCCTCGATCGCGTCGACATACGCGCGCGTCATCGTCGCGATGCCCGACAGATGCTGGACGGTGTTGAGCGCGGACCGCTCGGCCGTCAGCATCGCGCGCCCTGCCCCTTCGAGCCGCATGAGTTCGGTGCCGGCCGCCACCTGCTGACCGTCGCGGACGAGGCGTTCGATCCGCACATCCGAGTCCAGCGCGCGGAAGAAGGCTTCAGCGAGATCGAGGCCAGCGACGACGATCGGATCGCGACTGTCCATGACACCGGTAAACCGTGCGTCCGCGGGGATGACTGCGGCCGACGTTATGTCGCCGATCGTACCGAGATCCTCGGCCAGCGTCGCCGCGACGAAGGCGTCGATATCGAACGACTCGGGCAATGCTGTCTTCACCTGTCGTCTCCGGATTGTTCGTCGAAAATATGCTCGGCGCGCGGTGCCAAAAAAGAGACGGTCGGAACAGTGACTTCACGGTTCATTCGACTCATCGAATTATTTTTCCGGTATAGGAACCATTCGAGACGTCGAGGGTTTGCCGATCACTACCGAGGATATTCTTATGCCCACCACCACGATGGCCGATACCGCACGCCTGCATGCCCTGCTGGACGAAGCTCTTACGCTGGCCGACACGCTGCAGCTGCCGCTAGCCGCCATCCATATCGACCAGGCGCTCGCCCAGTTGAGCGATGTTGACGTCCCGGCGCTCTGAGCGCGCCCTGATCTGAACTATTCCTAATGTGACCGCGCCAGGCTGGAGTAATCCAGCCCGAACGGCGGCCAATTAAAACGGACCGTTACTTCGGCCCGAGATCACCCTTCCCCACGGTATTCGATGCCATCGACAGCATGCGGTCGAGGCTTTTCTTCGCCTGGAGACGAAGCCCTTCCTCGATCTCGATCCGCGGCGAGAGATCGCGTAGCGCGACGTACAGCTTTTCGAGCGTGTTGAGCGCCATGTACGGGCAGATATTGCAGTTGCAGTTGCCGTCCGCACCCGGCGCGCCGATGAAGCGCTTGTTCGGGAGCGCCTTTTCCATCTGGTGGATGATGTGCGGCTCGGTAGCGACGATCAGCGTGTCGCCGGGCATCGCGAGCGCGTAATCGAGGATGCCGCGCGTCGAGCCGACGTAATCGGCGTGGTCGAGGATGATCGGCGGGCATTCGGGATGCGCGACGACGGGCGCGCCAGGGTGCTGCGCCTTCAGCTTCATCAGTTCGGTTTCGCTGAACGCCTCGTGGACGATGCACACGCCCGGCCACAGCAGCATGTCGCGGCCGGTCTTCCGCGCGAGGTAACCGCCGAGATTGCGGTCAGGGCCGAAGATAATCTTCTGCTCGGGCGGGATCTGCGCGAGGATCGTGTCAGCCGACGAGGACGTGACGATGATGTCGGAGAGCGCCTTCACCTCGGTCGAGCAGTTGATGTAGGTCAGCGCGATGTGATCGGGGTGTTTCGCGCGGAAGGCGGCGAACTGCTCGGGCGGGCAGCTGTCCTCCAGGCTGCACCCGGCGTCCATGTCGGGGAGCACGACGATCTTGTCGGGCGACAGGATCTTGGCGGTCTCGGCCATGAAACGCACGCCGCAGAATGCGATCACGTCGGCGTCGGTGGCAGCGGCCTTGCGGGACAGATCGAGGCTGTCGCCGACGAAATCGGCCAGATCCTGCAATTCGGGCTTCTGGTAGTAATGCGCGAGGATGACGGCGTTCTTCTCCTTGCGGAGGCGCTCGATCTCGGCGCGTATGTCGATACCGGCGAAGTTCTGCTTCAATTCCATGGTCGTATCCCGAGTGTTGCCCGTTCCCTAGGGGCGGTTCCCTAGCACGTCCTGCAGCGAGCGCGAGGTGTCCCAGCGCTCGGTATTCGCGGTCGGCTCGTCGGCGAAGCGGACCACGACGGTCGCGTCGATTCCGGCAGCCCGCAGCGGCATCGCGAAACTGCGTTCGACCGCACGGCGCGTCGCGTCGCGGGCGAGCTTGATCATCGCGGGCTCGCGCGCTTGGCGGATCAGTTCGATCTGGCCGGCACGGCGATTGGCGGCGTCGAGGCGCTTCTCGGCATCGGTGAACGTGGTCAGCACGCCGCCCGAACCATATTCGCGCACCGCGTTGAGATCGACCTGCGGGCCATCGGCTTCGACGGCGGGAAGGCGCACGGACAGCGTCTTCGAAGTGCCATCCCACGCGACGTCGGACTGGGTCAGCTTGGCCATGTCGACTTCGTACCGGACCATCCCGGGCATGATTAGCGTCTTCTCGGTCGTGAAGCCGAGCTGCGACTGTTTCGAGGTGACGACCGCGACGTAGCGCGCGGCGAACGCCGACAGGCGGTTCTGCTCGCGCAGTCCCTCAAGGCTCGCGCTGGCGATCGTCGTCGGATCGGGCGTGAGCCGGTCGCTGACGTAGCGCTGCACGCCCCAAAGCATGAGCAGCCCCGCGAGGACGAGGATTAAAACGATTCCGACCGCCTTGGCCAGAAACGGGGCCACGCCGCTCTTGCGTACGGGTTCGGTCACGCTGTCGTTCGCCATGTCTCGCCTTCCTCGATAACCAGTCCGCGGGTTTGCAGGTCGTACAGATGCGCCAGCACCGATCGTTCGGCGGCGGGCACGAGTTGCGCGCCAAGACCGACATACATGCGCTCGACCATCGCCGGGATCGGCCGCGCGCCATCGCGAAGCAAGCGGAGGATCTGCCCCTCGCGTTGCTTGCGGTGGCCGAGCATGCCGCGGACGAGCCGTTGCGGCTTGTCGATCGCCTCGCCGTGGCCGGGATAATAGATGCGGTCGTCTCGACCCATCAGCTTTTCGAGGCTGGCCATGTACGCCGTCATATTGCCGTCGGGCGGCGAGACGATCGTCGTCGACCAGCCCATGACGTGATCGCCGGAAAACAGCGCCTTCGTCTCGGGCAGCGCGAACGCCAGATGGTTCGACGTGTGGCCAGGAGTCGCGATCGCCTCCAGCGTCCAGCCATCACCGGTCACGCTATCACCCTCCGCAAGAACGCGATCAGGGGCGTAGGCGGCGTCGAAGGACGCGTCTGCTCGCGCGCCCGTGTCGGCGAGGTCGAACGGTGCAGCGCCGACGATCGGGGCGCCGGTGAGCGACTGGAGCGGACGCGTGGCGGGGCTATGGTCGCGGTGGTGATGCGTGACGACGATCGCCTTGACCGGGCGGCTATCGATCGCGCGCAGCAGCGCCTCGATGTGCCCGGGATCGTCGGGGCCTGGATCGATCACGGCAAGATCGGTCATACCGACGATGTGCGTCTGCGTACCTGTATAGGTGTAGGGGGAAGCGTTGGGCGCGAGCACGCGAACGACCAGCGGCTCGAGCTGGATCGGGATACCGGTCGGATGCTCAGCCATGGATGCGAAATGGCGGCTCGACGCGGCGATGGCAAGACCTCGTTAGTCGCGGAGAGCTGTCGGAAACTCTTACAGGCCGATGCCGGGCCAAACCTGAGTTAACTATCGAACGTCGCCAAAACCGCGAACGGCAGGTTCTGGCATGGGCCGTGCAACTAGTGTGCCGTCACCGAACGCGAACGCGTTCACAGGGTGGATCGACCGCTTTCCCTTCCGGTCTCGCGTCGATCCACCCACCCGGTGCCTTGATCAGTTGGCCTTCTGCGTCTCGAACAACTGCGCCAGCTCGCCGCTCTCGTACATCTCCATCATGATGTCAGAGCCGCCGACGAATTCACCATCGACGTAGAGCTGCGGGATGGTCGGCCAGTCGGAATAGCTCTTGATACCCTGCCGGATGCCCTGGTCCTGCAACACGTCGACGCTCTCGAACTCGACCTCTAGATGGTTGAGGATCGCGATCGCGCGGCTAGAAAAGCCGCACTGCGGGAACAACGGGCTGCCTTTCATGAACAGGACTACCGGGCTGGCTTTTACCAGGGCGTCGATGCGGGCGTTGGAATCGTCGGTCATGTCTTCGGTCCTCAGGAGATTGCGGTCGTAAGCTGTAGTGCGTGCAGGACGCCGCCCATCCGACCGCCGAGCGCGGCATAGACGGCCTGGTGCTGCTTCACCCGGCTCATCCCGGCAAAGCTGGCGGCGGTGACCTTGGCAGCATAATGATCGCCGTCGCCCGCGAGATCGGTGATCTCGACCTGGGCATCGGGGATCGCGTCCTTGATCATCGTTGCGATATCGTCAGCAGCCATCGGCATATCAATGCGACTCCAGCAATTGGCGACGTGCCTCGATCATCTGCTGCGCCAGCGCGCGGCGGATGGTAGCCTCATCATGGTCGAGCCCCGCGGCGGTCAGGTCGCCGACCAGTTTCCGCACAACATCATCGTCGCCGCCGCCTTCCATGTCGGCATGCACGAGCGCAGTCGCATAGGCGTCCGTCTCTTCAGGGGTCAGGTGCATTTCCTGCGCCGCCCAGCCACCCAGCAGGCGATTGCGCCGGGCCGTTATCCGGAAGGCCATCTCTTCCTCGCGCGCGAAATTCGCCTCGCTGGCGCGTTCGCGGTCGTCGAAAGTGGTCATTGCGCGGGTCCCCGTTAAGTCTCGTCGTGGGCCCCGAGATAGGTCGCACAACGCCCCCGCGCAACAATCGACAGAAACGTACAAAAACTACTGGAACTATGGTCTGGTTGTAACGATATATAAGTCGATCACGTGACACAGTGCACGGATAGGAGAGTGATATGACGACGCTATCCCAGCCGACATCCGTTTCCGTGGCCAAGACGCGCGCTACACCGCCGGTCGTGCACGGGCTTGCCTACGGAATTTTTGCGTCGACAGCGATGTGGGGCGCGATCGCCACCGTTGCGTACAACGTGTTTTGACCCCCCTGTAGAGGCAGCTGTACTCAGCCGACCTCTACGACGAGTTTCCCGATAGCACCACGAGCGGCCATCTTCGCGATGGCCTTGCCGCCGTCCTCGAACGCAAATGTTTCCGTCACGCGCGGCGCGATCTTTCCGGCTTCCCACAAATCGAACAGCGTTTCGATATGCGCCTGGTTCGCCTTGGGATCACGCGCCGCGAATGCGCCCCAGAACACGCCGCATACGTCGCAGCTTTTGAGCAGCGTTAGGTTGAGCGGCAATTTCGGAATGCCGGCGGGGAAACCGACGACGAGATACTTGCCCTCCCAGGCGATCGATCGCAGCGCAGGCTCGGCATAGTCGCCACCGACCGGATCGTAGATGACGTGCGCGCCGTCGCGACCGACCGCGGCCTTGAACTGCTCGGCGAGCGCCTTCGACTGGTGCTTGTCGAACGGGGCACGGGCATAGATCAGCGTTTCGTCCGCACCGGCTGACTTGGCGGCGGCGGCCTTTTCCTCGGACGATACCGCGGCGACGACCTTCGCGCCGAACGCCTTGCCGAGTTCGATCGCGGCGAGCCCTACCCCGCCGGCCGCGCCGAGCACGAGCAGCGTCTGCCCCGCCTTGATATGGCCGCGGTCGAGCAAAGCGTGGATGGTCGTGCCGTAGGTGAGGATGAGCGAGGCACCCTCGGCGAAGCTGCGGCCTTCGGGGAGGCGGTAGAGCTTGGCGGGGTCGGCGATCACCTTCTCGCAGAGGCCGCCGTGACCGAGCATCGCGATCACGCGGTCGCCGACTGCCCAGCCGGTGACGCCCTCGCCGATCGAATCGATCGTGCCAGCGATCTCGCCGCCGGGTGCGAACGGGCGCTGTGGCTTGAACTGGTATTTGTCCTCGATGATCAGGACGTCGGGGAAGTTGATCGCGCAGGCCTTGACCGCGACGACGACCTGTCCGGGGCCGGCTACCAGATCGGGCAGCTCGACCATTTTCAGAGTTTCAGGTCCGCCGACCGCCTTCGACACCAATGCTCGCATACCCGCTCTCCACCGTCGTCCAGGGGCGATTCGATGCGACCGCCTCCTCGAATTTTGAAATCTGGGTATCCCTTGCCAGCGTCAGGCCGACTTCGTCCAGCCCTTCCATGAGGCACTGACGGCGGAATGCGTCGAGTTCGAAGGTGAAGCGGTCCTGGAACGGGGTGGTGACGGTCATCGTCTCGAGATCGACGGTGACGGTCTGGTCCTTGGCGACTTCGATAAGCCGGTCGATCGCCTCCTGGGGCAGCACGACGGGGACGATGCCGTTCTTGAACGCGTTGCCCGAGAATATGTCGGAGAAGCTCGGCGCGATCACCGCGGTGATGCCCATATCGGCGAGCGCCCACGCGGCATGCTCGCGGCTGGAACCGCAGCCGAAATTATCGCCGGCAATGAGGATCGGCGAGCCGGCATAGCGCGGGTCGTCGAAGATGTTGCCGGGTTGCGCGCGGACCGTCTCGAACGCGCCGCGGCCGAGGCCGGTGCGCGTGATCGTCTTCAGCCAGTGCGCCGGGATGATGACGTCGGTGTCGATGTTCTTCGCGCCCCACGGATAGGCGCGGCCCGAGACGGTCGTGACGGGAATCATCGCTGTTCCGTGCGCTCCGGAACGACCCGCGCCGATGCGACATAGGCCGCTACGCCGCTGAGCATTGCCCCAGCCGCCAGCAATACGAAAACCTTCTTCATGCTCGTTCCCCCATCAACTCTCTGACGTCGCTCAGCTTACCGGTCACCGCCGCCGCTGCCGCCATCGCGGGTGATACCAGATGCGTGCGCGCTCCGGGACCCTGTCTGCCGACGAAATTACGGTTCGACGTGGAAGCGCAACGCTCCCCCGCAGGGACTTTGTCCGGGTTCATCGCGAGGCACATCGAACAGCCCGGTTCGCGCCATTCGAAACCGGCGGTGATGAAGATTCGGTCGAGCCCTTCGGCTTCGGCCTGACGCTTCACCAGGCCCGAGCCGGGGACGACCAGCGCGCGGACGCCCGTGGCGACATGGCGTCCGTCGGCGATCGCCGCGGCGGCGCGGAGATCCTCGATACGGCTGTTGGTGCAACTGCCGATGAAGACGTGCTGGATCGGCACGTCGCGCATCGCGGTACCGGCGGTCAGGCCCATATAGTCGAGCGACTTCTGTGCGGCGGCCTGCTTGGCGGGATCGGCGAAGCTTGACGGTTCGGGGACGAATCCGGTGATCGGCACGACGTCCTCGGGACTGGTGCCCCAGGTGAGGCCGGGGGCGATATCGGCGGCGTCGAGCGTGACGGACTTGTCGTAGCGCGCGCCGGGATCGGTGGCGAGACTACGCCACCACGTCACCGCGCGGTCCCAGTTCTCGCCGGTCGGGGCCATCGGGCGGCCCTTGAGATAGGCGAAGGTGGTGTCGTCGGGCGCGATCAGGCCGGCGCGCGCGCCTGCCTCGATCGACATGTTGGCGATCGTCAGGCGACCTTCGATCGACATGTTGCGGATCACGCTGCCGGTGAATTCGATGACATGGCCGGTGCCGCCCGCCGCGCCGATCTTGCCGATGATCGCGAGGATGACGTCCTTCGGGCTGACGCCGAAGCCGAGTTCGCCGTCGACGCGGACTTCCATCGTCTTGGCCTGCGACAGCAGCAAGGTCTGCGTGGCGAGGACGTGCTCGACCTCGCTGGTGCCGATCCCGAACGCAAGCGCGCCGAGTGCGCCGTGCGCCGATGTGTGGCTGTCGCCGCAGACGAGCGTGGTGCCGGGGAGCGTAAAGCCCTGCTCGGGGCCCACGACGTGGACGATGCCCTGCTCGATCGCGGTCGCGTCGATATAGTCGATGCCGAACTCGCTGGTGTTGCGGCGGAGTGCGTCGAGCTGCTGCGCGCTTTCGGGATCGGCGATCGGCAGGACGCGGCCGGCGGCATCTTTCCGCGCGGTGGTCGGGAGGTTGTGATCGGGGACGGCGAGCGTCAGGTCGGGGCGGCGAACCTTGCGGCCTGCGACGCGCAGGCCTTCAAAGGCCTGCGGGCTGGTGACTTCGTGGACGAGGTGGCGGTCGATATAGATCAGGCAGGTGCCGTCGTCGCGGCGTTCGACGACGTGCGCCGCCCAGATCTTTTCGTACAGCGTTTGCGGAGTGGCCATGATGGAGCGCGCGTTAACCGAAAAGGGGTGCGACGCCAAGGTTGTATGTAATTTTCGGTCGCTGAACCGTGCGCGTGGAGGGCCGGCGGAAAGATTGTCCACCCGCGAAGGCGGGTGCCCAGACTGGGGCCCCGCCTTCGCGGGGAAACAAGATGGATTACCGCGCGGGCATCGCCTTGTTCAGGAACGCGACGCTGTCGGCGAGCACCGGCGCTTTGCCGCGGAAGGGTTTCGACAAGGCCATCGCGACGTTTTCGTGGCTCAAACCGGGATAATCGATGTGCGTCACCGGTGCCCCCAGCGCCTTCAGCCGCGCGGTGAGGTTGATCGCGTTATGCGGCTTGACCTGCGTGTCGTCGCCGGCGGTGATCAGCAGCATCGGCGGGGCGTCGGCGCGCGCGAAGTGGATCGGCTGGGTCATCACCGGGTCGGCGGCGCCCTGCATCGCGTCGATCGCGCGTTTCGCGGTGAAGGGGTAGAAATCATAAGGCCCGCACAGGCCGACCGCGGCCTTGATGATGTGGGGGTCGACGCCTTCCGCCTTCAGCCAGCGCTCGTCGAGCGTCAGCATCGCGACGGTGTAGGCGCCGGCGGAATGACCAGCGACGGCGATCCGGTTCGGGTCGCCGCCGGACTGTGCGATGTGGTCGCGAGTCCACTTCACCGCTTCTGCACCGTCCTGGAGGAAGGCGGGGAAGCGGACGTCGGGCACCTTGCGGTAGTCGGGCATGACGACGACGTAGCCCGCCTTCGCATAGGCGCGCGCGGCGAAGGCGTAGGCGCCGCGCGAGCCGTGCACCCAGCCGCCGCCGTACCAGAAGATCAGCACCGGCAGGCCGGTCTTGGCGCCACCGGACGGGCGCCAGACATCGAGCTTCTGGCCGTGAGTGCCGAACGGGACGCCTTCGCGGATGCGCGCGGTGCCGCGACCGCCGCCCATCACGCCATCGAGGACGCTGAGCGTACCCGGTCCCGCGGTGAACGCCGTGCCTGCGATCAGGATGACGATCAGCGCTATGACGATCGCGGCGCGGCGCATCAGCGGCGGAAGTCCGCGGTGATCGACCCGCAGTTGAGGAGGTCGGCCTCGTGGCTTTCCTCGCGCCATGTCTCGGCGAGTGCGGTCGCTTCCCATTCGCGCATCGCCGCGTGCGCGATGATCCGGTCGACCCAGGCCAGACCTGCCGGGCCGACGTCGATCCCGTAGGTCCGCACGCGGAACGCGACTGGCGCATAGAACGCATCGACGGCGGTGAACTCTGCGCCAGCGAGCCACGGGCCGCCGAACCGGTCGAGTCCCTCGCTCCAGAGTTCGGTAATCCGCGCGACATCGCGGTCGAGCGCGTCGCTGCCGGGGGCGGCTTCGACGCGGACGCCGACGTTCATCGTGCGCTCGTTGCGAAGCGCGGAGAACCCGCCATGCATTTCGGCGGTCGCGCAGATCGCCCACGCGCGTGCCTCCTCGTCGACCGGCCAGACGCCGTCGTGACGCTCGGCGAGATAGAGGACGATACCGAGCGAATCCCATAGCGTGCGCGCGCCGTCGATCAGCACCGGCACCTGCCCGGTCGGCGAGAAGGCGCGGAACGCCTCGTAATTGACGGGCTTCAGGAACGGCTCGATCCGGTCCTCGAAGTCGATGCCGAGCGCCTTCATCAGGACCCAGGGCCGCAGCGACCAGCTCGAGTAATTGCGGTTTGCGGTGACGAGGGCGTAGCCCATCAGATGGTGTAGTGCGCGGTGGTTCTCGCGGCGATCTCGTCCGCAGTGACGCCCGGCGCCATTTCGACCAGCTTGAACGGGCTGTCGTGATCGGGGCGCTGGAACACGGCGAGGTCGGTGACGATCATGTCGACGACGTTCTTGCCGGTCAGTGGCAGCGTGCACGACGAGATGAACTTCGGCGTGCCGTCCTTGGCGGCGTGGTCCATCACGACGATGATCTGCTTGACGCCCGCGACGAGGTCCATCGCGCCGCCCATGCCCTTGATCATCTTGCCCGGGATCATCCAGTTGGCGATGTCGCCGCCTTCGCTGACTTCCATCGCGCCGAGTACCGTCAGATCGATATGCCCGCCGCGGATCATCGCGAAGCTGTCCGACGAGCTGAAATACACCGACGAAGGGAGTTCGCTGATCGTCTGCTTGCCGGCGTTGATCAGGTCGGCGTCCTCCTCGCCCGCGTACGGGAACGGGCCGATCCCGAGCATGCCGTTCTCGGACTGGAGCGTGACGGTCATCCCCTCGGGGATGTTGTTCGCGACCAGCGTCGGGATGCCGATGCCGAGATTGACGTAATAGCCGTCCTTCAGTTCCTGCGCCGCGCGCGCGGCCATCTGGTTACGGTCCCAGGGCATCAGTGCATTCCTTCCTGGATGGTGGTGATGGTCGTGAATTGTTCGCGGAGTTCGGTGCCGACGCCGTCGACGATCGCCTGCAACGCGGCATCCTCGTCGAGGCCCCAGGTGCCCGCATAGGCGCGCGCGGCGTGACGGATCGTGTCGGCGAGGAGGTAACCGAACACGGTCGGATCCTCGAGGATGCCCGCGTCGATCAGCACGTTGCTGCCGGCGCCGTTGGTGATCCAGATGCGCGCGACCTCGACCGATTCGCCGGTGAGCTGCGCGCCCTTGTCGAGCGCGATCGCGTTTGGGTGATTGGCGGGATGATCGGCCATTAGCGTACGCCTCCAGTCGGGGCCCAGCGGACTGCTGGCGGGAATACCTCGTCGCGATTGCCTTTGAGCGCGGTGCCGTAGACCGGGTTGGGCAGGACGAACCACCCTGCTCCCCATTTCGCGGCGATCGCGGGCGACTGGACCGTTGCGCGACGGGCGGCGGGGGTTTGGCCGGCGTTGAACAGGTCGCTGAAGTCGCCGAGCTGGTCGCCGCCCATTGCGACGACGCAGTATTTTGTAGCGATCGTCGCGCGGCGGCCGTCCTTCTTCGAGCCCATCGCGTCGTCGCCGGCGAGGAACAGCGTCTCGCCGTGGCGCGCGGGGCCGAGCCCGGCGGCTTCGATCGTGGCTTCAGTCTGTGCGGCGTTGGCGGCGGAGCGGTTGGTGTTGAAGATCACCGTAACGCCCATCGCGCGGAGTTGGGTGAGCGCGGCGAGCGCGCCGGGGACGGGCGCGACCTGCTTAACGCCGGTGCGCTCCCAGTCCTGCCAGCGCGGGTCGGACCAGGGCTGGCCGGAAGACGCGTCATATTCGAAGCCGAGGTTGAGAAGCACGGTTTCGTCCACGTCGAAGACCGCGGCTTTGGGTTTGGTGCCGCAGGCGGTGAAAACCGGCGCGGCGAGCGTGGCGCCTTGGGTGAGGACGACGGACGTCGGCGTGCGTTGCGCGCGGATGTAGCCGACGAGCGCGTTCCAGGCCTGGATGCTGACCGCCGCCGCTTCGCCCGAGGCGTAGAGATACTGCATGCTGGCGGGTACGCCGTCGACCGTGACGGGTGCGGAGACAGTCGGCGTCGCTGCGATCGACGTCGGCGCGGAGACACTTACGCACCCCTGCAAAACCAGTGCCCCTGCGAACGCAGGGGTCCAGGATACCAAGCGCCACGCCTGCGACCCTGGGCTCCTGCGTTCGCAGGAGAACGGGGAGCGCTTGCGATCAACCATCAGGCTTCGTGTCACGCGGAAACCCGCTCGCGGACGGTCCGGAACTCAATCTGCTTGTCGTAGGGCGCGCCGACGATCATCCGCTTCACGTAGATGCCCGGCAGGTGGATCGCGTCGGGATCGAGGCTGCCGACGGGGACGATCTCCTCGACCTCGGCGACGCAGATCTTCCCCGCGGTCGCCATCGGCTGGTTGAAGTTGCGTGCGGTCTTGCGGAAGATGAGGTTGCCGCTTTCATCCGCCTTCCAGCCCTTGATGATCGCGAGATCGGCGCGGATGCCGCGTTCGAGGATGTATTCCTGGCCGTCGAAGACCTTCGTTTCCTTGCCCTCGGCGACCTGCGTGCCGACGCCGGTCTTAGTGTAGAAGCCGGGAATGCCCGCCCCCCCTGCCCGGCAGCGTTCGGCGAGCGTGCCCTGCGGGCAGAACTCGACCTCGAGTTCGCCGCTGAGATATTGCCGCTCGAATTCCTTGTTCTCGCCGACATAGGACGAGATCATCTTCTTCACCTGGCGTGAGCGGAGCAGTTTGCCGAGGCCCTGCCCGTCGATCCCGGCATTGTTGCTGGCGATCGTCAGGTCCTTCACGCCGGACGCCTCGATCGCGTCGATCAGCCGCTCGGGGATGCCGCACAGCCCGAACCCGCCCGCGCAGATCGTCATGCCGTCGAACAGCACGCCTTCGAGTGCCGTTGCCGCATCGGTGTAGCGCTTGTTCGCCATGCATCCTCCTCAGGTCTTTCGCCTCGCATAAGCCGGTGGTTGGCACTCGGCAACGTACCTCGAGCGACTTCTCACGATCCTCCCCCGCCAGGGGGAGGTGGCCGGCCTTTGCCGGACGGAGGGGGCGGAAAGGGAAACCTCTGTTACGTGTCCTCCCCCTCCGTCACCTTCGGTGCCACCTCCCCCTGGCGGGGGAGGATTGAGTCGGCTCAATACGCCAGCTTCAACCCCGACCGCTTCCACCGGGTCCTCACCAGCCGGCCGCTGCCCGAGCAGGTGATGTAGGCGTCCATGCCGTCCGTGCCGCCCCAGCAGATGTTGGTCGTGAACACGTCGTCGGTGGCGACGAACTCGACCAGCTCCCCCGCCGGCGAGATCACGCTGATCCCGCATTGGCCGATCGTCGCCACGCAGATGTTGCCGCACGCCTCGACGCCGAGCGAATCGAAGAACTTGTAGCCGGCGGGGCGGTAGAGCGGCGTGCCCGCGGCGCTGGCGACCTTGCCGGGCGCGACGATGTCGAACGCCATCAGCCGGCAGGTGAACGTCTCCGCCGCGTAGAGCCGCGTTCCGTCGGGTGAGAGGCCGATGCCGTTGGGATTTTCGCTCGGGAAGATGACTTCTTCCAGATAGCTGCCGTCGGCTTTCGCGTAGAAGATGCCGGTGATGTCGCGGGCGCGGTCGCGCGACTTGCCGTGGTCGGTGAACCAGAAGCCGCCGTGCGAATCAAAGACGATGTCGTTGGGTCCTCGCAGCGAGCAGCCGCAATCGCCGTCCTTGTAGAGTATCTCGACCGCGCCGGTGGCGATGTCGATCCGTTCGATCCGGCCGCCGGAATAGTCGTCCGGCTGGCCGTGCGGGGTGAGGAAGCCGTTGGTCTCGCGCCACGCGAAGCCGCCATTGTTGCAGCAATAGAGCTTGCCGTTCGGGCCGATCGCGAGGCCGTTGGGGCCGCCGCCGGGTTCGGCTACCATCGTTTTCGTTCCGTCAGGGGCGATGCGCGTGATGCAGCCCGCCTCGATCTCGACGAGAATGATGCTGCCGTCGGGCATCGCCACCGGGCCTTCGGGAAAGCGCAAGCCACTGGCGACGGTGGTGAAGTCGGTCATGATCCTCTCCGGGCGAGTCGGGTTGGTCCCGACTTCGAGGCCAGCGTAACCGGTTCTCGACTTCGCGCACAACGGACGGCAGGATGCGGCGATGATCACACCACGCACCGGCGGCCGTATCCTGGTCGACCAACTCGTCGCACAGGGCTGCGACCGGATCTTCACCGTGCCAGGGGAGAGCTTCCTCGCCGTGCTCGACGCGCTGCACGATACGCCGGCGATCGACCTCGTCGTGTGCCGGCAGGAGGGCGGCGTCGGGTTCATGGCGTGCGCGGACGGGACGCTGACGCATCGGCCGGGGGTGGCGTTCGTGACTCGCGGGCCGGGCGCGACCAATGCGTCGATCGGCGTGCACGTGGCGATGCAGGATTCGCAGCCGATGATCCTCTTCGTCGGCGATATCGACCGCGGCACGCGCGACCGCGAGGCGTTCCAGGAAATCGATTTCCAGGCGATGTTCGCACCCATCGCCAAGTGGGCGGCGCGGATCGACGATGCGCGGCGGATCCCGGAATATGTTGCGCGGGCCTATGCGACGGCGATGTCGGGGCGGCCGGGGCCAGTGGTGCTGGCGTTGCCCGAGGACATGCTGCTGGACGTGGTCGACGCGGTCGATCGGCCGCGGGTCGAGCGGGTGGCCCAAGGGTGTGATGCCGATACGATGGATCTGCTTGCCGATCTGCTGACCACCGCCGAGCGGCCAGTGGCGATCGTCGGCGGTGCTGGCTGGGATGTGGCGGCGTCGGGGGCGTTCTCGACCTGGGCGGATCGTAACGGCATTCCGGTGACGGCGGCGTTTCGGCGGCAGGATGCTATTCCGAACGACTGTCCGGTGTGGGCTGGGAACCTGGGGTACGGCCCGAATCCGAAGCTGGTCGAGCGGGTGAAGGCGGCGGATCTGCTTTTGGTGGTCGGACCTCGGCTTGGGGAGGCGACGACCGATGGCTATGCGCTGATCACGCCGGATCATCCGGGGCAGCGGCTGATCCATGTGCATCCCGATCCCGACGAGTTGCACCGGGCGTACCGCGCGGATGTTGCGGTTTGTGCGGGGATGGAAGAATTCGCCGAAGCGTTGCTGGCGGTCGACCTCCCGCCGCGAACTGCCGGGGCGGAGGCGCATGCGGAGTGGCTTGCGTGGTCGACACCAAGCTCGCGTGACCTCGTCATGGACCTCGGGCCGTGTGTGGCAGCGATGCGAGAGCGGCTGCCGGCGGATACGATCATCTGCAACGGCGCAGGGAATTACTCGGGCTGGTGGCATCGCTACTGGGCGTATGCCGGGCCGGGCACACAACTAGCGCCGACTGCCGGCGCGATGGGGTATGGCGTGCCGGCCGCGGTCGCGGCATCGTTGCGGCATCCAGAGCGGACCGTCGTCGCCTTAGCAGGCGACGGCTGCTTCCTGATGAACGGCCAGGAACTGGCAACCGCGGTGGCACACGGCGCGGACATTCTGGTGCTCGTCGTGGATAATGGCGGCTATGGGACGATCCGCATGCACCAGGAGCGGGAGTATCCGGGGCGGGTGTCTGGGACGACGCTACGCAATCCGGATTTCGCCGCGCTGGGGCGGGCTTATGGGTGTTGGGCGGAAACCGTCGAGCGGACCGAAGATTTCGCAGCGGCGCTCGACCAGACGATGACCAGGTCCGGCGTGCGGTTGCTGCATGTGAGAACGGATATCGAGGCGATCACCGCCGGAACGACGCTGGCGAAGGTTCGGGGCTGACCCTGCCCGTCACGGTCGGCGGTGAAGTTTGACGACCAGCCCGCCGTCCCCCTTCATCGTCACCGTCTCGCCGGCCTTCAATCTGACCGCATCGTTCATTTCAACCGTTCGTGTGCTGGCCTGGACCGGACATTGCCCGGTTCCAGGACGGGTCCAGCGCAACATGACGGCAACGCCGCTATCGGCCTCGTCGACCCTGGTCGGTCGCAATTGCAGCGAGAAGCCTGTCTGTACGCCGCTGCGATATCCCGCCCGGACGCCGCAATCATTTTCCTCTGCTTCGGTCTGATCGCGCCGGAAGCTTGCCGCCGCATTCGACGCGACGCGAAGCGATCCCGTCCAGACGACCGCACCGTCCGCTCGACCGTCGACATCGACGACGTAGCGTTCCGCCGCCGTCGCGCCGCCGAATCCCCGCTCCACGATGTTCGACGTCATGATCGGCGGTGCGGGCAGCGCCGGTGGTGCCGGAGGCGCCGTGGGGAGCATGGCGGATACCGTCTGGATCAGGGTCGTGATAATCATGATACTCTCCTGGAAAGCACCATCCTACGCACGGACCGTTAGCGCAACGACAGGATTATGCGTTAACGGCCTCGAGCGCGGCGCGAACCGCAGCCACAGCGTCCGCCGCCTTGTCACCATCGGGACCACCGCCCTGCGCCATGTCGGGACGGCCGCCGCCGCCCTGCCCGCCGAGCGTCGCGACCGCGATCTTGAGCAGGTCGACGGCGTTGTGGCTCGCCACCAAGTCCGCCGTCACGCCGACCGCGACCGAAGCGCGGCCGTCATTGATCGCGACCAGCATCGCGACGCCCGAACCCAGACGGTGCTTGGCCTCGTCGACTGCGCCGCGCAGGCCCTTTGCTTCGAAGTCGCTGAGCACCTGGCCGATGAACGCGACGCCGCCGACCTGTTCGGGCCCAGCCGCTTCGCCCGAGCCACCGCCGCCGAGCGCCAGCGCCTTCTTGGCGTCGGCGAGTTCGCGTTCGAGGCGGCGGCGGTCTTCGAGCAGCGAGGCTACGCGCGCTGGGACCTCGTCGGGGGTCGACTTCAGGACTGCTGCGGCTTCGCGCAGGCGGTCGTCACGGCCGGTCAGGTACGCGCGCGCCGCTTCGCCGGTGAGGGCTTCGACACGGCGGATGCCGCTGGAGACCGCGCCTTCGCCGACGACCTTGAACAGGCCGATGTCGCCGAGCGCATTGACGTGCGTGCCGCCGCACAGTTCGATCGAATAGGTGCCGTCCTCCGTCGAGCCCATCGACACGACGCGGACTTCGTCGCCGTATTTCTCGCCGAACAGCGCCATCGCGCCCATCGCGATCGCGTCGTCGGGGGTCATCAACAACGTTGTGACCGCACCGTTGCCGCGGACTTGCGCGTTCACGTCGGCCTCGACCTGCGCGATGTCGGCGGGGGTCATCGCGACCGGCTGTGAGAAGTCGAAACGCAGGCGGTCGGGCGCGACGAGGCTCCCCTTCTGCGCGACGTGCGTGCCGAGGCGTTCGCGGAGGGCCTCGTGCAGCAGGTGCGTCGCGGAGTGGTTCGCGCGGATCTGTGCGCGGCGGGCGACGTCGATCTGGAGCTTGACCGGGTCGCCGACCTTGATCTCGCCGGAGTCGACGATCGCATGGTGGACGAACACGCGGCCGAGCTGCTTCGAGGTCTCGGTGACGTTCGCGTGCAGGCCGCTGTCGTTGGAGATGTGGCCCGCGTCGCCGACCTGGCCACCGCTCTCGCCATAGAAGGGCGTCTGGTTGACGACGATCGCGACCGTATCACCTGTGGTGGCGTGGTCGACGCGCGCGCCGTCCTTGACCAGTGCGACGACCTCGCCCTCGCCCGTATCCGACGCGTAGCCGAGGAATTCGGTGCCGCCGGTCTGCTCGACGATGTCGAACCAGATGTCGTCCGAGGCCTTCGCGCCGGAGCCCTTCCAGGCGGCACGGGCGGCGCGCTTCTGCTCGGCCATCGCGGTGTCGAAACCGGCGCGGTCGACCGCGATGTTGCGTTCGCGCAGTGCGTCCTCGGTCAGGTCGTACGGGAAGCCGTAGGTGTCGTAGAGCTTGAACGCGACGTCGCCCGCCAGCGTGCCGTCGGTCATCCCGGTGGTCGCCTCGTCGAGCAGCTTCAGCCCCTTGTCGAGCGTCTGGCGGAAGCGCGTTTCCTCCTGCTGCAACGTCGCCTCGATCAGCGGACGCGCGCGAGACAGTTCGGGATAGGCGGCGCCCATCTCGGTGACGAGCGCGGGGACCAGCCGGTGCATCAGCGGCTGCTTGGCGCCGAGGATGTGCGCGTGGCGCATCGCGCGGCGCATGATCCGGCGCAGGACGTAACCGCGGCCCTCGCTCGCGGGCAGCACGCCGTCCGCGATCAGGAAGCCGGCGGTGCGCAGGTGATCGGCGATCACGCGGTGACTGGCGGTGTTGGCGCCGTCGGTCGCGGTGTGCGTCAGCGCGCCCGACGCCGCGATCAGCGCCTTGAACGTGTCGGTGTCGTAATTGTCGGTGACGCCCTGCATGACTGCGGCGATGCGCTCGAGACCCATGCCGGTGTCGATCGACGGTTTCGGCAGGTTGCCGACGATCTCGGCATTCTCCTGCTCATACTGCATGAACACGAGGTTCCAGATCTCGACGAAGCGATCGCCGTCCTCGTCGGGGCTGCCGGGAGGGCCGCCGAAGATGTGGTCGCCGTGGTCGTAGAAGATTTCCGAGCACGGCCCGCACGGGCCGTTGTCGCCCATCGACCAGAAATTGTCCTTGGTCGGGATGCGGATGATGCGGTGATCGGGGAGGCCGGCGACCTTCTTCCAGAGATCGAACGCCTCGTCGTCGGTGTGGTAGACGGTGGCGGTCAATTTGTCGGGTGACAGGCCCCATTCGCGGGTGAGCAAAGTCCAGGCGTGGACGATCGCCTGTTCCTTGAAATAATCGCCGAACGAGAAATTGCCGAGCATTTCGAAGAAGGTGTGGTGGCGCGCGGTGTAGCCGACATTGTCGAGATCATTGTGCTTGCCGCCGGCGCGGACGCATTTCTGCGACGAGGTCGCGGTGGTGTAGGGGCGCGATTCGAGGCCGGTGAAGACGTTCTTGAACGGCACCATCCCGGCGTTGACGAACATCAGCGTCGGGTCGTTCTGCGGCACGAGCGGCGCGGAGGGCACGATCTGGTGCCCCTGCGATCCGAAATAGTCGAGGAAGCCGCGGCGGATGTCGTTCGTCGATGTCATGCGCGGGGACTTAGGCGAGCGGGGCGGTTCGCTCAAGTCGGGTGTGGGGCTCGCCTCGTACGCATCGCATTGAAACGAAGATAGCTTGTTTCCCCGCGAAGGCGGGGACCCAGACTGGGCTCCCGCCTTCGCGGGAGAACAAGGAGGTGCTGCAATTCGGCAAGAGCAACACCACCCCGGCGAAGGCCGGGGCCCAATTGGAGAGGGGGAAGTAATGGAGAGCAGCGCTTCGTTATCGCCGTCCCCCAATTGGGCCCCGGCCTTCGCCGGGGTGGTGGTGTTGGTGGAGGGGGTGGCGGTCCTTGGGCGTCCACTACCCCAACGGCGCGTCGATCGACTTGGGCGGCTCGCTGAACCATTTCGGCCCAGCATCGGTCATGTGGAAGCAATCCTCAATCCGCACCCCGTACCTCCCGGGAATGTAGATGCCCGGCTCGTCGGAAAAGCACATCCCCGCCGCCAGCTTCGTCGTCTCACCGCGGACGAGGTTGACGGGTTCGTGGCCGTCCATGCCGATGCCGTGACCGGTGCGATGCGACAGGCCGGGGAGCTTGTACCCCGGCCCGTAGCCGAGCGTCTCGTAATGGCGGCGGACGGCATCGTCGACGCTTCCCGCGGGTGCCCCGATCTTTGCGGCGGCGAACGCGATCTGTTGCCCGCGTGCGACCTGATCCCACGTCTTGCGCTGGTCAGCGGTCGCCGCGCCGTGGACCCAGGTACGCGAGATGTCGGACTGATAGCCGTGCACAGTGCAGCCGCAGTCCATCAGCACGACCTGACCGTCGGCGACGCGGTGGATCTCCCGGCTGCCGTGCGGATAGGCCGACGCCTCGCCGATCAGCGCAAGCGCGAACTCGGGCGCGCCGCCGAGCTTCTTCGTCGCGGCATTCATCAGCGCGCCAATCTCGGGGCCGGTCATGCCCTTCTCGACGCGCGCGTAAGTCCAGCGATAGGCGGCCAGCGTGACCTCGGTCGCGGCCTGCATCAGCGCGATCTCGGCAGGCGTCTTGATCATCCGGCAGGCGCGGACGACCGGGTCGGCGGACACGATCTTCGCCTCGGGCAGCACGCGCGCAAGCCCGGCATAGGCGAAGTAGCGCACCTCCGCCTCCAGGCCGATCGGCCGCGCGGCGAGCTTCCGGTCGCGCAGGAAACCGGCGACGATGGCGAGCGGGTTCTCGTCCTCCTGCCACACGCGGACCTCGGCAGGGACGGCAAGCGTCTCGCGCACCGACGGTTCCTCGAAGAACGGCGTGACGATGCAGGGTTCGCCCTCGACCGGGAGGATCGCCAGCGTCAGCCGCTCGCTCGTATGCCAGCGAACGCCGGTGAAATAGATCATCGACGATCCCGGCTCGATCAGCACCGCGCCGATGCCCGCCGCCTTCATCAGCGATTGCGCGCGGACCAGCCGCGCGGCACGTTCGGCGGCATCGATCGGTCTGGTCGTGCCGGTGATGTCGGACAGCGCCGACAGGTCCGGCTCGGCGGCGCGGAGGATCGCGGTGGTCGACAGCAACGGTGCTGCGATCGCGAGGCTCAGCAGGTCGCGACGCGAGGGGCTGAAGGCGGGCTTGTGGCGTGCGGTCGACATCGCCGGACGATAGGGTCCTTGACCCGGGCGCCGCAATCCCCTTCCCTGTTCGCAATTCTCGGGAGCGATTAATGGCCAAGCGGCTAACCTATTACATCTTGTTCGGCCTCGTCGCGGGGATGGTCGTCGGCTGGATCCTGAACGCGTCGATCGACAACGGCACGGCCGAGTCCGCCGAACGGCTGAAGGACATCGCCGGCTATTTCTCGATCGTGACGACGCTGTTCCTGCGGCTGATCAAGATGATCATCGCGCCTTTAGTGTTCTCGACGCTGGTCGTGGGCATCGCGCATATGGGCGATACCGGTGCGCTCGGGCGGGTCGGATTGCGCAGCCTTGGCTGGTTCATCTGCGCGAGCCTGTTATCGCTCACCCTGGGCCTGATCCTGGTCAACGTGTTGCAGCCGGGCGTCGGCCTCGAACTCGCGATGCCGCCGGCCACCGCGTCGAGCGGCGTCGACCGCGCGGCGTTCGATCTCGCCAAGTTCATCACGCACATCGTCCCCGATTCGATGATCGCGGCGATGGCGGGCAACGAGATCCTCCAGATCGTCGTGTTCTCGGTGTTCGTCGGCGTCGCGATCACCGCGGTCGGCGAGAAGGCCGCGCCGCTGGTGAAGGCGATCGAGGCGCTGGTTGCGGTGATGCTGCAGATCACGAATTACGTGATGCGGTTCGCGCCGTTCGCGGTGTTCGCGGCGGTGACCGCGACGCTCGCCGAGCGGGGGCCGGCCATCCTCGGCCAACTCGGCTATTTCATGCTGAGCTTCTATATCGGGCTCGCGCTGCTGTGGGCGATGCTGATCGGGATCGCGTTCCTGCTGATCGGGCCGCGGACGCGGTTGCTGGTGCGGTATATCCGCGATCCGTTGATCCTGGCGTTCTCGGCGGCGTCGTCGGAAGCGGCGTATCCGCGGACGCTGGAGGCGCTCGACCGGTTCGGCGTGCCGCCGCGGATCGCGAGCTTCGTGCTGCCGCTTGGCTATTCGTTCAATCTCGACGGGTCGATGATGTACATGACGTTCGCGTCGCTGTTCATCGCGCAGGCGTACGGTATCCATATGCCGATCGGGCAGCAGATCGCGATGCTGCTGGTGCTGATGGTGACGTCGAAGGGGATTGCGGGCGTGCCTCGCGCGTCGTTGGTGGTGATCGCGGGGACGCTGTCGATGTTCAAGATTCCGGAAGCGGGGATTTTGCTGATCCTGGCGGTCGACCATTTCCTCGACATGGGGCGCTCGGCGACGAACGTGATCGGGAATGCGGTGGCGGCGACCGTGGTGGCGAAATGGGAGGGCGGACTCGACGAGCGCGAGCCTGCCGATCGGGACTTTCCGCATGCGCCTACCGGGCATGGGCCGAAGGTGGATGTGGACAGCTACGAGAAGATCGGGCCGGGGCAGGTTTGAATCGACGCTTGCACGGAGCGTCGCACCACTGTTCCGTCATCCCAGCGAACGCTGGGATCCAGAGCCACGAGCGCCGGTGTCTGTGGCTCTGGATCCTGGGTCGAGCCTAGGATGACGGAGTGGTTGGGTAGACTTGGGCCCTATCGCAGCGGGTCAGGCGTACGCGTAGGGGCCGCCCTTTTTGAGGCCGGCCTGATACGCGGGCCGTGCGTGGACCTTTGCCAGCCACGCGATCGTCGCGGGGCGTGACTCGTTGAGGCCTCCGCGGCTGCGGGCGGCTTCGAGGGGGAAGCTCATCATGATGTCGGCGGCGGTCATCTCGGCGCCGGCGAACCAGGGGCGCTTGGACAGCTCAGATTCGACATAGTCGAGGTGGACGTCGATCATCGGCTGTATCTTCCTGGTCGCCGCCTTGCCCAGGATCGGGATGCGCGCGAGGACGAGCTTCAGAAGCAGCGGCGGCATCATTGAGCCTTCCGCATAGTGGAGCCAGAACCGGTACCGCAGCGCGTCGGCGCGGTTGGCGGGGGCGCCGAGTTTGCCGTCCGCCTTATCTACCAGATATTCGACGATCGCACCGGTCTCGGCGACTACCTGACCGTCGTCCTCAATTACGGGCGATTTACCCAGCGGGTGGACCTGCTTGAGTTCGGGCGGGGCGAGCATCGTTGCCTTGTTCCGCTCGTAGCGCTTGATCTCGTAGGGGAGGCCGAGTTCCTCGAGCATCCACAGGATCCGCTGCGATCGCGAGTTTTCGAGGTGGTGGACGATGATCATGCTGAACCCCCTGTTTTTTATTCGGACGATTTGCGCGCGGTCCAGATCCAGGCGGCGGCGGGGAATTCCACCGTGTCGCCGCTTCGGTACCGGTCGCAGACCTGGGTGAGACGCGCGATGTGGCGCTCGCGTTCCTCGGGGGCGGCGTCGCGGATGGCGGAGGCGGCTGGGCCGATGCGGCGGAAATAGTCGACGGCGTCGGCTACGGGGTCGGCGCCCTCCCCTGCCCGGTAGGCGAAGTCGATACGTTCGGGTGCCGCGACGTGCCAGCCGGATTTTCCGAGGATGCTCGCGACGTAGTTCGGATCGGCGAAAGCGAAGGGTCCGGGTGCGGTGGTTGCTGGCGCGTCTGCATTGCCGCCGGTCGCGGTGATGATTTCGGTGGCCCAGCGGTTGGCGGCGCGGTCGGCGAAACAGGAGAAGACAAGCGTTGCGTCTGGGGCGGCGGCTTCGGCTAAGGTCGTGAAGGCGGCAACGGGGTCAGCGAAGAACATGACGCCGTGGCGGGAGACGGACAGGTCGATGGGGGCGTGGTTCGCGGCGGCGGCGGTGATGTCCGCACATTCGAAGCTGGCATTGGGTTGGGTTTTGGCGCGGTCTTTGGCGATCTCGATCAGGTTTGGTGAGAGATCTATGCCGGTTATTTGCGCGGTCGGGAGCGCTTGCGCGGTGGCTAGTGAGGTTGCTCCCGCGCCGCAGCCTATGTCGATGATCTTGCGGGTTTGGGGGATGGCGGCGGACAGGATCGCTGCGTTCAAGTGCGGTGTCAGGTTGGTGAAGCTGCGGTCGGTTCGGCGCCATTCCTTGGCCCAGACGTCGCCTATTTTGCCGGTCCAGTCGTAGGCGGTGGTCATGGGCTGATCCGTTTCATGCTCGGTCGGGGGGGGACGATCGAACGGTCTATAGGATCTCACATAATTGGTACATTCGGTCCGAAGTGCACAAAGTGCAGACGCTGGCGCGGTATTTGTGACGCGGTGTTTCGCGGTCCGATGTAGGCGAGCATACTGACATCATTAGAGTTGTTTCCCGCGAACACGGGAATCCAGACTGGGCTGCCGCCTTCGCGGGAGAACAGGGAAGCACGAGAACAAGGGGAAGCAGGCTCGACGTCGAATGTGAGTTGCCGACTCGAACGAGCTTGGCCTAACGCGCGACTCTATTGCTGCATCATGCCAACTCGGCCCCGGCCTTCGCCGGGGTGGTGTTAGGGATAGGTTGGCGCGGTTTCAGTTCGCGACGCATCTGAACCGTCCGCCGTGCACATGCTTGGCCACCATGAGCTAAGCACTGGACACTACGTCCCGCGTGCCCTCACCCTCCCATTGCGAAGGCAATGGCTCCCTCCCTCTCCCCTGAGGGAGAGGGAAAGTACGATTAGGCGTCGTCGCCTTCTTCGGGGCCGGCCATCATTTCCTCGGCGACCTTGTCGGTGCGCGCGCGGATCTGCTTTTCGAGGCGGTCGGCGGTCTCGGGGTTGTCCTTGAGGAAGGTCTTCGAATTCTCACGACCCTGGCCGAGGCGGACGCTGTCGTAGCTGAACCACGCGCCGGACTTTTCGACCAAGCCCGCCTTCACGCCGAGATCTAGGATCTCGCCGAGCTTGGAGACGCCCTGCCCGTACATGATGTCGAACTCGACCTGCTTGAACGGCGGCGCAACCTTGTTCTTGACGACCTTCACGCGCGTCTGGTTGCCCGTCACCTCTTCGCCCGCCTTGATCGCGCCGATGCGGCGGATGTCGAGGCGGACCGAAGCGTAGAACTTCAGCGCGTTGCCGCCGGTCGTCGTCTCGGGGTTGCCGTACATGACACCGATCTTCATGCGGAGCTGGTTGATGAAGATCACCATGCAGCGCGAGCGGCTGATCGAACCGGTGAGCTTGCGCAAAGACTGCGACATCAGGCGGGCCTGGAGGCCGACATGGCTGTCGCCCATCTCGCCTTCGATTTCGGCACGCGGCACGAGTGCTGCGACCGAGTCGACCACGAGCACGTCGATCGCGTTCGAGCGGACGAGCGTGTCGACGATCTCGAGCGCCTGCTCGCCGGTGTCGGGCTGCGAGACGATCAGTTCGTCGATGTTGACGCCCAGCTTCTTGGCATAGACCGGGTCGAGCGCGTGCTCGGCATCGACAAACGCCGCGGTGCCGCCGCCCTTTTGTGCTTCGGCGATCACGTGGAGCGCGAGCGTCGTCTTGCCCGAGCTTTCTGGACCATAAATCTCGATCACGCGGCCGCGCGGCAGGCCACCGACGCCGAGCGCGATGTCGAGCCCGAGCGAGCCGGTCGAGATGACCTCGACCTGCATGGTTTCCTTGGAGCCCAGGCGCATTGCCGAGCCCTTGCCGAAGGCGCGGTCGATCTGCGCGAGCGCGGCGTCGAGCGCCTTCTGCCGGTCGTTGGTTGCGGTTGCCATGCCGGTGTCGATCACTTTCAGATTAGCGGCCATCGAATATGCTCCCATCGCTAAAGCAAGCGCGCGTGCCATTCAACGCGTCAAACACCATGTATTCCCTTTGTTCTTTTGGAACAAGTGGGGAACGAGAGGTTTTCCAGAAAAGGTGTGCGTTTCGCAACGGCCGCGATTAGTTGCCGAGCCTAATCATGCGGGGCTTGGTTCAGCACCCAACGTTCCGCGCTCCTCGGCCATTGAGTCCGTGGAGCGCTGACCCCCTGAACACGGCGGCTGCTGTCTTTTGCGCGCAAGTAAGACATGTCTCCGCGCGAAGGCGGGGATCCAGACTGGGCTCCCGCCTTCGCGGGAGAACACGGCAAGGGCGTGGTGCCGTACGACTGCGGACTAACACGTTCGAAGGGGATAAATGCCGAACAAGTCTGGGGTGACGAGATGGGACTGGCAGAGTTTAGTCGAGAACGGTTCTGGTTGTTCGAGCGCGGGTTTAGCGGCGATCGACTCGTCGATGGTGTCGAGAACAGGTTTTGACGAACGGTTTCGTTTGCCGCTCTGCATCCTGACTTTCGTCAGGATGACGGGTGGTGGCGGCAAGGCGGCGGCCAGCATCGAAAGTGCCGCCGCCTATCGAGCGATCAGGCGAGCTTTGTCGCGAGGGTCCACCAGCCTTTGGCTTGGGCGGCGGTTGCTGCGGTGTCTCTGGCTTCGGGGGTTTCGAACAGGGCGAAGCAGGTGGCGCCGGAGCCGGACATTCTCGATAGGAGGACGCCTTGGGCTGCGTCGAGGAGGGTGCGAACTTCGGCGATTACGGGGGCAAGGGCCAGTGCGGGGGGTTCTAGGTCGTTGCGCCCCAACCTTGCACGGTCGAGAAGATTGCCTTCGGGTATCGGGCCTCGGTCGTGGCCGTCCCAGGTCTTGAAGACGGCGGCAGTGGAGACCGCGACGCCTGAGTTCACGAGCAGGAGGGGGGTGCCGGACAGGCCTTCGAGATTGGTGAGGGTGTCGCCCTTGCCGGTGCCTAGCGTGGTGCGGTTGGCGAGGCAGGCGGGGACGTCGGCGCCGAGCTTTGCGGCGATGTCGTGGAGGCGGGGGTCGGTTGGGGATATGCCGTGAAGGCGGGCTAGTGCTCGGAGCGTGGCGGCTGCGTCGGCTGAGCCTCCGCCTATGCCTGAGGCGATGGGGAGGTGCTTTTCCAGGGTTATGACGTGGTGAGCCTCGGGGGCGAACGCGGTGGTGAAGGCGTCTGCTGCGGCGGTTACAAGGTTGCCATTCCAGGGGGCGTTGCCTGGAGGGGTGCTGGACGAGCGGGGGGCCTCGTCATTGTTCGCCCCCAATTGGGCCCCGGCCTTCGCCGGGGTGGTGTTCGGGGTCAGGGTGGTGTTTTGGGCGGGGAGGAGTGCTGCGGCGAAGGGGCCGGTTATGGTGAAGCTGTTGGTTTGGGCGGGTTCTACCGTGATCAGGTCGCCTTCGGTGGCGAAGGCGAAGAGGGTTTCGAGGTCGTGGTAGCCGTCGGGGCGGCGGCGGCGGACGTGGAGGGCCAGGTTGATCTTGGCGGGGGCGGGTTCGGTGATGGCGGGCATTGTCGGTCTCTAGGTTTGACGGCGAAGGGTTCCAGCGCGGTTTAGCGTAATACGCGTGATGTCTGCGGGTTTAAGCGCGTCATCCTGACGAAAGCCAGGATCCAGGGTAACGATTGGTGTCGTCCTTGGCTCTGGATCCTGACTTTCGTCAGGATGACGAGAGGGGGATGCCGCATACCTCGCGAGTTGCTGACGCGGTCGATCACTTCCGCAGATGCTCGGAATTAGTGGCGATCTCGCGAAACGGCGCTTCCGCCGTCAATTCGCCTTGCCCTCACCCTTCCCAAACCTGCGGTGCGGGGCCTCCCCTCTCCCGATGGGAGAGTGGTTTCAGCGGCGGGCGTTGGCAGGAAGGCCGTTGCCTATCTTGGCGATTATGCGTGCGGTGTCGGCTGGTTCGGCGGTCAGCAAGGCGGCGCGCCAGGCGTAACGCGCTTCGTAGTTTCGGCCGACGCTCCAGTACGCGTCGCCGAGGTGGTCGGCGATTTCGGCGTTGGTGGGTTCGGCCTGCGCGGCGGTTTCGAGCAGGGGGAGCGCTCGGGTGGTGTCGCCGGAGAGGTGATAGGCCCACCCGAGCGAGTCGGTGATCGAGGCGTTGGTCGGATCGATCCGGCTGGCGCGTTCGAGCAGTTGGATAGACGCGGGGATGTCGTCGCCGTGCTCGACTTGCGCAAAGCCTAGGTAGTTCAGCGCGAGCGGTTGCGCGGGGCCGCGGGCGACGGCCTTTTCCAGAGCGTCGCGCGCTTCGGGCCAGCGCCCGGCCTGGTCCAGCGCGCCGCCATATTGCAGCCATGCACCCCAGGTGCCGCCCTTTGCACCGTCCGCGGCGATGATCTTCGCGTACCAGGTGGCGGCTTCGGCGGGGTTGCCGGTGGTCAGCAGCAGGTCGGCATAGCGCTGCCAGTCGGCGGCGTCGGCGTCCTTCTGGTCGACGCGGTTCTTGGCGGCGGCGAGCGCTTCGCCGTCTCGGTCGGCGGCGGCGAGGATATCGATCCGCTCGGCCGCGGCGGCGGCTGCGAAGGGGCTTTTCGGGGTGATCTCGTCGAGGACGGCGAGTGCGCGGTCGACGGTCTTGGTGCGGGCCAGCGCGTCGGCGAGCAGGATGCGGGCGCGGTCGTAGCTTGGGTCGGCGCGGAGGGCGGCCTGCGTCAAGGCGATCGACAGAGGCGAGGGCTCGCCCGCGGCGAGGTCGCTGGCGAGGCGGGCGAGCAGGCGTGAGACGCCGGTCGCGAGGGTTTGTCCGGGCAGCGCCGCGGCGATCAGCGCGCGCGTTTCGGTGGCGAAGCGGTTGGCGACGGGGTCCTTCGCGGCGACGGCGAGCGACGGTTCGGGGTCGCGGCGCTCGGCGTGCGCGACCCAGGCGTATAGCGAGGGCGCGAGGACCACGAGCGGGCCGGTGGCGAGCGTGGCAACGGCGGCGCTTGCGGCTTTGGTGTCGCCGCGTCGCGAGGCCTCGGCGAGCGGGAGGAGGCCGGCATCGGCCGGGGCTACGCCGGCCTTGCCGAGGACCGCGGCGGCGCGCGTGGCGAGTTGCATGTCGCCTGCCTCGAGCGCCTCGCGGTAGGCGCGGATCGCGACGACGGGATCGTCGGGAGACGCCGCCAGCACCTTGGCATAGCTGGCGGCGGCGAGGTCCGGTCGTCCTGCGGCGTCGGCGGCGCGCGCCTTCAGATAGGCGGAAAGGTCAGCCGGCGCCGCCGTGGCGGGCGCCGCCACGACGAGACCGAGTGCTAGAAACAGACGCTTACATGTTGGGATAATTGGGGCCTCCGCCGCCCTCGGGTACGACCCAGTTGATGTTCTGGATGGGGTCCTTGATGTCGCAGGTCTTGCAGTGGACGCAGTTCTGCGCGTTGATGACGAACTTCGGATCGGCGGTGTCTTCGCCGACGACTTCGTAAACGCCGGCCGGGCAATAGCGTTGCGCGGGTTCGTCGTACATCGGCAGGTTGTAGGCGATCGGCACGCTCGCATCCTTGAGCGTCAGGTGGACCGGCTGGTCCTCCTCGTGGTTGGTGTTCGAGACGAACACAGACGAGAGGCGATCGAACGTCAGGACGCCGTCGGGCTTGGGATAGACGATCGGCTTGACGAGGTCCTTGCGCCACAGGCTCTCGTTATCGGGGTGGTGGTGCATCGTGAAGGGCATCTTGATCCCCAGATGCTCGGCCCACATCGTGATGCCAGCGAGGCCCGAGCCGACGAGGTCGCCGAACTTCTTGACCAGCGGCACGACGTTGCGGACGACCGACAGCTCCTTCTTGACCCACGACTTATCGAACGCTTCGGGATAGGCGGCGAGTTCGTCATGGCCGCGCTGCGAGACGATCGCCTCGACCGCGGCCTCGGCGGCCATCATGCCGGACTTCATCGCGGTATGCGTGCCCTTGATGCGCGGCACGTTGAGGAAGCCCGCGCTGTCGCCGATGAGAGCGGCGCCTGGCATCACGAGCTTGGGGATCGACTGGAGCCCGCCATCGCTGATCGCGCGCGCGCCGTAGCTGACGCGCTTGGCGCCCTTCAGCAGCGCGGCGATCTCGGGATGCGTCTTCCAGCGCTGCATCTCGCTGAACGGCGAGAGATACGGGTTGGTATAGTTCAGCCATGTGACGAAGCCGATCGAGACTTGGCCGTTCGCCTGGTGATAGATCCAGCCGCCGCCGTTCGAGCCGTCGGTCTCGGACAGCGGCCAGCCCTGCGTGTGGATGACGCGGCCGGGGACGTGGAGTTCGGGATCGATGTCCCACAGCTCCTTGATGCCGAGGCCGTAGACCTGCGGATCGCTGTCCTTGTCGAGCGCGAAATTGCGGATCAGTTCCTTCGTCAGGTGCCCGCGGCAACCTTCGGAAAAGAAGGTGTATTTGGCGTGAAGTTCGAGGCCGGGGGTGTAGTCACCCTTGTGCGTGCCGTCGCGCGCGACGCCCATGTCGCCGGTCGCGACGCCCTTCACCGAGCCGTCGTCGTTAAACAGGATTTCGGCGGCTGCAAAGCCCGGGAAGATCTCGACGCCGAGCTCTTCCGCCTTGCTCGCGAGCCAGCGGCACAAATTGCCGAGCGAGCCGGTATACGTGCCCTTGTTGTGCATGAACGAGGGCGTGACGAAGTGCGGCATTTCGCTCTTCTTCGTCTTGGTCAGAATCCAGTGATGGTTCTCGGTCACGGGCACTTCGGCGAGCGGGCAGCCGTCCTCGCGCCAGTCCGGCAGGAGTTCGTCGAGCGACTTGGGATCGATGACCGCGCCCGACAGGATATGCGCGCCGACTTCGGAGCCCTTTTCGAGCACGCAGACGCTGATCTCGGCGTCCTTCTCGGCCGCCAGCTGTTTCAGGCGGATCGCTGCCGAGAGACCGGCCGGGCCTGCGCCGACGATCACCACGTCGTACGGCATCGATTCACGTGTCGTCATCATCGTCTCCCGGGGGATGTCCCCTCTTGCCTCAGCATTGCGCCCCACCCTTCGTTCGGGCTCGGGCGGGCACCGTCTTGTCCAATATGGCGATTGCGCGAGTTGACCGCCACGTCAACCGTGCAGCATAGGTTACCCTGTGGGGGCGGACCAAACCATCGACTGGCGAAATACAGCGGCGAGCGCGCTCGACTGGTGGCACGAGGCTGGCGTCGACACGCTCGTCGACGACGTCCCGCGCGACTGGTTTGCGGCGCCTGAGCCGGTCGTCATACCCTCCGCTGCGCCTGCTGCGCCGATCGTCGCACCGTCCGCGATGCCGCTTTTGCTGGCTGATTTCCTCAACTGGCGGAGTAGTGCGGAGGTTCCCGAGGCGGACTGGAGCGGGGTTTCGCTGGCCGCGGTTGGTCCCGCTGACGCTACGGTCATGGTGCTTGTCGATTGCCCCGACCGGGACGACGGCGATGCAGGGGCTTTGCTGAGCGGCGCGTCGGGCCGGTTGCTCGACAAGATGCTCGCGGCGATCGGTCTGACGCGCGACGAAGTGCATCTCGCGGCGGTCTGCGCGAAGCGGCCGACGGCGGGGCGGATCCAGAGCGAGGTCGAGGCTCGGCTGTCGGAAATCGCCAAGCATCACATCGGGTTGGTTGCGCCCAAGCGGTTGCTGCTGCTGGGCAATGCGGCGAGCCGTGCGATCCTCGGGACGGAATTACAGGCGGCGCGCGGGCGTTTACACGAGTTTAACCATAAGACCGGAGAAACGGGGTCTGGTTCGACGTCTGGCAAAGTTTCCAGCGAGACCGGCGTGGTCGCGAGCTTTCATCCGCGGTTTCTGATCGAGAAGCCCGCGGCCAAGGCCGAGGCCTGGAAGGATTTGCAGATGTTGATGCGCGGACTGACGCAAGAGGGTGTGAGATGATTCGGACTCTAGCTATCGTTCTGGGGCTGAGCGCCCTCCCCTTTCCAGCACTCGCGGCGACCGTTGCCGGTGAGCCC
The DNA here is from genome assembly GCF_001421745.1 of Sphingomonas sp. Leaf230. Lineage (GTDB taxonomy): Bacteria > Pseudomonadota > Alphaproteobacteria > Sphingomonadales > Sphingomonadaceae > Sphingomonas. The sequence goes on along the minus strand of NZ_LMKW01000001.1, from coordinate 61,357 downwards.
GCTGGCGATGCGCGGCTCGGCACGACGCAGTTGATCGGCGCACCGACGATCGAGCAGATCCCCGACCAGCTCGATGCGGGCCAGCGCGAGGCGTACAAGACGGTGTTTGCGGCGATCCGCGACGGCAAGTGGACCGACGCGCAGATCGGGCTCGACACGATGAAGCCCGGCCCGTTGCACGCCATCGCGCGCGCCGAGATGTATACGGCGAAGGGCTCGCCCCGCGTCGAGATGGAGCCGCTGGTCGCGCTACTCAACGAAGCGCCCGAACTGCCCGAAGCAGCGCAGATCTCGCGCCTTGCAACCACCCGCGGCGCGGTCGATCTGCCTCCGCTCCCCACGGCGCAGCGGCTTATCTGGCAGGACGGCGCGCCGCGTCGGGTCCGCGCCAAGAGCCTGCAGGGCGACATGATCGCCGCCGATCTCGCGCTGAAGATGCAGCCTTACGTCAAGGCGGACATGGGCCGCGAGGCGCAGGCGCTGCTGGAAAGCACGCCCGGCCTCACCCCCGAGGCGCTGACCGAATGGCAGCAGAAGATCGCGTGGATCTATTTCCTCCAGGGCGACGACGTGAACGCGCGCGTGATGGCGGCAAAGGCACAGGACGGCATCGGCGACTGGGCCGTCCAGGGTCGCTGGGTCGGCGCGCTGTCGGCGTGGCGGCAGAATGACTGCGCGAACGCCGAGACCGGGTTCGAGGGTGTTGCGGCACGGGCCGGCGACGTTGATCTTCGTGCAGCGGCTTTGTATTGGGCGTCGCGTGCGGACATGGTGTGCTCGCGCCCCGACAAGATCGAGGGCCGGCTGAAGGCGGCAGCACAGTTCGGCGAGAGCTTCTACGGCCAGCTTGCGCGCCAGCAACTTGCGATGAAGGACAAGGGCACGTCGGTCGGCGGGCTCGTGGCCAGCGACTGGAAGGTCGTCGGCAAGCGCCCGAACGTGCGCGTCGCGGCGGCGCTGGTCGAGGTCGGCGAGACCGACCTGGCCGATACCGTCATCCGCCAGCAGGCCAAGATCGGCGATCCGCGCGAGTTCGCCAACCTGGTCCGCGTGGCGGAAGCGCTGAGCTTGCCGGCGACCACGGTATGGCTTGCGCACAACTGCCCGCAGGGGGTCACGTCGACCGCCGAGGCGCGCTATCCGACGCCGAACTGGACGCCCGACAGTGGCTGGCACATCGACAAGGCGCTGGTCTACGCGCACACGCTCGAGGAATCGCGGTTCCGTAACACGATCAAGAGTCCGGCCGGCGCGTATGGCCTCATGCAGATCATGCCCGCCGCCGCGACCGACTTCGCGCGTGAGCGTGGCACCTCGATCGACGTGAAGGCGCTGACCAAGCCGAGCACCAACATGGACGTCGGCCAGCGCCATCTCGAGCGGCTGCGCGACATGGCGGGCGTCACCGGCGGGCTGCTGCCCAAGGTAATCGCGGCGTATAATGCAGGTCCGCGCCCCGTTGGCGACTGGAACGCGATCGTCCACGATAACGGCGATCCGCTGATGTATATCGAGAGCATTCCGTATTGGGAGACGCGCGGATACGTCACCACCGTGCTGCGCAATTACTGGATGTACGAGGCGCAGGGCGGCAAGAAGGCATCGACCAGCCGCAACGCGCTGGCGCAGGGCATGTGGCCGCGCTTCCCAGGCCTGCCGGGTGCGACCGCGGTGCGGATGGCGGCCAAGCCGTACACGCAGTACCGCGCCAGCACGACGCCGTTGAACGCCACCGTCGCGGTAAATGCCAGCGTCGGACCGCAATCCACCACTGTCACGCGCGCGGACTGAGTTTCATGCCGATCGATGAAAGCCGGACGTTCCTGCCGGTCCGGATCGCCGTGCTGACGGTGTCGGACACGCGGGGCCTTGCGGAGGATCGCTCGGGCGACACGCTGGTCGCACGGCTGACCGAGGCGGGGCATGTTCTCGCCGACCGCCGGATCGAGAAAGACGACGTCGAGACGATCGTGTCCCGCCTGCACGCGTGGATCGGCGATCCCGAGGTCGACTGCATCATCACCACAGGCGGCACCGGCGTTACAGGCCGCGACGTTACCCCGGAGGCTGTGGAACAAGTCGCGGAGAAGATGATCCCGGGCTTCGGCGAACTCTTCCGCATGCTGAGCTATCAGACGATCGGCACCTCGACCGTCCAGTCGCGCGCGTGCGCCTGCGTGTCGCACGGCACCTATATCTTCGCGCTGCCCGGCTCGACCGGCGCGGTGAAGGACGGCTGGGACGGCATCCTTCGCGACCAGCTCGACAGCCGTCACCGCCCCTGCAACTTCGTCGAACTGATGCCGCGGCTGCTGGAGCGTTAAGTTCATCTCAGGCTTGCGCTGGCATCTTCCAGCTTACTGTGATGCCCTCGCTGCTTTCAAGGCCAAGTGCCGCGGACTCTTCCCTCTTTCGATTGAATAGGGAGGGCTGGCGAGTATCGATCCCGCCAATTTACTGTGGATTTTACTAAGTTGTGGTGTGTCTCACTACGAAAACCACATCAGCGGACCAACCTCTACTTGTTGAAAAATCCCGCTAGCTAAGTGACTTCGCCCTTGCGTGGCGCTGTATTATGCAACTGGCACGGTCGATGCAGTAGTCGAGATACCGCCCAGCCGGGCGCGTCTCAACCACTGAAGGACGCTACCATGACCTCGATCATCCTGAAGAGCCTGGCTCTCGCCTCCGTACTCGTCGCCAGCGCGCCCGCCTTCGCAGCGCCGTCAGATCCGCAGCAGAAGACCGTTCTCAAATACGAAGCAAAAACCGGCCAATATTGCCTGACCGAACCCGCTGCGACCGGAACACGGATCAATCGGAAAACCTGCCGGACTTCCGCACAATGGTCTGAAGCCGGACTGAACATGCCGAAGCCGACCGAGCTCGCACAGAAGTGACCGGCGTTGCGCGGCTCGCCGGGTGGCGGGCCGCGTCGCGGCGTATGCACGACCAGACGGTCAGCCCTTGGCGGCGTGGATTAGGTCGACGAGCTGTTTGTTGATCGAAGCCCCGTGCAGATGGAGATGCACCGCGTCATAGCCCTCACGCCGCAGTCTTTGGCGCAAGTCGTTGACCGAGTTGCACGCACCCGATCTTGCTAACTCGAAGGCGCGCTCCACCGTTGTGATCTGTTCCGTCATCTCTCTGCCCTAGGCGCTCTGCCGCACCTCTGCGAGCGATCATTCGCACCGGTGCAAACAGATCGAAAACGAATGTTTCACCACCGAATTAACCGTCTGGAAGGCACGTCGAATCCATGAACCCGGCGTGGAATAGGCCAGGGGGCCGGTCCAAAGGGGATATCGTCTAATGTACAAGTTCATGCTTATCGCGGCACTCGCCGCAACGCCGGCGGCGCCTGCGTTCGCACAGTCCGATACCGGGCAGGATTTCGGCCGCGATGCCGGACCGGGCTACGGCGCAACCGACGGCGTCAGCGGTTTCCGTGCCGAGCCGCGCATCGGGTACGACCGCGTGATCACCGAATTGAACGTCGAGACCGCGGACGACTCGGCTAGCGTGCGCGAGGGCAAGAGCGGCGTCACTTATGGTGGCGAACTCGGCTACGACATGGTCGTGAACACCGACATGATCCTGGGCGTCTATGGCGGCATCGAGGGATCGAGCGTCGAGCAGTGCTTCCCCGGCACCGGGACGGAAACGTGCCTTACCCCCGGGCGCAACCTGACGGCAGGCGTACGCGGCGGCTTCCTGCTGAACCCCAACACGGTGTTGTACATCAAGGGCGGCTATTCGAACGGCCAGATCCGCATCGGCTATTCGGACCGCGACTTTCCCCAGGACAATTTCCGCGTGTCGGACAATCTGAGCGGTTTCCATGCCGGCGCAGGCGTGCAGACCGCGTTCGGGCGCAATTTCTATGGCAAGCTCGAATATGTCTACACCGACTATAACGGCTACGAGATCACCGACGGCACCGACAAGGCCAGCCTGGATTTCAGCCGGCATCAGGTGGTTGCGGGGCTCGGCGTTCGCTTCTGATTTCGTTCTTGCTATGTTCCCGGGCGGCGCTTAGTTTCAGCTGATGAAACAGGCCCGTCCGGTTCGTGGTGCTACGCTCAATAGTGAGAGCCGGCGGTTCAACCTGCCGCAAACCGAAGCGGATGGCGACTGGCTGGACATGCGCGAGGGAATCGACGGGATCGCGCCGAAACTGCGCACGACCGTGACGGTCGAGACGCCGCGGACGATCATCAGCCGCAATGCCTCGCCCGACGTACCGTTCGACCGCTCGATCAATCCATATCGCGGATGCGAGCACGGCTGCATCTACTGCTTCGCGCGACCGAGCCATGCGTTTCACGATTTGTCGCCGGGCCTGGACTTCGAAAGCAAGCTGTTCGCCAAGCCTTCTGCGGCGGCGCTGTTACGGGCGGAGTTGAGCAAGCCGGGTTATGCGGTGGCACCAATGGCGCTGGGGACAAATACCGATCCGTACCAGCCAATAGAGAGTGATTGGCGGATCACGCGCGGTATCATCGAGGTGTTGGCGGAAACGGATCATCCGCTGACGATCACCACCAAGTCGGACCGCGTGGTGCGCGATATCGACCTGCTGGCGCCGATGGCAGCGAAGGGCCTCGCGGCGGTGGCAATGTCGATCACCTCGCTCGATCCCAAGGTGGCCTCGACCGTCGAACCGCGCGCACCGCATCCCGAGCGACGGCTGGCGGCGGTGCGCAAACTCGCGGACGCAGGCGTGCCGGTCTACGTTTCGATCGCGCCGGTCATCCCGGCAATTACGGATCACGAGATCGAACATCTGATCGCACGGGCCGCGGAGGCTGGGGCGACGCGGGCGTTCTTCATTCCGGTGCGATTGCCGCATGAGGTGGCACCGCTGTTCCGGGCTTGGCTCGACGAACATTTCCCGGATCGCGCGGGGAAGGTGATGGCGACGATTGCGTCGCTGCGCGGGGGGAAGGATAACGATCCGAACTTCTTCACGCGGATGCAGGGGCAAGGGCCTTGGGCGGACCTGCTGGGAACGCGGTTCCGGATTGCGTGCGCCAAGCATGGGTTGAATCGGGAGCGGGTGGCTTTGCGGGGTGATCTGTTCCGGGCGCCGAGGGGGCCTCAGGGGGAGTTGTTTTGAGCGGAGGCTTGGCGGGTGGCGCGGTGGATGGCTCAGCGGGCGGTCCCCGCGTATCCCCCACGCGGGTCAGGCCTGTTGTTCTGCTCCCCTCCCTGGAAGGGAGGGGTTGGGGGTGGGTCAGCTTCCGCGCGTCCGAACCGTCATGGCTCAATTGGGGCAACCCACCCCCCGGCCCCTCCCTTTCAGGGAGGGGGGAAGTCTTGGCGCTCGCCCGGTCGAGTTCTGGTACGCCACGAACTTGGCAGCTCGTCAGACCAACTTAGCGCTTATCGTCCTCATGCAGCGCCCTCGGGTTGCCAGAGTTCGATCGGGTTGCCTTCCGGATCGTGGATGCGGGCGAAACGGCCGAAGCCGGGCATGTCCCACTCGGGATTGGTGATCACCGCAATCCCGGCCGCGCGGAGCGTCGCGATCAGGCCGTCGAGGTCGTCGACGCGTAGATTGAGCATCCAGGGCCGATCTGTGGGGAAATAGTCGGCATCAACGGCAAACGGCGCGAAGACGCTGGGGCCTGCCTGCGTCTCCCACGATCCATAGGGCACCGAGCCGACACCGAGGTGCTCGACATACCAGGCACGTATCGCCTCCGGGTCCTTTGCCCGGAAGAAGAAGCCGCCGATCCCGGTCACGCCCATAGCCGCCCCCTGATGTCACCCCGCCAAAGCCGAGGCGATGATAGCAGACGGGGCATGGCGACACAGCCGACAGACCGGTCCGTTTCGGTTGCTCCATGGCATCGGGTATCCAGGCTACTCCCGGCACAGCGCCGGTAAGCAGCCTTGGACGTGACGCCGGTCCCAGCTTGTCAGGGCCTAGTAGGCGCGGCCGATCAGGATTCGTTCCACCGCGGGTTCGCCGGTAAAGATGCACGCACCGTCGTCACATCCGGTTTGCCCCATCGGCGCATTGCGGATCGTGAGTTTCAGCGCCTTCAACCGCTCGACCACCTTGTCGAGCACCGCGCCGGTCGGCTTCGACCAGCGGACGTCGACCCAGCCGGGGTTCTTCACGCCGTCGGCAAAATGCTCCTCGACCGCGGCGAAGTCGTTGGCGGGGACGATGTTGCCCTTCACGCGGTTCATCGATTCGACGTGGAGCGTTGCCTGCACTTCGGCCAGCATCCCCGAGACGTCGCTCACGAACGCGTCGCGCGGCGTGGCGATGCTGTCGAGCTTGCCGTCCTCGCGGTAGAGGCGATCGCGGCGGATCACGGTGACGTTACCGCCGGCCATGTCGCGGCCGCCGACCTCTATCACGATCGGGGCGCCCTTCTTGACCCAGCCCCAGCGCTTGGTCGCGGCCTTGGCGGGCTTGAGGTCGAGCAACGCACGGATCGGCTCGCCGAGCGCGGACTGCTTGGCCAGTTCGGCCTGAAGCGACTTGCAGTATTCGACGATCGCCGCGTCCTCGGGGACGTCGCGCAGCATCGGCACGATCACGACCTGCCACGGCGCGATCATCGGCGGCACGCGCAGGCCGTCGTCGTCGCCGTGGACCATGATGACCGCGCCGATCATCCGCGTCGACACGCCCCAGCTGGTGGTGTTGCACAGCTCGAACTCGCCGCCCGCATTCTGGAAGCGGATGTTCTGAGCCGACGCGAAATTGGTGCCGAGGAAGTGCGAGGTGCCCGCCTGCAGCGCCTTGCCGTCCTGCATCATCGCCTCGATCGAATAGGTCGCGACGGCGCCGGGGAAGCGCTCGTTCTCGGGCTTCTCGCCGGCGATGACGTGGACGCCGAGGCACTCCTCCGCGAAATCACGATAGACTTCGAGCATCTTGAGCGTCTCGTCGCGCGCTTCTTGCGGCGTGGCGTGCGCGGTGTGGCCCTCCTGCCAGAGGAACTCGCTGGTGCGCAGGAACATGCGGGTGCGCATTTCCCAGCGGACGACGTTGGCCCATTGGTTGATCAGGACGGGCAAGTCGCGCCACGACTGGACCCAGCGCGCGAACGCGGCGCCGATGACCATCTCGGAGGTTGGGCGGACGACGAGCGGCTCCTCGAGCTTCGCGTCGGGATCGGGGATCAGGCGACCATAGCCATCGGCCTTGAGGCGGTGGTGCGTGACCACGGCCATTTCCTTGGCAAACCCGTCGACGTGCTCGGCCTCCTTCTCGAAGTAGGAGAGCGGGATGAAGAGCGGGAAATAGCAATTCTCGTGCCCGGTCGCCTTGATCCGGTCGTCGAGCAGGCGTTGAATGCGCTCCCAGATGCCATAGCCCCACGGGCGGATGACCATGCAGCCGCGGACGCCGGATTCCTCGGCGAGATCGGCCTCGGAGATGACGGCCTGGTACCAGGCGGAGAAATCCGCCTCGCGGGTGACGGGGAGTGCGCGCTTTATCATGGGGGAGCGGATAGCGGGTGCGCGGGGGTTCGTCACGTGTGAGTTGCGGGGTGGCGACGCGGCAGTGGTTTGCGTAGGGATCCCCCATGCCCACCGACCGCATCCTTCCCGCCATCGGCATGCGGTTGCTGTCGGTCGTGATCTTCGCGCTGATGAACACCGCGATCAAGCTCGCCGAGAGGCATGGCGCGAGCGTGTCGGAGATCCTGTTCTTTCGCCAGTTTGGCGCGTGTTTGCTGGTGTCGGCGGTGATCGTCGCGGGGCCGGGTCTGCCTTCTGTCGCGACGAAGCGGTTGCCGGCGCATGTTGTGCGGGCGATCGTCGGGCTGTCGGCGATGGCATTTACCTTCAACGGGATCGTCGCGTTGCCGCTGGCGGAGGCGACGACGATCGGGTTCACGGTGCCGGTGTTCGCGACGATCCTGGGGGCGCTGGTGTTGCGCGAACCGACCGGGTGGCACCGCTGGGCGGCGGTCGCGACCGGGTTTGCGGGCGTGTTGATCGTCGCGCAACCGGGTGGGGAACACTTTCCGCTATGGGGTGCGGGGTGTGCGCTGGCGGGAGCATTCGGGACGGCGAGCGTGTCGATCCTGTTGCGGCAGATCGGCAAGACGGAGAGTGCGCTGACGACGGTGTTCTGGTTCTCGGCGCTGTCGTTGATCCCGCTGTCGGTATTCTACGGGCGGGCGGCGCAGTCGCATGATCTGGTCGCGTGGGTGTGTCTGGCGAGTGTCGGGATATTCGGCGGGCTGGCGCAGATCGCGATGACGACGTCGTTGCGGCTCGGGCCGGTGTCGGTGGTGGTGCCGATGGATTATTCGAGCTTGCTATGGGCGACGTTGCTGGGGTGGCTGGTGTTCGACACCTTGCCGGCGGAGGCGACCTGGGCCGGGGCGCCGGTTATCGTGGCGAGCGGGTCGTATATCGTGTGGCGCGAGCATGTGCGGCGGCGGGAAGAGACTGAGCAGGCGATTGCTTGAAGGCGCCCCCTCGATCCTCCCCCGCAAGGGGGAGGTGTCGCCGAAGGTGACGGAGGGGGAGGACACGCAACAAAGGTTGCCCTTTCCTCCCCCTCCGTCTGGCAAAGGGCCAGCCACCTCCCCCTTGCGGGGGAGGATCGTACGGTAGCGGCGGGTTAGCGGACGCGTGCGGTTTCGAGCATCCGCTTGGCGCGGAGGTACATTTCGATGCGTTGGGTCGTGAACAGGCCTAGCGCCAACGCGACCAGCATGTCGGTGATGGCGAAGGCGTCGAGGTGGAGGGCATGGCCGTCGCCGATCACGGCGCGCGCGCCGGTTCGGACTGCGACGATCGCGACGATGAACAGCACCGCTGCCGGGGACGACGTTGTGTTGAGTGCGTGGCTGTCGGGATCGATCGTGATCCGCATGAGCTTGCCGCGTTGCCAGCCTAGTGCTGCGCCCATGACCAAGGCCAGCGCGCAGAACAGCCAGGCGAGGCCGTGTGGCGGGTACATCGTGAACATGTAGAGTGCGACGGCGGCGTAGAGCGTGGGGAAAATCCAGAGGCGTTCGAGCTTTAGAGGTTTCACCACGCTCATGCGGCGCCAGCGGACCGCGAAGACTATGCCGATGACGACCGCGGTGATCGCGTAGCTGATCCAGCCTTGTGCTTCGTGCGCCTGCATTGCGTCCCCCACGCGATCACCTTCAGTTGGTGTAGCATGGCAGCAATACAGCCGAGGTAAAAGAGGCGGCGACACATTTGCACTGCCACCCCGGCGGAGGCCGGGGCCCAATTGGAGAGGTGGCAATAACGATACGCCGCCATCCCTCAGCAGCGTCGCCCAATTGGACCCCGGCCTTCGCCGGGGTGGTATTGTTCTTCGGGTGCAAGCGTCACGCCCCGAAGATCACCTGCTTCCCTTACTCCGCCGCCTGCGCCAGCGGGGCCGGGTCCTTCCAGACCAGCACCGGTTTGCGCGCTGCAAGCGTTTCGTCCAGGCGCGCGCGGGGGGCGAAATGGGGGGCGGTCTTGAGGCTGGGGTCGCTCGCTTTCGCGCGTTCGGCGACCGAGCGGAGCGCGGCGATGAACTGGTCGAGTGCCGCCTTCGATTCGGTCTCGGTCGGCTCGACCAGCATCGCGCCGTGGACGACGAGCGGGAAATACATCGTCATCGGGTGGAAGCCCTCGTCGATCAGGCCCTTGGCGATGTCGATCGTCGAGAAGCCGGCGGCGAGACCCGAGTCCGAGAACAGCGCCTCGTGCATGCACGGACCCGAGGGGCCGAACGGTGCGTCGAGCGTGTCGTCGAGGCTACGCAGGATGTAGTTCGCGTTGAGTACCGCGTCCTCGGACACCTGGCGCAGACCGTCCGCGCCGTGGCTGAGGATGTAGGTCAGCGCGCGCGTGAACATACCCATCTGGCCGTGGAACGCGACCATGCGGCCGAAGCTGCCGGCGTGATGCTCGTCGGCATTTTCTTCCTCGATCAGGACGAATTGGTCGCCCTGCCTCTCGACGAAGGGGAGCGGTGCGTAGGGGGTCAAAGCTTCCGAGAACACCACCGGACCCGAGCCCGGACCGCCGCCGCCGTGGGGCGTCGAGAAGGTCTTGTGCAAATTGATGTGCATCGCGTCGATGCCGAGATCGCCTGGGCGAACCCGCCCGACGATCGCGTTGAAGTTCGCGCCGTCGCAATAGACGAAGCCGCCCGCCGCGTGCACCGCGTCGGAGATCTCGCGCATGTCGCGCTCGAACAGGCCGCAGGTGTTGGGGTTGGTGATCATCACGCCGGCGACGTCGGGGCCGAGCCGGGCCTTCAGCGCAGCGGTGTCGACGCGGCCTTCGGCGGTGGCGGGGATGTCCTCGACGCTATAGCCGGCGAAGGCTGCGGTGGCGGGGTTGGTGCCGTGCGCGCTCTCGGGGACGAGAATGATCTTCCGCGCGCCTTCGCCCTTGGCTTCGAGTGCGGCGCGGATCGCGAGGATGCCGCAGAGTTCGCCGTGCGCGCCGGCCTTGGGGCTCATCGCGACCGAAGTCATGCCGGTGAGCGTTACGAGCCAGTGTGCGAGCTGGTGGATGACTTCGAGTGCGCCCTGCACCGTGTCGACCGGCTGGAGCGGGTGGACGTCGGAGAAGCCGGGCAGCCGCGCCATCTTCTCGTTGAGGCGCGGGTTGTGCTTCATCGTGCAACTGCCGAGCGGGAAGAAGCCGAGGTCGATGCCGTAGTTCTGGCGCGAGAGGCGCGTGTAGTGGCGGACGGTTTCTGGCTCGGAGAGACCGGGGAGGCCGATGGGTGCGGTGCGGAGCAACTCGCCTAGCTTGTTTTCCTGCGAACGCAGGAATCCAGGGTCACGCGCGGCGTCCTCGGAACCCTGGGCTCCTGCGTTCGCAGGAGAACGGTAACCGTCGAAATCTACGCCGGTGGTGTGGGTGTCACCGATCTCGAAGATCAGTGCTTCTTCCAGCATCAGGGCCTTGTTACCAGTAATGCTCGCGGGCACGCTGCCGGTGTTCGCCTCGGGCGAGGTCGGGCGCCAGCCACTCTGGTTGATGCTCATGCCAGTATCTCCTGGAGTGCGGTGGCTAGCGTTTCGACGTCCTCCGCGGTGGTCGTTTCCGTCACGGCGACGACAAGGCCGTTCGCGAGAGCGTCCTTGCCGGGGTACAAGCGGCCGAGCGAGACGCCGGCGAGGATGCCGCGATCGGCCAGGGTACGGACTACCGGGCGAGCTTCGGTCGGGAGTTTCAGGGTGAACTCGTTGAAGAAGGTGTCGTTGACCAGCTCTACGCCGGGGATCTGCGACAGGCGTTCGGCGGCAGCGACCGCGCCGGCGTGGTTCACTTCCGCCAGCTGACGAAGGCCGGCTTCTCCGAGCAGCGTCATGTGGATCGAGAAGGCCAGCGCGCAGAGGCCGGAATTGGTGCAGATGTTCGACGTCGCCTTTTCGCGGCGGATGTGCTGCTCGCGGGTCGACAGCGTGAGGACGAAACCGCGACGGCCATCGGCGTCGACGGTCTCGCCGCAGAGGCGACCGGGCATCTGGCGGACGTATTTGTCCTTGCAGCCGAACAGGCCGACATAAGGCCCCCCGAACTGCAGGCCGACGCCGAGCGACTGGCCTTCGCCGACGACGATGTCCGCATCCATCTCGCCGGGCGAGGTGATCGCGCCAAGCGCGACCGGCTCGGTGACGACGGCGATCAGCAGCGCCTTCTTGGCGTGGCAGGCGTCGGCGAGCGGGCGCAGGTCGGCGATGCGGCCGAGGATGTCGGGGTATTGGACGACGACGCACGACGTATCGTCGTCGATCTTCGCGATCAGCTGGTCGAGGTCCATGTCGGCGACCAGTTCGGGCGCGGTCGTGTCGAGCGCGTCGCCGGTGAACTTGGCCATCGTGTTGGCGACCGAGACGTAATGCGGGTGGAGGCCCGACGACAGGATCGCACGCCCACGCTTGGTGATGCGGCGCGCCATCACGATCGCTTCCCAGCACGCGGTCGAGCCGTCGTACATCGAGGCGTTGGCGACGTCGGTGCCGAGCAGCCGCGCGACCTGCGTCTGGAACTCGAACAGCATCTGCAGCGTACCCTGCGCGATCTCAGGCTGGTACGGCGTGTAGGCGGTGAGGAACTCGCCGCGCTGGATCAGGTGATCAACCGAGGCGGGAACGTGATGCTTGTACGCGCCGCAGCCGAGGAAGAACGGCGCTTCGCCGGCGGTGAGGTTCTTCTTGGCGAGCGCCGACATGTGGCGTTCGACCGCCATTTCGGAGGCGTGCATCGGCAGGTCGCGGACCGGGCCGTCGAGGCGCGCGGCTTCGGGGACGTCGACGAAGAGGTCGTCGATGGTCGAGGCGCCAATGACGGCGAGCATCGCCTCGCGGTCGGGCTGGGTCAGGGGAAGGTAGCGCATTCTAGTCTCCTCCCCTCCCGTTCACGGGAGGGGTCGGGGGAGGGAATGAGACGGGGAACGACTGTACCAGCCCCTCCCCCGACCCCTCCCGCAAGCGGGAGGGGAGCAGTTAGATTACAGCCCTTCGACGAACGTCGCGTAGGCGGCTTCGTCCATCAGGCTGTCGAGTTCGCTCGGGTCGCTAAGCGTCAGCTTGAAGAACCAGCCAGCCGCTTCGGCGTCAGAGTTCACCAGGCTAGAGTCGTCGGTCAACGCCGCGTTGCCCTCGGTGACGGTGCCCGAGACCGGCGAATACACGTCGGAGGCGGCCTTGACCGACTCGACGACCGCGGCTTCGTCGCCCTTGCTCAGCGTCTTGCCGGCTTCGGGGACGTCGACGAACACGACGTCGCCGAGCTGGCTCTGCGCGTATTCCGAGATGCCGACGGTGCCGACATCACCGTCGACGTCGACCCATTCATGATCCTGCGTGAAGTAACGGCTCATATCACTTGGCTCCTGCGCGGACGTAGCGGTGGGGAATGAAGGGCATCGCGGTGACGGTGGCGGTGTGGACCTTGCCGCGTTGCGCGATTTCGATGCGGGTGCCGGGCGTCGACAGCGCGAGCGGCACATAGGCCATCGCGATCGGCTTCCCGAGCGTGGGCGCGAAACCACCGCTGGTGAGGCGGCCGATCGTCGCGCCGGTATCGTCGATCACTTCGGCACCTTCGCGCGCGGGCTGGCGGCCCTCGACGATCAGGCCGACGCGCTTGGTGGCGGGGCCGTGCTCGCGCTGGGTGAGGATGCGCTCGGCACCGGGGAAGTCGGCGGCTTCGCGGCGGCGCTTCGACAGCGCGAAACCGAGGTCGGCCATGACCGGCGTGATCTCGGGATCGAGGTCGTGGCCGTAGAGCGGCAGGCCGGCTTCGAGACGCAACGAGTCGCGCGCGCCGAGGCCGATCGGCTTGATCTCCGGAAGCGCGAGCAAGGCGTCGGCGAACGCGACGGCGTGTTCGGCGGGGAGCGAGATCTCGACGCCGTCCTCGCCGGTGTAGCCCGAGCGGCTGATCCAGAGCGGGACGTCGTTCCAGTGGAACGCCCCGGCGGTCATGAACACGAGGCCGTCGACACCGGGGACGATCCGCGCGACTGCCTCGACCGCTTTCGGGCCCTGCACTGCAAGCAATGCCTGGTCTTCGAGAATGTTGATCGTGACGTCGTCGGGGAGATGCTCGATCAGGTAGCTGACGTCGTCATACTTGGTCGCGCCGTTGACGACGACGTAGAAGCTGCCGCTCGCAGTCGGAGACGGGTGGAGCGGGTCGTACGCCTCGGGCTCGACGTCCTGCGCGGAGAATGGCGAAGGCTGATCATCGGGCAGGCGCGTGGCCATCAGGTCGTCGAGGATGCCGCCGTCCTGTGCGAGCAGCAGCGAATAGCGCATCTTGCCCTCGCTCAAGCCCGCGATGTCGCCCGGCAGGACGGTTTCGAGCGCGTGCGCGACGCCTTCACCGGAGAAGACGAGCTGGCCCATGTGGCTGACGTCGAACAGGCCGGCCGAGTCGCGCGTCCAGGCGTGTTCGGCCATGATGCCGTCATACTGGATCGGCATCTCGTAGCCGGCGAACTCGACCATCCGCGCGCCCTGTGCGCGGTGCCACGCGTCGAGCGGCAACGGCAGGATCTCGGGCTCGACGTAGTCGTCTGCCTGGTCGATGATGCTCGCGAAATCGCGCTGTTCTGGGTCGCTCATGTCGGTCTCCGTCGAAGGGGCGCGCGGCACCAAACGGTGCAACGATCCAAACCCCCTCTGTCACGGGACCTGAGAGCTTTCACGCCGGAGATGTCCAGCGCTTACCCCTTCGGTGGCCCTCGACGCGAACGTCAGGACGCTTTCCAGAGTGTCGATCAGCCTCGCGCGGTCTCTGGTACCTGAGAGATTCCGGGGTGGTTGCTCCTTCGGCGGTTCCTTTGGCCCTTGAAGGACCGGAAACGCTCTCCCGCGCGGTGCCATGCCGGTTGCCCGACATCGACGGCGCGAGTTGTGACGCGGCGCACAATCTTAGTCAATCGGGGGTTTGGGATTCGAGGAGAAAACGCCTGCTCGACCTGAGAAGAAGACACCACCCCGGCGGAGGCCGGGGCCCAATTGGAAAGGTCGCCGTAACGGAGGACTATCCGTCGTTACTACCGTCCCCCAATTGGGCCCCGGCCTTCGCCGGGGTGGTATACCGGTGTTAGGTTTGCTCTTCAGATGCGAAGCCGATTACTCGACCGTCACGCTCTTCGCCAGATTTCGCGGCTGGTCGACGTCCGTGCCCTTCAGTACCGCGACGTGATACGCGAGCAGCTGCACCGGTACTGCGTACACCAAAGGCGCGATCAGCGGGTGGACCTTGGGCATGGTGATCGTCGCCATGCAGCCTTCGCCGGCCGCCTGGATGCCGTCGTAATCCGAGATCAGCACGACCTTGCCGCCGCGGGCCATGACTTCCTGCATGTTGCTGACGGTCTTGTCGAACAGCGGGCCCGAGGGCGCGATGACGATGACCGGCACATGCTCGTCGATCAGTGCGATCGGGCCGTGTTTCATCTCGCCGGCGGCATAGCCCTCGGCGTGGATGTAGCTGATTTCCTTCAACTTCAGCGCGCCCTCGAGCGCCAGCGGGTAATCGGTGCCGCGGCCGAGATACAGCACGTCGCGCGCGCCGGCGATCTTGTGCGCCATCGCCTCGATCGCCTCGTCATACGCCAGCGCGCCGTTGAGCGCGGCGGGCGCCTCGGCGAGGTGGCGGACGATCTCGCGCTCCTGGTCCTTGCTCAGCAGACCCTTGGCATGCGCCAGATTGGCCGCGAGTGCCGCAAGAACCGCCAACTGGCAGGTAAACGCCTTGGTCGATGCCACGCCGATTTCAGGCCCCGCATGGGTCGGCAACAGAAGGTCGGCCTCGCGCGCCATCGTGCTGGTCGGCACGTTGACGACGACCGCGATCTTCTGGCCCTCGGCCTTGGCGTGGCGCAGCGCCGCGAGCGTGTCCGCGGTCTCGCCCGACTGCGAGATGAAGAGAGCAAGTCCGCCCTCCTCCATCACCGGCTCTCGGTAGCGGAATTCAGACGCAACATCGAGGTCGACGGGGACGCGCGCGAACTGTTCGAACCAGTATTTGGCGACCATGCCCGCGTAGAAGCTCGTCCCGCACGCTACGATGGTAACGCGCTTGATCGTCGAGAGGTCGAACTCGGGGATCGGCAGCGTGATCTCGCCTTCCATCCGCTTCAGATACGAGCGCAGCGTCTGTGCGACGACGATCGGTTGCTCGTAGATTTCCTTCAGCATGTAATGCTTGTGGTTGCCCTTCGAAATCACCTCGCCGGTGATCCCTGAGAGCGTGATCGCGCGCTCGACCGGCGTGTTCTCGCGGTCATAGACCTGTGCGCCGTCGCGGGTCAGCACGACCCAGTCGCCCTCGTCGAGATACGCGATCCGCTGCGTCAACGGCGCGAGCGCCAGCGCGTCGGAGCCGAGGTACATCTCGCCCTCGCCGTAGCCGACGACCAAGGGCGAGCCGAGACGCGCACCGATCAGAAGGTCGGGATGCTGGCGGAACAGGATCGCGAGCGCGAACGCACCGTGCAGGCGGGGCAGCACGTCGCGGACGGCGGCGATCGGGTCCATACCCGCCTCGATCTTCTCGCTGACGAGATGCGCGACGACTTCGGTGTCGGTTTCGCTGGTGAACGTCCGGCCGCGCGCGATCAGTTCGTCGCGCAGCGGCTTGAAGTTCTCGATGATGCCGTTGTGGACCACCGCGACCTCGCCGGTGGCGTGCGGGTGCGCGTTGTTGGTGGTCGGGCCGCCATGCGTCGCCCAGCGGGTATGCGCGATGCCGGTCTTGCCGGGCAGCGGATGCGCGGCGAGTTCGTTGGCGAGATTGACCAGCTTGCCCGACGCGCGACGCCGCTCGATCGCGCCGTCATTGTCGGTGGCGATGCCCGCCGAATCATAGCCCCGATATTCAAGCCGCTTCAGGCCGTCGAGCAAACGGCCGGCAACGTCTTCGCCGCTCAAAATTCCAACGATGCCGCACATTTACATCTTACTCCGTGGAAACTTACTTGACCGCCTTACGCGCCAACATCTTTTCGCGAAAGCGCTTGGCCCAGCCGGGCTTCGCCACCTGAGGCGGACGAACCAGCGCTAGCGCATCGGTCTCGACGTCCTGCGTGACGACCGATCCCGCGGCGACGATCGCGCCTGCGCCGATCGTGACGGGCGCGACCAAAGCCGAGTTCGAACCAATGAATGCGCCTTCGCCGATTACCGTGCGGTATTTGAAATAGCCGTCGTAGTTGCAGGTAATGGTGCCCGCGCCGATGTTCGCGCCCGCCCCGATATCCGCGTCACCGATATAGGTGAGGTGGCTCACCTTCGCGCCTTCGCCGATGATCGCCTTCTTTACCTCGACAAAGTTGCCGACCTTGGCATCCGCGTGGAGTTCCGCGCCGGGGCGGAGGCGGGCGAACGGGCCGACGTTCGCGCCCTTGCCGACCGAGGCGCCCTCGACGTGGCTGAACGCGTGGATCGTCGCGCCGTCAGCAACGCGGGTGCCGGGGCCGAAGACGACGTTGGGTTCGATCACGACGTCGCGACCGAGCTGCGTGTCGTGCGAGAACCAGACGGTGTCGGGGGCGATCAACGTCGCACCGTCCACCATCGCCTGCGCGCGTCGCGTTGCCTGCCATGCGCCTTCGACGCTGGCGAGTTCGCCGCGGCTGTTGACGCCGGCTACCTCGTCCGCGCCGGTTTCGATGACGGCGGACGAGCGACCGGCGACTGCGGCAAGCTCGACGATATCGGTGAGATAATATTCGCCTGCCGCGTTGTCGTTGCCGAGCCGGTCGAGCAGCGAGAACAGGTCGGTCGAGTGCACCGCCATCAGTCCGGAATTGCACAGCGTCACCGCGCGTTCCGCCTCCGACGCGTCCTTATACTCGACGATCCGGTCCATCCGGCCCGCGGCGTCGGCGATGACGCGACCATAGGCGCCGGGCTCTGTCGGGCGAAAGCCGAGCACGACGACGGCGGGCGTGTCTTCGGCGTGCAACCGGTCGATCATCCGCTGCATCGTCGTGGTCGTGACCAACGGTACATCGCCGTAGAGGATCAGGACGTCGCCCTCGAACCCGGCCAGCGCCTCGCGGGCCTGCGCAACCGCGTGACCGGTGCCCAGTTGCTCCGCCTGGAGCGCAGTGGCGATCCCAAGCGGCGCCACCGCCGCTTCAACCTGTTCACGCCCTGCCCCCGTCACGACGACGGTCTTCGCCGGCTGCAACGCCGCCGCGCTTGCGACGAGATGCAGCAGCATCGGCCGCCCGGCGATCGGGTGAAGCACCTTGTGAAGATCGGATTTCATCCGCGTCCCCTTGCCGGCGGCAAGGATCACGACTGCGATGGGGTGGGCCGGAATCGGTTGGTCGATGGAATGCGTCGTCATGGAAGGATCGCTGCCACGAAAGCCTTGCCAATTCCATAGTCTCGCTGGCAGGCCCGCACCCAATGACGCATTTTTTATTCGATATCGTCGGGTTCGACCTGGACGGCACGTTGCTCGACACGAGCGGCGACCTAGCCGCCGCGGTCAACCACGCCCTCGCTACGGTCGATCGCCCGCCCCTCACCGTCGAGCAGGTCAAGCCGATGATCGGCGGCGGCGCGCGGCACATGCTCAAGCAGGGACTGACCGCGACCGGCGGCTATGACGAGCCGATGCTCGACACGCTGCACGCCAAACTGCTCGCCTATTACGAGGCGAATATCTGTGTGCTGACAAAGCCTTATCCAGGTGTGATCGACGCGCTGGACGCTTTGGCCGCGAAGGGCGTGACGCTGGGGATCGTCACCAACAAGGTCGAACGGTTCGCGCGGACCGTACTGGGCGAACTCGGGCTGATCGATCGATTTGCCTGCATCCTGGGCGGCGATACGATGGCGGAGTCGAAGCCGTCGCCAATGCCGATCCACGAGATGGTGAAGCTGTGTCGTGAAAGCGGGGGCGGCGGAGACCGCGCGGCGTTCGTCGGCGATTCGATCTTCGATATCCAGGCCGGGCAAGCGGCGGGGTTGCCGACGATCGCGTGCAGCTTCGGCTTCCTGATGCAACCTGTCGAAGAACTGGGCGCCGACGCGGTGGTCGACGGTTTCGACGAACTCATCCCCACGCTCGAAAGGCTCGGCGCATGAACCGGACGACGCTCACGCGCGTCGCGCTGGTCGTGGCGATCGTGTTCGCGGTGACGATGGCGCTGCTGCCGAAGCCGCCGCACATGCCGATCGACCAGTTCGGCGACAAGTTCGGGCATATGCTCGCCTTCGCGACGATGGCGCTGCTGGCGGCGCTGTCGTTTCCGACCGCGCGGCTGTTCCGGATCGGCGAGCGGCTGTCGTTCCTCGGCGCGATGATCGAGGTCCTGCAGGCGATCCCGTCGCTCCACCGCGATTGCGACATCTACGACTGGATCGCCGATACGTTCGCGATCACGGTCGTGTTGCTGATCGTCTGGGCCGTCCGGCGCAAACGTGGAGCACGTCTGAATTAAGCCTTGCGCCACTTCGTCCAGAGGTGACGGGCAAGCATCGCTGGCGGCATGCGCAGCCAGTGCGAGCGGACGTAGAAGGCTAGCCGGGTGATCGGTCGGGTTGGCCTGCCCCAGCCGTCTCGTGCAGTAATACGGCGAATGTAGAGACGGTCGAAGTCGCTTGCCTTGCCATCGCCGAACAGCACTTCAACCAGCCGAAGCGACCGCGTTATTTCACGGTGAAGACCGTGACGTCGTGCCTCCTCGTCGAGGCCGTCGGTTCCGAACTCCTCGACCAGACAGCGGACGTCCCACAGGTTGCGGAGACCACCGGCGAGATCTCCATCGGCGAACAAATGCGCTGCGGCATGGACCAGCATGCCGTTGGTAGAAAGCGTACGCAAACCATTCTCCAGCGGCACGCTGCCGACGATCAGCGCCGCCGCATCCGGCGTGATCCGCGCAGTCAGCGGCAGGATGGTGTGGTGGACGTCGATCATCCGGTCGCGGTCGCGGTGGATCAGCGGCGGGAGTTCGTGCATCCAGCGGCGGTAATAGACGTCGTCATACGGGTCGGGCTTCACCCATTCCCAGCCAGCCGCGAGCAGCGCCGCCTCGACCGCGTCGATCGATGCGCGCGGCACAAGAATGTCGAGATCGCCGATCGATCGCCCCTGCCCTGCCGACAAACCCGCCACGACGAACGCGGTGCCCTTCAGCAGGATGACAGGGCATTCGACCGCAGATAGCGCCCGCCGGGCCATCTCGGCCTCCCAGAGCGCGGCGCGGCGGCCGTGTTCGGCAGCGGCGCGTGCGTCGGCGAGGATCGCCTTCACCGTAGCTGGCATCGGCAAGCCGTCGAGACGCATCGCCAGCGTACCGATCAACTGCTCCGCCCGCGCCATCGTCAGCAGTGCGGTCCAGCCGTCCGCATCGAGCCCGACGATGCTGGCCGGATCGGCGAGCGCGCGGGCGAGGAGGCGGGCGTCGCTCACAGCGCGGACCATAGCGCCTCGACCTGCTCGATCGCGCTTGCCCCGTCCGGATAATCGATCGCGACCGAAGGGACGTCGGCGATCAGGCCCGTCAAAGCGCGAAAGCCGGCCTCGCCCAGCGCGACGTAATTCGTCGAGGCCTGTGTCATTCGCACGAACGCCTCGGCCGGCGGCACCGGTCGCGTCTCCGGCTCGAAACCGTAGCGCGGGAAGACGAGCAGCGCGGGCGTTGCGGGCACATCCATCGCCGCGATCGCCCGTGCATCGGGGACCATGTGGCGGATGTCGCCCTTCGGCGTCGCCGGCATCAGCGGCCCCATCCGCGCGGTCGGCCATGCCGCCTCGGCCGCCGCGATCGCCTCGTTCTTCAGGCTGATCAATCGCGGGAACGCGTGGATCAGCCCGGTCGCGGGTTCGAGCAACGCGAACTCGTCCCCCATGAACCGCCAGCCCTTCGCCGCGAGCAAGGTCGCGAGCGTCGATTTCCCTGCGCCCGAAATGCCGGTCATCAACAGCGCGCGACCATCGCGCTCGACTGCGGACGCGTGAAGCAACAGATAGCGACGGGCGCCCAGCGCCATCTGAAGATTCATCGCCATCTCGGCTGCGAGCAATCCCTGGCGGAGCGGCAAGGGTGCAGCTTCGGGGAGCATGTAGTCGCCACCGATCTCGACGGACGGGCGGATGAACCGTCGCCAAGGCCGGCGCGCGAACAGGCGGACGGTGAAGTCGGGGACGCCGTCGTGCGGCTTGGGGTAATCGCGGTACAGGCTTTGGAGTTCGGCGATCGGCGCGCGCCAGTCGGAGCCGATACGGAAACCGATCGGCCCGATGCGGACGGAAAAAGCGTGCCTCATGCCCGCTCGATCAGTCCGGCTTCGACGAGTTCTTCTAGCCGTGCCGCCAAAGCCTCACGCGTACCGTCGTCGAGATCATAGTCCCGTCCAAGCCGCTCCAGGAGGACGTCCAGCGACGATGCTCCTTCGCCTAACACCGCCAGAATCTGCGGCGCGGGTTCGGTCAGTAAGTGCGTGATCCCCGACGCGCGATGATAGACCGCGGTGAATTCATCGAGTGGCGCGATCAGCAGGCCTCCGTCGGGCGGTCCCCGAAAAATCGTCCCCGACACGGCTTCAGCCGCGCGGCATCTGCAACGATGCGAAGCAGGTGAAGCCGCCCTGGCCGCGCTGCAACCGACGGATATATTTGACGTACGCGCGACTGCGGTCCGAATCGGTGCCGGGCAGCGTGCTGCCGCTGGCCATGGCGCGCTTAACCTCTTCGCCCTTGAACGCGCGCGTCGAGGGCGGGAATGCACCCTTGGTACGCGCCGGTACGACGCCGCCGTTCGCATCAATATAGCTGCCGGCGCGGCCCGGATCGGGCACCGGAATCTCGCAGTTCAACACCGAACCCGCGGTCTGCGCGAGCGCCGGGCGAATCGACACTACCATGCCTGCGGTCACCGCTCCGAGCGCCAGCACGCGGCGACGCGATGGAACGGAGGTGTCGGTCTCCGCGGTTGCGACCGGATCTTGGTTGAGTTCGATGTCGTCCATGATGCCCCTGCTAGACCACAGCCCTTTCATAATCCTGAAGCGCTGACAACATCGCCGTATCGACGCTTGGGAGAGCGTGCCGGAGTAGGACGACTTCGCATATCGTTCGATTTCGCGGTGTGTCACGTCGAGGGCGCCAACGGACCATACCGGTTTGCACCGTGCCGCTGTATGGCGCTGCGCATGGACGTCGATTCCGTCCCAGGAGACCGCAATGCTTTCCGGATTTGGCCTGCGTACGTTTTGGGCGATCGTCGTGGTCGTCATCGCTGCAATGGCGGTGTTCGCGCTCACGCATGACGTGCAGGGCGCGATCGTCGCGCTGGTCGGGGGAATCGCCGCCGCTTTGGTTGCCGCCGGAACCGGCGACGAGGCGCCTGCCTTGGATGATGCGACGAGCGTGTCGCCGTCCGTGCTCGACGACGTCCTCGACGCTATCGTCGCACCGGTGATGCTGGTCGAGGACGGCCGCGTGGTGGTCGCCAATCGCGCGGCGCGGACTTTGCTCGGGGCGCATATTCTCGGCGAGGATGCGCGCGTTGCGATCCGCCATCCTGCCGCCGCCGAGCGCCTGGGCACGCCGGGACCGATCGACGGCGAGCGACCGATCGAGCTGGTCGGGCTCGGCACGCGTGATCAGCGCTGGGAAATGCTGCTCAGCGAGACGTCGGAAGGCCAGCGAATCGTCCACCTTGTCGATCAGACCGGCAACTACGCGGCCGAGCGGATGCGGATCGATTTCGTCGCGAACGCGAGCCACGAACTGCGCACGCCGCTGGCGTCGATCCTCGGCTTTATCGAGACGTTGCGCGACGAGGCAGGCGAAGATGCGGAGGTGCGTGCGCGGTTCCTGAAGGTGATGGACGACGAGGCGCGGCGGATGCAGCGGCTGGTCGAGGATCTGATCTCGTTGTCGCGCATCGAGGCGGAGAAGTTTCGCCTGCCCGACCAAGCGGTCGATTTCGCCCAGCTCGTCGAGGACACGCGCGAGGAACTGGCCGATGCTGCGGGCGATCGCGGGCATGACCTAGTCGCGACGATCGATCCGAACCTCTCCTCGGTGTCGGGGGATCGGGTGCAGCTGTCGCAGATGCTCCACAACCTCATAGGCAACGCGATGAAATACGGGCGTGCGGGGACGCCGGTGACGATCGAGCTGAAGCGCGACGACGCAGGAATGATCCGCCTGTCGATTCGCGACGAGGGTGACGGGATCGCCGCGGTGCACATTCCGCGGCTGACCGAGCGCTTCTATCGCGCCGATGCTGGGCGCAGCCGATCGCTGGGCGGGACGGGTCTCGGGCTGGCGATCGTCAAGCATATCGTCGAGCGGCACCGCGGTCGGCTCGATATCGCAAGTCAGGTCGGCGTCGGGACGGTGGTTTCGGTCATCCTCCCCCCGAGCGGCGGGGCGACCAAAGGCGCTGTCATAAAAGGGTAACCCAACTGTCACACAGGATCGTCTTAAGTACCGCTAAGGCCGGTGCATGACGGGAATTCTGGTGCAGCGGTTCGTTCTACTTGGGGTGTTGGGTGCTCTGGCCGCGTGCGTCGATCAGGCGAACGGCGGCGGTGCGGGCTCGCGTGACCAGATCACCGCTGTCGGCTCCTCCACCGTCTATCCGTTCACGACGATGATCGCCGAGCAGCTCGTCGCGAACGATCCCGATGCTAAGGCGCCCGTGATCGAATCGACCGGGACCGGGGCGGGCATGAAGCTGTTCTGTGCCGGCGTCGGCGCAGCGCATCCCGATATCGAGGATGCAT
Organism: Sphingomonas sp. Leaf230; assembly: GCF_001421745.1. Taxonomy (GTDB): domain Bacteria; phylum Pseudomonadota; class Alphaproteobacteria; order Sphingomonadales; family Sphingomonadaceae; genus Sphingomonas. The sequence goes on along the minus strand of NZ_LMKW01000001.1, from coordinate 38,132 downwards.
CGCGGCGGATGAAGGCGAGCGAGTACGCGACGTGCGCGAAGAACGGCGTCCGCGACGTGATCGAGATCCAGGTCGGGATCGACGGCATCGCGTTTGCCGAGGCGAAGAACGGCCCGAAGATGCAGCTGACGCCGACCGATCTCTACAAGGCGCTGGCTGCCAATCCGGGCGGCAAAGTGAATACCGCTCGGGTGTGGCGCGACGTCAATCCCGCGCTGCCCGCGGTGCCGATCCAGGTTTATGGGCCACCGGCCACCAGTGGCACGCGCGATGCGCTGGCCGAGCTGATCCTGACCAAGGGGTGCGAGGCGAGCGATCCTTCGGCCAAGGCGCTCGCGAAGTCGGATGCCGAAGCGCACAAGGCGCTGTGCACGCGGGTGCGCGAGGATGGGGTTTATGTCGATGCCGGTGAGAACGACAATCTGATCGTCCAGAAATTGCAGTCGAACCCGAATGCGATCGGCGTGTTCGGGTACAGCTATCTCGAAGAGAATAAGGACGACGTGAACGGGGTATCGATCTCGGGCGTGGCGCCGACCTATGCGACGATCGCGGACAATGCGTATCCGGGGTCTCGGCCGCTGTATATCTACGTGAAGAAGGCTCATCTGACCGCGATCCCGGGGTTGCGGAACTTGTTGAAGCTGTATGCGGCGAACTGGGGGGCTACGGGGCCGTTGGTGAAGCGGGGGTTGATTGCTTCGCCGGCGTCGATTCAGGCTCGGTCGGCGGCGATAATCGCGAATGAGACGGTGCTGGATCCGGCGGTATTGTCGTGATGGGTGTTTCGTCCAACCGCACGCCCTTGCTAGTTCCCCCGCGGACGCGGAGCCCCAGGGGCCAAGCGCGCGATCAGAACTTAGCTGGGCCCCCGCGTCCGCGGGGGAACGTGAGTTTGACGACGAAAGTCCCAAATTATAGCGCCACCCCCCCGGCGAAGGCCGGGGCCCAATTGGGCACCGTTGCATTGGTGAGCACAGCACGTCGTTACTGCAACCTCCCCAATTGGGCCCCGGCCTCCGCCGGCGTGGTTGCCTTGGGAGGACCCGCCTGATGTCCCCCATCGCCCTCCTCTTCCTAGTCCTCGGTCTAGGCCTGATCGGCTGGCTCACCGCGCGCGTCCGCGCCACGCGCTTCCGCGCGGGCAGCACCGTGCGGTTCAGCTCGCTGCCGTCGCATCACGGCTGGTACGTTGCACTGTGGACCGCGATCCCGCCGCTCGTTTTTCTCGTCGTCTGGTCGATGACCGCGCCGGCGCTCGTCACCGATGCGGTGCTTGCGACCCCGGCCGCGATCCAGCTCCCCCCGCCCGGCTTCGACCGCGCCTCGATCCTCTCCGAAGCGCGTAGCCTCGCGGAGGGTCGCAGCTTCGGTGCGTTCCACGGGCTCGCCCGCACGCTCGCCCCGTCCTACGCCGCGGCGCAATCGCGCTACGACTGGATCGCCACCGCCGCCGCGCTGCTGCTCGCTTTCGCCGGCGGCGCGTTCGCCTTCACGCGCGTGAAGCCCGGGTTCGGTGCGCGGACGCAGGTCGAGCGGGTCGTGATGCTGATGCTGCTCGGTGCGTCGCTGATCGCGATCCTGACAACCGTCGGTATCGTCGCCTCGCTGCTGTACGAATCCGCGCGATTCTTCTCGGTCGTGCCGATCACCGACTTCCTGTTCGGCACGCATTGGAGCCCACAGGTCATCGACGCGCGCGATCCGGGCGCGTCGCTCGGCGCGGTGCCGCTGTTCTGGGGGACGTTCTTCATCGGCGCGGTGATCGCGATGATCGTCGCGATTCCGTTCGGGTTGATGAGCGCGATCTACCTCACGCAATATGCCGCGCCCAACACGCGCAAGTGGATGAAGCCGATCCTCGAGGTGCTCGCGGGCGTACCGACCGTCGTCTACGGCTATTTCGCCGCGCTGACCGTTGCGCCCGCGGTGCGTGACCTCGCCGTGTCGGTCGGGATCAGCTGGGCGTCGTCGGAAAGCGCGCTCGCCGCCGGCCTCGTGATGGGCATCATGATCATCCCGTTCGTGTCGTCGATGGCGGATGACTCCATCGCTGCGGTCCCCTCGTCGATGCGTGACGGGAGCCTTGCGATGGGCGCGACCTCGTCCGAGACGATCCGCCGCGTGCTGCTTCCTGCCGCGCTTCCCGGCGTAGTCGGCGGCGTGTTGCTGGCAGTCAGCCGCGCGATTGGAGAGACGATGATCGTCGTCATGGCCGCCTCCGGCGTCGCGACGCTGACGCTCAACCCGTTCGCGAGCACCACCACCGTCACCAAGCAAATCGTCGACCTGCTGACTGGCGAGGCCGAGTTCGACAGCCCCAAGACGCTCGCCGCGTTCGCGCTCGGCCTGACGCTGTTCGTGGTCACGCTCCTTCTCAACATCGTCGCGCTGCGCGTCGTCAAACGGTACCGCGAAGCCTATGAGTGACACGCTCGTGCCCCAACTGCCCGTGAGTGCTGCGGAACCGGTGCGCCGCGTGCCGACCGACTGGACGACGCAGGCGATGCAATCGCGCATCCGCCGCCGCTATGCATCCGAGCGCCGCTTCCGCTTCGCCGGGCTCGCCGCGGTGTGGCTGTCCGCCGCGTTCCTCGCCTATCTGCTGATCACGATGGTGATGCAGGGCGCGAGCGGGTTCGTCGAGACACGCGTGTCGCTCCCGGTCGATCTCGCCGCCGCCAAGCTGCCGATCGTGCCCGCCCGCCTGGTGGGTCGCGGCGCCGATCTCGCCCTCGCCGGTGCAGGGCTGGAAGGCACCGTCGACTCCGCCGCCACGAAGGCGTTCGGCAAGGACGGCACCGACCTGCTCTCCGACGGCGCCTGGGCGGTGGTCCGCGATGCGATCAAGGCCGACCCGTCTCTGCTCCAGCGCAAGACCGTGTTCGAGGTCCCCGTCTCCAGCCCGATCGACGTCGCCGCCAAGGGCAACGGCACGCGCGACGCCGAAGCGATCGTCGCGCGACTGAAGGCGAGCGGTGCGCTGACCCGCGGGTTCAACGCGGGCTTCCTCACCTCGGCGGACTCAACCGATGCGACCCGCGTCGGGATCTGGGGGGCGTTCAAGGGGTCGCTGCTGACGATGATCGTCACGCTGCTGCTGGCCTTCCCGATCGGCGTGCTGTCGGCGCTGTATCTCGAGGAATATGCGCCGAAGAACCGCTGGACCGACCTGATAGAGGTCTCGATCAACAACCTCGCCGCGGTGCCGTCGATCATCTTCGGCCTGCTCGGGTTGGCCGTATTCCTCGGCACGTTCGGGATGCCGCGGTCGGCACCGATCGTCGGTGGCCTCACGCTCGCGCTGATGACCATGCCCGTCATCGTCATCGCCGGGCGCAACGCGATCAAGGCGGTCCCGCCGTCGATCCGCGACGCCGCGCTCGGCATCGGCGCGTCGCCGGTGCAGGTCGTGTTCCACCACGTCCTGCCGCTCGCGCTGCCCGGTATCCTCACCGGCACGATAATCGGCATGGCGCGCGCGCTGGGCGAGACCGCGCCGTTGCTGATGATCGGCATGCGGGCGTTCATCGCCGCGCCGCCGTCTGGGCTAAACGATCCCGCGACCGTGCTGCCCGTCCAGATCTTCCTGTGGTCCGATCAGGTCAGCCGCGGCTTCGTCGAGAAGACCTCCGCCGCGATCATCGTCCTGCTCGTGTTCCTGCTCGCGATGAACGGCGTCGCGATCTACCTCCGCAACCGATTCGAGACCCGCTGGTGATGCCAAAACCTTTCAAGCCTCCCATCCTCAAGATGACGGCGCGCAACGTCTCCGTCGCCTATGGCAGCAAGATCGCGATCAATGACGTCTCTATCGACGTCGACCAGGACGAGGTGGTCGCGTTCATCGGCCCGTCGGGCTGCGGCAAGTCGACCTTCCTGCGCACGCTCAACCGCATGAACGACACTGTCGCCAGCGCGCGCGTCACCGGCGAGATCAAGCTCGACGGCCAGGACATCTATTCGCCCGACATGGACGTGGTGCAGCTCCGCGCGCGCGTCGGCATGGTGTTTCAGAAGCCCAACCCGTTCCCGAAATCGATCTACGAGAACGTCGCCTACGGCCCGCGCATTCACGGGCTGGCCGGTGCGAAAGCGGATCTCGACCGGATCGTCGAGAAGTCGCTGCGCCGCGCCGGCCTCTGGGACGAGGTCAAGGATCGGCTGAACGACGGCGGCACGGCCTTGTCGGGCGGCCAGCAGCAGCGCCTGTGCATCGCGCGTGCGATCGCGGTCGATCCCGAGGTCATCCTGATGGACGAGCCGTGCTCGGCCCTCGATCCGATCGCGACCGCCAAGATCGAAGAGCTGATCCACGAACTACGCGGCCGCTATGCGATGGTGATCGTCACGCACAACATGCAGCAGGCGGCGCGCGTCAGCCAGAAGACCGCGTTCTTCCACCTCGGCACGCTGGTCGAATACGGCAACACCTCGGACATCTTCACCAATCCCCGCGAAGAGCGGACCAAGGATTACATCACCGGCCGTTACGGCTGAGTCGGGAAACGACCATGAACACGCATACGGTCAAGGCCTTCGACAACGACATCGGCGAGCTCCGCGGGTTGATCTCGCAGATGGGCGGGCTCGCCGAGGACGCGATCGACAAGGCGATGCAGGCGCTGCAACGCAACGACCTCGCGCTCGCGGAGCAGGTCCGCGTCGCCGACAAGCAGATCGACGTCATCGAGGCGGAGGTCGAGCGACTGGCGGTGCGGATCATCGCGCTGCGCGCGCCGATGGCGGTCGATCTCCGCGAGGTCGTCGCCGCGCTGAAGATCGCCGGCGTCGTCGAACGGATCGGCGATTACGCCAAGAACATCGCCAAACGCGTGCCGATGATCGAGAGCGAGCACCGGATCGAACCGATCTCGATCCTGCCCGCGATGGGCCGGATGGCGAGCGAGATGGTCCACGACGTGCTCGACGCGTTCGCCGCGCGTGACCCCGAGGAAGCCGTCCGCGTCGTCGAATGCGACAATGCGCTCGACGATTTCTACGACAGCATCTTCCGCACGCTCGTCACCTACATGGTCGAGAACCCCAGGACGATTGGTCAGGTCGCGCATCTGCTGTTCGTCGCCAAGAACCTCGAGCGGATCGGCGATCACGCCACCAACGTCGCCGAGATGGTCTATTTCGCCGCGACCGGCACGCAGATGGTCGATCGCGAACGCGGCATAAAGAAGGAGCAGGCATAATGGCACGCGCAAAAATGCTGTTGGTCGAGGACGATGCTGCGCTGGCCGAATTGCTGGTCTGGCATTTCAAGCGCGAGGATTTCGAGATCGCGCATACCCCCGATGGCGAGGAAGCCTTGCTGCTTGCCAAGGAGAAAGTGCCCGATATCGTCCTGCTCGACTGGATGGTCGAGGGGCTGTCGGGGATCGAGGTGTGCCGCCGCCTGCGCCGTGCGCCCGAAACGCAGAACGTGCCGATCATCATGCTCACCGCGCGTGGTGAGGAGGAGGATCGCGTGCGGGGCCTGGAAACCGGTGCCGACGATTACGTGACCAAGCCGTTCTCGCCGCGTGAGCTCGTCGCGCGCGTCGGAGCCGTACTGCGCCGCGTCCGCCCTGCCCTCGCCGGTGAAGCGCTGAGCTATGCCGACATCGAGATGGACACCGTCGGCCACAAGGTCCGCCGTTCGGGCGAAGTCGTGTCGCTCGGACCGACCGAGTTCCGCCTGCTGAAGCACTTCCTCGAGCATCCGGGCTGGGTGTTCTCGCGCGAGCGGCTGCTCGATGCGGTGTGGGGGCACGACAGCGATATCGAGAGCCGGACGGTCGACGTGCACATCCGGCGACTGCGCAAGGCGATCAACGTCGGCGAGCGTCCGGACATCATCCGCACCGTTCGTTCGGCGGGCTATTCGCTCGATACGGGCGGATAACGAGACTGTCCCGCGGTGGGGCGAATGGAATCGGATGCGAAACGAAGGACCCAAGCACGACTTAGTGCGTTCAGACGTCGCGCTACCAAAATGGTGCACCCATTTAGGAGATTCGTATGAAGTCCATTCTCTTCGCCGCCGCCGCTCTTCTCGCGTCGCCCGTGATCGCCCAGACGACGCCGCCGGCAGACCCCGCCGCGCAGACCGCGCCCGCGGACCAGGCGGCACCGGCCGATCCCGCAGCGCCTGCCGATCCTGCGATGGCCGCTCCTGCCGATCCGGCAGCAGCACCCGCCGCACCGATGGCACCGCCAGCACCTGCCGGTGGCGTGACGTTCGGCCAGCCGACCGTCACCCCGCCGACGCCGGCACCCGCCGAGTATCCGGTGTGCTCGAAGACGGTCAAGGACGGCTGCCGCAACCGCGGCGGCAAGTAAGTCAGACGGCAAGCGGCGGGTGATCCTGCCGCTTGCCTAGCTGGCTTTACGTTCTAGGAAAGGCGCTCCAACTATAAGAGAGGGGCGCCTTTTCCATGTCTGAGAACTTTGGATCTATCAGCTTTGAAGGCCGCGTTGCGATCGTCACCGGCGCAGGCGGCGGTCTCGGTCGCGAATACGCGCTCGAACTCGCCCGTCGTGGTGCGAAGGTCGTCGTAAACGATCTCGGCGCCTCGCGCGACGGCACCGGCCATTCCGACGCCGCGCTGAAGGTCGTCGAGGAAATCGAAGCGGCGGGCGGCGAGGCGATATCGAACGGCGGCAGTGTCACCGAGTACGACCAGATGGTCGAGATGGTTGCGAAAGCCTCCGAGAAATGGGGCGGCGTCCACATCCTCATCAACAACGCCGGAGTGCTGCGCGACAAGAGCTTCGCCAAGATGGAGCCCGCCGACTTCAAGTTCGTCGTCGACGTCCACCTGAACGGCTCGGCCAACGCCACCAAGGCGGTCTGGGACACGATGCGCGCCCAGAATTACGGCCGCATCCTGATGACCGCGTCGTCGACCGGTCTCTACGGCAATTTCGGGCAGGCGAACTACGGCGCCGCCAAGCTGGGTCTCGCCGGCCTGACCAAGACGCTCGCGATCGAGGGCGCGAAGAACAACATCAAGGTCAACACGATCGCGCCGACCGCGGGCACGCGGATGACCCAGGACATCTTCCCCGAGGAAGCGTTCAAGGCGTTTTCCCCCGACAAGGTCGCGCCTGCCGCGGTGTTCCTCGTGTCGGAAGATGCGCCGACCAACATGATCGTCGGCGCGGGCGCGGGGGTGTTCCAGGCGGCGTATGTGACGCTGACGCAGGGCAAATTGCTGACCGGCGACGACCTGTCGGTGGAGGGTGTCGCGGCACATTGGGACGCGATCATCGACCGCGTGGGCGAGATCGTCCCGCAGTCGGGCTCGGAACAGTCGATGACCATCCTGAGCAAGCTGCAGGGGCGCTGACTCCTGGGCATCCCTGCAAGGGGAGGCTTTTCTACCCGTTCCCCCGCGGAAGCGGGGGTCCAGGACCACGAACGTTGTCGGTTGTAACCCTGGGCTCCCGCTTTCGCGGGAGAACCGGATGCATTTTGGGGCGCTGCGGCTCTATCCTTACCGCGGCTCGCGCATTTGCCAGACTACGCGGCCGATGACGGCGATCGCTCCGTCCGGCACAGCCGCCGCGTCCGGGTTATCGCTCGTCGCCACTAGCGCACCGCGTACCAGAGCTACACGCTTCACCATAACCGCGTCGTCGATCCGGATGACGTAAACCCCGCCCTTTGCGCGCGGCGTACGGTCGGCGGTGTCGACCACGATGTGATCGCCGTCGAATAGTCCCGGCTCCATCGAACTCCCGCGCACGCGGATGATCGCCGCCTGCCCGTCCCTTAGCCCGAGTTTCCGCGCGAGGCCGGGGTCCAGCGTGTCGGTGCCGAGCACGATCTCGCGGTCGACCAGCGCGCCCGGCCCAGCCGACGCCGCGACGTCGAGCTTGCGGATGCGAAACCCTGCCGCGCGTTCGGGGAGCGCGCCCAGCGTTGCCTCGCTCACACCCAGATAGTCCGACAGCAATCGGCGGTCGCGTTCGCCGAGCACCCGCGGCGATCCGCGGCGGACATATTGCTGAAGATACGCCGCGTTGCGCCCCAGCATCGCCGACAACGCCGCCAGACTGTCGCCACGCGCCGCAGCCAGCGTTGCCAGCGCGGTTCTTGGATCGGGATCGGACACGGTTCTAGCCACGCCCGAACCGTAGCGTAGGAATTTTCCTAGACAAGTAGGATTTGCCGGAACAGATCAAGAACACAAACAAGGCTCGGCCAGGGACTCGGGGCCAGAACAGGAAGGAGCGACCATGTCCGTTCTCATCAAGATAGACCGATATCTGCGGCAGACTGGCATGCCGACGTCGAAGTTCGGCCGGTTGGCGGTCGGCGATCCGCGGCTGGTCCACGATCTCCGACTCGGTCGCCAGCCGCGCGCGCCGATGGTGGCGCGGATCGAAACCTTTATAGAACGGCAAGGATCGTGAGGATGGACGCGATCCGTGACCCCGATGCGGGCACGCTGTTGATCCGCGCGCTTCGCGGCCATGCGGGGGCGGCGGGCCTGACGATGCACGTCGAGTCGATCGCGTGCACGCCCTGGGCGAGCGCGACCTTCGTCGGCACGCTGCACCGGCTGACGATCGCGGCGATGCCCGTACCCGGTCTTCGAGACTGGATCGACGGACTGCCCGAAGCGGAGTTCGCGATGCGCGGGCATATCGTCGCCGATCTGGTGGTCGACCGCATCGACTCGATCGGCGACCGCGAGCATGTGACGATCGCGGTGCTGACGCTGATCGACGCGTAAACGTCTCGTCAGGGGTGGACTTTCGCTGGCCGAACCACGAAGTCGGCGGTCAACGAAGGAGATTCATATGGCCGGGATGGGCAAGTTCGACTGGGCGGATCCGTTCCTGCTCGACGATCAGTTGAGCGAGGACGAGCGGATGATCCGTGACAGCGCGAAGGCCTATGCCGACGACAAGCTCGCGCCGCGGATCATCGACGCATTCCAGCACGAGCATACCGATCCCGCGATTTTCCGCGAAATGGGTGCGCTGGGCCTACTGGGGCCAACGATCCCCGAGGAATATGGCGGCGTCGGTGCGTCCTATGTCGCGTACGGGCTGGTCGCGCGCGAGGTGGAGCGGATCGACTCGGGCTATCGCTCGATGATGTCGGTGCAGTCGAGCCTCGTGATGTACCCGATCAACGCGTTCGGGTCCGAGGAGCAGAAGCGTAAATACCTGCCCAAGCTCGCGACGGGCGAATGGATCGGCTGCTTCGGGCTGACCGAACCGGATGCGGGGTCGGATCCCGGCGGGATGACGACGCGCGCGAAGAAGACGGCGAACGGCTATGTGATCTCGGGCGCGAAGACGTGGATTTCCAATTCGCCGATCGCCGACGTGTTCGTGATCTGGGCGAAGTCCGACGAGCATGGCGGCGGTATACGCGGCTTCATCCTCGAGCGCGGGATGAAGGGGCTGGAGACGCCCAAGATCGAGGGCAAGCTGTCGTTGCGCGCGTCGATCACGGGCATGGTGATGATGGACGAGGTCGAGGTCGGCGACGACGCGCTTCTCCCCGACGTGCAGGGGTTGAAGGGGCCATTCGGCTGCCTCAATCGCGCGCGCTACGGGATTTCCTGGGGTGCATTGGGCGCGGCCGAGTTTTGTTTCCATGCGGCGCGGCAGTATGGGCTGGATCGCAACCAGTTCGGGACGCCGCTGGCGGGGCGGCAGCTTTTCCAGAAGAAGCTGGCGGACATGGAAACCGAAATCGCGCTCGGGTTGCAGGCGTCGTTGCGCGTCGGGCGGTTGATGGACGAGGGCCGGTTCGCGCCGGAAATGGTCTCGATCGTCAAGCGCAACAACGTCGGCAAGGCGCTCGACATCGCGCGGATGAGCCGGGACATGCACGGCGGCAACGGGATTTCGGGGGAGTATCAGGTGATGCGCCACCTGATGAACCTGGAGACGGTCAACACGTATGAGGGTGCGCATGATGTGCACGCGCTGATCCTCGGGCGCGCGATCACGGGTATCGCTGCGTTTTGAAGGCTGCGCGCGGCTCGTCGTACCACCCCGGCGGAGGCTGGGGCCCAATTGGGGGACGCATATTGGCTAACGCTGCGTGCCGTTATTCCAACCTTTCCAATTGGGCCCCGGCCTCCGCCGGGGTGGTGCTGTGATCGTGGAGGGCAAACCTTCCCCTCTCACCGGGCTAAAGGTTGTCGAACTCGCGCGCATTCTGGCTGGGCCTTGGGCAGGCCAAGTCCTCGCCGATCTCGGCGCCGACGTCGTCAAGATCGAGAGCCCCGCCGGGGACGACACGCGAACCTGGGGCCCGCCATTCATCGATAACCCCAACGGTACGCGCGACGCCGCGTATTTCCATGCCGCCAATCGCGGCAAGCGGTCGATCGTGGCCGACTTTACGACCGCTGAAGGACAAGCGATCGTCCGCGAGCTGATCGCCGACGCCGATGTCGTGATCGAGAACTTTAAGGTCGGTGGGCTCGTAAAATACGGGCTCGACTACGCTGCGCTAACTGCGATCAACCCGCGGCTGGTATATTGCTCGATCACCGGGTTTGGGCAGGACGGGCCCTACGCTCCCCGTGCAGGCTACGACTTCATCGTCCAGGGCATGAGCGGGATCATGGACCTCACCGGCGAGCCCGATGGCGCGCCGCAGAAGATCGGCGTCGCGTTCGCCGACATCATGACCGGGCTGTATTCCGTGATCGCGATCCAGGCGGCGCTGGCGATGCGCGAGCGGACCGGCCGGGGTCAGCAGATCGACATGGCGCTGCTCGATACGATGACCGGGGTGCTGGCGAACCAGGCGATGAACTGGTTTGCGAGCGGCGTGTCGCCGACGCGGGTCGGGAATGCGCATATGAACGTGTGTCCCTATGCGGTGTTTCCGACCAGCGATGGGTGGTTCATCCTCGCGGTCGGGAATGACGGGCAGTTCCGGCGGTTCTGCGATGCGATGGGCTTGCCCGAGATGCGCGACGATCCGCGGTTCGCGACCAATGCCGGGCGGCTGGCGTTCAAGGATGTGTTGTTCGCGGGAATCGAGGCGGCGACGTCTCTGGTGCCTAAGCTCGAGTTGCTGGCGCGGCTGGAGGCGGTCGGGGTGCCGGCCGGGCCGATCAATACCGTTGCGCAGGCTTTCGACGATCCGCAGGTTGTCGCACGGGGGATGGCGATTGAAGTCGCGCGGCCGGATGGGTCTCTAATGCCGGGGCTGCGTACGCCGATCCGGTTTTCGGATGCCGATCTCGCGACCGGGCGGGCGGCGCCGATGCTTGGATCGTCGCAGTAGTTTGTTTCCCCGCGAAGGCGGGGACCCAGTCTGGGCCCCCGCCTTCGCGGGGGAACACGCTCAGTAGGCCGCTTCGACTACCGGCTTCCGCGCGTAAAGCCCGTACGCCAGGATCAGCGCGTAGCAGATCGCCGGGAGCAGCAGCGCGAAGTGCAGGCTGCCCGACTTGTCCGCGAGCATCCCCGTCAGATATGGGATGATCGCGCCGCCGACGATCGCCGTGGCGATCACGCCCGAGCCTTCCGCCGCACGCTTGCCGAGACCTTCCGACGCCAGCGAGAAGATCGTCGGGAACATCACCGCGTTCATCAGACCGATCGCCAGCAGCGCCCAGCCCGACAGCGCGCCCTCGGTGTTCGCCGAGATCAGGATCAGCGCCAGCGTCCCCGTCGCGACGCCCGCGAGCACCTTGCCCGGCGACACTTTGTTCAGGACGTAGGCGCCGATGAACCGGCCGACCAGCGCGCCGCCCCAGTAGAACGGCACGTGCTTGCCCGCCGCGACGTCGGTCAGGCCCATCACGCTCGGCTGCATCAGGTAATTGACGATCAGCGAGCCGACCGCGACTTCGGCGCCGACGTACAGGAAGATGCACGCCGTCCCCATCGCGAAGCGCGGACGCTTGAGCAGCGTGAACGCGTGGAAGATGCTGCCGGTCTGGTCCTGCTCCTCGTTGAGCCGGTTGCGGCGGGTCCAGACGACCGCGGCGACGATCAGCAGCGCGATCGCGAGGCCGATATAGGTGTGCACGACGGTCCGCGACGATTCCGTCCGGTACGCATCGAGCGCGGCGCCGGTGAGTTTGGAAGAGTCGACCGTCGCCAGCCCGCCGAGGATCAGCGCGGAGCCGACATACGGGAAGATGGTGGTGCCGAGCGAGTTGAACGCCTGCGCGAAGGTCAGCCGGCTCGACGCCGACTTGGGATGGCCGAGCGCCGAGATCAGCGGGTTGGCAACGACCTGCACCACGGTGATGCCGGCGCCGAGCACGAACAGCGCGAACAGGAACATGCCGAAGCTCGCCTGCCCTGCGGCAGGTATGAACAACAGGCAGCCCGCGGTCATCGTCACGAGGCCGATCGACGCGGTGCGCATGTAGCCAGCCTTGCGCACGATCGCGGCGGCGGGGATCGAGAACAGCGCATAGGCGAGGAAGAACGCCGACTGGACCAGCATCGCGGTCGCATGGTCGAGCGTGAAGAGCTCCTTCATCTTCGGGATGATGATGTCGTTCAGCGAGGTGATGCCGCCGAAGATGAAGAACAGCGCGAACACGAACACGCGCAGGTCGGGCGCGTCGTAGCCGTGGCTGGCATCGCCTCCGGCCGCTGGTGTGGATTTGGTATCGACGTGCATCGTGGTGCGCCCCCTCGCGGTATTATCTGCGCGACATAAGCCGGGGCGACGGCGCGTGGCAATGCCGCGTGGTGCGATCCGTCTCGCGGGGCTAGGACGGCGCGCATGAGCCGCTTCACCGTCAACAACGAGCCGATCGAATACAAGCTCGACAACGAGACGCCGCTGTTGTGGGCGCTGCGCGATGCGTCGAACCTGACGGGGACCAAATATGGCTGCGGCACGGGGCAGTGCGGCGCGTGCACGGTCGATATCGACGGGCGTGCGGTGCGGAGTTGCCGGGTGCCGATCGGCTCGATCGAGGGGGCGTACGTCACGACGATCGAAGGACTGTCGCGCGAACGCAATCATCCGGTGCAGCTGGCCTTTATCGTGGAGTCGGTGTCGCAGTGCGGGTTCTGCATTCCGGGGATGATCATGGCCGCCGCGGCTTTGCTGAAGCGCAATGCCGACCCGAGCGAAGCGCTGATCCGCGAGCAGATCACGAACCTGTGCCGATGCGGGGTGTATCCGCGGGTGGTCGAGGCGGTGCAGCGTGCCGGAAGGGCGATGCGGGGGGAAGAGGTTATTCCCGCAGGACCGCGGCCGGGGATCGATCCGGCGGACTCCGCGCGGCTGGTGCCTGCTCTGGTGCCACCACCTGCGCGGTAGCGCGTCCGTAAAATCAAAGAGCATGTTCTCCCGCGAAGGCGGGAGTCCAGTCTGGGCTCCCGCCTTCGCGGGAGAACAAGGAAGAGCCAGATGTCTGTGGTGGTTCGGTAGCGCACCCGATTACAGCTGGTGTAACTGCCGCTACCCCTGCTGCACCACCCCGGCGAAGGCCGGGGCCCAACTGGAACGTCCAAGGTGATTGGCCGCGCGCCTTGTTACTCTCCGCCCCCAATTGGGCCCCGGCCTTCGCCGGGGTGGATGCTTCAGAGACGTAGCGACGTATCCGACCTAAACCTGTCTAATCGCTGACGAACCCATTCAGCCTCTCCACACACGAGATCGACTAGACCCGATACATCATAGGAGTCGGCTCGTGCGCCGGCAGTCGAGGACGACGGCAATGACGGGCAAGTTTCTCAAACTCTTGATGGCAGCATCCGCGTTGGTGCCGGCAACCATGATGGCATCGACCGCGACCGCGCAGCAGGTCGACCAGGACCGCGGTGACCGTGGCCAGCGCCCTGACCGCGGCCAGCGTCAGGATCGCGGCGATCGGGGCCCACGTCCGGACGGGCAACCCTTCCAGCAGCAGCGCCCCGACCGCCCCGCCGCGCCCGACCAAGGCCAGCGCCCGCAACGCGCCGATCTCGGCACGCAACCGCAAGTCCGTGGCGACCGACCGGATGGTCAAGGCCGTCCCGATTGGAACGGTCAGCGCGGCGGACAGCGTGGCGACCGTCAGGCTTGGAACGGTCAGCGCGGCAACGGCCAGGGCTGGAACGGCCAAAACCGTCCCGACCCGCAAGCCGGCCAGAACCGCCCCGACTGGAACCGCGACCAGGGACGCCCCGGTTTCGATCGCGGCAACCAGCAAGCGGATCGCGGCCAGTTCGACCGCAACGGCGGACGAGGCGATTGGCGCAACGAAGGGCGCAATGACAACCGGGGCGACTGGCGCAACGGCGGCCGCGATGGCTACCAGAACCGCCAGCCCAACCGCGCCTACGGCAACGTCCAGGGCTATGGTCGCGGCGGCTACAACCAGGGTCACTACAACCAGGGCGGCGCGTGGAACCGTGGCTGGCGCAACGACAACCGTTACGCCTGGAGCAACTACCGCGCGTCGAACCGCGGCGCCTACCGCCTCCCCCGCTACTACGCGCCGAGCGGGTGGGGATCGGGCTATCGTCGCTTCGGCGTCGGCTTTTCGCTGAACAGCATCCTCTACAACCAGAATTACTGGATCCAGGACCCGTACACCTACCGCCTGCCCGAGGCGTACGGCCCGTATCGCTGGGTGCGCTATTACAACGACGCGTTGCTGGTCGATCTCGACAGCGGCCGCGTGGTCGACACGGTGTACGACATCTTCTGGTAGGCCCTTCCTGAGAATTGCGGCTTACCGGCATTAAGGTAACAGGGGGAGCCCCGCGGTGGTGAAGATCATCGCGGGGCTCTTGCGTTTTGAAGGCGTTTCGCCAAATCCTGCGGCGTGGGTATCTTTTCAAAAGCCAAGAAGATCGATCCGGCCGCGGCAGTCCGCCAGGCCTTCGGATCGCAGGTCGCCGCGCGCCTCGACGCCAATCCGGCGGTGCAGCGCATCGCGATGGACACGGTGCAGTTCTATTATCAGGACAAGTTCCTCGATCCCGCGACGTGCAAGCGGCTGATCGCCGTGATCGATTCCAAGCGGCGGCCGTCGACCCTGCTGTCCGATCGCCCGAACAGCAATTTCCGGACCAGCGAGAGCTGCGACATGGATCGCTGGTCGCCAGAGGTGCAGCCGACCGACGAAGCGATCGCGACGTTGCTCGGGATCGACCTGCTCCACGGCGAGACAATGCAGGGCCAACGCTACGCCCCCGGCCAGCAATTCCGCGCGCACCACGACTATTTCCACGAGTCCGAAAGCTATTGGGCGAAAATGCAGGAGCAAGGCGGCCAGCGCACCTGGACCGCGATGGTGTTCCTCAACAACGTCCCCGAGGGCGGCGCGACGTGGTTCCCGCAGGCCGGCGTGAAGATCGCGCCGAAACGCGGCATGCTGCTGGCATGGAACAACATGAACCCGGACGGGAGCCCTAACGGGCTGACGCTGCACGAGGGTATGCCAGTGGTCGAGGGCGTGAAGTATATCGTGACAAAGTGGTTTCGCGAGCGGCCCTGGATGAAGTGAGGGTTGCGTAGACCGACTTCAACATCGCTCGCCTATCCCCTGTTGCGGATCCGCCTGGCGCGGATTCCTGATCCCGCCCTCCCTCCCCGTTCGTCCTGAGTAGCCGTCGAGTAGGCGCTGAAGGCGGCGTATCGAGACGGCGTATCGAAGGACCGGTTGGCACACGAAACGCATGCTTCAATACGCGCCCTCGATACGATTCTACGAAGCTACTCGGTCGCTACTCCGCACGAACGGGGGGGAGAGTTTACATTCCGCCAGTCCGCGCAAAACTGTTCCCCGCGAAGGCGCGGACCCATACTGGGCTCCCGCCTTCGCGGGAGAACAAGACGCACGTGGTGCACGCGGTTGCCAGATCGCCCTAACCACGCGTCCCTCTCCGCTCGACAATCCCCCCGCAGCCACTACGTCCGAGACATGACAGTTCTTGGCGTAACATCCTCCATCCTCGGCCAGCCCTGGCGTTGGCGAGCCCTAGCGGCTGACGGCCGGGACGGCTTTACCGGCGACGACCTCGTCACCCAGCTCCTCCTCGCCAGAGGCTGCCCCCGCGACGCGCTCGACGCGCATCGCACGCCCTCGATCCGCGCATTCATGCCCGACCCGTCGATCTTCCGCGACATGGACCGCGCTGCCGAGCGCCTCGCCGACGCGGTACAGGCGCACGAACAGGTCGCGATCTTCGGCGATTACGACGTCGACGGCGCCACCTCCGCCGCGTTGATGGTCCTGGTCTTGCGCGATCTCGGTATCGAGGCGCGCCCCTATATCCCCGATCGCCTGCTCGAAGGCTACGGCCCGTCGGGCGAAGCGCTCGTCCGCCTCGCCGGCGAAGGTGCCACGCTGATCGTCACGGTCGACTGCGGCGCACAGGCGTTCGACGCGCTCGATGCCGCCCGCGACGCGCAGGTCGACGTGATCGTCATCGACCACCACAAATGCTCGACCGCGCTCCCGCACGCGCTCGCGCTGGTAAACCCCAACCGCCTCGACGAGACCGAAGGCGCGGCCCACGGCCACCTCGCCGCCGTCGGCATGTGCTTCCTCGCCGCCGCCGCGCTCGTCCGTACGCTCCGCGTCCGCGGCTTCTTCAAGGACCGCGCCGAGCCGAAACTGATCGACTTGCTCGATATCGTCGCGCTCGGCACCGTCGCCGACGTCGCGCAGCTTCGCGGCCTCAACCGCGCGTTCGTGTCGCAGGGCCTCAAGGTCATGGGCGCGCGCAAGAACATCGGCGTCGCCGCGCTGATCGAGGCGTCGCGCCTGACGCGCAACCCGACCTGCACCGACCTCGGCTTCGCGCTGGGCCCGCGCATCAACGCCGGCGGCCGCGTCGGTCGCGCAGACCTCGGCGTCCGCCTGCTCACCACGCAGGACCCCGACGAAGCCCGCCAGATCGCTACCGAACTCGACCGCCTCAACGAAGAACGCCGCGCGATCGAAACCGCCGTGCAGGAGGCCGCCGACCTCCTCTCCAGCCGAGACCGCGCGGTCGCCATCGTCGCCGGCCACGGCTGGCACCCCGGCGTGATCGGCATCGTCGCCGGTCGCCTCAAGGAAAAGCTCGGCCGCCCCGCGATCGTCATCGCGATCGACGAGAACGGCATCGGCAAGGGCTCCGGCCGCTCGATACCCGGCGTAGACCTCGGCGCGGCTGTGATGGCAGCCCGCGAACACGGACTGCTGGTGGCGGGCGGAGGCCATGCAATGGCCGCCGGCCTGACGATCACCGAAGCCGCGATTCCCGCCTTCACCGACTTCCTCGAAGAGCGTCTAGCCGCCGCGGTCGAACGTTCCAATGGCGATCGCGCGCTCCTGCTCGACGCAGTGCTGGCGGCCGGCGGAGTAAACCCCGGCCTCGTCGAATCGATGGAAGCCGGCGGTCCCTACGGCATGGGCTGGCCAGCGCCGCGCGTTGCGATGGGCCCGGTCCGCGTGATCAAGGCAGACGTCGTCGGCAACGGCCATGTCCGCACGATCGTCGCCGGCGACGACGGCCGCAGCATCAAGGCGATGGCCTTCCGCTCGGCCGAGAGCGCACTGGGCCAAGCCCTGCTAGGCGCCCCCCCCCACCGCAAGCTCTGGCTGGCGGGCCGCGCGAAGATCGACGACTGGTCCTCGCGCCCATCCGCCGAACTCCATGTCGAGGACGCGGCGTGGGCGGACTAAATTCTTGTACCGAAACGCTTGACGCCCCGCCCCCTTCCCCTTAGTCGGCCTCCACCACGCAGGCCCCTTCGTCTAGCGGTTAGGACGCGGCCCTTTCACGGCTGAAGCACGGGTTCGATTCCCGTAGGGGTCACCAACCACCATTTTGTGGTGGAGACGTGGTTAAGCCATTATTGGAAAATACTTGTTGCGGCCATAAAATTTGGCGCCAATAGCAGTCTTGAGACGCCCTTTAAGTTTTCTTTTCCGATGACCCTGAAATGGGAATGGAAAATTCTACGATATAACGCGCGGAGTAAGGCTATTCTTACCCGGCGGGTACGGATGTGTGGCGCCAAGCCCCAATAGCGGACATCCAAGCGTGGTTTTCAATTTCCAACGCAGTGTTCCAGCGCCAACACCGAATTCTCCGGCGCAGCCCGAAGCCATGACGCGGTGCAGGTTCATGGCATCCGCGATGCGCTACGACGAAGAAAGAACACCGATCGCGAGCAGCACTATAGAGCCCTCCCCATTGCCTGATATCGGTCGAGCCCGGCGCAGTTACTTGTAACTACCCATGATCACCTTGAGAATGACCGGCGTGGTGAGGTTGATCCCGTAGTCGGTCTGGTCGCCGTTCCACACGCGGCTCATCACCCATCGTCCGTCGACCACGCGACCTTCTTCGACGCGGAATACCGAACCGTTCTTCGGGCCATCCTTCGCCGTCCCGAAGTTCAGGCGGACGTGATCGCCGACTACGAGAAATTCGTTCGGCGACAGATGTGCGACCGCAACGCCGCCCACAGGCTGCTTCGCCCAGACGGGCGGCTCGGACTTGATCCAGGTCCAGTCCTTCTGACCGAACTGCCATTCGCCGTAGCTGGTGGCGATCGTCCAGTTCCCCATGGTGGTCAACTGAGGAGCGGTCGGCCCCGTGCTCTCGTCGGGCTTGGCCGCGCCCCAGGTCGGATGCTCGTACGCGATCTTCGCCCAGTCGCGCGCCATCGTCGATAGGACCGCGTATTTCAGCCCGATCGCGTCTACCGTGTCGTCGTCGAGCGCCTTCGCCCCGAGCGGATAGTTGAAATACCCGGTGTCATCCATGCCGAACGGCGCGTAGCCGATCGCACCGCGCCCGAGCGCCGCATAGAAGAACCGCGCAAACTCCTTCGCATTGCCGATCTCGGGTACCATCAGCGCATTGTCGGGCCGCGCATACGCGTCGAGGTACAGCGCGACATGACCCGCGTCGCGGTCGTAGATATCGGGCGCCTGGAAATCGATCGCGGGCGCGGCCGCCTTCCAGATGTCGAGCACGTCCTGCTGCGGTCCGCCGCTCGCGACTCCGGTCGGATCGGGCACGTTCGAGGGCCCCGCAAGCGACGCATTGACGTACATCGGTAACGGTTTGATCGCCTTGCCCGCCGCGGCGATCTCGTCGACGAAGCGCGCCGTGTGCCAGGTGTTGAACGCCCGGTCGGCCTGCGCGCCGAACATCTGCGTCCAACTGCCACCCGGTTTCTTCAGCGCCTTGGCCAGATCTGCCGGCACCGGCTTTGCGAACACCGCATTGGCCTGCGGGCCGTAGTCGCGCGGCGAGCGATAGCTGCCGACTTCGTTCTCGGGCTGCACCATGATCACCGTGTTCTGCGGATCATGCGCCTTCAGATATTTCATCACCTCGACGAACGCGCGCTTGTCCGCCTCCAGCGTCGCGCGAAACATCGGCGAATGGACATAATGGTCGGTGCCGTCCTTCATCTTCATCCGCGGAAAACGGCGATTGTCGGCCTTGAACCAATCCGGCGTGTAGCCGGGCGAAGTGTTCTTCCACGTCCCGAACCAGAGCAGCACGACGCGCTTGTCGTGCATCCGCGCCTGATCGAGCAGCGTCTGGAGAAAGCTCAGGTCGAATCTGCCCTCGACCGGCTCGACCTGCTGCCAAGCGATCGGGATCTCGACGGTGTTCGCATGGATCCGGTCGAGCATCGGCCACACCTGCGGCAGCGCGGACGCGTAGTTGCTGCTGTTGTTGACCTGCGCGCCCAGCATCAGGAACGGCGCACCGTCGACGAGCAGCGCATGCCGGCCCGCCTTGCTGACGATCCGCGGAACCTCGGTCATGGTCTGCGCGGACGCGGTACCGCCGCTCAACGACACGGAAAGGGCCACGCCCGCGATTAGCTTATTCATACGAACCAAGACTGCATCCTTCTCCGTGAGCGCAAAGCGAACGGGTTACGCCCGGATTTCTAGTCCCGGGGTGCGACGATCAACGGAAATACAGTTGATCCATCTCCCGTATCTGCAATTATACGACAAAATCGCCGTTCCGGCCATGATCGCGTTACCGTAAGGGCATAAGCCCGTGGAGAGGATTTTAATGCATATTGCCCCAGCCCGTGTCGTCACGCAGCCGTCCGATCAGTCCGGCAAGACGTCGCGACTAGACCGCTCGTCGCGGGGCTGGTCGTCGCGCCTGGTCGCACGGTTGGCTATTGGTGTCGCGCTCGCGACGCTCGGCACCACCTCCTTTGCCGCACCGATCGCGACGGTCGACCGCAACGGGAGCCTGGTTTCGGTCGAGGCCTATGCCCCGAACATCGTCCGCGTGACGATCGCGACCGACCGTGGCCAGGTCGACGCGCCCCCCGGCGATGGTCCCAACGCAAAGCCCGATGCCGCCGGCTGGACGCATCGTAGCGATGCAGGCGCCGACGTCTTCACCTCGTCCGCACTGTCGCTGTCGGTCGACGCCAAGCCCTGGCCCAAGGCGCCGTCGCAGATGGAGCGCTATTTCGCGCCGTCGCTGCCGCCCGTATCGGTGACGATCCGCAAGCCCGACGGCTCGATGCTGACGCAGATGACCGGCTGGGAAATGGCGCCGCACACCGTCAACGGCGAGAAGACGTTCCGCGTCGGCGCGAGCTTCGCCTCGCCCGCGGACGAGCATTATTACGGCCTCGGCCAGAACCAGGAAGGCAAGCTCGACCTTCGCGGCCGCACGATCGATTGCCGCCACAATTACGATGCACCGGCGGGCGAGACGGTGTGCGTACCGTTCATGGTCACCAACAAGGGTTACGGCATCGTCTGGGACAACCCGTCCTCGACGGTCATGTCTCCCGGCCTGCACAGCGCGACGCACTGGCAGTCGGAAGTCGGCGAGCGCGTCTCGTTCTTCGTCATCGCCGGCGCCACTACCGACGAAATCTATGCCGGCTACGCCACGCTGACCGGCACCACGCCGCTGCCGCCAAAGGCCGCGTTCGGTCTCATCCAGAGCAAAGCGCGGTACGAGACCGAGAAGGAACTGCTCGACGTCGCCAACGGATATCGCAGCCGCGGCCTGCCGCTCGACATCATGGTGCTCGACTGGTTCTATTGGTCGCGCATGGGTCAGCTCGACATCGACCGGAATTATTTCCCCGATCCCAAGGGCATGAACGACAAGCTCAAGTCGATGGGCATGCATTCGATCATCAGCGTCTGGCCGCGGTTCGAAAAGGAATCGCGCTACTTCGACCTGCTGTCGACCAAGGGCTGGTTGCTGAAGGACAAGGACGGCAACGTCGTCGACGGCCTGCCGATCCGCTCCGACCGCGCGGGCGCGTTGCTCGACAGCACCAACCCCGATGCGCGCCACTGGTTTTGGGACCGGATCCGCGACAACATCGCCAGCCAGGGCTTCGACTGGTTCTGGCTCGACGAGACCGAACCTGATCTGGTGCCCGACGGCAGCTTCTATTCGATCGGCTCGGGCGATCGCTATCACAACGTCTTCCCGCTGCTCCACACGATGAGCGTGGCGGACGGGTCGGCGAAGGATCGCCCCACGATGCGCAACCTGATCCTGTCGCGCGCGGCCTATCTCGGCGCACAGCGCAACGGCGGGCTGTTCTGGTCGTCGGACATCAAGTCGACCTGGGAGGCGCTGCACCGGCAGGTGCCCGCCGGGCTCGGCTTCACCGCCAGCGGCATGGCCTATTGGGGCAGCGACATCGGCGGCTGGCAATGGCCCAACGGGCCCAAGGCGACACGCCCGGTGTTGCTCGATCCAGCGGGCGCGACCGCGATGGCGCCCGACTACGCGGATTATCCCGAGCTGTTCACGCGCTGGTTCGGATACAGCGTATTCACGCCGACGTTGCGGATCCACGGCCAGCGGCCGGCCACCGCGATCTGGCAGTACGGCACCGCGGCCGAGCCGGTCCTCGCGAACTTCCTGAAGCTGCGCTACTCGCTGATGCCGTATATCTATTCGCTCGGGCGCCACACGTACGAGAGCAATGCGCCGATGATGCGCGCGCTGTTCATGGATTTCCCGAACGATCCCAACGTCGCCGACATGGGCGACGAATATATGTTCGGCCCCGCCTTCCTGGTCGCGCCCGTCACCGAACAGGGCAAGACCAGCCGCCAGGTCTATCTGCCGGCGGGTGCCGAATGGTATGACTACTGGACCAACCAGCGCTTCACGGGCGGCCAGACCGTCACCGCGAATGCGCCGATCGACAAGATCCCGCTGTTCGTGCGCGCCGGATCGATCATCCCGATGGGCGTCCAGGTGCCGAGCACAGCGACGGCCCAGGCCTTGGAGAGCATCCGCGTGTATCCGGGCGCAGATGCCAACTTCGCGCTGTACGACGATGACGGCGTGACCAACGACTATCGCACCAAGGGTGGGCGCAAGGCAGTGGTGCGCTGGGACGACAAGACCCGGAGGCTCACGGCATCGGGCAAGCTGCCGACCGGGCAGGACGCCGCGTCGCTGGTCCAGATCGTCTCGGCTAAGTGATGCGCGGGGAAGTGATGCGCGGCATCGCCATTGCGGCGCTGGCGGCGACCTCGTCGGCCGCCGCGGCACAGACCAATGTCCCGGGCGATCCCTATGCCGGTGATCCGGTCGGGATCGTCGCGGCCCCCTGCCCCGCGCATCCGTCGCCGACCGATGGCGCCGGATGGGAGGCCTGGAAGCTGCACATGCTCACGCGCGACTTCGGCCAGTTGTGCCGGTACCGCCCGCAGAACGAACAGCTGAAGGCATCCCGCATGCCTGTGCGCGTCGTCTTCATGGGCGATTCGATCACCGACAACTGGATCGGCGCGGACTCAGCGTTGTTCACCGGCGGACTGATCGATCGCGGCATCGGCGGGCAGACCACGCCGCAGATGCTGGTGCGCTTCCGCGAGGACGTGATCGCGCTCAAGCCGCGCGCGGTCCACATCATGGCGGGCACGAACGACATCGCCGGCAACACCGGCGCCTCGACGATGGCAATCGTGCAGGGAAACATCGCCAGCATGGCTGACCTCGCGCGTGCGAACGGCATCAAGGTCATCATCGCCTCGACCCCGCCCGCCGCCGCCTTTCCGTGGAGCAAGGACAAGCAGCCGGTGCCGCAGATCCGCGCGCTCAATAGCTGGTTGAAGGCCTATGCTGCGAAGAACGGCTTCACCTATGTCGATTACTACACCGCGCTTGCCACGCCCGAGGGCGCGATGAAGCCGGGGCTGGCGAGCGACGGCGTCCACCCGACCCCCGCCGGCTATGCGGTGATGCGCCCGCTGGCGCTCGCCGCGATCCGCCGGACCGTCGCAGCCAAGTGAGTATCGATCTCAGCCGCCGTTCAGTTCTCGCCGGGATCGCCGCACTTGGTCCCGCAACACTTGCGCTAGCGCAGAGCCCGATGGGGCTGGCGCGGGGCCCGGTGCAACCGACCTGGCAATCGCTGGTCGATCACTATCGCTACCCCGAGTGGTTCCGCGACGCGAAGCTCGGCCTGTGGTCGCATTGGGGGCCGCAGTCGGTGCCCGAGCAGGGCGACTGGTACGGCCGCTTCATGTACATGCAGGGGCACCCTGCCTACGAACATCACCTCAAGACGTACGGTCATCCGACCAAGTCGGGGATGATGGAGGTGATGAACCGCTGGACCGCGGATCGTTGGGATCCCGACGCGCTGATCGCCCGCTATGCCAAGGCGGGGGCGAAATATTTCGTCTCGCTCGCCAATCATCACGACAATCTCGACTGCTACGACAGCCGCTATCACGCCTGGAATTCGCTCCGCGTCGGGCCGAAGCGCGACGTCGTAGGCACTTGGGAAAAGGCCGCGCGGAAAGCCGGGCTCAAGTTCGGCGTCTCGAACCACGCCGCGCATAGCTGGCACTGGTATCAGACCGCCTATGGCTATGACCCGACCGGTCCGCTGAAGGGCCAGCGATACGACGCGTTCAAACTGCGCACCGCCGACGGCCGCGGCACATGGTGGGACGGGCTCGATCCGCAACAGCTCTACACCGGCGCGCACGCGGTCCTGCCGAACGGCATCGACACGGTGGCGGCGATGAACGCGTGGCACGATGCGAACGATGGCCAGTGGATCGAAACGCCGCCGCCGAACGATCCGGGCTATGCCGCGAAATGGCTGCTGCGCCAGACCGACCTGATCGACAAGTACAAGCCCGACTTCTGCTATTTCGACGATTACGAGCTGCCGTTCGGCCCGATCGGGCTCCAGGCAGCAGCGGATTACTATAACCGCTCGATCGCCTGGCACGGCAAGATCGACGTCGTGCTGACCGCCAAGCAGCTAAAGCCTTATGCGCGGTTCGGGCTGGTCCAGGACGTCGAGCGCGGCTTCACCGATCATCTGTGGGACGAGCCGTGGCAGACCGATACGTGCATCGGTGACTGGTTCTACAACGTCGCGCGGCTCACCGACAAAAGCTACAAGACCGCCGAACAGGTCATCCAGCGGCTTGCCGATGTCGTCTCGAAGAACGGCAACCTGCTGCTCTCGATCCCGCAGCCCGGCGACGGCTCGATCGACGGCGAGGAGGAGAAGATCCTCGACGGCATGAGCCGCTGGATCGCGGTCAACGACGAGGCGATCTTCGGCTCGCGGCCATGGCGCATCTACGGCGAAGGCCCGACCAAGCTCCAGGCCGGCATGCAGAACGAGCAGTCTTCGGGCGTGTTCACGTCGCGCGACGTGCGCTTCACCACCAACAAGGGGGCGCTCTACGCGCTGTTCCTTGGCTGGCCGCAGGGCGAGGTCACGATCGAAGCACTGGGACGCAACCGCTTCGCCGACGGCGTCGTCGAACGCGTAACCCTGCTCGGCGGCGGCAGCTTGGCGCACCACCGCGATGCACGCGGGCTGCACCTGACGATGCCCGCCAACCCCGGCGAGGGTTTCGTCCCCGTCCTGAAGCTGGAAGGCCGCGGCCTGGTCTAGCTTTCGACGATCCGCTCGTTCGAGCCGACCCTAGCGACGCATGCCGGGCGTTCGTGAGCGCCGGATTATCGCGCCGCGATCGGATCGCCGTAGAACAGGCCGCGGCCGTCCGTGCCGATATAGACCCGTCCCTCGCGCCTGGGATCGCCGGAGATGACGCGGTAGCGGCCGCCCCAGCGATGCGCGTCGTCGTCGATCCGCGCCCAGGACCGTCCTTGATCCACCGAGCGCCAGCCCCCCCGGACACCGGCGAGCGTTCCTATCGCGAACACACCGTTCCGGCCGAGACCGAAGAGTTCGACCCGCAGCTCACCATGCGCGGGCGCGAAGTTCGCGCCGCCGTCGATGCTCCGGAACAGCCGTTCGCCCGCCAGCAGCCACAATGTTCCCGTGCGGTCGGGGTCGGCCACAAGGCTGCTCTGCGCTTCGCGACCTTGCCGGCCGACCGGCTTGAGATCGGCCGGCAGCCCTCGTGCCGCGACGACGGAAAAACTTGCCGCAGCATCGCGCGACACCAGCACCCGCCCATGCAGAACGTCGACCGCGTAGAAAACCCTTGGGTCGCGTTTGTCGGCGACTGCACGGATCTTGCCCGGCAGCCCGGCGACGATCGACCAATGACGGCCGGCGTCGCGCGACACCTGCGGGACCGGGGTCGCTACGACCATCGTCGTGCCGTCGGCCGATACGGTGATCGGCCAATCGCCGTTCAGGTCCTCGCGCCGCGGTGGATTGCCCATCGCCGGCACGGTGATCTCGGTCCAGGTGCGGCCGCCGTCCTCCGACCGCCCCATCGACGCGTCGCGCGGCCTGTCCAGGTACAGGCTGCCGCTTCGGACGACGACGTTCGGCGCCATCCCGGCGTAGTCGATGGTGTTGGTGTTCGACATGTACGGATCGACGAACGTCGGCCGCGGCGAGCGGTCGAGATCGTCGTGCACGAAGCCGGCGAGGTCACCGAACCCCGAGATCAGCGGAGCGCCCCCAGTCGGCGACGCGAGCGTGATGATCGCCGTCTGTTCGATCCCGCGGGTCCAGGGCGCCCAGTCGACCGCGCCCGAACGTGTGAGCGCGCGGGTCGCGTAGACCGTCGCGCCGGTCGTGTAGGCGACATGACCAGGATCGAACGGATCGATCGCAAGGCCGGAGATCCAGTGGCCGAAATCGGCACCCTTCCCCTCGTGCAACAGGAACGGCGTCGCCGACACGTCGCGCCGGCTGCGCGGCCCGACATCGTCCCAGCTTCGGCCGTCGTCGCGGCTGATCCAGAGCGAATCCCGGTGTTTGTAGCGGTCGACGGTGCTGACCGCGACGGTTCCCGGCGACATCGCGGACACCGCAACGCCCAAGAATGCGCCCTCCGCCCCGGTATCGCGCCACGCGGCAGGGGTCACGTCGCGGCCGGTGCCGTCGCGATCGTAGCGCCACACCGCGCCGGTCGCGATGCCGCTCGGCCCCAGCCCGCTCGCATAGCCGACCCACAGCACGCCCCGCGGATCGACGACGCCCTTCGCCGCGAGCAGCGCCGGGCCCGTCACCGCGATCCACGTCTCGCCGGCATCGTCCGAACGATACAGATGCGTGGCGCCCGGATCGGCAACGCCGGCCCACACGCGTCGGGACGGTCGGCCTGCCCCGCCGCTGGTAGGATCGATCGCGACGAAGGCGATCCCACCATGCGTCCGGCGAAAACCGGGGCGCGCCAGCCCCGCGACCGGAAAGCGCGCGACCTTTGCCCAGGTCGCGCCGGCATCGTCGCTGCGCCACAAGCCGTCGTGCCGCGAGCCGAAGAACAGCCGCCTCGTCGCATTGGGATCGATCGCGAGCCGCTCGCCGAGCCCGCGACCATCCTCGTTGCCGCCCATCGCGAACGGGACGGGCGTGATCCGCCAAGATCGTCCCCGGTCGGCGGATCGCAGGATTGCCGCGGGCTGGCTGGCACCCACCCCTGCCGCCATGTAGACGACATCGGGATCGCGGGGATCGGGCGCGATGCTCTCGATACCCATGTAGCTCGGCACCGCGTTACCGTCCTGCAGCGGCACCCAGCGCGCGATCTTTTCGTCCCAGCGATACGCGCCACCCATGTCGGTCCGGAGATAGGCGAGCCCCCGCTCCACCGCGCTGAATACGATGTTGGGCGCATACCCGCCCGCGCCGACCGTCACGTTGGTCCAGCGATACGCCACCGCGTCCGGCGCGCGGGCGGACCCCGGCGTTGCGAGGGACGCCAGCAGCAACGCCGTCGTCGCGACGATGCGCAGCCGCCTTGTCGAGGCCAGCCGTCCGCCTGTGCGCCGTAACGGGATCATGCCGCTTGGTGCGTTCGTGCAGCGCAGTTCTGGGCGATGAACGCCTCGTGCGTCGGCATCGCCGCAGCTGTCTTGTCGATCACGTCCCGAACATGCGCCAGGAACCGCGCGGACTCGTCGGCCGGCAGCGCGCTGGCCAGGGGGTCGAACGACGCCGGCCGGATGCCTTGGCCGAGCAGCACCGCGATCCAGCCATCTGGGGTGAACAATTCCCCCTGTTCGCGAAACACCCGCGCCTTCCCCGACCAGAGCGCCAGCTTGGCCGACAGCGACGCCGGGATCGCCATCGTCCGGCACCGGTCCCAGAACGGCGAGTCCGATCGCTCGGTCGCGTGATAATGCAGGATGATGAAATCGCGGACCTGTTCGTATTCGCGCAGCATCACGCGGTTATACTCGTCGATCTCGGTCACGCCGAACCCCAGGTCGGGAAACAGGCTCATCAGTCGCGTAATGCCCGACTGGATCAAATGAATGCTGGTGGACTCGAGCGGCTCGAGAAAGCCGCCGGAGAGCCCGATCGCGACGCAGTTCCGCTCCCATAGTCGGTCCCGTCGACCTGCCTCGAAGCGTAACTGGCGTGGTTCGCCCAACGCCTCCCCTTCCAACCCCGCCAAAAGCGCGCGCCTTGCATCGTCGTCGTCGATGTGTGCGCTGGAATAGACGTACCCGTTGCCGACCCGGTGCTGAAGCGGGATGCGCCAGCGCCATCCGGCGGTATCGGCGGTCGCGCGCGTGTACGGGGTCAGACCTCCCTGTCGCTGGCTCGGCACCGCCCAGGCCCGGTCGCATGGCAGCCAATGCTTCCAGCTCGTGAACGGAACGTCCAGCGCGTCGCCCAGCAGCAACGATCGGAAACCGCTGCAGTCGATGAACAATTCACCGTCGATGCGGCGATCGCCTTCGAGCCGCACCGCCTCGATGAATCCCGTCCCTGCGTCCCTCTCGACCGCGACCACGCGACCCTCGACGCGGACCACGCCGTCCTGCTCCGCCATGTCGCGCAGGAGCTTCGCGTACAAGGCGGCATCGAAGTGGAACGCGTAGAACAAGGTCGACAGGACCGATTCGGGATTGGCGCTCGGCCGGGTGAACCGCCCGCGACGCGCTGCGACTGCCGACAGGCAATAGTCGCCGATCGGTCCCGGATCGGGGTTGCCCAACGCGGCCTGACGGAGCCAGAGCTGATGGAACGACACCCCGCCGATATCACGGCCATGCGTGCCGAACGGATGCAGATACGCGTCGCCGAGCCGAACCCAGTCGCGAAACTCGATCCCCAGTTTGAACGTCGCGCCGGTCGCGCGGACGAACGCGTCTTCGTCGATCCCCAGCATGCGGTTGAAGTCGAGCAGCGGCGGGATCGTCGCCTCGCCGACGCCGACTGTGCCGATCTCCTCGGATTCGACGAGTGTGACCGATACGCCGCTCGGCACTAGCCGCGACAGCGCAGCGGCGGTCATCCAGCCTGCCGTGCCGCCGCCGACGATGACGACCTTCGTGACTCGGGCGGCACCGTCGCTGGTCATGCCGCGGCCCGCGCACCAAAGCTGTGGGTCTGGGCGTATGCGACGAGGTCCCGGTTCGACGGGAGATTCGCGATCGCATAGCGCGCCTGACGCTGTACCTCGGCGAACGCGCGCCGCGCATCCTCGTGATAGCGCAGGGCACCGGCCTTCGCGCTCAGGTCCGTCTTCCACCCCATGCCGTACAGCACATACTGCCAGCTCGCCTCGGTGAAGATGTCGACCTGGCCGTCGATGTCGAGCTCGTTGGGTGGCCGGAAGCGCCACCGGTCGAGCAGTTCCAGCAGGCTGTCCGGCACCGACGTGTCGGCCACGTTGTCGCGCCAGAACGCCGTGTCGCGCCGTTCCGAGATGCAATAATGGAGCTTGATGAAATCGAGCGCGCGCTCGTAGCGGCGGAGCATGTTCGCGTTGAACTGACGCGCGGACGTCTCGTAATCGCCGCCCCACGGGAACAGGTTGGCGATCATTCCCGCCGACACCTCTGCAAACGCGATGCCGGTCGCTTCAAGAGGCTCGAAGAAACCACTCGACAGCCCGACCGCGACGCAGTTCTTGTACCAGTTGACCTCGCGGTAGCCCGCATCGAACTTGAAATGGCGCACATCGGCCTTTTCACCCGCCGCGCCGAGATAGCCCCGCAGGACGCGCTCCGCCGTCTCGTCGTCGCCATGATCGGACGAGTAGACATGGCCGATGCCCCGCCGGCGATCGAGCCCGATATCCCAGATCCATCCGTTCTTCTGCGCGGTCGAGATCGTGTAGGAGGCGATCGGATCGTCGGGCCGCGCATAGGGTAGCTGCGCCGCGATCGCGCGATCGCAGAACAGGACGTCCCGGCACGAGCGATACGGAACCTTCATCGCCTTGCCGATCAGTTCGGCGCGAAAGCCGGTGCAGTCGATATAGAGATCCGCGTCCAGAACGCCGTTCCGCTCGGTGCGCACGCCGCCGATCGCACCCTCGGCATCGAGCAGCACCTCGCTCACGGTGTCGGTCAGGTGCCGGACGCCGTTCTTTACCCCCTGCTCGCGCAACAGACCGGCCAGCGCCACCGCGTCGAAGTGGAACGCGTAGTTGAGCGGCCCGACATAATCGGGATTGGTAGGCAATTTGGGTGCGCGATGCCGGTCGGAGGCTTTTTTCTGCGGATTGGAGACCTCGTCCCAATTCTCCGGACCGCCATGCCCCAGCAGCCAATACGGCAGCAGGTCGAGGCCATCGCTTGAATCCGCGACCTGGAAGGGATGCGAGTAATGATCGGTCGCCCCCTGCCCCGGCGCGTGGCGCCAGTGCACGAACTTGGCACCCTGCTTGAACGTCGCACCGCAACGACGGATCAGGTCGGCCTCGTCGATCCCGATCGTCGCGAGCGTCCGCCGGATCGTCGGGAACGTCCCCTCACCGACCCCAAGGATCCCAATGTCTTGCGACTCGACAAGCGTGATCGCGACACCGCCCGGCAGGTCCGCGCCGAGCCGCTTGGCGAGATAGCCCGCGGTCAGCCACCCGGCGGTGCCACCGCCCACGATCAGGATCCGCTTGGTCATTACAGCCTCGCTTTGCTGCTCGCCGACACGGTGTCGGCGAGCAGCGTATCATCGTTAGAAGGCGAGGTTGATACCAGTGCTGATACGACGATCGGCCTGGAACCAGCTACGCCCGACCAGCTTGCCGCCAGGGTAGCCCCCCATCAGCGTGCGCTGCGTCGACGCGGTCAGGTTGGTCCCCTGCACGCCGAACGACAGATAGTCGGTCACCTTGAAGCGGACGCCGGCATCGATCGACCCGTAGTTGCCGCCATAGATCGGCAGCGCGATCTGAGTGGTGGGATCGAGGCCGCCATCCTGATTGCTGACGACGCCCGGCGCGCTGTAATAGGTGTACGTACCGTTCGTGCCGTTGCTGTTCGTGGACAACAGATATTGCGAGCGCCACGAGTACGCGATCCGCAACGAGATCGGATTGCGCTCATAAAGCAACGTCGCGTTTAGGTTGTGCTTCGACAGACCCACCAGCGGCGCATCGTTCCTGCTGGCACCGGTGATATCGCGGTAGGCATCGCCCGGATTGCTGCTCTTGATGAACGTGTAGTTGCCCTCGAAACCGATACCGGCAAGCGCGCCCGGCAGCATGTCGAAGAAGAAGCGTCCCCCGACTTCGACGCCCTTGACCGTCGCCGCCTTGGTCGCGTTGCTATAGTCGGTTGCAGATGCCGAGACGTTCTCCGTCGTTCCGTCGGTGAACTGGACGGTGACCTGCCGGGTCGTCAGCGCATAGATTGGGAGGTTGGTCAGCCGCTTGTAGAACGGCGCGATGTGGAACGACGTCCCCGCACGTCCGTAATATTCGAGCGAGACGTCGAAGTTGTTCGACAGCGTCGGCTTCAGCAACGGATTGCCGGTGTCCGCGGTGAAGTTGTTGAACGTCCCGATCCCGCCCGGAGTCTGGCTGGGTGTCGTCGCCACACCGATCGACCCCGACGCGCGCAGCGCGTTGAAGGTCGGCAGATCCATCGTGATGTTGTACCCGCCGCGCACCTTGATCCGGTCGGTCGGCGCATATTCGATATTGACCGACGGCAGAACGCGCGTGAAATCCGCCTTGCCGCCGCGCGCTAGGAAGGTGTTCGCGAGCGAAACCTGAGCGCCATTGCGGATAAAGACAGTGCCGCCATTCTGCTGGATGAACCCGCTGCCCTCGTTCTCAATGTGCACGACCCGCACACCTACGTTACCGGAGATGCCACGAGCATCCCCCTGGGGCCCGAACCGCACCAGCGCATAGCCCGCGATGTTCTTGGTACGATTTTGCACCTCGTCGCCTGGGAGGACGAAGCCCGGTGCTCGGATCCCCGAAAGGCCGCCATAGCCAGTGGCCGGCAATGGGCCCTTGGACGAGCAATCGTTCCAGAGAGGATTGGGGACGTTCGGCGTAGCCGGGTTGTTGTCATCGTCAATAGTCGGGGGACCACAGAAGTTGGTCGGCGGCGACTGTACCAGCCCGGTGCGATTGACGTTGAACCGGTCCGCCAGACTTTCCGACGCGAACATCAGGTTGCCCGGCAGGGTCGTGTCGCCGCGGAAGAAGTCCTTGAACGCGTGGCTGGCGACGTCGCCCGGTGCCGCGTTGGCATAGGTCAGCTGCGGATCGCCATTCCAGCCGCGGCCGAGCGCCGCCCAGTTATAGCCGTTCGCAAGGTCGCGCTCAGTCCGCTTTGCATAGCGGCCGCCGACCTTGACCGACCGGAAGAAGCTGTCGTCGAACTTGTATTCGGCATCGAGCTGCCCGGCGTCCAGCCGACCCTTGTTGCGTTCGTTGTGCGGCATCGATGCCGTCCAGAAATAGTTCGCTGGATTGGCGAAAGACGCCTGCGTCGCCGGACCGACGGTGATCTGCGGCAGGTCGCCCGTCAGGTCCATCCCGAAACTCTGGCCGAACCCGATGTCGCGGAAGATGTCGACGCGGTCGTAGATTTGGCGTGAATCGACACGCTGCAGCGATCCCTTCAGCGACAGATGACTGTCATCCGGCGCCCACGCGAACGACAGCGAGTAATCGCGTGTCCGCGTATTGCTCTCCACGAAACCCTTGTTGCCGCTGCTGTTGACCGAGCCGCCGGTAGGCAGGAACGTCCCCGTATCGCGATTGAACAGTGCGTTCGTCTTGGTCAGCAGGCCGTTGCTGTCGAACGTGCTGCTCGCCGGATCGACCGCCAGCGTCTGCGAATCGAGCTGCGTACCGTAGTCGCTCGACTGGCTCTTGTAGCGCGACTGGAAGAAGCTGCCGGTGAAGGTCAGCGATTCCGCCGGCTGCCACTGCGCCGCACCGTAGATGCCGTAGCGCTTGTACTGGAACGCCTCGTCGCCATACGCGAAGCCGCTGGGGACGTACCGCTCGCTGCCATCGCCGAGCTTCGTCTTGAAATAGGGGCTGACGCGGATGAACTGCGACAGCGAGCTGAACTGGCTGAACGCGACGTCGCCGAGCAGGCCGATCCGGCCGATCGGCGTATCGAACGAGTCGGTGACCAGCACGGAGCCCGAAGGATCGGCCTTGTTCGCCATGTCGCCGAGCGCGAGCTCCCCGGTGCCCGCGATGTGGAACTTGCCGTTGAAGTCGAACGGCAGCTTGGTACGCAGATCGATCTGACCGCCGGTGCCGCCCTCGATCAGGTCCGCCGTCGATGCCTTGTAGACGTCGACCGCCGACATCAGCTCGGGCGTCACGTCGCTCCACAGGATCGCGCGGCCGTTGTTCGCGCTGAAGATCTCGCGGCCGTTGAGGCGCGACGCCACGCCGGTCAGGCCGCGGACCTGCACGCCCGAACCCTGGACGGAATAGTGATCGGGATCGCCGAGTGCTGCAAAGCGCACGATCGACACGCCCGAGACACGCTGAAGAACCTCGGTGATCGAGTTGTCGGGAAGCTTGCCGGCATCGTCGGCCACGATCGAGTCGACGATCGTTTCGCTGCGACGCTTGCGCTCGTCCGCCGCCTCCAGTGCGGCGCGACGGCCGGTGACGACGATGTCGCCATCGCCCTGGTCAGCGGCCGGATCGCCGGGACCCTGTCCCGGTGCTGCTGCCTGCGTCGTGTTTGGCGATATGGCCTGCGTCTCGGCCTGTGCCCAGGCATTGCCGCTAACGCCGGCAGCGAGCAGCGCTGCCAAGGACACACCGGCGCGCATTGCGGCTGCGGCATGCCAACGTCGACCGGAATCGGTAGTGAAAACGCTCATAAATCCCCCCCATTATGCGGCACCCGTTGGGACGCCACATCCTCTAGCTGCATCTTCTCGTCACGATGCTTCTACGTCGGCGTTAGCCCTAACACTATTATAGGACAATTGAATAATACGTCATCTTTTATGCAGCCTGCCCCGCCGCCGTGATGAGGTCCCTTGGACAGCCGCCAAGAGCGCGGCTTCGTCGCAATTACCCCTCATCTCGCTGCCATCACTCCAAATTTCGCCTGTCGAGCCACGAGCCGGGGCCTGGATATTACCGGCCCTGCTCCGCCACTCCGACATTCCCCCGGAAACGGCAGGCTCTTGTTCCGGCACCGACCTCGGCATTATGTGGTTCGAACCAGGCGAACCGCATGAAATTGCCTTGATAAGGCTATCATCGTACGTCGACGGCTTCAGCGGGGTAGCACAGAATGCATTTTCGGTACGCAGCACGGGCATCCGCATTGGCAATCGGGATCGTTCTGGGCCTCTCAGTTCCAAGTGACGCGATCGCGCAAAAGACTGCGCCCCACGTCATTGCGGTCAATGTTCAGGGTAAAACCCAACCGCGAAATCGAATGGCGGAAATGTCTATCGGCGCGGATTATCCGGGCACGCTCATCCGTCATGATAGTCTGGAGCAACTGCGAACGGTGCAGAAGGAACTTCGCTTCCGACACATTCGCTTCCACAACATCTTTGCCGATCAACTGCATGTGTATCGGGAAGTTGCCGGCAAGCCCGTTTATGACTGGCGTCGTATTGATTATCTGTATGATAATTTGTTGAAGATGGACTTGAAGCCGTTTGTGGAACTCGGCTTCACGCCCGACGGCATGAAACAATCCGACCAAACGCTCTTTTACTGGAAGGGTAATACCTCCCACCCAGAGCCCGCAAAATGGACGGCTTTGGTCGATGCGTTCGTTCGGCATGCGGTGTCACGCTATGGGGCGAAGGAAGTGCGCAGTTGGTATTTCGAATTCTGGAACGAGCCGAACCTGGACGGTTTCTGGGAGAAAGCGGACCAGCAGGCGTATTTCGATTATTATGCCCGGACGGCGCACACGATTAAGGCGATCGACTCACAGTTGCGCATCGGTGGACCATCGACCGCGGGCGCGGCATGGATCCCCGAATTTCTCGCATACGCCAAGACGAACAGCGTTCCGGTCGACTTCATCACGACGCACACCTACGGCGTCGAAGGCGGCTTTCTGGACGAAAAAGGTGAGGGCGACAACAAACTCTCGCGTAATCCGGATGCTATTGTTCAGGATGTGCGTAAGGTTCGCAAGGAAATGGAAGCAGCCGGGCGATCCAGCCTGCCGCTCTTTTTCACCGAATGGAGTACCAGCTACAATCCGCGCGATCCCATTCACGATGATTATCTGAGCGCTGCGTACATCTTGTCGAAGCTCCGTCGGACCGAGGGACTGGCGCAGGGCATGAGTTACTGGACTTACAGCGACTTGTTCGAAGAGCCGGGCCCACAAGCCCGACCGTTCGAGGGCGGCTTCGGACTGATGACGCCGCAAGGCGTGCGCAAGGCATCGTGGTTCGCGTACAAGTATCTGGCGGATCTCGGCGACCGTGAATTGCCCACCGGCGATGACCAGACCATCGCCACATTGAAAGATGGAACATTGCAGGTGCTGGCCTGGCGAGCGGTGTTGCCAAATCAGCCCGTCAGCAATCGCCCGTTCTTTACCAAGCTGCGCAAGCCTGCACTGACCACGCCGCTCACGCTCGACCTGACAGGATTGAAGCCGGGATCATACCAGCTACGGACGCGGCGCACCGGCTTCCAGCAGAACGACGCGTATTCGACCTACTTGGAAATGGGCCGTCCCGCCAAGTTGACTGATGCGCAGCTGCAAAAACTGCAAAGCGTTACGACCGACGCCCCGCTTATCAGCACTATTCATGTCCGCGCGGGAAAGCCTTATCGACTGACGCTACCAATGCGCGAACAAGACGTCGCGATGGTGGAACTGCGCCACAATTAACCACAATCGAAGACATCCAATTTTATAGGGAATTTCAAATCTCTTGAATCGTCGCAACTCGATAGTTTCACCGATCCTACAGCACAGAAAACTGGCCACGAACCGGAGGTAGCAACTGTAACTCGGCAAGGATCGGCGCCGATACTTGTCCTGAACAAGTCGCGTTGGCGATGCGCGAACAGCGCCTCACAGGCGCTGGCACGAGAAATTATCCTGGTCCGCATGGAAGGGGATGGCAGTAGACGGCCGGCGCAAATGGTCAGGAAAGCCCGCGACTGGTTGATCGACCACGATCCCCACCCGGCGGGTCACGTCATCGTAGCCCTTACCGATAGTGACGGCGATCCGTGACAATGCAGTGTTTCGATGCAAACGGTCAGCCGGGAACGACGACCGATTAGCCGATTTGCCTGAAAGACAATCGTTTTTGCGGGAGACCTCATCGCACGATGCGGGTCCGACGAACGGTCGAACCGAAGCGCGCATGAGGTGGCCATCAGCCCGCCCGGCCACCGATTTCAGGGACGTGTCGTTGTCAGCGAGGCGGAGTGGCTGAGCAGCGCCTAGGCTTGCGATGCCGCCAGCACCGTTCCCAGCGTTATAATCGCACTAAAGACGCTCAGGTCCAGGATCAGCCGGTGCGAGACGATCTCGCTTTTTAACCAGGTATACTGTTTATCGCCGCCACGGCTCATGTGAGTGTGCGCGTGATCCCAGACTGGCTCCTCCTCATTTTTGACCGAGAGTCAGCGTTCGCCCTCGCCTTCACCAGCTTCGTTCTCGCCACCTTCATATTCGCCTTCGCCGCGCTGGCCCGCATGCTGTTGCGCGGCACGCGCGCGACGGGGATTGCGGACGACATGGCTCGACTTGGTCGAGCGCACGACGTGTCGCCCCTCACCTTCGCCCTCACCCTCGCCGCGCTCGTTCTCGCCGCCTTCGCCGACCTGGTCGACGGACGGCGCCAGAGGTTTGGCTGCCACTTCGGCCAGGATCCCCTGACCGGATTGCGCGACGACGAAGGCGCCAACGCCCATCCACAATTTCGTACGCATACTATTCCTTACTCGCCAATACGTTGGCCACATGGCCTTGGACTGATAGGGACTCGTCCCGACGTCACGCCGACGCGACGAGAAACTTGATGTTGATCATGATTGCCAACGTTCTGGACGCCAACAATCTCCAGTCGCTGCGAGATAATCTCGGCAAGACGCGTTATGTCGATGGGCGCCGGACCGCTGGTCGCGAAGCCCGCCCGGTCAAGCGCAACGAGCAGGTGGACCGCGCCGACCCGCTGTTGGCCGACATGCAGGACTAGGTGGTCGACCGGTTGCTCGCGAACCCGTTGTTCCGGATGGCCACACGACCGCACGTGGTTCGCCCGCCGCTGTTCAGCCGCTACGAACCTGGCATGGCCTATGGCAGCCATGTCGACGACGCGATCATGGGCGGCATGCGCACCGACGTGTCCGTTACGATATTCCTGTCAGAGCCCGACACGTACGAAGGCGGCGAACTGGTGATCGAGTCCGCGGCGGGCGAACAGGACGTGAAACTCGCGGCAGGCGATGCAGTGGTCTATCCGACGACGGCGCTGCACCGCGTCGCGCCGGTCGTATCCGGCGAGCGCCTCGCCGCCGTAACCTGGGTACGCAGCTTGATCCGCGATGCCGATGCCCGCGAACTCCTGTTCGATCTGGAAACGGCACGGCACGCCCTGTTCGACCGCCTTGGCAAGACGCCCGAACTGGACCTGCTGGCAAAGACGCAGTCCAACCTGCTCAGGCGCTGGGCCGAAGATTGAGACTGACCTTTGGACCATTAGGTAACGCTAGGCCCACATCCGGCCCCTGAGAGCCTCTCGTTCATAGCCCAGACGCGGACGCGGACGTCCGTTCATGTGCATTCACGGTCGGAACGGACTACGAAGCACTGACGGATAGGGCTGTAACCCCAACACGGCTACCCTGATGTCGAACGGAGCCCAATGGGCCGGCAGAGGTCACTTCAGCCAGGCCAAGGCAGCGTAGCGGAAGCGGTGCCGGGAGCGAACGAGCTTGTTAGCGGCTCGTTCGCTTCGTCGCGCCAATCAGGCAGGCCGCTAGAGTGAGAGAGCAGGTAGCGAGGCGTGATCGACCGCGTCACGCCATCGTCGGTGAACGCGACATGCTCGGCCACTGGTCGATCCAGATCGATCAGGCCTTCCCGCACTATGTCATGAACCGCGACCGCCAGAACCACCTTGGACAGAGATGCCGCTTCGAACAGAGGTTCGGGTGTCGCGAGCACCGTATTGGCCTCTGCATAGACGACCACACCGGGCGAGACTGCTCCGGAGCCTTCCAGCACTGCCCAGCTCGCGCCCCGTACGGATGCCAAGCCCATCCAGGCCGGCAAGTTGGCAAGGGTGCTGGGCGTCGTCGCGGCTGATGCACCTGCCGCCACGGTTATAGCGAGCGCTCCGGTGCAAGGGGCAGCGAGCATAACCCGCCTGGATACCAAATCCATTATCAACGCCCGTCAGCGACCTGCTTGCGACATAATGGTTCGACGCGACTAGGCTAGCCGAGCCCCCCGCCGCCGCCGACCGATCCGCGTCAGCGACGCCCCACAAGATGGTGTATCGCGGCGGCTGCATTTTGACAGCAGATGAGATTTGCAGCCCCTTCACGTACGATGCCTGGATCGGGGTCGACCTGACCTCG